>NZ_RKLN01000003.1 GCF_004011835.1 Rhodococcus spongiicola
AGTTACGGCGGCCATAGCGGAGGGGAAACGCCCGGCCCCATTCCGAACCCGGAAGCTAAGCCCTCCAGCGCCGATGGTACTGCACCCGACAGGGTGTGGGAGAGTAGGACACCGCCGAACACCCGTTGCCGAAAGGGGACCCGACACAGTGGGTCCCCTTTCGTGTTTTGTATGAAAGGAATGGCCGTGTCGGAAAGCAGTGGTGATCGTCGGAAATTCCGCGGAGACGGCACCCATGATTCCGAGGAACGACGTAGCGGCCGGCCGGTACACCGTCGTGGCCAGCGGGATGACCTACGCCAGGCCGGCCGGGAGGATGACCGGCGCCAGGCGCCTAGGGGCCGGGACCGCGGCGACCGACAGGCTCGAGGAACGGGTCAGTGGCGCGGTCGCGACGAGCGGCGCGCTGACGCCCGCCGCGAGGACAGGCGTGACGACAGACGCGGTGAGGAACGACGGGAACGCCGAGGCGATGGTCGTGGTGATGACCGCCGCCAGTTCGCCAGCCGCGGAGGTGACGATCGTCGTCGAACCGGTGGTGCACCTCGGGACCGAAGCGGCAGAGGCAGTTCCGGTCCGGAACGTGGTCGCGACCGCGCAGGCGGTCCGCAGCGCCGCGAGCCACGCCGCGACGAGCCCGACATTCCCGAGGATGTCGAAGCAGGCGAACTGGACTCCGCAGTTCGCCGCGATTTGCTGAGCCTGGACAAGAACAATGCGAATGCGGTTGCGCGTCATCTCGTGATGGCCAGCCGCCTCATCGATGATGATCCGCGCCTGGCTCTGGCGCATGCTCGGGCAGCGCGACAGCGCGCTGGGCGCATCGCTGTTGTACGCGAGACTGCCGGTATCACCGCCTATCGCGCGGGTGAGTGGGCGGAGGCTTTGTCGGAGCTACGTGCCGCTCGACGGATGTCGGGTGGCCCGGGTTTCCTGTCGGTCATGGCGGACTGCGAGCGAGGGCTCGGACGTCCCGAGCGCGCGATCGAGCTGGGCCGAAGCGACGAGGCTCGCCAGCTCACCGGGGACGACGCGAGCGAGCTGCGGATGGTCGTGGCAGGAGCACGCATGGATCTCGGACAGTTCGACCAGGCGGTCGTCACACTGCAGACCTCTGATCTCGATGCCAAGCGCACCGGATCGGCTGCCGCACGGCTGTTCTACGCCTACGCCGACGCGTTGGTCGCGGCGGGTCGGACAAAGGACGGACTCGAGTGGTTCCTCAACTCCGCCGCAGCTGACCTCGATGGTGAAACGGATGCAGAGGAGCGGGTGGCCGAGCTGACCGGGGAGGGATAGTGACGGATTCCGTGAGCACCCCTCTCAGGGCAGGGTACGACGTTCTGCTCCTCGACCTGGATGGCACTGTCTATCAGGGTCCGGAGGCCATTCCCGGCGCGCGTGAGGCGCTGGCCGCGGGCGCTGAGCGTCAGTTCTACGTCACCAACAACGCGAGCCGCAGTCCGGCGCAGGTCGCCAGCCACTTGCGCGAGCTCGGATTCGACGCCACGGACGCCGATGTGGTCACGAGTTCGCAGTCGGCGGCGCGCCTTCTGTTCGAGCGGCTCGAGCCAGGGTCCGCCGTGTTGGTCGTCGGCACCGATGCCCTCGCGGATGAGGTGGCGAACGTCGGTCTGCGGCCGGTCCGGCGGTTCGAGGACTCACCGATTGCCGTCGTCCAGGGGCATTCGCCGGCCACGGATTGGTCGATCCTCGCCGAAGCCACGTTGGCGATCCGTGCGGGTGCGACGTGGGTCGCGGCGAACGTGGACACGACTCTTCCCACCGAGCGTGGCCTGGTCCTGGGCAACGGCTCGCTGGTGGCCGCGTTGCGGACCGCGACGGCGCGAGAACCGGTTGTCGCGGGCAAGCCGGCGGCCCCGTTGTTGGAGGATGCGCTGAACCGTTCCGGTGCGGCCCGGGCGTTGGTCATCGGCGATCGTCTCGACACCGACATCGCCGGGGCAAACGCGGTCGGGGTGGATTCGTTGCTCGTCCTAACCGGAGTCAGCACGACGGCAGAGCTCCTGCGCGCGGACACGCTCCACCGCCCGACCTACGTCGCCGAGTCCCTCGACGCGCTCAACCGCCTGGCCGGGGACGCGGCAGTCACATCTCGTCCCGGGTGGAGCGTCGAATTCGTGGGTGGTGATCTGGTCGTCCGGTCGGAGAATCGCGAGGCCGCGGTCGAGTCCCGCGTGGATCGTTCAGCGGCTTTCCTGTCCGTTCTCGACGCCGCATGGCGGCATCCCGAGTTCGTCCGGGTCCGCACGGCTGACGACGACGCCCACGCGGCGGTGGCGTTTCTACTTGGCGATATGTGACGGTCCGACAGAACGTCCCGTGCCGCAGTCGCCGGTGGTCAGGTCGATGGGCTAGGTTTGCACCGATGGGCACGTCAGTACCAGTTCCAGGCCAACACCTACCCGGATCGGGTGGTGGTGTCGACCCGGCGGACGTTCACAGCCGGGTCGACGCCCTGCTCGACCGGTTGGACAGTGTCGGCGCCGAGGGTGCCGGCGCCGACAGCGGTGACCCCGAAGCGCTCGCCCGGCAGGCACAGATTCTCGAACGGGCTCACGATGTTCTCGTCGAGTCCTTGGCAGCAGTGGACAAGGTCTGAGGTGGCACGTCGAGCAAGAGTCGATGCGGAGTTGGTGCGGCGGGGGCTTGCGCGCTCACGCGAGCAAGCGGTGGAGTTGATCTCCGCGGGCCGCGTGCGGATTGCGGGCACCGTTGCGACCAAGCCCGCGACCGCGATCGAGACGGGTACTCCACTTCTCGTCACCGAGCTCGACGACGAGATCTCGTGGGCCTCCCGGGGTGCGCACAAGCTGATCGGCGCGCTCGACGCCTTCGTGCCGCAGGGACTGACGGTCGAAGGCCGTAGGTGCCTGGACGCGGGCGCCTCCACGGGCGGCTTCACTGACGTCCTACTGCACAACGGTGCGCGCGAGGTGGTTGCGGTCGATGTGGGGTACGGCCAACTGGTGTGGCGTCTGCAGTCCGACGATCGGGTCCACGTCGTGGACCGGACCAACGTGCGATCAATCGACGCCGACACGATCGGCGGCCCAGTCGATCTCGTGGTGGCCGACTTGTCGTTCATCTCGCTGAAGTTGGTGTTGCCGGCGCTCGCCGCGTGTGTCGACGCCGGGGCGGACCTGATCCCGATGGTCAAGCCCCAGTTCGAGGTCGGCAAGGAGCGAGTCGGATCCGGGGGCGTCGTGCGGGATCCGCAGTTGCGCGCGCGTGCCGTGTCGGAGGTTGCCGAGGCGGCCGCGAATCTGGGTCTGCGTACCGTCGGAGCCGTCGCGAGCCCCCTTCCGGGCCCGTCCGGCAATGTCGAGTACTTCTTGTGGCTACGCAAGGACGGTGAGCCACTGAGATCCGAACAGGTGGAGAGCACCTCGATCGAGGCCCTGATCCGTCGGGTGGTTGAGGAAGGTCCCCAGTGACCGATTCCCCAGGGACCGACGTGTCGGCATCCAACCTTCCTGAGCGGCAGATTCTCCTCGTCGCGCACTCTGGGCGCGAGGAGATCACAGAGACCGCGCGTCGCGTCGCGGCGATCTGCTCCCGTGCAGGGATTGCGCTTCGACTGCTGGAGAACGAGGTCGACGTCGCCCGTGTCGGGTCGCCGTTGGACGGGCCGGACAAGCCGGTGATCAGCGTCGTGCCCGAAGGCCCAGGTGCGGCGTCCGATTGCGAGATGGTGATCGTACTCGGTGGTGACGGTAGCTTTCTGCGAGCCGCCGAACTCGCCCAGTCAGCCGACGTTCCCGTACTCGGGATCAACCTCGGCCGCATCGGGTTTCTCGCGGAGGCAGAGGCCGAGCACCTCGAAGCCGCACTGGAACAGGTGATTCGGCGCGAGTACCGCATCGAGCATCGAATGACTCTCGACGTGCTGGTGAGAGTCGAGGACCGGGTCGTGCAGCGTGGCTGGGCGCTCAACGAGGCAAGCATCGAGAACCGATCACGTCTCGGGGTGCTCGAGGTCGTGCTCGAGGTCGACGGACGTCCGGTGTCTTCATTCGGCTGTGACGGCGTCCTGATCGCGACTCCGACTGGGTCCACCGCATACGCCTTCTCTGCGGGCGGGCCAGTGGTGTGGCCGCAACTCGAGGCGCTGCTGGTGATCCCCAGCAATGCGCACGCACTCTTCGCTCGTCCACTGGTCACGAGCCCGGAGTCGGTCATCGCGGTTGAGACCGTCGCCGACAGCCACGACGGACTCGTCTTCTGTGACGGTAGGCGGACGCTGGAGCTGCCTGCCGGAGGTCGCGTCGAGGTGGTCCGAGGCAAGGATCCGATCCGATGGGTGCGGCTCGACTCCGCGCCTTTCGCCGACCGAATGGTGCGCAAGTTCGATCTTCCGGTGACGGGATGGCGAGGGAGGAAACGATAGCGGTGTTGGCGGAGATTCGGATCGACAACCTGGGGGCTATTTCGTCGGCGTCCGTGCAGTTCCATTCCGGCCTGACGGTGCTGACGGGCGAGACTGGCGCCGGCAAGACGATGGTGGTCACCAGCCTGCATCTGCTGAGCGGGGAGCGCGCTGACGCGGGCCGGGTCCGGGTCGGCGCGTCCCGTGCCGTTGTCGAAGGACGGTTCCAGGTCGACCAGTCAGCGCCGGAGATCGATCGCGCGGTGGCCCGGCTCCTCGAATCGTGCGGCGCCGAGCGGGACGACGACGGCAGTGTCATCGCGGTCCGGACCGTCGGGGGAGACGGCCGCTCCCGGGCTCACCTGGGCGGGCGCAGCGTCCCCGCGGGCGTATTGTCCGAGTTCACCGATCCGCTGCTCACCGTGCACGGCCAGAACGATCAGCTGCGCCTGCTGCGTCCGGGCGAGCAGCGCAGCGCACTGGACCGGTTCGCAGACAAGACCATCGGGCCGCTGCTCACCAGGTACAGCAAGCATCGCTCCGAATGGCTGGAAGCCCGTCGGGAACTGGACGAACGCACGGGTCGGGCCCGCGAACTCGCGCAGGAAGCCGATCAGCTGACATTCGCGCTCGAGGAGATAGACCGGATCGGGCCGACCCCGAGCGAGGACGTCGAGATCGTGGCCGAGGTACGTCGGCTCGGCGACCTCGATTCGTTGCGGGCTGCTGCGGAGGGCGCTCATGCGGCACTCACCGGCCTCGACGACGGAGCGGTCGGCGAAAGCGGTGCTCTGGATCTGCTCGGGGAGGCGCGGTCGCGGGTCGAGTCCTCCGACGATGCCGCACTCTCCGAACTCGGCCCACGGCTGGGCGAAGCGGCTGCTGTCGTCGCCGACGTGGCGGGTGAACTGTCCGCATACCTGTCGGGGTTGCCGAGCGACCCGGGTGCACTCGACAACCTGCTGACCCGCCAGGCCGAACTCAAGACGCTGACCCGGAAGTACGCGGCCGACATAGACGGTGTCCTGGAGTGGGCTGACACCGCCCGTGAGCGGCTCGCGCGGATCGACACCTCGTCGGACGCGCTGGCCGCACTGGCCACCCGGGTGGATGAGGCGGCAGAGCTCACCGCCGACGCCGCTGCCGCGTTGTCCGCCGCAAGGGCAAAGGCTTCCGTGAAGCTCGCGAAGGCAGTCAGTGCGGAACTGTCCGGCCTCGCGATGGGCCGGGCAGCGCTCGAGGTCTCCGTACATCCGCGTGAGGTCGGTCCCGATGACTCGGCTCCGCTCGTCGTGGACGGACGGGAAGTGCACGCCGGAGCGTCTGGCGTCGACGAGGTGGAGTTCCGTCTGGCCGCGCACAGCGGGGCTCAGGCCCTCCCGATCAGCAAGAGCGCGTCGGGCGGCGAACTGTCCCGCGTGATGCTCGCACTCGAGGTGGTGCTCGCGGGATCGGATCGCGGCGCGACCATGGTGTTCGACGAAGTAGATGCAGGGGTCGGCGGCCGGGCGGCCGTCGAGATCGGCCGTCGGCTCGCCCGGCTCGCGCGGACGCACCAGGTCATCGTCGTCACTCACCTGCCACAGGTTGCGGCGTTCGCGGACACGCACCTCGTCGTCGACAAGATCGACGACGAGCGCAGCGGCATCGACAGCGGTGTCCGCGCCCTGACAGAGGATGATCGGGTGGTCGAGCTCGCCCGCATGCTCGCGGGCCTCGACGACACCGAGACCGGACGTGCGCACGCGGAGGAACTGTTGTCGATCGCGGGGCAGGAGCGCAGCACGGTGTTCGCATGATGCCGTGAGTCAGGCCTTTTCGGTGGTGAGGCCGTGGCGTGTGTGGTAGCCGACACGGCGCGCCTTCCGGAACATCCGATCGCGACGGGCGATCATCGAGGCCATGAAGATGCCGGCGCTGCTCTCCCGTAAGACCGAATCGCTACCTGGAATCAGCGGCATCGCTCGGGTCGGCCGCGACACCGGCAAGTTGCTGCGTCGCGTGGGGCACGGCGACGTCGTCTTTCTCGACGAGATCGATCTGGATCGAGTGACGGCGGACGCGTTGGTCGCGGCCGACGTGCTCGCTGTCGTCAACGCATCGACGTCGATCACCGGCCGCTACCCGAATCTCGGTCCGGAGGTCCTGGTCGCGAATGGCATCGTGCTGATCGACGCCGCTGACGCCGAGATCTTCAAGGTGATCAAGGACGGTTCGAAGGTTCGTCTGCACGAGGGTTCCGTGTATGTCGGCGAGAGGAAGCTGACCGAGGGAACAGAGTTGACCGAGGCGGAGATTTCCGATCGGGTGATCGAAGCCAAGACCGGTCTCGTCGACCACCTGGAGGCGTTCTCGGGCAACGCGATCGAGTTCATTCGGTCGGAGAGCCCGCTCCTGATCGATGGTGTCGGCGTCCCGCACCTCGACGTGAACCTAGAGGACCGTCACGTCGTGATTGTGGCGGGTGGGCCCGACCATCAGGCGGATCTCAAGGCGCTGAGGCCGTTCATCAAGGAGTACTCACCGATCCTCATCGGCGTCGGCACTGGTGCGGATGCGTTGACAAAGGCCGGCTACCGCCCCGATCTGATCGTCGGGGATCCGGACGGCATTACCAGCGAGACCCTCAAGTGTGGCGCCGAGGTCGTGCTGCCCGCGGACTCGGACGGTCACGCCCAGGGACTCTCGCGCATCCAGGACCTCGGCGTCGGTGCCGTCACCTTCCCTTCGTCGGCGTCTGCGAGCGAACTGGCGTTGCTACTGGCCGATCGCCATGGTGCGGCGTTGATCGTGACAGTCGGCAGCAAGGTCTCGCTCGACGAGTTCTTCGACAGCGACCGCCGCGACACGAACCCGGCAGCGTTCATGACCCGGCTGAGGGTGGGGCCCAAACTGGTTGACGCCAAGGCCGTCGCGACGCTGTACCGCAGTCGGGTGTCCGGTGCCGCCATTGCGCTCTTGGTGCTAACCGCGCTGACCGCGGTGATCGTGGCGCTCGCCGTCTCGAACATCGGCGGGGACGCGGTGGACTGGGCAATCGATACGTGGAACAGCTTTGCCCTTTGGGTTCAGGGGCTCTTCGAGTGATTTCGTTGCGTCAACACGCCATCTCCATCGCGGCGATCTTCCTGGCCCTCGCGATCGGCGTGGTTCTCGGCTCCGGGTTGCTGTCGGACGGCATGCTCTCGGGCCTGCGTGACGACAAGGATCAACTGCAGAACGAGATCGAGCAACTGACCGAGACGAACAATCGCCTCGGCGAGCAGCTCACCTCGGCGGATCAATTCGACTCCGCGGTCTCCGACCGGGTCGTGCGTGACACCCTCGCGGAGCGCTCGGTCGTCGTCATCACCACCCCGGACGCCGATCCTGGCGACCTCGAGGGGCTGCAGCGGATCGTCGCGCAGGCCGGGGGTACGGTCATCGGCCCGGTATCGCTCACGGAGTCGTTCGTCAACGGGGCCAATGGGGACCAGCTGCGCACGACGGTGACGAACATCATTCCCGCCGGTGTTCAGCTCCGGACCGGTGCCATCGACCAAGGCAGCCTTGCGGGCGACCTGCTGGGCTCGGTGCTGTTGCTCAACCCGCAGACGGCGCAGCCGCAAACCACTCCCGAGGAACTGGCACTCGCGCTCGACACGCTCCGTGGTGGCGGCTTCATCGACTTCGACGGGAATGTACAGCCGGCCCGGCTCGCGGTCGTGCTGACCGGAAGCGGTGACCCGGACAACACCAGTGGCAACCGCGGGGCGGCCATCGCGCGCTTCGCGGACGCACTCGACGGTCGCGGGGCCGGAACGGTCCTGGCAGGTCATCGCGCTTCCTCTGAAGGCAACGGTCCGATCGCTGTTGCGCGTGCCGACGCCGCGGTGTCGGCGGTACTGACAACGGTCGACGACGTCGACCGTGAATCAGGGAGGATCACGACCGCTCTCGCGCTCCAGGAACAGCTGGAAGGCGGTTCGGGGCGGTACGGGACCGGTCCCGGCGCGACCGCGGTTACCGTCGGATCGGAGCAGTCGTAGTGTGTTTGCAACGTATCTCGTGCGGGTATCACGGAGCGTCGTGCAGGGTTGAGGCCGACAGGTGTTACCGTGAAGTCCCGTGGGTCGGCAGGCCCCCAACATGCTTCAAATCAGACCAAGTCCTGCACAGTCGTCACGGGAGCCCCCTTTGCCACAGTCACGCATCCATTCGCGTAGGGTCACCAAGCACATTTTCGTGAGCGGGGGTGTCGCCTCTTCTCTCGGTAAGGGATTGACCGCTTCCAGCCTCGGTGAGTTGCTCACCGCGCGCGGCCTGCGTGTAACGATGCAGAAGCTCGACCCCTACCTCAACGTGGACCCGGGAACGATGAACCCGTTCCAGCACGGTGAGGTCTTCGTCACCGAGGACGGCGCCGAAACCGACCTAGACGTCGGACACTACGAGCGTTTCCTCGACCGCGACCTCAATGCGTTCGCCAACGTGACCACCGGGCAGGTCTATTCGGCCGTGATCGCCAAGGAGCGTCGCGGCGAGTACCTCGGCGACACCGTCCAGGTGATCCCGCACATCACCGACGAGATCAAGAGCCGGGTCATCGCGATGGCCGGGCCGGATTCGCAGGGCCAGGTGCCCGACGTCGTGATCACCGAGATCGGCGGCACTGTGGGCGATATCGAGTCGCAGCCGTTCCTCGAAGCGGCCCGGCAGGTGCGTCACGACGTGGGTCGGGAGAACGTCTTCTTCCTGCATGTCTCGCTCGTTCCCTACCTGGGTCCGTCCGGCGAGCTCAAGACCAAGCCGACGCAGCATTCGGTGGCAGCACTCCGCAACATCGGTATTCAGCCCGACGCCTTGATCCTGCGCTGCGACCGCGAAGTGCCGCAGGCGCTGAAGGCGAAGATCGCGCTGATGTGTGACGTCGACGTCGACGCGTGCATTTCCACCCCGGACGCGCCGTCGATCTACGACATCCCGAAGGTGCTGCACAGCGAAGGCCTGGACGCGTACGTGGTCCGTCAGTTGGGGCTGCCCTTCCGCGACGTCGACTGGAGTGTGTGGGGCGACCTGCTCGAGCGGGTCCACAACCCGCGCGAGACCGTCAAGGTCGCGCTGGTCGGCAAGTACGTCGACCTGCCCGATGCGTACCTGTCGGTGACCGAGGCGTTGCGTGCCGGCGGCTTCGCGCACTATTCCAAGGTCGAAATCTCATGGGTACCCTCCGACGAGTGCGCGACGGAGGCAGGTGCTCACGCGGCGCTCGGTGCGGTCGACGGGGTGCTGATCCCCGGAGGTTTCGGCATCCGTGGCATCGAGGGCAAGCTCGGTGCCATCCGCTATGCGCGCAACCACAGGATTCCGCTACTCGGCCTGTGCCTGGGCCTGCAGGCCGTGGTCATCGAGGCTGCGCGCTCGGTGGGTCTCGACGACGCGAACTCGGAGGAGTTCGATCCCGACACCCAGCATCCGGTGATCTCGACGATGGCGGACCAGGAGCATATCGTCGCCGGAGAGGCGGATCTGGGCGGCACCATGCGGCTGGGCGCGTACCCGGCGGTGCTGGAAGAGGGCTCGGTCATCGCGCGGGCATACGGTACCGAGAACGTCTCCGAGCGTCACCGCCATCGCTACGAGGTCAATAACGCATATCGCGACCGTATCGCCAAGAGCGGGCTGCAGTTCTCCGGCACTTCGCCGGACGGCCACCTCGTCGAGTTCGTCGAGTTGCCCGCCGACAAGCATCCTTTCTTCGTTGCGACGCAGGCGCATCCGGAGCTCAAGAGCCGTCCGACCCGCCCGCACCCGCTGTTTTCGGCCTTCATCGGCGCGGCGCTGGCATTCAAAGCCGGCGAGCAGGGGTCGGTCGCGGTAGGCGCGGACGACGAAGCCGAGACAGCTACCACGACTGCTGACAGCGTCGGGTAGCGGCCACCGATGGGCCGGCCGGGGCAACACGAGTTCGACACCGTTGGGTCGCGTGACGTGTACAGCGGAGCGATCGTGGCGCTGCGCGTGGACCAGGTGGTGATGCCGGGCGGGCGAGTAGTGGATCGGGAGGTTGTCGAGCACCACGGCGCTGTTGCGATCGCGGCGCTCGATGATGCTGACCGGCTGGTGCTCATCCTGCAGTACAGGCACCCGCTCGGCCGACGGTTGTGGGAGTTGCCGGCCGGGCTGCTCGACGAGCCCGGTGAGGATCCGCTGGATGCTGCCCGTCGGGAGCTCGGGGAGGAGACCGGACTCGCGGCCGACGAGTGGTCGGTCCTCGTCGATGTCGCCCTCTCACCCGGGTTCACCGACGAGTCGGTGCGTGTGTTTCTCGCGACAGGTCTGCACGAGGTCGGTCGTCCGGACGCCCACGACGAGGAGGCCGATCTCGAGGTCGCCCGGGTGCCGTTCGACGAGGCGGTGGCGATGGCGTTGCGAGGGGACGTCGTGAGCGCAACCGCGGTATCCGGGATCCTCGCGCTCGCCGCTGCCCGGGCTCGGCCCGATGCCCTCCGGCCGTCGGGCGCCGAATGGGTCGACCGGCCCGAGTCGTTCGCGCGGCGAAAGCAGGGTCGGCCCGACAGCGATGTCACATGACCGCGCTGAGCGGTCAGATCGACACCTATCTGGACCACCTTGCGGTCGAGCGCGGTGCGGCTAGCAACACCCTCAGCTCGTACCGGCGTGACCTGGATCGATATGCGCGATTCCTGACCGATCGGGGCGTCCGCGACTTAGGTGGGGTCACCGAGAGCGACGTCAGCGAGTTCGTCGTATCGCTGCGACGCGGAGACCCGGAGACAGGAACTGCCGCGCTCGCGCCCAGTTCGGCAGCGCGGGCGCTGATCGCGGTCCGCGGCCTGCACCGGTTCGCGGCCGCGGAAGGCACGACGATCGGCGACGTGGCCCGTGCGGTGAAGCCCCCGGCCCCGGGGCGGCGACTGCCGAAGTCTCTGCCTCTCGACGACGTGTTGTCGATACTCGACGCGGCCGGTGGAGACGGTGCGTCGGCCACTCCGCGCATGGTTCGGGACCGGGCGCTGCTCGAACTTCTCTACTCGACAGGCGCGCGTATCTCGGAGGCGGTCGGTCTCGACATCGACGACATCGACGGGCAGTCACGTTCGGTGCTGTTGCGAGGAAAGGGCGGTAAGGAGCGAGTGGTACCTGTCGGCCGCCCCGCGATTGCGGCGATCGACGCCTACCTCGTCCGAGGCCGACCTGGCCTTGTGACGAAGGGGACGCCGGCGCTGTTCCTCAACGCCCGGGGAGGCCGGTTGTCGAGGCAGAGCGCGTGGCAGGTCTTGCACGATGCCGCGGAGAAGGCAGGCATATCGGTCGGTGTGTCGCCCCATACGCTGCGGCACTCGTTCGCCACGCACCTGCTCGACGGGGGCGCAGATGTACGGGTCGTGCAGGAATTGTTGGGGCATTCCTCGGTGACGACGACACAGCTGTACACCATGGTCACCGCGGGTGCTCTGAGAGAGGTGTGGTCTCAGGCGCATCCCCGGGCGCGCTGACGTGGTGCGTGTTGGCGTCGTTTCAGATCACGAAGCGGTAGCGTTATGGAAGCAGCTCGGCGACGGGACGGGATCGACAAGACAGGGGACATTGGTGGTGACACCTCAGCCATCGCAGGCGGAGCAGGCGCACCAGGATGCGCTGTCGTACGTGGGGAACCTCGAATCGGGGCACGATGTGCCGCTCGGTCCCACCGGCCGCCCGCTGCGCGACATACCGGAGCCCACACCCGTCAGCAGTCATGGACCTGCCCGGGTCATTGCGATGTGCAATCAGAAGGGTGGCGTCGGCAAGACCACATCGACGATCAACTTGGGTGCTTCACTCGCGGATTACGGTCGTCGGGTGCTGCTCGTGGACCTCGATCCGCAGGGGGCGTTGTCCGCGGGGCTCGGCGTCGCTCACCACGACCTGGACCTGACCGTTCACAACCTGCTGGTCGAGCGCAAGAGATCCATCGATGATGTGCTCATGCGGACGAGGATCGAGGGACTCGACCTGTTGCCGAGCAACATCGATCTGTCGGCGGCCGAGATTCAGCTCGTCACCGAGGTCGCGCGCGAGCAGACGCTGGGGCGGGTCCTCGATCCGGTGCTCGACCGCTACGACTACGTGCTGATCGACTGCCAGCCTTCCCTTGGCCTGCTGACGGTCAACGCGTTGGCGTGCGCGGACAGCGTGATCATCCCGATGGAGTGTGAGTTCTTCTCGCTGCGCGGGCTCGCATTGCTCAACGACACGATCGAGAAGGTGCATGATCGTCTCAACCCGAAGTTGTCGCTCGAGGGCATCGTGGTGACCATGTTCGACGTGCGTACGCTGCACGCCCGTGAGGTGATGTCGCGGGTCGTGGAGGTCTTCGGTGACTTGGTCTACCACACCGTCATCAACCGCACCGTGAGGTTCCCCGAGACGAGTGTCGCGGGCGAGCCGATCACGACATGGGCGCCCAATTCCGGTGGTGCGGAGGCGTACCGGGCACTGGCTCGCGAGGTCATCCACCGCTGTGCCCGGTGAACGCGGACGTCGCTGAGGGGGTCGAGACGGCGGAGGCTGAGGACGCCGAGACGGCGAAGCCGGGCACCGGTGCCCCGGATGACGCCGGTTTTCGGGTGCGCCTGCGCAATTTCGAGGGCCCGTTCGACTTGCTCCTGACCCTCATCAACCAGCACCAGTTGGACGTGACCGAGGTCGCGTTGCACGAGGTCACCGATGAGTTCATCGCATACACGCGCAGCCTCGGCCGCGAGATCGGCCTGGATCAAACCACCGAGTTCCTGGTGGTCGCAGCGACGCTCCTCGACCTCAAGGCGGCGCGGTTGCTTCCCGCGGGCGAGGTGGACGACGCCGACGACCTGGCGCTGCTCGAAGCCCGCGACCTCCTCTTCGCGCGCCTGCTGCAGTACCGGGCCTACAAACAGGTCGCCCAACTGTTCGGCGAGTTCGAGGCCGCCGCGCTACGCCGCTACCCGAGGTCGGTGTCAGTCGAGGACCGGTATGTCGAGTTGCTCCCTGAGGTGTTGCTCGGCGTCGATCCGCAGCAGTTCGCGGAGGTAGCGGCGGCGGCGATGCGGCCCCGACCGGTCCCGACGGTCGGGCTCGGTCACCTGCACGTGCCAACGGTGTCGGTGCCGGAGCAGGCGGCCCGGATCCTCGAGCTACTTCGGGAGCGCGGACGGGACGAGTGGGTCCCGTTCGGTGAACTGATCGTCGAATGCGAGATGCCCGTCCAGATCGTGGCCCGCTTCCTCGCGCTGCTCGAACTGTACCGGGAGCAGTCGGTACTGTTCACGCAAACCGAGCCGCTGGGGAGCCTGCTGGTGAGCTGGACCGGTGAGACCACGGACGCACCCGCGAGCGAGGAGGACTACGGATGACGTCCCTGAACACGCAGGAAGATGCGGAGGACGTGAACCCATTCGAGGATGAGTTTGCACCGATGCCGGACGATCGCCTGGTGGCGGCACTCGAGTCCATGCTGCTTGTCGTCGACGCCCCGGCGTCTGCGGAGATGCTGGCGTCTGCACTCGGGGAATCCGAGGCGCGGGTCGAGACGATGCTGCGCACGATGTCCGACGACCTCACTGCCCGCGGCAGCGGCATCGACCTGCGGTTTGCCGGGGATGGCTGGCGGTTCTACACCCGCACAGACCACGCCCGGTACGTCGAACGATTGTTGCTCGACGGAGCCCGGTCGAAGCTGACCCGTGCGGCGCTCGAGACGCTCGCAGTGATCGCGTACCAGCAGCCGCTGACTCGGGCTCGGATCAGCGCGGTCCGCGGCGTCAACGTCGACGGCGTCGTCCGCACGCTGCTGGCCCGCGGTCTGATCACCGAAGCCGGCCCAGATCCGGAGACAAATGCGACAACCTATGCGACCACTGAACTGTTCCTCGAACGCCTCGGGCTGGCCTCACTGAAGGATCTGCCACCGCTCGCGCCGCTGCTGCCGGACGTCGATGTGATCGACGACATCAGTGAGAGTCTCGAAGCGGATCCACGATTTGCGAGAATGGGGACGACTCCGTCCTCACTGGGGTCGGCGGACACGCTGGACCCCGAGATCGACATAGAAGACTGACAGGGATCGAGAAGTGAACAAGCCCGCTCGCCGTGATGGCATACCGGACCGTAGAAGAAGGCAGGCCAGGGAGGGTGCCCCCGGCACTGCCCGACCGACCCCTGCATCGAGCAAGAAGACGAACAAAGCGACGAACAAGCAGACGAACAAGCACGGCAAGCCGAAGGCGCCTAAACCACAACGTGCTCAGCTGCAACCTCACGTCCCCAAGATCAGCAACGCCAAACCGGCAAAGCACCAGTACACACCCGTCGACCGTGACCTCACGGTCGTGCAGGGCGATGGCGTCCGGCTGCAGAAGGTTCTCGCCAAGGCCGGTGTCGCATCTCGCCGCGCCGCCGAAGAGCTCATCGCGCAGGGCCGCGTCGAGGTCGACGGACGGATCGTCGTCGAGCAAGGGCTGCGCATCGATCCCGAGAACGCCGTCGTGCGTGTCGACGGCACCCGCGTGGTCGTCAAGGAGGATCTGGTTCATCTCGCGCTGAACAAGCCGCGCGGATGGCAGTCCACGATGTCCGACGATCTGGGGCGCCCGTGCGTCGGCGACATCGTCTCCGAGCGCGTCGCCGCAGGCCAGCGCCTGTTCCACGTCGGACGTCTCGACGCCGACACCGAGGGGCTCTTGCTGCTGACGAACGACGGGGATCTGGCACACCGCCTGATGCACCCTTCATACGAGGTGTCCAAGACGTACCTGGCAACGGTGCAGGGCGTCGTGGGTCGCAGCGTCGGCAAGACCCTCAAATCTGGTGTCGAACTCGATGACGGGCCCGCAAAGGTGGACTCGTTCGCACTGCTCGACATCAGCGAGGGCAAGTCGCTGGTGAAGGTCGTGCTGCACGAGGGACGCAAGCACATCGTGCGCCGCTTGCTCGAGGCTGTCGGGCATCCGGTGATTCGCTTGGTCCGCACCGACATCGGTGCGGTCGCGCTCGGCGACCAGCGGCCCGGAACCCTGCGGGTGCTCGGCCGCCACGAGGTGGGCGGCCTGTACGGGGCGGTCGGCCTGTGAGCGCGGCGAACGAGGGCGCACTGGTCGTCGCGATCGATGGACCGTCGGGCACGGGGAAGTCCAGTGTGTCCCGCCGGCTGGCGGCACGGCTCGGTGCCCGCTACCTAGACACCGGTGCCATGTACCGGATTGCGACGCTTCACGTCTTGCGTCAGGGCGTCGACCTCGCCGATCCGGCCGCCGTGGCGGAGGTGACTGCATCGCTGCCGCTGACCATCGGGACCGATCCCGAGCACGCCGGGGTGCAACTCGACGGTGAGGACGTCACCGCCGAGATCCGCGGCGCGGAAGTCACGCGTGCCGTCTCCGCGGTGTCGGCGGTACCCGACGTGCGAACGTTCCTCGTGGACCTGCAGCGGCGGATCGCCGAAGAGGCCGAGCGGATCGTCGTCGAGGGCCGCGACATCGGAACCGTCGTGCTACCGGATGCGGACGTCAAGATTTTCCTCACGGCCTCCGCGGAGGCGCGGGCGTTGCGGCGCCACGCCCAAGACCTTGCAGAGGGCCGCGACGGTGACTTCGACGCCGTCCTCGCCGACGTACAGAGACGTGACCACCTCGACTCCACCCGAGCGGTATCGCCGATGCGTCCGGCGGAGGACTCGGTGACGGTCGACACGAGTGAATTGGGCATCGAAGACGTGATCGGCAGACTGCTGCTAGTGGTCAGCGACAGAACTGGAGCAGTGCGGTGACCGACGATGTTGTGAGCGACCTGGCCGATGGCGGGTTCGCCGGTGACGGCACCTGGATCGAAGAATCTGACTGGGATCTAGCCGAATTCATCGATGGCGACGATGCGGAGGAGCATCTCGCGGTCCCCGTGGTCGCTGTCGTCGGCCGACCCAATGTCGGCAAGTCGACGCTGGTCAACCGGATCATCGGTCGCCGTGAAGCGGTCGTCGAGGACTTCCCGGGCGTGACACGGGACCGCGTCTCTTACGACGCGACCTGGGCCGGACGCCGGTTCACCGTCCAGGACACCGGCGGCTGGGAACCCGACGCGAAGGGGCTGCAGCAGTCGGTGGCGCGTCAGGCCGAGCAAGCGATGCGGACCGCCGACGCCGTTCTGCTCGTCGTCGACGCCGTCGTCGGCGCGACCGCTACGGACGAGGCGGCCGCCAGGGTTCTGCGCCGGTCCAAGACACCCGTCATCCTGGTTGCGAACAAGGTCGACGATGCCCGCACCGAGGCCGAAGCGGCAGCACTGTGGTCGCTCGGTCTGGGGGAGCCGCGCATGGTCAGTGCCACGCACGGCCGCGGCGCCGGCGACCTCCTGGACGACGTCCTGTCGGTGCTTCCGGAGACCCCGCGCGAAGGAACCGGCGGTGGGCCACGCCGGGTGGCGCTGGTCGGCAAACCCAATGTCGGGAAGTCGAGCCTGCTCAACAAGCTGTCGGGCGATGAGCGGTCGGTGGTGCACGATGTGGCAGGCACCACTGTCGACCCTGTGGACTCCCTCGTCGAACTCGGCGGTAAGGTCTGGCGGTTCGTGGACACGGCGGGCCTGCGAAGGAAAGTGAGCCATGCCAGCGGGCACGAGTTCTATGCGTCGCTGCGCACCAAGTCTGCGATCGAGGCTGCAGAGGTCGCGATCCTCCTGATCGACGCGGCGCAGCCGATCACCGAGCAGGACCTGCGGGTCCTGTCAATGGTGGCGGACGCCGGCCGGGCGCTGGTCCTCGCGTTCAACAAGTGGGATCTGGTCGACGAGGATCGCCGCTACGTGCTCGAGAAGGAAGTGGACCGCGAACTGGTCCGCGTTCCGTGGGCACAGCGGGTCAACATCTCCGCGCAGACCGGGCGGGCTGTCCAGAAGCTGGTGCCTGCGATCGAGACAGCGCTGGAGTCGTGGGACAAGCGCATCCCGACCGGGCGCCTCAACACGTGGCTCAAGGAGGTGGTGGCGGCGACGCCGCCGCCGATGCGTGGCGGGCGTTTGCCGCGCATCATGTTCGCGACCCAAGCCGGCACACGCCCGCCGACCTTCGTGCTCTTCACCACGGGCTTCCTCGAGGCCGGCTACCGCCGCTTCCTCGAGCGCCGCCTGCGTGAGGAGTTCGGGTTCGACGGCAGCCCAGTGCGCATCTCAGTGCGCGTGCGGGAGAAGCGAGTCCGCAAGAATCGCTGACCTACCGCCCGCTGTGCTACCCCCAACCAGTCGCGGGACACGCTGACCAGGCGATTCGCCTTCCCGAGCGCCGCTGTTGTAATCTCTTGAGGCGCCCGAGGGGCGTGGACGGGCTGTGGCGCAGCTTGGTAGCGCACTTGACTGGGGGTCAAGTGGTCGCAGGTTCAAATCCTGTCAGCCCGACCGAGAATCCCCAGGTGAGACACTGTTTCACCTGGGGATTCTCCGTTTCCGGAGCGTCCCGCTGGGTCCCGCAAGAGCCCGAGGAATCGGCGATAGAGCCACCAGCCGGCAAGTAGCAGATTGCGCCCCACCCGGACCGGATTGGTGTGCGAGACCCCTGATCGACAAACCGAAAATTGATCTCCGGCGCGTGCGCTAACACCCCCGGAGCATGGCCGAAGACTCCCAACTCCGATCCGATCGCCTCTGTCCACGATTTGATCTGCAGCAACTCGGGTCGAACCTCTTCTTCGACGCCCGCGCGTGGAAGACTTTCGGCGCCCGGGCGGTGGCCTGATGAGCACCGAAACGGGCCGCGCAGGCTGCGGCGAGTTCATGGCCTACGCCTGGGCGCTCATCGTCGGCGCCAACGCCCGCGCGTAGGGGCCTCCGAGGCGACGGTGCGGCGAATGTTCGCCCAGGTCGCCGCACGCTGACTCACCTCTGGACGATGAAACGCCCCAACATCTTCCACGTTGGCGCGACATTGAAAGCGGCACCGAGCGGCGTGGCGGCGTGAAGACTCCTGGGATGCCTAGAGTTACTTCGTGACCACTTCACCTCCGTCTCCGTACAACGCCAGCGAGAGGCTTGCTCTGTCGATGCATTCAAGTCCCGGCGTGTACGCGCTGCTCGTGGGTTCCGGGATCTCGGTGGGTTCGGGCGTCGCGACGGGCTGGGACGTCATTCAGGCACTGGTCCGCAAGATGGCAGCGGTAGCGACTCCCGGCAGGGCCCTGGGGAGCGACTTCGACGTCGAGACGTGGTGGAACACAACGCACCCCGGTATCGAACTCGGATATGACAGTGTGCTCGAAGCCTCTACCCTGACTGCAGCCGAACGGCGGCGCGTCCTCGAACCGTTCTTCCTCCCCACCGCGGAGGATCTCGAGGCAGGCCGGAAGGTGCCGGCGGCCGCTCACCAGGCGATCGCCCAACTCGTCAAGCGCGGCACAGTTCGGGTCGTTGTCACGACCAACTTCGACGACCTGATCGAGAAGGCGCTCGACGAGATCGGAGCCCCCTATCAGGTGATCGCGACGCCGAGTGCGATTGAAGGATCAGAAGCCCTACGGCACAGCGCTTGTACCGTCATCAAGGTTCACGGCGACTACAGCCGCATCGACGTGCTCAATACCGCCGACGAACTCGCCGGATACCACCAAGATTTGGATGGGCTACTCGACCAGGTCTTCGACGAGTACGGACTCCTTGTGTGTGGATGGTCCGCAGACTGGGACACCGCACTTGTCGACGCCATCAGACGTGCACCGGCCCGACGATATCCGCTCTACTGGGCCACCCGCGGTGACCTCGGCGGCAATGCCAACGAACTGATCGGCCAGCGCCGCGGCATGATCGTCCCGATCACCGACGCCGATCGGTTCTTCACCACACTCGCCGAACGCCTCGGCACCCTCGACCGGATGGCCAACCCGCCGCTCACGCTCGACTTCGCGGTCGGGCAACTCAAGCGTTGCCTGCCCGACCCCGTCCGACGACTCGATCTACGGGACCTGTTCGACCAGGAGATCCTGCGCCTGCGCGACATCCTGAGCGAACGTCCGCTGTCACCGGAGACGAACGAGGTCGACTGGGGAAGGGAACTCGACGGCCTCTCCGCACACGTCGACATCATCAACCATCTGCTCGCACACGGCATCATCCTCGACAACACCCGAGACCACGATGATCTCTGGATCTGGGTCATCGAACAGCTCATGCGCGCCTGCCCACACCTCTCCGGCGGACGTTTCGGCCCTGATTGGCAGCGCATGTTGCACTACCCCGCATGGTTGGCGCTCATGACCGCGAGTTTCGCTGCTGTCTACGCCAAGCGTGACGACCTCTTGATCAGGCTGTTCCGCGAACCCACCGTGCACGACTTCGGCACCTACGACGACAACGGGGAACAAGAGCCCGAAGCACCAGCAAGCAAAGTCCTTTACGACTACCAGCTGTTCAGCGAAACTATCTCGGAGAACCTCTATCCCGAAACGGATGCGGCGTGCCAGGTGCGCAAGCACACGAAAGACCGGATGCGGCCGATATTCCTGCGGATCGTCGGAAACCCCTCATCGTTCGATTTCCTCGGGCTCCGCTCCGAGTACCGAATCGCCCTCATCCAAGCAAGTCTTGGAGCGACTACTTCGATCATCCCGCACCATGTCACCTATCACCCGGTCATCGAGTACACCTGCCACCGCTTCCAATTCGGCATCGAAGGCAAGTGGAAGATGCACGAAGACTTCACCGCTACTGCCGACCAGCAACGTTGGGTTCGCGGGCTCGATCTCGACAGTGACAAGGAGTTCGAGACGCTGCGGAACCAACTCAGAGATGAGGCGCATCTCCAAAAGTGGGGGTGATCCGAACGGCTCTCGAGCGCATGTTGGGGTCCCGCAGCGGTCCTCGTAACGCCAGCATTCCCCGAAGGCGAGGCAAAGGCGTGCAGTGTCCGTCGTAGTCGGATGGATCTGGATGGATCTTGTCCGGAACTGGGCATGGAAGGCGCTGTCCGTAAAAGAATTCCGGTTCACCTTCGGCGCTACGACGCCCGGTTTGGGGGCAAACCACACCTTCTGCCGTGGGGGATTTCGACTCATCACGCAACTCGCCAACCTCGCCGAAACCGGTGTTTCGTAGCAGGAAGCCGGACGCCGAATGGGAGCATCCGCCGACGCGGTTCGCGCCTGGGTTGCGAGAGGGGCGGCAGGGTAGAGCGGCGGCTCATCCTGAGCAGGCCTCATCAGACCGCTAGCTCGAGTGTGCCTTTGAGACCTTCCGAACCACGCACACTGGGTGACGCCGTGCTCGAACAGCGGCGACCGAGAGCCGCCAGGCAGCAAGATCGCTCAGGGCTCTGGTCAGAGCCCCATCTTCTCTGACTGGCCGCAAGTGGTCGCAGGTTCAAATCCTGTTAGCCCGACCGAGATCGAGCGTGGTGGAGGCGGTTTCCCGGAAGCGGAGGACCGCCCCTCGTCTGCTTTGGGCGAGCCCCGGGAGGGCGGGCAATTCACATGACTGGAACCGGATAGGGTGTCAAGACGTCGGAAGTATCGGGTGGCGGGGGAGACCGAGTCGTGTCGAGGGGGATTTGTGAATGAGGCGATCTACGTTCCGGACCCAGAGTACTTCCAGGGTGACTAGCGGCGCCAACAGCACCTTCGCACCTCGATAACCTCAGCGCTCTGCCACACCATCGGTCCGAATGCGACACTCGCACAACGCTGTTCCCGCATCATCGTGGCAACGCGGCTGCCGGCCGGAGGTGGGTAGTTCAGCTGGCAGTTGCTCTATCCGACATCCCACAGAAGAGACCACCATCACCTACGAGACCGGCTCATCCAGATCTGGTCCAGAGAGAATAGAGGGTAAAAAGAACATGGAAGTTAGCGGCATGAAGAAGCTCGCCGCAGGAGTCGCCGCCTCGGCTGCGATGATCGGTACGGTTGCGGTTGCCACCCCCGCAACCGCGTCGGCCCAATCTATGGGGTCCAGCTCACTCGGTTCGGGGGAAGACACGGGCTACGTGTTCGGATTCGACATGGGGTCCCTGGGTGTCTGGGACACCGATTCCCTCGGGGTACTGGATACCGCCCCGAAAATGGAGGCGACCGTGAAAGACGGCAAAGTCACGGTTCAGGTCGTTCCCCCGGAGGACTTTCGCGGAACCTGCTCCCCGACCCTGTTTCGTGTGGACGACCTCGCCGAACTCATGATGGAGTCCGGCTCGGTCTCCGGCAGCCTCGAGGGTGACAGGGAGGTGTTCATCCCCTACATCTTGAGGAAGAACACGTGGGAAAGCGTCGGCAAAGTCGAGGACGGCGTGTACGCACTCGTCGGCGAGTGCACCGGCTTGCCTTTGACGGAATTGGCAGTTCAGGTCTTGGTTGTTCCCGGCGGAATCGGCAGCGTGGGGCCATACCTCGAACTCGGTAGCACCTCGGCCGTGGGTTCCATCACCGGCAGCCTGGGATCGCTCGCTGGCGACGGATCATCGAGTAGCTGACGAACTGAGGCCCGGTCTTGTCTTGATGGACTGGCCCGGGCCTCAGTCGCTCTCGGCGCAGCCGAGAGCAGGGGAGCCCTCGATACCGCTGGTCGTACGTGACACCCGGTAGATTGTCCGAGATTTGTTGCCGACCGACATATTCGACCCAGATGTTGTAGGAGCAGGACCATCAAGACGCACCTGAACGACACTGGCATAGTGGCGTCGATCTTCGCGGGGATCGTCGTCCTCATCGCCGCCGCCATCACTCCCAACTGGTTCATGGCCGGCGTAGCGGTCGTGTGGGCGATCGCCACCATTGTCGCTGTCGGCAACGTTGCCAGGAAGGGTCGGCGCTGAGGCCACACACAGGCCCCGCCAGTGCATTGATGGCGGTACGGAACATTGTTCATCCCGCTGGCCGATCATGGATTTGCCTACGCCGATGCCGTGAACGCGTTGCCACGAGGATCGCAGGGAAAGCTCGAGTACCGGAGCCCGCCTGGGCGTACCACGCCGGTTAGCTTCGCGAGCACTACCCGCCTGGCCGATCGGCGCTGCACCACCTATCCGCGATAGGTACCATCGTGAGAACGGGCTAGAAGTGTTTAGCCAGCGAAGCGAACCGGGCATTGCCGGGATCGAGGGCGTTGTGAACACGGTTGTACATGGTCCGGCGCGGAGGTACCGCGTCGCAGTCCTCGCGGGCGTCCTCCTCGTCCTCAGCGTCATTCTCCAGTGGGGTATCACCACTGCCAGCGCCGGACCTGACGTGCATGTGCATGTGCTGTCGGCTTCCTCGACGCCATTGACGCCATTGACCGAGGACGGAGCGCCTGGGCGGGCGCACATCCAAGCCGCGCCGCCGGATCGCTTCGATGAACCGCTGTACATCATCGCGGTCCCGCGCAACGCCGACAATTCACCGCGTTTGCCGATGGTCGCTGGTTTCGCTGAGGACCCAATCCGTTCGGCGGCGGTGGTGGTTGCGGAACCGGCGAGTCCGCGACCACCACCGCATGGGGCGCTACCTATCAGCTAAAGGTGGATGTCTTGAACGACATCTGCATCAGCAGGTGCTGATCAGTCCTAACAGGCACTGAGCACCCGTCTTTGGGATCTGGCTTCGCATTGCGCAGCTGCGCAATCAGGCGTGCACAGATCACCCCGTACTGACGAAATGTAGGGATCACCCCATCATGAACTGTGCATCCTCTCTTCTCGCGTCTGCTCTTCCTGACCGTTGCTCGGACCCTTTGGCGTGTGGTGGGTCCGCGCAACCGGGCAGGTTGGTCGGTAATACACCGGTCCTGTGGATCGGTGCTCCTTTCGCCCGTGATGGTCGCGGATTTTGGGCGAAACTCGAAGGCTGTAACCCGGGTGGTATGAAGGACCGCCCTGCCCTGCACATGGTCGAGTGTGCCCGGGCGCGTGGTGACCTTGCTCCGGGTGCGATGATCATCGAATCCACCAGCGGCACTCTCGGTCTGGGATTGGCGCTGGCCGGCATCGTGCACCATCATCCGGTCACGGTGGTGACCGATCCGGGTATGGAACCGATCATCCACCGGATGCTGTCGGCCTATGGGGCGACCGTTGTCGTGGTCACGGAGCCTCATCGGGTCGGCGGTTGGCAGCAGGCCCGCCGTGAGAAAGTGCGTGAACTTCTCGACTTGTATGCCGGGTCGTGGTGTCCGGACCAGTACACCAACCCTGACAATGTTGCGGGTTACGAGCCGCTCGCTACTGAACTGATCGCTCAGCTCGGCCGGATCGACACTCTGGTTTGTTCGGTGGGCACGGGGGGTCATTCTGCCGGGGTGGCGCGTGGGCTGCGCCGGGTCAACCCGGGGTTGAAGCTGGTCGGGGTCGATACGGTGGGTTCGACGATCTTCGGCCAGCCCGCGGGGTCGCGGCTGATGCGTGGGCTCGGTTCGAGCATCTATCCGAGCAACGTGGACTATGCGGCCTTCGACGAGGTGCACTGGGTGGCGCCGCCGGAAGCGGTGTGGTCGTGCCGGGCCTTGGCCGCGACCTGTCATCACGCCAGTGGCGGCTGGAGTGTGGGTGCGGTGGCGCTGGTGGCGGGGTGGGTCGCCCGTACCAGCGACGAGGGCACCCGGATTGCCGCGATCTTCCCCGACGGTCCCGATCGGTACTTCGACAGCGTCTACAACGACAGCTACTGCGCCGAGCACGGACTCTTCGGTATCGACGCCCCCAGAGCGCCGGATGTCATTGCGCACCCGACCGAACGGGTCGTCAGGTCCTGGACACGTTGTACGACCGTGGTCGCTCCCAAGGATCTGTCATGAGACGCCTGGTGGCCGAGTTCCGCAGCTTCGACCGTGCCAGCCGGGTGTTGATGGTCAACCAGTTCTCCATCAATATCGGCTTCTACATGCTGATGCCGTACCTGGCGGGTTATCTGTCGGGTTCGATCGGGCTGGCGGCATGGGCGGTCGGGCTGGTGCTCGGTGTCCGGAACTTCTCCCAGCAGGGCCTGTTCCTGGTCGGGGGCACGCTCGCCGACCGGTTGGGGTACAAGCCGCTCATCGTTGCGGGTTGCCTTCTGCGGGTGGCTGGGTTCGGGCTGCTGGCCGTTGTCCAGTCGTTGCCGGCGATCCTGGTGGCCTCGGCCGCCACTGGGTTCGCCGGTGCACTGTTCAACCCTGCCGTTCGTGCCTACCTCGCTGCCGACGCCGGACCCCGACGGGTCGAGGCGTTTGCCGTGTTCAACGTCTTCTACCAGGCCGGAATCCTGCTCGGCCCGCTGGTCGGGCTGGCACTGACGACGTTGGATTTCCGTATCACCTGCTTGGTGGCGGCGGGGGTGTTCACCGCGTTGACGATCACGCAGATCTGGGCGTTGCCGGCTGCACGGGTCGATGATGTCCATCAGCCGAACCGGGTGCTGCACGATTGGCGGACGGTGGCAACGAATCGGCCGTTCGTGCTGTTCGCTGTGGCGATGGTCGGGTCGTACGTTCTGTTGTTCCAGATCTATTTGGCGCTGCCTCTGCAGGCTGCCGTCATCACCGGGGCTGCGTCGTCGACTGCTCTGGTGACCTCGATCTTCGTCATCTCGTCGCTGGTGGCCATCGCTGGGCAGATGCGGATCACCGCCTGGTTCTCGAAATTATGGGGGCCGCAGCGCAGCTTGGTGATCGGCATGTCCGTCATGGCAGTTGGCTTCGCGCCGTTGGCAATCGTTCCCGGGACGTCGCCGTTGGGGGTGACTGCCGCGGTGGTGGCTCTGCTGTTGTCGGCTGGGCTGTTGGCGGTGGGTACCGCGGCGGTGTTTCCGTTCGAGATGGACACCGTTGTCGCGCTGTCGGGTGGGCGGTTGGTCGCCACTCATTACGGGTTCTACCAAACCGTCGTCGGGATCGGGATCCTGCTGGGCAACCTCGGGACCGGCGCGGTGTTCGGGAGCCTGCAGGCAGCGCAGATGGGCTCGGTGATCTGGGTGATGTTGATCGCCATCGGCGTGGGCTGCGCCACGGCACTGCACAGGCTCGAGCGTTCGGGACACCTGAGGGCCGCGAAGGTCGAGCCCGGCCACGCAGACTCGATCGCAGCCGGCCACACGTAGGCCTTGATCACGGGGCCCGGCCACCGGGCCGGGTCACCGGTATCGTCGTCTCCGGTTCAGCTGCGTATGTGGTTGCATGTCCACCGCCCCTCCGAACACGAAACGAGTTCGTCGATGCCCCGCACCCGTGTCCCACGCACCCGTGTCACTGTCTCAATACTGTCGGCGGCCGCACTCGTTCTTGTCGGCTGTTCAGGGGCGGGACAGCCGACAACGCCGGAGCCCGCCACCGCCCCGGCAGTGGCGTTGGATACTGCGCTCACCCATGTGCACGGACTTCATGTCCGCGCCGATGGAACCGTATTGGCCGGTACCCACACCGGTCTCTACGCCCTCGACTCAGCGGGCGGTACCTCTCGGGTCGGGGACTCGGACGACGATTTCATGGGCCTTACAGGAGTACCCGGCACCGACACCCTCTATTCCTCCGGCCATCCCGGCGTATCGAGCGACGCCCCGAATCCGCTTGGGCTGCGGGGTAGCAACGACGGCGGCACCACCTGGTCCGACCGTTCGCTGGGTGGACAAACGGACTTCCACGCCTTGGCGTCCGACGGACGTCTTCTCGTCGGTTTCGACGGCGCCGAGGGTCTGGCGGTGTCCACGGACGCCGGTTACAACTGGACGCGAGGAGCATCCGTTGATGCCTATGCCCTGGCTATGACAACCGCGGCTGTCTGGGCTTTGACCCCGGACGGCTTGATGCGCAGCACGGATGGTGCCCAGTCCTTTGCGGCGGCAGTCGACAGTCCCACGCTGGTGCTGCTGGCCGGCGCAGGCGACGCTCTGTGGGGCATCGATGCCAGCGGCGACGCCTGGCGCAGTCGTGATGGAGTCGACTGGCAGAAGGTCGACCGGGTTGGTGCGGTCGACGCGTTGACCGCGGTCGACTACGACACCGCGTACGCCGCGACCAATCAGGCCTTCTTCATTCTCGGCTAGCTGCCTGCTGCGTGGTGGTCAACCGCGGAGAAATGGTTGTTACGGCGCCGCATGGCGGGCGATCCGAGACATCGCGAGCTACCGACCTGGCCGATCGGCGCGACGCCGCCTATCTGTGATCGGTAGCATCGTGTGTACGGGCTAGAGATCATCGAGCCAGCTAAGCGAACCGGGCATTGCCGGGATCGAGGGCGTTGTGAACACGATTGCACTTGGTCCGGCGCGGACGGGGAACCGCGTCGCAGCCCTCGCTGGCCTCCTTCTCGCCTTGGGCATCATTCTCCAGGGCGGTATCACCATCATGAGCGCCGGCCCTGCCACGCATGTGCATGTGCAGTCGGTGTTCTCGACGCCATCGACCGAAGAGGGAGCGCCTGGGCATACCCACATCCAGGCCATGTCCCCGGCCCCCTCCAATGAACCGATGGCCGTCGTGGCGATGCCGCGCGACGACGGCAAACTACTGCGTTCGGCGATCGTCGCGGTTCTTGCTGTGGGCGCAATCGGTTCGGCGGCGATATTGATCGCGGCACCGGGGATTCCGCGGCCGCGATCGCCTGCGGCGCTACCTATCCGGCATGGCCGCATGGTCTTGCACGACATCTGCATCAGCAGGTGCTGATCAGTCCTAACAGGCACTGAGCACCCATCCTTGGGGCCTGATTCTGTGTTGCGCTGCTCGCAGTCAGATACGTAGGACCACCCTGTTTGAAAGAAATGTCGGGGGCACCATCATGAACTGTGCATCCTCTCTTCTCGCGTCTGCTCTTCCTGACCGTTGCTCGGACCCTTTGGCGTGTGGTGGGTCCGCGCAACCGGGCAGGTTGGTCGGTAATACACCGGTCCTGTGGATCGGTGCTCCTTTCGCCCGTGATGGTCGCGGATTTTGGGCGAAACTCGAAGGCTGTAACCCGGGTGGTATGAAGGACCGCCCTGCCCTGCACATGGTCGAGTGTGCCCGGGCGCGTGGTGACCTTGCTCCGGGTGCGATGATCATCGAATCCACCAGCGGCACTCTCGGTCTGGGATTGGCGCTGGCCGGCATCGTGCACCATCATCCGGTCACGGTGGTGACCGATCCGGGTATGGAACCGATCATCCACCGGATGCTGTCGGCCTATGGGGCGACCGTTGTCGTGGTCACGGAGCCTCATCGGGTCGGCGGTTGGCAGCAGGCCCGCCGTGAGAAAGTGCGTGAACTTCTCGACTTGTATGCCGGGTCGTGGTGTCCGGACCAGTACACCAACCCTGACAATGTTGCGGGTTACGAGCCGCTCGCTACTGAACTGATCGCTCAGCTCGGCCGGATCGACACTCTGGTTTGTTCGGTGGGCACGGGGGGTCATTCTGCCGGGGTGGCGCGTGGGCTGCGCCGGGTCAACCCGGGGTTGAAGCTGGTCGGGGTCGATACGGTGGGTTCGACGATCTTCGGCCAGCCCGCGGGGTCGCGGCTGATGCGTGGGCTCGGTTCGAGCATCTATCCGAGCAACGTGGACTATGCGGCCTTCGACGAGGTGCACTGGGTGGCGCCGCCGGAAGCGGTGTGGTCGTGCCGGGCCTTGGCCGCGACCTGTCATCACGCCAGTGGCGGCTGGAGTGTGGGTGCGGTGGCGCTGGTGGCGGGGTGGGTCGCCCGTACCAGCGACGAGGGCACCCGGATTGCCGCGATCTTCCCCGACGGTCCCGATCGGTACTTCGACAGCGTCTACAACGACAGCTACTGCGCCGAGCACGGACTCTTCGGTATCGACGCCCCCAGAGCGCCGGATGTCATTGCGCACCCGACCGAACGGGTCGTCAGGTCCTGGACACGTTGTACGACCGTGGTCGCTCCCAAGGATCTGTCATGAGACGCCTGGTGGCCGAGTTCCGCAGCTTCGACCGTGCCAGCCGGGTGTTGATGGTCAACCAGTTCTCCATCAATATCGGCTTCTACATGCTGATGCCGTACCTGGCGGGTTATCTGTCGGGTTCGATCGGGCTGGCGGCATGGGCGGTCGGGCTGGTGCTCGGTGTCCGGAACTTCTCCCAGCAGGGCCTGTTCCTGGTCGGGGGCACGCTCGCCGACCGGTTGGGGTACAAGCCGCTCATCGTTGCGGGTTGCCTTCTGCGGGTGGCTGGGTTCGGGCTGCTGGCCGTTGTCCAGTCGTTGCCGGCGATCCTGGTGGCCTCGGCCGCCACTGGGTTCGCCGGTGCACTGTTCAACCCTGCCGTTCGTGCCTACCTCGCTGCCGACGCCGGACCCCGACGGGTCGAGGCGTTTGCCGTGTTCAACGTCTTCTACCAGGCCGGAATCCTGCTCGGCCCGCTGGTCGGGCTGGCACTGACGACGTTGGATTTCCGTATCACCTGCTTGGTGGCGGCGGGGGTGTTCACCGCGTTGACGATCACGCAGATCTGGGCGTTGCCGGCTGCACGGGTCGATGATGTCCATCAGCCGAACCGGGTGCTGCACGATTGGCGGACGGTGGCAACGAATCGGCCGTTCGTGCTGTTCGCTGTGGCGATGGTCGGGTCGTACGTTCTGTTGTTCCAGATCTATTTGGCGCTGCCTCTGCAGGCTGCCGTCATCACCGGGGCTGCGTCGTCGACTGCTCTGGTGACCTCGATCTTCGTCATCTCGTCGCTGGTGGCCATCGCTGGGCAGATGCGGATCACCGCCTGGTTCTCGAAATTATGGGGGCCGCAGCGCAGCTTGGTGATCGGCATGTCCGTCATGGCAGTTGGCTTCGCGCCGTTGGCAATCGTTCCCGGGACGTCGCCGTTGGGGGTGACTGCCGCGGTGGTGGCTCTGCTGTTGTCGGCTGGGCTGTTGGCGGTGGGTACCGCGGCGGTGTTTCCGTTCGAGATGGACACCGTTGTCGCGCTGTCGGGTGGGCGGTTGGTCGCCACTCATTACGGGTTCTACCAAACCGTCGTCGGGATCGGGATCCTGCTGGGCAACCTCGGGACCGGCGCGGTGTTCGGGAGCCTGCAGGCAGCGCAGATGGGCTCGGTGATCTGGGTGATGTTGATCGCCATCGGCGTGGGCTGCGCCACGGCACTGCACAGGCTCGAGCGTTCGGGACACCTGAGGGCCGCGAAGGTCGAGCCCGGCCACGCAGACTCGATCGCAGCCGGCCACGCATAGGCCTCGACCGGGCCAGCCACCGAATCGGCTTGGGGTGCGGGGGGCGGCGAGGGCGACACCGCCTACGCAGCGACGAATCAGGCCCTCTACATCCTCGGCTAGACCCGTTGTTCGGCGTGGCCGCCAAGGGGCAGGGGCCGTTACGGTGCCGAATGGCTAGATTCGAAGATGCTCAGCGAGGACGTCCCGAGTAAGCGTCAGCGGACTCGGGGATCAATGTGCGGAGCGCGTCCCTCGTCTGCTCATCCGTCGAGTAGATGACCGTGCCGACCATACCGCGGGTCAGGAGCACCTTGTAGACATTGCGGACCAACTTGCCGAAGTGCGGTTCACTGACCCTTTTAGAATTCCTGAAGTCGGGATCCCGGTTGGCTGCTCGCACTGTGGTGAATCGACCGTCGCGCCAGACCAGGTCCGGGCCGAGAATGACACCGTTCCAGTCGTACTCGAAGCCCTGCGCGGTGTAGACACAGCCGACCTGCTCGAAGCCGCCCTCCGCGGTGGCCCACATCGGTGCCGGGGGAACGTCACCGATGCGTCTGTCGCTCTTACTGTTCCATGGCCGAGCCCAGTCGTCGATGGCGACGTCAGAAATGAGGGTGCCATCCTTGCGGGCGTCGCTCCACGGCCAGCAGTAGCCGGCGGTGATACGCGCCCCGTAGCCGCCCTCGATCTGTTGGGCAAGAAGGTGCTCGAGTTCCTCAGGGCTGTCGGCAACGCGGACAGTGAACTGAGGGTCGCCCTTCCACGGGGACGGTCCACCCTCAGCCAGCCCACGCAGTCGCTTGGCCCAGAGCACGTACTCTTCGCTGCCGCCGCATCGGAACTCCTCCCCGAGATGCACATGCTGGACGTCGAGACTTCTTCCCCGACAAGGTCGTCCGCCAGCTCGGGCTTGAGCGTGCGTGCGTTGCTGGGCGTTGCGCCGGGGAACATCAGGGTCTGCACTCCATTCGAGCAGGGTTCCTGCGGGTGGTGCGTGCCAAACGAGTCGGCTCCGCGCGGGTCCATGGTGCCATGTGTGGGGTGAATTGCGGTGCACCCCAGGTCGGGGTTCGGGTGGTGGCCGGGCCACGAACGGTGAGCGATATCCCAGAACACTGCGATTTGTGCAGGGCGGACGGGTGCCGCGTAACCAGATGAAGCCACCACCTGCATCGGCGCAGTCCTCTCGAGGGAGCAGCGGGACGAAGCAACCACGGAAGCGCGAAGCGTATCTTCGACGCTGGTTGTGAACAGCGCGGCATGACGAGTAGACGACGACCGCCGGCTCTCTCACACTCCTACTCGCGGCTACCTCTACGCCGGAACCTTGCCGGCCTTCCGTCGCCGAAACCCTTCGTCCCAAGGGTATTCGACGGGTTCCGGTGGAGCCGACACACGCTCCCACGACCGGTGCGTAGGCCGTCCTGCTAGGTTATCCGCCGGGGTCACCGATTCGAGGGGGGACGTTTCGTTGGACGTCGATGTGGAGATGCTGCGGCGGTTCGCTGCAGCGATCACCGATGTGGCGGATTCGATCATCGGTGCCGATGTGAGCACTCCGTTCGCGGACTCCGAGGCCGCGCTGCCGGGGACCGAGTTCGCCCACGGCACGGCGGGTGAGTACGAAGTGTCCGAGGCCGATTTCACCGGCATGCTGCACGCGATGGACGTTCCGGCGTGAGCCTGACCGTCTCCGAGGTCACCGGGTGGACGCCCGAGTCGCTCCGAACGACGGCCGAGGGGATCGACGCGATCGTCACCGGACTGGACGGACAGTTCGACTCCGTGGCCGCCGAACAGGATGCGCTCGCCGAAACCTGGCACGGCGCGGCGGCCACCGCGGCGGCCGAACGGGTGGTGCAGGAGAAATCGTTGGGCCGGGCCGTGGCCGGCGCTCTCGAGGAAGTGGCCGCGCAGTTTCGGGAAGCGGCGGCAATCGTGGACGGGGCGCGATCACATCTGGTTTCCGTCGTCGCGGATGCGCGCGCACGCGGATTCGCTGTCGAGGACGACGGGTGGGTCGACCCGACCGGCAAAGTCGCCTGGGTTGTGTTGGCCCCGGAGCACAGCCGAGAGGCTGTCCGGCTGCGAATCCTGCAGGAGGCCGCCGAACTCACCCTCGTCGTCGCCGATGCGTTGAGGCAGGCAGACGAGTCTGCGGTCGACGCGGCCGCTCGCATCCAGACCGCAGTCGATGCGTTGCAACAGGCGGGGCTGGCGGCCACGCCGGGCAATGTCGTCGACCGCGGTGACGGTGAGTTCTCCTGGGAACCGGACTGGCCGGCCACCGTCGCCGCATCCACGATCGGGGTAATGACCGACACGACCGGTAAGGCCCTTACCAGCGCCGCGGCCGCCTCGGCCGACGACGTGGCGCGGACGATCGGGCGTGGCCTGGGCCCGTTCGGTGCCGTCATCGGCACCGTGCCCGCGATCGCCAATGACATCGAGGGCGGAATGGATCCCGCGAAAGCCATCGTGTCCGAAGGCGCTGGCACCGCGGTGGGTGTAGGCGTAGCTACGGGGGTTGGCATGGTTGCCAGCTATGCGGTGGCAGGATCTGCCATCGGATCGGTAGTTCCAGGTGCAGGCACGGCCGCGGGTCTGGTTGTTGGAGCCGTGTTCGGGGCTGCCGCGACGTGGGTTACGTCAAAGGGAATTCAAGCGGTGTGGGACTAGGGCCGGCCGCGTGAACAAACTCTCGAGGAGGTTGGAATGACCGGTACCGAGTCCGGCTCGGCTACACCACTGCGATCGCCCTTACCTGAAAGTGGTCTACCACCGCGCTGGCCACAGCCCCTGAGAGTCGGCTGGCTGCTCTATACCGTTTTTGTAGTCTGCGTTTCTGCGGTGATTTTGTTTGCCGTGGTCAAGGCAGTCGAAGACGACGAGCCCGGGTTGGTCGTCGGATTCATCTCGCTCGTGGTCATGCTCGGACTGAGTTCCATGGGAATGTTGGGAAAGTCCGGTTTTCGTTCGATCGGATTGCCGCGCAGAATCACCGCCTGCGACAGCGACCGATACGGCCAGGGCATTCAGATCCCTAAGGAACGTCTAGAGCACGCGGCATTGATCACTGCCCTCTTTGGTGCCGCGACCGCTGGGCTGACAACCGCGATCACCTGGTACCTCGGGATCGGCGAAACCCTGTTGCCATTCGGACGCGAGACCAACGCGGGCGCCAACTTCATGGGGGTCTGCGGTGGCGTCGCACTGATCGCTGCCCTGTTCCTCCTCGCCATTCGCTTGCCGACCACAGTCAGCATCCACCCCACCGGCGTCCGCCGACACGTCCGCCAGTGGCGGGGACTCTCGTTCAAGACATACGACGCGTTCCTCCGGTGGGACGACATCGCACGAATTTCGGCTGATGAGTTGGTCGTTGGCGGTGGGTCGAGCGAAACCGGCAGACCCCGCATCACACTGAAGTCAGCGACTCCCGTTCCAGCCGAGCATCAACTCGGTTTCGACGGTGAGAACGAGATCACCCTGATGGCCTATCAACTCGTCGCCGAACCGAACACCCTGCTCGCCCTGCTTCAGTTCATGCGGGACAACCCCGACCAGCGCGGCATCGTCGCTCGGCCGGACGCCCGCGAACTCCTCACCCCCCCACCGCTGCGCGAACGATTCCGCGCCGCACGACTGGCAAAGAAGACGGCACCCGATGCCTGAATTTCCCACCGGGTCGGACACGATGACCGTGCAGGAATACCTCGAGGCCCACCAGGTGACCTGTACCCCATGTCACCCGGACACCGCTGAGCCGGTGACCGTGGCGATCCCGCAACTTCCCGGATGGGTCCCCGCCCAACCCGAGGCAGTCCCCGGCGCCTACACTGCCCTCGTCAATCCCGACCACATCAAGGACAATTGGTGCCCCAATGCCGTGCTCCTGCACGGCAAACTCTCCACGACAGTCGACGCCGAACAACTGTTGAACTGTGCCGCCGTCGACTCCCGGCGTCTTCCGTACTGGCGCGAATACGAGTCGAATCGCGCTCCGTATCAGGGTCACCCATCGGTGTTCGTCCGGGGCGTCTACACGGTCGAACAGTGGACGCTGTCCGCTACCACCCGTTACACCGTCGTCAACGACGGACCCCACCAGTACCTGACACAGTTGACCGTGACCACACTGCTCGACCAGGCCGACGACCTCGACGTCGACGTCACCGTGATCAACCTCGGACTGACCATCACCACCAGCTGACTGGCGACCCGGCGTAGCAGACGGCCCTCGTCAGCGTCCTGCCGCGCCGATGACTGGTGCGCCGCCCTGCTAGGTTGACCGATCCGAGGAGTATCGACAAACGTGATTGCCGGATCATCTCAAACGAACTCCGGGTCTTTGGTGGGCAAGCCCCCGGCCACCGTTTGGCCGCAGAGTCTCCGCGTCGCCTGGCTCGCTCTCGCCGCGCTCATGTTCATGTTGGCAGTGGTTTCGGGGTTCTCCACCATTACAGACATTCGCGATGAGGAACCTGGTATAGCCGTCGGGACCGCGGGTGGGTTCATTCTCTTTGTGGGCCTACTACTCTCCACGATCATGCTTTCTGGATTTCGATGGATCGGGTTGTCGCGCAGGATTTCTCGTTGTGGTAGCGAGTACGGCGAGGGAATACAGATTCCGACGGGACGCGCAGGCGTGTTGAGCCTGAGCGTCATGTTCGTTGGCTGCAGTGCGTACGCGCTGGTCGCCGTAATTGCCTCCTACTCGGGTTTGGGGAACAAGCTGTTACCCGCGGGCCGAGACACGGAAACTGGACGAACGTACATGGCGGTCCTTTTCGTGGGTGCATTGGTGATCGCCACAGTTCTTCTCATGTTCCGAAGTTCTACGACACTCCGCATCTATCCGGGTGGAGTCGAGCGATTCACCCGAAAGCGGATGTTATTCTCCGTCAGGCGTTCTGAAATATTCCTACCTTGGGATAACATTCAAAATGTAGTCGCCGACGAGATTGTAATCGCAAACGGTCAATCTGCGGTTCGCCATCCAATAATCAAGCTACAGAACAGTTCAAATGTTCCGGACCGGATGCTCCTCAAGTTCGAGAGCACCCACGAGTTGGCTCTGATGGCCAAACTGTTCGTGGCTGAGCCGAACACCCTGTTGTCCCTGCTCCGGTTCCTGAAGGACAGCCCCGACCAACGCGACATCGTCGCCCGGCCCGACGCACGCGAACTGCTCACACCCCCGCCGCTGCGCGAACGCTTCCGCGCGGCACGACAGGCGAAGAAGGCGGTGTCCGATGGCTGAATTCCCCGGCAGGTCGGGGGCGATGACCGTGGCGGAATACCTCGATGCGCAGCAGGTGACCTGTTCCCCGTGTCACCCGGACACCGCCGAGCCGGTGGTTGTGGCGATTCCGCAACTCTGCGGGTGGGTCCCGGCCCCACCGGACGCGGTGCCCGGTGCGTACACCGTCCTCGTCAATCCCGCTCACATCACCGAGGATGGGTGCCCCAATGCCGTGCTCCTTCACGGCAAACTCTCCACGACAGTCGACGCCGGAGAGTTGTTGAACTGTGCCGCCGTCGACTCCCGGCGTCTTCCGGACTGGCGGGAATACGAGGCGAGTCGCGTTCCGTATCAGGGTCACCCATCGGTGTTCGTTCGGGGCGTGTACACGGCCGAGCAGTGGGCGCTTTCGGCTACCACCTGCTACACCGTCATCAACGACGGACCCAGTTGGTCTCGGTGCCGCCGAGGCTACCCGCGAAGTGCTTCAACTCGATCAGGTGCAGGCGGCGCCGGCCCAGGACCAGAGCATCAACCTCATGCCACATGCCGTGGTTGTCCATGAACTCGAAGTTCGTCCACGCCCGGTACGGAGATGCATTGGGAACAATTTCGCGGAGGAAGTTCAGGCCCTCGGTCTCGTGGGCGAACGCCGATTTCGACACCTCGACCCACCGGTCACTGCCTTGTGCCACTTCGCCGCCCCGCTACGAATCTCTGTCGCGGCCCATCCAGGTCGCGTTTGACGAGCAAGAGACTACCAAGCGAGTGAGGATGCTCGGCGCCGCTCAACTCCGTGAGCATGCCCACGGGACTAGCCGGCAGACCCGGCCACGGGTAGTTCGGTGAGAGCCTTGCTGTCGGCATCTTGCCGCCCGTACTGCGTCCAAGAGCGCACCTTTGCTGATTAGCGCGATACTGCGCTAAAGTTTGAAATGAAATGACTCTAACGGGGGGTGTGATGAGGTTGTCCGAGATGCGAACCGCCGGCCGGTGACTCGCTCGGTGCCGTAAACGAGTTGACGACGCCGGGGCCCGACGGGGTGATTGACATGATCGGAGGCGGGTTCGACTCGTTTGTCCCAGGCGAGTGAACAACGACGCCTCAACAACGACACCTCGATGATGCTCGCGGTTGTCGAGATCGCTGCGACCCGCAGATCACGCTTGCCCCGTCCACGCGAGGACCCCTGAGAAGGGCTGATGAGGCATTCAACCTTCGTGACGGCAAGCCCGTTGCGGTATGTCCGCGACCCGAATGTTCCGGAGAGGCACTACCTGGTTGGGCCATGAACGTCCTGGCTGGGCCATGAACCAAAGGAAGCTGATATGACCGAAGGTGCCACGCGCACTGTGATCTTCGATATGGACGGCACGCTGGTCGATACCCGCTCGATCGTGCATCACCTATTCGAGGAGCCCCGCAACTACGACGCCTTCTATACGTATGGCGAGTTCTGCCCGCCCAACGAGGCCGTCCTCGCGACTGCCGAATGGTTGCACGAACGCGGATACGAGACCCTCATCGTTACCGGGAGGGACGGGGCGTGGATCGGTCAGACCCAACGCTGGCTCGCCAAGCACTTCCCCCGGCACGCGGGACTGTTCATGCGACCGGAAGGTGACCGGCGTCCCGGGCATGTCGTCAAGGAGGAGATTCTCATACAACTGCGTGAGTCCGGCAAGGAGATCGTCTTCGCCGCCGATGACGATCCGAGGATCGTCGAGATGTGGGAACGCAACGGCATCAACACGATCCACGTCACCCGATAGGGAGCGGCCATGGGGGCGGGATTTCGCTGGCATAAGGGTAGCTACTGAAGAACGGCACTGTGCACGCCGACGGCGAGGGTGTTGCGGCGGTGATACAGGTCAGGGCGCGGTCACCCTCGCGAGAAGCGTTCACCGCTGCCCGAGGTCGGGTGATCTGGTGACGCAGTGATTGTGCGGCAGGAAGCGACTCGGCCTCGACTTGCTCGTAGGTCGAGGTCTGAGTGAACAGCTCGAGTGCCTCGCGACGTTGAGTGCCACTGCGGCGCCGAGGGAGATCCCGCCCATGACGAACCGTTCGAGATCGAGGTGGTCGGCCAGGGCGATGACGTCGTCGGCGAAGGCATCGAATCTCTACCGGGACGGGGCGATGATGTCGCTGCGTTGCCGTGTCCCCGTGCGGCCATCGAGATGAGATCGGTTGTGGGCAGGGCGCTGACGTAGCCCGGGAGCTGTTGCCAGCTACCGCCCATTCCGTGTTGGAAGAGGAACGAGGTGGTGGTCGTACCGCTGGCTGCGGGACGAACCTCTTACTCGACGCGGGCGCCGTCGTCTCGGATGATCCGCGGCATCACACGCTCCTATTGTTGGGCGGCGCGCCAGTTTCGGTGTCGATAAGCGGTGCGAGGGTCTCGACCGCGATCGGAACTCCGGAAGGGGGCAGGCCGTGCATGACGACGGCCCCGATGTAGTTCACCACAGTGAGCTTGTCGATGATGTGCTGCCACGGCAACACACCCTCGCCTGGCGCGACCTGCTCCCGAGAGACGACGAGTTCCTTGGCGTGGGCCAATGCGAGGTCCGGGCCGAGAAGGTCCAGGGCCCGATCGATCACCGCCCCGATAGTGCGGGCACTCAGGTCGGCGGCATCGAGCAGGTTCGCGGCGTCGAACACGATCTTCAGGCGGTCGGATCGGACCTCGTCCAGCATGGTTCGGGCGAGCTCGGCGGTCGAGACGACGTTTGTGTGCTCGGGTTCGAAGGCAGCTTTGACGCCGGTGGTTTCGGCGATCACGGCGAGCTGTTGGAGGCTTGTCCGCGAATCCTCCCAAGCCTCCGGGGTCGAGTTGTCCGGATGGTGCTGCCACATGTCCTGTGGGTGTCGACTGCCGCTGCGCAGGGTGATGACGGACACGCCGAGTTCGTCGGCGGCGGCCGCAAGTACCGGGAATCGCGTGATCCCGGCGTGACGAACCGCGGGGTCGGGGTGCGTGATGTTGAAGGTGCCGGAGATCGCCGCGAGTTCGACGCCGTGCTTTGCGGAGGCCCCCGCGATTCGGGTGAGCACAGCGGGCGGGGCCTGCTCGGGCACGGTGCCGATGCCGGCGATCGACAGGTTGTACTGGACCGCGCGAATGCCGGCCGCGGCGACCGCGGCCATGTTCTCGTCGATGTCGCCGGGGAACGTCTTGGCGAAGATGCCGAGCTTCATCACAGGCCACCCTCGACGTCGGCGAGACGGACCCAGTCACCGGATTCGACGGAGCGGGCGAGGGCTACCATGCCACGGACACTGGCCAGCCCGTCGACGGCGGTGGCGCCGCGAGGAGTGGACCCGGTACGGGCGGCCCTGGCGAGGTCCTCGATCCGCAGGCGGAACACGTTGGCGTCGGCGCCGATCGGCTGGTGGAACTGTTCATCCTTGACCGAGAACGCTTGCTCGGCGCCCTGGTGGTCGGCGGCGTCGAACTCGGCGACCTGCCCGACCCGGACGCCGCGCGCGGTGTCGAGCAGGCGACTGCCGTGGCCGAGTACGTAGTAGCGCTGCCGGTCGGCCTTGGGGTCGCCGGATGGTCGGCGGGGGGGCGGACCCCGGCATCGCGTTCGCGCACGACTTCATCCGAGAACTTCCGCCCGAACCCGGGATGCGATCGAGAAACCCGAGTTCGCCGACGAACGCCGTCAACGCATCGTCGACATTGTGCAAGCGCGGGGCCGAGTTCGGGTTCGCGATTTGGCAGCGCTGCTGCGGGTGACGGAACCCACGGTTCGCAAGGACATCACCGACCTCGCCGCGGCTCGACTGCTCAAGCGCGTCCACGGCGCGGCAGTCGCGATCACCCCGTCAAACGAGGTGGACATCAGCGAACGGGTGGGTACGAACGCGGCAGCCAAGGCGGCGATCGCCCGGGCATGCCTGGAAGAAATCGTCGACGGCGACGCCGTGTTCTTCGATTCGGGAACCACAGTCAGTGCCCTGGCTAGACTGCTTGGTTCGCCTGGCCCGGAACGATTCGACGGCGTCCGCGTTCCTCGAAACGTCAACGTTCTCACCAACTCGATCGACGTCGCGCGTTTGCTCGCGAACTCGCCCACCCGTCACACCGTCGTGGGCGGGCAGTACCGAAGTGCGGGTGGGAGTTTTGTCGGACCCCTAGCCATCTCCGCGCTACAGCAGTTCACCCTCAACACCGCATTCATCGGCGTCAGCGGGTTGAACGAAGTTGGCCTGACCGTCGCGGACTTGTCCGAGGCCCAAGTCAAACGAACCGCGATGGAGCAGGCACGCCGGGTGATCGTCCCCATGGACAGCAGCAAGATGGGAGTCAGCGACTTCGCCATCGTGTGTGAACTCGGCAACGTCGACGTGCTCATCACCGACCAAGACGACCCCGAACTCGAACGACTCTGTACCGACCACGACGTCACCGTCGTGGTCGCGAAGTAGGAAACGACAACGGAGCGTAGACAACGATGGATCCGCCCCAGCGCCGTTCTTTCGCAAGCATCTGGCGAAGAAGCGCTACTTGGACTATCGTCCAACTCGCTGCCCTTCTCGACCGGAAGGACAGTGGGTCGGGCGTGGGTTGATTCCACTGCTCGTAAAAGGGGGGCGGGCGCGGGCGGTGCCGATTTGATGGGGATCGGCACCGCCCGCATCGCTGCCCAGGTGGACGAGCAGCTGCATCCTGTCTTGCGCCGGTGGGGCGAATACAGGTAGTCGAACAGGTAGTCCTCACGTCCCCGTAGTCCCCATTCGCGCGGCAGTCTGGAACTAGTCGTTCAGACCGACCTTTGGAGCGTGACTGAGATGATGGGGCGCGGGCGTAAGACGCTCATTGCGCTGGACAGCGGTAACTGGTGCATGGCCCGAGTCGTTGGACGGCGTCGCGGCGAATCCGGTGTCCGCGTCCGGTACCTGAAGCACCGACCCGGAGACAAGTATCCGGTCTTCACCATCGCCGACTCGAGTGCCGGCGACGGCTTCGCTCTGTAGCCGGTTCGGTGAGGCAGCCTCTCCTCGGGGGAGGCTCTGATCAAAGAAGCACTGGCGTCCTACACCCGCGGGCATGCAGGTCGTCTCTGAAGTTCAAGCCCGAAAATGCCCCGACCAGAACCTGATTCGACGTTGCAGTCCACCAGGTCCGTCGCTGCCCGGCGGGTTCTCCGGTAGGGACCTAGAGCACCGTGCACTGAGCGTGCGGGCGCCTCACGGAAACCGGAATGACACGCATCTCATGCTCGGAGATCGGTCGGCTCGGCCAAGCCGCTCACGCGAACTGGGGGCAGTACGCGACAGTTGCGGCCATGAGAACGTTGGCAACCTCTCCCTCGGAATAGCCTCCGCCGGTGACCAATTCGGCGGTGATATCGGGCTTGCTCTGACCCCCGGTCAGCCCGTCGCATATCGACCGCCCGAGTCGGATCTGGTCGGCCTCGGGCCGCTGAATGAGGTTGAAATCGGTGATGTACGACAGGAACATCAGATCTTCGCCGCCCAGAACCGGGTTCGGTACGGAGACCTGGCCATCCTGGGAGGTGGCTGGCTCCTGGGGAACTGGGGGCTCGGCGACGGAGTCATCGGCTGGGTCCGCATCGGGTGCGGCCGGGGCAGGGTCAGGTGCTTCCTGGACCTGATGAGTCGTCGTCGGATTCGGCGACGTCTGCGCGAGCTCGACAGGGTCAGCGTCTTCCGGTGAGCTGCTGCATCCTGTCAGGACCAGGAGCGCGGTGCTGAGTGCGGCGAGGCCGAGCCGGGCGGTTCGAATCACGATGCGAGATCTTGCCTTACCAGTGCTAGGCGATCGCATTCGGGTCGCCAGACGAGGCTGGTTTTCTTCCGGGTGAACTCAGATCGCAGCCGCCCATGTCGGCGCGCTGCCGCGAAAATCCCGGTGGGCGCCTGCCAACACGACTAGCGTCAGGACCGTGAGCATCCTTGGATCGATTCTGCGTTCCGTCGATCGCACCGGCATCGAACCGGTGGCCTGGCAGCCGCCGCCCGCCCCGCCCGAGACCGGGCTGTTCGGCCCCAGCCGGGAACTCGACGGAGCTCAGCTGTGGAAGCTGCCCACCGGGCGCGGTCCCGAAGATGTCGCCGTGGACGGTGACGGGCGTGTGATCACAGGGGGCGACGACGGGCGTCTGTGGCGGTTCGACGTCGACGGGCGTGCAACCGAACTCGCGCACACGGGCGGGCGCCCGCTCGGTGTCGAGGTGCTCGACGACGGCCGCTACCTCGTGTGCGACAGCCGGCGCGGCGTGTTGCGCGTCGACGAGGCGGGCCGGGTCGAACTGCTCGCCGACACGGCGCTGGGGCAACCTGTGTTGGCGTGCAACAATTCCGCTGTCGGCCGGGACGGCGTCGTGTACTTCAGCGATTCCTCTGCGCGGTTCACCATCGAGGACCACCGTCTCGATCTGCTCGAACACAGCGGCACCGGGCGTCTGCTTCGCTTCGATCCAAGTACCGGCGAGATGGACCTGCTCGCCGACGGACTCCAGTTCGCAAACGGTGTCGGATTGTCCAGCGACGAGTCTTACGTGATTGTTGCCGAGACCGGCTCCTACCGGATACAGCGAGTCGAGCTGACCGGTCCTCGCGCAGGAACGGTATCCGTGCTGGCGGACAATCTGCCCGGAATCCCGGACAACGTCACCTCGCAAACCTCGGACGGCATCTTCTGGGTCGCGCTGTACAGCCCCCGGATGCGACTGCTCGATCAGGTGGCGCCGCACCCCACGCTGCGGATCCTCACGGCGAACTTGCCGGACTTCATCCAGCCCGACCCTGAACACCGGGCGTGGGTGCTGGGACTCGACGGCGACGGCCGGGTCGTGCACAGCCTGCGGGGCGGCAAGGGCAGCTACGCGCCGGTCACCGGAGTTCGAGAGACGCCCGACTGGATCTACCTTGGGAGCCTGACCGCTGGGACTGTCGCGCGGGTGCCGAGGAGCGAACTGGCAACCTAGCCGAACGCAACGTGGCCGAACAGATCAGCGGCTGCGAACCGCGATTTCGTGAAGGATTTGGCGTTGCCGGCGCTGGCTAGGCGAATATGCGCTGGTGGAGGGCCAGTTTCTGACATGTGGCAAGCTGGCCACCGACAATTCGGACGAATCTGAGGGGAATGCCGTTGGATGGGGTGGGACAGGACAAGCCCGGTGTCGGTCAGCGTACCGACCGCGTCCTGACGGTCCCGAACCTGCTCAGCGTCGTGCGGCTCGCGGGGGTGCCGCTGTTCCTGTACCTGCTGCTGGGATTGCAAGCCGACGGTTGGGCGCTCGTGGTCCTCATGTTGAGTGGATTCACGGACTGGGCCGACGGCAAGCTTGCGCGCTTGCTCAACCAGACATCGAGGCTCGGCGAGCTTCTCGACCCGTTCGTCGACCGCCTGTATGTAGTAACGACGCTGATCGCGTTCGTTCTACGCGACATCATCCCCTGGTGGCTTGCGGCGATCCTCATCGGCCGTGACCTGATACTGGCCCTGACGTTGCCCATCTACCGTCGCCGCGGACTCCCACCGCCCGAGGTCATCTACCTGGGCAAGGCCGCGACGTTCGCGCTCATGGTCGCGCTGCCGCTCCTGCTTGCGGCTCAGGGCGACTGGGGCTTTGCCGACGCCGCGCAGGCGTTGGGTTACGCACTGCTCATCTGGGGAACCGCCTTGTACGTGTGGACAGCGGGGCTGTACATCGCGAAGGCCGTCGGGGTGGCTCGGGACCTGCCGCCGATCGGTACTCGGGGTGGCGCATGACGGAAACCCCACGGCAGGTCCGACGGAATCCGGTCCCTTCACTGCTCAAATCGCTCATGACCGATCACCTCGACCCCGGGTATGCGGGGGCTGCCGAGGATCGGAGACTGGGTCACGCCAAACGTGGGCGGGTGGGCGTACGCGCCTGGATCGCGGTGGGCGCGGCGCTGGTCGGGTTGGTATTCGGAATCGGGTACGCACAGGCGTCGTCGTCCGCGAGTGACGTCGACCAGACTCGGACCGAACTACTGACCAAGGTGCGTGCCGCAGAAGAGCAGGGCCGAACGCTCGCCGCGAATCGTGAAGAGCTGACCGTCCAGGTCCAGCAGCTGCAGGCGAGTGTCCTCGCCAACGATGCCGAGGGCGCGAAGGTGCTCGGCGAGTTGCGCGATCTCCAGGCTGCTGCCGCGAACGAATCGGTGCGGGGGCCCGGTTTGGTTGTCACCCTCACCGACCCGTCCACCCGACCCGACCTGTCGGACTCGTCACAACGCGTGCCCGGTTCACCGCAAGCCGGAGTCCTGGACCGCGATCTACAGGCAGTCGTCAACTCGCTGTGGGCGAGCGGCGCGGAGGCCATCGCAGTCGGAGAAGTACGAGTCGGGCCCGACGTCACCATCCGACAGGCCGGCGGCGCGATGCTCGTGGACAATCAGCCTGTACCGTCGCCGTACCGGGTGGCCGCGATCGGGTCGCCGTCGAGATTGGAGACGGGATTCGTCGTCAGCGACGCGTTCTTCAGGATGCAAGCGGTCCGGGACCTGTACGAGGTGGGGTTTACCATCGCCGGGTCCGATGATCTGACGCTGCCCGCCGCGACAGGTCGCCAAACGAGGTTCGCGCAGGAATTCGTACAGGAAACGGGGGCGCCTTGAGGACCGTGAAAACTCTGAGAAACGGCTACGCGCTCTACGGCGTGCTCGCGCTCGTCGCCGGAATCGGGATCGGGATCGTGTTCAGCCCGCAGGTACCCGACATCGTCCAGCCCTATCTGCCGATAGCCGTCGTGGCGGCCCTCGATTCCGTGTTCGGCGGTCTACGCGCGTACCTCGATGAGATCTTCGACGCCAAGGTCTTCGTGGTGTCCTTCGTGTTCAACGTGCTCGTCGCGGCGTTGATCGTGTGGCTCGGCGACCAGTTGGGCGTCGGAACTCAGTTGTCGACCGCGATCGTCGTCGTGCTCGGCATACGCATCTTCGGCAACGCCGCGGCTCTCCGTCGCCGCCTGTTCGGGGCATGACGCGGATGGACGGACAGGCACAGCCCGAAGCACAGGCACAGCCCGACGCACAGGCACACTCCGAAACAACTATGGGGCCCCGCAGCGAGGGGCGGCACGAAGTTCCTGCGCCGACCGGCGGGCGGACGCGCTCCCGCTTCGGATTCGGTCTGTTGGCGTTGTTGCTGATGGCGGCACTCGGTGTCGGGATCGCGACTCAAGTGAGTAGCGCCGGTTCGGGTGACCACCTCGATTCCGCGCGTCCCGCGGATCTGCTCGCGGTGCTGGGCAATCTGAACCAGCGCGAGGCGGCGCTGCGGCAGGAGATCGCGGACCTCGAGCAGACGCTGTCGAAGCTCGAGGCAGGCGGCGGGAGTTCGAGCGCTGCGCTCGACGAGGCGAGAGCGCGGCTGTCGGCACTGGCCATTCAGGTGGGAACGGTCGCCGCGACCGGCCCCGGCGTCGAGTTGACCGTGCAGGATCCCGGGAATGCGGTGGGCTCCGAAGTGTTGCTCGACGTCGTGCAGGAACTGCGCGCTGCCGGTGCCGAGGCGATCGAGATCAGCGGGTCGGAAGCCGCTTCGATCCGGATCGGCGTCGACTCGTGGATCAGCGGCGGCGGTGGGAACGTCACCATCGACGGACGCAGGGTCGCCGCGCCCTTCCAGGTGACTGCTATCGGTGATCCGCCGACGCTGGCGGCCGCTCTCAACATCCCCGGAGGTGCGGTGGACGCGGTCGCACGGACAGGAGGCCGGTTGCAGATCGAGCAATCCACGCAGGTCACCATCGCCGCCTTGCGAGAGATCAAACCACGCAAATACGCTCAACCCGAGAACTGATCTTCTTTGATCCACAGTCGAGTTGTCCCCGAAAGGAATCCACCGTGAGCGACCTCGCCACCCCTGCCGATCTGCGATACACAGCAGAGCATGAATGGGTGCGACGCACCGGCCCGACGACAGTGCGTGTCGGCATCACCGACTTTGCGCAGTCGCAGCTCGGTGACGTGGTGTTCGTGCAGCTTCCCGCCGAGGGCGAAGACGTGACCAAGGCCGAGTCGTTCGGCGAGGTGGAGTCCACCAAGAGCGTGTCCGACATCTTCGCGCCACTGACCGCGAAAGTAGTTGGTGTGAACGCCGATCTGGAGGGCAGCCCAGAACTGGTGAACGGCGAGCCCTACGGCGGAGGATGGCTCGTCGACCTCGAGGTCGAGAGCGAGGCCGCGCTGGATGAGGCGCTTGCCGGGACGTTGGATGCGGACGCATACCGCGCGGTTTCCGAAAGCTGATCCCCGGGGATAATTGCGAGACTTGACCGGTCCTGGAACGGCCTGTCCACCTACACGCGCTGCCACTGTCAGGGTACGGTCAAGGTGAGCGCAATGCCGTGTCGGTGTGCAGTTCCGCATCGGAATGTGATCGTGGCCGAGATCCGTCTGGGCCGAGTTGTATCGCGTGGCCCCGGGGCGCGAGAGGCCTTCTGGGCAAACGGACTGAGGAGGAGAAGCGGTGAGCGAAAACGACAACGATGCGGGTTACGGGGAGACACCGGCCGAGACCACATCGGTTTTTCGTGCGGATTTTCTCACCGAGATGGAGAGCGGGACGTCTCAGGCGGCCGAGGCTCCGGTCTCCGGGGTCGAAGGTTTGCCCGCCGGGTCTGCACTGCTTGTGGTCAAGAGGGGACCCAACGCGGGCTCGCGCTTCCTACTGGATCAGCCGACCACTTCCGCGGGGCGTCACCCCGACAGCGACATCTTCCTGGACGATGTCACGGTGAGTCGTCGGCACGCAGAGTTCCGCCAAGATGACGACGAGTTCCAAGTGGTCGACGTCGGTAGTCTCAACGGCACCTACGTCAACCGTGAACCGGTCGACTCTGCGGTGCTCGCGAACGGCGACGAAGTTCAGATCGGCAAGTTCCGGTTGGTGTTCCTGACCGGTCCCCGCGACAACGCAGGCGGTTCGCCGATCGGTGAGTCCGCGGCTGGTGCGGGCAACCAATGACAGCCGTTCGGCAGGGCGCCGCTACAGGCATGTCCATCGGGACGGTACTTGATCGACTTCGTCCAGATTTCCCGGACGTGACGATCTCCAAGATCCGGTTCCTCGAGGCCGAGGGATTGATCAGTCCTGAGCGGACACCGTCGGGCTATCGGCGGTTCTCAGCCGCGGACATCGAACGCTTGCGCTACGTCCTCACTGCACAGCGGGACCAGTACCTTCCGCTCAAGGTGATCAAGGAGCAGTTGGAGGCGATCGACAGGGGTGTTGCGACGGTGGGCGCCGTGGACTCGGTTCCGCGGCGCCCCCGCGCGTTGGCCGTCGCCCCGGGTGAGGTGTCGCCCGAAGAGTTCCGGACGGATCGCGCGGTCCGTATCAGTCGCGATGACCTGATCGGCCGCTCGGGCATCGACGACCGCTTCCTGAGCGAGTTGCTCCGCAGCGGTCTCGTGGTCCCCGGGCCCGCCGGGTTCTTCGACGAGGACGCGGTTACCCTGGCGCGCACGGCGAAGTCGATGTCGGAGTTCGGTCTCGAGGTCCGACACCTGCGCGCATTCAAGCTAGCCGCAGATCGTGAGGCCGGCCTCGTGGCGCAGATTGCGGGACCCGTCGCCAAAGGACGCGACGCCGGTGCCCGAGATCGTGCCGAGGAGATGGTTCGTGAACTCGCCGCGCTCTCGCTGACATTGCACACGTGCCTCGTGAAAGGTGCGGTGCGTGGGGCTCTCGATCGCTGACGGCCACAGCGGGAACGAATAGAATCGGGGAGTACGTCAAACGGGGCTCGTTCGCCGTTCGAGGTGGACCCGGTCACCGGTACGAGGTGGAGGACACGATGAGTGAGATGCGTGTGATCGGAATCCGTGTCGAACAGCCGCAGAACCAACCGGTGTTGCTGCTGCGTGAGAGCGACGGGGATCGATATCTGCCGATCTGGATCGGGCAGACCGAAGCCACCGCGATCGCGCTGGAGCAGCAGGGTGTCGAACCCGCCCGTCCGCTCACGCACGATCTCATCAAGGACCTGCTCGAGGCATTGGGGCACACACTGCTCGAAGTGCGGATAGTGGATCTTCAGGCCGGCACCTTCTACGCGGATCTGGTGTTCGAGGACAATGTGAGAGTGTCTGCGCGACCGTCGGATTCGATCGCGATCGCATTGCGCATCGGTGTGCCGATCTTCGTGGAGGAAGCGGTTCTCGAGGAGGCTGGCCTGGTGATGCCGGACGAGCGCGAGGACGAGGTCGAGAAGTTCAAGGAATTTCTCGAGTCGGTGTCGCCGGACGACTTCAAGGCGACCGACGGTTGACCGAACTGCTCAACCTCAAGTTGAGGTTGAGAGTTATGGGCGTGTCGCATTGACCGCGTGTGTCCGGGGTTCTAGCGTCTGGGTCCGTAAACGTCAGCCACGCCGGGTGCCCCGGGCGTACGCTGAGTGGATCCACCGTTCGGGTTTGCTCTATGTCACGAGTGGGTGGCTAGCAGCGTGGAGAAGTGTTTCATTCCTCTCCTTGCTGGTCGCCACTGAACGCGAGAGGGAGTAGTCCGTGGGAGATCAACCAGAGGAACACCAGTTGGACCTTGTTGGCGAAATGACCATCGGGGCGCCCGCCCTCGACGAGGACGTGCAGCCAGGGTTGTTTCCCGACGACTCCATTCCTGACGAACTCGTCGGCTACCGCGTGCCGACCGCATGCCAGATCGCGGGCATCACTTACCGGCAACTCGACTACTGGGCCCGTACCAACCTCGTCGTGCCTTCGATTCGTGGAGCCGCCGGATCCGGCAGCCAGCGTCTGTACTCGTTCAAGGACATTCTCGTCCTGAAGATCGTCAAGCGACTGCTCGACACCGGTATCTCTCTGCAGAACATCCGGGTAGCGGTCGACCACCTCCGCCAACGAGGTGTAGGCGACTTGGCACACATCACCTTGTTCTCCGACGGCACCACGGTCTACGAGTGCACGTCGCCAGAGGAGGTCGTGGACCTGCTGCAGGGCGGCCAAGGCGTCTTCGGCATAGCGGTGAGCGGCGCGATGCGCGAGCTGACCGGGAAGATCGCCGGCTTTCCCGCCGAGCGCGCCAGCGGAGGCGACGCCACTGAACGTCCCGAGGACGAGCTGGCGTCCCGACGCAGAAATCGTGGCGATCGCAAGACCGGGTAGCCGTGTTCTGGGCATTCGTCCAGGTGTCGTCCAGTGGCATAGACTGACGTAGCGTCGCCGCCGTACGGGAGAGTTCTGGGCAGGCCGTCAGGGCTGTTCGGACGCCGAAGGAGCAACACCTCCCCGTCAATCTCTCAGGCACCGAGGACCGTGCGGGCTACGACGCCTCTGGAGAGCGGTGGGAGCACCCACCCGCCCACGGGGAAAGGCGCGTAGCGTCCGCGGAACGTTGTGGACGCGGCGGCAGCCGAATCTCTCAGGCGCTCGGGATTCCCGAGCAGGTGACAGAGGGGGAGGAACGTTCCACCGGTGGAACGCATCCTGAACCTGACTTACCGCTTGGGAGTTCACTTGATCGACCCTCGTAGCCACTCGTTCACCGATCGCCATGTCGGTCCCGACTCGGCCGAGCTGTCACGCATCCTCGATGTCGTCGGCGTCGACTCGCTCGGCGAACTCGCGGCTCGTGCCGTGCCCGCGAGCATTCTCGATCCTGCGACCGAGGGTGTCGCTGCGGGTCTCGACACGCTCGACGAGCCGCTGACCGAACACGAGGCGCTCAACGCGCTTGCCGCACTTGCTGACCAGAACACCGTCGCGACGTCGATGATCGGTCTTGGCTACTACGACACGCTGACTCCGCCGGTTCTCGTACGAAACATCCTCGAGAACCCGGCCTGGTACACGGCTTACACGCCGTACCAGCCGGAGATCAGCCAAGGGCGGCTCGAGGCGCTGCTGAACTTCCAGACCATGGTCGGCGACCTGACCGGCATGGAGATCGCGAACTCGTCGATGCTGGACGAGGGCACTGCGGCAGCCGAGGCGATGACGTTGTTGCGCCGCGCGTCGCGCAGCAAGTCGTCTCGGTTCGTCATCGACACCGATCTGTTCCCGCAGACCCGCGCCATCGTGGTGACCCGGGCCGAGCCACTAGGCATCGACATCGTCGAAGCAGACCTCACGCAGGGCCTGCCGGACGGCGAGTTCTTCGGTGTCCTCGCGCAGGTCCCGGGTGCGTCCGGCCGCGTGGTGGACTACTCGACGATGATCGAGGCGGCGCACGAGCGAGGCGCGTTGGTGGCGGTCGGTGCCGACCTCCTGGCGCTGACCATGCTCACCCCTCCCGGTGAGATGGGTGCCGACGCGTGCTTCGGCACCACCCAGCGGTTCGGCGTGCCGATGGGCTTCGGCGGTCCGCACGCCGGCTATCTGGCCGTTCACACCAAGCACGCGCGGCAGCTCCCGGGCCGGCTCGTCGGTATCTCTGTGGATGCTGACGGCGACAAGGCCTACCGGCTGGCATTGCAAACCCGCGAGCAGCACATCCGCCGTGAGAAGGCGACCAGCAACATCTGCACCGCGCAGGTGCTGCTCGCCGTCGTCGCGGCCATGTACGCCAGCTACCACGGCGCCGAGGGCCTGAAGGCGATCGCGCAGCGTGTGCACGATCGGGCCGGCTATCTCGCGGCCGGACTGCGCGCCGCCGACGTGGAGGTCGTCCACGAACGCTTCTTCGACACCGTCCTCGCGCGGGTGCCGGGGCGCGCCGCCGACGTCGTCGGGCAGGCGAAGGCGTGGGGCGTCAACCTGCGTTTGGTCGACGACGATCACGTGGGCGTCGCGTGCGACGAGGCAACCACCGAGGAGCACCTCGAGTCGGTGCTCGCGGCGTTCGGGCTGCCATCCGGCGTCGAGATCGCGTATGCACCGACTTCTTTTGGGGACCGCACCACCGCATTCCTGCAGCACGAGGCTTTCACGAAGTACCGCACGGAGACAGCGATGCTCCGCTACTTGCGGGCTCTGTCCGACAAGGACATCGCACTCGATCGCAGCATGATTCCGCTCGGCTCGTGCACGATGAAGCTCAACGCGACCGCCGAGATGGAGCCCATCACATGGCCCGCCTTCGCGAGGCTTCATCCGTTCGCGCCGACCGAGGATGCGCCGGGCATGCTGAAGGTGATCTCCGATCTGCAGGACTGGTTGGTCGCCATCACCGGCTACGACGCGGTGAGCCTGCAGCCCAACGCGGGGAGTCAAGGCGAGTTCGCGGGGCTGCTCGCGATCCGCAACTACCATCTCAGCCGCGGGGACCACCATCGGGACACCTGCCTGATTCCATCCAGTGCGCACGGCACCAACGCGGCGTCGGCGGTGATGGTCGGAATGCGTGTCGAGGTCGTCGCATGCCGTGAGAACGGCGACGTGGACCTCGACGATCTGCGTGCCAAGATCGCCGACCACGCCGAACGCTTGGCGGCGATCATGATCACCTACCCGTCGACGCATGGCGTCTACGAGGAAGAGGTCGGTGAGATCTGCGCGGCGGTGCACGACGCCGGCGGACAGGTGTACGTCGACGGCGCGAATCTGAACGCGCTTGTCGGACTGGCTCGGCCGGGCCGGTTCGGCGGTGATGTGAGCCACCTGAACCTACACAAGACGTTCTGCATCCCGCACGGCGGCGGCGGCCCGGGCGTCGGTCCGATCGGTGTCCGTGAACACCTCGCTCCGTTCCTCCCGGGTCATCCGATGGCCCCCGAACTCGGTGGTTCGGGCCCGGTGTCCGCGGCACCGTACGGCAGCGCGTCGATCCTGCCGATCACGTGGATGTACATCAAGATGATGGGCGCGCAGGGCCTGCGTCGTGCTTCTCTGACCGCAATCGCGTCGGCCAACTACATCGCCCGGCGCCTCGACGAGTACTTCCCTGTGCTGTACACGGGTGAGAACGGCATGGTCGCGCACGAGTGCATCCTGGACCTGCGTCCGCTCACCAAGGAGACGGGCGTGACGGTCGATGACGTCGCGAAACGTCTGGCCGACTACGGGTTCCACGCGCCGACGATGAGCTTCCCAGTTGCCGGCACCCTCATGGTGGAGCCGACCGAGAGCGAGAACCTCGACGAGATCGACGAGTTCTGTGAGGCAATGATCGCGATCCGCCGTGAAATCGATCGGGTCGGGGCGGGGGAGTGGCCCGTCGATGACAATCCGCTGCGCGGCGCCCCGCACACCGCTGCATGCCTGGTCTCCGATTGGAAGCACCCGTACTCACGCGAGATCGCGGTCTACCCGCGCGGAAAGGGGAGTGACTCTCGCCCCAAGGTGTGGCCCGCAGTCCGCCGCATCGACGGTGCTCGCGGCGATCGCAACCTCGTGTGCTCGTGCCCGCCGATCGAGGCGTTCACCAGCTAGCCGATCGGCGATCGACGGCCCGGATGCTCGCATCGAGCATCCGGGCCGTCACCGTTCCGGGGAAGCGATCACACTGAACTCGGTGCGGGACGGAAGCATTAGAATACCCGAACCCAGTAGGGCTCGACCAAATCAGCGACGAATCGCCAACGACGAATCGACAATGACATCGCCACAGGAACGATCTCGGCTGGCGGGGTAGGGGACTGGAGCCGGCTACGGCCGCGAAGTTGTGGTTCCGGTCGTGCGAGATTGTGTACACGTTGGGGCGGACGCTCCTGGACTTCGTCGATACGCACAGTGGGGCATCCAGAGGGGCTCAGCCCACTGTCGTTCCCGTTCCGGAAGAAAGCGACATGGCGCCTTTCCCATGCAAGAAATCCGAGCCGCACGGAACCCATGAAATACCCAAATTCAGCACCGGACCGCAAGAACCAAAAAAATCCCCTACAGCAAGAGTTCTCCGAAGGCGCCACCGATGGCGGGGCCTTCAGTGGAGGGGACCGCGATCAACGTGCCACCGGTCTGGTCGGCGACTGCTTGCAGTGTCTCCTGGTCGCTGTTGTCATCGATCGAGACGACGTCGACGCGTACGGGGTGGGCGCCGCCGGTGAGTGCCGTCGTCAATTGCTCTCTGGTGGTGGAGGTGTCGTCGTTGGGTCCATCGGTGATGAGCAGGATCGAATTGGGGCGGCCTTCGACGAACCCGTCGACGGCGCTCTCGTGTGCGGCGATCAGGGACGCGTAGGTCGATGTTGCGGTGGCTGGGCGCAGGGAATGTAGCGCGGTCTCGAGCCGCTGCCGGCGATCGTCTTCGTTCATTGGCCCGGTCGGGACCTCCACTCGATACGGCTCGTTTCCATTGAGGCCACGGCTGTACACCCACAGACCGACGTCGGCCCCATCCGGCAGTGCCGCGATTCGAGCGGAGAGCGCGTCGACGGTGTTGCTCATTCGGGTACCCGTTCCGTCGTTGAAGCCCATGGATCCGGAGATGTCCAGCAGGATTGTCGTTGCCTGCGGGATGACAGGGCTGGCAAACGTCGCGGCAAGGTGGGTGGCGGCGGGCCCGGTGGCCGGCGCGAGCACCTGCCCGAGCGGCGGCATCGGGGTCCAGTCGGTTGACGGGGGCGTCTGGTCGCCGACACGGAATCCTGCATCGACGAGGTCCTGTACCTGCTCGGGCTGGCTCAGGAAGTCCACGAACTGCGCGGCGGCGCGGCTGAGGGTCTCGTCGACCCACGGTGCCGCAAGGATCGCGGCTGGATGGTCGGCGACCGGCGTGGCGCCGAACGGGGCGAACGCGACCAGGCGCTGTGCTCTTTCTCCGACGGCGTAGATCTGCTGTTCGGTGGCGGGGACGGCGTGGAACGGCGCCCGCGCGGGGTCGGGTTGGGTGGCCAACGCGGTGATCGCGTCGGGCGTGGACGCGGGTGCTCCCTCGTGTGCCGCGCTGCTGTTGGCAAGCGCGGCAATCGCGGTGGTGACCCGCGGGGACGCGGCCTGGGCCGCGTCAAGCGGCCCGGTGCCGACGTTCGCGGTCGCAGCGGCGACAGCGTCCAGGGCGGACGTGGTAGCGGCGGATCCGGCGCCGGTGGGAAGTGCGAGCTTCAGGCTGCCCCAACCGTTGAGTCCCAAACCGGCGAGCGAATCTGTCCCTGACTGCAGTGTGGGGAGGGTCTGCCAATTGATTCTGGCTGCGGTGAGGGCGTGGCCGAGTTCCTGGGGGACCGCGACGACGACCGGACTGAAGGCGACAGACTTCGGTTGGCCGTCGATGGCGCCGGTTCCGGAGAGCCGGTTGACCGGCTCGCTGGTCGCGGGGATCCACAGCGCCGGGGCCGGGCCGAGGTTGTTGTTCCAGGGACCTTGCGGTGCCGCGGACAGCGCGCCCGTCACGGCGGCGGAATCGGCATCGTGCACCGACACCGACACGCAGTGGTCCCGAATCACCGGCCGGGTCTCGGTGAAGCGGGCAGCGAGTTCACGGATCGGGCCGGCGATGTCGGGGTCGGCGGCGACGACGAGTGTGACGGCACCCTCGACGCACGCTCCAGCCGCCGCGGTGCCCTGGCTACTTGTGCGGTCCTTCAACTGGAACCAGCCGACGACGCCGAGCACGAGGACGATCACCGTCACCGCCGAGATGATCGGCCCCTTGCTGACGCCACGAAATCGTCGATCGTTGCGATGCCGTCCCACGAAAACCGCCTTGCTCTCCGCTCGGTCGGTTCTGGGCCCGACCAGCCCTGACGACCGCAGTCTAATGACGATCGGGGGCATCATGACGGGCGCGGCCCCGAATCCTCCGTCGAGGAGTCGGGGTCGCGTGCGTCAGGGGCGTAGTGGTCTGCCTGAGCTGAGGTGACGAACCTCCGGCAGCCCGTAGACCGGGGTCGGGATTCCCTCGTACCTGGCCTTCAACTGCAGCGCGAGGTAGAGGGAGTACTGTCGCGCCTGAGCCAGGCCGCCGCACTGGAACCACAGCCCTTCCTGCCGGGTGGGCTTCCACATGTTGCGCAGCTCGCCCTCCCACGGACCCGGATCCTTGACGGTGCCGAAGCCGAGGCCCCAGCACTTGCCGATCTTGTCGGCCACCTCCTGACCCATGAGGTCCGCGACCCGGGCGCTGATCGAGCCGTAGCCGGTGGCGTAGACGACCAGGTCAGCGGGTAATTCGGTGCCGTCGGTGAGCACCACGGCGTCCTCGGTCAGCCGTTCCACCTGACCCGACGCGAGGTGGATGCTGCCGTCGGCGACCAGATCCGACGCGCCGGCGTCGATGTGGTAGCCGGAGCCGAGACGCAGGTACACCGTGGCGAACCCCCACCCGTCGTCCCCGAAATGGAGTTTGAATCCCACCTTCTCGAGCCGGTCGTAGAGATCCCTGTCCCGCTTGGCGACCTCCTGGTAGATCGGGATCTGGAACTCGGGCATGATCTTGTACGGCAGCGATGCGGAAATGAGGTCGGCCTTCTCCGTCGTAATGCCCTCCGCCAGTGCACGTTCCGAATACAGGTCCCCGAATCCCACATCCGTCAGCGTTTCCGACCTCACCACATACATGGGCGAACGCTGCACCATCGTCACGTCAGCGCAGTTCTCATGCAACGCCTGGCAGATGTCATGAGCCGAGTTACCAGCGCCGATCACTACGGCACGTTTGCCGGCATAGGCGTCCGGCCCCGGGTGCTCGCCGGAATGATGCTGCTCGCCGCGGAACACGTCCTGACCGGGGAAGGTCGGGACGTGGGGCCTGCCTTGCAGTCCGGTTGCGAGCACTAGGTGCTTCGGCCGCAGGACAAGGAGCTGTCCGGCGCGGTCCAGGGCGACGGTCCACTCCCTCGCTTCCTCGTTGAACTTCGCCGACCGGCAGGTGGTGGATCCCCAGTACGGAATCTCCATCACCCTCGTGTACATCTCGAGCCAGTCGCCGAGCCTGTCCTTCGGTGAGAACACCGGCCAGTTGTCGGGAAACGGAAGGTAGGGGAGGTGGTCGAACCACACCGGATCGTGCAGGCACAGTGACTTGTACCGTTTGCGCCACTGGTCGCCCGGGCGTCCGTGCTTGTCGACGACCAGCGCCGGAACGTCGAGCTGACGAAGCCGCGCACCGAGCGTTATACCGCCTTGGCTGCCCCCGATCACCAGCACGTACGGCTGGCGTGTGCCATCGAACTCTCGCGCCTCGATCGCACGCCCTTCCGCCCAGGTCCGGGTGCCGCCACCGGAACCGGGCGTCGCACCGTTGACGCGATTTGTCCCCCGCCTCTCCTCGTAGCCTTTCAACTCCTCCATCGTGGTGAGGAGGGTCCACGCCTCGTCGCCCTCCAGCCGTACGTGCCCCTTGCCTCGGCCGATCGCCGTCTCGAACTCGATCAACGCGGACGTGACGCCACCGCGTTCCGGCACCTCTTCCTCGAGCACCTCGGTGGTACGGAAGTTCGACGGATCGGTGTCATCGAGCCGCGCCCGAAGCATCGCGGCCACGCCATCCCGTCCTTCGACCGTGGCGATATTCCAGGTGAACGCCACCAGATCGCGCCAGAAGCAGTCGGCCGCGAACATCGCCGCGACGCGGTCGGTATCGCGGCCGGCCAGGGCGGACTCGAACCTCGCCAACCACAGATCGACTCGTTCCTCAGGTGTCAATGTCATGTGGTCCGTGGACGGCAGGACTGACTTCGTCATGTGGCGGTCCCACCTGCTGTCTCAGCTGAGGTGATGGACTTCCGGTAATCCGTAGACCGGAGTAGGGATTCCCTCGTACCTGGCCTTCAACTGCAGGCCGAGGTACAGGGAGTACTGCCTCGCCTGAGCCAGATTTCCGCCCTGGAACCACAGTGCTTCCTGCCGGGTGGGCTTCCACATGTTGCGCAGCTCGCCCTCCCACGGACCCGGATCCTTGGTGGTTGCGGAACCGAGTCCCCAACACTTGCCGACCTTGTCGGCCACGTCCTGACCCATGAGGTCGGCCGCCCAGCCGTTCATCGAGCCGTAGCCGGTGGCGTACACGACCAGGTCGGCCGGCAACTCGGTGCCGTCGGTGAGAACCACAGCATCTTCGGTCAGCCGTTCAACCTGACCTGACGCGAGGTGGATGCTGCCGTCGGCGACCAGGTCAGAGGCACCGACGTCGATGTAGTAGCCGGAGCCGCGGCGCAGGAACTTCATGGAGAGCCCCGACCCGTCGTCACCGAAGTCGAGCTTGAAACCGGCCTTCGCGAGCCGGTCGTAGAGGTCCTTGTCCCGTTCGGCGACTTTCTCGTAGATCGGGATCTGGAACTCGTGCATGATCCTGTAGGGCAGTGACGCCGTTGTGAGGTCGGCCTTCTCCGTCGTGATGCCCGCTGCGAGGGCACGCTCCGAATACAGGTCTCCGAGTCCGAGATCCATCAGCGTCTCCGACTTGACGACATTGGTGGACGAACGCTGGACCATCGTCACATCGGCACCGTTCAGGTACAACGCCTGGCAGATGTCATGAGCTGAGTTGTTCGAGCCGACCACCACGACACGCTTGCCGGCGTAGGCGTCGGGACCCGGGTGCTGACTGGAGTGATGCTGCTCGCCGCGGAACACGTCCTGACCGGGGAAGTCCGGGACGTTGGGCTTGCCGTGCATCCCGGTCGCGAGCACGACATGCTTCGGGTGCAACACCACGCGCTGCCCGGCGCGATCGAGGACGACAGTCCACTCCTCGAGTTCCTCGTCGAAATTCGCTGACATGCACCTCGTGGAGGCCCAGTACGGGATCTCCATCAAGTTCGTGTAGCCCTCGAGCCAGTCGCCGATCTTGTCCTTGGGCGAGAAAACCGGCCAATTCTCAGGAAAGGGCAGGTAGGGGAGGTGGTCGTACCAGACCGGGTCGTGCAGGCACAGTGACTTGTACCGTTTGCGCCACTGGTCGCCGGCCCGTTCATGCTTGTCGACGACCAGCGCCGGAACGTCGAGCTGACGCAGCCGCGCGCCCAGCGCGATACCGGCTTGGCCGCCGCCGACCACCAGCACATATGGCTGTCGGGTGTAGCCGAGCTCCCGCTCTTCGATCTCGCGCTTTTCGGCCCAAGTCTGGGTGGCTCCGCGGGGACCGTGGACCGCACCGTTTACGCGATGGGGCCCGAGCCGCTCTTCGAAGCCTTTCAGCTCCTCCATCGTGGTGAGGAGGGTCCACGCCTCGTCGCCCTTCAGCCGCAGGTGTCCCTTGCCGCGGCCGATCGCCGTCTCGAACTCGATGAACGCGGATGTGACGCCGTTGTCTTCCTCCGGCACCTCGCTGGTGTGGAAGTTCGACGGATCGGTGTCGTCGAGCCGTGCCCGAAGCATCTCGGTGACGCCATCGCGGCCTTCGACGGTCGTGATATTCCAGGTGAAGGCAACCAGGTCGCGCCAGAAGCTGTCGACCTCGAACATGCGCGCGACGCGGTCGATGTCGCGGTCGGAGAGGGCGGACTCGAAGCTCGCCAACCACAGATCGACACGTTCCTGAGGGGTCAGAGTTAGTTGGTCAGAAGGCGGCAGGACTGACTTCGTCATGGGTCTCTCCTTCGCTCCGCAACCCAGAGTAGAGCGCCGTCATGGCGGCCCGGATATGTCGAAGCAACGGAGATGTCACAGCAGAGGGAGCGAAGCGCTTGTCGGTCGCAGACAGGGTCGAGCCGTATCAGCTGAGGTGATGAACCTCCGGCAGCCCGTATACCGGGGTCGCGATGCCCTCGTACCTGGCCTTCAACTGCAGAGCGAGATACAGAGAGTACTGCCGCGCCTGAGACAGACCTCCGCCCTGGAACCACAGCCCTTCCTGCCGGGTGGGCTTCCACATGTTGCGTAACTCGCCCTCCCACGGACCCGGATCCTTGGTGGTTGCGGAGCCAAGTCCCCAACACCTCCCGACCTTGTCGGCCACCGCCTGACCCATCAAGTCGGCCACCCGGCCGCTCATCGAACCGTAGCCGGTGGCATAGACGACCAGATCGGCCGACAACTCGGTGCCATCAGCGAGCACCACGGCATCCTCGGTCAGCTTCTCCACCTGTCCCGACGCGAGGCGAATGCTGCCGTCGGCAACCAGATCCGACGCACCGAGGTCGACGTAGAAACCGGAGCCGCGGCGCAGGAACTTCATCGAGAGCCCCGACCCGTCGTCACCGAAGTCGAGTTTGAAACCGGCCTTCGCGAGCCGATCGTAGAGGTCCCTGTCCCGTTCAGCGACCTTCTCGTAGACCGGGATCTGGAACTCGGGCATGATCTTGTAGGGCACCGCCGCGGAGATGAGGTCGGCCTTCTCCGTTGTGATACCCGCTGCAAGTGCATCCTCCGAATACAGTTCTGCGATAAGGTCCCTCAGCGTTTCCGACTTGACGACGTGTGTGGACGAACGCTGCACCATCGTCACATCAGCGCCGTTCTCGTACAACGCTAGGCAGATGTCATGAGCCGAGCTGTTCGAGCCGATCACGACGACACGCTTGTCTGCGTAAGCGTCGGGACCCGGATGCTGGCTGGAATGATGCTGCTCACCGTGGAACACGTCCCGGCCGGGGAAGTCCGGGACATGGGGCTCGCCATGAACCCCGGTCGCGAGCACGACATGCTTCGGGTGCAGCACCACTCGCTGTCCAGAGCGGTCGAGTACGGCGGTCCACTCCTCGAGCTCCTCGTCGAACTTCGCCGACATGCACCTCGTGGAGGCCCAGTACGGAATCTCCATCACCTTCGTGTACATCTCGAGCCAGTCGCCGAGCTTGTCCTTCGGCGAGAAGACCGGCCAGCTGTCGGGGAAGGGCAGGTACGGGAGGTGGCTGAACCAGACCGGGTCGTACAGGCACAGCGACTTGTATCGTTCGCGCCACTGATCACCGGGCCGTTCGTGTCTGTCGACGACCAGCGCCGGAACGCCGAGCTGACGCAGTCGCGCGCCCAATACGATTCCTCCCTGGCCACCGCCGATCACCAGCACATACGGCTGACAGGTGTAACCGAGTTCCCGCTCCTCGATCTCGCGCCTCTCCGCCCAACTCCGAGTGTTGCCAGCGGAACCGTGCACCGCACCGTTGACGCGAGTCGGCCCCCGTCGCTCTTCGTGGCCCTTCAGCTCCTCCATCGTGGTGAGCAGCGTCCACGCCTGATCACCTTCGAGCCGCAGGTGCCCCTTGCCTCGGCCGGTCGCCGTTTCGAACTCGATCAACGCGGACCTGACCCCATCGCGTTCCGGCACCTCTTCCTCGAGCACCTCGGTGGTGCGGAAGTTCGACGGATCGGTGTCATCGAGCCGCGCCCGAAGCATCTCGGTGACACCGTCGTGGCCCTCGACGGTCGCGATATTCCAAGTGAACGCCACCAGGTCACGCCAGAAACTGTCGACTGTGAACATCGCTGCGACCCGGGCGATGTCGCGGTCGGAGAGAGCGGATTCGAAACTCGCCAACCACCGATCGACACGTTCCTGGGGCGTCAAGATCGTTGGGGCAGTAGGCGGCAGAACCGACTTCGTCATGTGTGGCTCCTCGCACTCTCCAACCCAGACTAGCGGCGCCATTGGCGTCCTGGAGGTCACCGCAGGGGGGCAGCGAACCACTTCTTCACGGTGGCACCCGCAAGCCGACGAGACACCACAGGGAGTGCTTCCCGGGCCATGTGCGGCCCGGGAAGCACTCCCTGGTGAGGTCAGGCGGGTTCGGCGGACTATGCCCCGGCCACGGCGGCCTTGTACTCGCGCCGGCGGCGGTGCAGGATCGGCTCGGTGTAGCCGCTCGGCTGCTTACCGCCTTCGAGGATTAGCTCCTTGGCTGCCTGGAACGCGATGCTGGCCTCGAAGTTCGGGGCCATCGGCCGGTAGGCGGCGTCATCGGAGTTCTGGCGGTCGACGACCGGCGCCATCCGCTCGAGGCTCGCGACGACGTCGGCCTCGGAGACGATGTCGTGCCGCAGCCAGTTGGCCAGCAGCTGGCTCGAGATGCGCAGCGTCGCCCGGTCTTCCATGAGCGCGACGTCGTGGATGTCGGGCACCTTGGAGCAGCCGACGCCGGCATCGATCCACCGCACCACGTAGCCGAGGATCGACTGGCAGTTGTTGTCGAGTTCCTGCTGCTTCTCGGCGTCGGACCAGTCGGTGCTGGGGGCGAGCGGGATCGTCAGGATCTCGTCGATGGTGGCACGCTGCTTGCCCTTCAGCTGGTCCTGGACCGCGAACACGTCCACCTGGTGGTAGTGGGTGGCGTGCAGGGTCGCGCCCGTCGGGGACGGCACCCACGCAGTGTTGGCGCCGGCCTTCGGGTGGCCGATCTTCTGCTCGAGCATGTCGGCCATCAGATCGGTCATGGCCCACATGCCCTTACCGATCTGTGCCTTGCCTTGCAGGCCGCGCTCCAGGCCGGTGTCGACGTTCCAGTCCTCGTAGGCGGCGATCCACGTCTGCTTCTTCATGTCGGCCTTGCGCACCATCGCGCCGGCCTCCATCGAGGTGTGGATCTCGTCGCCGGTGCGGTCGAGGAAGCCGGTGTTGATGAACACCACCCGCTGGTCCGCTTCCTTGATGCAGGCGGCGAGGTTGACGGTGGTGCGCCGCTCCTCGTCCATGATGCCCACCTTGAGCGTGTTCGCCGGCAGTCCGAGGACCTCCTCGACGCGGCCGAACAACTCGGTAGTGAACGCGACCTCCTCGGGGCCGTGCTGCTTGGGCTTGACGATGTAGATCGAGCCGGTACGCGAGTTGCTCAGCGGTCCGTGCTGGTCGTCGACGCTCAGACCGTGAGTCGCGCACGCACTGGTGACGAGGGCATCGAGGATGCCCTCGGGCAATTCGTTGCCGTCGGTGTCGAGGATCGCCGGATTGGTCATCAGGTGTCCGACGTTGCGGACGAACAGCAGCGAGCGTCCGTGCAGCGTCAGCTCGTCGCCGTCCGGGGTGGTGTAGGTACGGTCGCCGTTGAGCGTGCGGGTGACTGTCTTTCCGCCCTTGGCGAAGTCCTCGGACAGGTCGCCGCGGTTGAGGCCGAGCCAATTGCGGTAGCCGACGACCTTGTCTTCGGCATCGACCGCTGCAACGGAGTCCTCGAAGTCCATGATCGTGGTGACCGCGGACTCGAGCACGACGTCCTTGACGCCGGCGCCGTCGGTCTGGCCGATCGGGGAGCTGGGGTCGATCTCGATCTCGATGTGCAGGCCATGGTTCCGCAGCAGCACCGAGTTCGGGGAGTCCTTCTCACCGAGGTAGCCGACGAGCTTCTCGGGCTGCGCGAGCCCGGTGATGACCTCGCCACCTAGCTCGACGCGCAGCTCGGTGCCGTCGATGAAGTAGCGAGTGGCCTCGGCGTGCGAGCCCTTGGCCAGGGGAGCGGCGGTGTCGAGGAATCCTCGGGCCCACGCGATCACCTTGTCGCCGCGGACCTTGTTGTAGCCGGGCTTTCCTCCGGGCGCCTTCTCCGCGCCGCCCTCCTCGGAGATCGCGTCGGTGCCGTACAGCGCGTCGTACAGCGAGCCCCAGCGGGCGTTGGACGCGTTGAGCGCGAAGCGGGCGTTGAGGACGGGCACGACGAGCTGCGGTCCGGCGGTGGTGGCGATCTCCGCGTCAACGTTCGCGGTCTCGATCTGGAACGGAGCCGGCTCGGGCAGCAGGTAGCCGATCTGCTGCAGGAACGCCTTGTACTCGGCGGTGTCGATCGGCTGGCCGACCCGCTCGCGATGCCAGCCGTCGATCTGTTCCTGCAGGTCGTCACGCTTGGCGAGCAGCGCCTTGTTCTTCGGGGCCAGGTCGGCGAAGACCTTGCCTGCACCCTCCCAGAACGCATCGGCGCTGACGCCGGTGCCCGGAAGGGCCTCGTCGTTCACGAAGTCGTAGAGAACCTTGGCGACCTGAAGACCACCGACCTGCACGCGTTCAGTCATTGAACTGCCTCACTTTTCCGGTACCAACGGCGCTGTGGACATGGCCACACGAGGGGCACACGCGGGGACGCCGAACGGGACGACAACAATGAATGTTACCCGGGGGTAGCTTCCGGAAGCAGATCGGTCCGGTGTCGCTGCCGCGGGATCGATACAGCCAGCATCGATAGAACCAGTGCGGAGCTGGGGCGCGTGCGGTGGGCGCCGACTGCGGTCGGACGAGAAGGTGCGCGTCCGGATGCAGACTCGATCATGAAAGGCGAGTTGGCCGATCGTGCACCGATGATACGGCCCGGGCGATTTCGCTCGCTCGCCCGGGCCGTAGCTGCTCGCCGGTCGTTGCTACTTCTCGACCGATGCGCGCATCCGGACGTTGCCGAGCATGCGACTGACGACCAGCGCCGTGAGCCGGCGGGTCCCGAGTCGCGGGCCGAGTGCGGACAGCTTGTTCGTCCACCCGGACATGACACTCGGCGGAGGGTTGCGGCGGTCGAGGGTCCGGAACGTGGTCTTCATCACCTGCTCGGCCGTCTGCATGTGCCCCGCGGCCGCCTGCTGGGTGCCGACGACGTCGAAGAACTCGGTGTGGGTCGGGCCAGGGGAGACCGCGAGCACTGTCAGTCCGGTACCCCGGGCCTCCGCCCACAACGCCTCGGTGAAGTGGAGGACGAACGCCTTGGTTCCCGCGTACACCGCCATGCCGGGAACCGGCTGGTACGCGGTGCTGCTGGCGATGTTCATCAGTAGGCCGCGCCCGCGGAGCAGATCGGGCAGGAAGACGTGGGACAACTCGACGAGCGTGGTGACGTTGAGCTGGATCGCGGACGTCATCCGGTCCAGGTCGGCGGAGGCGAAGTCGCCGTGCATGCCGAATCCGGCGTTGTTGACGAGGGAGTCGATGCGGATGTCGCGCGCGGCGAGTTCGCTCTTGAGCTTTTCGGCGACGCCGGGCGCGGCGAGGTCCATCGGGAGGACGGTGACCGTCACGCGGTGCTTATCGCGGATCTCGGTGGCAAGCTCCTCGAGCCGGTCGGCGCGGCGGGCGACGAGGACGAGGTTTGCCCCCCGCTCGGCGAAGCGCCGGGCGAACTCGGTGCCGAGGCCCGCGCTGGCGCCGGTGATGAGGACGGTCGATCCGGATACGTCGACAGACATGCTTCTCCTAGTTGTTGAGTGCCCCCGAATGTAGTCACTGTCACCAATGTAGTCAATGCCAACATTGCGCTACGCTGATGCCATGCCCGACCTCGAACAGCCGTACCACCATGGGAGTCTGCGCCAGGTGCTGCTCACCCGTGCCGAGAGCACCCTCGAGGAGGACGGCGTCGACGGCATCTCGCTCCGACGACTCGCCAGGGAGGCCGGGGTCAGTCATGCCGCACCCAGCAAACATTTCCGGGATCGGCAGGCCCTGCTCGACGCGCTCGTCGAGCAGGGGTTCCGACGCCTGACCGAGGCGCTCGAGCAGGCATTCGACGAGGCGGAACCGCATGCCCGCGCCCGCCTGGGTGCACTCGCCAGCGCCTACGTCACGTTCGCCCTCACCCACCGCGAGCTGCTCGCCCTGATGTACAGCAGCAAGCAAGCACCCGGGGCTGCCGCCGCGGTGGTGGAGGCCGGCCGCACGCCGATGGATCTGACCGTCCGGATCGTCACCGAGGCCCAGGCCGCGGGTGACATCGGCCCCGGCGACCCCCTCCACATCGCCCTTGTCGCGTTCGCCACCTTCCACGGCGTCGCCGCTGTCGCCGCGGGCGGAATGCTCTACGGCGCTTCGGTCGACGAGGTGGTTACCGCGGCATCCGACACGTTCTGGCGAGGTCTCACTCGAGAGTGAGATGACGCGACCCGCAGGGCATTTCGACGCGCCGTCCTCCGCGGTAGTTTTCTGTCGCCACCACGGTCTACATTGACCGGGCGACATTTCGGATCTCTGGGGAGTGTGATCAGTGCAGGACGGCCGGTGGGTAGAGATCTCACCTTCGCAGTTTGATCACGAGACGAAGGGCCTGGACTGGATCAAGCAACTCCTGCCCGACGCGCCGCCGTTCCGTGCCTGGTCGAATTTCGAGTTCCGGGACAGCCGCGGCCGCTGGCACGAGGTGGACCTGCTGGTCCTCGCGCGGGACACGCTGTACCTGATCGAACTCAAGTACTACAGCGGCACGTTGCGCGGCAACGATCACGTGTGGAGCCGGGGCGGGCACCGGTCGGAGGACTCGCCGCTGCTGCTCGCCCGGCGCAAGGCGCAGTACTTCTCCTCGTTGCTCAAGGACCGGCTGGCGGAGAAGACTGGCAGCAAGGTCCCCAAGGGCGCGATCCCGTACGTGCAGGAGCTGGTGTTCCTGCATCATCCCGGCCTGGTGTGCGAGCTGCCGGCCAGTTCGGCGATCAACCTGTACGGCATCGACGGCAACGAGAGGACCAGCCGCCTGCCGGGCATCGGCGAGCGCCTACTGGCACCGCCCACGCGCCAACCGGTCAGTGAGCAGAAGTCCTTGCTGATCCGGGATCTCATGACGGCGATCGGGTTGGCCCCGCGGCGTCAGCGGGAGCTGGGGTCGTGGGTGATCGACGAGCACCCGCTCGGGGACGGTGAGGGCTGGCAGGACTGGCCGGCCTTCCATCATGTCGACATGGAGCGCCACGCGCGCATCCGCTTCTACCTGCCGCGACCGGGCGCGACACCGGCGGAGGAGCACGAGCGGGTCCGCGCCGTCGAGCACGAGTACCGGCTGCTGGCGCGGCTGCGCCACGACGGCCTGCAAGTGCCGGTGGATGTGGTCAAGGACAAGGAACTCGGCATCGGCCTGGTGTTCACGCAGTCCAAGGGCGACGTCCGGCTGGACCTGTGGCTCGCCGATCACCGCGCGGCTCTCAGTCTGGAGGGCCAGCTCGAGCTGATCGCCGAGGTGGCTGAGATCGTGCAGTACGCGCACCGGCACCGGGTGGTGCACCGCACCCTGAATCCGCGCGCGATCGTGGTGCGCGAGCGTGCGGGATCGCCGCAGCCGCAGGTCACCGACTGGGACAGCGCCGGGGTGCTGCCGGCGAATGCGGAGACCGGTGTGACCCGGCTGTCCGCCGGCCCGTTGAGCCTGATGGCCGGTGCTCTCAGCGACCAGGCGCGATTGTTCGCGGCTCCCGAGGGCGCAAAGCCCGCCGACCCGGCCCGGATGGACGTGTTCGGCTTGGGCGCGCTCGCCTTCTACCTGGTGGCCGGGGGCAAGGCGCTGGCCACCGAGCGGGGCGAGTTGATCGACCGGCTGCGCCGAGACCGAGGCCTGGACCTGGCAGCGGACCTGCCGCAGGTGCCGTCACCGCTGCGGCAGCTGGTGCTCGACGCCACGCACCCGAGCCCGGCCGACCGGATCGGCACGGTCGCCGAACTGCTCGAACGGATCGAAGAGGTTCGGCGCGAGTTGATCGGCTCCGAATCCGAATCCGATCCGCTCGAGGCCGGCCCCGGCGACGAACTCGGCGACGGCCGGTTCGAATTCAAGCGGCGGCTCGGGTCTGGGTCGACGGCGGTGGGCATCCTGGTGATCGACCGCAAGGCGGGCGACGCGCAGCGGGTGCTGAAGGTGGCGCGCGACGACGAGGCCGCGGTGCGGTTGCGGGCCGAGGCGCAGGTACTCGGCAAGCTCAACGATCCGCGGATCGTCCAGCTCGCCTCGGAAGAGTCCGTCGGCGGCCGGACGGTACTGGTGGTTCAGTATGCGGGCAGCACCACGCTGGCGGAGGAGTTGGCCGCGAAGGGTGGTCGGCTCTCGATCGACTTGCTCGAGCGGTGGGGCACCGACCTGCTGCGGGCGCTGGTCGCGCTCGAACGTGCCGGGGTGATGCACCGCGACCTCAAGCCGTCGAACCTCGGCGTGTTTGCGTCGAGTTCGCGCGCCGATGCACACCTGCTGATGTTCGACTTCTCGATGGCCGGCGTGGACCCCCGCAATATCGAAGCCGGTACCCCGCCATACCTGGATCCGTTCCTGGGCACTGGTGGGCGACGCCAGTACGACACGGCCGCCGAGCGGTACGGCGCCGCGGTGGTGCTGTTCGAGATGGCCACCGGCGCCGCGCCCCTGTACGGCCCTGACCCGCAGGCGAATCCGGCCACCGTCGACGACGACGTGACGGTGGCGCCGACCATGTTCGAGTCGGCGGTCGCGGACGGGCTCACCAGCTTCTTCGCAGCGGCGCTGTCGCGGGAGGCGTTGGCTCGCCCGGACACGGCCGAGGATATGTTGCGGGCGTGGCAGCGGGTGTTCACCGATCTGGATGCGGCCCCGACCGCTCCGACCAAGACCCCCGTGAAGGTGAGCGCGACAACGCCGCTCGCTGCAGCCGGTTTGAGCGCTCGTGCGGTGTCGGCGTTGGCGGCCGCGCAGGTGACCACGGTCGGCGAGTTGCTGGCGCTGGATTCGACCCGCCTGAACCGGCTGGTGGCGAAGGAGGCGAAGGCCACCCGCACCGAGATCCGGGACCGGCATCGGGCGTGGGCCAAGCAGTTCACGACGAAGGGTGCCCGCGCGCAGAGGGTTTCCGGCGCGGGGCAGGGGCTGTTAGGCCTGGACGACGCGGTGTCATTGCTGCTCGCCGCCGTCGGGAAGGGTCGGGCGAGCACCCGGCGCGAGGCCGCCGAGTTGCTGCTGGGCACACGCGGCGCGCTGGACGCGTTCGCCAGCGGTGCAGAGCTGGCGGCGGCGCTGGACAAGACGGCCCCGCGTGGGCATCAGCTGCTCAAGGAGCTGCAGGCCGACTGGGCGGAGAATCCGGCCGCGCGGAATCTCCTCGACGACCTGATCGACATGGTCCAGCAGGTGCTGCGCGACTCGGGTGGCGTGGCGGCGATCTCTTCGCTCACCGCGGAGATCCGCGGGTCTCTGCCGGAGGCGCCCGCCGCGGCCTCGGATGCGGCGGCGCCGCAGTTGGCGGAACGCACCGCGGCTGGGCTGCTGCGGGTGGCGTTCGACCGGCTCACCGAGCACGAGACCGCCGAGGGCGCCCGCCGACTGACCCGGCGGCGCCACGAGGGTCGGCTGGCGCTGGTCGCGGACGACGAAATGCTGCTTGCCGGCGCCGAGGCCGCGGCCAAGCGGGCCGACAAACTGGTTGACGGTTCCTCAGGGGCGGCAGGTGGTGTGGTGCCGGCAGGCACGGCGGCGCGGGAGCTGCGGGCGGCGTTCGCCGACGCCTTTGCTGCCGGCGCCGGACCCGAGGCGCGGGTGCCGCTGCCGCCCGATCCGCGGCTGATCCGGCTGGCCGCGGCCACCTCCCGGCACGCGGCGGTATCCGGGCGGGGTGAACTTCATGCGCGCAGCCTCGGCCCGTCGGAGGCGCTGCGCCTGGCGTTGGCGGGGCTGGCGCAGACCGAGTCGCTGACGCCGGCAGAGGTGCGGGCGCGTGTCGCGGCCCGCTTCCCGGAGCTCGACCGGCTGCCGGGGCGTCCGGCACTGGATGCGCACGTCGAGCGGGCCGGGCTGGGCCTCGAGTGGGACGGCACAGGCTACCGCTACGAGAACGCGGCCCCGGCGAGCGAGACGTCGCTGCACACCCGCGCCGGCACACGCACCGGTCCGTCCCCGGAGGCAGCCGCCGGCACGTGGGCGGGCACCGATGGGACGGCGCAGCAGGCGATACTGGCGGCGTCGCTGCGAGAGAACGGCTTCCTCGCCATCGGAGTGCCGGTGCACCGGCCGGGTGAGCACATCGCCGCCGCACACGCGTTGGCGCGTGCACACGACGGCCAGATGCTGGACGTGACCGGCGAGATCGTCAGCGCGATGCGCGAGTTCGCAGCAGCGCAGGGTCTGCCCTGGGATCTCGTGCGCGGCGCCGACGCGGCCGCCGAAGGCAGCCGAGATGCCCGCGGACTGCGCGCGGTGCTGGACCGGGTTATGCCGGCGCTGCGGACCCGGCTGGAAGAGCAGGTCTTCGGCGACCAGAACCCCTCCGGCGGCGAGCGTCCGCTGATCCTGACCGAGGTCTCGCCGCTGGCCCGGTACGGCTACCTGGATGTACTGGCGCGGCTCAGTGACCTGTCGGCGCCCCGGAGGCGGCCGGTGTGGGTGGTGCTGCCGCAGCTGCGGGGGCAGCGTGGCGCGCTGGTGGACGGCAAGCCGATCCAATTGGGTTCGCCCGGTGGACAGTTCGTGGTGTGGTCGGCGGAGCCGACACGCGAGACAGAGAGCGAGAAGGTGTGATGGCGGGTTTCTCCGCGACCGATCTGGTTAAGGCCCTGCGCAGGCAGGTGACGGTGCTGGAGGACGACCTGCGGGCCCGCGTGGACGGTGCCGACGTGGATGCGCGCCAGCCCGAGGTGGGGGAACGCTGGCGCGCCGAGCACACGGCCGCGTTGAAGGCGCAGCGCACCGCGGCGTCGTGGCAGGCGTGGCGCGACGAGCGGGTCACCCAGGCGGCGGTGGCGTGGGTGCTGCTGACGGTGTTCGCCCGCTACTGCGAGGACCACGCGCTGGTGTCGAGGGCGTGGATCGGCGGCCCGGACCCGGATGCGCGCCAGCAGGCCCTCGACGCCCGCCGCGCCTACTTCACCGCAAATCCCGAGGACACCGACCGGGAGTGGCTGGGCACGATCATCGAGCATTTCGCAGGGCTCGACGCTACCCGTGGCGTGGTGGATTCGTACTCGCCGCTGCACCAGGTGGCACCATCGGGTGACGCGGCCCGGGTGCTGCTCGAATTCTGGTGGGACAAGGACGCCTCCGGCGAACCCCTGTGGAGCTTCACGGGCGTGGACACCCGCTTCCTGGGTGACGTCTACCAGGACCTGTCCGAGTTCGCGAAGAAGACGTACGCGCTGCTGCAGACCCCGGAGTTCGTGGAGGAGTTCATCCTCGACCAGACCCTCGAACCGGCGCTGGCCGAGCGGCCGCTCGAGGGCTTCACCGTGATCGACCCGACCTGCGGCAGTGGTCACTTCCTTCTCGGCGCCTTCCACAGGCTGCTGGAGCGCTGGCAGCGTGAGGCGCCGGCCCTCGGTCCGCGGGTGCTAGTGCAGAAGGCGCTGTCGTCGGTGTATGGCGTGGACATCAACCCGTTCGCCGTTGCGATCGCCCGATTCCGGCTCATGGTCGCGGCGCTGGATGCGAGCGGGGACAAGTCGATCGAGAAGCTCATCGACATCGAGTTGAACCTGGCTGCAGGTGACTCGCTGCTGTGGGGTGCCCGGCAGCAGGCGATCAGCGACGACCTGTGGTCCGCGGGCCAGGAGCAGATGGTACTCGCGACGGAGAACGCCGAGGCGCTGAAGGCGATCCTGCAGCGCGAACATGATGTGGTGGTGGGCAATCCGCCGTACATCACTGTCAAGGACGCCGCGCTGAATCAGACGTACCGTCAGCTCTACTCGACCTGCCATCGTCAGTATGCGTTGACGGTGCCGTTCATGGAACTGTTCTTCGACCTCGCCAAGAACGATTCCGACGGTAAGCCCGGCTGGGTCGGGCAGATCACCTCCAACTCGTTCATGAAGCGGGAGTTCGGGTCCAAGCTAATCGAGCAGTTCCTCAGCACCCGTGACCTGAAGCGGGTCATCGACACGTCTGGTGCGTACATTCCCGGGCACGGAACGCCCACGGTGATTCTTGTGGGCCGCAACCGTTCTCCTGTTGGCGAGACCGTTCGGGCTGTGCTCGGCGTGCGCGGTGAACCGGGCCGGCCGGATGATCCCTCGCAGGGTGTTGTGTGGTCGGCGATTGTCGACCATATCGCCGAAGCCAGGTTCGACAACGGCTGGATAAGCGTGGCCGAGTTGGATCGGGGGGCTCTACTCAAGCACCCATGGAGCCTCACAGGTGGTGGTGCAGTCACACTTCTCGCTCAAGTCGAGAGTGCTCAAACAAAGAAACTCGAAACCGTCACAACTTCAGTCGGTTTCGGAGCGGTCACCCGCGAGGACGCGGCATACATGGTCGGAGACGGGCCGCTGAGGCGTGCAGGGATTCCCCACACACTCAGAAAGCAACTCGTTGAGGGCGATAAGGTCCGAGAGTGGGCAGTGCATGACGCCTCCATGTCGCTCTGGCCGTACGACGAGTCGACGCTCAAGGCAACATCAGAACCGCATCTCGAGCAGTTCCTGTGGCCGTACCGCACGCAGCTCAGCAGTCGCGTCGCCTATGGCCTGACCCAGATCGAGCGTGAATTAGAGTGGTACGAGTACTCGATGTTCTTCAAGGACCGCTACCGAACCCCCTTGTCAATCACCTTTGCCGCGATCTCGACCGACAATCACTTCGCTCTGCGAAGCCGGGGCGAGGTTTTCAAAGACTCAGCCCCAGTGATCAAACTTCCGGAGGGGGCGAGTGAGGACGAGCACTTGCGGCTGCTCGGGTTGCTGAACAGTTCGGTGGCGTGCTTCTGGCTCAAGCAGAACTGTCAGAACAAGGCAGGTGGTGGAATCGGCCGAGGCGATTCGGATGAGCATTGGGAACAGCGGTACCAGTTCAATGGTACTAAGGTTCAGAACTTCCCCCTCCCATCGTCCTCCCCGCTCGCCCGCGCCCGTACCCTCGACGTTCTCGCGCAGGAACTTGCCGCGCGCACCCCGGCCGCGCTCGCCACGACCACGACTCCGACCGCCGAGGCCCTGGAGTTGGCGCACAAGGAATCCGAGCGCATCCGTGCGTTGATGATCGCGCACCAGGAGGAACTCGACTGGGAGTGCTACCGGCTCTATGGACTCGTCGACGAAGATCTCACCTACCAAGGTGACCTTCCGGGCATTGCCCTGGGGGAGCGTACCTTCGAGATCGTTCTCGCCCGTGCGGTTGAACGCGGTGAGCACACCGCGTGGTTCGAACGGCACCGCTCCACCCCGGTCACCGGGATTCCCGCGCACCTGCCCGCCGAATACCAGGCCCTCGTCCAGCGCCGCCTTGACGTCATCGCGTCGAACCCCGGCATTCGGCTACTGGAGAAGCCGGAACACAAGCGCCGGTGGGCGATCGAACCGTGGGACAAGCGCGTCACCGAAGCCCTGCGCGACTGGCTGCTCGACCGGGTCGAGAGCCGTGATCTGTGGTTCGAGGATGGGCACCCCACCCCGCGTAGCGTCGCGCAACTCGCCGACAGGCTCGACCGAGACGAGGACTACCGGCAAGTGCTGCGTCTGTGGGCAGGCATCCCCGACGTGTCCACCTCGGCCGCGCTCGCGAAACTCCTGGACGAGGAGGGTGTGCCGTACCTCGCCGCGCTGCGGTACAAGCCATCCGGCCTGACCAAACGGGAAGCCTGGGAGCACACCTGGGATCTGCAGCGTCGCGAGGATGCCGGAGAGAAGCTGGATGCGCCAATCCCTGTGCCGCCCAGATACAAGTCCAGCGACTTCCTCAAGACGTCGTACTGGGCGCGGCGCGGCAGGCTCGACGTGCCAAAGGAACGGTTCGTCTCCTATCCGAATGCGAACCGCGACACCGACCCGACGATGCTGCTCGGCTGGGCAGGCTGGGACCACGCCGAGCAGGCCCTGGCCCTAGCCGGCCTCGTCGACGAGCGCATCGACGGCGAAGGCTGGGACCAGGCCAGCCCCGACAAACTCGTCCCCATGCTCGCCGGACTCGCCGAACTGCTGCCGTGGTTGCGGCAGTGGCACGGCGAGATCGACCCCGAATTCGGTGAATCCGTCGCCGACACCATCGACGAAGTCCTGCGCTCCCGAAGCGCCGAAATCGGCGTCACCGCCGACGACCTCGCCGCGTGGCGTCCCCCGACCACCACCCGCGGCCGCGGCCGCACCAGCAAGAAATCTACAAAGGAGAACACCTCAGCATGAGCAGCATCACGCCGCACTACCGCACGATCACGGAGCTGCTGCAGAGCCGGTCATTCTCCATCGACGAGTACCAGCGCGAGTACAAGTGGGAACGCACCAACATCGAAGAACTCGTCACCGACCTCCAGAACAAGTTCGAGGCATCCTACTCGGAGGGTGACTCGCCGAAGAAGGCCGGCGAGTACGCCGACTACTTCCTCGGCTCGATCATCGTCACCGAACGCAACAACAAGAGTTACCTCGTCGACGGTCAGCAGCGTGTCACGTCGCTGACCCTGTTGCTGATCCACCTGTACAGGGAGGCGAAGGAACGTGGCCTGAGCGTCGCGTCCACCATCGAGCCGCTGATCTTCTCCGACGACTTCGGTGAGCAGAGCTTCAACCTTGCCATTCCCGAGCGGGTGCCGGTGATCCAGGCTCTGTTCAACGGCGAGGACTACAACACCGACGGCAAAGAGGAGTCGATCCGCACCATCGTCGACAGGTTCCGGGACATCGAGAACCTCGACCTTGCGGATGACCTCGGCGCGGGCTTCGAAACCTTTGTGTATTGGCTGCTGCGCCGTGTCGGGCTCATCGAGATCGCCACTGCCTCTGACGTGCAGGCGTATTCGATCTTCGAGACCATGAACGACCGCGGCAAGCCGCTGAGCCCGGTCGACATGCTCAAGGCGTATCTGCTTGCGCCGATCGACTCCTCGGACGGCCGCAGCAACGCGAACCGGGTGTGGAAGCACACGGTCCTGGATCTGATCGCCTGGGAGCCTGATCCCGATGCCGAACGCGACTCTGCCTGCATCAAGGCGTGGCTCCGCGCGCAGTACGCGGATGGCACCCGCGACCGCAGGGCGGGCGCGACGGACAAGGACTGGGAACTGATCGGCTCCGCATTCCATCGGTGGTTGCGCGACAACGAGAAGCGGGTCGGCGCCGGAGGTGCGCAGCAGAACCTACGGATCATGACCGAAGAGTTCCCGTTCTTCGCGCGTGCGTACCGAATGATCCTCGAGGCGAGCCGCACCTACACCCCGGGGCTGCGTTCCGTGTTCTACAACGCGCACAACGACTTCACCTGGCAGACCACTGTGCTGCTGGCGCCCTTGTGTGCCGAGGACGACGACGAGACCGTCCGCCGCAAGATCGAGGCCGTCGCCGCCTATCTCGACATCTGGATCATGCGCCGCACCGTCAACTACATCCGCGTCGGCTATTCCACCGTGAGCTATGCGATGTGGCTGCTGTGCCGCGACATCCGCCGCAAGCCACTCGACGAACTGATCGACATCCTCAGTGAGAAGTTGCGCACCGACGACGTGACTTTCGAAGGCAGCGCCAGCAAGGGGCGCATCGGTATTGCCGATCTGCGCCTGAACCAGTTCAGCCGCCGCTACATCTACCACCTGCTTGCGCGCATCACCGCCTACGTCGAGACCGGTGCCGGTCAGGCCGACCAGTTCGACAGTTACGTCAACCGCAGCCAGAAGAACCCGTACGACATCGAGCACGTGCGCTCCGACAGCTACGACAGGGACGGCGCCGAGTTCGAGTCCGAACAGGACTTCGACGCCTGGCGCAACGACGTCTCGGGGCTGGTGCTGCTTCGCGCCGACGTGAACCGCAGCCTGCAGGACAAGTGCTTCGCGGACAAGGCGCCGCACTACGCGAAGCAGAACGTCTACGCCGCCAGCTTCACCGCGTCGGCCTACGAGCACCAGCCACAGTTCGCCAAGTTCCGGGATGTGGAGGAACTGCCGTTCCGGTCGTTCGAAGAGTTCGGCAAGGCGGAGCAGGAGGAGCGCAGCGCACTCGTCCTTGCCCTCGCCAACAAGATCTGGTCCCCCGCTCGACTGGAGGAACTGCGACCATGAGCACCCTGCTGCGGGACGTCATCGACATCCCCGAACGCACCGGCGCCGACGACTACGTGCTGCGCCTGACCGACAGCACCGACGACGACGCGCACATCCGCTCCACGTTGGGCGCCTACGTGCTCACCGACTCGCTGCGCGAGAACTTCTTGGCCGCACTCGATCTCGTCGCCAACGCGATCGACAACAACACCTCCCGCGCCGCGTTCCTCACCGGCTCGTTCGGCTCCGGTAAGTCGCACTTCATGGCCGTGTTGTACGCGCTACTCGGCAACCATGCGGCCGCCCGCACCGCCCAGTACACCGCACTGACCGGCCACTACGACCAGGTGCTCGCCGGAAAGAAGGTTCTCCGGCTCACCTACCACCTGCTCGGCGCGAACTCGTTGGAAGAGGCCATCCTCCGCGGCTACCTCCAGCAGATCGCCCGGCTGCACCCGGACGCGCCGCTGCCGGCCGTCCACGTCACCGACACCCTCCTCCGTGACGCCGAGAACCTGCGTGCCCGCATCGGCGACACCGCGTTCCTCGACGGACTCGGCGGCGAGGGCACCGGCGACGACGCCTGGGGTGGGCTGCTCGGCGGCAGCGGTTGGGACCTCGATCGCTACGACGCCGCCCGCCAAGCACCGGCGGAGGACCCGCGCCGCGCCGAACTGGTCTCCGCTCTCGTCCGCAGCTATTTCGGCCACTTCGTCGAGCAGGCCGAGTACCTCGACCTCGACCGCGGCCTGGTCGCGATCACCGAGCACGCCAAGAGCCTCGGCTACGACGCGACCGTCCTGTTCCTCGACGAGCTCGTGCTGTGGCTGGCGTTCTCCGTGCGCGACAACGCGTTCTTCGCCCGCGAATCGCAGAAGATCACCAAGCTCGTCGAATCGTCCGGCACCCAGCGGCCCATCCCGCTGATCTCGTTCGTCTCCCGGCAGATGGACCTGCGCAAGTGGTTCGCCGACGCGGGCGCCTCCGGCGCCGAGCAGGAAGCCCTCGACCGCGCCTTCCACTACCAGAAGGAACGCTTCCGGGAGATCGCGCTCGGTGACGACAACCTCGCCGAGGTGGCGCACGCCCGCCTGCTGCGCCCCCGGGACGACGAAGCCGAGGCCGTCCTCACGGAGGCGTTCCGGTCCGTCAGTCGCACCCCCGACGTGTGGGACGTGCTGCGCGACTCGATGAACACCTCCGACGAGCACGGCGGCGCCTCCGAACGCGAATTCCAGCTCACCTACCCGTTCTCCCCGGCCCTCGTCGCAACCCTGCGGAACCTGTCGTCGGTGATGCAGCGCGAACGCACCGCCCTCAAGGTGATGCAGCGGATGCTCGTCGACCGGCGCGACACCCTCACCACCGCCGACCTCATCCCCGTCGGCGATGCGTTCGACTACATCGTCGAGGGAAATACCCCTATCGACTCCCACGCCGGCACCATGTTCACCGCCGCCTCCGAGCTGTACCGCGGCAAGCTGCTGCCGCTGCTGCTGCGCAGCCACAACCTCACCGAGGAACAGCTCGCCACCACAACCGAGTCCGATCTGCAGGGTTTCCGGGCCCACGAGCGCATCGCCAAGACCCTGCTGCTGTCCGCGGTCGCGCCCAAGGTGCCGGCGCTACGGGAGATCACAGCCAAGCGTCTGGCCGCACTCAACCACGGCTCCATCAAGTCACGCCTGCGCGGTGGCGAGGCCCGCGTGGTGCTCGGGGTGGTCCGCGAATGGACCAAGGACGTACCCGAGATCAGCGTCTCCGAGGGCGCCGACCCGATCATCCGGGTCCAGCTCGCCGACGTCGACTACCAGTCCGTTCTCGAACGCGTCCGCGGCGAAGACAACCCCGGCCGCCGGCGCGTCCTGATCCGCACGCTCGTCCACCGCGCGCTCGGGGTCGCCACCAACCAGGACGACCTCGCCGGCGGCGCCTCACGCACCATCGTCTGGCGGGGCTCCCGCCGCGAGGTCGACGTGGTGTTCGGCAACGTCCGCGATGCCTCCTCGTTGCCCGAGCAGAACTTCGACAACCGGCCGGGCACCTGGCGGCTCGTCGTCGACTACCCGTTCGACGAACAGAACTTCTCCGCCGCCGACGACATCGCCCGCATCGACCGCCTTCTCGCCGGTGGCGACCGGCACACCATCGTGTGGCTGCCGCGCTTCTTCTCCGAGACCGCGATGAACGACCTGGCGCTCCTGGTCAAACTCGACTGGCTGTTCACCGGCAGTGGAGACCGCTGGCAGGAGAACTCCGACCACCTGTCCGCCTCCGATCGGGCGCAGGCCCGCGGCATCCTCGAGAACCTGTACCGCGGCACCCTCGCCGCGTTCGAGAGGCTACTCGAGCAGGCGTACGGCATCGAGGCCATCGACCCCAAGCGGTTCGTGGACGATCCCGGTCACACCGAGGTTCTGGTCTCGTTGAGCAAGGACTTCAGCCCCAAGCTGCCGGCCGCGAACACGCTCGAGGTCGCTTTCGGCAAGGTAATCGACCAGGCCTTCACAGCTTTGTACCCGAGCCACCCGCAGTACCCGGCCCCGGACGAGGAGGTGACCGTCCGCCAGTACGAGATCGTCCGCGACTACGTCGAGAAGGCCGCCACCGACCCCAACGGGCGCGTGCCCACCCTGCCCGGACCCGACCGCAAGGCCGTCCAGCGGATCGCCGGTCCCCTCAAGGTCGGCAAGGCCACCGAAGACCACTACCTGTTCGGGGAGGACACGTTCGCGTTCTGGGCCGGGGAACTCGACCGCGCCGCCGCCGAACACGATCCCGTCACCGTCGGAGCGCTCCAGCGCCGCATCGATGCGCTCAGCCCCGCCTGGGGCCTGCGACCGGACGCGCGGGATCTGGTGGTCGCCGCGTGGGCGCTGCTGCGCAAGCGGGCCTGGTTCGAGGCTGGCTCGCCGGTCACCCCGCCCAAGCTCGGCGCCCTGCGCGAGAACATCGAACTGCGCGCTGAACAGTTGCCCGAGCAGCAGGCCTGGGACACCGCCCGCCGACACGCCACCGACCTGTTCGGGTACACGATGCCGCGCACCTACCTCACCGGCGCCAACGTCGCCGAGTTCGCGCAGACCGTGCGGGCCAAGGCAGGGGATAAGCTCACCGATCTGCGGGGGCTGATCGAACGGCTCGATGCCGCGCACACCGTCCTCGCCCTGGACGCGGCCGAAGCGGATCGGCTCAGCGCCGCCCGCGAGCTCGTCGCGTTCCTCGACGCGCTGACCTCTACCGGCGGCAACGTCGCCCTCATCGACATGCTCGCGGGCACGAAGCTCGTCGTTGCGCCGCCAACAGCCGGCCAGTTGCGGGCCGAGGCGGGTCGGGACATGACCGCGCTGCGCACCTTCCAGTGGAAGCTGCTCGACACCGTGGTGGCCGGGGCCGACCAGCCGGGCGCGCGCGGCGACGCCGCGCGGGTGATTCTGAAGAACCTGCGCGAGGTGATCGTGACCCCGGGCCGGTCGCTGTACGACGAACTCTCCCGCGCCGAGAACCGCGTGGTGGACTGGGTGGTCGGAGGGCAAAGGAAACCGGATCCGGTGAAGCCGCCGACCGATGACGGTGAGGATGAGACCGTCGTCGTCAACCCGGACAAGGTGACTCTGCGCAACCTAGGCGACCTCGACGACCTCACCGAGGAACTGCGAAAAGCCATCGAGCAAGACGGTTCCCGCGTGCGCGTGAAGTGGTGGATCGAATGAGCACGCTCACCGCCACCCGGCCGATCATCGCCGCCAAGCTCGCCAAGGCCACCGAAAAGAGGTACCGGCACGGCGTGCTCGGTCTCCGTGCCACCCCCACCTGGGACGGCGGTACCTTCCAGCACGACGGGGTGCCGGTGACCGTCGCAGCGTGCCCGTCCACCCTCGCGGTGTGGGAGGCGCTCGAATCTCGGACCGACGGGCAGTGGCTGGTGATCCTGACCCCGGTCGACGAGAAGGACCTCGGCGACGGGGTGCTCGCTCACCTCGTCGACGGCCGTCTGCTCAGCCCCGACCCGTGGGACGCGCTGCGCTCGACGTTCGCCGCGACCACCATCGAGCCCGCCCTGTACCGGGTGTCCAACGATCGGGCGCTCGCGATCGGGCTGCTCGCCACGATCCCCACCACCGCGATCACGCCCGCACCGGGTGGTGTCCTCACCCGCGGTCACGCGATGGCCGCCGTCGCTTGCGGCGCACTCGCGATGACCGACGACCCGGTCACCGAGATCGACACCCTCGCGATCCTCGAATGGAGCCGGCGCGCCGGTGTCGCCGACGACCTCGCCCGCCTGCGCGCCGACGGCGGCGCCGAACTGGTCGACGCCACCGACTCATGGCTCGCCGAACGCGCTGGACGTCTAGGCCCCGCCGTCACCGCGCTCCTGGCCGCCGGTCGCATCACAGATCTGGTGCCGTTCGGGCTCGTCGCCGGTGTTCTCGCCGACAACGCCCCGGGCGCCGAGTTGGCCCGTGGCATGTTCCTCGGGCGCTACGGCCTCACCGGACTCGGCGTCGACGACCTCGGCGCGTGGTACCGCGACACCGCGGGACTCGTGGTCGGCTCCCTCACCGCCCGCGAACGCCTGAACGTCCTCGAGGCTGCGGCCGCGCACGTACGGGAACTGGGCATCGAGTCCCTGGCTGAGCGCTCCGAACTGCTGCCGCAGGGCCTGACCGCCCGGCTGGATGCGCTCGCGAAGGCGGTCGAGGAGACGCTGTCCGCGGACCCCGACACAGTCCCTGCCGCCGGTACCGTCAACTCCGTGGAAGCGGCGTGGCAGGAGGTGACGCGGCATTTCCTCGCCCGCACCGATCCGTCGTGTCGTGCCGCCGAGGCGACGGTGCGGCTGCTGCGGTGGCTCGCCGTCGACGCCCCGGCGGCCGGCCCCGGAGAAACCACGAGCCTGGCCGAGCTCACCGACCGCTACGTGCAGGCCGACGGCTGGGTGGATGCCGCGCTCGCCGCCGCCCGCCGCGGTGCCGACCACCGTGCACTTGCCGACACCGCGTCCCGGGTCATCGACCGCGTTGCCGCCCGCCGCCGCGGGCACGACCGGCGCTTCGCGGCCGCGCTCGCCGACACCCCGCAACCGACCGGACTCGTCGTCGAACAGGTATTACCTACGGTGGTGCTGCCGCTCGCCAAGGCGCAGCCCACCCTGCTGCTGGTGGTCGACGCGCTGTCGGTGGCCGCGGCCACCGAACTGGCCTCCGCTGCAGCCGAATCCGGGTGGAGCGAGGCGGCGGTGCTGAAATCGTCGCGCCGGACGGGCGCTCTGGCAGTGCTGCCGACGCTCACCCAGCGCAGCCGCTGCTCGCTGCTGACCGGGGACCTGCGCGAGGGCGGGGACGGCGCCGAACGCGCCGGGTTCCTCGACGCGCTGCGTGCGGCCGGGCTCGAGGCCGATGCTGGCCGCTCCGACCCGATCTTCCACAAGAAGGCCCTCGACACCGTGCCCGCGGGCGCAGACCTGGCTACCGAGGTCGCCAACGCGATCGCCGACACCGAGGGCAGGCCGCTGGTGGCGGCGGTGCTCAACTACGTCGACGACACTCTTCACCACACCGATCCCGGCGGAACCGTGTGGGCCGTGGACACCATCACCCATCTGCGTCCGTTGCTCCAAGCGGCGCAGCGCGCCGGCCGCGCGGTGATCGTCACCTCTGATCACGGGCACATCATCGAACGCCGCGACTCCGTCAAGCGTGAAAGGTCGAACCTGTACGGGCAGCGGGCACACGGCGACCTCGACTGCGTCGAGGACGGGGAGATCGTGGTCCGTGGGCCGCGGGTGCTCACCGACAGCGGGGCGGTGGTCCTCGCCGTCGACGAGACCGTCCGCTACGGGTCCGTCAACGCCGGCTACCACGGCGGCGCCAGCCCCGCCGAGGCGGTAGTGCCGGTGCTCGCCCTGTACACGGGGGAGATACCGGAGCCCTTGAGCTCGCTCGACCCGGTCGAGCCGCAATGGTGGCACACCCCGGTCGACGTGGACGCGCCCCCGCCGGTGCCGATGTCCTCTCACGCCCCCGAGCAGGCCGCACCCACCCTGTTCGACGCCGAGGAGTCGGCCCCCGAGACCGGGGGTGTTGCCGAGCAGGTGCTGGCGACGAAGGTGTTCGCCGACCAGATCCGCTTGGCCGGGCGAATCGTGGTGCGTGAGCAGCAGATTCGGACGTTGCTTGCCGCCCTGCTGGCGGCGCCGGCGCGGGAGCTGACCACCGCACGGGCCGCCGCGATCCTCGGTCTCGCCCCTTCCCGTGTTGGGGGTGCCCTGCTGCAGATCAAGCGGGTGCTCGACGTCGAGGGCTACGAGGTGCTGCTGCTGGGCGGCGGTGTCGTCGGGGTCGACGAGGCGGCGCTGCGTGAGCAATTCGGGATCGGGCCGTGAGTGCCCCGGTCTCGCCGCGTCGGCGCCGGGAGATCCTCGACGCGCTACGTCGGGGCACCGTGCCCTCCAACGGGCTCGACCAGTTGGCGGTCGGACTCGGCCGCTTCGAGACCGAACTCGACGCCGAACTGTCCGTGGTCGCCGCCGGCGGCGCGATGTTCAAGGCGGTGCGCGGCGACTACGGGTCCGGTAAGACGTTCTTCGCCCGCTGGCTCGCCGACCGCGCGACCAAACGCGGGTTCGCGGTGGCCGAGGTGCAGATCAACGAGATCGACACCCCGCTGCACAAGCTCGAGACCGTCTACCGGCGCAGCATCGAATCGCTGCACACCGCCTCCATCCCGCCGTCCGCGCTGCGCCCGATCCTCGACGCCTGGCTGTTCACCATCGAGGACGACGCCGCCGGGCAGGGCGTGAGCGTCGACGAGCTACTCGAGCGTCGCCTCACCGACGTCGCCACCCGGGCGCCGGTGTTCCCGATGGCCATCCGCGCGTACCGCAGGATGGTCGCCGAGGGCGACAACGACGGCGCCGACGGCCTCGTTGCTTGGCTCGGCGGCCAACCGCACGTCGCGGCGGCGGTCAAACGTCGGGCCGGGATCAAGGGCGACCTCGACCACTTCCTCGCGCTCGGATTCCTCCGCGGTCTGCTCGCGGTCCTCGCCGACGCTGGGAACGCCGGGCTGGTGCTGGTGCTCGACGAGGTGGAAACCCTGCAGCGGGTCCGCTCCGACGCCCGCGCCAAGGCCCTGAACGCGCTGCGGCAGCTGGTCGACGAGGTCCACGACGGGCACTTCCCGGGTCTGTACCTGCTGATCACCGGTACGCCCGCCTTCTTCGAGGGCCGGCAGGGCATCCAATTGCTGCCCCCGCTGGCTGATCGTCTGCACACCGACTTCTCCCGCGACCCGCGGTTCGACAACCCGCGCGCACCCCAGCTGCGGCTGACCGGCTTCGATTTGGACCGGCTCGTCGAACTCGGCGGCAGGGTGCGTGAATTGTTCTGCACCGGAATCGAATCCGCAGATCGGGTTCGGACGACAGCTGGCGACGAGTTCCTGCGACGATTCGCCGCGGCGGTAGCCGGCGGGCTCGGCGGTCGGGTCGGTATCGCCCCGCGGTTGTTCCTGCGCAAACTCGTCGACGTGCTGGATGTGATCGAACTGCACCCGGAGTTCGACCCGTACACCGACTACGAGGTGAAGATCGCAGCATCGGAGCTGTCCGACGCCGAACGGGAGGCGGTCTCGGCGGACGACGTCGAGCTGGATATCCAACCGAACTGAAGCGGTGCCCGAATCCCCTCGCCGAACTGCGCGCGGAAACCGGCATCACCGTGCTATCGATCCCGCTGCTCAGGGGCTCGCGGCGGGCGAACGCATGACCACCGACGACACCGTAATTGGTACCGACAGTGGCACTGTCACTGGTACCGTGAGATCATGCCGGCCCTGAACATCACCTTCACCGACGAGGAGCACCGAGCGCTGCGCGAGGCAGCGGAGCGCGAGAACGTGTCCCTGCGCACGTTCGTCCACGACGCCGTGGTCGAGGCGGCGAGGTCGCGCAAGCACGTGCGCGACGAGATCCTCGCTCGGATCAACGACAAGTCCGCCGAACTTCACCGGCGGCTGGCTTGATCGTCTATCTGGATCGCGAGGACGTGCTCGCGTGTGCAGCGAGTGTGTTCGGGCAACCGGCCGTCGTCCGGGACTTTGGTCTGCTCGATGCTGCGATCGCGCGAGCACAGAGCACGGTCTTCGGGCAGGACGCCTACCCGGGTTCGTGGATGAAGGCAGCCGCGCTGCTGCACTCGATCGCCCGGAATCACGCACTCGCCGACGGCAACAAGCGCACCGCCTGGAACGCGGCATGGCTGTTTCTCGCCTACAACGGGATCGAGTTGGCCTATGGCTTCGACGTCGATGTCGCAGAGCAGCTGATGAACGATGCGGCGGAGGGTGTAGTCGACGTCGAACAGGTCGGCGATGTGCTACAGCAGTTCCGGGAGCCATGACGATCGACGCCTTTTCCCTCCTGCATCCCGGCGTCCGGTACCACCTGGCGAACACGCTGCGCTGGGACGGGTTACGACCCACCCAGGCGGCGGCGGTCGCGCCGATACTCGCCGGGGAGGACGCACTCGTGCTCGCTCCGACCGCCGGCGGCAAGACCGAGGCCGCGGCCTTCCCGCTGCTGTCGGTGATGGCCGAGCAGGACTGGGAAGGGGTGTCGGTGCTGTACGTGTGCCCGTTGCGGGCACTGTTGAACAACCTGCAGCCGCGCCTGCACGGCTACGCGCAGTGGCTCGGCCGCAGCGCCGCCGTCTGGCACGGAGATGTCGGACCGTCCGCGCGTGGACGGATCCTGCGGGAGCGTCCCGATATCCTGCTCACTACCCCCGAATCGCTCGAGGCGATGCTGGTGTCCACCAAGGTGGATCCGCGGGTGCTCTTCGCGGGGGTCCGTGCCGTCGTCGTGGACGAGGTGCACGCCTTTGCCGGTGACGACCGCGGCTGGCATCTGCTCGCCGTCCTCGAGCGTCTGTCGCGGGTCGCCGGTCGTCAGATCCAGCGCATCGGACTGTCCGCGACCGTCGGCAACCCGGACGAGCTGTTGTGCTGGCTGCAAGGCGGTTTCGCCGACCGGGACAGGCGTGTGGTTGCGCCCGCGGTCGACGGTCCGGCAGTGCGACCGGACATCACCGTCGACTTCGTCGGATCCGTTCCGAACGCCGCGACCGTCATCGCCTCGCTGCATCGGGGGGAGAAGCGACTTGTGTTCGTCGACTCCCGCCGACGTGCGGAGGAACTCGGCGCCGCCCTCCGAGAGCGGGGTGTGACGACGTTCGTTTCGCACTCATCGCTTTCCGCGGCCGAACGACGCCAATCGGAGACGGCGTTCGCCGAGTCCCGTGACACGGTCATCGTTGCCACCTCTACCCTCGAACTCGGTATCGACGTCGGCGACCTCGACCGGGTCATCCAGATTGGGTCACCCCGGACGGTCGCCTCGTTCCTGCAGCGCCTCGGTCGCACCGGGCGCCGCGCGGGCACAGTCCGCAACTGCCTGTTCCTGTGCCTCGACGAGGAACAGGAACTTCACGCGCTCGGCATGTTGCACTGCTGGGCGCGAGGCTGGGTGGAGCCGATTACCCCGCCGCCAGCACCGCGACACATCGCCGCACAACAGGTGATGGCACTGTGCCTGCAGGAGCATCGCCTCGGGATCGCGTCCTGGCGTCACTGGTGGGGTTCGTTGGCGGTGTTCGACGACACCGCCAACGAAATCATGGAGTTCCTCTGTGCCGAAGGCTATTTCGAGCGAGATGGGGACTTCCTGCACATCGGGCCGGAGGCGGAACGGCGGTTCGGGCGCCGCTACTTCTCCGACCTCACCGCTGTGTTCAGCGCGCCCCCCGAATTCACGGTGCTGGCCGGGCGCAACGAGGTCGGCACCGTTGGCACCGATCTGCTGGTCGAGGAGGTCGAGGGTCCGCGCGTGCTGCTGCTCGCGGGCAGGTCGTGGAAGGTCACCCACGTCGACTGGCAGCGTCGCCGGTGTTTCGTCGACCCAGTCGAGACCGGAGGCAAGGCCAAGTGGTCCGGGCTCGGCGGCGGGGTGTCGTACGAGATCACACAGGGGATGCGGGCCGTGCTGCTCGGCCAGGCACCGTCCGGGGTGACACTCACCCGGCGGGCGCAGGCCGCGCTCGCGGAGCTGCGGGAGCGCTACGGCGATGCGATCGGACCGGACGCGGCCGTGGTCGCGCTGCCGTCCGAGGGGAGTGGACGCTGGTGGACGTGGGCGGGATCCGCTGCGAACCGCACTCTGCAGGCATCGTTGCCGACCCTGGTGGACCCCCGGCAGCGGATCGACGAGAAGTCGCTGCGACTGCTCCCCGGAATCGGGCCACGTGAGGTGTCCGACGCAATCGCCCGGATCGTCTGGCAACAGCCCGAGGTCGCGGCGAACGCGGTTGCCGGGCTGAAGTTCTCGGCGGCGTTGCCGCCCGGGCTGGCAGCAAGGACTTTGGCGGAGAGGATCGGGGACCCGCGCGGGGCAGCCCGTGCGGTAGAGGACCGCCGGATCATCAGTCGTACTTGAGTCGCCGCTCTCTCGAGTGACGGGCGTCTCGATATTGTCCCTGCGCTTGCCACCGCGCCGATTGCGCCCCAGCAACTCGTCACTCGTCACATGACGAAATGATCCCCACTACTGACCCCCTGCCTCCGACAACTCCCGGCTGATCCGGGCGGCGTCCTGACCTGCGAGAACGCTGCGGACTGTGGACGGATGCCAGATCTTGCCGCCGCGGGCGGTCGGCACCTGGGCGCGGTTGAGGTCGTTCGCGATGCGCGCGTATCCGGCGCCGCCGCGGTGGGCGAGCACGATCCGGGTAACCACCTCGTCGGACAGGACCGAAGGACGGCCTAGCCGGACACCCTGAGCTTTCTTCACGGCCAGGGCGTCACGGGTTCGCTGGCGGATAGTGTCGCGCTCGTCCTCAGCGAGGTTGGCGAACAGACGCAGCAGGAACCGTCCGTGCTGGTCATGGGTGCTCGCTGACTGCGCGACGACGTACAGCGGCCAGCCCTCGGTGATCGCGGCTTCCATCAGCATCACCGAGTCGGAGAACTTGCGGGAGAGTCGGTCGACCTTGTGGACGATCATCCGTTCGGCCCGCCCTGAGGTGATGTCGGCGAGCGCCGCGGCCAGTCCGGGCCTCTCAGCTGGACCTTTGCCGCCGCTGATGCCTTCGTCGGAGTGCCAGGCGGTGATGGTCCAGCCTTCCCGCTCGGCGGCGGCCTCGATTGCCGCGCGCTGGGCGCCGATTCCGGCGCCGCTGATGCGCTGTTCCTTCGTCGAGACGCGCAGATAGGCGACCGCGGTTCCGGGGACTGCCGTTTCGGCGGAATTCTTCTTCTTCCTCGCCCTCTCGGCCTTTGCGAGGGCGGCCTCGATCACCTTTTCCACCCCGTTACCGTACTGAAATTGTGCAGAATAGGATGTGAAACGGTCGTTTACTGCATACCGGAAGCGCCTCGAAGCGCCCTGATTTCGAGGTGTCTAGCTACTCACTGCGGCTAAGGGGCGTCGTTTGGGCGCGCGCAGAGCCCAGATGTGATATCGCGTGACGACGAGGGGCGAGTTATTCGTCGCCGATCGCGCCCGCTTCGGAGGCCGGAAGGTGTTGGCCCATACCGTGATCGTGAGGATGCCTTTTCAAGCCACACTTATTCGACGTGAGCACCGACGAGGCCTGCGATTGTCGGGTGCGGACTCATTTGCATTTCCCGTACTTGGCTGCCGAGTTCGACGGGGTTATGTATTCCCGCATCCGACGCGCCGGGGAGAGCGGGCCTTGTAAGTCTGTATTCTTTTGTCCCTCTGGTCATGACGGTAGTCTCCGACAGGGGTTCCCGAACGACCAAGGCCCGATCCATCCGCCAGGATCGGATCGGGCCTCAGTCGTCAGAAGAGCGCCAACGCTGTGCGCGATTACGCGCTACGACAACGGATTTCGCTGGCCGGTCACGTTGTGCTGATTCGCGGTGTCCACGCTCATCTGGGCGCCCTGGTCGGCGCCCAACGAGCCGTAGTAGACGGCGTACATACCTGCGAACGCCGCGGGCACACCGACCAAGATGGGGCCGGCCGCCCAAGGTGCAGCCACGGCGATCGGCACTGCGAGAGAGCCACCACCGAGGACGCCCGTGATTACTCCGCTGAGGCCGCCGCTGAGGGAGCCGTACCACTGGCCGGCATTTTCGTAGTCCTCGACTCGCTGTTCGGGCGTGGGAGCGTAGTCGGGTGCGAACATGGCTGGGTTGATAGGACTTTCGAGCGGATTCCACACCGGGACGTTCGTGGGCGGGATCGTGGATCCGGTTTCCTGTGCGTGGGCCGTGCCGGTGGACGATGCGGCGATCGCGATCGGCAGTGCGGCGGCGACGATGGCGCGTCGCACCCAGCGACGTCGTTTCGCGGGATGTTGAGCCAAGAGTTCCCCTTCGTTTGTGCGCCGCGTGGGACGCGGCGCTTGTGCGCGTCGGCGTCCCCAGTCGGCGCCGCGGGACCGGGGCGGACCCGCCGGAAATGCGTGAAATGTCCCCCCAGACCGATGACCAAGATAGCTGTGCCAGACGGCGATCGCGAATCGGTACCGATGGCCCGTAACCGGCGGCACCGGTCGAGCAGGTGGCATGCAGGGCCCAGTCGCAACGGTGCCCGCGAGCCCGGCACCGCCACCACTCAGCGCGGTATACCGAGGGTTGACCGGCGATGGTCGAGTGCGGCGGCGGAGACACTCACTCCGTCATCTTGTGGCCATGCGGCCCACGTACTTCCGACTGTTCGCACACCCACCGGCCAGGCCCGTCGCGCGTCCGGGATGCCAGCGCCGCAACCGGTTTCGCCGGATGCCCCAATAGGTGAACAGGAAGTACGTGGACCGGGTGGCCAACCTCGCCGGCCCCGGCGTCCTATGCGCGGCCCTCAGACCGCCCTCTCGCCGGGAACCGCATCGTCGATCCGGTGCGTGCCGTCTCGGACGGTGCCGACGAACTCCTCGACCAGATCCTCGAGCGCGACGATCCCGATCACCGCCCCGGACCCGTCGACGACCGCACCAAGATGCGCGCCCGTGCGGCGCAGGACCGTGAGAGCGTCGTCGAGCGGCAGCGCCACCGAGATCAGCGGCAGGCGGCGGATGTCCGAGAGCGGGATCACCGTCTCCGGTCCGGCGGATTCGTCGGCCACCCGATCGAGGACGTCCTTCACGTGCAGGTAGCCGACCAGTGAACCATCAGCGCCGCGAACCGGGTAGCGCGAGTAGCCGGTCTCGATGACGGCGTCCTCGACCGCGCCGAGCGTGGTGCCGCCCGCCAGCAGCGGGACGGTGCGCATTCTCGCCGACGGGATCATGACGTCGGCGACGGTGCGCCCCTCCGTGTCGAGTGCCTGCGTGAGACGACGGTGCTCCTCCTCGTCGATCAGGCCCTCGGTGTGGGATTCCCCGATCATCTCCGACAGCTCTATGGACGAGACCGTCGCATCGAGTTCGTCCCGTGGTTCGACCCGCAGCAGCCTCAGGATGCCGTTGGCGCAGAGGTTGTAGAACGCGATCAGCGGCCGGACCAGCTTGATGAACGCAAGGTGAGCCGGCACGAGCAGCATCGCGGACTTCTCCGGCCCGGCGATGGCGATGTTCTTCGGCACCATCTCGCCGAGCAGGATGTGCAGCACCACGACCAGGCTGAGCGCGATTGTGAAGCCGATCGGGCGCAGGAAGGCGTCGGGCACCCCGAGGGCGCCCATCGGCTTCTCGATCAGATGCGCGATCGCGGGCTCGCCGACCTTACCGAGCAGGATCGAGCAGATCGTGATGCCCAGCTGGGCGCCCGCCAACATCAGGGACAGGTTTTCGCCGGCCTTGATGACGGTCGCCGCACGCTTCTTGCCCTGCGCATGCAACGCCTCGAGCCGGTCGCGGCGCGCGGTGATGAGCGCGAACTCGGCGCCGACGAAGAAAGCGTTGCCGGCCAGCAGCACGACGGCGAGCAACACTCCGAGGAGGTCAGCCACGGTCGTTCTCCTCTCGGATCGCGTCGATCGCCGGGACCGGGGTCAGCAGCACCCGGTCGATGCGACGGCCATCCATCGTCAGCACGCGCCCGATCCAGCCGTGCCCATCGGGGCCGAGGGGCTGGCCGCTCGCGTCGGGCAGGGCCACCTCGTCGCCCTCGACGGGGATCCGTCCCAGGCTCGTGAGCACGAGCCCGCCGATCGTGTCGTATTCGCCCTCGGGAGCGACGTAGCCGGTGGCGGCGGCAACCTCGTCGGTGCGCAGCAGGCCCGAGCAGGACCAGCTGTGGCCGACACGCTGGACGTCGATCTCGGTCTCGTCGTGCTCGTCGCGCACGTCGCCGAGGATCTCCTCGATCAGGTCCTCCATGGTCACGATGCCTGCGGTGCCTCCGTACTCGTCGACGACCAGTGCGACCTGCATGCCGTCGGCACGCACTTGTTCCATCACCGCGTCACCGTCGAGCGTGGACGGCACCACCGGAACGACCTGAGCGAGCGAGGCGAGTCGGGTGGACGTGCGGCGAGCGGCGGGCACGGTGAAGGCGTGTTTGACGTGCACGACGCCGATCGTGTTGTCCAGGTCCCCGTCGACGACGGGGAAACGGGAGTAACCGGTCCGGGACGCGGCCTCGATGAGGTCGACGACCGTCGCGCCGGTCTCGAGTGACTCGATCTTCACGCGCGGGGTCATCAACTCCTCGGCGCTCAGGTCGCCGAACCGCAGCGACCGGTTCACCAGCAGCGCGGTACCCGCGTCGAGGGAACCCCGCTCGGCGGACGTGCTCACCAGCGAGCCGAGCTCCTGCGGTGACCGGGCCGAGCGCAGTTCCTCCGCGGGTTCGATGCCCAGGCGGCGGACGATCCAGTTCGCGGCGCCGTTGAGGCCCTTGATGGCCCACTTGAAGATCAGCGAGAACCCGACCTGAAGCCCCGCCGTGGCGCGGGCGGTGGGCAGCGGCTTGGAGATCGCCAGGTTCTTGGGGACCAGTTCGCCGAAGATCATCGAGAACGAGGTCGCGATGATCAGCGCCAACGTGAGGGAGATACCCCGAGTCGCCGCGTCGGACAGCCCGAAGCCGCTGAGGAGTGGGCTGATGAATCGCGCCAGCACGGGCTCGGCGAGATAACCGGTGATCAGAGTGGTGATCGTGATCCCCAGCTGGGCGCCGGAGAGCTGGAACGAGAGCGTGCGGTGGGCGTGCCGGACCTGGCGAGCGCGAAGGTCACCGCGACGCGCGTGGGCGTCGACGGTGCTGCGCTCGAGTGCGGTCAGCGAGAACTCTGCCGCCACGAAGATGGCGGTGCCTGCAGTCAAGGCTATGAAGCCGAGCAGGCTCAGGATTGCGAGCGTAAGCGCTGCGACGTCCATATCAGCACCGCCCGCTCAGGGGATGAGGGCCGCCGGGTTTGTCGCCCGGCTCGGTAGAGGAGCCTTCGGAGGATCCGTCGGCCCCGGCCGAGTCGGAATCCGATCCCGGGGAGGTTGCGGGGGGTTGGTGTATGGGTGCCTCGGGCACCTGTGTCCTCTCTGTCGGGCGGCGCATGTCATCACCTTCAACCGGAACGGCGCCGAACGTATTTCCTGAAAGTGAGCCTCCACTGTAGCGTTCGTGATCTGAATGGGAGGAAAGAGACATCCTTCGGTGCCACGACCGTGACGGTCACCACCCCGACGGCAGCGGGCGACCCTCCGCGAATCCAGCGGCGGACTGCACCCCCATCACCGCCTTCTCATGCAGCTCGTCGAGCGTCCGCGCGCCCGCGTACGTGCATGCGCTCCGGACGCCGGAGCAGATGTGGTCGAGCAGATCCTCGACCCCGGGCCGGGTCGGATCGAGCCGCATCCGGGAACTCGAGATGCCCTCCTCGAACAGCCCTTTGCGGGCCCGATCGAACGCGGTGTCCTCGACGGTACGGGCGGCGACGGCGCGCTTGGAGGCCATTCCGAAACTCTCCTTGTACCGGTTGCCGTCCCGGTCGATCCGCAGTTCCCCGGGCGATTCGTACGTCCCGGCGAACCAGGACCCGACCATCACGTTCGAGGCGCCGGCCGCGAGCGCGAGCGCGACGTCCCGCGGATGCCGCACGCCGCCGTCGGCCCACACGTGCGCGCCGAGTTCCTGGGCCGCGTCGGCGCACTCGGCGACGGCCGAGAATTGCGGGCGCCCCACGCCGGTCATCATGCGGGTAGTACACATCGCGCCCGGCCCGACGCCGACCTTGACAATGTTCGCACCCGCCTCGATCAGGTCGCGGGTGCCCTGCGCCGAGACGACGTTGCCCGCGACGAGCGGCAGTCCGAGACCGAGCGCGGCGACCGAGCGGAGGGCATCGATCATGCGCTGCTGGTGGCCGTGCGCGGTGTCGAGGACCAGCACGTCCGCGCCGACGTCGGCGAGCGCCTTGGCTTTCTCGGCGACGTTGCCGTTCACACCGACAGCGGCCGCGACACGCAATCGTCCGTGCTGGTCGACAGCAGGGGTGTAGATGCCCGCCCGGATCGCGCCCGTCCGGGTGAGGACGCCGGCGAGCATGCCGTCGTCATCGACGATCACTGCGAGCGGGTCGTGCCGGGACTCGAGCAGAGCGAACACGTCCCGGGGGGTGGCGGTGGTGGGCGCAGTCGCGAAGTCCCGCACGGCAACCGCGCCCACACGGGTGAACCGGTCGACGTCCGAGCAGGCGGCCTCGGTGAGCACCCCGACGGGTCGGCCGCCGTCGACGACCACCGCCGCGCGGTGCGACCGTTTGTGCAGCAGCGTCAGCGCATCCGAGACGGCATCGTCGCGATCGAGGGTGATCGGGGTGTCGGCCACCAGGTGCCGACTTTTGACGAAGCTGACCGTCTCGGCGACCGCGGACGCCGGCACATCCTGCGGGATGACGACAAGGCCGCCGCGGCGCGCGACCGTCTCGGCCATCCGGCGTCCGGCGACGGCGGTCATGTTCGCGACCACGATCGGGATCGTGGTGCCCGACCCGTCCGACGTCGCGAGGTTCACGTCGAAGCGGGACGCTACTTCGGTCCGATTCGGGACGAGGAACACGTCGTCGTAGGTGAGGTCGTACGGGGGTTGCTGATCGCGGAGGAACTTCACGCCCTGACGTTACTGCGGATACGGCCGTCGCGCCGCATCTACGTGCATGCAATCCCTCACCGTCCGCCCCGGCGGCGTCGCCCGTACCCGGGACCGGCGGGACGTCCGCGACGCTGATCGCCGCGGGAACGGAACCCGTTGCCACGTCCGCGGGGGTTCCGCGTCTGGTCGGCGCGTGGGGGCGTCTCGGGTGTCTGTTCGGGAACCGGGGTTCGGCTGGGCTCGCGCGCCCCCGTAACCGTCGCCCAGCGCCGATCCTTGCCGCCCACCGGCAGCGGGGGGTCCGCCTCCACGCCCGCCGCCCGCATCACCTTCGCGGCGGCGGCACGCTCGTCTTCGGTCACCACCGTCACCACGACACCCGACTCGCCGGCCCGTGCGGTGCGGCCGGCCCGGTGCAGGTACGCCTTCGGTTCGGTGGGCGGGTCGACGTGCACGACGAGCGAGACGTCGTCGACGTGGATGCCGCGCGCGGCGACGTCGGTGGCCACGAGCACCGGTACGGTCCCGTCCGCGAACCCGGTCAGGACACGGGTGCGGTGGCCCTGCGGTTTGTCACCGTGCAGGCCGGCCGCATTCACCCCGGCCGTGCGCAGTTCGTCGGTGAGCCGGTCCACGCCCGCCTTGGTGCGGACGAACAGCAACGTCCGGCCGTTCCGGGCGGCGATGCGGGCGACGGTGTCCCACTTGATCTCTCGCGGCACGTGCAGCACATGGTGGGCCATCGTGTCGACGGCGGCGACGGCGGCGGCCGTCGCATGTGTGACCGGATCGTGCAGGTACCGGGCGACGAGCGTGTCGACCTCGCCGTCGAGGGTGGCGGAGAACAGCAGCCGCTGCGCCGAGCGGGGGGTTTGGTCGAGGATCTCGGTGACCTGCGGCAGGAAGCCGAGCTCGGCCATGTGATCGGCCTCGTCGACCACGGTGATCGCCACGTCGTCGAGGCGGACGGTGTCCCGGCCCAGGTGATCGGCGAGCCGCCCGGGCGTGGCGACGAGCAGGTCGACGCCGCGGCCCAACCGGGTGGCCTGCGCTTTGAGCGGCACCCCACCGACGATCGCGGCCATCCGCAGTCCCAGCGCCACGGCTGACGCGTCGAGCGACGCTTCGATCTGCGTGGCCAGTTCCCGGGTGGGGACCAGCACGATCCCGCGCGGTCGCCCGGGCCGGCTCGCCGCACCGGTCAGGCGCACCAGCAGCGGCAGCCCGAAGGCGAGGGTCTTTCCGGAGCCGGTCGGACCGCGCCCCAGCACGTCCCGCCCGGCGAGTATGTCCGGGATGGCGGCGGCCTGGATCGGGAACGGGGTCGAGATCCCCTCGCGGCCGAGGGAATGCACCAGCGTCGTGGGTAGTCCGAGCTGCGCGAAGGAGGGGGAGGGACGGTCGGACATGGATGAGCGGGGCCTTCCGTTCGTGAGGTGACAGGCTACCGCGGCTCCGCCGACGCCCAACCTGCGCGACGGGGCGGACGCCGCGCGTGCGCCCCGTCCGCTGCCGGGAGGCTCAGGCCACGACCTCGGAGCGGTCGCCGCTCCAGAGGGTGTGGAACTTGCCCGGCGAGTCGACTCGCTCGTAGGTGTGGGCGCCGAAGAAGTCGCGCTGGCCCTGCGTCAACGCCGCAGGCAGCCGCTCGGCGCGCAGGCCGTCGTAGTACGACAGTGACGAGGCGAAGCCCGGGACCGGGATGCCCAGCATGGTCGCGGTCGCGACGACCCGGCGCCAGCTGTCGATGCCGCTCTCGATCGCCTCACGGAAGTACGGGGCGAGGATCAGGCTCGGCAGCTCCGGATCGGCGTCGTACGCCTCCTTGATGCGGTTGAGGAACTGTGCGCGGATGATGCAGCCGCCGCGCCAGATGGTGGCGAGATCGGCGCGGGTGACGTTCCAGCCGTACTCGGCGCTTCCGGCCGCGATCTGGTCGAATCCCTGCGCGTACGCGACGACCTTCGACGCGTAGAGGGCGCGACGGATGTCCTCGGTGAACTGTGCGGCATCGGTCGGCTTGTCGCCGAGCGTCCCGGACGCCAATCCCCGTGCGGCCGCGCGCTGGTCACGTGAACCGGACAGCGCCCGCGCGAACACGGCCTCGGCGATGCCGGTGACTGGCACCCCGAGGTCGAGAGCCGACTTGACCGTCCAGCGGCCGGTGCCCTTCTGCTCGGCGGCATCGACGATCACATCGACCAGGGGCGTGCCGGTCTTCGCGTCCTTCTGGCGCAGCACCTCGGCGGTGATCTCCACGAGGTAGCTTTCGAGGTCTCCGGCGTTCCACTCGGTGAACACGTCGGCGATCCGTTCGGCGTCGTAGCCGAGCGCGTCACGGAACAGGTGGTAGGCCTCGCCGATCAGCTGCATGTCCGCGTACTCGATGCCGTTGTGGACCATCTTCACGAAGTGTCCCGAGCCGTCGGGTCCGATGTGCGTGCAGCACGGGGTGCCGTCGACCTGTGCGGCGATCGACTCGAGCAGTGGGCCGAGCGCCTCGTACGACTCCTTGGGTCCGCCGGGCATGATCGACGGGCCGTTGAGCGCGCCTTCTTCGCCGCCGGAGATGCCTGCGCCGACGAAGTGCAGGCCACGCTCCCGCAGGCTGGCCTCGCGACGAATCGTGTCGGTATACAGCGCATTGCCGCCGTCGATGATGATGTCGCCGGGCTCCATCGCGCCGGCGAGCTCCTCGATCACGGCGTCGGTGGGGTCACCGGCCTTGACCATGATCAGCACGCGGCGCGGCTTCTGCAGGGCCGCCACGAACTCCTCGATGGTCTCGGTACGTACGAAGTCACCGTCGTCGCCGTGCTCGGCCAGGAGCGCATCCGTCTTCGCGACGCTGCGGTTGTGCAGGGCCACGGTGTGCCCGTGACGGGCGAAGTTGCGGGCGATGTTGGATCCCATGACGGCGAGCCCGGTGACGCCGATCTGGGCGCGGGCAGCCTCGGTACTGGCAGAGGTCTCGGTGGTCATGAATACAGCTTCCCCTGTTGCCCTGCCGCATTGCGAACCGCCCCCGCCCTTCCAGGGGCGGCATCCACCACCCGTTACTGGTCGCGTTCGCGGCGGGGCCCGGTGAAACCGTCGTAGCTGCGACGGTCGGCGCGGCTACGGAACCCGTTCGACCGGCGCTCCGGTGACGCGGCGGCTTGCGGCCCGGAACCCGGAAGGCGAGCCGCCGCGCCGCGTTGACCGCGGTTGTCGACGTCCCGGCGCGGACCGCGGACCACCCGGTCGTCGTGGTCGCGGCGCGGCCCGTTGCCACCGTCGCGGCGCGGCCCGTTGCCACCGTCGCGGCGCGGCCCGTTGCCACCGTCGCGACGCGGCCCGTTGCCACCGTCGCGGAGATGACCTCGATTGGCACCGTCGCGGCGCGTGCCATTGCCACCGTCGCGGCGGGGACCACGGTCGCCGAGACCACGGCGCGGGCCACGGTCACCGAACGACCGCTCGCGGCGCTGCGGTCGGAAGTAGCTCTCGCGCACGGGCTCACCGCTCGGGGTCCGGGCCCCGGTGATCGTGGCGAGCTTCTCGGACCCCGGGGAGACCGGGACGATGCTGGCGTTCACCCCGGCCATGCCGGTCAGGCGACGGAACTGGCGACGCTGGTTCGGCAGGACGATTGCCGCGACGACGCCGGCCTCGCCCGCACGCGCGGTGCGACCGGCACGGTGTAGGTAGTCCTTGTGGTCCTGCGGTGGGTCGACGTGTACGACCAGGTCGATCCCGTCGACGTGGATGCCGCGGGCCGCGACATCGGTCGCCACCAGCACCGGGGTACGGCCGTTCTTGAATCGTTCCAGCACCCGGCTGCGCTGGTTCTGTGCCTTGCCGCCGTGCAGCGCCTCGGCGGCGACGCCCTTGTCCCGCAACCGCTGAGTGATTCCCTCGGCGCCCAGCTTGGTCCGGGCGAACATGATCGTGCGGCCACCCTCGCGGGACGCGATCTCGGCGACGACGGCGTCCTTCTGGCCTCGCTCGACCAACAGCACGTAGTGGTCCATCGTCGTCACCGATGCGCGGACGTCCTGCGTCGAGTGCATCTCGTGGGTGGGCAGGAACTCTCGAACCAAGGCCTGTACGTCGTGGTCGAGGGTCGCCGAAAACAGCAGTCGCTGGCTGCCCGCGGGTGTCTGGTCGAGCAGCTCGCGCACCTGAGGCAGGAAACCCATGTCCGCCATCTGATCGGCCTCGTCGAGCGCGGTCATCTCCACCTCGTCGAGGACGCACGTCTGCTGTCTGAGGTGGTCACTGAGCCGCCCCGGGGTCGCGACGAGGATGTCGACGCCACGACGCAGCTGATCGACCTGCTTGGTGAACAGCGTGCCGCCGACCGCGGGACGCACGTTCAGGCCGAGGGAGGTGGCGTACGGAGCCAGCGAATCGACCACCTGGAAAGCCAGTTCACGGGTGGGGACGAGCACCAGGGCGCGGGGGCGTTTGGGCCTGGGACGACCGTCATGCCGGGCGAGCCGCGCCAGCATGGGCAGACCGAACGCGAGCGTCTTCCCCGACCCGGTCTGCGCGCGTCCGAGGATGTTCCTGCCGGCGATCGCATCTGGGATCGCCATGGCCTGGATGGGCGTCGGCACGGTGATCGCCTTCTGCGCGAGTGCCGCGACGACCGGTTGGGGCAATCCGAGGTTCGCGAACGTCACCTCGGTGTCGTCGATCGTCGGCCGGTCGTGGTCGACGGTGGTCGAAGGGCTGGGGGCAGCAGAAGTCACGCGGAAGTACCTCTCCGGACGGCGGGCGCGTCGCGGAGCGGGCTGTCACGCAGCCGCACGAAGAGACGAGCCGGGGGCACGATTCAACGGTCGTCAGTGCGCGCTGCGCATTTGGGACCGGGTGCTCTGTGCCACATCGAACAATCGAAACTGTATGGACCCTGTCGTCGGGCCGTGGACGAGTGTACGCGACCCCCGTCCACGACGACGACTCCGCGCGGGCGCTGTGACCCGCGTAACCAGTCGGCGGTCAGGGCTGGGACGACGAGAACAGTCGATTCAGCTCGACTAGCCAGGGCACGGCGACCGCGATCGTCGGGACCACGAGAATCGCTGCCGCCGCGAAGTAGGCGGACACCGCGATCCGCGGGTCGGCGCCGGCACCACCCAGGCGCTGGATGCGGACCAGGGTGCTCGGGCCGCCTGCCGCCATGGCACCCCGGGGAGCCGTGGTCCCGGCGCAGGTCACCAGGGCGCGCGCCAGTGGAGCCGGGCCGGTGACCTTGACGGCGGAGTCGTCGGCAAGCAACTCGACGAGCAGCTGGACCGAGCCGAGTGCGGATTTGGAGCGAACCACTCGCGGGAAGGCTTGGTGTAGTGCGGTGAACGCCTCGAGGACCAGGTCGTGGCGGGCCCGCAGGTGGGCACGCTCGTGGGTGAGGATGGCCGTGATCTCGGCGGTGTTGAGGGACTTCAAGGTCCCCTCGCTGAGCACGACCCGATGCCGCAGGCCCGGAAGGCAGTACGCGATCGGTTCGGAAGCATCGAGGACACGCACATCGGACAGCCGCCCGAGGGCGGCGGAGATGTCAGCGTCGCCGCGGTCGAGCAGGTCGACCAGCATGCGGTGCCGGGCTCGTCGGCGGCGCGTGTGCACCGCGACACGGACGATCGAGGCGATCAACCTGGCGCCGACCAGCAGTGTGAGGCCGAGCACGACCATGTACAGGATCCACAGCGGTAGACCGAGCGCGTCGATCTCGGCAGTCGGGTCCGTGGTGGGGCGCCCGTCCGGGCCCGGAACCAACAGTTGGCTGGCGATGGCGAGCCCGGAGCTGAAGGCCGACAGTACCGCGGCGAGCGCGATCGCCTGCCAAAGCACCAGTGCCGCGCGGGGCGCACGGAACGGCCACCGGGCACGGCTCAGCAGCATCGGCACGGGACCGGTCAGGGCGAGCGCGAGCACCCCGAAAGCCAGTGCGGTGCTGGCGTTCATCGGCTACACGGCATGACGTCTACGGGCCTCAGCTCGCCCGGCCGGTGCCCGGGCGCAAACCGGGCGAGCCCGGCGGGTGCATCGAGGCTGACGACTGGGTGGTCGTGTCGGCCTTGGTCGCCTCGGACTCCTCGAGGGCGGCCAGCGCCTCGCGGAGCGCGGCGGCCTCGTCGGCGCCGACCTGCCCGACGAAGTGGACGAGTGCCGCGGCACGCTCATCGGACGCGTCGGCTTGCTGCAGGGCGTCGACCATGAGGCTCGCGACCAACTCGTCGCGGCCGTGCACGGGTACGTAGCGGTGCGCCCGATCGTCGCGCTGTTGGATCACCAGATGCTTCTTCGCGAGGCGCTGCAACACGGTCATCACCGTGGTGTACGCGAGTTCGCGGCGGGCCGCGAGGGCCTCGTGCACCTGCCGCACCGTCTGGGGTTCCGGTACGGACCACAGGTGATCCATCACCGCGCGTTCGAGCTCACCGAGTCCAGCCATACTTCAAATTCTACGTACCGCACGTCCCGAACCGCTCGCACTACCCGAAGTGCGTTCGAGTCGGAGTGTGTGGTATCGGTCTCAGTCCACGTCGGCGTGGACGTCCCGGGCTGGGTCGTCGAACGTCCCTCCGGGCGCGGCTACGGTTCGCTCGGGACTTCTCGCTGGCTCGGCATTGCGCGCGAGGATCGTAGGCGGGCATCCAGCGACCAGGCGCCAGCCCCGACGATGAGCAGGAACAAGCTTCCGCAGAGTTGAGCGATGTCGGGGCGCGCCTCATGGGCGAAGTCCCAAAATCCCGATTCACCGGCAAACGTAGGGGAATTGCCCCAGAGGATGGGCATCTTCGTGATCAGTAGCGCGCCAATCATGTCCACGATCATGGGGATTGTGGCCAGCCGTGTGAGCAGGCCGGCGAGAATCAGACAGCCGCACAGTATTTCGAACACGCCGTCGAAGTAGGCGAAGAACGCCGGTGCGGGGATTTCGGCCGTCCTGAATCGTCCGGTCCCGAGCCGCTCCGGGTAGACGAATTTCTGGATCCCCTCTGACAGGAAAATGGCGCCGACGTAGAAGCGGATCAGGACAACCGAAGCTGGTGCATCCGTCGCGGTCAGTCGGGTCAGAATTTTTTGAAGTTCAGGCATGGGTGCCTCCCGGTCGCCTGGGCCTATTCGAGCCCCCGATTTCCTCTTCCACCGACTCGCAGTCGGCGTGCTACGTAGACGAGTGCACCGGCTGCGATCACGGCGGCCCCGGCCACAACGGAGGTCAGTGGCAGGGTGAACGCCAGCACCAGGCAGCCGAGGGACCCGATGATGGGAATCAATCTCGCCGGCCGACCCTCGCTCGGCGAGAGGGTCCAGGCGGAAGCGTTCGCGACGGCGTAGTAGAGCAGTACTCCGAACGAGGAGAATCCGATGGCCGAGCGGACGTCGGCGAACGCCGCGACCGCGGCGACGATGATTCCGATGGTGATCTCGGCCCGGTACGGGACCCCGAACCGGGGATGCACGGCGGCGAGCACCCCGGGGAGATGACGATCGCGGGCCATGGCCAGGGTGGTACGGGAGACTCCGAGGATCAGCGCGAGCAGCGACCCGAGCGCGGCCACGACCGCACCGACCCGTACCACCGGTTCCAGCCAGCCGGCTCCGGCAAGGTTGACCGCCTCCGAGAGCGGTGCAGTTGTCGTGGCCAATTGCCGCGGGTCCAGCACGAGCAGGACCGCGACCGCGACACAGGTGTACACGACGAGGGTGATTCCCAGGGCAAGGGGGATCGCCCGCGGAATGGTGCGAGTCGGGTTCCGGACCTCCTCGCCGAGGGTCGCGATGCGCGCGTATCCCGCGAAGGCGAAGAACAGCAGTCCAGCGGCCTGGAGCACGCCGCCGACGCTGATGTCCGAACCCCACTCGAGCCTTGTCGGGTCGGCGGCATCGGACACGAATGCGGCCACGACCACCGCGGCGAGCACGGCCAACACGACGGCCACGATTGCACGGGTGAGCCACGCGGACTTCTGGATCCCCACGTAGTTGACCGCCGTCAAGGCCACCACTGCCGCGACTGCCACCTCGTGCGCGTACTGCGGCCAGGCATACAGCCCGACAGTCAGCGCCATCGCCGCGCAGGACGCGGTCTTCCCGGTCACGAAAGACCAACCCGCGAGGTATCCCCAGAACTTGCCCAGGCGTTCCCGCCCGTAGACGTACGACCCGCCAGAGGCGGGGTAGCGGGCGGCCAGGCGCGCGGAGGAGGTGGCGTTGCAGTAGGCGATCACTGCGGCGATCGCCAACCCGATCAGCAGCCCGGCGCCGGCCGCGTGGGCGGCGGGGGCAAGCACGGCGAAGATCCCGGCACCGATCATCGAGCCCAACCCGATGGTGATGGCGTCGCCGGTGCCGAGGCGCCTCATCAACTGGTTCGTGTCGCCGGTGGTTGCGGAATTGGGTCGGCTGTTCGACACCCGAACTCCTATCGCTAGCCGATATCGGCCAACGATATCTCGATTCCCCGTTCGCCGCGACCCTTCGCCGGGTCGGAGCCTGCCCAAACGTTTGACGAGGCGAATTGACGCACGCCAGTATTGACAGATGTCGAATCAGGCGGTGTCGAATCGGCCAGAGACGCTCTGCGCACCTCTCGGGTGTGAGCCGTTGGGTCCGGATCGGGCAGACGATCTGGCCCAGAGGTTCAAAGCACTGGGGGACCCGGTCCGGCTACGGATGATGAGTCTGATCGCCGGACACGAGCACGGGGAGAGTTGCGTGTGCGACATCGCCCCGGCGTTCGAGCTGGCGCAGCCGACCATCTCGCACCACCTGAAAGTGCTGCGCGAGGCCGGCTTGCTCGACAGTGAACGCCGTGGCACCTGGGTGTACTACCGGGTGATCCCGTCGGCGCTCGCGCAACTCTCGGCGGTGCTATCGTCCGAGCCGGGCGTCGTCCGAGGCTCGGACTGCACGTCGGTCGACGACGCGGCCGCGAAACCGCGACTGTGAAGGACTGTTGACCTTCAGGTAGGTCGAACCCGAATGATGTCCGGGTGTCTCGTTCAGAGTTGATGTCGATCGGTTCCTTCGCGCGCCGAAGCGGAATCACGGCAAGCGCATTACGCTTCTACGCCGATTCAGGACTGTTGCTGCCTGCGAAGGTCGACCCGATATCCGGGTATCGCTTCTACAGCGATGATCAACTCGAGCGTGCTGTTCTGCTCAGGCGACTACGCGCGATCGGTATGCCTCTCGCCTCGGCGGAATCGGTCCTCTGCGCCGAGCAGGACGAGGCTGTCCGTGCGGTCGAGGCGTACGTCGACGCAGTTGTCGGTGAGGCCGCGACCGCGCGGCAGCAGGCAGCTGTCATCAGGGCTTCGCTGGCCCCGCAGCCCGCACTGTTGGTCGTCACCGTGAGTGGACCGGTGCTGACGGCAGCTATCGAGCAGGTCCTGACGGCCGCCGCATACGACCGGGATATCGCGGTCCTCAACGGCGTACGCTTCGAGGTCGATTCCGGGGCGGCGACCTTGACAGCGACCGACCGCTATCGCCTGTCCACACGCACCCTCGTGCCTGCCGAGTCGTCCGCCATGACCTGGGCGGCCACGGTTAACGCCGACGATCTGCGTAGCTGCCTACCGGACCTGCGCCGTAGCCCGCTAGCCCGGATAGAGGCAACCGAGTACGAGATCTGGATCCGGCTGGCCGATCGGGACGATCACCACTGCCGCCTATTGACCGAGCCCTTCCCCGATTACCGGTTGATGCTCGCAGCGCTGCCACCGATCACGACTCGCGTTGAGGTGCCGAAGGCCCTACTCCTAGCGTCGCTCGAGGAGCGATCCGCCGATCACATCTCGCTGCGCGTCGGCCAGGCTGCCGTCGCGGTAGGGGGTCGACGCGGCGAGCGGGACCACAGTGTGCGGCTGCCGGCCCGCGTGACCGGACCGTCCATGGAGGTCTGGTTCGAGCTGACCACTCTGTATCCGGCTGTCAGCACCGCGATCGGGGCGGACGTGCTGCTCGACCTCAGGGCCCCTGACCAGCCGGCCACCATCCGATCCGCCGACAACGGGGACCTCACCACCCTCGCCATGCCGACCAACCCGCAATCGAGAGAAACGAACGCCGAACCCGCGAACACCGAACAGACGGAGAGAGACGAATGACCGGACCAACTAACGCGGACCCGATGATGGAAGCGATCGGCAAGGCCGTCACCGAGGCTCGGGGCGGGGACACCGCCAGGGCCCGGGCCGATCTCCTGGACCTGTGGAAGGCCATCGGAGTCGGGGGCGACCCCTTGCACCGCTGCACGCTCGCTCACTACCTCGCCGACCTCTACGGGGATCCGGCGCGCGCACTGGCCTGGGATGTGCGCGCATTAGATGCCGCCGACGCCACCACCGAGCGGCGCGTCCAGGACCACCATGTCAGCCTGCACATCGCGGGCTTCTACCCATCGCTCCATCTCAATCTGGCCGACAACTACCGTCGGCTGGGGTCCTTCCAAGCGGCACGCGAACACATTGACGCCGCACGTGAGCACTCGCCCGCACTGCCTCAGGATTCGTACGGAGAGCTCATTCGTGCCGCGATCGACGAAGTGACCGCGGCCATCGCGAACCACGACACCGCGGTGCGCGCCTCAGCGCCGGCCGCGGGGGCATGACAGGCGAGATCAGACGTGCTCGGTGGCGTCGATGCCGAGAACCTCGCGGGCCAACTCGGCCAAGGCCCGACGGTCGTCCTCGAGCGCCCGTATCCCGGCTTCGGTCACGTGGTACACCCTGCGGGCACGACCCTCGACCACCTGCTGCTGCGAGGTCAGCAGCCCTTCGGCTTCGAGTCGGTGCAGGGCGGGGTAGAGCGTGCCCGGGCTGATGTCGTACCCGTGCTCGGACAACTCCCGGGTCATCCACGCGCCATGGATACCCCGCTGGGCTGCGTGATGGAGGATGTGGACGCGTACCGCGCCGCGCTGAAACTCCCGCATGTGAACACCTCCGCATCCGAACTCCCGGATATCCGAGCCGATATCGCATTCCGATACCGTGTTTCGATACTACGACGGACGGCGGTCACCGATGGCGCACCGGACCGCCCGCCGCGCCATATACGTGCCGGGTGCCGATCGGGACGATCAGGGGACGATCCGAGACCGGGTCCTCGATGACGGCGGCCTCCAGCCCGAACACCTCCGCGAGCAGTTCGGTGGAGATGACATCCTGCGGCCTGCCGGACGCGACGATCCGTCCCTGCGACATCGCGATCAGGTGGTCGCTGTAGCGGACGGCGAGGTTGAGGTCGTGCAGCACCATGATCACGGTGCGGCCCATCTCCTCGTGCATGCGGTCGACGAGGTCGAGCACCTCCACCGAGTGCGACAGGTCGAGGTAGGTCGTCGGCTCGTCGAGCAGCAGGAGCTCAGTCCCCTGGGCAAGCGCCATCGAGATCCATGCGCGCTGGCGCTGCCCACCGGAGAGTTGGTCGACCGGCCGGTCCGCAAGATCGGCCACACCCGTCAGTGTGAGCGCACGCGCGACCTCGTCCTCGTCGTCCGACGACCACTGACGGAACCACGACTGGTGCGGGTGGCGTCCACGCGCGACAAGATCCGCGACCGTCAACCCCTCGGGGGCGACCGGGGCCTGCGGCAACATGCCGAGTGTCCGCGCCACCTCTTTGGTGCGCATCGACGAGATGGCCTTACCGTCGAGGAGCACGGTGCCGGCACGCGGCTTGAGGAGCCGACCCAGGGCACGCAGCATCGTCGACTTCCCGCAGCCGTTCGGGCCGATCACCGTCGTGATCACGCCGGTCGGGATCTCGACGTCGAGCCCTTCGACGATGATCCGGTCGCCGTAGCCGAGGGTCAGGTTCTCGGCGACGAGCCGCGGGGCGGGTGAGGGCGGCGCCGACTCTGCCGGTCCGGTTCGAGGGGTCATGCCGAGACCTTCCGGTTGTTGCGGACGAGCAGGTACAACAGGAACGGGCCGCCGATCGCCGAGGTCACGACGCCGACGGGCAGTTCGACGGGAAGAACGGTTCGCGCGATGATGTCGCTGCCGACCACCAGCACGGCGCCGGTCAGCGCCGATGCAATGATCGGCGGTCCGGCCGAACGGATCAGGCGCATAGCGACCTGCGGCGCCGCCAACGCAACGAACCCGACCGGTCCGGCGGCCGCGGTGGCGACCGCCGCGAGTACCACCGCCGCGATCAGCAGCTTGGCCTGCTCGGACTGTTGACGGATCCCCAGCGAACGGGCATTGTCGTCGCCCAGCCGCAGGGCTCCGAGCGTGAAGGTCGCGACGACTGCCCAGCCGCCGATGAGGACGAGGGCAATCGTCACCGGCCACACCTGCGCCCAGTCCGCGCCGTTCAGCGAGCCGTTGATCCACACCATGGCGCGGGAGGCGTCGTTGATGTCCGCCGAGATGAGCAGCCAGCCGGTGATCGCGAGCATCATCGCATTGATGCCGATCCCGACCAGGATCAACCGGTATCCCTCGACGCCCTGGCGCCACGCCAGCAGGTAGATCAAGCCCGCGGTGAGCAGACCGCCGAACAGCGCTGCCAGGGGGATGCCGAGCGTGGCGAGCAGACCGACGAACGACCCGCCACCCCCGAGCACGATCAACGCGACCGCCGCGGCACCCGCACCCGACGTGATGCCGAGGATGTCCGGGCTGGCGAGCGAGTTGCGGGCGACCGACTGCGTGATCGCGCCGGCGATGCCGAGCGCCACACCGATCAGTACGGCCGTCAGCGCGCGGGGCAGGCGCAGGTCCATCACGATGAATCGCTGCACCTTCGACCCTCCGCCGAACAGCACCTCGGCGACCTCGGGGAGTGACAGTGGGAAGTCGCCGCGGCCGATGCCGACACACACCAGCAGGAACACCGCCACTGCCAGCACGAGGTTCACGACGATCATGTACGGCCGCAGGACCAGCGAGATCGGACCGATCCGGAACGCGGGCCGTGACGGCACCTTCAGCGGTTCGCCGTGCTCGGCGGACGTGGTGGCTGGGTCGATGACGCTCACAGGCTCGCCAGCTTCCTGCGCCGGACCAGCGCGACGAAGAACGGGGCGCCGAAGACGGCGAGCACGATGCCGACCTGGAGTTCACCCGGCCGCACCACGACCCGGCCGATCACGTCGGCCATCACGAGCATGAGGCCGCCGAGAACGCCGGCGTAGGGGACCAGCCAGCGGTAGTCGGGACCGGTGATCGCGCGCGCCACGTGTGGAACGACCAGACCGATGAACGCGATCGGCCCACACGCGGCGGTGGCCGCCCCGGTGAGCAGCGTGATCGCGGCGATGCCCACGATGCGGGAGACGGCGACGTTGGTTCCCAGCGACCGTGCCACGTCCTCGCCGAGGCTGATGACATTGAGGCTGGGGGTGCTGGCGATCGCGATCACCAAGCCGAGGATCAGGAACGGCAATACCTGCCAGAGGATGTCGTACCCGCGACCGGCCATCGAACCGACCACCCAGAACCGGTAGCCGTCGAGCGAGGTCTGGTCGAGGATGACGACCGCACTGGTCATCGCCTGCAGGAAGAACGCGACCGCGGCCCCGGCGAGGGCGAGACTGAGCGGGCTGGCGCTGCCGTTGCCGATCGACGAGAGACCGAACACCGTGATCGACGCGAGCGCCGATCCGACGAAGGCGAACCACAGGTACTGGCCCGGGGTGGCCAGCCCGAAGGCGTAGATGGCGATCACGACGAGGAATGCGGCGCCGGCGTTGAGGCCGAGCAGGCCGGCGTCGGCGAGCGGGTTGCGGGTGTGGCCCTGGATGAGGGCACCGGCGACGCCGAGGGCGATACCGACGACGAGACCGAGCAGGGTCCGCGGGATGCGCAGCGTCTGCACGATGATGTCGGTGTCGCCGCCCGTCGAATAGAACAGTGCGTGGAAGATCTCGCCGAACGACAACGGCCGGGCCCCGACCGAGACGCTCGCGAACAGCACGAGCACCAGCAGGACCGCGAGCGCGGCCAGGCCCAGCAGTCGTCGGCGACGAATGGCGGCCAGCGAGGTATCGGGTGCCACCGGTTCGAATCCGTCCACGCGGGCAGTGGATTCGCGCACCACCTCCGTGCCGCGATCCCACCAGCGCTGCAGTGCGCGCCGGACACCGATCGGTGCGCAGGTCTCGATGTCGCGGGTGACGAGGCCACACCATCCCTTGCCGACGGTCGTTCCGGCTCGGCCCTCCCGCACACCGCGGTTCCAGACGAACAGACCGATCGCGACCGCCAGTGCCGCCCCGCCGAAGACGGACCGGTCCGCCTGGCCGCCGCCGTTGATGTCGGCGAGCGAGTCGACCAAGTACCAGCCGATCAGGACTGGGATCGCGATGACGCACAGGTCGATCACGTTCGCGACCGCCCGCAGCTGCCACGGGGCGGGGCCCTCGGGGACGACCTCCTTGCCGAAGTCCCCGCCGCCCCTGTGATCACCGAGGTCACCGCGGCCACCGAGTGCATGCTTGCGCGTCGACGAGTCCGGACTCGTGTCAGGCGGGCGGGTCGTCACGACGGGGGTGCTCCTGGGGACGGGAAGGCGAAGGGAAAAGACGCGGTCGAGCATCAGGTTACGGAAGCCTAACCGAACGTGCGACGGCGGTATCCGCGCCGCGAGACCAACCCCGCCCCACTCTCGGGTTGCGAATTTAGGCGAGCCTTGCCTATGCTCATGCGCAGGCTGCCGGGCCGTGCGGAGTCCTGAGGGCTGCAGAGACTCCCGGTCCATTCCACGGCGGGTTCCGCGCACACGCGCGGAACCCGCCGATTCGCTTCACCCGGTAGGGCGGATCAATCGCGCGCAGCGGCGTCGGGCACCATGACGGGAAACGTATGCGGTAGGCGGCCCGGCATCCACGGCCGCCAGACTCGAGGGAGCGGATGATGGCGAGCGACGCGGAGCGTGGATCCATACCGGGCGCCGGAGCGGACCCGGCGGAAGTCGGCGCATTCCTCAACAGGGGATTCGGGGAAGCAATCGGGCTCGAGTACACCGAACTCTCCGCCGACTGCGTCCGCGCGCAGTGGAAGGTCACGCCCGCGCTCTTCCAGCCGTGGGGAATCATGCACGGCGGCGTGCACTGCGCGGTCATCGAGTCCCTCGCCAGCGTCGCAGCCAGCCTTTGGTTCGGTGACCGCGGTCATGTCGTCGGGGTGAACAACAACACCGACTTCCTGCGCGCCACCCGCGACGGCATGCTGTTCGCCGAGGCCACTCCGGTGCATCGCGGACGCACCCAGCAGTTGTGGCTCGTGACCGTCACCGACGAGCAGGACCGGCTCGTCGCACGCGGACAGGTGCGGTTGCAGAACATCGCCGAGACGTCGGCGCTCGGCAACGGCTGACGGAGGACCGGGTCAGCCTGCTTCGCGCGATTCGCCGGCGGACGCCCGACTGTGCTCCTGGAGCATGTCGATCGCGTTGCGCGCGAACACCTGTTGCTCGGTCGACGTCATCTGCGCACGGCCTCTGCCGAGGAACGAGACTATCCACGAGAACACGGTCGACAGACGGCTGCGGAACCCGATCAGGTACATCAGGTGGACGACGAGCCACATGACCCAGCCGATGAACCCGCTGATCTCGAGCTTGCCCACCTTCGCGACCGCGCTGAACCGGGAGATCGTCGCCATCGAACCCTTGTCGAAGTACTTGAACGGTTCCCGGTCCTCGGGCCGCGCGCCGTCGAGCCCGGCCCGGATCTCCTTGGCTGCGTACTTGCCGCCCTGCATCGCCACCTGAGCAAGGCCAGGCAGGTCGTCGAGCGCCATCATGTCACCGATCACGAACACGTTCGGGTAGCCGGGGAGAGTCAGATCCGGGTTGACGTGGACTCGGCCGGCGCGGTCGACCTCCGCACCGGTCTGCTCACCCAACTGCCTTCCCAGCGGGCTGGCCTGCACTCCGGCCGACCACACCTTGCACTGCGACTCGATCCGGTTCTCGGTGCCGTTCTTGTGCTTGACGACCAGCCCGTCCACATCGACGTTCGTGACCATCGAGTCGAGCTGGATCTCGACGCCGAGCTTCTCGAGCCGCTCGGCGGCCTTGGCGCTGAGTTTGCCGCCGTACACGGGCAGCACCGACGCGGCGCCGTCGAGCAAGACCACCCGGGAGTCGCGCGGATCGATCCGCCGAAACGCCCCCGCCAACGTGCGGTGCGCGAGTTCGGCGATCTGCCCGGCCAGCTCGACGCCGGTCGGCCCGGCACCGACCACGACGAAGGTGAGCAGCCGCGCTCGCTCTTCGGGATCGTCGGACAGTTCGGCCTGCTCGAACGCCCCCAGGATGCGGCCACGCAACTCCAGGGCATCGTCGACGGTCTTCATGCCGGGCGCGAACTCCGCGAAGTGATCGTTGCCGAAGTACGACTGTCCGGCACCGGCAGCGACGATGAGGGAATCGAACTCGGTGACGGTCTCACGGTCGAGCAGGTGGGAGGTCACCTTGCCCGCTGCGAGGTCGATCGTCTCCACGTCACCGAGGAGGACTTCGACGTTCTTCTGCTTGCGCAGCACGATCCGGGTGGTCGGCGCGATATCCCCGACGGACAGGATCCCGGTCGCCACCTGGTACAGCAGAGGCTGGAAGAGATGGTGCGTCGTGCGGGCGATCAGCGTGATGTCCACCGGCGCGCGCCCGAGGGCCTGGGTGGAGAACAGTCCGCCGAATCCGGATCCGATGACCACGACGCGATGGCGGCGTGTAGGCGTCGACGAAGTGCTCATTCCGCGCTCCTCGAAAGTCGTCGAACCGTGCTTTCCCTGCCACCGTAGCCGCCGCGCGCAGCGTGCCGCCGCATCAGTGGTCGTCGAGCAGTCGATAGAGCGGGTTGCGCGCCGCCGCCTCCCGCACCCCAGCACCCGCACCCTCCGTGTACACCTGGGTGGTGTTCATCGACTCGTGGCCGAGCATGCGCATGAGGGTGAAGATGCTGACGTTCTCGTCGGCCATGTTGGTGGCGAAGGTGTGCCGGAACTGGTGCGTGAGGGCGCCCTTGGCGCGTTCCCCGTTGATCCCCGCCCGCTGATAGGCCCGCAGCACGCGGTACTGCAGCGTGCCGCGAGTGATCCGGCTGCCGTCGGCGCCGACGAAGAGCGGATCCGTGCTGCGGAAGTACTGCCAGGCGGTCGCGACTTGCGACACCCGACGTTTGGTCGTGGCCGGAAAGCGGTCGATTCGCGACTCGAGATAGCCGGTCAGGGCTGCCACGAGCGCGGGTTCCGCAGTGGCGACACGTTCCTTGCTTCCCTTCCCGCGGACCAGGATCACCTTCGTCGCTCCGGTCGATCCGTCATCAGCGGCGCTGCGCACATCCCCGATGTTCACCGCGATCAACTCGGACGACCGCATGCCCGTCAGCAACGCCGTGAGGATGATCGCAAGGTCGCGTTCGCCCCACGGACGGACGCCGTCGGTGTCGTCCTCCTGCAGGGTCGCGATCAGTCGGGCGACCGCGTCCGACGGGAGCGCCTTGGGAATCCGCCTGGGCGCCTTGGGTCGCAGCACCGCCGACATCGGGTTCGCAACGATTGCGTCCAGAGAAAACAGGAAATCGCACAACGTATTCCAGGTGGACCAGCATCGACGGATCGACGCGACCTCGTGCGTTGCAGCGAACGTCGCAAACGCCTGCTGCATCGCCGGCTTGGTGATCACATCCACGGACAGTTCGCTCACCGCGGTCCCGGTTTGGTGAGCGAGGAACTCGCAGATTCCGGCATAGTCCTGCCGGTACGCCTTGAGGGTGTTCGGGGACGGCTTCGCGGTACTGCGGTGTAGCAGGAACTCATCGAACCAGGCGTCGAGTAGTCGTTGGTCGTCACGCACGCTGTCCTGATCCATATCTTTCGCTGCCACGCGCCTTCCGCTGCTACTCGTCTCGGATCGAACAGCACATGTGTTCGATTCGTATCGGAAGTGTATAGGCAACTCGAGACGACGGGGCGGTGAAGCGGGTGGCTGTGGCGTACGGGGGGAGAGGCGGCTTCACCCTCGGTTTCACCCTGGCGCTTCTTTCGCCGACTACCCCGATCTCATAGTTTGAACACGGCCAGGCACGCCCCCCGACGTGTGCCTGGCCCCTTGCTTTCCGGGCCGTGTCAGTCGCGAAATCGCACCTCGCCAGACCGTTTTCGGGGGGTTATCGGTGCGGGGATCTGGGTACTCGTCATCTACGCCGGCCGCGCGTGTGCGAGCCGGCCCCGATGAGGAGGCGAGTAATGGCGACCTGCGAGACGTGCGGCAACGACTACGACAAGGCGTTCACGGTGGTCATGGGAGACCGCCGAGGGGTCTTCGACAGTTTCGAGTGCGCGGCAAACGCGATGGCTCCCGTGTGTGCGCACTGCGGATGCCGCATCCTCGGCCACGGCGTCGAAGACGAGAGCCGCATATTCTGTTGCGCCAACTGCGCGCGGATGGCCGGCCACGAGCGGCTGGTCGATCGCGTGTGACCAATCACTGTTCGAGTTGATTGCGGAGTGTCGCGAGAGACCGGGCCAACAGGCGCGAGACGTGCATCTGGGAGATCCCGACCTCCTCGGCTATCCGGTTCTGCGTGAGGTTGGCGAAGAAACGCATGAACACGATCCGGCGCTCGCGGTCGGACAGGGCGGCGAGCACCGGGCGGAGCGCTTCATGATTCTCGACCGCCTCTAGACCTGCATCGTCGTCGCCGAGCTCCTCGGCGAGCGGATGTCCGCGGGCGCGACCGTTCTGCGGGGCGTCGACCGATACCGTCTGATAGGCGTTGGCCGCGAGAAGTCCCTCGGCGACGTCCTGCTCACCGATCCGTAGCTCGGCCGCGATCTCGCGCCGAGTAGGAGGCCGCTCGAGGCGCTGCGTCAGCAGTGCGGCCGAACGGGTTATCTCGAGATGCAGTTCCTTGACCCGGCGCGGCACCCGCACCGCCCAACCTGTGTCCCGGAAGTGTCGCCGAACCTCGCCCATCATGGTTGGCACCGCGAACGCAACGAAGTCGGAGCCCACGCGCACGTCGTAACGGTTGACCGCATTGACCAGTCCGACCCGAGCGACCTGGACCAGGTCGTCGTGGTACTCACCGCGGCCGTCGAACCGGCGGGCAATGTGGTCGGCGAGGGGGAGACATCGCGTGACCACCGAGTCGCGCAGCACTCGGTACCGCGGATCGGTGCGGTCGAGCGCCGCCATCGACTCGAAGACCGCACCGACGTCGCGGTATTCGCTGGTGTGCTGGGCCGATCCGCTCACACAATCGCCTCGCGGTGCCGGTGGAGCAGGCCCGGTGCCGTCGCGCGGAACCGGGATGGCTGCCTCACGTGTCCTCCTCGGACATCGGACTCCGTTCATCGTATGACGCACAGCAGCCGGTTGGGAGCGATCGGAGAGGGGAGCGGCGCCCGGTCGTCCAGCACCGGCGATTTCGATTTCGAGGTCGGGCCCAGGCCGCCCGCTCGCCCGGCACCGCGCACACAAAGCGAACGGTCGGACCTGGTAAGGCCCACCGGCCCGCCATGCGACCGGGTCGCGAGCGCGGCACGGACGTTGTGCACGATCGTGATCTTCTTCGCGTTTCATGGGGGCGGCGGCTACCTACCGAAGGACCACAGGAGGCGACAATGAGCCAGCGCGTTGACCGTCAGCAACCCGCCTTGTTCTTACCCGCGGCCGTTCTGTCGCGCGCCGCAGATCACTTGGCCAAGAGGTATGCCGGAATCTTCTCCCCGGAGACGGTCGAACGGGCAGTGGTCGAGTCCTACGAAGCGCTTCGGGAGACCGCCACCGTCCACGCCCATCTGGCGGCCCTCGCGCCGAATCTCGCGGCGGAACGACTGACCGCCCGCGCCCGCGCAGACGGGAGCGTGCCCAAGACCGAGCCCGACGTGCTGTTCATCTGCGCCCACAACGCCGGCCGTTCCCAGATGGCCGCAGCGTTGCTCGATCACCACGGCCACGATCGGGTCCACGTGCATTCGGCGGGGTCGACACCGACCGGGGAGGTCGATCCGGGCGTCGTGGAGGTGATGGCCGAGAGCGGTCTGGACCTGGCTCCCGCGTACCCCAAGCCGTTGACCGACGACGTGGTCGCCGCCGCCGACATCGTGGTGACCATGGGGTGCGGAGACGCCTGTGGCGTCTACCCGGGGAAGCGGTACCTCGACTGGCCGGTAGCCGACCCGGAGGGACAACCCGTTGAGGTTGTGCGCGAGATCCGAGACGAGATCGACGTCCTCGTGCGTGGTCTGCTCGCCGAACTTTGACGAGCGCCCGGGTCGACCGGAGATAGTCGATCTGCGTTTGGAACCGGTTCCGGGCGTCGAGAATGCCCTTTCTCAATCACTCTCCGGTGTGGCCGGCGATCGACCGACCCACTTCGGATCTGCCAGGTACGATTTGTCATCTCATTCCGAAGCTCTGGAGTCTTCTTGAAACCTGCCATCAGTCGTCGCGATATGCACGAGTCCGTCGCCTTTCACATGGGGGACATGGGCTTCGAGTCGGTCAGTACGCGCGCTGGTTGGACGGACGATCTGTTCCACGTCGACGGTCGCCGCGTCGTGGGACTTGGAACGATTACGAGATCGCCTGTCGACGAACAACATCTGACGGGCATCCACCAGACTTTTTACCTGGGAAAGACCAACGATCGCTGGGTGCACTTCTCATACGGGGGCTACACCAGCGAGGCACGATCGTTCGCGAACCGGATGGGAATCGCACTGTTCGAATTCGACGGGGATGGGCGGATTGTGGCGCTCTCCAGGTTGGCCCGCAGTTTCTACCGGCGCAAGCCGACGGAACGCTGGAAGGTGCGTGCCGTGCAGGAGGTCGCAAGGTTCGCGGCACTAAGCCTGATCATGGGCGTGGTACTCACGTTCCCGGTGGTCGGCTGGACACTTCTCGCACTGGCTGCGCTGCTCGTGGCCGGCAAGGTTTATTCGCGGGTCGCGGGCACTAGTGCGCCGTCGGACCGTGCCCAACGTGCCTGACGGAATTCCTTCGCCTAGGGGAGAGGTTCATGGTTGAGGAGGAACGTCACCAGAAGCCACCGCACCTGCCCGAACTTGCCGTCGACTACTGATCGGCTGCGCTAGATCCGGGACGAGGTCGACCGCCTGGCGCTCGGCCTGCTCGCCGAACCCGGAGAGCTCACCGGGCCGCGAGTAGCACGAAACATGTTGCTGTACATGGATATTCGGTAATATCCATGAGGGTTGACTCCGGGAAGGTGGGACTTGCGGCGGGGAGAGTGGCCGACTCCTGCAGACCGTACGTCGGTTCGACGCCGTCCGTAACGGTAAGCCGTATCCGTGTCGTTGACGCGCACATTGATCTCGCGGGTGTGCCGATGGCTGCGTTGGTTGGCACCGCGTCCGTCGCCTCCTGGCCGGGAGGGAGGTGTGGGTTCGGATCGTCGATTCGCCCTGACCCGCGCGCACTCCGGGTCGGATTGGGTGGATCGGGAATCGCGTCCTGCTCGGCCCTCGGGGACCGCCCGGGTTTACATTACTTGACATAATGTCGATTATCGGCACACGGACAGTGTGCGGAACATGCTGCAGACCAGGCTGTTTCGAGGCACACGTGCGGATCTATCGCGTCGCGCAACTGGCGTCCCGGTGGATGTCCACGACGCGCCGCGCGTCGTCGACGGCCACCACGGTCGCGTCCCGTACGGCATGCGGTGAGCCGGCGAAGCCGTCGGTTCTCGGTTCCGCCGGTGTCTGAATCATCGACTGGCTCGACCCTCGACCCTGTCGTGACCGCTCTCCCGGCTTGCCGCCTTACTCCTTCGAAACGTCACTATGACGAAATGAGGCCAGGCAGCCGGGCGCCCAGGCGTGCCGACGCATCGGCCAAGCCGCAATTCCAAACGTGGCGGGCTCGCTCCTGGTGGCCTTTTCCGGTAGGCGGGAGCCGAACGGGCCCGCGTCCACGCTTTCGTGTCGGTTCGCTGGAGGCGTCGGCCTGCCCTGCAGACAAACGGGCGTTTAATAGTAGAGCAAATGCTCTGTTATTGTGGGCGCCATGCCCCGACCCCGCGTTCACGATCTCGAGCAGTTGATGGATGCCGCAGAGAAGCTGGCCGTCGATTCAGGACCTGCGGCGGTCACTGTCCGGGCGTTGTCCGAACTCACCTCGGTGTCCAATGGCGCCATCTACCACGCGTTCGGGTCTCGCGCGGGCCTGGTGGGCCAAGTCTGGCTACGAGCCGCACAGCGATTTCTGACCATGCAGAACGGGGCGGTCGACGCTGCGTTGGAGCTGGGAACAGGACAGGATGCTGCGATCGAGGCGGTCGTCGCCGCCGCCGACGCCCCGGCCCGATTCCTGCTCGACGCTCCGGTGTCGGGCCGATTCCTACTCACCGTGCGGCGCAACGAACTCCTCGGCGCCGGCGACCTCTCGAACGACCTTGCGGCCGATATCCGCAACCTCGACGACACCCTCGCGGAGCTGTTCGTCCGTCTTTCGCGCGCCATGTGGCACCGCGCAGACAGGAACGCCGTGGACGTGATCAGAGATTGCGTCGTGGAGCTACCCGGCGCGCTGCTGCTGCGAGGTCGACGCACACCCGATGCGGCTGTGCGTCAACGCCTCGCGGCGGCCGTGCATGCGTTGTTGGCACTGGAACCGCCCCTACCTCTATCGACGTCAGTGCACACCACAGCCGACAAGTGAAAGGAACCGACCGATGACTGCAACCCTGGACTACCGCGACGACATCGCCGTGCTGAATCTCGGCGATAGCGAGAACCGCTTCTCCCCCGAATGGCTCGACACCGTCAACGCCCACCTAGGTGAGATCGAGACGACAGCACGCGGCCTGGTCACCGTGGGCGCCGGCAAGTTCTACTCGAACGGACTGGACCTGGAATGGCTCATGGCCAACGGGAGCCGGGCCGAATGGTATGTAGGGCAGGTCCAAGAGCTGTTCAACCGGATCCTGACCTACCCGCTACCCACCATCGCGGCGGTCAACGGACATGCCTTCGGCGCCGGCGCCATGTTGGCCATCGCCCACGACTACCGAGTCATGCGCGAAGACCGCGGCTACTACTGCTTCCCCGAAGTGGACATCAATATCCCCTTCACGGTGGGGATGGCCGCTCTCATTCAGGCGAAACTCACTCCGCAGACCGCGATCACCGCGATGAGCACCGGACACCGGTACGGCGGCGCCGAAGCGATGGCGGCTGGGTTGGTCGACGATACCGCGGCGGAGAGTGAACTCGTCACAACCGCGATCAGTCGCCTGGCACCGATCGCCGGTAAGGACCGCGGCACCCTCGGGGCGATCAAGGCGACCATGTTCAGCTCCGTCACCGACGCGTTGCGGCAGAGCCGTAGCCAGTAACCGATCACAGACAGGATTCCCACGTCATGACCACTTCCACCACCGCACCCATCGGCGAAAACCTCCGAATCTGGAACAAGCTGCAGAACTTGCCTTTCGGCAACTGGATCTTCACGCGGGCAGTGTGCCTGAAGGCCCCCTACTTCCGGACGGTCCACCCACTGGTCCACGAGTTGCGGCCCGGGCTGTGCCGCGTCAGCGCCCCCAACCGGCGAGGCGTGCGCAACCATCTCGGCACCTACCACGCCATCGCCTCGTGCAACATGGCCGAGCTTGCCGGCGGCTTGATGACCGATGCCACGATCCCCTCTACCCACCGATGGATTCCGATCGGCATGACCGTGGAATACAAGGCGAAGGCCACTACTGCGGTCACCGCGACCGCACGCCTGGACTCGATTCCCGAGTTCGGAAATGAGCCAACCGAACTCGTCGTTCCTGTCGATCTTCTCGACACCGACGGCAACACATACTTCACTGCAAGGATCACTATGAGGGTGTCCAAGAAGTCTCGCTGAGCTGCTGAGATCTACTTGGTCTCACTTCAGAGCCTGGTCGTTGTCACGTTGCCGACAACGCCGAAGGTGCCCAGGTTACGTGGAACAATGACGCTGTGGCCCCCAGGCCGAGACCGGGAAGTCAACCGGAGGTTCCGGATCAACTCGGCAAACCCGAGTTGATCGTCGAGTCCTGTCGTACGCGAGATCAACTCGAGGGTCTCGTGCAGGCCCTGCTCGAGGTGACGGGCGACCTGGATCTCCCCCAAACGTTGCGCCGTGTGGTCGCCGCCGGAATGCGGCTGACCGGCGCGCGCTACGGGGCACTCGGGGTCCGTGACTCCGAGTGCCCTGGGGGACGCTTCTCGCAGTTCGTATTCGAGGGCATCGATCCGGCGACGGCGTCTGCCATCGGCGAGTTGCCGCAAGGGCGCGGAATCTTGGGTCTGGTGTTCGACGATCCGGTCCCAGTGCGACTCGACGACCTGCACGCCCATCCGGCGTCGGTGGGGTTCCCGGAGGGGCATCCACCGATGCGGACGTTCCTGGGGGTCCCGATTCTCGTACATGGACGAGTGTTCGGGACCTTGTACCTGACGGAAAAGGCCGAGGGAGCGACCTTCACAGCCGACGACGAGAGCCTGGTCCGCGCACTAGCTTCGGCGGCCGGCATCGCGATCGACAACGCACGCCTGTACGACCAGTCGAGGGCTAGTCGGCGACGGCTCGAGGCGGTGCACGATGTGAGTACTGTGCTGCTCGCAGGCGGTGATCTCGATCGTGCGCTGCAGGTCGTCGCCGACCGGGCCTTGGAGCTGACCGGCGCCGACCAGTCGTTCCTGGCGATGCCCGCCGATCCGGACGCACCGGTCGAGGACATCGACGAATTGACGATCGTCGTCGCCGCAGGGCCGGAGTCCGCACGCGCGGTCGGTAGCGTCCTCCCGGTCACACGTTCGAGCGCCGGCCGGGTCTTCCGGATGCGCACGCCCGCCAATTCCAACCAGCTCGAATACGCCCCGTTCGACCGCGCGCTGGACGCGTACGGGCCCGCGCTGATCGTTCCCCTGCGGGCCGGGGATGGTGTGACGGGCGTGCTTGTGACCTTGCGGCGCCGCGGGCGCCCCGCCTTCAACTCCGACCAGCTGGCGTTGATGACGTCGTTCGCGGATCAGGCGGCTCTCGCGCTACGGTTTGCCGCCGCCCAACGCGAGAAACACGAGCTGCACCTGCTCGCGGACCGCGACCGGATCGCTCGGGATCTGCACGATCACGTCATCCAGAGGCTGTTCGCGGCCGGGCTCTCGCTGCACGGCACGGTGGATCGGATGACGTCGCCGGAGCTGCGGGCGCGGATCGACGCGACGATCGACGAATTGCAGGAGGTGATCGCCGACATCCGGGCCACGATCTTCGATCTGCACGACGGTGGTGGCGAGCCGCGCCCCCTCAGGCAGCGCCTGCGACGCGCAGTGGCGGACCTGACTGCGGACTCCCCCGTCGAAACGAACATTCGAATCGGAGGGCGCGTGGCGGACCTGACCCCGGTCCTCGCCGACCACACGGAGGCGGTCGTGCGTGAGGCGGTGAGCAACGCGGTCCGGCACTCGGGTGCCGCGCACATTCGTGTCCTCGTCAACGTAGGCGATCGTGTGACGGTGGAGATCGTGGACGATGGGTGCGGTGTCGGCGAGCCGGCAGAGCACGGCGGGCTCGCGAACCTGGCGGCACGAGCCGACGAGGTTGGGGGGACGTTCAGGTGCGATTCGCCGGTGGGCGGTGGGACGCGGGTCCTCTGGTCCGCTCCCGCGGCCGGTTGAACGGACACCGATGGCGGCGGACGGAGCTGAGGAGGGCACGAGGCCCGCGGGCGAGGCGACGTCCGATCCGGACTGCGAACTGTGCACGTTGGCCGCGTCGGCGGGCGACGCGGGTCAATGGCTGTTGATGTTCACCGGGTTCGATCCGGCGACGGAGGGCGTGCGCGAAGCGCTGTTGACTCTCGCAAACGGGTTCATGGGGACGCGCGGCGCATTGTCCGAGTGCCGCGCGGATGGCGTTCACTATCCGGGCGTGTACGTGGCCGGGTGCTACAACCGCCTGACTTCGATGGTCGACGGGATGCATCACGAGGACGAGAGCCTGGTCAACCTTCCCGACTGGACGACCGTGACCTTCCGGGGCGACGGTGGTGACTGGTTCTCCCCCGCCGGTGACTTCGATCTGCTCCACCATCACGTGGGGCTCGACATGCGCGGCGGGGTCCTGTTACGCGAGTCGGTGATCGTCGATGCGCGCGGGCGGCGCACCCGGTTGAGGCAGCGTCGGATCGTGTCGATGGCGCAGCCGCATCTCGCCGCGATCGACACCGTCGTGCGTCCGGAGAACTGGTCGGGCACCCTGGCGGTTCGCTCGACGTTGGACGCGGACGTGCGAAACACGAACGTCAGGGATCTGCTCCGGTTCGCCGACCGGCACCTCACCGACGTGAGTGTCGGGGGGTTCGGACTCGATGTGGTCTGGTTGCGGACCCAGACGAGTCAGTCGCGTGTCCAGGTGGCGCAGGCGGCCCGGACTCGCGTGGGCGTGAACGGGATGGGGATCGCTGCCACACACTCGCGTCGGTTCGAGCGGGAGACCGTCAGCGATCAGTTTGCGGTGGAGGTGCATCGCGGTGGGTCCGTCGAGATCGAGAAGGTCGTGGCGGTGCACACCTCCCGGGACCGCGCGATCTCGGAGCCCGTGTCAGCCGCCCAGCAAGCGGCGGAATCCGCGCCGGGGTACGAGCAGCTGCTCGCCGCGCACGTGGAGGCGTGGGACGGTCTGTGGCAGCGGTTTGCGATGTGTCTCGATGCGGGTTTGCGGGTGCGGCAGGCCACGAACGTCCAGATCTTCCATATCCTGCAGACGTTGACCCCGCACACGGCTGATCTGGATGTGGGTGTACCCGCGCGCGGACTGCACGGTGAGGCTTACCGCGGGCACGTGTTCTGGGACGACCTCTTCGTGTTCCCGGTGCTGAACATGCGACTGCCGGAGTTGACGCGGGCGCTGCTCCTGTACCGGTTCCGTCGACTGCCGCAGGCGCGGCGTCTGGCAGCGGCGCAGGGTCTGTCGGGCGCGTTGTTTCCGTGGCAGAGCGGCAGCGACGGCCGAGAGGAGACCCCGCGGGTGCTGTTGAATCCGCGGTCGGGTCGATGGATGCCGGACAACTCGCGGCGTCAGTATCACGTGAATCTGGCCATCGCCTACAACGTGTGGCACTACTGGGAGGCGACGGCGGATCTAGGTTTCCTGGCGGCGTTCGGAGCCGAGTTGCTGGTGGAGAATGCGCGGTTCTGGGCGAGCCTGGCGATTCACGATCCGGACACCGACCGGTTCGACATCCGGGGAGTGATGGGTCCGGACGAGTTCCACGACGGTTACCCGGACAGGCCGGGTGCGGGGGTCGACAACAGCGCCTATGTGAACGTGATGGCGGCGTGGTCGCTCGCGCGGGCGCTCGACGCGTACCGGATCCTCGGCGAGAACGAGGGCATCGGGTTGTGGGCACGGCTCGATGTTCACGACGACGAACTCGCACGGTGGGATCGGCTGCGTCGCCGGTTGCGCCTGTGTTTCCTCGACAACGGGCTGCTCAGCCAGTTCGAAGGCTACGAGACTTTGGCGGAACTGGACTGGGAGGCATACCGATCGAGGTACGGCAACATCGGCCGGCTCGATCTGATTCTCGAGGCCGAGGGTGACAGCTGCATTCGCTACCGGGCCTCCAAGCAGGCCGACGTGTTGATGCTCCTGTACCTGTTCACGGCCGAGGAACTCGTGTCGATCATTCACGAGATGGGCTACCCGTTCGATCCGGCGTCCATACCGGACACCGTCGAGTACTACCTGGCTCGGACCAGCCACGGGTCCACGCTCAGCAGAGTCGCGCACGCATGGGTTCTCGCGCGCGGTAACCGGCGTGGGTCGTGGAAGATGTTCGGCGAGTCCCTGGAAGCGGACCTGTCGGACACCCAGGGCGGGACAACTAGGGAGGGCGTGCACCTGGGTGCGATGGCGGGAAGCATCGACCTGTTGCAGCGGTGCTACACGGGTTTCGACATCCGTGGTGACGTGCTGTGGCTGCATCCGCTGTTGCCGGACGAGCTGAAGCTTCTCGAGTTCGACATTCGCTACCGCGATCACTGGGTCCATCTGCGGTGTGACCACTGGGAGCTGACGGTGTCGACGAAGCCGAGCGCGGCTGCCCCGATCCGGATCGACATCAATGGCCGCTTGTTCGCGCTCGCCGCGGGCCAGAGTGTCACGGTGGCGGTGGAGAATCCCCCGGTGTGAGAATCCGCGCGAGTGAGAGTCCCGTGTGCGCCCAGCGCGACGGCCTGGCCGGCGGTGTGACGAACGGCCCTCCCCTGTTCAGCCGGACGGGCGTCGAATGGGGATGTAGCCGATTCCACGGTTACGTGACAGTGAGGAGTGGTCATGTCCAGCGTTCCAGCTCGCCGCCGGTCCGTTCTGCCCGACCTGACCGAACTGTTCGACGCGTTCCCGGTCACGGGGTTCCGTCCACCGTTCGGTGGCAACCTGATCCGGGTCGAGGACCGCGTCGAGGATGACAAGTACACGCTGCGTGCCGAACTTCCCGGTCTGGATCCGGAGGACATCAAGGTCAGCATCGAGGACGGCCGGTTGACGATCGAGGCGGAGCGGACAGAGGAGAAGTCCGAGGGCGGGCGATCGGAGTTCACGTACGGGTCGTTCAGCCGCGCGGTGACGTTGCCGCCAGGCGCCGACGAGGACGCGGTCGACGCGGCCTACTCGAAGGGGATTCTCGAGGTGACGGTCGGCATGTCCGCCAAGGGAGCCGGTGCCAAGCACATCGACGTCAAGTCCGGAGACTGACGGTTCTACTTGGAGCGCACCACCAGCAGCGGGTTCGTGACGGCGTGCAGTAGGGCGGCGCTGGTGGAGCCGAGGGTCATCGCCGGGAATCCGCCGCGGCCGCGGCTACCGACGACGATGAGCCGGGCCCCGGCGCCGTGCGTGAGCAGATTGCGTACCGGGCGGTCCTGCACCACGATCGTGTGGACGGTGACATCGGGGTACTTCTCCTGCCATCCGGCGAGGCTTTCGGACAGAACGGCTTGTTCGGCCGCTTCGGTGGTCGGCCATTCGATGCGGTGCGGGTCGGTCAGCGAGAACGGATTCAGCATCGAGAGGTCGCGATCCGACCAGGCGTGGAGGGCGAGGAGATCCGCTTCGTGCAGGGATGCTTCCTCGAACGCGGCGGCGATGGCGGGTCCGCTCGCCTCGGACCCGTCGACGCCGACGACGACGGGTCCGGTGAGGGGCGGTTCGCCGGGTTCGGGCCAACTGGGGACCACGACGACCGGGCACCGGGCGTGACGAGCAACCGCGGAGGTGACCGACCCGGTCAGACCGCTGGTGAACTCCCCGAGTCCTCGGGTGCCGAGGACGACCATTCGTGCCGATTCGGAATCCTCCACGAGGGCTTGCACGGCGGGTAGCGAGGAGAGTTCGCTACGGGTGTCGACGAGCTGGCCTTCGTCCTCTAGCGCCACGAGCTGCCGCGCGTCGTCGATGCAGCGTTCACCGGCGATGCGCAGGTCGTCGGTGAACGGTGAACCGGGTCCGATGCCCCCGGTGCTGACGCTCGACACGAGCAGCAGGGTGTCGCCACGTAGTCGAGCCTCGTGCGCGGCCCAGCGGACTGCATCACGGGATGCGGCGGAGCCGTCGACGCCGACGACGATCGGGGATGTGCTCATGCGGATCTCCTGCTCATGCGGATCTCTTCGGGGGCGGCGGTGGGGTTCCCTCGCTGAGCGCCCGCACCAGGTCGAGGCGTGTGACAGCGCCGATCGGGGTGAAGCCGTCGACGACGGGCACGGTGCAGGTGCGAGCATCGCGGTCGGTCAGGGCCGCCACGATGTGGGTGATGTCGGTGTCGGCACCAACGGCGAGGACGGGCGAGGTCATCGTGTCGGAAACGCTGTCCCAGCCGGTACTGGCGAGATCGATGGTGTTGAGCAGGGCGCGGATCCGGTCGAGCAGGTGGGTTGCGGTGACGATTCCGACGAGGCGCCCGGAGGCGTCGACGACGTGGAGCGCGGACTCCGGGTCGGGGCCGAGCAGGTGGGCTGCGTAGGCGAGGGTGGCGTGTTCGTCGATGGTGACCACCCTGGTGGTCATGATGTCTCCGGCGCGCACCGGATTCACTCCTTCGTCCGGGCGGACGCGCGGGCGTGGTCGAGCAGGATGCGCCGCTCGGCGGCGGCGATGATCCGCCGGGTGCGGGCCGCCGAGTCGGCGGTCACGGACACCGAGGTGATGCCTCGTCGCACGAGGTGTTCGGCCAGGCGGGGGTCGGTGGAGACTGCCTGGCCGCACAGCGAAGTCGTCAGTCCGCAGCCGTGGGCGCGATCGATGATGCGGTCGATGGCGTCGAGGACGGCCGGGTCCATGGTGTCGAACAGGTCCTTGCACACCCCGGAGTCGCGGTCGACGCCGAGGGTCAACTGGGTCAGGTCGTTGCTGCCGATCGATACTCCGTCGATGCCGAGGCGTGCGTAGGCGGGGATCCAGTAGGCCACCGACGGGACCTCGGCCATGATCCACCGGTGCATGCCGCGGTCTGCGCCGAGCGGATGACGGTCGAGTTGGGCAAGGCACTCGGCGAGTTCCCAGCGGGTGCGCACGAACGGGATCATCAGGTGCACGTTCGGCAGTCGCTGCCGGACCCGGTGCAGTACGTCGAGGTCGAGCGAGAACAGTTCGGGCTCACGCACGTAGCGGAAGCAGCCGCGGTACCCGATCATCGGGTTGTCCTCGTCCGGCTCGACGTCACCACCCTCGAGTGCGGCGAACTCGTTCGAGCGCAGGTCCACGGCCCGGTAGACGACGGGCCGGGGCGCGAAAGCGGCGGCGATGTGTTCGACACCGGCCGTCATGTCGTCGATGTACTCCTGGCGGCGCCCGGCCGCGATCATCGCCGCGGGATGCGCGCCGCCGAGCGCACCGGTGATCATGAATTCGGCGCGGAGCAGTCCGACGCCATCGACGTCGGTGGCGGCGACGGACTCGGCGGCGTCGGGGGTCGCGAGGTTGACGTACAGCGTGGTGGCTGTGGTCTCGGCGGCCGCTGCCATCGGCGCCAGCGGTGGCCGTTTCCTGACGCCGGGTTTCGCCGCCGGGGTCACGGTTCCGGCGAACACGATCCCGCTGCCGCCGTCGACGGTGATCTGGGCGCCGTCCTCGATGACCTTGGTGGCGTCGTGGGTGCCGACGACGACGGGCCGGCCGAGTTCACGGCCGACGATCGCCGCATGGCATGTCACTCCCCCACCGTCGGTTACGATCGCGGCGGCCCGCCGCAGCACGGGCAGCCAATCGGGACGGGTCATCGGGGCAACGAGGATGTCGCCGTCCTCGAGTCGGCCGGAGTCCTCGAGAGTGGAGAGCACACGTGCAGTGCCGGTCGCTGTCCCGGGCCCGGCGCCGAGCCCTTGGACCAGTGGTTCTGCGGTGTCCCGGGTTTCGCCCCGGGGTTCGTGGCTGTCAGCTCCGGTGTCGGTGGCGCCGAGGGTGGTGATCGGGCGGGTCTGGACGAGCCACAGGTGTCGGTCCTCGATCGCGAACTCGAGATCCTGCGGCGCGCCGTAGTGCTCTTCCACTGCCGCTGCGAGTTTCGCGATCTGCTGGACCTGTGCGGCGTCGAGGACCTGCCGTGTGCCCTCGGCGGGCGTGAGGTTCACGCGCTGGTCACCGTCCCGACCGGGCCGGATCGCGAACGACTGGTTCCCGATGTGTTTGTCGAGGAGGGTGAAGCCGTCCTTGGACACGACGTAGGTGTCGGGTTCGACCTGGCCGCCGACGACGACCTCACCGAGACCGAGCGCGGCTTCGATGACGATCCGGTCGCGAGCCCCCGTGCGGGGGTCGGCGGTGAACACGACCCCGGAGCAGTCGGACCGGACCATCCGCTGGACCACGACGGCGATGGAGGGCTCTTCCTCGTAGCCGCGGAGGATGCGGTAGGTGAGTGCACGGGGTGTCCACACTGATGCCCAGCAGTTCCGGACCGCGTCGATGAGTGCGTCCTCGCCGACGACATCGGTGTAGCTCTCGTGAATGCCCGCGAACGACGTGTCCGCGGCGTCCTCGGCCGGTGCCGACGACCGCACAGCGACTGGCACGTCGTCGCCGAGATCCCGGTATGCGCGGCAGATCTCGGCCTGCAGGTCGTCGGGCAGGGTCACTTCGCGGACGAGTGTCTGCAGGGCGCGGGACTCGCGGGTGAGCAACGTGTCGTCCGCCGACCGGCAGGCGGCGCCCCGGTCGGCGAGGCCCTTCCGGATTCCGGCTGCGTCCATCGCCGCCAGGTAGGCCCGTTCGGTGACCGCGAATGCTGGGGGCACCGGGAACCGGGCGCCGGCGAGTTCCCCGAGGTTGGCGGCCTTGCCTCCGACCGACGGTGCGTCCGCGGGGCCGAGGTGGTCGATCGATGTGGTCCACCGTTGCCCCGTCGGGACCGACTCAGCTGCCATTTCCGCTCCTCGGTATGAGTACGGACGTGATGAGTACAGGCATGCTGCTTCCAGGAAACACCGGCCGTCGCGGCTCCCACAGGGCACAAGGTCATCGGTCCCACCCGATGCGATTCGCCGCCCGATTAGGGCGCTTCGGACGCCGCTCGAGGAGTGCGTTCCGGGCGCCGCCCGGTGGGGCACTACGACCCTTGCCGCGGAGGATCGGCCGCGGCAAGACTTGGTGAATGGTGGCCGGTCCGGGAATCGCCCAGGTCCGGCAGGCGGTCGCGACGGCCTGCCGGGCACCGTCGCTGCACAACAGTCAGCCGTGGCGGTGGCGGATGGCCGCCGGGCGGCTCGAGTTGCACGCGGACGGGTCTCGGTCGGTGCCGGTCGCCGATCCACTCGGACGTCAGATGGTGATCAGTTGCGGAGCGGCACTGCACCACCTCACCGTTGCGGTCACGCGGTACGCGACAGCCTGCCGCGTCGAGCGCCTGCCCGACCCTTCCGACCCGATGCATCTGGCCACGGTCACGTTCGAGCAGATCCCTGAGGCCCGGGTACCGGCCGCGGCGGAACAGGTCGCGGCGTTACGGCGTGCGATCGACGCGCGGCGGACCGACCGTCGCCCGTTCGCTCCGCCGCAGTCGAACGATCTGACCGGCCTCGGCGAGGACGCGGTGGAGATGTTTGCGGCGACGCTGACGCTGCTCGGCGCCGACGGTCCGGCCCGACTGCTCGAGGCCGCACAGTGCAGCGCGTCGGTGCGCCGCTACGACCCGGACTATCACGCGGAACTGTACTGGTGGGCGGGCCACGTCGCCGTCTCTGAAGGCGTTCCCCGTGCGGTCTTGCCGGCGGCGGGGCCAGTTCCGGTCGGCCGGGAGTTCCCGGTCGGCACGCTGACGTCGCCGCCGGGCCCCGACCGTGCCGCCCTGGCGGTGATCAGCACCGATGCGGACACCCGGCTGGACTGGCTCCGCAGCGGTGAGGCGCTCTCGCACGTCCTGCTGACCGCGACCGTGCGTGCGCTGGCGACGTGCCCGCTGACGAACCTCACCGAGGTGGCGGCGAGTCGGCGCATGGTCGGCGAGGCCGCTGCGGCCGGCGGGGAGCGACGAGGATTCGCCCAGATCGTCGTGCGCCTGGGTCGCGGTCCGGTCGGTGAACTGCCGGTGACGGGTCGGCGCCCGATCGAAGAGGTGTGGGAGGCGTGAGCTCGGAGGGAGCAGCGAGATGCGAGCCCGACACGTGATGAGCAGTCCGGTGACGACCGTGAGCACCGGCACCACCGTCGAGCAGGGGATCCGGTTGCTCAGTCGGCATGGCTACACCGCGCTGCCGGTGGTGGACCACGAGGACGCTCTGGTCGGCATCGTTTCCGAAAGCGATTTACTGCAAGGCGAATTCGTGCCCGGCGCACCGGGAGCACGAAACCCGGAGCGGACCGTCGGAGAGGTGATGACGAGCCCGGTGGTGGCGATGAGCCAGGACGTCGACATCAGTGCCCTCGCGTCGGCGATGCTCAAGTCCCGGTTGCACAGCATCCCGATCGTCGACGGTGTCGCGGTGATCGGGATCGTGACCCGCCGCGATCTCGTCGAGGCACTCGCGCAGGACGATCACAACATCGACCGGGAGGTGCGTCATCGCCTCGAGGTGTACGGCGGCACCCACCGGTGGACGGTGGCGGTCGAGGATGGGGTCGTGTCGCTCGGCGGCGATTTCCTCGATGACAGCGAGCGTCGGATAGCGGAGGCACTGGCAGGATCGGTCCCGGGGGTCATCGCGGTGCGCAGCGGGCCGTCACCGTGAGGAGGACCGCTGTTCGCGCCCGTCAGGCAGTTCCGGGAGGTCGCCGGAGAGCACCACGCACGGACGGCACCGCAGGTAGGCGTATGCGATTGCATCGGTCACGAGAACCGATGATCCGGTCACGAGGAAAATCCGCTCGTCAGGCGTGTCCACGGTGACTCCTGGCCTGGGGACTCGTTGGCTGAGCTCGCTCATGACCGGACGATCATGAGCGGACAGCTCGCCGTATGCAGCAACGCCGCGCTCGTAGAGCCCAGCAGCATGCCGGCGAACCCCCCGCGTCCGTGGGTGCCGACGACCAGCAGATCGGCGTCGGCCGCACGGGTCCGGAGCGAGTCGGCGGAGCTGCCGCGGACGACGACGCGCGCCACCTCAGTGTCCGGGTAGCGTTCGGCCGAACCGGCCAGGCTTTCGGCGAGGACTACCTGCTCGGCGACCTCGACTTCGTCCCACGGCAGGTCGAGTTGGTCGTCGAAGGCCGTCGACAGGTCGAACGCCGACCACGTGTGGACGGCGACGAGGCGGGCACCGCGCAGGGAGGCCTCGGCGAACGCCGCGTCCAGCGCAGGTTTGCTGTGCTCGGTGCCGTCGACGCCGACGACGACCTCGCTCGGTCCCGAGCTCTGCCCGGGTTGTTCCCGGATCACGACGACCGGGCAGTTGGCGTGCGAGGCCAGTGCCGTGGCGACGGATCCGGCTAGCACCGCGGTCACCTGCCCCAGGCCACGGCTTCCGACGACGAGCATGCGGGCCGACTTCGACACCTCGATCAGCGCGGGCCGGGCGGGTCCGTCGAGGACGTCGGTGGTGATCTCGGTGATGCTGGACGCGGTGTCGGTGGTGCGGGCGATCGCGGCGGCCTCCTCGAGGTTCGCGTGCACCGCCCGGTCACGATCGGCAAAGTAGCTGTGCGGCAGCCGGATCCCGTCCCCGTACGGGGTCGGCGCACCGAGAGCCGAGACGATCCGTAGGGAGCACCCGTGCAGCCGCGATTCGCGGGCGGCCCAGCTCACCGCGGCGAACGACGTGGCCGAGCCGTCGATCCCGACTACGACCGGGGCCTTCGTCTCGACAATGTCCACGCGGACCCTCCCTGATCTGGAGTGACACCGACCTCGAGTGACACCGATTGCGAGTGTCACCATCGTCTCCGGGCTCGGGGGGCGCGGGTAGGGCCGGAAGACCCCGGGCGGGGCCCGGTCGTCGTACGATCGGGTGGTACGCGCTCAGGAGATGCCGAGATGCTGACAGTGTTCCTCGTCGACGATCACGAGGTGGTGCGCCGCGGTCTCGCCGAGCTGGTCGACGCTGACGAAGATATGCAGGTGGTCGGCCAGGCCGAGAACCGCTCGCAGGCCCTGTCGCGGATTCCGGCGCTCCGCCCCGACGTGGTGCTCCTCGACGTACGCCTGCCCGACGGCAGCGGAATCGACGTGTGCCGCCAGCTCCGCGCCCGCATGCCCGACCTGCGCTGTCTGATCGTGACGTCGTTTCGTGATGAACGTGCGATGCGGGACGCGGCGGCGGCGGGTGCGAAGGGCTATCTCGTCAAGGACATTCGCGGGATGCAGCTGGTGGAGGCGGTACGTGCGGTCGGCGCAGGCCAAACGCTTCCGCTGCCGGCGGAGCCCGCGCCGCGGCCACAGCGCCGACGTGACCCGCTTCCGGAGAACCTCACCGCCCAGGAGCGGCGTCTGCTCGCGCTGCTGGGCGAGGGACTGACCAACCGGCAGATCGCGGCACGGATGTTCCTGGCAGAGAAGACGGTGAAGAACTATGTCTCTCGGCTGCTGGCCAAGCTGGGTGTCGAGCGCCGTACCCAGGCCGCGGTCCTGGCGGCTCGTGTCGAGGCCACCCCGGACGCTGCTCCAGGCGGTTCCGTCGGCAATCGTTGAGAAGCCGCCCGGCTGACATTCCGCAGTCGAGACGTAATTCGCTGCCTGGCAGGGACTTCGGGTGCGAGGCAGCGGAAGCCGGATCAGGCCGATCGAGTCTCCACCGGTAGCCCCGCGAGAGCCCATTCGAGCATTCCCTCGTCCAGACGCTTCACGTCGCAGCCGGCGGCGCGGCCGATACGGACCGCGTCGGGGGCCATGACGCACAGGGTTCCGCGGCAGTAGGCGACGATGTCGCGGTCGGCGGGAAGTTCGGCGAGGCGGTCGGCGAGTTCGGCGACCGGGACGTTGATGGCGCCGGGGATGTGTCCGGCGGCGTACTCCTCGGGCGGTCGGACGTCGATCAAGGTGATCTCGCCGGCATCGCGTCGGCGGATGAGCTCGTCGCGGGTGATGGCGTCGTCGGGAGACCCGAGGACCTGGGAGGCCGCGCGGGCGACGTCGGCCACGTGCGCCTCGCCGACGGACTGCACCAGGGCGAACAGGTGGGCAACGTCGGTTCCGGCGAGACGGTAGTACTGACGGGTGCCGTCCCGGCGGGCTGCGACCAGGCCACCCGACTTGAGCGTCTGCAGGTTGGCCGAAGCGGTGGTCAGGTTCATCCCGGTCGCGGTCGCGATGGCTTCGACCGGGCGCTCGCCCTGGGCGAGTACCTCGAGGATCTGCAGACGACGGCCGTTGCCTAACGCCTTGCCCACGCGGGCGATCTGATCGAACAGCGCCGCCTTGCGATCGGACAACTCTCCCACCTTGCATCTCCAATATTCTTTGGAATACAGTTCCATTATGCCTTGGTGCAGCTGTCTGGTGCAGCGCAGCAAGCCGCGAGTCTATTCACGCCCCACCGCTGCCTCCTCCTCGAGTCGGCAGGTGGGCGCTAGGAAACGAGAAGCTCATGAGCAAGACTGTCGCCGTTCTCGGTGCCGGAGTGGGCGGGCTGACCGCCGCTGCCGAACTGCGTAAGGCCCTGCCCGCCGAGGATCGGATCGTACTGATCGACCGCTCCTTCACCGGCAGCCTCGGTCTGTCACTGCTGTGGGTGCTGCGCGGCTGGCGTACCCCCGAACAGGTCACCGTGCGCCCCACGGCGGGCACGCTGCCTGGCGTGGACATGGTCACCGCCGAAGTCGCGGGCATCGACCTCGAGGCGCGGGCGGTCGATTGCGATCCGGCCGGTCATATCGGCTATGACGCGCTCGTGGTCGCGCTGGGCGCAGGCCTGGACGTCGCGCGGCTGCGGGGTCTGCCGCAGGCCCTCCAGGCGGGGGTCGCGGGCCAGTTCTACACCCTCGAAGGAGCCGCTGATCTAAACCGCCGCGTCGGCGCACTGGAATCGGGCCGAATCATGGTGCTGGTGGCGGCGGTGCCGTTCAAGTGCCCGGCCGCACCATTCGAAGCCGCCTTCCTCATCGGAGACCAGCTCGGCGGCCGGTTCACCAGCGGCGCGGTACGGGTGGACGCCTTCACCCCGGATCCGCTGCCGATGCCGGTGGCCGGGCCCGCTGTCGGCAACGCCCTGGTGGACATGATGGACGGGAAGGGCATCGGATTCCACGGCGGCAAGTCCGCTATCAGCATCGACCCGCAGACGCGAACGGTCGACTTCGCGGACGGAAGCACCGAATCCTTCGACCTCCTGGCTGTCGTGCCACCGCATGCTCCGGGCGCTGCGGTGGCCTCGACCGGCCTCGGCTCCGCGGGCTGGATCCCCGTCGACCCCGCGAGTCTGGCTACGGCCACGCCTGGGGTGTTCGCGATCGGGGACAGCACGGCGTTGCTGCTGCCGAACGGCAAACCGCTACCGAAGGCGGCGGTCTTCGCCGAAGCCGAGGGTGAGGTCGCCGCACACCAGGTGGCCCGCTACCTCGGCTATGCCGCCGCCGACAGCAGGTTCACCGGTGATGGCGCGTGCTATGTGGAACTCGGCGGCGGGTTGGCCGCCAAGGGCGAGGGCAACTTCCTGACCCCGCCCGCACCGCAGGTCACGCTGCGCGAGCCGTCCGCCGCGTATCACTCCGAGAAGGAGCAGCAGGAGCGAGACTGGCTGGCTCGCTGGAACGTTCGCTCCTGATCCGCCGCGTGGCGGCTGCGTAAGGCTGCGTTTCGAGGCCGTCTCGGCGCCACGGTCAGGGACCGGGGCGCTGCCGCGCGCGCACGCTCTTGTACAGGTAGTCGGCGCCGAGCAGTGCGGGTATCCCGGCGGCCGCGATCGCCCAGCCCGCGATCGACGGCGGCGACTGACCGAGCAGCGCGGCCAGCGGTCCGATCGTCAACAGCATCAGGAGGATCACGGACTCCACGGTGACCGCCCACAGCAGCAGCGGGTTGGTCCGCCAGCCGAGTTGCCACACCGGCCGGGTCGCGCTGCGGCACGCGAAGGCGTTCGCGATCTGACCGAGGATGATGGCGGCGAACGCCGACCCGGACGCGGTCACCAGGGCCGCACCGGTGGGCGGATCGGCGCCTACACGCCATCCGGAGATCCAGAGGACCACGAGAAAGGCGGTCATCGCGGCCGCCGCCTCGACCGGACCGAGTACCCCGAACACGCGGGCCAGGAGGTTGCGATCGAGCAGGTGCCGACGCTCGGGGCGACGATCCATCACGCCCTTGCCCGGCGGCTCACCACCGAGGGCGAGCGCTGGCAACAGGTCGGTGACGATGTCGATGCACAGCACCTGCAGGACACCGATCGCGAGTGGAATCCGACTTCCGGACAGGGCCCAGACCAAGAAGGGCGTGAGTTCGGCGACGTTGGACGTGAGGTGGTAGGTGAGGAACCGCCGAATGTTGGCGTAGGTGGCGCGGCCCTGTTCGACGGCGGCGACGATCGTGGAGAAGTCATCGTCCAGGAGCACGAGGTCGGCCGCTTCCCGCGCGACGTCGGTGCCGCCGCGTCCCATGGCGACGCCGATGTCCGCCTCCCGCAATGCGGGGCCGTCGTTGACGCCGTCACCGGTCATCGCGACGACATGCCCACGGGCCTGCAGGGCCCGCGCGACCGCCAGCTTCTGTTCGGGCGAGACCCTGCTGACGAGCACGCCGTCCCGGTCGAGGAGGTCGCCGAGCGCGTCGTCGTGTTCCGGTAGGTCGTCGCCCTCGACCACCAGCGGCCTCGAGTCGTCCACGAGGCCGATCTGGCGGGCAACCGCGACCGCCGTCGCCGGGTGGTCTCCGGTGAGCATGACGACCCTGATGTGGGCGCGCCGTGCCGCCGCGAGCGCCGCGGCGACGGCGGGGCGGGGCGGGTCCTCGATACCGAACAGCCCGACGAGCGTCAGATCCCGCTCCACCTGGTCCGCGGAGCCGGCCGCGTCGGGCAGGTCTCGGGTGGCGGCCGCGAGCACCCGCAGACCACGGCCGGCCATGTCGTCGACGGCACGTCGGGCCGCGGCGAGAACCGGTGGCCCGGCGGACGTGCACAGCGGCAGCACGGAATCCGGTGCGCCCTTGAGCATCAGGGCTCTGCCGAAGATCGCCGACTCGCGCCGCCGCTCGGGATCGAACGCGAGGCGACGATCCGGCGTGGCCCGCTCCGGGGTGCCGTGTCCCGCCGCGCGGCGGGCGAAGGCGTCGAGGGCGGCTTCCATCGGATCGCCGACAACCGACCAGGCGCCGTTCTGGAACACGATGCCGCCCTGTGACGCCGCCACCGCCACCAGGCCCAGATGTCGAGCCGCGTCGAGGGCGGGTGCCGTTCCCTCGACCCGTCCAGTCGGCTCGTAGCCCTCCCCGGCCGCGGTCACGGTACCCGCCGGGGTCCAAGCCTCGGTGACGGTCATCCGGTTCTGTGTGAGGGTGCCAGTCTTGTCGGTGCAGATCACCGTCGTGGACCCGAGATTCTCGACCGCCTCCAGGTGTCGCACGAGAGCTTGCCGGTGCGCCATTCGCTGAGCGCCCATCGCCAGGGAGAGGGTCACCGTGGGGAGCAACCCCTCCGGGACCAGCGCCACCGTCACGCCCAGGGCCAGCACGAACCCGTCGTGGGCGGGTAAACCGATGAGCAGCGACAGCCCGAAGAATCCGCCACCGACGGCAGCCGCGAGAACGGCGATCGCGCGCACGACACGATGCAGTTCGGCGGCCAGGGGGCTCCGGGGTCGGCGCACACCGGCGGTGAGGGCGGCGATCCCGGCGAGCCTGGTGTCCGCGGCCGTCGCGACCGCGAACGCCTCGCCCTGCCCACCGACCGCGTAGGTGCCGGCCCACACATGCCCACCGGGCTTTTTGTGTACCGATTCGCTCTCCCCCGTGAGGGTGGATTCGTCGACCGCCAGATCATGGGTGACCGTCAGCGTGCCGTCGGCGGGAACCCGATCGCCGCCGGCGATGACCATGACGTCGCCGACGACCACGCCGGCGGCGTCAATCGTGCGGAGTTCACCGTCACGCCGGACGGTCACCGTCGCCGGCAGCAGGTCGCGCAGTCGAGCGGATGCCTTCTCGGCACGTTCCTCCTGGACGAACGCGAACACGCCGTTCACCACGATCACGACGACGATCGCGGCCGCCAGCTGCGGCATGTCCGCGACCAGCGCGAGCGCGGAGGCGACCCAGAGCATGAGGGCGAAGAAGTGGGTCAGTTCGGCCGCGAGTTTGCGCCACGCGGGCACCGGACGCGTCGTCGGTAGCAGGTTCGGGCCGTCGACGCGTAGCCGTTCGGCCGCCGCGTCCGAGGTCAGCCCGGCCGCTCCGAGTTCGTCCGTCGACACTCGTGCCATCGTGCGCTCCAACCCGAATCGCGCTCCACCTCGACTCGGCGGAAGAACGATCGCCCCCGGAGTGAGCCTGCCGGTGCCCGGAGGGTACGGGTAGGGAACTAGGTCCTCACGTCGACCACCAGCGGTCGACCGCCGCCGACAGTGTGCGATCCGGTGGTCGTGCGGTGTCGATCTCCGCGGAGTCCGGCCAGGCGTCCGCCTGCAGTGCCATGGCGCGGGCGATGTCGGGGGTGGCCTCCGAGTCGTGGTCGCCGCCGGCGCCGCGCCGGGCGCGCAGTCTGCGTTCGGTCGTCGCGGGCGGAGCGGTGCACCGCATCGGTACGAGGTCCGCGAGGGTTGCGGCGGCCACCTCGGCGGCGCGCTCGCGCCACCGCCGGTCCGTCCACGATGCGTCCAGGACGACGGACACCCCACGTTCCAGGTCCCGCTGGGCGCGTCCGAGCAACGTCTCGTAGACGTCGGCGGTCGCGTCGGGCGAGTACCGGCCGCGGCCGAACCCGGGGTCCGGATCGCTGCGACGCTCGTCGGCGAAGAGTTCCCGCCGGACGGCATCGCTCGACACCAGCGTGGCGCCGACCGCGTCGGCGAGCGCGTTCGCGAGGGTCGACTTGCCGGTGGCGGGAAGCCCGCCGACGAGGCCGAGACGGACCGCGCCCCTATGGAGGTGGTCCTCCGCGATCGCCGTGTGCCGCAGGGCGTCGTCGGCGGACGCCGCCCGGCCCTGCAGCAGGCGCACGCAGTCGACCTTTCCCCGCATGAAGGCGCGGTAGGCGACGTAGTGGTGCCGCAGCGAGTCCGGTGCGGTGTCGCCGGACGCCGCCGTGTATCGCTCGAACAGCAGCCCGCCCAGGTCGGATCGACCCAGGAATTCGAGATCCATTGCCAGGCAAGAAATGTCGTCGATCACGTCCAGGTAGCGGAGGCGGTCGTCGAAGTCGAGGCAGTCCAGGATCCGGGGGCCGTCGGGGAGGCAGAAGATGTCGTCCGCCAGCAGGTCGCCGTGACCGTCGACGATGTGCCCGCCATCGATGCGTTCGGTGAACAGACACTCGCGGCCGTCGAGATACCGCAGGACGGCCTGCTCGAGCGCCGCCACGCGGTCGTCGTCGATGACCGATTGGTCGAGATCCCGCATTTCACGAATGTTGGCCTGCCATCGCCATTGGACGGCAGCGGCGGTGCCCTGGGCGGAGATATGAGCGGCACGCTGCGCCCCCGAGTGGAACCGTGCGACCAGGTCGGCGATCGCACTGACCCAGTCCTCGGCGGCGGCGCCGTGCGCGATCGTCGACAGCCGCGCACTCTCGGGCATCCGCCGCATCACCACCAGCGGCTCCCCCTCGGCTCCGCCGGGATCGCCCAGTTCGATGAGCCCGAGGTACACGTCGGGTGCGAGTCGCCGATTCAGTTCGAGCTCGTGGGCGCACACGGCCCGGCGGGCCTGCAAGGTCCCGAAGTCGAGGAAGTCGGTGCGGACGGGCTTCTTCGCCTTGTACGCACGATCACCGAGAAGGATCACCACCCCCGCATGGGTCTCGTGCAGGGCGGCGAACGGCTGATCGCTTGACCACCCCGACGAGTCGGAGGACAACGGACTCAGTCGACCTTGCCGTGCTCGTCGTAGTGCCCCTCATGCTCCGCGTGCCGGTGGCCGTCGTGAAGGTAGTCGACGTGGTCACCGTGCTCGATCGTCTCGTGTCCGCAGTTCTTTCCGTGGACGTGTGGGTGATCGGACGGATCGTGTGGACGGTGCGCGGAAGCGGTCATGGCATCTTCCTCTCGGTCGTCTCCACCCTGTCGTCCTCCACGCTAGCGCCGGCGGGAGCACGGTGGTAGAGATTCTCGATGTCCTCCCGCCGACACGCTCTTGTGCCCGGCGTGGTGAGCATCGCGGCACCGGCCGCGGTGCCGAGGCGCACCGCGTCGTGCAGGGGCCGGTTCCGGGCGAGGCCGACGGTGATACCGGCGAGCATCGCGTCCCCGGCGCCGACGCCGCTGCGGGCGGCGACCGGGATCGCCGCGAATCGGATGGCGGAGTCCGCGGTGACCGCCAGCGCGCCATCGGCGCCCAGCGACAGCACCACCACCTCGCACCGCCCGGCCTCGACCAACGCCCCGGCGGCGGCCACTTGCTCGTCCTCGGAGGTGAGCTCCTCTCCGACGAGTTCCCGCAGCTCCCGGAGGCTCGGCTTGAGGAGGTAGACGCCGGCGCCGCACTGACGCAACGGCTCTCCCGACGTGTCGAGCACGCAGCGGGCGCCGAGGTTGCGGGCCAGCCCGGCGACCCGGTCGTAGAAGTCCGGTGGTGCACCCGGCGGCAGCGAACCACTCGCGACCAGGTAGCGGGCGTCGCGGGCGACCTCCGCGAGCACGGACAGACACTGCTCCTGCTGCGCCCGGCTCAGGTGGGGGCCGGGCAGCACGAACCGGTACTGGTCTCCGGTGCAGTCCTCGTCGACCGTGAAGCATTCGCGGGTGGCGCCGTCGATCGGTACCCGGCGGCTCCACACGCCCTCCCGATCGAGCAGCCCGCCGAGCACCTCGCCCGTGGCCGAACCCACCGGGAAGACCGCGACGACGGGCTCGCCCAGCACCCGTACGATGCGGGCGACGTTGATGCCCCCGCCGCCGGGATCGTAGCGGGGCGTGGCGCAGCGGATCTTGTTCGTGGGGCCGACTCGCGGCGCGGTCGTCGAGACGTCGAGTGCCGGATTCATGGTGAGTGTGACGATCGCCGGCATGCAGGGCGCCTCTCTCGGGCCGGGCGGACGCCCGGCTCCTCGTCCGATGGTGGGCGTCGCGGTCGGTCCCGGTCCAGGGTCGAACGACCCTTCACACGAGCCGGTGCGCCTGACCCAATGGACGGGAGGAGTGCCACGCACAGGATGGACACAGGTGCCATGCACGGGATGGACTCGGCTGTCATCGACCGACGTGCACTCGACGAGCTGATCCGGGTGCTGCGGGGCGATGGTCGTCGGGTCGTCGGCCCGACGGTGCGCGAGAACGCGATCGTGCTGGCCGAACTCGAATCGGGCGCTGAACTGCCCGACGGGTGGGGCGTGACCTGCGCGCCGGGCGAGTACCGGCTGCGGCCCCGCCCGGACGGTGCCGTGTTCGCGCACTCGGCGGGTCCGATGTCGTGGAAGCAGTTCGTCCACCCACCGCACCGGGTTCTGTGGAGAGCTTCCGGTGGCCGGTTCCACGCGCCGGAACCCGAGGAAACGCGGTACGCGTTCCTCGGGGTGCGCGGCTGCGACCTCGCCGCGATCCGCACGCTCGACACCGTGCTCGGCGCGGACCCGGACGGCTACACGGCCCGCCTACTCCGCGATCTGGTCGTCGTGGCCGTCGACTGCACCGATCCCGGTGGGGTATGTTTCTGCGCGTCGATGGGCACCGGCCCGGCCGCCGGCTCGGCCGGCGGGGGCTACGACCTCGCGCTCACCGAACTCATCGACGAGCGCGGCCACCGGTTCCTCGTGGAGGTCGCCACCGACACCGGCCTCGGGCTGCTCGCACGAATCCCGCACACCGTCGCCCCCGCCGGGGACGTCGCAGAGGCTCGCGCAGCGGTCGACGAAGCGCGGGGGCGCATGGGCCGCGCGATGCCCGACGTCGATCTGCGTGCCCTGCTGCGGGCCGCCCGCGACGAACCGGTGTGGGACGACGTCGCCGACCGGTGCTTGACCTGCGGGAACTGCACCATGGTCTGTCCTACGTGTTTCTGCACCAGCGCCGAGGACGTGAGCGAACTCGGCGGCGAGCGCGCCGAACGGCACCAACGGTGGGCGTCGTGTTTCGAACTCGACTATTCGCACCTGCACGGCGGAAGCGTGCGCACGAGCGGCGCGAGCAGGTACCGGCAATGGATGACGCACAAGCTCGGCACGTGGTTCGACCAGTTCGGCTCGTCAGGTTGTGTGGGGTGCGGGCGCTGCATCGACTGGTGCCCGGTCGGCATCGACATCACCGCCGAGGCCGCCCGGCTCACCGGCGCGCTTTCGGGGGTAACCGACTCTCCCGACACGCCCGACGTTCCGGCGAGCCGGGAGAGACCAGAGTCCGGACCGTGACGAGATCGCCTGACGAATCGGGTGTGCCGCTCCCCGGACTCACCGAGGAGGCTCGGGAGCGGCTCGAGGCGCTGTCCACCCCGGCGCTGTGGGTGCCGGGCGAGTACGTCTTCCACGAGGGCGAACCCGCCCGCCGCTGCTGGCTGCTGCGCCGCGGGCGGGTGCTGCTGAGCACGGCGGTGCCGGGCCGTGGGGAGGTCGTGATCGAGACGCTCGCCGGCGGCGACGTGCTGGGTTGGTCCTGGCTGCGGCCCCCGCGCGTATGGAGCTTCGGGGCGCGGGCGGCCGATCCGACCGAGGCCCGGGAGATCGACATCGCGGTCCTGCACGAGGCCGCCGAGCGGGACCCCGTGTTCGGGTACGAGGTGTCACAGGCCATGTCGGGGCTGTTGCTGGACCGACTGCAGGCGACGCGGGCGCGCCTGCTCGACCTGTACGGGAATCCGGAGGCGCCGTGACCGCGACCGCCTGGGCCCCGACGGGATCGGTTCTGGTCCCGGTCCCCTACCACGTGATGCGCCGGACCGTCGAGACGCGTGATTCGGTCACACTCGAGCTGGCACCCAGGGGCGCCGCGTTGCCGGGCTTTCGCCCCGGCCAGTTCATGATGCTGTGCGCCCCGGGAATCGGGGAGATTCCGATCTCGGCGTGCGGGGATCCGACGCGCCGCGACGGCGTCCTGGAACACACCGTGCGCAGCGTCGGCCCGGCGAGCGCCGCCCTGAGCGACGCCCCGGTCGGCGCAACGGTGGGCGTGCGGGGGCCGTACGGGACCACCTGGGACCTCGGCACCGCCGCGGGCGGTGACTTGGTGATCGTCGCGGGCGGCGTCGGCCTGGCCGCGGTGCGGGCGCCGGTGCTGGCGGTGCGCGCGGATCGGGCCCGGTTCCGGACCGTGACCCTCGTGGCCGGGGCCCGGAACCCCGACGAGATCCTCTACCGCCGCGATCTCGACGACTGGCGTGCCGCCGGTATCGACGTGGTGCTCACCATCGATCAACCCGCCCGCGACTGGACCGGAGCGGTCGGGTTCGTCACCGAGGCACTCGCGCGGCTTCGCGTGGATCCGCCCCGGACCCGGGCCCTGGTGTGCGGGCCCGAGGCGATGATGAGGTTCTCGGTGCGGGTGCTCGAGGGCCACGGCGTCGACCGACGGCACATCCAGGTCTCGCTCGAGCGCAACATGCAGTGCGGCGTCGGCGTGTGCGGGCACTGCCAACTCGGAGAACTGCTGCTCTGTCGCGACGGACCGGTGGTCGACTACGCGGTGGCCGGTCCCCTACTGCACACCCGGGAGCTGTGATGGCTGATTTCCTGCCGTTCCCAGCGTTCCCTGCGTCCGGCGGCTCCCCCGACTCCCCACCGAAGATGGCCGTGTGGAAGTTCGCCTCCTGCGACGGCTGCCAGCTCTCGCTGCTCGACTGCGAGGACGAAATACTCGAGGTTGCAACGGAACTGAAGATCGCACACTTCTTGGAGATGTCCAGCGCGACGGTCGCGGGCCCGTACGCTCTCTCGCTCGTGGAGGGGTCGATCACCACCGCCGAGGACGTCGAGCGCATCCACCGGATCCGGGACGACTCCCGCCACCTCGTCACGATCGGTGCGTGCGCCACCGCCGGCGGGGTGCAGGCGCTGCGCAACTTCGGCGACGTCGTCGAGTTCGCGGCGGCGGTGTATGCGAGCCCGGAGTACATCGACACGCTCGCCACGTCGACGCCGATCTCGGCACACGTGCGGGTGGATTTCGAGCTGCGCGGCTGCCCGATCGACCGCCGACAGCTCCTCGAGGTGATCACCGCGTTCCTCGTCGGCCGGACCCCGAACGTGCCCGAGACGAGCGTATGCAACGAGTGCAAACGGCGCGGACTGACCTGTGTCATGGTCGCCGACGGCACCCCATGTCTGGGCCCGGTCACGCACGCCGGATGCGGCGCGCTGTGCCCCGCCTCCTCGCGCGGGTGCTACGGCTGCTTCGGGCCGACGAAGGACCCGAACATCGCGTCGCTGGCCGGCTGGCTGCGCCGATGCGGCATGGACGACGACGACATCGGCCGGGTGTTCTCGACCTTCAACGTCGCCGCCCCGGAGTTCGGTGAGGGGCGACGTTATGGCCGGTGACGACGCCGGTGACGACACGGAGCGGCGGCGGCTCACCGTCCGCGCCCTGGCCCGCGTCGAGGGCGAGGGGCGCCTCGACGTCACCGTCCGGGACGGCGCGGTCGAGGACGCCCGGTTGAACATCTACGAGCCGCCACGGTTCTTCGAGGCGTTCCTGCGGGGCCGCGACTTCCGTGAGCCACCGGACATCACCTCCCGGATCTGTGGGATCTGTCCCGTCGCCTATCAGGTCAGCGCCTGCAACGCGCTCGAGCAGGCCTGCGGCGTCAGCGTGGATCCGCGGGTGCGGGCGCTGCGGCGCCTGCTGTACTGCGGCGAGTGGATCGCGAGCCACACCCTCCACATCTACTTCCTGCACGCCCCGGACTTCTTCGGCGTCGCAGACTCGATCGAACTCGCCCGGCGTGACCGCGCCGCCGTCGAACGGGGTCTTGCGTTGAAGAAGGCCGGGAACGCGATCCTCGAGACGATCGGCGGGCGGCCGATCCACCCGGTCAACGTCCGGGTGGGCGGCTTCTACCGGGCCCCGACCAGCGCCGAGCTGGTGCCGCTCGCCGAGACGCTTCGACATGCCCTCGACGACGCGCTCGACACGGTGCGGTGGGCCGCGGGGTTCGACTTCCCGGACGTGCGGCTCGACCCCGTGCTGATGGCGCTGCACGACGAGAGCGGTTACGCGATCGAGGACGGCGTCGTCCGGACCAGCGCCGGCCGGCGGTTCCCGGCGTCCGAATTCGGTACCCACGTTCGCGAGCGCCAGGTGCCGGGTACCACCGCCCTGCACGCCCGGCTGGACGGCGAGCGCGTCCTTACCGGCCCCCTGGCCCGGTACACGCTCAACCGTGCGCAGCTGGACGGGGCCGCGGGTGCGGCGGCGGTCGAGGCCGGGCTGGGTGACGAGTGCCGGAACCCGTACCGCAGCATCGTCGTTCGGGCGGTGGAGGTGGCGTACGCCGTCGAGGAGGCGTTGCGGCTGATCGCCGGGTACGAGCAACCGGATTCAGCGGCGCTGCCGATCACCGCCCGCGCCGGCACCGGTCACGGCGTGAGCGAGGCGCCGCGCGGGCTGCTGTACCACCGGTATGTGCTCGCCGCCGACGGAACGATCCGGTCCGCCGACATCGTGCCCCCGACAGCGCAGAACCAGGACACGATCGAGGCCGACCTCGTCGATCGGATCGGTGAGCATCTCGACCTGGACGACGCGTCGTTGACCGGGTTGTGCGAGCGGGTCATCCGCAACCACGATCCGTGCATCTCGTGCGCCACGCACTTCCTCGACCTGCGGGTGACCCGACGGTGAGCGGGCGGCGGCCCATCGTGGTGAGGCCCATCGTGGTGATCGGTCTCGGTAACGAGTACCGCGGCGACGACGGGGTCGGTCCGGCGGTGGTGCGGGCGCTGCACGGTCGCCTGCCGCCGCCGATTCGCGTCGTGGAGGTGGCCGACGACGTCGACCTGCTCGACGTCTGGGCGGGAGCGGCCTTGGCGGTCGTCGTCGACGCCGTGCTGTGCACGCCACCGATCCCGGGCCGAGTGCACCGGTGGGTGGTCGGCGACGGCGTGCCGGCGCCGCTGGGCGGTCACGGTGTGGATGTGGCGGCCGCCCTCGCGTTGGCGCGGGTTCTCGGACGCTCTCCCGAACGGGTGGTGGTCTATGCGATCGAGGGAGCCCGGGTCGGAACTGGTGCGGGACTGTCGGCGGCGGTGCGGCGCGCGGTCCCGGCGACGGCTCGCGCCATCGCCTCGGAGGTGATCAGCGGAAACGCTCCGCATCGCGAGCCAACGCAACCAGTCGATCGGCGAGCGCGGTGAGCACGCTGCGATCGGCGTCCTCGGCGACGGCGCTGGCGATGTCCTCGGCGGCGCAGCGGACCTCGAAGATCCGGTCCGTCAACGCCGAGGCCGCGTCTGCCGTGAGGACGACCGCGTCGGTGGGAATCGAGGTTCCCTTCACGGCGTTGCGTTGTTCGTACGCGCGCTGGCGGCAGGACTGACGGCAGTACCGGCGACGGCGGCCGATCTCGGCCGAGGCGAGCTCCCGACCGCACCACAAACACGACACGGGCTTCCGGGAAGCAGCTGTCATGGTTGAGCACCTTACGCGGGGCGGCCGGGCTCCCCGGTATCATGTAGCGGCCGCATGCAAGCCGTTCCCGGGAAGGGGGCGGTCCCGGGAACGAATCCGGATTCCGGCACGTTGTAGATGGTTGTGAACGCTCGGTGCGCCGTTGCAGGCGAGCTGGCGCGGTGACGAACCAATTAGGTGACGAACCAAGAGAGGACACACCATGGCAGATCGCGTACTTCGAGGCAGTCGACTCGGAGCGGTGAGTTACGAGACCGATCGCGACCACGACCTGGCTCCCCGTCGCATCGCCCGGTACCGGTGTGACAACGGGGAGGAGTTCGACGTCCCGTTCGCCGACGACGCCGAGATCCCCGGCACGTGGCTCTGCAAGAACGGCCTCGAGGGCACCCTGCTCGAGGGCAGCGCGCCCGAGGCGAAGAAGGCCAAGCCGCCGCGTACCCACTGGGACATGCTGCTCGAGCGCCGGTCCATCGAGGAACTCGAGGACCTGCTCAAGGAGCGGCTGGACCTGCTCAAGGCCCGGCGTCGCGGCGCGTAGCAGCCGCCCGCTCGGTTCTCTGATTCGGCGCCGCCACGGTCCCCCGTGGCGGCGCCGAATCGTCTCCGCCCGACGGAAGCGGGCGAGAGTGAGTGGCATGCCCGCCGGCCTTGACGGACATCCGTGACGTCCCGCTGGCCGTGCACCTCGCGAATCGTGCGATCGCACCGAATGGCGCATACGAAGCGGACGCCCACGTTTGCGTGCCGAGCCCCTTCGGAAGTGAGCGGACGGGGACCGAAACGATGCACTAGCCGACGACATTCGACCTGATCGCGCGAACGCCTCCGCTGCTTGGGACGATTCACTACGACTACCTCACGATCGGCTGTGGCGCAACCGAATCCGGACACGTCGATACCGGTCGTAACCGGTCTGTCACTAGGGCTTTACGAGCATCCTGTAGCCGGATTCCGGATTCGCCGGAGATTCGCCACGACTACTTACCCGTGACATCATGAAAGGAACTGATGCAGCTTGGCGGACACGGCTGACGCGACGGTTCACGGGGTTGGACGGAAGTACCGAGCCGGTCCGGAAGATATAAGGCGAGGTGGCGCATGGACGACACCAAGGACCCCACGAGGGCCGACTCCTCAGGACTCGCCGCGGAGACCGATCCGGCCGACCAGCCGAGTCTTGCGCGCCTGCGGTCCGAATTGGACGCGATCGACGCACGACTGCTCGAGGACATCCGGGACCGCATCGACGTGTGCGTTCGGATTGCAGAGTGCAAGCGACGTCAGCGCATCCCCATGATGCAGCCGCAGCGAGTGGGCCTGGTCCACGCCCGCGCCGAGCAGTACGCCCGCGACAACGGGTTGTCGGCGGAGTTCCTGCGAGAGCTGTACAACGTGGTGATCGCCGAGACGTGTCGGATCGAGGACGTCGTCATCGGGTCGAACGGTGACCCGTCGCGCACACCAGGCTGATGGCATCATGTCGACCCGAACACTCTTGATCGACAACTACGACTCGTTCACCTACAACCTGTACAGCCTGTTGTCGGAGGTGAACGGGCGTCCACCGGTCGTCGTGAAGAACGACACCGACTGGGCGTCGGTGCCCTTGGACGACTTCGACAACATCGTCATATCCCCCGGTCCGGGTCGACCGGACCGCAAGCGTGACTTCGGGATCAGTGCCAGGGCGATCGCGAACCGGCAGATTCCGGTGCTCGGGGTCTGCCTGGGGCATCAGGGGCTGTGTCACCTGTTCGGCAGCGCTGTGGGCTTGGCTCCGGTGCCGATGCACGGGAGGCTGTCGGATATCCGGCACATCGGGACCGGGATATTCGAGGGCATTCCGTCCCCGTTCCGGGCGGTGCGCTACCACTCCCTGATCGTCGAGGACCTTCCGCCCGAGCTCGAGGCCCAAGCCTGGACCGACGACGGGCTGCTGATGGCGGCGAAGCACCGCCTGCACCCGTTGTGGGGCGTTCAGTTCCATCCCGAGTCGATCTGCACGCAGTACGGCCGCGAGTTGCTCGGCAACTTCCGGGATCTGACGCCGACACGGTCCGGACCTGCCTCCCGGCCAGAACCCACCCGGCAGTCGTCGAACGCCCGGGGCGGGAAACCGAAGTACGTCGTGCACAGCAGGCGTGTCGACCGCGCGGTTGATCCGGCATCGGTCTACGGACGCCTGTTCGCCGACGGCCCGGACAGCTTCTGGTTGGACGGCAGCGCCGCGATCGAAGCGGAGTCGCGCTTCTCTGTGATGGGCGACTGCTCCGGGCCACTGGCGGAGTCCGTCACCTACCGAGTCGCCGAGACCAGCGTGTGCGTCCACCGTGCGGGTCGCCCAGCCGAGCGGGTTCACCAGCGGATCTTCGAGTACATCGACGAACAACTCAAGCAGCGGGCGGTTCCCCCGTCCCCCGATCTGCCGTTCGCCTTCGGCCTCGGCTACATCGGATACCTCGGATACGAACTCAAGGCCGACGTCGGCAGCCAGTTGGTTCACACGTCGCCGACCGCGGACGCGGCGTTCGTGTTCGCCGACCGCGCGGTGGTGATCGACCACGTGGAGGGAACCTGCTACCTGCTGGCGCTGAGCGAGGACCCGGATGATCCTCGAGTGCCGGAATGGTTCGCGCACATCGAGGCCCGGATCCGCGAACTCGACGAGGCCGTCGAATCCCCGCCGCCCCACCCCCTGGTGAAGCTCGAGGACGACACCAAACCCCGAATGCGCCACAGCAACGACGAATACCTCGCGCTCATCGGGCAGTGCCTCGACGAGATCCGGTCGGGCGAGTCCTACGAGGTGTGCCTGACGAACGCGGCGACGGTCGACCGGGCGATCGATCCTGTCCGCAGCTACGAAACACTGCGCGAGATCAGCCCCACCCCGTACAGCGCGTTGCTGAAATTCTCCGGGGTGTCCGTGCTCAGTGCGTCGCCCGAACGCTTCCTGCGGATCGGTGCCAACCGGGTCGTGGAATCCAAGCCGATCAAGGGCACCCGTCCGCGGCACTCGAAGCCCGCGGAGGACGAGGCGCTGCGTCAGGATCTGCTCGACAGCGAGAAGGACCGCGCAGAGAACCTGATGATCGTCGACCTCGTCCGCAACGACCTGTCGCGCGTCTGTGTGCCTGGCTCCGTGCACGTCCCGAAGCTGTTCGACGTCGAGACCTACGCCCCGGTGCATCAACTGGTGTCCACGGTGCGTGGAACCCTGCGCGACGACGTCTCGACCGTCGACTGCGTGCGCGCCGCATTCCCTGGCGGTTCGATGACCGGTGCCCCGAAGCTACGGACGATGGAGATCATCGACAAACTCGAGGAGGGGCCCCGGGGTGTGTACTCCGGTGCCATCGGATACTTCTCGATCAACGGCACCGCCGACTTCTCGATCGTGATCCGCACGATGGTCGCTACGGAGGACCAGGTGACGTTCGGGGTCGGAGGCGCGATCGTGGCCCTCTCCGACCCGGAGGAGGAGCTCGAGGAGACGATGGTCAAGGCGGTCACGATGCGGCGCTGCCTCTCGGTGACCTCGACCAATGGAGTCACGGCGACCTCGGGTAACGGGGCCGGCTCGAGCGATGGGGCTACAGCGGTCGCCGGCGATGGAGCCACAGCGGTCTCCGGTGACGGAGCCACAGCGACCTCGGGCGACGGAGCGGCGGCGACCTCGGGCGACGGAGCGGCGGCGACCTCGGACGACCGGGTCGTCGGCGAGGTTTCGGCCAGGGACGGTGATCGGTGACAGCACGTGCGGACCCGGTCACCGACGCGATGGTGGTCGTCGGCGGGGCGGGTGCGGTCGGCGCGATGCTGGTGGACCTGGCGCGCTCCGGCGGCGACACGGTCACGGTGATCGACCGGATCGGCCCAGTAGACGGCAGCGCGGCGCTGGCCGGCGACGTCGTTACTCCCTCCGCGCAGATGCGTGCGGTCCTCGCCGCCGCCGACACCGTCGTCCTCGCGGTCCCTGAGGCCGTGGCACTGGCCGCGGTCCCGGTCCTCGACCACATCATGCACCGTGGTGCGTTGCTGGTGGAGACGCTGTCGGTCAAGACCCGCATCCACCAGGCGGTGTGCGAGAGCCCGGTGCAGCGCCCCGCAGTGGGGATCAACCCGATGTTCGCGCCCCCGCTCGGCATGGCCGGCAGGCCGGTGGCGACCGTCACCCACCATGCCGGGCCGGCGGTCGAACGATTCCTCGGCGAGGTCGTCGGATGGGGCGGGCGCATCGTGCGCCTCGACGCCGCCGAACACGATCGGGTCAGCGCGGCCACCCAGGCGCTGACCCATGCCGCGGTACTGGCCTTCGGGCTGGCCCTAGCGGAATCGGGAACCAACGCCGACATATTGGCAGCGACTGCTCCCCCTCCGCACACGGTCCTGTCGGCACTGCTCGCCCGCATCGCCACCGGTCTCCCCGAGGTCTACCATGACATTCAGGCTGGCAATCCAGGCGCCGCCGACGCGCGGAAGGCGCTGGCGGCAGGTCTTGCTCGGCTGTCCGAAACCGTCGAGCACGGCGACGAGCAGATGTTCGCGTCCCTCATGGACGATGCCGTCCGGCCACTCGGTGACCGGCGGGAGCGCTACCAGGAGACGTGCGCCGAGATCTTCGGGCAGCTGCGGGAGGATCCGACGGAGGGAGGACCGCCGTGACCGACAATCCCTTCGGCGACGCGGCCGCCGACCACGAAACGCTGCTGCGCCTGCCGTCCCTGCCCCCGTTCGACCCGTCCGATCCCGTCGAGAGCGCGATCATCAGCACGCTCGCGGACAATTGGCCGCACCGGGCCACCGTCAAGCGCCCCGAACCGGACATCGACGCGTTGTTCGACGCGGACAAGGACGACTACCCGATACAGCTGATCCCGTTCCACGACGACGACCGATTCCGGCGGCTCGACGAACCCACCCGCCGCCGGATCCTGGCCTGGGCGTGGATCGCCTACAACAAGAACGTCATGGATGTCGAGCAGTACGTCGTCAACCCGGGATTCCGGTTGCTGTCGCAGGACGCGTTCGGCACCGGCCTCGGCGACGTCCTGACGGTGGCGACGCTGCAGGCGATGGTCGACGAGCAGTACCACACGTTGATGCACCTGAACGCGAGCGCGCTCACCCGGCGTCGGCGCGGGTGGCATCTGCCCGAGAGCCGCCTACCGTACGGCCCGACGGTTCGACACCATCACGCGGCCGTCGCCGGCGCCGAGACCCCCCGCGAGTCCGCGCTCGTGAGCCTGGCCTACACGACGGTGGCCGAGACGTCGATCAGCTCGTATCTGGGTTTGATGACCGATGACGACGACCTCCAGCCGGTCAACCGGGCCACGGTCAAGCTCCATCGGCGCGACGAGTCCTGCCACTCATCGATCACCTGCGAACTGTTGAAGATCGTGTACGAGCGGCTAGGGACCGACGACCGGCGGATGCTGTTGTCGGGATTCGCCGCCGGACTCCAGGCGTTCGAGTCCAACGACTACCGGACATGGTCGGCGGTGATGGAGGCCGAGGGCGTCCGCCACGGTGCGGAGATGGTGTCCGACGCCGCGCACGACTCCGATCGTCGGAAGCTGGTCCAGGACTGCAGTGCGATCCGACGGCTGTGCGAGGACCTCGGTGTGCGCGACGAGGTCCCCTACGAGTGGTGACCCGCGGGGTACCTCGCGCCGGCCGGCCGCGACTCGGTATCAGGGTGCGGTATGTCAGGGTGCGGCATTGAGCCATTCGTAGAACGCGGGCTCGGCGTCGGGGTTGGCGGCCGTGATGCCGTTGATGGCACCGATCGCGGCACCGACTCCGGCGCCGATGGTGCAACCGGCGATGAACGCCGGGAAGACGGAGATACAGCCGACCACGAAGCCGATACCCGCCCCCATCAGGGCCGACTCCGAGCCACCGTTGGCCCAGCCGATTTCGATCTCGCGCATCAGGTTGTCCTGCGCGGTCTGCTTGTCCACCACCGGTCGGATGAGCGGGTTCCCGGCCAGCGGTGTCGAGGCGGAGGTCGCGGACCCGACCTGCCCCGCACCCGGCGCCGGCGCGGCCTGGGCAGTGCCCGTGGCGATTCCGAGTGAGACCACGAAGAGAACAGACGCAGCGGAATCCCTGAGTAGTTTCTTGGAGCGGCGTTTCATGGAGCTCTCCAAACCGTGAGAGGGCTGGCAGTCCCTGATTCGACGCTAGTCCCTGGCACACCCTTCCCGCTGAGGATCGGTCGCGACCCGTCGCGTTGCGGAATTTCGTGTGACATGCACCTTTTCGGCGTTCCGCAGAGTCAGTGCTCGACCAGGTAGTCCTCGAGTATCGGACCGATCTCGGCCAGGACGGTGGGCTCGATCATCTGGTTGTGTTCGCAGTCGATGGTGAACTCGCGGATTCGCCCGGTGATCGCGGATTGCCACACCTGCGGTGAATGTTCCGGCGCGGCCTGACCGTTGCCGTCACCCCGGCCTGCCGTGAAGAACAGCAGGTCCCCGTCGAAGACGCCGGGTGAGTAGCGGTTCATGATCCGGGCGGACGTCGTGAAGCCCTCGCTGATCCGCTTCAGGTGTGCCGGAGTCAGCCCGGACTCCTGCCCGAGGGACTCGTCGAGCAGTTCGACGGCCCGTGCATAGGTCAACTCGCGGACGTCACCGTACGGGGTCAGATCCAGGCCCAGGCCCTCGAGGAGTTCGGCCACCGTCAGCGGGCCGGGCTCTTCCTCGTCCTCGGTGAGGTAGCTGTCCATGATGGCCAGGGTCGCGACCTCCTCGCCGGCGTTGCGGAGCTCGACGGCTATCGCGTGCGCGATGACACCGCCGAGCGACCACCCGAGCAGGTGGTACGGGCCGTGGGGTTGCACGACCCGGATCTCCTCGACATAGCGGTGCGCGAGTTGCTGCACGGAGTCGAAGTCCGGTCCACCGCTGAGCAGCGGCAGCTGCAGCCCGTACGCGGGCCGGTCCTTTGCCAGGTACTGGACGAGTCCGGCGTACCCCCAGGACAATCCGATACCGGGATGGACGCAGAACAGCGGTGGCCGGGCACCCTTGGGCCGCAGCGGAATCATCACGCCGAGCGCGTCGTCGACCGGGGATTCGCCGTGCCCGAGGTAGCCGACGGGCAGGTCGATCCGCTTGGCCAGCCCGGCCGGCGTCGGGTCCAGGAACATCGTCTGGAGCGGGATCTGTCGGCCCACCCTGGACTGCAGCTCGGACATGACGCGGGTCGCGGTGATCGAGTTGCCGCCGAGGTCGAAGAAGCTGTCGTCGATGCCGACGTGATCGACACCGAGCACGTCCGCAAAGACCTCGGTCACCGCTCGTTCCGTCGCGGTGGTTGGTGGCCGGAACTCCGCTGTGAGCGAGGTGAATTCAGGCGCAGGCAGGGCACGACGGTCCAGCTTGCCGGCCGGGGTCAGCGGGATCTCGTCGAGCACCACGATCGCCGAGGGCACCATGTGGGCCGGCAACTGGGCCGCCACGTGCACCCGCAACTCCCGCGATTCGACGGTGTGGCCCTCGACCGGACGGACGTAGGACGCGAGGAGGGTGTCGCCCGACGGTCCGGCGTGACCCAGCGTCGCCGCGAACGTGACCGCCGGATGCCGGGTCAGGACCGCGTCGATCTCGCCGAGCTCGATGCGGAAGCCGCGGACCTTGACCTGGAAGTCTGACCGGCCGATGTACTCGATGGTGTGGTCCGGCCGCCACCGCACCACGTCGCCGGTCCGGTACATCCGGGTCCCCGGCGCGCCGAACGGGTTGGCGACGAAACGCTCCGCGGTGAGGCCGGGCCGGTTGTGGTAGCCGCGGGCCAGGCCGGGGCCGGAGATGTACAGTTCGCCGGGTACCCCGACCGGGACCGGACGCAGGCGCCCGTCGAGGACGGCCTCGCGGAAACCGATGGCCGGGCCGCCGATGTTGACGACCTCCCCCGGTTGCATGGCCTCGCTGACGCTGGCCTGGATCGTGGTCTCGGTGGGCCCGTACCCGTTGAACATCCGGCGACCCGGAGCCCACTTGGACACCAGTTCCGGTGGGCACGCCTCACCGGCGACCGCGAGGACCTGCAGCGCCTCGAGCCCTTCGTCCTCGATCGACGCGAGCGCGGTCGGTGTGATGAAGGCGTGGGTGACGCGCTCCTGCGAGAGCAGTTCGGCCAGTTCGGTTCCGCCGTACACGGTGGGCGGCACGATCACCAGGTGGGCACCGGCGCTGAACGCCATCATCATCTCGAACAGCGAGGCGTCGAAGCTCGGGGACGCCAGATGCGAGACCCGCGACTGCGGGGTGACGGTGAAACGGCGCCGTTCCTCCTCCGTGAGGTTGCCGATGCCCCGGTGGGTGACGATCACGCCCTTGGGCAGACCCGTCGATCCCGACGTGTAGATCAGGTACGCCGGGTGGGCCAAGTGCAGTGACGCGGTGCGGTCGTCGTCGGTGATCGGCGCGGCGGACACCGCTGCCATGCGGGCATTGAGCTCGCCGTCGTCGAGAACGAGCCACGGGACCGTGTCGGGCAGCCGTTCGCGCAGTCCGGCGGTCGTCAAGCCGATCCTGGTGCCGGAATCGGTCAGCATGTACGCGATCCGCTCCGCCGGATAGTTCGGGTCCACCGGGAGGAAGGCGGCGCCGGTCTTCGCGACTGCCCAGATCGAGAGAACCTCCTCGATCGAGCGCGGCATGCCCAGTGCCACGAACGTCTCCGGGCCCACCCCGCGCTCACCGAGGACTCGGGCGAGCCGGTTCGACTGCTCGTCGAGCTCGCCGTACCTGACGGTACGGCCCTGGTACGACAGCGCGGGAGCGTCCGGGTCTATCGCCGCGGCACTCGTGAGCAGTTCGGGCCACAGGTGCGGTGAGACGGCGGTGGCGCCGGCGGCGGGCGCGAGTTCCGACAGTTCCGTCGAGTCGAGAATCTCGATGTCGCCGACGGCCCGCCCGGGATCGTCGGTGACAGCCCGCAGGATGCGGACGAACCGTTCCGTGAAGCTGTAAACGGTGGTCTCGTCGAACAGGTCGGTCGCGAAGTCCAGCGACGCCGCGACCCCGTTCGGCGAACCGTCGTCGGTGAACTCCTCGGCGAGAACGAATTCGAGGTCCTCCTTCGCGACCTCAGAGTCGATACCGACACCCTCGACGACGAGGCCCGGCAACTCGAGTCGGGGCCGCTCGTTGTTCTGGAACTCGATCGAGACCTGGAACAGCGGCGAGTACGACGTCGAGCGTGGCGGGTTGATTTCCTCGACGAGCCGTTCGAACGGGACCTCGGCGTGGCCGAACGCGGCGAGGTCCGATTCGCGGACCTGCCGGAGGATCTCGTCGAACGATTCGGCATGGCCGACGCGGGTCCGCAACACCAGGGTGTTGACGAACATGCCGACCAGATCGTCGAGCGCCGCCTCGCCGCGGCCGGCGATCGGAGTACCGATCGCGATGTCGTCCGTGTCGGCCAGGCGAGCCAGCAGCGTGGCGAGCGCGGCGTGCATCGCCATGAACATGCTGGCACCGTGGCGGTGCGCGAGTTCGGTGAGCCGGGCATGAACGTCAGCGGGAATCCGGAAGTTGACGCGCCCACCCCGGAACGACTGCTGGACCGGCCGTGGCCGATCGGTCGGCAGTTGGATCACATCGGGCACCCCGGCGAGTTCCGCGGTCCAGAAGGCGAGTTGGCGACTCAGCAGCGAATCGGGGTCGGTGTCCGAGCCGAGCAGTTCGTGCTGCCAGAGTGTGAAGTCAGCGTACTGGATCGGCATCGGCGCCCACTGCGGGGCGGTGCCGGCCGCACGCGCGGTGTACGCCGCCATGACATCCCGGCCCAGCGGGGCCATGGAGTAGCCGTCGGCGCAGATATGGTGAACGACGATCACCAGGACGTGCTGGTCCTCACCGATTCGGAGCAGTTGCGCACGCACCGGCGGCGCGGTGGTGACGTCGAATCCGGTCGAGGCGAACGCCGCGATGCGCTCGTTCAGTTCCTTCTCGTCCCGCACGGTCGCCGGGGCCAGATCGGTGAGCACGTCGGTGACCGGGACGACGTGCTGCGTCGGCACCTGGTCTACGGTCGGGTACGAGGTACGCAGCGACTCGTGCCGTTCGAGCACGTCCGCCATTGCCGCACGCAGGGCCGGGACGTCGAGATTGCCGGTGAGCATGACCGCCAGCGGGATGTTGTAGGCCGCCGACGCGGTATCGAACTGGTTGATGAACCACATCCGTTGCTGCGCCAGGGACAGCGGGATCCGGTCGGGGCGTTCGCGGCGGGACAGAACCGGCCGGCCGTACGTGGTGGCCGTCTCCCGCTCCCGCGCGATCCACTGCGCGAGACCGTGGATCGTCGGGGCCTCGAACAGCGCCCGCACGGGGATGTCCACGCCGAGGACCGCGCTCAGCCGCGTCGTGACGCGGGTCGCGGTCAACGAGTTGCCACCGAGGTCGAAGAAGCTGTCGTCGGTGCCGATCCGCTCCACTCCCAACACCTCGGAGAAGATGTCCGAGAGCGTGTACTCGAGAGGGTTGGTCGGAGCACGGAATTCGCCGATGGCGAACGCGAATTCCGGCTCGGGCAGGGCGGCGCGGTCCAGCTTGCCGACCGGGGTCAACGGAATCTCGTCGAGCACGATGATCGACGAGGGCACCATGTGCGCGGGCAGGTGCCCCGCCAACCGGTCGGTGACCGTCGGCGTGTGCACCGTGGCACCGGGGTTCGGCACCACGTACGACGCCAGGACGGTGTCGCCGGCCGGGCCTGGCACCCCGAGGGTCACCGCGAAGCTCACTGCGGGATCGCCCATGAGGGCAGCGTCGATCTCGCCGAGCTCGATGCGGAAGCCGCGGACCTTGACCTGGAAGTCCGTCCGTCCGACGTACTCGATCGTGCGATCCGGGCGCCAGCGCACGATGTCGCCGGTGCGGTACATCCGCTCCCCCGGCTTGCCGAACGGGTTGGCGACGAATCGCTCGGAGGACAGCCCGGGGCGCCGGTGGTAGCCGCGCGCGAGCCCGAGCCCGGTGATGTACAGCTCGCCGGGGACGCCCACCGGAACCGGTTGGAGTCGCCCGTCGAGGACGAGTTCCCCGACGCCCCGGATGGGGCCGCCGATCGTGATCGGGTCGCCGATGTCCATGGGGGCGCTGATGTTCGACATGATCGTCGTCTCGGTCGGCCCGTACGCGTTGTGGAGGTCCCGGCCGGGCGCCCACCGGGTGACGAGGTCCGGCGGGCACGCCTCGCCACCGAAGGTGACCTGGCTGAACTCGTCGAGCCCAGTCGGGTCGACCGTCGCGAGCGCCGCGGTGGTCACGAACGCGTGCGTGACCTTCTCGGACGCGATGAGCCGGGCCAGGTCCGCGCCGCCGAACACCGTGGGTTCGGCAATGACCATCGTTGCGCCCGCCCCGAACGCCTGCAGGTACTCGAACACCGCGCCGTCGAAGCTCGGGGTCGCGAAGTGCAGCGTCCGCGACTGCGCGGTCGCACCGAACCGTTCCCGCTGGTCAATGGCGAAGTTGTCGAGACCCTGGTGGGTGACCACGACACCCTTGGGGCGGCCGGTGGATCCGGAGGTGTAGACGACGTATGCGGCATGGTCGAGGCCGAGCGGGGCGGTGCGCTCGACGTCGGCGATCGGGGTGTCGGGGCGGTCCGCGCAGGCGGCGGCGAAGCCGGGATCCTCGAGCGTGAGCCAGGTGACCGTGTCGGGAAGCTGTCGCCGGTGGGCGGCGACGGTCAGTCCGAGCCCGGCACCGGAGTCGGCGAGCATGTACTCGATCCGCTCGAGGGGATAGTTCGGGTCGACCGGCACGAACGCGGCACCGGTCTTCGCGACCGCCCACACCGCGAGCACCGACTCGATCGATCGCGGGATACCCAGCGCTACATATGATTCCGGTCCGACACCCTGGTCGATGAGGACGCGTGCGATCTGCGAGGAGCGGGTGTCGAGGTCGCGGTAGGTCACCTCGCGGCCGGAGAATGTGAGCGCGACCGCGTCGGGATCGGCGGTTGCTGCATCGGCGAAGATCTCCGGCAGGGTCCGGCTGGACCCGCCGGGCTCGCCCAGCACCGGCGCCAGGCCGATCCGCTCGGACTCGGTGAGCAGGTCGAGCCGGGACAGGGGCTGTTCGGGTTCTGCCAGGAGATGGTCTAGCACCACGGCGACCCGGGTTGCGATCGATGCGACGGTGTCACGGTCGAAGTACTCCGGGAAGTACTCGAACTTGAAGTTCAACCGGTCGACCGCCGAGGCCACGAGCGACAGCGGATAGTGGGCGGCGTCGCGACCACCGAACCCGGTGACGTTCATCCCCGCGAGGTCGGTGTCGGCGGTGAGCGCGGTGGGGTCCATCGGGTACGACTCGAACACGGTCAGGGTGTCGAAGGTTACGGCCGGTCCGGTCGCCTTCTGGATGTCCGCCAGTCCCAGGTAGTGGTGGTCGAGCAGTGCGGTCTGTTCCCGTTGGACCCGGTCGAGGAGCTCACCGAGCGTCTCGGAGGCGTCGAGGGTGACGCGCACCGGGAGGGTGTTGATGAACAGACCGACCATCGACTCGATCCCGGGGATCTGCGGCGGCCGTCCGGACACGGTGCCACCGAACAGGACGTCGCTGCGGGCGGTCAAGGCGCTCAACACGATCGCCCACGCGGCCTGGACGACGGTGTTGAGTGTCACGCCGCGTTCGCGGGCCAGCGAGCGCAGCGCGTCCGTCTGCTCGGCCGACAGCGTGATCTCGAGTTCGTCGGTGCCGGTGGAGGCGCCGTCGATGCGGAAGTTCGTCGCGAGCAGGCTCGGCTCCTCGAGACCGGCGAGCGCGCGCCGCCACGCGGCCGTCGAGGCGGCGGTGTCCTGCCGGGCCATCCAGGCCAGGTAATCGCGGTAGGGATGGACGCGGGGCAACGCGGACGCGTCGGCGTCGGTGACGTACAACGCCAACAGGTCCTGGATCAGCAGCGGCGTCGACCACCCGTCGAGCAGGATGTGGTGGTTCGTGACGATCAGGCGTCGTTCCCCGCCACCCATGTCGACGAGCGTCATGCGGACCGCGGGAGCGACCTCGAGGTCGAACCGGGTGAGCCGGTCGGAAAGAGTGAGTTCGGCGTAGCGCCGGTCGCGGGCCCCCGCATCCAGGCGCGACAGGTCCACCTCGACCCACGGCAACTCGACCCGCTCCGGAATGACCTGGACCGCACCGACGGGCCCCCCGGCGCCGTCGACCGAGACGAAGGCCGCCCGCAGATTCGGGTGCCGGTCCAGCAGAGCCTGGCCGGCCCGCCTCAACCGGTCGGCGTCGACGACGCCGCCCAGCGACAGCGTCAGCTGTACGAGGTAGGAATCGACCGACTCCTCGGCGTAGACGGCGTGGAAGTGCAACCCGGCCTGCAGCGGCGACAGCGACCAGACATCGGTCAGGTTCGGGAAACGGTGTTCGAGGTCGTCGATGGCCCGCTGGTCGAGGCGCACCAGATCCAGGTCCGACGGGGTCAGTCCGCCGGCACCGGGGTGGGTGGCGTGCCGGGCCAGTCCGCCCAGGGCCCGCACCCACAGGTCCGCGAGTTCACCGGCATCGACCGCGGCGAGGACACCGCTCGGGTACGCCCAGGTGGCTTGCAGGCGTGGCCCGTCGGGGGTGTCCCTCACCATCGCGTTGATGTCGAGCACGTTCGCGACAGGCATGGTGGCGCTGGGCGCGTCGTCGAGTTCGATGTCGCCGACCGGAAGCCAGCCGACGCCTGCGGCCGAGCCGTCCGTCGCGATGCCGCCCAACCGGCCCAGATAGTTGAAGCTGACCTGCGGCACCGGCAGGTCGGCGAGCACGGGACCGGTCTGCTGGTTGAGGTACTGGAGCATTCCGAACCCGATGCCGTGGTCCGGGATCGCGAGCAGCTGCTCCTTGACGGCCTTGATCGCGGCACCGGCAGCGGGCCCGGCGGCGAACGCGTCGTCGAGGTCGATCCCGGCCAAATCCAGCCGGACCGGGAAGATCGTCGTGAACCAGCCGACCGTGCGGCCCAGGTCGGCGCCGGGCACCACCTGGTCCTCGCGGCCGTGGCCCTCGAGGTTGACCAGCGCGGTCATGGTGTCGTGGCCGCGGGTGCGCCGCCACCTGGTCAGGGCCATGGCGAGCGCCGCGAGCAGTGCATCGTTGACGTTGCCGCGGAAGGCGTGCGGGACGGTGGTCAGCAGCGCCTCGGTCACCGCGGCCGGCAGGTCGACCGTCACCTTCTCGACGGTGCCGTGGACGTCGACCTCGGGATCGAGCGGCCGCGACCCGATGACTTGATCGGGGGTCGCCAGGGCGGAACGCCACAGGTCGAGTTCCCGGTCCCGGCCCGGGGCCCCTCCGACCGCGGTGTCGACGAGGCCGTGTGCCCACCGTCGCATCGACGTTCCGGTCGGTGCGAGTTCGGGGACGGCGCCGTCGGCGATCTGCGACCACGCGGACGCCAAGTCGGGCACCAGGATCCGCCAGGAGACGCCGTCGACCGCGAGGTGGTGGACGACCAGCAACAGGCGTCCGCCCGCGGCACCGGCGTCGAACCACACTGCCTGCAGCACGTTCCCGGCCGCCGGATCGAGACGTCCGGCGGCGGCGTCGAGTTCGGACTGCGCGGCGTCGGTGAAGGTGGCCCCGGACAGGGTGTCGACCGGGACCCGCAGGAGCACTTCGGCGGCCGCCACGGCCCCCACGGGCCGGACCTGGATCGTCGGGTCGCCGGATGTGTCGAGCTGGGCGCGGAGCATGTCGTGGCGGTCCACGACGGCCTGGAGGGTGCGGGTGAGCTGGTCCTCGTCGACCCTCGGCGGCAGTGTCAACAGCACGCTCTGGGTGTATCGGCGGACGTCGTCGGTGCGTGCGAGGAGCCACCGCACGATCGGCGTGGCCGGGAATTTGCCGACGCCGCCACCGGGAAGTTCCTCGAGCCGAGTGGCCGGCTCCCGGTCTCCGACCCCGGCGACTGCCGCCAGTCCGGCGACGGTCCGGTGCTCGAACACGTCCCGCGGCGACAGCTGCAGGCCCGCGGTCTTCGCGCGCGCCACCAGTTGGATGGACATGATGCTGTCGCCACCGAGTCCGAAGAACGAGTCGTCCACGCCCACCGAGTCGACACCGAGGACCTCGGAGAACAGCTCGGCGAGGACCCTTTCGGCCTCGGTCTGCGGATCGCGGCTCGCGGTGGTCCGCAGCCCGAAGTCCGGTTCCGGCAGCGCCTTTCGGTCCAGCTTGCCGTTCGCGGTCAGCGGCAGCTCGTCGAGCACCATCAGGGCCGCCGGCACCATGTACGACGTCAACTGGCCGCCGACGTGGTCGAGAATCTCCTGCGGGTCCACCTCGACGCCGCCCTGCTCGCGTACCACGTACCCGACGAGGCGCGCCGGACCATGGTCCTCCTGACGGACGGTGACGATGGCCTGCGCCACCCCTGGGAAGTCGAGCAGCGCGGACTCGATCTCGCCGAGTTCGATACGGAACCCGCGGATCTTGACCTGGAAGTCGCTGCGGCCCAGGTATTCGAGCTGCCCGTCGTGGTTCCAGCGGGCCAGGTCACCGGTGCGGTACATGCGGGTGCCGGGCGCACCGTGCGGGTCGGCGACGAACCTGCCCGACGTGAGCGCGGCCCTACCCAGGTAGCCGCGGGTGAGCTGGTCGCCGGCGACGTACATCTCGCCGGTCACGCCCGGCGGCACCGGGTGTAGCCGCGAGTCGAGGACCATCACCCGCAGACCGGGGACGGCGCGGCCGACGACGCTGGCCTTGGCGGCAGCCGCGTACGGGCGGTCGAGTTCGAGTCGGGTCACGTGGACGGTGGTTTCGGTGATGCCGTACATGTTGACCAGCTGCGGGGCGTCGTCCCGATGGCGCGAGTACCACCGTCCGAGCTGCCCCAGGTCGAGTGCCTCACCACCGAAGATCACGTACCGGAGCGCGAGACCCTTCAGAGGCGGTGAGGATTCGGCCGCGAGCCGATCGGCCTCGGCGAGCTGGTAGAAGGCGGTCGGCGTCTGGTTGAGAACGGTCACCCCCTCGCTACGCAGCAGGTCGAGGAACATCTCGGGCGACCGCGCCGTGTAGAAGTCGACCACCACGAGCCGTCCGCCGTACAGCAGCGGACCCCACAGCTCCCACACCGAGAAGTCGAACGCATACGAGTGGAACATCGTCCACACATCGGTTTCGTCGAACCCGAACGTGTTGGCGGTGTTCTCGAACAGGGTCAGCACGTTGCGGTGGGTGACCTGGACTCCCTTGGGGCGGCCGGTCGACCCCGACGTGTAGATGACGTAGGCGACGTCGTCGGGGCGCAGCGGAACGCGCCGGTCGGCGTCGGTGACCGGGCCGGCCGGGCACGCCTCGATCGCGGCGGCGACGTCGTCGGCGTCGAGACGGACGAGCGGCACCCGGGTCTCGGGGATCGCGTCGGCGTCCGCGACCGTCGTCAGGACACAGATCGGCGCCGAATCGTCGAGCATGAACGCGAGGCGGTCAGCCGGGTAGGTCACGTCCAACGGCACGTATCCGGCGCCGGCCTTGACCACCGCGAGCAGCGCGACGACCAGGTCGATCGACCGGGGCAGCGCCACCGCGACCAGCGACTCCGGCCCGACCCCCAGTGCGACGAGGTGACGGGCCAGGCGGTTCGCGCGGGCGTCGAGTTCGGCGTAGGTCAGTGTCCGCCCGCCGGTCTCCGCCCTGGAAATGACAGCACCGCCGTCGGAGCCGGAAACGACGCCACCGCCGTCCCCGCTGTAGGTGACGGCACCGCCGTCGGCGAACCGTGCTGCGGCAACCGCGAACCGGTCGGCGAGGGTGGTCTCGGGTGCGCGGTGGCCGGGGTAGTTCCACTCGCGCAGCATGGTGGCCCGCTCGCGCACCCCGGTGAGTTCCACGTCGCCGGTCGGCTGGAGCGGGTCGCGGGTCAACGCGTCGAGCAGGCGGACGAACCGCTCCGCCACATCGCGCACGGTGGCGGCGTCGAACAGGTCGGTCGCGTACGTGAACGCCGCGTCCATGCCGTCGGGGACGCCCTGCTCGTCGTGCCGTTCGGCCAGGGTGAGTTGCAGATCGAACTTGGCGACCGACAGCTCGGCCTCGACCGGCTCGGCGGTCAGTCCCGGCAGTTCCAGTCGGGGCAGCTCGTTGTTCTGGAACTCGAGCAACACCTGGAACAGTGGCGAATGCGCGGTCGAGCGTTCGGGGGCAAGGACGTCGACGAGCCGCTCGAACGGCAGGTCCGCGTTCCCGAAGGCCGCGAGGTCGAATTCGCGTGTTCGCGCGAGCAGGCCGGCGAATCCGTCCGCCGCGTCGACCTGGCTGCGCAGCACGAGGGTGTTGACGAACATGCCGACGAGGCCGTCGAGTTCGGCTTCGCCGCGGCCCGCGATCGGGGTGCCGATCGCGATGTCGTCGGTTCCGCTGAGCTTGGCGAGCAGCACCGCCAGGGCGGCGTGTGCGGCCATGAACATCGTGGCGCCCTCGCGGCGGGCGAGCGCGGCGAGCGACCGGTGGATGTCGGCGCCGATTTCGAAGTGCACGCGGGCACCGTCGAAACTCTGACGTGTCGGACGGGGGCGGTCGGTGGGCAGCGAGATCGCCTCCGGCAGACCAACGAGCGCGTCCCTCCAGAACGCCAGCTGACGGCTCACCAGCGAATCCGGGTCATCCTCGGAGCCGAGGACGTCACGCTGCCACGCCGCGAAGTCCGCATACTGCACCGGCAGCGGCGCCCACTGCGGCAGGTGGCCGCCCGTCCGGGCCAGGTACGCCGTCATCACGTCCCGGGACAGCGGGGCCATCGAGAACCCGTCGGCGCAGATGTGATGCACCACCATCGCGAGCACATGCTCAGCGGGTCCGAGCCGCAGCAGCTGTGCACGCACCGGCACCGCGGTGGTCACGTCGAACCCGTCGCTGATCAACGCGGCGATCCGGGAGGCCACCGCGCCCGGCGGAACGTCGATCACCGCCAGGTCCGGTGCGGCCTGCGCGGCGGGCACGATGACCTGTTGCGGTTCCCCGTCGGTGGCCGGGAAGTACGTGCGTAGCGATTCGTGGCGCTCGAGCACGTCACGGACCGCGGCCTGCAGCGCGCCGGTGTCGAGTTCCCCGGTCAGGCGGACCGCGAGAGGGATGTTGTAGGCCGGTGACGCGGTGTCGAACTGGTTGATGAACCACATCCGCTTCTGCGCGAGCGACAGTGGCACCCGATGGGGCCGGTCGGTCGGAACGAGCGGCGGACGCGAGGCACCCTCCACGCTCTCGCGGGCGATCCAGCGGGCGAGCTGATGCGCGGTCGGCGCCTCGAACAGTGCGCGCACCCCGACATCGATGCCGAGCGCGGCGCCGAGCCGGGCGGTGAACCGGGTCGCGATCAGCGAATTGCCGCCGAGGTCGAAGAAACTGTCGTCGACGCCGATTCGCTCGAGTCCGAGGATCTCGGCGAACATGTCGACGATCGTCTGCTCCGTCGGGTTCGTCGGCGCCCGGAACGTCGTGGCGGACGGCAGGAACTCCGGTTCCGGCAGCGCCCGTCGGTCGAGCTTGCCGATCGGGGTGAGCGGGAGTTCGTCGAGGATCATGATGCTCGACGGCACCATCTGCGAGGGCAGTCGTTCGGCGACGAAGTCGCGCAGCTCCCCGGGCTCCGGATGGGCTCCCACGGTCGGGAGCACGTAGGTCACCAGTGCGGTCTCGCCGGTCGGACCCGGTCGGCCGACGGTGACCGCGAACCGGATGCCGGGGTGGTCACCGAACGCGTTGTCGACGTCGCCGAGCTCGATGCGGAAGCCGCGGATCTTGACCTGGAAGTCCGAGCGCCCGACGTACTCGAGCGCGTGCTCGGCGCCGACCCGCACGAGATCGCCGGTGCGGTACATGCGGTCACCGGGCCCTCCGTACGGGTTCGCGACGAACCTGTCGGCGGTAAGTTCCGGCCGGCGGTGGTAGCCGCGACCGAGGCCGGGGCCGGCGATGTACAGTTCGCCGACCACACCCGCCGGGACCGGGCGCAGGCTCGTGTCGAGGACCAGTTCGCTCTCCCCGTGGACCGGCGGGCCGATCGTGACTTTCTCCCCGGTCACGAGGGGTGTGCTCATGTTGGCCAGGATGGTTGTCTCGGTCGGGCCGTAGCCGTTGTAGAAGCGGCGTCCGTGCGCCCAGCGGGCAACCAGTTCGGGAGGCACGGCCTCGCCACCGACGACCACCTCGGTCAACTCGTCGAGGTCGGATGGGTCGATGGTGGCGGCGGCTGCGGCCGTGATCCACGCGTGGGTGAGGTGCCGTTCGCGGATCAGATCGGCCAGTTCGGCACCGCCGTAGATGGTGGTCGGTGCGATCACCATCGTCGCGCCGGCGCCGAAGGCGATCAGGTAGTCCAGGATCGCGGCGTCGAAGCTCGGCGTCGAGAAGTGCAACGTCCTCGAGGTCGGTCGCGTCGAGAAGCGGGTGCGGCACTCGTGGGCCACGCTGTCGAGGCCGTTGTGGGCGACGACGACCCCCTTCGGGCGGCCTGTCGTGCCGGAGGTGTAGATCATGTACGCCGGGTGCGTCAGGTGCAGCGGTGTGCGCCGATCGGCGTCGGTTATCGGCGCGGCCGATCGGGTGGCACACTGCTCGTCGAGGTCGGGGGCGTCGAGGACCGTCCACGGCACCGTGTCGGGCAGTTGGCCGCGCGAGGTCGCGACGGTGAGCCCGATGCCGGCTCCGGAATCCTCGAGCATGAATGTGACGCGGTCCGTGGGATAGTTCGGATCCACCGGGACGAACGCGGCACCGGTCTTCGTCACCGCCCACGCCGCCGTCACCGACTCGATCGATCGTGGAATACCGAGCGCGACAAATGATTCCGGCCCGGCGCCCTGCTCGATGAGCAGGCGAGCGAGGCGGTTCGAGCGTTCGTCGAGTTCGCGGTAGGTCACCTCGGTGTCGTCGGAGACGAGCGCCACCACGTCCGGGTTCGCGGCCGCGGTATCGGCGAACATGGCGGCCAAGGTGCGGGCCGGCGGTGCGGGTCGTCCCCGCAGCGGCACCAGATCCGCCCACTCGTCGTCGTCGAGTAGCCGCAGGCCGGCCAACGGGCACTGCGGATCCTCGGCAATGCTGCTCAGGACGCGGGTGACGCGGCGGGCGATCGATTCCACCTCCGCGCGGTCGAACAGTTCGGGCAGGTACTCGAACTTCATCCGCAGCTGGTCGTCGGCGTTCGCGGCCAGGGTCAGCGGGTAGTGGGCCGCATCCATGCTCTCGTGGATACGCACCAGCCGCAGTCCGGCGATGTCGGTGTCCAGCGCGGCCGTCCGGTCCACGGGATACGACTCGAACACGGTCAAGGTGTCGAACGCCAGGGCCGGACCGACGGCGTCCTGGATCTCGGTCAGGCCGACGTGGTGGTGGTCGAGCAGACTGGCCTGCTCCTCCTGGACCCGGTGCAGCAGTTCACCGACGGACTCGCTCGGCTCGAGTCGCACCCGCACCGGCAGGGTGTTGATGAACAGACCGATCATCGTTTCGATGCCGGGGATCTGCGGTGGGCGCCCGGACACGGTCGCGCCGAACACGACGTCGTCGCGGCCGGTCAGGGCCCCGAGCACGATCGCCCACGTCGCCTGCACCATCGTGTTCAGGGTGACGCCCCACTGCCGCCCGATCGACGCCAGTCGCGCGGTCAGGGCGGGCTCGAGCGCCGTCTGGATGGTGTCCGGGATCGTCTTCTGCTCGCGAGCCCGGTCGAGTGGTGCGAGCAGCGTCGGTTCCTCGAGACCCGCGAACGTATCGGCCCACACCCGCACCGAGTCCACACGGTCCCGCTGGGCGATCCACGCCAGGTAGTCGCGGTACGGCTCGACCCGTGGCAGGGCGGTCGCGTCCCCGTCGGTCGCGTACAGCGCGAGCAGTTCCTGCATCATCAGCGGCGTCGACCAGCCATCGAGCAGGATGTGGTGGTTGGTCAGGACCAGGCGGTGCTCGTCGGGGCCCGTGCGTACCAGCGTGAAACGGAGCAGCGGTGCGCTCGCCATGTCGAATCGTCGGGTCCGGTCCTCGGCCAGCAGGCGCGCCAGCGCGTCGGCCCGTTCCGGCTCGTCGAGTTCGGAAAGGTCGATGTCGGTCCACGGCAGGGTCACCGGGTCCTGGATCACCTGCACCGACGAGCCGTCCTCGGTCTGGACGAACGCCGCCCGCAGATTCGGGTGCCGGTTCAGCATCGCCTGGCCGGCCCGCCGCAGTCGGTCCGGGTCCGCACCGCGGACGTCGACCGTCATCTGCACCAGGTACGAGTCCACGGAGCGGTCGGCGAACAGCGCGTGGAACAGCAGGCCCGACTGCAGCGGCGAGAGCGACCACACGTCGGTCAGGGCCGGGAACCGATGTTCGAGCGCCTCGATCTCGTGCTGGTCGAGCGAGACCAGGTCCAGATCCGACGGGGTCGCCCCGCCCGCTCCGGGCCGGGACACGTGTCGGGCTAGCGCGATCAGTGCCCCGGTCCACAGTCTGGCCAAGTCCTCGACATCGCGCGCGGTGAGCACCCCAGACGGGAAGCCCCACGTGGCACGGATCTGCGGGCCGTCCGCGCCGTCGATGGTCACGGCGTTGATGTCGAGAACGGACGCCGCCGGCAGGTCCGCATCCTGGAGGATGTCCAGGTCCGCGTCGTCGGTCGGCACCCAGCCGGCCTCGCGTTGGTCGTCGGGCACGGCAGAGGTGAACCGGCCGAGGTAGTTGAAACTGACCTGCGGGGCACGCAGGCCACGCAGTGCCCGTTCGCCGTCCGCGTCGAGGTAGCGCAGCATGCCGAAGCCGATACCGTGATCGGGGACCGCGAGGAGTTGCTCCTTGATCGCCTTGACCGCCGCACCGGCACCACGGCCACCGGTGAAGGCATCGTCGATGTCGATACCGGTCAGGTCGAGCCGGACCGGGAACAGGGTCGTGAACCAGCCGACGGTGCGCGCGAGGTCGGCGCCGGGCAGCACCCGGTCCTCACGGCCGTGGCCCTCCAGGGTCACGAGCGCATCGGCTCTGTCGCTGTCACGTCCCCGTTCTCGGCGCCACCGCACGAGCGCGAGTGCGAGCGCGGTCAACAGCCCGTCGTTGACGGAACCGCGGAAGACCTCGGGGACGGTCGTCAGGAGCGCCTCGGTGACATCCGGGGACACCTCGACGGTGACCGAGTCCACGGTCGCCGCGACGTCGACGGCCGGATCCAGCGGTCGGGCACCGAGGAGCGGATCGTCATCGGACAGCACGTCCTGCCACCGTTCGAGTTCGGCGTGGCGCTCGGGTGCGGCGTCGAGCAATCCGTGCGCCCAGCGGCGCATCGAAGTGCCGACCGGCGCGAGATCGGGTTGTTCCCCGGCGGCGAGCTGTGCCCAGGCGGTCGCGAGGTCCGGCACCAGGATCCGCCACGACACACCGTCGACGACGAGGTGGTGGACGACGATCAGCAGTCGGCCGCCGTCGTGGTGGGAGTCGAACCACACCACCTGGACCATTTCTCCGGCCGCGGGGTCGAGACGGTCCTCCGCGGCATCCAGTTCGGCGCGGACAGCGCCGGCGAAGTCGTCGGTGCCCGGTGCCGAATCGACCTCCACGCGCCGGATCAGCCACTCCGCGTACACAGTGCCGGGAGCCGGGACGATCAACCGGTGTTCTCCGGGACGGATCCGGGCCCGGAGCATGTCGTGCCGGTCGAGCACTGCCTGCAGCGCTCCGGCGAGCGTGGCCTCGTCGAGCCCGGCGGGCACGGTGAGCAGCGCGGCCTGCGAGAACCGGTTGTGGCGACCGCCCCTACCGAGCAGCCAGCGGGTCACCGGGAGCAGCGGCACCTCGCCGAGCCCCCCGCCGTCGAGTTCGGCGAGTACCGTCGCCCGCTCGCCGGTCTCGGCGACGGCCGCCAACGCGGCGACGGTCTTGTGGTCGAACACCTCCCGGGGCGAGAAGTGCAGGCCGGCGGTCTTCGCCCGCGACACCAGCTGGATGGACATGATGCTGTCGCCACCGAGCGCGAAGAACGAGTCGTCCACGCCCACCGAGTCGAGGCCGAGCACCTCCGCGAACAGGTCGGCCAGCAGCCGCTCCCGCTCGGTCCGCGGCGCCCGTCCCGTCGACACCCGCGCCCCGAAGTCCGGGGCGGGCAACGCCTTCCGGTCGATCTTGCCGGCCGGGCCGAGCGGCAACGCCTCGAGCACCATCACCGCGGAGGGCACCATGTAGGCCGCGAGGAACGTGCCGACGAATGCCGAGATCTCGGCGGGATCGAGCGCAGCGGTGTCCGCGGGGTCCTCGGGCACGACGTAGCCGGCGAGCCGGCTCGCCGGTCCGGAGCCGTCGACGGTGACCACCGCGTGCGCGACCCCCGGGTACTGGCGCAGCGCCGACTCCACCTCGCCCAGTTCGATGCGGAACCCACGGATCTTGACCTGGAAGTCGGTGCGGCCCATGTACTCGAGTTGGCCCGACCCGTTCCATCGCACCAGATCACCCGTGCGGTACATGCGGGTGCCGGGTGCGCCGAACGGGTTCGGCACGAACCGTTCCGCGGTGGTGCCGGGACGATTGTGGTAACCGCGGGCCAGGGCAGCCCCGAAGATGTACAGCTCGCCGGGAACTCCGACCGGCACCGGGTGCAGACGCGCGTCGAGAACGACGACGCTCGTCCCCATCGGCGGTCGACCGATGGTCACCGGAACCCCCACGGCGAGAGGTTCGCTCAGGCTCGCGACGACGGTGGACTCGGTGGGGCCGTACGCGTTGAACATGCGCCGGCCGGGTGCCCACTGCGCCACCAGTTCCGGCGGGCACGCCTCCCCACCGGTGACGACGCATTCGATCCGGTGCAGCCCGGCCGGATCGACCGACGCCAAGGCAGCGGGTGTGACGAACGCGTGGGTGACCTCCCGTTCCCGCAGCAGATCGCGCAACTCGTCGCCGCCGACCACCGACGGCGGTGCCACGACCATGGTGGCGCCGGCGCCGATCGCGAGCAGCAGTTCGAGAATCGAGGCATCAAAGCTCGGCGACGAGAAGTGCAGTGTCCGCGAACGCGGCGTCACGCCGAACCGGGAGCGCTGCTCGGCCGCGAAGTTCGCCAGTCCGCGGTGCGGGACCACGACGCCCTTCGGCGTGCCCGTCGATCCGGACGTGTAGATCAGGTAGGCGGGGTCGTCGAGCCGCAGCGGACGCAACCGGTCCGCGTCGGTGACGGCGCCACCGGATTCTGTCCGCAGCCGGGTGCGGGTGTCCGCGGCGTCGAGGACGATCCACTCGGTCGACCCCGGGAGGCTGTCCCGGTGCTCGGTGGTCGTGACACCGACCTGGGCGCCGGAATCGGTGAGCATGTGCGCGATCCGGTCGGGAGGATAGTTAGGGTCGACCGGCACGAATGCGGCGCCCGCCTTGGCGACCGCCCACGTAGCGGTCACCGATTCGACCGAGCGCGCCAGCGCGAGCGCCACCACGGACTCCGGGCCCACGCCACCAGCGATCAGCAGTCGCGCCAGGCGATCCGATCGGGCGTCGAGATCTCGGTAGGACAGTTCGGTGTCCTCGAAGATCACCGCGGCCGCGGCCGGGTCCACCGCGGCCGCGGCCGCGAGCAGCTCGGGCAGGGTTCGCGCAGGCACCCCGGCACCACCGCTCACCGGCGCCAGGTCTGCCTGCTCGGTCGGGGTGAGCAAACCGATGTCGCCGACGCGCAGGCCCGGATCGGTCGTCACCGCGTTCAGCACCGCGATGAACCGTTCGGCTAGCCGTGCGACCGTGGCACGATCGAACAGGTCTGTGGCGTAGGTGATCCCGGCCGCCATCCCCAAGGGCTCACCGGATTCGGAGAACTCCTCGGTGAGCGACAGCTGCAGGTCGAAGTTGGCGACCTCGGTACCGACGTCGACGACGGTCGCCGTCAGGCCGGGCAGCGCGAGGCGGGGCTGTTCGTTGTTGCGGAACTCGAGCATCACCTGGAACAGCGGCGAGTGCGCGGTCGACCGCTCGGGGGCGAGGGCGTCGACCAACCGCTCGAACGGCAGATCCGCATGGTGGAAGGCCTCGAGGTCGACCTCCCGCACCCGATCGAGGAGTTCGGTGAACGTCGCGGTCGGATCGAACCGGCTGCGCAGCACGAGGGTGTTGACGAACATGCCCACCAGGTCGTCGAGGGCGGCCTCGCCGCGACCGGCGATGGGGGTCCCGATCGCGACGTCGTCGGTGTCGCCGAGGCGGGCCAGCAACGACGACAGGACGGCGTGGACGGCCATGAACACCGTCGAGCCCCGGCCGTGCGCAATCGCCACCAACCTCCGGTGTGCGTCCGCGTCGACCCGGAACTGGTGCACGGCGCCGCGCATCGACCGCTCCGCCGGCCGCGGCCGGTCGGTCGGCAACGCAAGCACCTCGGGCAGATCGTCGAGGGTCCGCGCCCAGTAGGCGAGTTGTGTCGAGAGCAGGCTGTCGGGGTCGTCGGTGCTGCCGAGGACCTGCTGCTGCCAGATGGAGAAGTCCGCGTACTGCACCGGGAGCGGCGACCACTGTGGCGCACTGCCGTCCACGCGGGCGATGTAGGCACTCATCACGTCCCGCGCCAGCGGAGCGAGTGAGAACCCGTCGGCGCAGATGTGGTGGACGACGATCACGAGCACGTGGGTCTGCGGTCCGATCCGCAGCAGCATCGAGCGGACCGGCGGGGCGATCGTCACGTCGAACCCGGTCGACGCGAACTCTGCGATCCGCTCGGGCACCTCCGTCTCGGTGGTCGGGACCGGCTCGAGATCCGGTGCGACCGCGGCGGTGGGCACGATCACCTGGGTCGGCTCGCCCTCGACCATCGGGAACCGGGTGCGTAGCGACTCGTGACGCCCGAGGACGTCGGCGATCGCAGCGCGCAGCGCGCTGCGATCGAGTTCACCGTCGAGGCGCACCGGCAGCACCACGTTGTAGGCCGGGGATGCGGTGTCGAACTGGTTGATGAACCACATCCGCTTCTGGGCCACCGAGACCGGTACCGTCGGCGGCCGCTCCCCCACCACCAGTGGTGGCTGGTCCGCGCCCCGGGCACCGGACGCCTCGATCCGCATCGCCAACGCCGACACGGTCGGGGCGTCGAAGACGTCCCGCACCCCGATCCGGGTGTCGAGCGCCGCATTGATCCGCGCGACCAGGCGGGTCGCGGTCAGCGAGTTGCCGCCGAGGTCGAAGAAGCTGTCGTACACGCCGACCCGCGCAGCCCCGACCAGGTCCGTGAAGGTCGCCGCGAGGATTTCCTCGACGGGATTGCGTGGGGCCACGAACTCGGTTTCCGTGGAACGGAATTCGGGAGCCGGAAGGCGACGTCGATCCAGCTTGCCGGTCGCACCCAGCGGGAACTCGTCGAGCACGAGAATCTGCGCGGGAACCATGTACGCCGGCAACGACTCACGCGCCGCCTCACGCAGCGCCACCGGGTCGACGTCCACACCCGGCTCGGCGATGACATACCCGATCAGCGCTTCGCCGACGATCTCGTCGCTGCGCACGATGACCACGGCCTGCGCGATACCGGGCCGCGCGAGCAGCGCGGCCTCCACCTCGCCGAGTTCGATGCGAAGACCCCGCAGCTTCACCTGGAAGTCGGTACGGCCGATGTAGTCGAGCGCACCGTCCGTCCGCCAGCGGACCACGTCGCCGGTGCGGTACATCCGTGTTCCCGGTGCCCCGAACGGGTTGGCGACGAAACGTTCCGCGGTCAGATCGGGGCGGCCGACGTAGCCGCGGGCCAGTTGGACACCCGCGAGATACAGTTCGCCGGGCACGCCCGCGGGCACAGGGTGCAGACGTGAATCCAGAACGAACACCTGGGTGTTCCACACCGGTGCACCGATCGGCACCGACACCGTGTCGGCGCCGGTGTAGGCCCGGTAGGTGACGTCGACAGCCGCCTCCGTGGGACCGTAGAGGTTGTGCAGGCGCGCACCCGAGGCCGCGGCGAAGTCGGCGAATGCGGCCGCGGTCGCCGGTGGCAGTGCCTCGCCGCTGCAGAACACGGTCCGCAGCGATCGGCAGGGTCCGGGCTGCGCGTCCGCGACGAACGCCGCGAGCATCGAAGGCACGAAGTGCGCGACCGTGACGTGGCGCTGTTCGATCAGCTGCGACAGGTAGGCCGGATCGCGGTGGCCGTCGGGGACCGCGATCGCCAAGCTCGCTCCGGTCTGCAACGGCCAGAAGAACTCCCACACCGAGACGTCGAACGTCGCCGGCGTCTTCTGCACGACGACATCCGACGCGGTGAGGTGGTACTCGCCCTGCATCCACGCGAGCCGGTTGACGATGGCGGAGTGGCTGACCGCGACCCCCTTGGGGCGGCCGGTCGATCCGGACGTGTAGATCACGTACGCGATGTCGCCGCCGCTCAGGCTGCCGCGGCGTTCCTCCGGCCGGATCGGTCCGTCGTCGTGGCCGCTGAGGTCGAGGCGGTCGATCTCGATCACGTCCGCGTCGGAGGGCAGGGGGCCGTGATCGCGTCGGGTGGTCAGCACGCACACCGGGGAGGCGCTGTCGAGCACGTACTCGGTGCGCGCGAAGGGGTGGTCGGGGTCGAGTGGGACGTATGCGCCACCGGCCTCGACGACCGCGTACATGCCGATCAGCAGGTCGAACGAGCGCCGCATCGACAGTGCCACCCGGGATTCCGGCCCGACGCCGCGCGCGATCAGCGCGCGTGCGAGCCGGTGGACTCGTGACGCGAACTGTGCGTACGTCATCTCGTCGTCGCCGAAGGTGAGGGCGACGGCGTGCGGCGTGCGGCGCGCTTGCGCCTCGAACAGGTCCACGAGTGTCGCGTCGGGGACATCGTGCTCGGTGGCGTTCCACTCGCCGAGGAGCAATTCCGGTTCGCCGTCGACGAGGACGTCGATGTCGCCGATGCGCACCGCGGTATCGACGGTGATCGCCTCGAGCACGCGGACGAATCTTTCCGCAACCGCCGCAACGGTTTCCCGGTCGAACAGGTCGGTCGCGTACGAGAACGTGGCACCGATCGGACCGGGACGTCCCGCCTCGTCGGCGGACTCGGTGAGAATCAGCTGCAGGTCGAACTTCGCGGTGCCGGTGTCGACCTCGTCCACCTCGACCGTGAGACCGGGCAGCTCGAAGCGGCTGCGGTCGTCCCCCTGCAGTACCAGCATCACCTGGAACAGCGGCGAATAGGCGGCCGACCGGGTCGGGTCGAGCACCTCCACCAGGCGCTCGAACGGTACGTCTGTGTTGCCGAGCGCCGACAGGTCGGTCGCGCGGGCCCGGGCGAGCAGGTCGCTGAACGTCGACGTCGGTTCGACCTGCGTGCGCAGCACGACCGTCCCGACGAACATGCCGACGAGGTTGTCGAGTTCGGCCTCGCCGCGCCCGGACACCGGCGATCCGACGGTGATGTCGGTGGTTCCGCTCATCCGGGCAAGCAGCACCGCCAACGCGGCGTGCAGCACCATGAACAGGCTCGCCTCGTTCTCGCCGGCGATGTCGAGGAGCCGGCGGTGCAGGTGCGGCGCGATCGTGAATTCGGTGGTTGCCCCTCGCATCGACTGCTGCGGCGGACGCGGCCGATCGGTCGGCAGCTCCAGCAGGTCTGGCACCCCCGCCAGCGAATTGCGCCAGAATTCGAGCTGGCGGGCGACGACGCTGTGCGGATCGTCCTCCGCACCGATCAGGTCCCGCTGCCAGAGCGAGTAGTCGGTGTACTGGATCGGGAGCGGGGACCACTCCGGTGCCGTGCCGGCGGCGCGGGCCCCGTAGGCGATCATGACGTCGCGGGCGAGCGGCGTCATCGACATCCCGTCGGCGGCGATGTGGTGGACCACGAGCGTGAGCACGTGGTCGTCGGGGCCGACCCGCCACAGGTCGGTCCGGACCGGCGGGTCGACGGAGACGTCGAATCCGCCGGTGGCGGCCGCCGTGAGGCGGGACGGCAACTCGTCCTCGCTCACATCGACCGGGGCCAGGTCGACGACGATCTCCGACACCGGCCGTACCGACTGGATCGGGCCGTCGGCCGTGTTCGGGAAGACGGTGCGCAGGGTGGCGTGCCGCTCGATCACATCGCCGAGCGCCGCGCGCATGGCCGCGACGTCGAGCGCGCCACGCAGGCGCACCGCGATCGGGATGTTGTAGGCCGCGGAAGAGGTGTCGAACTGGTTGATGAACCACATCCGCTGCTGGGCGAGCGACACTGGAACCGGGCCGTCGGGCGTGCGCGGCACGAGCGGCGGCCGTGCCCCGTGTCCGGGACCGGCTTCCTCGACGCGGGCGGCCAGTTCGCCGACGGTCGGAGCCTCGAAGAGGTCGAGAACACCGAGTTCGGTGCCGAGGGTGGCGTTGATGCGCGCGACGATGCGGGTGGCGGTGAGCGAGTTACCGCCGAGGTCGAAGAAACTGTCGGTGATCCCGATCCGCTCGACACCGAGCAACTCGGAGAACACCCCCGCGATCCTCTTCTGGTCGAGTGTCGTCGGTGGCTGGAACTCTCCCCTGCCGATGTCGAATCGAGGTTCCGGCAGCGAGCGACGATCCAGCTTGCCGGCCGGTGTCAGGGGCAGCGAGTCGAGGACGACCACACTGACGGGGACCATGTGGGGCGGCAGGAGGTCGGCGACGTAGGCGATGACGTCGGCACCGTGCAGCTCCCGGTTGCCGCGCAGCTCCCGGTTGCTGTCGGGCTGGACGTAGCCGACGAGCAGCGTCTCACCCGACGGCCCGACGAATCCGGTGGCCAGCGCGAACCCGACCTCCGGATGCGAGCGCAGCGCGGTCTCGATCTCCCCGAGCTCGATCCGGTACCCACGGATCTTGATCTGGAAGTCGGTGCGGCCCAGGTATTCCAGCTGTCCGTCACGATTCCAGCGCACCAAGTCACCCGTTCGGTACATGCGCTCCCCGGGTGCGCCGAACGGATTGGCGACGAACCGCTCGACGGTGGTGCCGTTGCGCTGATGGTATCCGCGGGCGAGGCCGTCGCCGTGGACGTACAGCTCGCCGGCGACCCCGACCGGGACGGGGCGCATGCGGTTGTCGAGGACCACCGCGCCGATGCCCAGTGGCGGGCTGCCGACGGTGACCTCGTGACCGACCTCGAGTGGTGTCGACACACTCGACACCACGGTCGCCTCGGTGGGACCGTACGCGTTGAACATCCGGTGCCGCGGCGCCCACTGCTCGACCAGGTGCGGCGGGCACGCCTCGCCGCCGGTCACGACGCACTCGAGATCGGTGAGCGCCGTCGGGTCGACCGAGCCGAGCGCGGCCGGGGTGATGAATGCGTGGGTGACCCGCTCGACTCGCAGCAACTCGGTCAGTTCGGCCCCACCGAAGATCGTCGGGGGCGCGATCACCATCGTCGCACCTGCTCCGAACGCGAGCATCAGCTCGAGCACCGATGCGTCGAAGCTCGGCGACGAGAAGTGCAGTGTGCGGGATTCGGGGCGGACCCGATACCGGGTGCGTTCGTCCTCGGCGAAATTCGCCAGTCCGCGGTGCGTGACCGTCACACCCTTGGGGGTGCCCGTCGACCCCGACGTGTAGATCAGGTATGCCGGGTTGTCGATGTGCACCGGGGCCAACCGGTCCGAGTCGGTGACCGCGTCGCCGGACCACTGGCGCACCTGCTCGGCGAAACCCGCCGCGTCGAGCACCAGCGTCGGTACCGTGTCCGCGACCGCGTCGGCGTGCGCGGTCACCGAGAGCGCAAGTACTGCACCGGAATCGGTGAGCATGTGCTGGATCCGGTCGGCGGGGTAGTTCGGGTCGACCGGGACGAACGCGGCGCCGGCCTTGGCCACCGCCCACACCGAGGTCACCGATTCGAGCGAGCGCGGCATCGACAGTGCCACCACCGACTCCGGGCGCACTCCCCGGGCGATCAGCATGCGTGCCAGACGATTCGAGCGCTCGTCGAGTTCTCGGTAGGTCACCGCGCGACCCTCGTACGACAGGGCCGCCCGGTCCGGATCCCGGTGAGCCGCCGCCTGCAGGAGGTCCGCGAGCGTGCGGGGCGCGACCCCGTCTCCGCCCCATACCCGGGACAGCGAGCGACGCTCGTCGTCGCCCAGCAGGTCGATGTCGGCGACGAGGGCGGCGGGGTCGTCGAGCACCTCGTCGAGCACGCGAACGAAGCGTTCCGACAGCGCCTCGATCGTCTCCCGATCGAACATGTCGGTCGCAAACGTGAAGTAGGCGTCGATGCCGGCGGGCACGTGGTCACCGGCCCCGTTGCCGGAGAAATCTTCCCGGACGGACAGTCGCAGGTCTAGCGCGGAGAGGTCGGATCCGGTCGAGGTTCCCCGGAGCACGAACTCATCGGTGCTCAGGTGCGGGGTCTGGCCGTCGAGGAACTCGAGCATCACTTGGAACAGCGGCGAGTGGGCATTCTGGCGGGTGCGGTCCAGCGCCTCCACCAGCTGCGCGAACGGTGTCTCGGCGTGACGGAACGCGGCGTGTTCCGACGCGCACACATCGGTGAGCAGCTCGTCGAACCTCACCCCGGAGGGAAGGCGGGTACGCAGGGCCAAGGTGTTGACGAACTCACCCGCGTGGTTCCGGCCGGCGACGGGTGTCCCGATCGCGACGTCGTCGACGTCGGCCAGCCGGGCGAGCAGGATCGCCAGCGTCGTGTGGACGACCGCGAACACGGAGCAGCCCCGTGAGCGGGCCATCTCGACCACTGCCCGGTGTGTGTCGGGCGAGATGGTGAAGTCGATTCGATCGCCGTCGAGCGCCCGCCGGCTCGGTCGGGGGCGGTCCGCCGGCAGCGCCAGGATGTCGGGTAGCCCGTCCAACTCGCGGGACCAGAACTCCAGCTGTGCTGCGGTCCGCAGCAATCGTGCGCCGACGACCGAGCTCTCGGCGTGAATGTCGGCGACCCGGGTCATCGGTTCTGCGAGCACGAACTCCTCGACCAGTTCCCGGAACCGACGGTGGTGCGTCTGCAGTTCGACCTGCGAGTACCTGTTGGGATTGGCGCGGAACTCGACGAAAGTCGTTGCCGGGGTCCCGCTCTGGAAGAAATTGATCAGCAGATCCTCGACCGGTCCGGACGTGACGATGTGGTACTCACCCTCGATCGGTCCCAGGGTCAGGTTCTGGTTGAACAGCATGACGTTGACCATCGGGCCGGCCAGTCCGCGTGCCGTGCCGGAAAGGCCGGCGTCGCGGCGGATGTCCTCGATGCTGCAGCGCTGGTGCCGCAGGGCGCCCATCAACTCGAGTTGGATTCGTCCGACGACGTCGGCGACGGTGTCTTTGGGTAGAACGGTCGCCCTCAGGGGCGCGACGTTGACCAGCATGCCGCCGGACCGCTGCAGCGGGGCGGTTGTCCGGGCCGAGACAGGCATGTTGACCAGCACGTCCGTGCGCCCTGTCATCCGTGCCAGGTAGCACGCGAAGGCCGCGATCAGGACCGCTGCCGGAGTTGCCCGGTATCGGCGATCCGTCGACTCGAGGGCGTCGATCACCGCGGCCGGCAGGGCCGCCCTCTCGTGCAGACCGACGGCCGCCACCGGACCGTCGGCGTCCGCAAGCGTGGTGCCACCTTCGATGCCTTCGATGTGATCGGCCCAGTACTCGCGATCGGCCTGGAACCGACTCGACGACCGGTATTTCCGGTCGATGGTGAGCAGTTCCCGGAGATCGAGTGGCTTGTTCGGTTCGGGTTCGCGATTCTCCACCGCCGCGGTGTAGAGGGCGGCGATCCGGTTCGCCATCGTCATGCCGCTGTAGCCGTCCAGGGCCACATGGTGAATCCTGGTGTACCACAGGTAATCGCGGTCTCCGACCTGCAGGATGGTCATCTCGACCAGGCGGTCCCGCGTGAGGTCGATGGTTGTGGAGTAGTCGTGGTTCATCCATTCGTGCGCGGCGGCCATGGGATCGGCCTGATCGCGTAGATCGACTCGACCGATCGACACGACTTGGTCGTAGTCGACCAGCTGCCAGGGTTCGCCGTCCACGTCCACGAGCCGCAGGAACGGCGAGTGGAACTCCTCCGCCGCCGCTACCGCGGAGCGATCGAGCAGGTCCAGATCGAGGTCGCCATGCAGAGCCACGTACTGGGCGACAAAGTTCGGTACCCCAGGCGTGAGCTGTTGTGCGAACCAAATACTCCGCTGGGCCGAGGAAAGCGGGAACGCCTCGGCGGGAAGATCCGGAGTACCGGAACCGTTGGAGTTCGGTTCCCGAGATCCTGACATCTTCATTTACAAGCCCCCTGAGAGCGGAATGCCCTGGTTGCATCGGGACCACACCATATCAAGATCCCTAACTCGCACGGACAGTTTCCGAGCCACCAGAGAATCGGCATTTGTCCTGGTAGATAGATAGAAATGACCATTCGGCCCGAATCGTCCGGCCCCGTTCATGGGGGCCGGGTCGACGGTGCCTCGTTGCGCGGTCCTGCCTTTAATAGCGGGACGGATCATGCTCCCCCGCGGCAAGCAAAGTGCTCGGCCGTAGGTCCGTCCAATTGCGGTCGATGTAGTCGACGCATGCACGACGGGACGCCTTTCCGTGCGCTATTGCCCAGCCGGCTGGAACGTCGGCGAACGCAGGCCACAGCGAATGCTGGTTCTTCTCGTTCACCAGCACCAGGTACTCGGTATCAGGGTCCTCGAAGGGGGTTGCTGGACTTGTCACCACTTCACCTCTCGATCGCTTCGACGCATAGTGGTGCACACCCACACAGTTGTTCGCGCTCCCTACCAGGTTCGTTACACCATGTTAGGCGCGCAAGCCAAAGATGCACCCCGCGAAATGTCCGCGTTGTGACGGCAGAACACCCACGAGACACGTGAGCTGAATGTGGGTTCGGAAAAACCCCGAAATCCCGGCTCTCGGGGTTCGCCTCGCGTGATCCGCGGCCACACGCCGTTGCTCCGGACCGACGATCGGCGGCGGATTCTCACATCGTCTGCATGTGGGAACGGTCGCCCGAACCGGACGACCTGCTCGATCTGATGCCGCGCACGGCGGCGAACGCGAGCGCCACTGCGGCTCCGAGGCAGAGGAGAACCTCCGGAATCGGCCCGAGCCGAGTTGCCAGTGTCGTGCTGGTGCGAAGCGTGACCTCCGATACCAGCGCGGCCGGCGCGAAGAGGACCGATTGCTGCCGGACCGACCCGTCGGCGCCGATGATCGCGCTTACCCCACTGGTGGCTGCGACGATCACGTCCCGGCGGTGTTCGACGGCCCGCACCCGCGACATGGCCAACTGCTGGTAGGTCATCTCCGTGTCACCGAAAGTGGCGTTGTTCGTCGGGATCGCGATCAACTGTGCGCCGTCGCGTACCGACTCGGTGAGGGAGCGGTCGAACGCCACCTCGTAGCAGGTGGCGACACCGATCGGGATCCCGTTGGCGGTCACGACGCCGTTGTCGTTTCCTGGCACGAAATTGCCGGCCTGGTCCGCGTACGACGAGAACAGCCGGAAGAAGCTGCGGTACGGCAGGTACTCACCGAACGGTTGGATGATGTTCTTGTCGTGGCGGTCGCCGGGCCCTTCGGCACCGTTCCACACGATCACCGAGTTGGTGGTGGTCCCGTCGGGGTTCACCAGGACCGCACCGACGAGGATCGGTGCCCCAATCGCCTCGGACGCCGTGGTGATCCCTGCAGCCGCGTCGGCGTTGCGGAGCGGATCGATGTCGGATGAATTCTCTGGCCACACCACCACATCGGGCTGCGGCGCCCGGCCGGCCGCGACGTCGTCCGCCAGTTGCAGCGTCCGGCGCACGTGGTTGTCGAGCACGGCGCGGCGCTGGGCGTTGAAGTCAAGCCCCAGACGCGGCACGCTCCCCTGGATCGCGGCCACGGTGATGGTCCGGTCGCCGCCGGAATCCGCGTGCACGTACGGAATAGCCGCTACAGCCGCGACCGACGCGACGCAGGCGACCGCGATCGGCCCGACCAGCGTCCGCACCGACCGCCGTCGGGCCCAGACGATCGCGGCCGCCGCCAGTCCGGTACCCGTCAGGGCCACCCCGAAGCTCAACAGGGGGGCTCCGCCGAGCGCAGCCAACGGCAGCAGCCAACCTTCCGGTTGACCGAAAGCGAGGCGCCCCCAGGGGAACCCTCCGAACGGCACCGACGACCGCAACCATTCGGTCAGGCTCCACACGGCGGCGACCACGAGCGCGACCACCCACGGTGCGGCGCGCAGCCGTGCGGCCAGCACCGTCCCGACGCCGAACAACCCGATGAACACCGACTCGGCACCTGCCAGGGCCAGCCACGGAAGCGGGCCGACGTATTCGCCGATCCACGGCAGCAGCGGAACGAGGAACCCCAGCCCGGCCAGGAATCCGTAGCCGAAGCCGGCACGTAGGGTGCGACCGCGGCGGCCATAGTTGGTGAGCACGGCGGTCAGCAGCGCGATCCCGAGCGGCGCCAGGAACCACAGTGGCCGCGGCGGGAAGCTCCCGAACAGCAGCAGGCCCGATGCGAGCGCGAGCGTGCTGTCACGCAGGATAGCCGTCAATGCTCGCCGGTTGAGGTGCGGCTCCGTGCCCATGGACCTTGACTCAGTGCTCATGGACGGTGACTCCGTGCTCATGGACGGTGACTCCGCGATGTACCGACTTCAGGCACACGGGCGTTCCCGCGTCGTCGTCGAGCCTCGGGAGCGCCGGGACGCGTGACCGCGGGTCGGTCGACCACCGCTGCACCGAGTCCTTGGGAGCGGAGACGACCAGTTCGTCGGTATCCCAGATCGCGTACGACGCGGGCGCGCCCGGGACGAGGGTGCCGGCCATACCGTCCCGGACGCCACCGGCCCGCCAGGCGCCGCGGGTCGCCGCGGCGAACGCCGCCCGCGGCGACACGCCACTGCCGGGTGTGTGGTGGTGAACGGCGGCGCGCAGCATCGCCCACGGGTCGACCGAGGTGACCGGGGCGTCGGAGCCGAAGGCCAGCGACATTCCGGTCGCAGCGATGGGTGCGAACGGGTTCATCCGCGCCGCCCGCTCCGCGCCGAGGCGCTGCGCGTACATGCCGTCGCGGCCGCCCCATAGCGCGTCGAACACGGGTTGCATGCTCGCGATCACGCCCCAGGAGCCGAGCTGCGCGGCCTGCTCCGCGGTCACCATCTCGAGGTGCTCGATCCGATGGCCACGGGCTGCGAGGGCAGGCCCGCCGAGTTCCTCGGCGACGGTCCCGAACGCCGAGAGAACGGCGGCAACGGCGGCGTCACCGATCGCATGGAACCCGGCCTGGATGCCTGCCAGGGTGCAGGCCCGCAGATGCGCGGCAACGGTCTCGGCGTCGAGGTAGGTGGTCCCGTGGTGGCCCGCGCAATCGTGGTACGGCGCCAGCACCGCGGCGGTGTGCGAGCCCAGGGCTCCGTCGATGAAGAGGTCACCGCCGAGGGCGTGCGCGCCGGTGCGGGCGAGCAGTTCGGTGGCCGCCTCGGGCGAGTCCACCGCTTCCCCCCAGTAGCCGCGGACCTCCACCGGGTGGGGGTAGGCGAGCAGGGCTTGAAAGTCGTCGAGGCCGGAGATATCGGGCCCTCCGCACTCGTGAACGGCCACGATGCCCTGCGCCGCGGCATGATCGAGGGCCGCGACCCGGGCGTCCGCGCGTTGTGTCGGCGTCAACAATGCCCGCGCCCGGGCGCGGGCACGGTGGTGCGCCTCGCCGGTGAGGGAGCCGTCGGGCGCGTAGCCGGGCGCGGATGCCAGCGCGGGCACCGCTTGTCGGAGGGGGGTAGAGCACAGGGCCGAGTGCGCGTCGGCCCGGGTGAGGTACACGGGACGGCCGGGCGCCGCCTCGTCGAGTTCGGCCGTCGTCGGGGCCACGTCCGGCCAGCGACTGTCGTCCCACCCGTGTCCCCAGACCACCGCGCCGCTGTGTTCACTCGCGAATCGGCGTACCCGATCGAGACATTCGGCCTTGTCCCGGACGCCGCCGAGATCCAGCCCCGTCACCTGCAGGCCGAGTGCGGTCACGTGGACGTGGGCATCGACGAACCCCGGCGTGACGAAGGCGCCGTCGAGCTCGATGACTTGCGCGTCGGGGTGGAGTGCGCGTCCCGGACGGTCCTCCCCAACCCAGACCACCACTCCGTCCGTCACTGCCATCGCGGTCGCGTCGGGGGCACTGGGGCTGTAGATGCGGCCGCCGACCAACAGTTGGGTACTCACGGAGATCTAGTCTGCCTGTTACGGCAGCGCGCGAGGCTCCTGGGTCGGACCGTCCCACCGGACATCGGATTCGGCATCCGGTTCCACGTCGACGACCTCGCCGTCGATGACCGGCCCTCGCCGCGGTCCAGCCGTCCTCGACGCGAACTCGGCGCCGGCAAGGGTGACGGCCGCGCGCCGGCCCGCCAGTAGGACGGCGAGCGGACGCAGCGCCCATCGCGTGGGTGGCAGCAGCATGAGCAAGCCGAGCACGGATGTCACCAGGCCCGGAACGAACATCAGCACCGAACCGGTGGCGACCATCGCGCCGTCAGCAACCGCCCCGGTGGGCGAGACTTCGCCGCGCGTCGCGCGGCGGAAGCCATCCATGACAGCCCTCCACTGCGACCTGACCAGCACCATGCCGACGGCGGATCCGGCGATCAGGAGCAGTACCGTCCACAGCGGGCCGATCGTGCTCGCCACCCAGATCAGCGTGGCGACCTCCACCAGGACGTAGACAACGAAGAGTGGGGCGACCATGGAGAGTCCTTTCGGTGGCGGGTGCCGGCTGGGTAGCCGGCAGGTGCTCTGTCTGGTCAACGAGCGACGCCCCCGGATTGCTCCCGCACGGACGCCTTCAGCGTTGTTTGGCGTTGTTCCGCAGCTCTGGCGTTCGCGGTCGGACTCTACCGGCATCGCCGCCGCCGGCCGGAGGCCGATCGGCCGCACCGTCCGTGTCGTCCTGGTCAAGCCGACTAGGCTGGGCGCGTGATCGTCACCCACGGCGCCGGGGTCCCCCGCTCGATCGCCTCCGACCGTCCGGTCGACCCTGAGTTCACGAGTCTGCCATTGCCTGCGCTTGCCGACGCCGCGCTGTCCGTCGCCCGGGCCGCCGGAGCAGAACACGCCGATCTCCGGGTACATCGGCTGGCGACCCAGTCACTACGCCTGCGCGACGGCAGGGTCCAGTCCGTGCAGGACAGCGTCGAAACCGGGTTCGCGGTGCGGGTCGTGGTCGACGGAACGTGGGGGTTTGCATCGCACGCCGAGATGACCCCGGAACGCGCCGCATCGGTTGCGGCGGAAGCGGTGGGGGTGGCCCGGGCCCTGCGCACGCTGGGCCGCGAACGCGTCGTGCTCGCACCCGAACCGGTGTACCGCGACGCGGTGTGGGTGTCCGGCTACGACCGCGATCCGTTCACCGTCGCCACCACCGACAAGGTGACGTTGTTCGATGACTACTCGCGAATCCTGCTGGACGCGCACGGTGTCGACCACGTACTCGCGAGCTGTCTGCAGGTCAAGGAGCAGACGTTCTACGCGGACCTGGCCGGCTCGACGATCACCCAGCAGCGGGTGCGTGTGCACCCGGGGCTCGAGGCGGTCTCCGTCGACACCGACGCCGGTACGTTCGAGACGATGCGCACCCTCGCCCCGCCGGTCGGCCGGGGATGGGAATACCTCACCGGCACCGGGTGGGACTGGGGCGCCGAGCTCGCCGAGATCCCCGGCCTGCTCGCGGCGAAGAGCGCGGCACCGAGCGTCGAGCCCGGCCCGACCGACCTCGTGATCGACCCCACCAACCTGTGGCTGACGATCCACGAATCGATCGGCCACGCAACCGAATACGACCGTGCGATCGGTTACGAAGCGGCGTATGCGGGTACCTCGTTCGCCACGCCAGATCTGCTCGGAACGCTGAAGTACGGCACCCCGATCATGCACGTGACCGCGGATCGAACAGAACCGCACGGGCTCGCCAGCGTCGGGTACGACGACGATGCGGTCGCGGCGCAGCGCTGGGATCTGGTACGCGACGGTGTGTTCGTCGGCTACCAACTCGACCGCGTGTTCGCGCCCCGGCTCGGCCAGGACCGCTCCAACGGCTGCTCATACGCCGACTCGCCTCACCACGTGCCGATCCAGCGGATGGCCAACGTGTCGCTGCAGCCGGACCCGCGCGCCGACACCAGCACCGCCGACCTCATCTCCCGCGTCGAGGACGGCATCTACATCGTCGGCGACAAGAGTTGGTCGATCGACATGCAGCGCTACAACTTCCAGTTCACCGGGCAACGATTCTTCCGCATCCGCGACGGACAGATCGACGGCCAGCTGCGCGACGTCGCCTACCAGGCCACGACGACCGACTTCTGGGGGTCGATGGAGGCGGTCGGGGGCCCGTCGACCTGGCGCCTCGGCGGCGCGTTCAACTGCGGCAAGGCGCAACCTGGTCAGGTCGCAGCGGTCAGCCATGGGTGCCCGTCGGTGCTGATGCGCGGCGTGAACGTACTCAACACCCGGCTGGAAGGTGGACAGTGACCGGAGCGGAGGGGCCGCGGTGATCACGGCACAGGAACTGGTCGAGAAGGCGCTGGCACGGTCCACCGCTGACGAAGCGATCGTGCTGGTCACGGACGTGAGTGAGGCGTCGCTGCGGTGGGCGGGCAACTCGATGACCACCAACGGGGTATCGGCTTCGCGATCGTGGACGGTGATCTCGATCGTCCGTGACGGCGACACCGCAAGAGTGGGCGCGGTGACGTCGTCGACGGTCGACGCTGAATCTGTGGCCGACGTGGTAGCGGCCAGCGAGGCCGCCGCCCGTTCCGCGCAACCCGCCGCTGACGCGATGGACCTGCTCACCGACGACGCGGTGGAAGACACGTGGTCCGACGACGAGCCCGCCTCGACAGGGGTCGGGATATTCGAGTCGCTGGCGCCCGGCCTGGCCGAGGGATTCAACGGCACAGACCGGCTGTACGGGTTCGCGCACCACCAGATGCACAGCACGTGGCTGGCGACGTCGACAGGTATCCGCCGGGCATTCAGCCAGCCGACCGGTTCGATCGAGATCAACGGCAAGCGCGGTGATGCGAGCGCGTGGGTCGGCGCCGCGAGTCCCGACTTCACCGACGTCTCCGTCCCAGATCTGCTGGCGGATCTGGCGCGTCGACTGGACTGGTCGACGCGCACGGTCGCCCTCCCCGCCGGCCGATACGAGACGGTGCTGCCGCCGTCCGCGGTGTCGGACCTGTTGATCCCACTCGTATGGGTGATGGAAGGCCGCGCCGCGCAGGAGGGGCACACGGCCTTCTCCCGCAGCGGCGGCACCCGCGTCGGCGAGCACCTGACCGACATTCCGCTGACGCTGTATTCGGACCCGAACGCCGACCGTCTCGGGTACGCCCCGTTCGTCGCGACCACGACGTCGACGGACACCGTCTCGGTGTTCGACAACGGCATGTCCGCCGCCCGGGTCGACTGGCTCCGCGACGGCGTGATCAACGCCCTCGCGTATCCCCGGGCCGCGGCCGCGGAGTTCGGGACGCCGGTCGCGGTGCCCGGCGAGAACCTGCTGCTCACGGGTGGGAGCGATGCAACCCTCGACGACATGGTCGCCCGCACCGAGCGTGGACTGCTGCTGACCACGCTGTGGTACATCCGCGAGGTCGATCCGGCGACCGCGTTGCTCACGGGACTCACCCGTGACGGTGTGTACTTGATCGAGGACGGCGCGGTCACCGCCTCGGTCAACAACTTCCGGTTCAACGAGAGCCCGCTCGATCTGCTGCGCCGTGTGACGGAGGTCGGCGCCACCGAACGGACGTTGCCACGCGAGTGGAAGGATTGGATCACCCGAACCGCGATGCCGCCCATGCGGATTCCAGACTTCCACATGTCGTCGGTGAGTCAGGCCCAGTGAGCGGCGCAAACGATGAGCTGGACATACTATGAGCCGAACAGACAGGGAACGGCGATGAAAAGAGTTTCCGACGACGACCGGTGCCCATGCCTGTCCGGGGAACGGTACGAATTGTGTTGCGGACGATTCCACTGCGGCGACACCGTTGCCCCGACAGCGGAACAGTTGATGCGGTCCCGCTACACGGCATTCGTCGTCGGTGACACCGACTATCTGCGGCGGACGTGGCATCCACGCACGCGACCGGAAACGCTCGACTTGGACCGCGATCTGGTGTGGCGGCGCCTCGAGGTCTTGCGCACGTCGGGCGGCGGACTGTTCGACGACACCGGAACCGTCGAGTTCGTCGCCTCCTATTCCGACCACGGTGAGCGTAGGTCCATGCGCGAGCACAGCAAGTTCGTCCGGGAGAACGGACAGTGGCTCTACGTGAACGCCCTACAGTAGCGAACCACCGACATCTCAGCTTCGCGACAGGAGGACCATCATGCGTTTCGGACTGTTCGTGCCCCAGGGTTGGCGACTCGACCTGGTCGGCATCGATCCCTCCCAGCAGTGGCGGGCGATGCGCGACCTCGCGTTGCGTGCGGACCGGGGGCCGTGGGAGTCGATCTGGGTCTACGACCACTTCCACACCGTTCCCGAACCCACCGACGAAGCCACACACGAGGCGTGGTCGCTGATCTCGGCGTTCGCCGCGATCACCGAGCGTGTCCGGCTGGGGCAGATGTGTACCGCCATGAGTTACCGCAATCCCGCCTATCTCGCGAAGGTCGCGGCCACCGCCGACATCATCTCCGGCGGACGCGTCGAGATGGGCATCGGTGGCGGCTGGTACGAACACGAGTGGCGCGCTTACGGTTACGGGTTTCCCTCAGCCGGCGAGCGACTCGGGCGGCTCGACGAGGGGGTGCAGATCTTCCGGCAGGCGTGGAGCACCGGCACCGCGACACTGAATGGGCGGCACTACCAGGTCGACGGCGCGATAGTGCGCCCGTTGCCGTTGCAGGACGGCGGTATTCCGCTGTGGATCGCCGGTGGCGGTGAGAAGGTGACGCTGAGGATCGCCGCGAAGTACGCGCAGTACACGAATTTCGACGGAACCCCCGAGGTGTTTGCGCACAAATCACAGCTCCTGCGTGAGCACTGCGCCGCAGTGGGCACCGACTTCGGTGCCATCGTGCGGTCGGCGAACTACAACGTCGCGATCGGGCACACCGAGGCGGAGGCGCAGGACCGGCTCGACGCGCTGCGGGCTCGCCTCGAGCCGATCGTCGGCCGCGACAAGGCCGACGCTTCGCTCGGCGCCTTCCGGGGTATGCCTGCCGTCGGCACGCCGGAGCAGATCGTCGAGAATCTCACGAGACTGAAGAACGAGGGCCTCGAGTACGCGATCTTCTACGTCCCCGAAGCCGCGTATGACACGTCCGGCCTGGAGTTGCTCGAGCGAGAAGTGCTCCCCCACCTGGCCTGATCGCCCGGCGCTGGCCGTCCTGCGCTGGTCGGCCGCGGCAGCCCGGAGTAACGTCCGCGTCAGGAGAGCCCTGTCGTGGACTGGTTCGATACATCCGATTACTGGCTGGGACGGCTGCTCTTCAAGGAGGGGCTGGCCGTCCTCTACTTTTGTGCATTCTTGGTCGCGGCGAATCAGTTCCGGCCACTACTCGGCGACGACGGGATGCTCCCGATCCGGCGATTCCTCGCGGGCCGCCGCTGGCAGGGGTCGCCGAGTATCTTCCACCTGCACTATTCGGACCGGTTCTTCGCCGTCGTTGCCTGGACCGGCGCGGGATTGGCCGCGCTCGCCGTTGTCGGGGTGCTGGACCGGTTGCCGCTACCGCTCTGCATGCTGGGCTGGCTGCTGTTGTGGGCGCTGTACCTGTCGATCGTCAACGTCGGTCAGCTCTGGTACGGGTTCGGATGGGAGTCGCTCTTGCTCGAGGTGGGACTGCTGGCCGTGTTCGTCGGCAACCTCCACACTGCGCCCCCGCTGCTGACACTGCTACTGCTGCGGTGGGTGCTGTTCCGCCTCGAGTTCGGCGCCGGGTTGATCAAGATCCGCGGCGACCCGTGTTGGCGCGACCTGACCTGCCTGTACTACCACCACGAGACCCAGCCGATGCCCGGGCCGCTGAGCTGGTACTTCCATCGGCTGCCCCGTCCACTGCACAAGGTGGAGGTTGCTGGCAACCACTTCACCCAACTGATCGTGCCGTTCTTCCTGTTCATGCCGCAGCCCGTCGCGGGCGGGGCGGCCGCGATCATGATCGCCACCCAGTTGTGGCTGGTCGCCAGCGGCAACTTCTCGTGGCTGAACTGGCTCGCGATCGTGCTCGGGCTGTCGGTGCTGCCGGACGGCTTCTGGGAGTTCGTGCTCCCCATCTCGGCACCTTCGGACATCGCCCCGTCCCCGACATGGTTCGTCGCCGTCGTCGTCGCCTTCACCGTTGCGATCGTCGCGCTGAGCTACCGGCCGGCCCGGAACCTGCTGTCGAGTCACCAGATGATGAACGCATCGTTCGACCCGTGGCACCTGGTGAACACGTACGGTGCGTTCGGTCACATCACCCGCACCCGCCGAGAGATCGTCGTCGAGGGCACGACCGACGAACACCTCACCCCGGACACCGAGTGGCGGGCATACGAGTTCAAGGGCAAACCGGGCGACCTGTGGCGGAGGCCACAGCAGTTCGCGCCCTACCATCTTCGATTGGACTGGCTGATGTGGTTCGCGGCAATCTCCCCCAGCTACGCCGCACCCTGGTTCGGCGCGTTCATCAGCCGACTACTCGACGGTGACCGCGCAACTCTGAGCTTGCTCCACCACAATCCGTTCCCGGACCGGCCACCCACCTATGTGCGGGCACGCACCTTCCGCTACCGGTTCACCACCCACGCCGAGCGCCGCGCGACCGGGGCATGGTGGTCCCGCACGTTCGAGTCCGACTTCATGCCGCCGGCATCGCTGCGGCAGGCGCCGTAAGTCCCCGTGCCGCTTGGGCAGGCGCAGCAAACCTCAGACTGTCGAGATCGCCAAACCGATGGTCCCCTTGCGGCCCCGCCGCAGCAGGCTGCCCTTGACCGTGAGCCACCCGGTCACTCCGTACTTGCGGGCAATGGCGTCGCGGGCATGTTCGGTGCCGGCATCGTCGAGCACGGCAGCCGTTGCCTCGATCTGCGGCCCCTTCGGATTGCCGCGAAAGTCACACGCCCCCACGGTCACGCGGGACGCGCGCCGGATCCGTTTGACCTTCCACGAGTCTGTGACGGTCCACATCAACATCCGGTCGCCGTCCATCGCGGCCCACAGTGGTGTCGGCACCGCCGATCCATCCTTTCGGAACGTAGTCAGCAGAACGTATTTCGCGGCACCGATCTCGCTCAGTGTGACAGTCATGCGCTCAGCGTACGGCGCGACCAAAACGGCATGAACGTCGCATGAAAAATTCTCGAATCTGGCCGGATTCAGCTGAACGGATGTCCGGTTTGGGGTTTGCTAGGGGAACTGCAAACCGACGACACCGACAAAGGACACCTGTGACCGAGTTGAACCAGATCAACCGACGCCGCTTCCTCGCCGGTGCGGGCGCGGCAGGTATCGCCGTCCCGATCGCCGCGATGGCACCTGCCTCCTCCTCCGCCGCCGTGCCCGACGCTGAGAAGTACGCCTTCCCGACAGCGGATGAGGTGCGCGTGCTGGTCACCGGCGACGCCGGCACCGGCACCCCGGCGCAGTGGGCAGTCGCCGACGCGATGCGTACCCTGCACCGGAGCGAGCCGTTCGGGATGGCGCTGGGGCTCGGCGACAACATCTACGAATCCGGGCCGAACGGTGATCACGACGTCCAGTTCGCCACCAAGTTCGAGGACCCCAACCACGAACTCGACTTCCCATGGGTGATGGCGCTCGGCAACCACGACACCAGCTTGGTGGTTCCCGGCGACGGTGGGTGGCTCCTGCGCGGCAACGACGAGGTCGTTTACCACGGCAGCTCCCGCCGGTGGTGGATGCCTAGCCGCTACTACTCGGTGCGGGTGCCCGAGGAGAATCCGATCGTCGAGTTCTTCGTGCTCGACCTCAACCCCGTGGCCGCCTATCTTCCCCCACTGTTCGTGCCGTACTGGGCGGTGAACGGTCAGTACATGAACGAGCAGCGGGCCTGGCTCGACAACGCGATCGCGTCGTCGCCGGCCAAGTGGAAGATCGCGTGCACCCACCATCCGTACCTGAGCAACGGTTCACACGGGGACGCCGGTGAGTACGACGGGATCCCGATTGCACCCATGAACGGCGTATACGCCAAGCAATTCTTCGAAGATCATGTCGTCGGGCGGTGCCAGTTCCTCCTGTCAGGACACGATCACTCGCTGCAGGTGTTCGAGCCGACCGTCGCGTCCAAGGGCACCCGACAGATCGTCTCCGGCGCGGCCGGGAAGAACTCGTACGGCAAGTCCTCCCGGACGGATCGGGCCAATCTCTATCAGAACTTCGACGACGTGGGCTTCATGGTGATGGATCTGACGGCGGAAGCGGTGCGGCTACGCGTCTACACCGTCGACATCCCCACCGCAGCTCCCACTCTCACGTTCGACCGCCGCCTGGCCTGACCCCGACTAGTCCCCTTCGAGATCGCCCTCGGTCTCGAGGTACACCCGGCGCAGTCCCTCGAGAACTCCGGGGGACGGCTCCTCCCACATCTCCCGCTCGACGGCCTCGAGTAGTCGTTCGGAGATGCCGTGCAGCGCCCACGGATTGGACTCGGACATGAACTTACGGTTCTGCTCGTCGAGCACATACGTCTCGGCGAGCTTCTCGTACATCCAATCCGCGACGACGTTGGTGGTCGCGTCGTAGCCGAACAGGTAGTCCACGGTCGCGGCCATCTCGAAGGCGCCCTTGTAGCCGTGGCGGCGCATCGCCTCGAGCCAGCGCGGGTTGACCACACGGGCGCGGAAGACGCGAGCGGTCTCCTCCGAAAGCGTGCGGGTACGGACGGTGTCGGGGCGAGTGCTGTCGCCGATGTAGGCCTCGGGAGTCGTGCCGGTGAGCGCCCGCACGGTCGCGACCATGCCGCCGTGGTACTGGAAGTAGTCGTCGGAGTCGGCGATGTCGTGTTCGCGGGTGTCGGTGTTCTTGGCCGCCACCGCGATCCGCCGGTACGCGCTGCGCATGTCCTCCGAGGCAGGGACGCCGTCGAGTCCGCGGCCGTACGCGTAGCCACCCCACGTGGTGTACACCTGGGCGAGGTCGGCGTCGTCGCGCCAATTCTTCGAGTCGATCAACTGCAGCAGACCCGCGCCGTACGTACCCGGCTTGGAGCCGAAGATACGGGTGGTGGCGCGTCGATCATCGCCGTGCTCCGCCAGATCCGCCTGCGCGTGCGCGCGGACGTAGTTGTCCTCCGGCGCTTCGTCGAGCTCCGCGACGAGACGTACGGCGTCGTCGAGCAGTGCCAGCACGTGCGGGAACGCGTCCCGGAAGAACCCGCTGATGCGGACGGTGACGTCGATGCGCGGGCGGCCGAGTTCGGCGAGGTCGATCACCTCGAGGCTGGTGACGCGTCGGGAGGCCTCGTCCCACACCGGGCGCACACCGAGCAGTGCGAACACCTCGGCGATGTCGTCGCCGGAGGTGCGCATCGCCGACGTGCCCCACACCGACAGGCCCACCGATCTCGGCCACGAGCCGTGGTCGGCGCGGTAACGCTGCACGAGCGAGTCGGCCATCGCCTGGCCGGTCTCCCACGCCAACCGGGACGGCACGGCCTTCGGATCCACCGAGTAGAAGTTGCGGCCGGTCGGGAGCACGTTGATCAGACCGCGCAGCGGTGAACCCGACGGGCCGGCAGCGATGAAGCCGCCATCGAGGGCGTGCAGTACCTGACCGATCTCCCCCGAGGTCTGCCGCAGCCGCGGGACGACCTCCGTCGCCGCGAACCGCAGGATCTGCCGGACCACCTCGTCGTCGGACAGCCGATCGGCGGCCTCGGGATCCCAGTCCGCCGCAGCCATCGCGGACACCAGCGCGTGCGCCTGCGCCTCGACTTCGTCGACTCGTCCGCGGGCCTCGGCTCCGTCCACGCCGACCTCGGACTCGCTCAGGCCCAACGCCTCCCGCAGACCGGGCACCGACTGCTCGCCGCCCCACATCTGCCGGGCCCGCAGCATCGCAAGCACCAACTCCACCTCGGCGTCGCCCTCGGGAGCACGCCCGAGAACGTGCAAGCCGTCGCGGATCTGAACATCCTTGATCTCGCAGAGCCAGCCGTCGACGTGCATCAGCATGTCGTCGAACACGTCCTCCTCGGGACGCTCGGTCAGGCCCAGGTCGTGGTCCATCTTGGCGGCGCGCATCAGCGTCCAGATTTGCTGACGGATCGCCGGCAGCTTCGCCGGATCCAGAGCGGCGATGTTCGCGTGCTCGTCGAGCAGTTGCTCGAGCCGCGAGATGTCGCCGTAGGTCTCGGCCCGCGCCATCGGCGGGACCAGATGGTCGACCAGGGTCGCGTGGGCGCGGCGCTTGGCCTGCGTGCCCTCGCCCGGGTCGTTGACCAGGAACGGGTAGATCAGCGGCAGGTCACCGAGCGCGGCGTCGGTGCCGCAGGACGCCGACATTCCGAGCGTCTTGCCGGGCAGCCACTCGAGGTTGCCGTGCTTGCCCAGGTGCACGATCGCGTCGGCACCGAAGCCCCCGGCGGCCTCCTCCGCGGCGATCCAGCGGTAGGCGGCCAGGTAGTGGTGGCTCGGCGGCAGGTCCGGATCGTGATAGATCGCGACCGGATTCTCCCCGAATCCCCGGGGCGGCTGCACCATCAGCATCACGTTGCCGGCGCGCAGCGCGGCGATGACGATCTCACCCTCCGAATCCGACGACCGGTCCACGTACAACTCGCCGGGCGCGGTCCCCCAGTGTCCCTCGACGCTGTCCCGAAAGTCCGCCGGCAGCGCATCGAACCACTCGCGGTAGCGGGCGGCGCCGATGCGGATCGGGTTGCCCTCGAGTTGCTCTGCAGTGAGCCAGTCCGGGTCCTGACCGCCCGCCGCGATCAGTGCATGAATGAGCGCGTCGCCGTCCTTTGCTGCGAGACCGGGCAGCGCATCTTCGCCGTCGACGGGCCCGAGGTCGTAGCCGGCGGCGCGCATCTCCGACAGCAGCGCGATCGCACTCGCAGGGGTGTCGAGGCCCACGGCGTTGCCGATGCGGGCGTGCTTGGTCGGGTACGCCGACAACATGAGCACGACCTTCTTCTCCGCGTTCGGGATTCGCCGCAGTCGTGCGTGCCGCACCGCAATGCCGGCGACCCGGGCCGCACGTTCGGCGTCCGGGACATAGGTGGTCAGGCCCTCGGAGTCGATCTCCTTGAAGGAGAACGGGACCGTGATCAGACGGCCGTCGAACTCGGGGACCGCAACCTGGGTCGCGACATCGAGCGGTGAGAGTCCGTCGTCGTTGGCCTCCCACGACTCCCGACTACTGGTCAGGCACAAACCCTGCAGGATCGGCACGTCCAACGCGGCGAGCTCGGCGACGTCCCACGCCTCGTCGTCGCCGCCGGCCTGTGCGCTCGCGGGCTTGGTCCCGCCCGCGGCGAGGACGGTCACGACCAACGCGTCGGCCCGACCCAAGGTGTCGAGCAGGTCCGGCGGCGCGGTGCGCAGCGACGCGCAGAAGATCGGTAGCGCGTTCGCGCCGGCGTCCTCGACCGCCTGGCACAGCGCCTCGACGTACGCGGTGTTCCCGGCGATGTGCTGGGCGCGATAGTAGAGCACGGCAACCGTCGGGCCCTCCACCACGCGGGACTCGCGCTCGAGCACCCCCCAGTTCGGCAGGTGTACGGCGGGCTCGAAGCCGTGCCCAGTCAGCAGGACCGTGTCGGACAGGAAGTTGTGCAGCTGCCGGAGGTTGTCGGCGCCACCTTCGGCCAGGTAGGTGTGTGCCTCGGACGCAATGCCCGCAGGCACAGTGGAGCACTCCATGAGTTCGGCGTCCGGCGCCTGCTCGCCGCCGAGTACGACTGTCGGAAGCCCGGAAGCCAGCACCGCATCGATGCCGTCCTCCCAGGCCCGCCGGCCACCAAGGATGCGCACCACCACGAGGTCCACCCCGTCGAGCAATCCCGGCAGGTCCTCTTCGACCAACAGGCGCGCCGGGTTGGCCCAGCGATAGTCGGCGCCGCTCGCACGGGCACTGAGCAAGTCGGTGTCGGAAGTCGACAGCAGCAGGATCACTGTTCAGCCTTTCTGGGGTTTCGCGCCCCACGGCAAGGTTCCGACGAGATGGGACTCCCGGAAGCGGTTCGGACGGCGGAAGAGGGTCTGACTCTCACAGTGGCGCGACCGCGCCGGAATCCCACCGGCTTCCTCTCCTGCCGCAGTCGCGCACGATGCTACCGGTCACTCGTTCGCGCACGGACCCGGTACTTCTCTAGCCTGGACGCGTGCCATCTCCTCGCTCCGGCCCCGACAAATGCCCGGGCGCCCTCCAGGTCCACGTGGCCGCCGACGGCCCACTCGCCCGCGTCCGTATCCCCGGTGGTGTCGTCACGTCGCCCCAACTCCAGGCCCTGGCAGCAGCCGCCCAGGAGATCGGCAACGGGGAGATCGAGTTGACCTCGCGCGGCAACTTGCAGCTGCGCGCGCTGCGCGACCCGGACGACTTCGCCCGGCGTCTCGAGGCCGTCGAGCTGCTGCCGTCGACCACGCACGAACGGGTCCGCAACATTCTCGCCTCCCCGCTGTCCGGCCGAATCGGTGGGCAAGCCGACGTCCGGGGCCTCGTCAAGGCCCTCGACCGCGGGCTGTGCGACGATCCGGCACTGGCCGACCTGCCGGGTCGCACTCTCTTCACGATCGACGACGGCCGCGGCGACGTATCGGGCTTGCGTGGCGACGTCGGAGTCCATGCGCTCGCGGATGGACGGTTCGCGCTCATCCTGGCCGGTGCGGACACCGGTGCACGCCTGGCGGAGATCGACGCTGTTGCGGTGCTCCTGGCGGCGGCGCGCACCTTCGGCGAGATCCGCGGTGACGCGTGGCGCTTGAGCGAAGTCCCCGGTGGCACCGAGCGGGTCCTCGCAAGACTCGGGCTCGAAAACGACGGCGAACCCCTCGCCCTGCCCGACGCGCCAGGGCCGGGCCCCATCGGATGGCTCGACCAACCCGACGGCGGAGTCACGCTCGCAGGTGGCCTCGCGTTCGGCACGCTCCCCGCCCGGCTCGCGGAGTTCCTGGCCGCGGTGGAGAAACCGATCATGATCACCCCCTGGCGGTCGGTGCTGTTGTCGGATCTCGACGAGTGGACGGCCGAACAGGTGGTCCGAGTGCTCGCACCGATGGGCCTGATCTTCGACGAGAACTCGCCGTACCTCCAGGTCAGTGCATGTGCGGGGCAACCGGGCTGCGCCAGGTCGCACACCGACGTGCGGGCCGACGCACGGGCCGCGATCGAGGGCGACGACCTGCCTACGCAGGGCCGTCAGCACTGGTCGGGGTGCGATCGCAAGTGCGGTCGGCCCCACGGCGAGGTAACAGACGTCGTCGCGAGTCCCGACGGTTACCGCACGACGGCGAGCCGTCATGACGGCACCGAGAACGGCCCTTCCTGATGCCTCTATGGTGTGGCGCATGATCGACTACATCCGCGACGGTGCGGAGATCTACCGTCAGTCCTTCGCAACCATCCGGGCCGAGGCGGACCTCGCCCGATTCCCCGCCGACGTCTCGCAAGCCGTCGTCCGGATGATCCACGCGAGCGGTCAGGTCGATCTCGCCGACGACGTCGCGTTCACCCCGAACGTCGTCGCGGACGCCCGCGAAGCGCTGCGCCGGGGCGCACCGATCCTGTGCGACGCGAAGATGGTTGCAGCCGGGGTGACCCGCAAGCGTTTGCCGCGCGGCAACGACGTGCTGTGCCTGCTCGACGATCCACGAGTACCCGTGCTGGCCAAGACAATCGACAACACACGGTCGGCGGCCGCGCTAGAGCTGTGGGGCGACAAGCTCGATGGTGCGGTCGTCGCGATCGGCAATGCACCCACGGCACTGTTCCACCTGCTGACCCTCCTCGAGGCCGGTGCGTCGCGGCCCGCGGCGATAGTGGGCGGGCCCGTGGGGTTCATCGGCGCCGCCGAGTCCAAGGAAGCGCTGATCGAGCACCCCAGCGGCCTCGAATACCTGGTGGTTCGTGGTCGTCGCGGCGGCAGCGCGATCACAGCGGCGGCGCTGAACGCGATTGCGAGTGAGAAGGAATGAGCGCGGGAAAGCTCTGGGGGGTCGGGATCGGACCCGGCGACCCCGAACTGATGACGGTCAAGGCGGTCCGCGTGATCGGTGAGGCCGACGTCATCGCGTTCCACAGTGCCCGTCACGGCCGCAGCATCTCTCGTGGTGTCGCCGCGCCGTACATGCGGGAGGGGCAGATCGAGGAGCACCTGATCTACCCGGTGACCACCGAGACGATCGACCATCCCGGCGGCTACCAGGCGGCGATGGACGAGTTCTACGAACAGTCCGCCGAGCGCCTTGCGGCGCATCTGGAGGCCGGGCGCAGCGTCGCTCTCCTCGCGGCGGGAGACCCGCTCTTCTTCAGCTCTTACATGCACATGCACAAGCGGTTGGCCGACCGGTTCGAGGTCGAGGTCATCCCCGGGGTCACCTCCGTCAGCGCCGCATCCGCCGCCCTCGCCGAGCCGCTTGTCGAGGGCGAAGAGGTGCTGACCGTCCTGCCAGGCACCCTGCCCCAGGACGAACTGACCCGGCGCCTGCGCGAGGCCGATGCCGCCGCGATCATGAAGCTCGGGCGTACGTATCCGGTTGTGCGCCAGGCGCTGAAGGATTCGGGCCGAATCGACGAGGCTCGCTATGTCGAGCGCGCCAGCACCGACCGTCAGCGAGTCGCCCGAGCCGACGACGTCGACGACGCGGACGTGCCGTACTTCTCGATCGCCATCGTCCCGAGCCCGGTGAACAGTCGCCCCTACACTCCACCCGCCGGCGGTGAGGTGGTCGTCGTCGGACTCGGGCCCGGTGACCGGACGTGGACGACGCCGCAGGTCCGGAAGGAGTTGGCGCAGGCCACCGATCTCGTCGGATACACCACCTACATCGACCGGGTCCCGGTGCGGCCGGGGCAGCGTCGGCACGCCAGCGACAACCGCGTCGAGGCCGAACGGGCGGCGATGGCGCTCGATCTGGCCAAGCGCGGTGCCCGCGTCGCAGTCGTCTCGTCCGGCGATCCGGGCGTGTTCGCGATGGCCGCCGCGGTGCTCGAGGTGGCGTCCGAGGAGCAGTGGAAGGACGTTCCGGTCCGGGTGCTGCCCGGCGTGACCGCCGCGAACGCGGTCGCCAGTCGGGTCGGCGCCCCGCTGGGCCACGACTACGCGATGCTCTCGCTGTCGGACCGACTCAAACCGTGGGACATCGTCGCCAAGCGCATCTCAGCGGTCGCGAGCGCGGACATGGCCTTCGCCGTGTACAACCCGGCGTCGAAGTCCCGCACCTGGCAGGTCGCGGCGATGCGTGACCTCATCCTCGAGCACCGTTCCCCTGACACGCCCGTGATCATCGGGCGCGACATCGCCGGTCCGCAAGAGTCGGTCAAGGTCGTCGGCCTGGCCGACCTCGATCCCGCCGACGTAGACATGCGGTGCCTGCTGATCGTCGGTTCGTCGACAACCACGGTCGTCGAGAGCGCACGAGGCCCACGGGTCTTCACCCCGCGGCACTACCCGGGCTGAAGGACCGTCGCCGCCCGGGATTCTTGCCGAAACGGCACGATTTCTTGCAAGACGCGAAGAAGTCGGGCGATGGTGCCGATATGACCGAGATTGAGAACAATCCCAATGACCGCGATGTCGTATTCGGCGGCGGAGCTTCCGGCGTCTTCTCCCCCGAGTCTGAGGCCGCGGTCTGCGAGCAGGTGACGGGCGATCTTCGCCACGGCCTCGACCGTCTTCGGTCTGCCGGCGCGAAGCCTCAGCTCTGATCCCATACACGTCCTCCCCGACCGCTCGGACAGCACTCGGTGTTCGGCGGCCCCGTGCCTTCTCGCCTCCGGCGGACACCTACCCCTGTCCCGTACCTCTGTGATTGAAGTGAGGAGGTTGTGTGGTGAGTGGCGGTGTGTCGTTTGGGGTGGTTGACGTGGCGAGAGTTCGGGGATTCCTATGGTTCCGTCCCACACCGAGTTCTTTCTGTAGGCGACGGCCGAAGCGAGGCTGAGGTGACGCTCCGTCGCGGGTCAGCGCCGGTGCGGTTCGGAAGCCCAGCAGACTGCAGATTCGAGGTCCGCTGTCGACGGCACCCCCGGCGGTAGCGGCGGCCGGGCCACCATCACCACCGGCACCCCCAGCACTCGGGCCGCTTCGAGCTTCGCCGAAGTGAGCTCTCCCCCACTGTTCTTCGTTACGAGCACATCGATGCGATGCTCGAGCATGAGCGTGATCTCGGCGTCGACCGTGAACGGGCCACGGGCGAGCAGAAGCTCGGACCGACCGGGCATCCTGACCTCAGGTGGGTCGATTGCCCGGACGAGAAACCAACCCGGACATTCAACGAAAGCGGCGACGCCCTGCCTGCCGATCGTCAGGAACACCCGCTCCCCCACTGCCGGCACCCCCTCGGCCGCCGCCGCGATATCCGGCACCTGGTGCCAGTGATCGCGCGGGCCGGCAACCCACTCGGCGCGACGGAGCACGAGCATCGGTACGCCAGCCACGGAAGCCGCGGCAGACGCGTTGGCCGTGATTCGAGCCGCAAACGGGTGGGTCGCGTCAACGACCGCATCGATGTCATTGGTCCGCAACCATTGCGTAAGCCCCTCGACCCCGCCGAAGCCTCCGATTCGTACGGTTCCGGCAGGAAGAACCGGCTCGCGCACGCGACCGGCCAGCGACGAGATCACCTCCAGCGACGAATCCCGTTCGAGCCGGGCAGCGAGCATCCGTGCCTCGGAAGTGCCGCCGAGGACGAGGACTCTACGCATCAGTGGGTGCTGCGGGGCCGGGTGGCCGAGTACAGATAGCTGTCCGGGAAACCCTCGGCAGCGAGGACGCGGCCCACGAAGACTACGGCCGTCTTGGTTATCCCGGCGGCATGGACCTGGTCGACGAGCGTTTCAAGTGTGCCGCGAACAACAATCTCGTCGAGTCTGCTCGCGAACGCCACCACCGCTGCCGGGCAATCCGACCCGTAGTTCTCCGACAACTCCTCGACGATCTGCTCGATCCGGTGCGCACCGAGATGCACCACCATCGTGGCACCGCTGCGCCCGAGCGAGCGAAGATCCTCGCCCGGCGGCATCGCGGTGGAGAGCGTGGACACTCGGGTCAGCACGATCGACTGTGACACACCCGGAACAGTCAGTTCCCGACCGAGCGCGGCGGCGGCGGCGGTGAACGCCGGCACCCCGGGCACGATGTCGTAGGCGACGCCGGCAGCATCGAGTCGGCGAACCTGCTCGGCCACCGCCGAATAGATCGACGGATCACCCGAATGCAGACGCGCGACATCGAGCCCGGCGGCGTCCGCGGCGATGATCTCCTCGATGATCTCGTCGAGACTCATCCGGGCCGTATCGATGACCTCTGCGTCGTCGGGGCACAGCGTCAGCAGCTCCCCGGGCACCAGACTGCCCGCGTACAAGCACACCGGGCATTCGGAAATGATGCGCGAAGCCCTCAGCGTGATCAGGTCGGGGGCACCAGGTCCGGCTCCGATGAAGTGGACGGTCATGGTGTATCCCTTTCAGTGCAATTTCCTGGGCTAGTCCCTGGGTCATACCCTGGCTTGGTGACAGTCCACTGCGCCACCGGCAACTGCGGCCGCCATGCCGTGAATCCCCCTAGCGGCTCACCGCGATAGATCTGGAACTTGCGCAACGCTCCGCCGTGCATGGAATGCCACTGCAACACCAACGCTTCCGCCTCGGTGGTTACGGCGTTGACCACCATGCGCCCGCCCGGCCGCAACCGGTCCCAGCACGCATCGAGCAGGCCAGACTGCGTCACGCCTCCACCGACGAAGATCGCGTCCGGGACGGAGTTCTCCCGCGCGAAGGCTTCAGGTGCCGTTGCGGACACCCGTAGCGCAGGAACACCGAGAGCGGCAGAGTTGTCGCGGATCTGCACGACTCGCGACTCCTCACGCTCGAACACGACGGCACGACACCGGGGATGGCTGCGCATCCACTCGATCCCGATGGTTCCGGAGCCGCCGCCGACGTCCCACAACACCTCACCTGGGGCCGGGGCGAGGGCGCTGAGCGTGAGCGCACGGACCTCGTGCTTGGTCATCTGCCCGTCACCACTGTATGCCGCGTCGGGCAGCCCCGGGGTCCGGGTCAGACGCAAAGTGCCCGTGCCGCGAACTTCCACCGCGATGACGTTGAGCGGGTCGCCGGCGGGAACATCCCACGGCGCAGCGACGCCCTCGACGACCCTCTCCCCCGGGCCGCCCAGCTGCTCGAGTACGACGACCCGGCTGTCGCCGAAGCCGCTGCGGCGCAATACTTCGGCCACCGCTGCGGGGGTGTGCTCGTCGTTGGAGAGAACCAGCAGGCGCGCACCGTCGTGCAGATCCGGCGCGAGCGTCGCCACCGGGCGATTCACGAGGCTCACGGTCGGGGTCTCGTGCAGCGCCCACCCTAACCTCGCGCACGCCAGGGACGCCGACGACGGGTGCGCGATCACGTCCAGCCGCTCCGGCCCGAGGATCCGCCCCAGCGTGACCCCGATTCCGTGGAACATCGGGTCCCCGCTCGCGAGCACGCACACGCGGCGCCCACGATGTTTCTCCAACAGTTCCGGGAGCGCGGGAAGCATCGGGGTCGGCCAGGGCACGCGCACCGCGGCCGAATCCGGGACGAGAGCGAGTTGGCGCGCCGATCCCATCAACACCTCGGCGTCCCGGACTGCGCGCTGTGCGCGCGAGGCCAGGCCGTCCCAGCCGTCGGCACCGATGCCCACCACGACGATCCGACCACTCGCGGCGTCGGTGTTCGCTTCGCTCGCGGCGCTATCGGTGTTCGCTTCGCTCGCGGCGCTATCGGTGTTCGCTTCGCTCACCGGGGCATCCGCCGCCACACGAACTGCGGCAGGAGCCGCATCACGAAGAAGACCGGGCGAAGCAGCGCCGGCACCCATACACGCTCGCTTCCCTTGCGCAGGCCGTGCGCGACCGCGTCGGCCACTTGCTGCGGGGTACTCGACAGCGGCGCGGGCTTCATGCCCTCGGTCATCCGCCCGATGACGAATCCTGGCCGCACCAAGAGCAGCCGGACACCGCTGCCGTGCAGGGCGTCCGCCAGCCCACTCGCGAAACCGTCCAGGCCGGCCTTTGCCGATCCGTACACGTAGTTGGCGCGTCGCACGCGCACACCCGCTACGGACGAGAACACCACGATCTGTCCCGACCCGTGCGACCGCATCAGGTTCGCCAAATGCGTCAGCACGCTGATCTGAGCGACGTAGTCCGTGTGCACGACTGCGAGGGCATGACCCGCGTCCCGTTCGGCGCGGGCCTGATCGCCCAGAACACCGAACGCGAGGACTGCTACGCCGATCGGCCCGCATTTCTCGGCGATCACGGACAACACCGCCGGGTGGTCGGCGACCCGGTCGGCCTCGAACTCGACGCAGTGCACCTCGGCTGCGCCGGCGTCCAACACGACCTGTCGCTCCCGTTCGAGGTCGTCGCTGCGCCGAGCAGCGAGTACCACCACCCGGCCGGACGCCAACCGCTGCGCTACTTCCAGCCCGATCTCGCTGCGGCCGCCCAGCAGCACCAGCGATCCGGGCGCAGCGTCCGCCCCACGGTGCGTGTCACTCGAGCCTCTCGGTGTCGTGCCTTTCGGTGCCATACCTTCAGTGTCACGGATTCACGCCTCTCGAGTACCGTCGGGGCATGGCTCGAACCCCGTTGGATCCTTCCCACTTGACCACCGAAGCCGCGGCGTTCCTCACCGAGCGCCATCTGGCGACCCTGACGACCTTGCGCAAGGACGGCACACCGCACGTGGTGGCCGTCGGCTTCACCTGGGACCCGGAAGGCCGAATCGTCCGGATCATCACTCACGACGGGTCTCAGAAGGCCCGCAACGCCGACCGCGGCGGCTACGGCGCCGTCAGTCAGGTCGACGGGCGTCGCTGGCTCACGCTCGAGGGGTCCGCCCGCGTCCTCTCGGATCGGGAGTCCGTCGTCGATGCCGAGGAGCGTTACGCGGTCCGGTACCGCACGCCGCGCGAGAATCCGAAGAGAGTGGTCGTCGAGATCTCGGTCGAGCGCGTCATGGGGTCCGCAAGCCTCATCCCACGGTGAAATACTCTCCGTTGTGATCGTCGGTTTGCACCGGCTGTGTGCACGGCTGTTTTCACTGGATACTGAAACGCTGATGGTCAGCCGGGCAGGACCGTCAGCCCGCGTGGGCGCCGGTTCATCGGCTCGCACCCGTCCGTCGTGACAACGACGATGTCCTCGATCCGTGCGCCCCACTGCCCTGGGAAGTAGATGCCAGGTTCTACGCTGAACGCCATTCCCGGTTCGAGTGTGATCGTGTTCCCGGCGACGATGTACGGCTCCTCGTGAACTGACAGGCCGATGCCGTGACCGGTACGGTGCACGAACACATCCGCGAGACCGGCCTCGGCGAGAAGGTCCCGCGCCGCGGCGTCGACAGACTCGGCGGTGGCGCCGGGACGCACTGCCTCGACGGCGGCGCGTTGGGCCGCCTCTAGTGTGGCGATCCTGTCGGCCACCCGAGAATCCGGCTCGCCGACGCTGTACGTGCGGGTGGAGTCGGAGTTGTAGCCGGGTTCGACCGGCCCTCCGATGTCGATCACCACGATGTCGCCGGACTCGATAACCCGATCGGACACCTCGTGATGTGGATCGGCCCCGTGCGGACCCGATCCGACGATCACGAACGCCGCCTCGGTGTGCCCCTCCGCGAGGATCGCGGCAGTGATGTCCGTGGCGATCTCGGCCTCGGTTCGCCCCGGCCGCAACCATTCGTCCATCCGCGCGTGCACGCGGTCGATCGCCGCGCCGGCACGCCGCAACGCCTCGATCTCGGCCTGGTCCTTGATCATCCGCAGCTCACGTAGCACGCCGGTGGCCAGCGCGGGCAACGCGCCGAAACGTCGGGTCAGTGGAACCAGATGCAGGGCCGGCATCGCATCTGCGACCGCGGTACGCGGAGTCTCCGGCAACAGTGACGCAACCACCTCGTACGGGTCGACCCCGTCCACCCAATCATGAACCGGAAGATCGAGTTCGGACACGGCCGAGTCTCCCAGTGATGCAAGCTCGAGACGCGGCAGCACCACCGAGGGCGGGCTTCCGTCAGATGGCACGACCAGACAGGTCAGCCGCTCGAACGAGTCCGCTCGCGACCCGATCAGATACCGCAGATCGGGTCCGGGGGTGATGAGGAGACCGTCGATGCCGGACCGCTCGGCGACCTGTGCTGCCCGGGCCAGTCGGTCCGCGTACACGGCGGTCGGGAACCGGGATGCGTCGGCGCGGTCGGATGTGGCGCTGTACGAACTCTCGGAACTCATGGGAATCAGGCTAATGCGGTTTGGCAGGATGGGGCGCATGACTGGGCCATTGCTGCTGTTGGACGGTGCGAGTCTGTGGTTCCGGGCCTTCTACGCGCTGCCGGAATCGATGACGGCCCCGGACGGCCGTCCTGTGAACGCGGTGCGCGGATTCACCGACATGGTGGCCGCTCTGATCACCCGCACACAGCCGTCTCGCCTCGCGGTCTGCCTCGACCTGGACTGGCGCCCCCGGTTCCGGGTGGATGCTGTTCCGTCGTACAAGGCGCATCGTGTGGCGGAACGGTCGGACGGCACCGTCGAGGACGTCCCGCAGACCCTCACGCCACAGGTCGACCTGATTATCGACGTCCTGGACGCGATGGGCATTGCCACCGCCGGCGCTGTCGGGCTCGAGGCCGACGACGTACTGGGAACCCTTGCCGGGCAGGAGCAGAAGGACGACGTCGTGGTGGTCAGCGGCGATCGGGATCTGCTTCAGGTCGTCTCCGACGATCCTGTTCCCGTCCGAGTGCTGTTCGTGGGACGGGGGTTGGCCAAGGCCGAGTTGTTCGGGCCTGCAGAGGTCTCCGCGAAGTACGGGATACCCGCGCATCGAGCGGGTGACGCCTACGCTGAACTCGCTCTGCTGCGCGGTGATTCGTCCGACGGCCTGCCCGGCGTCAAGGGAGTCGGACAAAAGACCGCGTCGACACTCCTGTTGCGGCACGGTTCGCTCGGGCAACTCCGGGCAGCGGCGCTGGACCCGACCACCGACGTCGCGAAGGGGGTCCGGGCCAAGCTGTCGGCCGCCGCCGAGTACATCGACGCGGCCCTGCCCGTCGTGAGAGTTGTCACCGATGCCGATGTCGAGCCTTCACGATCCGACAGGCTTCCGACGAGCCCGGTCGACGCCGACCGGCTCGCCCGGATAGCTGCCGCTCTCGGTATCGAACGTTCCGTTGCCCGGCTGGTGGCCGCCTGCGCAGCCACCAGCCAGGCCTCCGAACTCTCGTAGCTTTTCGGCGACAACCTATTTGGGACGGCTGACCTCGTATGTACCGTCGGAGTCCGTCACCGTCACCGTCACCGTTCTGAGCTTGCCGTCGACCGTCAGGATGCAGTCGAACGACGCATCCAGTTCCACCTTCTGCCCGGACGGGCACCTCACGTTGGTGACGGTCCGGGCGCCGTACGACTCGGTGACGATTCTGTCGACACCCTCCTCCACGGCCACCTCGTCGAGGGTCTTCGCGCCGAAGGCTCCCGAGACGAGCAGGACGAGGGCCGCGATCGCAAAGCCTGCGAGCAGACCGATGCCGACCCACATCCAGGGCTTCATCTTGTCCCCGGACGACGGTCCCGGGGCCGGAACCCACTGATTCGGCGGCCCACCGCCGAACTGTGCCTGTGGGTAGCCGGGCTGAGCACCCCAGGGCTGCGGGGGATACTGAGGCGGGAAATACGGATTCGGAACGGATGCACCGAGATTCGGCTGGGCCCACGCTTGGGTCTGCCCGTGCGGAAGTTGCTGTCCCGGTGCCGGTGCGTAAGCGCCGTCCGGCTGAACGTCGGGACCAAGGGGGTTCGGCTGCAGCTGCTGGAACTGCCCGGTCGCGACCTGTGCCGGACCAGAAGGGGCGGCCCACTGATCGTTCGACTCGCTCGGTTCCTGGGTCCCGCTCACATCGAATCTCCTCGTCTTCGGTACTGCAGCGTCTTCAACCTGCGTCGTTCTTCCGGTATTGCATCGACTGTGTTGTCGCAGCGTCACCGCTGCGGCAGCCTACGATGCGACAAAGTGCGCGAGCAGAGCCTGAACCTCGTAGATATCGACAGCCTTCGAGAACTGCTTCTGGATCGGGGTCGCCGAGCCCGAGATCCAGATCTTCAACTCGGCGTCGAGGTCGAACGATCCCGCCGTCTCGACCGAGAAGTGCGTGATCGACTTGTAGAGGAAGCTGTGGTACTCGACCTTCCGGCCGGTGATGCCCTGCTTGTCAACGAGAATCAGGCGGCGATTGGTGAATACGAACGCATCCCGGACCAGCCTGTATGCCCCGTGGATCTGCTCACCGTGCCCCAGCAACCTGCCGAATTCGTCGTTCGCCGTGCCCAGGTCGATGACCCCCGCGTTGCCCATCAATCCATCCATCAAACCCATAGCGGGTCTCCTCCCTGCGTAGATTCATCGACACTCTACGCAGGATCCAGCACGATACGGCCCGTCGACCCCGCAACCAGACACTCGCTCGCCGCAGCCGCATGTCACCGCCGTCGCATGTCACCGGCGACGTCCGAGAGTGGTGCGAGCATCGAGTTTTCGCTACTCGGTCAGATGCACCGGCGCGTGCGTGATCCCCTCGATATCGTTGACGGTGGCGTCGATCAACTGGTGAGAGAGATCCGCCAGAGCACGGGCCGTCGCCAGTTCGTCACCGATCTCCGGGACGTTCCGGTCGCTCGGGTTTCTCCGCGCCAACCCCACACCGACGACGGTGGTGTCCTGGGTACGCAGTCGCGCCGTCGAACGGGTCTGCCGCTCATGCTCATCAATGGAGATATCCACGGTCCACTGCTTCGCGTCCATGTCCGAACTCCTCTCGTGTAGCGCCACGACGAAATGCGGAGGAAGGGCCTACAAGGGCCAGTCAACATGCTTCGGACGAGATCCGGTAGGGCCTCCAGTACCTCTCAACTCCCGACGGCCGGCTCAGGTGGCGGCTACCGCCACGACACCGCGCCGGATCGACCCGACGGCCTGGGCCGCTGCCTTGGCAACGGAAGGATCGGGTGCGGTGGACTGAACCTGATCGAGAAGGTCGATCACCTGGCGGCACCATCGAACGAAGTCGCCCGCCGACAACTCCTTCCCCCCGGAACCTGCCGATACCAGCGCGTCCACGAGTGACGCTTCGCCCGCCCACTGATATATGGCGGTGACGAAGCCCCCATCGGGTTCGCGTGTCGGTGGAAGCTTGTGCCGGACCTCTTCGGCACGAATCTCTCCCCACACCCTGACCGTCTCCGCCATTGCCCCGCGGATCGCTGCGGTGGGTCCGCGATCGGTGGCGTCGGCGTCTTGGCGGGACTCGTAGACGACACACGAGACGACGGCAGCGAGCTCGGCCGGCGTCAATCCGGTCCAGACTCCACGTCGCAGGCACTCCGCTACGAGCAGGTCGCTCTCGCAGTAGATCCGGCCGAGTCGCCGCCCTTCCTCAGTGGCTTCCGGTTGCTCGCCGGCCGCAATGTATCCCCACTCGGTGAGTAACGCGACGATCCGGTCGAAGGTGCGCGCCAGTGAGTTCGTGGTAGCAGCGACCTTCTGGCGCATGGATTCGGTCTCGCGATCGAGGCGGTTGTATCGCTCGCCGACCCGGCACATCTGCTCGCGATCAGATCGCGAGTGGCAGGGATGCGCGCGTAGCGCCTTCCGCAACTCGACGACCTCTGCGTCCTCACGTCCGCTCTTGGCGCGCTTGGGTTTCCGCGGAGCGTTGATGCCGGTACTGCGCAGCGCCGAGGCGAGGTCGCGTCGTCCTCGCGCCGTGCGGTGGTCGACGTGGCGGGGCAGCCGCATCCGGCCCAACGGATGTGCGGGCACCGGGAAATCAGCGGCACCGATCCGTCCCGCCCACTTGTGTTCGGTTAGAACGAGAGGTCGCGGATCGTCGCGATCCTGATCGGGCTCGAGTACTACCGCGAGCCCAGACCGCTTCCCCACAGGAATTCCGACGACATCGCCCCGTCGAAGCGCAGCCAACGACTGTACCGCCGCGCCGCGCCGGTCGGCCCGCTTCTGCCGCTCGAGCAGACGTTCGCGGCTACGCAACCGTTCCCGGAGCCGGATGTACTCGAACATCTCCCCGTCCGCGCCGCCGAGACGCTCCCGCAACTCGCCCAACGCTCGCTCGTTGCGCTCGATCCCGCGCGTCCAGCCGACGACCGAGCGGTCCGCCTGGAACTGTGCGAACGACCGTTCCGACAATGCTCGCGACTGAGCGGCACCCATCCGGTCGATCAGGTTGATCGACATGTTGTAGCCGGGCCGGAACGAACTGCGCAACGGGAACGTCCGCGTCGAAGCTAGACCTGCGACGTCGACCGGTTCCACGCCGGGCCGCCACAGCACCACCGCGTGTCCCTCGACATCGATGCCTCGCCGCCCCGCCCGACCGGTCAGCTGCGTGTACTCCCCCGGTGTGAGCTCGGCGTGCGTGTCACCGTTGTATTTGACGAGTCGTTCGAGGACGACCGACCGGGCGGGCATATTTATCCCCAGAGCGAGGGTTTCGGTGGCGAACACCGCCCGGACGAGCCCGGCTACGAACAACTCCTCCACGGCCTCACGAAACGCCGGCAGCATGCCGGCATGGTGCGCGGCGAATCCACGTTCCAGCGCCTCCCGCCAGCTCCAGTAACCGAGCACCTCGAGATCAGCCCGCGGCAGGCCCCGGGTGTGCTTTTCGACGATTTCACGAATCCGCGCGGTCTGCTCCGGCGTCGTCAACCGTAGGCGGGAACGGACACACTGGCTCAGAGCCGCCTCGCAACCCGCACGGCTGAAGATGAACGTGATTGCCGGCAGCAATCCCTCCTCATCCAGACGCGCGACCACTTCCGGGCGCGTCAGCGGTCGAAAGTCGCTCGAACGCCCCCTCCCCCGCGGCTCCCACGAGTCCATCCGGTCGAGCGCAAGACGCCGCTTGACGTGGCTCACCAGATCGGGGTCGATGACGAGTTCACGGCCACCGGTCGGAGTCACCTTGGCGTCGAACAGGTCGAACAGCCGACGGCCGACCAGGACGTGCTGCCACAGCGGAATCGGGCGAGTCTCGTCAACGACGATCGTGGTGTCGCCGCGGACCGCTTCCATCCAAGCGCCGAACTCCTCGGCGTTGCTGACCGTCGCCGACAGACTGACCAGACGTACTTCCTCGGGCAGGTTCAGGATCACCTCTTCCCACACCGCTCCACGGAACCGGTCGGCAAGGAAGTGCACCTCGTCCATTACGACATGCGAGAGGCCCAGCAGTGTAGGCGATTCGGCGTACAGCATGTTCCGTAGCACCTCGGTCGTCATGACGACGACGGGTGCGTCCGAATTGATGCTCGTGTCACCGGTCAGGAGCCCGACCGCGTCCTTGCCGTAGCGGCCGGTCAGGTCTGCATACTTCTGGTTGCTGAGGGCCTTGATGGGCGTTGTGTAGAAGCACTTGCGTCCGGACTCGAGGGCAAGATGGACGGCGAACTCTCCGACGACCGTCTTACCCGCACCGGTGGGTGCGCACACCAGCACTCCATGGCCGGCTTCGAGGGCAGCGCATGCCTCGATCTGAAACGGGTCGAGTGGAAAGCTCAGCTGCCGCGTAAACGCATCGAGTTGAGTCCCGGACCTCACAGTGTGTCCGAGTAGTCCCGCGGAGTGTTGTGGTCCTGCGACGAGCCGGCGCCCGGCGCCGCCGACGGCTGAACGGGTGTGACGTCACCGATCGAACTCGGCGCTGCGATCGAGGACGCCTCCTCGTCCGAAAGGCTGGCCAGATCCTCGGCCTCCTTTCGGGCCTTCCGCATGTCGTTCAGACGGGCAATCTGAATCGCCAACTCCAGCAGCACCGTCAACGCGCCGGCGAGAGCGAGCATCGTGAAGGGATCCTGACCCGGCGTCGCGATCGCCGCGAAGACGAACAGCGCGAAGATCAAGCCCCGTCGCCACGCCTTCAACTTCGCGTACGGAAGTACGCCGACGACGTTGAGCGCGACGATCAGCAGCGGAATCTCGAAGCTGACGCCGAAGATGATCAGAACATTGAGCACGAAGCCGAAGTACTGCGCACCGCTGAGTGCGGTGACTTGGACGCTGTCGCCGATGGTCAGGAGGAAGTGCAGCGCCTGGGCCACGACGAGGTAGGCGAGGACGGCACCCGAGACGAACAACAGCGATGCCGCGACCACGAAACTGGTCGCATATCTGCGTTCCTTGGCGTACAGCCCCGGGGTGATGAAACGCCACAGCTGATACAGCCAGATCGGGCACGCCAGAACGACACCAGCGGTCAATGCCACCTTGAGACGGAGCATGAACTGCTCGAAAGGTCCCGTTGCGAGCAGTCGACATGCTCCATCCGGGCTGAGGTCCGCTCGACTCTCCGCCGGCAGAGAACAATATGGTCCCCGGAGCAGCTCGCCGAGGCTCTCGATCCCGAGGATCCGGGTCGAGTACCAGACGAAGCCGATGATCGTCGTCACGATGATCGCCGCGACGGCAATGAGGAGGCGCGTACGCAGCTCGTAGAGATGCTCGATGAGCGACATGGTGCCGTCTGGATTTGTCTTGCGCCTGCTCCGACGCGGGTCGAACGGAATTCGCACTATGGGCCCTGGCCTTGGTCAGCAGTGATCCGGGATGAACTGGTCACCCCGGATGCTCGTCATAGGTGGACTAGGCCGACTTCGGCTCCGAGCGGGGCTCCTGCTGGGGGGGCTCGACGACTGTGGCGTCGACGGGCGCGGAAGGCAACTGCGGGGACGGAGCCGGATCGGCAGCGGAGGCCGACGAAGTGTTGCCGTCGTTCTGCATCTCCTTGACTTCGCTCTTGAAGATGCGCAGCGACCTACCCAGCCCGCGGGCCGCGTCGGGCAACTTCTTGGAACCGAACAGGATGACGACCACTATGGCGACGATCGCCCAGTGCCACAGGCTGAAGCCTCCGGTCATTACTACCTCCAAATGTCAGACCAGAACGATGCTACCGGACATGAGCGAGTCCGTCTCGGAGCAAATGTCCTGTTCGCCCTGACGTAACTGCCGACGGGAGCAGGAAGTGCACCTGCCGGCGAACCGATTCACGCGCCTGTCACTCGAAATTACTCCCCTCGACGTCTCTGCGCCCCGGTAATCAGACCTCCAGGGCGTCGTATGCGGCGAGTGCGGCGCGGGCGCGTTCACGGACTGCCTCGACCAACTCCTTCGGCCCGATGACCGTCGCTGCCGACCCGAGACCCACCAGCAGGCGCGCCATCCAGTCCAGTGATCCGTATCGCATCGTCACTTCGACGGACCCGTCGGACAACGTCTGCACCGGATCCATCGGATAGTTGTCGAGAATCCAGCCGTGTGCGGCCGAGATCCGCAGGTGCGCCTGCGGCAGGCTGGCGTCGTCGCTGAACAGTTCTAGGTGGGCATCGGATCCGAGTGCCTGCGCGGGTGGCACGGATGGCTCGTCCAACTCCACGGCGCCGTCGATCCGGTCGAACCGAAACAGTCGGACGCCTTCCGCCTGCCGGCACCACGCTTGCAGGTACGTCTGATCGTCGACGAGCAGCGAACGGATCGGATCGACTACACGCTCGGAGACGGCGTCGCGCGACGCCGAGTAGTACGTCAGGCGCAGGGCATGATCGCGCTGCAGTGCAGATCGAACCGTCGCCGCCACCGTCGACTCCTGCGCAGTCGCCGATGCCCCGCTGGCGTCCAAGCCTTCACCGTTCGCCACCAGCGCCGCGCTGCCCACAGCTGACTCGATCTTCGCGATTGCGCCCTGGGCTGCGGTCGGGTCGACCATCCCCGGCATCTCGGCCAGTGATCGCAGCGCCACCAACAGCACCGTGGCCTCCGCCGACGTCAGGCGCAACGGGCGATCCATTCCCGCGGAGAAGACGACCGAGACGACGTCCTCCTCGAAGGACAGGTCGATGAGATCCCCCGGGCCGTATCCGGGAAGCCCGCACACAAACAGTTGTTCCAGATCCTTTACGAGATCCCGAACGGTGACGCCGAGTTCCCGTGCCGCCTCTTCCTTGCTGATTCCCGGGTTGGCAAGGAAGTAGGGCACCATGTTCAGCAGTCGCGCCAGGCGCGAGACGCGAACACTCATGGGGCCACCTCCGCCAGGTCGCCGCTGATACCTGCCGCGAACCGCAGTTTGTCCTGCACGCGCGCACGTAGCGACTCGGGTTCGAGCACGACGGCGTCGCCACCGTGGCCGGCGATGAGCCGAGCGGTCCACTCCCAGGACCGGACCGGGATCTCGAGTATCGCGCCCGGTCGGTCACCGAGCGTCCGTACTTCACCTTCCGACCCGAGACGTCGCAGTTCCAAGGCACGCCCCTCGGCCACCCACACCACGGCTGTACCGGTGACCGATCCACCGGCGGTTACCTCGTCGACGATCGCACGTAGATCGATGCCTGGCGGCTTTCGGACCACATTCTCGGGCCCGATCGCCTCGACCGGCTCTGCTATGCGGGAAAGGCGGAACGTGCGGGTCGCATCACGGTCGACGTCGTGTCCGACGAGATACCACCGTCCCCGTAGCGTCACCACCCCCCACGGCTGAACAGTCCTGGTCACGAACTCCGCGGTCGGCACTGTGCGGTGCAGGAACGTCACGGCACGACCCGCATCGATCGCTTCGAGTAGTTTCCGCATCGAAGTCTCGGAGCCCCGCGTACGCGCCGGAAGGGCCGACACCGGGACCGCGTCGACGTCGGAGTCGACCTGTGCGCCGGCCGCACGCAGCTTCAACAGGGCACTCTGTGACGCCGACATCATCTCCGGCGAGCCCCACAGACGGACTGCGACCGCGACGGCGGCAGCCTCGGCGGTATCGAGATCGACGTCGGGCAGCTCGTAGGCGGTGCGGTTGATGCGGTATCCCTCGGTACCGGCGTATCCCGGAGCCGGACCGGTTTCCAGCGGGATTCCCAGATCACGAAGCTCGTTCTTGTCCCGCTCGAACATCCGGCTGAACGCCTCGTGACTCGCCGAGTCGTCGTAGCCGTCCACGCTCTTCCGGATCTTCTCCGCGGTGAGGAACTGTCGGGTCGAGAGCAGGCAGATGACGAGGTTCATCAACCGCTCAACTTTGGGTTTCGGCACGTCGCCGAGCCTAATGCCCCCGGACGAATCGGTTGCAACAAGGGCATCTCGAGAGCACGGCAGGCGGTCGCTCACATGGAGGCGATCAGGCGGTCCACTCGCTCGTCCACCGACCGGAACGGATCCTTGCAGAGCACGGTGCGCTGGGCCTGATCGTTCAGCTTGAGGTGCACCCAGTCCACGGTGAAGTCCCGTCCGGCGTCTTGCGCGGCAGCAATGAAATCGCCCCGCAGCTTCGCCCGCGTGGTCTGTGGCGGCGTCGAGACCGCTGCTTCGATCGTCTCGTCTTCGGTGACTCGCTTCGCCAGTCCCTTGCGCTGAAGAAGATCGAAGACGCCCCGTCCCCGCTTGATGTCGTGGTAAGCGAGATCGAGCTGCGCGATCTTGGGATCGGACAACTCCATTCCGTACTTGTCCTGGTAGCGCTGGAACAGTTTGCGCTTGATCACCCAGTCGATCTCGGTGTCGACTTTCGCGAAATCCTGGTTCTCCACCGCATCGAGGGCACGGCCCCACAGATCGACCACCTGATCGACCTGAGGATCACGGTCACGGGTACGCAGATGGTCGACGGCCCGCGAGTAGTACTCGCGCTGGATATCGAGCGCGCTGGCCTGCCTGCCACCAGCCAGACGCACCGGACGGCGCCCCGTCAGGTCGTGGCTCACCTCGCGGATCGCGCGGATCGGGTTGTCGAGCGCGAAGTCACGGAACGGAACACCGGCTTCGATCATCTCGAGCACGAGCGCGGCCGTTCCAGCCTTGAGCATCGTGGTGGTTTCCGACATGTTCGAGTCACCGACGATGACATGCAGGCGGCGGTACTTCTCCGCGTCGGCGTGTGGCTCGTCACGGGTGTTGATGATCGGCCGGGACCGCGTCGTCGCCGACGAGACACCTTCCCAGATGTGTTCGGCACGCTGCGACAGACAGAAGGTGGCCGCCTTCGGCGTCTGCAGAATCTTCCCGGCACCACAGATCAACTGGCGTGTCACGAGGAACGGGAGCAGCACGTCGGAGATTCGGGAGAACTCACCGGCCCGCACCACGAGAAAGTTCTCGTGGCAGCCGTACGAATTGCCCGCCGAGTCGGTGTTGTTCTTGAACAGGTAGATGTCGCCGCCGATACCCTCCTCAGCGAGCCGCTGCTCGGCGTCGACGAGAAGATCCTCGAGTACCCGCTCACCCGCGCGGTCATGGTTCACGAGCTGCAACAGGCTGTCGCATTCGGCGGTCGCGTACTCCGGATGCGATCCGACGTCGAGGTACAGCCGTGCACCGTTGCGCAGGAACACGTTGGAACTACGGCCCCACGAAACCACCCGCCGAAAGAGGTAGCGGGCAACTTCGTCCGGACTTAGCCGTCGATGACCGTGAAAGGTGCAGGTGACACCGAACTCGGTCTCGATTCCCATGATTCGTCGCTGCACACTTCGACATTACAGCGCCGAAGGCGGTTGCCTTGCCGTTCAGGATCAGTCGCGTCGCCACAGGGTGGAACGTGGCCGAAGTGAGATGTTCGCCGAACCGTACCGTCCCAACCCTGCCCCGGACAGCGACCGCCACGGCTGGGCCCTACACGCTCGCGACGGCTGGGCACTACTTAGCGTCCCCGGATTCAGGAGCATCTCCGGGATCGGCTCCCTTGTCGTCGGCTGCAGTGCGCTTCTTGGTCCCGCCCCTCGGCTTGGACGCCGAGGCCGGCGGCAGCATGCCCTCCAACGCCGCACCCGTGATGCGTCGAAACGCCCGCCTGGGTCGAGACTGGTCGAGTACCGCGACCTCGAGCCCCGACACTCCAAGCGTGCGGCGATCCGAATCCCCGTTGCTGGTCGCGGTGCCGTCCTGCAGGGCTTTGACCGCCACCGCCACGGCCTCGCTCAGTTCCATCCCGGGGCGGTACGACTCGCGCAGGGCGGTCGTGATCGGCTCGGTGGAGCCGCCCATGACGACGAAGTGCTGCTCGTCGACGATCGACCCGTCGTAGGTAATGCGGTACAGCTGCGCGTGCGGAGTGGCCCCGTGCGGCCCGACCTCGGCGACGCAGATCTCCACCTCGTACGGTTTGGGCTGTTCGGTGAAGATCGTCCCGAGAGTCTGCGCGTAGCCGTTCGCCAAGGATCGACCGGTGACATCGCGCCGGTCGTACGAGTACCCACGAATATCAGCCTGCACGATGCCTGCGCGCCGCAGATTCTCGAACTCGTTGTATTTGCCGACGGCCGCGAAACCCAGGCGGTCGTACAGCTCACTGACCTTGTGCAGCGCGGTGGACGGGTTCTCCGCGACGAACAGCACACCGTCGGCGAAGGTGAGCACGATGACGCTGCGGCCGCGCGCGATTCCCTTGCGCGCCAGTTCCGAGCGATCGCGCATGATCTGCTCGGCGGAGGCATAGTAAGGCAGCGTCATCGGGGTGTGCGTCCTTCCTCGGTGCGGTCGGCCACGACAGCATGCGCCAGTTCCGCCGTGCGCTCCGCGGGCACGTACGCCGCGCCTGCGGAGGAGATGGTCACCGCCGTCGGGTAGATCGAGCGAACGATGTCCGGTCCGCCTGTGGCGGTGTCGTCGTCCGCCGCGTCGTACAGCGCCTCGACTGCCATCCGCAGCGCCGAATCCTCGTCGCTGTCTTCCTGGTAGAGCTTCTTGAGCGACGCCTTGGCGAACAACGACCCTGATCCGACCGCGTGGTACCCCGCACGCTCCTCGTACCGACCGCCCACGACGTCGTAGGAGACGATGCGCCCGGCTCGTTCGGGATCCGCGGCGTCGAGGTCGAAACCGACGAGCAGTGGCACGACCGCCAATCCCTGCATCGCTGCACCGAGATTGCCACGAACCATCGAGGACAGTCGGTTGGCCTTGCCGTCGAAGGTCAACTGGACGCCTTCGATCTTCTCGTAGTGTTCGAGCTCCACTGCGAACAGGCGCACGAGTTCGATCGCCACGCCGGCAGTGCCTGCGATCCCGGCAGCTGAGTAGTCGTCGGTGACGAACACCTTCTCGACGTCACGGCTGGCGACGAGATTTCCCATGGTGGCACGACGGTCACCGGCGATCACGACACCGCCGGCGAACGTAAGTGCCACGATCGTCGTCCCGTGCGGCGCGATATCGGCTGTGTCGCCGTCGGAGCCGGTGCGGCCCATCTCGATTCGGTTCCCGGGCAGTAAGTCAGGTGCGTGGATACGCAGGTGCTCGGTGAACGAGGAGAGGTTCGATCCATATGTGAACCTGTTGTTCCCTCCGAGTCCGTCGGACGCCGACGGAAGCCCTGCACGATCCGCTCTCACTGGCCGCCCTTCTGAACGTACGCACGCACAAAGTCCTCGGCGTTCTCTTCGAGCACGTCGTCGATCTCGTCCAGAAGATCGTCGGTGTCCTCGGCCAACTTCTCGCGACGCTCCTGCCCTGCCGCACCATCACCGACCTGGGCATCGTCGTCGTCGCCACCACCGGCACGCTTGGTCTGCTCCTGGGCCATGGCTACCGACCTCCTCTCACCGGGACCCATCGAAGCGTCTTCGACGAGTCCTGTTCGGATTCCAACCCTACCGATCCACGGCGCCAACGTGACGATAAGCACCCGGCGCGCCTTGCCGACGTGATCAGTTCGTAAGCTGATCCACCAGCTCAGCCGCCGAATCGACAGAGTCGAGAAGTTCGCCGACATGAGCACGGCTGCCGCGCAGCGGTTCGAGAGTCGGGATACGCACCAGCGACTCACCCCCGAGGTCGAAGATCACCGAGTCCCAGCTGGCAGCCGCGATGTCGGCACCGAACCGGCGCAGGCACTCACCCCGAAAGAACGCGCGAGTATCCGCCGGCGGATTGTGCACGGCATCGAGCACCTGCTGTTCGCTGACCAGGCGCTCCATCGAGCCACGCGCCACGAGACGGTTGAAAAGGCCCTTGTCGAGCCGCACGTCCGAGTACTGCAGGTCGATCATGTGCAGCCGCGGCGCCGACCACGAAAGGCCTTCGCGATTCCGGAAGCCCTCGAGGAGACGCAGTTTCGCCGGCCAATCGAGCAGGTGGGAACACTCCATCGGATCCCGTTCGAGCAAATCGAGCACCATCGCCCACTTGTCGATGATGTCGGCCGTGCGGGGATCATCGATGCCCTCGTGGTCGACGAACTTGGCTACACGGTCGAGATAGATGCGCTGCAGTGCAAGACCGGTGACCTCGCGCCCATCAGCGAGTGCCACCGTGGCGCGCAGCGTCGGATCGTGACTTATGTGATGAACCGCAGTCACCGGACGCGCAAGCTGCAAGTCCGACAGATCGACACCAGCCTCGATGAGGTCGAGCACCAGCGAGGTCGTGCCGACCTTCAGGTACGTCGACATCTCGGCGAGGTTCGCGTCGCCGATGATGACGTGCAGACGCCGGTACTTGTCAGCATCCGCGTGCGGTTCGTCGCGGGTATTGATGATCCCGCGCTTGAGGGTCGTCTCCAGTCCGACCTCGACCTCGATGTAGTCGGCCCTCTGCGACAGCTGGAACCCAGCCTCGTCACCCGATTGCCCGATACCGACCCGGCCGGACCCGCAGATGACCTGCCTCGAGGCGAAGAACGGAGACAACCCCGTGATCACGGCCGAGAACGGCGTCTCGCGGGACATCAGGTAGTTCTCGTGGGTGCCGTACGACGCACCCTTCCCGTCCACGTTGTTCTTGTACAGCTGCAGTCGCGGGGCGCCCGGGACGCTGGACGCGTGCCGGGCGGCGGCCTCCATGACCCGTTCGCCGGCCTTGTCCCAGATCACCGCGTCGATGGGGTCCGCCACCTCCGGAGCCGAGTACTCGGGGTGCGCGTGATCGACATACAGGCGGGCCCCATTGGTCAGGATCATGTTCGCCGCACCGACCTCGTCGGCGTCGATCACTGGCGCCGGTCCGCCCAGCCGACCCAAGTCGAATCCGCGCGCGTCTCGCAGTGGCGACTCCACCTCGTAGTCCCACCGCGTGCGTTTGGCTCGGGGCACGCCCGCGGCCGCTGCGTAGGCCAGCACGGCCTGCGTCGAGGTCAGAATCGGGTTCGCCGAAGGATCGCTGGGCGATGAGATTCCGTACTCGACCTCGATACCGATGATCCGCTGCATGGCACGAGCCTAGATCGTTCCGAGGGCCTTCATCCCTCCGCCCGCTCTCTGCCTCGCGTCGAGCCTTCCTCCAGTCGGCACTGCAGGTAGGTGTCCGCGCCGATTCTGCGGAGCGCCACGGACACCGGTCCGGGCGCCCATCGGGCGGAGGGATCGGTCTCGATTTTGGCATCCACCAGGTGCAGGGTGCGGCCGCGAACGGTGATGTCGAAATCCCCCGTGGCGAGGACGTTGCGGACCCAGTCACTGTCGGCGCCGTAAGTCAGAGCGACCCGGTAGCCGTTTCCGATCCGAAAGGCATTGACGGGCGTCTGGTAGGCCCTGCCGGAGCGCCGGCCCCGATGGTGAACCAGCGCGAATCCCGGTAGGTAACCAGCGACGAGCACTACCGCTCGATTGAGACCGACCCGGTTCATCCGGGCGAGTCGGCGCGGAAGCACCACAGCGCCACCCCCTCTCGTCCGGGCGATCGTATCCCCGCAACCTGCCGCGGCACGCGGCTTCCGCCGCGGTGACACGATGGTGCAATGGATGAACTCGTCGCCGTGTACGACGTACACGGCAATCCGGTCGGTGAAGCACCCCGAACGCGGGTCTATGCGGAGGGACTCTGGCACGCCAGTTCCGGCGTGCTGCTGCGCTCACTCGACGGCACCCGTATCTACGTTCACCGGCGCGCATCCGAGAAGGCGATTTTCGGGGGCATGCACGACTGCCTGGCGGGCGGCGTGGTCGATCCCGGCGAGACTCCGGAGATGACTGCACGACGCGAATTACGGGAAGAACTGGGAGTCACCGACGTCGAGTTGACGCCCCTCGCTCAGGTTTCCTGGGACGGAATGTGGAACGGGGCTCCGCTGCGGTGCCACCTGCACGCCTTCGAGGCCCGTTACGACGGGCCGATCCACCACCAGCCCAGTGAAGTAATCGACGGGTGGTGGTGGACCGAGCAGGAACTGCGTAGGCACCTGCAGGACCCCGGGTGGCCGTTCGTACCGGACACCCGGGCCCTACTGACGGACGACCTAGGCGGCTGACCGGAGCTCTACAGGTACTGCCCCGTATTGGACTCGGTGTCGATCGCACGGCTCGCGCTGGCGTTCTTACCGGTGACCAACGTGCGGATGTATACGATCCGCTCGCCCTTCTTTCCGGAGATGCGAGCCCAGTCGTCGGGGTTCGTCGTGTTCGGCAGATCCTCGTTCTCCGAGAACTCGTCGACGATCGAATCGAACACATGCTGCACCCGCAGACCGGGCGAACCGGTCTCGAGGACGGCCTTGATCGCGTACTTCTTGGACCGGTCCACGATGTTCTGGATCATCGCGCCCGAGTTGAAGTCCTTGAAGTACAAGACCTCCTTGTCGCCATTCGCATACGTGACCTCGAGGAAGCGGTTGTCGTCGCTCTCGGCGTACATCCGATCGACGACTCGCTCGATCATCGTCTTCACACACCCGGTGCGATCGCCGTTGAACTCGGCGAGATCGTCTGCGTGCAACGGCAACTCCTCGGTCAGGTACTTCGAGAAGATGTCCTGTGCCGATTCGGCGTCCGGGCGCTCGATCTTGATCTTCACATCGAGGCGGCCTGGACGAAGGATCGCGGGGTCGATCATGTCCTCTCGGTTCGACGCACCGATCACGATGACGTTCTCGAGTCCCTCGACACCGTCGATCTCGCTGAGCAACTGCGGAACGACGGTGGTCTCGACGTCCGAAGAGACACCCGACCCACGTGTGCGGAAGATCGAATCCATCTCGTCGAAGAACACGATCACCGGAGTGCCCTCGGATGCCTTCTCCCGTGCCCGCTGGAAGATCATCCGGATGTGGCGCTCGGTTTCGCCGACGAACTTGTTCAGCAACTCCGGGCCCTTGATGTTGAGGAAGTAGGACTTGGCCTCCTTGCTGTCCTCGCCGCGAGCTTCCGCGATCTTCTTGGCGAGGGAGTTCGCGACCGCCTTGGCGATGAGCGTCTTACCGCAGCCCGGAGGGCCGTACAGCAGCACGCCTTTCGGCGGGCGCAGGGCGTACTCGTGGAACAGATCCTTGTGCAGAAACGGCAATTCGACCGCATCGCGGATCTGCTCGATCTGCCGGCCGAGTCCCCCAATATCGTTGTAGCCGACATCCGGGACCTCTTCGAGGACGAGATCCTCGACTTCCGCCTTGGGGATGCGTTCGAAGGCGTAACCGGCCTTGGTGTCGACCAGCAGTGAGTCACCGGGACGCAACCTACGCGTCGGGGAATCCGGATCCTTGACGACGTCGTTGATCGCGATCTCCGCGAGCGGCGCGGCGAGCCACACGACGCGCTCCTCGTCCGCGTGCCCGACCACGAGCGCGCGCGCCCCGTCATCGAGAACCTCACGCAGAGCACAGATCTCACCGACGCGTTCGAAGTCGGTCGCCTCGACAATCGTGAGCGCCTCGTTGAGACGGACCGTCTGGCCCGTGGCCAGCGTCTCCGCCTCGACATTCGGCGAACACGTCAAGCGCATCTTGCGGCCGGAGGTGAACACGTCGACCGTCTGATCGTCGTGTACGGCCAGGAGCACTCCATAGCCGCTCGGGGGCTGCCCGAGTCGATCAACCTCCTCACGCAGGGCGATGAGCTGCTGCCGGGCCTCCTTCAGGGTGTCCAGCAACTTGCCGTTGCGGATGGTGAGCGAGTCCACCCGTGACTCGAGCTCGCGTAGTTGTTCGGGCGATTCCGCGAGTTGCCTCCGGAGAGCCGCCGCCTCTACCCTCAGCGCCTCGAGTTCCCGCGCCGCCGCAACCGGGTCCGGATTCTCTGTCGGGTTCATGTGCAGCTCCTCCCAGTCCGATCATTCAACGCTACCGGCCCCACGTGCAAAGCGGGGTGCGACACGTGTCTGATCCGCGGCAGGGTGTCACTCTTCTGTCTCGAAACCCACTCCATCGACCATGTTAGCCTTCCCTTACTTACTTGTCCGATCATGCTCGATCGACCGAAGGAAAGGCCCTACGTGATCCTCCGCAAACCCCTCGTCGCCACCGGTGCCCTGGTTGCCGTTCTCGGATTGAGCGCCTGCGGCTCCGACGAAACGTCGGACGAGGCCGCGACGACAACCGTCGCCGCCGCGTCGTCCGCCGAGGTACTGCAAGAGCAGCCATCTGCCGACGTACTGCAAGCGCAACTGGCGACGTTCTTCGATCCCACTGTCGGTGTGGCCGAGAGGGCCGCGGTTACCGAGTACGGCGATGAGCAGACCGCAGTTCTCGAGCAGTTGGGTGGGGTACTCAGCGGTTACCCGCTGACGGCGGAGGTCGGCGAGGTGACCATCGACGGCGACACCGTGACCGCCGTCACCGAGATCACCGGCCCGCACGGCGGCGCGCCCATCCCGGTCACGTTCGCTCGAGTGGGCGGCGATTGGCTCATCTCGGACGACAGCACCTGCGAGTTCCTCGGCATGGCACGCCTGAGCTGTTCCTGACGGGCCTGAGCTGTTCCTGGCGGGGCTGTGCCTTCCTGGGGGCGCAGTCAGCCCTTGCTGGGGCGGCGCTGTGGCTTCGGGGTCACCGCGCCCTCGGCGAGCCGCCGGGCGGTCACCAGGAATGCGGTGTGCCCCTGCATCCGATGCTCGGGGCGCACCGCAAGACCCACCACGTGCCAGTCCCGCACCATCGATTCCCAGGACCGGGGCTCGGTCCAACATTCCTGTTCGCGCATCGCCTCGATGACCTTCGACAGCTGTGTCGTCGTGGCGACGTAGACGACGAGTACGCCGCCCGGCACGAGCGCCTTCGAGACAGCAGGCAGCACGTCCCACGGGGCGAGCATGTCCAGCACGACGCGGTCGACCTTGCCGTCGATGTCCGCGTCGTAGTCGGCCAGATCACCGATCGTCAGATCCCAGTTGTCGGGGCGCTGCCCGAAGAAGGTCTCGACGTTGCGCACGGCATGGTCGGCGTGGTCCTCACGTACCTCGTAGGACGTGACCCGTCCGGTCGGGCCGACGGCTCGCAACAGCGAACACGTCAGCGCGCCGGAACCGGCGCCGGCCTCGAGCACCCGCGCGCCGGGGAACATGTCGCCCTCGTGGACGATCTGCGCCGCATCCTTGGGGTAGATGACCTGCGCCCCCCGCGGCATCGACAGTACGTAGTCGGTGAGCAGCGGGCGCAACGCCAAGTACGGGGTGCCGTTGGTCGACGTGACCACGCTCCCCTCGTCGGTGCCGATCAGCGCGTCGTGCAGGATGCCTCCACGGTGAGTATGGAACTCCTTGCCCGGTTCGAGGACGACGGTGTACTTGCGTCCCTTGGCATCGGTGAGTTGGACGCGGTCACCGACCTGAAACGGTCCGCTACGTCCCAGTCCGCCTGATGCCATCTCGACTCCACTCCGTTCGTTCGACCGCCCGACGCCGTATCGGATCCAGCGCATAGTCTGGCACGCACTCGAAGCAGCCGACGACTCCGTCGAGCACCGCCAAGCACGGCCAAGCGCGGTCAAGCACGGCCGGGCTCCGCCGAAACCTGTCGAGACGTCGAAACCTGGATGGATCTGCCGAATTCCGCCCCGGTTCGAGCCCCCTCAGCGACTGGTGCGACCATGTGATCCGTTGCCCGGCCTTCGGAGGAACACCGCCCCGAACCTGGGTCACCCGACGTATCTCCTTAGGCAAGTTCGGATTCAGAGGAGATGGTCGAGTGAGCGATCTGGCGTACTACATTCCGCTCGGTGGCGGACACGACGGCGTCGAGCGGTTCGAGTCGACGCCGTTGACCGTCAGCACATGGGCGGACACGATGCAGCACGGCAGTCCGCCGTCGGCACTGCTGGTACGTGCGCTGGAGCGCTGCGGACATCGTCCGGACACCCGCCTGACCCGCGTCGTCATCGAGATCCTGGGCCCGGTCCCGATCAGCGAGGTCGAGGTTCGCTCCTGGATCGACCGTCCCGGCAAACGCGTCGAACTGGTGGTGGCCGAACTCTGGGCCCCCGGTCCCGACGGAACCTCCCGCGCCGTCGCGCGCGGTACGGCCTGGCGGATGCAGACGGCCGACACGACGGCCGTCGTGCACACCGCCGATGGCCCTCTCGCCCCGCTCTCCGAAGCCCGCGAGATCGACATGACTGGGCCTTTCTGGGACTCCGGATACGTCGGCAGCCTCGACTGGCGCTGGCTCGCAGAGATCGGCGGTCCAGGCCCTGGCCAGCTATGGGTACGTCCCAATCCCGTTCTGGTCGAGGGAGAATCGATGACGCCGAGCGAGCGACTGTTCGCCGTGGTCGACGTCTCGAACGGCGTCGGTTCAAAGATCCACCCCAGCGAGTGGACGTACCTCAACACCGATCTCACGGTGCACCTGTTCCGGGTCCCGAGCGGCGAGTGGATCGGATTGTCGTCGGAAACCTCGTACGGCCCCGACGGCGTCGGAATGTGCGCGGGCGTCATCTACGACGAGATAGGCGCCGTCGGCCGGATCAACCAGACCGTTCAGGTGCGCGCCCGCTAGTCCCCGCCGGATCCGCGAGGGCGGCGGTTCCCGAGTTTCGGGCGCGACCGCCCTCGCAGCCGGATCGACAGCCCGGTCAGAACCGGCACGAACGAATGTCCGATGCCAGGATCGCCCTCGCACCGAGCTCGGCGAGTTGATCCATCACCCCGTTGTGCCCCTTACGCGGCACCATGGCCCGCACCGCGACCCAGTCCTCGTCGGCGAGCGGCGACAGGGTCGGCGACTCGAGGCCCGGCGTCACCTCGAGCGCATCGTCCAGGATGCTCTTGGGGCAGTCGTAGTCGATCATCAGGTACTGCTGCGCGAACACGACGCCCTGAACTCGCTTGATCAACTGGTTCCGCACGCGGTCGTCCGGATCCGAATCCAGGCGCTCGATCAGCACACCCTCCGAGTCGCACAGCGCGTCGCCGAACGCGACGAGATTGTGCTGGCGCAGCGTGCGCCCGGATCCGACGACGTCGGCGATCGCGTCGGCGACACCGAGTTGGATGGAGATCTCGACGGCACCGTCGAGGCGGATGACGGTGGCCTCGATGCCCCGAGACGCGAGATCTGCGCGCACGAGGTTCGGGTACGACGTGGCGATCCGTAGGCCCTCCAACTCCTCGACCCTCCACTCCCTGCCGGCCGGAGCGGCGTAGCGGAACGTCGATCGGCCGAAACCGAGGGCGAGCCGCTCGGCGACCGGCGCATCCGAATCGAGGGCCAGGTCGCGTCCCGTGATACCCAGATCCAGGTCACCGGACCCGACGTAGATGGCGATGTCCTTGGGGCGCAGGAAGAAGAACTCGACGGAATTGGTGGGGTCGAGGACGGTCAGGTCACGCGAGTCCGTGCGACGGCGGTATCCGGCCTCGGCGAGGATCTGGCTCGCCGATTCCGACAGCGATCCCTTGTTCGGTACTGCGACACGCAGCATGTGCGGTGGTCCTTTCGGGACGGGTGGCTGAGGTTGTTCGACAGGCATGCCCCGGCGGTGCTCGATGCCGGGCACCTTCCGGGTGCGGCGGCGGATGCCGTCACAGATGTCGATAGACGTCCTCGAGCTTCAGCCCCCTGCCTACCATCAGGACCTGGATCCAGTAGAGCAGCTGAGAGATCTCCTCGGCGAGGGCTTCGTCGCTCTCGTGTTCGGCGGCGATCCAGACCTCGCCGGCCTCCTCGAGCACCTTCTTACCCTGCGTGTGGACACCTGCGTCCAGCGCGGCAACAGTGCCGGATCCCTCGGGGCGGGAGGCGGCGCGCTCGGTCAGCTCGGTGAACAGGGAGTCGAAGGTTTTCACGGGGACACATTCTCGCACGTGACCGGAGCCGAACCGAACTTGGACCGGGCTCACCACCCCAGGACCCGGTGGCTGTCGAATCGTCTGGTCTTACCGGTGACCGGATCGTCGAATTCGAGGCTGCGCGCGAGCAACCGCAGCGGGTTCGTGAAGTCGTCCGGGTCGCGCCGACGCAGATGCGGATAGAAGTTGTCGCCGACGATCGGTGCCCCGATCGAGTTCAGGTGCAGCCGCAGCTGATGCGTGCGGCCGGTCCTCGGGTGCAGGCGATATCGCGCGAGGTCGTCGCGGCGCTCGATCATCTCGATCCGCGTCTCCGAGTTGGGTTCACCCGGTTCCTCGTACGCGGTCGGTTCGCCGTGGTTCTTTCGGATCCGGCTTCGGACGACCAGCGGGAACTCGATGCCGTCGGGACAAGGCGCGATGGCCTCGTACACCTTGCGCACTCGCTGTCGCTCGAACATCTCCTGATACGGACGGCGAAGCGCCGGATCGGCCGTGCACAACAGCACCCCGGCCGTCATCCGGTCGAGTCGGTGTACCGGGACGAGATCGGGCAGGTCGAGATCACGGCGCAGCCGGACGACGACGGTCTCGCGGATGTGCGCGCCACGTGGGATGGTCGACATGAAGTGCGGCTTGTCGGCCACGACGAGCCCGTCCTCGTGGTGTAGTACGTCGACCTCGAACGGTACGGGGACCTCTGGGGCAGGCTCGCGGTAGAAGTACACGAAGCGCGTCGGCTGGTATCGCGTCGTCTCGTCGACGATGCGCCCGTGTTCGTCGACGACTTCCCGTGCCGCGATCCGGCCGATCCAATCCTCGTCCGGGTGACGCTGTGAGAGGAACTCGACGATCGTCGACGCGGCGAGCCCGGCCGGCATGCGGACCCGGTCGGGACCGAGTCCTTCCCGCACGGGCAGGGGCGCACGCGCCATGTCAGATTCCCGGCCGAGTCACGCGTCGGGCACGCACGACTCACACACGAGCGTCAGCTCGCGCCCGTTGACGTCCGGGTGGTTTCGGTACCGCGACGTCGGCGCGTCACACAGGGAGCACCTGCCGATCGTGACCGCGTTGGCGGTGAAGTCGACGTTCATCCGGTTGTCGAACACGTACAGCGAACCATCCCAGAGACCTCGGTCGCCGAATGTCTCTCCGTAGCGCACGATTCCGCCGTCGAGCTGGTACACCTCTTCGAACCCGCGGTTGCGCATCAACGCGGACAGCACCTCGCAACGCACGCCGCCAGTGCAGTAGGTCACGACCGGCTTGGACTTGAGATGGTCGTAGCGTCCGCTGTCGAGTTCGTCCATGAAGTCGCGTGTGGTCGCGACTTCGGGAACAACCGCGTTCCGGAACCGGCCGATGGCCGCCTCGTAGGCGTTCCGTCCGTCGAAGAACACGACGTCGTCACCCCGCTGTTCCACGAGGTCGTGAAGCTCGTTCGGGGACAGGTGAACTCCCCCACCGACGACGCCGTCGGCGTCGACCTTCAGCTCCTGCGGGGCACCGAAGGTGACGATCTCGGATCGTACCTTCACCGACAGGCGGGGAAAGTCCGCGACGCCAGTGCCGTCGGACCACTTGATGTCGGCGTCCTTGAACGGGGCGTAAGCCCGGGTGCCACGCACGTACCGCTTGACGTCCGCGATATCGCCGCCGACCGTCGCGTTGATGCCGTGCTCGGAGATCAGGATCCGGCCGGTCAGGTTGTTCGACGAGGCAAGCGTGTGCTGCCAGAGCTTGATGGCCTCGGGGTCGGCGAGCGGGGTGAACCGATAGAACAGAATGATCTTCGGAGTCGCCACCGTTACGTCGCCCTCTGCCGATGCAGATCGTGCAGATCCGTCACGGTCAGCCCCTCGAGCGTTGAGCGGAAGGCTCGGCGGGGCGACTCGGGTACCGGCGCGACCGACGGGATCACCAGCACCGTGCAGCCGGCGGCGTCGGCCGCGGCCGCACCCGTCGGCGAGTCCTCCACCGCCAAGCAGTCCGCCGGGTCCACTCCAAGCAGTTCCGCTGCGCGCAAGTACGCCGCCGGATCGGGCTTGCCCGAGGGAACCTCGTCACCGCACACCGAATGGTCGAAGTGCTCGCGACCGATGGTGTCGAGCGCGAACTCGCACAGCTCGCGTTCGGTGTTCGTCACCAACGCGGTCCCGAGCCCGGTCGACCTCACCATCCGCAGTGCCTGCGGTGCACCGGGCCGCCACGGCAGCCCTGCCTCGAACAGTTCGCCCATGCGGCCGTACAGCCAGCGCTTGGCCTCGGCAAGGGCCTCCGGCGGTGCATCGAGGCCGAGGGACGCGAACAACGTCGCGATCGCGTCGGGGCTCGCCGCACCGAGCGTCGCGAGACGGGTCTGCTCCGACATCGGGCCGCCTAGACGCAGCGACAGCTCGGCCATGCCTATGTCCCACAGCTGCTCGGACTCGAGCAGCGTGCCGTCCATGTCCCACAGGACCGCACGGAGCGTGCGGGTCGAGACGGCCCCGGATATGCAGGCAGGATTAGACATTGAAGTACTTTGCCTCCGGGTGGTGCAACACGAACGCGTCAGTGGACTGCTCGGGATGCAACTGCACTTCCTCGGACAGCTCGACACCGATGCGCTCGGGTTCGAGGAGCGCGACGAGTTTGCGCCTGTCATCGAGGTTGGGGCAGGCACCGTAGCCGAACGAGTAACGCGCGCCGCGGTATTCGAGCTTGAAGAAATCCTCGACGTCCGACGGGTCCTCCTCGGCGATCTTGTGACCGCCCGGCATGATCAGTTCCTCACGAACCCGGCGATGCCAGTACTCGGCCAATGCCTCGGTGAGCTGGACACCGATGCCGTGGACCTCGAGATAGTCCCGGTAGCGGTTCTCCGCGAACAGTTCGTTCGCGAAGTCGGCGATCGGCTGCCCCATCGTCACGAGGTTCATCGGCAGCACGTCCACACGACCCTGTGCCCGAGCATCCTGGCGAGACCGCACGAAGTCCGCGATGCACAGGAACCGGCCCCGCTGCTGGCGTGGGAAGGTGAACCGGAAGCGTTCCGGCGCATCCGGATCGGCCTCGGTGAGCACGACCACATCGTCCCCGTCCGAGACGGCCGGGAAGTACCCGTACACCACGGCAGCGTGGTGTAGGACGCCCTCGGTGCTCAGGCGGTCCAGCCAGTAGCGCAGCCGTGGACGGCCCTCGGTCTCGACCAATTCCTCGTACGTGGGCCCGTCCCCGGCACGCTGGCCACGCAGTCCCCACTGACCGAGGAACAGCGCACGCTCATCGAGCAGTCCCGAGTACTCGGCGAGGGCCACGCCCTTGACGATGCGGGTACCCCAGAACGGCGGCGTCGGAACATCCACGTCGCTCGCCACGTCGGAGCGCTCCGGAATCTCCACGGGCGTCTCGGCGGCCTTGCGCTTCGCGGCGATCCGCCTCGACTTCTCGTGGCGGGCCTTGCGTTCGGCCGCCTTCTTCTCGGCCGCCAACGCTTCCGGGCTGTCCGGGTCGGGTCCCTCGCCGCGCTTGGTCGCCATGATGTCATCCATCAGGCGCAGGCCCTCGAACGCGTCCCGCGCATACGACACCTGACCCCGGTAGATCTCGGACAGGTCATTCTCCACGTACGACCGGGTCAGCGCCGCGCCGCCGAGGAGGACCGGGAACTGCTCTGCGACACCCTTGGCGTTGAGTTCCTCGAGGTTCTCCTTCATCACCACAGTCGACTTCACGAGCAGACCGGACATGCCGATGACGTCCGCCTTCTTGTCGAGTGCGGTGTCCAGGATCGTCGCGATCGGTTGCTTGATCCCGATGTTGACGACCTCGTACCCGTTGTTGGACAGGATGATGTCGACGAGGTTCTTGCCGATGTCGTGGACGTCGCCCTTGACCGTCGCGAGCACGATCCGGCCCTTGCCTTCGTCACCGGTGGACTCCATGTGCGGCTCGAGGTGGGCCACCGCGGCCTTCATCACCTCGGCGGACTGCAGAACGAACGGCAGCTGCATCTGTCCCGAGCCGAACAACTCGCCGACGGTCTTCATGCCCGACAGCAGTGTCTCGTTGATGATCTCGAGCGGCGGGCGCTCGAGCATCGCAGCGTCGAGGTCGGCGTCGAGTCCGTTGCGCTCGCCGTCGACGATGCGCCGTTCCAGCCGATCGAACAGCGGCAGCGCCGCCATCTCCTCGGCTCGCGACTCACGCGCCGACGCCGCCGAGACGCCCTCGAACAGTTCCATCAGCTTCTGCAGCGGGTCGTAGTCCTCACGGCGGCGGTCGTAGACCAGGTCGAGCGCCGTCTCGCGCTGTTCCTCCGGGATCCGCGCCATCGGCAGGATCTTCGACGCGTGCACGATCGCCGTGTCGAGGCCTACCGCCGTGCACTCGTGCAGGAACACCGAGTTGAGCACCTGACGCGCAGCAGGATTCAGGCCGAAGGAGATGTTCGAGATTCCGAGCGTGAAATGGACGTCGGGGAAGCGCCGCTTGATCTCGCGAATCGCCTCGATCGTCTCGATGCCGTCGCGACGGACCTCCTCCTGCCCCGTGGAGATCGGGAACGTCAACGCGTCGATGATGATGTCCGACTGAGCCAGACCCCAGTTGGTGGTGATGTCGTTGATCAACCGCTCGGCGATGCGCACCTTGTGCTCGGCGGTGCGCGCCTGCCCCTCCTCGTCGATCGTGAGACCGACGACCGCAGCACCGTGCTGCTGGACCAGCGCCATGATGCGCTGGAAGCGCGAGTCCGGTCCGTCACCGTCCTCGTAGTTCACCGAGTTGACCGCGCACCGACCGCCGAGATGTTCCAGGCCGGCCCTGAGCACGTCGGGCTCGGTCGAGTCGAGCATGATCGGCAGTGTCGAGGCGGTCGCGAAACGGCCTGCGAGTGCAGCCATGTCGGCGGCGCCGTCGCGGCCGACATAGTCGACGTTGAGGTCGAGCATGTGCGCGCCGTCACGGGTCTGTTCCTTCGCGATGTCGAGGCACTTCTGGTAGTCCTCGCTGATCATCGCCTCGCGGAACGCCTTGGAACCGTTGCTGTTCGTGCGCTCGCCGATCATCAGGATGCTCGCGTCCTGCTGGAACGGCACGGACTGGTACAGCGACGAGGTGCCGTCCTCCGGCTGCGGGTTGCGTTGTGCCTGCTCGACCTGACGGACGGCGTCGGCAACCTGGCGAATGTGCTCGGGCGTCGTGCCGCAGCAGCCGCCGACGAGCGAGAGTCCGAACTCATCGACGAAACCGGTCAGCGCGACCGCGAGTTCCTCGGCCGTCAGCGGGTACTCGGCACCATTCGGTCCGAGTTGCGGCAAGCCGGCGTTCGGCATGACCGACACCGGTAGCTTCGAGTGCCGCGACAGGTGCCGCAGGTGCTCGCTCATCTCGGCGGGACCCGTGGCGCAGTTCAGGCCGATCATGTCGATACCGAGCGGTTCCAGGGCAGTCAGCGCTGCACCGATCTCGCTGCCGAGGAGCATGGTTCCGGTCGTCTCCACGGTGACGTGAGTGATGATCGGCAGTCTGCGGCCGAGCCTCTCCATCGCATTCTGGCTGCCGATGATCGCGGCTTTCACCTGCAGCAGGTCCTGGCACGTCTCGACCAGGATCGCGTCGGCACCGCCCTCGATCATCCCGAGGGCCGACTCGGTGTAGGCGTCCCGAAGCGCCGCGAACGGCGCGTGCCCCAGAGTGGGCAGCTTGGTTCCCGGACCCATCGAGCCCAGTACGAACCGGGGCATTCCGTCACGGCCCGGGCCCATCTCGTCGGCGACCTCACGTGCGAGACGAGTGCCCCGCTCGGACAGATCCCGGATGCGGTGAGCGATGTCGTAGTCGGCGAGATTCGGCAGGTTGCAGCCGAAGGTGTTGGTTTCGACTGCATCCGCGCCGGCCTCGAAGTACGCGCGATGGATGTCGCGGAGGACGTCGGGGCGAGTCTCGTTCAGAATCTCGTTGCAGCCCTCGAGCCCGAGGAAATCGTCAAGGGTCAGATCCGCGGCCTGCAACATCGTGCCCATGGCGCCGTCGCCGATCACAACACGCTGGGTCAGCGCATCGAGCAGGGCAGAGTGGAATGGTGCAGACATGCCGCCCAGAGTAGTGGGCCGCTCGACGGTGCCTGGTCGTAGGCTGGGTACGTGAGTTCCCCTGAGTCCCGCGACACTGCCGCATCGGACGGTACAGATGTGGAAGTGCCTACCTTGCGCGATCCGATTCTGATCGCAGCCTTCGAAGGCTGGAACGACGCGGGCGACGCAGCGAGCGGCGCTGTCGAGCACCTCGAGCTCACGTGGGAGGCCAAGCCACTGGCCGAACTCGACACCGAGGATTACTACGACTACCAGGTCAATCGCCCCGTGGTCCGACAGGTGGACGGTGTGACCCGGGAGATCGTGTGGCCCACCACACAGTTGTCGTTGTGCACGCCACCCGGTAGCGATCGCGACGTGCTCCTGCTCCGCGGCATCGAGCCGAACATGCGTTGGCGCAGCTACTGCGCCGAGCTACTCGAGTTCGTCGAGGAACTGGGCGTTCACACCGTGGTCATCCTGGGGGCCCTTCTGGCGGACACCCCACACAGTCGACCGGTTCCGGTCACCGGCACCGCCTACAGCGCAGAGGCAGCCGAGCGCTTCAACCTCGAGCACTCCCGGTACGAGGGGCCGACGGGAATCGCCGGTGTCCTGCAGGACGCGTGTGTCAAGGCCGGGGTGCCGGCGGTGTCGTTCTGGGCGGCAGTACCCCACTACGTGTCCCAGCCTCCGAATCCGAAGGCCACCGTGGCGCTGCTGCAACGTGTCGAGGACGTCCTGGACGTCGAGGTGCCTCTCGGAGACCTGCCGAGCCAGGCCGAGGAGTGGGAAGAATCCGTGTCCGAGATGACCCGGGACGACGAGGAGATCGCCGAGTACGTTCGCACCCTGGAGGAACGCGGCGACGCCGAGACCAGCATCTCGGAGGCAATCTCCAAGATCGACGGTGACGCGCTGGCCGCCGAATTCGAGCGCTACCTGCGTCGTCGCGGGCCCGGTCGTTTCGGAGCATGACCGGAGACACAACGCCAGGTCTCCGTACCCGACTCCAACTCTTCGCGCTCTACGCCGGTGGTTTCTTGGGGCCGTTCGGCGCCGGCGTGGTCACGTCGATGTTGCCGGAGATCGGCGACGGGCTCGGGGTCGACGATGCCGCAGCCGCGACGTCCTTGACGGCCTATCTCCTGCCTTTCGCACTCGCCCTGCTCGTGTCCGGGACTCTCGGGTCTCGCTGGGGGCGGATGCGGACGGTGCGCGTCGCGTACGGGGTGTATCTCGCCGCGTCGCTGGCGTGCTTCATAGCACCGAACCTCGAGATGTTCCTCGCGGCTCGAATCCTTCAAGGCTGCGCGAACGCGTTCACCACTCCCCTGCTGATCGCCACGCTCGCGGCAATGACCCCACAGCAGAAGCTGGGACGCGCACTGGGCGCCTTCGGAGCCCTGCAGGCGGCCGGCCAGTCGAGCGCACCGCTGATCGGTGGACTCGCGGCGGAGGTCAACTGGCGGCTGGCGTTTCTCGCAATTGCGCTCGTAGCTGGGCTGCTCGGCGCGATTGGGCTGCCCGACGCGGCGCGGAGCATCCCCGCCGACACTGGCGCGAGGTTGCGAGACGCCCTCCGGCTGCCCGTGCTCCGCGTCGGGGTCGTGGCGCTCCTCGGTTGGGGTGCGCTCGGCGGGCTCGGATTCCTAGTGGCCTTCAGGGCCCAGGACGCCTTCGGGCTCGATCCGGCCGCACGCGGGCTGCTGATTACCGGCTTCGGCGTCGCCGGCATCCTCGCTGCGCGCCCGGTCGGCATGCTGATCGACCGGGTCGGTGCCAGGCGTGCGGTCATCATCGGCGCGCCCGCAGGTGCAACGCTCGTTGCGATCTCCGGCACGGTCGGCCACGTCGCCGTCGCGGCCACCACGTGGTTCCTCGCCGGCGTCGCGGCCCAGTTCCTGCTTGTCGGCGTCAATGCCGCGGTCCTCAGCACCGACGGTGTGAACCGCGGCGGTGCCGTGTCGGTCGTACAGGCCCTCCGGTTCTCCGGAGCGGCACTCGCACCAATCGCACTGACTCCCCTGTACGCGATCCAACCGGACCTGAGCTTCCTGCTACCGGCACTGCTGCTCGCGGTTCTGCCGCCGCTGTTGATGCCCCACCCCCGGTCGTCCGGCGCGACCGATTCCTCCAAACAGCCGGCCGGGAGGCCGTAGTGGCTGGTTGGTTGACTCAGCTGTTGCCTGGCATTGGTTCTGGTATTCCTGCAGTTCCGTCCGGTACCGAGTTCTTTCTCGTGGGTTGGTGCCTGCCGGGCTGAACGCTCGCCGACCGTACGCATCAGGCAACTTCCGAAGGTCGCGATGATTCGGCTTATCTTTCGGTTCCGTTGGATGCAGAGAGACTATTGTGGCGAATGTGACTGTGGCAGACGTTGCACCGAATCCCCGACCCGAGCGCAGCATCGACATCTTCCGTCGGTCTGCGGCGTGGCTCGACGAGAACCTACCGCCCGGATGGTCGATGTCCTCGGACCGCCCCCGCTCCCCCGCCGCCCCGAACCGCCTGCTGATCACCGCGCCCGACGGCGAATCGGTCTCCTACGCGATCATCGCCCGCAAAGGCGTGCTCAGCGGCGACGTCGCGCGCATTGCCACCGAATTGTCGGACAGTGACCGTGGATTCGTGTGTGCTCACTACCTTTCGGATCCGGTACGGAGACAACTGGACGGCCACGGCATCTCGTATGCGGACGCCACCGGCAACGTGAGTCTTCTGGCGACGCGGCCCACGATCTGGGTGCGCAACCGCGGCGCCGACGCAGACCCCTGGCGAGGCCCCGGCCGACCGTCCGGGGTGCTCACAGGCGAGCCCTCCGAACGTGTCGTGCGCGCGCTCGCGGACTATGTCGGCGAGATGTCGGTCCCGGAACTCATCAGGCTCTCGGGAACGTCGACCGGTGCGGCGTACCGAGTGGTCGAGGTGCTGTACGAGCGCGAATTGCTGACACGGCTGCCGCGCGGCCCCATCACCGATGTCCGGTGGCCGCACATGCTGCGCGCGTGGGCCGCCGATCGTAAACCGTTCCCGACCAGAGGGTTCGCCGCACCCGGCGGTCTCGACGAACTACTGGCTCGACTCGAGGCAACCGGCGGCGATCCGGGGTACGCAATCACCGGAATCGGCGCGACGGACTACGCCGCTCCCGCGGTGCTCGAGTTGTACGCGGACGACGTCGACGCATTCGCTTCCGCGATGGATCTGCGGCCGGTGGACGGCGGAGCCGACGTCGTGGTCGCAACCCCGTGGTCAGCGGTGGTTTTCGAACGCATGCAGTATCGCAACGGGCTGCGCTGCGTCGCGCCCGCCCACGCGTACGCAGATCTCGCCGCGGGCCCGTTTCGGCACCCGGACGCTGCCGAGTACCTACTGACGACGTTGACTGCGGACGAGCCGGCGTGGCGCCGTCCCGTCCGCCGTGCAGGATGACCAGCCCGAGCGTTCGCTCGTGCGCCCGCTGACGTCCTAGGCTGACACGGTGAGCGATTCAGGTGACACGCGGCTGTCAGCGGACGCCGATTTCGCCGTGCACGAGGACCGGTTACGGTTGTTCTCCTTCACAACCGCGGAGAAGCGTGCCGAGTACCTCTGGGTGCTGCGCGCGTTCGACAACGCCCGAGCGAACTACGTTGTGCTGCTGCACGCGGGCGATGCGGCGGACATCCTCACCAGAATCGCCGGCGACGACGCCGCCGCAACCCTGACGTCAGCCGAGATCACCCCCCTCCTCGAACAACTGCACTCGTGGGGCGTTCTCGAACGCAGCTACGACGGGAGCCGGGTCGCCACGCTTGCCGAATACCGGAACCGGCACTTCGTATACCAGTTCAGTCAGGCCGGCTATCTGGCGTTCCGAGCGGTCGAAGATGTTCTGGGGGCCCGCCTCGAAGACGCGACCCTGTCCCGGCTCGCATTGCCGGATCTGCTCGCCGACCTCGAGGAACTCGCCGAGGCCAACCGGCGTGCGGACGGTGACCTGATCTACCGCAAGCTCGCCCGTCTCGATTCCACGCTCACCGATATGGCCGAACGCGCCGCGCAGTTCTACCTGATGCTCGGCGATTTGGTTCGCACCACGGAGGTCACGCCCGAGGCGTTCCTCGCCCACAAGGACGCGTTGCTCAGCCACATGCGGGAGTTCAGTTCGGATCTCGCACGGTACGCGCCGAGACTCGAGGCCGCGATCGAGATCGTGGAGGCGACCGGAGTCGACTCGCTGATCGCTCGGGCCGCCGCGAGTGACGAACGCGTCTTCCTCTCTCGCGAGCACCGCGAGTCCGACTGGCGCACACGCTGGTCGGGCCTGACGCAGTGGTTCGTCGCCGCGTCCGCTCCGAGCGAGTCCGATCGACTGCGGGAAGGCACGATGAGCGCCGTCGCGGCCGTGCTCTCGCTCCTGCGCCGGGTAACCGAGGCCCGCCGGGGCGGCGTGAGCCGCGAGAGTCAACTCCGGCACCTTGCGGGATGGTTCGCCGCGGCCCCCACGGAGGACTTGGCGCACGCGCTGTACCAACTCGTCTTCGACCTCGGCCGCCCACGGCACCTGTCGATGGTCCACCCGGACGCCGACATCATCCCCGAATCGCGGTCCTGGTGGGACGCGACACCGGTGGAGGTCTCCCGCACGCTGGCGGAAACGGGGCGTCCAGCCTCGCCAGGCGTGCCGGCGCGTGTCCAGCGCGACGAGGCCAGTGTCCGGCGACTCCGCCGGGAACAACTCGCCGCGCAGCGGGCGCGCGCCACGGCGGCGGCCTCGCTCGCTGCCGAGGGCGCCTACGATCGGGTGCTCGACGCGCAGGAGACCGACGTGCTGCTCAGCTTGCTCAGTGCCGCGCTCACCGCGCGGGTTCCGGTCGGCGGCACCGTCCCGAGCTCGACCGGCTCGGAGAACGGCGTCCGGCTGACACTGCGGCCGCATGCGGAATCCACGGTCGTCCAAACCTCCCGCGGGAAAATCCATCTCGATGGAATGCAGGTGACCGTGCAGTGAGGGCCCGCACCGTCTCACCGCTCGAGATCGACACATACCAGCGTGCCGCTCGGGTCATTTTGTCGAATCATCTGGTGACGCAGACCTATCCAGACCGCCTCGCACTTCCGCTGCTCCGCAGGTGGGCCACCGAACTGCGCGAGGACCTGCTCGAGTTGTTCGGGTATCGCTTCGAGGTCACCGAGACGACGGCACGGCTGTTCACGGTGCCCGACCGCCTGGTCCCCGACACCCCCGCACGAACTCCGAGTGACCGGACTTTCGACCGGCACCGCTACGCCTACCTCGCGTTGACGCTCGCAGCACTCGGACGGGCTGGGAACCAGATCACCTTGTCGGAGTTGGCCGACCACGTCGCCACCGAAGCCGCACAGGTCCCGGGAGTGACGCTGTCGACCGAGCGGGCGGCGGACCGGGACGCGTTCGTCGATGCGGTCGCCTGGCTCGCAGCCCGTGGCGCGATCGTGCTCGCCGACGGCGATGCCGGCGGGTGGGCGTCGAATCCCGATGCGGACGAAGCGCTCTACGACATCGACCGCTCGGTGGTCATCGCGCTGTTCCGGCCGCCACGTGTCCTGCAGCACCTGACGTCGGTACGGTCCCTCCTTGCGGTCGAGAAGGGTCCGCTCCAGGAGGACACGATCGGGCATCGCCCCGCCGACCCACGCGAGACCGTGCGACGTATGCGACGTGCACTCGTCGAACGACCCGTGGTGTACGCGGACGAACTGACCGACGACGAACGGCTCCAGCTCGCGCTGCCCCGCACGGCGGGCGCCGTGGAGGATCTGACAGGTCTGGTGGCCGAGCGGCGGGCCGAGGGCGTCGCGATGATCGACCCGTCCGGCCGGATGTCCGACATACGGTTCCCCAGCACCGGGACAATCTCACAGGTCGCGCTGCTGCTGGCCGGGGAAGTGGCGGACCGTGTTCTCGACCCCGACGCACCGCGGCTACAGCACCGGCCGCTCCCCGACTCCAGCCAGTTGGAGCTGGCCACCCAACTCGACGCCGCGATCCCCACCGCAGGGATCTTCGAGCAACTCGCCGAGGATCCAGCGGCCGTGTCCGCCGCATCGCCCCCCGTCGAGAATGCCGCCGAGCCCGCCCGTTACCCGCTGCTCGACGACGCCTGGCTGGCCGACGCAGTGGGCGGACTCGCCCGGCAATTCGGAAGGACCTTCGCTGCGCAGTGGCAGGCCGACCACGCAGGATTGCGACGCAACGCCATCGCGCTGCTCGATCGACTCGACCTGATCAGGGAAGTCGACGACGGTGTCCTGGCGCTTCCGGCCATCGCCCGTTTCCGTGGTGTCGTGGTCAACATCCGGCACCGCAACGCACAGTCCGATCTGTTCCACGAACCGGTCACCGGCCGAACCGACGGCAATCGACCGGTAGAGAAGTAGGGGCACCGTTCGCATGACACACGCGCGTTTCAAGCCGACCCGCGCCGGGATCATCAACCTCTGGGACTACCGGGACCAGGAGTTCACGTTCGCCGACGGCCGCCTCGTATTGCGCGGGCCCAACGGCTCAGGAAAGACCAAGGCCCTCGAGGTGCTGTTTCCGTTCGTGCTCGACGGTCGTATCGAGCCTCGCCGCCTCAACCCGTTCGCGGGCGAGGAGCGGACGATGAAGTCGAATCTGCTTTACCGAGGCCAGGACTCGGCTCATTCGTACGTCTGGATGGAATTCAGTCGCGGACCGGCGGACGACCCCGAAGCGGTCACCGTTGGTGTCGGGATGCGCGCCACCCGGCACAACGACAAGGTCACCCGCTGGTACTTCGTCGCCGACGGTCGCGTGGGTATCGACTTCTCGCTGCTCGGCGGCGACGACCGACCGCTCACCAAGAAGCAACTCGCCGAGCAGATCGGCAGCGACACCATCACCGACCGCCCCATCGACTACCGCGGAGCGATCGACGCCCGTCTGTTCGGGCTCGGATCACAGCGCTACGACCAGTTGATCAACTTGATCCTCACGCTACGACGCCCACAGCTGGCCAAGAATCTGGATCCGAAAGGCCTGTCGCAGGCCCTCACCGATGGTCTGCGCCCGCTCGACGATCAGCTCGTCCTCGAGGCGGCCCGCTCCTTCAGTGACCTCGAGGAGGTGGGCCGGGCACTCGAGGGACTCACGGCCGCCGACCAGGCGGCACAGAGTTTCGTGACGGTGTACTCGAGGTACCTGGCTCAGCAGGCACGAACGGATGTCGAGCAGGTCGCTCGTCGGCTCGAATCGGTGGACCGTGCGACGACGATCCTGGACGAGACGCTGTCACTGCAGGCATCGAGGCAGCAGGAACGCGTTCTCGCCGAAGACCGGTTCACCGCGGCTGAGCGCGCTCTCGAAGAAGCCCGCGCCGACCTCGACACCCTCCAGCGATCGGGCGCCTACGAGGGCAAGCAACAGCTCGACGATCTCGCGACCGCCGTCGAGCAGCTGAAACTCTCGACCACACAGCAGGCCGACAAGGCACGCAAGGCCCAGGCGACCCTCGAGCAGCGAATCGATGAGGCTTCCCGCGCGGCGGACGCGGTCGGCCGCGCGAACGCGGCGCTGGTGCGCGCCGAGGAGGAACTGGCCGAAGCGGCTGAGCAGGCGGGAATCGTGTGGGCACCTCTGCATGAGACCGCGCGATCGGACCAGATCACGACCGCCGTCCGGGGTCACGCCGAGGAACGTGACGGCGACCTGCGGGCTGTACGCTTCGCACTCGCGGCCGTCGAGAAGGCCGGCACGGAACGTGATCGTGCCGGCCGTGCCGCCGACAGGAGCCGTGATCTCCTCGAAGCGAGCCAGGCCATGGTTGCCGAGGCCGGGTCGTCCGTCGAGCTCGCCCGCGCGGACTGCGTGGCCGCCCTGCGGAGTTGGTGGAGCGAACACTCCGACGACTACCGATCGGCGGGGGTGACCACAGCCCTGTTCACCGCGCTCGACGCGGCCCTCGCGCAGGTCGGCGAGGCCGACTCCCCCAGCTTGACGACCGTACTGCACGAGCACACGCAGTCCGCACTCGACGAACAACGCGCCCTGTGCCGCAGTGCGCAGGCCGACCAGTCCTCGAGCACCGAACGGATCGCCGAGCTGCAGGCCGACCGAAAGCGGGTCGCGGACGAACACGACGATGCTCCAGCAGGTTTCGCATTCCGTGCGGGCGACCGCAGTGGTCTCCCCGGGGCCCCACTGTGGCGACTGGTGCGATTCCGCGACGGCGTGGAGCCCTCCGTCGCCGCCGGCGTCGAATCGGCTCTGGCCGCTGCGAACCTTCTCGACGCCTGGGTCCTAGGTGGCGACGGACCGGAGCCACGCGTGACCTCCGAGCAGTTTCTCGCTCCGCTACCGGAGCGCCGGCGGCCTCGAGGACCGACGCTGGCAGACGTTCTCGAGGCCGAACCCGGTGCCGACGTCCCGGAGTCCGCGGTGTCGGCGATCCTCGCATCGGTGGCGCTCGTTCACGACGGTGCCGACACCCCCGACACCGTCGGGGTGGGTGTGGACGGCCGTTTCTGGCAGGGCATCCAGCGCGGCCGCCACGTCAAGGCGGACGCCGAGTACATCGGATCGACGGCCCGCGAACGTCGTCGTGCCCAGCGCCTGGACGAACTCGACCGGGAAATCGCGTCTGTCGAGAGTGCTCTCGCCGCAGCCCGCGACGCCGAGGCTCAGGCCGCTACGGTCATCGATCGGTTCGCAAGCGCCTCCGAGGCGTTGCCGCGCACGGCGGGCATACTCGCCGCAATCAAGAGGCTGTCGGAGGCGGCCGGTGCCCTGCGCACCCGTTCGGAGTCGACCGCGAGCGCCGGCGAGGAACTTGATCGGGCGATCGCGGACCACACGGCAAGGGAGAAGCAGCTTCGCGTCGTGGCCGCCGAACACCGCACCCCCCACCGACCCCGCGAGATCGACACTCTCGCTGCGGTGATCCGACACTTCGAAAGCCTTGGGGAGCAGTTGCTGCGATGCCGGCGTGAGCACGACAAGGAACTCGAATACCACCGTGAGGCAGCAGACCGGCTCGACGAAGCCCGTGGCAACACCGAGGAGTTCGTCGAGGAAGCCGCTATCGCGGAGGAGAACTACGGGCAACAACTCTGCCGCCTCGACACCCTCCGGGATACGCTGGGAGCGAGCTCCGAACAGATCGACGCGGATCCCGAGAAGGCCCGGGCTCGAATCGAGACGTGCAAGACCGAACAGCGCACGGCACGAAAGACCTACGATGCTGCCGTCGAAGAAATCGGCAAGGCGGAGGGAGCACACACCGCCGCCGTCGACGCGCTCCTCAGCGCGCTGACCGAAACCCGGACGGACGCAGACCGACTCGCACCGTATGCGCACCGCGATCTGCTACACCTGCTCGGCGTCGAGACCGACCATTCGTGGCCACAGAGCTCCGCAGCCTGGATGACTCCCGAGCAACTCGTGTATCGAATGACGACCGAGGGAGATCGGCGCACCCCGATCCTGCCGCCCGAGGTCGATGCACTCTACCGTGCTGTGGACGCCGCCACGGCATCGGTGAGGACCAGTGAGAGCGCGCGGAAGTCGACACGCTCGGCGCTCACGGCTGCATTGCAGGATTTCGACGCCGATCTGGCCGCGTCGGGCCAGGGCTACCGACTGCAGTGGGACGCACCGGACGGGCTCACCGTCGTGTCGGTGCAGGACGATCACGGCTACTCGTCAATTGGCGAGTTCGCATCACGGATCCGGGCCGCACGCCTGGATCAGGAAATGCTGCTGACGGATTCGGAACGACGAATTCTCGAGGATGCGCTCCTGACCGGTCTCGCCCAGCAGATCCACGAGCGCACCGCCGACGCGCGTGAGTTGATCGGGCAGATGGGCGCCGAGATGCGGGAGCGGCGCATGTCGTCGGGCAGCACGATCGGCGTCCATTGGGTGCTCGCTGACAACCTCGACGACAGTTCTCGGGCGGTCTCGAAACTGCTGGAGCGGGATCCGTCGGCACTGAGCGCAGACGAATTGGCTACCATCCGCGCACATTTCGCATCCCGGGTACGTCTGGCCCGTGCAGCCCATCCCGAGCGGTCCTACCCGGAGATTCTCGCTGCCGCGCTCGACTACCGACGCTGGCGGGTGTTCTCGTTCACCCTGGTCGGCGGCGACGGCAGCGAGGACCGGCTGACCGTGGCTCGGCACAGTGCGCTGTCGGGCGGTGAGCAGTCGGTATCTCTGCACCTGCCGCTCTTCGCCGCCGCACACGTCATGCTGTCGTCAGCAGATCCGCACTCACCACGGCTACTCGGGCTTGACGAGGCATTCGCCGGCGTCGACGACAACGGGCGCAGTGAACTCCTGGGACTGAGTGTCCAGTTCGATTTGGACCTGTTCATGACCGGATACGACCTGTGGATCACGTATGCCGGTGTGCCGGGATGTGCGCATTACGACCTCGCGCACTCGACCGCTGAACACACTGTCAGCGCGGCCCTGCTCGTGTGGTCCGGGGGAGAACTCCTCGCTGAACACGCCGGCGGCAGCCTGTCCCGCGCGCTCGGCTCACCGATGCGACGACGAGTGCCTGCCGCGTCCGAGGCTGAGTTCGAATTCGCCGAGGTCCAGATGACCGGGGGCGGGCAGTGAGTGCCGCGTCACACCATCGCCGAATGGTGACGCAGAACACGATATAGCCCGACTGTGAGGCTCGTCCGTTTTGCTTGAAACTTCCAACCTTTGCGCTGTTATCTGGTTGTGACCTTGCCGTGACCACCGGGTGATGCAACGGTCGGAACAACGTCGTCTCCCGACTCTACCGGTGCTCACGTTCGAAGGCTGCCGCGTCTGCAGCCCGAAAGCTGGAGCACGAACCATGCACGAGTCGCGTACAACCTCGTTCGGCAACCAATCGTCGACCTCCCGGTCTCGGTTCAGTTCACGAGCCCGCTTCACGGGCGTGGCGTCCCTCGCCGCCGCCGGACTCTGGATCGGGAACGTCGTGCTCGGACCATTCGCGTCCAGCCAAGCCGAGTCCCTGCCGGCCGCGCAGGCGGCACCGGCCCAGTTCCTCGACACGAAGAACCTGGCGAAGGCCCTGGACATGCCCGACTCCGCGCCCGGAGCGGCTCCCGCCACCCAGGTCGACCCCGCGCCACCACCGCCACCCCCACCGCCGCCGCCCCCTCCGAATCCGGCGTCGGTGACGCTGGACGAACTCGTGCGCATCATCCCGCATGTGGCGTCCGCGAAGCTGGCCGAGTACGTCACGCCGCTCAACGAAGCTCTCACGATGGCGACAATCGATACTCCCGTCCGCAAAGCCGCCTTCATCGCGCAGCTCGTCGTCGAGTCGGACTCGTTCCGCACATTCGAGGAATACGCATCCGGTCGCGCTTACGAGGGGCGTGCCGATCTCGGCAACGTGGTCCCCGGCGACGGAGTTCGATACAAGGGGCGCGGAGCGATTCAGGTCACCGGCCGATACAACTACCAGAGCGTCAGCAAGGATCTCGGGATCGACTTCGTCGCCAATCCCGAGCTGATGGCCACGCCGGAGAACGCATTCGACACCGCGGCGTGGTACTGGCAGTCTCGCAACCTCAACGCCGTCTCGGACACCGGAAGCATCGAGAGAGTTTCGCGAATCGTCAACGGTGGCACGCACGGGATGTCCAAGCGAGTGGCCAGCTTCAAGCGGGCTCTCGCCGTTCTCGGCTAGGCAGCGCGTCTCGGATCCGCGCATCGGAGCCGGAGCTTCTCGGCGAGACCACACCGGTTCCGCAAGCGATCACTCCGACCTGAATTATCTTGCACCCCAGCCGATAGCACAAACTCTTCGCTTCGGTCAGAACGGATGATTGTCCGGATTATCGGACCAGGCGGCGTAGGCGGCTGCGCCGAGGTCCGGTCGGAGCTGTTCGATCTTGACGGACCGCTCCGTGAACGGTTTGGTGAAGTCCTCGTATTGAATCGCGTCGTCGAAACCGAGGCTGCGGGTAGCGGCGAGGTCGCTCGCGAAGTAGGCGGCGTCGAGACGCGCCCAATAGATCGCGCTCATGCACATCAAGCACGGCATGCCCGTGGTGTACATCTCCATCCCCACCAGCATCCGGGCACGCTGGGGGAACCGATCTTGCGTCCCCTCCGGGGCCGGTACCATCGCCAGGGTCGATTGGTTGCGGTGCTCGACGGCGATGGTCGGCGCTTCCGGGTTGAGAACTTGCACCGCCTTGCGTATGGCCTCGATCTCAGCGTGCGCGGTGACGTCGCCGGTCAGCAGTACCCGATTCTGTCCCTGCGCAACAATCTCGCCGCCGCGGGCGATCACGGCCCCGAACGGCCCACCCCAGGCGTTGCGGACCGACTCGATGGCCAGACGACAGGCCTCGTTCATGAGTTCGTCCGGTGCCAGTTCGTCCGGTGCCATCGCCCGTTCGCCTCCACAGCGTCGCAGTGCGGCCCCCAGCGCGAATAGTACCGAGCTCCCACCCGACCCAGCACCCGTTCGCTGGCCGGCCCACGCAACCGACCGCGCCGGCGACCGCGTTCGGGTACGCGTCCTGACGCCATGACTGACAGCACGTTGATCGCGGTGTCTACTGGAAGGGTCCGACGATCGGATAGAGGTGAGCAGATGCCGGTGTGGCGATTGCGAGACTTCCAGAACGACGATCTGGACCAAGCGATCGAGATCTGGGATCAGAGCCGAGCGCCCGGCTCCCCCGAACCGGTGTTCACTCTTGCCGAGGTGGTGGCCGCCGCCCGGTCGGGCGCACCCTCTGTCGTCGCGGTCGTGGGCAACGAACTCGTGGGCATGGCGGTGGCCCAGGTACACGGCGAACGAGCATGGATTCTGCTGGTGGCGCTCGGTGGCCGGTGGCGCAATCGCGGCATCGGCAGCGACCTGCTCGCCCATCTGCAGCGCCGACTGAGCGCTTCCGGTGTGCGCCGGATCTCTGCTGTTCTCCCCGAGGGCGCCACCGGATCGGCCGCGCTCGAACACTCCGGATATGTGCGCCGCGACGGACTGGTCTACTACGAACTGCTCGAACCACCCGGCCCCGACCAGACTCTGCTCAGCGAACTCGGCGGACGCCTGATGCCGATCGGCCTCTGGAACAAGATGGCCGGGATGGAGTCCGTGAAGGACATCATCGAGCGACGCATCGTGTTGCCGCTCGAGCACCCGAACGTCGCCGACCGATACGGGGTCAAACCACCCAAGGCCGTGATCTTGTTCGGGCCACCGGGAACCGGCAAGACCAGCTTTGCAAAGGCCATCGCATCCCGGCTCGAATGGCCGTTCGTGGAACTGTTCCCGTCTCGCCTCGCGGCAACGGAACCCGGTGGTCTCGCAGCCGCCCTCAGGGAGGTGTTCGCGGACCTCGCCGAACTCGACGAGGTTGTGCTGTTCATCGATGAGGTCGAAGAAATCGCCAGCACCCGAACCGGACTCGCAACGAACCCGGCACACGGCGTCACCAATGAACTACTCAAACTGATACCGACGTTCCGTGAAAGCGAGCATCGCCTTCTGGTGTGCGCGACGAACGCCGTGCACTCGTTGGACTCGGCGTTCCTGCGCCCGGGGCGGTTCGACTACACCATCCCGGTGGGTCCACCCGACGCGCCCGCCCGACGCGCGGTGTGGAAGCGATACCTGGGCAATGCGGCGGAACACGTCGATCTCGACCGATTGGTCGCCGCCAGTGAGCGATTCACGCCTGCCGACATCGAGTTTGCTGCCCGGAAGGGATCCCAGGCCGCGTTCGAACGCGACGTCCCCGACAACTCGGGTCGACCGGCGGCCACCGACGACTATCTCGCCGCGATTGGCGAGACCCGACCGACGCTGACGTCCGAACTCCTCAGCGAGTTCGAGGAAGACCGCAACCTGTTCACGCGGTTGTGAACATCACACGGCCACGAACGTCAGACAGCCACGAACGTCAGACAGCCACGAACGTCAGACGGCCAGGAACGTCAGACAGCCAGGAACACTGCCGGTGCTGCACCGCGATCAGCGCAGGTCGATGCCCAGTAGTGCGTCAACCGCGGTAGCGATTGCACTCGGCGCATAGGCGTCCGGCCCGCCGTGGTCCAGAGCCCGGCGCACCCAGCCGTCGATCGCATCGAGTCCCTTGGGGGTGTCGAGATCGTCAGCGAGATGCTGCCGTAGCCGAGCGATCGTGTCTTCCGCGGACGGCCCCGATCCCAGGCCGGCAGCCTTGCGCCACAGGCTCAGTCGTTCCTGCGCGGTGGCCAGCAGCTCATTCGTCCACGCGCGGTCGGTCCGGTAGTGCCCGGCCAGGAGCCCGAGCCGGATCGCGGCCGGGTCGACGCCCTCGCCACGTAGCTTGGAGACGAACACGAGGTTGCCACGGCTCTTCGACATCTTCTCACCGTCCAGGCCGATCATGCCGGCGTGAACGTAGTGGCGCGCGAACCGCGTTGTACCGGCGGCCGATTCAGCGTGCGCAGCCGAATATTCGTGGTGCGGGAAGATGAGGTCACTGCCGCCGCCCTGGATATCGAATCCCGAACCGATGCGGTTGAGCGCAATGGCGGCGCACTCGACATGCCATCCGGGCCGACCCGGCCCGAACGGCGACGGCCACGACGGTTCTCCCGCACGCTCCGCTCGCCACACGAGGGCATCGAGCGGATCCTCCTTGCCCGGACGCTCCGGATCGCCGCCGCGTTCGGCGAACAGGTGGTCCATCGTCGCGCGGTCATAGCCGGATTCGTACCCGAACTGGCTGGTCGCGTCGGCGCGGAAGTAGATATCCGGGTACTCGGGATCGTCGACGATGTAGGCCGCGCCGGACGCGAGGAACTTCTCGACCAGTTCGACGACCTCATTGACCGATTCCACGGCACCGATGTAGTCGCGCGGCGGCAGGACCCGCAACGCCTCCATGTCCTCGCGGAAGAGGGCCGTCTCACGCATGCCGAGGACGACCCAGTCCTCGCCGTCGCGTTCGGCGCGCTCGAACAGCGGATCGTCGATGTCGGTGACGTTCTGCACGTAGTGGACGTCGTGCCCGGCATCCCGCCAGATCCGGTTCACCAGATCGAACGTCAGATACGTTGCGGCATGACCGAGGTGCGTCGCGTCGTACGGAGTGATGCCGCACACGTACATCTTCGCGGTCCGGCCAGGAGTTACTGGCCGGACCTGTCGGTCCGCTGTGTCGTAGAGCCGGAGGGCGGGGCCCTGACCGGGCACGGACGGGACAGCTATTTCGGACCAAGACTGCATGACCATGAGCCTAATGGAGAGTCCGATCCGCCCTCGCGGTCGGACGCGGCGCTAGAACGCCGGCCAGGGAATCGGCCGAGACCCGACGGGATGTGGCATCACCGGGTCGTGAAGAAGTGCCTTCGCACGACCGCGCAGGGCGTCGATCTCCCGCAGTGTGATGTACTCGGCGAGCACCGGGACAAACTCGTCTCCGAGCCGCTTGACGAACGACTCGATATCCACCATCAGGTCATCGCCGATCGGCTGCCCGGACCATCCCCAAAGCACGGTGCGCAGCTTGTATTCCTCGTGCAGGCAGATACCGTGGTCGATTCCGTATACCGACCCGTCGATTCCCTCGAGCGCATGACCGCCCTTTCGGTCGGCATTGTTGAGCAGCACGTCGAGCACGGCCACCCGCTGCAGGCGGGGGTCGTCGGCGTGGATCAAAGCGACCTCAGCGCCCTGAACGTCGAGCGCGCGCAGTACCTCGAGCCACCCCGGAGGCACCTCCTCTGGCGGGCAGATGTCGATCAGATCCAGTTGTCCGCCGGATTCCGGGTGCCGATCCGGTGTATCGATCCACTGCTGGACCATGCCGGGGCCCAGCGGGCCATCCCGGAGGATGGTGCGGGGAATCACCCCCCATCCGAGTTCCTCCGAGATCAGGTACGAGGCGACCTCACGTCCCGCGAGGGTTCCGTGGGGAAAGTCCCACAGCGGCCGCTCGCCCCTTACGGGCTTGTACACGCATCGAATCGACCGTCCATCGGATGACGCCTCACATACCAATGTGGCGTTGCTGGCGTGAACGATTCGGCCGACCAGCGTCAACTCTCCCTCGGAGAGCAGCTTGCGGGCCGTAGAGTCCGGCGGGTCGACCGGCACCGTCTTCAGAGCTCTTCTCCGAACTCGACGGATGAATCGAATCCCGCGGTACGCCGATAGCCGTTGGTGCGGATGCACACGTGCCCATCGGCCGCGAGCGGTTCCCCGCACAGCGGACACGGCGCCCGTCCGGCAGCTACCACGCGTTCGGAGCGCAACGCGAACTCACGGGCCTGCATCGGCGTGAGAAACACTCGGACCGCATCCGGGCCCTCCTCGGCATCGTCGAGGACCACCGACTCGTCGAACTCCGTCTCGCTCACCGCGAGCAACTCGACCACGACCGCCTCGGCCTCCGCATCCCACCCCAGGCCCATCGTTCCGACCCGGAACTCGACGTCCAGCGGCGTGACGAGGGGGCTGAGGTCACCGAGTTCGCCGCCCTCCGGGGGCACGTCTGTTCCGAACCGACGATGGACCTCGTCGAGCAACAGCCCCATACGGTCGGCCAGCACTTGCACCTGCTGCTTTTCGAGCAGCACGCTCACCACCCGGGCGTCGTGCACAGCCTGGAGGTAGAACGAGCGGTCACCGGGCTCACCGACCGTCCCCGCAACGAATCGATCAGGGGTGCGAAAAACGTGTATTGCGCGTGGCATTGCACCTCCTCGACTATCCATTCCGCTTCATCATTATCCGCCTACCGAGCAGGACCGACCTCACCTCCGGGAACCGATTGCCCACTGTCCACTTCCCTACCGCGACCGTCGATGCCGGCGAGATCGCTCCCGGTGTCGTTCATCCGTAGGACGTACGGCCGCAAGTCGGTGTACCGGATCACGCTGATCGACGCCGGTTCGACCACGATGCGCTGGAACCCGTCGAGATGGCAGCCCACCGCATCGGCGACCACTGCCTTGATGACGTCACCGTGACTGCAGGCGAGCCACACGACGTCCCGTCCGTGCAAGTCCGCGAGTCGACGGTCGTGTTCGCGGACAGCGGCGACTGCCCGGGCCTGCACCTGCGCCAGGCCTTCCCCATCCGGGAAGACAGCCGCCGATGCCTGATGCTGGACGATCTTCCACACCGGTTCGTCGAGCAACTCCTTCAGTGTGCGCCCGGTCCACCGCCCGTAGTCGACCTCGATCAACCGTTCGTCGACGCGTGGCGTCAGACCACGGTCGACGGCGAGCGGAGCCACGGTCTGTTCGCAACGCAGCAGAGGCGAATGCACGATCTCCTCGATCGCGACTCCCGCCAGACGGTCGATCAAGCCCTTGGCCTGCTCGATGCCGACTTCGTCGAGGGCGACACCGGGCAAACGGCCGGAGAGGACTCGGGACGTGTTTGCCGTCGACCGGCCGTGACGCAACAGGATGACCGTCATGCGCCCCAGCCTAGTTGTGTAGCGCGCCCGATACCGGTCACGTCGCCGAGACAGTCCCGGTGGCCAGGAGCACGAGAACGAGGGTTCCGAGGATGATCCTGTAGCCGACGAACCAATACATCGAGTGGTTCACGACGAACCTGAGCAACCAGGCGATCGACGCGTATCCGATCACGAAGGCGATGAGCGTTGCCAGGAACAGCTGCGGTCCAGACGCATTGAGTCCCTCGCCGACGGGTTCGAATGCGTCCGGGAGACTGAACAAGCCCGAGGCAACCACCGCCGGGATGGCAAGCAGGAACGAGTAGCGCGCGGCCGCCTCACGGGTGAGTCCGAGGAACAGCCCCGCGCTGATGGTGGCACCGGAGCGCGAGACGCCCGGGATCAGCGCGAGCACCTGTGCCGAACCCATCACGATGCCGTCGCGCAGCCGCAGGTCCTCGATGGGACGCCTCTTGCGGCCATAGTGTTCGGCGACCGCGATCACCAACGCGAAGATGATGAGCACCGAGGCGATCAACCACAGATTCCTCGCGCTCGTGCGGACCTGGTCCTTGAACAGGAATCCGAGCACGCCAATAGGGATTGTGCCGAGAATGACGTACCAGCCCATGCGGTAGTCGAGGCCGCCGCGATGCTCGGCGTGGAACAGGCCGCGGAACCATGCCGTCGCGATGCGGCCGATGTCGCGAGCGAAGTACACCAGAACCGCCGCCTCGGTGCCGAGCTGAGTCACGGCGGTGAAGGATGCACCGGCGTCGGTGCCGAAGAAGATCTCCGAGACGATTCTCATGTGGCCCGACGACGAGATCGGGAGGAACTCCGTCAGACCCTGCACCGCACCCAGGACGATTGCCTGAAGCCAGGTCATCGACTCCCCGATCACGCGTGCAACCCCGGGCCACTCGGTACAGGGGCAAACCGACGGGCGAGAAGCGGTGTATTCGGATTACACACGTAGGGTCCAAGTTTCACCGGGGAGACGGTACTCGGCGTGGCTGTACCAGGCGCACCGTGGGCGGCACTAGTGTTTTCGATTGGTGGACGTGATCCGCCGACCAGAATTCTCAGCGTCGAGACGTGGGCGGTTATGGAAAACAGAGCGGTGGGGACGAGCGGATTGCGGGTGTCGAGGCTCGGTCTGGGCACCCTGTACTGGGGACGGGACACCGATGGCGACGAGGCCGCTGCACAGTTGTCGGCGTTCGTCGACGCGGGCGGCACGCTCGTCGACACCTCGCCCGCCTACGGCGACGGCAAGGCTCAGCGCATTCTTGCGGAGCTGCTCGATGACGTGGTGCCGCGCGAAGACCTCATCTTGGGCGGCAGCGCCGGAATCAACCCGTTCGCCTCGGGTGGGCAGCGCGTGGACTGCTCCCGCCGTGGTTTGTTGACGCAGCTCGACGCAACACTGCGCGAGCTAGGCACCGATCACCTCGACCTGTGGCAGGTGGCAACGTGGGACGCGCTGACGCCCGTGGACGAGATCGCGTCGACGCTCGACTACGCCGTGAGCAGCGGCCGCGTCCGCTACACCGGAGTTCGCGGTTACCTCGGGTGGCAACTCGCAACGGCGGCGAACAGACACGGTCCCGGCCGGCTGGTCGCAACCCAGGCCGAGTACTCCCTGCTGGCCCGTGGTGTCGAAGAGGAACTGCTCCCCGCGGCCGCACACCACGGGATCGGCGTGTTCGCCGCGATCCCCCTGGCCGGCGGCATACTGACCGGAAAGTATCGGGACGGGATCCCGGCCGACTCGCGTGGGGCGGACGACGACCGTGCAATTGAGGTCCAAAGCTACTTCACCGAAATATCGGTCCGGGTCGTCGACGCCGTCCTCACCGCGGCCGACGGACTGGGCACCTCACCATTGGCGGTAGCTCTCGCGTGGGCCCGGGACCGGCCCGGAGTGTCGAGTGCAGTGGTGGGTGCACGAGATATCGCACAGCTCACCGGCGTGCTGGCGGCTGAGGAACTCGAACTGCCGCCGGCAATCGCGGCCGCGCTCGACGATGTGAGTGCTTGAACACCGAACCGCGCGCGTGCTGGACGAAAGTTTGGGTGGCGGAGCGAAGGCAATAGAAGGATAGGCTAACCTCGTACCAGTTATCGCCCCGTTGTCACCGTTGAAGGAGATCACATGGACATGCTCGATCGGCAGTCCCCGGTCGACGGATCCGCCGGCTTCGCCAAGCGGATCAAGACCGAGACCGACGCGGCTCACCGCGCGACCGAGCAGTCCCGGTTCGTCGGCGATCTCCTCGCCGGCAGGCTCCTCGAGGACGGCTACGCCGCACTTCTCACGCAGACGTACCTCGTGTACGAGGCACTCGAACGCGCAGGCGAGATCCATGCGGGCGATGCCCTCGCGGCTCCGTTCATCGCACCCGAACTCATCCGCCTGCCGTCCCTGGCCGCCGACCTCGAGTTCCTACGCGGACCGCAGTGGCGGGAGCAGGTCATCGCCACACCCGCGACCGCACGCTACGTCGCGCGCCTCGAGGAGGTTGCGTTCACGTCCCCAGCCGACTTCGTCGCGCACCACTACCTGCGCTACTTGGGTGATCTCTCCGGTGGCCAGATCATCCGTCGTATGCTCGAGCGCGCCTACGGTTACGAGGTCGACGGTTTGCGCTTCTACATTTTCGACCAGATCGCCAAGCCCAAGGTGTTCAAGGACGAGTACCGCGCCAAGCTCGACAGGGCGCCCCTGACCGCCAAGGAGCAGGCTCGGTTCATCGACGAGGTCAACCTGGCCTACGGACTCAACGGTGCTCTGTTCGCAGACCTCGAAGCCGACATAGATCGCTACCTTGTGAAATGAGATACCTCCCCCGACTTCTCGCCGCATCGGCCGCGATCGCGTCGGCCGTCGCCCTCGTCGGCTGCACTTCCGTCACGACTGGCGACACCGACCAGCGAGGCCGCACCACTGCGGTGGTCGCGAACACCGATCCTCGCCCGATCGCGGACAAGCCGACACCACAACTGCCCGCAACCGTGCGAGGCTTCGACGGCGTCGAGGTGACGGTCACCGATGCCAGCCGGATCGTGACGGCCGACCGCTACGGAACTCTGACTCAGACGGTGTTCGCCCTCGGCCTGGGCGACAACGTCGTCGGCCGGGACACCGCATCGGCGTTTCCGGCCGCCGAGGGCATCCCCGACATCACACCCGGCGGGCAGTCGCTCAACGCCGAGGCGATCTTGAACCTTGCCCCGACCGTCGTCCTCACCGACACCAGCATCGGCCCGAAGGCCGTCCAGGACCAACTCCGCGCCGCGGGCGTCCCTGTCGTGTTCTTCGATCCCGCCCGTACGCTCGAAGGCGTCCCCGGGCAGATCACCGCCGTCGCGCAGGCCCTCGGGGTACAGGCGCAAGGGGCGGAGCTGGTCGCGCGCACCCAACAGGAGATCGCCGACGCCGAGGCTTCGGTTCCGCAGGATCGCGACAGGCTCGAGATCGCATTCCTCTACCTTCGTGGTCCCGCGATCATGATCCTCGGCGGCCCCGGATCCGGCGCGGATGCGCTGATCGAGGCCCTCGGGGCTACGGATGCGGGCACCGCCTCCGGTCTCACCCAGCAATTCCAGCCGGTCACCACCGAAGCCATGATCGCGGCAGCACCCGACGTCCTGTTGATGATGACCGGCGGACTCGAATCCATCGGCGGGCTCGACGGGCTCGAGAACATCCCCGGCCTCGCGCAGACCCCGGCGGGGCAGAACAAGCGGGTCGTAGACATGTCCGACAGCGTGCTCCTCAGCTTCGGACCCGACACCGGCCAGATCCTCTCGGCCCTGTCCGATGCGATCTACCGTCCCACCGCGGAATGAGCGTTGACCAGCGGCCCTCGAGCCCAGTCATTGGAGCTCGTCCCCGAGTGCGCGCCGGAACAGTCATCACGGGCCTGGTGATCCTGCTCACGTTCCTTGCCCTCGCTTCCGCCACCATCGGTCAGGTCCCGACCAGCCCGGCCGAGGTCCTCGGCAGCCTCACACACCGGATCGGGCTGAACATCGGCCCGATGCCGTCACATCCCAGCGGTGAAGTGACGTTATGGCAGGTGCGTTTCCCCCGCGTCATTCTCGCGATGTTGGTCGGCGCCGCTCTCGGCTGCGCCGGCGCTCTCCTGCAAGGTGTGTTCTCCAACCCACTCGCCGAGCCAGGCGTCATCGGTGTCTCCGCGGGCGCCGCTGTCGGTGCCAGCGCGGCCATCGTCCTCGGTGGCGCGTTCACCGCCGGGCCGGCCGTGGCCACGTCGGCGTTCATCGCGGGGCTGATCACGACGACGCTTGTCTACCTGCTGGCGCGTGCGGAGGGGCGCACCGAGGTTGTGACCTTGGTGTTGACCGGTATCGCCGTCAACGCATTCGCAGGCGGCCTCATCGCCTTCTTCACCTTTGTCGCGAGCCCAGCTGCCCGCGACCAGATCGTGTTCTGGCAGTTGGGCAGCCTCAACGGCGCGACCTGGAACGCAGTCGCGATCGTCGCCCCGATGGCGATCGCTGGTATCGCCGCGTCGATGCTCATCGCGCCCAGGTTGGACCTGCTGGCGCTCGGCGAGAGCGCGGCCCGGCATCTGGGCGTCGACGTCGAGAAGTTGCGGCTGATCGCGATCGTGATCGTGGCGGTACTGGTCTCGTCGAGCGTGGCGTTCACGGGCATCATCCTGTTCGTCGGCCTCGTGGTTCCGCACGTCATGCGGATGCTCGTCGGCCCAGGACACCGACTGCTGCTTCCGGCCAGCGTGCTCGGCGGCGCAGTGGTCCTGCTCGCGGCCGACCTCGGCGCCCGCACGTTGGTACCGAATGCCGATCTGCCGCTCGGCATGCTCACTTCGCTCGTCGGCGGACCGTTCTTCTTCTGGCTACTGCGTCGAACCCGCTCGCGCCAAGGCGGATGGGCGTGATGGCCTTCCTGCTCGACCGCTCCCGCCGCCTGTTCACGCGCGGATCCGACCTTCCCGCCCTCAACGAGCGGGGCACGGTGACGATGCGCGCCACCGATGTCAGGGTCGAACGTGGCGGCCGCGCCGTCCTCGACCGAGTGAGTCTTGCGGTCCACGCCGGAGAGGTGCTCGCGCTGGTCGGCCCCAACGGCGCCGGCAAGTCGACCCTTCTGGCCGCTCTGTCCGGTGATCAGCCGGTCGCATCGGGTGCAGTCGAACTCGACGGGCACCCGCTCGCACACTGGTCGCCGGGCCAGATGGCCCGGCGGCGAGCGGTACTGCCGCAACAGCACACCGTCGGCTTCTCCTTCACCGCCCGACAGGTCGTCCGAATGGGCCGATCTCCGTGGCACCGAACCAGTCGCGAGGCCGACGACGACCGGCGTATCGACGAATGCCTGAACATGTGCGACGTCCGGCACCTTGCCGGTCGCCCGTTCAGCGTCCTCTCGGGTGGCGAGCGGGCCCGGGTCGCCCTCGCTCGCGTGCTCGCCCAGTCCACTGAGACGGTGTTGCTCGACGAGCCGACCGCGGCGCTCGACCTCGGCCACCAGGAGGCGGTCATGCGAATCGTCCGCGACCGCGCCGGCGAGGGTGCCGCCGTGGTGGTGGTTCTGCACGACCTCGGCCTCGCCGCCGCCTATGCCGACCGGATCTGTGTGCTCGACGGCGGGAGGGCGGTGGCCGACGGTCCACCGGCGGACGTCCTGACCGAGGAATTACTCAGCGACGTGTACGGGCACCCGGTCGAGGTATTCCCACACCCGCGGTCGGGCGCGATGCTGGTGTTGCCGCGACGCGGCGATCCAGCCGGCACCCCCTGAGAGTCGCTCATCGCGCGAAGAGGTGACTCGAATTCCGGCCGGTCCGGTCGATCATGGATGCTAGAGGCGAGCGAACACAGCGAACATGCAGTATCCCGCACCAGTTTCCAGGAGCACACCAATGCGAATACCCGCACCGCGCACCATCGCCACCGCTATCGGCACCGCGTTGCTGCTGGCCGGGTGCGCATCCGTGACGGGCGGTGACAACCTCGCGACGATCGAACCCGCCACCCCGGCCGTGTCCCCGAGTGGCGCGACGCCGGACGGTACCGTGCAGAACCTCGGCGTCTCGATCGACGCACTCGCGTTCGACCCCACCACGAACACCGTTGCGATCCTCACCGACGACGAAACGCGCCTGCAGTTGCAGTCCGAGGGTTCGCAACCGCGGGACGTCGTCCTCGACGGGGCCGCCACGCAGATCGCCACTGCGCCTGACGGGCGGGTGCTGCTCCCGATGAACGGTCGCGTGCAGATCGTCGACACCGCATCCGGCGAGAAGACCTCGATCACCGTCGACGGTGACGCTCGCTCTGCGGTCTTCCTCCCGGACGGCACGCTGGCGGTCGGTCTGGCCAGCGGGGAGGTCCAGGTGATCGACACCGCCGGCGATGTCACGAAGACGGTCTCCGGTCTCGCGTCGGTAGATGCGTTGGCACTGACCAACGGCGACCTGACCGCCCTGGATCGACGCCAGACCTCGGTGACCGAAATCGATCTCGACGACTCCTCGCTCGGCATGGCGCTGCGGGCCGGAGAGGGCGCTACCCAACTCGCGACCGACCCGTTCGGTCGAATCCTCGTCACGGACACCACCGGCAACGAACTGCTGGTCTTCACCACCGACCCGTTGATCATGCGGCAGCGCTACCCGGTCCCGGGTGCCCCTTACGGAGTCGCCTACGACGAGCGGACCGGCCTCGTGTGGGTCACGCTGACCGAAGAAAACGCCGTGGTCGGCTTCGACATCTCGACCGGTATTCCGGTCGAGGAAGCCCGGTACTTCACGGTCCGCCAGCCCAACTCCGTCGCGGTCGACACCGCCGACGGAACGCTGCTCGTCGGTTCAGCGACTGGAGATGGCCTGCAGCGGATCCCGCTGCCGGCCCGGTGATCCGCCGTGTCGCGTCGCTTCCGCGGAATCCCTCTCGAGTGGGAGACGGACTCTGACGAGTTCGAGTACCTCCCGCTGCGACTGCCCCGTGACGTGACCCGTGTCAGCGCCTCCTTGCGGTTGGCGCTGCAGGCCGAGTTCGGTGGTTGGGAACTGTCCCGGGTGCGCCTCTACACCGATGGCAGCCGCCGGATCCTGCTCCGCCGGCGCAAGACCACCCACCACGTTCCGGCACCTGGAATCTAGGGAGATTCGTGTACTACCTGCTACTGCGTCTGATGTTCCGGGTGCCCCCGGAACGCATCCACCACCTGGCGTTCGCCGCAATGCGCCTCGTCACCCGCTTCGCGCCGATCCGTGCCCTGGTCGCCAGGGTGCTCGTGGTCGACGATCCCGTATTGCGCGTCCGGGCATTCGACGTGGACTTCCCCGCACCGGTCGGGCTGGCCGCCGGATTCGACAAGGACGCCACCGGTGTCGATACGTGGGGCCCCATGGGGTTCGGCTTCGCCGAGGTGGGCACCGTCACCGCGCAACCGCAACCGGGCAATCCGGCGCCGCGTCTGTTTCGGCTCCCCGACGACCGGGCGCTGATCAACCGCATGGGCTTCAACAACCACGGCGCCGGGAACGCAGCCAACTACTTGCGGCACCGGCGCGCGGACGTGCCGATCGGCGCCAACATCGGCAAGACCAAGATCGTTCCTGCCGAGGATGCCGCCGCGGACTACACCGAGAGCGCGCGCCTGCTCGGGCCGCTCGCCGACTTCCTCGTGGTCAACGTGAGTTCCCCGAACACGCCGGGATTGCGTGACCTACAGGCGGTCGAGTCGTTGCGGCCGCTGCTGCAGGCCGTTCTCGACACCGTCCGGGTCCCCGTGCTCGTGAAGATCGCTCCCGACCTGTCGGACGAGGACGTCGACGCCGTCGCCGATCTCGCGGTCGAATTGGGGCTCGCCGGAATCGTGGCGACCAACACCACGATCGGACGGTCCGGTCTACGCACCCCGCGGTCCCGTATCGACGAGATCGGAGCGGGTGGGCTCTCCGGCGCGCCCGTCGCCGTGCGCTCACTCGAGGTGCTGCGGCGTCTGCACGCCCGCGTCGGCGACAAACTGGCGCTCATCTCCGTCGGCGGTATCGAGACCGCCGACCAGGCGTGGGAACGAATCCTCGCGGGCGCGTCGCTGGTTCAGGGCTACACCGGATTCATCTACGGCGGTCCCTTCTATGCCCGCAGGCTGCACAAGGGGCTGGCGCGCAAGGTTCGCGAGAACGGCTTCCGCTCGATCAGTGAGGCGATAGGTGCGGGCGCGCGCACCTGACCCCCTGCCCCGAACTCCACGTGCCCTGAGCTATCACCTCACGATGTCCCGACCTCCGAGGCCTACCGTTGCTCGTAGGTTCCCGTGATAACGGCGCGGGCGATCGCGTGGGAGTACAGGTTGAAACCGAGGAACGCCGGCTTCGACTCGGTTGTCACGTCGAGCCTGTCGACGTCGACAGCGTGGACCGCGATCATGTAGCGGTGCGGACCGTGGCCCTTCGGAGGGGCGGCGCCGAGAAAGCGGGCAAGACCACCGTCGTTCTGTAGTGTGACCGCGCCCGCGGGTAGCCCGGAGCCGGTGCCGTCACCTGCGTCGGCCGGCAGCGATGTCGTGGTGATCGGGATGTTGGCGACCGCCCAGTGCCAGAAACCGGATGCGGTCGGTGCATCCGGATCGAACACGGTCACGGCGAAGCTCTTCGTCTCGGCGGGAAAGCCGGACCACGACAGTTGCGGTGAGATGTCGTGGCCGCCGGCACCGAAGATCCCACTGACCTGATCATTGTTCAGCGGCGCACCGTCGGTGACGTCGTCGGACGTCAGTGTGAAGGACGGCAGGGCGGGCAGTCCGTCGTACGGGTCGTGAGCCATGAGATTCCTTCCTCGGGATCAGCTGTGCAGCAAGAAGTGTTCCATCACACGAGTTCCGAAGTGCAGTGAGTCCACCGGCACCCGCTCGTCGACGCCGTGGAACAGTGCGGCGAAGTCGAGCTCCGGAGGCAACCGCAGCGGGGCGAACCCGAAGCAGCGAATCCCCAATCGTGCGAACGCTTTTGCATCCGTTCCCCCGGAGAGCATGTACGGGGCCGTACGTCCATTCGGATCGTGCGCGAGAACGGCCGCGTTCATTGCATCCACCAGTGCGCCGTCGAACGTCGTCTCGTACGAGTCGAGCTTGGTGATCCATTCGCGGGTCACGTGCGGGCCGATCAACTCGTCCACTTCGCGTTCGAAGGCCGCCTGACGGCCCGGCAGCACCCGGCAGTCGACGACCGCCTCCGCGGTCTGCGGAACGACGTTTGCCTTGTAGCCGGCGCGCAACATCGTCGGATTCGCGGTGTCACGGAGGGTCGCACCGACGATTCGGGCGATCGAGCCCAGCTTGGCGAGCGCGCCGTCGATGTCGGGCGAGTCCGGATCGAACTCGACTCCGGCCTCCTGTGCGAGCACCGTCAGGAACTCGGCCACCGAGTCCGACAGCACGAGCGGGAACGTATGGTTTCCAAGACGCGAGACCGCGTCGGCGAGCATCGTGACGGCGTTCTCGTCGTGCAGGAACGAGCCGTGCCCCGCGGCGGCTTTTGCGGTCAGCCGCATCCAGCCGAGACTCTTCTCCGCCGTCTCTACCAGATAGAGACGCTTTTCGGTGCCATCCCCTCGCGTAATGGTCAGGGAGAAACCACCGACTTCCCCGACCGCCTCGGTTACGCCGTCGAACAGGTCTGAACGGTGGTCGACCAGCCATTGGCAGCCGTACTTGCCGCCGGCCTCCTCGTCCGCGACGAAGGCGAACAGGATGTCACGTGGCGGTACTGTGCCCTCGATCTTGAACTGGCGCGCGAGCGCCAGCATCATGCCGCACATATCCTTCATGTCCACGGCGCCACGTCCCCACACGTAGCCTTCCTCGACCGCACCGGAGAAGGGATGCACGCTCCAGTCCGCGGGTTCGGCCGGAACGACATCGAGATGTCCGTGCACCATCAGCGTCCCGCGTGTCGGGTCCGCGCCTCGCAGCCGCGCAAAGACGTTGCCCCGGCCGGGCGCGCCGGACTCGACGTACTCGGTCTCGTACCCGACCTCCTCGAGCTTGTCTTTCACCCACAGGGCGCACTCCCGCTCCCCCTTTGTGGTTTCGAGTTCACCGGTGTTCGAGGTGTCGAACCGGATCAGTGCGCTGACGAGGTCGACGACCTCGGATTCGGCGCGACCGACTGCCACAGATTCTTCGATTGATGCCACATCACTTTCCTACCACCGTCAGGCGCTCGGCTCGCGGTCCGACATTCGGGTACACATAAGACACAAATGCCCTCTGACCAGCCGATTAGGGACACGGGTCAATATCGGATAATCTTTCCTGGCACCGCGGAGAGCGGGGCGAAACGATAGACAACCGAATATCTCGCGAACGTGCGAGCAACGAATGAGTCCGAGTGGCGGAATGGCAGACGCGCTAGCTTGAGGTGCTAGTGTCCTATTAACGGACGTGGGGGTTCAAGTCCCCCCTCGGACACTCTGAGTTGAGACAGACGAGAGGTTCCCCCGGCTCCTTCGAGCCGGGGGGACCTCTCGTTCGGCAAGTGTGACCGCATGCTCAGTCCCGCATCGCCTCCGTTCCGAGCCCGGCGCGGTCCGCCTTCGAAAGTTCGCGCACCGCAAGATCCTTCGCACATGCCAGCAGCGAACCGATGGCGCTCACCCGGGGGAAGGTCAGTTCGGTGTGGTTGACGTTGTCGTGGTCGTCGGCGCCGTCGAAGACCACGGTCGAACCGCGCTGTATCCACCGCTTGACATCGGTGACCGTCGGTAGCTGACCCTTCGTCCGCAGGTAGAACGACTGCAGCAGCGATACGACCCCGAGCACGACCGGCGTTGCCTGGCTGGCCCCGTACTGGATCGACTCCGCGGTGTCGTTGAGGATCCCGGACGACGTGATCGGGGAGCCGGGGGCGAACGTGTCGGTTGCGCTCGGGCCACCCACGGTCCGGTGTAGCCGTTGCGTGAACGGCGTCAGCCGATCCGAGTCCGACTCGAATGCCTTCGCGCCGTAGCGATACCGGAAACTGCCCTCGTCCGCGTCGTACACGGCGCCGACACTGATCGTCTGCCGGAAGACCGCCGGGTAGCACATTCCCTGCATGCCACCGTGCGCGTAGTAGTCGTTGCCTGCGGCGACACAACAACACACGCCCTCGTCGGTGAGTTCTTGCAGCAGCGCGCCGATCATGTCGCCGGGCATGTCGGTATCCGTCGTACGGTTGTCCGCAGCGCCCGTCGCCAGGCACAGAGCCGAGATCCCCAGCGTTGCCCGCCGATCGAGCACCCAGTCCAGCGCGTCACGAATGTCGGCGAAGCGGCCGGTGCCGTCATTGGCGAGCACCTTCACCGGGACGATCCTCGCGCTGGGGGCGACGCCGGTGTGGATCCTTCCCGCGACGGCGATCCCGGCCACGCTGGTCCCGTGCCCGTGACCGTCGGCGACCTCCCCGGGATCGCCGCCGTAGTCGGCGGTGAAGTTGCGGCCCGGCACAACCCGGCCCGCGAAGTCGACGTGGCTGGTCCGCAGTCCGGTGTCGAGCACCGCCACCGTCACACCTGATCCCGAGACATTGAAGTCACGCCGGGCCTCCGGCGCCCGCACCAGCAGGTCCACCTCGGTCAGTTCGGGAAGGAACGGCCCTTCCTTCTGCAACGGAGGTTCGACCGGCACCACCGATTCCGCATGCAACATTTCGAAAGTTCCGACGGCGCTGCCTGTTGGGGCGCCGCCTGCGTCGTCCGCCCCGGATTGACCGGACGACCCCTTCGACTCGTTCATTGTCATCACCCTCCTCGAGGGTTGTCGCTCGAGTGGGGGGTTGCCCGGGGGCAATCCCCCTGGTACCTAGAATGGTCCTCCCGCGCAAGCGTCGTGTCACCCGCGTGGCACCCCGAACTACCGGGTTCAACCGGTCGGTAGACTCGGGCGTCGGCCCACTCCGGGTCAGGTACCCGCACGAGATCAGGACTGAGTTACCCACCGATGGCACAACCGATGACGGGTATCGACCCCACCGACCTGGAGACTTGCCTACGGGTGCTGGCGGAGGCATCCCAACTCGACGCCGATCACCCGGATTCCGTTGTCGTGCAACGCGCAGTCGGCAACATGTTCAAGAAACTCAAGCAGTTGCGTCGCAAGGAGGCCCGCGACGCGATCTCCGCGGCGGACCGTGCCGTCGTCGCCGCGACCGCGACCGGCTCACCCGATCGGATCGACGACGAGACCGCCGGGATCCCACTGACGTCGACCGCCGCCGGCGCGACCGCGGGCACTCTCATCCGTCCACGCCCGTGCTACATCTGCAAGCAGCGCTACACGCAGGTCGACGCCTTCTACCACCAGCTGTGCCCGGATTGCGCCGCGCGCAGCCACGCGAAGCGGGATCAACGCACGGATCTCACCGGGCGCCGGGCCCTGCTGACGGGCGGTCGCGCCAAGATCGGCATGTACATCGCGTTGCGTCTGCTGCGCGATGGCGCGCACCTGACGATCACCACGCGCTTCCCGAACGACGCCGTCAGACGGTTCAAAGCAATGGAGGACAGTGCCGACTGGATCCACCGCCTCCGCGTCGTCGGTATCGACCTCCGCGATCCCGCACAGGTGGTGGCTTTGGCCGATTCCGTTGCCGCGCAGGGCCCGCTCGACATCCTGATCAACAACGCCGCGCAGACCGTCCGCCGCTCGGCGGGGGCATACGGCGCCCTGGTCGATGCCGAGTCCGGCCCCCTACCCGCCGGCGCGCTGCCCGAGGTCGTGACGTTCGGCAAGACCAGCGAAGCACATCCGGCAGCGCTGGCGGGCTCGCTCTCGACTTCTCTGGCGGCGTCGGCGAGCCTCTCGGCGGACGAGGTCAGCTCGCTCGCACTCGTCGCGGGGTCCGCAACGCCGGCCCGCATCGAGCAGGGTGTCGCGATCGACGCGGGCGGCCTGCTGCCCGATCTTGCGCACACCAACAGCTGGGTGCAGACCGTCGAAGAGGTCGATCCGATCGAGCTGCTCGAGGTGCAGTTGTGCAACTCGGTGGCCCCGTTCATCCTCGTCTCCCGCCTCCGGGCGTCAATGGCTGCGGCGGTGGCCCGACGGAAGTACGTGGTCAATGTCTCGGCAATGGAGGGCCAGTTCGGCCGCGCCTACAAGGGCCCCGGCCATCCGCACACCAACATGGCGAAGGCAGCGCTGAACATGCTCACCCACACGAGCGCCAAGGAGATGCTGGCGGACCGTATCCTCATGACCGCGGTGGACACGGGCTGGATCACCGATGAGCGGCCGCACTACACGAAGCTGCGACTCGCGGAGGAGGGCTTCCATGCCCCACTCGACCTCGTTGACGGCGCCGCTCGCGTGTACGACCCGATCGTGCAGGGCGAGCGGGGCGTCGACCTGCACGGATGCTTCCTGAAGGACTACGAGCCTTCTCCCTGGTGATAATCCGGGCGGTGAAAGGCGACGCGTGGCGCCGTCGGATTCCGCTCCGGACCGGCAATACTGGACAGGCCCACCCGACACCGATGTTTCCCGGGAGGTTTCATGGCCATCGCTGTTGCGTTCAGCGACACTCCCGAGAGCCGTTGGGCGGTTGTGCACGCCGCCCGGGAGGCGATGCGACGGCGGGAGCAACTCCTCGTGCTTCAGATCGTCGACGACAAGTCGACAACTGCGCAGGCCGACGCGGCGCGAACCGCTGTGCAGTGCGTACTCGACGAGGGTGGTGTGGGGGAATCCCCATGGGAGCTGCGAACCTCCGAGCACAGCGGTGACCCTGTCGGGGCACTCGTCGATCTGATTGCCGACAGCGGCGCCGGCTTGTTCGTCGCGGGCGGGCGTCGGATGACGCCGATCGGCAAGTTCCTCCTCGAACGGTCTCTGCAGCGTCTTCTGCTCGAGGTCGACGTGCCGGTACTCGTGGTCAAACAACCGCAGTAATCTGGTATTGGATGAGGTCACGTCCCCGCGGTGGGAGGTGTCGAAGTGCTGTATCGGATGTTGGCGGACGCCACAGTGGTCACCCACTTGGCCTTCCTCGGCTATGTCGTGGTGGGAGGGTTCCTCGCGTGGCGCTGGAGGCGCACCATCTGGCTGCACGTCATCGCCGTCACTTGGGGCTTCAGCACCGTGTTGTTCGGCTTCGACTGCCCCCTGACCCACCTCGAGAACTGGGCCCGAGAGCGGGGCGGCGAGGCGATGCTGCCGTCGAGCGGCTTCATCGACCACTACCTGACCGGCGTGGTATATCCCGAGAGTTCGGTCGATCTCGTACGCACGCTCGTCGCGGTGGCCGTGCTCGTGTCGTGGGCCGGGTTTGTCCTTCCCTGGCTTCGCCGCCGGCGCCATGCCGCGGTCTGACCTGACCTTCCCCGATGTCGCCGGTCCCCGATGTCGCTCAGGCCCTACTCTCGAGTAACGTTGAGCCATGACCTCACGCTCACGCGATCTCGACGTCGTTGTATACGGAGCCACCGGTTTCGTCGGCCGCCTCACAGCCGAGTACCTTGCGAAGCACGCGCCGGAGGGCACTCGCATCGGTCTTGCCGGACGATCCGTCGAGCGCCTCGAACAAGTCCGCGCCGAACTCGGGCCGGCCGCTGCCGACTGGCCGCTGCTCCGGGCCGATGCAACGGACGAGTCCTCGCTGCGGGACCTCGCGGCCGCCGCTCATGTCATCACGACCACGGTCGGGCCGTATGCGAAGTACGGACTCCCCCTCGTGCGCGCGTGCGCCGAAGCCGGAACCGACTACGTCGATCTCACCGGCGAGGTGCTCTTCGCCCGGGAGAGCATCGACCGCTTCCACGACACGGCCCGGTCCACCGGCGCGCGCATCGTGCATTCGTGCGGATTCGACTCCATCCCGTCCGATCTCGGCGTCCACGTGCTGAACCAACAGGTCCAGGCAGACGGAGAGGGCACCCTGACCGACACGACCCTGGTCGTCAAGATGCGTGGCGGAGTCAGCGGAGGCACCATCGACTCGATGCGCACGCAACTGGACGTGACCAAGCACGACGCCAAGCTGCGGCGCCTCGCGGCATCGCCGTACTCGCTGAGCCCCGATCGTTCGGCCGAGCCGGACCTCGGTAGGCAGCCCGACATGACGATGATGGTCCGCGGCTCCGAGATAGCACCAGAACTGAACGGGTGGAAGGCCCCGTTCGTGATGGCTCCGTTCAACACCCGCGTCGTCCGCCGCAGCAACGCCCTCAGCGGATGGGCGTACGGGCGCGATTTCCGGTATCGGGAGGTGATGAGCGTCGGATCGTCGTTCGCTACTCCCGCAATCGCCGTCGGCGTCGGGGCCGTCCTCGGGGGTCTCATGGCCGGGTTGTCGTTCGCGCCCACCAGGTGGGTGCTCGACCGCGTGCTGCCCAAGCCCGGCGAGGGGCCGAACGAAAAGAGCCGTCAGCAGGGATACTTCACCACCGATGCGTACACCCGCACGACGTCCGGGGCGCGCTACATGTCCCGGATCTCCGCCCAGGGCGATCCCGGCTATGCCGCGACCGCGGTGATGCTCGGTGAGTCCGCACTCTCGCTTGCGCTGCAGCGCGACGATCTCCCAGAGTCACCCGGTGGCGTCCTGACACCGGCGACCGCGCTGGGTGACGTGCTCGTCGACCGCCTCCGGGGCGCCGGATTCACCATCGAGGCACGACGTCTGTGACCCGGGGCTCGGCTCCTGATGCGCGCATTACCGCGCCGCGGTGATCGACTTCGGGGGCTACCTGTCGTCGTGTCTGCCGACCGACGAGTTGGCGTGGACCGCGGTCACCACGTTCCGGGCGGCTGCCGGCCGATTGCGCGATGCTGCCGGACTCCCACCCGCCGGCCGACCGATCCGGGCGGAGCGGATCGCGGCCGCGTTCGCCGGCGAGAGGATGTTCCGCTGGAACGGCACGCGGGTTGACGCGTTCGCCGAGTTGTCCGGGTTCTTCCCGACCGCGGACGGCTGGGTACGCACCCACGCCAACTATCCGCATCACCGGCGTCGAATCCTAGGGGCTGTCGGGCTGCCCGAGGACACCGATCGCGACCGGTTCGCCACCCGACTCGCGCGGATGTCGGCATCGGAAGTCGAGGACCTTGCGGCGGACGTGGGCGCGATCGCAGTCCGCGTCCGCACCGAGAGTGAATGGGCGGCCTCCGGGCCGGGCGTCGCCGCCGCATCCGACGACCTGGTCAGCGTGCAGGTCCGGTCCGATCACGGGCCATTGCGGATGCCCGCCGGCGACGCCCCGCTCGCGGGCGTGCGGGTGCTGGACCTGACCCGCGTCGTCGCCGGTCCGGTCGCATCGCGTTCGCTGGCGCTGTTGGGCGCCGACGTCCTGCGAATCGACCCCCCGCAGATGCCCGAGATCGAATGGCAGCACCGCGAGAGCGGGCAGGGCAAGAGGTCCGCGCTCATCGATCTGCGAGCCTCCGACGGGCTCGCGCAGTTCCGGACCCTGCTCGCCGATGCCGACATCCTCGTGACGGGGTACCGGCCCGGCGCGCTCGAGGCCCTGGTCGGGACCCCCGGATCGGTCAAACCCGGACTGATCCACGGACGGGTCAGCGCGTGGGGCCGGTCGGGGCCCTGGGCGGACCGGCGCGGGTTCGACAGCATCGTCCAGGCCGCCTCGGGCATCGCGATGATCGAGGGCAGCGACGGTCGGCCCGGCGCACTGCCGGCCCAGGCGCTCGACCATGCCTCGGGTTACCTGCTGGCGTCCGGCGTGATCGATGCTCTCGTCGAAGCTCGAGCTGACGGAGCCGGCCGCGACGTCCGCGTCTCACTCGCACGGACCGCGGCGTGGCTGCTCGAGCGCCCGAACCGTCGCGCGTCCGCGCGCCCGGCGCTACTCCCGGGAGCGGATACCGTTGTCACCCACGACGGGATCACCACGGCCCGCCCAGCCCTCACGGAATTCGACGACTATCCGTTCCCCGCCCGCGCCTGGGGAACCGACCCACCCCGGTGGTGATCGCAGGATCGGGCTACGTCCGTCATCATGGAACCGTGACCGAACACCTAGCCGCCCACGCCAATTACCTCAGCAGACGTTCGGCCAAACATCCTGTGCCCCATTGCACGTACGCGTCCGTCGGTAGCGGTCCCCGGTGACCGCGCGGACACCACTGATCGTCGACGTCGACACCGGCATCGACGATTCACTCGCCTTGCTCTACCTGCTCGCCCGCGACGACGCCGACATCGTGGCGGTCCTGTCGACGGCAGGCAACGTCCCCACCGCCCAGGTCGCGAACAACAACCTGGCATGGCTCGAACTGTGCGGTCGAACCGACGTCGAGGTGGCGGTGGGTGCCGACGGTCCGTTGTCCGCGCCGCTGCGCACTACCGAGGACACGCACGGACCGCAGGGCATCGGGTACGCGATCCTCCCGACGCCGACGCATCGTCCGTCCGACCGGACCGCGACACAGGCCTGGGTCGACCTCACCCGGGAACGTCCCGGGGAGATGGTGGGGCTCGTCACTGGCCCCCTCACCAACCTCGCCCTGGCGATCCGTACCGATCCCGGCCTCCCCGCCCGACTCCGGCGCCTGGTCATCATGGGTGGCGCCTTCCATCATCCCGGCAACACGACTCCCGTTGCGGAATGGAACATCTCGGTCGATCCCGAGGCGGCCGCCGAAGTGTTCGCAGCGTTCTCCGCGGTTCCCGTCGACCGTGCCCCGATCGTGTGCGGACTCGACGTGACCGAGCGGATCGTCCTGCGTCCCGAGCACCTGCGCCGTCTCGCCGAACTCTCCGGCAGCACGCCCGCCGAGACCATCCGCTCCGACGATGCCCCGTCGACGCGGTCGGTGACGTCGAATCCCGTTGTGCGTCACCTGTCCGACGCTGTGCGCTTCTACTTCGAGTTCCACCGCGACCACGGACAGGGGTTCATCGCCCACATGCATGACCCGTTCGCGGCCGCGGTCGCGCTCGACCCCGACCTCGCCCAGTACCGCCCCGCAACCGTGGACGTCGAGACGGAGGGACGGATCACGCGCGGCCAAACCGTCGCGGACTGGTTCGGGCTGTGGGGCAGACCGCCGAACGCGCGGGTGGCGTGGGACACCGATCCCGATGCTTTTCTCGACGACCTCGTCGGTCGGGTGGCCGCTTTCGCGAGCACCATGAACCAATCGGCGAGGCGAGACCCCGAGGTGTAGACCTTCCCGGATTCGAGCCTCCTTGCGGGACGCTGCTATTCGGTTCCGTCGAACGCGTCGAGTATTCGGTGCGCAGCCAGGGCCGCGGTGATCGAGCCGTCACGTACCTGCGCCTCGATCTCTCCCCGGATCCTCCCGACCCGCTCGTTCGACTCGAGTCGTCGCAGCAGCTGGTCGTGCACCATCGTCCAGGTCCAGTCCACCTGCTGGCGCCGCCGGTTCTCCTCGAACTGCCCGGCCTCGGTCAGGACGTCGCGATGCTTCAGGACCGTGCGCCAGAAGTCGTCGAGCCCGGTGCCCTCGAGACCACTCATGGTGATCACCGGAGGCTTCCAGATCGCATCGTGTGGGTGTATCAATCGCATCGCACCCGAGAGTTCGCGGGCCGCGGCCTTCGCCTCCAGCTGGTGCTTTCCGTCGGCCTTGTTGACCGCAACCAGGTCCGCGAGCTCGAGCACGCCCTTCTTGATGCCCTGCAACTGATCACCGGTTCGGGCGATCGTCAGGAAGCAGAAGCAGTCGACCATGTTCGCGACGGTCACCTCGGACTGCCCGACGCCGACCGTCTCGACCAGGATCACGTCGAACCCGGCCGCCTCGAGCAGCACGATCGTCTCTCGCGTCGCCTTCGCGACGCCGCCGAGTGTGCCTGCCGTCGGGGACGGCCGGATGTAGGCGCTCTTCTCGACCGCAAGCCTCGCCATCCGTGTCTTGTCGCCGAGGATCGACCCACCGGTGCGGGTGGACGACGGGTCGACTGCGAGGACCGCGACGCGATGTCCCTTCCCGATCAGATACATTCCGAGCGCATCGATGAAGGTCGACTTTCCGACACCGGGAACACCGGTGATCCCGACCCGGAGCGCTCCCCCGGCATCCGGGAGCAGTTTCAACAGCAACTGCTGAGCCTGCTCCCGGTGATCGGCACGGGTCGATTCGACCAGTGTGATCGCCCTGGCCAACCCGGCGCGCTCGTTGTTGCGCACCGCCGCAGCCAGGGTCTGGACGTCGACAGGTGGCCTCCCCATGCCGCTACAGGTCGTGACCCAGCTGGGCGGCCAGCTTCTCGAGGAGCCCGGTGGCAGCGTCCGCAATGACCGTGCCCGGGGGGAAGATCGCCGCGGCCCCGGCCTCGTACAGCTCGTCGAAGTCGCCCGGGGGGATCACGCCGCCGACGACGATCATGATGTCCCGGCGGCCGACCGCGGCGAGCGCCTCCCGGAGCGCGGGCACCAGGGTGAGGTGGCCCGCCGCCAGCGACGACACGCCCACGACGTGTACGTCGTTGTCGGCCGCCTGTGCGGCGACCTCCTCGGGGGTCTGGAACAGGGGTCCGACGTCGACGTCGAAGCCGATGTCCGCGAAGGCCGTGGAGATCACCTTCTGCCCTCGGTCGTGACCGTCCTGGCCCATCTTCGCGACGAGGATACGAGGACGGCGGCCCTCCAGCTCGGCGAACCTCTCGACGAGTTCGGTTGCTCTGGAAATGTTGCTCACCTTTCCGGCCTCGTCCCGGTACACACCGCTGATGGTCCGGATCTCGGCCTGGTGGCGCCCGTAGACCCTCTCGAGCGCATCGGAGATCTCACCGACGGTCGCCTTGGCGCGGGCAGCGTCGATCGCGAGGGCCAACAAGTTGTTCTCCATGCCGCCTTCGGACGACGCGGCCGCCCGGGTGAGCTCGGCGAGCGCGGCCTGCGTGGCGGACTCGTCGCGCTCGGCGCGCAACTGCTCGAGCTTGGCAATCTGCTCGGCGCGCACCTTCGAGTTCTCGACCTTGAGGACCTCGATCTCGTGGTCCTCGTCGATCTGGTACTTGTTGACGCCGATGACCGGCTGACGACCCGAGTCGATCCGTGCCTGGGTGCGGGCCGCGGCCTCCTCGATGCGGAGTTTCGGGATCCCCTCACCGATCGCCTGTGCCATGCCGCCGGCTTCCTCGACCTCGGCGATGTGCTTGCGGGCTCGATTCGCGAGCTCGTGGGTGAGCCACTCGACGTAGTACGACCCGCCCCACGGGTCGATCGGCCGGACCGTGTTCGACTCCTGCTGAATCAGCAACTGAGTGTTGCGGGCGATGCGGGCGGAGAAGTCGGTCGGCAGCGCCAGCGCCTCGTCGAGCGCGTTGGTGTGCAGAGACTGGGTGTGCCCCTGCGTCGCGGCCATCGCCTCGATGCATGTCCGCGCCACGTTGTTGAACACGTCCTGCGCAGTCAGCGACCAACCGGACGTCTGCGAGTGGGTGCGCAGTGACTTGGACTTGGCCAGCTTCGGGGAGAACTTGTCGACGAGCTCGGCCCACAGCAGGCGGCCTGCCCGCAGCTTGGCCACCTCCATGTAGAAGTTCATGCCGATCGCCCAGAAGAACGACAGCCGTGGCGCGAACTTGTCGATGTCCATGCCCGCGTCGAGACCTGCGCGGATGTACTCGATGCCATCGGCGAGGGTGTACGCCAGCTCCAGATCGGCTGTCGCGCCGGCTTCTTGGATGTGGTAGCCGGAGATCGAGATCGAGTTGAACCGCGGCATCTTCGTGCTCGTGTAGCCGAAGATGTCGGAGATGATCCGCATCGACGGCTTCGGCGGGTAGATGTACGTGTTGCGGACCATGAACTCCTTCAGAATGTCGTTCTGAATGGTTCCGGCCAGCTGTTCGGGGGCCACACCCTGTTCCTCGGCCGCCACGACGTACAGCGCAAGGATCGGAAGCACCGCGCCGTTCATCGTCATCGACACCGACACCTGCGAAAGATCGATCCCGTGGAACAGCTGTCGCATGTCGAGGATCGAGTCGATCGCCACACCGGCCATGCCGACGTCACCCTGCACCCGTGGATGGTCGGAGTCGTAGCCCCGGTGCGTCGCGAGATCGAACGCGACCGACAGGCCCTTCTGCCCGGCCGCAAGGTTGCGGCGGTAGAAGGCGTTCGACTCCGCAGCGGTGGAGAAACCCGCGTACTGGCGAATCGTCCACGGCTGGTTGACGTACATCGTCGGGTACGGGCCGCGCACGAACGGCTCGATGCCCGGGAAGCTGCCGAGCGGGTACCCCTCGGCCTCAACCGTATCCCGGTTGGCCTTGGTGTACACCGGACGCACGTCGATGCCCTCGGGCGTCGACCACACCACCTCATCGGTGGTGTAGTTGTTCGCAGTAGCGACGTTCTCGACGAGCGCGTCGCTCTGCTCCGCGGTGGGGGCGGCCGGCTGCGGGAACTCCGGGTCCGTCAACGCGACATCGGCAAAGCTGCCGATGAGGTGCTCGACCTCGTTCGTTGTCACTTGATGCTCCCAGCTTCGATTGCATCGAACAGTTCGGTCAGCGCTGCGACTGCATCGATGCGGGCGGTCAGGAATGTGTCGGGACGCCCATCGGCGGGGCCGCCCTCGGCATCTTTGAAGGTCTTCTCGGGGCCGGCCAGCAGCACCCGCTCGATTCCGGCAGTGCGGAGCGCGGCGACGGCCACGGCACCCTGTTCGCCGTAGCGCTTGTCGGTGCCGCACAGGACCGCGATTCTCGCGCCCGACTCCTCGACGGCCTTGGCGATGCTGCCGTCGGTCGGATCGAGCGGACCCGGGTTGACGGCTTCGATGCCGCCGGAGGCGAGCAGGTTGGCCGCAAAGGTCGACCGCACGTTGTGCTCGGCGACCGGACCGAGCGGCGCCAGGAGCACCTGCGGCCGAGCGCCGTTCGCGGTGAGGAACGCATCCGAGCGGTCGCGAAGCGCCTCGAACGCGGCAGCGTAGCGGGCGACGGTGGCACCGGTCTCTGCGGCATCGGCGGGCAGCGGCTTCTCATCGAGGTTCGGGAACTCGTTGACACCCGTGACAGCCGTTCGACGGTGCGCGATGTCGGAGTCGCGGGTGGCCTTCGTGGCGGCGATCCGGTCGGCGACAAGGCCGGCCGCGAGCGCGGCACGGTAGCCGCCGACGGCCTCGATCTGCTGGAAGAACTCCCACGCCCTCTCGGCGACCTGCGCGGTCAACTGCTCGACGTACCACGAACCGGCACCCGGATCGAGAACGCGACCGAGATGGGCCTCCTCGAGCAGCAGCAGCTGGGTGTTGCGGGCGATCCGCTCGGAGAACGACTTCGAGACACCGGCGGCACCGGCGGGCAGCGCGACATCGAACGGCAGGACCGTCACCGAGTCGGCACCGCCGACGCCCGCACCGAATGCGGCGAGGGTCGTGCGGAGCATGTTCACCCACGGATCACGCTGCGACATCATCGCGGCCGAGGTGACCGCGTGCTGGACCGCGCCACCGAACTCGGCGGCGCCGCACACCTGCGCCACACGCGCCCAGACCTGGCGTCCGGCACGGAACTTCGCGATGGTCTGGAACTGGTCGTCGGTGGCGGCGAACCGGAACTCGAGCTGGGCCAACGCTGCCGAAATCGTCAACCCCTGCCCGGTCAGCGCTCGGAGGTAGTCGACACCGGCCGCGATCGACGCGCCGAGTTCTTCGGCATCGCCGGCACCCGCATTGTGGAATACGGTGCCGTCCACCGTGATCGCACGAACGGCTTCTTCGCGGGACGCGGCGGTGTCCGCGAGAGCGAGGGCCTCGTCGAGCTCGATACCGGCCGCACCCGAGAACGCATCGGTGAGCGGGGACGCGCCCAGCCCGACCCGGATCCGGGCACGGTCGGTGCCGCTCGCGCCGACACGCTCGTCGACGAGTGCGTAGAGCTGCTGCGCCGCGGCGACGGTGTCCGCACCCGCGTCGAGGGTCAGCGGCGCCAGATCCAGCAGCACGCCCTCGAGCAGAGCGTCGAGTGAGGGGACGGGAAGGTTCTTGCCACCGATCGACAGCGACACGGCGCTCACACCGTTCTCGAGTCCGTCGAGGATCGCGCGATTGACATCGGCGGCGTCCAGTCCGTCCTGACCGAAACGCGCGTTGACGAGCCAGCCGGAGTTGACGTCGCGGGTGCCGTCTGCGCCACGGACGAAGGGAAACTGGCCCGGCAGCGGGGCCTCGGGAAGCTCGTCCCGCCTGGTGTACAGCGGCGAGACGGTGACACGGTCGTACGTGGTTGTCTCGAGAAGCTTCTGCGGTTCCGGGCCCAGCTCGGCAGCGTCCACGCGACGAGACTTGGCGAGCACGCCGGCCACGGCCTGCTGCCATTCCGTGTAGGCGCGCGCGGCGTCCTCGGCCTCTGAAGCTGGTGACACGGGGCGGCTCCCTCTCACTCTCCTGGCGTTCACCTATCGCGAACGGACTTCCAATCGGGTAAACAAATGGGACGATTACGATCCTCTGATCTGTGATGCTAACCGCATCCGCCGCAACGCGGACGTCAGGCTACCCTCGGTTCGCTAGCCTCCATTCATGAGCATTGCGAACGTGCTGGAAGAAGGTGAGCCGATCACCCCTCAACGGCTGTTCCGAATGCGTCGGCCACAGCGACTCGACGGCTTCAACCGCCTCACCATGGACATCGACGGACTCGACCCCCAGGCCGTTGACCCCCAGGCCGTTGACCCCCAGGCCGCCTCTCACTCCGCTTCGTTGGGCGTCCTCGCCGACGACATCCTCGGTTTCACGCTGTGGGACCGCCGAGGCGAACGAGCCGGCCTGGTTACGACCGACCTGTCGCTCGACTTCGTCACGCCGACAGGTTGGCTCGGCCCGGAGCTGCACGCCGACGGTCGCGTCGTCTCGGTCACACGGGACGGCGGGGTCAGCAGTACGGCAATACACGACAGCGCCGGCAATCTGATCGCCACCGGAACCGCGTGGGGCAACTTCGTCGACGCCGGCCCCGGCCCCGATCCCAGCCCCGGCAACGGCGTCGAGCGCCCGCTCGAGCCCCCGGCTTCAATCCCCCCGGCTTCAATCCCCCCGGCTTCGATCCCCCCGGCATCGGTCTCGCCGCTGACGCGAATCGGCGGACTGTTCGCGGAGGGGGACGGCACTCGGCTCGTCGTTCCTCCCAATTCTGCGCTGGCGAACAAGCTCGGGGTGATGCACGGCGGCGTCCAGGCGTGCGCCATCGACCTGGCCGGCAACGCCGCCGTCAGCTCGCCGGAAGCTCCGATGCGTACCGCCTCGATGCGCATCAACTATTTCCGGCCCACACCCATCGACGGAGACGTCGAGTTCACCGCCGAGATCGTTCATGCAGGCCGGTCCATGGCGGTCGCTCGCGTCGTCAGTACCGGGGCGGACGGGCGTGTCTGTGCATACGCGACGGTCACGTGCCGACGGCCGAGCTCGCCGGTCGAGACGCCCGGCTGCGACTGACCCGTCTCGGCTGGTCGCGCCATTCGCTTCCGCGTATCGTGATCGCTTGTGATTGCGCGACTGAGGGATCCCCGAGTTCTCGGAGCTCTCATCGGGCTGGGCGCGTTGTTCGTGGCGGCGGCGATGGTGCCGCGTCCGTCGATCGAGGAGGTTCGAACGTGGGCCGACGGGGTGGGCCCGGCCTTTCCTCTGGTGTTCTTCGTCGTGCACGTGGTGCTGACGGTGGCGCCGATCCCCCGCACGATCTTCACCGTCAGCGCGGGCGTGCTGTTCGGTGCCGCCACCGGTATCACCGTCGCCGTCGCAGCGACGACGATCAGCGCCGTGCTCGCCCTGTTACTGGTTCGCGCGATCGGACGTGATACGTTCGCTGCCCGCCTGACCCACCCCACCGCCAGGGCGGTGGACGATCGACTCGCGCGACGCGGCTGGCTCGCGGTCGGATCCCTCAGGCTGATCGCCCCGATCCCGTTCGCGGTCGTCAACTACTGCTCTGGCGTGTCGTCGGTCCGCACACTGCCCTACACCCTGGCCACAGTCGTCGGGATCCTTCCCGGCACAATCGGTGTCGTCCTCCTCGCAGATGTACTGACCGGCCAGACCGATCCAGCACTCCTCGTCCTCTCGGCAATCTGTATCTTGATCGGTCTCCTGGGCCTCGTCTTCGACGCCCGTACCCCAGTCAAGGGCTGAACCCGAACCCGACGTAGTAAAGCTCTAAGGCTTGATATTTGTGAGTCAAGGCCTTAGCCTTTCTCCATGTTCGTCCTGACCGTGGACCAGCGCGACAGCCGAAACGACGTCGACCGAGTAGCGCCGCTTCTCACTGACCTCGGGAGTCGACCACTCCTGCGCCAATTCGAGAGAACCGCCGGAGACGAGGTGCAAGCCGTCACCGACGATCCCGAGGCGGTCGTCGACGTCGCTCTCGACCTGGTCCGCCGCGGCCACTGGAGCGTCGGTATCGGCGTCGGGGAGGTAGAACAGCCCCTGCCCGCTCAGACGCGCGCCGGCCGGGGCCCGGCGTTCGAAGCCGCGCGAGCAGCCGTCGATCGCGCGAAGAAGGCTCCCGGCGCGGTGGCCGTCGAGGCGTCGGACGTCGATACCGCCCTGGACGCCGATACCGCACTGACACTGATCGCACTCGTGGTCGCCAGACGGTCCCCGCAGGGGCAGGCCGCGGTGGACCTGATGGAGCGCGGGCTCACCCAGTCCGAGGCAGCCGCCGAACTCGGCATCAGCAAGCAGGCAGTCTCGCAACGCCTCGCGGCCGCGGGGTGGCACGCCGACGGCCCAGGCAGGCGCCTGGCCACACGACTACTCGGGAGGGCCGATCGATGACCGCGCTCAGTCTGATACTCGTCGCGATCGCGGCGCTGGTGGGGACAGCCGCCGGGCGGCTGGGGATCGGCCCCAGCAAGCGCGGGATCGTCGCCCGGACCGCCCCGATCGTCGCGGTGGCTGGGCTCGCCGGATCGGCTCTCGCGGCGACTACGGTGCCACCGGCGCAGGGATTCACTCTCGCCATGGTCTACGTGTTGACCGTGGCCGCAGCAGCCACCGGAGGAGCCCCAATGGTGCTGGCCGCCTTCCGGTTCGCGCAACGCCAACCCGACGCCGGACCTGAACCGGACGACGGCCCGCTACGGGGCGGCCGGGTGATCGGCCTCCTCGAGCGGACCGCCGTGGCAGTCGCCGTCCTCGCCGGCTGGCCGGAAGGCATCGCAGTCGTCCTCGCCGTCAAAGGTCTCGCCCGCTACCCCGAACTCCGCGAACCCCACGCGTCCGAGCAGTTCATCATCGGCACCTTCACGAGTGTGCTGTGGGCGATCGCCGTGGCAGGCGTCGGTTGGGCTCTGGTCACCTGAGCGGACCCGCTCGCACAGCTCGCTGCTCGGGCGGCGGCAGTCGGCTTCGGGCCGTCGGGCGTCGCCTACGCCTGCCCGGGCGGCAACTCCTCGCGTTGGTCACCGGCCCCGAGCAGGTGCTCCTGGGTCAGCGGGCTCTCGACCGGTTTGCGGGCGACCGCCTCCGCGGCACGCACGGCCCGTTCGACCTCCGGGTCGGTCTTGGTCTCGAACCAGCTGGCGACCTCTTCGGAGTCGTCCTCGGGCCGCGGGAGGTCCTCGTGCTCAGTGCGGCTCGGCTCGTACCGAAACACTCCGTCCTCACTGGGCGCGCCGAGGGTCTTCGCGAACCCCTTGAGCGCATCACCGAAGTCGCTGGGCACGAGCCATACCTTGTTGGCGTCACCCTGCGCCATCTGCGGAAGCGTCTGAAGGTACTGGTACGCAAGCAGTTCCGGGGTGGGCTTGCCCGACTTGATGGCCGCGAACACCTTCTCGATCGCCTTCGCCTGACCCTGCGCCTGCAGGTACTTGGAGGCGCGCTCACCCTGCGCGCGCAGGATCCGGGACTGGCGCTCAGCCTCGGCCGAGAGAATCGCCGCCTGCTTGGCACCCTCAGCTGCGAGGATCTGGCTCTGCTTGTCGCCCTCCGCCGTCTTGATCGCCGATTCGCGATGACCTTCGGCGTTGAGGATCATCGCCCGCTTCTCGCGGTCGGCCTTCATCTGCTTCTCCATCGACTCCTGGATCGACGGCGGTGGATCGATGCTCTTGAGCTCGACCCGGGCGACGCGCAGACCCCAGCGACCGGTGGCCTCGTCGAGTACACCGCGCAACTGACCGTTGATCGAGTCACGCGAGGTGAGGGTCTCCTCGAGGGTCATGCCGCCGACGACGTTGCGGAGCGTGGTGATCGTGAGCTGTTCGACGGCGGCGATGTAGTTGCTGATCTCGTAGACCGCCGCCTGCGGGTTGGTGACCTGGAAGTACACGACGGTGTCGATCGACAGCGTCAGGTTGTCCTGCGTGATCACCGGCTGAGGCGCGAACGAGACGACCCGCTCCCTCAGGTCCACCTTGGCCCGGATGCGGTCCACGAACGGCACCAGGAACGTCAGCTGACCGGACACGGTCTTGATGTAGCGGCCCAGACGCTCGATCACAGCCGCATCAGCCTGCGGCACCAGCGCCACCGACTTTGCGACCACTATCACGACGAGTACGACCAGTACTGCCAGAACAATGAGTGCTTCCATGTCTTCTACGGTCCCCTCCACACGACGGCAGTGGCGCCGTCTATCTCCATCACCGTGACTGTCGTCCCCGGCGAATACACCTCGGTGACGTCGAGCGGACGCGCGGTCCAGACGTCACCTTCGAGCTTGACCTGACCGCTGTGTTCGGCGACCTCCTCGAGCACCAGCGCCGTCTTGCCGGTCAGTGCAGCAACGTTGGTCAGTTCGAGTGGTTGGGTGCCGAAACGCCGCAACAGCATCGGACGTACCCCGAGCACGAGCGCCAACGATGCGACGCCGAACACGACCGCGTCGATCCACACCGGGAAGTCGGTCACCGCGCTGAAGCCGGCTGTCGCCAACGCCCCGCCGGCGAGCATCAGCAGGAAGAACTCCCCGACCAATGCCTCGGCAGACGCCAACAACACCCCTGCTATCAGCCAAATCAAAGCCGCCACACAACCATCTAACCAGAAACGCGGCTTGCCGAACTGGCATGCGACCGGGCCGGAAACGCGAGGATCTGCGGAAGGGCCGCGTTCAGTCGTCCGTCACGAAGTCAACCAGGCGTTCGACCGCACCGATCAACGGCGCCTCGAGGTCGCGGAAGCTGCCCACAGCGCCGTAGACGCGGCGCCATCCCTCCTGCGCCGTTCCCCATCCGAGCGCGGCACACACGCCCTCCTTCCAGTCCCGACCACGCGGAACGTCCGGCCACGCCTCGATGCCGACGGCCCTGGGCCGTACCGCCTCCCACACGTCGATGTACGGGTGGCCGGTAACCATCACGTGCGGGCCCAGACCCTGCGTCAGCCGCTCCTCCTTGGAACCGGTAACGAGGTGATCGACGAGAACCCCGACTTTGCGGCCTGGGCCGGGCCGGAACTCGGCCAGGCGGTCGGCGAGGTTGTCGAGGCCTTCGAGGTGTTCGACAACGATCCCCTCCACCCGCAGGTCATGGCCCCACACACGCTCGACGAGCGCCGCATCGTGTACGCCCTCGACCCAGATCCGACTGGGCAGGGCGGTGCGGGCACGCAACCCCTCGACGCGTGTCGACCCCGACGCGGTCCGCTGCGGAGCCTTCTGCGCCTGCGGGCTCGGGCGCACCAAGGTGACCGGACGACCGTCGATCAGGAACGCCGCCTCACGCATCGCGAACAACCGGGTGCGGCGAGCGGCGTCCTCGAGGCGTACGAAGTCCCCGTCGTAGGTGCGCTCGATCCCGACCACGGCCCCGCAGAATCCGGTCTCCGCGTCCTCCACCACCAAGTCTCGATCGGCGGCCACCTCCGGCGCCCGGGGCTTCCGGGTCCGCGGGTGACCGGCAAAGATGTCGCCGTACACGTTGCTCGCGTTCACGGCACCTCACGCTAGGCGAGTACGAGGTGAGCGCGGATCCCGCCACGCCGTCCTATGCTCGTTAACCGTGAGTTCCCCCAGCGAGACGCTGACCGTCTGGGCCGGTTCCTGGCTCGCCGGCGACAGCGCACCCGACGACGTGATCGACGCTCTCCACCAGTGGGCGCCCATGCATATTGTCGGGGCGTCCGATGCAGAGACCGCGCTGTCCACCGGCCTGGACTGGCCGGGGGTGCAGGACGGAGCGGCGCCCATCCTGCTCCAGCTGGTGCGGCAGGCCACCGAGTCCCCTATGGCCGAGGTGCGGTTGGTATTGCCTGTGCCTGGTGATGTCCGTGGGCTTCCGGTAGGGACCGGTTTCGCCCGATCGGCGCTAGACGTCGGCGAGGGTGTGCTCGTCGGTGAGCCCGGTCGTCCGGGTATCGGAATCGTTCCTACGGTCGAGGGCCCGGATGTGTTGCGGTGGACGGTTCTTCCGGTCGCGACCCTGCCCATGATCACCGAACACAGCGGACTGGGCGAGGCCGAGCGCGCGATGCGCGAGGCAATCCGAGACGCCGCCGACGCCCTTCTGCAGCTGTCGTCCGTACGCACCGGGCGACCCGGCACGGACCCGGATCGCCGCATATCCGAGGCACTCGAAGATCGCGCACGCCACCGGTACCCCGGCTCCGTGCCGACCCGCGCGCTTCGCATCCTCGACTCCGCTGACCGGGTGGCTGCCATTCTTACTGTTGCCGAACAGGATTCACCTACGGAGGGCACTTCCGCATCGAGCACCGCAGCCCACGAGCGCCTTCTGCGTCCTCTGTGGACGGCGGTGCGAACCGCCCGTGTTGCGGCCGTTACGGCCTGCGCTCGGTCCGCGCACCGCGCCTGAACCCGTCGGCGTCAGGAACCGCGCGCCGCCGAGTTCACCGATGCGCGGGCCGCAGGTAGCAGAACCACCGCCGCACCGGTCACGCCCGCCACGAAGACACCCACGGCCGTGCCGAAGCCCTGGGCGCCCCACGTGATACCCGTCGTGACGAAGACGATCGGGGCTGCACCGTTCAGGCCGCTCCGCGGGACTGCACGCCAAGTCTCACTGACATAGCGCTTCACCGGGTACCTCCTACATCGCACGTGACCGGACCCCATGAGTTGATCCACAGCAGGTGAGAGTCATTGTTTGGTACTACCAGGCGGCAGCATTCCGGGCGGCCTGAATTGGCCACGACGTGCGAACGCTATTTCTTCGGGTCGGCGATCCAGCTCACGTCGTACCGGGGCAGTTCGGGGACGTCGCCAGTGCTGCGCGCATCTTCCGGCACGACCGCGAAATGGCCCGGGATGGCCAGCGCGTCGCAGCCGGTTTCCCAGTTCGCACACCAGATTCCCACCGCCACAGGCGCATAGAACCGCGATGCGGTGGTGGCATAGAAGTCGAAGCGCACCACCTTCTGTTCGCCCCCTACCAGTTCTGTCACCGCCGCGCATCGGGTGGTCTGCGCGTTGTACGACGACGGCGACCACTGACACACCTCAAAGCAGCGGCCGAACGACGAGAAGGGCGGTTTGTCGACTGCCAGCGGCACCTCACAGTGCGGATCGGAGAAGAACAGCGACTCCAGCGGCAGGCGGCGACGAGCTATCCATTCCATCACGCGGACGAACAAGGGCTCGAGGCGTGATCGGTATCCCACCGCACAGACACAGACCACATGATCCTTCTCCGGATCGAAACGGCTACCCAGGTGTTCGACGACGCTGCTCTGGTCGGCACCCGGGCCGATCCAGCAGGTACTCACCCCCATACGAGTGGCCTGCAACACCACCTTCTGCAGACTGCGGCCGACATCGACAAGCACCAGGCGGTCGTAGCTGTATGGAGCGATCGCGACGAGGAACTCGTGCGCACCCACTCCCGGCCAGATGGTCAATGGAGCTGCGACGTACTCGAGTCGGATCGGGCCGGTGCCGATCAGGCGGTCCCGTCTGGTGTATTCCTCGACTGCTCGCATCAGCTCGGCTCGGTCGGCCTCGGTGAGATCGCGGCGCTGAAAGGAGTGACAGGAGCGTCTCGAGCGGATCAGGTCGAAGGTGTCGAGGTCATCCTTGCGCTCTGGCATCGACTCGGTCGGGCGCAGGCCCCATTTCAGGGTGATGACATCGAAAATCGCGGTAGCGAGTAACAGCAGGCCGATCGCCAGGGGCAACCAGAACAACAGCGGCTGCCAGATTCCGATCAGCCATCCGGCAGCCGAGACGACGAGGAACACGATCGCGACGTTGACGGCGATGAGGTATTGAAGCCAGCCCGTGAACTGCAGCCGTATCTTCAACCGCCACAACCTCGAACGCCGCGATCTCGCGGTCGGGTAACTGTCATGGTCGCGAGGGAGCTGTTCCGGCTTGGTCATCACCGACCTCCTGTCCCGGTACCCACTTAATGCAAGTATATACTTGCATTAAGTGGACGTCTGGTTCGAATCGGAACCGTGTGCGGAGTTCGGAGGCATATGCCCAGGTATATAGACGTTGGTGGGTTATTCGACACCACAGTCGCGGTCTTCGCCGAACGCGGATACCGAGCCACTACAACGCAGGAGATCGCCAGTCGAGCCGGCGTCAACGAGGCGACGCTGTTTCGCCGTTACGGCGACAAGGCCACCCTGATCAGCACGGCTCTGACACAGGTTCTGGCCAAAGCTCCGTTCGCCCACGTGACCACGACCGACGACGTCACCGCAGATCTTGTCGCCCTAGCTACGGCCTTTGCCGAGACCAACCGCATGCACGGCGGCGCTGTCGGGACACTGCTGGTCGAGATGCAACGCCACCCGGAGCTACGCGCCGCGACGGCTACGTTCATGCCGAATCTGCTCAATGCGGTGCACGTGATCGCAACACACCAAGATCGAGGACAACTCGCACCAGGTGACCCCGTACAGAAGCTTCTGATCCTCCTCGCACCGTTGATGCTGTTCGGCATGTTGGCACGCAGTGGAGCCGAATCGATCGTTGCAGAGTTCGACCCCAACGCACTTGTCGAGACTTTCCTCGACGGCCATCGCGCAAGCTGAAGGAAAGACATTCGACACGAACGACCCGCCCTACCGAGGTCGGCCCCGCCGGAGATGGCATCTGCAAGCCACAGCCTCGTCGAAACAAGCACAGGCGCTCGAGGCGCTACTCGGCAACGGGCATCGAAGCGTCGTCCGTGGCGCCCGAACGGGTAAGAGCGATGAACCGGTCAGTTCGGGTCGGGGCGTCTGACCGGGACACAGCAATCGACCGCGCACGGCCTGCCGTTTGCGGTGGCACCGAGCAACGGTTCTCGGCCGAGACGTGCGGGCATCGTGCCGGAGCGACGCTCCTCGACGAGCTCGACCACCAGGCGAGCGAACCGCGGGTCAGTGCCCGGCGTTGCGGCCCGGGCGAACTCGATCCCCAGCTCGGCAGCCTTGTCCCGGGCTTCGGTGTCGAGGTCCCACACCACCTCGAGGTGATCGGACACGAATCCGACCGGGCACACGATCACTGCCGAGGTACCCGCCGCGGCGACGCTCTCGAGGTGGTCGCAGATGTCGGGGTCGAGCCACGGCACCTGGGGCGGACCGGACCGTGACTGCCACACCAGGTCGAACTCGTCGACGCCGCACGCCTCCGCGCACAGGCGTGCGGCGTCGGCGACCTGTCGGCTGTAGAGATGCCCGCCGTCGCTCGCCGGGCCGGCGGCGGCGTCGGCCGCCACCGGCACCGAATGCGCCGTGAACACCAGCCTCGCGCGGTCGCGCACACTGGGCGAGAGCTGTTCCCGCGCACTGTGGATCGCATCCGCGAACGCCCCGATCAGCAGCGGGTGGTCGTAGTACTGTCGCAGCTTCGTCATGGCCGGAGCGGCATCGACCGCGGCGCGGGCGCGGGCGATGTCTTCGTGGTACTGACGGCAGCCTGAATAGCCACCCCACGCTGACGTCGGGAACACCAGCGCATTGCGGACTCCGTCGTCGCGCATGCGAGCGACGGTGTCCTCGACCATGGGATGCCAGTTCCGGTTTCCGAAGTACACAGGTAGATCGATTCCGGCCGAACGCAATTCGTTCTCGACGCGTTCGATGATGTCCCTGTTGAGCGCATTGATCGGGGACCGGCCACCGAAGTGCATATAGTGCTCCACGACCGCGTCGAGGCGCTCCGGTGGGACACCACGTCCGCGGGTGACGTTCTCGAGGAACGGCCGCACATCCTCCGGCGTTTCGGGGCCGCCGAAGGACAGCACTAGTAGTGCGTCGAATTCCGTTTCCTGCTGACCGCTCATGCTCCCATTGTGGCCAGTCCCCGGACGGCAACGACCAACGGGTCAGCCGGCCATCGCATGGAAGCCGCCGTCGACATAGACGATCGACGCGGTGGTGCCCGGCAGCCAGTCCGACAACAGTGTGCAGACGCTCTTGGCGACGGCCGTCGGGTCGTCGACATCCCACCCGATCGGGGCGACCTCGTCCCACGCGGTGTTCATCTTGTTCAGTTCCGCACCCGAACCGGTCGCGTCGCCCGCGATCGCCTTCGCGGCGAGAGTCTTGACCGGACCTGCCGCAACAAGATTGGAACGGATGCCACGCCCGCCGACTTCCTTCGCGACGTAGCGGTTGACGGCCTCGAGGGTGGCCTTGGACACCCCCATCCAGTTGTAGAACGGCATCGCACGCGAGGGATCGAAGTCCATGCCCACGATCGAACCGTTGTCATTGAGCACCGGCAGCAGTGCCTTCGCGAGCGACGCGTAGGAATACGCCGAGACCTCGAGTGCTGTCGAGATGTCCGACCACGGAGCGTCCAGGAACGGGCTACCCAGACCCGACCGCGGTGAGAAGGCAATCGAGTGCACCACACCGTCAATCCCGTTGGGGGCCAACTCCCGAACCCGGTCGGCGAGCGTCGCGAGATGCTCGGGGTTCTGCACATCCAGCTCGATCGCCGGCGGTACCGGCTGCGGAAGACGCTGCGCGATCCTGTCGATCAGACGCAGCCGGTCGAACCCGGTGATGAGCACCGTCGCGCGCTGCTCCTGCGCGACCTTTGCGACGTGGAACGCAATGGATGCATCGGTGATGATGCCGGTGACGAGAATGGTCTTGCCCTCGAGCAATCCGCTCATGGGTGGTGGTCCTCCTGTAAATGAAAGTCTCTGTGTGCTCAGTGGGTGCGTGACGGCTCGAGCCGGGCTAGTGGCCCATACCCATGCCACCGTCCACGGGGATCACGGCACCAGAAACGTACGCCGAGTCGTCGGAAGCGAGGAAGCTGACCACCGCAGCGACGTCCTCGGGCTTGCCCAGGCGCTGCAGCGGAATGAACTTCTTGGCGGTGTCGCGTAGGTCGTCGGACAGATCCGCGGTCATGTCGGTCTCGATGAAGCCCGGCGCCACCACGTTCGCGGTGATCGAACGCGAGCCCAGCTCCCGGGTGATCGACCGGGCCATCCCGATGACGCCGGCCTTGGATGCTGCGTAGTTGATCTGGCCGGCCTGGCCCGCGAGACCGACGACCGAACCCAGGAAGATCATCCGGCCCCAGCGAGCCCTCAGCATGGCCCGATTGGCGCGCTTGGCGCACCGGAACGCGCCGGTCAGATTGGCGTCGAGGACTCGCGAGAACTGCTCCTCGCTCATCCGCATGAGCAGCGTGTCGTCGGTGATTCCGGCGTTGGCCACCAGGACCTCCACCGGGCCCTGGTGCTCCTCGACCTCTTTGAACGCACGGTCGAGAGACTCGGAATCGGTCATGTCGCACTTGACCCCGAACAGCCCCTCGGGAACTCCGGATCCGCGGTGTGTGACGGCGACCTTGTGGCCATCGTCCGACAGGCGCCGCGCCACGGCGAGTCCGATGCCGCGGTTGCCTCCGGTCACGAGCACCGAACGGGGCGATTTGCTGATATTCGACATGCGATCAACCTATCTGCTCGACTGTGGATTACGGGCACAGGTGCAAAACTTCGAGACGGACTGGATCGGCACGCGAGCGCTCACGGGAGGCGTTGCCGCTGCACGAGCGCCGTCCCCATGCCTGTCGCGGTGAACAACACGCCGAGGACCAGCCACGGCCGGCTCGCGTCGCCGCGGGCATTCTCGAAGCCGATCTGCTCCTCGAGAGTGTCGTAGACATCGCGCAGTTCCTCGAGACTCGTCGCCCGGAAGAAGTTGCCCCCGGACAGGGTCGCGATCTCGCGCAACGACGGATCGTCGACCGGGACCGGGATCCGGTCCCCCTCGATGTTGACGGAGCCGTAGCTGGTCCCGAACGAGATCGTGGAGATCGGGACACCCTCCTCCTTGGCCTGCCTGGCCGCGGTGAAGGCGCCGCGAGGGTCGTCGGAGAACTCGGGAACCGTCTGCTTGCCGTCGGAGAGCAACACGATCCGTGCGGGCGGCGCCTGTTCGCCGCCGCCGAGCACAGCGGCAAGGGTGTCGATCGACTGCAGCGAGGTGAAGATCGCCTCGCCGGTTGCGGTGCGCTCGCTGAGCTGGAGGTTGTCGATCGCAGCCTTGGTCTCGTCGCGGTTCGGCGTCGGCGACACCAGCACCGACGCGGTACCCGCGAACGCGACGAGGCCGAGATTGATACCCGGGGTCAGGCCGTCGGCGAACGACTTCGCCGCCTCCTGGGCGGCGGCAAGGCGACTGGGTTCGACGTCGGTCGCCTTCATCGACAGCGAGACGTCGATGGCGAGCACAACGGTCGCCCGATTGCGCGGGACCCGCTGGTCCGCGGTCGGCCCGGCGAGTGCGACGGTGAGAAACAGCAGGCCGACGAGCAGCAGCGCCGTCGGGATGTGACGGGTGAAGTTCGGGCGGTTCGGCGCAACCTTCTCGAGCAGGTCCAGGTTCGCGAACCGCAGGACATTCTTCTGCCGGCGACGCTGGATCACCACGTACCCGACCGCCAGCGCAGCGACGACCAGTACGAACAGCAGCCACCACGGGGACGTGAACTGCGACAGGCTCATCCGCGCGCCACCCGACTGCCGGGTGCGCCGAAAGTGTGCCGCCGAGCGGAAACGAATCGCACGACGTCACCGATCCAGTCCCGATCGGTGCGCAAGCTCAGCCGCGGCGCACCGCACCGGCGAAGTGTGGCGTCGACGTCCGCGTTGTGGGCCTGCGCCGCGCGCGCGAAATCGGCCCGCAACTTGGGCGTCGTCGAGAACTCCCGCGTGCGTCCGGATTCCGGATCGAACAGGACGACATCGCCGACGTCGGGCAGTTCCAGGTCACGCGGGTCGAGGACTTCGACGGCGAGGAGGTCGTGCCGCCCAGACAGCGCCCTGAGTGAATGTTCCCAGTCGATCGGGCCGAGGAAGTCGCTGATGACGACGACGAGGCCCCGTCGGCGCTGCGGTCTGCGCAGGGATTCGAGAGCGCTGCGAAGATCGCCGCGGACGCCGTCGGCGGCGTGCGGAGTGGACGCGATGCGGCGCAGCATGGCCTGGGAGTGCACCCGACCGGGCCGGGCCGGGATCCGCCTGGTCCGATCACCGGTGGCGACGATCGCTCCGATCCGATTCCCGCTGCTGCCGGCGAGGTATGTCACCGCGGACGCGGCCGCGATTGCGAGGTCACGCTTCTCGCAGCCCACCGTGCCGAAGTCCAGACTGGATGACAGATCCACCACGAGCCACGTCTCGAGTTCGCGATCTGCAACGGTCTGCCGCACATGCGGGTGCGTCGTGCGCGCGGTCACCGACCAGTCCATCTGCCGGACGTCGTCGCCGGGCTGGTACTCGCGAGCGTCCCCGGGCTCGGAACCGGGACCCGGGATGAGGCCGAGGTGATCGCCGTGCAGGACGCCGTCGAGGCGGCGGCGAACGGTCAGTTCGAGGGTCCGCAACGCTGCCGCCATCTCCGGGTCGCGCAGCGACCCGGAACGGAACGACGGCACCGCGCCCTTGCGCCGCGTCACTGTTGCGGGGAGCCCGACGTTGCTGCGGGCATGGGGCCGGGATCGAACGTGGGCGCCATCGGCGCAGCCACCGGTTGCGCCCCGACCTGCGGCACCGCGACGGTCTGGAGCACCCGGTTGATGACAGCCTCGGGCGACACCTCGTCGGCGAGGGCGTCGTAGGACAGCACGAGGCGGTGCCGCAGCACGTCGGGGATGATCTCGAGCACGTCCTGCGGGACGACGTAGTCGCGGCCCCGAAGCAACGCGAGTGCACGCGCCGCCGAGATGATGCCGAGCGTCGCACGCGGCGATGCACCGTAGGCGATCCATCCCGCGGCGTCCTCGATCCCGAACTGGCGGGGTGTCCGCGTCGCGGTGATCACCCGCACCACGTAGTCCACCAGCGCATGATGGACGAACACATTGCTCGCGACCGACTGCAACCGGACGAGTTCCTGGGTGTCGAGAATCTGGTTCGGTTCCGGCGCCGCGATCCCCATCCGGTAGACGATCTCGCGCTCCTCCTCGACCGAGGGGTAGTCGACGAGCACCTTGAACAGGAAGCGGTCGCGCTGGGCTTCCGGCAGCGGGTACACCCCCTCGCTCTCGATCGGGTTCTGGGTGGCCATCACGAGGAAGGGTTCGGGCATCGAGTATGTCTTGCCGCCGATCGACACGTGCCGCTCTGCCATGACCTCGAGCAGTGCGGACTGCACCTTCGCGGGGGCACGGTTGATCTCGTCGGCGAGCAGGAAATTCGCCACGACCGGTCCGAGTTCGGTGTCGAACTCCTCACGTCCCTGCCGGTAGATGCGGGTACCGACCAGGTCGGTCGGGACGAGGTCGGGGGTGAACTGGACGCGGGAGAACGAACCTCCGACGACCTTCGCGAACGTCTCGACGGCGAGGGTTTTCGCAACACCGGGAACGCCCTCGAGCAGGACGTGCCCCTTTGCGAGCACTCCCACGAGCATGCGCTCGACCAAACGGTCCTGGCCTACGATCACACGCTTGACCTCGTAGATCGCCCGCTCGAGGGTGTGCACGTCCTGAGCGAGATCAGCCGCCGGTGACCCCGCACTGCCGTGCGCCGCCCCCTCCGAGCTGGATCCAGCCACAGCACCGTCACGTGAGGTCACCGAGAATCCCCGCTTCCAACTAGATCGATCGGATCGACTTGCCTGTCCGCTCAACTATCTCAGGAACCTGCACACCCCGGCACGCGGACGACGTGAGCTAGGACACCATACGAACAGCGTAGGGGGTCATCCCGTCCCATCGCACCGCGGAAACCCGGACAACCGTGCCCGACTGCAGCGCCTCGAGCATCTGTCCGCCCCCCAGGTACAGCGCGACATGTTTGCTCGCGTTGGGGCCGTAGAAGATCATGTCGCCGCGGCGCATCTGCGACGACGGCACCTGGGTACCCGCCGTGTACTGGTAGCCCGAATAATGCGGCAGCGAGATCCCAATGCCGGCGAATGCGTAGATCATCAGTCCGGAGCAGTCGAACCCGACCTTGTTGAAGTCTCCGAAACTGTCGGCGACGCCGCCGTCTCGGATGCCGAGCGTCGGGCCGTTGGCATTGCCGCCGCCCCACGCGTACTGCACGCCGAGCTGCGACATACCACGGTCGATCACGGTCTCGATCGCGTCACTTCCCGACACGGAGGGTGGCACCGGGCTCGGCGCCGGCTGGACGGGTGGCGTCCACCCGCCGGAATCCTCGTCGTCGAGTTGGGTGTGTGGTCGCTGGCCCTCGGCGAGTTGGGCTGCACGCTCCTGCGCGGCCCGGTCCTCCGCCACCCGGCCCGCTGCTTCCGCTGCCGCGGCGGCGGCAGCTGCTTCGGCGGCTTCCTCGGCCCTGCGCTGGTTGTCCCACGCGATGTAGGCGTCGCGTTGCCCCTGCAGCCCAGCGACGTTGTCGCGCGCAGCGGCAAGTTGCGCCTGCGCAGCGTCACGGGCGGCCTCCACCTCCGCCTTTCGGGACCCCTGTTCCTCCAAGGCAGCGCGAACGCCGGCAATCGCTTGCTCGGCCTCGACCTTCTTCGCATTCGCCGTGTCCTTGGCGGCGTCGGCACGCCGCTTGGCCTCGCGCGCGGCCGACTCCCGGTTGGCCTGCTCGGTTCGTGCCCGCTGCAGATTGTCCAGGACCGCCTTCTGACCGGCAGCCAGGCGGCGCATGATCAGTGCGCGCTCGAGGATGTCCTCGGGGCCCTCGGCCCCGAGGTATGACACCAGCGACGCGGCGTTGCGGCCCTTCGTGTAGCTCTCGACGGCATAGTTGGTGAGGCGGTCTTTTGCCTGCTCGATCCGGGCGTCCGCGTCTCGCATCGCCTGCCGACTCTGGTTCACGAGCTCTCCTGCGGCGTCGGCCTCGTCGCGCGCGGTTTGGAGGTCGACGAGCGCACGGTTGACGTCCTCGCGTTTGATCGCGACCTCGTCGTCGAGTCGAGCGAGTTCCTGATTGGCACTGGCCACCTGGTTGATCAGATCACTGACCTGCGCAACTCCGGCCGACACCTGGGCCTGTCCACTCTCGAGCTCGGCATCGGACGGATTGGGAGGTGGCGGCGGAACCGCAGGGGCGGCGCCGGGCATACCCGCAACGAGCGTGCCGGCGAGGCTGACACCGAGGAGGACCTTTGCCAGGTGTGACCGCGCGCGGGGGAAACCCGGACGTCGCACGCCTGCGCGTGAACCCCTTCGCCCCACAACACCCTCCCTACGGCTGCGACCGACGTCGGACGTCGGACCGATCCACGCGGGGTGGTACCACCAGCAATGCCACCGAGGATGGCGGGCAGATTCACATCACAGCGCAGCCGTCACATCACTTGTCATAGCAGCTCCTGCGACACTGTTTCCCCAAAAGTGTCATCGAAAACACTACGACATCTTGTGTCCCTCTGATGGACTCTTGTCACAAAGTAGGACGCGATTCGACCGCGGGGAACCGAGAGCGGTTCGTGGCCGCCAGGGCATCGAGAGGTGTGCGGATTCCGCTCAGTCGACCGAGGGGGCGCGTTCATCGCCGGGCCCGGCGCCCGGGTCGCCGGACCCGGAGTCGACGCCAGGCGTGGACGGCCCCCGGCGGACCTTGGCCACGTACGACACTCCAGCCACGAGGGCAACGACGAGCACCAACAGAGCAGTGATCAGCCCCCACGGCTCCTGTGGGGCGGTGATGTCGTCGAGGAAGTTGTTCGCCGACACGACGGCGTTGCCGGTGTAGGTGTGGTCCTGCGCGCCCTCGAGCACGACCCTGCTGATGGAGTCGCTGTAGGTGCCCGGTGCCGACGGACTGAGAACGAGGACCGTGCCGCCCTCGACCATGCCCACCTCGGTCGCCAGGTCACGCAACTGCTCGGGCCGGGCCGGATTTCGGTCGAGCACGACGACGCTCAGATCGATTCCGTGCTCCTGCGCGCGGGCGACCACGTCACGCAGGCCGGCGATGTCGGCATCAGGCGCCGAGACGCGGTCGGCCGCGAGGTCCGCGAGCACCGCGTCGACGGACACGTCGTCGGGGATCGTCGCAGCGAGCGGCAGTCGGGCGGGCGCGATGTGAGCAAGCATCTCTTATCCGGTGTCTGTCGGTATCGGGGTGGTCGGTATCGGTGGCTGTCGGAAATGCGCGGGTACAGCCTGAATCACAGTACGCGACGACTCGCCACCGCAGCGCCGCCCTCCGTTGCGCCCGTGCACCGACTGCGTGAGGATTGGGACGGCGCGAGCCGACCCGACAGTCGGCGACTCTGAGGGCCAGACCCCGCAGTCTCACAGGACAAGCGTACCGTTAGACTCGCCATCCAGAAGCCCGCGTAGCCGTCGGGTTCGGTCCGCCGACCGAACCGGGCACTGTTCGCGTGCCTCGCTTCAGCCGTCGTCACAGCCCCGTCGACGGCGAACCTCAAAGATGAGTGGAGCTGACGTGACCACCAGTATTGATTCGTTCGGCGCCAAGGGAACGCTAGAGGTCGGAGACAACTCGTACGAGATCTTCCGCCTCTCGGCCGTGCCCGGCACCGAGAAGCTGCCGTACGCGCTGAAGGTTCTCGCCGAGAACCTGCTGCGCACCGAGGACGGCGCCAACATCACCGCCGATCACATTCGGGCCATCGCGAACTGGGATCCCTCGGCCGAGCCGAGCGTCGAGATCCAGTTCACGCCTGCACGCGTGATCATGCAGGACTTCACCGGTGTCCCCTGTGTCGTCGACCTCGCGACCATGCGTGAGGCCGTCACCACGCTCGGCGGCGACCCGAACAAGGTCAACCCCCTCTCCCCCGCCGACATGGTCATCGACCACTCGGTGATCCTCGACGTCTTCGGTCGCGCCGACGCACTCGAGCGCAACGTCGACCTCGAGTACCAGCGCAACGGCGAGCGCTACCAGTTCCTTCGCTGGGGCCAGGGCGCGTTCGACGACTTCAAGGTCGTCCCCCCGGGCATGGGCATCGTCCACCAGGTCAACATCGAATACCTGGCACCCACGGTGATGACCCGCAACGGCCAGGCGTACCCCGACACCTGCGTCGGCACCGACTCGCACACCACGATGGTCAACGGCCTGGGTGTGCTGGGCTGGGGCGTCGGCGGCATCGAGGCCGAGGCCGCCATGCTCGGCCAGCCGGTCTCGATGCTGATCCCTCGCGTGGTCGGCTTCAAGCTGACCGGTGAGATCAAGCCGGGCGTGACCGCCACCGACGTCGTGCTCACCGTCACCGACATGCTGCGCAAGCACGGCGTGGTCGGCAAGTTCGTCGAGTTCTACGGCAACGGTGTCGCCGAGGTTCCGCTCGCCAACCGCGCCACGCTGGGCAACATGAGCCCCGAGTTCGGCTCGACCGCGGCGATCTTCCCGATTGACGGCGAGACGATCAACTACCTGCGTCTGACCGGCCGCAGCGACGAGCAGCTCGCGCTCGTCGAGGCGTACGCCAAGGAACAGGGCATGTGGCACGACGCGGACCACGAGCCCGCGTACTCCGAGTACCTCGAGCTGGATCTGGGCACCGTCGTGCCGTCGATCGCCGGCCCGAAGCGCCCGCAGGACCGCATCTTGCTGTCGGAGTCGAAGGACGCCTTCCGGCGCGACCTCGTCACCTACGTCACCAACGGTGCCGAGGCGGCGCACTCCGCGCTCGACGAGGCCGTCGAGGAGTCGTTCCCGGCGTCCGATCCGGTCGAACACTCGACCGCGCACGATGACGCCGCGGTTCCGTCTGCCGCGAACGGCACGAATGGCCGTCCGTCCAACCCGGTTCGCGTCCGTTCCGACGAGCGCGGCGACTTCGTACTCGACCACGGCGCCGTCGTGGTCGCGGGAATCACGTCCTGCACGAACACGTCGAACCCGTCGGTGATGCTCGGTGCCGCGCTGCTCGCCCGCAACGCGGTCGAGAAGGGCCTCGAGACCAAGCCGTGGGTCAAGACCAACATGGCCCCGGGTTCGCAGGTCGTCTCCGACTACTACGAGAAGGCCGGCCTGTGGCCGTACCTCGAGAAGCTCGGCTTCTACCTGGGCGGCTACGGTTGCACCACCTGCATCGGCAACACCGGCCCGCTGCCGGAAGAGATCTCGAAGGCCGTCAACGACAACGATCTGTCGGTCACCGCGGTCCTGTCGGGCAACCGCAACTTCGAGGGACGCATCTCCCCCGACGTCAAGATGAACTACCTGGCGTCCCCGCCGCTCGTCATCGCCTACGCGCTGGCCGGCACGATGGACTTCGACTTCGAGAACGACGCCCTGGGTCGGGACAAGGACGGCAACGAAGTCTTCCTGAAGGACATCTGGCCTTCGGCCCAGGAGATCGACGACACCATCAAGTCGGCGATCAGCGAAGACATGTTCCGCAAGTCCTACGCGGACGTCTTCAAGGGCGACCACCGCTGGCAGAACCTGGACACCCCGGAGGGCGACACCTTCGCGTGGGACGAGAACTCGACCTACGTCCGCAAGGCGCCGTACTTCGACGGCATGACCATGGAGCCCGCCCCGGTCACCGACGTCAAGGGGGCGCGTGTGCTGGCGCTGCTCGGCGACTCGGTCACCACCGACCACATCAGCCCGGCCGGCCCGATCAAGCCTGGCACCCCGGCTGCGCAGTACCTCGACTCTCACGGTGTCGAGCGCAAGGACTACAACTCCCTGGGCTCGCGCCGCGGCAACCACGAGGTGATGATTCGCGGCACGTTCGCGAACATCCGCCTGCAGAACCAGCTGCTGGACGGCGTCTCGGGTGGCTACACCCGCGACTTCACCCAGGAGGGAGCGCCTCAGGCGTTCATCTACGACGCGTCGCAGAACTACCAGAAGGCCGGCGTCCCGCTGGTCGTCCTGGGCGGCAAGGAGTACGGTTCCGGCTCGTCCCGCGACTGGGCCGCCAAGGGCACCCGCCTCCTCGGCGTCAAGGCCGTCATCACCGAGTCGTTCGAGCGCATCCACCGCTCGAACCTGATCGGCATGGGCGTCATCCCGCTGCAGTTCCCGGCCGGTGAGTCGGCTGCGTCGCTCGGCCTGGACGGCACCGAGGTCTTCGACATCGAGGGCATCGAGAAGCTGAACGAGGGCACCACGCCGAGTACGGTGCGTGTCACCGCGACCAAGGCCGACGGCAGTAAGGTCGAGTTCGACGCGGTCGTCCGCATCGACACCCCCGGTGAGGCGGACTACTACCGCAACGGCGGCATCCTGCAGTACGTGCTGCGCAACATGATCCGGGGCTAGTCACCCGATCGTGTGATCAGCGATCACCCAGTGCGTTGACGGCGGGCTCGGGACGTCGGTCTCGGGCCCGCCGTTGCGGTATCGGACGAAAGCGGTATCGGACGAAAGGATGTCGGCTGTGCCGAAGGTCAGTGAAGACCATCTCGCGGCGCGACGGAGTCAGATCCTCGACGGGGCTCGCCAGTGCTTCGCGCGGTACGGCTACGACGGCGCCACCGTGCGCCGACTCGAGGAGACCACCGGGCTCTCGCGTGGGGCGATCTTCCACCACTTCAAGGACAAGGACGGCTTGTTCCTAGCGCTCGCCCACGAGGACGCCAAGCGGATGGCCGACGTCGTCGCCGAGGGCGGTCTGGTCCAGGTGATGCGCGACATGCTGGCCTCGCCCGAGCAGTTCGACTGGCTCGGAACCCGCCTCGAGATCGCCCGGCGCCTGCGCACCGATCCCGAGTTCGCGCGTGACTGGACCCAGCGCAGCGTCGAACTCACCGAGGCCACGGTGCGCCGGCTCGAGCATCAGAAGTCCGCCGGACGGCTCCGCGAGGATCTGCCCACCGACGTCCTGCTGGACTACCTCGACCTCGTCCTCGACGGGCTCATCGCGCGCATCGCCTCCGGACACGGCGCGGAGAATCTAGCGGCCGTGCTCGATCTCGTGGAGGAATCGGTTCGACGGCGAGGGTGACCGCGCGTCGGATGCGGCGCGCGGCCAGTCGGCGTGCCCAGGACCTACCCCGTGGCTTTGCGCCTGTTGGGCCCACCCCGCCGCCGCAGGGTCACGTCGGCCTCGACGAGGACGTTGTGGATGAATCCGTACGAGCGGCCCGTTTGTTCGGCGAGCGTGCGGATGCTCGCGCCCGCTTCGTACTGTTCCTTCAAATCTTCGCGGAGCTTGTCACGCGATTCCCCGGTGATTCGGGCCCCCCTCGAGATCCCCGTGGTCTCCGCCATGGCGTCCTCCGGTCGGCTGAACGAGTCCCGCCCTCCAGGCTAGATCACCCACGGACAGGTCTTCAACACCACGGAAATCTTCCCTGCCAGCGGATTTGGACGATTTACGCGAGCTGGATCAGTTCGAGGTACTCCTGCGACCAATGGTCCTCTGTGCCGTCGGGCAGCAGGATCACGCGCTCCGGGTTCAGGGCCTCCGCGGCGCCCGGATCGTGCGTGACGAGAACGACCGCACCAGTGTAGCTGCGCAGCGCGTCGAGCACCTGCTCACGTGAGACGGGGTCCAGGTTGTTGGTCGGCTCGTCGAGCAGGAGCACATTCGCCGCCGACGACACCAGCCCGGCCAGCGCCAGGCGGGTCTTCTCGCCACCGGACAGTGTCCCGGCGGGCTGCTCGAGCTGCGGTCCGGTGAACATGAACGCGCCCAGCAGTCCTCGCAGGTCCTGCTCCCCCGCGTCCGGTGCCGCGTGCCGGATGTTCTCCCACACGGACGCATCGTCGTCGAGGGTGTCGTGCTCCTGCGCGAAGTAGCCGACCTTGAGACCATGGCCGGGCACCAACTCGCCCAGGTCGGGGGTCTCGACGCCCGCGAGTAGGCGCAGCAGCGTCGTCTTGCCCGCGCCGTTGAGCCCGAGGATGACCACACGCGAGCCGCGATCGATCGCGAGGTCGACACCGGTGAAGATCTCGAGTGATCCGTAGACCTTGGTGAGTTCCTTGGCCATCAGCGGGGTCTTGCCGCACGCAGCGGGCTCGGGGAACCGAATGTGCGCGACCTTGTCGGCGACTCGCACATCGTCGAGTTCGGCCATCAGCTTGTCGGCACGCTTGGCCATGTTCTGCGCTGCGGTCGCCTTGGTGGCCTTGGCGCCGAGCTTCGCGGCCTGGGCACGCAACGCGCCGGCCTTCTTCTCGGCGTTGGCTCGCTCCCGGCGACGGCGCGCCTCATCGGTGGCGCGGGCATCGAGGTACTTCTTCCAGCCCATGTTGTAGATGTCCGCCTCGCTGCGCACCGCATCGAGGAACCAGACCTTGTTGACGACGTCCCCGAGCAGGTCGACGTCGTGGCTGATGACGATCAACCCTCCGTCGTGGTTCTGCAGGAAGCCGCGCAGCCATGTGATGGAGTCGGCGTCGAGGTGGTTGGTGGGCTCGTCGAGCAGCAGGGTCGTGTTCGACTTGCCACCCGACCCATCAGACGCCGCGAAGAGGATGCGCGCCAGCTCGACGCGCCGGCGCTGCCCGCCCGACAGCGTCTTGAGCTGCTGGTTCAGAATCCGGTCCGGCAGGCCCAGGCTGTGGCAGATGCGGGCGGCCTCGGACTCGGCGACGTATCCGCCGAGCGCGGAGAAGCGTTCCTCGAGGTTGCCGAACTTTCGGACCGCCCGGTCACGCTGCGCATCGTCGACGGCCTCGGCCATGATGGCCTGTTGCTTCTCCATCCTCTGGAGGATCTCGTCGAGCCCGCGCGCCGAGAGCACCCGGTCCTTCGCGAGCACGTCGAGGTCACCCTCCTTGGGGTCCTGCGGCAGGTACCCGACGTCGCCGCTTCCGACGACGGCACCCGCGTAGGGCTCCGCCTCGCCCGCGAGAATCCGCAGGGTGGTCGTCTTGCCGGCACCGTTGCGCCCGACGAGGCCGATCCGATCACCCGCCTGCACTCGCAGCGCCGATCCAGGAGACGAAAGCAGCGTCCGGACACCGGCGCGAACTTCCAAGTCGGTGGCGGTAATCAAGAAAGACTCCTCGAACGAACAAGCAGTGGAACGGCTCGGGCGCGGCGGGCGCGATCCGCGGGCACCGCAGTGCCGGCGGCGAGCACACGAAAACTCGAGTCTAGCCTGGTCCTGACCCGCCGATGCGCACCGGTTAAGTGACTCCGCTAACGTTCGATGGCATGACTCGTGAGAAGGACCTGCAGGGACGCAACGCTCTCGTCACCGGCGCCAGCCGTGGCATCGGCAAGGGGATCGCAGCCGAACTCCTCGCCCGTGGAGCGAACGTCGTCGTCACCGCCCGCAAGCCCGATCCGCTCGACGAGGCCGCGAAGGAACTGCGTGCACTCGGACACGGCGGTCAGGTCATCGCGATGGCCGGCAACTCGGGTGACGCCGACGCCCGCCGCGATGCGGTCGCGCGGACGGTGTCCGAACTCGGCTCCCTCGACATTCTGATCAACAACACCGGCATCAACCCCGTTTTCGGGACACTGATCGAAGCCGACCTCGACGCTGTCCGCAAGATCTTCGACGTCAACGTCGTGGCGGCGCTCGGGTACGTGCAGGAGGCGTACCGGGCGTGGATGGGTGAACACGGCGGCTCCATCGTGAATCTGGCGAGTGTCGCGGGTATACGGTCGACGGGCGTCATCGCCGCGTACGGCGCATCGAAGGCCGCTCTCATCCGGCTCACCGAGGAACTCGCGTGGCAGCTGGGCCCGAACATCCGCGTCAATGCGGTTGCCCCGGGTGTGGTGAAGACCAAGTTCGCCGCGGCGCTGGTCGCCGCCGGAGAGGATCAGGCGTCGTCGATCTACCCGATGAAGCGACTGGGGACACCCGAGGACGTCGCAGGCCTGGTCGGATTCCTGGTCTCCGACGCCGCCGCGTGGATCACCGGTGAGACGGTCCGGGTGGACGGAGGACTGCTCGCGACGGGCTCGTTCTGAGCCTGAGGGCGGATGTCGCTGTCGTCGGGCTCGGTCCCGCCGGCCGCGCTCTCGCGCACCGCTCCGCCCGCGCTGGACTGAAGGTCGTCGGTGTCGATCCGAACCCCGACCGGCCGTGGGCGTCGACGTACGCGGCGTGGGTGGACGAACTACCCGGGTGGCTCGGCTCCGACGTGCTTCGGACGACGGCGCCCGATCCCCGCGTCTGGGCCGGGTGCGAAAGGATCGTCGATCGCCCCTACTGCGTGCTCGACAACTCCGCGCTGCACCGTCGACTCGACCTCGACGGCGTCCGCGTCATCCGGGGAGTCGCCACCGAGATCAGTTCAGGTGCCGCCGAGTTGCGCGACGGCTCCGAGATCCGCGCGGCCCGGGTGGTCGACGCCCGCGGGCTGCGCCCGGACCCGACGCTGGCCGAGCAGACCGCCTTCGGACTCGTGCTCCCCGCTGCGGCAGCGGACCCGGCCCTGGGCGGCGCCTCCTGTTGGTTCATGGACTGGCGCCGCGACAACGGCACCGCGCCTGGCGATCCGCCGTCGTTTCTGTACGCGGTGCCGCTGAGCGATGACACTGTCCTGGTCGAGGAAACCTGCCTCGTCGGCCGTCCCGGTCTACCCGTCAACGAACTCCGTGGGCGGCTCGACGCCCGCCTGGGCAACCGCGGGGTCGACCCGGCCGCGAACCTGGGGGTGGAGCGGGTCCGGTTCCCGGTGCAAGCCGAACGTTCCCGCTCCGACGGGTTCGCGTTCGGGGCGCGAGCAGGCCTGATCCACCCAGCCACGGGGTACAGCGTCGCGGCCTCGCTGGGAGCGGTCGACGACGTCGTCCAAGCTCTTGTCTCCGGCCAGGATCCCGCAAAGGCATTGTGGCCGTGGGACGCTCGCCTCGTCCAGTCGTTGCGGGAGGTCGGTCTAGCCGCACTTCTCCAGCTCGAACCCGCCCACACCGCCGAGTTCTTCGACGCCTTCTTCGCTTTGCCGATCGAGCGCCAGCGCGCGTATCTGTCCCGCCGCACCGACGCGGCCGGGACGATGCGCACGATGTGGGAGTTGTTCCGTACCGCGGCACGGCCCATCCGCCGAACGCTGGTGCGCGTCGGTGTTCGACGATCCGCAGCCTTGGGCTTCGTCGCGGGCAAGTGAAGCAGGAAACAAGCTCGGGGGCTTCCGATCTGGGGATCGAATTCGCGTTCGGCAGGCTCGGTCCGGGTGGGTCAAACCCTGCCCGCGGCTGGGAGGTTGTGGTCACGTAGCATCCCGCATGCGGCCGTGGACGTCACGGTGGTGGGTCACGGTCACGACGGGGGGATTGATGGGGCTGCACCTCGAACCGGAAGCCATCGAGCAGTGCGTGCGCATCTGCGATCGGATGCTCGACTCGCTCGACGACGCAATCAAAGAGGCGCAAGGTCTTCACAACGTCGGCGGTTTCGGTGATTTCCAGATCGCGCACCAACTCGCGGCCGGGTACACCCGCAAAGCAGAGACGGTCGACCAGCGGCTCAGGGACTATCGAGCCGTCATATTGGCCATGCGGGAGGCCTTCGCTGCCGGTGGCGAGGCGTTCGCCGACACCGACGGGCAGCTCGCCCGGGCGCTCGGCAGCCTCGACCAGGGAGTGGACCGATGATACTGCGACACGCGTCGGTCGCCGTGCCCCTGGTGCTCGCGTCGATCCTCACCGCCTGCGGGTCTCCCGCCGCCGCACCCGAGGCGGTGTCGGCATCGGACACTGTGTCACCGTCCCCGACCACCCGGGTGCCGCGCTACGTGGATCAGTCGGATCGGCCACTGGTGGTGTTCGATCCGTGTCTCGACATCCCGGACGAGGCACTGGTGGAGGCCGGCTACGACCCGGGGACCAAGGACGAAGATGTCGTCCGTGCGGACTACCACACCTTCCTAATCTGCAACTTCGACACCCCGCAACGCCAGTACGGGCTGGGTCTGTACTCGTCGAACATCACCTTCGCCGAGGAACAGGAGAAGGTGCAGGACTACTCCACACCGATCGAGTTCGACGGCCGCCGCGCCCTGCGCAAGATTCCATCCGAGGGTACTTGCGGCATCAGCATGGAAACCGGCTACGGCATCCTGATCGTCTCCCGCGTCTTCCTCCCCTCTCGGTCGGACCAGAACGTGGAAGAAGAGCAGTGCGTCGGGATCGAGGACACCGCTCGCATCATCTCCCGCTATCTGCCTGAGGGGACGTAGGGAGCAATAGTTGCGCGCCTGTATCCGGGCTCCGCGAGGTTATCGCACGCTCTCTACGTGGGGGACTGACTGACATGAGCAGTAAGGATCTAGCCGACATCTTCGCGGCGCCGTTAGGCGGCCAAGGTGCGATCGAACGCGAACGTTTGGACACCAGCATCGAGCAGATCGGCGACACCGTCGATCTGGAAGTCGTTGCGCGACGGCTCCGAGATCCTGGCGGCCCAGGTGGTCGACGCCCGCGGACTACGCCCGGACCCGACGCTGGCCGAGCAGACTGCCTTCGGACTCGTGCTGCCCACCGCCGCGGCGGACCCCGCCCTGGGCAGCGCCTCCTGTTGGTTCATGGACTGGCGCCGCGACAACGGCACCGCGCCTGGCGATCCGCCGTCGTTCCTGTATGCGGTGCCGCTGAGCGATGACGCCGTCCTGGTCGAGGAAACCTGCCTCGTCGGCCGTCCCGGTCTACCCGTCGACGAACTCCGAAGACGGCTCGACACCCGCCTGGCCAACCGCGGGGTCGACCCGGCCGCGAACCTCAGGGTGGAGCGGGTCCGGTTCCCGGTGCAAGCCGAACGTTCCCGCTCCGAGGGGTTCGCGTTCGGGGCGCGGGCGGGCCTGACCCACCCTGCCACCGGGTACAGCGTCGCGGCCTCCCTGGAAGCGGTCGACGACGTCGTCCGAGCCCTTGTCTCTGGCCGGGATCCCGCAAAGGCGTTGTGGCCGTGGAACGCTGGCCTAGTCCATTCATTGCGGGAGGTCGGGCTGTCCGCACTTCTCCAGCTCGATCCCGCCCACGCCGCGAGGTTCTTCGACGCTTTCTTCGCCTTGCCGGTGGAACGCCAGCGCGCGTATCTGTCTCGTCGCACCGACGCGTCCGGGACGATGCGCACGATGTGGGAGCTGTTCCGCACCTCGGACCCGGCCATCCGAAGAACGCTGGTACGCGCCGGCGTCCGACGGGTATCGCTCGGTCGAGACCCAGGATCTGCCGGATAAGGACGCCCTGCAACTGTCGCGGAATCGCTTGCTGCACAGCCTTTGAGCATCCGGAGGGATAGGGGTGGCGCCAACGGTCAGCGATGCTTCGGCTTAGGACGTTCGGGCTACGGCAAACTCAGCCCGCTGCTCGGGCAGTTCCAAGACCCACGTACCATTCCCGTGGGCGGCCGAGGGAGCCACGTCCATGACGGGGGGATCGATGACGCTGCACCTCGAACCTGACGCTATCGAGCGGTGCGTGCGCATCTGCGATCAGATGCTGGACTCGATTAGTGACGCACTCAGGGAAGCGAGCGACCTTCAGTACGTGGACGGCTTCGGTGATTTCCGGATAGGTGACCAACTCGCCGCCGGGTACACCCGCAAGGCAGGGACGGTCACCAAGCGGCTCGAGGAATACGAAACTGTCATCCTGGCCATGCGGGAGGCATTCGCAGCTGGTGGAGAGGCCTTCGCCGACGCCGACGGGCAGCTTACCCGGGCACTGGGCAGTCTCGACTCGGGGGTCGATCAGTGAAGCTGCGCCACTCCTCCGTAGGCACGCTTTTGGTGCTTGCGTCGATTCTCACCGCGTGTGGGTCTCCCGCCACTGCACCGGAGGTGGCTTCCGCGTCGGAACCGGTGTCGCCGTCCCCAACCGTCCGGGTCCCGCGTCATGTTGATCAGTCGGACCGACCGTGGGTGACGTTCGATCCCTGTCTCGACATCCCGGATGAAGCGCTCGTGGAGGCGGGATACGACCCGCAGTCCAAGGACGAAGACGTTGTCGCCGCCGACTATCACACCTTCCTGATCTGCGGGTTCGATACCCCAGAACGGCAGTACGGGCTGAGCCTGCTCTCGGGGAACATCACCTTCGCCGAGCAGCAGGAGAAGTCGAAGGACTACGCAACGCCGATCATGCTCAACGGGCGCCGGGCCCTGCTCGAGGTACCAAGCTCGCTCAACTGCGCGGTGAGTATCGAGACCAGCTACGGCATCCTGGGTGTTTCCCGCGTCTTCTTCCGCACGCGATCGGACCAGAACACCGAGGAAGAGCGGTGCATCGGGATCGAGGAAACCGCGAGCATCATCGCCCGCTATCTACCTGAGGGGACGTAGGGAGCGAGATCGGTGCGCCGGTATCCGGACGCCGCGAGGTCATCGCACGCCATCTATCTGGGGGACTGACATGAGCAGCAAGGATCTACTCGACCTTTTGGCGGCGCCACTCGGCGGCGCCGGTGCGATCGAACGCGAGCGTTTGGACACCAGCATCGAGCAAATCGGCGACACCGTCGATCTGGAAGTCGATGCCCCGTACGTAACGGACCCGGATGTATTCGTGGGGCTGAGTCGTGAAGAGATGGCGGCCAAGGTCTCTGCCCTCGATGCCGGCATGATCATGGACCTTGCACACAGGTACCTCTCCGTGGCAAGCGCGTTCAACATCGTCTGGGGTCTGACGAACCTGAAGCGCATCACCGGTAGTACCGATTGGGAGGGCGCCGCCGCGGACGCCGCGAACGCTGCGATCGAACGGATGATGGACCCGGTCAACGACACTCATGCGTCGATCCGAACAATCAGCCTCAAGCTCCAGCAGGCGAGCAGCGCCGCGAGCGATGTGAAACCGCGGGTGCAAAGTCTCCTGGCTGACATGCAGCCCCTGCTACTCCTGACCAGCGCCACGAGTGCTGTCGAGGCGAAAGCGCAGCAGGAAGAGCAGCGGCGCGAAGCGGCCCAGATCCTCGAGCGAATCTACAAGCCCAGCTTCATCGAAGCCGGCACGAATGTCCCCGCGATCCTGCCCCCGCCAACGATCCCCGGCGTTCAGGGGTTCGAAACCGGCGGCTGGACCGGGACCGCTGCCCCGACCCGAGGTGGCGCTGCAAATTCGGGTACGGGCTCCACCGACTCGGACGAGCCGGCCAGCCCCGGAGTGGACGACACCGAATCAACACAGGCGACCGGCACGGAGGACGCTGCGACCGTTGCGGGGGAGGGCATTCCACCCGACTCTCAGGGCAAGGCCAATTCACCGGTGTCGACATTCGCCGCGAATGCCAATGGGCCACAGGGCGGCGTGCCCAGCAGCGGCGGTGCGGGCGGCGGCGCAAGTGGGATCGCTGGCGGTGGTGTCGCAAACGGCAGCGCAGGCCAGCCGAAATTCGACAGCCCCAGCGCTGCTATGGCTTCCGGCTCAGCCGCACCGCGTGTTGCCGCCGGAGGAGCCACCGGAGCCGGAGCAGGAGCAGGAGCCACCCGTCCCGGCGCGGGAATGGGCATGGGCATGCCCATGGGTGGACGCGGCGCCGGGACCGGTGACGATACGGAGCACAAGACGCCCGACTATCTCATCAACATGGAAAACGGAAACGATTTGATCGGCGACCTCGACCCGGTAGCTCCCCCGGTGCTCGGAGCATGAACGGGCAGCTCTCCTCCGCGCAGTTCATGCACCTGTGGGAGGCAACGGATCTCGACAGGATGCCGCACCCGTTCGAGCACCGTACCGAGGCGCGCCTCGAAAGCGAACTGTACGTCGAACGGCAACGGTTGGACCGGTGGCGTTCCGAGCAACCCGTCCACCAGCTCCGGGAAGCAGTTGGGGTCCTTCGTCATCCCGAGGTCTCCGTCAGCGTCTACTCCCCCGGTGCCACTCCCGTACTGCGCCGCGGCGCCATTCGCCGTGGAGTCACCGTGGTCGCCGATCAACTGCCCGCCACCACCGGAACCGGCGACCTACGCATCCAGATCCGACCCGCATCACGTGCACCCGACGTCCGGCAGTTCGCTCGCGATCTACTCCACGAACTTCCGGAGGTGCCGGCGGGACGTACCTCCGCGGTCGACGTCTACCCCGACGATCTGCGCGCCAACGATCCGCAGGCCGAATCCGGCGGCAACGGCGTTCTGCACAACGCCACCATTGCCGGGGCACCCTTGTTGAAACGGATCCTGGCTCGCCGTACCGCCGCCGGCTACATCTGCCTGCACCGTCCGTGGCAGGGTGCCTACGATCCCATCCTCGACTCGATGACCTGGTTCGACGTCGCCGGCGATGGACGCTACCTCTACTACACAGACCATCTCGTGCGGCTACGTTCGGCCACCACCGCGGTACTGGTGGACAAGCTCGAAGAGCGCGTCAGGAAGGCGCTCGTCGACACCGGGACAGATAGCCGCCCACCCTCCGGAACCGGACACAACTGGCTTCTCAGGTAATTGACCTGCGGCAACCGAACATCTCGAGATGGTGATGATCTTCGGACCTCGGTCACACGCGGCACCGATCTGCGTGATAGTGGGGCATGCGATCGATCTGGAAGGGCTCCATCGCGTTCGGGCTGGTCAACGTGCCGGTCAAGGTGTACTCGGCGACCGAGGACCACGACATCCGTTTCCACCAGGTCCACGCCAAGGACGGCGGACGGATCCGGTACAACCGCGTGTGCAGCGAGTGCGGGCAAACGGTGCAGTTCGCCGATATCGACAAGGCATACGACTCCGAGGAGGGTGACCGCGTCATCCTGACCGACGAGGATTTCGAGAAGTTGCCGGCGGCCGAGAAGCACGAAATCCCGGTACTGCAGTTCGTCCCCACCGAGCAGATCGACCCGATCCTGTTCGAGAAGAGCTACTACCTCGAACCGGACTCGCCGTCACCGAAAGCGTATGTGCTGCTGGCGAAGACGCTTGCACAGACGGAACGCATCGCACTCGTGCACTTCACGCTAAGGCAAAAGACTCGTCTCGCTGCGCTGCGCGAGCGTGATGGTGTGCTGGTGATCCAGACCCTGTTGTGGCCTGACGAGGTCCGTGCGGCCGAGTTCCCGTCGCTGGACGACGCCCAGGATCCTCACGCCAAGGAGCTGAAGATGGCGGGCACGCTCGTCGAGAGCATGGCCGACGACTTCGATCCGACGGAGTACACCGACGACTACCAAATCCAGTTGCGGCAACTGCTCGACGAGGCGATCCGGAGCGGCGGCAAGAAGGTCATCCCGGCGGCCGAGCAGACCGAGGCCGGCGCGGACGCCGAGGTCGTCGATCTCGTCGCGGCCCTGCAACGCAGCCTCGATGCGGCCGGAGGGGAAACCAAGCCCGCAACCGCGAGGAAGACCCGCCGAAAGCGCGCCTGAACCGTCAGCCGGAGAAGGCCCCCAGATAGCGCCTGGTCATCAGCCGCTGCACGGCGCGGGCGATCGGATCACCCAGCCGGGTGAACCACCGCCCGGGCCGCGAGAAAGCCGTGATGGTCGCCTGCACGGCCCCGTCGGCACCCCGCTCGACGCAGAATCGCTCTTCCCCGGATTCCGGATGCCCGGACAGAGTCCCATACGCGAATCCGCGACGGTCGGGCTCGTCGACCACGTAGACGACACGGCACGGGATGGTGAATCCGAACCAACGCAGAATCACGTCGCTTCCGGACTCGGCAGTCGGGGCGTCCGCGTCCACCCGCATCCCCGCGCGGCGATGAATGTCCCACCCCAGTAACGCATCGGACGCGGCGAGGAACGTGTCCTCACCGCGTCCGAGATGGATCGATTGCCGGACGTGTCGGTATCCGGCAGGTAGCTCACCTGCGGTGGCACCGATCTCCGGGTAGGTCAGCTCCCGGGCGACCCGGGCGGACATTCAGACCGTGAACCCGAGGGCGCGTAGCTGCTCGCGACCATCCTCGGTGATCTTGTCCGGACCCCACGGCGGCATCCAGACCCAGTTGATCTTCAGCTCGTCGCACAGCCCGGAGTTGACGAGTGCGCGACGCGACTGCTCCTCGATCACATCGGTCAGCGGGCACGCCGCCGATGTCAAGGTCATGTCGAGCGTGACGGTGTCGACGCCGTCGGTGTCTTCGGCCTTGAAGTCGTAGACCAGACCCAGATCGACCACGTTGATGCCGAGTTCGGGGTCGACGACGTCACGCATCGCCTCCTCGAGCTCGTCGAGGCGCTCCGGGGTCAAGGTCACGCCGTAGTCTGCGGCCGGGGCCTCGTTCTCCGGTTGGGTCTGCTCGGCCTGGGTGTCGGTCATGATGCTTGTCCTTCTGTTCGAGCGACGTCGTCTTCAGCAGGGCCGTCACGATCGGGGTCCTCGACGATACGAACAACCGCGTCCTTGAAAGCCATCCATCCCAGCAGTGCGCACTTGACGCGAGCCGGGTATTTCGACACCCCGCCGAACGCGATGCCGTCTCCCAGCACATCCTCGTCGCCTTCGACGGTACCGCGACTGCTGACCATAAGGTTGAACTCTTCGACGGTGCGCAGTGCTTCATCGAGCGGCATCCCCACGATCTGGTCGTAGAGCACCGAGGTCGACGCCTGGCTGATCGAGCAGCCCTGGCCGTCGTACGAGATGTCGTCGACGACGAAACGGCCGTCCTCGCCGACGGCGAGGTGTGCCCGCAGCGTGATCTCGTCGCCGCACGTCGGGTTGACATGATGGACCTCGGCGCCGAACGGCTCCCGCAGTCCCCGACCGTGCGGGTGCTTGTAGTGGTCCAGGATCACTTCCTGGTACATCGATTCGAGGCGCACCGTCAGGCACCTTCTCGCACGCCGAAGAAGTCCTGCGCACGCCGGACGCCGGCGATGAGCGCCTCGACCTCGTCGAGGGTATTGTACAGCGCGAACGATGCGCGCGCGGTCGCGGCGATGCCGAACCGCTGGTGCATCGGCCACGCGCAGTGATGGCCGACTCGCACGGCAACACCGTCGTCGTCGAGAACCTGGCCGAGGTCGTGCGCGTGGATACCGTCCACGACGAAAGACACAGCGCCACCGCGATTCACGGTGTCGGCGGGCCCGACGATCCGCACGCCCTCGATCCCGGCAAGCCCCTCGAGCGCAGCCGACACGAGCAGGTGCTCGTGTCGTGCGACCGCATCCATCCCGATGTCGTCCAGGTACTTCACGGCCGCACCGAGACCGACGACCTGCGAGGTCATCGGCACACCGGCCTCGAACCGCTGCGGGGGCGCCGCGTAGGTACTGCCCGACATCGTGACGGTTTCGATCATCGAGCCGCCGGTGATGAACGGCGGCATCGACGCCAGCAGCTCGCGGCGACCGTACAGGACACCGACGCCGGACGGGCCGAGCATCTTGTGCCCGGAGAATGCCGCGAAATCCACACCCAGGGAACGGAAGTCGACGGCGATGTGCGGAACGGACTGGCACGCGTCGAGAACCGTGACCGCGCCCACGGCCCGCGCCCGCTGCACCAACTCGGCGACCGGGGAGATCGCGCCGGTCACGTTCGACTGGTGCGTGAACGCGACGACCTTGACCTTGTCGCTCAGCTCGAGCGAATCCAGATCGATGCGGCCGTCGTCGGTGATCCCGTACCACCGCAACGTCGCACCGGTCCGGCGCGCAAGCTCTTGCCACGGGACAAGATTCGCGTGGTGTTCGAGTTCGGTGACGACGATCTCGTCACCCGGGCCGACGACCTTGTCGAATCGGTCGTCGCCGAAGACGTACGCGACCAGGTTGAGCGCCTCGGTCGCGTTCTTGGTGAAGACCAGTTCGCCCGGATCGGCCCCGACGAACGCGGCGATCGCCGCACGCGCGCCCTCGTACGCGTCGGTGGCCTCCTCGGCCAGCTGATGCGCACCGCGGTGCACAGCTGCGTTGCATGTGGTCAGGAACTCACGCTCGGCGTCGAGCACCTGCACCGGACGCTGCGAGGTCGCCCCGGAATCCAAGTACACCAGGGGCTTTCCGTCACGCACGGTCCGTCCCAGGATCGGGAAGTCTTCCCGGATCCTGGTGACGTCCAGCTCGGCCGCCGTGGTGGTCATGCTGTCACGCCCCTGCCCCGGACGCCGCCTGCGTGAATCGCACGTAGCCGTTGGCCTCGAGCTCGTCGGCGAGTTCCGGGCCGCCGGACTCGACGATCCGACCGTCGACGAACACGTGCACGTAGTCGGGCTTGATGTAACGCAGGATTCGGGTGTAGTGGGTGATCAGCAGGATCCCGCCGTCCTGGTGCTCCTTGTAACGGTTGACGCCCTCGGACACCACGCGCAGAGCGTCGACGTCGAGGCCGGAGTCAGTCTCGTCGAGGATCGCGATCTTCGGGTCGAGCAGTCCCAGCTGCAGGATCTCGTGGCGCTTCTTCTCACCGCCGGAGAAGCCCTCGTTGACGCTGCGGTCACCGAAGGTCGGATCGATCTCGAGCGCCGACATGGCCTCCTTGACCTCCTTGACCCAGTGACGCAGCTTCGGGGCCTCGCCACGGACCGCGGTCGCGGCGGTGCGCAGGAAGTTCGACATCGAGACGCCGGGCACCTCGACGGGGTACTGCATCGCCAGGAACAGGCCCGCGCGAGCGCGCTCGTCGACGCTCATCTCGAGAACGTTCTCACCGTCGAGCGTGATGGAACCACCGGTCACCTCGTACTTGGGGTGCCCGGCGATCGCGTACGAGAGCGTGGACTTACCGGAACCGTTGGGGCCCATTATCGCGTGGGTCTCACCCGAGCTGACCGTCAGGTTGACGCCCTTGAGGATGCTGATCGGCTCGGCACTGGCGTCCGAGTTGGCGACGTTGACGTGCAGGTCGCGAATTTCAAGCGTAGACATTCGATTTCCTAATGCGGGTATCTGGGAGTTCTTGGTGGACGGGCGGCCGGCCGGATCACACGCCGACTGCGGCCAGTTCGGCCTCTACGGCGGCCTCGAGACGCTCACGCACCTCGGGGACGGCAATGCGGTTGATGATCTCGTGGAAGAAGCCACGCACGACCAGCCGTCGGGCCTGGTCCTCGGGAATGCCCCGGGCCCGTAGGTAGAACAACTGCTCGTCGTCGAAACGTCCCGTGGCGCTGGCGTGCCCGGCGCCGACGATCTCGCCGGTCTCGATCTCGAGGTTCGGTACCGAGTCCGCGCGAGCCCCGTCGGTGAGCACGAGGTTGCGGTTGAGCTCGAAGGTGTCGGTGCCCTCGGCCTCGGCACGGATCAACACGTCGCCCACCCACACGGTGTGCGCGTCCGGCTTGCCGGAGTGAGTATCCGAGGCCGGATCACCCTGCAAGGCACCCTTGTACACGACGTTGGACTTGCAGTGCGGCTGCGAGTGATCCACGAGCAGGCGGTGCTCGAAGTGCTGGCCGGCGTCGGCGAAGTACAGGCCGAGCATCTCGGCGTCACCGCCCGGGCCGGAGTACTTCACGGTCGGCGTGATGCGGACCAAGTCGCCGCCGAGGCTGACCGACGTGTGTCGCAGCACCGCGTCACGGCCGAGCATCGCGTGGTGCGCCGCGGTGTGAACCGCGTCGTCGTTCCAGTCCTGGAGCACGACGACCGTCAGCGACGCGCTGTCGCCGAGCACGAATTCGATGTTCTCCGCGTAGGTTCCGCTGCCGTTCTGGTCGAGGATGACGGTCGCCTTCGCGAACTCCTCGAGGCGGATCTGCAGGTGCCCGAACGCCACCTTGCCCTCACCCGGGCCCGTCACCGTGATGTGAACCGGGGCGGCCACTTCGGTCTCCCGGCCGACGGATACGACCGTCGCAGACTCGAAAGTCGAGTACGCTTGCGCGGCAACTCGATCGAACGGAACACCACCCTGGCCGAGCCGCTTGTCGTCGCGACCGACTGTCTCGACGGTGACGTCGCCGTCGACCTCGATGATCGCCGATTCCACCACGCCCTGCGTCACTGCGGTGCCGTCGTGCAGGCCGCGCAGACGACGGAGCGGCGTGAATCGCCACGCCTCGTCACGGCCACGGGGCACCTCGAACGCGTTCACGTCGAACGAGGTGAAGACCTCACCTTTGTTTGTGGCGGGGACGGCGTTCTCGCCGGCCGCTGCGCCCTGCACCCCGGTCACGGGCTTGCTCGATGCCATCTCTGCGGTCGCTTCGCTCGCCACTAACCCACGGCCCCTTCCATCTGCAGTTCGATCAGGCGGTTGAGCTCGAGGGCGTACTCCATCGGCAGCTCCTTGGCGATGGGTTCGACGAACCCTCGCACCACCATCGCCATGGCCTCGTCCTCCGTCAGACCGCGACTCATGAGGTAGAACAACTGGTCGTCGCTGACCTTCGACACCGTCGCCTCGTGGCCCATCGTCACGTCGTCCTCGCGGACGTCCACGTACGGGTAGGTGTCGGATCGGCTGATCTGGTCGACCAGCAGGGCGTCACACTTTACGGTCGCCTTCGACCCGTGGGCGCCCTTGTTGACCTGCACCAGGCCGCGGTACGACGCGCGACCTCCGCCGCGGGCGACGGACTTGCTCACGATCGTCGACGATGTGTGCGGTGCCAGGTGCAGCATCTTCGCGCCGGTGTCCTGGTGCTGCCCCTCACCCGCGAAGGCAACCGAGAGGACTTCGCCGCGGGCATGCTCGCCCATCATCCACACGGCCGGGTACTTCATCGTCACCTTCGAACCGATGTTGCCGTCGATCCACTCCATCGAACCGCCCGCCTCGACCTTGGTGCGCTTGGTCACCAGGTTGTAGACGTTGTTCGACCAGTTCTGGATCGTCGTGTAGCGGCAGTGGCCGCCCTTCTTGACGATGATCTCGACTACCGCGGAATGCAGCGAGTCGGACTTGTAGATCGGTGCGGTGCAACCCTCGACGTAGTGCACCGAAGCGCCCTCGTCGACGATGATCAGCGTCCGCTCGAACTGGCCCATGTTCTCGGTGTTGATCCGGAAGTAGGCCTGCAGCGGGATGTCGACGTGCACGCCCGGCGGCACGTAGATGAACGATCCACCGGACCAGACGGCGGTGTTCAGCGCGGAGAACTTGTTGTCGCCGGCCGGGATGACCGTGCCGAAGTACTCGCGGAAGATCTCCGGGTGCTCTCGCAGACCGGAGTCGGTGTCGAGGAAGATCACGCCCTCGGACTCGAGGTCCTCACGGATCTGGTGGTAGACCACTTCGGACTCGTACTGCGCGGCCACACCTGCGATCAGCCGCTGCTTTTCCGCCTCGGGGATGCCCAGCTTGTCGTAGGTGTTCTTGATGTCCTCGGGCAGGTCCTCCCAGCTCTCGGCCTGCTTCTCCGTGGACCGCACGAAGTACTTGATGTTGTCGAAGTCGATCCCCTCGAGGTTCGAACCCCATTGCGGCATCGGCTTCTTGTCGAAGGTGCGCAACGCCCTGAGGCGGATGTCGAGCATCCACTCGGGTTCGTTCTTCTTCGCGGAGATGTCCCGCACGACGTCCTCGGACAGTCCTCGCTGGGCACTGGCACCGGCAAGGTCGGAGTCCGACCAGCCGTACTCATAGTTGCCCAGCGAGGCGATCGTCTCCTCTTGCGAGAGTGGCGCCTCGGGTGTCACCTGGTCTGATGTGACGGTCATGCGGGCTCCTTCCGGAGTCTTGTTACGTACCGGTGTGGGCTGTCCACCGGGGAGAACATCTATGGGGTCTTCGGGGGTAGGGCGAGCGGGACGTGGGTCGTGCAGGCGCAATCTCCGTTCGCGATCGTCGCCAAACGCTGGACGTGCCGGCCGAGTAGTTCGGTGAATGCTTCCCGTTCGGCCTCGCACAGTTCCGGGAACTCCTCGGCCACGTGCGAGACCGGGCAATGGTGCTGGCAGATCTGCACGCCGTTGCCGACCGGACGAGTCGACGCCGCGAACCCCGCCGAGGTGAACGCGTCCGCGATCGCGTCGGCGGTCGACTCGACCGCTTCCGGCTCGTCGACGCTCACGGGCGGGACGTCACCGACGATGGACTGGACTCGACGCCGGGCGAAGTCCTCGATGGCCTCCTCGCCACCGATCTCACGCAGCTGCCGCATCGCGGCGCTGGCCAGGTCGTCATACGTGTGACCGAGCTTGCCTCGGCCTACAGCGGTGATCTGGAACAGCTTCGCCGGTCGCCCCCGTCCCCGCTGCCGCCAGCCGGCCGAACTGGCCTCCTGCGCCTCGCCTGCCTCGATGAGCGCGTCGAGATGGCGCCGGACACCGGCCGCGCTGAGACCGAGTCGCGCACCGATGTCGGTGGCTGTGATGGGCCCCTCCTCGACGAGTAACTGCACCACCGCGGCCCTCGTGTGCCCCTCGTGTCCACCGGCAACGGGCAGCGGCGATCCACCGGAGGGGTGCACAGGTACGTGACCTGCGCCTTCTCCGTTCGAAGGTCGTGCCGCTTCCAATTTCACAACACTAGTGTGACGGAATTCGGGGCATCGGTCCACGAAGGGTGCCCTGTGTAATCGGCGCCACACCCCGCAGGGCGGGCCGGGTCGGGGTGGACTGAGCACCCCGTTCGCAGCGCTACGCTGCACCGTGTGCCGCAGACCGAGACAGAACACGAGTCGGATGCTCCGGCCCGGTCTCGGGTCGAGCAGGCCGGCGCCTTCGTCAAACGAGTGCTCGGTATCGACGGGCGTTCCCCGCGGCCGTCGGTAGCCGACGCACTCCACGGCGACGAGACCGAAGCCCCGGGCCTCAATGTCCACGAGACCCGCCAACTGCACTGGATCCGACTGTTCGGCGCGACCGGCGCAGTGCTGATGGCGATCGGCGCGCTCGGCGCCGGCGCCCAACCGGTCCTCCAGAACCCGGTCCAGGGGCTACGCCTGCTGGGACTGCCCGCCCGCATGACGAGCGCGACCTTGAGCATGACGTTGACCGGCACCGTCATGGTCGTACTCGCATGGCTCCTGCTCGGCCGGTTCGCGATCGGAAACATGCGCGGCGGGCACGCACCCCGACAGTTGAGCCGCTCCCAACTCGACCGGACCCTGCTGTTGTGGGTGATCCCCCTCACGGTCGCACCGCCGATGTTCAGTCGCGACGTCTATTCGTACCTCGCGCAGAGCGAGATCACCGCTCGCGGCCTCGACCCGTACGCGATCGGGCCCGCCGGGGCGCTCGGCGTCGACAACGTCCTCACCCGGACCGTCCCGAACATCTGGCGGGACACCCCCGCGCCGTACGGTCCGCTGTTCCTGTGGATGGGCCGGGGAATCACGTGGCTGACCGGGGAGAACATCGTCGCCGGGATCTTCTTGCACCGGCTCCTTGCGCTCGCCGGCGTCGGAATGATCGTGTGGGCGCTTCCTCGCCTCGCGCGTCGGTGCGGCGTATCGGGCGTCAGCGCGCTCTGGCTCGGCGCTGCGAATCCACTTGTGCTGTTCCACCTGGTCGCCGGCATCCACAACGAGGCCCTGATGATCGGGCTCATGTTGGCGGGCGTCGAGATCGCGTTGCGAGCCGTCGAGGGCACCGAGCCGATACGTGGGCGAGTCCTGCTGCTGCTACTCGCAGGTGCGACCCTCATCGCGCTGTCGTCGACGATCAAGATCCCCTCGCTGCTCGCGCTCGGTTTCGTGGGTATGGCCCTCGCTCGCAGATGGGGCGCCAACCTCAAGGCACTCGTATCAGCAGCGGTTCTGTTCGGCGCCGTGACCGTCGCGGTCACCGTTTTCGTCAGCACCGCGAGCGGGCTCGGAATGGGCTGGACGCAAACGCTCGGCACCGCGACCGAGGTTCGAAGTTGGATGTCGATCCCCACACTGCTCGGCCTGGGTACCGGCCTGGTCGGCGTGCTGCTGGGACTCGGAGACCACACCACGGCGGTGCTCAGCCTTACTCGCCCCATCGCATCGGTGATCGCCGGTTTCATCACGCTGCGCATGCTGATCGCCGTGCTTGTGGGTCGAATCCACCCCGTGGGGGCCCTGGGCGTCTCACTCGGGGCGATCGTGCTGCTCTTCCCGGTCGTTCAGCCCTGGTACCTGTTATGGGCGGTGATTCCGCTCGCGGCGTGGGCCACCCGCCCGGTCTTCCGCATCCCGACCATCGCCTTCTCGTCGTTCGTGAGCGTCATCCTCATGCCCAACGGAGCCGAGTACGAGCCGTTCATGATCGTTCAGGCCGCGATCGCCACGACCATCGTGAGTATCGCGCTCATCTTCGTCACCCGCAATCGCCTGCCGTGGCGCCCGCAACCCAGTACCACCGGACAAACCGATTCCGTCGGGGCCTAGGCTGGATCTTCGTGATTGTCAGCGCGTCGGAAGCGACGCCCCGCAGGGGCGAGTCCGCGGTGCACCTCGAAGGCGTCGTGAAGACCTTCGGCGACGTCCGCGCCGTCGACGGGCTCGATCTGACCCTCGAACAGGCGCAGGTATTGGCCCTGCTCGGCCCGAATGGTGCAGGTAAGACCACGACCGTCGAGATGTGCGAGGGTTTCTCCTCCCCCGATGCCGGATCGGTCCGGGTCCTCGGACTCGATCCGGTCGCGGATTCTGCGGCACTACGTCCACGGATCGGTGTCATGCTCCAGGGCGGCGGCGCGTACCCCGGTTCGCGGACAGGCGAGATGCTCGACCTCGTCGCGTCGTACTCTGCGGATCCGCACGATCCGGAATGGCTGCTGCGCAGCCTCGGCCTGCAGGACGCCCGCCGCACCCCTTACCGTCGCCTGTCGGGTGGACAGCAGCAGCGACTGTCGCTCGCTTGCGCGCTTGTCGGTCGCCCCGAACTCGTGTTCCTCGACGAACCGACCGCCGGTCTCGACGCCCAGGCCCGACTGCTCGTCTGGGAGCTGATCGACGCCCTGCGCCGCGACGGCGTCAGCGTCCTGTTGACCACACACCTGATGGACGAGGCCGAGGAACTGGCCGACGAACTCGTGATCATCGACCACGGCCGGATCGTCGCGTCCGGAACACCGTCGGAGGTCACCCGCACGGGCGCGGACGGCCGGATGAGCCTGGTCGCCCCGCCCGGGCTGGATCTCGCACCACTGCGCGCGGCGCTGCCGGACGAATTTCAGGTGCAGGAGGCCTCACCCGGGGACTACGTCGTGCGCGGCACGATCGATCCACACGTCGTCGCGGCCGCGGCATCGTGGTGCGCCGGACAGGGAGCGCTGGCCACCGAGATCCGGGTCGACCAACGTCGACTCGAGGACGTCTTCCTCGAACTCACAGGACGGGATCTGAGGGGATGAGCGTGACGCACCACGACCGCTTGGCCGACAACCGGTTCGCCGACGGCACGTTCACCCCGCGCCCGCGGCCTGCATCGCCCCGACGGATGCTCACCGCGCAGACCAGGCTCGAACTCACCCTGCTACTACGCAACGGCGAGCAGTTGCTGATCACCATGTTCATCCCGATCACCCTGTTGATCGGCCTTACGATGCTCCCGATCGGTGACTTCGGCAGCGACCGGGTCGACACCATCGTCCCGGCTGTGATGATGGTGGCCATCATGTCGACGGCGTTCACCGGACAGGCGATCGCCGTCGGCTTCGACCGCCGCTACGGAGCACTCAAACGCTTGGGGGCGACGCCACTTCCCCGCTGGGGCATCATCGCCGGCAAGAGCGCGGCGGTCGTCATCGTCGTCGCCTTGCAGACAGTGTTGCTCGGCGCGATCGGTTTCGCGCTGGGGTGGCGCCCCAGCGTTCTCGGTCTCGTTCTCGGTGCCGTCGTCATCGCTCTCGGGACCGTCACGTTCGCGGCGATGGGCCTGCTGCTCGGCGGGACACTGCGCGCCGAGATAGTCCTCGCTCTTGCGAACATCCTGTGGTTCGCGATGGCCGGCATCGGCAGCGTCATCTTCGCCGATGAACTGCACAGCGGTGTACGGATCGGCGCACAACTGATCCCCTCCGGGGCCCTCGCGCAGGCGCTCGAGGATGCCACCGGCGGCAGCGTCAACGTCATGTGCGTGGCGGTCCTCGCGGGGTGGGCACTTGTGTCCGGATTCGTCGCGACCAGGACTTTCAAGTTCACCTGAAACGAGTATTCGTTCATCACCTAATAAGTCGGGCAAAACACCTCCGCGCCTGACCGTTTTGTAACACAATCGCCGCCGTGTCTACCTCGCCCATCACCACACTCCGACGGACCTCCCTCGCTGCGTGCGGCGCACTCGCCCTCGCACTGACTCCGATGACCGCCGGCGCGGCACCTGCGTGGGGTCCGCTGGCACCGCCGAACCCGCACCTGGGACCTCAGGGAACCTCGACCATGCACGGCGACGCAGAGTCGTCCGACGCCACGCCGCTCGCCGGCCCGGGTACCGGCGACGTCTCGACTGTGACGTACAACCTCGCGTCGGCATGTCCGACCCTGCTGCAGGGTTCGGACGGTCTCGTCGTGTCTCTGTGCACGACGATGATCGGGCAGAACCCGACGGTGTACCTGCTCGACCCGGCGGATTCCGGGACACTGGCCAAACTCGAGCTCACCAAGGGAAGCCTGCTGGGCGGGGTGTACGCCTACCTCGACTCCGAGGACCGACTCGTCGTGGTGGACGGCACCCGGCACCTGCTGCGGATCGGGCACACTCAGGCCCAGGACGGCAAGTGGACGCTGAGCGTGGACGAGAGCACCGACCTGACGTCGGCGATCCCGGACGACGACAATGTCACGGGCCTGGCGCCCGATTTGGACGGCATCGTGTGGTTCGCGACCGGCGGGGGCATCGTGGGCACTGTCGACGCGGACGGGAACGCACGGACCGTCAGCCTTCCGGAGGGGGAAGAGGTGCAGAACAGCATCTCGACATCCGTCGAGGGAACCGCGGTCGCATCGACCTATGCGACATACCAGCTGAGCGCGGGACCCGACTTCGAGCCGCAGATCGACTGGCGACAGCCCTACGACCGCGGCTCCGCCCGCAAGCCGGGACAGCTCAGCTGGGGCACCGGTTCGACACCCACCTACTTCGGCCCCACCGCTGGTTCCGAGTACCTGACGATCGTCGACAATGCCGACGGCCAGGTGAACCTGCTGGTGTACCGCTCCGCCACCGGTGAGGAGGTCTGCAAGGAACCGGTCCTGCCGCCCAGTGGCGGAGGCAGCCTGGCCGGGGGCTCAGGCAGTCTTTCGGGCAGCCTCGGGGCCGGCGGCAGCGGCAGTGAGAACTCCCCGATCGCCGTCGGACGGTCGGTATTCGTCGCGGGCACCTACGGATACCCGTATCCGACGGTTCCGGCCGGGGCCGGCGAAGCGGTGCCTTCCTCCGCACCGTTCAACGGGGGCATGACACGCGTCGACGTCGACGCCGACGGCGAGGGCTGCACGACGGTGTGGGAGAACGAGGTCCGCAGTTCCGCCGTGCCGCAACTGTCGATCGCGGACGGGAACATCTACACGGCGGTCCGTGAGGGGCTGGACGCGACCACCCCGCTGGACGGATTCGCGTACGCGGTCATCGACCCCGAGACCGGGGACTTGCTGATGACCCACCCGATCTCGAGTTCACTCCTGGGCGACACGTTGCAGATGGCGGCACTGATCACGGACGACGGCCGGTACATGCAGGGAACGATCTCGGGCATCGTCTCCGTCAATCCGGGCAGTGCCGGCAGCGGCGGCTCGGATGACTCATCGGGGACGTCGGCCGACTCCTAGGCGGGCCAACGACAGAGCGTAGTTGACGGCCATCTAACATCGGGGCGTGCTGTATCGCGGGTTCCTGAGCCTTGTCGACCGTCTTCCCTTCCCGTCCCCTGCCGCGCAGAGGGTAATCGCGTTCATCGTGATCCTCACGCAGGGCGGCATCGCGGTAACCGGATCGGTCGTGCGTGTGACGGCGTCCGGTCTCGGTTGCCCGACGTGGCCGCAATGCTTCCCCGGATCGTTCGTGCCGGTGGGGGTGTCGAGCGGCGTACAAACGCTCCACCAGGTGGTCGAGTTCGGTAACCGGCTGCTGACGTTCGTCGTCGTGCTCGCGGCCGCCGCAGTAGTGCTGGCGGTGACCCGAGCACGACGCCGCCGGGAGGTGATCGGCTACGCGTGGCTCATGCCGGCCGGCACCGTCCTGCAGGCCGTGATCGGTGGCATCACGGTGCTCACCGGTCTCGCCTGGTGGACCGTTGCGATCCACCTGCTCGTGTCGATGCTGATGGTGTGGCTCGCGGTGCTGCTCTTCGTCAAGGTCGGCGAGCCCGACGACGGTGTCGAGACGCAGACCGTGCCCCAGCCGCTGCGTTGGCTGACGGCGCTGTCGGGCGTCGCCCTGGCCGGCGTCCTCGTCGCGGGAACGATGGTCACCGGTGCGGGCCCGCACGCCGGCGACAAGAGCGCCGAGGATCCGGTCCCCCGCCTCGAACTCGACATCACCACGCTGGTCCACCTGCACGCCGAGATGCTCGTCGGTTACCTCGCCCTGCTGATCGGGCTCGCGTTCGGCTTGTACGCGGTCGCAGCCCCCGCAGCGGTCAAGAAGCGCCTGCTCGTGCTGATCGGACTGGTCGTGGCGCAGGCCCTGGTGGGTGTCGTCCAGTACTTCACCGACGTCCCCGCGGCCCTGGTGGCCATACACGTGGCGGGCGCGGGCGTGTGCACCGCGGCTACCGCGGCCGTGTGGGCTGCCGGTCGGGTTCGCGAGACCGTCCAGCAGCCGGTGAAAGTCGCGGTCTGACCCGCCGCTACCTCATCCCGGCGCCGTCACCCGCCTGAGTCGATGCGCGTCAGCGCTCGTTGCGCGCCTTGGGGAAGCGTGTCTGGCGGGCGACCCAGCCGGCCATCTGCGCGAAGTGGCCCTGGCGCGGGGTCACGACGCTGGTGAGCTCTCGATCCCACTCGGAGGCCTTGATCTCGTCGAACGAGGCGACGACCGCGTTCGCGACCGCGACACTGTCGACCACCTGGTCACCGAGGACACCGTCGGCACCGACGAGGGTAATCCGCACGCCCGCACGCCCCACCGGCTGTATGACCGCGCTCGCGGATCCGCCGTGCTCGGAGAGGAACTTCCGGATGGCGGCGACCGTGCCCGAGGGCAGGGCCGAGTCCGTAGCGGTGCTCTGGGTATCGGTGCTCATGGGGTCAGACTACTGGGTGGTAGCCCGGCGACCGCCGGGGCGTACAGAGTGAGACGCGCCACGCGGTGTGAGACCGCGGTGTAGAACAGGGACATGCGTGCAATCGTGGTGTCCGAGAACGGTGGCCCGGAGGTTCTCGCTCCCGCGGAGGTGGCCGATCCGCTACCTGGAGCGGATGACCTGCTGGTCGCAACCGAGGCGATCGGGGTCAACTTCATCGACACCTATTTCCGCACCGGGCTCTACGCTCGTGACCTTCCGTACGTTGCCGGTGAAGAGGGGACGGGCGTCGTCGTCGAGGTCGGATCCGCCGTCACCGAGTTCGGGGTGGGCGACCGGGTGGCGTGGGCGGCGGCGCCCGGTAGCTACGCGGAGAAGGTCGCGGTGCCGGCAGCCGTGGCTGTGGACGTCCCCGCCGGTGTCGCGCCCGAGCAGGCCGCGTCGGCGCTGTTGCAGGGCATGACTGCGCACTACCTGATCGAGTCCGCGTATCCGGCCCGGCCGGGCGAGACGGTCCTCGTCCATGCCGGGGCCGGTGGTGTCGGGCTGCTCCTGACTCAGTTGGCGGCCGCGAAGGGCGTGAAGGTGATCACGACCGTCTCGACCGACGAGAAGGAGGCGCTCTCCCGTGAGGCCGGCGCCTGGCGGGTCCTGCGCTACGGTGCGGAGCTGTCGCGGAAGGTGCGGGAACTGACCGGCGGCGAGGGCGTCGCCGCCGTGTACGACGGTGTGGGCAAGGACACTTTCGACGCAAGCCTCGAGTCGCTGCGGATCCGGGGAACGCTCGTATTGTTCGGTGCGGCCAGCGGCCCGGTTCCGCCGCTCGACCTCCAGCGACTGAACGCGGGCGGCTCACTGTTCGTCACTCGGCCGACGCTCGCGCACTATGTGCGAGATCGCGAAGAGTTGACGTGGCGCGCCCGCGCTGTGTTCGACGCGATAGCCGCGGGAACCCTCAGGCTGCGGGTCGGTGCGAGCTACCCGTTGGACGCGGCCGAGCGGGCACACCGTGACCTGGAGGGCCGGAAAACAACTGGCTCGATCGTGTTGGTGCCCCAAGCCCGGCCAGAAGTAGGTCAGCCCGGTCAGAAGTAGCTCAGGCCCGGTCAGAAGTAGCTCGAGATGGTGGCCCAGCCCAGGATCGAGTCGACGGCCAGGCCGCAGCACACGATGGCGAGGTAGTTGTTCGACTGCAGGAACAGCTTCAGCGGCTTGACGGACGCACCCCGACGGACACCGTTGTGGAGCTGGTGGGCGACCAACAGGAACCAGGCGCCGGCCAGGAGTGTGACGGCCGCGTAGATCCATCCGGCCGCGGGCACGAGCGCGAGCGATGCCAGGACGGTGGCCCACGTGTACAGCACGATCTGCTTGGTCACGTGCTGTTCGGACGCGATGACCGGGAGCATCGGCACGCCGGCGGCCTTGTAGTCCTCCTTGTAGCGCATAGCGAGTGCCCAGGTGTGCGGCGGCGTCCAGAAGAAGATCACCAGGAACAGCACCAGCGGCTCCCAGCTGAGCGATCCGGTGACCGCGGCCCAGCCGACCATCACGGGCATGCAGCCCGCGGCGCCACCCCAGATCACGTTCTGCCACGTCCGGCGTTTGAGCACCATCGTGTAGAACAACACGTAGAACGCGATCGTGAGGACCACAAGCAAACCGGCAAGCAGGTTCGCGCGCCACCACAACCACAGGAACGACGCGATACCGAGCGTGATGCCGAAGACGAACGCGTTCCTGGTCGGAACCGCCTGGCGCGCCAGCGGGCGCAGCGCCGTGCGCTTCATCACCTTGTCGATGTCCGCGTCGGCGACACAGTTGAGGGCGTTGGCGCTCGCGGCACCCATCCATCCACCGAACAGAGTGCTGAGAATGAGTACAAGGTCGATGTGGCCGCGGTCGGCGAGGAGCATCGCCGGAATCGTTGCGACCAGGAGCAGTTCGATCACCCGCGGCTTCGTCAGCGCGACGTACGCCAGGATGGTCGAAACGACTCGTCCGCGCAGCGTGGACGTGTCCCGCGCAATGTTCGAATCGGAAGCCGATGCGCCGCCCGGGCTGCCGAAGCCGTGTCCGCTCGGCCTATGCCCTGTACGCACGCTGTCTCCTTGCCCCACGCGACTACATCCTCGCCTACGCCTGCACTACTACGACCGATGGTAGACGTCCCTTATCCGCCAACCGAATCGACCCGAACTAGGCGGCACACTAGGCTGGAGGCGCACGAGGGGCGCGCCAGCACCCATAGCACCCTCCGGCTCCACGTCAACCATGTCAGGAGACATCTGCCCGTGTCGATCACAGACGAGATCCGCGACCTCACGCAACCGGTCCACCCCGACGACTGGACCGACCTGGACACCAAGGCCGTCGATACCGCCCGGGTTCTCGCCGCGGACGCCGTCCAGAAGGTGGGCAACGGCCACCCGGGCACGGCGATGAGTCTGGCGCCGCTGGCCTACACGCTCTTCCAGCGTGTACTGCGTCACGACCCGAAGAACCCGGACTGGGTCGGACGGGACCGCTTCGTTCTCTCGTGCGGACACAGCAGCCTGACCCTGTACCTGCAGCTGTACCTGTCGGGCTACGGCCTCGAGCTGTCCGACATCGAGGCACTGCGCACGTGGGGATCCCTGACACCTGGCCACCCGGAGTACGGCCACACCGTCGGCGTCGAAATGACGACCGGTCCGCTCGGTCAGGGTCTGGCCTCGGCGGTCGGCATGGCGATGGCGTCGCGACGCGAGCGCGGCCTGTTCGACCCGGAGGCCCCCGCCGGCACGAGCCCGTTCGACCACCACATCTACGTCATCGCTTCCGACGGTGACATCGAGGAGGGCGTCACCTCCGAAGCGTCGTCGATCGCCGGAGTCCAACAGCTCGGCAACCTGATCGTCTTCTACGACGACAACAAGATCTCGATCGAACACGACACCGCGATCGCGCTCGGCGAGGACGTCGGGCAGCGCTACGAGGCGTACGGCTGGCACGTGCAGACCGTCGAGGGTGGCGAGAACGTCTCCGCCATCCTCGACGCCGTCGCCGCCGCAAAGGCCGTCACCGACAAGCCGTCGATCATTCTGCTGCGCACCATCATCGGATACCCGGCTCCGACGAAGATGAACACCGGCGACGTGCACGGCGCCGCGCTCGGTGCCGACGAGGTCGCCGCGGTCAAGCGGGCGCTCGGTTTCGATCCCGAGAAGAACTTCGACGTCGATCCCGCCGCCCTGGCACACGCCCGCCAGGTGACCGACCGCGGAGAGCGCGCGCACCAGCAGTGGCAGGTCGGCTTCGACGCGTGGGCCACGCGTGAGCCCGAACGCAGGGCGCTGTTCGATCGGATGCACGCCGGCGAGTTCCCACAGGGGTGGGCGGACAATCTGCCGTCGTGGGGCGCAGACGCGAAGGGAGTCGCGACCCGCAAGGCCTCGGGCAAGGTCCTGGGCGCGCTCGGTCCCATCCTGCCGGAGCTGTGGGGCGGTTCGGCCGACCTCGCCGGCAGCAACAACACCACGATCGACGGATCCGACTCGTTCGGCCCCACGTCCATCTCGACGAAGGACTGGAAGGCTCAGCCCTACGGCCGCACCTTGCACTTCGGCGTCCGCGAGCACGCGATGGGTTCGATCCTCAACGGCATCGTGCTCCACGGCCCGACCCGCGCCTACGGTGGCACGTTCCTGGTCTTCAGCGACTACATGCGTCCGGCGGTCCGTCTGGCCGCACTCATGCAGACTCCTGCGCTCTACGTGTGGACGCACGACTCGATCGGCCTCGGCGAGGACGGCCCGACCCACCAGCCGATCGAGCACCTCGCGGCGCTGCGTGCCATTCCGAACATGTCCGTCATCCGTCCGGGCGACGCCAACGAGACCGCCCAGGCGTGGAAGGCCGCACTCGAACACAAGACCGGCCCCACTGCACTGGCACTGACCCGTCAGGACATCCCGGTCCTCGAAGGCACCCGGGCCAAGGCAGCCGAGGGCGTGACCCGCGGCGGATACATCCTGGCCGAGGCGTCCGGCGGCAGCCCCGAGGTGATCCTCCTCGCAACCGGCTCGGAACTACAGCTGGCGGTCGCGGCCCGCGACGAGCTCGAGGCGGACGGCATCGCGACGCGCGTCGTGTCGGTTCCCTGCCTCGACTGGTTCGAGCAGCAGGACCAGGCGTACCGCGACGAGGTCCTCCCGCCGTCGGTGCGCGCCCGCGTTTCGGTGGAGGCTGGTATCGCGATGCCGTGGTACAAGATCATCGGGAGCGACGGGGAAGCAGTATCGATCGAGCACTTCGGCGCTTCCGCCGACTACAAGACACTGTTCCGTGAGTTCGGCTTCACCGCCGATGCGGTCACCGCAGCGGCCCGCCGCACTCTCGCTCGCGCCAACGATGCTGCAAAGGGATGAATCACGATGACTGACACAGCAACCCAGAACACCAACCTCGCGGCTCTGTCCGCGGCGGGCGTGTCCGTGTGGCTCGACGACCTGTCCCGGACGAGACTCGAGACCGGTAACCTCGCGGAACTGGTAGCCACCCGCAGTGTCGTCGGCGTCACCACGAATCCGACGATCTTCCAGGGTGCCATCACCAAGGGTGAGGCGTACGACCGGCAACTGCACGAGCTCGCCGCACAGGGCGCCGGCATCGACGAGGTCGTCCGCGCGCTCACCACCGACGACGTCCGCAATGCATGTGACGTGCTTGCGCCGGTATCCGCCGCGACGGGCGGCGTGGACGGCCGGGTTTCGATCGAGGTCGACCCTCGTCTTGCCCACGAGACCGACGCCACCGTCGCGCAGGCGATCGAGTTGTGGAAGCTCGTCGACCGCGAGAACCTGCTGATCAAGATTCCGGGTACGAAGGCGGGGCTACCCGCTATCACCGCCGCGATCGCCGAGGGCATCAGCGTCAACGTCACGCTGATCTTCTCGGTGAAGCGCTACGAGGCGGTGATCGACGCCTACCTCGCCGGGCTCGAGGCTGCGAAGGCCGCCGGACACGACCTGTCGAAGATTCACTCGGTGGCGTCGTTCTTCGTTTCCCGCGTGGACACCGAGATCGACGCACAGCTCGAGAAGATCGGTACGGATGCCGCTCTCGAGCTGCGGGGCAGGGCCGGTGTGGCGAACGCCCGCCTGGCATACGCGTCCTACCAGAAGGTCTTCGAGGGTGGCGACCGGTGGGCGGCGCTCGCGGCGGCGGGTGCCCGCTTGCAGCGTCCCCTGTGGGCGTCGACAGGTGTGAAGAACCCCGTCTACCCCGACACGCTGTACGTGACGAACCTCGTTGCCCCGAACACCGTCAACACGATGCCGGAGAAGACCCTCGAGGCGGTCGCCGACCACGGCACCGTCACCGGTGACACCGTCGCCGGTCGGGCCGGGGCATCACAGGCCGTGTTCGACGAGCTCGCAGCCGTCGGCATCGACATCCCGGCCGTGTTCGACAAACTCGAGTCGGAGGGTGTGAAGAAGTTCGAGGTGTCGTGGAACGAACTCCTCGACGCGATCACGGTGCAACTAGCCGCTGCTCGAGAGGGCTGATCCGTGAGCGGGCCCACGGCGGACGCTTGGATCAACCCGCTCCGGGACAGCAGGGACCGGCGACTACCGCACATCGCCGGCCCCTGCGGCTTGGTGATCTTCGGTGTCACCGGCGACTTGGCACGCAAGAAGCTGATGCCGGCCGTGTACGACCTCGCCAACAGGGGGCTGTTGCCGCCCGGGTTCGCTCTGGTGGGGTTCGCCCGGCGTGACTGGGCGGACGAGGATTTCGGGAAAATCGTCCACGACGCGGTGCGTGAGCACGCGCGCACCCCGTTTCGGGAACACGTGTGGGAGCAGCTGTCGAGGGGCATCCGCTTCGTGCAGGGCAGCTTCGACGACGCGGCCGCGTTCACCGAACTCAAGAACACCCTCGCCACGCTCGACCGCGAACGCGGCACCCGCGGTAATCATGCTTTCTACCTGTCGATTCCTCCGGCTCAGTTCCCGACGGTGTGCCAGCAGCTGTCGCAGTCGGGACTGGCGAAGTCGGTGGACGGCCAGTGGCGGCGCGTCGTCATCGAAAAGCCGTTCGGCCACGACCTCGACAGTGCGCGTGAACTCAACGCGGTGGTGAACAAGGTCTTCCCCGAGGACACGGTGTTCCGCATCGACCACTACCTGGGCAAGGAGACCGTCCAGAACATCCTGGCACTGCGCTTCGCGAACCAGTTGTTCGACCCGATCTGGAATTCGCACTACGTCGATCACGTACAGATCACCATGGCCGAGGACATCGGCCTGGGCGGACGCGCCGGCTACTACGACGGAATCGGCGCCGCCCGCGACGTCATCCAGAACCATCTGCTGCAATTGCTCGCGTTCACCGCGATGGAGGAACCGGTCAGCTTCGAGCCGTCGGAGCTGCAAGCCGAGAAGATCAAGGTCCTGTCGGCGACGCGATTGGCCGAGCCGCTCGATGAGACCACCGCCCGCGGACAGTACGCGGGTGGTTGGCAAGGCGGCCTCGAAGTCGTCGGCCTCCACGATGAGGAAGGGTTCGCGAAGGACTCCACCACCGAGACCTACGCAGCGATCACCCTCGAGGTCGACACTCGGCGTTGGGCCGGTGTCCCCTTCTATTTGCGGACCGGAAAGAGATTGGGCCGCAGGGTCACCGAGATCGCGGTCGTCTTCAAACGCGCACCGCACCTGCCGTTCGACGCGACGATGACCGAGGAACTCGGCCAGAACGCCCTGGTGATCCGCGTTCAGCCCGACGAGGGCGTCACCATGCGGTTCGGTTCGAAGGTGCCGGGCTCGAGCATGGAGGTCCGTGACGTGAACATGGACTTCAGCTACGGACAGGCGTTCACGGTCTCATCTCCGGAGGCGTACGAGCGGTTGATCCTCGACGTGCTTCTCGGCGAGCCGTCACTGTTCCCGGTCAACGCTGAGGTCGAGTTGTCGTGGACCATCCTCGATCCGGCCCTCGAGCACTGGGCGAGGCAGGGAATGCCCGAACCGTACGAGGCCGGAACCTGGGGTCCGCCGTCGGCGGAGGAAATGATGCGCCGCACCGGTCGTGAATGGAGGAGACCGTGATCATCGAGTTGCCTTCGACCACTACTGGCACCATCAACAAGAAGCTCATAGAACTGCGTGAGACGGGTGGAGCGGTCACCCTCGGCAGGGTGCTGACGCTCGTGGTGTGCACCCGCGAGAGCGACAACGCTGAGGACGTCATCGACGCCGCGAACGAGGCCAGCCGCGAACATCCGTGTCGTGTGATCGTCGTGACGCGCGGATCCCGTTCGGGGGAAACACATCTCGATGCCGAAATCCGCGTGGGCGGCGATGCGGGCGCCTCCGAGGTCGTCGTCTTGCGGCTGCACGGCGAACTAGCCGATCACGAGGCCAGTGTCGTCGTGCCGTTCCTACTGCCCGACACCCCGGTGGTCGCGTGGTGGCCCGAGAACGCACCTGCGGTACCCGCGCTGGATCCAGTGGGAAGGTTGGCGATTCGACGGATCACCGATGCTACAGGTGCCGAGGACCCCACTGCGACGATCAAGAGCCGGCTCGGCTCCTACACGGCGGGAGATACCGATCTCGCGTGGAGCCGGATCACCTACTGGCGTGCCCTGCTGACTTCGGCTCTGGACCAGCCGCCCCACGCACCGGTCGTGTCCGCGACGGTGTCCGGTTTGGCGTGCGAACCCGCGCTCGATGTTCTGGCGGGGTGGCTCGCCGACCGAATCGAGGGCACCGTCCGACGGCAGACCGGAGAACTGTTCGCCGAACTGCAGTTGGCGAACGGCGACCGTATCGCGATCAGCCGACCACAGGCGGAGATGACGGCGACGCTCAGCCGAACCGGTCAACCGGATGCCCTTGTACCCCTTGCCCGCCGCGAGACCCGCGACTGCCTCGCGGAGGAACTACGACGACTCGATCCCGACCAGATCTACGAGGCTGCCCTGACCGGCCTGTCGAAGGTGGAATATGTCTGATACCTCAAGCCGGAACGAGATTCACCGCTTCACCGACACGGCAGAACTCGTCCGTGCGACGGCCGAGCGCTTCGTTGACGCCGTCGTCACGGCGCAGAATGCACGCGGTTCCGCGGCGGTGGTCCTCACCGGCGGCGGCACGGGCATCGCCGTGCTCGAGCACGTGCGCGACAACCCCGGTGCGATCGACTGGGATGCCCTCGATGTGTTCTTCGGTGACGAGCGGTTCCTTCCCGCAGGCGATCCCGAGCGCAACGAGGTGCAAGCCCATCAGGCGTTGCTCGACCATGTTCCGATCGACCCGGCCCGGGTTCACGTCATGTCTGCCTCGGATGGCGCGTACGGTAGCGATCCGGTGACCGCGGCCGCCGCCTACGCGGAGGTAATCGACGTGTTCGCCGCCGACCGAACCGGCCCTCTGTTCGACGTCCACCTCTTAGGCATGGGCGGAGAGGGACACGTGAATTCGCTCTTCCCTCAGACCGATGCGGTGCGGGAAGAACACCAGTACGTCGTCGCGGTTACCGATTCACCAAAGCCGCCCCCGGTTCGGATCACACTGACGTTGCCCGCGATCCGGAGCGCGAACGAGGTGTGGCTTGTGGTATCCGGGGAAGCGAAGGCCGAGGCAGTGGCGGCTGCGGTTGGTGGCGCTCCCCCGGTCGAGATCCCCGCTGCCGGTGCGTGCGGTCAAGCTGCCACCCGGTGGCTGCTCGACCAGGCGGCCGCATCACAACTATCGGTCTGACGCATCCTCCACCCAACGAGTGCGCGCAACGCTCGGCTTCTCCCGTTGCGGGAATCGGTGAACCGCAGGGCGCCGCCACCGGCGCGTTCGCCGGTGGCGGCGTTCTGCCCCACCCCTGCGCGGTTGTCAGCTTCCGGCGCTGCCCGTCGAGCCAGCACCCGCCAGCGAACCACCGCGGACCGTGGAACCGTTACCCACGCTCTCCGTCGAACCGCCGCCAGCCAGCGGACCATCACCGGCCAGCGAACCGAAGTCAATGCACAGCGACGCGGTGCACTGGGCATTGTCGATGTCGATCACCGACACCGAACCGTCATTGTTGTTGGTGACGTAGGCCCGGGATCCGTCCGGGGTGATCGCCACCCCCTCCGGGCCCTCCCCGACATCCAGGGTTTCGAGGACAGTGTTGGTGGCTGTGTCGATCACCGACACTGAACCGTCATCGAAGTTGGTGCCGTACAGCCGGGATCCGTCCGGGGTCACCGCGATCGCGATGGGGTCTTGCCCCACGTCAATGGTTGCGATCTCGTCGTTGATGACGGTGTCGATCACCGAGACCGCACCGTCTTGTCTGTTGGTGACGTACGCCCGGTTTGCAGTCGGGGCGACCGCCACTCTTGCCGGATCGTCCCCGACCTCGATGGTGGCGGACACAGTGTTGGACGCTGTGTCGATCACCTTCACCGAATGGTCGTTGCTGCTGACGACGTAGGCGCGGGTTCCGTCCGGGGTCACCGCTACATCGATCGGTCCGTCCCCAACCGCCTCGATATGGATTGCTGAATTGGTAGCGGTGTCGATCACCGACACCGAATCGTCGTCGATGTTGGCGACGTATACCTGCGATCCGTCCGGGGTCACCGCGACGCCGTACGGCCTCGCACCGACTGGGACGGTTTCGACCACATCATTCGTGGCCGTATTGATAATCGACACCGAATCGCCGGAAGTGTTTGTGACATAAGCGCGGGACTCGAACGGATGGACCGCCACCCCGGAATGGCTGTCGCCGACCGGGATGGTCGCGGTCACGTCGTTCGTGGCCGTATCGATCACCGACACCGCATTGATGTCGACCGCTACGTACACCCGGGATCCGTCCGGGGTCACCGCCACCCCAGCCGGGTCGGCCCCGAGAGAGATGGTCTCCGTGACGGTATCCGCATCCGCCGTGGCCGCCCCAATACCGATCATCCCAAGCACCAGAGCACCAGTCGCGGTCAACCCGAGTGAGAGGCGCGCGGCGCTTCCCTTGACCATAGACAATTTGCGAGAACTACTGTGCCAGTGCATATTTCTCTCCTACGTCACAGAAACAAGATGGACAGGCCACGCAGTGAGACAACCGGCGGCCGCAGCCGACCACCAGCCGAAGGCAGGCTAACAAGCAGAATCCGCATCAGACCTCCGACTCACCGAAGAACCCACACCCACCAGACCGGATGACGCCGCCACCGACCCGATCGCCGGTGGCGGCGCCCGCCGTCACACCAGAGCGGGTGTCAGCCGCTGGCGCTGCCCGTCGAACCAACACCCGCCAAGGAACCGGTGCCTCCGCTGCCCGTCGAACCGCCGCCGACCACCGAACCACCGCCCGCCAGCGATCCGGTTGCGATGCACAACGATCCGGAGCACGTTTCGACGGCGATCACTGACACCGTGTCGTCCTCATTGTTGACGACGTAGGCGCGGGATCCGTCGGGGGTCACCGCCACGAAGATCGGGCCGTTCCCGACCGGAATGGTCTCGACCACGGTATTGCCGGCCGTCTCGATGACCGACACCGCGTTGTCGCCATTATCGGCGACATACGCACGGGATCCGTCGGGGGTCACCGCCACCCCGGATGGACCGGCCCCGGCCACGACAGTACCGACAACGGTGTTGCCGATAGTCTCAATCACCGACACCGTGCCGTCGTTGTTGTTGCCGACGTATACCTGAGATCCGTCCGGGGTGACTGTCAACCCGATGGGGCCGTCGCCGACCCCTATGGTTTTCACCAGGGTGTTCCCTACGGTCTCGATCACCGACACCGTACCGTCAAGAATGTTGGTGACGTAGACGCCGGACCCGTCCGGAGCCACCGCCACGTCTTGCGGGAGGCTCCCCACCGGGACGGCGCTGACCACCGCGTTGGCCGCGGTATCGATCACCGACACCGTGCCGTCCCCCAAGTTGGCGACGTAGACGTGTGACCCATCCGGGGTCACTGCCAGCCCGGCAGGGGCTTCTCCGACGTCGATGGTGTCGACCACCGAATTGCCGATGGTCTCGATCACCGACACCGTGCGCTCCGACCCGTTGGTGACATAGACCCGAGATCCGTCCGGGTCCACCGCCACGAAAGTTGGACCGTTCCCGACCTCGATGGTGTCGACCACGGTATTGCCGGCGGTCTCGATCACCGACACCGAATCGCCGACAACGTTGGCGACGTAGAGGCGGGATCCATCCGGGGTCACCGCCGCCCCGAGCGGGGCATCCCCCACCGCGACCGTGCGGATGACGGCGTCCGCTGCCGCGGCCCCTGCCCCCGTTCCCGCGATACCCAACACCATCACCCAAACAGATGCCACCGCGAATAGCACACCCGAGGCGTGAGCCCTGACCGTACGATGACTTCGAAAACCACTGAGCCGATTCACATTTCTCTCCTATTTCAGAAGAACACAACGGGCAGGCGATACAGCGCGACAACCGGCCGGCGACCCCGGCCACCAGCCTTCAGGAGGCTAACAACCACAAACGGGATCAGACCCCCGACGCACCGAAGAGAGCCGAATACCCACCACGATGCACGACGCCACCACCGGCGCGATTACCAGTGGTGGCGCCCTATCTCACCGCGGCGTGGATGTCAGCTGCCGGCGCTCCCCGTCGAACCAGCACCCGCAAGAGAACCACCGCCCACCAGCGAACCGCTGTCTCCACTACCAGTCGAACCACCGCCCGCCAACGATCCGGTTGCGATACACAACGATCCGGAGCACTTCCTGGCGGCGATCACCGACACGGCATCATCGTAAAAGTTGGCGAGGTAGACGCGGAACCCGAACGGGCCCAACGCCACCCCGGCTGGGCCGGTCCCGACCGTAGCGGTCTCGACTACCGTGTTCCCGGCGGTCTCGATCACCGACACCGTCCCCTCGCCGGTGTTGGTGATGTAGACGCCGGACCCGTCCGGGGTCACCGCCACCCCGAACGGGCTGTCGCCAACCGCAACGGTGTCGACCACGGTGTTTCCGGCGGTCTCGATCACCGACACCGAGCCGTCCAGGGTGTTGGTGACGTAGACGCGGGATCCGTCCGGGGTCACCGCCACCTCTGACGGATCGTCGCCGACCGTAACGGTGTCGACCACGGTGTTTCCGGCGGTCTCGATCACCGACACCGTGCCCTCGAAAGCATTGACGACGTACACGTGGGACCCGTCCGGAGTTACTGCCACCCCGGACGCGCCGTTCCCGACCGCAACGATGTCGACCACGCTGTTGGTGCTGGTGTCGATCACCGACATCGTGAAGTTGAACAAATGAGAGACGTAAACGCGGGACCCGTTCGGGGACACCGCCACCCCATGAGGTACGTCCCCGACCGCGACAGAGTCGACCACCGTGTTTGTGCCGGTGTCGATCACCGACACCGTGTCGTCAAATCTGTTGGTGACGTAGACGTGCGATCGGTTCGGGGTGACCGCCACCCCGAAGGGGCCGTCCCCGACGCCGACTGTATCGATCACCGTGTTGCCGATGGTCTCGATCACCGACACCGAGTCGTCTTGGGTGTTGGCGACGTAGACGCGCGACCCGAACGGGGACGCCGCCACCCCGACAGGTCCGCTCCCTACCGGAATGGTGTCGATGACGGTATCCGCTGCCGCGGCCCCCGCACCGATCCCGGCCATACCCAGCAGCATTGTGCAAGCAGATACCATCCCGAACATCACGTGTCCGGCGCGCCCCTCAACCACTCGGCGACCTCGAAGCCTATTGATTCGGTCCACATTTCCCTCCTGCACCAGAGGAATTGAATAGACAGGCCATGCGGTGAGACGAACGGGCGAGCCACGGCGTCGCCATGGACACCTGCTCGTCGGTGGCAGCGCCGCATCTCACCGCAGGTGCGGGTGTCAGCTGCCGACGCTGCCCGCCGAACCAGCACCCGCCAGCGAACCACCGCCGGCCAGGGAACCGGTGCCTCCGCTGCCCGCCGAACCACCGCCCACCAGCGATCCGGTGGCGAAGCACAACGATCCGGAGCACCGCTCGACGGCGATCACCGACACCGTGTCATCATCGCTGTTGGTGACGTAGACGCGGAACCCAAGCGGGGTGACCGCCACAAAGGACGGGGCGCCCCCGACAGGGATGGTCTCGATGACGGTGTTCCCGGCAGTCTCGATCACCGACACCGCGTCGCCACCGACGTCGGCAACGTAGACGCGGGACCCGTCCGGGGTCACCGCTACCCCGGCCGCACCGACTCCGACCCCGACGACGGTATCGACCACGGTGTTCCCGGCAGTCTCGATCACCGACACCGTACCGTCATCGTTGTTGCCGACGTAGACCCGCGATCCGTCTCGGGTGACCGCCACCCCGAGCGGGCCGTTCCCGACCCCGACTGTGGTGACTACGGTGTTGTCGACGGTCTGGATCACCGTCACAGTATCGCCACCGGTATTGGTGACGTAGACGTGGGACCCGTCCGGGGTGACCGCCACCCCGATCGGGAAGGTACCAACGCCGACTGTGGTGACCACGGTGTTGTCGACGGTCTGGATCACCGATACCGAAGGCGCACCGGTGGTGTTGGTCACGTAGACGTGGGACCCGTCCGGGGTCACCGCCACCCCGAAGGGGTCGTCCCCGACCGTCACGGTGTCGACCACCGTGTTGGTGAAGGTGTTGATCACCGACACCGAATCGTCGTCACGATTGGTGACGTAGGCGCGGGACCCGTCCGGGGACACCGCCACCCCCAGCGGGAAGTCCCCGACTGTCACGGTGTCGACCACAGTATTCGTGACGGTGTCGATCACCGACACCGAATCGTCGACGGCGTTGGCGACGTAGGCGCGGAACCCAAATGGGCTGACCGCCACCCCGTTCGGAAACTCCCCGACCGGAATGGTGTCGATGACGGTGTCCGCTGCCGCGGCCCCCGCGCCGATCCCGGCCATACCCAACACCATGACGCAAGCAGATGCCACCCCGAGGACCGCACGCCCCGCGCGTCCCCTGATCGTGCAATGACCTCGAAAACCACTGAGCCGATTCACATTTTTCTCCTACGCAAGAGGAATAAAACGGACAGGCGATTCAGCGAGACAACCAGCGCCCGGAGACGGCCACCAGCCGAAAGGAGGCTAACAACCGCAATCCGCATCAGGCCCACGAATCGCCGAAGAGGCCACACAACGTCCAAGAAACGCAACGCCGCCACCGACACGAACCACCGGTGGCGGCGCCCCTAACTCACCACAGCTCGGGTTTCAGCTGGCGGTGCTGCCCGCCGACCCCACACCCGCCAACGAACCAGCGCCCACCAGCGAACCGGCACCTCCACTGCCCGTCGAACCACCGCCCACAAGCGAACCCGTGGCGATGCACAACGACCCGAGGCACCTGTCGACGCCGATCACCGACACCGTGTCGTCAAGAATGTTGGCGACGTAGGCACGGGACCCGTCCGGGGTGACCGCCACCCCGAACGGGAAGTCCCCGACAGGGACGGTCTCGACCACCGTGGTGGTGATGGTGTCGATCACCGACACCGAATCACCGTCGGTATTGGTGACGTAGGCACGGAACCCGTCCGGGGTGACCGCCACCTCACGCGGACCGTCCCCGACCGCCACAGTCTCAACCACCGTGGTAGTGGCGATCTCGATCACCGACACCGAATCATCGCCTCTGTTGGTGACGTAGGCACGGGACCCATCCGGGGACACCGCCACCCCACGCGGACTGCTCCCGACCGCCACTGTGTCGACGACCGTGGTGATGGCGGTGTCGATCACCGACACCGAATCATCTTCTCTGTTGGTGACGTAGGCGCGGGACCCATCCGGGGTGACCGCCACCCCACGCGGACTGCTCCCGACCGCCACTGTGTCGAACACCGTGGTTGTAGCGGTGTCGATCACCGACACCGAATCATCGCCTCTGTTGGTGACGTAGACGCGGGACCCATCCGGGGTGACCGCCACCCCTACCGGACTGTTCCCGACCTCCACTGTTTCAATGACGGTGTTCCCGGCGGTCTCGATCACCGACACCGAATCGTCGTCACGGTTGGTGACGTAGACGCGGGACCCGTCCGGGGTGATCGCCACCCCCGTCGGGAAATCCTCGACCGCCACGCTATCGACCACCATGTTCGTGCCGGTGTTGATCACCGACACCGAATCCTCCGATTGGTTGGTGACGTAGACGCGGGACCCGTCCGGGGTGATCGCCACCCCGACCGGATTCACGACCGGGACGGTGTCGATGACGGTATCCGCTACCGCGGCCCCCGCTCCGATCCCGGCCATTCCCAGCACCACGACGCACGCAGATGCTACTCCGGACGTCAGACGCGCGACGGGCCTCCCGACTGTGCGGTGACCTCGAAAACCACTGAGCCGATTCACATTTCTCTCCTACATAAGAGGAACAAAACGGACAGGCCATGCAGTGAGAAAACCAGCGACCGGAGACGACCACCAGCCGACAGGAGGCTAACAACCACAATCCGTATCAGGGCGCCGACGCACCGAAGAGGCCACACACCAATCAGAAGGCACGACGCCGCCACCGACACGGTCGTCGGCGGCGGCGTCCTTCCCACTTCGATTTGGTTGTCAGCTTCGGGCGCTGCCCGCCGACCCGCATCAGGCCGGCGAACTACCGCCAGTCAGCGATCAGGAGGTGCACAACGATCCGGAGCAGGTCTCGTCGGCGATCACCGACACCATCGAGGCCTCATGGTTGACGACGTAGACCGGGGATCCGTCAGGGCTCACCGCCACTCCGTACGGGTAGTTCCCAACTCGAATCCTCTCGACCACTGAGTTCGTGGCGGTGTCGATCACCGACACCGAAGCGTCATAGAGGTTGGTGACGTAGGCGCGGGACCCGTCCGGGGTCAGCGCCAACCCCCACGGGAAATCTTCGGCCGGAATCGTCTGGGCCACGGTGTCCGTGGCGGTATCGACCACCGACACCGTGTCGCTACCACCGTTGGCGACGTAGACGCGGAGCCCGTCCGGAGTCACCGCCAACCCTCGCGGGTAGTCGCCGACCCTGATGGTGTTCACCAGAGTGTTCTCACTAGTTTCGATCACCGACACCGAGTCCTCGAGAGCGTTCGTGACGAACGCGCGAGACCCGTTTGGGGTGAACGCCACATCCTGCGGGCCATTCCCCACCCCAATGGTTTCGACCACCGTCCTATCGGCGGTCTCGATCACTGACACCGTGTCATCACCGTTGTTGGTGACGTAGACGCCAAGTCCGTCCGGAGTCGTCGCCACGCCAACCGGGGTGTCCCCGACCTCGATGGTGTCGATCACGGTGTTGCCGGCGGTCTCGATGACCGACACCGTGTCCTCCAACTGGTTCGTGACGTAGACGTGAGAACCGTCCGGGCTAACCGCCACCCCAGCCGGGGCGTCCCCGACTCCGATGCTGCCGATCACCGCGTTGCCGGCGGTCTCGATCACCGACACAGAATCGCTGACAACGTTGGTGACGTAGGCGCGAGACCCGTCCGGGCTAACCGCTACCCCGAACGGGGCTGTCCCCACCCGGACGGTGTCGACGACGGTGTCCGCCGACGCGGCACCCGCCCCCATTCCCGCCACACCCAGCGCCATCGCAGAAACAGATACCACCCCGAACATCGCACGTGCGGCGCGGCTCCCAGCCGTGCGGCGACCTCGAAAACCACTGAGCCGATTCACATTTCTCTCCTACATCAGAGGAACACAACGGACAGGCCATACAGCGAGACAACCAGCGGCCAGACCCGACCACCAGCCCAAAGGAGGCTAACAACCACAAACCGGATCAGACGCCCGAATCACCGAAACAGACACACGGCTCGCAGACCGAACGACGCCGCCACCGACGATCGTGTCGGTGGCGGCGCCATAAACTCACCGCGATGTGGGTGTCAACTGCCGATGCTGCCCGTCGAGCCGAAGCCGACTGGGGAACTACCGCCCGCCAGCGATCCCAGCGATCCCAGCGATCCGGAGCCGATGCAGAACGATCCGGAGCACGTGTCGACGGCGATCACCGATACCGTGTTACCCAGGTTGTTGGCCACGTAGACTCGGGAGTCGCCCGGGGTCACCACCACCCCACGCGGGCCGTCCCCTACTTCGATTGTGTCGTCCACTGTGTTCCTGGAGGTTTCGATCACCGATACCGAGTCCCCCACCTCGTTTGTCACGTAGACGCTCGACCCTTCGGAGGCTACCGCCACCCCGAACGGCGCGTCCCCGACCGTAATGTCGTCGACCACGGAGTTCCTGAACATTTCGATCACCGATAGCGTGCCGTCGGCACTGTTGCTCACATAGACGTAGGTCCCGTCCGGGTGCACCGCCACCCCGGTCGGCGCGTCTCCGACGTTCACGGTGTCGACTACGGTGTTGCTACCGGTGCGGATCACCGACACCGTGTCGTCCAGGGTATTGGTGACGTAGACGCGGGAACCCTGCGGGCTTGCCGCCACGAACTGCGGTCCGTCCCCAACCGAGATGGTCTCGACCACCTCGTTCGTGCGGGTGTCGATCACCGACACCGAATCATCGGAGAAGTTGGTTACGTAGACGCGGGAACCGAACGGACTCACCGCCACCCCACGCGGGTTGTCTCCGACATCGACGGTGTCAACTACAGCGTTGGTGCCTGTGCGGATCACTGAGACCGTGTCGTCCAGGGAATTCGTGACGTAGACGCGGGAACCGCGCGCGCTCGCCGCCACCCCCTGCGGGCCGTCCCCGACGTTGATGGCGTCGACCACGGTGTTGCCGGCAGTCTCGACCACCGACACCGAGTCGTCTCCGAAGTTGGCTACGTAGACACGTGCCCCGGACGGGACCACCGCCACCCCGTCCGGGCCGTTCCCGACAGGAATGGCTTCCATGAAGGTACCCGCTGCCGCGGCCCCCGCACCGACCCCGGCCATGCCCAGCACCATCGCAGAAGCAGCCGTCACCCCGAACACCAGACGCACGGCGCGCCCCGCGGCCGTGCGGTGACCGCGAAAACCACTGAGCCGATTCACATTTCTCTCCTACATCTGAGGAACAAAACGGACAGGCCATGCAGCGAGACAACCGGCGGCCGGACCCGACCACCAGCCCAAAGGAGGCTAACAACCACAATCCGGATCAGGTCCCGAATCGCCGAAAAGGCCCCTCACCCACCAGACCGCACGACGACGCCGCCACCGACACGGTCGTCGGCGGCGGCGTCCTTCCCACTTCGATTTGGTTGTCAGCTTCGGGCGCTGCCCGCCGACCCGCATCAGGCCGGCGAACTACCGCCAGTCAGCGATCAGGAGGTGCACAACGATCCGGAGCAGGTCTCGTCGGCGATCACCGACACCATCGAGGCCTCATGGTTGACGACGTAGACCGGGGATCCGTCAGGGCTCACCGCCACTCCGTACGGGTAGTTCCCAACTCGAATCCTCTCGACCACTGAGTTCGTGGCGGTGTCGATCACCGACACCGAAGCGTCATAGAGGTTGGTGACGTAGGCGCGGGACCCGTCCGGGGTCAGCGCCAACCCCCACGGGAAATCTTCGGCCGGAATCGTCTGGGCCACGGTGTCCGTGGCGGTATCGACCACCGACACCGTGTCGCTACCACCGTTGGCGACGTAGACGCGGAGCCCGTCCGGAGTCACCGCCAACCCTCGCGGGTAGTCGCCGACCCTGATGGTGTTCACCAGAGTGTTCTCACTAGTTTCGATCACCGACACCGAGTCCTCGAGAGCGTTCGTGACGAACGCGCGAGACCCGTTTGGGGTGAACGCCACATCCTGCGGGCCATTCCCCACCCCAATGGTTTCGACCACCGTCCTATCGGCGGTCTCGATCACTGACACCGTGTCATCACCGTTGTTGGTGACGTAGACGCCAAGTCCGTCCGGAGTCGTCGCCACGCCAACCGGGGTGTCCCCGACCTCGATGGTGTCGATCACGGTGTTGCCGGCGGTCTCGATGACCGACACCGTGTCCTCCAACTGGTTCGTGACGTAGACGTGAGAACCGTCCGGGCTAACCGCCACCCCAGCCGGGGCGTCCCCGACTCCGATGCTGCCGATCACCGCGTTGCCGGCGGTCTCGATCACCGACACAGAATCGCTGACAACGTTGGTGACGTAGGCGCGAGACCCGTCCGGGCTAACCGCTACCCCGAACGGGGCTGTCCCCACCCGGACGGTGTCGACGACGGTGTCCGCCGACGCGGCACCCGCCCCCATTCCCGCCACACCCAGCGCCATCGCAGAAACAGATACCACCCCGAACATCGCACGTGCGGCGCGGCTCCCAGCCGTGCGGCGACCTCGAAAACCACTGAGCCGATTCACATTTCTCTCCTACATCAGAGGAACACAACGGACAGGCCATGCAGCGAGACAACCAGCGGCCAGACCCGACCACCAGCCCAAAGGAGGCTAACAACCACAAACCGGATCAGATGCCCGACTCACCGAAACAGACACACGGCTCGCAGACCGCACGACGCCGCCACCGACACGATCGTTGGTGGCGGCGCCGTGACTCACCTCGGTGTGGGTGTCAGCTGCCGGCGCTGCCCGTGGATCCGCCGCCCACCAGCGAACCGAAGTCGACCAGCGAACCGAAGTCGATGCACAGCGACCCGAGGCACTCCTCGATGGCGATCACCGACACCGTCCCATCGGCTCCGTTAGCAACGTGGGCACGCAAGCCGTCCGGGGTCACCGCCACCCCTTGAGGGACGGCCTCGACCGGGATAGTAACGATGACGGTGTCCGCCCCCGCGCCTTCGGCTCCCATCCCGGCAATACCGACACCATCGCAGAAGCAGCCATTACCCCGTCCACGCTGCGAGTTGCTCGCCTCCGACCGTGCGGCAACGTCGGAAACCACTGAGCCGATTCACATCTCTGTCAGGACACGCAAAGGACGCTCGAGCGTTTGGACCGTACGCACATGTTGCGAAATGCACTGGTCGGATCGCCATCCGTCATTCCGGCTCACCGCCGTCGGACGCGGATTCGTCTGGCCGCAACGGCTGCGGATGCCCACCACCGTCGGTCACGTCCGGCCGTCGCCGACACCCGTGCGACAGTGGGCCGATGCTACGAGGCCCACCCGACCCACGAGAAACCGGCCCACGATTCGTGGTTGCTCTCAGACACCGATCCATTCGCCCTCTCCCTGCGCTTCCGGTCCGCTATCAGTTCCGTTTGCTCAGTTGGACGTCCAGAAAGACGGATCGGTTCCTGCGCGAAGTGGATGGGCTGATCCTCTGACGGGCACGGCCCATGCTGATCAACAGATACCGCTCACACCGCCACACGTTGTTCAGCCGACACTGGCCTACTGTCGTTGGTCCGCCTCCGAAGGAACGCAGGACCCCACCAGTTGGCTTCACCCATGAGCTTGACCAAGGCGGGTACGAGCAACATCCGGACCAAGGTGGCATCGAGCGCGAGCGCGATGATCATCCCCATCCCGATAAAACGCATGGGCGTCAGTTCCGAGAGTGTGAACGCCCCGGTCACGAGAATCAGCAGCGTTGCTGCGGCAGTCACGACACGGCCAGTGCGGGTGGCGCCGACGAGGATCGCTTCTTCTGTGGTGGCACCGGCCTGTCTCGCCTCGACCATCCGCGAGATGAGAAACACCTCGTAGTCGGTGGACAACCCGAACACGACGGCGATCACCAGCACCACCATCCCCGCTGGGAGCGGACCCTGGCTGACGCCCAGGACACCGGCAAGATGGCCGTCGTAGAACACCAGAGTGAGGATCCCGAATGTCGCAGCCAGGCTCATGAACGCCACTGCGACCGCTTTGATGGGCAGGACGATCGAACCGAACGCCAACAGCATCAGCAACAGCGTGGCGGCGGCCATGACAGCGAGCATCACCGGCATCCAGGTGATGATGGCGTCGACACCGTCCACGGTGATCGCGGTCAGTCCGCCGATCTGGACACTCATTCCGTCCGGTTCGCCGAGCCCGCGTATCTCCTCGACAGCCGTCACCGCGCCCTGCGAACGATCCGGAACGGACAAGCGCGCCTGCATGATGACGACGTCGTCCTTGCTGCCGAGAACGGCAACGTCCGTGACGCCGTCGATACCCGTCACAGCATGGCGGAACTTCGCGACCGCACTGGGGCTGGGCGCGGCGCCATCAACACCGGTACCGAGGATGAGGACCCCGCTGTTGGCGCCAGGCAGTTCCGCGGCGATCGTTTCGGCTCCGAGTCTGGCGGAACTGTCCGGGGCGAACGCGGTGTGGTCGACGTCGCCGAGCTTGACACCGACGACCGGTGCTGCCATCAGCATGAGTACGGAGACGATTCCGAAGGCGACCATGCCTGGACGACGAAGGACCGCGGTGGTGACCCGGCCCCAGAACCGTTGCGCTCGAGCCTCGCCCCGTTCGAAGGTGTTCTGCCGCCAACTCCACTTGCCGATACGGTGACCGACCAGGGCGAGCGCCGCAGGAAGTGCTGTGAGCGACATCGTTGCGGCCACGGCGACGGCCGACATGGCCCCGAACCCGAGCGATTTGAGGACGGGCTGCGGAAACACCAATGTTCCAGCGAACGCACACATCAGCAGCAGCGCGGAGAATGCGATGGTTCGTCCGGCCGTGCCCAGGGTTCGGGTGAGTGCCGTTTCGACGTCGGCGCCGTCACGGGCGAGTTCCTCACGGAACCGGCTGACTATGAACAGTCCGTAGTCGATGGCCAACCCGAGGCCGAGTAGTGACGCGATGTTGACGGCGAAGACGTTGACCTCGGTGAATTCGGAGATCAGCCGCAACGATGCCAGCGAGCCGAGAATGGACAGCAATCCCACTGCTACCGGCAAGGACGCGGCCACCAGGCCGCCGAAGACCGTGACCAGGACCACCAGGGTGACAGGCAGCGACAGCATCTCCGCGAATACCAGGTCGCGTTGGGACTGTTCGTTGATTTCCGTAGCGAGAGCGCTGAGCCCGGTGATTTGGCTGTCGATGCCGGGCACGGTCAGGTGTGGGGCGATGTCTCCGAACGCCGCGATGCGCGCGCTCTCGTCTCCAGCGGCAAACACCAGCGCCAGTACCTTGTTGCCGTCCTCGGAACGCAGAAATCCTGCGCCAGCCGGGGTGTTCCAATAGGTGACGACTGGGCGGTCCAACAGCGCCGGGTCGATTCCCTCGAGGCTCCGATGTACTTCTTCACCGACGTCATCGATGGTTCTGTCATCCGGAATTGTGTACACGGCCACCACATCTGGTGTGTGTCGACCGAAGTGCTGCTCCACGACGCGATCGACGTGGACGGACTCACTACCTGGGTCGGAGTAGCCACCGGCTCCGAGTTTGTCCATGACGGACGATCCCCATGCTCCGGCGATCAGGATCGCTGCGATGGTACTCAGCAGCACCGTCCATCTGCGGCGGAAGATCGTCGACGCCCACTGGCTCACGAGTGTGCGCTTTCGGTCGCGGCCGGATCTGCCAGCGCGGCAGCCAGGTCCGGGTAAAGAGGGGTGAACACGCCCAGGTGGCCGGCCCGGTGGTAGTGCGGGCTATCGCGATGACCGGCAAGCTCGTCGAGGCGTTCGCGTCCGTAGTAGCCGCCACCGTCCGAGGACGGCGTGATCGGAGAGAGAGGTCCGGTCACCGCGGCTTCGAGATTGCGTTCGAACAGGGTGTGACAGGCGCGCAGTCCGGTCATCATCACCTCCTGAAACCGGTCCCGTGGGCGGACTGGAAACTCTTCGACGTCGAGGACGGCGCCGGTGTCGACGCCCTTGTCAACCTCGTGGAGGGTTGCCCCGTAGCGGGTCTCACCATTGAGGAGCGCATACGTGATCGCAATCTCGGGGCGCCCGCGGTAGGCGGGTAGCGGCCCGTTGTGAATGTTGTAGATTCGCAGTCCGGAGTCGAGGAGGGGTGCCTCGAGAATCGTCGGGTTGTTGATCGACCAGACGAGCCCGTCACTGCACGCGGACTGGATTCGAGCGGCGTCGGCGTTGACGTCGCGGGTATGCAGGACCGGGACGTGGTCGGGTGTGGTCTGGTCGGAGCGGGTGCAGACGAGATCCACGCGGTATCCGTCCGCGGTGGCAGCCCGCACCGCACGCCAGAGCAGGGCTCCTTCGCCGATGAAGATCACGCCGCGGCTCCTCGTGCGGCAACTGCGGCGGCGTGGACCCGAGTCAGGGTCATGTCGTTGATCAGGCCCTCGAGCTGTTCGACGAACCGCGCCTCGCCGTCGGGTCCGACGATGGTGGTCGAGACCTGGGAGAGCATCTCCAACGAGGCGAGAGAGTCTCCGCCGAGCGCGAAGAAGTCGGCGTCCGGTGTCACCTCGCCGGGGGTGATCTGGAGGATCGACGCCCAGATCGTGGCGATCCGTTCAACCTCCGTTCCCTCGGCATCAGCCCCCTGGGATGGCTGCGCCACGGTGGGTACGTCCAGACCCGTGTCCGGGATGCCAGGTAGGCGGGCAAGGTCGATCTTGCCGTTGGCGGTGAGAGGGAGAGCGTCGACGGTGTGAAACGCGGCGGGGATCATGTAGGTGGGCACATGCTCCCTCAGATACTCGCGCGTGGCGGAGATGTCGACGTCGTCATCGGCGACGAGGTAGGCAACCAGGGCGTTGCCGCCGGCCTCAGTCGGGCGGGCGACGACTGCGACTTGGCCGGCTCCAGGCATCTGCTCGAGCACTGCCTGCACCTCTCCTGGTTCGACGCGATTGCCGCGAATCTTGACCTGATCATCCACGCGGCCAACGAAATCGAGACTCTGGTTCGGCAACACCCGCCCGAGGTCGCCGGTGCGGTAGACGCGTTCGCCGCCGGGCAGGGTGATGAACCGCCCAGCGGTCAACTCGGGACGACCAAGGTACCCACGGGCCACCTGCGGGCCGCCGAAGCACAATTCACCGATCTCACCGGCAGCGACCGGCCGCTGCTGATCGTCCAACAGGAATACGGGGGTGTTGACGGCGGGGCGGCCGATGGGCACCGACGGAGCATCCGGGTCGGGGGCGGGGCCGACAATGTGTGTAGTGCAGGCGACGGCCAGTTCCGCCGGCCCGTAGCTGTTGAGCAGTCGGGTTCCGGCGCCGAAGAAGCCGCGTGCTCTCGTGGCCAGCCCGGGCAGGAGGCGTTCGCCGCCGATGATGACCGTCCGCGCAGTGGGTCGGGTGATGTCCAGGCGGAGGACGACCTCGAGCAGGCTCGGGGTGAGCAGGAAGGTGTTGGCACCGGAATCGACCAGCATCGCGCGTAACGACAGGTGCGAGATATCCTCGGGCACAAGCGTTATCGAGCCACCAGCCAGCAATGAGCTGAAGAATGCGGCGCAGGCCATGTCAGCGGCCGGGGTGTGGTGGTGCGCGAACCTGGTGTCGGGCCCCAGAGACCACCATTCGATGGCGGCATCGACGAAGTTGACGATGCCGCGGTGCGGGACGAGAACCCCCTTCGGTCGGCCCGTCGACCCGGACGTGTAGGTGACGTACGCGATGTCGTCACCGCTGATCGGCGCGGTCACCGGTGTATCGGTGTGTCTCGGGAGGTCTTCGAGGACCATGGTCGGGGTGTCGGTGGGAACGAGGTGCGAATGCTCGCCGGCGGTCAGCAGGATCCGGGCCCTCGAGTCCTCGAGGATCGCGGTGAGCCGGTCGGTCGGGTGCTTCGGATCCAGGGACAGGAAAGCTGCACCGGTTCGCATGACGCCGAGTTGGCCGGCCATTGCGGCAGGAGTGCGTCCGGCGAGGATCGCGACTATCGAACCGGGACCGACGTCGTGACTGATCAGAAGGGCCGCAATCGCATCGGCCCAGTCGTCGAGTTGACGGTAGGTTCGCTCGCCGTCCGGGCCGCTGACCGCCATCGCCTCGGGGGTGCGCTCGGCGTGGTACCGAAACCGGCTGTCGGCGGTATCCCCCCTCGCCGCGGTGTCCACACCTGACATGGCCTCGGGTATCGGCAGAGCCGGTTCGACAGGGTCGAGCGGCGCCGCGGCCGGCGCGGCAAGTGCAACGGTGAGCCGGTCGAGGAGTGCATCCAGTTGCTCATTGACGCCATCACCGGCACGGCAAGACACTGTGATCTCCGTGCTGGCACCGGTTTCGACGATCACGAACGACATCGGGACGAGCCCGGTGTGCACGGGTAGCGCACGTATGGTCGCGGCGGTGAAGCCGGGCGTCGAGAAATCCTCGAGATCGATCTGGCCTGCGTGGGAAACGATAGCCGACACCAGGTTTCGATCCATCCGGGCGCCGATTCGGTGGGCGGCGGTGACGATGGCGCGGGTGACCGGTCCGGGGAGGCGTGCGAGGCCGCCGTTGTCCATCTCCGCGAGTTCTCGGCGGTCGGCGAGACGGGTCAGGATTTGGGCATGAACTTGCTGCCACGTGACCCCGGGGTCGACGTCGACGAACAATGGCAAGGCCAGGTTTGCAGTCGAGCGAATCGCGGGATCATGCCGCCGGAGATCGACCGGGACCATGAACCGCGCTGCGGAACCGACCACGTCGGCGAGATCCGCACAGATCCGGGCCACCACGGCCGGCGTCGTGCTGGGAATTGCGCGGTGCCGCCACACGAACTTCCCCGTGCGGGGCGGCCGGCCGGCGGCACCGAGTGGTGCGCGCCGGGTGGGCAGCAGTGTCGTGGGCTTGCTTGTGGTCCCGACACGGGCGACGAGGTCGTGGTCGGCAGTCACATCGGGGGCACCGATAGGTTCCTGTCCCCGCAGAACCCGGAAGATCTCCGACGCCCACGTTTGCAGGCCCTTCGCATCCATCACGCCGTGGAATGCTCGGAAGACGACACTCGTCTCCGACGCTGCGCGCGCGACGACGACCTCAGTCGTGGCGAGATCGTCGCTACCGAGGCTGCTCTGCAGGATGGGATCGTCGTCGAGGTCAGCGAAATCGATGGCATGGTCGACGATCTTCACCTGCGGTGCACGCCTGCTGTCGACCCAATTCCGGCCGTTGCGCCTGAGCCTGGCGCCGGGGCACGCCGCGGATGCCTGGTCGACGGCGACCTCGAGAGCGGCGGGATCGATCTCGCCGCTGCCGGTTACGACGAGCTGGATCGCGAACGGCGGGGCGAGCGACTGCGTCGTGATGTAGAGCCGCTCGGTTGCGGAGATCGGGCGCTGGAATGGGGCGTCGATGGTCACGGGATCCTCTTCGCGGAAGGGTGGATCTGATCAGGGCAGGTCGCGGGTCAGTTCCGCGAGGCCGCCCTGCGATTCGACCCACTCCCGAAACTGGCGCATTCCGGTCACACGGTCGACGACGGGCGTGTACCCGAAATCGCGTTCGGCGGCACTGGTGTCGAATGTCGCCGATCGGGTCATCAGTGCGAGCACATACATCGACAGCGGCGGCGAGTAGCGAGCAGCGAGGTACGGGAGCGTCCACACGCGGTCGAGGACTTTCACGATCGCCGACACCACGCGCGGGTTCACGCTCCTGTCGGGCAGCGTGAACCCGAACTCCTTCGCGACCTCGGCCATGTAGGGCCAAATGTTGGTGACCTCGGCGTCGGCGATGAAGTACGCCTTGCCACCGACCGCCTTGCCAACGTCACTGCCGGATTTGGCAGCCTTGACGGTCGCGTCGACGATGTTGTCGACGTGGCACAGTGAGGCGTACACATCGCGGTCGCCGGATAGATTCGGTAGCTTTCCAGCCCGCGCGCGGCCGAGGAGCCGGACGATCGGGCCCGATCGGTCGCCGGGGCCCCAGATCGCTCGCGGACGCAGCGCGCAGGTGGTGAACCCGTCGGCGTTCGCGGCCACGACGAGCTGCTCGGCCGCGGCCTTCGTCTCCGAGTACAGGTTGAGAAACCTCGAGGGATAGGGGGCACTCTCGTCGAGGTTGATCTGATCGCCGCCGTCGTAGCTCATCAGCGCGCTCGGGCTCGAGATGAACACGAAACGGCTGGCTCCGTTGGCCTTCGCCGCCGCGAGCAACACCCGGGTTGCCTCGACGTTCTCCCGCTCGAACTGGGCGCGGGTTCCGCGCTCGTCGACACGAGCGGCGCTGTGGACGACGACGTCGACGCCGAGGGTGGCGGCTTCGAGGGAAGCGGAATCGGTGAGGTCTCCGTACAGGATCCGCATCGCCGAAAGGTCACCGAGGTCGACAAGGCGGCTGGTTGGCCGCACGAGGATCGACACGTCGCAGTCGCCGTCGTCGGCGAGGCGGCGGGCGAGCCGGCCGCCGAGGAACCCGGATGCTCCGGTGACGAGAATCTTCACGCGGAGTTCTCCTTCGTGGGCTTCTGGGCCGTCCGCCAGGTCATGCCGAACGCCATGGTCAGGGCAGCGGTGGCGACCGGCGACCGGTGCGGTCCGGCGGCACGGATCGCCGACGGGATCTGGACAGCGTGCCCGACGGTGCTGAGGACTGCGTCGATCCACCACGCCGCGCGGGCCACGGGATGCTCGATGGGCCGTCCGCGGGCTGCGCGGATCCCGCCATAAGCGAGGTAGATCCAGCCCGCGATCGGGATAGCTCTCAGCAGTGCAGGTTTCATCGTGTGCCCTCCTGGCGCCGGTCGAGTTCGGTGGTGGCCCAGACGGCGAGCTGTTCGCGACCGATCTTGGCGTTGTGACGGATATCGACGGGGAAGCGTGGATGGACCAGGACGGTTTCGATCCCGGCAGTCAGCGGATTCTCGGTGGCGCGGGCCCGTACGGCGGCGATCGTCGCGTCGGGATCTGCGCCGGAAACGAGTTCGACGCACAGCACTGGACGCTGGTGGGGGCGCACCCCGACCCCGACGAGCGCGGTGCGCGCGACACCTTCGACGGCACTGAAGACCTGCTCGACCTGTACCGGATACAGAACGCCGGACTCGGTATCGACACGTTGGGACTTGCGTCCACAGAACCAGATTCGTCCATCGGAGTCGATCCATCCGAGGTCACCCGTGCGATGCCAGACCTGGTCTCCCTCGCTGATCTTTCCGGTCAAGTTCGCGACGTCGGGCCAGAAGTAGCGGGTGCTGACATTCGGGCCGCGGACCACGAGCTCGCCCACGCCGTCGTCCAGGGGTTGCGCTTGGCTCCACCTGGGCAACGGCTCGTCGACCGTTTCGATGACGCGTACCTCGACTCCGTCGACCGGTCGGCCGATACAGGTCCCGGCGCCGTCGCGGGCCCGGTCGGTGAGCCCCGCGAGCAGCTCTCGAGACTCGATCGACGATATCGGAATCGCCTCGGTCGCTCCGTAACCGGCGTGGATCTGCGTCTTGTTCGGAAGCACGTCGCGCAACCCGGTGATGACGCTGTCGGGGACCGGGGCGCCACCGGAGAACACGGCTCGAACGGTGGACATCGTCCACTTGTGAGTGCGCGCATGCTCGAGTAGCGGTCCGAGCACGGCGGGTGAGGCGAACAGTGTGGCCACACCGAACCGATTGATCGCGTTGACCACGTGCAGTGGGTCAGTGGCACCGACCCGGCTGGGAATCAACGGTGGCAGAACGATCCGCGCGCCGAGGAGCAGGTAGAGCATGCCGAACATCGGGAGAGTCACCAATGCGGTCTCGTCCTCGGTGGCCTCGGTCATCGACTGGGTTTGCGCGAGCATCGCCTCGAGGTTGCCGTGCGTGAGTTCGACTGCCTTCGCCGGTCCGGTCGAGCCGGTGGTGAACGCGATCATCAGCAGATCGTCGGCGGCGGCGACCGGCTTTCGGGACTGCGCTGGGCGCTTGGGGGTGCGACCGGTGGAGGAAAAAGTGCGGCCACCCCACCCCCATCGCCGCCCGACGGTGACCGTCGCTCGCACGTTCCGGAACGCGCGCCGGAACAGCACCCGTACGGCGTGGGCCTGCGGGATCCCGATGAACGCCTGGGGATCGACCGCGGCCAGGCATCGCAACATCGGCCGCAGGCCCATCCCCGGATCGATGACCACAGGAACTGCACCAGCCTTGAACAGTCCGAACAGGATGGCGTACAACTCAGGGCCTGGGTTGACGAGCACGATCGTGCGGGTGCCGTCAGTGATCCCGTCAGCGGCGAACTGCTCAGCCAATTCCTCCGACCACGCGTCCAGTTCGGCGAACGTCAGATCTGTGTAGCTGGGCAGAGCAGTTTTCGGACCGTCGGCGAAGGTCACCGCGGGCGCGTCGGGTCGGCGCCGAGCAGTATCCGGCAGTCGGTCCTGCCACGAGGTGACCCAGGCGGAGGTCACTAGGCCGCCCGGCCCGGGATCCGGTACACCGCCGCCGCCGCACTGGGTCCGGAACCGGCGGCAACGAATAGCACGCTGGTCGCGTCCCCGATCCGGTCCGCTGTCGCTGCATGGTGGTATGCGAGCGTCAATGCGGCGGTGTGCATGTCGCCGCCGAGCGGGCCCTCGGGGTCGTCATCGAGGGCGCGGATACCGAGCTTGGCCGCCAACGCGGCCTGGAAGTCCGGGGTCGGACGTGAGGAGATCAGCACTGTGGTGGCCGGATCGATCTCTGCTGCGCCGAGAGCCGCGGAGGCGGCCGAGATCGCCGCGTCGAGGACACGAACCTCGAAGCCGTCGTCGCGGGCCACGGTCATCGCCGAACGCCCGGTGACTCCCATCGTGCTGCTGTCGACGAACCCCTCGACGGCAGGGTCGCCGTCGAGAAGATCGACGTGCACCGGTCCGAATCCCTCCGGTCCGTCCACGTGTTCGAGAAGCATTGCGCCGCCCGACGTCGTGTACGGGAAGTCCTGCGGAGCGCTCGAACCCGTCATCGACGGATGGGTATCCCCGGACACGATGAGAACACGCGCGGTCGTACCGGCCTCGAGGAGCCCGGACGCAACCTGAACGGCATTGAGCACACCGCACGCGCCGTTCATCAGGTCGAAGGAGAACGACCGCGGATCGGTTTCGCCATAGTCGAGGCCGATCCCTGCCGCCTTCTGGATCAGTGCGGCGACCGCCGGTTCGACCGTGTTCGAGTCCCGATAGGTGCCGGTATTGATCAGCACTCCGACCTCTTCAGGCCCGACCTTCGCGGTCGCGAGGGCGGCGCGGGCCGCCCTCGACGAGTGTTCGACGACGCTTGCCGTGTCCGTGTTGTGACTGGCACCGGTGGCGGTGATGACTACACCCATATCAGGCCTCCAAGCTCGAGATCGTGGCCGACAGGTATCCGGTGACCACGCCGGACGCGGCGGGCACCATCAGCACCTTCGAACCGGGTGGGATGTTGCGCTGCCGCAGATGGTCGTGAAGGACAACGAAATGCGACGTCGACGATGTATTTCCGTACTTGTCGATGACATTGAGCGGCGGCGGCATCGGCTGGGCGAACTCACGTTCGCCGAGCCCGTTGAGGAACGTCACCGCGGACGCCCCGAACTGGTGGTGGATGACGTAGTCGAAGTCCTCGTCGGCGAACGTGCGGCCCTGTTCCGCCAGGAAGGAGCGCTGGCTGTCGGTCCACAGCTTGAACCGGTCCTCGTTGTGCATCCGCCGGTTGTCGGTGTAAAGGGCGATGCCCTGGGTGCGGTCGCTCGGCATCCCGATACACGCGTCCGAGAACTCCGATGCGGTCATCATCTCGACGTAGTGGATCCGGTCGCGCTCGTCCTCCGACACGTCGATGATCACCGCACTGCCGGAATCGCCGACCGACAACGACGCAAACTGCGGATCGTAGCCACCGGACAGTTCCTTGACCGCGGTCTCGGCGATCGGGGTGATCGCCTCCCCACTGACCACCATGCCGTTTCGGATGATCCCGGAACGGATCATCCTGTCCAGCAAGAACGTCCCCGTGAGCATGCCGGCGCAGGCATTCGAGATGTCGAAGTGAATCACCTGGCGTGCGCCGAGTTCCTTCGCAATCATCGACGCGAAGGACGGCTCGAAGTAGAACTTCTCACCATCCTTGCTCCTGGTGATCGACACCGAGACGATCGCATCGAGATCCTCGGCGCGGTAGCGGGACCGGGACAGGCAGTCGCGGGCCGCATTCATCGCGAGCGTGAACGAGTCCTCGTAGTTCTCCGGCGACGTGGCTCGTACACGGCGCTCCCGAACACCGGTGACTGCTGCGAAATCGAAGCTCGGCTTCTCAGCGAGACGATCGATCAACTCGTCGGTTGTCACCGCCCGCTCTGGTAGGTACCCGCCGATCGCTTCGAACCGGGAATGCCTCAATACTCACCCCTCCATAGAGGCCGATCACAACCGCTTCCAGCCGTGTCAGCGCAATGTGTGAAGTCCCCCACGGAATCTCGTCATCCGCGTACGGGCGGAAGATCGCGTGACCGGACCCGCATCGGGTGTCCGGCTGTTTGTTCACTCCCGTCTCGAGGAATCTACAGCCTTGATCACGTCAGCGACAATGCCGTCAGTCAAAGGTGCACCCGGACAGTGGCACCCCGTTGAGCCGATCGAGCAGGTAGCTGATGGCGCTGTCGGGGCCGTATCCGTCGATGTACGCCGGAGCCAGGTGATTCGGAAGGGCCGCTCCGGACAGGATCGGGGGCAGGGGGTTCGTACGGAAGGTGACCGTCGCACCCTGGGCACACCAGTCCTCGGCGAGCTGTCGGGCCTGGCCGTAGGGCACCGTGTCGTCGTTGAGTGCGCTGGTGATCAGGACCGGGCTGGACGGAGCCACGGTGCCGATGCGCTGCTGCCGGAGCAGCTCGACAGCGTCGGGGATCTCGTCCAGGTGCTCGAGCAACGGCCGGCCGTCAACGGTCAGGTCACCCGACTGCATGAAAGGGTGCTTTACCATCACGTCGGCGATGCACGAGACGCTGAGGAATTCGAGAAGTTCCCTGCCCGTAGGCGTGACCAGTTCGTCGACATACTCGCGCATCTGCGGGTTGCGTTCCGCGAATCCGTTCACCGCGTAGCCGACAGCACCTCCGATGAGATTGCTGTCGTCGATCAACGGGAGCACGGACATGAGATCCGCGGTCGGAGCCCCGGCCCATGTGCCGCGGAGTTCGAGTTCCGGCGCATAAGTCGGCTGCATCTCCGCCGCCGCCGCGACCGCGCCGCCACCCTGTGAGAAGCCCCAGAACACCACCGGGGCCGACGGGCCGGCGTCGGCCAGCGCGTTCGCAGCACGGGCAGCGTCGAGCACTGCATGCGCCTGCTCCACCCGATTGGCGTAAGTGTGTATCCCGGGCGTGCCCAGACCGATGTAGTCAGTCACGAAGACGCGGGCACCGAGAGCACTCCACGTCGACGCCGACACCAATTCCTGGTTCGCCGACAACGACAACTCCGCCGGATCGGCATACAGGCCGGTGGAGAACGCCACGGACATCGCGCATTGGTCCCCCTGCCCGGCGGTGCCAGGAGCGATCACGACAGTCGGCCGGTCCCCGTCGCCTTCCCAGGGATGAGCGGAGTCGATGAAGGTGCCGCTGACCGCGACGGGGTCGCCATCCTGCGTCAGTGAGGTGTACAAGACCTTTTCCGCCGCGACGGGCCATGCCCCGTCCGATGCCGGAACGGTCGCGAAGACCGCCAAAGGCTCGGTCCGTACCACCGTTCCCGGTGTCGCATCAAATTGCACTGGAGGAACATAGAAGTCGTCCACCGGTGTCGCGCCGGATGCCGGGACTAACAACGAAGTCCCCACCGTCATGGCCGCGCAAGTCGTCACGACCATGGCCCCCAGACGCTTCTTCCGGCTGGTTCGTAGCTGTCGCCACATTCTCGAGACCCTCCCCTGAATACGCACCTCTAGCTCACTTTCCGAGGACCGGAGCGCAGACAGACCGACGCCCCGCCGAACGAGTTACCGGACCGTAGCAGAAGGGCAGTGACGGTCATCACACCGAGCCCAGGAGTAGGTCTCCCCAATCGCACGAGAAACCTGTCGATCGCGGCCGCCTCCGAACTCGAAGGTCCTGCGGGCCCGCTCGAGTGGGTATCCCTAGCCGCTGTTCCGCAACGCGGTGGCCAGTCCGTTCATCGTCAACTGGATTCCCCGACGAACACCGACGGAGTCCTCGCCGCTGCGGTAGCGGCGCAGCAACTCGACCTGCAGGTGGTTGAGCGGTTCGAGGTACGGGAAGCGATTGTGTACCGAACGCTCGAGCGCTGGGTTGTCCCAGAGCAGGTTGTCGTGGCCGGTGATCGCACGGTACATCGCGATGGTGCGAGTGTGTTCGGAGGCGATCTTGCCGAACACCTCCTCGCGTAGCGCTACGTCGGTCACGAGCTCGGAATACCGTGCGGCCAAGCCCATGTCGGACTTCGACAGCACCTGCGCCATATTCGACAGCACGGTCCGGAAGAACGGCCACCGCTCGTACAGATCGGTCAGTACCGCGAGGCGATCCGCGTCCCCGCCGACCCACGTCTCGAACGCGGTGCCGGTGCCGTACCAGCCGGGTAACATCACCCGCGCCTGGCTCCACGACAGGACCCACGGAATCGCTCGCAGATCCGAGATGGACTCGGTCGGTTTACGTGACGCCGGGCGACTCCCGATGTTCAGGGCACCGATCTCCGCGACCGGAGTCGACGCCTTGAAGTACTCGACGAACCCTGGCGTGTCGTGCACGAGGTCGGCGTAGGCGACCCGGGCGATTTCAGCGAGCTCGTCGAGAATCGCGTAGGCCGGCGCGGCGTCGTCGCCGAGACCCTCCACGTCGAGGAGTGTCGACTCCAAAGTCGCGGAGACCAGGGCCTCGAGGTTACGGCGCGCGGGACGCGGCTCGGCGTACTTGGCCGCGATGATCTCCCCTTGCTCGGTGATCCGCAACGACCCTTCCACCGCGCCGGGCGGCTGCGCCAGAATCGCGTCGTAGCTGGGGCCACCACCGCGACCAACTGTGCCACCCCGGCCATGGAAGAGCCGCAACCGGATTCCCGACTTGCGCGCCGCTCGGACCAGATCCAGTTCCGCTCGGTACAGCGCCCAGTTGGCGGCGAGGTAGCCACCGTCCTTGTTGGAGTCGGAATATCCGAGCATCACTTCCTGGCACTCGCCCCGGTTTGCGACCAACGCCCGGTAGATCGGCACTTCCAGGGTGGCAGTGAGGGTTTCCGCCCCGTGTCGAAGGTCGTCGATAGTCTCGAACAGGGGGACGATGCCCACAGCACAGTAGGGGCCGTCTTCGCCGTCCGGGTCGAACAAGCCCACCTCGGCGAGCAGGATCGCGACCTCGAGCATGTCGCTGACGGAGTCGCACATACTGATGATGTAGTTCGGGACGGCCTCAGGTCCGATCCGCTCCACAGCGTCCGCCGCCGCTCGCAGAATGCCCAGTTCCTTCGTTGTCAACTCACTGAATTCGGCCTGTGGGCCCGCGAGCGGACGACGAGTGGCGAGCTCGCCGGCGAGCAACCGCACCCGCTCGTCCTCCGTCAGTGACTGATAGTCCGGGTGTACCCCGGCCCACGCGAGCAGTTCCGCGACCACCGTCTCGTGGACCTCGGAGTTCTGCCGCATGTCCAGCCCACTCAAATGGAATCCGAAGACCTCCAAAGTGTTTCGTAGATGCGCCAGACGGTCGTCTGCGACCGTGCCGTCGCCGTGGGAACGCAGTGATGCGTCGATGATCTCGAGATCCCGCAACAACTCGGCCGGCAGCGCGTACCCGGGAAGGTCACCGTCGACGGCGTGAGTCGGCCGATGTCCGAGAATCCGAGCGGCCGACGCGGTCAGTCGGAGCCGCAATCCGCGAACCGCGCGACGGTAGGGTTCGTCCGCTCGGAACGCCGAATCGTCCCCAGACGCGTCGGCGAGGCGGTTCAGATCAGCTGTCACCGACACCACTCGCGCCGACATCGACAATTCCCGCTCGAGCGCCTCTAGTTCGGCGAGGTGGTGCTCGAGCACGGTCTCCGCAGCGCGGTGCGTCGCCCGCCTGACCACGTCGGCTGTGACGAACGGGTTCCCGTCCCGATCGCCGCCGATCCACGATCCCGGCTGCAGCATCGGCTTCGACAGGACGTCGGTGTCCGGCCAGCGCGACCGCAGCGCATCACGCAATTCGGCGTTGATCTGCGGCACCACCCCGAACAGCGAGGCGTCGTAGTACCGCAATCCGACTTCGATCTCGTCCTGGATCCGCAAGCGGTGCAGGCGAATCAGCGCGGTCTGCCACAACGTGAGGATCTGGCGACGCAGCTGCTGGTCCACCGCCTCTGTCTCGACCGGGTCCCCCGACACCCACTCGCGCTGTCGCATCAGCTCCGTGATCCGGTGCTGCGTCTCGAACACGGTCCGCCGCCGCGTCTCAGTCGGGTGTGCAGTGATCACCGGCGCCACGAGCGCGCCCCTGAGCGCCCGGGCGGCCGATATCGGGTCCAGATTCGCCGCGTCGAGTTTCGCGTACGTGGCAGCCAAACTGCTGTCCTGCGGCGGCTCACCCGCCCGCACGTGGATCGCACGACGGCGCTCACGGTGGATGTCTTCGGCGACGTTCGCGAGTAGCGCGAAGTGACTGAACGCGCGAATCACCGGGATCGCATCCGCAGTGTCGACCTGCGCGAACATCTCCTCGAGCTGTGCGCGGTCGATCTCGGACCTTCGGACCCGGAACGACTCGACCCGCGCCCGCTCGACGAGGGTGAAGATGTCGTCACCCGACTGTTCTCGGACGATCTCGCCGAGCATTCCGCCGAGCAGACGGATGTCCTCCCGGAGTGGTTCGATAGCGGCCCGCAGCTCGGCAGACGACAGGGCGCCGGTGGACGACGACACAGGGATCCCGGTCATCACCCAATTATCGAACCATGCGCCGTCCGTCGCACGACAAGATTGCGGACGGTGTGATCTGGAGGTCGCGGACCGGCAGCGTGTCCAGATCGCCTACGGCGGCCCCGCCCTCGTCAGCCGAACTTGATCTCGAGCCCTATGCCGAGGATGGCGATCACCCAGATCGCCGCCGTGAAGATCGTGACCCGGTCCAAGTTCTTCTCAACGACGCTGGACCCCGCCAGGCTGGACTGGACGCCGCCGCCGAAGAGGCTGGACAGACCGCCGCCCTTGCCGCGGTGCAGCAGGATCAGCAGAATCAGCAGCAGACTGGTGATCACCAGCAGGATGTCCAGGAACAGTGCCATTTCGGTATTCGCTGCCCTTCACGCACGACGGATTCGGTCACTAGCCTGACCAGCCTACCTGTTGACAGCCAGGGCTCGACATCAGCCGGGCTATTCCGGCGCATCGGCCCGAGTTCAACGCCCGGTCTCGGCGGTACGGAACGCGAAAAGCGGGGCACCCGACTTCACGGTCGTGGCGCCCCGCCTTCGCTCAGTCGACTTTGCCACCCGTCACGGCAGCAACATCGGCCGTTGTCACGGCAGCGGCCCGCCGGCGGCGATCGCCGACAGGGTCGCGAACTCGTCCGCCTTCAGCGATGCGCCACCCACAAGGGCACCGTCCACGTCGCTCTGGTTGACGATCTCCCCGACGTTCTTGGCATTCACCGAACCGCCGTACAGCACGCGGACACCGGCGGCAACCTCCGGAGAAGCGAGCCGGGCCAACTCCTCACGTACCGCCTTGCAGACCTCCTGCGCGTGGGCGGCGGAGGCCACCTTGCCGGTACCGATGGCCCACACGGGTTCGTAGGCGACAACGATCTTGGAGATGTCTTCGGCCGACAGCCCTGCCAGCGAGCCCCGGAGTTGCGCGATGTTGTACTCCACGTGCTCACCCGCCACGCGGACGTTTAGACCCTCGCCGATGCACACGATCGGGGTGAGCCCGTTCTTCAGCGCGGCCTTCGTCTTGGCGAGCACGATCTCGTCGGACTCGCCGAACAGCGTGCGCCGTTCGGAGTGGCCGACAACGACGAACGTGCAGCCCAGTTTGGCCAGCATCGAACCGCTGACCTCACCTGTGTAGGCGCCGGAGTCGTGCGGCGAGACGTCCTGGGCACCGTAGGTGAGGAGCAGTTTGTCGCCCTCGACCAGTGTCTGCACGCTGCGCAGGTCGGTGAACGGCGGAATCACCGTCACGTCGACCCTCTCGAAGTACTTCGCGGGCAGCGAGAACGCGATCTTCTGCACCAGCGCAATGGCCTCGAGGTGGTTGAGGTTCATCTTCCAGTTGCCGGCGATCAAAGGCTTGCGTGCCATGCCTCAGCCCTCCTGCGCGCGATCTTCGAGGGCCGCCCCACTCTCGAGAGCGCTGATGCCAGGTAGGGTCTTGCCCTCGAGGTACTCGAGGGACGCGCCACCACCGGTCGAGATGTGCGAGAAACCGTCCTCAGGCAAGCCCAGCAAGCGGACGGCCGCCGCCGAGTCGCCACCACCGACGACGCTGAACCCGCCCTTCCCGGTGGCCTCGATGATCGCCTCGGCGACACCCTTGGTTCCCGCCGAGAACTTCTCGAACTCGAACACGCCCATGGGGCCGTTCCAAAACACGGTCTTGGCGCCCGACAGGATCGCGGCGAAACGCTTCACCGATTGCGGACCGATGTCCAGACCCATCCAGCCGTCCGGAATGTCCAGCGCGGAAACCGTTTTCGACTCGGCGTCGGCCGAGAACGAGTCGGTGACCACCACGTCGCGCGGGATGTGAATGACGTCCGCGTACCGCTCGAGCAGTCCCTTGCAGGTGTCGATCATCTCTTCCTGCAGGAGGGAGGCGCCGACCGGCACCCCTTGCGCCGCAAGGAAGGTGAAGCACATGCCGCCGCCGATGACCAGGGTGTCGACCTTGGGGGCCAATGCCTCGATCACCGCGAGCTTGTCCGACACCTTCGAACCACCCAGCACCACCGCATAGGGGCGCTCGGGATTGTCCGTCAGCCTCGCCAACACGTCGACCTCGGCCGCGACCAGTGTGCCTGCGTAGTTGGGGAGCAGTTTCGCGACGTCGTAGACCGACGCCTGCTTGCGGTGCACCACTCCGAAGCCGTCGGAAACGAAGGCGCCGTCACCGTCCACGAGGTCGACGAGTGCTCTGGCGAGAGCTTCGCGCTCGGCATCGTCCTTGCTGGTCTCACGCGGATCGAAACGTATGTTCTCCAGCAGGAGCACATCGCCGTCCGTCAGGCCCTCGGAGCGTGCCAGCGCATCCTGCCCGACCACGTCGCCGGCGAGTTGCACGTTGCGGCCGAGCACCTCGCCGAGCTTCGCCGCAACCGGGGCCAGCGACAGCGCCGGATCGGGCTCGCCCTTGGGGCGGCCGAGGTGTGCCATGACGATGACCTTGGCGCCGGCCTCGGCGAGCGCCGAGATGGTAGGCGCCGACGCGACGATGCGACCAGGGTCGGTAATCGCACCGCCATCCAGCGGGACATTGAGGTCCGACCGCACCAACACGGTGCGACCCTCGACGCCCTCGTCCAGTAGGTCCTTCAACGTCCTGACAGGAGCAGATCCTGCGGGCGCAGTCACGGGTTCCACTCCCCTCAGAGGGACTTGGCGACGAGGCCGATGAGGTCGACGAGACGGTTGGAGTAGCCCCACTCGTTGTCGTACCAGGACACGATCTTGGCCTGATCGTCGATGACCTTGGTCAGGCCGGCGTCGAAGATCGACGAGTGCGGGTCGGTCACGATGTCCGACGACACGATGGGCGCCTCGGTGTACTTGAGGATGCCCTTGAGCGGGCCCTCCGCGGCAGCCTTCATCGCGGCGTTGATGTCGGCCACGGAAGCAGACTTGCGCAGGTCAGCGGTGAGGTCGGTGACCGAACCGGTGGGGATCGGAACTCGCAGCGCATAGCCGTCGAGCTTGCCCAGCAGCTGCGGGAGGACCAGGCCGATGGCCTTGGCGGCACCGGTGCCGGTCGGAACGACGTTCAGGGCCGCGGCACGGGCGCGACGAAGGTCCTTGTGGGGACCATCCTGCAGGTTCTGATCCTGCGTGTACGCGTGAACCGTGGTCATCAGGCCCTTCTCGATGCCGAACTCGTCATCGAGAACCTTGGCGATCGGGCCGAGGCAGTTGGTGGTGCACGACGCGTTGGAGATGATGTTCTGGCTGCCGTCGTACTTGTCGTCGTTGACGCCCATCACGATTGTGATGTCCTCGTCGGTGGCCGGCGCCGAGATGATGACCTTCTTGGCACCCGCGTCGAGGTGGCCCTTGGCCTTCGCGGCGTTGGTGAAGATTCCCGTGGACTCGACGACGACGTCGACACCCAGGTCGCCCCACGGCAGCGCCGCCGGGCCTTCCTTGACCTCGAGGGCCTTGATCCTGGTCTCGCCGACGACGATGGTGTCATCGCCGTCGAGCGACACGTCGTGCGGCAGACGACCCAGGATCGAGTCGTACTTGAGCAGGTGAGCCAGACTCGCGTTATCCGTGAGGTCGTTGACTGCCACGATCTCGATGTCGGTCGTGCCGAGCGCCTTCTGCGCATCAACCGCCCTGAAGAAGTTTCGTCCGATACGACCGAAGCCGTTGATGCCTACCCGGACAGTCACAATTAGCTCCTTTGCCCATCTACTCTGTTGTGCCAGTTTGCGCCCGCACAAAATCCCGCGGGCACGTTGATGCCCACGACGATCGAACCGAAACGCGGGATTCCTCGGTCGATGTGGCTCCACACTAGTGCGCCTGCCCACACCACTGCTCATCTGACCCTGCCACCGAGTCCGGGAGCGATTTCCGACGGGTGAAGTGAGACCGTTTCGCGATCTGGTTGCAGCACCCCGGTGCGTTGATCAAGCGATTGACGGGAACGTTGCTGCCGACGGCGCAGTGTCGGCCCGACGGCGCAGTACTGCCGGCGGCGCGTAGGTATGCAGCCGCTCCGCGCCGTACATCTAGCCCAGGCCGTCACCCAGCTGACCAAAGACGCGCTACTGCCCCGGCCCGAGTGGGACCGGGGCAGCAGCTCGCTACCACTCAGGGTATGGCGAAGAACTCCTCAACTGCGGGCCGTGCATTCGGATTTCCCTCATCGATACCGATGACAGCACCCGCAATTGTGCCGACGACCGTGCCGACAATGCAGCCGGCGAACATGTTCGGGAAGATCGACACGCACCCCACAAGCATGCCCACGTTGGCACCGATCAGCACGGCGGTCATGCCCCCGTTGTTCCAGCCGATATTGAGCTCGTTGGTCATGTCGTCGAAGGCGTCCTGCTTGGCATCGTTGCCCGGGAAGAGTTGCTCGGCCGCCTGACTGTTGCCCTCGGGGGTCGGGGTCAGCAAGGGCTGAGACCAGTCGATTTCCTGGGGTGCAGGATCGGCTCCCTGAGGTGCGGGTTCGGCGTGCGCCGTTGCAGCACCGACGACCACCGCGCAGGCGACCAATACGGACAACGTCAAACTTCTGAAGAGTTTCATCGAATTCCCACCATGTCGTAGTGCGAACACGGACCTCACCTGAGCCCACCGAACATCTTGTGCGTGGACCATATTCGCTGGAAACCGAACGGTTACATGAATATGTGGGTGCGCAGTGATGCTCCCCGTGTCGCAGCTAAGTCATAGGCCTCCCGGAATCGCTTCCCGCAGTGACACAGCACCATCTGGGGCCCGCCGCAGTTACTCGACCGCTAGAGCGCCCGTAACCCGCCTTCTCTCGAACATCTTCCCTCGTAGGTATCTCAATTTTCGGTATTTCCGCGAATCGCCTGTGAAATGAGGTACCCGACTCGAACTGCGCAGTCAGACGGTAGAAACGCCAGAACCCGGAATTCTTCGATCGGCAGAATGTCCATGTTGCCGAAACCGGCGCGGTAGACCTCGGGAAGCGCGGGCATCTGGACGGTGGCAGCAACCAAGTGGCGTTCCGTTGGCGCGGGGTAGGCGAACCGCCCGGTACCGAGCTCGAGGAGGCGCGTACGTTGTTCTGAACCGCCTCGTCGTCGAGAGAGACGAGTCGAATGAAGTGTAGAAGGAGAACCGGTGTCCGAGGATCCACACGTGCAAGAGTTCTGGCGCAGTCTGGGGCTGCCCGGAATCATTGACGTGCACACCCATTTCATGCCCGCGAACGTAATGGAGAAGGTGTGGAGCTACTTCGATTCGGCCGGGCCGCTCACCGGCCGTCCTTGGCCGATTCGCTACCGACACGATGAGGATGTCCGCATCGAACAACTCCGCAGGTTCGGTGTTCGACGCTTCACGTCGATGATTTATCCGCACAAGCCGGACATGGCTGCGTGGCTGAACCAATGGTCGGCTGAGTTCGCGGCACACACACCCGACTGCCTGCGGACATCAACGTTCTACCCGGAGAAGTCCGCGGCGTCCTACGTAGCGGAAGCGATCGAGTCGGGTACTCGGGTCTTCAAGTCGCATATCCAGGTAGGCGACTATTCTCCCAACGACCCGCTCCTCGACCCGGTATGGGGACTGCTCGAGGAGTCCGGGGTCCCCATCGTCATCCACTGCGGCTCCGGCCCTGCACCCGGCAAATACACTGGTCCTGAGCCGATCTCCGAGTTGCTGGCGAGGTACCCAGGATTGCCTCTGATCATCGCCCACATGGGCCTGCCTGAGTATCGGGATTTCCTGGAGCTGACTGCGAAATATCCCAACGTCTACCTCGATACGACCATGGCGTTCACCGATCACTCCGAAGAACTATCGCCCTTTCCACGTGATCAGGTCTATCGACTGGAAGACCTGCAGGAGCGCATCGTGTTCGGCAGCGACTTCCCCAACATTCCGTATCCGTACCTGGACGGGCTCGAGGGGCTTACCCGATTCGACCTCGGTGACGCGTGGTTGCGGGCGGTGTGCCACGACAACGCGGCCCGGCTGTTCTCGGTCGAGTGACTCGCCCGTTCGGAGTGCTCACGCCTCGTCGAGCAACTCCGGGGTGACCGCAGACTCGGTGTCGGGGATTCCGAGCTCCTTGGCCTTGCGATCCGCAGTGGACAGCAGCCGGCGGATCCGGCCCGCCACCGCATCCTTGGTCATCGGCGGGTCGGCGAGCTGCCCCAGTTCCTCGAGTGACGCCTGACGGTGCTTGACGCGCAGCGTGCCGGCCGCCGCGAGATGGTCCGGGACGTCTTCGCCGAGGATCTCGAGGGCACGCTCCACGCGTGCCGCGGCGGCGACGGCCGCGCGCGCCGAACGCCGCAGGTTGGCATCGTCGAAGTTCGCGAGCCGGTTTGCCGTCGCCCGCACCTCGCGCCGCATGCGGCGCTCCTCCCACGTCAAGCGAGTGTCCTGCGCACCCATCCGAGTGAGCAGGGCACCGATCGCCTCACCATCGCGCACGACTACGCGGTCGGTGCCACGGACCTCGCGGGCCTTGGCTGTGATGCCGAGCCGCCTTGCGGCTCCGACAAGAGCGAGCGCCGCCTCGGTGCCGGGGCAACTGATCTCGAGCGCTGAGGAACGACCGGGTTCGGTCAGGGATCCGTGAGCCAGGAACGCCCCCCTCCATGCCGCCTCGGCGTCGCCGACACTGCCGCCGACGACGTGGGCAGGGAGTCCGCGAACCGGCCGCCCCCGCATGTCGAGCAGCCCGGTCCGGCGGGCGAGCGCCTCACCATCCTTCGCGACCCGCACCACGTAGCGCGAGCCCCTGCGCAGACCGCTGGCACTGAGAACGTGCACGTCGGAGTGATAGCCGTAGAGGTCGAGAATCTCGCCGCGCAACCGTCGCGCGATCGATCCCAGATCCACTTCGGCCTCGACGACCACGCGACCCCCCACGATGTGCAGGCCGCCCGCGAACCGGAGCAGCGACGACACCTCCGCCCTCCGGCAGCTGACCTGCGTCACCGTGATTCTGCTCAGCTCGTCCTTGACCTCGGCTGTCATTGCCACGAGGCGCTCTCCCTTCCCCCGACCGTCCGTTCCGCAGTGTTGTCATTCCCGCCGCTGTCATTCCCACAGCTGGCATTCCCACGGCCGTCATTCCCACCGTGTACCTCGACCAGCCTGGCCTCCGCCGTCTCGCGCTCGGCGAGACGTTCCAGAACAGCCGCGAGTTTTCCCGCATGATGCTTGTGGGTGCCTTCCTCGGCGACGTCGGCATAGACGACTTGTGCACCGAGTTGTTTCGCTGCGCGACATACGTCGTCACGTTCAGGGCCCGCCGGAACCGACGCCGAATCGACGACTACATGATCCACCCGGAAATCCGGCGCGTGCTGGCACAGCACGTGCAGATGACGCTCGGTGGAGAATCCGGCGGTCTCCCCCAGCTCCGGCGCGAGGTTGAGGATCAGCACCTTCCGTGCCGGCGAGCGCATCATCGTGTCGAGCAACTCAGGGACCAATACGTGTGGAATCACGCTCGTGAACCACGACCCCGGCCCGAGCACGACAACGTCCGCGGCGTCGATCGCCTGGAGTGCATCGGGGCAGGCGGGCGGGTTCGCCGGGAGCAGTCGCACGCGCCGGACCTTGCCGGGCGTCGTGGCGACCGCTACCTGGCCACGGATGCAACGACTGACTCGGGGATCGGATTCGAGCCCGACGACGTCAGCCTCGATCTGGAGCGCGACCGGCGACATGGGCAGCACTCGGCCCTCGACCTCGAGCAGCCGAGCGACCGTATCGAGGGCCTCGACGGGGTCACCCAGGACCTCGGTGAGACCGGCGAGGATCAGGTTGCCGACGGAGTGTCCGGCGAGCGCGCCGGTACCGCCGAAGCGATGCTGGACAGCGTCGGTCCACGACTGGACGCGAGGTTCGCGTGCTGCCAATGCGGCCAGCGCCATCCGCAGGTCGCCGGGTGGGATGACCCCGAGTTCGTTGCGCAGTCGACCCGAGGATCCGCCGTCGTCGGCGACAGTTACCACCGCTGTGACGTCCGAACTCAGTCGCCGAACCGCGCTGAGCGTCGCGTACAGGCCGTGGCCGCCGCCGAGCGCGACGATTCGGGGCACACGACCGATTCCGCTGCGTCGCTCGTCGCTCATTCGCGCCCCACATCGCGGTGGACGACACGGACGGCGAGGCCGGCCTGCATCCGCAGTCGTCCCGCGAGCGCCTCCGACATGGCGACGCTGCGATGCTTGCCGCCGGTGCACCCGACCGCGATCGTCATATAGCGCTTTCCCTCCCGGCGGTATCCCGCCGTCGTCAGCTCCAGCAGGCGCAGATAGGTGCCGAGGTACTCATCGGCTCCGTCCCGGGACAGCACGTAGTCCCGTACCGGCTCCTCCAGTCCGGTGTGCACACGCAATTCCGGGATCCAGTATGGATTCGGCAGGAACCTGACGTCGCACACCACGTCCGCGTCCATCGGAAGCCCGTGTTTGAATCCGAAAGACTGCACCGTGACCTGGATCTCGCCGCTGGACTCGCCACCGAACGCGGTCTCGATCTTCTCGCGTAGCTCGCGAACCGCGAGGGACGACGTGTCGACAACGAGGTCGGCGGCGGCTCGCACTTGGGCCAGGCTCGCGCGCTCAGCAGCGATCCCGTCGGACAGGGTGCCTTCTTTGCTGTCACTCTGCAGCGGGTGACTGCGTCGCACGTGCTCGAAGCGACGGATCAGCACCGAATCGTTCGCTTCGAGGAACAGCACCCGCATCTGTACGGGCATCTCCTCGAGCTCGGCGACGACTCGCCCGAGATCGCCCGAGAACGGCCGGCTGCGGACGTCGAGCACAACGGCGAGCCGGCGGATCGGTGGATCGGATTCGACGCCGAGGTCGACCATGCGTGTGATCAGTTCGGGTGGCAGATTGTCGACGACGTACCATCCGAGATCCTCAAGGACCTTCGCGGCCGTGCTGCGCCCCGCTCCCGACAAGCCCGTGACGAGCGCGACCTCCATGCCGCCCTCGTCCCGCTTCAGCTGGTCGTTCACTCGCGACTCTGTCCTGTTCGTTCTGGTGCGCCCATGCCCGTCACATCATCCCCTACTGTCGGCTCTCGCGCAGTCACATCCGACCCCACGTTATCTTCTGCTTCTGCGCCGCCGAGGGCGGTCAGCACTGCGCGGGCGGTTGCGACGCCGACGCCGGGCACCGCGGTGATCTCCTCGACGGTCGCGTTGCGCAGCCGTGCTACCGACCCGAAGTGTTTGACCAGCGCCGTGCGCCGCGCCTGCCCGAGACCTCGGACCGAATCCAGCGCGGACGCCGTCATCCGGCGCGACCGCTTGCTGCGGTGGAACGTGATCGCGAACCGGTGTGCCTCGTCGCGGACTCGCTGCAGCAGGTAGAGCGACTCGCTGGTCCGAGGCAGGATCACCGGGTCCTCCTCGCCCGGCACCCACACCTCCTCGAGGCGCTTGGCCAGGCCGATGACCGCGACATCGGTGATGCCGAGTTCGTCGAGAACCTCGGACGCCGCCGCGACCTGGGGGGCGCCGCCGTCCACGACGAAGAGATTCGGCGGGTAGGCGAACTTGCGCGGCCGACCGGTCTGCGGGTCGAGCGCCGATTCCGGCGAGAGATCGCCGCCGTCGCCATCCATCGCACCCCCGGTTGCACCATCGCGGTTGTGTCGCAGGAACCGGCGGCGGGTCACCTCCGCAATGCTCGCGACGTCGTCGCTGTGACCGTCGCCGGCCGCCTCTTTGATGGCGTAATGCCTGTAGTCGGACTTGCGCGGAAGTCCGTCCTCGAACACGACGAGCGAGGCGACGACGTCGGTTCCCTGCACGTGGCTGATGTCGACGCATTCGATTCGCAGCGGCGCGGAATCGAGGTCAAGCGCTTCCTGGATGCCTTGCAGAGCTGCCGATCGTGACGTGAAGTCGCCGGCGCGCTTCATCTTGTGTTGAGCCAGTGCTTCTTTTGCGTTCCGCTCGACCGTCTCGGCGAGTGCCTTCTTGTCGCCGCGCTGTGGTACCCGCAGCTTCACCGCCGATCCGCGTAGCGTCGAGAGCCAGTTCTGGATCTCGACGGTGTTGCGAGGCAACACGGGCACCAGGACCTCGCGGGGAACGGTGTTGGCCGGTTCGGACTGGCCCGCCGCGGCGTCGAGCGCAGCCTGCTCGCCGTAGAACTGGGTGAGGAACTGTTCGACCAGGATCGCTAGTTCGGTGTCCGGTCCGGTGTCACCTCCCGCCTCAGAAGAGTCGGCGGTGTCCTCGAGTACGGCATCACGTTCGATCACGTCGCCGGCCTTCTCGACCACCCAGCCACGCTGACCGCGCACACGACCGCCGCGGACGTGGAAGACCTGCACGGCGACCTCGAGCTCGTCGGACGCGAACGCCACCAGGTCGGCGTCGGTGCCGTCACCGAGGACGACGGCCTGCTTCTCGAGCGCCTTCTTCAGCGCGCCGACGTCGTCGCGCAGGCGCGCTGCGGTCTCGAAGTCGAGCTCCTCGGCCGCCTCCTGCATCCGTGCCTCTAGTTGGCGTACGAATCGGTCGGTCCGACCGGCGAGGAAGTCGCAGAAGTCCGCGACGATCTGCCGGTGTTCGTCCGCGGTCACCCGGCCCACGCACGGGGCCGAGCACTTGTCGATGTAGCCGAGCAGGCAGGGCCGTCCGATCTGATTGTGTCGCTTGAATACTCCCGCCGCGCAGGTGCGGGCCGGGAAGACCCGCAGTAGCAGGTCGAGCGTCTCCCGGATGGCCCACGCGTGCGAGTAGGGACCGAAGTACCGAACACCCTTACGGCGAGGTCCGCGATAGACGAACAGTCGCGGGAACTCCTCGTTCAGCGTCACTGCGAGCACCGGGTACGTCTTGTCGTCGCGGTAGCGGACGTTGAACCGCGGATCGAACTCCTTGATCCAGTTGTACTCGAGCTGGAGCGCCTCGACCTCGGTGCGGACGACGGTCCACTCGACACTGCCTGCAGTGGTGACCATCTGTCGGGTCCGTGGATGCAGCGACGAGACGTCGGCGAAGTACGAGCCCAGCCGCGAACGAAGGCTCTTCGCTTTGCCTACGTAGATGACCCGCCCGTGCGGATCGCGGAATTTGTAGACCCCCGGCTCCACCGGGATGGTTCCGGGCGCGGGACGATACGTCGAAGGATCAGGCACGATTCAAGGCTAGTCGGCGATGCCGACGGTACTCATTCGATGCGCGAGACTCATTCGGTGCGCGAGCCGGTGTACTTCGCCTCGAGTTCGCGGAACCTACGGACTGCATGGACAGCGTGGTCGCCGTCATTGAGTTGGATCGCCATCACCGGCACGTATTCGTCGTCCGGCAGCTCGATACGCGCCCACGGGGCACCCTCGGGAAACGACAGACCCCGGTCCAAATCCCAATCCACGACACGCTCACCGAGAACATTGCGCACGCCGATGCCCCGAGGGCCCACTCGCAGCCGCGGCCGGGTCAACATCAGGACCCCACCTGCCAGCAGGAGCCCGATGGCAGCCATCGCGAACTGGTCGATCGTACGGAAGTAGACGCCCGTGGCGGACGTCCGCAGCAGCAGCGCCAGGACGACGTGCACGATCACCAGGACGCCGGCGGCGACCATCGCGTATCGCGCCGACTTCTTCGATCGGACCTCGAAATCCCACTCGTCGCGGTGATCGCTCATCGAGGCGTCGACCCCGTCGACTTGCGTCGTAGCTCGGACAGCGTGACAGCGGCATCGATCGCCGCGGCACACGCCTCACCGCCCTTGTCTTCGACCGACCCGGGCAACCCCGCCCGGTCGAGTGCCTGCTGCTCGTTGTCGGTGGTGAGCACTCCGTTTCCGACGGGCGTCGACTCGTCGAGGGAGACCCTGGTCAAGCCCGCGGTCACCGCGTCGCACACATACTCGAAGTGCGGCGTGCCGCCGCGGATCACGACGCCGAGCGCCACGACGGCGTCGTGCGACCTCGCGAGTTCCTGTGCAACAACTGGCAGTTCGATCGCGCCGGCAACCCGGACGAGTGTCGGCTCGTCGATCTGTGCCTGCTTGGCGACACGCTTGGCACCGGCGATCAGCGCCTCGCTGATCTCCGGGTGCCACTGGCCCGCCACGATTGCCAGTTCGAGGCCCTTCGCCATTCCGAGTTGCAGGTCGGGGCGTCCGACCCCGCTCACAGCGCGTCCCCGCGCTCGAACTCGTCGAGACCGATCAGGTCGTGACCCATGCGGTCACGTTTGGTGCGGAGGTAGGTGAGGTTCTCGGCATTGGCACGCAGCGGCATCGCGACCCGCTCGGTTATCTGCAGCCCGTAGCCGTCCAGGCCTACCCGCTTGGCGGGGTTGTTGGTCAGCAGGCGCATCGACCTGATGCCGAGGTCGACGAGGATCTGCGCGCCGATGCCGTAGTCCCGCGCATCGGCGGGCAAGCCCAGCTGCAGGTTCGCATCGACCGTGTCGGAGCCGGCGTCCTGGAGCTGGTAGGCCTGCAGCTTGTGCATCAGGCCGATGCCCCGGCCCTCGTGGCCACGCATGTACAGGACCACACCGCGGCCCTCTTGCGCGACCATGTCGAGCGCCGCGTCGAGCTGTGGGCCGCAATCGCAGCGAAGCGAGCCGAACACGTCACCGGTGAGACACTCGGAGTGCACGCGAACGAGCACCTCACGGCCGTCGTCGGAGGCGATGTTGCCCCGGACGAGGGCGACGTGCTCGACGTCGTCGTAGATGCTGCGGTATCCCACGGCTGTGAATTCGCCGTGCCGCGTGGGGATCCGGGCCTCGGCGACGCGCACGACATGCTTCTCGTGCTTGCGACGCCACGCGATCAGGTCGGCGATCGAGATCATGGCCAGGCCGTGGTCGTCGGCGAACACACGCAGCTCGTCGGTCTTGGCCATGTGGCCCTCGTCCTTCTGGCTGACGATTTCGCAGATCACACCGGCCGGTCGCAGATCCGCCATGCGGGCCAGGTCGACGGCGGCCTCGGTGTGGCCCGGACGACGCAGGACGCCCCCCTCCTTAGCCCGCAACGGCACAACGTGGCCGGGACGGGTGAAGTCCTGGGCGCCGGTGGTCGGGTCGGCCAGCAGACGCATCGTCGCGGCCCGGTCCGACGCCGAGATGCCGGTGCCGATTCCGTCACGAGCATCGACCGTGACCGTGTACGCGGTGCCGTGTTTGTCCTGGTTGGTCGCATACATCGGCGGGAGACCGAGCCGGTCACAATCCTCGCCGTCGAGGGGGACACACAGGTAGCCAGAGGTGTAGCGCACCATGAACGCCACGAGTTCAGGAGTGGCCTTTTCCGCTGCGAAGATGAGGTCGCCCTCGTTCTCGCGGTCTTCGTCATCGACGACCACGACCGCCTTACCTGCGGCGATGTCGGCGACTGCGCGCTCGATGCTGTCGAACCTGGTCACGTGTTTGGGCTCCAAAATCTTGAACGGCTCTGCTCGAGTATGCCCCGGTGCATCCGCTCGGGTGCAACTCAACAGTACGGCCCGTCGATTCCCGATCGTTATTCCGGCTGTCGGCCGGCGGCGTAGTGCAGGCGTTCGACGTACTTCGCGATGACGTCGACCTCGAGGTTGACCGGGGTCCCCGGTTCCGCTGTACCGAGGGTGGTGAGCGCGAGGGTCGTCGGGATCAGGGAGATTTCGAAGTACTCGTCACCGGGCTCGCCGCCGAGCGCGGACACCGTCAGCGAGACGCCGTCGACCGTGATCGAGCCCTTCTCCACTACATACCGCGACACGCTGGACGGCAGCGAGATCCTCACCACAGTCCAGTTCTCCGACGGATTTCGCGACATGACCGTGCCGACGGTGTCGACATGCCCCTGGACGATGTGCCCCCCCAAGCGGCTGTCGACCGCCGCCGCTCGTTCGAGATTGACGCGGCTGCCGACCTGGAGGGTTCCGAGACTCGATCGCTGGAGGGTCTCGTGCATCACGTCCGCGGTGAACACCCCACCGTCGAGCACCTCGACGACCGTCAGGCAGACGCCGTTGACCGCGATCGAGTCGCCGTGGCGGGCGTCGGCGGTGACGATCGGCCCGCGCACGCTGAAGCGCGCCGCGTCCGTCAGGTTCTCCTCGGCGACGACCTCGCCGAGTTCCTCGACGATTCCGGTGAACATGTCTTCGTCTCACTCCTTCATATCCCGGAGCCCGGATCCCGGAGCCGCGGGGTCCTTGACTGCTCCGGCATCACTACTCCGGGATCACTTCTCTGGGATCAGGTTCAACAACAAGTCGTCGCCGATCGTCTCGACGCTCTCCCGCCGAAACCGTAACGCCTCGGAGATGGTCTGCACTCCCGCGTCTTCCACCGCGTGGGATCCTGCGCCCAGCAGCGCAGGCGCGAGGTACGCCTGGATCCGGTCGACCCGTCCGGCGGCGAGGAAGGCGCCTGCCAGCCGCGGTCCGCCCTCGACCAGGACATCGTCCTGGTCCGCCAGCGCGGCAAGTACCTCGTCGATGTCGTGCGTGCGCAGCACCAGGGTCGGTGCCGCGTCGTCGAGGATCTTCGCGGTCGATGGGATCTCTCGAGTCCCCACGACGACGCGCAACGGTTGATGTGACGCGAGCGACCCATCGGGCAGCCGGGCTGTCAGCCACGGGTCGTCCGCGATGACCGTCCCGGTCCCCACGACGATCGCATCGAGGCGCGCGCGGTCGGCGTGCACCCGGGCCCGTGCCTCGGGTCCGGTGATCCACTGGCTCGTACCGTCAGCGGCCGCGCTGCGGCCGTCGATGGTGGCGGCGAACTTCCACGTCACGTGAGGGCGACCATGTCGCTGCCGGTGCAGCCACGCTCGAAGCGGGCCGCGTTCGACATCGGCGGTGAACGGCCCCACGGACACCGCGACACCGGCCGCCCGCAACGTGTCGGCGCCACCAGCGGCCATCGGGTGGGGATCGGGGACGGCATAGTGCACAGCCGCGATTCCCGCATCGACGAGCGCCTGCGCGCAGGGACCGGTCCGGCCATGGTGGTTGCACGGTTCGAGGGTCACCACCGCGGTGCCGCCCCGGGCTCTCTCACCGGCCTCGGCGAGGGCGACGACCTCGGCGTGCGGACCTCCGACCGGATTGGTGGCACCGATGCCGACGATCTCACCGGAGGCGTCGAGGACCACAGCCCCCACGGGAGGGTTGGGGCTGGTGGTCCCTCGTACGCCTTGGGAGGCATCGATCGCGAGTCGCATCGCGGCCTCGTGGGCGCGCGCAGACGAAGTCACGACTGGCTCGTCAGGTCGTCAGCGTCAGGTGTGGGGACGCCTTCGCGGCCTGCCGGCGCAGTCCGGCGACGGCGGCCGCGGGGTCCGCCGCCCCGTAGACCGCCGACCCGGCGACGAAGCAGTCGACACCGGCTTCGGCCGCCTGCTCGATCGTGTCGGCGTTGATACCGCCGTCGATTTCCACGATGAGGCGGAGTTCACCCGCATCCACCAGCTTGCGGGCGGCACGGACCTTGTCGAGGACGCCCGGAATGAACGACTGACCGCCGAAGCCGGGTTCGACGCTCATCACGAGCAGCGTGTCGACGCTCCGGAGAATCTCGAGGTACGGCTCGAGTGGGGTGTTCGGCTTGATGCTCAGGCCCGCCTTGGCGCCGGCGGCACGGATGTCGCGGGCCACGGCGACCGGATCATCGGTGGCCTCGGCATGGAAGGTGACGTTGTGTGCCCCGGCCTCCGCATATGGCGGCGCCCACCGGCCCGGGTCCTCGATCATCAGGTGGCAGTCCAGCGGGATATCGGTGGCCCGCAGCAGGCTCTCGACGACGGGCAGACCGAGCGTCAGGTTCGGTACGAAGTGGGCGTCCATGACGTCCACATGCAGCCAGTCGGCACCGGCGACGGCATCGGCCTCGTCGGCGAGCCGCGCGAAGTCGGCGGACAGAATGGACGGAGCGATCATCGGGGTTGCCACAGAGGTGAGTTTAGTCGGAGGGAGCCGACCTCCCGGCGCTACCGGGGTAGCGCCGGGCCGGTTCGCGGCCCGCGGGTTGCGTCACGATCGGTCCCGCCGGCGGGCGCACGGTCGGCATCACGCGAACCTCGCTACCGCGCAATGTCAGCTCGGTGCCGTCGTGGTACAGGGTCAGCTCGTCGCCTTCGACGAGCCGGTAGCGGGTCTCGTCCGGTCCGATCTCGACCCGCAACTGACACCCGGCCGCCGCGACGCCGAACCCGAGCCTGTCGATGCCTCGCGGGAGGGTCGGCCGGAGCGTAAGCCCCGCCCGCCGCCGTCGCGCGCCTCCGAATCCCTGGACCAGCGCGATCCAGATGCCGGCGAGCGACGCGAGGTGCAATCCGTCGCTCGTGTTGTGCTCGAGATCACGCAGGTCGATCAGCGCGGTCTCACCCAGGTAGTCGTACGCGAGGTCGAGTGCACCGACGTCCGCGGCGACCACCGCCTGGCTGGACGCGGAGAGGGACGAGTCGCGGACCGTCAACCGCTCGTAGTACGAGAAGTTCCGAACCTTTTGCTCCGCGGTGAACGCGTCCGGTACCCATTGCATCGCCAGCACGACGTCGGCCTGCTTGACGACCTGCTTTCGATACAGGTCGAAGTACGGGTAGTGCAGCAGCAGCGGGTAGTGCTCCGGAGGTGTCGCCGCAAAGTCCCACACCTGCCGATCCGTGAACCCGGAGGACTGCGGATGCACGCCGCGGCGCTCGTCGTACGGCACGTACATGCGGTCGGCGGCGGTGCGCCAACCACCGACCTCCTCGTCGGTGACGCCGAGGTCGGGCATTCGGTCGGGGTGGCGTTCGACGACCGCTACCGCAGCGGTGAAGTTCTCCCGGGCCATGAGGTTGGTGTACAGGTTGTTCCGGACGAGTGCGCTGTACTCGTCGGGTCCGGTGACGCCGTCGATACGGAACCTGGCGTCCTCGTCGAAGTAGCCGAGAGAGCGCCAAAGGCGCGCGGTCTCGACGAGGAGATCCAGTCCGATGGTGCGCTCGAATTCGGTGTTTCCGTCCGTCCGCAGGTACCCGATCACGGCCCGCGCGATGGCGGCGTTGACGTGGAACGCGGCCGCGCCGGCCGGCCAGTACCCGCTGCACTCCCTGCCGGTGATGGTCCGCCACGGGAACGCCGCACCAGTCAGGCCGAGTTGGCGTGCGCGTTCCCGTGCCCTGTCCAGGGTCGAGTGGCGCCACCGCAAGGCGTCCGCCACCGCGTGGGGAGCCACGAACGCAAGGACCGGCAGGACGAACATCTCCGAGTCCCAGAATGCGTGTCCGTCGTACCCGCGCCCGGTGAGCCCCTTGGACGCGATCGCAACACCCTCCGCGCGGGCCGACGCCTGCAAGATGTGGAACAGCGCGAACCGTACCGCCTGCTGCACCTCGGGGTCGCCGTCGACGATGACGTCGGCGCGCTCCCAGAATGCGTCCAGGTACTCCCGCTGCTCGGAAACCAGCCCGTCCCAACCACTCTCGTGTGCAAGTGTCAGCTCACCGGCCACTTGGTCCCGCATCGCCGGAGCCGTCCTCCGCGCGGACCAGGCGTGGCTGACGTACTTGACCATCCGCAGGCAGTCACCGGATGCGAGCTTGGACGCGACCGTGACCCGACCCAGGTCCGGATAGCTGTCGGCTTCGACGTGTACGTGCGGGCCGAACACCTCGTGGTCCATCGCGACCGCAATCCGCAGACCGCTCTCCCCGGTCGTGTGGATCAGCTGCACCCCCGTGCCGTGGACGAAGTTCTCCTCGGAGTTCAGGGGCTCCGACAGTACCGCCGCCGCGCGGGGATCCGCTTCCGGTTTGGGCATCGGCTCGTTGGCGACAAGTTCGGACTGCAGCACCACCCTCGCTGGTCCATCCAGCGGTGTCACCTCGTAGCGGATGGCGCCGATGGCACGCTGTGTGAACGAGACCAGCCTGGTCGTGGCCACCCGCACGGTCCGGCCGGCCGGCGAACGCCACTCCACGGTCCGTCGCAGGACCCCGGCTCGCAGGTCCAGTTCCTGCTCGTGTTTCAGGATGTCTCCGCGCCGGACGTCGAACGGTTCGTCATCGACGAGCAGGCGAACGACCTTGCCGTCGGTGATGTTGATGATCGTCTCGCCCGAGTCGGGATAGCCGTACGCCGGTTCGGCGTACGGCATCGGTCGGACCTCGTAGACACCCGCCAGGTAACTGCCCGGCAGCCCGTGCGGATCACCCTCGTCGAGATTGCCCCGCCAGCCGAGGTGCCCGTTGGCGAGAGTGAACAGCGATTCGGTTTGGGCCAACACCCCGAAGTCCAGGCTGGTGGCGCGCAGACTCCAGGGTTCGACGGTGAAGGCAGGGTGGGTTATCACGGCCTCGGTACCTCCCAGTCGCGTGCGGGCCCAGTCACCTCCAGTGCCCAATCACCTACAGGGCCCAATCACCTACAGAGCGGACGGGGCCCCGCAGTTCACGCTAGGACACCGGAGCCGTCACGGCACGAGAACGGCTGCACCGCCGAATACTCCACCGGCCAGGTCCACGAGCGCCCTGTCCGCTGAGTCGAGCGGATACCGGTGGGCGCTCACCCGCAACCGATGCTGTTGCGCTATGCCGAGGAACTCTTTCGCATCCTGCCGAGTGTTCGCGGTGACGCTACGGATCTGGCGTTCACGGAACAGGTGTCGCTCGTAGTTGAGAGCCGGGATGTCGCTGAGGTGGATTCCGGCGAGCGCGAGCGTGCCACCCGCGTCGAGCGCCTCGAGGGCAGGCAACACGAGATCGCCGGCCGGGGCGAACAAGATCGCCGAGTCGAGCGGTTCAGGCGGCGGATCCGAGGCGCCCTGCACCGAAGCCGCACCGAGACTGAAAGCCAACTGACGGGCTTCCTCGCCACGGGTCATCACGTGGACTCGGGCACCTCTGGCGAGCGCGACCTGCGCAGTCAGATGTGCGCTGCCACCGAAACCGTAGATGCCGAGTCGACCGCCGTCGGGCAGGTCCGCCCGCACCAGCGAGCGATATCCGATGATGCCCGCACACAGCAGTGGCGCCAGTTCGACGACCGGGTACCCGGTGGGCAGTTCGAGCGCGTAGTCGGCGGGGACCGTCGTGTATTCGGCGTAACCGCCATCGGCGTCCCACCCGGTGTAGGTCGAGTACGGGCACAGGTTCTCGTCGCCGCGGACGCAGTACCGGCAGTGCCCGCACGTGCCCCGCAGCCACGCGATACCGACGCGCTGACCCACCGCGAACCGTCCGCCCGCTTCCTCCCCCACTCCCACGACCTCGCCGACGATCTCGTGTCCGGGGATCACATTCAGGCGATGCGGCGGCAGGTCGCCCTCCACGACGTGAAGATCGGTCCGGCACACGCCGCATGCCAGCACGCGGACCAACAGATCCTTGCTGGTGGGCCTGGGCAACAGTTCACGTCTCATCTGCAGCGGCCGGTCCGACAACGGCCCGGGCCTCGTTGTCCGCCACGCCCGCATTGTCGTGGTCGGCGTCATGGTTCGCGAGGTCCGCGAGTTTTCCGTCCGCATACCTGGTCCACACTTCGTCGTGGAGCGACTACGCGCCTCGCGCTCGGCACCTCAGGGCGATACCGCTGTCGCTCTCTCCAGGATGCCTGGTTCGACGCGCTCGCAACAAGTGGGAACCGGAGCAACCGGTCACGACTCGCAAAAAGTCTGGCGGCTGACGCCCGGCGCCGCGAGGATGGAGGCACCTTCGCCCGAACGGAGGAGCCAACCAAGTGACGACCAGACCGGACGCCACGAGCGAAGACCTCGACCTGCTTCACCGGTATTGGATGGCGGCCAACTACCTGACGGTCGCGCAGATCTACCTCCGCGACAACGTGCTGTTGCGCAGACCGCTGACGGAACCCGACATCAAGCCACGGCTCCTGGGACACTGGGGAACCAGTCCCGGTCTCTCGCTCGTGTACGTGCATCTGAACCGGCTCATCCGCCGCACGGGCGCAGACATCGTGTACATCGCCGGGCCCGGGCACGGCGGACCGGCCGTCGTCGCGAACACCTATCTGGAGGGCGCGTACTCGCAGCTGTACCCCGACGTCACGCCCGACGAAGCGGGTCTGCGACGGCTGGCCCGACAATTCTCGACGCCTGGGGGGATTCCCAGCCACTCCGGTGTCGAGACCCCCGGGTCGATCAACGAAGGCGGTGAACTCGGCTACTCGCTCGCCCATGCCACCGGCGCGGCGTTGGACAACCCCGATCTGATCGTCGCATGCGTCGTCGGGGACGGCGAGGCGGAGACCGGACCGCTGTCGGGGTCCTGGGAGGCTCCGTCCTTTCTGGACCCGACACGCGACGGCGCCGTTCTGCCGATCCTGCATCTCAACGGGTACAAGATCTCGGGCCCGACGGTGCTGGGCCGGCGCTCGGACGACGAGGTTCTGGCGCTGCTGCACGCACACGGCTGGGATCCCGAGGTGGTCGCCGGGGACGATCCCGTGCAGGTCCACCGGGACCTCGCGGCGGCACTCGATCGTGTCCACACCGCGATCACCAGGATTCGGCGTGACGCTCGCGAGTCGGCAGCGACGGACCGACCGCGGTGGCCGGCGATCGTGCTCCGCACACCCAAGGGCTGGACCGGGCCGGACATCGTCGACGGCCTCGAAGTCGAGGGCACGTTCCGCGCCCACCAGGTTCCGATCGCCGACGTGCGGGCCAACCGCGAGCACCTCCGGATGCTCGAACAGTGGATGCGGTCCTACCGACCAGAGGAGCAGTTCGATCAGCAGGGCCGCCTGCGACCCGAACTGGCCGCCCTGGCACCGAGCGGCGATGCTCGGATGGGTGCGAACCCGCACGGAAACGGCGGACGAGTGTTGCGCGCCCTGACCCTGCCCGCGCCCGAGGGGTACGCGGTCGACGTCCCCACGCCCGGCACGGTCCATCACGAAACCACCCGGCCACTCGGGGAATTCCTCCGAGACGTCTACTCGTCGAACCCCGACAACTTCCGGCTGTTCTGTCCCGACGAGACCAACAGCAACCGCCTGGGCGCCGTCTTCGAGGTCACCAACCGCTGTTTCGTCGGCTCTCTCATTCCTGGCGACGATCACGTCGGGCACCACGGACGGGTGATGGAGGTGCTGTCCGAGCATCTCTGCCAGGGCTGGCTCGAGGGCTACCTGCTCACCGGCCGCCACGGCCTCTTCGCGACGTACGAGGCGTTCGCAATGGTGAGCGCGTCGATGACGATCCAGCACACCAAGTGGCTCGAGCGAGCCCGCTCACTGGGCTGGCGAGCGCCCGTGGCGAGCCTGAACATCCTTTTGACGTCGACCTGCTGGCGCAACGACCACAACGGGTTCTCCCACCAGGGACCGGGGCTGATCGACACTGTGCTGTCCCTGTCGGGAGACGTCACGCGGGTATACCTACCCCCGGACGCGAATTCGCTGCTGATCGTCGCCGAGGAAGTGTTCACCTCCCGCGACCGGGTCAATCTGCTCGTCGTCGACAAGCAGTCGCATCCGCAGTATCTGACGCTCGAGCAGGCGCGGGACCATTTCGCGGCAGGTGCGTCGGTGTGGGACTGGGCCGGCACCGAGAGCTACGACGCCTCCGGGGCGAGGGAACCCGACATCGTCCTGGCGTGCGTCGGCGACGTCCCGACCGAGGAGACGCTCGCTGCCGCGGCACTGCTACGTGGGCACGTCCCGGATCTGCGGGTACGCGTGGTCAACGTGGTCGACCTCATGTCGATGGCGCCACCCGACGCCCACCCGCGCGGGCGCTCGCTCGACGACTTCACCGGACTGTTCACCGAGGACGTCGATGTTGTCGTCGCCTGGCACGGGTACGCCCGCGCGTTCCACCAACTGCTGCACGGGCGGCCCGCCCCGGACCGCTTCCACGTCCGCGGATACACCGAGCAGGGCTCGACCACGACCCCGTTCGACATGGTGGTGCTCAACCACATGAGCCGCTACCACCTGGCGATCGAGGCCTTGCGGCGCAGCCGTCGGGCGCCCGATGGCGCCGCCGACCTTGTCGGCTACTGCGAACGGATGCTCGAACGCCACCACGCCTATGTGCGCGAGCACCTCGAAGACATGCCGGAGGTCCGCAACTGGATCTGGCCCGAATCGGTGTGAGGTCAGCCCCTGGGTTCAGCTGTCCGTGGGTCGCTTCAGGGCCGCCATGAACATGGCATCGGTGCCGCTGCGGTGCGGCCACAACTGGACGCTCGGACCGTCTCCCAGTCCGGGCACACCGGGCACCATCTCGCGGGTGTCGAGCGGGATCGCCCCGTGCCGGCGCACCGCATCGGTGACCACGCCGACAGTCTCCGCGACATGCGGCGAACATGTCGAATAGAGCACCACGCCGCCCGGCCGGACGAGCTTCAACGCCGACTCGAGCAACTCGCGCTGCAACTTCACCAACCCGGCCACATCCGAGGGCTGCCGACGCCATCGAGCCTCCGGACGCCGACGCAGCGCGCCGAGACCAGTACAGGGGGCGTCTACGAGGACGCGGTCGAAGCCACCTCCCAGCCCCGGATCACGGCCGTCCACGACGTGGACGTCGACCGGCAACCCTCGGGTTGTCTTGCGAATCAGGTCGGCGCGCTGCTCGAGCGGTTCGACCGCGTCGACACGCCCGCCCTCGATGTCCGCGAGCGCGCCGAGGAGAGCGGCCTTACCGCCCGGGCCCGCACACAGGTCGAGCCAGCGCCCGCTATCCGGACCGTCGAGTGGCGCGAGCGTCAGCGCCCGCGCCACCAGCTGGCTACCCTCGTCTTGGACACCCGCCAGTCCCTCGCGGACGACGTCGAGCAGGCCTGGGTCGCCGCCGTCGAGATGCACCGCGTACGGCGAATACGGACCGACCTCGCCACCGGTGATGAGCGCGAGTTCTTCCGCGGAGATCTCTCCGGGCCGTGCCACCAGGTGCACCGCCGGGCGTGCGTCGTCGGCGATCAGGGCCTCTTCGAGCTCACCGGCGTCGGCACCGAGAGCATCCGCGAAGGCCTGCGCGATCCATCGCGGGTGGGCGTATCGGAACGCCAGGTGCCCGACTGGGTCGCTGGACACGTCGGGAGCTAGCTCAGCCACCCATTCGTCCTCGGTCTTCTCCGAGACCCGGCGTAGTACGGCGTTGACGAATCCGGCCTGCCCCGGACCCGCCTCGGCTCGCACGAGATCGACCGAGGTCGCGACGGCCGCATGCGGTGCGATCCGAGTACGCAGGAGTTGATAGGCACCGAGTTCGAGGACGTCGAGCAGCGGACCGTCGATCTCCTCGATAGCCCGGCCCGCGCATCGCGCGAGGACGGCATCGAGCAGGCCCCGAGCGCGCGCCGCGCCGTACGTCAGTTCGGTGGCCAGGGCCGCGTCGCGACCCTCGAGCCCCCGCTCCCGAAGAAGTCCCGGTAGAACCAGATTCGCGTACGCGTCACGTTCACGGACCGCCCGCAGCACGTCCCGGGCCGCGCGCCTCGGTTCGTCGACCGGCGCCTGCGCGGAAGCGGGGCGCCCTGCCTGGCGGGGGCGCCTGCTGCGATCGCCCCTACCGCCCTGGCTGTTGGGGCGTCCACCTCGGCGGCCTGTTCCTCCGGACCGCCGTCCTGGTCGCTTCGCCTCGTTCAATGTGCCCGAACCTCTCCGTCGAGGCGGGCCCCACGCGCCCAGTCGAGCGCCGCCATCTGCTTCTTGCCTTGCGGCTGAACCTGTCCGAGCCGGACCGCGGTCGTGGAGGTGCCGACCAAGAAGCCGTTCCTACGGATCTCGATCCGGCCGGGTGGGAGCAGTGTCTCCTCCACAAGAGTCACCGGACCGATCTTGACCCGCAGATCCCCGATCATCGTCCATGCGCCCGGGGCGGGTGTCACCGATCGGATGTGGCGGTGTACCGCGAGAGCGGGTTGGTCCCAACGGATTCGGGCCGATTCGACAGTCATCTTCGGTGCGTGCGAGACACCGTCACGCGGTTGGGGGACAGCATGCAGCGCGCCGTCCTCGACGCCGTCGAGCACGTTCTCGAGCAGCACTGCCCCGCTCTCGGCAAGCCGACCGAGCAGCTCGCCGGCGGTGTCCGTGGTCCGAATCGACTCGGTCACCACCCCGTAGACGGGGCCGGTGTCCATGCCCTCGTCGAGCGCAAACACGGTCGCGCCGGTCATCTCGTCGCCCGCATTGATCGCCGCCTGTACCGGAGCGGCACCGCGCCACGCCGGAAGTAGCGAGAAGTGCAGGTTCATCCACCCGTGGCGCGGGACGTCGAGGATGGCACGGGGCAGCAGATTGCCGTATGCGACGACCGGACAGGCGTCGGGCGCGAGATCTTGCAGCCGAGCAAGGAACTCCGTATCCATCGCAGACTTCGGCGTGAGCACCTCGAGGCCGTGTTCGTCCGCGAGCTGCCCGATCGGCGAACGCACCACCTTTCGGCCACGCCCGGCGACCGCGTCGGGCCTGGTGACCACCGCGACGACCTCATGGCGTTCGGAAGCGATGAGCCGCCGCAGCGACGGCACGGCCGGCTCGGGGGTCCCCGCGAAGACGATCCGCATCAGAGACGGACCTCCACTCGAACGGGACGGGCGGGCGAAGAGTTCACGAGGACGGCTCCCGGTGCGTCGAATCCCGGCGGCGCCGGAAGGGGGTTCATCCACGAGATTCTACGGAGCGCTCCCCTCCCGTTCGGCGCCACCTGCGCCGGTGCGGTGTACGCATCGGACTATCCATCCGACCGCAGGATCCGCACGCCGCGCGGGTGGAACCGGTTCGGGTTGACGGACAAGACGGGCGTTGACAGGCACACCCGGCGTTTGTCACGAATTGCTCGCGATCATCATGTCGAGGATTCCGTAGCCCAGCGGGACCGGTACGCACGCTGGTGAGGGCGCGGACGGATCGAGCACCTGTACCACGAGTCCGAGCACGAACGGGTCGTACACCATGCTGAAGTGCCCGCCCTGGTCCTCCGCACACAAATCCTGGACCACCAGATTCACCGCACCAGGGCCCCGCAGTGCGATGTTGGTGTACGGCTGGATCATCTCGTCGTAGCGGGACCCGATCGTCGTGTACTGCACCCCGGGCACCGTGTCGCCGCCGGCGTTCAGCGCAGTCAGGAAAGGCGAACCGCGCATGTGCTGGCTGACCGCTTTGGATGTCAGGAATTCGGCAATCCGGTCGGAATACGGCAACAACTGCAAAAGCGGCACTATCCCGAACATCGTTCCGCCGTAGGTCGGCGATGCCATTCCGACCCACCGATTCACCACGTCAGCGCCACCCAGTCGATTGACGAAGTACCGCGTCACGGTCGCGCCCTGCGAATATCCGATCAGGTCGACCCGATCCGCGCCCGTCGATGCCCGAACTCGTTCCACGAAGTCCGCGACTTCGCCCGCGCTGCTTGCCATGTCGCCGCGCCCATACTTGCCGGGCTTACCGTCTGCCCCGTAGTTGAGCACGAACACGCAGAAGCCTTGCGCGGCAAGCATGGGCGAGAGCGCAGCCCAGTCCGTGTACGCGTCGGAGTCGCTCCCGTGCGCGAGGACAACAGGATTCGGGTGTCGTGGTCCTGGTCGGCAGTCGAAGTCGTTTGCACCCAAGGGAACCGAGTCCGGGTGTTGCTCTGCATATCGCAGGGCTTCGTCGTGCCGGATCTGGACAGGTCCAGGAGAACTCGGGGCGACGTACGTCAGTGGCTTGGAACCCGGTCCCCGTCCAACGCCGGCCGAGTTTGCAGAGGCCGCGTGTCCGAACGAACCGAAGACGGTCATCACGACTGTGACCGCACCGACGGCGGCCGTTTGCATCGATCGCCGCATGTGTACCTCCCGTTTCCAGGGGAACCTCGAGGCATGTCAATCACAGCACCACTCGAGCGCCAATGGGTGGAGGAATGTATAACGATCGTGTACATCGTCACGATCGGTGCGCGAGTCAGCCGATCCGCAGCGGATCCACCTGCACGCGTACCGGCCCCGTGGAGCGGCGGGCGCTGCGGACCGCCTGCGCCTCGGCCAACCCCTTCGCCAGTGCTCGCCCGGCAGTTCGCGGCACCCGAATGAGCATGCGCTCCACGTTCTCCGGCTCCGGCTCGTCGCTCGAGAACGGCAACCGCTCCCCCGGCGGCAACGGCACCGGCCCCAGAATCTCGGCCGAATCGGGCACCACAGCCAATTCGAGCAATTCGGCGATCGCCGCCCCGCTGCCGTCGACGGCGGCCATGTGCACGGCCGGGGGAAACCCGACCTCGGCCCGCTCTGCGAGTTGAGCTCGTGCGTGCCACACGGGATCCCAGCGCACCAGCGCCTGGACGGTGGGAAACCCGGAGTCGGCGACGACCACGACCTGTCCGCCGTCGCCGTGCGAACGAACGAGCGCCGATGCCGTCATCCAACGTCGGAGCGTCTCCTCCGCCGCGCGCAGATCCGCGCGCCCCAGCAGAGCCCACCCGTCGAGCAGCAGGGCCGCTCCGTACCCACCGGGCATCACCGGCTCGGCGCCGACCGTCGACACGACAAGCTTGGGGCCAGATGTGATCTCGCTCTTCACGTCCGATCCGCCCGAAGTGTGCACTTCGAAACCCGCGAACGCGCGGCCCAACTCCTCGGCGGTGCGACCCGCGCCGACGACGACTGCACGTAGTGCCCGCGCGCCACACGCATGGCACCGGTGATTGGCGTCTGCGACACCGCACCACCGGCACGTCGGGGATCCGGCGATGTCGGATCCGGTACCTGCCGGCAGGGACAGCGGACCATTGCATCGTCGGCACCGCGCCGGCGCCCGACACTTGGCACACGCCAGCGACGGGATGTAGCCACGACGCGGAACCTGAACCAGCACACCGGCTCCCGCTGACAACGCCTGGCGGGCCGCACCGAACGCGATGGCGGGCAGTCGCGCAGCGCGGGCGCCCGGGTCGCGGGCGAGCGCCTGCTCGCTGTCCGCTAGTGCAGTGATCATCGGAGCCCGGGCCCGCACGACGTCGCGCGCGGCGACAAGATCGTGCGCCCACCCGGAGTCGACGAGCGCCTGAGCCTCCGCGGTCCGGGAGTGACCCGCGAGGACCATCGCGCACCCGGTCGCGTGGGCACGCAACAGCGCGACCTCGCGCGCGTGCGGGTACGGTGCACGCGGCTCGGACAGGCTGCTGTCGCCGTCGTCCCACACGACCACCAGGCCGAGATCCGGCGTGGGCGCGAACACCGACGCGCGGGTGCCGACGACCACCCTCGCCGTCCCCCGAAGCGCTGCCAACCACCGCCGGTAACGTGCAGACGGCCCGAGGCCGGCGGCGAGGCCGACCACATGTTCGGCGCCGATCAAGCTTTCGCAGGACCGCACCAACCGATCGAGGTCGCGTTGGTCCGGTACGACGAGGACGACTCCGCGCCCGGACGCCGCCACCGCACCAGCCAACTCGGCAAGTCGGGCGCACCAGTCCTCGCCGGGCAGGGCCTGCCATACGGCTCGCGGACCACGTCCACCCGCCAGTGCCTCGAGGAAGTTGACACTGTGGCGATACGCGGACCACACGTCGCGATCGACCTCCGGTGATCCGGGTGACGGTACCGGTGCGCTCTTCTCGGATTCGACCTTCGCGTGCCGCGGCGGGACCGCGAGACGCAGAACATCAGCCCGCCTCCCCGCGTACCGCTCCGCGACTGCGTCTACCAGTCCTCTGACCTCGGCGGTGAGGACCTGCTCGGCCGAGACGACGCGATCGAGCCACGCGAGTTTCCCGTCGTGCTCACTCGTGTCGAGCCGTTCCAGTAGGTACCCGTCGACGAGCCGCCCGGAGAACCGGACACGGACACGAACGCCCGGACGGGCTTGCTCGTCGAGTTCAGACGGCACCAGGTAGTCGAACGCCCGGTCCAGATGAGCGACAGGAAGCAGCGGCAGCACTCGCGCTACCGGAGCGAGTGCTGCCGCCGTCTTGTCGGTGGCGGTCAGAGAGCCGCTTTCTCGGTCAGAGACCGGCCGCTGCGCGCAGCTTCTCGACCCGGTCGGTGCGCTCCCAGGGCAAGTCGATGTCGGTACGACCGAAGTGGCCGTACGCGGCGGTCTGCGCGTAGATCGGGCGAAGCAGGTCCAGGTCGCGGATGATCGCGCCCGGACGCAGGTCGAAGACCTCGTTGATGGCGTTCTGGATCCTCTCCGGATCCGTCTTCTCGGTGCCGAAGGTCTCGACGAACAGGCCGACGGGCGCGGCCTTCCCGATTGCGTAGGCGACCTGCACCTCGATGCGGTCCGCAAGCCCGGCCGCGACGGCGTTCTTGGCAACCCAGCGCATCGCGTACGCCGCGGAACGGTCCACCTTCGACGGATCCTTGCCGGAGAACGCGCCCCCGCCGTGTCGGGCCATGCCGCCGTAAGTGTCGACGATGATCTTGCGGCCGGTCAGGCCCGCGTCACCCATCGGACCACCCAGGACGAACTTGCCGGTCGGGTTGACCAGCAGGCGGACATCGGACGTGTTCAGCTCGAGGTCGAGTTCGTTGAGCACGTGGCCCACGACCGTCTCCCGCAGATCCGGCGTCAGGAGATTGTCGAGGTCGATGTCGGCTGCGTGCTGCGTCGAAATCACGACCGTGTCGAGCCGGACCGGACGATCGCCGTCGTACTCGATCGTCACCTGGGTCTTGCCGTCCGGTCGCAGATACGGCAGCACACCGGTCTTGCGAACCTCGGTCAGACGCCGGGAGAGTCGGTGCGCCAGCGCGATCGGCAGTGGCATCAATTCCGGTGTGTCGGTGCAGGCGAACCCGAACATCAGACCCTGATCGCCCGCCCCCTGGCGGTCGATCTCGTCATCGCTCATGCCGTCGACCCGCGCCTCGTGCGAGTGGTCGACGCCCTGGGCAATCTCGGGCGACTGGGCGCCGATCGCGATGTTGACGCCGCACGAGTTGCCGTCGAAGCCCTTCGCGGACGAGTCGTATCCGATCTCGAGAACCTTGTCGCGCACGATCTTGGGGATGTCGACGTACGCGGACGTGGTCACCTCACCCGCCACGTGGACCTGCCCGGTCGTCACCAGGGTCTCGACCGCGACCCGGCTGCGCGGATCCTTCTCGAGCATCGCGTCGAGAATGGAATCGCTGATGGCATCACAGATCTTGTCCGGGTGCCCCTCGGTCACGGACTCACTCGTAAATAGCCGCTTGCCGGACGTGCTCACAGATCTCCCTCTCGACGTTCTGTCCGGGCCGACTCCGTTCGAATTCGCATTCTCGAAAAGGACGGTCCCGATACGACACCTGCGCTGATGCTCAGTTTCTACTTCTGTCTAGTGCTTCTATTCAATACCGCACGTGATGCCGGTGCCAGGAAGGCGTCCCCGACACGGCGTCCCAATTTCGGTGTACCTACCTCTTGGACAGCAAATTCGCGACCTCGTCGAGCACGCGGCTGGCCATCAGCGCCTTCGAACCCGGCTCGATCGCTGATTCCGTGCCGTCGGCACCGAGCAACCAGCCGTCGTTGTGGTCCACCTCGAATGCCTTGCCCTCACCGACCGCGTTCACGACCAGAAGATCGCAACCCTTGCGCGCCAATTTCGTTCGCGCATGATCGAGGACGCTTCCCGACGCGTCCCCCGTCTCGGCCGCGAACCCTACGATCGCTGTACCGGGAGCGAGGATCCCGTCCCGCCGAGCCTGCACGAGGCCGACGAGAATGTCGTCGTTCTTGACCAGCGGAATCGACGCCGGCTCGTCGGTGCCCTTCTTGATCTTGCTACCCGCGACCGCGGCAGGACGGAAGTCCGCCACGGCGGCCGCCATGATCACCGCGTCCGCATCGGCAGCCTGCTTCATGACCGCCTCGCGCATCTGCTCTGCGGTACGAACGTTCACGACGTCGACGGCGGCCGGGTCCGCGAGGTCGGCCGTGGCACCGGCCACCAGCGTCACCTCGGCACCGCGCTGGGCCGCGAGACGGGCGATCGCATACCCCTGCTTGCCAGAACTCCGGTTGCCTAGATAGCGGACCGGGTCGATGGGCTCGCGTGTCCCACCGGCCGAGATCACCAGGCGCCGGCCCTCGAGGTCACGTGGCAACGCCGAGGCCCGCTCCAGCAGCAGCGTCGCATGCGCGAAGATCTCCTCCGGCTCCGGCATCCGGCCCGCGCCGGTGTCCTTGCCGGTGAGTCGACCCGACGCCGGCTCGATCACGATGTTGCCGCGCTCGCGTAGTGTCGCAACGTTCGCGACGGTCGCCGGGTGCTCCCACATCTCGGTATGCATCGCGGGCGCGAACATCACCGGACAGCGGGCCGTCAGCAACGTTGCAGTCAGCAGGTCGTCCGCCCGCCCGACCACGGTACGGGCCATCAGGTCCGCGGTGGCGGGAGCGATGACAATCAGGTCGGCGTCCTGCCCCAGACGTACGTGCGCCACCTCGGGCACATCGGCGAACACGCCGGTCTGGACCGGATTCCCCGACAGCGCCTCGAAGGTGGCCCGACCGACGAATTGCAGGGCCGATTTGGTGGGTATCACCCGGACGCTGTGTCCGCTCTCGGTGAAGCTGCGTATCAGCGCGCAGCTCTTGTACGCGGCGATGCCGCCGCCGACTCCGACGACGATTCGCACGGTACCCCTCCGCTCACTCGCCTTCGGTGTGCTCGAGCAGGTCACCGTGGATCTCGCGCAGGGCGATCGACAGCGGCTTCTCCTGCAGACCCGGCTCGACAAGCGGGCCGACGTACTCGAGGATGCCCTCACCGAGCTGGTTGTAGTAGTCGTTGATCTGGCGCGCACGCTTGGCCGAGTAGATGACCAGTGCGTACTTCGACGACGTACGCTCGAGCAGCTCGTCGATCGGCGGGTTGGTGAGGCCGAGCGGGGTGTCATAGGAGTGCAGGGCGCCACGACCTGCGGAGTCGGACACTGCTGCTTCGATGCTGCTCACTCGGTTTCTCCTGAACTGGGATGGGAACTGCAAATGGGATGTCGGAACTAGGAACGGCAACTACGGTTTGCGTTCAGCCAACAAGGATACCAACTCCTCGCAGGCGCGTCCGACGTCCTCGTTGACGATGACGTTGTCGAACTCGTCCTGCGCGGCCAACTCGATCTTCGCGGTCTGCAACCGGCGCTCGACGACGTCGGCCGGTTCGGTTCCTCGCCCGGTCAGACGGGAGACCAGCACCTCCCAACTCGGTGGCGCCATGAATGCCAGGAGCGCCTCGGGCATCGCCGACCGCACCAAGCGCGCACCCGCCAGATCGACCTCGAGCAAGACCGGCTTGCCCTGCGCGAGGGCCTTGCGCACCGGTCCTGCCGGGGTGCCGGACCTCTGCAGCCCACCATGGATCTCGGCCCATTCGAGCAGCTCACCGGCCGCGATCATGCGGTCGAACTCGTCCCGCGAGATGAAGTGGTAGTCCTGTCCGTCCACTTCGCCGGGTCGTGGGTCCCGGGTTGTCACCGAGACGCTGAAGACGACCTCGGGCATGCGTTCACGTAGTAGGCGGACGACGCTGGACTTGCCGACAGCGGAGGGGCCGGCTAGTACAACCAGCCGGCCCCTCTGCGCCGCGTCGCCACTGTCGACCGGTGCCGGAGTGGGTTCACCACCTGACACCTGTTGTGGGTCAGCAATCACCTTTTCGCGCTCAGGCCTCGAAATCGAACCGAGCCAGCAGAGCCTTGCGCTGCCGATCGCCAAGGCCACGCAGGCGACGAGTCGGAGCGATCTCCAACTCGGTCATGATCTCCTGCGCCTTGACCTTGCCGACCTTCGGCAGGGCCTCGAGCAAAGCCGACACCTTCATCTTGCCGAGGATCTCGTCCTCCTCGGCATCCTTCAGAACCTGCTTGAGGTCGGTGCCGCCGCGCTTGAGGCGCTCCTTGAGCTCAGCCCGGGCCTTGCGGGCGGCAGCCGCCTTCTCCAATGCAGCGGCCCGCTGCTCGTCGGTCAACTGGGGAAGGGCCACGGTTCCTCCGTCTCGTCGTGTGCTAAATGGTCTACATCCCCCGGATAACCAGGGGCGATAGCGACCGTACTCACGCCCGGCGCCGATTGCTAACCCACCCCCGGACGTCACCGCCCGATTCGGGTGGGTTATGTAGTTGTTCGATGGTGCGTTCGAAGACCAGTCGACGCTCCTGCGGCGCTGTGCGCGCCATCCTTGCGACATCTCGATGCGATCGGCATATGCCCAGCTCACGGCCCCTTTTTGGCGACGGTGACGCGGAGCTGCGGAGCCATTCGACGTGGCGTGACACACAATTCGCCGAATCGCGCACGTGGGAGCAAAAAATTCGTGAAAACTTCCGTGCGTCAGTGCGTGTCGCGCGCCAACCACCCCGGGTCCGAGGGCCCCGGGGCCACTAGCTCCGAAGGAAGGCGAACGCCTCCACAGACCGGGATACCGCCTCCCGAAGGGCCGTAACCGACGGCCCAGCCCTCAGCACCTCGCGCGAGACGCTCGGCACGACCGAGCGCAGGGCGTCCCCTGCCAGCCTGCGGACGTCGTCGGCGGTGCCGCCCTGATGGCCAACTCCCGGCATCAAGATCGGTCCGTGCAGACCCCCGAGGTCCGGCGCATCCGCGAGAGTCGCGCCGACCACGACACCGACCGATCCGAGGGTGGCGGCGCCAGCATTGCGAGCCGCCGCCTCATCGACCATCACCTGGCTGAGATGCCGGCCGTCGACGCCGGTCGACAGCTGCACCTGACCGCCCTCGGGGTTCGAGGTCGCCGCGAGCACGAAAACGCCACCGTGGTTGCGTTCGGCAAGGTCGAGGATCGGATCGAGCGACCCGAACCCGAGATACGGCGACACCGTCACCGCATCCGATTCGAGCGGTGAGCCCTCGCCCAACCATGCGTCGGCGTATGCGCTCATGGTCGAGCCGATGTCACCACGCTTGGCGTCGGCCACGACGAGTGTGCCGGCCTCGCGAAGCACGCCGATGGTGCGCTCGAGGACCGCGAAACCACCCGAGCCGTACGCCTCGAAGAACGCGACCTGCGGCTTGACCAGGGCGACCCGGCCGACGAACGCCTCCACGCAGATCTCGGAGAACTCCTCGAGGCCGTCTACCGTCCCAGGGAGTCCCCACGCTTCGAGAAGACCGGGGTGGGGGTCCACGCCGACGCACAGCGGTCCGAAGCGGTCCAGCGCCGCGTAGAGCCGCGTACCGAACGCCTCGTGCCGTCTGGCCCCGTGCGTCGGCCTGGTCCCCGGTGTCACTGCTGAGAATCCCGTAGCCGGGCGTGCAACTCCTGCAGCGACTGGACGCCGATGTCCCCGCGGATGGCGGCCTCGATGCCCTGCACGGCCGCAGAGGCGCCCTGCACCGTGGTGATGCACGGGATGCTGGCCGACACGGCCGCCGCGCGGATCTCGTAGCCGTCGATGCGCGGACCGGAGTTGCCGTAAGGGGTGTTGATGATCATGTCGACCTCGCCTTGTTTGATCTGGTCGACGATCGTGCGGGCACCCTCGGGTAGGTCCTCGCCGGACTGCTTGTGAACCTGTTCGCAAGTGATGCCGTTGCGGCGCAGGACCTCGGCGGTGCCTTCGGTGGCGAGGATCCGGAATCCGAGGTCTGCGAGGCGCTTGACCGGGAAGATCAGCGAGCGCTTGTCCTTGTTGGCGACCGAGACGAACACCGACCCGCTCGCCGGAAGCGAGCCGTACGCGGCGGTCTGGCTCTTCCCGAACGCGGTACCGAAGTCAGCGTCGATGCCCATGACCTCACCAGTGGACTTCATCTCGGGGCTCAGCAGCGTGTCGATGCCGGTGCCGTCGGCGCGGCGGAACCGGTTGAACGGCATCACCGCCTCCTTGACCGCGATCGGCGCGTCGAGCGGCGCGCTGCCACCGTCGCCCTGAGGCGGAAGGATGCCTTTGCCCCGGAGCTCGGCGATCGACTCGCCCATCATCACCCGCGCGCACGCCTTCGCCAGCTGTACCGCGGTGGCCTTCGAAACGAACGGCACGGTCCGCGATGCGCGGGGGTTGGCCTCGAGAACATACAGGATGTCGTCCTTGAGCGCGTACTGGACGTTGAGCAGGCCCTTGACCCCGATCCCCCTCGCCAGCGCCTCCGTCGATCGGCGAACGTTCTCGAGGTCAGCGCGCCCCAGGGTGATCGGGGGCAACGCGCACGCCGAGTCACCGGAGTGGATGCCGGCTTCCTCGATGTGCTCCATCACGCCACCGAGGTACACCTCGGTGCCGTCGCACAGCGCGTCCACGTCGATCTCGACCGCGTCGTCGAGGAAGCGGTCGACGAGCACCGGCCGATCCTCGGAGATCTCGGTAGCTCGGGAAATGTAGCCCGCGAGCGACTTCTCGTCGTAGACGATCTCCATGCCGCGCCCGCCCAGGACGTACGACGGGCGGACCAGGACCGGGTACCCGATGCTCGCCGCGATGTCGCGGGCGCCGTCGAAGGTGGTGGCGGTGCCGAACCTCGGAGCAGGCAGACCGGCCTCGGTGAGCACGCGACCGAACTCGCCGCGGTCCTCGGCGAGGTCGATGGCTGCCGGGCTGGTGCCCACGATTGGCACGCCGGCCTGCTCGAGACGCTTCGCCAGGCCCAGCGGCGTCTGGCCGCCGAGCTGGACGATGACACCGGCGACCGTGCCGGACTGACACTCGGCGCGATAGACCTCGAGCACGTCCTCGAACGTCAGTGGCTCGAAGTACAGGCGATCGGCGGTGTCGTAGTCGGTCGACACGGTCTCCGGGTTGCAGTTGACCATGACGGTCTCGTACCCGGCCTCCGACAAAGTCTGCGCGGCGTGGACGCAGGAATAGTCGAACTCGATGCCCTGGCCGATGCGATTGGGGCCGGAGCCCAGGATGAGCACCTTCGGGCGCTCGGTCTGGGGAGCGACCTCGGTCTCCGCGCTGGGATCGAGCTCGTACGTCGAGTAGTGGTACGGGGTCTTCGCCTCGAACTCGGCGGCGCAGGTGTCGACCGTCTTGTAGACCGGGTGCACGTTCAGCTCGTCGCGCAGCCCGCGCACCGCGTCCTCTGCCGCCTGACCATCACCGAATTCGGGGCGCAGCGCGGCGATCTGCCGGTCGGACAAGCCGTGGTACTTGGCGTGACGCAGCAGCTGTTCGTCGACCTTCTCCGCGCCGCGGATCCGTTCGCCGAGCTCGTGGATCTGCTGCATCTGGTCGAGGAACCACGGATCGATCGCGGTCGCGGCGTACAACTGCTCGACGGTGGCGCCCAGCGCGAACGCCTTCTGGATACCGTAGATGCGGCCATCGTGCGGAACCTTCAGCTCCTCGAGCACCACGCCGAGGTCGGTGGCCGCGCCCGCGACATCCCCGGCCACACCTCCCGCCCACTCCGGTCCGGTCCAGAAGCCGGCCCGCTTGGTCTCCAAGGAGCGCATGACCTTGCCGAACGCCTCGGTGAAGTTGCGGCCGATCGACATGGCCTCACCGACCGACTTCATCGTGGTGGTCAACGTGCCGTCGGCGCCCGGGAACTTCTCGAACGCGAAACGCGGCGCCTTGACGACGACGTAGTCGAGCGTCGGCTCGAAGCAGGCCGGCGTCTCCTTCGTGATGTCGTTGACGATCTCGTCGAGTGTGTAGCCGATGGCGAGCTTGGCGGCCATCTTCGCAATCGGGTAGCCGGTGGCCTTCGACGCGAGCGCCGACGACCGCGACACGCGCGGATTCATCTCGATGACGACCAGGCGGCCGTTGCGTGGATCCATCGCGAACTGGATGTTGCACCCGCCGGTGTCGACGCCCACCTCACGCAAGATCGCGATCGAGAGGTCCCGCATCTTCTGGTACTCGCGGTCGGTCAGCGTCATCGCCGGGGCAACGGTCACCGAGTCACCGGTGTGCACGCCGACGGGGTCGACGTTCTCGATCGAACAGACGATCACGACGTTGTCGCGGCCGTCGCGCATCAGCTCGAGCTCGTACTCCTTCCAACCGAGGATCGACTCCTCGATCAGCACATTCGCGGTCGGCGACGCGGCCAGACCGCCACCGGCGATCCGCTCGAGGTCCGCCTCGTCGTACGCCAGGCCGGAACCGAGCCCCCCCATCGTGAAGGACGGGCGCACCACGACCGGGTAGCCGAGTTCGGCGACGGTCTCGTGAACCTCCTCCATCGTGTAGCAGACCCGCGAGCGGGCGGACTCACCGCCACACTTGTCGACGATGTCCTTGAACTTCTGCCGGTCCTCACCGCGCTGGATCGCGTCGAAGTCGGCGCCGATCAGCTCGACGTCGTACTTTTCGAGGATGCCGCGCTCGTGCAGAGCGACGGCGGTGTTCAGGGCTGTCTGGCCGCCCAGCGTCGCCAGGACGGCGTCGATCTTGTTGCCCTTCTCCGCCTCCCCCGCGATGACCTTCTCGACGAACTCGGGGGTGATCGGCTCGACGTAGGTGGAGTCGGCGAACTCCGGGTCGGTCATGATGGTGGCCGGGTTCGAGTTGACCAGGCTCACCCGCAGTCCGTCCTCGCGGAGGACCCGGCACGCCTGCGTGCCCGAGTAGTCGAACTCGCAGGCCTGTCCGATGACGATCGGCCCGGAGCCGATCACCAGGATGTGCTCGAGATCTGTACGACGTGGCATTACTTCTTGACTCCCTCGAGCATGGCGGCGAAACGGTCGAACAAGTAGGCGGCGTCGTGCGGGCCGGCGGCGGCCTCGGGGTGGTACTGCACCGAGAATGCCGACCCGTCGAGCAGCCGCACCCCCTCGACGGCGCCGTCGTTGGCGCACGTGTGGCTGATGACGGCGCGGCCGAACGGGGTGTCGAACTCCTGGCCTGCCTCGCCCTCGAGCGCGAAGCCGTGGTTCTGCGCAGTTATGGCGATGCGGCCGGTCTCGTGCTCGACGACCGGGATGTTGATGCCGCGGTGTCCGAACTTCATCTTGTAGGTACCCAGGCCCAACGCCCGGCCGAGGATCTGGTTGCCGAAGCAGATGCCGAACAACGGCAGCCCCCGCCCGAGCACCTCCTTGGTGAGGTCGACGGCGCCGTCGGCGGTGGCCGGGTCGCCCGGACCGTTGGACAGGAAGACACCGTCGGCGCCGAGGTCGAGGATGTCGTGCAGGGTCGCGGTCGACGGCAGCACGTGCACTCGCATGCCGCGCTCGGCGAACATCCGCGGCGTGTTGGTCTTGATGCCCAGGTCGATCGCCGCGATGGTGAATCGGGCGTCGTCGCGGGTGGGCTCGACGATGTAGCCGTTCGGGGTACTCACCTGACCGGCCAAGTCGGCACCGAGCATCGTCGGCTGGCTCCTGACCCGGTCGAGCAGGACGTCGACGTCGAGCACGTTCCCGGTCCCTCCGCGCGCCGAGGCGAGCGCCTCACCGGAGAAGACGCCCGCACGCATCGATCCGCGGGTACGCAGGTGGCGCACCAGCGCGCGAGTGTCGATGCCGGCGACACCGACGATCCCTTGGCGCACCAGTTCATCCTGCAGTGAGCCGGTCGCCCGCCAGTTCGACGTGCGCCGTGAGGGGTCGCGCACGACGTAGCCGGCGACCCAGATCCGCGACTCGGAGGATTTGCCGGTCGGGCCGACGGACTCGTTGTCCTCGTCGTTCCAGCCGGTGTTGCCGATCTGCGGCGCCGTGGACACCACGATCTGACGGTGGTAGCTCGGGTCGGTCAGGGTCTCCTGGTACCCGGTCATCCCGGTGCTGAAGACCGCTTCACCGAGCGTCTGTCCCACGGCCCCGAAGGTGGTTCCCCGGAAGACCCGGCCGTCCTCGAGAACCAGGACCGCCATGTTGGTGTCAAAGCCGCTCATGCGTCTTCTCCGTTCTGCTCGACCTCACCAGAGTCCGACGCACTCGCTGTGTGATAGCTGCCTGAATCGCGTACCCAGTGCGGGTACACGGTCTTGTCGTCTCCACGGAATCCCGTATCGATCTCGGTGCCGGTGGGCAACTCCCACCGGATGACCAGGAGCCCGTCCTTCGTCATCACCTTTCCGGCCAGACCCCGCTCGGTCCGGATCGCGCGAATCGACTCATCCGGGATCCAGATCGGGGACGCGCCGTCACGCTCGAGGAGGATGCCGTGCGTCCAACGGCTGATCCGGCCGGTCGCCCGGTATCCGATGTCGCCGACCGCGACCCGGTCTTGCCAGCTGGGAGCCAGCGTGCTGCCCACGTACAGCCCGGTGCTCGGCGCGATCCATTGGTCACCGAGATCGGTAGGGACCGTGGGCAGTTCACCGATCCGCGCAGCCTGGCGTGCTGCCCGTGCCTTCCACCCGCGGTACATCAGGAACACCAGGAGCGCCCAGACCACGACGCATCCGACGATCCACAGAAGTCGCTCCATTGTCAGCCTTCCCCTCCGATGGGCCGCACCTTGCCATCGCGGGCGGTGATGCGACCGCGCAGCACGGTGGTCGTCACCCTCGCGGGCAGGGTCATCGCCTCGTACGGCGTGTTGTTCGCAACGCTGGCCAACTCCGGTCCGTGCACCGTCCACTCGGCATCAGGATCGACCAGCACCAGGTTCGCCACCTCTCCCACTTCGATGGGGCGGCCCTGATCGTCGAGACCGACGATCTCGGCGGGACGCTCGCTCATCACGCGGGCGACGCCACGCCAGTCGAGCAGCCCTGGCCGAACCATGGTCTCCACGACGATCGACAGGGCCGTCTCGAGGCCGAGCATGCCGGGGCGAGCCTGCGAGAACTCGCAGCACTTGTCCTGCTCGGCATGCGGCGCGTGATCGGTGGCCACGCAGTCGATGGTCCCTTCGGCGAGCCCTTTGCGCAGCGCAGCGACGTCCGACGCCTCACGCAGCGGCGGGTTGACCTTGTTGACCGCGTCGTACGTCTCGAGCCGCGAGTCGTCGAGCAGCAGGTGGTGCGGGGTGACCTCCGCGGTGATGGCAATGCCCTGGCCTCGGGCCCACTTCACCAGGTCGACCGAGCCCGCAGTCGAGGCATGGCAAATGTGCACGCGGGCACCGGCGTCGCGGGCGAGCAGCGCGTCGCGGGCGACGATCGACTCTTCGGCCGCGCGCGGCCAGCCGGTCAGACCCAACCTGGCCGCGGTCGGGCCCTCGTGGGCGACCGACCCGACAGTCAGTCGCGGCTCCTCCGCATGCTGTGCAATCAGGACGCCGAGCGAGCTCGAGTATTCGAGCGCGCGGCGCATGACGAGCGGGTCCGCGACGCAGTGGCCGTCGTCGGAGAACATCCTGACCCGGCCGACACCGGAAGCCATCGTCGCCATCTCGGCTAGCTGCTTGCCCTCGAGCCCGACGGTGACGGCGCCGACAGGATGCACGTCGACCAGGCCGACCTCCTGGCCGCGGCGCCACACGTGGTCGGTGACGACCGCGGTGTCGGCGACCGGGTCGGTGTTGGCCATCGCGAACACCGCGGTGTAGCCGCCGAGCGCGGCGGCGGCGGAGCCGGTGTCAACGGTCTCGGTGTCCTCCCGGCCGGGCTCACGTAGGTGCGTGTGCAGGTCGACGAAACCGGGAAGCAGGACCTGGCCGGAGCCGTCGATCACCTCGGTGTCCGCAGTGGCCGTGAGACCGGTGCCGATCTCGCGGATCTGGTTGTCGCCGAGCAGGAGGTCGGTCGGCTCGCCCTCGCCGTACACCAGAACGTTCTTGATCAACACGTTCCCGCTTGCGGACATCTGCGGCGCCACCTTCTCGTTTCTCGTTTCGTGCCGGCCGCTCACGCGACCTCTTCCGTACCCACCAGCAGGCGGAACAGCACCGCCATTCGCACATGAACACCATTCGTGACCTGCTGCAGCACAGCAGCTTTCGGTGAATCCGCAACCGACGAGGCGATTTCCATGCCGCGCAGCATCGGTCCGGGGTGCAGTACGACGGCGTGGTCTGCCAACAACCCGAGTCGCTTCTCCGACAGGCCGTAGGTGATCGCGTACTCGCGTGGCGACGGGAAGAATCCGCCGTTCATCCGCTCGGCCTGCACCCGCAGCATCAGCACCGCATCTGCGCCGGGTAGTTCGGCGTCGAGCGAATGCGACACCCGGACGGGCCACGTCCCGACCCCGGCCGGCAGCAGTGTGCGCGGAGCGACCAACACCACCTCGGCGCCGAGCATCGCGAGCAGCAGCGCGTTCGAGCGCGCCACCCGGCTGTGCAGGATGTCACCGACGATCACGATGCGGCGACCCTCGATATCACCGAGTCGCTGCCGCAACGTCAGCGCGTCGAGCAGAGCCTGTGTCGGATGCTCGTGGGTGCCGTCACCAGCGTTGACGACCGCGGGTCCGCCGTCCTCGCCGGCGCCGGTCCACGCAGCGATCTGGTTCGCCGCACCGGACGCGGGATGCCGGACGATCAGCGCGTCGGCACCGGCTGCGCGCAACGTCAGGGCAGTATCGCGCAGCGACTCGCCCTTCGACACCGACGAACTGGACGCGCTGACGTTGATAACGTCCGCGCTCATCCACTTGCCGGCCACCTCGAACGACACCCTGGTGCGGGTCGAGTTCTCGAAGAAGACCGTCATGACAGTCCGCCCACGAAGCGTCGGTAGCTTTTTGACCTCGCGTCCGAGCAGCGCCTGCTCCAGCCGTTCGGCATCGTCGAGCAACGCGGTCGCCGAATCCCGGGTCAGATCCGCGACGGAGAGCAGGTGCTTCACTTGTCGTTCTCCTCTGTGTGCCCGGTCTCCTCTGTGTCAACCCTGGTGGCGGGGACCTGGTCCGAGATCGGCCCGCTCGACAGCACGACACAGTCGCGCCCGTCGTGCTCGGCGAGTCGCACGGCCACGTCCTCCGTGCGTGCAGTGGGAACGTTCTTGCCCACGTAGTCGGCGCGCAATGGCAGCTCGCGATGTCCGCGGTCGACGAGCACTGCCAGCTGAACCGCACGCGGACGGCCGAGGTCGCGCAGTGCGTCGAGTGCGGAGCGGACCGTGCGGCCGGAGAACAGGACATCGTCGACCAGGACGACGAGCGCGTTGTCGACGCCGCCCTCCGGGACGGACGTGCGCTCGAGCGGTCGGTGTGGTTTGGTCCGCAGATCGTCGCGGTAGAGCGTGATGTCGAGGGAACCAACTGGCGGCCGGACACCCGTGAACTCCGCGATCTTGTCGGCGAGGCGAGCGGCGAGAGTAGTGCCGCGGGTCGGGATGCCGATCAGAACGACGCGCGGTGAGGAACTGGCGCCGTCGGGTTCTTCGACCGCGTCGAGCGCGGTCTTCTCGATGATCTGGTGGGCAATACGAGCGATGGTCCTACCGACGTCGGCCGGGGACAGCAGTTCGCGAGCGTTTGCGGGAAGACCGGATGAAGATCCTTCAGGCACACGCATTCGGCGACCTCCTTCTCCGCCTCTCTGGACGGATCTTTAAAGGATGTCTGACGCGGCCGAGCTTATCAGCAGCGAGCCCTGCGCCAGAATCAGGGTAGCGTCAGATCAAGGGTAGACAGGGTCGCGAGGTACCCCGAACACACTGCCGCCCACCCCGATTCGGGGTGGGCGGCAGCGCATGATTTCAGGACTCGGAATCTTCTCCGCCCACAGCGTCGGCGGCGGTAGCCGCGGCGGCGTCCGACCGCGCTCGCTGCGAAGTCGCGGCTGCAGCGGCGCGCACCTGCGGGGCAACCAGGACGACTTGGCCGAGTACACCGTTCACAAAGCCCGGCGAGTCGTCGGTGGACAGTTCCTTCGCGAGCTCGACGGCCTCGTCGACGGCCACCACCGGCGGAACGTCCGTCGCGTGGAACAGCTCCCACACCGCGATCCGCAAGATCGCTCGGTCCACGGCGGGAAGCCGTTCGAGCGTCCAGTCCTCGAGGTGAGACGAGATCACCTGGTCCAGCCGGTCCAGATTCTCGGCCACTCCCCCGACGATCGTCGTGGTGTAGTTCGCCACCGGCGCCACCGATTCGTCATGCCCGGCCAGCTCGGATCGCTCCTCCGAAAGCTCGACCGGGTCGACATCACGCGCCTCGGCCTCGAACAGGAAGTCCACGGCCCGCTTGCGGGCCTTGTGGCGTGCTCCGAGCTTCTTTCGCGTACCCGACACTCAGGAATTCACGCGCCCGAGGTAGTTGCCGTCACGCGAGTCGACCTTGAGCTTGTCGCCGATGTTGATGAAGAGCGGAACCTGGATCTCGGCGCCGGTCTCGAGCGTCGCCGGCTTGGTCCCACCTGTGGAGCGGTCGCCCTGCAGACCCGGATCGGTGTGCTTGACCTCGAGTTCGACGGTGACCGGAAGCTCGACGAACAGCGGCTCGCCCTCGTGCGTAGCCACCTGGACCTGCATGCTCTCGAGCATAAAGCGCGCACCATCGCCGACGGTGTCCTCGCCGATCGAGATCTGGTCGTAGGTCTCGCCGTCCATGAAGATGTAGTCGGAGCCGTCGTGGTACAGGTAGGTCATGTCGCGACGGTCGACCGTGGCAGTCTCGACCTTGACGCCCGCGTTCCAGGTTTTGTCGACGGTCTTTCCGGAGAGCACGTTCTTGATCTTCGTACGGACGAAGGCCGGCCCCTTACCCGGCTTGACGTGCTGGAATTCGAGGATCTGCCACAGCTGACCGTCGATCTTCAGCACGAGTCCGTTCTTGAAATCGCTGGTATCTGCCACTTGGTTTCGCGTCTCCTTCAGACGATTGCGAGGTCCTTGCTGGTGAGAGTGAGGAGTTCGGGCTCCTGCTCACGAACGACGAGCGTGTCCTCGATCCTGACGCCACCGCGCCCGGAGAGATACACACCCGGTTCGACGGTCACCACCGCACCGCGTAGCAGTGTACCGGTGCCGAGCTTGCCGATCCCCGGCGCTTCGTGGATCTCCAGACCGACCCCGTGGCCTAGTCCGTGCAGGAACAGGTCGCCGTATCCGGCGTCGTCGATGACCGCCCGCGCCGACGAATCGACAGACCCGACATCGACGCCCGGCGCCAATGCTGCACACCCTGCGGCCTGTGCCCGAGCCACGAGGTCGTAGAGATCCCGCTGCCAAGACGCCGCCCGTTCCAGGACGTAGGTGCGCGTCATGTCCGAGTGGTATCCCCCCACCTGGGCACCGAAGTCCAGCTTGACGAAGTCGCCGGACTGCAGGACCGCTCCGGTCGGTCGGTGGTGCGGAATCGCGGAGTTCGCTCCGGCCGCAACGATCGTCTCGAACGAAATACCGTCCGCTCCGTGATCGAACATCAACGATTCGAGTTCCCGACCGACCTCTCGCTCGGTGCGCCCGGGCCGTAGCCCGCCGCGCTGGACAAGGTCCGCGAGCGCGCGATCAGCGACGGCGCACGCACGCCGCAGCAGCTCGATCTCGCTTTCGTCCTTGACCTCGCGCAACTCCTCGACGATGTGGGGTGTCCTCACGAACACGATTCCGTCCGCTGCGTCGGACCACACGGCGTGCTGGTCGACGGTCACGACGTGGCTCTCGAAACCGAGCTTGCCGATACCCGACGCGAGCGCGAGTTCCAACAGCTTCCGGCCACTCGCCCGCGCGATCTCGGCCCGCAGGTCGGGAACCTGTTCTGCCACCTGGACCAGGTATCGCCCATCGGTGGAGATGACGGTGTGGTCCTCGGCGTCCGTCTCGTCGGCGGCCGACACCAGCAGTGCCGCATTCGATCCGGTGAATCCGGTGAGGTAGCGGATGTTGAGCAGGTCGGTGACCAGCAGAGCGTCGAGGCCGCGGTCGCGCAGCGCCTCACGCAACTTGGAGCGGCGAGCGGAAGTCGGAGCGGTCGCAGGGTCGATCGACATGCCTCGAAACTACCGTTGACCTCCCGAGACGGCACACCGAGGGCACCGTGTCGAATGTGCGTACCCGATCGTGTCGGAGACCGCTCGGGCTGGTTCGTGTGGGTTAGGACACAGACTCGAAATCCCGCTGGCTACGCTGTGCCACATGAATGGGTGGGTCGTACGCGGTCTCGGTCTCGCATTGGCATACGTGGTGGTGCGCACCTTTCTCGGTGCCGCGGTTACACAGTGGCCGCAACAGGGCAGCATCATGCGGTGGTTCGCGCTGATCCTCGTGATCCTCGCGGCGTTCGCCTGGGGGGCGCTCGACGGCATCCGTGACCGTCGGGCCTACCCCGACCCAGACGACGGCGCCGACCTGACGATGATGTGGCTCAAGGCCGCGTTCGTCACCGGCGTACTCGCGGGCGCCCTGTCCTGGTTCGTCGAGATCCTCCTCGACATCGCGATCACGAACGGCGGACTGTTCTTCGAGGTGACCTCGGCAGCGGCGTTCACTGTTCTCCTGGTCTTCGTCCCAGCGACAATTGCGGTCGCTTTGGGTCGGCTCTTCGTCGCGCGCGAGACAAGCAAGTCCGGCGTGCCCGGCGAGGACTTCGAAGACGCCGCCGCCGAGTCCTACGCCGGCAGCGAGTGGTCGTACGAGCACGGTTCCCAGAGCGGATACGATTCCGACGCCGGCTCCCAGGAGACCGGCGACCCCGACAACACTGGCGCCGACAACACCAGGGCCGACAACACCAGGGCCGACAACACCGACACCGAGGTGTTCCCCGCGGTCGACAAGGACCGCCGGCCGGACGGCGCAGATCGCGCTGAACAGTAGAGGCGAGGCGGGCCGGGCCTCGTTCCGGCCTTCAGCCGCGCTGCGCGAGTTCGGCCGTCAGCCTCGCTCCGCGAGGAAGCGCAGCGCCAGGCCGTAGCCCGCGACGCCGAGCCCGACGATCGAGCCCGTCGCTACTGCGCCCAGGTACGAGTGGTGGCGGAAGTCCTCCCGTGCGTGGACGTTCGAGATGTGCAACTCCACGAGGCCGGCCGTCAGTTCCGCACAGGCGTCACGCAGGACCACCGACGTGTGGGTGAGGCCACCGGCGTTGAGGATCACCGGTTCGCGGGCATCCGCGGCCTCGTGTACCCACCCGATCAGTTCGCCCTCGCTGTCACTTTGACGGACGACGACCTCGACTCCTAGTTCGGCCGCGGTGCGCTCGCACATAGCGACGAGGTCGTCGTGGGTGGTGGACCCGTAGACCTCGGGCTGGCGCTTGCCGAGACGACCCAGGTTGGGTCCGTTGATGACCTGAATCCTCACAGCAGCACCGCCCCTCCGCTCGGGCTCTCGTCCCGCGCGACGGCCGAGTACGCGGCGGCGAGCAACGTGGGATCAGGGCCCTCGAGGCGGCCCGGCTTGGCGAGACCGTCGAGAACGACAAAACGGAGCATGCCGGCGCGGCTTTTCTTGTCGGTCTGCATGCCCTCGAGCAACTGCGCGAACGCGTCGCCGTCGTACGTGGTGGGCAGGCCGACGAGCTCGAGGATCGAGCGGTGCCGGTCGGCTGTCGCATCGTCGAGGCGACCGGCGAGGCGGCCGAGTTCGGCGGCGAAGACCAAGCCGACCGACACTGCGGCACCGTGACGCCAGCGGTAGCGCTCACGTCGCTCGATCGCGTGACCGAGTGTGTGCCCGTAGTTGAGGATCTCGCGAAGACTCGACTCACGTAGATCCGCCGCGACCACCTTGGCCTTGACCTCGACCGAGCGACGAATCAACTCGGGAAGGACGGTCCCGGTCGGATCCATCGCGGCCTCGGGATCGGCCTCGATGAGGTCCAGGATGACGGGATCGGCGATGAATCCGGTCTTGATGACCTCCGCCATGCCCGCGACTATCTCGTTGCGCGGCACCGTCTCGAGCGTCGCCAGGTCGACCAGGACTGCGGACGGCTCGTGAAAGGCGCCGACCAGGTTCTTCCCGGCTTCGGTATTGATGCCGGTCTTGCCGCCCACTGCGGCGTCGACCATCGCGAGGAGCGTGGTGGGGACGTGCACGATCCGAACTCCGCGCATCCACGTCGCGGCGACGAACCCCGCGAGGTCGGTTGCGGCACCGCCGCCGAGGCTGACAACCGCGTCGGTGCGCGTCAGGCCGATTCGGCCGAGCACCTCCCAGCAGAAGCCCGCCACCGCGAGTTCCTTGCCATCCTCGGCATCCGGGATCTCGATGCGGTGCGCGTCGATTCCCGTCTCCGCAAGAGCCGTTCTCACCGCCTCCGCCGTCTCCGCGAGCGGGGGTTGGTGGAAGATCGCCACCGTCCGGGTGCCCGCGAGTTCCTCGACGAGCTCGCCGAGCAGGCCCCGTCCGATGATCACCGGATAGGGGTCGGCCGTTGCCACTTCGACGCGTACCGGTTCCGTCACTGCTCTACTGCTCCGCTTCTGTGTCGTCTCGTGTCAGGTCGTCTCGGGTCAGGTCGTTTCGTGTCGAACCGCCTGATCCGGATCCATCGGTCAACTTCTTCACCAACTGCTGGACCACCCTGCTCGGGCTGCGAGCGTCGGTGCGCACCTTGATGCTCGCCACCTGCCGGTACAGCGGCCGACGGCGGCGCATCAAAGCTTGGTACCGCGCCTTGGGGTCACCACCGGTCAGCAGTGGCCGACCCGTATTCGTGCCGGTCCGCTTCAGCCCCTCCGCAACACTGATCTCCAGATACACCACGGTATGCCCGGCCAGCCGGGAACGGGTGCGATCGGACAGGATCGCCCCGCCGCCGAGAGACACTATTCCGGCATGCGACTCGAGTGCCTCCGCCACGACCTGCTCCTCGACCTCCCGGAAGTACTCTTCCCCCTCGGCCGCGAAGATCTCCGGGATAGTACGTCCGACCCGACGCTCGATCTCGACGTCGGTATCGAGCAGTTCGAGTTCGAGCGCATTCGCGAGCCGCCGACCGATGGTCGACTTGCCCGCGCCGGGCGGCCCGATGAGCACGGCGCGTGGTGTCATCCGATCACCGCGGCGGACGGGCCGCGATGCCGTCGACATAGCGCTGGAAGTTCGAGCGGGTCTCGGCGATCGAGTCACCGCCGAACTTGTCGAGCGCGGCCTGCGCGACGACCAGCGCAACCATCGCTTCTGCGACCACTCCGGCGGCCGGGACCGCGCATACGTCGGAGCGCTGATGGATCGCGACGGCTTCCTCACCTGTCGCCATGTCGATGGTGGAAAGGGCGCGCGGAACTGTGGAGATCGGCTTCATCGCGGCTCGAACACGTAGCGCCTCGCCGTTGGTCATGCCGCCCTCGAGACCACCGGCGCGGTTGGTCGAGCGCAGGACGCCGTCGGGGCCGGGACGCATCTCGTCGTGCGCGGCGCTACCGCGCCGCCGCGCGGTCTCGAAGCCGTCGCCGACCTCGACGCCCTTGATCGCCTGAATACCCATGAGGGCCGCCGCCAGACGGGAATCGAGACGGTCGGCGCCGCTGACGAACGAACCGAGGCCCACCGGCAGCCCGTGCACGATCACCTCGACTACACCACCGAGCGTGTCGCCGTCCTTCTTGGCCTCCTCGATCTCGGCGATCATCGAGGATTCGGCTGCTTCGTCGAAGGCCCGCACCGGGCTGGCGTCGATCGCCTCGAGGTCGCCTGCGAGCGGGCCGGGACCGACGTACGGATCGGAGGCGCCGATGGAGATGACGTGTGAGAGGACCTCGACGCCGAAGAGTTGGCGCAGGAACTGGCGGGCCACGGTGCCGGCCGCCACGCGGGCCGCGGTCTCGCGGGCGCTCGCACGCTCGAGGACCGGGCGGGCGTCGTCGAAGCCGTACTTGAGCATGCCGGAGTAGTCGGCGTGGCCGGGGCGGGGCCGAGTGAGCGGCGCGTTACGTGCCTGGCCGGCCAGTTCGGCTTCGTCCACGGGGTCCGCGGACATGATGGTCTCCCACTTGGGCCATTCGGTGTTTCCGACCTCGATCGCGACCGGACCACCCAAGGTGCGGCCATGCCGGACGCCGCCGATGATCGTGACCTTGTCGGCCTCGAACTTCATGCGGGCGCCGCGACCGTAGCCGAGACGTCGGCGCGCAAGCTGCGCCGAGATATCGTCGGACGTCACCTCGACGCCGGCAACCATCCCCTCGAGCATGGAAACGAGGGCGGGACCATGGGACTCTCCAGCAGTTATCCAGCGCAACACATGCAGCATCTTTCCACGTCGGTGGCCTCCGCCTCGACAGTGGGCCACCCCGGGTCGTCGCATCGCTACCGCCGCAGGCGCCAGGGCGCAGGCGCGGTTGTCGCCCCGATCCAGCCGCGCAGATCCAGCCGCCCCGATCCAGCCGAGGGCCCCATCTAGTCGAGGGCAGCTGCCATCGCCTTGCGCGGTGCAGGCATCCCCGTGAACTGTTCCACCTGCCCGTAGGCCTGATTGAGCAGCATCGCCAGTCCCCCCACGACCGTGCCCCCGGAGCGCTCGACCGATTCGGCAAGAGGGGTCGGCCACGGGTCGTAGATGGCGTCGAGAACGAACGGTGCGCCGCCGAGCACCTCCGCGTACGGCGCAGCACCCGCTGCTGGAACTGTGCTGACCAGCGCGGCAGAGCCCGCACAGAGCGCACCGAGCAGATCGCTGTCGAACGTCACGTGCCGCACGGCCAGCCCCATCGCTTCCGCGCAGTCGAGCGTGGCGCGGGCACGGTCGGCGTCGCGCGCCACCACGGTCACCGAAGAAGCACCCAGGCCAGCCAGGGCGACCAGGGCGGGTCGAGCGGTGCCGCCGGCCCCGACCACCACCGCCGACTTCCCGGACAGGTCGCTGACGCCGCCGTCGACGAGGGCACCACGGACACCGTCGACGTCGGTGCAGTCGGCCCGCCATCCGTCGTCGATGCGCACGAGGGTGTTGGCCGACCCCACCGTGACGGCGCGTTCGGTGCGCTCGGCCGCGAATTCGAGCGCCGCGACCTTGCCGGGCATCGTCACCGATAGGCCGACCCATTCGGGCCCGAGGCCCGAGACCAGGCCGGGCAACTGCTCACCGGTGCACTCGAGGCGCTCGTACGTCCACTCGGTCAGCCCCAACGCCCGGTAGGCCGCAAGGTGGAGCTGCGGGGACTTGGAGTGCGTGATGGGACTGCCGAGAACTGCGGCCTTACGCGCGGACACGTCGATCACCTTCCACTGTCGAGAATGCCGCTGCGGTGCGCCATTTCGATGTTCGCCAGGTGCTCTTCGTAGCTACGGGTGAAGAGCGTGGTGCCGTTGTTGTCGATCGTCACGAAGTACAGGTAGTCCCCGGGGGCCGGGTTCTCCGCCGCCTTGAGGGCATTGATGCTCGGCGCCGCGATCGGCGATGCAGGCAGGCCCGGCGTGGCGTACGTGTTCCACGGCGTGACCCGAGCACGGTCGGCGTCCGTGGTTGCGACCTCGACCTCGTCGAGGGCGTAGTTCACGGTGGAATCGAACTGAAGGGGCTGATTCACGGCGAGGCGGTTGAGCACAACCCGTGCGACCTTGTCGAAATCTGCAGGCAATGCCTCACGTTCGACGAGCGAGGCGACGACGAGGATCTCGTACGGAGTCAGACCCACATTCGCACCAGCAGTCTCGATTCCGGTCTTCGCGTAGCTGTCGGCACTCGCGCTCACGAGCTGTCGTAGGATCTCCGTGGGAGTCTGCGTGGGATCGAAGTTCCAGCTGCCGGCCGCGATCATCCCCTCCAGTTGGCGGCCGCGGTCCGGGACACTCGCGACCTGAGTGCGAGCCCAGCCGGGAACACCGAGCGCCGCCAGGTCGGTTCCCGCTCCTGCCTGGTTGAGCTGGTCATAGGTAACGCACTTCTTCGCATCCGCGGGCCCCAAACAGCTGGCGTCGGCGATCAGGCTGTAGATGCCCTTCTTGACCGCACCGGTCTTCACGTCGCGAGTGTCGTGTAGCTGGCGTCCCTCCGCGATCACCAACGCTCCAACTCGAGCATCTGGACCCACGAGCGCCGATACCGCGTCCGCACCCGAAATCTGGGTCGCGATCGCATAGAAACCGGGCCGAACCGAAGTTATCTGGTCGTTGCGGAGCGCGGCGCGGTAGAACGCGGTCTCGCTCTTGACGACGTCCTTGATCGCCATCTCATCCGCGATGTCATCGGCGGTATCGCCGGGGTGCACCTGGATGACGACCTCGGGACCGCCCGGCCCGGAGTAGTCGGGTACCTCGGTCATCCAGTCGTACACGGCAGCTCCGACGCCTCCGAGGAGGACGGCACCGGCGAGAACGCCGATGATCCGGCCCCGACGACGCTTGGGCTTGCGGCTTGCGGCCAGGTGCGGGCGCGAGGGCTCGCGGTGGCTGGTCGGGCGTGTACCGACAGCCGCGGGCGGCGCATGTCGCCGCGGGTCCTCGTACGGGTACCGGTCGTAGTCCGGTTGCCAGTACTGGTCGGTGTGGCCTTGATCCGTGTAGTCATGGTCGGTGTAACCATGGTCGGTGTAAGCGTGGTCTTGTCGTCCGCGACCCTGGCGGTGCTCTGGCGAATTCCGGTGTCCGTGGTCGTTCCGGTGTCCGTGGTCGTTCCGGTGTCCGTGGTCGTTCCGGTGTCCGTGGTTCGGCACGGCGCCGTAGCCTGTGTGGTCGTTGAAGCGGTGATCACCCGCGCGGCCGGCGGTCGGCTCATCTCGGCGGCGCCCCGTCGGCTTCCGATGATCACTCACAAGCCGTCCTCCGTGGGTCGTCCCTTGCCATCGAGGTCCGTCACGTTCACCGCTCTGCTCCGCTCGTCCAACCATCCCTGCAAGATCGCCACCGCCGCGGCCTGGTCGATCATCGGCCGCTGCCCCTTGGCTCGGACTCCGCTTTCGCGCAGTGCCCGTGATGCGGTGACGGTCGTCAGTCGCTCGTCTGCCATCCGCACCGGGATCGGGTCGATGCCGCGCTGCAGTCGTCGTGCGAACGCGGATGCGAGATCGGCAGCCTTCCCACGTTCGCCGCGCAGGGTCTGCGGCAATCCGACGATCACCTCGACGGCCTCGTACTCCTCGACCAGCGCGACAATGCGTCGGATGTCCGGCGCATCGGGCCCCCTTTCCTTCGAGCGGGGAACCGTCTCCACCGGCGTCGCGAGGATGCAGCCGGGATCGGAGGACGCCACCCCGATCCGCACGCTGCCGACATCGATGCCGATCCGACGTCCAGGACCGGGGTCGTCGGCCCCAGGCCGATCCGGCCCGGACAGAATGGGGCGGTTGGGACCCGACTCCGCCGACGGCACCGCTAGGAGTTCCCGGTCAACTCGGCGACGCGGCCGCGTACGCCCTCGAGGGCCGCGGGGATACCCGATACATCGGAGCCGGAGCCCTGCGCCATGTCCGCCTTGCCACCGCCGCGACCGCCGATCTGGGGGCCGAAGCTCGAGACCAGGTCTCCGGCCTTGATACCGAGATCCTGGGCGGCCTTCGTCGTCGCTACGACGAACGGCACCTTTCCGTCGGCATTCCCGAGCAGCACCACCACGGCAGGCTGGGTGCCGAAGCGTCCCCGGACGTCACTGACGAGGCCGCGCAGATCGTTTCCGGCCACGCCGTCCGGAGCCTGCTCGGCGACGAGCAGCACGTCACCGATGCGATGAGCCTGGTCGACGTACGTTCCGGCGGACGCGAGGACTGCCGCCGCCTTGGTGGCTTCGAGTTCCTTCTCAGCCGCACGCAGTCGCTCGACCAGTGCCTCGACGCGGGCGGGCACCTCGTCGGACGGCACCTTCAACGACGACGCGATACCCGCGAGCAGCGCGCGCTCCTTTGCCAGATAGCGGTACGAGTCGAGACCGACGAACGCCTCGACGCGGCGCACACCGGAGCCGACCGACGACTCGCCGAGCAGGGTGACCGGTCCGATCTGCGCCGACGTCTGCACGTGGGTGCCGCCGCACAGTTCCATCGAGAACGGCCCGCCTATCTCGACGACCCGGACCTCGTCGCCGTAGTTCTCACCGAACAGCGCAAGTGCGCCCATCTGCTTCGCTTTGGCGAGATCGGTGACGAAGGTGTTGACGTGATGGTTCGCGGCGACGGCCTCATTGGTGACAGCCTCGATCTCCTGCTTCTGAGACTCCGAGAGCTGGCCCTGCCAGTTGAAGTCGAACCGCAGGTAGCCCGGCTTGTTCAGCGAGCCGGCCTGAACGGCGTTGGGGCCGAGCACCTGTCGGAGCGCGGCATGCACCATGTGTGTGCCCGAGTGACCCTGGGTTGCACCCCTGCGCCATTCGGGATCGACCTGCGCGAGGACCATGTCGCCCTCGGTGATCTGGCCTTCGTTGACCGTGACCCTGTGCACCCACACCTTCTTGGCGATCTTCTGCACGTCGTTGACCTGCACCCGCAGGCCGGCCGCGGTGATCATGCCGCGGTCGGCGATCTGGCCGCCGGCCTCCGCGTACAGCGGGCTGCGGTCGAGGATCACCTCCACGTCCTCGCCGGCCTTCGCGGTGGGCACCCGGACACCGTTCGCGATCAGCGCCAGCACGTGTGCCTCGGAGACGAGTTCGTTGAATCCGGTGAACTGGGTGGGACCGCGGTCGACGAACTCCTTGTAGACCTTCAGATCGGCGTGCGCGTGCTTGCGGGCCTGCGCGTCGTCCTTGGCACGCTTGCGCTGCTCCGCCATGAGCGAGCGGAAGCCGTCCTCGTCGACCGCGAGTCCGGCTTCGGCAGCCATCTCGAGTGTCAGGTCGATCGGGAAACCGTAGGTATCGTGCAGCACGAATGCCTCGTTGCCACCGAACACCTTCCGGCCGGCCGCCTTGACCTGCTCGGCCTCGGCCTCGAACATCTTCGATCCGGCCGCGATGGTCCGGAGGAACGCCGTCTCCTCACCGACGGCCACAGCCAAGATGCGCTCGAAGTCGGTCGCCAGCTCCGGATACGACGGCGCCATGGTGTCGCTGACGACGGTGACGAATTCGCCCATGCTCGGCTTCTCGGCGCCGAGCAGCTTCGCGGACCGGATGATGCGACGCAACAGCCGACGCAGCACGTAGCCGCGACCCTCGTTGCCGGGATTGACGCCGTCGGCGATGAGCATCACGGCGGTGCGGGCGTGGTCGGCGATGACCCTGAACCGAACGTCTGCCTCGTGGTCGGTGCCGTAGGTACGGCCGGACAGTTCCTCCGCCTTGGTGATGACCGGGCGAACCAGGTCGGTCTCGTAGACGTTGTCGACACCCTGCAGGAGGAACGCGACGCGTTCGACGCCCATGCCGGTGTCGATGTTCTTCTTCGGAAGCGGGCCGAGGATCTCGAAGCTGTCCTTGCCGGACCCCAGACCGCGCTCGTTCTGCATGAAGACGAGGTTCCAGATCTCGAGGTAGCGGTCCTCGTCGGCCTCCGGTCCGCCTGGCTTGCCGTACTCGGGGCCACGGTCGTAGTAGATCTCCGAGCACGGACCACACGGCCCGGGGACGCCCATCGACCAGTAGTTGTCGGCCATGCCCCGGCGCTGGATGCGTTCGTCGGGGATGCCGGCCTCTTCCTTCCAGAGTTCTCGCGCCTCGTCGTCGTCGAGGTAGACGGTGACCCACAGCCGCTCGGGGTCGAAGCCGTAGCCGCCGTCATCGACGCTGCTGGTCAACAGCGACCACGCGTGCCGGATGGCTTCGCGCTTGAAGTAGGCACCAAATGAGAAATTACCGGCCATTTGAAAGAACGTGTTGTGACGTGTCGTGATGCCGACGTTCTCGATGTCCAGGGTGCGCACGCACTTCTGCACGCTGGTTGCAGCGTCGTAGGACGGCGTCTCCTGGCCGAGGAAGAACGGAACGAACTGGACCATGCCGGCGTTCACGAACAGCAGGTTCGGGTCGTCGAGAATCAGCGAGGCGCTGGGCACCTCGGTGTGGCCCGCCTTGACGAAGTGGTCGAGGAAGCGCCTACGGATCTCGTGGGTCTGCACCTGTGTTTGTCCTTCGCATGTCGCAGTGTTCAGCCGCCAATGTCGCTTCCGAAATGCGAATCAGCCATTGGCAAGCTTAACGTCCTCTTACGCACCAATTATTCGCCGCATGTGACGCACGGCGCGAGGCGGTCGAGCCGACGACCATGATCACCCGTCGATCTCATTCACCAACGCGCGGGCATATCGGGCGGGCGGGACACCGACCGCCGCGGTGAACTCTCGGGTGAGGTGCGCCTGGTCGTACCAGCCGAGCACCACAGCCAATTCCGCGACGTCGCGCCGCGGATCCGACTGCAGCGCATCGAGGGTGTCGAGCAGCCGGTACCGACTGATGAGCCAGCTAGCGGTGATCCCGGTATAGCGGCGCAGTATCCGCTGCAACGTGCGGTCCGTCAGGCTTCGTCACCGGCGACCGGTTCGGGGCCATCGTGGATCCGTTCGGACACCGCTAGGCGATCCTCACTCGGGTCGAGGACGTGACCGAGGAGGAGGCGCAGCGCCGGGTCGAGCAGTGGCTCGCCACGCAGCCCACGATGTGACGCACGCCACGATCCGACCCGGGGATCGTCCGCGGGCTCAACCGCCGCGGACGATCCGGCGCAGCTTCGGTACCCGGCCGGCAACCTCGCGCTCCGCGCCGTGGGTGGTCGGCTCGTAGTAGTCGACACCGACGAGTTCGTCCGGCGGATACTGCTGCGCCAGCACGCCATCCGGATGGTCGTGCGGATACCGGTAGCCGACGGCATTGCCCAGTTGCGCGGCGCCCGCGTAGTGACCATCCCGCAGGTGCCCCGGCACCAGCCCGGCGTTGCCGGCCGCGACATCGGCCATCGCGGCACCCAACGCAGCAATGACGGCGCCCGACTTGGGTGCGGTCGCGAGGTGGATCGTGGCCTGCGCCAAGGCGAGGCGAGCCTCCGGCATACCGATCAACTGGACCGCCTGCGCAGCTGCGGTCGCGGTCTGCAGCGCCGTGGGGTCGGCCATGCCGATGTCCTCGCTGGCGTGCACGACGAGACGGCGGGCAATGAAGCGGGGATCTTCTCCCGCGGTGATCATCCGCGCGAGGTAGTGCAGCGCGGCGTCGACGTCGGAACCACGGATCGACTTGATGAATGCACTGATCACGTCGTAGTGCTGGTCGCCGTCCCGGTCGTAGCGCACGGCAGCCTTGTCGATGCTGGACTCGACGGTCTCGAGGTCGAGGATCGCGGGACGCTCGTCGGTCCGGTCGAGCGCGGTCCCAGCCGCTGCCTCGAGCGCCGTCAGTGCTCGCCTCGCGTCACCGGCGGCGAGCCGGACAAGATGCTCGAACGCGTCGTCAGCTATCTCGATGGACCCACCGAGGCCGCGCTCGTCAACGCGGGCGCGCTCGATGAGCAGCCGGATGTCGTCGGCCGTGAGCGACTGCAGCTGCAACACCAGTGACCGCGACAGCAGCGGTGAGACCACCGAGAAGGACGGGTTCTCGGTGGTCGCCGCGACGAGCAGCACGATGCGGTTCTCGACTGCGGCGAGCAAGGCGTCCTGCTGGGTCTTGGAGAATCGGTGGACCTCGTCGATGAACAGCACGGTCTGTTCGCCCTGAAGCAGGCGTCGCCGAGCCAACTCGATGACGCCGCGCACCTCTTTGACGCCGGCCGACAGCGCGGACAGCGCCTCGAACTTGCGGCCCGTGGCACCGGAGATCAGTGACGCCAGGGTCGTCTTGCCCGTCCCGGGCGGCCCGTAGAGCATCACCGACGACGCCCCTGAGCCCTCGACAAGACGCCGGAGCGGCGCGCCCGGCCCCAGCAGGTGCTGCTGGCCGACGACTTCCGAGAGCGTTGCCGGCCGCATACGGACCGCGAGCGGTGCGCCGGGGTTCGGCGTCGGTGCGTGACGCGTCACCGACGTGAGCGGCTCGGGCTCGGATTCGGCGGCCGGTGCCTCGAACAGCCCCGCCGACTCGCCCGCGGTGTCCGCATCTCCGAAGAAACCGGTGTCGCCGAAGAAATCAGTCACGCCTCGACGCTACTAGCCGCCACCGACTCGTTCGACGGAACGAGTGTCGATCACGGCGAGCTCAGCGCCCCGGATTCTCGCACGTGCACCGGTCCGCAGGTTGTACCGCCCGCATGACGTCGGCGATGTGCTGGCCGCAGCCTTCCCACGTGGTCTTCGAACAGATACGGCAGGTGACTGGGTAGCACACGGGGACGGCTCCTCGTAGGTGGCTTGCAGGAGCCTCGATCGTACCCACCCGGGTATACTCCCGAGATCCACACGCTGAGCCGCTCCATCGCGGGGTGCACTGCCTTTCAGGCCGCTATCGCACGATCTTTCAGACCCCGGTTGCGGTGTGAATCCTGATGCGGTCGACCGACCCGGAGAGTGCGAGCCTCCTGAGTAACACGGGATTGTCCGTAGCCTGACTCTCGTGGCAGGCGATGGCCTCGGACTGCACCTTCCGGTCCACATCCACGTCAACGGCACCCTCGCCGTCGAGCCCGGCGAACTCGGTACCCAACTCGGCGTTGAGCGAATCCGCGACTGCGGGGGCGACACCCCACTCGACCACGTTCAGACCCTGATCTGCCGCTACGCGGAACGCGGCTGCCGTAGCGGCGCGATGATCCGGATGCCCGGTGACCCCATTGCCCTCGAACACCACTAGGGTCGCCGCAGCACCGAGCACGTCGAGCACCGCAGCGTCCAGCATCGCCGGATCGACTTCATGCAGACCACCGTCGGGATGGTCGAGGAGAACGACATCGCGGACGCCCAGCAGGTCGGCTGCCGCGGCCAGTTCCTCACGCCGCACCTGTGCGAGGTCCACCGCCGAGCCGAGCGTGCTGGCCTCACCGCGAGTCAGACACAGCACACGCACCTCGGCACCCTCGGACGCGAGCATTGCAAGAACTGCCCCGAGGCCGAAGCTCTCGTCGTCGGGATGCGCCACGACCGCGAGAACCGGCCCCCGGGAGGCCACCTCCCGCAGCCTCAGGTTGCCGGCCGTGTCATCCACACCGAGCTCCCTTCACTCGCCACAATCACAGTGTCGCGCACCCGGCCTCACGACGCGACGAACTACCGGATTGTCGATAACCGAGTGGTCGCTATCGGCAGGGATCGGTATCGACAGAGCTGTATCCGCTAGACCCCTATCGGCAGGGTCCGACTAGACGAGACGTTCCCGCAGCCGCGCGACGACCCGCGACGCGTGCTCGGCGATGACATCGTGGCCGGACCGCTCCGCGAATGTCGACAGGCCCTCCCACCGCGCGAGTAGGGCCTCAGCGCGCGGTGCGGACAGTTGATGCTCACGGACGGCGGCGACCCGCGTGTAGTCCTCGGGCAGGAACAGAGCGGTGCTCAACCAGACCCAGGCCAATTGGGCGTCGAGCACCCGCTCGGTGAGGAAATCGTCGTCTGCGAGCGTCGGCCACATACCCACGACCTCTGCACGCCACGCCTCGACCATCGCGCGGGCGCGCTCGTACGACAGGTCGATGCTGCACAGGCAGGCCGGAAATGAGACCAGCGCGAACGCCAGATCGAGTGTCGCGTCTCGGAAGCCGCCCCACTCGTAGTCCAAGAACCGGACGCCCTCGTCGTTGACGATGATGTTGTCCGGGCACAAGTCCGATGGGCTGAAGGCTCGGAATCGGCCACCGCCGAAGAGCTTCGAGGCACGGGCGGCAATATCGAGCACGTCCGTCGGCACCTCGACGCCGAGGTGCTCGGCGAGCAGCGCGGGAACCGCCTCGAACGACGCCGCCGCCTGCTCGACGAGCATGTCGCCGTGGTGTGCGACCTCCGCCCGACGCAACAGGGCCGTGAAGTCCTCCTCCCGGCCGACAGTGGCAGCGTGCATCCGGCCCAGGGCCTGCGCCATCGCCATGAGCGAATTCGTCACGGTATCGGGATCGGCGTTCTTGAGCAGCGACGCGAACGGCGTCGAGTCGCCGAGATCCCCGAGCACGAGGAGCCGGGCTTCCATGTCGTGGGCCAGCAACGCCGCTCCGGGGCGCGTCTCGGTCGCCAACGCGGTCGCGAACTGGTACGAGACGGCCTCCCGGAGGAAGGCGACTTCGCCCGTCGAATGCTCCGGGAAGCCCAACTCGATGCGCCGTGAGGGCCCGGTCTGGTGCGGCGTCTCCAGCAACTGCTTGATCACCAGCGTCCGCGGAAGCGAGAACGGGTTCTCGGCAACGCGGACGCGAAGCACGACAGTCCGACCGCTTCCTCCGAGGTCGATTGGGTCGACGAGTCGTACCGGTGCGCCGGTACGACGGGTGAGCAACTTCTCTGCTGCGGCAACAACCTCGGAGAGGGGTTCCGCCAATATCGCGGTCATCGGACACCAACCTACCTGGCCCAGACACCCGAAGTCGGGCATTCAAGACTGTCGATGCAGCACCGGACGCCCTCAACTGGGAAAACCAAAGGTTGCAGATCGGTCACGACCGGTGCCCTAGTGTTACAACTGCAAAACTACACACACACTCGCTCACAAGCGACCCGAACCGGCGCCCGGCGGCGTCCTACTCGTCGTTCACGCCCGCTCGTCGTTCACGCCCGCGGCTCCGGTTTGACGTCGATGCCGGACTCCTTGCGCTGCAATTCGGTGATGGGCGCGGGAGCATCCGTCAGCGGGTCCATGCCGCCGCCGGACTTCGGGAACGCAATGACCTCACGGATCGAGTCGGTGCCCGAGAGCAGCGCGGCGATGCGGTCCCAACCGAACGCGATACCGCCGTGCGGGGGCGCCCCGAAGGCGAAGGCGTCGAGCAGGAAGCCGAACTTCTCCTCTGCCTCCTCGTGCGAGATGCCCATCACCTTGAAGACGCGTTCCTGCACGTCCTTGCGGTGGATACGGATGCTGCCGCCGCCGATCTCGTTGCCGTTGCAGACGATGTCGTACGCGTAGGCAAGCGCGGACCCGGGATCGGTGTCGAACGTGTCCATCGACTCCGGCTTGGGCGAGGTGAAGGCGTGGTGGACCGCGGTCCACGCGCTGTAGCCGAGAGCGACGTCGCCGGCAGCGGTGGCCTCGTCGGTGGGTTCGAACAGCGGCGCGTCGACGACCCACACGAATGCCCAGGCGTCGGGGTCGATGAGGTTCTGCTTACGGGCGATCTCACCGCGCGCGGCACCGAGCACTGCCCGGGACGTCTTGACGGCGCCGGCGGCGAAGAAGATGCAGTCGCCGGGGTTCGCGCCGACATGCTTGGCCAGGCCCTCGCGTTCGGCGTCGGGGAGCTTCTTCGCTACCGGTCCCCCGAAAGTGCCGTCCTCGTTGACCAGGACGTAGGCGAGCCCGTTCGAGCCGCGTTGCTTGGCCCACTCCTGCCACGCGTCGAGTTGCTTGCGCGGCTGGCTTGCGCCCCCCGGCATGACGACGGCCCCGACGTACGGTGCCTGGAAGACGCGGAACGTGGTGTCCTTGAAGTATTCGGTGCACTCGACGAGCTCGACGTCGAACCGCAGGTCCGGCTTGTCCGTGCCGAAGCGTCGCATCGCCTCGGCGTACGTCATGCGCGGAATAGGGGTGGTGATGTCGTGACCGACGAGCCTCCACACCGCGTGCAGGATCTCCTCGGCCAGCAGGATGACGTCCTCCTGAGTCACGAAGCTCATCTCGATGTCGAGCTGAGTGAACTCGGGTTGGCGGTCCGCGCGGAAGTCCTCGTCTCGGTAGCACCGTGCGATCTGGTAGTAACGCTCGATGCCGCCGACCATGAGCAACTGCTTGAACAGCTGCGGACTCTGCGGCAGTGCGTAGAAGCTCCCGGGCTGCAGACGAGCAGGGACCACGAAATCGCGTGCACCCTCCGGAGTGGAGCGGGTGAGCGTCGGGGTCTCGACCTCGACGAACTCGTGGTGTGCGAGCACCGCGCGCGCCGCAGCGTTGACCTTGGAACGCAGCCGGATCGCGTGTCCCGGACCCTCGCGGCGAAGATCCAGGTAGCGGTACTTGAGACGGGCTTCCTCGCCAACCTGGTCGTCGAGTTGGAACGGCAATGCATCGCTCTCGTTGAGCACCTCGAGTTCGACCGCATTGACCTCGACCGCACCGGTCGGGATCTCGAAGTTCTGGTTGCCCTCGGGGCGAACCTCGACGACACCGGTCACCTTCACGCAGTACTCGGCGCGGAGACGGTGCGCCTGCTCGAGCACGTCACCTGCGCGGAAGACCGCCTGCGACACACCTGACGCATCGCGGAGATCGATGAAGATCACCCCGCCGTGGTCACGCCGTCGCGCCACCCAACCGGTGAGGGTGACGGTCTGCTCAGCATGCTCGGGTCGTAGCGAACCGGCCAGATGAGTGCGCAGCACGGGATTCCTTTCACAAGCTTCCGGCACAAGTTTCTGTCGGCTGCGATCCTACGGAGGCACCTCGCTCGATCGGAAACCTGTGCCCGGATTGCAGGAATTCGGTAACAACCAGCCAACACCCAGCCCGGACGGTCTCGGACAGCAGCTACCGCCCTCCCCTGCACCACGCCCGAGCCCCGACGCTTAGCCTTTTCAGGTTCCCGTTCACGACGACAGAGCTGTTTCCGACGACGGAGCTGTCGACACCCAGAGGAGGCCACCTGTGGCGACCGTCCACCGCGACCGCGCCCTCGAAGCACGCGACGAGGTGGCCCTGCGCGACAGCCGCGTCGAGATGTCGTGGACCGACGTCGACCGCATGGTGAATCGGGTGGCGAATGCGCTGCGGGAACTGGACCTCGGCCCCGACCGACGGATCGCGGTGTTCGCACGCAACTCGGCAGAGACCATCCTCGCGCACGTCGGAATCATCTACGCCGGCTGCTCCCCCGTGCCCGCGAGCTTTCATCTGACGGCACCTGAGCTCGCGTACGTCCTCGAGAACTCGGGTGCCGCGGCCCTTTTCGTCGGCCCGGAGAACGCCGCCGACGGCGTGCAGGCCGCGCAACTGGCCGGGGTGCCGCTGGTGGTCGGCTGGCGCGTCGATGCCGACGGGGTCACCGCGTGGGACGAGTGGCTCGACGCCGCCTCGGGGGATGACCCGCCGTCGGACGCCCCTGCCCTGCCGTTCCTGTGCTACACATCCGGCACGACAGGAACCCCCAAGGGTGTCAACGCACTTGCGGGCAGCCCCGCCCCCGGTTCGACGGTGGACGAGTACGTGCGCTCGATGCGGGCACTGCCTCTCGCGCAGTGGCCGGAACATCTCGTGGTCGGCCCGCTCCACCACACCGGCCCTCTCGTGAGTGTGCGCCTCCTCGCGTGCGCGATGCCCGTCACCGTGCTCGAGAGGTTCGACGCCGAGACGGTGCTCGCGACGATCGATCGGTACCGCATCACGACGTCACTGATGGTGCCGACGCATTTCCGTCGCTTGCTGTCGCTGCCCACCCACGTGCGCGCCCGCTACGACGTCGGTTCGCTGGAGCTGGTCACGCACACCGGCGCGGTGTGCCCACCCGACGTCAAGCGAGCGATGATCGACTGGTTCGGACCGGTGCTGTTCGATTCGTACGGGGGCAGCGAAACCGGTCCACTGTGCGGGATCTCGTCCGCTGAGTGGCTGCGGCGGCCGGGCAGCGTCGGGCGGGTACGGCCGCCGTTCGTACGTGCGGTCGCCGTGGACTCCGACGGGAACGAATTGCCGACGAGTGTCGAGGGAAGGCTGGCGTTCGAGGAACGGGACGGCCGATCGGTCACCTATCTGGGTGCTGCGCAGAAGACCTCCGAGGCGCTGATCCGCCCGGGGCTGTTCACACTCGGCGACGTCGGCTACGTCGACGAAGACGGGTTCGTGTTCATCACCGACCGTGAGACCGACATGATCATCTCGGGAGGTGTGAACATCTATCCCGCCGAGATCGAGAACGTGCTCGTCACCCACCCCGACGTCGCCGACGTCGCGGTGATCGGTGTGCCCGACGGGGACATGGGCGAGTCGGTTGTGGCTCTGGTGGTGCCGCACGGACAAATCCCGGCGGTGACCGACCTTGTCGAGCACTGTCGCACCGTGTTGGCGGGTTACAAGGTGCCCCGAACGATCGAGTTCCGCGACGATCTGGGGCGCAACGCAATGGGCAAGCTCGCCAAGAGAAGCCTGCGGGCAACGTTTGCTGCGCCGGCAACGTAGCTCCGGCCCTAGGTTCGAACGTGACACCGTTGGGTCGGAGATCGCCGCGGGGACACGTTCAGTCGTCCGGTTCAGGCTCCGGCCCAGTGTCCGCCTGCCGTTCCTGAACGAGTTCGTAACGGCGACCGTACGTCTCGACGAGTGACTGGATCACCGCGACCACCGGCACCGACACCAGCGCGCCGATGGCCCCGAACAGCGAAGCGCCGACGATCACCGACCCGAACGCGACCGCCGGGTGGATCGACACTGTGCGGGACGTGATACGCGGATGCAGGACGTAGTTCTCGATCTGCTGGTAGGCAGTTCCGAACAGCACCACCCACACCCCTTCGATCGGCTCCGCCGCGGCGGCGATGAGAGCCGGTAGCGCGATGGCAAGGTAGGTCCCGAGGGTAGGGACGAACTGGGAGACGACACCGGTCCAGATCGCGAGCGGTAGCCAGTAGGGGACTCCGATCACCATGAGGAACAGTCCCGTCGCAACGGCGCTGATCGCGGCGAGAATGAGTCGGGACACCACGTATCCGCCGGCCTTCTCAACGGAAATTTCCCAGACGGTCGCAATGACCCGCTGCTGCCGCGCCGGGAACCAGCTCGAAATGGTGCGCCGGAGTTGAGGCCCTTGGGCGGACATGTAGAAGACGAACAGCACCAACGCCAGCGCCTGGAAGACGACACCGACCACGGAAGACACGACGCCCAGGACGCTGGGCGCGTACCTGTCCGCGAGGTCGCGGATGTTCTCGGGTGTGAGTGAGATCAGGTCCTCGGTATTGAAGTCGGTGCCGAACGTGCGGTTGGCCCATTCGGTAGCACGGGTGAGCGCGTCCGGAAGCGTGCCGAGCAACTGCGCGAGCTGCTCGGCAAGCAACGTGCCGAAGAGCGCGACGAACCCGATCCCGAACGCGAAGAACCCGAACAGAACCAGGCCGGTACCCGCGCCGCGCCGCAACCCTGCACGTTCGAGCTTGTCCACCACCGGTTCGATGGTCACGCTCACAAGCCACGCCAGAAACAGCGTGCCGAGGAACCCGCGGATGTTGACGAACAGCCAGCCCGCCATCTGGTAGGCGGCGACCGCGAGGAGAACGTAGACGATTGCCACCCGGAGCCAACGCAGATTCGTCCTCCGGCTCTCGGCATCGACTGACGTGGGCGCGCCCGAGTCGGCCGGCGCGCCGGAGTCGGCCGTAGAGTCGTCCCCACCCATCGCATCCTCCGCCCCGCGATCGTTCGTGTTCTACCGCGGAACCTACCGCGGGAACGCCATTCGGTGCGTCAGCGTGGCGACAGTCAGAACAGTGTCGGCACCGGCTCCTTCTCGACGGGGCCCGGATCGCTGCGCGCCACCGAGTCCCCGAGCTCGGATCGTCCCCCCAGCCCGTAGTACTCGACCATCGGTTCCACACGCGCCCGCAGCCAGGCCTTGTACTCGGGGGTGACATAGGCGCCTCGCCCGTACAACCTGCGATATCGGCGCACCAGAGCGGGGTGCTCGGATCCGAGCCAGCTGAGGAACCAGCCACGAGTGCTGCCGCGTAGGTGCAGCGGAAAGATCGTCACTCCCGTAGCGCCCGCCTCCGAAATCGCGGACAGTAGACCATCGAGGTGCGCCGTCGAGTCGGTCAGGTACGGGAGCACCGGCGCAACCATGACGTTGCACGGCAGCCCAGCATCGGTGACCTCGCGGATCAGTTCCAGACGCGCCCGAGGGGACGGGGTACCCGGCTCGATCGCCGTCTGCAGATCGTGGTCATGGATGGCCAGCGACACGCCGATGCCCACGCGGACTTGCTCCGACGCCTGACGTAACAGCGACAGATCTCGTTGCAGCAAAGTCCCTTTCGTCAGGATCGAGAAAGGGGTGCGTGATTCCGCGAGTGCCCCGATGATCGCCGGCATCAAACGGTAGCGGCCCTCGGCCCGCTGGTACGGGTCGGTGTTGGTGCCGAGCGCGACGTTCTCCCGCTTCCACGATCGTCGGGCAAGCTCCTTCCGCAACACCGCCGCGACGTTCATCTTCACGACGATCTGGCTGTCGAAGTCCCGTCCGGAATCCAGATCCAGGTACTCGTGCGTCGGCCTCGCGAAACAGTACCGACATGCGTGCGTGCAACCACGAAAGGTGTTGATGGTAAACCGGAACGGCAGCGCCGAACCCTCGGGCACCTTGTTCAACGCACTCTTGCACAGGACCTCGTGGAACGTGATCCCGTCGAACTCCGGAGTCCGGACGCTGCGCATCAACCCGGCCCGTTCCAGTCCCGGGAGAGCGTCGTCCTTCGCATCGAGCGCCTGACCCTGCCACCTCATGATTCAAGTCGAACACGCGTGCGAATTTCATGTCAACACTGCAGTGGGTCGACGCCTACTGTGAGGACCGTGAGGGACTACTGACCGATCACCCGTTCGAGACAAACCGGATCACGACGTCCGTCAGATTCGACGATCCCAGTCGGGAACCGGTCTGCCACGGCCGGAACAACTCCCACACCGAGACGCCGAGCGGCTATCTCGGTGAACTGCTCGATGTGGGGCTGTTCGCGCGGGACCGTACGTGCGCCTCAGAACATGAACACTCCGCGCGTGGCCAGCCAAAGAATGGGGTTGATCTTCACGCCACCGGGAAGATCGGCCTCGAAGTGCAGGTGCGGGCCCGTCGAGTTGCCACGGCTGCCGACGTTGGCGATGCGCTGGCCGGCGAACACACGCTGCCCCACCGAGACGAGGTTGACGTCCTGGTGGCCGTAGGTAGTGACGCTGCCGTCGTCGTGGCGGATACGTATCCACAGACCGAAACCCGAGGCTGGACCGGAATCGATGACGGTGCCGCTGGCGGCGGCGAGGATCGGTGCTCCCATCGGTGCCGCGATGTCGATCCCCCGGTGGGCGCCACCGTACTGCTGGGAGATCGGGCCGGAAGCCGGACGTGCCGCGCCACCGAGACTTCCGAGGCTGCCAAGACTGCCGAGACTGCCGAGATCAAATCCCCCATCCGAACCGGTCCTGAGACTCTGCACCGCTCCCGCAAAGCTGTCCAAGGCCGACGCTGCGGTGTCGAGGTATTGCGCCACCTCTCCCAACCCGATCGGCAAGGCAGGTTGCGCCGACGCGGTCGGACCCGAGACGACTGCCAGCCCCGCCGTCAACCCAGCCGCCGCAAGCACGCCCGCGATCGACCGCTGATACCGCGACCGTTGCTTCGTACTACCCATCCCCACATCCCCTCTCGAACGTCGGATCCCAGTCCTAACTCGATCGGTGGCAGCACAGGACGACGAGCTGTATCCGAAGAAGACCTGGCGCAATCTGTTACCGCCGCAAGAGAACCGCCTCCCCGGTCGGTACCTGCACCCGCCGGGCGGACCCGATGGGTATCAAACGCATCGCGCGGGTCGAACTCTCGGTTTATGGCGCCCCCGCGCACCAGTCCTGGCTGTGTCCGTGCGGCGAACCGTAACACCGTCGAGAGCGCTCAGCGACCGGTTGGTACTGATTACGCCCACATCGGTACCATTCGCCCGGTTATCCGGCCCTCGTCGGCTTGGCTGTCACCTGTTGCGAGCCGATACCCGCAACTCACACGGCCGGACAGCGCTCGTGCCACACGCCGTGGCACTCCTGTGCGGTGGCACATTCCTGTAAGGATGGGGGCATGACGGCGACGGGTGTTGGCCGACCGCGACTGTCGACGCGCAGGCGGCCTGGAGCGACCGCACGTGAGGAAATCCTGGACGCGGCGGCCGAACTGTTCACTACACGGGGGTTCACCGGCACCTCGACGCGGATGATCGCCGACGCCGTAGGCATCCGGCAGGCATCGATGTACCACCACTTCGCCACGAAGGACGACATCCTCGCGACGCTTCTGCTCGGGACCGTGGCGGGACCCGTCGAGCGCGCCGAGCAGATCCGGATCAACTGTGAGGACCCGATGGTCCGCATGTACGCCCTCGCGCTGTTCGACGCGAGCCAGCTCGCGGCGTCGCGCTGGAACCTCGGTGCCCTGTATCTGCTGCCGGAGGTTTCCACCGATCGCTTCGCCGACTTCCGGAGGCTGCGCAACGAACTCATGGTTCGCTATTCCTCGTTCGCCGTCGACGCCCTGAGGGCGAACGGGGGGAGCGACTGTGGTCCAGGTACTCCCGAGTTACCGTTCCGACTGGTCGAGGCGATGATCGGTGCGCGCTCGGACGCGATCAGCCCCCGGGCGTTCGCGCTCACACCGCACACAATCGCTGCCGCCGCCCTGCGCACCCTCGGATGGTCCGGTCCGACCGAGCCGATTGCGCACAGCGCGGTCGTTCTGCTCGATCAGCTGGCCGAGAGTTGTCCACAGCCCGGCCCGTGAGGTGGGGCGCCCACCACGTATTGGTTAGAGTGTGCTCAGATTCGGGCACCCGAATTCAACTTACTGGGGGTCATGTTGGACGGATTCAGGGCTGCGCCCGATGAGATTCGCGCATACGGCGACATTGCGGCGGGAGCGGCCGCTCACATCGCCGCGACGGAAGGGCTGGACGTCGCGGCCAACGTCGCGGCACTGGCACCGGTGTTCGGCGTGATCGGCGCCGACTTCCTCGCGACGTACGCCACGACACAGGCGACCCATGCGGGATCGGTTGCCGCGCTCGCGCACTCGTATGCCGGGACCGGATCGGTCGCGCATGCCATCGCCGCCGCATACGACTCTGCGGACCGGAACATCAGCACCGTGCTCGGTGCCGCACAAACTGCTCTGGGGGAGAACGCATGACGATGCCGGACGCGAATTCGCCAGAGGGCGACCAGCCGACGGTGCTGGATTTGCTGCAGGGTTCGCCTGTCGGACCGATCCTGGACATGCCGGTCCCCCGTACCCCGATGGAGGCGCTGGAGGCGTCGCCACTCGGGCCCCTGCTGGACACGCCGTTCACCGACATCGCGGCGAATGCGCTGCCACCGCTTCCGACGCTGCCACCGCTTCCGACGTTGCCACCGCTACCACCGCTGCCCGGAATCGAGCAGTTGCTGGAGCCAATCTCCAACCTCGCGGGTGCGTTCGGTACCGGCGCGATCGGAGGTGTCGATCCGACAGCCTTCTTGCAGCAGTCGTCCTCGATCATCGACACTGCCCTGTCGATGGGTATCTCCGGGTTGCGGGCCCTCGACAGCGCCTGGGACGGCCCCGCCGCTCTCGCTGCGCAGACGCAGGGACAGCAGACCCAGGCTGCCGGCGAGGAACTGAGCCGACGCGGCAACGAGATCGCTGCGGTCACCCAGGAAGCGGTGAGCACCGTGTCCCGCGGCAACGCCGAACTCGTGGCCGTCGTCGAATCGTTCGTCGCGACGGTCGTCGCCGCCGGACCGGTGGTGCTGACGCCTCCCGGTCAGACGATGATCATCGCCGCCGCCGCGGACCACTTGCAGCGCGCCCTGTCCGTGGTGGCGAAAACCAGGGCGGAACTCGCCCAGCACCAGGCCGCAATGGCCGCGCTGGGTACGCCGATACCGGTGCCCGCCGCACCGACCCCGGCGCCAGGACTGGCGAACAGCGGAGGCCCGTCACCGATCGCGATTGCAGCCTCCCTACTCGAGTCCGTGGGCACGACCCGTGCAGATGGCACGCCCGCACAGACCGTTGCGGCCGGTTTCACTGCAGCCGCCGGCGGAGATCTGTCGGCGTCGCTGACTGCGAACTCCGGCACCGGACTCACGGCGGGCTCCGCCGAGCGCGGCGCCTCGGCTGCCCAATTGTCGGCAGGAGCCCCCGCAGCGGGGACGCCGACCCGACCGGTCACGGCCACAACGGGACCGGGCATACCGAGCACCGTGCCAGGCGCTCCGGCCAACGCCGGGATGATGCCACCGGCCGCTCGACACGGCTACGACGACTCCGTCGATCGCAGCGGTGCGAAGGTGCTGCTGGACACCGGACCGAGCCACGAAGTCGTCGGCGACCTGCCGCTCGTGGCTCCCGCCGTAATCGGGGACATCGGTCCGGACGATATCGACTTCGACAACCTGCGCTGAGGGCATCTCGGATGTCCGCACCGACTGGGGTGCCTCACACCTGAACGATTCTCACACCTGAACGAGTTTCGCAAGTTCGCTTCGGTGGCTGAGCGAGAGCTTCTCGCATGCGCGGTAGATGTGTCCCTCGACCGTTCGCACCGACAGAACCAGCCGGCGAGCGATGTCCTTGTTCGACAGCCCTCGGCCCACCAGCACAGCGATCTCGCGTTCACGATCGGTCAACGGAAGCGGGCGGGCGGCCTTCGCGAGAGCCGGTGTGGTGGCACCATCACAGCGGGAGGCGAGCCAATGCGCCCTCGCTGCCGCGGTGAGTTCGCCCCGCCGATCGTTCGACCGCGAGTACGCGGTTGCCGCCTGCGCATAGGTGTCGGCGGCCGCGATGAGCGCTCCGACCCGTTCGAACTCGGCCGCCAGCCCGTCCAGGACCGGGCCGTCTGCCTTCATCAGGGCCCGCGCCCGTGCGCTCGCAACTTTTGCGAACGGGCCGTCGACGAGTGACTCGAGGTCGCGGAGCCGTTCGGTGGTCGAGTAGTCACCGAACGTCGTCGCGACGTCGAGCGCGATGGCTTCGACCGCGAACTGACCGGACGCCGCCGCCAGCTCGGCGCCTCGCCGCGCCGCCTGCGCCGCCGCGGACACCTCCCCGGAAGCTCCCACCACCCAGGCACGAGCGATATCGATGAGGGGATCGAAAAACGCCAGTTCTGGTCCCGAATGCCGTTCCGCAATCGCCAGGGCGGTAGCGGCATCATCGGGCCGGCCCTGCGCGGCTCGCACCTGGCACAGACTGACGGCTGCGAGCAGCACCCACTCCGACCGTGTCTCGCGGTCGAGGACGGCCAACGCCTCCGTCAGGTGTGCGGCAGCGTCGTTGAGGCGGCCACCCATCAACTCCACGATTCCGGAGGCCACGTCGGCCAGCGCCGCGCTGTTGGGTTGGCCGGCCGCGAGGTCGCGGTAGCGGGCCGCGGTGGCCTGCGCTGCGGAGAGCCGTCCGACGACCGTGAGGGCCTGCACCTCGAAGTATCCGATGTGGAAGCGCAGCAGGCCGTCGCCGTGCGAGATCGCTTCCCAAGCCGAGGCGGCGAGCGCGCCTACCTCGAAGCCTCGCCCGGACACGGTGAGCGCGGCGACACCGGCGAAAACGGCACTCGAACGGGCCCACGGGTGCGCCTCGGGAGCGGCGCCGACCTCCCGCGCGAGAGCGATCGCCCCGTCAAGGCGGCGGTCGTACAGGTGCAGGACAGCGTCGAGCGCAACCACCGACACTCGAAGCACCGGATCGGTGATCCGCCCGCGCTCGCGTTCGAACAGCGCGACGGCGTCGCGGGGGCGCCCCGCCTCGAGATAGAGGTTGGCCACTCGCGTCAGCAACCACCGTGCCACGTCGTACTCGCACAGGTCATTCGGGTCGACCGCGGCGAACACCGCCTCGGCCTCGACGCCCATCCCCTGCCACATCAGGGCCCGCCCCAGCGCGAACGACGCGTCGAACCCGGCACCGAGCCGTACCGCGGCAGCCGCCAAGCGGGCACCCTGCTCGAGGCTGCACATCGCAATGGCGTCCTCGGCGCCCCGGACCAACAGGTCGCAGTCGGGTTCGACGCCCGATTCCATCGCCAACTCGGCGATCCGCATCGAAGTCACGACACCGGGGTCGGGCGACACCCGCAGCACCTCGACGAGGCGCCGCTTGATGCGTTGCGAGGCGAGCAACCCGGTACGGTCGCGGATCACCTCGCCGAACAGCGGGTGCGCGAGCCGCACGACGTGGGAGTGACCCACGTCGCGCACCCTCACGAGGTCCATCCGCTCGGCCTCCTCGATGGACCGCCGACTGACCAGCTCGCTGAGTACCTCCAGCTCGAGTGGCTCACAGAAGGCGAGATAGTCGACGACGTCGAGCGCATCTTGCGGGGTGCGCGCGAAACGCGACTCGAGCAGCGACGCGAGTGCCGGAGAGATACCCGGTCGGCCCCGCAGCTGCCACACCCCACCGGACTTGCGGAGCGTCCCACCATCGAGGGCGCTTTCGACGAGATGACGCAGGAAAAGCGGATTTCCCTCCGACTCCTCCCAGATCGCGTCGGCGCTGAACCGTTCGACCGGTGCCCCGAGCACGGCGGCCAGCTCTTCGTCCATCTCCTCGCGCGTGAACGGCTGCACGACGAACGGTGTGAGCAGGCCGTCCTTCCAGAGCGCCTCGATGGCCCCCGGCACGGCTGCTCCGCTGCGGACCGTCACCACCAGCCGCGCATCGCGGCCGACCGCCAACTGGTGGACCAGCCCCGCGGAGAACTCGTCAAGCAGGTGGGCATCGTCGACCCCGACGATGCCCACCCCGCCGTCTGGAGCGAGGCCGTCGTCGGCGAGCACATCTCGCACCGCGCGGAGCGCGACGACGGGGTCACGTGACGTCGTCCGCGCGAGGTGCGGCGCAAAGGCACCGAGGGGAATGTTCTGCGTCGATTCGGTTCCGACTATCCAGCGCGCGTCACCGGTCAACGAGCCGACCAATTCGCGAGCCATGGTCGTCTTCCCGACTCCTGCGGAACCAACCAGGACCACCCCGCAGGACTTGCCGTCGCGGAGCAGTTCCTCTGCGTCCCGGAAAGCGGCTCTGCGATCCAGGACGGGCCAGAGACCGACCATGCTTCGAACGATAATCCTCTGTGGCGACAGTGCGTAGTGATCGACCGAACACGCAACCAGGGAGTTACCGCACGGTCAGTCCGTGTCAGTCCGCGAGCGAGGCCACTTCCTGATCCGTGAGCGTGGTCTGCGGGGTACGTCCGGCGTCACGAATCAGTGCCACAGCCCGGTACAGCGGACGTTCCTCCAAGCCCGCTCCGCGAGCCTCGGCTCGCAACTGCTCGATCAGCACCGACGCGGCCGCGGCGGCGGGGACAAGCTCACTGGCCGAGAGTGCGTCGGCGAGCTTGCGTAACCCCAGCACGTCGAGTTCGCGTCCTCCGCCGGCGGCATACAACGCGAGCGGCACGGTCTGAGTGGCTCGACCGTCGCCCAGCCGGATCGCTACCTGACTGATTCGCGTCGACCGCACAACGAACTCGACTGTCACCGCACGCGACAGCTGCACACGACGGTGACGCAGACCGTTGGAGGCATGAAGCACGGTTCCGTCCAACCAGATCCGACGGCGTGTTGCCAGCCATGCCGACACCGAGGTGGGCAGGGCAATCACCAGACCGACCGCGAGAGCGACCGGTACCCCAGCGAAGGCCGCGACGACACCGCCCACCACGAGGCCGATCAGGATCGCGACCACCGCGACCCGCCGCATGCGCGGGACGAGCATCGACGCCGGGATGAGGTCGAGGGAGTACTCTTCCCGGTCCCGGCCCCCGGCATCCGAACCCGGCAAGTCAGGCCCCGCCAAGGAGTAGCCCTGTTTGCGCGACGACGTCCTCCAACGGCACCGAGACCTGCTCACCGGTCCCGAGGTTCTTCACGCCGATGGTGCCGGCCTCGAGATCCTGGTCGCCGAGCACGAGCGCGAAGCGTGCACCCGAGCGATCGGCGGCCTTCATCGAGCCTTTGATGCCCCGGGCGCCGTAGACCATGTCGACCCGGATCCCCGCTGTCCGCAACTCCTGCGCGATCGTCACCATCCGTGCCTTGGCGGCATCACCGAGCGGAACGCCGAACACCTCACAACGCGCAGGGTTTCCCGCGGACTTGCCTTCAGCCGCGAGGGCCAGGACCGTCCGGTCCACGCCGAGACCGAACCCGATGCCCGACAGTGGCTGGCCACCCAGATCGGCCATCAGGCCGTCGTATCGTCCGCCCCCGCCGATACCGGACTGCGCGCCCAGGCCGTCGTGCACGAACTCGAACGTCGTCTTGGTGTAGTAATCCAGACCTCGGACCATACGCGGGTTGATCACGTAGGGGACCCCGAGCGCATCGAGGTGCGCCAGCACTTGATCGAAGTGTGCCTTCGCGCTGTCCGACAGGTAGTCGAGCATCAGCGGCGCGTCCGCCGTCATCTCGCGGACGTCCTTGCGCTTGTCGTCGAGCACGCGCAGCGGATTGATCTCGGCGCGGCGACGAGTCACCTCGTCGAGATCGAGCCCGAACAAGAACTCCTGCAGTCGTTCCCGGTACTGGGGACGGCACGTGTCGTCACCGAGTGAGGTGATCTCGAGACGGAACCCGTCGAGCCCGAGCCCGCGGAATCCGGCGTCGGCGATCGCTATCACCTCGGCGTCGAGTGCCGGATCGTCGACACCGATTGCCTCCACACCGACCTGCTGCAGCTGCCGGTAGCGGCCCGCCTGGGGACGCTCGTACCGGAAGAACGGGCCGGCGTAGCTCAACTTCACCGGTAGCTGGCCGCGGTCGAGGCCGTGCTCGATCACGGCCCGCATTACGCCCGCAGTGCCCTCGGGACGGAGCGTCACCGAGCGGTCGCCGCGGTCTGCGAACGAGTACATCTCTTTCGAGACGACGTCGGTCGACTCACCGACACCGCGCGCGAAGAGGCCCGTGTCCTCGAAGATCGGTAGCTCGATGTGCCCGTATCCGGCCAGTGCGGCAGCGCGGATCAGCCCGTCGCGGACCGCGACGAACTCCGCAGACTGCGGCGGCACGTAGTCGGGAATGCCCTTCGGGGCCGAGAAGGTGCTGACGCCTGGCTTACTCACTGGCTCAGTTTTCCTTACTAGGAGGCGGTCAGTCCAACGAGGAACGGATTGGTGGCGCGCTCTTGGCCGATCGAACTCGCACCGCCGTGCCCGGGCAGGATCGCGGTCGTGTCGTCGAGGACGAGGAGCTTCCGCGCGATCGACCGCAGCAACTGCTCGTGGTTGCCACCGGGCAGGTCGCTACGGCCGATCGACCCCTGGAACAAGGTGTCGCCGGTGAGCGCGATCTGCAACGGACCGTCCTCGGTGGCGATCTCGGTTCGCAGCACCACGGAACCCTGCGTGTGACCCGGCGTGTGGTCGACGACGAAATCGATACCGGCCGTGGAGAACTCGGTGCTGTCACCCAGATCGATCACCTCGGCCGGCTCACGGAACTCGATCCCGGCAATGAACTGGTTCATCGTCGGACCGATGCCACGACCGGGGTCGGTGAGCATGTAGCGGTCCTCGGGGTGAATGTATGCCGGGATCCCGTAGCGCTCACACACCGGCGACACCGACCACGTGTGATCCAGGTGACCGTGCGTGAGCAGGACTGCCTTGGGTTCGAGGTCCGACTGGGACAGGAACTGCGCCAACGGCTCGACAGCGTCCTGCCCCGGGTCGACGACGACGCACTCCTTCGCGTCGTCGTGCGCGAGGATGTAGCAGTTGGTCTGGAACATTCCGGCCGGGAATCCGGTGACGAGCACGTTGTCAGCTCCTAGGGTACGGGTCGATCTCGGGACCGAAACGAATCGAATACAGCCTAGGCGTTCGCCCCTGAAGCATCTTCTCAGGTTGGAGTGGCAGACTTTGTCGGGCTCACGGACAGTGGCGGACGCCACGCGTCCGATTACGCGAGATCACGGAAACAAACCGAACCAGACGTACGGGAGGACGACTGCAGTGCCGAGCAATCAGCAGCGCCGGGAGGCGGCGAAACGGAAGCTGGAACGCCAGCTCGAACGGCGCGCCGCACGCGCACGCAAGCGCAAGCAGTTGGCGATCGTCGGGTCCATCGTCGGCGTCATCGTCGTCGTCGCGGTCGGAGCGGTCGTCGTGGTGCTCTCGGAACAGGACAAGGGGGGTGCGACCGAGAACCCCGGCGAGACGCCGACTGCCGCCGCGCTTCCCACTGCCCGCGCCGAGGCACTGCCGAACCTCGTCAACTGCACATACACGACGACCGGTGACGCCGCCAAGCCGAACACGCCGCCTCGCAGCGAAGGCATCGACACCACCGTCACCACCGTCAGCGCGAGCATGGAGACCTCGCAGGGCAATATCGGACTGACCCTCGACAACGCCGAATCGCCTTGCACCGTGAACAGCTTCGTGAGCCTCGCGCAGCAGGGGTACTTCGACGACACCGAGTGCCATCGACTCACCACCAATGATTCCCTGAAGGTTCTGCAGTGCGGTGACCCCACCGGATCCGGCATGGGCGGACCGGGTTACCAGTTTGCCAACGAGTTCCCCACCGACCAGTACGCCGTCGACGACCCCAACGTACAGATGCCCGCGACGTACCCTCGGGGCACGGTCGCGATGGCCAACGCCGGTCCGAACACCAACGGCAGCCAGTTCTTCCTCGTCTACGGTGATTCGACGCTGCCTCCGCAGTACACGGTGTTCGGCACCGTCGACGAGACCGGACTCGCGACGCTCGACAAGATCGCGGCTGCCGGAGACGATGGATCGAATTCGACCGGGGACGGCAAGCCCAACTTGCCCGTCGAGATCACGAGCGTGAGGCTGGACTGATGAAGCGCACAGCACTCGTGGCGGCCGGACTCGGCGTCGCCCTCGCACTGACCGCCTGCTCGAACGACAACGCCGACTCGTCCGAGGCTGCGAGTTCGCCGACCACGTCGAGCATGTGGACGACCCCCGCCGCACCGTCGGTCGACATGTCCCGGTTCGGCTCGCTGCCCGCCGTACCGACGCCGACCGTGCCGTCGGTCGATTGCAGCTACGACACCGCTGCAGGCCCGCCCGCGAAGCCGGTTCAGCCGCCGAACAGCGGCGGGATCTCCGACGAGGGCACCATCGACATTGCCCTCACCACGAACGAGGGCCCGATCGGGCTGACGCTCGACCGCGCGGCCGCCCCCTGCACCGTCAACAGTTTCGTCAGCCTCTCCGAGCAGGGATACTTCGACGACACGCCCTGCCACCGCCTGTCCACCGACCCTGGACTGCAAATCCTCCAGTGCGGGGACCCGTCCGGCACGGGTACCGGCGGACCCGGATACGCCTACGCCAACGAGTATCCGACCAACCTCTACTCGCCGACGGACCCGGCTGCCCAGCAACCGCTGGTGTACCCACGCGGCACGATCGCGATGGCCAACGCCGGGCCGAACACCAACGGCAGCCAGTTCTTCCTCGTCTACGCCGATTCCCTGCTGCCGCCCCAGTACACGGTATTCGGCACGATCTCCGAGGAGGGCCTGGCCACGATCGAGAAGATCGCAGAGGCCGGCGACGACGGCTCGATGGCCGCCGGCGGCGGCGCGCCCAATACGCCGGTGACCATCGAGACCGCGGCCGTCGGCTGACCCAAGGTCCCTCCGAAGCGGTCCCTCGTACGCTCTCCGCGTTCGAGGGACCCCTTCAGCCGTGCCAGGGACATCGGCGGAAGGACATCAGCGAAAGGGCACCGACGAAAGGGCACGGGCGACAACGAATCCCCGCATTGATCAAGGCATCCCCGAAGCTGCGGGTCGCGCATGCCATAGTGACTGGATGCGGTCGACCTGCTCCCTCTACATCGATACCGGGTACCTGCTCGCTTCTGCTGCGACCCGCGTCACCGGCACCTCGTTACGCAGCGGGATCCACGTCGAATACTCCCCGCTGATCAGCTCACTCGTGGCCGCCGCTGAGGCCCGGTCGGGCCTGCCATTGCTCCGGGTGCACTGGTACGACTCAGCCAAGAACGGCGTCCCCGATGCACAGCAGGAGCGCATTGGCGAGCTCTCCAAAGTCAAGCTCCGGCTCGGGCGGTTCGGCGTCAATGGCGAGCAGAAGGGAGTCGACCTCCGCATCGGCCTCGACCTAGTGGCCCACGCACGCAATGGTGCATCCGATGTGTTCTTCCTCGTGTCGGGCGACGACGATCTCACCGAAGCGGTCGAAGAGGCTCAGGTACACGGAGTCCAGGTCGTGCTACTCGCCGTGCCAACCGTCGACGGCAAACCGCATGGCGTGAGCCGGCACCTGATCCGGGCCGCCGACGAGCTCGACAGCATTGACGACGCGGCGGTCGATGCTGCAGTGATGAAGGTCGATCGCCAGCCCCTGCCTGAGCGGATCCCGCCAGAACCGACTGCTGCGCCGACTCGGCCCACCGTCACGGTGGCTCGGTCGGTCGTCCGGACCCCTCTCGACCTCGCCGCCATTCCCCAAGGTCCAGCCGCGCCACGCCCTGCAAGTGTGCTCGCCTACAGCACCTCGACCGGATCTCCCGGCCGAGCGCTACCTGGGTACGGCGACGGCGACGGCGACGGCGACGGCGACGGCGAGCAGGATCGATTGATCGATGAGGTCGTGATGCGGGTCCTCGCATCGTTCAAGGAGAGCGCTACCTCTGATGACAAGCTGGAACTGAAGCGCGCGAGGCCCTCGATTCCCCGCGACATCGATCGCGCGCTTCTGTTGGATGCCGCCGTGGTGATGCAGAACTACGACTTGGACGAGGGGGTTCGGTACCGGTTGCGTTCACGCTTCTGGGAAAAGCACGACGAGGCCTGAGCCACGCCAACTCGATCAACGAGTAGCGACCGTACCCTGCCTGGGCTCAGGCCGCGGACGTGACGCGATAGACGTCGTAGACGCCCTCGACGTTGCGCACGACGTTGAGCACGTGACCGAGGTGCTTCGGATCGCCCATCTCGAACGTGAATTTGCTGATCGCGACGCGGTCACCCGACGTGGTCACCGAGGCCGACAGGATGTTCACCCTCTCGTCCGCGAGCGCCTTCGTCACGTCCGAGAGCAGACGGTGCCGGTCGAGGGCCTCGATCTGGATCGCCACGAGGAACAGCGACGACGGGGACGGCGCCCACTCGACGTCGATGATCCGCTCCGACTGCTGCCGAAGTGAGGTCGCGTTGGTGCAGTCCGTGCGGTGCACGCTCACCGCACCACCACGAGTCACGAAGCCCATGATCTCGTCGCCGGGAACCGGCGTACAACACTTCGCGAGTTTGGCGACCGTCCCGGGTGCGCCGGGCACCAGAACGCCCACATCACCCGTGGCGGGGCGGCTGGTGGGAATGGTCGACGGCGTGGACCGCTCGGCCAGTTCCTCCTCGACCGCACCGACGCCCCCGAGGTGCGCAACCAGACGCTGCACCACGTGCTGGGCCGATGTGTTGTGCTCGCCCACCGCCGTGTACAGCGCCGACACGTCTGCGTACCGCAACTCGTGCGCGATCGCCGACATCGACTCGGCATTCATCAAGCGCTGCAACGGAAGTCCGCCGCGACGGACCTCCTTTGCGATCGCGTCCTTACCGGCCTCGAGTGCCTCTTCGCGACGCTCCTTCGCAAACCACTGGCGGATCTTCGTCTTGGCCCGCGGCGACACCACGAACGACTGCCAGTCCCGGCTCGGCCCGGCGTTGGGGGCCTTGGACGTGAAGACCTCGACGACTTCACCGTTCTCGAGCGTGCGCTCGAGCGCGACGAGACGGCCGTTGACGCGTGCACCGATACAGCGATGCCCCACCTCGGTGTGGACGGCGTACGCGAAGTCGACCGGCGTCGACCCGGACGGCAGCGTGATCACGTCGCCCTTCGGGGTGAAGACGAAGATCTCCTTGACCGCGAGGTCGTAGCGCAGCGACTCGAGGAACTCTCCGGGGTCGGCTGCCTCGCGCTGCCAGTCGAGCAGCTGGCGCATCCACGCCATGTCGTCGACCTCGGCGGCGTCTCCGGAGTGCCTTCCCTTGGTCTCCTTGTAGCGCCAGTGCGCGGCGATACCGAACTCCGCGGTGCGGTGCATGTCCCGCGTGCGAATCTGCACCTCGAGGGGCTTGCCCTCCGGTCCGATCACGGTGGTGTGCAGCGACTGATACACACCGAACCGCGGCTGTGCGATGTAGTCCTTGAACCGGCCCGCCATCGGCTGCCACAGCGAGTGCACGACACCCACCGCCGCGTAGCAGTCACGAATCTCTTCGCACAGGATCCGCACTCCGACCAGGTCGTGGATGTCGTCGAAATCGCGGCCCTTGACGATCATCTTCTGGTAGATCGACCAATAGTGCTTGGGCCGGCCCTCAACATTGGCGTTGATCCGCGACGCCGACAGCATCGCGTTGATCTCCGCCCGCACCTTCGCCAAATAGGTATCGCGTGAGGGCGCCCGGTCCGCAACCAGCCGCACGATCTCCTCGTACTTCTTGGGATGCAGAATCGCGAACGACAGGTCTTCGAGCTCCCACTTGACGGTCGCCATACCGAGCCGATGCGCGAGCGGGGCGATCACTTCCAGTGTCTCGCGGGCCTTGCGAGCCTGCTTCTCGGGCGGCAGGAATCGCATGGTCCGCATGTTGTGCAGACGGTCCGCGACCTTGATCACCAGCACGCGCGGATCGCGAGCCATCGCGATGATCATCTTGCGGATCGTCTCGCCCTCGGCGGCGGACCCGAGAACCACCTTGTCGAGCTTGGTGACACCGTCGACGAGGTGTGCGACCTCCTCGCCGAACTCCGCCGTCAACTCCTCGAGCGAGTAGCCGGTGTCCTCGACAGTGTCGTGCAGCAGCGCAGCCACCAAAGTTGTGGTGTCCATGCCCAGCTCGGCCAGAATGTTTGCTACCGCCAGCGGGTGGGTGATGTACGGGTCGCCCGACTTCCGGTACTGCATCGCGTGCCGCTGTTCGGCGACGTCGTATGCACGCTGCAGCAACGACAGGTCTGCCTTGGGGTACAGCTCCCGGTGCACCGCGACCAACGGTTCGAGCACCGGCCTGATCGGGGCGTTCCGCTGGCCGGTGATCCGGCGGGCGAGGCGGGCCCGGACACGACGCGACGTCGACGCTGACGCCGGCTTGTCGGCGGGAGACGTCGCGCCGGTACTCACCACACTCTTGCTCTGGGACCGGTCCAGATCGTTCTGGGGCCCATCAAGATGCTGCGTCATGCCTGTGTCACCTCCTGCCCCGATGTTGCGGACGGTTACTCGGAACCCGGTAGTGCTGGTACACCAACAGGCACAACTGTAGTCCTCAGACCCGGATTAGCGACGTGACCGGGTATCGATCGAGGCGCGCCCGGCCACCGAGCTCCTCGATCTCGAGAACGACGGCAACACCCACGACCTCCGCTCCCGCTCTGGTGAGCAGCTCAGCGGCCGCGAGCAGTGTGCCGCCGGTCGCGAGCACGTCGTCGATCACGAAGACGCGTCGCCCGCGGAGATCTGGCGCATCACTCGGAATCTCGAGCGTCCCCGTGCCGTACTCGAGCAAGTAGCTCTGCGAGTGCACCGGAGGGGGCAGCTTGCCGGCCTTGCGAACGGCGAGCACCCCGCACCCGAGTTCCATCGCGACGCCGCCACCAAGGAGGAACCCGCGCGCATCGACGCCGGCCACGATCTCGGCACCGACTCCGACCGCCGCCAGCCCCTCGATCACCGCACGAAAGCCGGGACCGTCCGCGAAGACGGGGGTGAGATCGGCGAAGCGGACACCCGGCGTCGGAAAGTCGTCGCACCACCGGGTCAGCCGGGACACCGCCCCCTCGGCCTGCTCGAGCGCGTCGCCGCGTGTGGGGTTCGCGTCTTCGGGGGCATCCATCGGAGAAATCACCTGAGAAGTATCCACTTGTCCATGTTCCAGCCCGCACCGGACCTCGTCGGATTGGGCACCACCGCGTTCGTCCCCTTCGAATACGCGGTGGTCCGAGGCTGGTCGAACAGCGGTATCGTCGGCATCTCGTTCCACAGGATCGCCTCGGCCTCGCCCAACAACGACATCCGGGCCGCGAGCGACCCGTCGACCGCGAGCTGGTCGACGATCTGGTCGAACCGTTGGTGCGAGAAACCACCGAAGTTGTCACCGTTGCCGGACCGCAGTGCGAACGACGCGTCGGTTGGCACACTCGAGCCGCCTGCCCCCGAAACGGAGGCCGTGCCGGCAAGTACGGCATCGGCCTGACCGGCGCCGAGGGCGCTCGGCCGGAATTCCGGTGAAGCGACATCCACGACGTTGATGCCCGCACCCGCACACGATGCCGCGATCTCGCGGACCGTCTGAGCGCGCCGCTCGTCGGGACCGAGGTAGCCGATGCGCACCGTCAGGTTCGGCTGCTCGATCGACTCCCGGGCCGCTTCTGCCCCGGGAATATCCGGGTCGGTGTAGATGCCGCCCTCGGCCGCGACCGCCGACTGGTAGAACATCGTGTCGGGCGCGGTGATCCGGGAGTCGACGACGCCCGAGCCCAGGCCGCCCGTCACCTCGAAGCCGGGATGTCCGAACTCGTCGTACAGCTGCTGTCGGGGCAGGCACAAGGCGAACGCCCGACGCGCTTCGACGGCACCGAACGTCCCATGGTTCGCGAGCACGAGTTGCTCGACGTTGCGCGAAGGCTCATCAACGACATCGAACCTATCGCCCAGGTCCAGGCCGGCGATCGAACCTGCACCGACGTCGACGACGTCGATATCACCGTCATCGATGCGTGCTTGCACGTCCGAGCCCTTGGGCCACACCACGATCCTGGACGTCGAGGGCTTGTTCCCCCACCAGCGCTCGTTTTCGACCAGCACCAGCCCGCCGTCCTCGGTGTACGAGTCGATCCGGTACGGGCCAGACGACGGCAGTTTCGTCAGGTCCAGCTCGCCTGGGACGAGCCGCCAGCCGGTATTCCAGAAGTCCGCGATTCGTCCCACCGCGTCGTTGTCACCCGAGACGATCGCGCCGACCACGTTCGGCAAGCCTGCCGCCTGTGCGGCGACGTGGGCTGGCATCAGGTCGGTGGCACCGAACAACGAGCGCCAGTCGAGGAAGGACCGGCCCGGTTTGAACACCACCGTCGCATCCTTGGCACCCGGCTCGCAGTCGACGCGGTCGATATCCGCATAGCCGGCCCGGGTCGCGGCGTCGAACATCGGCACAGGCCCGTTCTCCGTCGGCCACGTGAAGCGCCCGCTGCCGGCCGCCCAGGCGAGGACCAGGTCGTCGCACACGACGGGAACACCGTCGGAGTACACCGACGCCGGGTTCAGCCGGTACTCGACGGTGAGTGCGTCGCCTGGGACGACGCTGGCGGAACCGAAATCGGTGTCCGTCAAGGGTGTCCCGGACGGGCCGATGTAGTTCATCCCAGTCAGTACCCGACCGAAGGCCGCAGCCGCGCCGGTTGCTGCCCCCTCCGTTGTGTTGGCGTTGTAGGTCGTGACGACGTTGTCGATCGCGTACCCGAGGGACGGCACCTGGTTGGCGGATCCGGCGCAGGCTACGGCGCCCGCCCCCACCGCAGCCGCGACAGTCATGGCACCGATCGCCTTGGCCACGCGGCGACCGGATCGGCGTGGGGTATTCATTCGTTCAGCGCCTCTTTCAGTGCCTCTTCTTGCTGCGCTTCCCCACCGGCCGCTTCCCCACCGGCTGAGCCCCCGGCCGCGGCGCCGAGCCGGCGGCCGCGCGAACGCGCGGCGCCGGGCGCCCGGCTGCGGCGTGCTGAGTGCCGGCCGCAGCATCGGCCCGCTTGGCGAGGACCTTCTTGGTGTGTGCCGCCACCGGGCCCCACCGCTCCTTGATCGAGACCAGCAGCGGCGTTGCGAAGAAGATCGACGAGTAGGCGCCGACGACGATGCCGACGAGCAGTACCAGCGCAAGATCCTTGAGGGTGCCGACGCCGAGCAGCCACACCGCGACCACCATCAGACCCACGACGGGCAGGACCGAGATGACGGTGGTGTTGATCGAACGCATCAACGTCTGGTTCACCGCGAGGTTGGCCTGCTCGGCGAAGGTACGCCGGTTCAGGTGCAGGATTCCACGCGTGTTCTCCTCGACCTTGTCGAACACGACGACCGTGTCGTACAGCGAGAAACCGAGGATCGTGAGAAGGCCGATCACCGTTGCCGGAGTGACCTCGAATCCGATCAGCGAGTACACACCGGCCGTGACGAGGATGTCGAAGAACAGCGCGCAGATTGCTGCTATCGCCATGTCACGCTCGAACCGGATCGCGATATAGATGCTCACGATCACCAGGAACACCACAAGTGCGATGAGTGCCTTCTCGGTGATCTGACCACCCCACGTCTCGCTGACATCGGCGACGCTGATGGCGTTCCTGGACACGTCACCGTCGGTGTTCTGCGGCTGGAAGGCGTCGAACAGCGCGTCCTGCAGTGCGGCGACCTGCCCGGCGTCGAGCGCTTCGGAACGGATCTCGATGGACGAACCCGATCCGGAGCCGACCGTCTGCACCGATACCGGACTCTCGCCGAGGGTGTCGGAGTACACCCTCTCGACCTGCGTGGTGCTCACGTCCGCTGGAGTCGGGAACTGAACTCGGGTACCGCCCTCGAACTCGATGCCGAGCGTGAAGCCCCGCACAAGGATGCTCAGCAGCGACAGCGCGACGATCGAACCGGTCAGCAAGTAGTAGAACCTGCGTCGGCCGACGACCTCGAAGCCCCCGGTTCCGGTGTACAGGCGCTGCAGCCAGCTGTGGTGCGGCAGCGCCGTTCGGTCTTCGCCGACTTCGGTGACGGCCTCTGCCTGGGTCACCGCGGAGGTGTTCGACTCACTCATGCTCATGCCTCCTCGGAGACCGCTGCGGCGGCCATCTTGCGTTCGCGGGCGACCTCCTGGACCGCGCCGAGTCCGTTGACGCTCGGCTTGGACCAGAACCGGGACTTCGATGCCATGTACACCAGCGGCCAAGTCACCAGGAACACGACGACCACATCGAGGATCGTCGTCAGTCCCAGCGTGAAGGCGAAGCCCCGGACCTGCCCGATCGCCAGCGTGTACAGCACGGCGGCCGCGATGAAGCTGACGGCGTTGCCGGAGAGGATCGTGCGACGGGCGCGGGCCCAGCCACGGGGAATGGCCGAGCGGAAGCTGCGGCCTTCACGCATCTCGTCCTTGATCCGTTCGAAGAACACGACGAACGAGTCCGCCGTCATGCCGATACCGATGATCAGACCGGCGATGCCGGCGAGATCGAGGGTGAAGCCGATGTAGCGCCCGAGCAGAACCAGAATCGCGTAAACGACGAGGCCTGAACTGAGCAGCGACAAGGCGGTGAGAAGACCCAGCATGCGGTAGTAGATCAGGCAGTAAATGAGAACCAGAACGAGGCCGACGGCACCCGCGATCAGGCCGGCCTCGAGCGACGCCAGGCCGAGAGTTGCCGAGACGGTCTCGGCCTCCGACGCCTGGAACGACAACGGCAGCGAACCGTACTTGAGGGTGTTCGCGAGTTCCTGAGCCTGGCTCTGCGAGAACTGGCCGGTGATGGAGGTCGCACTGCCCACGGGAGTCGCGCCCTGCACGACGGGTGCGCTCACGACCTTGGAGTCGAGAGTGAAGGCAGCCTGGTTGCCGATGTTCGTCGAGGTGAACTGCGCCCAGGTGGAGCTGCCGTCGGACTTGAAGCTCAGGCTCACCTCGTAGCGGGACTGTTGGGTGTTGAAGTAGGAGCTCGCATCCGAGATCTCCTGGCCGTCGATGATGCTCGGGCCGAGCAAATAGACCCCGGTGCCATCGGTCGAGCAAGCCACGAGCGGCAGGTTCGGGTCGTCGTTACCCTGCAGCGGATCTGGAGCAGAGCAGTCGAGGGTCGCCATCGTCTGCTGCTGGACTGCGGGGTCCTCGCTCTGCCTGGTTTCCTTGGCCTTCGCGATCTCGGCGGCCGCGGCCTCAGGAGATCCGGGCACCGGCGCCTCGGACGGCTCTGCCGCTGGCGCCTCGGACGGCTCTGCCGCTGGCGCCTCGGACGGCTGTGCCGGAGCAGGTGTGGGAGCCGGGGGATTCTGCGCCGGGAAGGGGCGCTGCTGCGGTGCGGGAGTCGCCTCGGGCTCGGACGGGACCGGAGCCTGCGTCGCGGGATTCTGCACCGGCGCCTGCTGGGCCCCCGGAGCAGCCGCTGCTTGCGAACCGAGGACGGGCCGGATGTAGAGCCGCGCCGTCTGCCCCAATGACCGTGCCTGCGAGCTGTCTTCACCCGGAACCGTGATCACGAGGTTGTCACCGTCGACCACGACCTCCGAACCGGATACGCCGAGCCCGTTGACGCGGGACTCGATGATCTGCTGGGCCTGACGGAGGCTGTCCTGGCTCGGCGTACTGCCGTCCGGCGTGCGAGCCGTGAGGGTGACGCGAGTCCCACCCTGCAGATCGATCCCCAGTTCCGGGGTCGGGGACTTGTCGCCGGTGAAGAAGACCAGCGCATACAGCGTCGCGACGATCACCGCGAATACGGTGAGCGAGCGCACTGGGTGCACCGATCCTGTCGAAGGTGCCACGGTTTGTCTGTCTCCTCGATACGTGCGGTTCGGATGGTGACGCAAAAGGGTGATGACGCAGAAGGGTGGTGGCGCTCGAACCAGCCAGGCGCGAACGCGCCCTCGTCGAGACAGGTTCGGCGACCTGCCGACGAGGGCGACTACCGCACTACTCTCCGTTCAGACGACGCTGCGTTTCGTCCGGCGTCTCGTCGATGTAGTCGTCATCGGCGTCGTCGGCCGTGTCATCGACGAGATGCTCACGGACGATCATGCGCGTCCACGTGGTGACCACACCAGGCGCGATCTCGAGATCGACGGTCCCGTCGTCGAGACCCACAACGGTGGCGTGCAGGCCTGCAGTCGTCATCACGCGGTCACCGACCTGCAGGGAGTCCTGAAGTTCGGCGGTCTTCTGCATCTCCTTCTTCTGGCGGCGGATGCCGAGGAACATCGGCACCAGCAGGGCAAGGATGAGAAGGGGAAAGAGCAATTCCATCTGGAAGTCAGTCCTCGGTTTCGTCACATAGGGCGTTACACACAACTACGAGCACGGCCCGGGGCGGTACCGTGCTCCTCCCAGTGTGCCACCTGGAGCCCACTGGAAAGGAAGATAGTCAACGATCCCATTTCGCTCATATCGAACATTCGCTCATATCGAACACGGCCAGAACGCGCTCGTCCAGCGGCGGGGCCTCAGGATTCTGGCCGCTCCCCGTCGAAGAGATCCAACTGCGGTTCGCGTGGGCGCACTTCTATACCCCCCATCGCGGCGTCGGGAGGCGGGGTCAGCCCCAACTGGGCCCACGCCGCCGCCGTCGCGACCCGGCCACGTGGAGTGCGGGCGATCATTCCGGCGCGCACCAGGAACGGCTCGCACACCTCCTCCACCGTGCTCGGCTCTTCCCCGACCGCGACCGCGAGCGTCGACACCCCGACCGGACCACCACCGAAGCTACGAACCAAGGCGCCGAGAACGGCGCGGTCCAGACGATCCAGTCCAAGCGGATCGACGTCGTACACCGCGAGAGCTGCCTTCGCGATGTCGCGGGTGACGACGCCGTCGGCACGAACCTCTGCGTAGTCCCGCACACGACGCAACAACCGGTTCGCGATACGGGGCGTGCCGCGTGATCGACTCGCGATCTCCGCGCCGGCCTCCTCACCGAGATCGACACCGAGAATGCCCGCCGAGCGCAGCAGAATCCGCTGCAGCTCCCCCGGCTCGTAGAAGTCCATGTGGGCGGTGAACCCGAAACGGTCGCGCAGAGGGCCCGTAAGCGCACCCGACCGAGTTGTCGCACCGACGAGCGTGAACGGCGCGATATCGAGCGGAATGGACGTCGCACCCGGCCCCTTGCCGACGACCACGTCGACGCGGAAGTCCTCCATCGCGAGGTACAACATCTCCTCGGCCGGCCGAGCTATCCGGTGGATCTCGTCGATGAACAGCACGTCGCCCTCGACCAGGTTGCTCAACATCGCAGCCAGGTCGCCGGCCCGCTCCAACGCCGGACCCGAGGTCAGCCGCAGCGAGGTCCCGAGTTCGGCGGCGATGATCATCGCCATACTCGTCTTGCCGAGACCGGGCGGGCCCGACAGGAGAATGTGATCCGGTGTGCCGCCACGCATCTTCGCGCCCGCCAGCACCAACTGGAGTTGCTCGAGCACGCGCGGTTGACCGATGAAGTCGTCCAGGTCCTTCGGCCGCAGACTGGCCTCGATCTCACCGTCCGACGCGACGAAGTCGGCCGTGACGGCGGATTCGTCCCCCGACTCCGTATCGAAGTTCATCGTGTCTTACCCAGCAGTGCGAGTGCCGATCGCAGCACCGTGGCCGTCGCGGCATCCGGGTTGGTTGCAACGACGGTGTCCGTGGTCTTTTCGGCCTGATCGAGACGGAAACCCAGTCCCGTCAACGCTTCGACGACCTGACCGCGCACCGCACTCGACGTGCCCGACGCCGCCCCTGGCATCTCGCCCGCGCCGGGCTCCGCGACGACCTTGTCCCGAAGTTCGACGACCATGCGCTCGGCACCGCGCTTGCCGATGCCCGGGACCCTGGTGAGGGCGGTCACGTTGCCCTCGGCAAGCGCGCTACGCAGTGCCTCCGGCTCGAGCACCGAAAGGATTGCCATCGCGAGCCGCGGACCGACGCCGGAGACCGTCTGCAGGAGGCCGAACAGCTCCCGCGATTCGTTGTCGGCGAAGCCGTACAGCGTCATCGAGTCCTCGCGGACGATCATCGACGCCAACAGGCGGGACTCCTGCCCTCGGCGAAGCGTCGCCAGCGTGGCGGGAGTCGTGTTGAGCCGGTAGCCGACGCCTGCAGCCTCGATCACCGCGTGGTCCAACCCGATCTCGACAACCTCACCTCGTACCGAAGCGATCATCTGTCCCTGCCTTTCCGGCCGACTTGCCACCGCGGTCCGCCCTGGTGCCCTTGAGCCGCATCTCGTATCGCCGCTTCTGCTCGGCCGCTACGGCCTCCGCGGCAGCAATCCGATCGAGCATCGGGGCGCGCCAACAATGACAGACCGCAAGCGCGAGCGCGTCGGCCGCGTCGGCGGGCTTTGGCGCGGCGTCGAGTCCCAGGATCCGGGTGACCATCGCGGTGACCTGCTTCTTGTCGGCGCCTCCACTACCTGTAACCGCGGCTTTGACCTGGCTCGGTGTATGGAAGCACACCCGAATCCCCCGTTTGGCGGCTGCGAGCGCCACGACCCCGCCTGCCTGCGCGGTACCCATCGCTGTCCGCACATTGTGCTGCGAGAACACCCGCTCGACCGCGACGACGGTGGGCCGGTACCGGTCGAGCCAGTCATCGACCGCATCCGAGATCCGTAGCAGGCGAGACGCGAGTTCCATGTCCGGCGGAGTGCGCACGACGTCGACCGCGACCGGCTTGACGTCACGCCCCCGGCCAGCATCCACGACACCGAAACCGCACCGCGTAAGACCGGGATCGACACCCAGAACACGCACGCGCCCACCTCTCGCACTATCTCCGAACAGCTGTTCGATCATAGCGGAGGTGGGCGCATGATCGCCGACCAACACGCAGTTGGTGCACCGCCTGCGACTAGGCGTCGAGTTCGGCGAGGACCTCGTCCGAGACGTCGATATTGGTGTAGACGTTCTGGACGTCGTCGGAGTCCTCGAGCGCGTCCACGAGCTTGAACACCTTGCGCGCGCCGTCCGCATCGACCGGCACCTCGACGGATGCTCGGAAGTCCGGGTCAGCCGACTCGTACTCGATGCCTGCCTCGACGAGTGCGGTACGAACCGGAATCAGGTCACCGGCCTCGCAGACGATCTCGAAGGACTCGCCAAGATCATTGATCTCTTCGGCGCCGGCCTCGAGCACGACTTCCAAGAGGTCGTCCTCGCTGCGACCATTCTTCTCGAGCATCACGACGCCCTTGCGGGTGAACAGATAGGAGACCGAACCGGGATCGGCCATGTTGCCACCATTGCGGGTCATCGCGGTCCGCACCTCGCCGGCAGCGCGGTTGCGATTGTCCGTGAGGCACTCGATGAGAACCGCCACGCCATTCGGCCCGTAGCCCTCGTACATGATGGTCTGCCAATCGGCGCCGCCGGCTTCCTCACCGCCACCGCGCTTACGGGCCCGCTCGATGTTGTCATTGGGGACCGAGCTCTTCTTGGCCTTTTGGATGGCGTCGAACAGCGTCGGATTACCCGCCGGATCGCCGCCACCCGTGCGTGCCGCCACCTCGATGTTCTTGATCAGCTTTGCGAACATCTTGCCGCGCTTGGCGTCGATCACGGCCTTCTTGTGCTTGGTGGTGGCCCATTTGGAGTGGCCGCTCATTCGTGGGAGCCCCTTCCTGCAGCATCCCGTGGGCAGATACGACAAATCCCACGGCAAACGACTGCACAATTGTCGGAGGCTCGATGCTACCTGTCTGCGTTCAGCCACCGGGTACGCCGTATCCTCGGGGAGGTCACGATCTGGTTGAAGTTGCGGTGTTTCGAGGACAGCTGATCCGGCGCAATGCAGCCTTCCAGGAACAGCCCTGGTGTGACCTCGAGTACGGCGGAAAGGCATTCTTGCGTGCGGGGGCATGCGGAAATGCGAACGCGGAGATCGTTTTTTGGGGGGAAGGCGAGCGAATGCGCATTCAGCGACCAGGATTCACCAGACGTTTGCGGCAGCGATTGATCGCGATTGCGGCGGCGACTCTCCTGCTCCCCACTCTCGCGGTCGTCAGCGGTACCTCGATGGCCGGCGCCGTTCCCAAGGGCGGCTACGAGGAGGTCTTCGTCGACTCGACGATGGGGCCGATCAAGGTGCAGATCCAGTGGGCCGCCCGCGGCGGCAATGCTGCCCTGTATCTGCTCGACGGCCTGCGCGCCCGCGACGACAAGAACGCGTGGTCGTTCGAGACGAATGCTCTCCAGCAATTCCGCAGGGACAACATCACGCTCGTGATGCCCGTCGGCGGCCAGTCCAGCTTCTATTCGGATTGGTACGCACCCAGCAATATCAACGGACAGAAGATCACCTACAAGTGGGAGACCTTCCTCACCGAGGAACTGCCTGCCTACCTCGCGACCCGGGGCGTCTCCCGGTCCAACAACGCCGTCGTGGGTCTGTCGATGGGCGGCTCGGCCGCACTGACGCTGGCGGCATACCACAAGGATCAGTTCAAGTTCGCGGGCTCCTTCTCCGGCTATCTCAACATCTCTGCACCCGGCATGCGTGAGGCGATCCGTGTCGCCATGCTGGACGCCGGCGGCTTCAACGTCGACTCGATGTGGGGTCCGCCGTGGAGCACTGCGTGGCTTCGAAACGATCCGTTCGTCTTCGCCCCACTGCTTCGTGGGACCTCGCTGTACATCTCGTCCGGTAACGGCCTCATGGGCGAGTTCGACAACCCGGTCGGCTTCGTCGGATCATTCAACACCTCGACTGCGATGGGCCTCGAGGCGATCGCATTGGCGAACACGAGGGCGTTCCAGCTGAAGATGGACTCGCTCGGCATCCCTGCGACATACGACTTCACCAATGCCGGAACGCACTCCTGGGCGTATTGGGCCGAAGAGCTGTGGAAGGCACGCCCGCAGATCCTCCACGCCCTGAACGCTCAGTGGTCCTGAACGCCCAGTGGTCTTGAACGCCCAGTGGTCTTGAACGCCCAGTGGTGACGGGTGCGGCTGTCAGTTACCCCGCACCATGTCCACGAACAGACGGTGAACTCGGAGGTCGCCGGTGACCTCGGGGTGGAACGAGGTCGCGAGAACATCATCCTGCCGAACGGCCACGATGTGCCCCTCGGCGGGACCTTCCGGCACCCGCGCAAGCACGTCGACGCCCGCCCCCGCCTGCTCGACCCACGGTGCTCGGATGAACACCGCACGCACTGGACCTCCGTCTATGCCGGCGAAATCCAGATCCGCCTCGAACGAGTCCACCTGACGGCCGAACGCATTCCGTCTCACGGTGATGTCCAGCCCGTTGAGGTGTTCGGCGTCCGGGCGGGTGTCGAGAATCTCGCTCGCGAGCAGGATCATTCCCGCGCACGACCCGTACGCGGGCATGCCGGCCTTCAACCGGGCGCGCAGTGGCTCGAGCAAATCGAAAACCGTCAGCAGACGACTCATAGTCGTCGATTCGCCGCCCGGAATCACAAGTCCATCCACGGATTCGAGCTCCGACACCCTCCGCACGCCGATGCCCCGCGCCCCACAGGATTCGACTGCCGCGAGGTGCTCACGAACGTCTCCCTGCAAAGCGAGTACGCCGACGGTCGGTTGGTTTGCCACTGATGAAAGTCCTGAACTGCTCGACGCCTCTGACACGAAAACGTTATCAGCAGGCGCCCACGGTCCCGTTGCCCACTGTCCGGCGGACACCATCCAGATCTGTCCGGCGGACACCATCCAGACCTGTCCGGCGGACAACATCCAGGTGAGGGGGCCGCGTGCGCAGGGGCATGCGATCAGTCCTGCCGCAGCAGGCGGGTCAGCCCCTCCTGCACTACCGCCGCAACGAGGTTGCCACTGCGATCGAAGATCCGTCCCTGCGTCAGCGCGCGCCCGAATCCCGCGGACGGCGAGGTCTGGTCGTAGAGCAACCAGTCGTCGGCGCGGAAGGGCCGCATGAACCACAAGGCGTGGTCGAGCGACGCGCTCTGGATCTGCGCGTCGGGGTGAATGGTACTGGCCGACCCCAGCAGGGTCATGTCACTCATGTACGCGAGCGTGCAGACGTGGAAGACCGGATCGTCAGGAAGTGCCTCGCGCGAGCGGAACCAAACCTGTTGCTGGACGGTGACACTGGGTTTGCGAGCGATCCGGTCGGCCGGAACGTATCGCAGATCCCAGTCCGCCCACTCGCGGAACTCCCAGGAAATCTCCTCCGAGACCAACGTCGACGCATCGGGCAGGTCCTCCGGCGCCGGCACGGGCGGCATCTCGTCTGCGTGCACGATGCCCTCGTCGAATACATGGAACGACGCCGACATCGTGAAAATCGCCTGCCCGTCCTGAACAGCCGTCACCCGGCGGGTAGCAAACGAGCGGCCGTCCCGGATCCGGTCCACCAGGTAGACGATCGGCATCGCAGGATTGCCCGGGCGGAGGAAGTAGCCGTGCAGCGAATGGACGTTGAAGTGCTTGTCGACGGTGCAGACTGCAGACACCAGTGCCTGTCCGGCGACCTGGCCACCGAAGGTTCGCGGCAGCATGGTCTCGATGGCGATCCCCCGGAATATGTCCTTCTCGAGCCGCTCGAGTTCCAGGATCTGCTCGATCTTCGCCATGACGAGACTCCTTCTACGGGGACGCTCGCTCAGGCTAGCAACGAGCGAGAGACGGAGGTGGTGGGGACCGTATCGGGTCCCCACCACCTCCGCGGGGTCTCTCAAATCGACCGGGTTCAGATCACCAGCCGCGTTCGGCGAGCCGGTGCGGGGCGGGGAGATCGTCGACGTTGATGCCAACCATGGCTTCACCGAGGCCGCGAGAGACCTTGGAGAGCACGTCGGGGTCGTCGTGGAAGGTGGTGGCCTTCACGATTGCGGACGCGCGCTCTGCCGGATTGCCGGACTTGAAGATGCCCGAGCCGACGAACACACCCTCGGCGCCGAGTTGCATCATCATCGCCGCGTCCGCAGGGGTCGCGATGCCACCGGCGGTGAACAGGGTGACCGGGAGCTTGCCGGCCTTGGCCACCTCTACGACCAGGTCATAGGGCGCCTGAAGTTCCTTCGCCGCGACGTAGAGTTCGTCCTCCGGGAGGGAGGTCAGGCGGCGGATCTCCTGGCGGATCTTGCGCATGTGAGTGGTGGCGTTGGAGACGTCGCCGGTACCGGCCTCGCCCTTGGAGCGGATCATCGCCGCTCCCTCGTTGATCCGGCGCAGGGCCTCTCCGAGGTTGGTGGCACCGCACACGAACGGGACCGTGAAGGCGAACTTGTCGATGTGATTCTCGTAGTCGGCGGGCGTAAGGACCTCGGACTCGTCGATGTAGTCCACGCCGAGGGACTGCAGGATCTGGGCTTCGACGAAGTGGCCGATGCGCGCCTTGGCCATGACGGGGATGGACACGGCGCGGATGATGCCGTCGATCATGTCCGGGTCAGACATGCGCGAGACACCGCCTTGAGCACGGATGTCGGCCGGGACCCGCTCGAGGGCCATGACCGCAACAGCGCCTGCGTCTTCGGCGATCTTCGCCTGCTCGGGGGTGACCACGTCCATGATGACGCCGCCCTTGAGCATCTCGGCCATGCCCCGCTTCACGCGCGCAGTGCCGGTCATGGGGGTGGTGTCGGGGGTGCTCACAGCAAACTCCTGGGTTCTCGCCGGCTTCTGACGGTCTGGCGCCTACGGTTCCGCACGGCCCCGCAGTGCATTGGTGATTCGGTGCATTGGCAATTCTAGGACGCGGCGGCGACGGTCCCGATATCCAGTGCCGGGATAGCCAACCGCTGTGGCATGCGTCATATCAGCGGATCGCGTGGACCTCGGGCTCCTCGTGACGAACGACCGCGAGATTCGCCTCGTCGAGCAGATCCGGCAGATCCTGCGGGTACACGGGTTCACCCTTCCGCTGTATCTCCCGGATCTCCGGCGCGGTGCACCAGCGATGTTCGGTGATCGTTTGCTGCTCGAATTCGGTGAAGCCGTCACGATGCGGCATGAACTCGTCGGTCCGTACCGCGAAGAACAACTCCTCGGACCGGATCAGCTCACCCGCGAACGGAAACACCGCCACCCGCCGCCACAACGGGCCCCGCAGCGCTTCGGTAGGCACGGCCCGGCCGGTCTCCTCACGGATCTCGCGCACAGCCGCAGCGCGGAGTGTCTCACCCGTCTCGACGGCACCACCGACGGTGAACCAGAACGCTGCCTCGGGTGTCTCGGGATCGTGCCCCCGCATCAGTAACACCCGACCGCTCTGATCGAGCATCACGACCCGGGCCGACGTTCGAACCTCGTCGAGTTCCGGGCCTTGTGATTGGGTCCGCTCGGCAATCTCGAAGTACGTCGGCAGCGGTGCCGTTCCACCCAGGTGCAGCCACCGGACCGGACGCCGGGTACGCAGGGCGAGGGTGTCGCGCACAGCGTCGTTGTGGAACCGTCGAGCGATCAGCACACGCGCTTCGGCATCCGCCAGCTCGGCGACCAGCTGCGGCGGGAGACTGGTGTTGTCGAGGGTCGTCAATGCCCCCGACAACGCATTCTCGGCCGCCTCACGTTGCGCGCGGTTCGCCCGTTCAGCCTGGTCAGCGAGCGCCGTCAGTCGTTTGCTTTCGATAGATGCATACGCCACGGACGACGCGATCGCCCGCACGACCACGGCCCTTCGCGCGAGCGCCGCATCGAGCGCCTGCCACGACAGATCGGAACGCACGTGCAGCCGGTCGAGTCGATTCGCACTCGCATACGCCCACGCACCCATCACCGCGATCACGGCGGCGACGAACGCCACGATCAGAATCGTCAGGGCGGAGAAGGTCATGCGCCTACCTCTCTCACACCGTCAGAACCGACCGTGACCGTCTCGTACACCCGCAGGATCTGCTCCGCCACGACCGGCCAGTCGTACTCGCCCACCACAACGCCCGCAACATCTGTCAGCGCCCGACGTCGGTCCTCGTCACCGAGCACGGTATCGATCGCGGCCGCTAGAGCCGCCGAGTCACCGACCGGTACGAGCAACCCCGCCGTGCCGTCCCGCAAGACGCGCCGGAAGGCGTCCAGTTCGCTGGCGACGACAGGTGCTCCCGCCGCCATCGCCTCGACGAGCACTATTCCGAAGCTCTCACCACCTAGGTTCGGGGCGCAGTACACATCGGCGCTACGCAGTGCCGACGCCTTCTCCGCATCGCTCACCTGTCCGAGCAAGCGCAGGTGTCTTGCGTATTGCCCCGCTTCCCTGCGCAGCTTGTCCTCGTCGCCGCGACCGACCACGAGGATCTCGAGATCGGGGTATTTCTCGACGAGTTCAGGCAACGCACTGAGCAGTATCGCCATGCCCTTGCGGGGCTCGTCGTACCGGCCGAGGAACAACACCGTCTTGCCCGGGCGTGGGTAGCCGGGCAGCGGTGCTGCGTTCGCGAAGGCTGGGACGTCGACACCGTTCGGGATCTCCACCGCATCCGAGCCGAGCGATTCGACCTGCCAGCGGCGCGCCAGCGCGGACACCGCGATACGCCCGCTGATCTTCTCGAGGTACGGCTGGAGTACGCCCTGAAAGGTGCTGAGAACCAACGACCTCGTCGTCGATGTGTGGAACGTTGCCACGATCGGGCCTTCCGCGATCTTCATCGCGAGCATCGACAGACTCGGCGCGTTCGGCTCGTGAATGTGCAGGACGTCGAAGTCGTTCTCGGCGATCCAGCGCCTGGTCCGCGCATAGGCCAACGGTCCGAACGTCAAGCGGGCGACGGACCCGTTGTAGGGGATAGCGACGGCACGGCCCGCCGAGACGACGAAATCCGGCAGCACGGTTCTGTCGGACGCCGGTGCGAGGACACTGACCTTGTGCCCCCGTTCGATGAGGGTCTCGGCAAGCTCGACGACGTGCGCCTGTACTCCGCCGGGCACGTCGAAGGAGTATGGGCACACCATGCCGATCTTCACGGCGACTCCATACGTGCGCGACGAGCCTCGGACAGGTCGCCGAGCCACAGCGGCTGGAGCATGTGCCAGTCCGCCGGATGAGCGGCGATGTTCGCGGCGAAGCGATCGGCCAGTGCCTGCGTCGCCGACGCCAGCCCGTCCGAGACGTCGATCGGCGGGTCGATCGAAAAGCCCCACCCGTCATCGGTGAACCAGCAGTGCACCGGCAGTAGTGGCGCACCGGTGTCGATGGCGAGCTTTGCCGGGCCCGCCGGCATTCGGGTGGGTTCGCCGAAGAACGTCACGGGCACGCCCTTCGCCGCCAGATCCCGCTCACCGAGCAGGCACACCACCTTGTTCTCCTGCAATCGCGTCGTCAGTGCCTCGAACGGCGGCTGCTCACCACCGCTGAGAGGGAAGATCTCCATGCCGAGGCCCTCACGATATTCGACGAATCGCTGGTAGAGCGACTCCGGCTTCAAGCGTTCGGCGACCGTGGACAGCCCGCCCCACGTCTGCGTGCACCACACCCCGGCCATGTCCCAGTTGCCACTGTGCGGCAGCGCCAGGATGGCGCCCTTGCCGTCGGCCATAGCCTTGTCGAGGTACTCGACTCCCGAAACGAAGGGGTCGATTGTCGCCGTGGTCGCCGCCAAGTCCATCGACGGCAACCGGAACGCCTCGCGCCAATAGCGTGCGTACGAACGAAGCGAATCCCGGATCAGGTCGTCGGGTACCTGCCCCGGAGGGACCCCGAGCACCCGGGCAAGGTTCCGGCGCAACTGCTGCGGGCCCCCGCCCCGCCGGGCGGCGAAATCCGCGCCGGCATCGAACACCGCGACCGCCAGTCGCTCCGGCAGTGCCCGCACGATCCGCCACCCGGCCGCGTAGCCGAGATCGGTGGCCCGCTCGGAGAACGTCACGGGCCTTCCCCTGCTCCGTGGTTCTGCTCGGCACGGGGTGCGGCCGGAAGCAGGTCACGCGCGCCGGACGAGTTGCGGACGGCGAGTACGCGCTGGAACACCGTGATGATGCTCGCCACCGCGAGGATCCACATCGCGACGTACACCGCCCAATGCAGCCATCCGATGCCGAAATAGCCTGCGATACCCGTCAGGCCGGCACCCACCAGCACGATGATCAGCCGGTCCGGACGCTCGATGAGACCGCCGTCCGCGGACAGCCCGCTCGCTTCCGCACGTGCCTTCGCGTACGAGATCACCTGCGATGTCACGAGACAGATCAGCGTCGCGACCAGCAGACTCTTGCTGTTCTCGTGGTAGACGGCCCACCACGCCAGGCCCGCGAAGATCGCACCGTCGGCGATGCGGTCGCATGTCGCGTCGAGCACCGCGCCATATCGCGTGCCGCCACCACGGGCGCGTGCCATGGCGCCGTCGAGCATGTCGAACATCACGAAGAACCAGATCACCATGGTTCCCCAGAACAGATGCCCAGACGGGAAGAGGGTCAGCGCAGCGACGATACTCGCGACCGTGCCGATCACCGTGACCGCGTCCGGGGTCAGCCCAGTCCTCACCAAGGCGCGGCCCATCGGCGCTGTCACCTTGGATACCGAGGCACGCCCGAAGAAACTCAGCATTCCACTCCCCCCTCCCTGTTCAAGTCGCGGTGCCGGGCCTTCTCGGACCCAGAGCCCAATCCTCCCACGCTGCGAGCCAGCCGACCTTCGTGAATCACTCGTTCCAGGCCCCCGCGAGCAGTGCCCGCGTCTCGCGCAGCAACTGCGGCATCACCTTCGCGCCGCTGAGTACGGTGATGAAGTTCGCGTCACCGCCCCAGCGCGGAACGATGTGCTGATGCAGGTGCTCGGCAAGCGATCCACCGGCGGCCGCACCGAGGTTGAGACCGACATTGAAACCGTCCGGGCGAGAGACCCGCTTGATGACGCGGATCGCCTGCTGTGTGAACGCCATCAACTCGGCGCTTTCCTCGACTGTCAGATCCTCGAGCGCCGAAACGCGACGATAGGGCACGACCATCAAGTGGCCCGGGTTGTACGGGTACAGATTGAGCACCGCGTATACCAACTCGCCCCGAGCGACGATCAATCCCTCCTCGTCGCTCATCTTCGGGATCTCGCTGAACGGCCCCTCACTCGAACTCGAGGTTTTGATGGCTTCCGCGATGTACGACATCCGATGCGGTGACCACAACCGCTGCAGCCGGTCGGGATCGCCCGGGCCCGTGTCGACGAGGGCGCCGTTCTCGATGTTGTCGTTCGGCTGACCGGTCACCGCGCACCACCGAGCAATTCAGCTGTGGGCGAGGCGTTTTCACGTCGCGCGATCCACTCGCTGATCATATTGACTGCTTCGGGGACGGCGACGCCGTTGATCTGCGTGCCGTCGCGGAAACGGAAGCTCACCGCACCGGCTTCGACGTCGCGTTCACCTGCGAGCAGCATGAACGGCACCTTCTGGGTGGTATGGGTGCGGATCTTCTTCTGCATGCGGTCGTCGCTCCCGTCCACCTCGGCACGTACACCGATCGCTCTGAGTTGCCCCACGACTTCGAAGAGGTGGTCTTGGTGCGCTTCGGCGACCGGGATGCCCACGACCTGAACGGGTGCGAGCCACGCCGGGAAAGCGCCCGCATAGTGCTCGGTGAGTACGCCGAAGAACCGCTCGATGGAACCGAACAGTGCGCGGTGGATCATCACCGGGCGCTGCTTGGTGCCCTCGGGGCCGGTGTACTCGAGATCGAAACGCTCGGGCAGGTTGAAGTCGAGCTGAATAGTCGACATCTGCCAACTGCGACCGAGCGCGTCCTGCACCTGCACGGAGATCTTCGGGCCGTAGAACGCCGCCCCGCCTGGGTCGGGCACCAGATCCAGACCCGATGCCTCGCCGACCTCACGCAGGGTCTCGGTGGCCTCCTCCCACAGCGCGTCGTCGCCGACGAATTTGTCCGGGTTCTTGCTCGACAGCTCGAGGTGGAAGTCTTCGAGTCCGTAGTCCGCGAGCAGGCCCAGCACGAACTGCAACGCCGTGGTCAGCTCGTCGCGCAGTTGCTCTCTGGTGCAGTAGATGTGCGCGTCGTCCTGCGTCATGCCGCGGACGCGAGTGAGGCCGTGCACGACGCCGGACTTCTCGTAGCGGTACACCGAACCGAACTCGAACATGCGCAGCGGCAGCTCGCGGTAGGAACGTCCCCGTGACGCGAACACCAGGTTGTGCATCGGGCAGTTCATCGGCTTGAGGTAGTAGTCCTGGCCGGGTTTGCGGACGGTGCCGTCCTCGTTCAGTTCCTCGTCGATGTGCATCGCCGGGAACATGCCGTCGCGGTACCAGTCCAGGTGACCGGAAACCTCGTACAGATGACCCTTGGTGATGTGCGGAGAGTAGACGAACTCGTAGCCCTCCTCGACGTGTCGCCTTCGCGAGTAGTCCTCCATCTCCTGACGGACGATTCCGCCCTTGGGGTGGAACACCGGCAGCCCCGAGCCGAGCTCGTCGGGGAACGAGAACAGGTCCAACTCGGCACCGAGCTTGCGGTGGTCGCGACGCTCGGCCTCGGCCAGCAGCTCGAGGTGCCTGTCGAGCGCCTCGTTCGACTCCCACGCTGTGCCGTAGATGCGCTGAAGGTCCTCGCGGCTCTGGTCACCGCGCCAATAGGCGGCTGAGCTGCGGGTCAGCTTGAAAGCCGGGATGTGCTTGGTGGTGGGAATGTGCGGGCCGCGGCACAGGTCGCCCCACACCCGCTCTCCGGTGCGCGGGTCGAGGTTGTCGTAGATCGTCAGCTCATTGCCACCGACCTCCATCACCTCGGGGTCGTCGGTGAGCGACTCGTCGCTTCTCGATTTGTCACTGATCAGCTCGAGCTTGAACGGCTCATTGGCAAGTTCGGCACGAGCGTCCTCGATGTCCTCGACGACGCGACGAGAGAACCGCTGGGCGCCCTTGACGATCTGCTTCATCCGCTTCTCGAGCCTCGAGAGGTCCTCCGGCGTGAAGGGACGGTCCACACGGAAGTCGTAGTAGAAGCCGTCCTTGATCGGCGGGCCGATACCGAGCTTGGCCTCGGGGAACTCCTGCTGGACGGCTTGCGCGAGGACGTGCGCGGCCGAGTGCCGGATCACGCTGCGACCATCCTCGGTGTCCGCGGTAACGGCCTCGATCTCCACGTCGGCGTCCGGCGCCCACGACAGATCCCGCAACTGCCCATCTGCATCGCGGACGACGACGACCGCATCGGGCCCTTTGCCAGGAAGCCCGGCCTCACGCACCGCCGTGCCCGCAGTACTCCCGGCAGGCACTTTGACACGTGCGGCTGGGGTGACGGATGCGGCGGTGGTCACGACGATGCGCTCCTAGGTGCGAGGGTGCGCCCTCGGATAAGGGCGATCTCATGTTATCGGGGTCGCATCGTCACCAGTGGAGCCATCCCACCGTCGGTGGGATCGGCCGCTACAGCGGGCTCTCCAGCCACGGCTGGTCGAGCCCCACCCACGTTCCGAGCAACTCGAACGTCCCGAGCACCCACAGAGTCGCGAGGACGACGATCGTGGTGAACAGCACGCCCAAACCCTTGACGACGGCGGATTGCCGCGAGAACCACGCCATGAACCTGTCGTATCGCACGCGGACCCGGTGCAGCAGTCGATGTGCCCATGCGAACTCCGACGCGAGGATACCCAGACCGGCGAAGACGATCAGCCATCCCGGACCGGGGTACGGAATCGCCACGATCCCCACCGCGAGGACGGCCGCCCCTACGACACCCACGCCGAGTCGGTACGCCAGGTTCATCGACGGGTTCGCCGCAATCCTTGCGCGACGCCGCTTCCACCTGTGCTCGACCTCCTCGAGAGCCTCGATCGGGTGGAATCCGTCCTCCATCGACTCGACGGCCGCCTGCCGTCCCTCGCGGGGATGTTCATTCACCGGCCGATCCCCCATGTCCGCACCCTCTAGACGTCCACGCCGACCGACATGCCGGCACACCTCAAGCGTACCGAGGCACGGGGCGTCACCACTGTTACGCCCCGCACGTATCCGAGTCGCGCAAGCTCGATCGATCCGGACGATCCGGGCGTGTCGCCGTGGGCGTTGATGGATAGTGAGCCAATGCACAGACAACGAATGAGCCGGGTCCTCATGGCTGCCGGCGCGACCGCCGTGTCGATCCTGGTCATCACGGGATGCTCGCGGGGTCCGTCGGACCCCGCGGATGGTCAACCCGCTGGAATCAGTTCCCAGGGCACCGGCACGGTAACGGGCACCCCCGACACCCTCACGGTGGTATTAGGCGTCCAAACGCAAGCCGCAAGCGCGCAGGCAGCGCTTGCCGAGAACTCCGAGAAGGCCACTGCCCTGATCGACACTCTGAAGACCAGCGGGGTGGCAGCGGAAGACATCCAGACGAGCAATCTTGCCGTGAACCCGACCTGGGAACAGGGCGGTGCCCGCATCAACGGGTACCGAGTCACCAATCAGGTGACTGCAACCCTGCACGACATCCCTGCGGCTGGAGAACTCATCGACGCCGCGGCGAGCGCAGTCGGTGACGCGATACGGATACAACAGACAACATTCTCCATCGCCGACGACGGTGAACTGCGCGCCGAGGCACGCGCACAGGCGGTGCAGCAGGCCCAGGCGCAGGCCCGACAGATCGCGGACGCCGCCGGGGTGACGCTGGGCAAAGTGCGGTCAATCGTGGAGATCCCCCAGACCTCCCCGGGTGTGCCGACGCCGTACGCCTCGCCCGAAGCCAGGATGGACGCGGTTCCCATCGAGCCCGGTTCGCAGGAACTCGACGTGCACGTCGCGGTGACGTACGAGATCCGCTGACCGACCCTGCACCCGCGAATCACGCCGAGAGCGGGAAGGATCGAAAGTACAAGGAACGGAAGAGGCTCCGTCCGATACATCGGACGGAGCCTCTTCCTGTTGTGGTCCCGGCTGGGATCGAACCAGCGACCTCCCCGGTGTGAACGGGACGCTCTTCCACTGAGCCACGGGACCGAGCCACGACAACACCTCGCGGCCGAACGAGACGAAACACTAACACGCACCCGCACCCGAGTACGAATCCCCTGGTTGTAATTCGCTTCGATCGATCCACACCTGACCATGATCGATCTGGGGACAACGGAGAACCCAAGTCCCGAAGCACGAATGAGGGTCGAGATCGCCGTCGAGGGGACCCCGCGAACAGCTGGATTTGGTGGTCGCCGACGTCCGATGGCCGACGGCTACGGCGTCTCGAATCGGTCCGCTCGCACACTTACGCAAATGCCGGCAAGTGCGCACGTCCCAATTCTGACCAGCGGGTTTGTGCCTTTCTCGAGTGGTCCGCTAATGTTCTCTCCGCACCGGGGACGAAACGCCGCCCACCGGAGCAAATGCGGATGTAGCGCAGCTGGTAGCGCATCACCTTGCCAAGGTGAGGGTCGCGGGTTCGAATCCCGTCATCCGCTCGAGAGGTTGGACTCGACCTTTTATGGTGGAGTGGCCGAGTGGTGAGGCAACGGCCTGCAAAGCCGTGCACACGGGTTCGATTCCCGTCTCCACCTCGCGCGATTAGCTCAGCGGGAGAGCGCTTCCCTGACACGGAAGAGGTCACTGGTTCAATCCCAGTATCGCGCACCAAGTTTCGAGGCGGTATGCTGCCGAGGAGCTCGAGTGAACAACATGCGGATGTAGCGCAGCTGGTAGCGCATCACCTTGCCAAGGTGAGGGTCGCGGGTTCGAATCCCGTCATCCGCTCCAGGGTCGGCCCTCGAAAAGGCCGACCACGAAGCCCCCAGGATTCTGGGGGCTTCGCATGAAGAGACCCGCGCGATTAGCTCAGCGGGAGAGCGCTTCCCTGACACGGAAGAGGTCACTGGTTCAATCCCAGTATCGCGCACCAACGAACGGGGCACCTCCACGCGGAGGTGCCCCGTTTTCTTGCGCGGCGGATCCATCTTCGACTGATCCAGCAGACTCGAACGTGAGGGATTCCTCATGTATTGTCGTCGGTGCCATCCCCCCGATGGTGCGGAGCCCCAGCCAAGACCCCCCATCCACGGCTGGGGCTCATTTCTGTTCCAGGCTTCTTCAGCGCCGAGATCTTGGTACGCCGCCGCGGGCGCCACTCCCAGTCCGTCGCCCAACGCCGGTACGGCGATTGCTGTTTCACCGCGATGAACAGCGGACCAAACACGCCACGAAACAGAGCTGAATGTTGGACACTCGTCCAGTGAATCGAAACGCGAACACCCTCAGCCGAGCGCGAGTTTCCGCAGCGGTCGCCTTCGGTCTCCAAGGGTTCATGCTGGCCGCCCTACTCACGCAGCTCCCGCAGTTCAAGGACGACCTCGGATTCAGCGACAGTCTCGTGGTGGGCGCGGTGGTCGGTGTGTCCATCGTGGCCGGGGTTGGAAGCGTGGTCGCCGAACAACTCGCGAAGGCCACCTCCAGTCGAACCACGCTGCGGGTCGGCCTGCTCGTCATCGCTGCTGCCGCCGTCTTCATTGCATTCGCTTCCTCGACAACGACATTCCTTGCGGCGTTCGCGTTCTACGGGATCGGACTGGGCATGGTCGACGCCGCCGCCAACATGCAGGCGGTTTCCATCCAGCACGCCTACGGACGAGTCATCCTGTCGTCATTCCACGCGGCATGGAGCGTCGGCGCGATCCTGGGTGCGCTCTTCGTTTCGGCATTTTCCGGCTTTGGACTCTCCGTCGAAGTGTGCGTGCTGATCGCCGCCGCGGTCGTTGCACTCGGATGTTGGGCTATCGGGCCGCGCCTGCTGCATACAGGACATCAGCGAACATCCGACATGCCAGCCGGACCCCTGTCGGTTCCCCTGTGGCCGTTCCTCGCGCTCGGGGCCGCGATGGTGCTCTTCTATGCGATCGACTTCGGAATCGGCAACTGGTCGGCGCTGTACCTCAAAGAAGTGCTGCTGTCCGATGCAAGCACCGCCGCCCTCGCGATGGCCGCGTACCAGATCACAGCCCTGATCTCCCGTCTGACGGGCGACTATTGGGTGCGCCGATTCGGCGAGATCGCCGTCGTTCGCGTCGGCGCAACGGTCAGCGTCGTCGGTTTGCTCGTCGTCGTGCTTGCGCAGGCCCCCGCCGTCGCCCTCGCCGGGTTCTTCGTAGTAGGCCTCGGCGCCCCGGTCGTCGCTCCCTTGTGTTTCAGCGCGGCAGGACGGCTCGCACCACCGGACCAGACCGATGCCGTCATCGCGCGGATCAACATGTTCAACTACGCCGGCACCGTGATCGGCGGTGCAGTGATCGGCGGCCTGGCGTGGGCCACCGATCTACGTATCGGCTTCATCGCGCCGCTGCTGTTCGCAGCCGCATTGTTCCTGCTCGCGCCCGCGTTCGCGCCGAGGCAGGTTTCTACCGCCGCCACCGAGACGAAATCGAGGTCCACCACGTCCTGACCGGGCACACCCGGACGGTGCCAACAGGTCCGACCCGGACGGTGCCAACGCGTCCGTCCCGGACGGTGCCAACGCGTCCGACCCGGACAGTGCCAACGCGTCCGACCCGGACAGTGCCAACGCGTCCGACCCGGACAGTGCCAACGCGTCCGACCCGGACAGTGCCAACGCGTCCGACCCGGACAGTGGTGTACTTACCGGGACGGACGACGATGCACTCGAGGTGAGGTTGTGACGATTTCCGTGGACCGCGCCGGACTCTGGGACGCAGAGGCACTCGCTGACGTCGCTGCGGCGACCTTCCCGCTCGCTTGCCCACCGCACGCGACGAAGGAAGACATCGCAGCATTCATCGACAACGTTCTCTCGGTGGAAAAGTTCAGCGAGTACCTCACGGATCCGACTCGCACGGTCCTCAAGGCAACCAGCAACGGTGAGATCGTGGGCTACGTGATGCTCATCGACGGCGCACCCGAGGACGAGGACGTCCGGTCTGCGGTGTCGCTGCTTCCGACAACGGAGATCAGCAAACTGTATGTGCTGCCCGACAAGCACGGCGCGGGAGTATCTTCGGCACTCATGCATGCCGTGGTCGACTACGCGCGCAACGCGAACTGCGCCGGTGTGTGGCTGGGCGTCAACCAGGAGAACGAGCGTGCGCAAAGGTTCTACGTCAAGAACGGCTTCAAGAAAGTCGGCACGAAGACCTTCCAAGTGGGCGCGCAGACGCACCACGACTTCGTGATGCAACGCAGCATCTGAAAGCAACGCAGCATCTGAAAGCAACGCAGCATCTGAATGCGAAACGGCATCTGACCGACGACGCAGCTGACCGAAGCATCGTCCCGAGGCAATACCCGGGTCGGTCAGGCAGCGACCTCGAACCGCGACAGAGCGAGAAGACGCGACGTGGCACGGAGGTACTTCTTGCGGTAACCGCCGGCGAGCATCTCCGGCGTGAAGATCTCGTCGAGCTTCGCACCGGACACCGTGACGGGGATACCGGCGTCGTACAGGCGGTCGGCGAGGACGACCAGACGAAGCGCGACGGACTGGTCCTCCGCCGGGCGCACACCCTTGAGGAACACCGCCGGAATCCCCTCGACGAGCTTGCCGTAGCGCGAGGGGTGCTGGGTGCTCAGGTGCGTGCACAGCTCGTCGAACTCGTCCAGCGTGGCGCCGTCGATCGACTTCGCCCGCTCGATCAGGTCGGCGTCGTCGGTGGGCTCTGGCGCCGGCGGCAGGTCACGGTGGCGGTAGTCGGGGCCGTCGACGCGGATGGTCTCGAAAATCGAGGCCAGCTTCTTGATCTCGCGCAGAAAATCCTGTGCGGCGAAGCGGCCCTCGCCGAGCTGGCCGGGCAAGGTGTTCGACGTCGCGACGATCGAGACCCCGCGTACGGACAACTCCGTCAACAGTCGGGAGATGAGCATCGTGTCACCCGGATCGTCGAGTTCGAACTCGTCGATGCACAGCACACTGTGCGACGACAACTCCTCGACAGCCCGGTTGAAGCCGAGGGCACCCACCACGTGCGTCAACTCGACGAACGTTCCGAATGCCTTGGGGGACGGCGAGCTGTGGAAGATCGATGCGAGCAGGTGAGTCTTGCCGACGCCGAAGCCACCATCGAGGTACAGGCCGGCGCCCGTCGCCTGAGTCTTGCGCCCGAACAGGCCGCGTCGGCCACCACTACGGATCTTGGCGACCTTTGCGGAGAACTCCTCGGCCGTGCGAACCGCGGTGGCCTGACTGGGTTCCTTGGGGTCGGGAATGTAGGACGCGAAACTGACCTCGTCGAACATCGCCGGGGGCACCATTTGAGCTACCAACTGATCGGCCGGCACCACCGGATTGCGATCGACAAGACGCGCATACATGCACCGAGCGTATAGACGTGCTGTGATCGAACACGTGCACCGCCTGGATAATGCGAGCTACCTCACACGGGACGAGACCGGCGGCGACTGGCCGGCCGAGTTGCGCGACGAAGACCTGCGGTCACTGTACGGCTATCCGACGCCGCTCGACAGGCCCTGGGTGCGTGTCAACTTCATCTCCAGCATCGACGGAGCCGCGACCGTCGACGGCACCAGCGCGCGGCTGGGCACACCCGCCGACCAGCGCGTGTTCGGGGTGCTTCGCGAGCTCGCCGACGTGATCGTCGTCGGCGCCGGCACAGTCCGGGCCGAGAACTACGGCGGCGCGCGCACAGGTGGTGCACTGGCTGCCCGACGCCGCGAGCGCGGGCTCGCCGAGGTCCCACCGATCGCGGTTGTCACCGCGAGCGGACGGCTCGATCCGACGTCGAGGCTGTTCACCGATACGGCCGTGCCGCCGCTGGTGTTGACGTCGGCCCGGGTAGACGTCGGAGGCCTCGGTCGGTTGCGCGCCGCGGGCGCCGACGTCGAGGTCGTCTCCGAGGACGCGATCACCGGTTTCGCGATCGTCGCCGCCCTCCAGCGTCGGAGGCTTCACCGAGTGCTGTGTGAGGGCGGACCGGGGCTCTTCGGCACACTCACCGCCGACGGTGTCGTCGACGAACTCTGCCTTACGACGTCGCCGAAACTGGTGGCCGGCGGCGCCGGACGGATCGCCGTCTCCCCCAGCGCTTGTCCGACACCGATGACCCGCGTGCACGTCCTCGGCGACGGCGACGGAACCCTGCTCACCCGATGGGTACGGACCCGCGATGAGTGAGCGACCTGGCAGGCTGTTCGGCATGCGCAGAATCGGGGTGGCCGCGATCGTCCTGGCTGTCAGCACGGCGTGCGGTGCCGGGCCCTCCGATCGACCCGAGGTCGCCGTCGTCGAACAAGGCGGTGGTTCCGCGCCGACGACCGAAACGACCCCCGACATTCCACAACTGCAGACCCCGGTGCGAGATCTCGATTGGGCCGACTGCAAAGACTCGACCCTCGGGCCCTTGGGCCTCGGGGCGGGTCCGGCGGGACTGTCGCTCGAGTGCGCTCGTTTCACCACATCCGTCGACGCGTCCGAACGCAGGGCACACGTGATCCAGATCGGCGCGATGCGTGCTCGGCTGCCACAGACTCCCGACAATGTCGCACCTCTGGTTCTCACGTCGGGTTCCGACCTGGCCTCGACGAGCACCCTAGCCGCGCTGGCGACCGGCCCGAGCGCAAGTTTGCTCGAACGGCAGCCGATCGTCGCGATCGACCGGCGCGGCATCGGCACTTCGACGCCGCTGGACTGCGGTCCTAGGGTCGACCGTCGAGCACTCGCAGATCTCGGGCAGTTCACGGCAGGCGACGCATCCACCGTCGACGAAGTGGCCGCGTTGGGGCGGGACGCGACGGTCGAATGCACCGACGAACTGCAGCCCTACGAACTCGACTTCGACACCTCGCACGCCGCGGACGACCTCGAGCAACTCCGCCAGCTATGGCAGGTTGACGGCCTGGGCCTGCTCGGTACCGGCAACGGTGCTGCCGTCGCCCTCGCTTACGCGGCGAAGTACCCGGCACATGTGGGGCGGTTGGTACTCGATGCACCCCCGGCGACCACTGTCGACGCTGCAACGGCCGCCGAACAGCGAGTCCAGGGGCAGGAAGCGGCGCTCGCCGACTTCAGCCGCCGGTGTGCGGCGTTGAACTGCTCTCTCGGTCCGGACCCGACCGCGACGATCACGGCACTGCGCGACCAAGCAGCTGCCGGGAGACTCGAGGCGGTGTCGTCCAGTTCCCTACTCACCGCCGTCTCGGCATTCATCGGGTCGCCGAGGGGTGACCAGGCCGCACGGGTCCGCGAGTTGGCGGACATCCTGGCGACCGCCGAGGGCGGCGACGTCGCGCCGCTGCAAGATCTGATCGAAACCTCGGAAACGGCGGTCGGCACCGACGGCCAATTCGTGGCGCGGTGCAGCGACGGCCAGCAATGGCCCGGTCCGGGACGCGCGAAGGACCTACAGCAGACATGGGCGGAGAAGTACCCGGTCTTCGGCGCCGACGCCGCGGTGGCACTGATGCGGTGTGCCGCCTGGCCGACGATGGCACCACCACCGCTACCCAGCACGATCCCGGTTCCCGTCCTCGTGTTCAGCGGCGCGGCGGATCCCGTGATCGGCAATGGCGGGATGGCGACTGTCACCGGCAGCCTGACGAGCGCGGGTGCCATGTGGTCAAGCGTGACCTGGGAGGGATACGGACACCCTGTCGTCACGCACTCCGATTGCGCGCGTCAGGCTCTCGACCGGTACCTGGATTCGGCAACACTGCCGCCGAACGGCAGCGCGTGTCCGGCCTGAGCTGGGGGTGCCCGGCCCAGTGCGCTCGACCAACGGTGTAACGTGCCGTCGTGTTCCTTCGACGATTCGAGCCGCGTACCGGCCGCACCACCGCCGAGGTCATCAACTTCGCGCTGTGGCCCATCGCCGTGATGACGGTGATCCATCGAGTGGTCATCAGGGCGGTCAACGGATCCGTCACGGACGACTTTGCGCCGGTCTATCAGGCCGCCCTGGCATTCCTCAATCGTCGTGAGGTCTACACCGCCAACTTCAACTCGGTGGACCCGCACTATCTCTACCCACCGAGCGGCACGCTGCTCATGGCACCGATCGCGATCATCGATCCGGAGAAGTCCCGTTGGCTGTTCATCCTGGTCAACGCGATCGCCGTAATCATCGCGCTGTATCTGCTGCTCAAGATGTTCAATCTGGCCCTGAACTCCATCGCGGCACCCATCACGCTGTTCGCCGCCTTCTCCACCGAGACGGTGACGAACACACTGGTATTCACGAACATCAACGGGCTCGTTCTGCTCGGCGAGATCGCCTTCCTGTTGTTGATGCTCCGCCGCAAAGACCTGTGGTCGGGCGCGGCAATCGGTCTGACCTTCGCGGTGAAGCCAATTCTGGCGCCGTTGATGTTGTTGCCTCTCGTACGAGGTCAGTGGAAGGTGTTCGTCACCGCTATCGGCGTCCCGCTCGTACTGACCGCCATCGCGTGGCCACTGTCGGTGGACCCGATGGCGTTCATCCAGCACACGGTGCCCTACCTGACGGAGTCGCGCGACTACTTCAACAGTGCGATCGTCGGCAACGGAACGTACTACGGGCTGCCCGTCGCGCTGATCTGGGTACTGCGCATCGGGTTCGCCGCAATGGTCGCGGTATCCCTGTGGCTGCTCTACCGGTACTACCGCAACGACGAGCTGTTCTTCATCGCGACCAGCTCGGGGGTGCTGCTTACGGCATCGTTCCTGCTCGGCTCGCTCGGCCAGCTGTACTACTCGATGCTGCTCTTCCCGCTCGTGATGACCGTGGTGCTACGCAACTCGGTGATTCGCAACTGGCCGGCGTGGCTCGCGCTCTACGGCATCCTCAGCGCCGACGACTGGATCTCGCACCGGTTCTTGCAAGCCGGTCGAGCCGCCGAGTATCTCAAGCCCACGCTGGGGTGGAGCCTGCTGCTCTTCGTCGTGTTCGCAGTGCTGGTGAACCGGTACCTCTTCGCAAGACGTGAGGGTCGCCTCGACCGCGGCATCGACCCCGATTTCCTCGTCTCCGACGGGCCGGCGCCGACACCCACACCGGCCAAGCTGTGACGCCGCCTACGGCGGCACGTATTAGCGTGGAGGCATGAGTTCGACACAGGATTCCGGTCTCCCCGAACCGAAGTTCCGTCGCGATGACACCGAGTGGCGAGCGCACCTGACTCCCGAGGAGTATCACGTGCTGCGGCAAGCCGGAACGGAACGACCGCACGTCGGCGAGTACACGAACACCGAGACCGAGGGCGTGTACACGTGTCGCGGATGCGGCGCCGAGCTGTTCCGCAGCACCGAGAAGTTCGAATCGCACTGCGGGTGGCCGTCGTTCTTCGATCCGGCCGACTCCGATGCCGTGATCCTGCGCCCCGACAACTCCCTGGGGATGCGACGGGTCGAGGTCGTGTGCAGCAACTGCCACAGCCATCTCGGTCACGTATTCGAGGGCGAGGGGTACCCGACCCCGACCGACAAGCGCTACTGCATCAACAGCATCTCGCTGCGACTGCAGTCCGCGGACGGCTCTTAGAACTCCACCCCCTGGCGGCCAGTCGGCCGCTGGGGCACCTTCTCGAATGTAGTAGCTTGCTTACCAAGTTACTGCTACCTTGTTGTGCATGAGTCCATCGGTGGAACGCCGCAGCCTGATCCTGCGAGGAGTGCTCGATCTCTGCCTGCTCGCCGTGCTTCGGGAACGACCCGTCTACGGCTACGAACTCACCGAGAGACTGGCCGAGCAGGACCTGCTGGTAGCGGGAGGTTCGTCCTACCCACTGCTCGCCCGCCTCGAGAAGGCCGGATTGGTCGAATCCGAGAGCCGCCGCTCCGAATCGGGTCCGCCGAGGAAGTACTACTCGTTGTCCGCCGACGGCCGAAAGGCACTCACAGAGGGAACAGCCGAATGGTTCAAGGTGGCCAAGAGTGTCGATGCACTACTGGGTCCGAATCCGGAAACCACATCAGGGGAGGAACACTCGTGAACGAGGACAACTACGAACCGACCGAACCGTCACAACCGGAGGCCGACCCGCGGATCCTGCGACAAGCTGCCCGCATATGGCTCAGGGCAGCGGTGCGGCCCGCGGACCGCCGTGTCCTGCTCGCCGAGTTGTCGGCCGAACTGACCGCCGCCGGCGCGGCTGGGCTGCCTGCCAGCACGGTCATTGGCGAAGACCCCGAGCACACCCTACGGGCATGGGCCGACGAACGCGGGCTGTCCGGACGATCCCTACGCATTCTGCTGGTCGTCCCAGTTCATGACGTTGCGCCAAGTGCGCGATCCACGCTCAGGAAGCACCGCCAAGTGGCTCGCTGCCACCCTGCAGGCCGGCGCCGCGGTGGCGACGGCAGCGGGCGTCGGGGTTGCGCGGGTACTCGGATTCACAACCGAACCCGAGACATTCATCTCAGTCATCACAGCCGTGGCCGTCGTCCTCGCCGCGACGGCCACCTTCGCCCGCTACTTCGCCACTCGCCCGCGGGCTGCGGTTACGGCAGCGAGTTGACCAACTGCTCGACGGACACGCGTGGGCCGGTGAAGAACGGGGTCTCCTCGCGCACGTGCATGCGCGCCTCGGTGGCGCGCAGGTCGCGCATCAGGTCGACGATGCGGTCGAGCTCGGGCGCCTCGAACGCGAGGATCCACTCGTAGTCACCGAGCGCGAACGCGGGAACGGTGTTGGCACGCACGTCCGGGTAGCCACGGCCGGCCTTGCCGTGGTCGGCGAGCATCTTGCGGCGCTCCGCCTCGGGCAGCAGGTACCACTCGTACGAGCGCACGAACGGGTACACACAGAGGTAGTTGCCCGGATCCTCGCCCGCGATGAATGCTGGAACGTGGCTCTTGTTGAACTCGGCCGGGCGGTGCAGCGCGACGTTGGACCACACCGGATCGCTCGCCTGACCCAGGTCGGTGGTGCGACGGAAGTCGGCATACAGCTTCTGCAGGTCCTCGAGCCGCTCCGCGTGCGTCCAGATCATGAAATCCGCGTCGGCCCGGACGCCTGCGACGTCGTAGATGCCGCGCACGACGACGTCACTGTCTTCGAAGGAGTCGAAGAAGTCCTGGGCGTTCTTCACCGCGGCAGCGCGGTCCTCGCCGAGAACGCCGGGCTGAACCTGGAAGACCGAGAACATCGCGTAGCGAAGGGTGGAGTTGAGCTTGTCGTAGTCGAGGCGTGCCATGGCCTCATCCTGCCACTCGCGCCGCGAGGCGTGTCGCGGCCGTGGTCGCCGACGCCACGCACGCCGGAACCCCGACCCCGTGCAGATAGGCGCCGGCGACCTCGAGACCGTCGATCTCACCGGCCGCGGCTTCGATCGCCGCGACCCGGTCTAGGTGGCCGGGCGCGTATTGCGGCAGCCCGCCGTGCCACCGCTGGACGAACGCTTCGACCGGCTCGGCCTGGACGCCGGTGACCGTCTCGAGGTCCCCCCGCGCCATCGCGATCAGGTCGGCGTCTGGTGCATCGACCACGGCCGCGTCGCCGAACCGGCCGTACGAGGCGCGCACCAGCGCGACGTCTCGCGTGGCGAGGTGCGGCCACTTGCGGCTCGACAGCGTGAATGCTTTGGCCCCCAGGGATTCTCCCGTCGCAACGAGGATGCCGGAGTTCTCCGGAATCCCCGTCTCAGTGGCCTTGTCGCGAGGCAGGGCCAGTGCCACGACCGCAGAGGATGCGAGTTCGATGTCCCGGGCAGCCGCAGCGAGTCGCGGGGCAGGCTCGGCGACCAGTCGGACCATGTCCGGGGCGGGTACGGCGAGGACCACACCGTCGACGTGACCGACCGGCTCGAGCCACCAGCCCCGTTCGTCGCGGCGCAGCCCCGTGACGGGCGCGTCGAGGATCTCGCGCGGGCCGGCGGCGTAGCGAAGCGCCTCGAGCAGTGTTCCGTAGCCGTCGCGCAAGGTTCCGAACACGGGACCAGGTGACGGTGTCGGCAGAGCCGCGAGCACCGCGGCGGTGAGGCTGGTCGCACCTGCGTCGAGCGCGGCCGCAAGCGCCGGGAGGGCGGCCCTCACGCCGATCGAGTCGGACAGGCCCGAGTAGACGCCACCGAGCAGTGGGTCGACGCTGCGGCGCACCACCTGCTCGCCGAAGCGACCGGCGACCAAGGTCGCGACGTCGACGTCTGCGACGTCGTCCCACTCGAAAGGCACCGACGGTTCTGCGGCGATCCGCGCGAGGGTGTCGGCGTCGACGAGCCCGGCTACCGATTCCGCCGCCGCCGGGATGCCCATGAGGGTGCGGGCGGGCAAGGGGTGCAGCTGCCCTCCGGACCAGATGAGCGGCTGCCGTCCGGCCGGATGGACCAACTGGTCCTCGAGGCCGAGCTCGACGATCAAGTCGGCCACCTCGGGCCGTCGGGCTATGAACGCCTCCGCGCCGACGTCAACCAGGCCGTCCCCGAGTGGCACCGTGCGCAGCTTGCCACCGAATCGGGACTCCGCCTCGACGATGGTGATCTCGGCGTCGGCACCCAACAGCTGGCGCAGCCGGTACGCCGCGACCAAACCGGTGACGCCGCCGCCGACGACCCCTACCGAGAGACGCCGACCGGTCACAGCGAATGCACCAACTCCACGACGTCGGTCAGTACTGCCGGATCGGTCTCCGGAAGAACCCCGTGTCCGAGGTTGAAGATGTGCCCGGTTGCACCGGCCGCGATTGCGGCGTCTGCCTCACGGCAGATGCGCCGGACCTGTTTCTCCACCGCGTCCCAGCCCGCGAACAGCACGGCCGGATCCAGGTTGCCCTGCAGCGACTTGCCCGGTCCGACGCGACGCGCCGCCTCGTCGAGCGGGATCCGCCAGTCCACGCCGACGACGTCGGCACCGGCTTCGCCCATCGCACCGAGCAGCTCACCGGTGCCTACACCGAAGTGGATGCGCGGAACCCGCGCGGACTCGACCTCGATGAACACCCGCTCGGAGTGCGGCAGCACGAACTCGCGGTACTCGGCCAACGACAGCGCACCGGCCCAGGAGTCGAACAGTTGCAGCGCGTCGACTCCGGCGTGCAGCTGCGCCTGCAGGAACGCGATGGTGATGTCGGTGATTCGGCCCAGCAGCGAGTGCCACGTCTTGGGGTCGGCGTGCATGAGCGCCTTGGTCCGCTCGTGGTTACGGCTCGGACCGCCCTCGACCAAGTACGACGCGAGCGTGAAAGGAGCACCGGCGAAACCGATCAGCGGTGTTGGGCCCAGCTCCGCGGTGAGCAAGCGCACCGCGTGCGCGACGGCGCCGACCTCGTCGGGGACCAGCCGGGGCAGCGCCTCGACGTCGGCCCTCGATCGAACCGGATTCGCCACAACCGGTCCGACGCCGGCCACGATGTCGAGGTCGACGCCGGCTGCCTTGAGCGGAACGACAATGTCGGAGAACAGGATCGCTGCGTCGACCTTGTGCCGCCGCACGGGCTGCATCGTGATCTCACAGACGAGTTCCGGGTCGAAACAGGATTCGAGCATCCCGATCCCTCCCCGTATTTTCCGATACTCCGGCAACGAACGTCCGGCCTGGCGCATGAACCACACGGGTCGATGCTTCGCCGGGCGGCCGATGGCCGCGGTCAACAATGGCGCGTCGTCGAGAACCCGTCGAGCGGGGTACTCGGTCCGTCCGGCCATGCCTGCATTCGTATCTTCCAAGCCGCTCATCGCGCTCCATGCTGCCATGACGCCGCGCCGGGGCGGAATCGGCGCGCCTCCACCGCGCTACCAGGTGCGGCGTCTAACGTCCGCGGTGTGACACCCCCGGGATTATCCAGCGAACCCGCGCCGTTCCGCGCCGCCGTCGACGCCATGAACTCCGCCGTGGTTCACCCGGAGATAGCCGTCGGTCCGATCCGCCCGCCACAGCGACTCGCGCCGTACAGCTACGCCATCGGTGCCGAGGTGCGCCACCCCGACATCGGTACCGCTGCCGAGCAATCCGAGGCGGAGGCGTTCGGACGTCTGATCCTGCTGTACGACCCCAATGGCGACGAGGCGTGGAACGGCACCATGCGACTGGTCGCGTACATCCAAGCCGACCTAGAGCCCGCTCTCGCCGCCGACCCACTGCTCCCCGAGGTCGCATGGAGTTGGCTCGTCGATGCGCTCGAGGCGAAGGCAGACGAGATCGTCGCGCTGGGCGGCACGGTCACCTCGACCACTTCGGTGCGATACGGCGACATCGCCGGTCCACCGCGCTCGCACCAACTCGAGTTGCGGGCGTCGTGGACCCCGACGTCGACCGATCTGGCTCCGCACGTCGAGGCATACTGCGATGTCCTCGCCGACGCCGCGGGTCTCCCGCCCGCAGGAGTCACCGAACTCGACAAACGGGGCCGCCGACAAACGGGGCCGCTAGCTACACGTGTCCCGACGGCGCTCGAAGCACAAGCTCGCGCAGCCCCGCCTCTGGACATCGCCGCTGACAAGCTTTCTGGATCTTGGGATCGGTCATCTTGGGATCGGTCGGGGCAGCGAGCAACTGCGGAGCAATCTCCGACCACTGACCGATCGTACCGAAACTCGTCCCGGCGCGGCGTGCCCGGGACGCTCGCCACTGCATTCACCCGCTGTGCGCCTGGCAGTAACCAGTCGTCGAAACAAGAACGTAACCTGACACTTCCAAATGTACTCAACCATGACCTTTGTCACATCACGAGCGAGTAGTTAGAACCAGTTCTACCGTTAACTACATGGAGAGACTCAGCGGAATGGACGCCAGCTTCCTCTACCTCGAAACCCCGACACAGATGCTCCATGTCTGCGGTCTGATCATCATGGATGGGTCCACGATCCCCGGTGGCTACTCGTTCGCGAAACTGCGCGACGAACTCGCGATTCGTGTGGAGGCGATGCCGAGCTTCAAACGACGCCTCGCGGACACACGGTTCAACCTCGACCATCCGGTCTGGGTCGACGACCCCGATTTCGACATCGAGCGGCACGTCCACCGGATCGCAGTCCCCGCGGGCGGTCGGGAGGAACTGGCCGAGCTGTGCGGATCGATCGCGAGCCAGCCCATGGATCGCGCGCGCCCGCTGTGGGAGATGTTCTTCATCGAAGGTCTAGAGGACGGCTCGATCGCGGTGATGTCGAAGATGCACCACGCGAACGTCGATGGTGTCACCGGGGCCAACCTGATGTCTCAGCTGTGCAGCCTCGAACCCGACGCTCCCCGACCCGACTTCGACCACATTCCCAACGGAGCCGGCACCGCCAGCTCGCTCGACATCGCCGTCGACGGCATGCTGGCATTCGTCGCACGACCGTTGAGGATTGCGAAGATGCTGCCAGGCAGCCTGGCCCTGTTGCCCCGTTGGATCGAAAGGGCTCGCAAGGGCGAGGCCATGCCGGCACCGTTCACTGCTCCGCGCACCTCGCTGAACGGTGCGATAACCGGACACCGAAGCATCGCGTACGGAGAACTGAGCCTCGACGACGTCAAGCTCGTCAAGAACACCTTCGGAGTCAAGGTCAACGACGTGGTGTTGACGATGTGCGCGGGCGCGCTGCGCAAGTACCTCGAGAACCGCGACGAACTGCCCGATGAGTCGCTGGTGTCCATCGTCCCGGTCTCGGTACACGACAAGTCGGATCGCCCCGGGACGAACCAGATCTCGGCGATGTTCACCCAACTCGGCACCGATATCGCCGATCCGGTCGAGCGGCTGTACATGATCGCGGAACGCAACACGATCAACAAGGACCACAACGAAGCGCTCGGTGCGACGCTCCTACAAGACTGGGCGCAGTTCGCCGCGCCGGCCGTGTTCGGGAGCGCGATGCGGGTGTACGCCTCGTTGAAGCTGGCCGAGCGTCACCCCGTGGTGCACAACCTGGTGGTCTCGAACGTGCCCGGTCCCCCACTGCCGCTGTACTTCATGGGCGCGCGCATCAAGCAGATGTACCCCCTCGGACCGGTCTTTCACGGCGCCGGCCTCAACGTGACGGTGATGTCGCTCAACGGCCGCCTCGACGTCGGCCTTGTCGCCTGCAAGGAACTCGCGCCGCACCTGTGGGATCTCGCCGATGCGTTCCCGGAAGCTCTCGCCGAACTCGTCAAGGCCGCGCGGGCGCACACCCGGAAGCAGAAGCGGCGCGCAGCCTCTGCGCGACCTGCCGCTCGTTGATCCCCCCCAGCCGGTTGATCCCCAGAGGAAGGACGTCCCAGCGCAGACCCGGGCTTGCCCCGCCAAACCCACGTAGAGTTTTTGGCTATGCCAGACAGCACCGAGCGCGCCTCCAAACCCGTACCACTGCTGGTTCCGGCCGACGGGGTGCCACCGGTGATCGGCGGCGGCGCCGACGTCCGTGACGCCGCCGAGCGATTGGCTGCGGGCAGCGGTCCGCTTGCCGTCGACGCCGAGCGGGCATCGGGTTTTCGCTATTCGCCCCGCGCCTACCTCGTGCAGCTGCGGCGGGCAGGTGCTGGGACCTTCCTGCTCGACCCGATCCCGACGGCCGCGGACCTCGCACCGCTACGGGATGCGATCAACGACCTCGAGTGGATTCTGCACTCGGCCGATCAGGATCTGCCGTGCCTGGCCGAGTTGGGTCTCCAACCAGCGAAGCTGTTCGACACCGAGCTGGCCGGAAGACTCGCAGGCTTCGAGCGCGTCGGATTGGCGGCGATCGTCGAGCGCACCCTGGGGCTGGAACTGCGCAAGGGGCACGGTGCCGCCGACTGGTCCACGCGACCGCTGCCGGAAGCATGGCTCAACTACGCCGCGCTCGACGTCGAGGTTCTCCTGGAGTTGCGCGGCGCCATGACGAAAGAGCTTGCAGCGCAAGGCAAAACCGAGTGGGCTGAGCAGGAGTTCGAGCACGTCCGCCAGACCGGACCCCCGAAGCCCAAACCCGACCGTTGGCGACGAACCTCGCAGATCCACAGCCTCAAGAACCCCCGCCAGCTCGCCGCGGTCCGTGAACTGTGGACGACCCGTGACGAAGTCGCTCGCAAGCGGGACATCTCACCCACCCGCATCCTGCCGGACTCGGCGATCGTAGCGGCCGCAAGTGCCGACCCGACCAGTCTCGAGGCCCTGCGCGCCCTGCCGGTGTTCGGCGGACCGCGTCAGCGCCGATCTTCTCGGCTCTGGCTCGCGGCGCTCGAGCGAGCCCGCGCGCTTCCCGACGACGAACTCCCCCCGGTTAACCAACCGTTCACCGGTCCCCCGCCGGCCAGCCGCTGGGCGAAGCGCAACCCCGACGCCGCCGCCCGGCTGAGCGCCGCCAAGGCCGAGATCACGGGCCTGAGCGAGCGCGTCCACGTACCGGTCGAGAATCTACTGAGCCCGGAACTGGTGCGGCGCGTGTGTTGGGACCCCCCGGCCACCGAGCGGGATACGGCCGTGGTCATCGACGAGATCCTCGCGGCCGCCGGCGCGCGTCCGTGGCAACGTGAGCTGACCGTACCGATCCTTGCCGAGGCCGCCCGGACACAGCCCTGAACAGCGGAAACCGGCCAACCACTGCGCCGTATGTTACTGGCCGGTAGATAGCGCTAGAGTGGTGCGTGCCGGGTCACAGCACCCGCAGTGACCACATCATTGTCGCCAGGAGGAATCCAGCGTGGCTGCTTCCGCTACTCAAAGAAAAGTCGTCTTCGTCGACGGCATCCGCACGCCGTTCGGCAAAGCCGGACAGAAGGGCATTTATGCCGAGACCCGTGCCGACGACCTGGTCGTCAAGTCCATCCGGGAACTGCTGCGCCGCAATCCCCAGCTCGATCCCGCGCAGATCGACGAGGTCGCCATCGCTGCAACCACCCAGACCGGAGACCAGGGCCTGACCATCGGCCGCACATCCGCGATCCTTGCAGGGCTGCCCGAGACGGTGCCCGGCTTCGCGATCGACCGTATGTGTGCCGGCGCCATGACCGCCGTGACGACCACCGCGTCCGGCATCGGCTTCGGCCAGTACGACGTCGTGATCGCCGGCGGCGTCGAGCACATGGGCCGGCACCCCATGGGCCAGGGTGCCGATCCGAACCCGCGCTTCCTCGCCGACCGCCTGGTCGACCAGAGCGCACTCGTGATGGGCAACACGGCCGAGAACCTGCACGACCGGTTCCCGTCGATCACCAAGGAGCGCACCGACGCCTACGCCGTCGCGTCGCAAAACAAGTTCGAGGCTGCCAAGAAGGCCGGATGGATCGCCGACACGCTGGTGCCGGTCGCGACCCGCTCCGAGGCGGGCTGGGGCCTGGCCACCGAGGACGAACCGCCGCGCCCCGGCACCACCGTCGAGGACCTCGCCAAGCTCAAGACGCCGTTCCGTCCGGCAGGCCGGATCACCGCCGGTAATGCTGCCGGCCTCAACGACGGTGCCACCGCCTGCCTCCTCGCGGGCGAGGACACTGCCACCGAACTTGGCCTCCCGGTCGGCATGCGCATGGTCGGCTTCGCCTTCCAGGGTGTCGACCCCGCCGTCATGGGCATCGGCCCGGTGCCGGCCACCGAGAAGCTGCTGGCCCGCACCGGCCTGAAGATCGAGGACATCGGCCTGTTCGAGATCAACGAGGCATTCGCGGTGCAGGTGCTCGCGTTCCTCGAGCACTTCGGAATCGCCGACGACGACCCGCGTGTCAACCAGTGGGGCGGCGCGATCGCCTGCGGCCACCCGCTCGCGTCCTCCGGTGTGCGCTTGATGACGCAGCTCTCGCGTCAGTTCGCACAGAACCCCGACGTCCGCTACGGCCTCACCACCATGTGCATCGGCCTCGGAATGGGCGGCGCCGTCATCTGGGAGAACCCCAACCACGCTGACTACGAGGCGGGAGCCAAGTAAATGACCGACATCGCAAACGCTTTCGCCGACGAGGTCGTCACCAACGCCTACACCAAGCTGGTGTCGGTTCCCGGTATCGATGGCCCGGTCGCACTGATCACGCTCGACAACGGCTTCGATCACACCAAGCCGAGTTCCTTCGGCCCGCGCGGTCTGCTGGCCCTCGACAAGGCGCTCGACGAGGCGTTCGACGCCAAGCCGAGCGCGATCGCTGTCACCGGCAAGCCGTTCATCTTCGCCGCGGGCGCCGACCTCAAGGGCGTTCCGAGCATCTCCGCACGCGAGCAGGGCCTCGAGCTCGGCCGCCTCGGCCACCGCGTGTTCCGCCGCCTGCGCGAGTCCACCGTGCCGACCTTCGCTTTCGTGAACGGTGTCGCACTCGGTGGCGGACTCGAGGTGGGCCTGCACTGCCACTACCGCACGTTCGCGGACAACGTCGGCGCCCTCGGCCTCCCCGAGGCGATGCTCGGCCTGGTACCCGGCTGGGGCGGAACGCAGTTGCTGCCCAACCTGATCGGGCCGTCCAACGCCGTCACCGTCGCGATCGAGAACCCGCTCAACAACGGCAAGGTCATCAACTCGAAGAAGGCGCTCGAGGTCGGCATCGCCGACGTCGTGCTTGGTTCGGCAGATTTCATCGAGCAGTCCCTGGCATGGGCCGCGAAGGTGCTCGCCGGTGAGATCACCCCCGCTCGTCCGGAGATCGACCGTGGCCAGACCTGGGACGATGCCATCGCCCGCGCGAAGGCGATTGTCGAGGGCAAGACCAAGAACAACGCCCCCGGCGCGGTTCGCACGGTCGAGCTGCTCGAACTCGCCCGCACCACCGACCTCTCCGACCCGAAGTCGCTGGACGCCGGTTTCGCCGCCGAGGACGAGGCGCTTGCCGACCTACTGATGACCAACGAGCTGCGTGCTGGGCTGTACGCGTTCGATCTGGTGAACCGGCGGGCCAAGCGTCCGGCCGGCGCACCGGACAAGTCGCTGGCCCGCAAGATCACCGGCGTCGGCATCGTGGGCGCGGGCCTGATGGCGAGCCAGCTGGCGATGCTGTTCGTCAAGCAGCTGAAGGTGCCGGTGATCCTCACCGACATCGATCAGGAGCGCATCGACAAGGGTGTCGGCTACGTCCATAGCGAGATCGACAAGCTCCTCGCCAAGGGCCGCCTGTCCCAGGACGGCGCGAACCGCCTCAAGGCACTGGTCACCGGTTCGCTCGACAAGGCCGCGTTCGCAAAGACCGACTTCGTCATCGAGGCCGTCTTCGAGAACATGGACGTCAAGAAGAAGGTCTTCGCCGAGCTCGAGGAGCACATCTCCCCCGAGACCGTGCTGGCTACGAACACGTCGTCGCTGTCGATCACCGAGATGGCTGCGGACCTCGAGCACCCTGAACGGGTCGTGGGCTTCCACTTCTTCAACCCCGTCGCCGTGCTCCCGCTACTCGAGGTCATCAAGGGCGAGCAGACCGACGATGCAACTCTCGCAACGGCATTCGCCACAGCGAAGTCGCTGAAGAAGTCGGCCGTACTGTGTGCGGACCTGCCCGGGTTCGTGTTCAACCGCCTGCTCACTCGCGCACTCGGCGAGGTCATGAACGCCGTCGACGAGGGCACCCCGTTCGACGTCGCCGACAACGCGATCACCGAACTCGGCATGCCGATGACGCCGCTCGCGTTGCTCGCTCTCGTCGGCCCCGCGGTCGCGCTGCACACCGGCGAGACCCTCCACGCCGCCTACCCGGAGCGGTTCAAGCCGTCGCCGGGACTCCAGGCCATCGTCGAGGCCCGGAAGACTGGTGTATGGACCTGGACCGACCAGGGCCAGGTCATCGACCCCGAGGTCGCGGCGCTGTGGCAGCAGGGCGACCAGCCGTCGACCGCAGAGGAGGTGCTCGAGCGCACCCGGCGCGCATTCGCGGAGGAGATCCGGATCATGCTCGAGGAGGGCGTGGTCGCCGCTCCCGAAGACATCGATCTGTGCCTGATCCTGGGCGGTGGCTTCGGCTTCTGGAACGGCGGTATCACGCCGTACCTGGACCGCACCGGCACGTCGGCCGCGGTGAACGGCACCCCGTTCCTGGCCAAGGGTGTCGCGAGCGTCTGACGCAATTCAGGAATGGGTCTGACTCGGCCCAAAAAGGGGCGCACTCCCGTCGGGGGGTGCGCCCCCTTTGGCATCCAAGCAGGCGAATCGTAGCTGGTGGGAGGCCAGATCGTCGCAGGCATCGCGCGACCTCGCAAACCCAAGAGTTTTATGGTACGCAACGAAACGAATTCGGCGTAGCGTGCGGTCTGGACGATTCTCCTGACGGGAGGCACGCAAATGTCGAATCTCGACACTACCGGCCAGCCCCCGGCCGCTCACGCGGCCGTCGGACTGGCCGTTCTCTTTTCTTCGGCAGCAGCGCTCGGCGGTTTCCTCTTCGGGTACGACACCGCAGTCATCAACGGCGCGGTGGGTGCGATTCGCGACAAGTACGACATCGGCGCCGCCGCGACCGGGTTGACGGTGTCGCTGACGCTGCTCGGTTGCGCAGCCGGCGCGTGGGTCGCCGGAGGCATTGCCGACCGGCTCGGCCGCATCAAGGTGATGCAGATCGCCGCCGTGCTGTTCATCGTGGGTGCTTTCGGGTCCGCGTTTCCCTTCGGCGTCGTCGACCTGACGTTGTGGCGAATCTTGGGCGGTATTGCCGTCGGTTTCGCGTCGGTGATTGCGCCGGCGTACATCGCGGAGATTGCACCTGCCGCAATCCGCGGGCGACTCGGGTCGATGTACCAGCTGGCGATCGTGCTCGGCATCGCGATCTCTCAGCTGATGAACTACGCGATCTCGGCGACCGCGGGCGGCGCACGCGGGGAACTGCTAGGAGTCGAGGCCTGGCAGTGGATGCTCGCGATCGAAGCCGTGCCGGCCCTGCTCTACCTCGTCATGACCCTCACCATCCCTGAATCACCCCGGCACCTGGTGCGATGCGGCCGCGAAGATGCAGCACGCAAGATCATCGCCGAGATCGAGGGAGGCAACGACGAGGTCGTGGCGCACCGGATCCAGGAGATCTACAACACCTTCGGGGCCGAACACGTCCATATCGGTGAAAGGGCACTGTTCTCCAAGTCGTCCGGCGTTGCGGCGCTCGTGTGGGTCGGCATCACGCTGGCTGCGCTGCAACAGTTCGTCGGCATCAACGTCATCTTCTACTACTCGAACACGCTGTGGCAGGCGGTCGGGTTCGGTGAGGATCGCTCGCTGCTCATCAGCGTCGTCAGTGCCCTGGTCAACATCCTCGGCACATTCGTCGCCATCGCGGTGATCGACCGGATCGGACGCAAGCCACTGCTGCTGATCGGCTCGGTCGGCATGGCGGTCTCCCTCGCCACCGCAGCGGTCTGTTTTAGTTCGGCAACCGTCACGACCAACGACATCGGCGAGTCCGTGGCCACGCTGTCCGGCGCCAACGGCACCGTCGCCCTGATCGGCGCGAACTCCTTCGTCTTCTTCTTCGCTCTGTCCTGGGGCCCCGTCGTGTGGGTCCTCATCAGCGAGATGTTCCCCAACCGGGCCCGCGCCGCGGCGGTCGGAGTCGCGACCGCATCGAACTGGGTGGCGAATTTCCTTGTGTCGGCTACATTTCCGTCGCTGGCCGACTGGAATCTGTCGGTCACGTATGCCGGATACGCCGTGATGGCGCTGCTCTCGATCTTCATCGTTCAGAAGTTCGTCAAAGAGACGCGGGGTCGCACTCTCGAACAGGCCGGCTGACCGAGAGGCGGTTGACGCTTCGGGACTGCCCGGCCGACACTGGTCATGGATCCTCGCGACGCTGTACCGTGCGGCACCCGGCGTCGCCGGGGCGTGTCCGCACAGCGTGCCGCTGGAATGGTGCCGCGTCGTCCGCATTGAACCACTCGAGAATCGGCCCACCGCCGCGTCCGGAGGAACCGATGTGAGCGTCGACCCGAAACAGGCCCGCCTCTGGATCGTCGGTGGCGGTATCGCCGGAATGGCCGCCGCTGCCTTCGCAATCCGGGATGCCGGACTCCCCGGCGAGAACATCCACATCCTGGAAGAACTCGACATCGAGGGCGGCTCGCTCGACGGTGCCCGCTCCCCTGCCGTCACCGACGGATGGGTCAGCCGTGGTGGACGCATTCTCGAGGAAGATGCCTACCAATGCACGTGGAACCTGTTCGAGTCGATCCCGTCGCTCGAGAATCCCGACATCAGCGTCCGCCAGGAGATTGTCGACTTCAGCGCGAGGGTCAAAACGAACGAGAAGGCACGCCTGATTGACTCACGACACAACATCATCGACGCATCGAAGCTCGGCCTCGACAGTCGGGACCGGCTCGAGATGGTGCGGCTGCTGAGTGTTCCCGAACGCGCTCTCGGGGCGCGACGGATCGACGAGATGTTCGGTGGCCACTTCTTCACGACGAATTTCTGGCACATGTGGCGTACCACGTTCGCGTTCCAGAAGTGGCACTCGGCGGCCGAACTTCGCCGCTACTTCCTGCGTTTCGTCCAGGACTTCCCTCGGATCCACACGCTCTCGGGCGCCCGCCGGACCGTCTACAACCAGTACGACTCGATGGTCGTCCCCCTGCAACGCTGGATGTGGGCGCGTGGCGTCGATGTTCGTTTCGCGACCCGCGTACTCGATGTCGATTTCGCACAGACCGGAAGGCTGCGCCGAGCGACCAGGCTGCACATCGAGGACGCGAACGGAAGGTCCACGATCGAACTCGGCGAGAACGACTTTGCGTTCGTCGGGCTCGGCTCGATCACCTCGGACACCACCTACGGTGGCAACGATGATGTGCCCGCCCTCGTCCGCGACCGCGTGGACCACGGCTGGTCGCTTTGGGAAGAGATAGCAAAGAAGGCAACGGATTTCGGCCGGCCCAACACTTTCTACGGCAACATCGACGAGAACAAGTGGAAATCATTCACGCTCACGATGCGTGGCGATGCGCTCCTTCGCCGCATCGCCGTGTACACCGGAAACCAGCCGGGAACGGGCGGGTTGACAACCTGGTTCGAATCGGGATGGACACTGTCCGCCGTCGTCGCTCACCAGCCACACTTCCCCGAGCAGCCCAAGGGCATCTACACGCTGTGGGGATGCGGCTTCGACATCGACAGTGACGGCGACTACGTGAGAAAGAAGATGTCCGAGGCCACCGGGAAGGAGATCCTCACCGAACTCATCCACCAGTACGGCTTCGAGGACTTACTCGACGAGGTGCTCGCCACCACCGATGTCACGACGGTGATGATGCCCTACGCGTCGGCACTGCTGAGCCGGCGCGTGCCCGAGGACCGCCCCAAGGTGATCCCGGACGGTGCGGAGAACTTCGCGTTCCTCGGTCAGTTCACCAATCTGCCCGAGGACGTCGTGTTCACCGTCGAATACTCGGTGCGTGGAGCGATGCTCGCCGTCTACACCCTGTTCGACGTCACCGCACCCATCCCGCCGATCTACCACGGCCTGCTCGACCCGAAGGTGGGCGTCAAGGCACTCGAAGCGGCGTTTCGCTAGCAGCCTTTACCCGACGCTCGGATTACCCGACGCTCGGGTTGGAGCCGTCGACCTTGTCCAGGCCGCCGCCGGTCTCGACACGGTCCAGCCCGACCACCCACCCGGTTACCTGCCTGGTGATGTCCTGCGCGGTGAGGCCGAGTTCGCGGTGCACCTCTTGGCGCGACGCGTGATCGAGGAACTGCTGCGGCACGCCCAGATCCCTGCACGGCGTGTTCACGCCCGCCGCGCGAAGTGCCGCCGACACCGTCGATCCGATGCCGCCGTGGAGGCCGTTGTCCTCGATCGTGACGACCATCCTGAAGTTCTCGGCGAGCTTGACCACCGACTCGGGCACCGGCAGCACCCAGCGCGGATCGATCACCGCGGCGGTGATGCCGTGCTGGCTCAGCCGCTCCGCCGTCTCGAGCGCGGTGGCCGCGAAGGAACCGACCGCGACGAACAGGACATCACCACGGTCACCCTCTGGCATCTGCAGCACGTCCACGACGCCGTCGAGCCGGTGAACCGCGGGGACGTCCTCGCCTACCGCGCCCTTGGGGAATCGGATCACCGTCGGGCCGTCGTCGACCGCGAGCGCCTCCTGCAGCTCTTCACGCAGCGTCGCCGCATCACGAGGGGCTGCGACCCGAATGCCCGGGATGATGCCCAGGAGGGACAGATCCCACACGCCGTTGTGGCTCGCGCCGTCCGAACCTGTGATGCCGGACCGGTCCAGCACGATCGTGACGGGCTGCTTCAACAGCGCGACGTCCATGAGCAACTGGTCGAACGCACGGTTGAGGAACGTCGAGTAGACGGCGACCACCGGGTGCATCCCGCCGAGGGCGAGACCGGCGGCCGAGGTGACCGCATGCTGTTCGGCTATACCGACGTCGAACATCCGTTCCGGGAAGCGCTCCCTGAAAGCGGCCAGGCCCGTGGGGCCGGGCATCGCGGCGGTGATCGCGACGATGTCGTCCCGCTGGTCGGCATGCTCGATCAATTCCATGGAGAACACCGACGTCCAGTCCAGTGCGGACGCACCGCGAGACTTGCCGGTGAGCGGATCCATGACACCGGTGGCGTGCATCTGGTCGTCGACGTGGTTCTCGGCGGGTGCATACCCCATGCCCTTGCGGGTGACCGCGTGGACGATCACCGGACCACCGAAGGCTTTCGCACGCCGCAGCGCCGACTCCATCGCAACCTCGTCGTGCCCATCGACCGGACCGAAGTACTTGATCCCGAGATCGGTGAACATCACCTGGGGGCTGACCGCGTCCTTGAGTCCGGCCTTCATCGCATGCAGCACCTGATAGGCGGCGTGTCCGACCCAGGGCGTCTCCCTGACCATCCGCCGACCGCCCTCGAGGATGCGCTCGTAGCCGGGTTGCAGGCGCAGCGAGGCCAGATGGTCGGCGAGACCCCCGATCGTCGGCGCATACGAACGGCCGTTGTCGTTGACGACGATGACGACCGACCGGCCCTTGCCGGCAGCTATGTTGTTGAGCGCCTCCCAACACATACCGCCGGTCAGCGCGCCGTCGCCCACGACGGCGACCACGTGACGGTGGCGCTGCCCGGACAACTCGAACGCCTTGGCCATCCCGTCCGCGTAAGACAGCGCGGCCGACGCGTGCGACGACTCGACCCAGTCGTGCTCGCTCTCGGCGCGTGAAGGGTACCCGGACAACCCACCCTGCTTGCGGAGCGAGTCGAACTCGTCTTTGCGGCCGGTGAGGATCTTGTGGACGTAGGCCTGATGGCCGGTGTCGAAGATGATCGGGTCGGACGGCGAATCGAACACCCGATGCAACGCGAGCGTCAACTCGACCACACCGAGGTTGGGGCCGAGGTGGCCACCGGTGGCGGACACCTTGTGGACGAGGAACTCGCGGATCTCCGCGGCGAGCTCCTTCATCTGCGCGGCATCGAGCCCACGCAGGTCGTCAGGCGTCTGGATGTGGTCGAGGACACCCAACGAGATCGCTCCCTCCAGCAAGTTCACGGACTGTCACGCAACAGCCCGGCAAGTCTACGGAGCGACCGGATGCGGCACCCAACGGCCTCTGAACCGAGCGCGCCGAGGCACCCGATCGCACAACCCAGACTGTTCGATCATCTTACTGTTGCTCCTCGCCGAGGTAGCCGACGAGTTCGTCACGTCGGTCACAAGAGGGTCGATCCGGAGGCCGAACGATCCGGATGTCAGACGATCGTGATGTCATCTGGGGCGCGGACACCGCCCGCGAAAAGCAATTGCGCCGACCCGACCGATCCGACAGTCTGGGACAGCGATCGAGTTGCGACTTCATTCACACCAGACCGACCTCGTACACACCAGACCAGGGGGGCCGATGAAACCCGACACCGCACTCGCGATCGAGACTACTGGGCTGATCAAACGGTTCGGCTCGAACACCGCGGTCGCGGGCGTCGACCTGTCCGTCCCCTCGGGCGGTGTTTACGGCGTGCTGGGGCCCAACGGTGCCGGAAAGACGACAACCATCCGGATGCTCGCGACTCTCCTACCGATCGACGGTGGAAGCGCACGCGTGCTCGGCTACGACGTCGCCCGGGAAGCCGAGACCGTGCGGAGCAAGGTGTCTCTCACCGGCCAGTTCGCGTCACTCGACGAGGATCTGACAGGCACCGAGAATTTGGTTCTGCTCGGCAGGCTGTACGGGTACTCCCGCGCCGCCGCCCGGGCGCGGTGCGAACAACTCCTCGACGCGTTCGGCCTCGAAGATGCCGGTGGACGGCAGGTCAAGACCTACTCGGGCGGCATGCGGCGGCGCATCGACATCGCCGCGAGCATCATCGTGACCCCCGAGTTGATCTTCCTCGACGAGCCGACCACCGGCCTGGACCCCCGCAGCCGCAACCAGGTGTGGGAGATCGTCCGGGCGCTAGTCGCCGGCGGCACGACCGTACTACTCACCACCCAGTACCTCGACGAGGCCGATCAGCTCGCAGACCGGATCGCCGTCATCGACCACGGCAGGGTGATAGCCGAGGGAACCACCGGAGAACTCAAGTCCTCCGTGGGCTCCGGGGCGCTTCACGTGAGGGTTGCCGAGCCGCCACGCCGCCGCGATGCGGCTGCCGTCCTCGAGCGAGAACTGCGAGTGCCGGTGGTGCTCGAGTCCGACCCGGCGGCTCTGACCGTGCGCATCGACGACCGCCAACGGGTAGCCCGAGCTCTCGCCGCCCTCGACGACGAACACCTCGCCGTTACGACGTTCGCCCTCGGCCAGCCCAGCCTCGACGAGGTATTCCTCGCCCTCACCGGACATGGCGCCGAACGGCCTCCGGGCAGCGGACCGGGCACCGACACATTCGGCACCGACACATTCAAGGAGGACGCATCGTGACCGACACCATCACCACCTCGCCACAGGCGGTGGGAAATGTCCTGCAGACGTCCGGTCCGCGCCCCCCACGCCCGAATGCGCTGTCGACGTCACTGTCGTTCGGCTGGCGTTCGCTGCTCAAGATCAAGCACGTTCCGGAGCAGCTGTTCGACGTGACAGCGTTCCCGATCATGTTCACGCTGATGTTCACGTACCTGTTCGGTGGGGCATTGGCTGGTTCGACCAGCGCCTATGTGCAGTTCCTCATCCCAGGCATCCTCGTGCAGACCGTCGTCATGATCACGATGTACACCGGTCTGACGTTGAACAAGGACATCCAGAAGGGCGTCTTCGACCGCTTCCGATCGCTACCCATCTGGCGGCCGTCGCCTCTCGTCGGCGCACTGTTCGGTGACATCGTGCGCTACACGATCGCATCGGTAATCGTGCTCACCCTCGGACTGATCATCGGCTTCCGCCCCGCCGGCGGTTTCGTCGGGGTTGTCGCCTCGGTCGTTCTGCTTCTGCTGTTCGCGTTCAGCCTGTCGTGGGTGTGGACGATGTTCGCGATGTTGATGCGTACCGAGCAGGCCGTCATGGGCGTATCGATGTTCATCCTGTTCCCGCTCACATTCGCGAGCAACATCTTCGTCGACCCGTCGACCATGCCGGGCTGGTTGCAGGCCTTCGTCAATGCCAACCCGATCAGCCATCTCGTGACGGCACTGAGGGACCTGGCAGAGGGATCGTTCGAGTTCGGTCAGCTGACCGTGGTGCTCCTCTGGTGCGCAGGATTCATCGTCGTCTTCGGCCCCCTCACGATGCGGCTCTACAACCGCAAGACATAGCCCCAGGAGACGGAGCTGGCCCTGCAGACGGAACTAGCCCTGCAGGCGGAACTAGCCCTGCAGACGTGCCCAGGCCCTGCGAACGTGGCGGTGGCCCACTACCGAACGGTCGTGGGCCACTGTTCATCCCTGTTCCTGCCGCTAGACCTTGACGGTTTCGGTGGCAGCCTCACTCCGCTCACCGACCACAGCAGGCTCCTGCTCACCGACCTCGGCGGTCTTCTGCTCACCGGCCTCGGCAGGCTCCTCGACGTCGATCGTCGTCCGTAGCGGCGCGTTCGGAATCAGGATCACGCAAACGAGCGTGATCACCGCGAACAGGCACGCAACCAGGAACAACCGTCCCGTCGCGTCGCCGTACGCGGTGCGGATGATCATCGCGATCGGCGCGGGCAACGCATTCAGATCGAGATTGCCACCGCCCGCCGACTGAGTGTCGATTCCGAGGCGGGCGAAGCCCTCGGCTGACAACGTCGTGACGCGGGACGCGAGGATCGACCCCAGGACCGACACCCCGATCGCGCCACCGAACGTGCGGAAGAACGCGATCGAACTACTCGCGGCACCGATGTTCTTGACACTCACGGTGTTCTGTACGGCAAGCACCAGGTTCTGCATCAAGCAGCCGACGCCGACGCCGACAACTGCGATGTAGACGCCCACCAACTCCAGGCTGGTGGCGTGATCGATCGTGGAGAGCAGACCGAATCCGATCACGAGCAGGGCCGCGCCTGCGACGATGAACGGCTTCCACTTTCCGAAACGGGTGATCAGCCGACCCGAGCCGATCGAGGCGATCAGCATGCCCGCCACCATGGGAATGGTCAGGAAGCCGGCGATGGTCGGGCTGTGACCACGCGCAGTCTGGAAGTACTGGCCGAGGAAAGTCGTCGCACCGAACAGGCCAACACCGACAGCTACCGAGGCGATGATTGCCAGGCCGGTGGTCTTCTCGGTGACGATGTGCAGCGGGATGATCGGCGACTTCGCCTTGGTCTCGACGATCACCATTGCGATCAGCAGCGCCACGCCGACCCCGACGTACAGCGCGGACTCCTTGGAGATGAAGTCGTAGTACCCGGCCTTGCCGGCGAACGACACCCAGATCAACAGGACGCTGACGCCTGCGGCGAGCAGCGTAGCGCCCAACCAGTCGATGGAGACGTCGTCCTTGCGCTCGGTCGGGATTCGAAGGGTGCGCTGCAGCAGGATGAGGGCAACCACTGCGAGCGGCAGGCACACGAAGAAGCACCAACGCCAGCCGAGTGGGCTGTCGACGATCACGCCACCGAGGAGCGGGCCACCCGACATCGACACCGCCATCGCGGCACCGGTGTACCCGGCGTAGCGGCCGCGGTCGCGCGGCGGGATGATGCTCCCGATGATCGCCACTACCAGCGCGGTCACGCCGCCCATGCCGATGCCCTCGACGACGCGCCCCGCCAACAGGACCGGGACGTTGTGGGCGAAACCGGCGATGCCCGTCCCCACGACGAAGAGCACGATGGCGGTCTGGACGAGGACCTTCTTGTTGAACAGGTCCGCGAGCTTCCCCCAGATCGGGGTCGACGCCGCGTTCGCGAGCAGCGCTGTGGTGATCACCCACGCATACTGCGTCTGGGAGCCTTTCAGGTCCCCGATGATCGTAGGCAGTGCCGTGGTGACGATCGTCGTGCTGAGCAGCGCGGTGAACAGCGCCGCGATGAGGCCTGCGAGGACCTCTAGGATCTGGCGATGGGTCATCGCCTCGTGGCCGTCGGCCGTCCTGCTCTCCCCAACTGATGTCACCCCAACCGAGGTCGTCGCTGGTGCTGATCTCTTCATAGAAGTGTTCTCCCACACTGATCGGCTGCTAGTGGTGCGGATGCTGCTAGTGATGCAGATACTGCTCGTGATGCGGCTCCGGGCGGACCGTGAGCGAGTCGGTGAGTCGTTCGATGGTCGACAACGCGGCCACCACTTCTTCGTGGCTCCATCCGGCGAGCAGTCTGCGCAGACGCGCGGACCTGCGTTCATTCGTGGTGCGCAGAATCTCTTCCCCCTCGACCGAGACCTGCACACGGAACGCCCGCTTGTCGTGGGGGTCCGAGCGTCGCTCGACGAGGCCGGCGTCGACCAATTCGCTCAACTGTCGACTGAGCGCCGACTCGCTCACGTGCAGAACCGACGCGAGCTCGTTCTGGCGACACGGGCCATGAACGGACAACACGAACAGCACTCCGGCCAGGGCGGGGGCGATCGGATCGCCCTCACCACTCTTGATCGCGCATTTGAGTGACCGCCCGAAGAGGAAGATCGCGTCGACCAGCCCCTGAACGGGATCAGCCTGAACGGGATCTGCCTGGACGGTCATCGGATACCCCGAATCCTCAATAAGGGTTACTTGCAGATCGCAACTATATACTTAGTTGCAGACGTTAAGCAATTGCTTCCGCGAAGCGACCCGGATATGGGTGGCCACGACCTGGCGAATCGGGCTGATCCCAGGCCCTGGATGTGACCAGGACCACCTACAACGTGCGCGAACTCAGCGAGTGAGCAGCGCGAGACTCTCGACGTGGTGAGTGAGCGGGAAGGCGTCGAACGCGCGTATCTTCTCCAGCCGGAAGCCGTGCTCTCGGTAGAGGGAGATGTCGCGCGCGAAGGACGCCGGATCGCACCCGATGTGCACGATGCGTTCTGGGTCGGCCGCGGCGATGAGGGCTACGACTTCCTTGCCCGCGCCCGCACGCGGCGGATCGAGGACGACCACCTCCGGTGCAGGCAGGTCCCGCAGGGCCCGCCCGGCGCGAGCGGCGTGCAGGTGCACCTGCGGCAGATCGGCCATGGCTGCGGAAGCATCGGCCACGGCCTGCCGTGAGAACTCCACGGAATCGACCCGCCCCAGCGGGCCCACCTGATCGGCCAGGGCAGCCGCGAAGACCCCGACACCGCCGTACAGATCCCACACTGCGGCGCCGTTCGACGCCTGGGCCCATTCCCCGACCACTGCCGAATACGTCGATGCCGCGCCACGGTGAGCCTGCCAGAAGCCGGTTGCCGACAACGACCACTCCCGCTCACCGACACGCTCGACGGCTCGGCCGGAACCGATCACCACTCGCTCGGCTCGAACTTCCGCCGATGCTGCCCGCCTGGCCGTCGCCCCGCGCCGGCCCGGGCTGCGGCGACCTGTACGCGACACCTTGGGCGGTGCCATCTCGACAACGTGCCGCTGCCCGAGCGCGTCCAACGCCACCTGCACCTCGGCACCCGGGTGCCACGACCGCTCAGCGAGGCCGGAGTAGGCGACGGGATCGATCTGCGGACACGCCAGGCAGGTCTCGATATCGAGGCTGCGGAAGCGGTGGAAACCGGGACGCCCGTCGGCGTCGACAGCGAGCCGCACCCGAGTACGCCAACCGGTCCCGTCTGCGGTGCCGGGCAATTCCTCGACATCGACGCCTACGTCCACCCCGGCGATGCGCAGAAGCTGCTCGGCGACGACGGCAGCCTTCATGGCGCGCTGAGCGCTCAGAGTCGCGTGCGAGTAGTCGCAGCAGCCCGCACCGCCGGGACCGGAGATCGGGCACAGTGCCGCGACGCGATCCGGGGACGACTCGAGGATCTCGACCGCGTCAGCGCGGCAGAACGATCCCCCGCGGTCCTCCGTGACCTCCGCGATCACCCGCTCACCTGATAGTCCGTGTCGCACGAACAGCACCCGACCCTCATGGCGGGCGACGCAGAACCCACCATGGCCAGGTTTGCCCAACTCGACTTCGAACCGACGTCCGGACCAGTTCACGCTCACCTGCCGGTCTTGCCTTCCTCATCGAACCCACGTCTGATTGCGCCGGGCGCATGGCCGGGCGCCTGGTCGGCGCGCTCGCGTTTGATCCTCTCCGATGAAGTCAGCTGCCAGGGCACACTTGTGACCATCACACCGGGCTGGAACAACAGCCGACTCTTCAGTCGCAGCGCGCTCTGGTTGTGCAGCAGTTGCTCCCACCAATGGCCGACGACGTACTCCGGGATGAACACCGTGACGACATCGCGAGGCGAATCGCGTCGCACCCGGCGCACGTAGTCGAGGATCGGTTTGGTGATCTCGCGGTAAGGCGACTCGATCACCTTCAGCGGCACCGAGATGTCGGTTTTCTCCCACTGCCGGACCAGGGCACGGGTATCGGACTCGTCGACGTTGACTGTGATCGCCTCGAGAGTGTCCGGGCGGGTGGCCCGCGCGTATGCAAGGGCCCGCATTGTCGGCGTGTGCAATTTCGAGACCAGCACGATCGAGTGGGTACGGCTCGGCAGGACCCCATCCCACTCCTGCTCGTCGAGTTCTGCCGAAACCCCGTCGTAGTGGCGTCGGATCGACTTCATCAGGACGAAGATCGCAATCATCGCTACGATCGCGATCCACGCCCCTGCCAGGAACTTGGTAAGCAGCACGATCACCAGCACCGCACCGGTCATCGCCAGGCCCACCGAGTTGATCACGCGTGAACGCATCATCCGCGTGCGCTGACCGGGATCTGTCTCCGTCCTCAGGTGCCGGGTCCAGTGCCGAATCATGCCGGTCTGGCTCAACACGAACGAGACGAACACGCCGACGATGTAGAGCTGGATCAGCCTGGTGACCTCGGCCTCGAAGACGACTACGAACGCGATTGCCGCACCGGACAGGAACAGGATGCCGTTGCTGAACGCCAGTCGGTCACCGCGGGTGTGAAGCTGGCGCGGAAGGTACCGGTTCTGCGCGAGAACGGATCCGAGAACCGGAAACCCGTTGAAAGCGGTGTTCGCCGCGAGCACCAGGATCAGCGCCGTCGCAGTCGTGATGAAGAAGAACCCGACCGGAAAGTCGGAGAAGACCGTCTCGGCGAGCTGGGCGATCAGTGTCTTCTGCTGGTAGCCCTCGGGTGCGCCGACGAGTTGGTCCGCCGGGTCGGCGGCATACACGATACCGATCTTCTCGGCCAGGATGATGATGCCCATCAGCAGCGTGATGGCGAAGGCGCCGAGCAGTGCCAATGTCGTGGCAGCGTTTCGAGCCTTCGGCTTCCGGAACGCCGGTACACCGTTGCTGATCGCCTCGACGCCGGTCAGCGCAGCGCAGCCGGACGAGAACGCCCGCGCAATGAGGAACGCGAACGCGATGCCGTACAGGTGCGTATCTTCGGCCTGAAGATCGAACGCCGCCGACTCGGCCTGGACGTCTTCACCGAAGATGTAGATACGCGCAAAACCCCAAGCCAGCATGAGCAACATGCCGAAGATGAACGCGTACGTCGGAATGGCGAAAGTGGTCCCAGACTCCCGGACGCCGCGCAGGTTGATCGCCGTCAGCATGGCGATCGCCGCGACCGCGAACAGCACCTTGTGCTCGGCGACGAACGGCACCGCCGACCCGATGTTCGACGCCGCCGAGGAGATCGACACCGCTACCGTCAACACGTAATCGACCATCAACGCGCTACCGACGACCAACCCCGCGTTGGGTCCGAGGTTCACCGTGGCGACCTCGTAGTCGCCGCCCCCGGATGGGTACGCGCGCACATTCTGTCGGTAGCTCGCGACCACAACTGCCATCAGGATGGCGACGGCCAGACCGATCCACGGCGCGTAGACATACGCGGTAATGCCCGCGATCGACAGCATCAGGAAGATCTCTTCCGGCGCGTAAGCAACCGATGACATCGCGTCCGACGCGAAAACAGGCAGCGCGATCCGCTTGGGCAGCAGAGTGTGCCCGAGCTTGTCGGTCCGGAACGGCCGCCCCAGAATCAGCCGCTTCGCAGCGGTGGAAACCTTCGACACCGCAAAAGCGTATGCCGTCCATGCCCATGCGCGGCGTCAGGGCGGCCATCCGACGTATTTTCGGGTCGTGCTTGTTCCTGTACGCGCGCGCTGTACCGTTCGATTCGATACCGACGGCATTCCGTCGGTCCCCGAAGCGAGAAATGTCCCCGAAGCGAGAAATGGAGAGGACGGGTGTACGTAGTCGTCATGGGATGCGGCCGGGTCGGCTCGTCCCTAGCTACCGCACTGAGCCGGATCGGCCACGAAGTGGCCGTGATCGACCGAGACCCGAGCGCGTTCCTTCGCCTGGGTCCGGACTTCCCCGGGCACACGGTGGTCGGGATGGGATTCGACCGCGCGGTGCTGGTGCGCGCCGGAATCGAACGCGCGCAAGCATTCGCGGCCGTATCGTCGGGTGACAATTCGAACATCATCTCCGCGCGAGTCGCGCGAGAGACGTTCGACGTCGAACGGGTGGTCGCCCGTATCTACGACGCCAAACGCGCCGCCGTGTACGAGCGGCTCGGAATCCCGACAATCGCGACCGTGCCATGGACCACCGACCGCTTCATGCTCGCCCTCCAACAGGACGACCAGATTTCGAAGTGGCGCGATCCCTCGGGCACGGTCGTCGTCACCGAGCTGTCTCTGCACGAGGACTGGGTCGGTCGCCGCATCACCGAACTCGAGTCCGCGACATCGTCGCGTGTCTCGTTCATCATCCGATTCGGGACCGGGATCCTCCCGGACCGCAGGACCGTGTTCCAGTCCCAGGACCAGGTGTACATCGCAGCGGTGGCTGGGACCGTTGCCGAGGCAGTCGCCCTCGCGGGAAGCCCTCCACCGTCCGACGACTGACGTCCCACCGGTCATGACTCCCTTCTCGATCGCCTTGATCGACTACCCGATTGGATGCCTCCGATGAGAGTGGCCATCGCAGGAGCCGGCGCCGTAGGCCGCTCCATCGCCCGCGAACTCGTCCGCAGCGACCACCACGTCATGCTGCTCGAGCGCAACATCGAACACGTCGAGGCCGACTCCATTCCCCAAGCAGAGTGGGTACACGCCGACGCGTGCGAGCTCAGTCTGCTCGAGGCAGCGAACCTGGAGACGTACGACGTCGTGATTGCCGCGACCGGAGACGACAAGGCCAACATCGTGCTGAGCCTGCTCGCGAAGACCGAGTTCGGTGTGGGCAGGGTGGTGGCGCGCGTCAACGATCCACGCAACGAGTGGCTGTTCGACGAGTCCTGGGGTGTGGACGTAGCGGTGTCGACACCGCGAATGCTGGCCTCGCTCGTCGAGGAGGCCGTCTCGGTGGGCGACCTGGTTCGGCTGATGACCTTCCGTCAAGGTCAGGCCAACCTCGTCGAGGTCACCCTGCCTGACAACACCCCCCTTGCGGGCAAGCCGGTTCGCAAGCTGCGACTACCTCGCGACGCGGCACTCGTCACCATCTTGCGGGGTGGACGTGTGATCACCCCGCAGCCGGACGATCCGTTGGAGGGCGGCGATGAGTTGCTGTTCGTTGCCGCGGTCGATGTCGAGGACGAGCTACGCGCCGCGATCGACATCTGAGTCGGTTCGCCGGCTTGGAGCGGATCCTTCACCGGCCTCCTCCTGACCGCTCTCGCGGGCGACGTCGGTCTCCTTGCCGGCTGCTGCCGATGGTGCCGTCTCGAGGTCCGCGGGCTCCGGAGCGGGTTCCACGATCCGGTCCGCGCGTCGGACGGCCCAGATGGTCACAAGCAGAGCCAAACCGGTGAGGGGCCACCCCATGCCGATGCGGGCAACCGCCAGCCAACCGGTCTGGTCGGCGTCGTAGAGCTCGGACTGGACGAAGTAGCGCGCACCGAACACCAGGGCCCATGCGGCGGTCGCGACATCGTACGCACGCACTGCCACAGGGTGGGCGCGCCATGCATTGCCATGACCGTTCAGATATCCCCAGACCACACCGACCAATGGTCGCCTCACGAGGATCGAGGCAACGAAGGCGCCCGCGTACACCAGGCTCGTGTAGATGCCGAACAGGAAGTAGCCCTTCGCATCACCGGTCTGATACGCGATGAACGCACAAACACCGACGCCGAGGAATCCGGAAACCGCGGGCTGGATCGGTCCACGGCGCACGATACGCCACAAGAGGATTCCGGTCGCCACACCCAGAGCGATCCAGATGGCCGCAACCAGGCCCCAAATGCTGTTCGCCGGAACGAATGCAACGATCGGCAATGTCGAGTAGACCAGCCCGCTCAGTCCCCCGAGCTGGTCAAGAATCGTCTGCTGCTTCGTTTCGGTCACGGGACGAGAGTGCCATATCCGGCGCGAGGGCGTCCCAACCGGGGACTGTGGACCAGTCAGGAATCACCACGTAGCTCGTAGTACGGATTGAAGATGACCTTTTGCCCGCCTCGGTCACCTACGCGACCACGCACCAGCAACTTCTTGCCCGGCTCGATTCCCGGAATACGCCGCCGACCGATCCACACCAGCGTCACCGGGTCGGTGCCGTCGAAGAACTCGGCCTGCACAGTGGCGTTCGCCGCTTTCGGACACGCTTCGACACTCCGCAGGCGGCCGAGCATCGTGACCTCTTCACCCCGCGAGCAATCGCAGGCGCGCGTCGCGCCTGAGGCCTGCGCGGTTTCCACCATCTCTTCCGCGTCCAACTGCTCGAGATCTTCGGTGAGTCTGCGAGTCAGCCGACGAAAGTAACCTGCCGCGGCGGGTGCCATAGCGAGCTCCTGGACACGTGACGACGCAGGTCTTGCGCCGTACAACAAGGCTTTCGCGGGGCCCGTTAGAGGCCCTGCACTGGTCATCTGAATGTCACTGTAACCCTAAAGTGACCTGACAACCACAGCCATGCGGTATTGGTCTAAATCGGACAGTGCAAGATCTACGCATGCAGCAACCCACGTGGCCCGCGGTGGCCGTTGTCCTACCCGGAACCGGCTCCGACGCCGATTTCGCCGACCGCGCTTTCCGAGAGGCGTTGACTCAGGTGGCGGTCGACACGGTAGCGGTCGAGCCGGACCCGCAGCGAGTCGTCGAGAGTTACCGTGCCGCGATGGACCGGGCCGCCGACATCCACGGCCGTATCGTCGTCGGCGGCGTGTCGATCGGTGCCGCGGTCGCGATCGAGTGGGCCGCCGCGAACCCCGATCGCGTCGCGGCAGTCCTGGCGGCCCTGCCCGCATGGACCGGGTCGCCGGTCGGGGCTCCGGCCGCCGCGAGCGCCAACTTCACGGCCGCGCAACTTCGCATCCATGGTCTCGAGGCCGTGACCGCCGAGATGACCGCATCGAGTCCGCCGTGGCTGGCCGACGAACTGACTCGCTCATGGCGCGCGCAGTGGCCGCATCTGCCGTCGGCACTGGAGGAGGCGGCCACCTACCACGCTCCCGACAGTGCGGTGCTCACCCGTGTCCGAGTCCCGGTCGGAATCGCGGCCGCCATCGATGACGCCGTCCATCCGTTCACTGTGGCGAAGGAGTGGGCGTCGATGTTGCCCCGGGCAGAGATGTCGGAGCTAACCCTCGACGCGGTCGGCACCGATCCCGCCGCCCTCGGCAGGGCATGCCTCGCCGCAATCGAGCGGATCGAGTAACGAGCCCCTAGAGCCCGAGTTGCTGCATCGCCGAGCCCGACTCACCGCGACGTGGCGGCTCGGGCCTGTTCTGCGGCTGTTGCGGCTGCTGTACCTGTTGTGGTTGCTGTCCCTGCTGCGGCTGCCGTCCCTGCTGCGGCTGCTGTCCCTGCTGCGGCTGCTGTCCCTGCTGCGGCTGCTGTCCCTGCTGCGGCTGCTGTCCCTGCTGCGGCTGCTGTCCCTGCTGTGCGGCTTGCTGGGCCGCTGCCTGCTGCTGGGCCGCCGCCTGCTGCTGGGCCGCCGCGAGCTGCTCGGCGAGCGCCTGTGGCAGAACGACCGGCAGCGGGGTCCGCACGGGGTGCGGATCGTCGCCGCGCCTCACAACCGTGTCGTCCAGGACGGTCCGCGCAATCTCCACGAGCGGCGAACCGACCGCGACGTTGCCGGACGGGCCGGCGACTACGCACCGGATCATCCAGCGGGGCCCCTCCACGCCTATGAACCGGAGATCCGCGTTCTGCGTCACACCGACAACCTCACGGCCCCACGGCCCGCTCTCGATGCCGACCTCCGCGTTGTCGCCTCGGAGCGACTCCGCCAGCTCGGACGCCACCTCGCGCCACTGTCCCGGAGACTTGGGCGCAGCGTAGGCGGAGACGGTGATGCGACCGAACTGGGTGACCAGGTGGACCGCCTGCGGTGTTCCGTCAGGCGACATCTCCACCTGAAGCTGGGCCCCCTCGGGGATCGGGAACAGCACCGAACCGAGGTCCAACCGAGTCGCCGCCGGCTCCACTCCCTCGGGGAGATCACTCACGTCGTAAGGGCCACCTTCGACGTCATCGAAGGGGACATCGAGTCCGGAGCCGTCCGGGGCATCGACCTCCTCGACGTACTCCGACACCTGCCCAGGAGCGGTGCCCTTCTTCTTCCGACGTCCCAACATGGATCAGGCCCCTTCCCTCGGCAACCGCGTCAATTCGTGCGGGCGGCCTTCCGTACCAACGAAATCGTCAAAATCCTGATCGCGCGCCACCAGGCTTGCATGTCCGCCACTCGACCCGTAACCGCCGGTGCCACGGACGGTTTCATCGAGGGAATCAACCTCCACGAAATCGACGAGTTCGACCTTCTGCACGACCAGCTGCGCTATCCGGTCGCCGCGACGCAATTCGATCGGCGTCTCGAGATCGTGGTTGATCAGGCAGACCTTGATCTCACCGCGATACCCGGCGTCGACGGTGCCGGGAGTGTTCACGACGGACAGACCGGTCTTGGCGGCCAGCCCGGACCGGGGATGGATGAGGCCGACAGTGCCGACAGGAAGCGCGACCGCGACGCCCGTGCCGACCAGGGTCCGGCGTCCGGGCTCGATCGTGACGTCGGTCGTGGTGCACAAATCGACTCCGGCGTCGCCCTCGTGGGCACGCCGAGGCAGCGGGATACCGGGGTCCAGTCGCTTCAATGCGATGGCAGGGAGATCGCTCACGTGCACCGAGACTACCTGGCACACGTGCCCTACCCTGGCATACGTGCCCGAATCGTCTCAGCCAGCACCGACCACATCCGACAACGCCCGAGAGCCGGTCTACTCCGAGCGCCTGTGGGTTCCATGGTGGTGGTGGCCTGCCGGATTGTTCGTCGCCGGTTTGCTGGCCGCGGAGGTCCACATGGGTTCTCCGGGCATCCGGCAGTGGCTTCCGTACGTCCTTTTGTTCCCGTTCCCGGTGTGGCTGCTGCTGTGGGTCTCACGCCAGCGGGTCGAGGTGTACGGCGGGCCGAACCCAGAACTCAGGGTCGGTCGGGCGCACCTGCCACTGTCGGTGGTGTCGCGAACTGCGGCGATTCCGCCGTCGGCGAAAAGCGCCGCGCTCGGCCGCCAACTCGATCCGGCGGCGTTCGTCCAGAACAAGTCCTGGGTCAAGGACACGGTCCTGATCGTCCTCGAGGACCCCGAGGATCCCACGCCGTATTGGTTGGTCAGCACGAGGCGGCCAGCCGAACTGCTGGCCGCCATCGGCCGCGGGACTTCCGCAAGCGGCTAGTCCGTCTGCTGCGCAACCGTTTCGTCAGGCGGCACAGTCCACGCAAATCATGACGCCGTTCTCCTCGCTGGCGAGACGGCTGCGGTGGTGAACCAGGAAGCAACTCGAGCAGGTGAACTCATCCGCCTGCTTGGGTACCACCCGTACCGACAGTTCCTCGCCCGACAGGTCCGCACCAGGTAGTTCAAACGACTCCGCGGTATCGGACTCATCGACGTCGACGACCGCCGACTGCGCCTCGTTGCGTCGTGCCTTCAGTTCTTCCAGGGAATCCTCGGATACCTCGTCGGAATCCGAGCGCCTGGGTGCGTCGTAGTCGGTTGCCATTTTCTTTTCCCCTCGTCCTCTTGCGTGTATCCCCGGTACCCGGGCTGCCGAAACCCCACGGTGACGGCGATCCTCGGAACCCGACAGTGATGTAGATCCGTTCCTGTGGCTGTAACAACGCATCAGCTCACTCGGAAGTGCCCATGACGTCTTCCGAAAACATGACCTACACCTCACTTTCGTTTCCTCCGGGCCCTCTCGAAATCGTGTGGTTTCACGATTGGGGCCGCCAGACAATAGCCGACGACTCAGCGAAAGTGGCAACTGGACCGGACACGGTCGAAAACTGTCCGTCAATCGTCATCAACCACTGAGCAAGTCGAGACATTCCTGGCCGGGTAGGTATCGGGGGGTGACCGAACGGGGATCTACAGTTGGCTACGGGACGGCGGCGACCAGTGCGATCGTGGCCGGAACCACACCAACTCTTTTCCTTGTTTTCGGCGGACATCCCACCCGCATACCTGACGGAGAGGTCACACACCGTGGTTTCACTGATCACCAATGGCAGCTCGACCGACGATCGGGGCCGCCCGTTTCGCCGCCGCCGCGCCCTGCCCGTGATCGCGCTGATCTCGGTCCTGGCCCTGCTCGGGGTCATGGTGTGGGTGAAAATCCTCACCGAAACCGAGGTGTACGCCACAACAGTCGACTGCAACCCCCCGGTGATGCCGAATTCCCCGGACGCCCCCACGCCACAGCCGCTGGGCGAGGTCGTCGACCGAGACACGCTGCTCGACGTCGCCCCAGCCCCACTGTCCGAGACCCGAGTCCGCGTCTACAACGCGAACGGCCAACGCGGACAGGCGGCCGATGTCGCCACCCAGCTGCGCGACTACGGGTTCGCCAGCGCGCCCGACGTGGAGGTGGGCAACGACCCCGTGTACGTGGATCAGAACCTGCAGTGCCACGGGCAAATTCGGTTCGGCCCTAACGGACTGTCCGCCGCGAGCACGCTCTGGTTGGTGGCACCGTGCGCCGAACTCATCGAGGACGGCCGGACCGACGACACCGTCGACCTGGCACTCGGCACCTACTTCGCGGACAGCATCACTCCGAACGCGGACGCCCAGGAAGTCCTCAGCACGTTGAGGGATCCGCTTGCCGGAACCGCTCCGGCGCCGCTCGATCCCGGCCTGCTCAGCGCCGCTCGCAACGCACGCTGCTGACGGCCGACCCGGGCCGGCTCAGGGAATCGGGTCGTACACACCCGCCGACCGGAACACCGCCTCCAGGTCGTCGGCGATCCCCGGGGCCATCGCGATGACCACCTCACCCGCCGCACCGCGGGTATCCGGTGTCGGCAGGTGTACCCGGGCGCCCGCCTCGCTGGCGATCAACGCGCCTGCCGCCCAGTCCCACGGATTGAGTCCATGCTCGAAGGTCGCGTCGACCCGCCCCGATGCGACCATGCACAGATCCAGCGCGGCCGACCCGATCCTGCGGATGTCGCGGACGTGCGGCAGCACCTTGCCGAGTAGTCGGCCCTGCGCGCTGCGGCGCTGCGCGCTGTACGCAAACCCGGTCGCAAGCAGGGCCAGGGACGAGTCGGTCACCGGATTGCAAGACAGCACACCGGAGTGGTCGGCGTCGGTGAACGTCGCACCCTCCCCCGCCGCCGCGGAGTACGTGATACCGCCGGCGACGTCCACGACCGCTCCGGCTACCGAGACGCCGTCGACCTGTGCGGCCACCGAGACCGAGTAGGCAGGGATTCCGTACAGGAAGTTGACGGTCCCGTCGATCGGGTCGACCACCCAGCGCGTCCCGCCGATGCCGTTCTCACCGCCGCCTTCCTCGCCCAGGATGGCGTCCTGCGGGCGGAGTTCGGCCAGACGCGTCCGGATGAGCTGCTCGGCCTCTGTGTCGACCACCGTCACGGGGTCAGTGGGCGTGCTCTTGGACTGCACCGAATTGCCGGCGCGGGCGCGCACCTGCGCACCCATCACTCCGAACACCTCCGGGCGCCGCGCTCGCACCAGCGCTGCGGCGGCTTCCGCTACGGTCACCGCGACCTCCCGGAGCACGCTCGGGGCGCTGGAAGTGGCGGCGGCGTGGTCGGTGGTGGAGTTGTGGATAACACCCATGGACGTATCGCACCACATGCGGAGTTCACTCCGCCCCCCGAATCGCGAAGCCGAACGCCCGGAAACCAACTACTGTCGGCGCTGACCTCGGCTCGCGGAAGGAGACAAACGATGGGCGCGCTCGGATTCGGTGTGGACATCGGCGGGAGCGGCATCAAAGGTGGGATCGTCAACCTCGACACCGGCGAACTGATCGAGGATCGAATCAAGATCGAGACACCGCAACCTTCGATGCCCGACGCGGTCGCTGCGACGGTGGCCGAGATCGTGGCGCGGGCCGGGTGGGAGGGTCCGGTCGGGGTCACGCTGCCGGCCGTGGTGAAGGCTGGAGTCGCGCGGACGGCCGCAAACATCGACAAGACGTGGATCGGGACGGACGCGCGCATGCTGTTCTCGACCGCTCTCGGCGGTCGTGAGGTGGCCGTTCTCAACGACGCCGACGCCGCCGGCCTGGCGGAAGACCGCTACGGGGCGGGTAGGGACGCCGAAGGTGTCGTGATCCTGCTGACGTTCGGAACCGGGATCGGGTCGGCGCTCATCCACGATGGTGTCCTGTTCCCGAACACCGAGTTCGGGCACATGGAGGTCGACGGGAAGGAGGCCGAGCACCGGGCCGCGGCCTCGGTCAAGGACACGAAGGACTTGTCGTACAAGGAGTGGGCAGCAGAGGTGACCCGGGTACTGCGTCGATTCGAGGAGCTGTTGTGGCCCGACTTGTTCATCGCGGGCGGTGGCATCAGCCGAAAGCACGACAAGTGGATTCCTCGACTCGAGAACCACACACCGGTCGTTCCGGCTGCTCTGCTCAACACAGCCGGCATTGTCGGCGCCGCGCTGACCGCGACGAATCGCCTGCAAAAGGGCATCTCTCCGTAACAATTTCGAAGCTGTCGTTACAATGGGCAGGGCCGGCTGTGAGTCGGCGAGAACCCGACAGACCTCTCCGCCGGAACTCCACTCTGGCGTGACGCCGCACGACACCGTCACGAAAGGGCGTACGTGGCAGCCACCGAAATGCGTCAGACCGCAGATTCCACTCCCGAATCAGCGACCACTGAATCCACCGCCGAGGCGACTGCCAATAGCGCGCCCGCCGCCAAGAAGGCACCGGCGAAGAAGGCCGCCGCCAAGAAGGCACCGGCGAAGAAGGCCGCCGCCAAGAAGGCACCGGCGAAGAAGGCGGCGAAGAAGACCGCCGCCAAGAAGACTGCTGCCAAGAAGACCAACGCCAAGGCCACCACCAAGGCGGAGAAGCCAAGCGATGACGGCGCCGAGCAGGACGACATCGACATGGCCGAACTCGACGTCGCCGCCGGAGAGCTCATCGACGAGGAGGTCGTCGTCGAGGGTGACGAGGAGACCGCCGAGCCGTCCGAGAAGGACAAGGCGTCCGGCGACTTCGTTTGGGACGAGGAGGAGTCCGAGGCGCTCCGCCAGGCCCGCAAGGACGCCGAGCTCACCGCTTCCGCCGACTCGGTACGCGCCTACCTGAAGCAGATCGGCAAGGTCGCGCTGCTGAACGCCGAGGAGGAGGTCGAGCTCGCCAAGCGCATCGAGGCCGGTCTGTTCGCGACCTACAAGCTGGCAGAGACAGCCGAGAAGGGCGAGAAGCTCTCCCCGACGGATCGCCGGAACCTGAGCTGGATCCACCGCGACGGCAACCGCGCGAAGAACCACCTCCTCGAGGCGAACCTTCGTCTGGTCGTCTCGCTCGCCAAGCGCTACACCGGACGTGGCATGGCCTTCCTGGACCTGATCCAGGAAGGCAACCTGGGCCTGATCCGTGCCGTCGAGAAGTTCGACTACACCAAGGGCTACAAGTTCTCGACCTATGCCACGTGGTGGATCCGCCAGGCGATCACGCGCGCGATGGCCGACCAGGCCCGCACGATCCGTATCCCCGTCCACATGGTCGAGGTCATCAACAAGCTCGGCCGCATTCAGCGCGAGCTGCTTCAAGATCTGGGCCGTGAGCCCACACCGGAAGAGCTCGCGAAGGAAATGGACATCACGCCGGAGAAGGTGCTGGAGATCCAGCAGTACGCGCGTGAACCCATCTCTTTGGACCAGACGATCGGAGACGAGGGCGACAGCCAGCTCGGTGACTTCATCGAGGACTCCGAAGCAGTCGTCGCGGTCGACGCTGTCTCGTTCACACTGTTGCAGGATCAGTTGCAGTCGGTACTCGAGACGCTCTCCGAACGCGAGGCCGGTGTCGTGCGCCTGCGGTTCGGTCTCACCGACGGCCAGCCGCGAACCTTGGACGAAATCGGCCAGGTCTACGGCGTGACACGTGAGCGGATCCGCCAGATCGAATCGAAGACGATGTCGAAGCTGCGTCACCCGTCGCGTTCGCAGGTGCTGCGCGACTACCTGGACTGACGCCACCGACTAGCTAGCAAGTAGCTAGCAAGACCAGTCACCGACCAGCAAGACTGTTGGCAAGACCTGGCACTAGCGAAGCTCTCGCGCCGGTCAGCTCGCGGGGAAAGAGTCCACGGTCTCTTCCTCGCGAGGCCGGCGCCGCTGGAACAGCCTGACAAGGGGTTCCGCCGCACGTGCGCCGATCGGTCCGAGAACCGCCATCAGCAACACGTAAGCGGTTGCCAGCGCGGCAAGTTCGCCCTCCACAGCGCCCGACGCGACCGCGAGTCCAGCGATGACGATTGAGAACTCACCGCGCGCGATGAGCGCTGTGCCGGCACGCGCCCGACCCATCAGGCCGATTCCCTGGCGCCCTGCAGCCCACCAGCCGGTCAGCACCTTGGTTGCCGTCGTCACGACCGCGAGACCGATTGCGGGCAACAACACCGGCGGAATCGTTGCCGTGTCGGTGTTGAGGCCGAACACGAGAAAGAACATCGCCGCGAACAGGTCCCGCAGCGGCTCGAGCAGTCGTGTCGCGTTGCGGGCCGTGGATCCGGAAATCGCAATGCCCAGGAGGAACGCACCGACCGCGGCAGATACCTGCAGGGCCGACGCCAGCCCGGCAACCAGCAGCGCGGCTCCGAGCAGTTTGAGCAGGAACACCTCCCGATCCTTGCTGTCGATGAGCGCGGACACGACGTTTCCGTAGCGCAGCGCGACCAGCAGCACGACGGAGATGACCGCGAACGAGATCCCGACGGACTGCAACCCGGCCAAGAAGCTCACGCCGGCGAGCACCGCGGTGAGGATCGGTAGGTAGAAGGCCATCGCGAGGTCCTCGAACACGAGGATCGAAAGCACGATCGGGGTTTCACGGTTACCCAGGCGCCCGAGATCACCGAGAACCTTCGCGACGATGCCCGACGACGAGATGTAGGTGACCCCACCCATTACGAGCGCGCCGACCGGACCCCATCCGAGCATCAAGGCCAACGCAGCGCCGGGCACCGAGTTGAGCACCAGATCGACCACGCCCGCGAGCCTGGACCTCTTCAGGCCCGTCACCAGTTCTGCGGCCGTGTACTCCAAACCCAGTAGCAACAGCAGCAAGACCACGCCGATCTCGCTTGCAAGATGACTGAACTCATCGATGCCATCCAGATGGATGAAGCCGCCCTGACCAAAGCTCAGGCCTGCGATCAGATAGAGGGGGATCGGCGACATGCCGACTCGGCCGGCCAGACGACCGAGTACGCCGAGCACGAGAAAGATCGCGCCGAGCTGGACGAGGGCCAGTGCGGTACCTGTCATCTCCACGTATTCGCTGCGTCGGGATCAGCCGTGCGCAAGGATCTTGGCGGCCTGCTCGAGGCCGTCCTGGGTGCCCACCACTACGAGAAGATCACCATTGGTGAACAGGAAGTCCGGGCCCGGAGAAGGCATGACCTGGCCGGCCCGCATCACTGCGACGATCGACACTCCGGTGCGGGTACGCATAGCGGTCTCCCCGAGCGTGCGGCCATCCCATGGGGAGTTGTCCGTGATCGGCAGCTGACGTGTGCTGATCCCGGGCAGGTCGCGGTGCTCCTGCTGCAACTGCGCGACGAGTTGAGGGGCGCCGAGGAGATTCGCGAGTACCGACACCTCCTCCGACTCGAGGGGGATAGACGCCGTGCAGGCGTCTGGGTCATCGAGTTTGGAGATGATCAGGTCGGTGCGACCGTCGCGGTGAGTGACAACACCAATGCGTCGACCCGTCGCGAGTACGAAGTCCTTGCGGACGCCGATACCTGGCAGAGGCGTCACTTCCACGTTCATGGTTCAACGTTAGCGCCATGAGCCGACGCAACCACCAATACCCCCGGAATTCCCGACGATGCCGACCCGACCGATGCCGACCCGACCGGAGCCCGCTCACTCCAGCGGCGCAAACACCCCGGTCGCGTCGGGCTGGTAGTCGGCTACCTCGATGACCGAGTCCGTTGGCAACGCGCCGTACAGGTGCGGGAATCTCATCGACGGGGGGTCCGATGGGGACCCGGGCTCCCAGCGAACGTCGGCACCGAGTAGGTCCGGATCCAGATGCAGAAGCACCAAGTCGCGCCGGCCCGCGAAGAGTCGGTTGGCGGGGAGGTGGACCTGCTCGGGCGTGGACAAGTGCACGAAGCCGTCGGTGGCGAATCCGGCCGGGATGCGCTGGCCGTCCCGCTGCGCGGCCACCCACTCGTCCTTGGTGCACATGTGGACGAGCCGCCGTCCGGGTCCGCTCGTGGGCGGTTCGCTCGAGGGCGGTTCGCTCGAGGGCGGTTCGTTCAAGGGCGCCGACATGCGTACCCTCCCCTGCACCTGTTGGAGCCGTAACTGTTGAAAAGGACACACCGACAATACGTCGGGAACAACCCAATCCAGCTGAACGTCTGACATTGTGGACCTACCGCGTCATCCCCGACGCGGCGGAAGACCCCAGGTGGTGGGTGCGAACCCACCATCAGTTCGGAGGAGTCATGCCCGGAACACTGACCAGCACCCCGTTGACCGCTGCCGACCGGTGCGACCGGTGCAGCGCAGGAGCCCGTGTGCGCGCCGTGCTTGCCAGCGGAGGAGAACTTCTCTTCTGCCAGCACCACGCCAACGAGCACGCCGGCCGTCTCCGTGAGATGAACGCGACAATCGTCGACGACTCCGAGGCGACCCTCTAGCGCGTCAGCCTTCCGGGCGGACCACCGTCCGTCCCCGGTACCGAAGCGGGTGACCACGATCTGTGGTCGCCCGCTTCTGTGTTTCTGCAGACAGTGCTCATGCAGACAGTGCTCCTGCAGACAGTGCTCCTGCAGACAGATGCGCTCCGGGCTTCCGCCACCCGGAAGATCGCGGCGCGGCGTTGGCCTACCACTGACGCAGCATCGCGATGCGGTCGGTGAGTTGCTCGACGGTGGCGATCGCTGTCGGCGGGCCACCGCACATCCGGCGCAGTTCACCGTGAATGACGCCGTGCGGCTTGCCGGTCCGATGATGATGCATCGCGACAAGGGAGTTGAGTTCGCGCCGCAGACTCGCGAGCTGCCCGGCGGCCGCGACTCGCTCGGTGACCGCCTGCGCCGCCGGGACGGCCACCGGTTCCGAGGCTGCAGCAGACTTGTCCAGCTGCTTCTGCTGCCGCTGCCGCAGCAGAGCCCGCATCTGCTCGGCATCGAGCAGCCCGGGCAGACCGAGGTAGTCGGCCTCCTCGTCGGATCCGGAAAAGGTAGCCGTGCCGAAGGAAGAGCCGTCGTAGATCACCTGGTCGAGCTCGGCGTCGGCGCCCAGGGACGTGAACGCCTTCTCCTCCTCGCCGGGTTCGTCCTCCTGCTTGTTCGCGGCAGCCAGCAGGACGTCGTCGAGCCCATCCTTCTCCCGGTGCGGCTTGCCGAGGACGTGGTCGCGCTGAGCCTCGAGCTGGCTGGCGAGGTCGAGCAGAATCGGGACGGACGGCAGGAACACGCTCGCCGTCTCTCCCTTGACCCGAGAACGCACGAATCGACCGACGGCCTGCGCGAAGAACAACGGGGTCGACGCGCTCGTGGCGTAGACACCGACGGCCAGCCTGGGCACGTCGACGCCTTCGGACACCATGCGCACCGCGACCATCCATTTCTGGGTGCTCTCGGAGAACTCGGCGATCCGGTTGGACGCAGTCGGGTCGTCGGACAGGACCAACGCCGGTGCCTCGCCGGTGATCGCCTCGAGCCTGCCGGCGTAGGCGCGGGCCGCTGCCTGGTCGGTGGCGATCACCAGCCCCCCGGCGTCCGGCATCCCACCGGCACGCAGCTGACCGAGACGCGTGTTCGCGGCGGTGAGCACCGACGGGATCCAGTCACCGGCCGGGTCGAGTGCCGTGCGCCAGGCTCGGGCCGTCTGCTCCGCGCTGAGCGGCTCACCGAGGCGGGCGGCGAACTCCTCGCCCGCGCTGTTGCGCCAGCGGGCCTCACCGGAATACGCCAAGAACACGACCGGACGGACCACACCGTCAGCAAGGGCGTCGGCGTAGCCGTACGCATGGTCCGCCTTCGAACGCATGTGGCCCTCGTTGTCAGGCTCGTACGTCACGAAGGGAATCGAGCTGTCGTCGCTGCGGAAGGGTGTTCCGGTCAAGGCGAGCCGGCGGGTGGCGTCGCCGTACGCCTCGCGAATCGCCTCACCCCAGCTCTTCGCGTCGCCGCCATGGTGGATCTCGTCGAGAATCACCAAGGTGCGGCGCGCCTCGGTTCGGGCGCGGTGTTTGAACGGGTGAGACGCGACCTGCGCATAGGTCACGACGACGCCGTCGTAGTCCGACGAGGTCTGACCCGTCGAGTTCGAGAAGCGCGAGTCCAGGGCGATGCCGATGCCTGCGGCCGCCTCGGCCCACTGATGCTTGAGGTGCTCGGTCGGGGCGACCACGGTGATCTGGTCCACAGTGCGGTCTCGCAACAGCTCGGACGCGACCCGAAGAGCGAACGTGGTCTTGCCTGCGCCCGGTGTGGCAACAGCGAGGAAGTCCCGCGGCTTGGTTGCCAGGTACTTCGTCAGAGCGCGCCGCTGCCACCCGCGTAGCAAGTTGGTGGGAACAGGTGCACGATCGAGACTTCCGGGTTCAGCGCTCACTTCGCACCTCGCCACTGGCTTCGCACGATTGTTCCCACTCCTTGCTTCCCCACTGCTTCTTGCTTCACTGTCGTCGGCTGCCGGCCGCTCGGTTCCGGCACGAAATTCGGCGACGCCCGCGGAGGAGCCTAGCGCCCTGAACCGGCCGATTTCGCATCGCCCACGCCCACCCGGGGTGTCCTGGACCGACGACACTCTGCGTCACCTCGACCGCCGATCGCGCCTTGGTGGCAGAATCGGTCGGGGCACGTCGGGGGCCACAGCGGGTATTCGATCGCGCCGTCAGGAATCCTGGGATCACGATGAGCGAAACGCCGTCCGCCATGAGGCGCCACCCGCTTCGGTTGTGCATGCGGGTCGGCGGTCGCACAGCCTCGAAGGCGTGGAGCGACTCGATCTTCGGCAGGTCCGCCACCGCCGCGTTCTGGCAGACCCTGTCGCTGCCGCCACTTCTGCTGGGACTGCTCGGCAGTCTCGGCTACGTCGGCGGATGGTTCGGCCCCAACACGGTCGAGATCATCCAGTCGAAGATCGTCACGTTCAGCCAGACAGTGTTCAGCGAGAACATCGTCGACCAAATCATCGAGCCGACCGTCTCGGACGTTCTCGTGCGGGGGCGGCCGGGGATCATCTCTGCCGGCTTCCTGTTGTCACTGTGGGCTGGGTCGTCGGCGATCTCGACCTTCGTCGACTCGATCGTCGCGGCACACGGACAGCAGGACGCCCGGCACCCTGTCTGGCAGAGGGTGTTCGCCTTGCTGCTCTACGTGGGGTTCCTCATCCTGTCGGTCTTCACCCTCCCCCTCGTCGCGCTGGGCCCGACGATGATCGGTCGGGTTCTTCCGGAGTCTTGGCACACCGTTGGAGCCGAGATGGTCGACGCCTTCTACTACCCGGCGGTCGGGCTGATGCTCCTCGTGGGACTGACCACCCTCTACAAGGTGGCACTGCCCAAGTCGTTGCCATGGCACCGCCTGCTCGGTGGAGCGCTGCTCGCCGGCGTGTTCTTCCTGACGGCAAGCACGGTCCTTCGGAGCTACCTGACCTGGGTGACCGGCACCGGGTACACCTACGGGGCGCTGGCGACGCCGATCGCCTTCCTGCTGTTCGCGTTCTTCCTGGGGTTCGCGATCGTGCTCGGGGCCGAATTCAACGCCACGATTCAGGAATTCTGGCCGGCGAGGGCCACCCGAATCGAGCAGGTACGCGATTGGATCGCGGCTCAGTCTGCGGTCGATGAGTCCGAGGATGGCAGCCGGGTCACCAATCTGACCCGGCGCCTGGCCACGGGCCCCATCCGATTCAGGTCGGATCGATCCATTCCGGATCCGTCACAGTCGGATCCGTCAGAATCGAACGACGACGCGGCGGTGGGCACACACGACGTCGACGCACCCACAGCTCAATCCGAAGACCCGGGGACTCAGTCGCCCTTGCGAAGCCCGTCGTAGACCTTCTTGCACTCCGGGCATACCGGAGAACCGGGCTTCGCGGACTTTGTGACCGGGAAGACCTCGCCGCACAGCGCGACGACGTGGGTGCCCATCACCGCGCTCTCGGCGATCTTGTCCTTCTTCACGTAGTGGAAGAACTTGGGTGTGTCGTCGTCGGTGGTCTCGTCGGTGGTGGTATCGGGAAGTTCCTTTGTGGAAGTGCTCACGAAACCATGATGCCGCACATCAGCGCACCAGCGTCATATGCGGCCCCACTGTCGTATGGAGCCGCACCGTCATGTGCATTTGACTTCCGAAGGTGCAACAGTAGAACCATGGCAAGAACTTCGGGGTTCGGCGAGAATGCCGAGAGCGGTACACCTCGCCACCCGGCGTTGATCACCGAGGCTGCCCAGTCCATCGAGGATCAACACCGGGCGCGCGTCAGGAAGTACCTGACGATCATGTCTTTCCGGATCCCGGCCTTGGTTCTCGCAGCGATCGCGTACGGCGCTTTCGGGAATCCCTGGATCTCGGTGGGCATCATCGCAGTGTCCATTCCGCTGCCCTGGATCGCTGTCCTCATCGCAAATGACAGGCCTCCCCGGTCGAAGGACGAGCCCAGCCGGTACGACCACCGCGACGCAGCCCGCGCGCTCGAGTCCCGGATGCACCGCACCATCGACGGCTGACTCGCCGGGCCGTCTGCTCGCCGACGGCTGCGACAATGCTCGGGTGAATCGTGACCTCCTGCTGTCCATCTGTGGTCCGCTACGCGACGCGCTGACGCGCACGCGGTACGACATCGACTCGATCGTCGACCTCCTCGGCGTCGACGCGCACGCGGCACTCGGAAGATACGAGCCTGTTCCCGTCCGCAGAGCCAGTGAGAACGGCGGCGAACTCGGCCAGCTGGTCCGGCTGTTCCTTCTGGGCGACGACTGCCCGGCGGCCGACGTCGCGACTGCGTTGCGGCCGCTCGACCTCGACGCCGCGGTTGCCGCAGGCCTGCTCTCCCGCGATAACGACACCGTTCGCGCCGAGCTGGACCTGCGACCCCTCGATCTGGGCAGCGGAAACCGGTGGACGTTGGCCGACCTCGACGGCGCAATGCGTCCCCGCGAGAGCGGCGACGACCACGTCATCGGCGTCGGAGAGGCGTCGCTGTCACTGCTACGGGGTACCCCGACCCGCCCGGTCGGCACCGTGCTCGACGTCGGTACCGGATGCGGAATCCAGGCACTACGTGCCGCCGACTATGCAGGCAAGGTCACCGTCACCGACATCAACCCACGTGCCCTGGCGCTCACCGCCGCTACCGCGGCGCTGAACGGACTCGACTTCGAGATCCTCGAGGGATCGTGGTTCGAACCCGTGAGCGGCCGGCGTTTCGACCAGGTGGTCGCGAATCCGCCGTTCGTAGTCGGTGAGGCACGCGTCACACACACCTACCGTGATTCCGGTCTGAACCTCGACGGGGCGAGCGAGTTGATGATCTCCGGTGCCGTCGACTATCTCGAGCCCTGTGGCACGGCGGCGCTGCTCGCGTCGTGGCTGCATGTCGACGGTGAGGACTGGCGTCAGCGGGTCGCGTCGTGGCTACCGGCGCACGGGATCGACGCCTGGATCGTCCAACGGGACGTCGCCGATCCCGCCCTGTACGTCGGGACGTGGCTACGCGACGGCGGGTCGGACCCCCGGGACCCCGCCGTGGAAGCGCGCGCGAATGCGTGGCTCGACCATCTCGAGGGGGCGGACGTCGTGGGCATCGGATTCGGATTCGTGTACCTGAGACGCACGGACGCGCCGTCGGACATTCTGTGTGAGGACCTCCGTCACGGCTTCGACGATCCACTCGGCGACGAAGCTCTCGCGTACTTCGATCGCCTCGCGTGGCTCCGCGACAACGACGTCCTTTCGGCGCGGTTCGAGGTCCGGACCGAGACGGCACTCGAACGGGTATATCTGCCCGACGAGGACGGCTGGCGCCAGGTGGTGGCGCGGGTGCACCGCGGCCACGGGCCGCGGTGGCAGCACGAGGTCGACGACCTCGCTGCGGCCCTACTCGCGGGGATGCGCCCCAACGGGTTGCCGTTGGAAGACCTCGTCACGCTTCTCGCGTGCGCACACGACGAGGACGAAGAATCACTCGCGGCCACGGCCGTACTGCTGGTCCACTCCCTTGTTCGACACGGCCTGATCGAACCGGCCTGATCGAACGCGGCTGGTCGAACCGGCCTGACGCCCGTTCCCAACCTCCCCTTCTCAGGAACTTCTCAGGGGAACTGCGGAAATCCGCAGGTCGCGGACCATCGAATCGAACGCCGCCGGGAACTTTCCCGGTCCGTCGGGGCGTTGAGGCATATGAGACACCCTGACGAGGAGGCACGTCATGACAAGCCCCAGCACCACTCGACCCCGCATCACCGACTCCGACCTGGACGGCCAGAGCCCGGCCGCGGATCTCGTTCGCGTCTATTTGAACGGGATCGGCCGCACCGCTCTGCTGACCGCAGCGGACGAGGTGGATCTGGCGCGGCGGATCGAGGCTGGGTTATACGCGGCCTACGTGCTCGAGAAGAAAAAGCGACTCTCGGTCGCGAAGAAGCGCGATCTGGCCGCGATCGTCCGCGACGGCGAGGCAGCACGGCGCCACCTGCTCGAGGCGAACCTCCGCCTCGTCGTGTCTCTCGCCAAGCGCTACACCGGGCGTGGCATGCCGCTGCTGGATCTGATCCAGGAGGGAAACCTCGGCCTGATCCGCGCCATGGAGAAGTTCGACTACGCGAAGGGCTTCAAGTTCTCGACCTACGCGACGTGGTGGATCCGCCAGGCCATCACCCGCGGCATGGCCGACCAGAGCCGCACCATCCGGCTGCCCGTTCACCTCGTCGAACAGGTCAACAAGCTCGCCCGGATCAAGCGCGAACTGCATCAACAGCTCGGCCGTGAGGCGACCGACGAGGAACTCTCGCACGAGTCGGGCATCCCCGTGCACAAGATCGCGGACCTGCTCGACCACAGCCGCGACCCGGTGAGCCTGGACATGCCCGTCGGCAACGACGAGGAGGCTCCGCTCGGTGACTTCATCGAAGACTCCGAGGCGACCTCGGCAGAGAACGCGGTCATCGCGGGCCTGCTGCACAGCGACGTCCGCAGCGTCCTCGCCACGCTCGACGAGCGTGAACAGCAGGTGATCCGACTGCGCTACGGCCTCGACGACGGGCAGCCACGCACGCTCGACCAGATCGGCAAGCTGTTCGGGCTGTCCCGTGAGCGGGTTCGCCAGATCGAGCGTGAGGTCATGGGCAAGCTCCGGCAGGGTGAGCGCGCCGACCGCCTCCGCGCCTACGCGAGCTGACCTGGCTCGCCCTAGCCCCCGGCCGGATGCGGATCCTTCCCCCCTCAGGATCCGCATCCGGCCGGGTTTTTCGTTTCCTGTGGGCTCACTCACCACTCGCGTAGGCGTCGCGGACCGCCGTCCGCCACGCTCGGTTCGGGCCCGATCCGCACGCAGGCATCGGTGATCTGTGCACCCTCTGCAGATGCCAGAACCGGTTCACAGGAGAGGGCACGAACCTCCGGCAGGTCGTCGGCCAGCGTCGACACCCGCCGCACCAGGTCGACGAGCGCCTGCTTGTTGACGGGGACGGCACTGCGGTACCCGGACAGCAGCGGGGCCGCCTTCGGCGCGTCGATCAGTTCCACGGCCTCGTCCTCGGTTAGCGGAAGCACCCGGTAAGCGCGGTCTCCGAGCAGATCGGAGATGACCCCGGCCAGTCCGAACGAGATCAGCGAACCGAAAGACGGATCGTCCTGGACCTCGACCACGCAGCCGATCCCCTTGGTTGCCATCTTCTGGACGTGCAGCAGCGGCTCGCCAGAAGCCGACGCCAGATCCCGGTACGCCGTCCGTACCGAATCGGGGCCAACCAGGTCGAGTCGGACGCCGCTGAGATCGGGCCGATGTCGCCACAGCTCGCCGGTCGCCTTGACCGCGACCGGATAGCCGAGTTCGTCGGCTGCCAGGGCCGCCTCGTCCGCGGTGGTGGCCGCTCGGAACTCGACGACTTGGATTCCGTAGCACTCGAGCAGCTGTGCCGCCTCGAAGTCCGACAGCCAGCGCCCGTTCGACCCGCCGAGCCAGCCTTCCACGAGCCGCCGGGCCCTGTCTGGGTCGATACCGTTGGGTCGGACCACCTTCGAGGCCGGACGTTCACGCCACGCGGAGTACCGCCACGCCCGGGCCAGTGCCAACGCCGCCCGTTCCGGTCCGGGAAACGACGGCACCGAACCGCGCATCGGGTTCCCGCCCGTCCCACGCACCGCCAGTACGTCCGGGATGCCCTCGGCCGCGAGGAAGGTGGTGAGGATCGGCTTGCCGGCCCCGACGACCGCCTCACGCAAGGCTCGTGCGTACGGCTCGACGGCCACGGCGACCGGCGGCGCGAACACGGCGATCACGGCATCGACGTTCGACGACTCCAGTGCCGTCGAGACCGCGTCGGCGAACACCTCGGGGCTGGCCTGCGCCCCGAGGTCCACCGGCTCTCCCGCCTGCAGCCCCTCGCGACGCGCCGCATCGGCCGCAAGCACACCGAGCGCACTCGAGTTACCGACCACAGCTACCCGGGGGCCTGCCGGAAGCGGCTGGTACCCGAACAGCAGCGCGCAGTCGAACAGCTGCGAGATCGAGCCGACCTGTACGACACCGGATTGCTCGAACAACGCCCGGACGATCGAATCGTCCATCGCGACACCAGTGACGGCGAGCGCGGGGGGGACCGCATGCCGGCCACTCTTCACGGCGACGATCGGCTTGGTCCGGGCCACGCGTCGAGCGATCCTGGAGAACTTGCGGGGGTTGCCGAAGCTCTCCAGATAGAGCAGGACGACCTCGGTCTCGGGGTCGGTATCCCAGTACTGCAGCAGGTCGTTGCCGGAGACGTCGGCGCGGTTTCCGGCGGAGACGAACGTCGACACCCCCAGGCGCCGCTTGGCGGCCTGATCGAGGATCGCGATACCCAGCGCACCCGACTGACAAAAGAAGCCCACGTTGCCCCGCTTCGGGAGCACCGGTGCGAGGGTCGCGTTCAAGGACACCGCCACGTCGTTGTTCGCGACGCCGAGTGCATTGGGGCCGATCAACCGCATGCCGTGAGCCCGCGCCGCGTGGACCAGTCGGCGCTCCGAGTCACGTCCGGGTGGGCCGGACTCACTGAACCCGGCAGAGACGACGACGAGTCCCCTGACGCCCTTGGCGAGGCAGTCGTCGAGGACCGAGTCGATCGATTCCGCCGGGACCGCGACCACAGCTAGGTCGACGTCGTCGGGGATGTCACGGACCGTCGGGTAGGCGCGGACTCCGCGGACCGAGCGGTGTTCGGCATTGACCGGGTAGACCGGCCCGGTGAAGTTGCCGCTCAGAAGGTTCACCAGCACCGCGTTGCCGACCTTGGAGCTGTCGGTGGAGGCGCCGATCACCGCGACCGAACGGGGACTCAGGACGTTGCGCACGCTTCGCGCTTCTGCCACCCGCTCACGCGAGTTCCGCACGGACAGAAGGGCTTCGGTGGGATCGATAGCGAACTCGAGTCGCAGCAGGCCGTCCTCGAAACTGCGACTGACCTGGTATCCGGCCTCTCGGAACACCGATACCATGTTGCGATTCTCGGCGAGAACCTCGGCGACGAACATGTTCAAGCCGTTCTCAGCGGCCGCGCCGGCGAGATGCTCGAGCAGGATCGGCCCCAGCCCCCGGCCCTGGTGAGCATCCGCGACGACGAACGCGACCTCGGCCGATCTGCCATCGCCGACATCGACGAGGCGCTCGTAGCGGCCGACCGCGATGATCTCGTCGCCGAGGATCGCCACCAACGCCACTCGGTTGTGGTGATCGACGGTGGTGAAGTTGACGATGTCGCGCTTTGACATCGTCGGGTACGGGCCGAAGTAGCGCAGATAGCGGGTGCGCTCGGACAGCTTGCCGTGGAAGGCGACGAGTTTGTCGGCGTCCTCGGGAACGATCGGCCGCAGATGCACGACCCCACCGTCCGAGGCGAGCACGTCGGCCAGCCAGTGAGGAGGAAAGTTGTGGGCGCGTTCGAGGTCGGCGCCCGTTGTCGTTCCATCAGTCACGGGGGTCCTCCGGATCGAGTCCGAGCAGCGGGAACGTGGCACGGCGGGTCGCGATGACGGCCGCGTCGATCCGGGTCAGCGCCCGGTCCATCGACGCGACGCCGGTCTCCGGAGTGCCCCCTGGTCCGTCCCACCGCATGAACGACGTGTCGGCGCCCTCGCCCATCGTCGCAGGTGGATCGACACTCGGCGCGATCGCGTGTGCCTTCTTGCGCCACGCTTCGGGGGTAGCGGTGACGAGGTCGATCTCGCGGTCGAGTACCGATGCGATCAGGTGGGTCCAAGATCTCGGCACCACACGCACGAGTCCGTATCCGCCTCCGCCGACGGCCAGCCATCGTCCCTCCGCGTACCGATCCGCGAGATCCCGCATCGCCAGGTACGCGGCACGTTGTCCGTCGACGGTGAGCGCGAGGTCCGCCAACGGGTCTTCACGGTGATTGTCGGCACCGCACTGGCTGATCACGATCTGCGGCCGGAACGCTGCGATCGCTGCCGGCACCACGGCGTGAAACCCCCTCAGCCACAGCGAATCCACTGTGCCGGGCAGCACCGGAAGATTGATCGCGGTGCCCTCGGCAGCGCCGGCACCGATCTCGCTCGACCACCCGGTGTTCGGCCACAGCGTCGCCGGATGCTGGTGGATGGAGACCGTCAGCACCCGAGGGTCGCCGAAGAACGCGTGTTGTACGCCGTCGCCGTGATGGGCGTCGATGTCGATGTAGGCGACACGGTCGAATCCGTTGTCCAGCAACCAAGAAATGGCGATCGCGACATCGTTGTACACACAGAAGCCCGACGCCCAGTCCGCCATCGCGTGGTGCATTCCGCCGCCGACGCTGACAGCGCGTCGTGCGTGACCCGACGCGATCTGCCGTGCCGCAGCCAGGGTTCCACCAGCGAGAATCGCGCTGGCCTCGTGCATCCGTTGAAACACCGGATTGTCCTCGGTACCGAGGCCGTGCCGCGCCGCGATTTCCGGAGGCAGGTCGCCGTCGGCCTCGGAGCCTGCTTGCTTGACCGCCTCAATGTATGCCGGTGTGTGGATACGGAGCAGTTCGGCATCGGATGCCGGGTCGGGCCGGAGCACCTCCACGCCCTCGACGAGCCCAAGCCCCTGGGCGAGATCCATCGTCAGCTCGAGCCGGGTCGGGTTCATGGGGTGCTGTGGACTCCACCGGTAGCTGAGATAGTCCGGGCTCCACACCACGACACGTCCGACTCCGGAAGCCGGGGCATCCTCGACAGAACCAGTCCGCGCGCTCATGAACTCAAGTTACTTCCACCATGTGACCCGCGCGAGGCCACCGCGCTGATGTCGGCGGCCAGGATCGAGGACGACAACGCGCTGGACCCGGACGCGAGGTCCGTGGGTAGTTCGCCCGGTAGAATCCTCTTCAGACGAAGGGGTGTGAGAGTGAAAGATCTGGTCGACACCACGGAGATGTACCTCCGAACGATCTACGACTTGGAAGAAGAGGGGGTCGTTCCGCTGCGCGCACGGATCGCAGAGCGGCTCGACCAGAGCGGGCCGACGGTGAGTCAGACCGTTGCCCGCATGGAACGCGACGGACTACTGCAGGTTGCAGGCGACCGGCATCTGGAGCTGACCGAGAAGGGCCGCAGCCTCGCGGTCGCCGTGATGAGGAAGCACCGCCTCGCCGAGCGGTTGCTTGTGGACGTGATCGGCCTCGACTGGGACCAGGTGCACGCAGAGGCCTGCCGCTGGGAGCACGTCATGAGCGAGGAGGTCGAGCGGCGACTCGTCGAGGTGCTCAACAATCCGACGACGTCCCCGTACGGGAACCCGATTCCCGGCCTCGCCGAACTGGGCCTCGAAGGTCCGGTCAGCAACTCGGAGTCGCTGATCCGACTCACCGACATCCCCGCCGACAAGCCGACAGCTGTCGTCGTCCGCCGTCTCGCCGAGCACGTGCAGTCCGATCCCGAGCTGATCGGCCAGCTCCGTGCGGCAGGCGTGGTCCCCGACGCGCGGGTTACAGTCGAAACCAGGCCCGGTTCGGTGACGATCACCGCATCTGGTCATGACGAATTCGAACTTCCCGAGGATATGGCCCACGCCGTCCAGGTGAAGCAGGTCTGACTCCTCGCTCGCCGGATCCGGCGAGCGAGGAGACAAACGGTGAGACTTCTGGTTACCGGCGGCGCCGGCTACGTGGGCAGCGTGTGCAGCACGGTCCTGCTCGAACGCGGCCACGAGGTCGTTGTCGTCGACGACTTGTCGACCGGCAATGCCGACGCCGTGCCGACGGACGCCGAGTTCATCGAGGGCGATATCGCTGCTGTCGCCCGGTCCGTCCTTGGGTCAGGCGACAGCGCACGGCGTTTCGACGGAGTCCTGCATTTCGCCGCGCAGTCGCTCGTCGGCGAGTCCGTGGAGAAGCCTGAGCAGTATTGGCAGGGCAACGTCGTCACGACGTTGGCTCTGCTCGAGGCGATGCGACTGTCCGGTACCCCACGGCTGGTTTTCTCGTCGACGGCGGCGACCTACGGTGAGCCCGAACGGACTCCGATCACTGAGGACGCTCCGACCCGTCCCACCAACCCGTATGGCGCCACCAAACTCGCAATCGATCACGCGATCACGTCGTACACCAAGGCCCACGGACTCGCCGCAACGAGCCTGCGCTACTTCAACGTTGCGGGCGCATACAAGGGTGCCGGGGAGAACCGAGTCGTCGAAACCCATCTCATCCCCCTCGTGCTCCAGGTCGCGCTCGGTCAGCGCGACAAGATCTCGGTGTTCGGGACCGACTGGCCGACCAAGGACGGCACTGCGGTTCGGGACTACATCCACGTGCTCGACCTCGCTGGGGCCCATCTACTGGCGCTGGAGTCGTCCGAACCAGGCCACCACAGGATCTACAACCTCGGAAGCGGCGCCGGATTCACTGTTCGCGAAGTCATTTCGGCGTGCGAGAAGGTCACGGGACTGACCATCGCAGCCGAGGACGCGCCCCGCCGGGCCGGCGATCCCGCTGTACTCATAGCTTCGAGCGAACGCGCGATCGACGAGCTGGGCTGGCGACCACAGCACACCGACCTCGACGAAATCGTCTCCGACGCCTGGACGTACCTGCAGGGTCTCGGTGATCGTTCACACGCCGCGAGGCGGTAGCGACTCGACCGATGGCAGCTGCACGCCGAGATCGCGCGCGACCTGGTGACCGACGATCGCGAGGTCGCGGAGAGCGTCCGGCCTGACGCCGGCCTGAAGGGCGTCGTCAAGCAGTTTCGCCATGCGGTGACCCGGGTCGGCCGAGAGGGCGGCGCACAGCGCGACCCCCGCCATCGGCCCGTCACCACGTATGTACGCGCTGTATCCCAGGAGCGCCAACGGCTCGGCACGTTCCGGGTCGGGCAGGGTTCTGCCCAAGTGAATCCACATCTGCTCGGCAGCGTCGGCCTGCTCGCTCGCCGACAGTGCGAGCAGGGAGTCTCGGACACTCGGGGTTTCGAGCATGAGCGCCAACTCTGCGCACTCCGCTGTGGTCGGCTCGTCGCCGGACTCGAGCTGTGCGATCTGGGAGAGTACCCGCTCCAGGCTCCGCCGATGAGTTCCGACATCGTCGGTGGCCGCCCGGGCCAGGGCGGCGTCTCTTGCACGCTCTTCGCGCGCTGCGTCGATCACGTCGGCGACACGCACCTGGTCGTGCGGGGAAACCGGATCGAGAACAGCTTCGAGTTCCTCACGAGATCCGCGAATCGGACGCCCTCCCAGGACCTGGGCGGCGGCCACCTCGGAGGCGGTCGGGTCGGGAAGCACTCCTCGGCCCGCCCCGAAGAGATCTCGCCAGGGCGCGCCGGTCTGGATGCTCGAGCAGGCGTGCACGGCAACGAGTTCGGTTCCTCCTCGGCGTAGCACCTCCCGGAACTTGTCGGCGATACCTGCGTACCGGTTCAGGTCCGCTGCCTGGGGCCGAGACGGAATCCGGTCGTCGACCATGACGACCACCATCTGATCGGCCCCCTCCCGAGCGGCGACGGCGGCGAACTGATCAAGTACAAGTTCCATGACTTCGGCGTCCGGCCCGACGGTTGTCAGGAGCAGGTCGTGGCGCATCACGGCGCCGACGCTGGTACCGGCCAGACAGATCGCGACGAGCGAGCGGCGCGGATGGAATCCGAGTAACGCCGGGACCGCACTGATCAACGTGCCCGGATCGGAGATCCGGACTGCGCAAAGAACGTCGGTGCCCGCGCTCGACGGCGAGATGGTGTCGGAGCCCTGAGGGAGGTGCGAATCGTGTCGCGATGCTGAGGTCGTCATGTCTCGACCCTGCCTCGCACAGCGGTGTCCGAATCCGAACTCACCAGGGGTTTTCTCGAATCTGTGGATCGCGCCCTGGACTGTGTACAACCGGTGAGTCGAGCGATCCGGACCTCGGGGGTGGGTCGGACCTGCGTGCTACCTTCCGGGCTCAGCCGGCCCGCACCCTGAGAACCGCGGATGTGAAGAGATCGTCGAGGGTAGCGGTGTCGTGGGCGGCTCCGAACGACATGGACGTCGCCTGCACGCGCACATCGCCGACCTGGGCAAAGAGGGTCACCATCGACTGCGTGACATCCTGCCCGCCCCGCCCCGAGTTCACCGTCCGATGCAGGGCGAGGGTCTCGTCGGCGTCCATCGGTGGCGGCGGGGTCAGCACGGTCGCCACGGTGGATTCGACTCCGTTGCGGGTGGCCGTCACCTCGGGGCACTCGGCGATCTGTGCGCCGAGTTCGGCGAGCGGCGTCCTGACCCGGACGAGTTCGATCGTGATCGTGGAGCGGTTCACGTTGTCGGTGCCGACCATCATGGCCGTGCCATCGGTCCCGTAGTCCTGCACCGGCGGCTTACATCCCGCCGGGTCCACTCGCGCACCCGGCGGGACACCCGTCAGATCAGGTGCCGCCTGCGAAACTGCCTGTGGAGGAAGGACGATGGCCGAATACCGCGGCGGAAAGAGGGACGGCTCGAGGAGCAGTTCGGCGAGAACCCGAGAACTCGTGGGATGGTCAGCGACTGGATGGGCAGCACCGTCCACCTTCGTTGAACACCCGAGGGCTAGCAGGCCGACGGCCAACACGACCGACGCCGGAATGAGCACCGGCGCGAGGCGTGTCCGCGTCGACATACCCGGCCCTCCCACCGTTGGGTCGTTGCGATCCACCGCTCAGCGTGACACACCTGCTGCCGCCATGCTCGCGAACCGGACCGAAGGCCCGCCCCCTTCGCCTCGGGCGGCCCTCGGAATGTACTTCGCCCATCCGGTGTTGGCCTTCTGGGAGCGCCGGGCAATGATCACGGTCGGCGCCCAGCACCTCGTCCAGTGTCTCCGGTTTCGGTTGCCGGCAGGTGGTGAGGGACACTGGAAACAGACAATCGAAATGAAAGGGAGCCGTCATGGACGAGCAGTCGAAGATGTACGAGCTGGAGTTCCCGGCGCCGCATCTGTCCACCGCCGACGGCCTGGGCCCGGTCCTGGTTCACGGCCTCGAGGGATTCTCCGATGCCGGGCATGCGGTGAAGCTGGCCACCAAGCACCTACGGGAGAGCCTCGAGTCCGAGCTGGTGGCGTCGTTCGCGGTCGACGAGCTGATCGACTACCGGTCTCGACGACCCACGATGACGTTCAAGGCTGACCACTTCTCCGACTACCAGTCGCCTGAGCTGAACCTCTACGCCCTGCGTGACACGGCCGGCACACCTTTCCTCCTCCTGGCCGGCATGGAGCCGGATCTACGCTGGGAGCGATTCACTACGGCGGTCAGACTGCTCGCCGAACAGTTGGGAGTGCGCCGCACCATCGGGATCAACGCCATTCCGATGGCGGTTCCGCACACGCGCCCGCTGAGCGTGACCGCGCACTCGACGAACAAGGAGCTGATCAAGGGTCATCACCGCTGGTCGGGTGAACTCCGCGTTCCAGGGAGCGCGTCGTCGCTGCTCGAACTGAGGATGAGCCAGCACGGCCACGAGTCGATGGGCTACTCCGTGCACGTTCCGCACTACCTCGCGCAGACCGAGTACCCAGCCGCCGCCGAGACGCTGCTCGAGAACGTCATGGAGATCTCGAACCTCGAGCTGCCGCTGGTCGCGCTCGGTGAGGCGTCGGCGCGCATTCGCGAGCAGATCGACGAGCACGTCGCCTCGAACGAGGAGATCCAGACCGTGGTGCGCGCGCTCGAGGGCCAGTACGACTCGTACGTCGCGGCCCAGGAACAACAGTCCTCGCTCCTCGCGACCGACGACGATCTCCCGAGCGGTGAGGAACTGGGTGCGGAGTTCGAACGCTTCCTGGCCGAGCAATCGCGGGGCGACGACGACTAGACGACGCCTGCAGGAGCGTCGGCGGGTTCTGGTGTTTGCAATTAGCCGGTCATTTGTTTGTATTCCGTTGTACGGTTGTTAACGATACCTTTCCGTTATCCGAAGTAACCCTCACAGCGAGAGAGCACCTACGGTCTCGGTGCACGGCTCCCTCTCGGTGCACGGATATACTCACATGATCAACATCTGAGCAGCGCCCGAGCCGGGCAGCGGCTTCAGGAGGCGATATGGACACTCGCACGCGTAGGCTCCGCCCGGTACCGGATGCAGAACCGCGGCTCGTCTTCCGGACCATCCACGGTTACCGCCGGGCGTTCCGCATCGCCGGCGAGGGTCCCGCCCTCCTCTTGATCCACGGGATCGGCGACAACTCCTCGACGTGGAGTGAGATCATCCCGCACCTGGCTCAACACCACACCGTCATCGCTCCGGATCTGCTGGGCCACGGGCGTTCGGACAAGCCCCGCGCAGACTACTCGGTCGCCGCCTATGCGAACGGCATGCGGGATCTGCTGTCGGTCCTGGATGTCGACAAGGCCACCGTCGTCGGGCACTCCTTGGGCGGCGGGGTCGCGATGCAGTTCGCGTACCAGTTCCCCCAGATGGTCGACCGCCTGGTCCTGGTGTCGGCCGGCGGAGTGACCAAGGATGTGCATCCGTTGCTGCGGCTCATCTCCATGCCCGTGGTCAACGAGGCCCTCAAACTGCTGCGCATTCCGGGTGCGATGGCTGCTGTCCGGGCCGCGAGCGAGATCGTCGCCACCGTGCATGGCTCGCCGTTGCGGCCGGGCGCGATGCTGCACGACACCCCGGACCTGGTGCGGGTACTCGGTGACCTGCCCGATCCCACGGCGTACGAGGCATACCTGCGAACGTTGCGGTCCGTAGTCGACTGGCGCGGTCAGGTGGTGACCATACTCGATCGGTGTTATCTGACCGAGAATCTGCCGGTCCAACTCATCTGGGGTCAGCGCGACTCGGTGATCCCGGTCAGCCACGCCCATCTTGCGCACTCCGCGATGCCGGGTTCGAACCTCGAGATCTTCGAGAACGCAGGACATTTCCCGTTCCGGGACGATCCGATCAGGTTCCTGAAGGTCGTCGAGGACTTCTTGCAATCGACGGCGCCGCTCGAGTTCGATGCGAACCGCTGGCGCGATCTGCTCATGCACGGAGTCGGCGAGGGAACGATCACCGGCACGCCGGAAACCCGGATGGCGGTGCTCGACGCGATGGGGTCGGACGAGCGCAGCGCCACCTGAGGACCGCCCACCTAGGTCCGGAATGCCCGTATGCCTCCGCGAGGCTCTAGCCTGTAACGGTGCTGCTGCCCGATCTGCTCCCCGGAACTGGCCACCCCACGCGCATCGACGCCGACGCCCTGTTCGACGCGTTCACCTCGTGGACGAGTGACCGCGGCCTGCAGTTGTACCCGGCGCAGGAGGAGGCGCTCATGGAGCTTGTCTCCGGGGCCAACGTCATCCTCGCCACCCCCACCGGCTCGGGCAAATCGATGGTCGCGCTCGGTGCGCACTTCTTCGCGCTCGCGGAAGGTCGGCGTACGTTCTACACCGCGCCGATCAAGGCGCTGGTGAGTGAGAAGTTCTTCGCGCTCTGCGATGTGTTCGGTGCGGACAACGTCGGCATGATGACCGGCGATGCGTCGGTGAATTCGTCGGCCCCGATCATCTGCGCGACTGCCGAGATCGTCGCGAACCTGGCGCTACGCGAGGGTCCGGACTCCGACATCGGACAGGTCGTCATGGACGAGTTTCACTTCTATTCCGAGCCGGACCGCGGCTGGGCATGGCAGGTTCCGCTGATCGAACTGCCACAGGCCCAGTTCCTGTTGATGTCCGCGACTCTCGGTGACGTCACCTACCTGCGCAAGGACCTCACCCGGCGGACGGGCCGGGAGACGGCCGAGGTGTCGGGGTCCGAACGACCGGTGCCACTGCACTTCTCCTACTCGCAGACCCCGATCGGCGAGGAGATCGCGGAACTCGTCACCACCCACCAGGCTCCCGTCTACGTGGTGCACTTCACGCAGGCCGCAGCACTCGAGCGGGCGCAGGCACTGACGAGCGTGAACCTGTGCACTCGCTCGGAGAAGGACGCGATCGCGGAGGCCATCGGCAGCTTCCGGTTCACAACCGGGTTCGGGAAGACACTGTCGCGCTTGGTCCGTCACGGTATCGGCGTCCACCACGCGGGCATGCTGCCCAAGTATCGGCGGCTTGTAGAGCGGCTGGCACAGGACGGCCTGCTCAAGGTCATTTGCGGCACCGACACGCTCGGTGTCGGCATCAACGTGCCGATCAGGACGGTGCTGCTGACGGGCCTGACGAAGTTCGACGGCGCCCGCACCCGCCAGTTGCGGGCGCGCGAGTTCCACCAGATCGCCGGCCGTGCCGGCCGCGCCGGCTACGACACCTTCGGCAATGTCGTGGTCCAGGCACCCGAGCACGAGATCGAAAACGTGCGGGCACTGGCGAAAGCCGGAGACGACCCGAAGAAGCGGCGGAAAGTACAGCGAAAGAAGCCCCCGGAAGGTTTTGTGTCGTGGGGCGAGGGGACGTTCGAGAAGCTGACCGCCGCGTCCCCCGAGCCGCTCGTCTCCCGGTTCTCGGTGAGCAATTCGATGCTCCTCAACGTGATCGCGAGGCCCGGCAACGGTTTCCGGGCGATGCGACATCTGCTCGAGGACAACCACGAGCAGCGCCCGGCGCAGCGTCGGCACATCCTCAAGGCGATCCGGCTGTACCGGGGGCTGTTGCAGGCGGGCATCGTCGAGCAACTCGACGAACCCGACGAGCACGGTCGTCTGGCGCGCCTGACGGTGGACCTGCAGCGCGACTTCGCGCTCAACCAGCCGCTCTCGCCGTTCGCGCTCGCCTCACTCGAACTTCTCGACGTCGAATCCCCCAGCTACGCACTCGACGTCGTGTCGGTGATCGAGTCGACGCTGGACGACCCACGACAGATCCTCATGGCCCAGCAGCACGCCGCGCGCGGTGAGGCGATCGCCGAGATGAAGGCCGACGGAATCGAGTACGAGGAGCGCATGGAACTCCTCGAGGAGATCACGTGGCCACAGCCATTGGCGGACTTGCTCTTCCCCGCGTTCGAGACCTATCGAGCGGGTCATCCGTGGATGAGCGAGTTCACCCTCTCGCCCAAGTCCGTGGTGCGCGACATGGTGGAGCGATCGATGACGTTCGCCGAACTGATAAGCCACTATGGCCTTGCTCGGTCCGAGGGACTGGTGCTGCGTTACCTCGCGGACGCATACCGCGCACTGCGGCAGACGGTTCCGGCGGAGGCCCGTACCGAGGAGCTCGAGGATCTCACCGAGTGGCTGGGTGAGCTCATCCGTCAGGTGGATTCGAGCCTGCTCGACGAGTGGGAGCAGCTGACGAACCCGGGCGTCGAGTCCGACGACCAGCAGGTGGCGTTCGGGGCCGACGCGCCCCGTCCTATCACCGCGAATACCCGCGCTTTCAAGGTGATGGTCCGCAACGCGATGTTCCGTCGCATCGAACTGGCGGCGCGGGAGCGCTGGGAGGAGTTGGGAGAGCTCGGGGACGGCCTCGACGCCGACGACTGGGCCGACCTCATGGAGCTTTACTTCGACGAGTACGACGAGATAGGAACCGGCCCGTCGGCCCGTGGACCGTTGCTCTTCCAGGTAACCGTCGAGCCGAAGCTGTGGCGGGTGCGGCAGGTCCTCGACGACCCCAAAGGCGACCACGGCTGGGCCCTGCTCGGTGAGGTCAACCTCGCCGAGTCGGACGCGGCCGGTGAAGTGGTATTCGACGAGTTCGAGGTGGCCGAGGGCTAGTTTCGCTCTTGTGTGATGTGTGACACTGCAACGCATGAGTATTGAGCGAGTGGAAGATCGGTCCGTCGCGGCTACACCCCCGATGAAGTGGGACGCGTGGGGCCTGGCGGAGAAGAGCACGACCCTCTCGGACGGCATCAAGGGCCTGCTGCAGCAGGCCCTCGGCGTCACGACTCGTCAGACGCCCGAACGTGCGGCGGAGGACGTGGTCCTGGCCGCGAGCGCGGTGTCCGAAGACCAACTCGCCGCTCTCGCCGCGATCGTCGGCGAACGATTCTGCAGTACCGCTCACTATGATCGACTGCTGCGGTCGGGCGGCAAGAGCACGATCGACCTGCTGCGCCGCCGCAGCACCGAACAACAGAACGCACCCGATGTCGTGGTCATCCCGGGCACCGAGGCCGAAATCGCCGAGATCCTCGACTACTGCGCCGACAACTCGATCGCCGTGGTGCCGTTCAGCGGTGGCTCCAGCGCCGTGGGCGGACTCGACCCGGTGCGCGACCGGTTCGACGCGGTTCTCTCGCTGGACATGCGCCGGTTCGATTCGCTGATCGACCTCGACACCGACTCGGGTATCGCGACCCTGGGAGCGGGCCTGCCTGGTCCCAGGGTCGAGGAGCGGCTCGGCGCGCACGGCTTCTCGCTTGGGCACTTCCCGCAGAGCTTCATGTTCTCCACCATCGGCGGCTTCGCGGCAACCCGCTCCTCGGGGCAGTCATCCGCTGGCTACGGCAGGTTCGAAGACATGGTGCAGGGCCTGCGGGTGGTGACCCCGGCGGGCATCCTGGACACCGGGCGCGCGCCGGCCTCCGCGGCGGGTCCGGATCTCGGCGAGTTGTTCGTCGGCTCGGAGGGGACGCTCGGCGTCATCACCCAGGTCCGTGTGCGGGTGCATCCGGTTCCGGAGTCCGTCGTCCGGGAGGGGTGGCGTTTTCCGGATTTCGAGACCGGCACGGCGGCACTGCGCGCACTGCGGCACGAAGGCGCTGTCCCGACCGTGCTGCGGCTGTCCGACGAGGCCGAAACGGGAGTCAATCTCGCGACCCACGACAAGATCGGCAAGGAAGCCGTAACCGGTGGTTGCCTCGCAATCACCACGTTCGAGGGCACCACCGACCACACCGCGCAGCGGGTGGCCCAGGCTCGCGCGGTCCTGCAGTCTCACGGCGCGACATCGCTGGGCGAGGGGCCCGGAAACAATTGGGAACGAGGCCGTTTCGACGCGCCCTACCTGCGCGACGCCCTGCTCGATGCGGGTGCGCTGGTCGAGACCCTCGAGACGGCGACCACCTGGAGCAATCTCGCGACCCTACGTGCCGCGGTCACGAAGGCGCTGACCGAGTCGTTGTCCGGGCAGGGAACCCCGCCGCTGGTGCTGTGCCACATCTCGCACACCTACGCGACGGGCGCGTCGCTGTACTTCACCATCGTGTGTGCGCAGAAGGAAGACCCGATCGACCAGTGGAGCAAGGCCAAGACCGCCGCCGGTGACGCGATCATCGCCGCCGGTGGAACCATCACGCACCACCACGCCGTCGGAGTCGATCACCGCCCGTGGATGCGGGACGAGATCGGCGACCTGGGTGTGACCGTCCTGCGTGCGGTCAAGAACGCCGTCGACCCCGCAGGAATCCTCAACCCCGGCAAATTGATTCCGTGAGCACACAGAAGGTGATCGAGAAGGTCACCGTCCTGATCAACCCGCTTGCCGGGCACGGCAACGGACTGACCGCCGGCCGCAAGGCGGTCGTACGCCTGCGTGAGCGGGGAGTTGCCGTCACCGAGATCATCGGTACGGACGCCGATCACGCCCGCAAGCTGGCCCGGCGGGCCATCGACGAGGGCACCGACGCCCTCGTCGTGGCCGGCGGCGACGGTGCGATCAGCATCGGGTTGCAGACGGCTGCGCAGATCGGGGTGCCAATCGGGCTGATACCGGCGGGTACCGGCAACGACCACGCGCGCGAGTTCGGTATCCCCCGTGGTGACCCTGTCGCGGCGGCGGATGTGATCGCCGACGGTGAGGTGCAGGAGTCCGACCTAGCTCGGATCACGCTCGGCAACGGTTCGGTCGTGTGGGCGGGCACCATCGTTGCCAGCGGTTTCGATTCGCTGGTCGCGGATCGCGCCAACCGGATGTCGTGGCCGAAGGGCCCGATGCGGTACAACCTGGCGATGCTCGTGGAACTCTCGCAGGTCAAGCCCTTGCGCCACCGCATCGAACTGGACGAGGAAACCGTTCACGTCGACGCTACGCTCGTCGCAGTCGGCAACGGCCGTTCGTATGGTGGCGGGATGCTGATCTGCCCGAAGGCGGACAGGACCGACGGTCTGCTCGATGTGACGGTCGTCGAGCACGGTCGTCGATCAAGGCTGATCCGGCTGTTCCCGCGGGTCTACAAGGGCACGCACGTGGAGCTACCCGACGTGCAGACCTACCGTTCACGCAGCGTGCGATTGCAGTGCGAGGGCATCCCCGCCTATGCGGACGGCGACAGGGTCGGGCCTCTCCCAGTGACGATCGAGGCGGTTCCGTCAGCGTTGCACATCCTGAGTCACGCGCCGGCCTGAGTCGCGACCGCGGGGCTCGAGCCCGGCACCCTAGGTCGACGGCTTGAACGGCCCGGCGTTACGCGGCCTGCGGTTGGACTGCTCACGCTTGGCAGCCTGCTGCTCCCGAATCCGCTTCTCCTCCTTGCGGACCTCGACGAGATTGGCCCGCTCGGCGACGAGCCAGTCCGGCTGGTCGGCCAGCAGGGCCTCGATCTCTGCGGTGGTGAGCGCTTCGGTGACGCCGCCACGGGAGAGACCGGAGATCGACACACCGAGCTTGGCGGCGACGACGTCCTTGGGGTGCGGACCTTCGCGACGCAGCGTGGCGAGCCACTCCGGCGGGTTGGTCTGCCATTCGTTCAGCTCGTCGCGCGAGACCACGCCGGCCTGGAACTCGGCAGGGGTGGCCTGGAGGTATACACCCAGCTTCTTGGCGGCGGTGGCCGGCTTCATCGTCTGGGGGCTCTTCTGCGACGTCATGCGTCAAGGGTAACGAGCAGGCAGCACCCGGCGGCACCGGCGGCTCAGGGACCCGGCGGGTAGCCTGACCCGGTGACCGAGTCGACCGAAGCCCGACCGTTCCGGCTCGCGTACGTCCCCGGTGTCACGCCGGCGAAGTGGGTTCGCATCTGGGGCGAGCGGATGCCTGAGTCGCCGCTCGAACTGATCGCAGTCGACGCCGCCGACGCCGCGGCGGCCCTGCGGGGGGACCGCGCCGACGCCGCGCTCCTGCGCCTCCCGATCGAACGCGACGGTCTCAGCATGATCCCGCTTTATGCGGAAGTACCCGTCGTCGTCGTGCCCAAGGACCACGTGTTCACCGCCGCCGAGCAGATCACGCTCGCCGATCTCGCCGACGAACTTGTCCTCGACCCGCTCGACACCCCACTGGTGTGGGACCAACTCCCGGGGCGCCCCGCGCTGGACCGCCCGGCCTCGACGGGCGACGCGATCGCGCTCGTCGCCGCGGGCGTCGGCGTCGTCGTTGTTCCGCAGTCACTCGCGCGCTTGCATCACCGCAAGGACCTCACGTACCGGCCCCTCGACGGAGCACCGGAGTCCCGCGTTGCTCTGTCGTGGGTGGAGGACCGGACGACGAACCTCGTTGACGAGTTCATCGGGATCGTCCGCGGCCGAACCGCAAACAGCTCGCGTGGCCGCAACCCGCACGAGACACCCAAGAGCAAGACATCGAAAAGCACTGAACCCGCGCCCCGCGAAAAGACTCAGGCCGCCAAGCCGAGGACACGAGACCGGCGCCGCGCTGCCGGCAAGTCGGGGTCGAAGCCGAGGACAGGCGGGCGCAGACGCCGCTGACCGCGGGACGGTGCTCGCCTGGTCAGCCCTCGACAGCGGCGACACCGGCCGGTGCCGCGCCGCGCAGCAACTGCACCAGCTTCCGGTACTCCTCGGCGCGCCCACTCGACGCCCGGAAGACCAAGCCGATCGTCCGGCCAGGGACCGGTTCGGCGAATCGTGCGGAAGCGAGATCACCGCGTCGGGTCTCGACCGGAACGGCCGAGTCGGGCACCAGTGTCACGCCCAATCCCCCTGCCACACACTGCACGACGGTCGCCAGCGACGTCGCGCGGGTGTCCCCGGACAGCGGGTGCGCATCGACCGACCGGCACAGGTCCAAGGTTTGATCACGCAGGCAGTGACCCTCGTCGAGGAGCAGTAGGGGTAGTTCGTCGAGAACGTCGAGCGGTAGGTCGCCGCGGCCCGCGAGTGGGTGACCACTCGGCAGGACCAGCACGAAATCCTCCTTGTACAACGGGATCTCGATGAGTCCGGATGTCTCCGACGGCAGCGCCATGACGGCGACGTCGATCACACCGGCCCGCAGCGACTCGAGCAGGCGAGCGGTCTGGTCCTCGATCACCTGCGGCACCAGGGCTGGCATCTCCCGCCCGAGCGCGGAGAGCACTGCCGGCAGCACGTAGGGCGCGACGGTCGGGATCAATCCGATGCGCAGGGGGCCGACGAGGGAATCGCCCACCCCGGCCGCGGCGGCGACGAAACCGTCCGCGGCATCGAGGATCAGCTTGGCCTGGGTGAGCAGCTGCTCGCCCGCGGCGGTCACCAGCACACGCCGGGTGCTGCGCTCGATCAGCTGCACTCCGAGGCCGTTCTCGAGTGACGCGAGCGCCTGCGACAACGTGGGCTGACTCACATTCAAGCGTGATGCGGCCGTTCCGAAGTGGCGATACTCGGCCACCGCAACGAAGGCACGCAGCTGCGACAGTGTCGGTTGATAAGTCCCATCAGCCATACCTATCAGTGTAGTGCCACCTATCGATTTTACCTTTTGAGATGTTTCGGGCAGTATCGGATCCACCCGAACAGCGCAGGACGTGAAGCCGCGACGAATCCGGTTCGCAGACCCGCTCTGGGTAGCGCGCAGCACTGAATCCACGGTGCGTGCCCGCGCATCAAGATGCATGAATCAAGTAGGAGGACGACGACAGATGGCTCTGCTGACGATCGGCGACCAGTTCCCGGCTTACAACCTGACCGCCGTGATCGGTGGCGACCTGTCCAAGGTCGACGCCAAGCAGCCCGACGACTACTTCACCCAGGTCACCAGCGACGACTACGCCGGCAAGTGGCGCGTCATCTTCTTCTGGCCCAAGGACTTCACCTTCGTGTGCCCGACCGAGATTGCCGCGTTCGGCAAGCTGAACGACGAGTTCGCCGATCGTGACACCCAGGTGCTCGGCGCCTCCGTCGACAACGAGTTCGTCCACTTCCAGTGGCGTGCCCAGCACGAGGACCTCAAGACCCTCCCCTTCCCGATGCTCTCGGACCTGGGGCGCGAGCTCGCCCAGGCCACCGGCGTCCTGAATGCCGACGGTGTCGCCGACCGCGCCACCTTCATCGTCGACCCGAACAACGAGATCCAGTTCGTCTCGGTCACCGCCGGGTCCGTGGGCCGCAACGTCGACGAGGTGCTGCGTGTCCTCGATGCCCTGCAGTCCGACGAGCTGTGCGCCTGCAACTGGAAGAAGGGCGACCCGACGATCGACGCCGGCGCTCTCATGACCGAGGGCGTCTGATATGTCAGTCGAGAATCTCAAGAACTCGCTTCCCGAGTACGCCAAGGACCTCAAGCTCAACCTCGGCTCGCTCGCGCGCACGACCGAACTGAACGAGCAGCAACTGTGGGGCACCTTCCTCGCGTGCGCAGCCGCCACCAGGTCGGCTTCGGTGCTGCGGGAGATCGCCGAGGAGGCCGCCGATGTGCTGTCGGCCGAGGCGTACAACGCAGCCCTCGGTGCCGCATCGATCATGGGCATGAACAACGTCGCCTACCGTGCCAAGGGCTTCCTCGGTGACGAGTTCGCCCAGGTGCGCATGGGTCTTCGTATGAACATCATCGGCAACCCCGGTGTCGAGAAGGCCGACTTCGAGCTGTGGTCGTTGGCCGTGTCCACGATCAACGGCTGCCACGACTGCACCGCCGCGCACGACGCCGTCGTCCGCAAGGAGGGCTTCACCAAGGAGCAGGTCTGGGAGGCCGTGAAGGTCGCTGCCACCCTCCAGGGTGTCGCCCAGGCGCTGGTCGTGAACGATATCCTCGCGACCGCCTGACCTCTCCACGCGCATCGAGGTCCCCCGACATGGTCTTGCCATCTCGGGGGCCTTCGGTCGTTTCAGCGATAACCTGGTCCGTATGACCATCGACGTCCATGTCGTTCGTGTGTTCACCGATTCCGATGGTAAGCACGGCAATCCGCTCGGAATAGTCGACGCGGCCGCCGTCGACGAGTCCGAACGTCAGGCGATCGCCAAGCGTCTCGGATTCAGCGAGACGGTATTCGTCGAAATGCCCGAGCCCGGCGCGCACACCGTCCGCGCACGCATATTCACCCCCATGTCCGAACTCCCGTTCGCGGGGCACCCCACCGTGGGCCTGACCTGGTGGCTGGATCAGAACGGCTTCGCCGTCGAGGCCATCGAAGTACCGGCCGGCCGCGTCGAGATCTGCATCCGGCACGGCGCGGCATGGGTTCGCACCCGACCCGAATGGGCTCCCGACTTCGCACTCCACCCGATGCAGCACGTCAACAATGTCAAACACGCACGAGCGCAGGACTTCACCGACGGGCAGCACTACATTTGGGCATGGGAGGACGAACTCGAGGGACGGATCCGGTCACGAATGTTCGCGCCGAAACTCGGGATTACCGAAGATGAGGCCACCGGATCGGCGGCAGTGCGGATCACTGCCCACCTGAGGCGGTCGCTGCTCATCAACCAGGGACGAGGCTCTCGGATCCACACAAAGTTCGATGCCGACGGCTGGGTCGAGATCGGCGGACTGGTCCACGCGGAACACACGATCACCATCTGATACTCGCCACAGTCGATTCAGGCATCAAGTCACTTCATCACGGTCGGGGAAGGTCTGCGGCGGGGCCGTCCGGGCCGAGGAGTACCGCAATCTCATCGCTCATCCTGACGCCCGGAGCCAGCGGAAGACGGTCACCGCTCCAGAATCGGCCCGGGTCGTACCAGTTGACCTTGCGTTCCGAAGTGAGTAGTCCCATCGCCTCGTAGGTCGACGCCACAACCTCGGCGCAATAGACACTCTCGACACCGGCACCCTGCTGCGCTTCGCCGCGATCTCGGCTCCGACGCCAATTCGGCAACCGCCCGCCGACCCACCGCGACGCCAACCGCGCCGTGGACGGGAAGGGCGTGCCATCGAGCCGGGCGATGGTCCGCAGAAGCGCGTCCTCCTGCTCACGGGTGACAGGGCTCTCGAGCTGCCGCAGCCACGCGCGCTGGCCGTAACGCTTACCCCACACCTGGACGGCGGCGCGCAGGTCGTGCAGTTGGACGCCGCGCTGGAACCTGCCGCTCCACATGTCCGGGAGCGAATGCCCTAGTTCGGCATGCCACATCAGCGGTGGCAGATCGTCGAGGGCGACGGACATCCCGACATGGTTCACGGGGCTGTTCGTGAGTGTCTGGATCGCACGATCGGCCCCGGATTGCCCACGGAAGATCCAGATGTCTCCGGTGCGGGTTATATCCACCGCGTCATCCAGATCCACCTGAGATACGTGCTTCCGCCGACTCATACACCTAGCCTAAGGCGATGCGCTTGGACAGCAGACGCGTGTGGAAAGCCCTAGGTCTGGCCGGCGCCGTGGGCGTCGCCGCCGGTGGTGTCCTGGTGGTACGAGCCGACCGGCGGCGACGGGCCTACAGTGCCGACGAGGTCCGAGACCGGCTCCACGCCCGCTACGCGGAGGCGTCCGCTGCCGCCGACCGCGCCACAGTCGACCTTGTCGAGGTGAAACCACCCCTGCTGCAACGCGTGTCGCGCCGACTGCGCAGGCGCCGCTGAGCCGGCTGTGCCGATGCCGCTGCGCCGGCGCTGGAGCCGTGGTGCTCAGCCCAGCGCCTTGGCCACTCCCGCTGCCATCTCGGCGATCTGATCGTCGGTCATTACGAACGACGGCGAGAACTGCATGGCGCCCTGCCCGGCGGCACGACCCGAGATCCCGACCTCCCGCAGCGCTTTCACGAACGACAGCGCCTCGGCGGGATCGGCCAATTGCACCGCCGCGACCGCGCCGAGTCCGCTACGCACCTCCGCGACCCGCGGGTGCGACACGAGCGGAGACAGATGTTCGTGCAGCGACGCTTCCAGCCGCTTCGACTCCGCGAGCAGGCCTTCCCGCTCGATGATGTCGAGATTGGCCATAGCAGCGGCCGCCGCCCCCGCGTGCCCGCCGTAGGTGTAGCCGTGCCTCCACCACACTCCGCCGCCGAAGAACGGCTCGGCGACGCGCGGCGCGACCAGGACCGCCCCCATCGGAACATATCCCGAGGTGAGTCCCTTCGCGGTGGTCACCATGTCGGGTTGAAGATCGAAACGGGTGGACGCGAACCACGACCCGCCGATCCGACCGAACCCCGTCACGACCTCGTCGACGACGAACAGGATGCCGTGCTCGCGGCAGATATCCCGCACCTCGGTCAGGTAGCCCGCAGGAGGAAGAAAGACACCACCGGCACCGATGATCGGCTCACAGAAGAATGCGGCGATAGTGTCGGCGCCCTCACGCTCGATCAGATCGAGCAGGTCCTTCGCGTCGTCCCACTGCACGGTGCGCGTGTCCTGCATCAGCTCGCCGTACCCCTCACGGTTGACCGGGATACCGGCAAGAGCGGTGCCTGCGACGTGCATGCCGTGGTACGCCTTCTGCCTGCCCACGATCAGCTTCTTCGACGGCAGCCCGACTTCGGTCCAGTACCGGCGGGCCAGCTTGGCAGCCGTGTCGACGGAGTCGGAGCCACCCGACGTGAAGAACACCTTCGAACCGGGCACCGGCGCGATCTCGGCCAACCGGTCGGCCAGCGCGCACGTGACGTCGGAGGTGAAATCGCCGAAGTTCGAGAAGTGTGCCATTTTCGACAACTGCGCCGCGACGGCGTCGGCGATCTCGGTACGTCCGTGCCCGACGTTGGTGAACCACAGGCCGGCAGTCGCATCCAGATATCGAGCCCCGCGATCGTCCCAGATGTAAGCACCCTCACCCCGGGTCACGACGAACGCGCCGTCGCGCTGCACCGCTCCCATGTCCGCGAAACCGTGCCACAGTGCCGAAGTCATCTTCGTCCCTTCTTCAAAACCACCGCAGGTTCAAAAAACCGCTGCAGGCGACTATGCCACTGGATCACGAGTCACCGCTTTCCGGACTCCCCGACCGGCGCTACTTGTGGGCGAAGGCGGTCGGCCGTGCCTCGGTGTCCACACCTGGAATGCCGCGCCCGCGGATCGACGCTCCCGCTGTCTCGGTGACGAACAGCAGCGCTACGAGGCCGACGACGCAGGCAGCCATCATGTAGAACGCGGGCATCAGGGTGTTTCCCGTCCAGTCGATGAGGAAATCGTTGGCGGCGGGCGCCGTGCCGCCGAACAGCGATGTCGACACGTTGTACGCGATGGCGAACCCCGCGAACCGGACGTGTGTGGGGAACATCGCAGGGAACGTGGCCGAGATGGTCGACAACTGCAGCAGATACAGGGTCCCCAGGATCCCGAACGCGACTATCGCCCACCCGAAGCCCTGGCGCATCAACAGGTACATCGGGATCGCGAACACGAACAGACCGATCAGAGATGTGAACCACAGTGGCTTTCGCCCCACCCGGTCCGACAGTCCGCCGGCGAACGGGATCATGGTCATCATGACCAGCTGACCGACGGTGAACAGCGTCAGGGACTCCGTCGACGTCAGACCGATCTGAGTCTCGAGGTATGTGGGCATGTAGCCGAGCAACGTGTAGTTGGTGATGTTGAGTGCGACCACCAGCCCGCTCAGCAGCAGAATCGGCTTCCAATACCGGGTGACGAGGTCCTTGAACTCGGTGGTTGCCGCGTGCTCCAGGGCACCCTCTTCTTCGAGTTCCCGGAACACCGGCGTGTCTTCGAGTTTGGTCCGCAGGTACAGACCCACGAGGCCCAGCGGGCCGGCGATCAGGAACGGCAGTCTCCAACCCCACGTCTGCATGAACGCGTCCGTGGACGCCAGGTCGACTCCCAGCACCACGATCGCACCGAGCGCGTACCCGCCGAGGGTGCCGAACTCGAGAAAGCTCCCGTAGAAGCCGCGCTTGCGGTCCGGGGAGTATTCAGCCATGAAGGTGGCGGCCCCGCCGTACTCACCGCCGGTCGAGAACCCCTGCACCATTCGCAACAGCACCAACAGGAAGGGCGCCCACCACCCGATGGTGTCGTATCCCGGCAGCAGGCCGATGGAGAAGGTCGCGCCCGCCATCAGGACGATCGTGAGGGCGAGCACTTGCCGGCGTCCCAGTCGGTCACCCAGCGGCCCCCACACCAGCCCGCCGAGCGGCCGGACCAAGAAGGACACCGCGAACACGAGCAGCGCGTACAGCGTGCCCGAACCGCCCTCCGTGGGGAAGAACGTCACGGAAATGTAGGACACGGTGAACGCGTATATGCCGTAGTCGAACCATTCGGTGGCGTTGCCCATCGCCGACGCCGCGACCGCCCGCCGCAAGACACCTGGTGGGACGGATTCCCTAGGGTCTGGCGGCCGCGCGGATGTCATGTTCGGCCTCCTTGGGGTTTCGCCGGGCCCCTCTCCGCCGCAGTCGGCGCCACGCGACCCCCGTCCATGACCAGGAATCGATTCGACCTCCCAACGAACCTACAGCGCTCCGCTCCAGTGCGTTGAACAAACTCCGCGACCAGCTGGTCATGAGCCGTCGAGGGCATCACTTGCAGCCGCATCGCAGCGCGACGAGCGGGTTTGGCTACCCTGTTGCCAGCATGTCCACGACAACTCCGAGCCGCCGGGATCTGAAGAACAGCCTGCGTGAGCTCGCTCTGCGCGACGAACACCGGCTTCGGAAACGACTCGATCGGGCCCGGACTCCCGAGGCAATGGCCGCTCTCGCCGACGCGATCGCATCGGCACACGCTCGCCTGGCTGCCCGCCGGGACAGTGTCCCCGCCATCGAGTACCCGCAGACACTGCCGGTCAGCGCACGCCGCGACGACATCGCCGCCGCGATTGAATCGCACCAAGTCGTGGTTGTCGCCGGTGAGACGGGCTCCGGCAAGACAACCCAGATCCCCAAGATCTGCCTCGAACTGGGCCGGGGCATCCGCGGCATGATCGGGCACACCCAGCCCCGCCGGCTCGCCGCCCGCACCGTCGCCGAACGGATCGCAGAGGAGGTGGGCCGAGAGCTCGGGGACACCGTCGGCTACACCGTCCGCTTCACCGACCAGGTCTCGGACTCCACCCTCGTCAAGCTGATGACCGACGGCATTTTGCTCGCGGAAATCCAGCGCGACCGGATGTTGCGCCGCTACGACACCCTCATCATCGACGAGGCCCATGAGCGCAGCCTCAACATCGATTTCATCCTCGGCTACCTCAAACAGCTGCTGCCCCGCCGGCCCGACCTCAAGGTGATCATCACCTCGGCGACCATCGACCCCGAGCGGTTCGCGCAACACTTCGCAGTCGACGGCGTTCCCGCTCCGATCGTGGAGGTGTCCGGGCGCACGTATCCGGTCGAGATGCGGTACAGGCCGCTCACCGTCGAGGTCGGCGACCAGACCTTCGACCGCGATCCCGTCGACGCAGTATGCGAGGCCGTCGAGGAGCTGTGCGGGGAGGGCGACGGGGACATCCTGGTCTTCCTGTCCGGCGAACGCGAGATCCGTGACACCGCCGATGGATTGCGGGACCGCAAGCTCCGGAATACCGAGATCGTCCCCCTGTATGCACGGCTGTCGGCCGCCGAGCAGCACAAGGTCTTCACGGCGCATACCGGTCGCCGCGTCGTGCTTTCGACGAACGTCGCCGAGACGTCCCTGACCGTGCCTGGCATTCGCTACGTCGTCGACCCCGGCACCGCACGCATCTCGCGGTACTCGGTACGGACCAAGGTGCAGCGGCTGCCGATCGAACCCATTTCACAAGCCTCGGCCCGCCAGCGTGCCGGCCGATGCGGCCGTGTCGCCGACGGCATATGCATTCGCCTGTACTCGGAGGACGACTTCGAGTCGCGGCCGCAGTTCACCGAACCGGAGATCTTGCGTACGAACCTGGCGTCGGTCGTCCTGCAGATGGCGGCTCTCGGTCTCGGCAGCATCGAGGCCTTCCCATTCGTCGAGGCACCCGACCCGCGGGCGATCCGTGACGGCATCGCGCTACTCGAGGAACTCGGCGCAATCGCGACGGGCAAGCAGGCAGCGGGTGGCGCCCCGGCGCCGAGGGGACCGCAGCTTACGTCGACTGGACGTGAACTCGCGCAACTCCCGGTCGATCCACGGATGGCTCGGATGCTGGTGGAGGCGAACCGAAACGGCTGCCTGCGCGAGATGCTCGTGATCGTCTCGGCGCTGTCGATTCAGGACGTGCGTGAACGACCGACCGAATTCCAGCAGGCCGCTGACGAGAAGCACGCCCGGTTCAACGTCGAGAACTCCGATTTCCTCGCCTATCTGAGGCTGTGGGACTACCTCCGCGCTCAGCGGAAGGATCTGAGCTCCAACCAGTTCCGGAAGATGTGCCGGAACGAGTTCCTGCACTGGCTGCGGATCCGCGAATGGCAGGACCTACACGGACAACTCCGTCAGATCACCCGCGGGCTCGGATGGGAAACAATGAAATCCGCCGTTGCCGATACCGGAGCGACCGAGACCGCGATCCACCAGTCCCTGCTGGCGGGTCTGCTCTCCCACATCGGGCTCCGTGAGGGTGACAAGCGGGACTTCCTCGGCGCCCGCGGAAGCCGGTTCGCCATCTTCCCCGGGTCGGGGTTGTTCAAGAAGCCGCCGCGCTGGGTCATGGCCACCGAACTTGTCGAGACGTCGCGCCTGTGGGCTCGTATCTCCGCCCGCATCGAGCCCGAGTGGGCCGAGAAGCTCGCCCCACACCTGGTCAAGCGCACCTACTCGGAACCGCACTGGTCGACCAAACGAGCTTGCGCGATGGCCTACGAGCGCGTCACCCTCTACGGCGTCCCGCTGGTCACCGGACGCCCGGTGACATACGGCTCGATCGACCCGAATGCGTCACGCGAGCTGTTTATCCGGCATGCACTGGTGCAGGGCGAGTGGCGGACGCACCACGAGTTCTTTCACGCCAACCGAGCACTGCTCGACGACGTGGAGGAACTCGAGCACCGAGCCCGCCGCCGTGACATCCTCGTCGACGACGAGACGCTGTTCGACTTCTATGACGAACGGATCGGCCCGGAGGTAGTGTCCGCCAGGCATTTCGACACATGGTGGAAGAAGGCGCGCCGGCAGAACCCGAACCTACTGACCTTCACGACAGCAACGGTCGTGAACGCAGACTCGGCCGCCGTGCTCGAGGGCGACTATCCCAATGCGTGGCGGCAGAGCGATATACAGTTCCCTCTCACCTACCAGTTCGAGCCAGGCAAGGACGATGACGGTGTGACCGCACGTATCCCGGTCGCCCTGCTGGCCGGGGTTCGCCCTATCGGCTTCGACTGGCTGGTACCCGGCATGCGCAGCGAACTGGTCGCTGCATTGATAAAGACTCTGCCGAAACAGCTACGACGCCAAGTGGTGCCGGCGCCCGACTTCGCTGCCGCTGCACTCGCCGCGGTGAAACCACGGTCCGAATCGCTCGTCCATGCAATGGCGCGGGAGCTCTCGCGGCTCGGTTCGTGCCGGATCGAACCGACGGACTTCGACATCACCTCTCTGCCCGCGCACTTGCGGATGACGTTCGCCGCCGTGGACAAGAAGGGAAACATCCTCGGGAAGGACAAGGATCTCACCGCCTTGCGCCGCAAACTGGCTCCACGGGTCGAGGCGGAAGTAGCCAAGGCGACCTCCGACACCGAGCGACGGCCCGCGGTCGAGTGGACCGAGCAGACTCTCGGCACGCTGCCGGAATCGGTGACCCACACGGTCAGCGGCCAGAAGGTCACGGGATTCCCGGCGCTCGTTCCCGAGGAGTCCGGGGTCGCGGTGCGGGTACTGACCACCCGCGCGGCGCAGCGTGCCGCGATGCACGACGGCACCCGCGACCTCCTGTTGCGCGCCGTTCCAACCCCGGCCAACTCGGTGACGCGCGGCATGAGCAACGGCGACCGGCTGGCGCTCGGACAGAATCCGAACGGCAGCTTCGACGCCCTCCTAGCTGACTGTCGAGCCTGTGCTGTCGACGAGTTGATCGCCGAGAACGGAGGCCCCGTTCGGGATCCGGTCTCGTTCGAGACACTGAAGGCCACCGTCCGTTCACAGCTCACGACCCGGGTCGCACGGCTGTTGCGACTACTGCTGCCCGCGCTCGCCGCGGCGCACCGACTGGCCGTCCTCCTCGATCAAGCTACGGGTGAGGCCGCCGACGACGTACGGGAACAGCGGGAGTCGTTGCTGTTCCCCGGGTTTGTGACCCGGCTCGGCTCGAGCCGCCTCGAGAACCTGCCCCGCTACCTTGCGGCAGCGGCAATGCGCCTCGAGTCCCTACCGGCTAGTCGCCAGCGCGACCGCACCGGGATGGACTCACTCGACCGCGTGTACGCAGCGTACGACCGCATGATCTCGGCACTTCCGGATGAACGCCGCAGCGACGCCGATGTCGACGAAATCCTGTGGAAGATCGAGGAACTACGCGTGAGCCTGTTCGCACAAACACTGGGCACCGCAATTCCGGTGTCCGAGAAGCGGATCCTCAAGGCGATCGACGCAATCCGCCGCTGAGCCGCCTCGGCACCGCAGTGCGGTGGGCCGAGAAGCTACTCGGTTGCCGACTCGGCGTCCGCGAGTTCGGCCGCGCGGCTCTCGCGGTGAGTCCGCAGGTCGTTGATCTCCCGCTCGAAGTCTTCGGCCGAGCTGAAGGACCGATACACCGACGCAAAACGCAGGTATGCGACCTCGTCGAGATCGCGAAGGGGACCAAGAATGGCCAATCCGACCTCGTGGCTGGGGATCTCCGGTGACCCGGACGCACGCACGGTGTCCTCGACCTGCTGCGCCAGCAGATACAGCGCATCGTTGTCGACCTGCCGCCCCTGGCAGGCCCGCTGCACGCCACGGACGACCTTCTCTCGGCTGAACGGCTCGGTGACACCGCTGCGTTTGACCACCGCGAGGACCGCAGTCTCGACGGTCGTGAACCTGCGTCCACACTCCGGGCACGCACGCCGCCGACGGATTGCCGCGCCCTCGTCGGCTTCACGGGAATCGACCACGCGGGAATCAGGGTGCCGACAGAACGGGCAATGCATGGTGCGTCCTTCGTAGCCGTTGTGGCCGCTGCGTCGCTTCTCGACCGCAGCCGGTTCCAGTGGGACCGGCGCACGCACAGCAGGAACGAACTCGACGCGACCACTTGATGTGGTGTGACTGACAGGATTCGAGAATACCCGCCTCTCCCAGATCGGCAGCGACTCCCCGGTGCCTAGACGAGCGAGCACCGAGTCCGGCTGTGGCGGCAGCGCCATGATCGAGCGCCTCCTCCATTCCTGGCCTGTGGCCGAGCTCAGCTAGCGAGCGAGACCGGTGCGAGCAGTGTCTGACCGGCCCGGACGCTCACACCCGGCATGTCGTTCAACTCCATGATGCGGTCGACCACCCGGCCGACCGGCGCGCCCGGCGCGACCCGTGACGCGACAGCGGTCAGGGTCTCACCATCACGCACTTGCACTGCAGCAGTCCCCGTTGGGATCCCGTCCGGCGCCGCCGCCAGCCTCGCGAGCGTGTCCATGCCGACAACGACGCCGGCCGTGACCACGACCGTCGCAACCACACTCGTGAAGCCGGCCGACCACGCGCGCCGACGGCCCCGACCGTGCGACGCGCACGGAGTCTGCGCCGCACGCGTTCGAGACACCCCGCGTCGAGGGATCTCGTCGTAGCGGACGATGCCGGCTGAGGGACGAGTCCTGTCGGCGCGGTAGGCGGGCCTCCGTCCGGTCTGCATCGCCCCGATCTGTGTCGCGCTGATCCGCGCCTCGCCGTTCCCCGAGAGTGCCACGTTCATCCGAACCCTCCCACCGAGTCGATTTCGCCTGCCTGACGCAATACAAGTCGTTCGAATTCCAACTCTTCGCTCATGTGTTCGATAGAACACATATTCGATTTCTACCACGTGCCCGAGCAAAAGTCAGCAATAATCGACCTACAAGTCGAACTGATGTTTGAAGTCGAGAGATGATCGGGATACATTTGCTGTGCAAACAGGCGGATGCATGCAGGCGAAATGGAAGACCGGCACCACAAATCCGGCGCGGACGCGGCGGAGCCGCAAGGAGGCGAACGGACATGAAGGACGACACCTCGCGTACCGCGGGCAGAACCGGGAACGAGCTGTCCGTCGACGCCGGCACCCTCACCGAACGTCAGCGCAAGGTTCTCGAGGTCATTCGAGCCTCGGTCGCCGAGCGCGGCTACCCTCCGAGCATCCGCGAGATCGGCGACGCGGTGGGGCTGACATCGACGTCATCGGTCGCACACCAGCTGCGCACCCTCGAACGTAAGGGTTTCCTCCGCCGCGACCCGAACCGCCCCCGGGCCGTCGACGTACGCGGTCTGGACGGTCCTGCCACGGACACGAGCCAGGGGTTCCAGAGCGTAGATGGCGCCTCGACGACCATCTCGCCCGCTGACGAACTGCCCACACCGACGCTTGTCCCGGTACTCGGCCGGATCGCCGCCGGTGGCCCCATCCTCGCCGAGGAAGCCGTCGAGGACGTCTTCCCCCTGCCTCGCGAACTGGTCGGGCAGGGCTCGTTGTTCCTGCTCAAGGTCGTCGGTGAGTCCATGATCGACGCCGCGATCTGCGACGGCGACTGGGTGGTCGTGCGCCAGCAGAACGTCGCCGACAACGGCGACATCGTGGTCGCGATGATCGACGGGGAAGCCACGGTGAAGACGTTCAAGCGCACCGGCAAGGACGTTTGGCTCATGCCGCACAACCGGTTGTTCGACCCCATACCCGGCAACGACGCCGCGATCCTCGGCAAGGTTGTCACCGTGATGCGCAAGCTCTGAGACGAAACAGGCGGGCCGCGGTTTCACCGCCGGCCCGCCCGTCTCGTTGCCATCGATCAGTTCAGGTCGAGACCCCGGCCGATGATTTCCTTCATGATCTCGCTGGTTCCACCGTAGATGGTCTGGACGCGAGAATCCATGTACGCCTTGGCGATCGGGTACTCGCGCATGTAACCGTAGCCGCCGTGCAACTGAAGGCACCGGTCGATGAGCTTGACCTGAGCCTCGGTCGTCCACCACTTGGCCATCGCCGCCTCCTGCACCGTGAGCTTGCCGGCACACAATTGCTCGGTGAAACGGTCGACGAGGACCCGCACAGCCGTCGCCTCGGTGGACAGCTCCGCAAGCACGAATCGGGTGTTCTGGAAGCTACCGATGGACTTGCCGAAAGCCTTGCGATCGCGGCAGTACTGGATCGTCATCTCGAGGCAGGATTCCATGGCAGCGGCGGCGACCACGGCGATGGACATACGTTCCTGCGGCAAATTCTGCATCAGGTAGATGAAGCCCATCCCCTCCTCGCCGAGCAGGTTCTCGGCAGGCACCCGCACATCCGTGAAGCTGAGTTCAGCCGTGTCCTGGGCCTTCAGTCCGATCTTGTCGAGGTTTCGCCCACGTTCGAAACCCTCCATTCCGCGCTCGACGACGAACAGCGAAAAGCCCTGCGCCCCCTTCTCCGGGTCGGTGCACGCGACGACGATGACGAGGTCAGCATTGATGCCGTTGGTGATGAAAGTCTTGGCGCCGCTGAGGATCCAGTGATCTCCGTCACGCACGGCACGGGTCTTGATGTTCTGCAGGTCGCTGCCGGTGCCGGGTTCGGTCATCGCGATAGCGGTGATGAGCTCACCCGAACAGAACCCCGGAAGCCACCGCCGCTTCTGCTCGTCGTTGGTCAGGTTGATCAGGTACGGCGCGACAACGTCGTTGTGCAGCATGAAGCCGAGGCCTGAGTAGCCGCCGTGGGTCGTCTCCTCGGTGAGGACCATGTTGTAGCGGAAGTCGTCAACTCCCCCGCCGCCGTACTCCTCGGGCACCGCCATGCCGAGGAAGCCCTGCTTGCCAGCCTCTACCCACACCGAGCGATCGACGATGTTCTGCTCCTCCCACTGATCGTGGAAGGGCGCGACGTGCTGGTCGAGAAACTTGCGGTAGGACTCTCGGAATAGTTCGTGCTCCGGTTCGAACAGCGTGCGTTCCACTACTTCTCCTCGTGTCTACGTCCACCGGTGGGTAAGCGGGTGTGCTTCCTCGACACGACCGTAGGGCGCCGGTCAGCGTCGATCCATGACCGAGGCGAGCACGATTCGTGACCGTGTATCGCAGAAACGAACAGTGCTCGGCCGAGGTCAGCGGCGCTGTGCGTAGAGCCGCCGCATCACAGGGTAGGCGATAAGGATGCCGACCGAGCCCCACGCAATGCCGCCCAGTTCGACGGATCCGATCGACAAGGTGAGGTCGCCGACGCCCGCAACGAGGGCGGTCGCGGCCACGGTCAGGTTGACGGGGTCGGTGAGATCGACCTTCGCGTCCAACCAGATCCGCACGCCGAGAACACCGATCAGGCCGTACAGCACGAGGGTCGCGCCGCCGATGACGCCCTCGGGCACGGTGAACACGAGCGCACCGAACTTGGGCGAGAAGGACAAGATGACCGCTGTGGCCGCGGCGATCCAGTAGGCCGCGGTGGAGTAGACACGGGTGGCCGCCATGACGCCGATGTTCTCGGCGTATGTGGTGGTACCCGAACCGCCGCCCACACCGGCAAACGTGGTGGCAAGCCCGTCTGCGAAAAGCGCGTTGCCGGCCTGGTCGTCGAGTGAACGCCCGGTCATGGCAGCGACGGCCTTGACGTGTCCGACGTTCTCGGCGACGAGCACGATCACGACTGGCAGTGCGAGCAGGACCACCGACAGCTCGAAGGTCGGGCCTTGCAGGTCCGGGACGCCGAACCACGCCGCCTCGTTCAGTGCGTCGACCCGCTCGTCGGCGATACCGCCCGTGACGGCGGCAAATACCCAGCCGACAGCGACACCGATCAGAATGCCGAGTCGACCGAGGATGCCCGGGCCGACCACGGTCGCGAGCATGATGGCCAACAACGTGACCGCAGCGATCAGCGGCTGCGCCTGGAAGGATCCTGTGGCCACTGGAGCAAGGTTGAGGCCGATCAGCGCGACGACTGCACCCGTCACGACAGGCGGCATGACGGCGTCGATGACACGGGCGCCTACCGCCTTCACGAGGGCGCCGACCAGCATGAGCACCACACCCGCCGCGACGACGCCGCCGAGCTGAGCTGCGGGACCCTCGCCCGCGGAGGCGCTCAGCGGCGCAATGAAGGCGAAGGACGAACCGAGGTAGCTGGGTATGCGTCCACGGGTGATGAGCAGGAAGAGTGCCGTGCCGATGCCGGAGAAGAGCAGCGTCGTGGTCACCGGGAATCCGGTGATCGTCGGCACCAGCAGCGTGGCACCGAACATCGCGATCACGTGCTGTATGCCGATACCGATGGTGCGCGGCCATGACAGCCGCTCGTGCGGTGCCACCACCGCGCCGTCACTGATTCTTCGGCCGTCACCGTGGACAGCCCAGGACCAGGCGCGGGCCGGCCCCCTCGTCGTGGATTCGGTTCTCTCCAGCTCAATCACGAAACGAGATAGTAGGTGTAGCCGTTACCCGCACCGGAACCGGTGGCGCTCACGGCGCCGGGACCGTGAAGTCGTAGCCGCGGAAGGACGAAGCGTCCTGACGCTCAATCGGCTCCCGAATCCGCCGCCCGGCGGCGCCGAGCCGCGCGTGAGCGACGGTGGACGAGCGCGTAGCTCGCGAGTCCCGCGACAACGGCACCACCGATCAGAACCGAAGTCGGCCCGCCCGCCGACCGGTGTTCATCCGTGCCCTGCTCGGCGGGTCGTTCGTCAGAGCCAGTGATCTCCGCCGACACCGCGACCGGATCCCCTGACGGCAGATTCACTGACTGCCCCCCGCTGCGCGCAAGTTCGTTGGCTCCCCGCAAGATTCGAAGCGGCGGCGGCGGTCCCCCGGCGGTCTCGGAGCCGGAAATCAGGTCACCGTCCGGGGTGAACGCGATGGCCTCGCCCTGTGGCTCATTCGGTAGCTCCACTCGGACGGGAGTGGTTGCCGTGATCGCTCGGACCAGGTCACCGTCGGGGGCCGAATACAAGTACACGTCGGTGTAGGTACGCAGCGCAGCGACCGTGCCGTCGGCACTGACCGCACCGCCGGTTACCAGCGTGGACCCGCCCACCGGCACCGGGCCTCCCGGCGTGGGGGTGGGACCGAGGCGTACTTCGCCGACGCGCTCGAGCGGTGTGGGCCCGGGCGACTCGAGGTCGTCGAGTGCGGAACCACCGACGGGACGATAGATCCCGTTGGCGACGAGGATCTCCTTGGTGACGATCAGCGGGACCCCGTCGCGCTGGACCAACAGCGTCTCCGCGTCGTGTGCATCGTCCGGATAAGTCAGCCGGTGCAGATTCCCCTCGCCGGACGTGGGGTCGAGGCTCGTCAGCGCGACTGTCGAACGAACCCGATTGTTGTCGCCGATGTCGGCGAGCCACAGGCGACCATCCGGCCCGACACCCATGTCCTCGATGTCGTAGGGATCCACGGGCACCGACAGCGTGCTGGTCACGGAGCAGTCCCCGCCCAGCACGGCGACCGTGTCATCGGTCCCGCTGTCACCGACGCCGTACATCGTGCCGTCGATGACAGCAAGCCCAGACAGTTCGCGCAGTGCCGGATCGGTGGGGGTGCACCACTGCTCGAACCGAGCTCCGGGAGCCAGGACTCCGGAGGATCCGGCGCTTTGGGAGGCCGCGGGCGCCGCAACTAGCAGGCTCGACGCGGCCATCACAACCGCTGCCAATGAGAATCGCAGGATGGTGCGGGCGTTACCCACGTCCGGCGTAGTCGACGAGGGCGGATGCAAGCGACTCAGGCACCCGCACCCGCATCCGGGTGCCCTGTTCTTCGTGCGTCGTATCAAGAATCTGACCGTCCGAGTGGATCCGGGCGACGAGATCGCCTCGCGAGTAGGGGACAAGAACATTTACCTCGACCTCGGGGCGACGGACGATCTCACCCAAACGTGCTCGAAGCTCATCGACACCTTCCCCGGTGCTGGCGGAAACGAACACGGCGTCGCGCAGGAGACCACGCAACTGCATCAGGACCACCGGGTCCGCCGCGTCGATCTTGTTTACCACGATCAACTCGGCCGGAGCGGGCATATCGCTCTCGCGGATCACCTCGGTGATCACCTCGCGGACGGCCTTGATCTGGTCGGTCGGGAGCGGATCCGAACCGTCGACGACGTGGAGCAGCAGATCGGCATCCGACACCTCCTCGAGTGTCGACCGAAACGCCTCGACCAGTTGGGTCGGCAGGTGCCGGACGAACCCGACGGTATCGGTCAGGACGTATTCGCGCCCGTCCAAGAACCGGGCCCGTCGAGTAGTGGGGTCGAGGGTGGCGAACAGGGCGTCCTGCACGAGCACACCCGAGCCGGTAAGGGCGTTGAGCAAACTCGACTTGCCGGCGTTCGTGTAACCCACGATCGCGATCGAAGGGATCTCGCTGCGCAGCCGGTGGCTGCGCTTGGTGTCGCGGGCGGACTTCATCCCCTTGATCTCACGCCGCAGCTTCGCCATCCGCTCGCGGATACGCCGACGATCCGTCTCGATCTTGGTCTCACCGGGACCGCGCAGACCGACACCGCCGTTGCTGCCGGCGCGGCCACCTGCCTGTCGGGACATCGACTCGCCCCAACCGCGCAGCCGCGGCAGCATGTATTCCATCTGCGCCAACGCGACCTGGGCCTTGCCCTCCCGGGAGGTGGCGTGCTGAGCGAAGATGTCGAGGATCAGCGCGGTCCGGTCGATGACCTTGACCTTTACGACCTTCTCCAGGGCCGTGAGCTGCGCCGGCGTCAGCTCGCCGTCACAGATGACGGTGTCCGCACCGGTCGCGAGGACGACCTCACGAAGTTCGTCAGCTTTGCCGGAGCCGATGTAGGTGGCGGAGTCCGGCTTGTCCCGTCGTTGCACCAGGCCTTCGAGAACTTCCGAGCCCGCAGTCTCGGCGAGTGCTGCGAGTTCGGCCATGCTCGCGTCCGCCTGCGCGACAGTCCCATGGGTCCACACACCGACCAGGACCACGCGTTCGAGCCGTAGCTGTCGGTACTCGACCTCGGTGACGTCGGTGAGTTCGGTGGACAGTCCCGCAACGCGACGTAGCGCGCTGCGCTCGTCGAGCTGCATTTCACCGACAGATGGTGCAGCAGTGTCTTCGAGATAAGCGTCTTCGAGATAGGCGTCTTCGAGATACTCTTCGCGCTCGAACGCTACCGATCGAGCGGGGAACTCCGGTGTCTCGGTGGACTCCGGCACGGACGGGAACTTGGTGGGTTGTGGTTTCGTCATACACCCTCATGGTCCCACGAACCGTGAGGGGTGCGCACACGGATTTCGCCCGGGACGATCAGACCGGCTCCGTCCACCAGCGATCGTCGACGCGGCCGGCCGCCACCAGCACGGACGGGCCCCGCAATGCCGCTCGGTCGCCCTCGACTGTGACCTCGACCAAACCGCCGGGCACCCGCACCTCGACTTTGCCGTCGCTGCCACCGTTCGCACGCAACGCGGCGACCGCAGCCGCCACAGTTCCGGTACCGCACGAGCGGGTCTCTCCCACGCCGCGTTCATGTACACGCATGTCGACCGATCCACCGTCGAGTGCGGTGAGGATCTCGATATTGACGCCCTCGGGAAAAAATCCGGGATCGAACCCCGGCGAGACCGTCAGATCCAGCGCCGCAAGTGCAGCCGGTGTCATCTCCGGGTCGACGCACGCAAGGTGCGGATTTCCGACGTCGATACCGATTCCGGCCAGCACACGCCCACCGACCGTCGCGGTCGACGGACCGAGATCCCGAACCTGCCCCATGTCGACGGTGACATCGCCATGGACATGGTCGGCGGTATGGACGGTTACCGGACGCCCGCCGGCCCGGCTGCCGACGACGAACTCACTTCGCAATTCGAGACCGGTCGCACACAGGTAGTGGGCGAACACCCGAACGCCGTTGCCGCACATCTCAGCGATCGATCCGTCGGCGTTGCGATAGTCCATGAACCAGTCGTCCGCGCCGACACCGACCGGAAGATCGCGCAAGACGCCCACCGCGGCCAGTGCTCCGGCTCGCGCCACCCGCAGCACGCCATCGGCGCCGAGCCCGCGACGACGATCGCACAGGATCGCAACCCGATGCTCCGGCAGAGCAAGTTCGGCGTCCGGATCCGGGAGGATCACGAAGTCGTTCTCGGTGCCGTGGCCCTTGCTGAACTCCATGAACCCACTCTAGCGAGGCGATCACGCGCTCCTGTGCGTCACCGCCCCTCCACCAGGCGCAACGCCGTGTCGACCAGCTCCGGGTCGGCGCCGTCGACCCAGTGCACGCGCGGGTCGCGGCGGAACCAGGACCGCTGGCGACGCACGTACCGCCGAGTACCGGTGAAGGTTCGCTCGCGGGCCTCCGCAATGTCGTATTCACCGTCGAACATTGCCAGAACCTGCGCGTAGCCGATGGCCCGCTGGGCTGTGACACCCTCGCGGAGGCCTACTTCGACCAACCCCCGAACCTCGTCGACAAGCCCGTTCTCGAACATCCAGTCTGTGCGCAGCCGGATCCGGTCGTCGAGCGCCGCGGTCTCCCGATCAACGCCGATGATGGCTGTGCCCCACCGTGGTTCGCCGATCTTCGGTGCCGAGGCCGCGAAGGGACGACCCGTGATCTCGACGACCTCGAGTGCGCGGACGATGCGTCGCCCATCCGTCGGCAGAATCGTCGCCGCCGCATCCGGATCGACACGCGCGAGTTCGGCGTGTACGGCCGCAACCCCCTCCTCGGCGAGCACGTCCTCCCACCGCGCCCGAACGTCGGGATCGGTTGCGGGAAATGCCCACTCGTCCAACAGCGCCTGCACGTACATCATCGAACCGCCCACGATGATCGGCACCGCGCTCCGCGCTCGGATGTCCTCGACGTCGCGGGACGCCGACTCCTGATAGCGAGCCACGGTCGCGGTCTCGGTCACGTCGAGCACGTCGAGTTGGTAGTGCGGAATGCCGCGGCGCTCCTTCGGAGTGAGCTTGGCGGTGCCCACGTCCATCCCGCGGTAGAGCTGCATCGCATCGATGTTGACGATCTCGCCGCCGAGCCGCTCCGCGAGATCGAGAGCGAGGCTCGACTTGCCGGTTGCCGTGGGGCCGATGACCGCGACCGGGGCCGGAGCGGTCACGGCAGCCACATCCCGACGTGGTAGCCGACACCGTACGGTGCACCCACGTAGAGCGACTCGGACTTGCGCGGACCGCCGGCCTGGCCTCCGAACACCGCCGACAGCGTCTGCCAAGCAGCACGGCCGACGAGTCCGATCGAACCGCACAGCGCGGCGTCGAGGCGGTCGAGCGCGCCGCAGTCTCCCTCCGCGAGGGCCGTGTCCAGCGACGCCTGTACCTGCTCGGAGCGCGGGTCGAACGCACCGGGCGCCTTCTCGGTCAGGGTATTCGCCCCGTCGGCAACGACGAGCAGTGCCTGCGGCGACCGACGTGCGTCGAGTTCGCGTCGCAGCGCCGCACCCAGCTGGGCGCATTCCTCGGCCGGGGTGTCGGGGGCCAGGAGTCGAACCCGGATTTGCGACGCGGGCGCGGCCTGACCGCGCAACCACGCGGCGATGAGCGCAGCGAGGGGCATCGACGGATCGACGTCGGTGCCGGATGCGTCGGGAGACAAGGACACTCGCACGTCGACGCCGAATCCGGCGAACGTGCCACTCGACTCGGGGCCGACTTCGGCGACGAACGGCAGACCGGATTCGGCTACTCCGATTGCCGTCCACTCCGAACACGACTCACCCAGTCGGGACGAGACTGCCAGAGCCGATCGACGCAACTGGTCGGTTTCCCGTGCCGCGTCGCCCGCCAATTGCGGCACCAACAGCGGCGGCGAGGGCACGAAAGCGGCAGCGGTCAACACACTGAGCAACGGTAGTCGACCCGGGGTCACGCCCTATCGGTGTCGTACCTGTTTCAATAGTCTTGAGCAGTCGCTGCAGGCTCCCGCTCGCCCCCGAACTAACGATCGGGGGCGAGCGGGAGGCGACAATGCGATCAGGCAGCCGTGACGCGCGGCAGAGACGAGGAGCTATGACCGAGAGCAACGCACCCAAGCCGGGTACCCCGAAGCCGGGTGTCCCCAAGCCCGGCGGCGCCAAGCCGGGTGCCACGAGATCGAGCTCACCCAAGCCCGGTCCGGCTCCGAGCCACGCCAAACCTGTGGTCGCGGCCAGCGATCCGAGTCTGTTCGGCCGAGTCGACGAGGACGGCACCGTATGGGTGAAGACGGCCGAGGGCGAACGTCAAATCGGTTCGTGGCAGGCGGGCGACGCTGCCGAAGGCCTCGCACACTTCGGTCGACGCTACGACGACCTGGCGACCGAGGTCTCACTTCTCGAGTCCCGTCTCGCGTCCGGAACGGGAGACGCCAAGAAGACCCGGGCGGCCGCCGAGGCGCTCGCGGAGTCGCTGCCGACGGCCGCCGTAATCGGCGACATCGATTCTCTCCGCGTCCGGTTGACCGCCATCATCGAGGGGTCGGTGCACGCCGAGGAGCGGGCCAAGCAGGACCGGGAGCAGAATCGCCTGGAGCAGACCGCCCGTAAGGAGGCGCTGGCCGCCGAGGCGGAGCAGATAGGCGCCGAGTCCACGCAGTGGAAGGTCGCGGGAGATCGGCTGCGGGAGATCCTCGACGAGTGGAAGACGATCCGCGGTCTCGACCGGAAGACCGACGACGCCTTGTGGCGGCGGTTTTCGAAGGCGCGGGAGTCGTTCAATCGGCGGCGCGGCACCCACTTCGCCGAACTCGATCGCGAACGCGCAAGTGCCAAGACCCGCAAAGAGGAACTGATCGCCCAGGCCGAGGAGTTGTCCACGTCCACCGACTGGGGACCGACCGCCGCACGATTCCGGGACCTGCTCGCCGAGTGGAAGGTTGCCGGACGCGCACCCCGCGAGGCCGACGACGCCCTGTGGCGACGGTTCAAGGAGGCGCAGGACGTCTTCTTTGCGGCTCGAAACGCTGCTGCGTCCGAACGCGATGCCGAGTTCACACAGAATGCCCTTGCCAAGGAGGAACTACTGAAGGGCGCGCAGAACATCGACCCCGAGAAGGACCTCGATGCGGCACGCGCGGCACTGCGTGAACTACAAGAGAAGTGGGACGAGATCGGAAAGGTTCCCCGCGAGCGCATGCATGACCTCGAGGGCAAGCTGCGCGCGATCGAAAAGCGCGTTCGTGACGCGGCCGACTCCGAGTGGCGCCGAACCGATCCCGAGGCGCTGGCCCGCGCCGCACAGTTCCGCGAGCGCGTTGCCCAGTTCGAGGAGCAGGCTGCAAAGGCGACCGCGGCCGGCCGAACCAAGGACGCCGAGAAGGCACTCGCCCAAGCCCAGCAATGGCGAGAATGGGCCGAGGCCGCAGAGGGGGCTGTGGGCGAACGCTGAGTCGCCCGATTCACGAGCGAGGGGTGCGACGCCATTCGGCGTCGCACCCCTCGCTCGTCACTGGGGCAACTTCTGTCGGGAAATCACACGGTCCACTCGTCGCGGCCGGATTCGCCCTCGGCGGCCCGGCGCCGATCCTCCTCTGCTGCAAGCTGCATCGCGGTCCTGCTCCACACCACCCTGATCCAGTGGAACGTGAGCACGATGACGGTGATCCAACCGAGCACCAGACCAATGCCCGGGCCGGCACCGTACTCGCCGGGCAAGAGAGTCTGCCGGGACCAGATCGCCAGCATCCCGAACACCGCGGACACCGCCGTCCCGGCCAGCGCGATCCACGCGAGCACCCAACGCCGGGTCACCAGCGCCAGAATCGAGAAGACACCGCCGAACACGACCGCGAGCCACACGAAGATCCGCGACGGCAGCTTGATGTGCTCGTCGACCGCCGCGTCCGCGTTTACGAGAACCTCCCAGCCGTTCGCCGATCCGGCGTGCGGCAGCGTGAACGAGAGCAGCAGTAGCAGCACGCACACCGCGACCACGACCGCCCGCATCCCCGGGTCGATCTCGCCGGCGATCTTCTTCTCCGCGGCCTCGAAGTCCTTCTCGTACTCGCGCATAGGGTCCGGAGTGTTCCCATCGTCGGCGAAGTCGCCCCTGTCGGTCATGCGTTGCATCCCATCTGTACGGGCATCGGTGCAGGGACGCCCACCTGGGGCAGTCCCAATCCGACACCGATCGGCGGGGTCTTGGGGGTGACCCCTCGCTCGAACGAATCTCCGGCACGAGTGCGTCGATGAGTGACGATCGGATCGTCTGCGACAAGGTGGTGCGGGGCAGCGTCGGTCACGACCACCGTGATGACATCACCGGGGCGCAAGTCACCGTCGAGGTTGCCCTCAGGCCGGAAGTGGACCAGGCGTCCGTCACGAGCCCGGCCGCTCATACGCGCGGTCTCGGCGTCCTTGCGGCCGTCACCGGTGGTCACCAGCAACTCGACCTCGGCGCCGACGAGCTTGCTGTTCTCCTCGAGGGTGATCTTCTCCTGGAGTGCGATGAGACGGTTGTATCGTTCCTGTACAACCGCCTTCGGGATCTGATCCTCCATCTCCGCGGCGGGCGTCCCGGGACGCTTGGAGTACTGGAAGGTGAAAGCGCTCGTGAACCGCGCCTGCCGGACCACCTCGAGCGTGGCCTGAAAGTCCTCCTCCGTCTCGCCGGGGAAGCCGACAATTATGTCGGTCGTGATGGCGGCGTGCGGCATCGCGGCGCGGACCTTCTCGATGATCCCGAGGAACTTGGCGCTCCGGTACGACCGACGCATCGCCTTGAGGACGCGATCCGAACCGGACTGCAGCGGCATGTGCAGTTGTGGGCACACGTTCGGAGTGGTCGCCATCGCCTCGATCACATCGTCGGTGAACTCCGCCGGATGCGGGGAGGTGAATCGGACCCGCTCGAGTCCCTCGATCCCGCCGCATGCACGCAGGAGTTTCGCGAAGGCGCCGCGGTCGCGCGGCTGACCGGGGTCCGCGAACGAGACGCCGTAGGAGTTGACGTTCTGGCCCAGCAGGGTCACCTCCAGAACGCCCTCGTTCACCAGAGCCTGAACCTCGGCGAGAATGTCGCCGGGCCGACGGTCGACCTCCTTGCCGCGCAGGGAGGGCACGATGCAAAACGTGCACGTGTTGTTGCAGCCGACGGAGATCGATACCCACCCCGCGTAAGCGGACTCGCGCTTGGCGGGCAGCGTCGACGGGAAGGCCTCGAGCGATTCGAGAATCTCCACCTCAGCGCTCTTGTTGTGCCGGGCGCGTTCGAGCAGCGCGGGGAGCGAGCCGAGGTTGTGGGTTCCGAACACGACATCCACCCACGGTGCCCTCTTCACAACGGTGTCGCGGTCCTTCTGGGCGAGGCACCCACCGACCGCGATTTGCATCCCCGGCCGCTGCTCCTTCACCGGAGCGAGATGGCTGAGATTGCCGTACAGCTTGTTGTCCGCGTTCTCGCGCACGGCGCAGGTATTGAAGACCACCAGGTCCGCCTGCTCCCCCGGTGCCGCCCTGTTGTAACCGGCATCCTCGAGCAGGCCCGACAACCGCTCGGAGTCGTGCACGTTCATTTGACAGCCATACGTGCGGACCTCGTAACTGCGTCCGGCGTTCTGGTCGTTCATCTCCACGAATCCAAGGGTACGGCCCGACGCAAAACCGTCAGTTCCAGCCACAACACTCGGCCCGACCACGGCCCGACCACGGACCGGAACTGGATCGTTCAAGATTGTCTTAATTTGGACCGGCCAAGATCCTGTCTCACACCTATATGGTGCATATATGGTTGGCTGTTATGACGCAGGGTGAGATAACCGGAACAATCGCCGGGGCCCGGTCGATGATCTCGATGAAGCGGGTCAACAAGCACTTCGGCGACTTGCACGTTCTGCGCGACATCGATCTGGAGATCGCCACAGGCCAGGTCGTTGTGATGCTTGGCCCGTCTGGCTCCGGCAAGTCGACGCTCTGCCGGACGATCAACCGACTCGAGCCCGTCGACGAGGGCACCATCGCGATCGATGGCGTGCCCGTACCAGCAGAGGGCCGGGCGCTCGCCCGGTTGCGCTCCGATGTCGGCATGGTCTTCCAGAGCTTCAATCTCTTCGCGCACAAGACCGTCCTCGAGAACGTGATGCTCGCGCCGGTCAAGGTCCGCAGGATCGACAGGACGAAGGCCAAGGAACGCGCACTCGCGCTCCTCGAGCGCGTCGGTATCCGAGAGCAGGCTGAGAAGTATCCGGCCCAGCTGTCGGGCGGACAGCAGCAGCGTGTGGCGATCGCGCGGTCCCTCGCGATGGACCCGAAGGTCATGCTGTTCGACGAGCCGACCTCCGCGCTCGACCCCGAAATGGTCAACGAGGTACTCGACGTCATGGTGAATCTTGCCAAGGAGGGCATGACGATGATCGTCGTGACCCACGAGATGGGCTTCGCCCGCAAGGCCGCCGACCGAATCATCTTCATGGCCGACGGCTCGATCCTCGAGGACACCGATCCGGAGACCTTCTTCACCGCACCGACGTCCGACCGCGCCAAGGACTTCCTCGCCAAGATCCTCGGCCACTGACAAGATCCACGGCCACCGACAAAATCGACGGCCACTGAACTGGGATGAAAGAAAGAAGGTGATCCGCATGCGAACCCGATTCCCCCGTCTGCTGGGGGCCGTCGCCGCGCTGACGACCGTCGCGCTCACCGCGGCCGCGTGCGGCAGCAGCGAACCTCGGGATGTCCTGGCCGATGCCGCGGCAGGTCACCTCACGATCGGCACCAAGTACGACCAGCCCGGGCTGGGACTGCGCGAACCGGACAGGACGATGACCGGCTTCGACGTCGCGGTTGCCAGGTACGTCGCGAACTACCTAGGGGTCCCCGAGAGCGGGATCACCTGGCGTGAATCACCGTCGGGGCAGCGAGAAAACCTGATCAGGAACGGCGAGGTCGACTTCATAGCGGGCACGTACTCGATCACCGACAGCCGCAAGAGGGTCGTCGACTTCGCCGGGCCGTACTTCATCGCCGGCCAGTCATTGCTCGTCCGCGCCGATGACGACTCGATCACCGGCGCCGAGTCACTGCAGGACGGGAAGAAGCTCTGCTCGGTGTCCGGTTCGACGCCGGCACAGGAGATCAAGCGGTCGTACCCGGGCGTACAGCTGCAGGAGTTCGACAGCTACTCGTCATGCGTGGAAGCGCTGTACCGCGGCAAGGTCGACGCGCTGACCACCGACGACATCATCCTGGCCGGCTATGCGTCCCAGTACCCCGGTGAGTTCAAGCTCGCCGGCGAACCGTTCACCACCGAGCTGTACGGCATCGGCCTCCCCAAGGGCGATACCGCCGCCCGCGAGAAGATCAACGACGCGATCGAGGACATGGTGGCGACAGGAGCATGGCAGCGAGCACTCGAGGAGGCGGTCGGCGCGTCCGGGTACGCGCTGCCGCCGTCCCCGACGGTCTACCGGTACTGACGCGGAGGAAGGCGACATGGGACTGCTCGACACCTACGGTGACCAGCTCGTCAGCGCCTTCTGGACGACAGTGCAGCTCACCTTCTGGTCCGCGGTCGGCGCCCTGATCTGGGGCACCATCCTGGCGGCCATGCGGGTCTCTCCAGTACCGATCCTGCGAGTCTTCGCGAGCTGGTACGTCAATATCTTTCGGAACACGCCGCTGACGCTGATCGTGGTGTTCTGCTCGATCGGCCTCTACCAGAACCTCGGCGTCCACTTCGCACCCGAAGACTCCCCGACGTTCATCGACAACAACAACTTCCGGCTCGCGGTACTCGGATTCATCCTCTACACCTCGGCATTCGTGTGCGAGTCGCTGCGATCGGGGATCAACACCGTCCCCCTCGGTCAGGCCGAGGCGGCACGCTCGCTGGGTCTGTCCTTCACCCAGAGCATCCGCATGATCGTGCTGCCTCAGGCATTCCGCGCGGTCATCGCCCCGCTGGGCAGTGTGCTCATCGCTCTGACGAAGAACACGACGATCGCTTCGGCAATCGGCGTGGCCGAGGCGTCGCTCCTCATGAAGACGATGATCGAGAACGAGGCCGACAGGCTGTTCCTCGTCTTCGGGATCTTCGCCATCGGGTTCATGGTCCTGACCTTGCCGATCGGGTTCCTGTTCGGCTACCTCGGCAAGCGATTGGCGGTGAAGCGATGACTCAGCAGGCCAGCGTTCTCTTCGACATCCCTGGTGCCCGAGCCCGAGTCCGAAACCGACTGATCGCGATCGTCTTCGGCGTCACCCTGGTCGTGGTCGCGCTGTACGTGCTCAAAGTGCTGGCCGACAACGGTCAACTCGAAGCGGAAAAGTGGTCGCCGTTCCTGGACCACTTGACCTGGTCTACATACCTGCTGCCCGGCTTGCGGGGAACACTGCTCGCGGCCGCCCTGTCTATTGTGTTCGCACTCATCCTCGGCGCGATCCTCGGCATCGGACGGCTCTCGGTTCACCGATCCGTACGCTGGATCAGCGGCTCGTTCGTCGAGTTCTTCCGCGCGATCCCCGTGCTGATCCTGATGATCTTCGCCTACCAGGCGTTCGCGCAGTACGGTGTCTTCCCGTCGAGCCAGTTGGCTCTGGCCGCGGTCGTGGTGGGCTTGACGCTGTACAACGGTTCGGTGATGGCAGAGATCCTGCGGGCCGGAATCCTGTCGTTGCCCAGGGGCCAGACCGAGGCGGCTGTCGCCCTCGGCTTGCGCAAGAGTCAGATGATGCGGATAGTCCTGCTGCCGCAGGCAATCACCGCGATGCTGCCGGCCCTGGTCTCACAGATGGTTGTCGCGCTCAAGGACTCGGCGCTCGGTTACCAGATCGGATACATAGAACTTATCCGCAGTGGCCAGCAGGCAGCGTCGTACTACCGCAACTTCTTCGCCGCACTGGTCGTGGTCGGGGTGATCATGATTGCCATCAACTTCGGGCTTGCATGGTTCGCGACCTGGCTCGAGAAGCGACTGCGTACCGGAAGCAAGAGGGGCCGGCGGCCGGAGATGGTCCCGATCGACACCACAGAACTCGACGGCGCGCCGGGCGTCGACGACTTCAGCGATGTCATGCAGCAGCAACCGCCGCCGCGTTGATCGACACGAGCGCTCGATCTTGCCGTTCGTTTGGGGCCGATACGGGCGTGTTCGCTTCGGCTCGATACCAAGAGCGGTGCAGGTATCCCGCCACAGATGGGAGCGGTAGGCGCCCATAGGCGACGCGGAAATAGTCATCGATCACGGTGTGGACTAAGGCATGACCCATCTTCGGTCCGCGGTGGTTGGACTTTGCCCGATGTGGCTGCGCGGTTCTTGCCTCCCTGGCGGCGGCCGACGTAGCGCCGGCCTCCGCCGTCGGGGATGTTCCCGGTTTCTTTACGTCGAGATGGACGAGCGAGCCTGGGCCCGGGTACTCGTAGCGGCGCACGGGCTCACCGGTAGCGCGGTCGACGTGACTGAGCCGGTTGCTTCGGCGGCGATGAGTTGTGCGAGGTCGTCGGAGCGGCTCCACATGGGCCAGTGGCCAGTCGGGAGATCGATGAGGTCAAGGTGCTGAAGGTTCGCGACCTCGGCGAACATTGGGTGACCGGCGTTGGCCAGCTCCATCAGCTGCGCGCTCGGGATCGAGCAGCACACCACCGTGGTCGGGATCTTCAGACGTGCATCGTTGGTGAGTTCCACTGGCTGGCGAAGCACGGAACCGGGCTCCGGGACGGCCCGTGCCCGGAAGCGCTCGAGAACGTGACTGCTCAAGCCTTCAAGGCTGGCCTGCTCCTCGAGCGCGTCGAAGGGTGGCAGGGGCAGCTCGTCTAGATCGTCCGGCATGTCTGGAGCGAAGACGCTTCCGGGCGCTACCGGCCCGCTGTCAACCCAGACCACACGGCGGACGAGCTCGGGGTGCTGATCGAGCACAAGGCTTACCGGGGCGTTGGCTCCGCTGTGCGCCACGATGACCACCGCCTGCTCTTCGGTAGCGGCGGCCTTTTCGATCGCCGCTACCTGGTCGTCGAGTGTCCTGAACGCTCGTTCGCGGTCGCCCTCATCCAGGCCGGGAAGAGTCATTGGGATGGCTCGCCGGCCGGCAGCGGTCAGGTGTTCCACCACCTCGTCCCACGCCCACGCCCCCAGCCAGTGGCCAGCGATCAGGATGATGGTTGGTTCGCTCGTGTTGGTCGTCATGCTGCGATGCTCACATGCCCCTTGGACAAGAGTGTGTCACCATTTCTGACATGATTTTCGCTGGGGCCCAGAAATGAAGCGGGCGGAGCGGCTCCACGCACTGTCCGAGATGCTGCGCCGGGCTGGTTCCCGTGGATGCACTGCTGAGCGCCTGGCGGCGGAGTTCGGCGTGTCGGTGCGGACAGTCAAGAGAGATCTCACCGCCCTCGAGAACAGCGGTGTGCCGATCTGGTCGCGCCCCGGGCCTGGCGGCGGCTACGGTCTAGCCGCTCGGGCGAGCCTCCCGCCGGTCAGCCTGAGCCCCGCGCAGGCGGTGGCGCTACTTGCGGCCGTCTCAGCTGCGTCCGACGCCCCTTATGCAGACCTGGCCTCCGCTGGCGTTCGGAAGATCCTGGACGTCCTCGACCCCAGGACCCGAACGAAAGCCGACGAGCTCGCGAGTCGCGTTTGGGTGGACACACCATCGTCTTCCGTTCGCGCGGTCAGATCGGCACTCGAAGAAGCGATGGCCGAGCAACGCGTCGTGCGTATCCGTTACATCTCGCGTGACGACAGCGAGACGACCCGTGACGTCGAGCCGATCATGTTCGCATCCACAAACGGCCGCTGGTACCTGATCGGCTGGTGTCGGTTACGCAGCGATATCCGGTGGTTCCTCGTGACGCGAATCGAGCACGCCAGCGTGACCAAGATTCCCTGTGGTGGCCACAGTGTTCAGGAGGTTGGCACTCCCCCCGCGACGGCAAGGTCCGTGCAGAGCCGAGGTGAGTGAGGCGATCAATCAACGTCTCGGGTCAGTACAGCTAGCGAGCCCTGCTGCGTCCGCCCACACCGTCATGCCGGTCCGGGTTCGACACTGCAGCCGAGGTCCCCCAATTCTTCCTTCACCACCGCGAACGACATGGACGACGGATATCCCCGCCGCGCCAGCATGCCGACGAGACGGCGCATCAACCGTTCGAGCTCGTTGCGGTCGGCGAGGTCGTCAGAGGTGGTCCGGGCGAGCTTCTTGCGGACCAGTTCCGCTGCCCGCTCGCGCTCGTCGTCAGCACTGATGTGCGACAGCGCCTCGGCGGAGATCTGCTGGTCGATTCCCTTACGGCGCAGTTCCGTCGCCAACGCGCGACGACCGCGTCCTGAGTAGGTGTGCCGCGAGTGCACCCACTGCTCGGCGAACGCGGCGTCGTCGACGAGACCCGCCCCCGTGAGCCGGTCGAGGACCCGGCCGACGACCGCCTCGGGATAGCCCTTCCGCGCGAGCGCCTGTTCGAGTTCGGCACGGCTGCGAGCGCGATCGGTCAACAGCCGCAGGCACACATCCTTGGCCCGCGCTTCGAGGGTTTCGGGTGAGCCCTGCAGTTCGAACGACTCGCCGTTTGGTCCGACTCTCCGCCCGCGGCTCATGGGCTAGAACTCGACCGGTTCGACGGCCTCGTCGGTCAGTGCCGCACCGATACCGAGCTTCTCCTTGATCTTCTTCTCGATCTCGTCCCGGATGTCCGCGTTCTCGATCAGGAACTTGCGGGCGTTCTCCTTGCCCTGGCCGAGCTGATCGCCCTCGTAGGTGTACCAGGAACCGGACTTGCGGATGAACCCGTGCTCCACGCCCATGTCGATCAGCGAGCCTTCCTTGCTGATGCCCTGGCCGTAGAGGATGTCGAACTCGGCCTGCTTGAACGGCGGCGACACCTTGTTCTTCACGACCTTGACGCGGGTGCGGTTGCCGACCGCATCGGTACCGTCCTTGAGGGTCTCGATTCGGCGGACGTCGAGACGGACCGAGGAGTAGAACTTCAGCGCCTTGCCACCGGTCGTGGTCTCGGGTGAACCGAACATCACGCCGATCTTCTCGCGCAGCTGGTTGATGAAGATCGCGGTGGTGCCCGAGTTGTTGAGCGCACCCGTCATCTTGCGCAGCGCCTGACTCATCAGTCGTGCCTGCAGACCGACGTGGCTGTCGCCCATCTCGCCCTCGATCTCGGCGCGGGGCACGAGCGCGGCGACAGAGTCGACCACGATGACGTCGAGTGCGCCGGAGCGAATCAGCATGTCGGCGATCTCGAGGGCCTGCTCGCCGGTGTCTGGCTGTGCGACCAGCAGCGCGTCGGTGTCGACACCCAGCTTGCGCGCGTACTCCGGATCGAGCGCGTGCTCGGCGTCGATGAAGGCCGCGACACCGCCGGCAGCCTGAGCATTCGCGACCGCGTGGAGGGCGACCGTCGTCTTGCCCGAGGACTCCGGACCGTAGATCTCGACGATGCGCCCGCGCGGGAGACCACCAATGCCCAGCGCCACGTCCAGCGAGATGGATCCGGTGGGGATCACAGCAACGGGTTGACGAGCCTCCTCACCGAGCCGCATCACCGAGCCCTTGCCGAAGCTCTTGTCGATCTGGGCCAGGGCAAGTTCGAGCGCCTTATCACGGTCGTACGCCTGTGGTGCCATCGTGGTCCCCCTTTTGGAAGTCTCATCCAGCAATCTGAGGTTCAGGTTAGAGCCCGGCACCGACAACTTCGTCGACCCGAATGATCCAAACTTGTCTGATCCGAACTTGTCGTGCCCGCCCGGAACGCCGGTATGACAACGGGTAGACCCAGTATAGGCGAACACGTGTTCGAGTCAATTAGGTTCGCCGTGTCGGACCCAGCCGTGTCAGACCTGGTACCGGCGACGGGCCACGAGATGGACTTCGGGGAACCTGTGTTGGGCGTCGGGACGGCTGATCGTCCGCCACACTTCTTCGAAACCTGCCTCCGAGAGTGCCTCGGAGAGGCGGTCGGGGTGCCAGCGCCACGCCTGTGCAACAGCGTGATCGAATTCGGAAACCTCGCCCACGGTGTCGGTGGTCTGGCCGGCGACCGCTACGAGTGCGCCAGGGGCCATCCTGGCGGCCCAACCCGCCAGGACGTTCGGGACATCCGATGGCGGCAGGTGAATCAGGCTGAATCTCGCCACGACCGCCGCAACGCCTTGTCCGCCGAGATCGGTGGACTCGAGCTGGGCATCGTCGTGGACAAACCGCAGCTCGGGGTAGTTGCGCCGGGCGATCCCTAGCATCTCTCGACTGGGATCGATGCCGACGACGTCCAGTCCCCTCCCTGCGAGGTCCGCGGTGACGTGTCCGAGCCCGCACCCGACATCCAGCACGATGCCCTCGAGCGGGCGTTCCAGTACAAGGTCTGCGAAGGCACCGACGACGTGACGCTCGAGCGGGGTTTGGTATGGAGTCGGAAGCGCCTCCGAATAGAGATCTGCCACAGCGTCATACCCAGGTTGAGTCACCGTCGGATTATCCCTGCGAGCAGACCAGAACGAGCAGAAGACCCGGACGACTTCTTGACGCAGCACAGGGACACCGGGCGGGATGACGCCCAGCAATGACAACGCTCAGAACTGAGGATGCCACGCAGGTAGCTCTCGATGACCCCTCGACTGCCGCCGACTCCCCCACTGCCGCCGGCACCCGGCGCCAGGTCGAGAACAACCTGCTGGAAGACCATGGCGTCGGATTCATCAACTCGATTCCACGTGCTCAGCTGATCGCACAGCGCTCCCGAACGATGGGACAGCTCTCCCAGGTTCGCGGCCGTACCACCCGCAAGCTCAGGAACCTCCTACTACGTTCGACGCCTCAACGCACGTTGCGCCGACAACTGGCTCAGATCCAAACCTGGGAACCGCCGAAGACTCCGGCGATCGGCACCGGACAAGAGGGTTAGAGGTTCCTACGAGAACGCACCGAGCCCCGCTAGCGCCGCTGCGGCGGCACGTCGTACTCGTCGCACAGAGCGCGCCAGACGATGCGCGGGTCGATGCCGTCCTCGATCGCGTCCGCTGCGGTCTTGCCGCCCAATGCGGGAATCACGTGGTCGACGAGGAGGGAGTCGCCGCGAACCTGCCCGAACTCTTCTCGGACGAGGTCATGGAACTGGGTCAGTCGCACACCCGTCACGTTAGCGGAACCGCGGGGCCGACCGCCCGCTGCGGCAACACTCAGGGCAACACTCAGGCGAGAACGGCGCGGCAGACCGCGACCGGGTCCTCGACGTCGGCGATCCCGGCCGCAGCATCCCGGGCTGCAGCACTGTGCGCCGGGTCATCGAGCACACGGCGCACGGCGTCCCGGAGACCGTCGACGCTCAGTGGCCGGATCAGGACGCCACTGCCCTGTCGGGCGATACGGTTGGCGACCTCCCACTGGTCCCCGCCGCCGGGCACCGTCACGAGGGGCACCCCGGCCAGGAGGGCCTTGGCGAGGACGCCGTGCCCGGCACCGCAGACCAGAGCGGACGCGTGACGCAGCATCTCGTCCTGGCGGCCGTAACCGGCGCGAACCCAGTCGGGCAGGTCGGTCTCAGGGGTCTCGAACAGTGTGACGAGCATCCGCACGCCGAGGCCGTCGAGCGCCTGGATCGCGGTGTCGAGCATGCCGCCGGCCCCCGTCGAAGCCGTCGACGGCGCGAGGACGACGAGAGGCCCGTCCCCGGGCGGGGGTTCGAGCACGTTCTCCGACGGCTCCCACACGAGCGGGCCGACGAGGTGGGCATTCGACGGCCAGTCCGGGCGCGGCACCTCGACCGCAGGCAGCGTCGCGATCATGCGGGCCGCCGGTCCCGGGTCCTTCGCGGGCAGACCGACGCTCAGACGTGCCTCGCTCCGCTGCGCGCGCCCCTTCCGGATATGCGGTGCGGTGGCGGCGCGCAGCATCGCGTCACGAATCCGTCCGCGTACCCCGGTACCCGCGGCAAGCCCGGACCCGATGGGCGGCAACCCCTTCGACGGCAAGTACAGCGGGTGCGGTGACAGTTCCACCCACGGAATGTCCAACCGCTCGGCCGCCATCCCGCCCCCGACGGTGATGACATCGGAGACCACCAGATCGGGAGCGACATCGCGCAGGTCGGGCAGCAGCGCCGTCGAGACATGCGCAGCCCGGCTGTGGAGCTTTGCTCCGGAATCGGAGTCGTCGTCGAAATCGCGGGGTGCGAGGCCACCGAGCTTACGTGCCTCGACCCCGATGTCGCGGGCGACGTCGAGCCACCGGCCATCGGAGACGAATACCGGATCATCGCCCGCAGCAACAAATTTCCGGCACAGCCCAAGGGCCGGCACGGCATGCCCGGCCTCGGGTCCGGCGACGACAGCTACGCGCATCCACTCAGCGTGCCATACCCCCGCGGCCCGTCAGTTCCGTGCCGTCGGGGCACCGAACGCTCACCCGTGCACAAGTGGTCCGAGAGTGTGTCCGGCGAGCTCGACGATTCCGGGCTGATGCCCGTTGGCGGCGAGATTGATGAAGAGCCCGTCGATTCCTGCGTCGAGCACTCGCGTCTTGACCTGATCGGCGACGTCGTCGGGGGTCCCGACGAAGTGCCGGTCGGTCGACAGGGTGCGTTCGGCCGCAGACAGCAACGACAGGTCGATACCGCGCGCCAGCAGGAACTCGTGGTGCATTTCACGGGCCTTGTCGCCGTCCTCGTCGATGAAGACGAACGCCAGGAAGCTCGTCTCGAGCGTGGAGCGGTCACGTCCGGCTTCCTCGCATCGCTGCGCCAGCGCCTCGAGCTTGCGCGGCAGTTCGGCCGCGTTCGAGACGACATTCATGTGGTCGGCATAGCGGGCCGCCAGCGCGAAGGTCTTCTTCTCGCCGCTACCACCGAGCAAGATCGGCAGGTCGTCGCGGATGCGCGGTTCGTTGATCACGTCCTCGACGTGGTACCACTTGCCGTCGAACGTGGGGCGCTCGCCGTGCAGCATCGGAGCGATGATCTGCAGCGCCTCGGCTAGCCGTGCGAACCGGTCGGTGAAGCTGCCGAACTCGAAACCCATCTGTTCATGCTCGAGCTCGAACCACCCGGCACCGATACCCAGAACGGCGCGGCCATCGCTGACGACGTCGAGCGTGGACACCGCCTTGGCGAGCAACGCCGGGTTCCGGTAGGTGTTGCCGGTGACGAGTGCGGACAACTGGATCGACTCGGTCGCCGTGGCGATTCCCGCGAGCGCGGTGTACGCCTCGAGCATCGGCTCGTCCGGCCTCCCGAGGCCCGGCAGTTGATAGAAGTGATCCATCACCGACACCGCGTCGAACCCGGCCGCTTCCGCCTCACGAGCTTGTGCGATGACGGTCGGAAAAAGGTCGCGTACGGGCGCCGAGTAGCTGAAGTTCGGAATCTGATACCCCAGTCGAATACTCACGTGAACCGACGCTACGCCCGCAGCTGGATTCCCACACGACGGAACTCGTCCCGTTTCCCATCGCGTTACCCGACGGTGGGCCAATCGTCATCGCCCACCGCCGGGATCGTCACGCACAGGTGATCGAGCTCATACTCCTTCGAACGCACGCTCAGCGGCCGGCAGCGCCTGCTCCCGGTCAGCGGGGACCAGTCCGATACGGGTGCGTCGGTCGAGAATGTCGTCGACGTCGATCGCACCCTCGTGGCTCACCGCGAACGCCAACTCGGCGTGGGTGACGTCGATACCGTCTGCGATCGGGGCCAGTTCGCCCGCGGCGGCGACGGCACCGGCCTCGGCGCCATACCGCGCGACCAGTGACGGCGGCAAGTCCTGCGACGGGGTCCGCGCTGCGCCGACCGCGGGCAGGTCGGTCGTCACGCACGAACGCGCGGTCAGTCCGCCCGCCTTGACGGCGGCGTCGACGGCGTCCTCCGCCATCTTGCGGTAGGTGGTGAGCTTGCCGCCGACGACGCTGATGACGCCATTCGACGAGCGCAGCACGGCATGGTTCCGGGACAGGTCGGCCGTCTTGCCGCCGCCGGTGTCGAGGAGCGGACGAAGGCCGGCGAACGTGCCGAGCACATCGGATCGCGTGACCGGGGTCGCGAGCGCGGTGTTGACGGTGTCGAGCAGGAAGTCGATCTCATCGTCCGACGCAACCGGTACATCCGGGATCGCGCCGTCGACGGCCTCGTCGGTCAGTCCCAGGTAGACCCGTCCGAGCTGGGACGGCAGCATGAACACGAATCGGTTCATCTCTCCCGGGATCGGAACCGTCAGCGCCGCAGTGGGATTGCCGAGCAACTCCGCCGGGAGCACCAGGTGGGTTCCGCGACTCGGCTTGAGGCGGATGTCGGGATCGACCTGCCCCGCCCATACGCCGCTCGCGTTCACCACCGAGCGGGCTCGGATCGTCATCTCCTCCCCGGTCAGTTCGTCGCGCAGCGTGGCCGAATCGCCGGTCACGTCGTACGCGCCGACGCGGGTCAGCACCGTCGCCCCGTGCGCCGCGGCAGTTCGGGCGAGGGTGACAACGAGCCGGGCATCGTCGATGAGCTGTCCGTCGTACGCGAGCAGGCCGCCGCGCAACCCCTCCCGTCGGACCGCGGGCGCGAGTTGTTCCGCTCTGGCGGCACCGACACGCCGCGACCGTGGCAGCACCGACGATGGGGTCCCGGCCGTGATCCGCAGTGCGTCACCGGCCAGGAATCCAACCCGGACCAGTGTTTTCTCGAAGAAGCCGACCGAGGGCAACAACGGCACCAACTGCGGCATGGCGCGCACGAGATGCGGGGCGGTGCGAGTCATGAGAATGCCACGTTCGACGGCGCTCTCCCTGGCGATCCCGACGTTGCCGGTCGCGAGGTAGCGCAGACCACCGTGGGCCAGCTTGGAACTCCAGCGACTGGTGCCGAACGCGAGGTCGTGCTTGTCGACCAGGACCGTGCGCAGCCCGCGTGACGCGGCGTCGAGCGCGGTCCCGACGCCGGTGATACCGCCACCAATCACGAGAACGTCTACGGAAGCGTGGTCGCCGAGTTCCGAAAGCTCCCGGCGGCGCCGGTCCGCGTTGAGCGCCGACTGCGAATTGTCGTGCACTGTTCCTCCTGAATGGGGTTGATCGTCAGTGGAATTGATCGTCAGCGGGTTGAATCGTCGGCGGGGTCGATTGTCACTGCGCCAGGCTCGGTGCGAGTTCGGGAGCGAGATACGAGTCGATGGCGATTTGCAGCTCGGCGCTGAGTTCGTCCGCCGGCAGCACTTCTGCCACCATCCCGGCTGATTGGACCGTGGACTGTGCGATCAGCAGGACCATCGCCGCGATGTGGGCGGGATCACCGACGCGGATCGAGCCATCGACCTGTCCCGCCGCTACCGCAAGTGACACCCGCTCGACGATCTCGCGCTGGCTCGTCCCGAGCCGCTCGATGACATAGGTCATTATCAGATCCGGATCCGATCGCAGAATCTTCATGTACAGCGGATGCTCCCGCATCCCGGTCGCGACCTCGACCACCGCCCGCACCAACTGGATGCGCGCAGGCTCATCACCGACAATGCCAGGGATCACGACGTGGATCTCCCGGGTCAACAGGTCGGCGACCACAGCGCGGGTGTCCGGCCAGCGACGGTAGACGGTTGGCCGGCTCACACCGGCGCGACGGGCAACCTCCGCGAGCGTCGTGCGACGGAGGCCGAAGTCCAGCACGCACGAGCGTGCCGCGTCGAGGATGAGGTCATCGACGGTAGACTGATCGGAACCCTCGTTACAACTAGACATCGTATGTAACACTGTAACGCATGTCCGAAGCATTCGTCCCTGAGTTCCCCGCCATCGAGGCGCCCACCATGGAGTGGGACGCCTGGGGCGTCGGCGAGTCCCGCCGTGAGCTGTCACCGCAAATCAAGTCGCTACTCCAACAAGCCCTGGGTGTGTCGGAAGAGCAGTCCGCGCCGCCCACCGAAGCCAACACGACCCTGCGTGAGAGCACGCTGGGCACCTCGCTCATCGGTTCGCTCGAGGACCTCCTCGGCGCCGACAATGTCCGCACCGACGCCGCGACGCGACTGCGTCACGCCGGCGGCAAGAGTACCCCGGACCTGCTGCGCCGCAGGTCGACCGGAGAGCAGGATGCACCCGATGCTGTGCTGCTGCCCGGCACGCATGACGAGGTGCAGGCACTGCTGCAATTGTGTGCGGCCGAAGGCATCGCCGTGGTGCCCTTCGGTGGCGGCACCAGCGTCGTCGGCGGCGTGGATCCGACGCGGGGCCGTTTCGGATCCGTCGTCGCAATCGACCTGCGCCGACTCAATGCCCTCGTCAGCCTCGACCCGGTGTCGGGTATCGCAACCCTTCAGGCGGGAGCAACAGGCCCGCAGGCCGAGCAACTACTGGGCGAGCACGGACTCTCCCTCGGACACTTCCCGCAGAGCTTCCAGTTCGCGACCATCGGAGGCTTCGCAGCCACCCGGTCGTCGGGACAGGCCTCGGCAGGCTACGGTCGCTTCGACGACATGGTCGAGTCCCTTCGAGTCGCGACACCTTCGGGCACAATCGATCTCGGTCGCGGTCCCGCGTCGGCAGCCGGACCGGATCTGCGTGAGCTGTTCGTCGGTTCCGAGGGCACACTCGGAATCATCACCGAGGTCGGTGTGCGGGTGCACCCGGTCCCGGAGCGCACTCTGTACCAGGCGTGGTCCTTCCCCGACTTCGAGACCGGCGCCGCGGCGCTGCGAGCGGCGGCACAGTCCGGTTCGGCGCCGACGGTGATGCGTCTGTCGGACGAGGCCGAGACCGGCCTCAACCTCGCCCTCGCCGGCAACATCGGCGGCGACAGCCCGGCGGCATCCGGATGCCTGGCGATCACGACGTTCGAAGGCACCGACGCGCACGCCCAGGCCCGCTACAACGAGGTAATCGCTCTGCTCGCCGCTGCCGGGGGTAGCGCTCTGGGTGAGGCACCTGCCGAGGCTTGGGAGCACGGCCGCTACGATGCTCCGTACCTTCGCGACGCCCTGCTGAACGCCGGTGCGATCGTCGAAACCCTCGAAACCGCGACGACCTGGTCGAATCTCGCGAACCTCAAGAGTTCCGTCACGACTGCGCTGACCGAATCGCTTACCGCCCAGGGCACTCCGGCGATCGTGATGTGCCACATCTCGCACACCTACCCGACGGGTGCCTCGCTGTACTTCACCGTTGCGTGCGCCCAGGCCGCCGACCCGCTGTCGCAGTGGATGGCTGCCAAGCGCGCCGCGGGAGATGCGATCGTCGCCGCGGGTGGCACTATCACCCATCACCACGCCGTCGGCCGCGACCACCGTCCATGGATGGAGAGCGAGGTGGGTGAACTCGGCGCACGGGTCCTGCGCGCAGTCAAGGACGCAATCGACCCCTCCGGAATCCTCAACCCTGGCAAGCTGATCCCATGACGAAGTCGGTTTCTGTCCTCACCAATCCCACCGCAGGCGGCGGGAGCGCGCCCGCCGCTGCTGCCGCCGCCATCGCTCGCCTGCGGGAGCGCGGCGTCACGGTCACCGAGATCGAGGGCCGCGACGCCGAGGAGGCCCTGGAGTTGGCCCGCAAGGCCGTCGCCGCCGGCACCGACGCGCTTGTCGTCGCCGGCGGCGACGGATTGGTCAGCATTGCGTGGCAGGCGCTGGCAGAGACCGGGACCCCGCTCGGCATCATTCCCGGCGGCACCGGCAATGACCACGCCCGGCTGTTCCACATCCCGGTGGGCGACCCGGTCGCGGCCGCCGACATCGTGGTCGACGGCCAGATCGCCACCATCGACCTGGCCCGAGCCGGAGAACGCTGGTTCGGCACCGTCTTGTCGAGCGGGTTCGACGCCCTGGCCACCGACCGAGCCAATCGGATGGGATGGCCGCAGGGGCCGCTGCGCTACTACATCGCGATGTTGGTCGAATTGGCTCAGCTGAAGCCGATCCCGTACCGGATCACCCTCGACGACCGCACGATCGAAGTCGACGCGACGATGGTGACGGTCGGCAACGGCACCTCGTACGGCGGAGGGATGCTCATCACCCCGAACGCCAAGCTCGACGACGGTCTGCTCGACATCACCGTCGTGGGATCGCACGGACGGTTCAAACTCGTGCGCCTGTTCCCCACGGTGTACAAGGGCACGCACGTCGAGCTCGATGAGGTGCAGACCTACCGCACCCGCAAACTCCGATTGGAAGCGTCAATTCCGGGTCGCTCCGTCCACTCCGTCCGCGACGCGCCCGTCACGTCATACGCCGACGGCGAGTTCGTGGGGCAACTTCCGATCGAAGTCGAGGCCGTGCCCGGGGCGGGACGGGTCATCGTCAGCGAACCGCTGCAATAGCGGTCAGCCGCCGAAGACGTACAACTCGAAGCCGACGGCTCGCTCAGCGTCGAACCCAGGCTTGGGCCCGGTGGACATCTCGATCTGCCGGGCCGCCTGGTCCAGGACGGGTTCGTCGCTGAGCGCCTCGAGATACGCACTGTGCTCACACAGGGACTCGACGGCCCGTTCGACCGTCGCAGTGACGTCGACGGCATGTGTGAGGCCCATCAGCACGTTGACCGCAACCCACCGCACACCCGTCCATGGCGGCTCCGTGAGTTCGGCGAAGATCCACTCGTTTGCAGCGTCGGCGACGGCGTCGAGCACTGCGAGCCCGACGGCCCGGTGATCGGCGCTGTTGAGGAAGCCCGGACCCCACGTCTCACGATGGTTCATCGTGACGATCATCTCCGGCCGGTGCAGCCGGATCACGCGCGCGAGATCCCGCCGCAGGTCGGGCCCGTGTTCGATTCGGCCATCGGGGTAGCCGAGAAACTCGACCTTCGACACCCCGACGGCGGCGGCGGAGCGACGCTCCTCGGTCTCGCGAAGCGGCCCGCAATGCCGGGGGTGTAGGCCCTCGATCCCTGCCTCGCCACTCGTGACCAGGACGTACCGAATGTCCTTGCCCTGACCGGTCCATCGGGCCACAGCGGCGGCGGAACCGTACTCGATGTCGTCGGGGTGGGCGGCGATCACCAGCCCTCGCTGCCAGTCCTCGGGGATCGACTCCATGACATCAGCATGCCCCTACGGACCGCCTTCTCGGGGGCCGACACTCGGACATCGATCCAGCAGGGCAGCGCCGCCAGGACGGGATCGAGCCGACCTCAGGACACTGAGGGTGATGGTCGAAGCCAAGTTGGCATTCGACCATCACCCTCGAGTTCCTGCTCCGACGAGCGTCAACCGACGCTCTGCAGCATCTGGCGCCCGGCATCTAACGACCCGGCATCTCCCGCTAGAACCTGGTCTTGTCCCTGCCGCGCGAGCTGTGCGAACTACCCGACTTGGCCTTGAACAGCATGTACAGGCCGAAGACGATCGCGCTCACCACGAGGATCCAGAACAACCCCTTCACCAGGATCCCGATCAGCCAGAGCGCGATCCAGACCAGCGCCACGATGCCGACAATCTTCCAGAACACGATGTCCTCCTGTTTGGGTGCTCACCGCCGATCCTACCGACCGCCGACACCTCGATCGTGGCATGCGACGGACAGCAAATCACCAGCTCACTGGCAAAATCAGGGAAAGATGGGGGTTCACCCTGAGCCTCTCACCGTGCCGCTGACCGCGATCGCGCAGCACCGCTACCGAATCTCAGCGGAATCGACGATCGATCTCGTTCACCTCGCCGAGCGCCTGGGCCCAGCCTAGGAGCCGGTCGGACGCCGACTGCAGGTCCTCCTGCTGCTGATCGGACAGCGCCTGCGACGACTGCGACGACTCCGTCATCCTCGCCGCTGCGGTGACGAGGCCCTCGTACTGGGCGACGCCGTCGCCGAGCTGGCCGATCGCAGCTTGAATCGATCGTTCGAGATGCGTCGCTGCGGCAGCCGTCCCACGGCCGGCGCTCTCCATCGCCACGACGTCGGCGGCAACCGCGCGCAGTGCGGTAGAAGCCGAACGCGCCGTCTCGGCCGTGCGATCAAGCTCCGCGGCGTCCACATTCGCCGACCGGCTGAGAACACCCAGCAGCTGGTGGAGACTGCTCTCGGAGTGCGCAAGCCGCTCCATCGGCCCGCGAGATGCCGAACCAACCGGCGGCAATGGCTGTCGAGACGGCGCCGCGGGCGGCAATGGGATCGCGGTGAGGCGACGGTAGGCCCCAACCGCTGCCACCGCCGGAATAGCGAACAGAGCCGCGGCGCCACCGGTCGCGACCATCGTCCAGTCGGGAGCTGACGCGGCCGCGAGTGACGCGGTTGCGACGGCGCTCGCCCCGGACGCGATTCCGAACCTGGCTGCGTGCTTGCGGGCGCGTCGGCGCTTGCGGAGCATGCGTTCGCGAGGGTCGGTCCAACGGCGCATCGTGTCGGCGACGGTACCGCCGACATCGCGAAAAACCGACTGCGCGGTATCCAGCGCCGACGCCGCACTCGCGGCGAACCCGGTCCCGTCCCCGAAGACGGAGCCGGTCGGCCGGGAATTCTTCCCGGGCCGACCGCCTCTCGTGCCACTCATCGAACCGTCTCCGTGTTCGCCGGACCTTGCCTACTGTGCGCCTTACCTACTGCGCGGATGTCTCGCCGTTGGACGACGTCGGCTGCTGTGGAGCTGCAGCAGGCTTGGCGGGGGCAGCCGCGCTGTCCCCGGACGGCAGGGCGTCGCCCTTCATCGAGGCGCGGATCTGTTCGAGGCGGCTGTGACCGGCCATCTGAACGCTCGCCTGCTGGACCTCCATCATGCGGCCCTGCACAGAGTTGCCCGCCAGCTCCGCAGCACCGAGTGCGGTGGCATAGCGCTGCTCGATCTTCTCTCGGACCGCGTCGAGGCTGGGTGTGTTGCCCGGCGCGGCAAGCGTTGTGTCCATCGAACGCAGCGAATCGGAGACACGCTCCTGCATCTTCGCCTGCTCGAGCTGGCTCAGCAGCTTCGTGCGCTCGGCAACCTTTGCCTGCAGCGTCATGGCGTTCTGCTCGACGGCCTTCTTGGCCTGCGCGGCAGCCTGCAGCGCCTGATCGTGCAGCACCTTCAGGTCCTCCACGGACTGCTCGGCCGTGACCAGCTGAGCCGCGAACGCCTCAGCAGCATTGGTGTACTGGGTCGCCTTCTCCGTGTCGCCGGCCGTAGCGGCCTGGTCTGCGAGCGTGACCGCCTGGCGGGCGTTGGCGTTGAGCTTCTCGACCTCGTCGAGCTGGCGACTCAGCTTCATCTCGAGCTGACGCTGGTTGCCAATGACCGACGCGGCCTGCTGGGACAGGGCCTGGTGCTGACGCTGGGCTTCCTCGATCGCCTGCTGAATCTGAACCTTGGGGTCGGCCTTCTCATCGATCTTGGAATTGAAGAGCGCCATCAGGTACTTCCATCCCTTGACGAAAGGATTAGCCATTGGGTGATCCTGCCTCCATCTGCTGAGCCGCGCGTCGCGCGACCAGATGCGCGACCGTCGCGCATCGAACTCGGTTCTGTCCCTACTTACTCATCCGTTCACGGTTGCCTCAGCTTGGACACCGCTTCGACGCCCCGTGATCTTCACTTCGAATCTATCTGCTTATGCGGACCGGCGACACCAGCCGGGGTGGAACACCGACATCGCCTACGCCGCGGCGAGCGCCTGTGTCGAAGGCGCCGGGATGACGACCCTGGTCTCCTGCGCGATACGCCCGCTGACTGCGGCATCCGTGGTGACGTTCTTCCGCTCCTTGCCACGCTCGCCGATGGCCGGAGCCGCGCCGACAGCCATCGTCTCGCTCACATCGACCAGCACCTCGGACAGCGGGACGTCGAGCGCCTCGCAGATCGCCGCCAGCAACTCGCTCGATGCTTCTTTGCGCCCCCGCTCGATCTCGGATAGGTAGCCCAGGCTCACCCGCGCACTGTTCGACACCTCACGCAGGGTTCGGCTCTGCGAAACGCGTGTGCGCCGAAGACTGTCACCGATTGCCTCACGCAATAGCAGCGCCATCTCGCTCCTCCTCTGTCCGATACCCCGCTTGTGTTTCAAACGCATGAGCGCAAGTGATTGGTTCCCAAACTCTATCGCGCCAAACGTTCGAGCAAACCGGACACCGCCGCGTGGACACAAGCGAGTCGCACTTCCCACCGATCTCCGCTGATGTCGAGCTCCGAGACCTCGGTTCCACCCGGTCCCGAGACCCCCAGGAAGACGGTGCCGGGCGAGTGCTCGTCCTGCGGGTCAGGGCCGGCCACGCCCGTGACACCGACACCCCAATCCGCTGAGCAACGCCGCGCCGCGCCCTCCGCAAGCTGCGCCGCAGTTCGAGGAGCGACCGGCCCATCCTCCGCCAGCACCTCGGCATCGACACCGGCAAGCGTGCTCTTGAGGTCGGTGGCGTAGACGACGAGCCCGCCACGCAACACGTTGCTCGCCCCGGGGACACCGGCCAGAGTCGCGGCGAGCAGGCCCGCCGTCACGGACTCCGCCGTCGCAATCGTCTCGCCGCGACGAATCAGGGCTTCGACGAGTTCACGGACGGGCACCGCCACCGTCAGCGGATCGGTCATGCGTCCGTGTTTCCGGCGCTCGTGTTTCCGGCGCCCGCGTTTCCGGCGCCCGTGTGTCCGACGCCCGTGTGTCCGACACCGGCCCGCAGCCGTATTGCCTGAATCAGATAGTCGAGCCCGGTCGCGACCGTCAGGATGACCGCCAGCCCCATCAGCGTCGCGCTGACCGGTGCGAATCCATCCGGCAGCGGAATCAGATACAGCCCGATGGCGAGTGTCTGGACGAGAGTCTTGAGCTTGCCTCCGCGGCCCGCGGGGATCACACCGTGCCGCAGGACCGCGAAGCGCACCAACGTGATACCGAGTTCGCGCGCCGCGATGACGCCGGTCACCCACCACGACAGGTCCCCGAGGATCGACAGGCCAACCAACGCGGCGCCGATGAGCGCCTTGTCAGCGATCGGGTCAGCCATCTTCCCGAAGTCGGTGACCAGACCATGTTTCCGGGCCAGCTGCCCATCGATGCGATCGGTGATCGCGGCCAGCGCGAAAATCGACGCGGCCGTGATCCGCCAAAAGGTCGAATGACCTCCATCCGCGAACAGCGCGACGAGGAACACCGGCACCAGCACGATGCGCAGAACCGTCAGGACGTTCGCGATGTTGAGCAGGGGAACCGGGGTGTGTGCCGGCACGCCGTCGGCGGGAAGAGCGTCGGCGGCGGCCACTTCGCGGCGCGGCGTGTTCATGACAGAACCGATCCGGCGGTTCGCCCGGGCACGCCAGCGGACGAGAAGCGGTCGCGGGCGTCGGATCGGGGCGGCACGCTACTCACAATATCGGTTCCGTCGGTGACTACTGTGCACCACATGACTTCTGGGACTCCGGTAGCTGGAACGGACGAGGCCGAAGGACTGAAAGTGCGACGTGCGCGCACCTCGGATGTGCCGGAGATCAAAAGGCTCATCGACATCTACGCAGGACGGATCCTGCTCGAGAAGAACCTCGTAACGCTGTACGAGTCTGTGCAGGAGTTCTGGGTGGTCGAACTGGCCGACACCGTCGTCGGTTGCGGTGCGATGCACGTGCTGTGGTCCGACCTGGGCGAGGTGCGCACCATAGCTGTCGACCCCCGGGTGAAGGGCAGGGGTGCAGGCCACCTCATCGTCGCGAAACTGATCGAGGTGGCTCGCGAACTCGACCTCGAACGGCTATTCGTGCTCACCTTCGAGGTCGAGTTCTTCGCGAAACACGGCTTCGCCGAGATCGACGGCACGCCAGTGACCGCAGAGGTTTATGCGGAGATGTGCCGTTCCTACGACACCGGCGTAGCGGAGTTCTTGGACCTGAGCTACGTCAAACCCAATACGCTGGGTAATACCCGCATGCTGCTGACACTCCGATGACTTCCACACCGGTGGCTTCATACCGGGGATCGAGGAATCATGTCGCTGTTCTTCGTCCAGTACACGTACGCCCCCGACAAGTCCGCGCAGCGCGACGACCACCGGACCGATCACCGGGCTTGGCTCTCTGATCTGGAACGCCGCGGCACCTTGCACTCCTACGGGCCGTTTGCCGACGGCAGCGGTGCGCTGATGGTGGCCGAGGCGTCGAACCTCGACGAGCTTCGTTCCTTCTTCGACCAGGATCCATTCGCAAGGGCCAACTTGCTGGAACAAGTGACCATTCGCGAATGGATCCCGGTCTTCGGAGCCTTCGCCAGGTAGCAGACGGGCAGCCGGCCCTGCCTCGCTGACCTACTTCTGCCGCTGCGCGTCCTTCTGGGCGTCGAGGTCGGAGCCGTCCTGGCCGGCGGGACCGTTCCGGGTCTTGATCAGGCTTGCAACCGCCGTCACCACCAGAACGCCGATGATCACACTCAACGACACGGCTGTCGAGATCTCGGGCACGACAACGTGCTGGCCGTCGTTGATGAACGGCAGGGTGTTCTCGTGCAGGGCGTGCAGAACCAGCTTGACGCCGATGAAGGCCAGGATGATCGACAGGCCGTACGAGAGGTACACCAGGCGCTCGAGCAGGCCTCCGATCAGGAAGAACAACTGCCGCAGACCCATCAATGCGAACGCGTTGGCCGTGAACACCAGGTACGGCTCCTGGGTCAGGCCGTAGATCGCGGGGATCGAGTCCAGCGCAAACAGCACGTCGGTGAAGCCGATGACGACGAGCGCAACGAGCAACGGCGTCACCATGCGCTTGCCGTCGACCTTGGTGATCAGCTTGTCGCCGTCGTACTCCTCGGATGTCGGAAGGAACCGCTTTACCAGCCGAACGATCTTGTTCTCGCGTTCCTGCTCGGCCTCCGGGCTGTGGCCGGCGTCCTTGATCAGCATTGCTGCGGTGTAGATCAGGAACGCGCCGAACAGGTAGAACACCCAGCTGTATGCGTTGATCGCGGCCGCGCCGACCGCGATGAACGCACCGCGCATGACGAGCGCCATCACGATGCCGATCAGCAGGACCTTCTGCTGATACTCGCGCGGCACCGCGAACGTCGACATGATGATCACGAAGACGAACAGGTTGTCGACCGACAGCGCCTTTTCCGTCACGTACCCCGCGAAGTACTCGCCGCCGAACGTGGTCCCCCAGACCGCGATCACGAAGATGCCGAAAGCGATCGCCAGGGCGATGTACACCGCCGACCAGAACGCCGACTCACGGAATGTCGGGGCGTGCGGAGTGCGCACGTGGGCGAAGAAGTCGAAGACGAACAGTCCGAGAATCACCAAGCACGTGATGATCCAGACAAGCGGGGAGACAGCCATCGATATTTGACCTCCGGTAGGTACGCCACCACCGGAGGTCTCTCCCACCTACCCGCTTCACCACGAGCGGATCGGTCGACAGAACCGGAGCAGCAACGGTGCCGCTCGTGTTGACGAGCCTGTCGCGGGGACGGGGATACTCCCCTCCAAAGTGCCCCTTATTCAACCACAGAGGCACTTCCTGGGCCGAACGACCGTGACGAATCGCTCAGTCGACGCTCTCGGCCAGGTTGGGGCCACCACCGCGGATGGACCACAGCAGACCGTCCAGTTCGTCGGGCTTGATGAGCACCTCCCGAGCCTTCGAGCCTTCGCTCGGCCCGACGATTTCACGGGTCTCCATCAGATCCATCAGCCGACCTGCCTTGGCGAAACCGACGCGCAGCTTGCGCTGCAGCATCGACGTCGATCCGAACTGGCTCGATACGACCAGTTCGACGGCCTGGAGGAACACATCCATGTCGTCGCCTATGTCGGGGTCGACGTTCTTCTTCTCGCCCGCTTTGGCTGACGTGACGCCCTCGGTGTACTCGGGCTCGGCCTGGTTCTTGGTGAAGTCGACAACCGCGGCGATCTCTTCGTCGCTGATGAACGCACCCTGCATCCGGATCGGCTTGCCCGCACCCATCGGCAGGAACAACCCGTCACCCATGCCGATGAGTTTCTCGGCACCGGGCTGATCGAGGATGACCCGGGAGTCGGTGAGCGACGACGTCGCGAACGCCAGCCGCGACGGCACATTGGTCTTGATCAGACCAGTCACGACATCGACGGACGGTCGCTGCGTCGCGAGCACGAGATGGATGCCGGCAGCACGGGCCTTCTGTGTGATCCGGACGATCGCCTCCTCGACATCCCGAGGCGCCGTCATCATCAGGTCGGCGAGTTCGTCCACGATCGCAAGGATGTACGGGTACGGCCGGTACACGCGCTCGCTGCCCAACGGCGCGGTGATCTCTCCGGACTTCACCCTGGTGTTGAAGTCGTCGATGTGCCGGACCCGGCTCGCCTGCATGTCCTGGTAACGCTGCTCCATCTCCTCGACGAGCCACGCCAGTGCCGCCGCCGCCTTCTTGGGCTGGGTGATGATCGGCGTGATCAGGTGTGGAATGCCCTCGTAGGGGGTGAGCTCGACCATCTTGGGGTCGATGAGGATCATCCGGACCTCGTCCGGGGTCGCGCGGGTAAGCAGCGACACGAGCATGGAGTTCACGAAGCTCGACTTGCCGGATCCGGTAGAGCCCGCGACCAGCAGGTGCGGCATCTTCGCAAGGTTGGCGCTCACGAAATCGCCTTCGATGTCCTTGCCGAGACCGATCACGAGCGGATGGTGGTCCTTGCGGGTGGGTGGCGCGGCGAGCACGTCGGACAGGCGCACCATCTCACGGTCCGAGTTGGGCACCTCGATGCCCACGGCCGACTTGCCCGGGATCGGTGCCAACAGTCGCACGTTGTCGGTGGCGACCGCATAGGCGATATTGCGGGTGAGGGCGGTGATCTTCTCCACCTTTACGCCGGGGCCGAGTTCCACCTCGTACCGCGTGACCGTGGGACCGCGGGTGTACCCGGTCACAGCCGCGTCGATCTTGAACTGCTCGAGGACCTCGGTGATCGCCTCGATCATCGAATCGTTGGCCTTGCTGCCCAGCTTCGGCGGGTCGCCCTCGAGCAGCAGCGACATCGGCGGCAGCACGTAGTCGCCCTCGACGATCCGGTCCGGGACGAAGACATCCTCCTCCGGTGTGGGGGCGGTTTCCTGCTCCGGAGTGGGCGGTGGGGTGCTGCGAGCGCGCGATCCGGGCCGGACAGATGCGGCGGACCCGGGCCGCCCCGACTCGGGCTCGGAGTCGGACTCAGATGCAGACTCCGATTCCGGTGGGACCGGCACACCGTCGAGATCACCCGGATCCCACAACCCGAGCACCTCGGTCGCGGCGCCCTCGTGGACCTCGTCGGTGGGATAGTTCTCCTCCGGGGTGCCACGATGGCGGCGCGGTGTGCGGCGGGACAGCCGTGCCGTCTCGACACCCTCGACCGGGTAGCCGTCCACGTCGAACAGGCTCGGATCGTCCTCGTCCGGACCGTGGCCGTAGCCATCCCGGAAGTCGGGGTCGGAGTCGTGGCCGTACTCGTCGTAGTCGTCGCCGCGGTACGAGGCACCGAACCAGGACCGCAACCGTTCCGGGACCTCGCGCACCGTGGTCTTGGTCAGCAGTAGGACACCGAAGAACATCGCCATCAGCAAAAGGGGTACCGACAACCATTCGGTGACGCCCCTCGTGAGCGGGCCGGCAACGAGGTAGCCGACCACCCCGGCACCCTCCGGCCAACCGGTCGACGATGTCGGCGAGCCTGACGCGAGGTGCCACAGCCCGACGGCCGGCAACCCAACGAGCAGCGAGCCCCAGATCAAGCCGACCCGGTCGTCGGGCTTCGGTGCGGTCCGCATCAGTACGACTGCGATGACGACTCCGACGATCGGTAGGACCGCAGCAACCGCGCCGACGACTGCGCGCACGCAGGTTTCGATCCATTGCCCCACCGGGCCGCCGGCTGAGAACCACATCCCTCCCGCGATAACGACGCTGACCGCGATCAGCCCCAGCGCGATCCCGTCTCGGCGGTGGCCGTGCGCGACATCGGTGGCCTTGCCGATCGTCCGGGCGGTCGCGCCCAGTCCCCTGGTGGCCATGGACCAACCGGCGCCGATACGACGGCCCACCGAGGCGAACGCATTGGTTCCTCGATGCGTCTTCCTGCTCGGTCTGCGACGGACCGAACCCGCACGCGAGGCGGCGGGTTTACGCCTGGCCGAACCGCGAGCCGTGGAGGACCTGCGCGACGCGGAGGTTCGCGCCGCGGCCGCGGAACCGCTGCGGCTCGCGGCGCGAGATGTGCGAGACGATGCGCCGCGCGCAGCAGAGGCTGAGCGCGCTCGGGTCCGCGACGTGGAAGCCTTCGAACTCGATCCACGGGCGCTTGTCTTCCCTGCCATACAGGTCAGGTTAGACGCTACGACCCCATCCGGACCATCCACAACACACGCCACACCCGTTCACGTGCTCTGACACGGCTGCGGCAACGGGAGACGGTCACACATTGCGGTCGAGTCCGGCGACCACCGCCACGTCCTCGGGCTTTCCTTCGAACTCCACCTGCGCCTGATCGCGTCCGAACGCATACATCAGCAGTTCGGCGGGCTCCCCGCGGAGCGTCACCGAGGTGGCACCGACGGACCGCACCGTGGCACGCTTCCCGTCGGGTCGCTCGAGGACGACCGTCAGCGGGGACCGGCGGTAGCTGCGCCGGCCGATCCCGGTCGCGACGGCCCAGAGTTTGTCCTGCAACCGATCGGGCAACGCGCGCACCGACCAGTGCTTTTGGGCGCGCCGGACGTCCTCGTGGTGGACGAACATCTCGGCGAGATTGGCCTGCTCGTCGACCCACCGAAGCGGGGACCAGACCGGCGGACCCGACCGGACGTCGTCGAGTAAGGCGTTCCAGTCCCTCCTGGCGATGCCACGCTGGACCCGATCGGCGTACCCGGACAGCGCCGACACCATGATCCCCGGGCTCGCGTCGAATCGACGCTCGCGAAGCACGATGTGGGCGGCGAGATCCCGCACGGTCCAGTCACCGCAAAGCGTGGGCGCATCCGGTCCGATCATGCGCATCGTGTCGACCAGGGCATGGCGTTCATCGCGGGCAAAAGGCACACCCAACCGTAGCCGGACCTCGACTCGAACGGGCGAGGGTCTTGCGACGAGTCGTACCGTAGGTATCGACCGGAGCAGGAATCGACCGGACTCTCGTGTGAGGAGCCACAAATGTCGACGATCACCATGACCGAGCACGAACGCGAGCAGTTCCTCGCCGACGTACACGTGGGGGTGATCGCCGCGGAGCAAGACGACCGGGCGCCCCTCGCGGTACCGATCTGGTACGACTACTCCCCTGGCGGCGACGTGGTCGTGTGGACCAACCGCGGCACCGTCAAGGAGCGACTCATTCGGGCAAACGGCAGGTTCAGCCTCTGTGCACAGCAGGAGGCGCCGCCGTACCGGTACGTCAGCGTGGAGGGGGCTGCCACGTTCCAGGACGCCGTCAACCCCGATGACGTCCTCCCGCTCGTGCGCAGATACTTGCCCGAAACCGAGGCGCGAGCGTTCATCAGCGAGTCGTTCAACGACAAGGCCGTCCTGATCCGGATGCGACCCGAGCGGTGGTACACCGTCGACTACGGGAAGCTCGAGTCCTGAGCCTCCCTGAGCCTCAGCGAGTGCCGCGTCGTCGCCGGAACGGCCACACGAGGCGACGACGGCGGCCGAACCGCACTTCCCTCCGACGGATCTCGCGGTAGCCGGCTTCGGCCAGCGCGGCGCGCGCAAGAACCCGACGGGCTCTGCGCTGCTCCTCGTCGATCCCGGCGGCCTCCGCGTATGACGTCGAAGCCCGTTCGGCGCGCCACCGCTCGACCACCTCATCGGCGTCGACCCGCCCGATGGGGACATGGGGGCCGGACGGGTTCCGCAGCCACGTCACGATCCTCCGGTTGAGGCGAGCGACCTCGTCCCGAACCTCGCGCTCGGTGCGGTCGCGCCGTACCGCCGCCGGCAGCCGCTCGATGTCCTTGCGCAGCCGCAGGGGTTCGGGCAGCAAGTCGTCGGCTGAGAGCCCCTCACGCCGGAGATACCCGCGCACCCACCAGTCTTCGCCACCACCGGCGGGGATCGGCTTGCCGGCCCCCTCGAGGTTGTCCAACTCACCGCGCTCGTACGCGCCCCGGATCTGCTTTTCGACCCACGACTCGAACGTGGCACGCAGCGGCTTGCGCTCGACCATGACGGGACAACCTCCTCACCCGTCTTGCCCACAACCTCCGGCTACGGCACCCCGATGACGGTCGGCACGATCATCGGCCGACGCCGGTACTTCTCCGCCACCCATCGTCCCACCACCCGGCGCACGGCCTGCGCGATGCGGTGAGTGTCATCGATACCCTCGCTCGCCAATCGCACGAGTTCGGACTCGACGAGCGTCGCAGCCTCCTTGAGTGCGGCGGGATCGTCGGAAAAGCCGCGACCGGCCACCTCGGGAGTGCTGACGGCACGGCCCGTGGCCGAATCGACCGCGAGCGAAATCGAAATGAACCCGCCCTCGCCCAGGATCAGACGGTCCGACAGCGTCGAGTCACCGACGTCCCCGACCGAGTTGCCGTCGACGTACACGTGCCCGACCGGGACCCGCCCGACGATCTCGGCGAGACCGTCGACCATGTCGACGACCACGCCGTCCTCGGCGAGCACGATCCGATCCTCCGGGACGCCCGTGGCCTTCGCCAGTGCCGCGTTGGCCCGCAGGTGGCGCCACTCGCCGTGCACCGGCATCGCGTTGGTGGGCCGTACCGCGTTGTACAAGTACAACAGCTCACCGGCGGACGCGTGTCCGGAGACGTGAACCTTGGCGTTCTGCTGCGTGATGATGGTTGCGCCGCGCTTGGCGAGGCCGTTGACGACCGCGAACACCGAGTTCTCGTTGCCGGGGATCAGTGACGACGCGAGCACGACGAGGTCGTTCGCACGGATGTTGATCTGGCGGTGTTCTCCCCGCGCCATCCGCGACAGCGCCGACAGGGGCTCGCCCTGGGATCCAGTGGAAACGAGGACGAGTTTGTCGTCGGGCAGACTCGCCGCGGTGTCCATGTCGACTACCAAGCCGTCCGGCACCGACAGGTAGCCGAGATCTTGCGCGATCTGCATGTTCCGGACCATCGAGCGGCCCACGAACGCGACCCGACGGTTGTACCGCTCGGCGACGTCGACGACCTGCTGGATCCGGTGCACGTGGCTTGCGAACGACGCAACGATCACCCGCTGAGTGGCCTTGCCGATGACGTGGTCGAGCACGCCGCCGATCTCCCGTTCGGGGGTCACGAAGCCCGGTACCTCGGCGTTGGTCGAATCGACGAGGAACAGATCGACGCCCTCGTCGCCGAGTCGGGAGAAGCCCGCGAGGTCGGTGAGGCGGCCGTCGAGTGGCAGTTGGTCGAGCTTGATGTCGCCCGTGTGCAGTACCAGACCTGCCGACGTGCGGATGGCGACGGCAATCGCGTCCGGGATCGAGTGATTGACGGCGAAGTACTCGCAGTCGAACGGGCCGTGGGCGGTGCCGCCACCCTCGGCGACCTCGACGAGGTTGGGACGAAGACGGTGCTCACGACACTTGGCGGCGACGAGCGCGAGGGTGAACCTGGCACCGACGACCGGGATGTCGGGTCGCAGCCGCAGCAGGAACGGAACAGCGCCGATGTGATCCTCGTGGCCGTGCGTGAGGATGATCGCCTCGACGTCGTCCATCCGGTCCTCGATGTACCGGAAGTCGGGGAGGATCAGGTCGACGCCGGGCTGCTGGTCCTCCGGGAACAGCACGCCGCAGTCGACGATGAGCAGTCGGCCCTCGTGCTCGAAGACGGTCATGTTTCGACCGATCTCACCGATGCCACCGAGCGCGACCACCCGCAGGCCCTTCGCGGGTGCTTTCGGTGGCAGGCCGAGACGATCGGTCGGGTCACCGGCGGCCCGAACGGACGGCGCATTGGCACCGCCGGCTCGAGCCGGCCGCGACTTGGCGCTCCCCGAGCGGCGGGACTGCGGCTTCCTGCCGCCTTCCTTCACCGCCGCCTCCCGTCGCGCCGCCGGACTCTCGGTGCGCTCGACGGCCGGCGCAGCCGACTCGGACGACTGGGAACGTTCGGCTGCGGTGCTCGGCGGGCCGGCCTGACGGAAAGCACTGCGACGGCGGGTCGGACGGGTCATGCGAGCACCCCCGCGGCATGCAGGTCCGCCGCCAGGACGTCGATCTGCTCGGTGGTGGGGGCAACCTGCGGCAGTCGCGGGTCGCCGACGTCGATGCCCAGGAGTCGCAGTCCGGCCTTCGAAGCGCTTACGCCGCCGAGTCGGGCCACGGAGCGGTTCACTGGCACGAGACTCAGGTTGATCTCACGCGCCGTCGCGAGGTCGCCCTCCATGAACGCGGTGTGCAGCGCACGCAGACGCTGCGGCACCAGGTGGCCGATGACGCTTACGAAGCCGATCGCGCCGACGGACAGCCACGGCAGGTTGAGTGGGTCGTCACCCGAGAAGAAGTCGAGGTCGGTGGTGCCGATCAGCTCGGCACCCGCGTTGAGGTCGCCCTTGGCGTCCTTGACCGCGAGGATGCGCGGATGGTCGGCGAGAGCGCGGATGGTCTCGGTCTCGATGGGAACCACGGAGCGCGGCGGAATGTCGTAAAGCATCACCGGAAGATCGGTGGCGTCGGCGACAGCGGTGAAGTGGGCGTACAGGCCCGCCTGCGGCGGGCGCGAGTAGTAGGGCGTCACGACGAGGAGCCCGTGGGCGCCGGCCCGCGCGGCATCCCGCGCGAGCTCGATACTGTGTGCTGTGTCGTTGCTGCCGGCCCCGGCGACGATCCGGGCGCGGTCGCCGACGGTGTCCACGACCGCGCGCAACAACTCGAGCTTTTCGTTCTCGGTGGTGGTCGGCGACTCGCCCGTGGTACCGGCCAGCACCAATCCGTCACAGCCGTTGTCAACGAGGTGGGCAGCCAACTCGACACCCGCGTCCAGATCCAGCTTCCCGTCCTTGGTGAATGGAGTCACCATCGCCGTGAGGACGGTGCCGAACGGACGCTCGACGGAACCAGCTGAATCACCGTAAGTCATGGTCAGAAGGCTACCCGGTCACCGATGCAGACTTGAACCGACGGCACCCCCGGGGCGTCGCCGCAGTCAGCCGACCCTATCGAACTCGCTCGTGGCGATTTCCGAACCATCCGGCAGTTCGGCGATTTCGAAGTCTCCGAACACATTCGGGGCGCAGCCCTGCAACTGCCGAAGGCATTCGACGGCGACGCGACGGATCTCGACGTCGGCGTGCTCGGTGGCACGCATTTCGATGAAGTGGCGCCACGCGCGGTAGTTGCCGCTAACCACAAGGCGGGTCTCGGTGGCGTTGGGCAGCACCGAGCGAGCGGCCTGGCGGGCCTGCTTGTTCCGGATCGGTCCGTTCGGCACGTCGGCGAGCTTCGCCTCGAGCGCGGCCAGCAACTCCGCATAAGCTTCACGGCTCGCGTCGGCGGCCTTCTCGAACAACGCCTCGAGTTGCTCGTCACCGGCAATCGCGGGCGGGATGACGAAGTTGGCATCGGTCTCGCGCACGAACCGCTGCGATAACTGCGAGTACGAGAAGTGCCGGTGCCGGATCAGCTCGTGTGTGCAGGAGCGTGAGATCCCGGTGATGTAGAAGCTCACACTCGCGTGCTCGAGAACCGACAGGTGGCCCACTTCCAGTAGATGCCGCAGGTATCCGACATTGGAGGCGGTGCGCGGGTTCGGCTTGGACCAACTCTGGTAGCAAGCCCGGCCGGCGAACTCGGCGAGTGCTTCGCCGCCGTCCGCGTCGGTCTGCCACGGGACGTCAGTCGGCGGGACGAACTCCGTCTTCGCAATAAGTTGAACGTTCAAAGATGCCGCATTCCGCATCGCGATTCCTCCCGATCTCGCCTCTCATCCCCGGTGCGCACCATATCGCCGCCGCCTGATCGCCGCCTCTCGGTCGACGCTGCACGGTCGGAACTCGCCGCGCGCATCTTCGCGGCGGCCAAGACACTTACGATTTCGGCTACTCGCCCCGGTTGTGACATCAAGAATGACGTCACTGCCCCTTGCGGTGACGCCATGATGACGTCAGAATGACGTCATGGAACTCACGGACTACACCAGCAGATTGCGCGACGACGTCGCGGCCGCAGCAGCCCTCGGTGACGCCGACACCCAGCGCATCGCCGAGGCCCTCGGGGGTGCGGTCGAGCGGTCGGCTCAGCTCATGCTCGTGTCGGCGCTGTCCGACTTGGCCCGCGAGGCGTCAGACGAACTGGGCGACCGCACACTCCACGTGCGGTTCGACGGCACCGCCGCCAGCGTCGAGACGGTCCGACGCCCATCCTCTTCCGACGAGTCCCCGTCGAACTCGCACAACACGGCGTCGAACTCGCACAACACGTCGAGTTCGGACGACGCTGCAGACCCCTACCGCACGCTCGAGGACGTCACCGGCGACATCAGTCGCGTGACGCTGCGGCTGGTCGACCAGATCAAGGCGCGCGCCGAGGAGGCCGCCCTGCGGGACGGAATGTCACTCAACTCGTGGGTCTCGCAGGCGGTTCAGGGCGCACTGCACGACCAGATGCGCCACAACCGTCCCGACCCCGACGACTCCTGATCGTCCCGTCCGTTCACCTGCCGGAACCTGCGCTTCCGAAATGATCTAATTGCATCTCATCGTTCACCAGGCAGAGGAGTGCAAATGGCAGTTTCCGGGGCAAAGGAGTTCGAGGTAAAGGCCGCGCCAGCCGATGTCATGGCGGCCATCGCGGCCGTGGAGCGCCTTCCCGAATGGTCGTCCCCTCACAAGAAAGTCGTCGTCGAGAGCACGCACCCGGACGGTCGCGCAAATCGGGTGCGGATGAATGTGTCGATCCTGGGAATCAACGACGAGCAGGTCGTCGACTACTCGTGGGACGGCGACAAATACATGTCGTGGACACTGGTCGAGAGCACTCAGCAGAACAGCCAGCAGGGGTCGTACACCCTCACCCCCAAGGGTGACGGCACACTCGTCAAGTTCGAACTGACCATCGACCCGAAGATCCCGCTGCCGGGCTTCATGCTGAAGAAGGCACGGAACATGGCTCTCGACACCGCCAGTCAGGGGTTGACCAAGTTCGTCGGCGGCAAGTAGGCCGCCGATACGACCCCTGTCAGAGGTGGCCGGCTCAGAGGTCGCCGGCGACGGTGACGGCGATCGTGGCTCCGAGCTCGTAGCAGCTCTCCCGGTCGGCCGCGCCGACGGGGCCGACGATCTCGACGATCTGCGCGGACTGCGCCAGCTCCAGTCCGCCGACGATCTTCTGGACCGACTTCGCCGCACCCGCGGTGTCGTTGTTGCCGTGCACCCACAGCCCGTACGGGCGGCCGGCAACGGTGTCGAGACACGGGTAGTAGACCGTGTCGAAGAAGTGCTTGAGCGCTCCGGACATGTACCCGAAGTTCGCGGACGTCCCGAAGAGGTAACCGTCGGCGCTCAGCACATCGACCGGCGTCGCGTGCAGCGCAGGCACGGAACGCACTACGACGCCGGTGATCTCGGGATCACGCGCACCGGCCAGCACGGCCTCGAGTAGTTCACGGGTCGCCGGAGACGACGTGTGGTGGACCACCAGAAGCGTCTTCTGGGTCTTCTCCGGCGGCTCGTCGGCCATCTCGGTCAGCCTTCCCGCTCGAGCTTCTCGAGTGCGACGGCGCGCCGCATCGTCTCGCGGGCCCTGCCGCGGTCACCGGCGTAGTCATAGGCTCTCGCCAACCGATAGGAATTGCGCCAGTTGTCGGGATCGCCCTCCCATTCCTGCTTGACCTGCGCGAACAGCGCATCGGCGGCACCGCGATCGATGCGGCCTGAGGGTCGCCGCGGCAGGTCCGAGACATCCAACTCGAGGCCCTCGTGGTGGATTCGGCGGGCGAGGTGCTGGTGCGCCAGACCTGACCTGATGGTCGCCACGACCATCCAAACACCGAGCACCGGCAGCACCAGGACCGCGAGGCCGAGCCCGACCGGAACAGCCCGGCCGTCCTGGATCAACGAGACGCCCCGCTGGCCGAGGAGCACGAAGTAGAACGCGAGAACGGCGACGATCGCCGCGATCGCGCCGACAATGCGGGTGGACGGGTTCTTCACAGGTCCAGCAGGGGGTCGATGCCGACGGTCAGCCCGGGGCGCTGCGCGATCTCACGTACGCCGAGCAGGACGCCGGGGGCGAAGGAATTCCGGTCGATCGAATCGTGCCTGATCGTCAGCGTCTCCCCCTGAGTACCCAGGAGCACCTCCTGATGCGCCACGAGGCCGGCCAGTCGCACCGAGTGCACCCGTACCCCGCTCACGTCGGCACCACGCGCACCCTCGAGTTCGGTGGTCGTCGCGTCGGGACTGGCCCCGAGACCGGCCTTCTCCCGTGCCTCGGCGATGAGACCCGCGGTCCGGTAGGCGGTACCCGACGGCGCGTCGGCCTTGTTGGGATGGTGCAGTTCGATCACCTCGACCGAGTCGAAGAAGCGCGCCGCGGCCGCCGCGAAACGCATTGACAGCACGGCTCCAATCGCGAAATTCGGCGCGATCAACACCCCGACACCCGGGTTCGCATCCAGCCAGGACTGCACCTGCGCGAGTCGGGTGTCGTCGAAGCCGGTGGTCCCGACGACGGCATGGATGCCATTCGAGATCAGGAAGTGGAGGTTGTCCATCACCACGTCGGGGTGGGTGAAGTCGATGACGACCTGGGTCCGCTGGTCGACGATGCCCTCGATCCGATCGCCTTGGTCGACGCCGACCACCAGTTCGAGGTCGTCAGCCTTCTCGACGGCCTCGCACATCGCGCGCCCGACCTTGCCCTTCGCGCCCAGAACACCGACCCTGATGGGTGCTGCTGAAGTCACGTACCCGCTCCGTCCGAAATCCTTGCAACCCTGCTCGTTCTCGACGTAAGCCTACGGTGCGCGACTCGACCGCCCGTATCCGACGCTCGGCGTCACACGCGGACGGCGGTAATGAACTCACTTGACCGCGAGGGGCCACCGTCAGGGTTCAAGAGGGGGCGCCCGAATCGCTCGGCCACCTCTCTCGAGTACGCGATCTCGACCTCCCAGCCGTGGTCTCTGAGCCATTCAACCGGGTGGAGGTCGTCCTCCTCGGGCCACAGGGCCGCCATGTCGATGCCGAAACGCTCACTCAGCTGCTGGAACTGATCCTCCTGCAGCATGGCCTGGGCGTCGTCGACGTGCTCGAGCTCGAGGCGACTGCCGGGTGCGGACAGGTCCGTCACGAATTGGAACAATCGTTCCTTCGCGGCGTTCGGGAGGAACGGCAGCAATCCCTCTGCCAACCACGCGGAAGGCTTGGAGCGATCGAAGCCCTTGTTCTGCAGCGGAACCGCCCAATCCTCCCGAAGGTCTACCGCGAGCGCCCGACGATCCGCGCGGGGCCCAGCCTTCTCGACGGCCAGGACGTCGTCCTTGAACGCCAAGACCTTGGGGGCGTCGAGTTCGTAGACGGTCGTCCCGGTCGGCCAGTCCAGCCGGTAGGCGCGCACGTCGAGACCTGCGGCGAGCAGCACCATCTGGTCGATCCCGGCCCGACTTGCCTCGGCGAAGTAGTCATCGAAGTACCGCGTCCGTACGCCGATGTAGTCCGCCAGCCAAGTCCACGACTTCTCGATGTCGTCGACGTCCTCGAGACGGGTCGGCATCGGCATCGGCGGTGCCGCGGCCTCCACGAATGCTTCGGCATATGGATCCGCGGCCAGCGCGTCGTCGCGGTTGGTCTCGATCGATCTGCCGGCAGCCACTGCGAGCGCTGTGATCCCGACCCCGGTCACGATGTCCCATTCCGCCAGTTCGTTCATTTCGCACCTCGTTCGGTTGCGATGTCCAGGACATAATGGGTGCCGCTAAACGGTTGCCGGCCAACGGTTCTCGACACCACCTCAACAGCCTTACCCGGGCCGGGATCTGCTACTCCACAAGCCCGACCGTACGTTCCAGGCTACTCCTGCACCGATGCAGGCGCGGCTGAGATTCCGCTGCGAAGAACGCCGGCCTGAACGTACCGTCAAGTCAGGTGCGCACTCGCTCATGCCGGGCGCCACTGGTGCGCGCGCCTCGAGGGAGGTCGTCCGCGATGGATGTCCCGATGGGTTCGGAAGGCGAGAGGTACCGCATCGACACCGGGCGGCAGATCCTGCCGATACCACCCGAGGTCTATTCCGGCACGATCCTGTACGACGCCAAGGACCCCGACGCGACGTATCCCCCGATCCGCCCGCTGCGTCCACCCGCCGGCGCGCCCAACGTCCTCATCGTCCTGCTCGACGACGTCGGTTTCGGGGCGTCGAGCGCGTTCGGTGGCCCCGTCGACACACCGACGGCGGAGAGACTGGCCGGCGGCGGCCTGAAATACACCCGATTCCACACCACTGCGCTGTGCTCCCCCACCCGGGCGGCGTTGCTGACCGGGCGCAATCATCATCGGGTGGGCATGGGCGGCATCACCGAGTTGGCTACTTCGTCGCCCGGGTACAGCTCGGTGCGCCCCGACACGTGCGCGCCGTTGGCCGAGATCCTCACCCTCAACGGCTACGCGACCGCGCACGTCGGCAAATGTCACGAGGTCCCCATCTGGGAGACGAGTCCGGCCGGGCCGTTCGAACGCTGGCCGTCACCCGGCAACGGCTTCGAGTATTTCTACGGCTTCGTCGGCGGGGAAACCGATCAGTGGTACCCGACGCTGCACGAGGGCACTCGCCGGGTCGAACCGTGGGGCACGCCGGAGGAGGGGTACCACCTCACCGAGGATCTGGCCGCCAGAGCCATCGCGTGGGTGCGGCAACAAAAAGCGCTCACGCCCGACAAGCCGTTCTTCCTCTACTTCGCGCCCGGTGCCACGCATGCGCCGCACCATGTGCCGAGGGAGTGGGCCGACAGATATCGAGGCCTCTTCGACGACGGGTGGGACGCGTTGCGGGAAAGGATATTCGAACGGCAGAAGCAGCTCGGAGTGATTCCGGAGAATGCCGAACTCACCCGACGACACGAGGTCATTCCGGCCTGGGAGGACATGGACGAGGCGCTGCTGCCTGTCCTGCGTCGTCAGATGGAGAACTACGCGGGGTTCCTCGCACACACCGACCATCAAGTCGGTCGGGTCGTCGACGCCATCGAGGAACTCGGTTCATTGGACGACACGCTCGTCTACTACATCATCGGTGACAACGGCGCCTCGGCTGAGGGAACGCTGCAGGGTACGTTCAACGAGTTGATCAATCTCAACGGCATGCCCGAGATCGAGACTCCGGAATTCCTGACCAGCCAGCTCGACAAGCTCGGCGGCCCCGAGTCGTCGCCGCACTACGCGGTCGGGTGGGCGCATGCGATGGACACTCCCTACCAATGGACCAAGCAGATAGCGTCGCACTGGGGCGGAACCCGCAACGGGACGATCGTCCACTGGCCGCACGGGTTCGCCGCTCACGGAGAGCTACGCCACCAGTTTCACCACGTCATCGACATCGTCCCCACCGTGCTCGAGGCGGCGCACCTACCGGCGCCCTCGATGGTCAAGGGTGTGCGGCAGGATCCGTTCGACGGCGTCGACATGACCTACACCTTCGACGATGCCGAAGCGCCCGACCGCCACGTCACGCAGTACTTCGAGATGTTCGGCAACCGCGGGATCTACCACAAGGGGTGGTGCGCGGTCACCAAGCACCGGACCCCGTGGCAGACCGTCGGCGCCGCCGGAGTCGCGTTCGACGACGACGTGTGGGAGTTGTACGACTGCACGTCCGACTGGACTCAGTCCGACGACCTGTCGAAGGAACACCCCGACCGGCTGCACGAACTCCAGCGGCTGTTCCTGATCGAGGCAACACGCAACAACGTCCTCCCGCTCGACGACCGGGTGTTCGAGCGAGTCCTGCCGGGGATCTCCGGTAAACCCCGTCTGGTTCCGGGCAACAGGCAGGTCCTGCTACCGGGGATGGGCGGGCTACTCGAGATGCACATCGTGAATTGGCGCAATCGGTCCTGGTCGCTGACGGCGCAGGTCGACATCCCCAGCGATCTGGCGGCCGGGGCCAGCGGGGTGATCCTCAGCCTAGGCGGGCACGCCGGTGGCTGGGCCTTCTACCTGAAGGAAGGCCGGGTCACGTTCTGCTACAACCTCTTCGGTATCCACCGCACGCACATTCGCGGCGACCAGCCGGTACCCCCTGGAACCCGGCAGCTACGGATCGAGTTCGCCTACGACGGCGGCGGCCTGGGCAAGGGGGGCGACGTGACCCTGCTCGTGGACGGCGCGACGGTGGGCTCGGGCAGGATCGAGCGGACCGAACCCCTCGGGTTCGGCTACGAATACACCGACGTCGGGCGCGACAGCCAGTCGACCGTCACCCCGGACTACCCACGCGGCGACAACGCCTTCAACGGTCGGATCCACTGGGTTCAGATCGACGTCGGTGACGACGACCACGGCCATCTCGTCGACCCGACGGACGTCGTACGGGTCGCGGTGTACCGGCAGTGACGCCAGGCCACTCCGGCCGCTACCGGACGATCCCCCGAACCGAGGCGGGCAGATCCCGCTTGCCCCGGTACGGTCCCACCACAGCGGCCGCGAACGGCCGCTGCAGTAGCACCCGGGCGACCTCCCGCACGTCGTCGGTGGTGACCTCGTCGATCCGGGCGAGGGTCTCCGAAACCGAGTGATGATTACCGTAGTTCAGCTCGCTACGGCCGATCCGGTTCATCCGCGACCCCGAGTCCTCGAGCCCCAGCACGAGCGACCCGCGCAACGACCCTTTCGCGCGGGCGCATTCGGCATCGGTGATCCCGTTCGATGCGACACTCGCAAGGACCTCGCGTATCAACGTCGTCACGTCTCCGAGGTTCTCCGGCTGGCACCCCGCATACACGAAGAACGCACCCGTGTCCGCGAAGGTGTCCACACCCGAGTAGACCGAGTACGCGAGGCCGCGTTCCTCCCGGATCTCTTGGAACAGGCGGGAACTCAGGCCGCCACCCACCGCGGCGTTGAGAACCGACAACGGCCAGCGGTGCCCCTCGTGCCGACCGAAGGCTCGAACTCCCATCGTCAGGTGGGCCTGCTCGACGTCCCGCTTCGTCAGGCTCAACGTCGGCGCCGTCCGCAACCGGATCGCACCCTCTCGCCGGGGTACGGACACCGTGCCGCGGTCGAGGTGTCCGGCGAACGCCCGTCGTACCAGTTCCACCGTATGTTCGTGTTCGACGTTGCCCGCCACCGCGACCACCATCCGATTGGGTGTGTACCGGCGCATGTGGAATGAGTGCAGCTGGGTCCGGGTCATCGATTCGATCGAGCCCGTGCTGCCGATCACCGGTCGTCCGACCGGATGGTCACCGAAGAGCGCGGTCGAGAACGTGTCGCCGAGCAGGTCCTCGGGGTCGTCGTCGCGCATCGAGATCTCCTCGAGCACCACTTGCCGTTCGACGTCGACGTCGACGGAGCGGCAACGCCCTCGCAGCACCACGTCGCTGATCAGATCCATCGCGAGCGGTAGGTCGTCGTCGAGGACGTGGGCATAGAAGCACGTGTGTTCCTTCGCGGTGAAGGCGTTGAGCTCGCCACCGACGCCGTCCATCATCTGCGCGATGTCGACGGCCGAGCGCGTCGGGGTGGACTTGAACAGCAAGTGCTCGAGGAAGTGCGCGGCGCCGGCGACTGTGGGCTGCTCGTCGCGGGAGCCGACGCCGACCCAGATGCCGACCGATGCCGAGCGCACGCCGGGCAGGTGTTCGGTTACGACGCGGAGGCCACCGGGAAGCGTGGTGCGCTGGACACCGGTGCGGAGGTGGGTATCGAGTGCGGAGCCGCGTTGCGGCTTCTCGCGGAGGGATTGAGCCATATGGCGGTGCGTGTTTCCTTGCTTCCGGAAGTGTCGTGGCCGGATGATCCCCGGGGTGATGAACGTCGAACAACGATACACCGGAGACAGCACTCCGGCCCCACACGGACGAACCGTGTGGGGCCGGATACACCTGCTGCTAGGTGCGGCTACTCAGCAGCGGGCCCCGAGCTACCGGACACATCCGAAGCCTCGGCTGCGTCCTCCTCGACCGGGATCAGCGAGATCTTGCCGCGGTTGTCGATGTCCGCGATCTCGACGCGGATCTTGGTGCCGACGTTGACGACGTCCTCGACCTTCGCGATGCGCTTGCCGTTGCCCAGCTTGGAGATGTGCACCAGTCCGTCGCGGCCCGGGAGCAGCGAAACGAACGCACCGAAGGCGGTCGTCTTGACGACCGTCCCGAGGAAACGCTCGCCCACCTTGGGCAGCTGCGGGTTGGCGATAGCGTTGATCTTGTCGATCGCAGCCTGCGCGGACGGGCCGTCGGCGGCACCGACGTAGACCGTGCCGTCGTCCTCGATGGAGATGTTGGCGCCGGTCTCCTCGGTGATCGAGTTGATCATCTTGCCCTTGGGGCCGATGACCTCGCCGATCTTGTCCACGGGGACCTTGATGGTCGTGATCCGCGGCGCGTACGGGCTCATCTCGTCCGGGGTAGCGATCGCTTCGGCCATGACCTCGAGGATCGTGGTGCGGGCGTCGTGCGCCTGGCTCAGCGCGCCGGCGAGAACCTGCGACGGGATACCGTCGAGCTTCGTGTCGAGCTGCAGGGCCGTGACGAACTCCTTCGTGCCGGCGACCTTGAAGTCCATGTCGCCGAAGGCGTCTTCGGCGCCGAGGATATCCGTGAGCGCGACGTAGCGGGTCTCGCCGTCGACCTCGTCGGAGACCAAGCCCATCGCGATGCCGGCCACCGGAGCCTTGAGCGGCACACCGGCGTTGAGCAACGACAGGGTCGAGGCGCACACCGAACCCATCGAGGTGGAACCGTTGGAGCCCAACGCCTCCGAGACCTGACGGATCGCGTACGGGAACTCCTCCTGGCTCGGGAGAACCGGCACGAGAGCGCGCTCGGCGAGTGCGCCGTGGCCGATCTCGCGGCGCTTCGGCGAGCCGACGCGCCCGGTCTCACCGGTCGAGTAAGGCGGGAAGTTGTAGTGGTGCATGTAGCGCTTGGTGGTCTCCGGACCCAGCGAGTCGATCTGCTGCGCCATCTTGACCATGTCCAGGGTGGTAACACCCATGATCTGCGTCTCGCCGCGCTCGAACAACGCGGACCCGTGCGCACGCGGGATCACCGCGACCTCCGCGGACAGCGACCGGATGTCCGTGATCCCACGGCCGTCGATGCGGAACTGGTCGCGCAGGATACGCTGGCGCACAAGCTTTTTCGTCAACGATCGGAATGCCGCTCCGATCTCCTTCTCGCGGCCCTCGAACTGCGGGCCGACCTGCTCGAGGACGTCGGCCTTGACCTCGTCGGTCTTGTCGTCGCGCTCCTGCTTGCCGGCGATGGACAGTGCGTCGGACAGCGCGGCGGACCCGGCGTTCTCGACGGCGGCGTACACGTCATCCTGGTAGGCCGGGAACAGCGGGTAGTCAGCGGTCGGCTTGGCGGCCTTGACGGCCAGCGCCTGCTGCGCCTCGCACAGGCGGGCGATGAACGGCTTGGCGGCCTCGAGGCCCTCGGCCACGATCGCCTCGGTCGGCGCCTGCGCGCCGCCGTCGAGCAGGCTGATCACATTCTCGGTGGCCTCCGCCTCGACCATCATGATCGCGACGTCGGCGTTGTCACCCGAGCCCGAGACGATCCGCCCGGCGACGACCATGTCGAATACGGCGTTCTCGAGCTGCTCGGTGGTGGGAAACGCGACCCACTGACCGCTCTTGTTCTCCTCGGACGTGATCAGCGCGACGCGCACGCCACCGACGGGACCGGAGAACGGCAGGCCCGCGATCTGGGTGGACGCGGACGCAGCGTTGATCGCGACGACGTCGTACAAGTCCTTGGGGTCAAGGCTCAGGACGGTCACGACGACCTGGATCTCGTTGCGCAGGCCGTCGACGAAGGACGGGCGCAGCGGGCGGTCGATCAGGCGGCAGGTGAGGATCGCGTCGGTCGACGGGCGGCCCTCACGGCGGAAGAACGAGCCGGGGATGCGGCCCGCCGCGTACATGCGCTCTTCGACATCAACCGTCAGCGGAAAAAAGTCGAAGTGCTCCTTGGGCTGCTTGCTGGCCGTGGTAGCCGACAGCAGCATGGTCTCTTCGTCCAGGTAGGCGGCCACGGAGCCGGCAGCCTGCTGCGCGAGACGTCCCGTTTCGAAACGGATGGTGCGTGTGCCGTAGCTTCCGTTGTCGATGACGGCGACGGATTCGAACACGCCCTTTTCGACCTCGATTGCGGAATTGTCTGTCATCTGCTTTTCTTCTCTTCCCTCTCGTCTTTGCCGGTCCGCACGGGCAGCGCGACTGTCCTGGTCACGGCTGCGCACGCCGCACATCGCGGAGGCGGCCGTCGATCGAAGCCGGCCGGATCGACATCCGGAGGGCCACTACCGAAGACCGACGCCACGGCTGTGAGCGCGGGGCGGCGGTGGTGGTGGTGCAAATACCGATAGCCAACGAGGCCAGTCTAAGCATCAATACGTGCAAGCCGGGTACAAGCCTCGCTGGCTATCGGTGTGGCCGCGTACGGCGAATCGATCCGCCGTACCCGGACTCGACGGGACTGTCGTATGCCGCCCGCCTTATCGGCGCAAACCGAGACGCTGGATCAGCGAGCGGTAGCGGTTGATGTCGACCTTCTGAACGTACTTGAGCAGACGACGACGACGTCCGACCAGCAGCAGCAGGCCGCGGCGGGAGTGGTGGTCGTGCTTGTGCTGCTTCAGGTGCTCGGTGAGATCGACGATGCGCTTGGTGAGCAGAGCCACCTGCGCCTCCGGCGAACCGGTGTCGGTCTCGTGCAGTCCGTACTCGCCGAGGATCTGCTTCTTCTGCTCGGTGGTCAATGCCACTTGATGCACTCCTGTAACTGACGTCCGCGCGCATGGAAATCGGCTCACCGGTGACGACCGGATGCCCGACGGGTGCAGCCGCCGCGAACCGCAGCACACACCAGCAGGCGATGCTACCAGGTGCGCCACACCGTTCAGTCCGGCGCTGCCTCGGTGTTGTCAGTTCGGCGCTGCCTCGGCGCTGTCAGTTCGGCGCTGCCTCGGTGAGGATCTTTCGCGCCTTCTCCGCGTCCCGGCCCATTTCCTCGATGAGCGCGTCGGCGGAGTCGAACTTCTCCATGCCCCGCACCCGCTCGACGAAGTCGACCGCGACGTGCTGGCCGTACAGGTCGGCTTCGTGGTCGAGCACGAACGCTTCGACGGTACGAGCGCGGCCGGAGAAAGTCGGGTTGGAGCCGACGGACACCGCGGCCCTGTAGCGCCGCCCCGGCTCGACCGTGCCCTCCACCGGGCCCGAGCCCAGCACGGTGAACCACGCCGCGTACACACCGTCCGCGGGAATCGCCGCGTACATCGGGGGCACGATGTTCGCAGTCGGAAAGCCCAGACCCCGGCCGCGGCCGTCGCCGTGCACGACGACACCCTCGACGCGATGCGGCCGCCCGAGCGCCTCCGCAGCGGCCGCGACGTCACCCGCATCCACACACGAGCGGATGTAGGTCGACGAGAAGGTCACCGCGTGCTCGGCGAGCAGGCTGACGCCGTCGACGGCGAACCCGAACCGGGCGCCCATCTCCCGCAAGACGTCGATGTCACCGGCGGCCTTGCGTCCGAACGTGAAGTTCTCGCCGACGACGACCTCCGCGACGTGGAGACGTTCGACCAGGATCTCGTGTACGTAACGTTCCGGGGAGAACTTCATGAACTCGGGCGTGAACGGCATTACGAAGAACACGTCGGCGCCCAGCGCCTCCACCAGTTCGGCACGCCGCGGCAAGGTCGTCAACTGTGCTGGGTGACTGCCGGGACGCACCACCTCCGCCGGGTGCGGATCGAATGTCATCAGGACACTGGACATTCCACGCTCCGCAGCAGCGTCGACCGCACGTGAAATCAACTGCGCGTGCCCTCGGTGCACGCCGTCGAAAACGCCGATCGTCAGGACGCAACGCCCCCAGTCTGCTGGCACATCGTCCAGACCTCGCCATCTCTGCACAGGTGGCAGCCTAGTGGCCACCGCGGAGGCCGGTCACGTCCGGGACAGACCGGTCACGCCCGAGACAGCGGGAGTTGACGTGTGTCCCGAGTGGCTGTTGCCTAAGCTCGTAGGCGTGGCAACTCAGAAGTCAGACGCACACACCCCGAGCGAGGTGCCCCACCCGCAGACCCTGTCCTCGGTGGCACAGGACTACCTCAAGGTGATCTGGACAGTCCAGGAGTGGTCGGGCGAGCGTGTCTCGACCAAGCTGCTGTCCGAGAAGATCGGGGTGTCGGCGTCCACGGTCTCCGAGGCGATCCGCAAGCTGTCCGACCAGGGCCTGGTCGATCACGCCCGCTACGGATCGATCGCGCTCACGGACGCCGGTCGAGCAGCCGCCGTGTCCATGGTCCGCCGACACCGACTGATCGAGACATTTCTCGTCAACGAGCTCGGCTACGGCTGGGACGAGGTCCACGACGAGGCCGAGGTGCTCGAGCACGCGGTCTCCGAACGCATGATCAACCGAATGGACGTCAAGCTGGGTTTCCCCGAGCGCGACCCGCACGGCGATCCGATTCCGGCAGCCGACGGCTCGGTGCCCACGCCACCTGCCCGTCAGCTCAGCGACTTTCAGGACGGCGACTCGGGTCGCGTCGCGCGCATCTCCGACGCCGATCCGGCCATGCTCCGCTACTTCGACTCGGTCGGTATCGCGCTCGACACCGAGATCACGGTCGTCGAGCGGCGCGACTTCGCCGGCACTGTGTCGATTCGGCTCGGCGCCGATCCCGCCTGTGACACCGTCGACCTCGGTAACCCTGCCGCACAGGCCATCTGGCTCGTCTAGGCTCGGTGCGCACGGCACTTCCGAGCTTCTGGACGACTACGACGGCTTCCTCACCCCAACGGATCTGGACTACTGGAATCCCTTCGTCAACCAGAACCGGCTGACGTCACCCTTCGGGACGAGTACCCGCATCGTGTGCACCAGCTTCCACGGGGTGCTGCTGGATTGCTGGCAGGCCGACCGTCAGGGCAACCCCCACAAGTTGGTCCAGCTACCGCGCAATTACCCGGGCTCGACAGGGTCGAGCCAGCCCGGCGGTGGGCCGAGCCGCTTCGTCTACCCTGGCTTCATTCCCGGGATCTAGCCGAGTACCGGGGCGTCACTCACTGCAGCGTCGCCGGTCGCAGCACCATCACCGAGCCCGCTCGCTTGCCGCGTTCCTCGACGAGCGCGATGGTATGTCCGCTCGGGTCGATCGCGGCGTAGATGCCCTTCATGCCGATCGGTTCGAGCCAGCGCCCGTGGCTGAGCGACTCGGCCTCGCCCGCGCTGATCTGCCGATGCGGAAACGCAGTCTGCGCCGCTTGATCGATGTCGAGACTGACGCTCGGGTCCTCGGAGAGCTGTTCGAGGGTGCGAGCCTGCTCGAGCGTGAACGGCCCGACAGCGGTGCGGCGCAGTGCGGTCAGATGACCGCCGACGCCGAGAGCTGCGCCGAGGTCACGTGCGAGTGCGCGGATGTAGGTGCCGGACGAGCAGTCGACCTCGACGTCCAGGTCCACGAATTTCTCAGCGGCGCCGTGCACATCACGTCGTGCGAGGACTTCGAACCGGGAGACGGTGACCGGGCGCGCAGCCAGTTTCACGTCCTCGCCGGCACGGACCATCGCGTAGGCCCTCTTGCCGTCGACCTTGATCGCACTGACCCGCGCCGGGACCTGTTCGATGTCGCCGGTGAGCCGGGTGATCTCGGACGCGATCTGCTCGCCGGTGATCCCGGACGCGTCCGCCGCCGAGAGGGTTTCGCCCTCGGCGTCGTCTGTCGTCGTGGCCTGCCCGAGCCGGATCGTGGCACTGTACGACTTGGTGGTCAGCGCCAGCAGACCCAGCAGCTTCGTGGCCCGTTCCACACCGAGGATCAGCACCCCGGTCGCCATCGGGTCGAGGGTTCCGGCATGCCCGACCTTGCGGGTGTTGAGCAGCTTCCGACACCGGGAGACGACGTCGTGGCTGGTCATACCGGGATCCTTGTCGACGATCAGCAGACCGGCGCCGACAAGGCCGGAGGACGGATTCTTGGACTTGGGCACGTGGTCCAATTCTGCCAGCCGCGGCTCAGCTCACCGAAATGGCGGTGACGATCAGCCCGTCCGACACGAGCCAGCGGCCGTCGAAACTCGCCAGCGGCGGACCACCGTCAGTGGTCTCGCCTGGCACCAGCAGCTTCGAGCGGAATGAGCCCGAAGTGCGGTCAGCTCCCTCGGTGCCGCCGGTGAACGTGATGTTCGCGTCCTCGAATCCGAGCCAGCGACCGGTCAACGGGAACCACGCCTTGTACGTCGCCTCCTTGGCGCAGAACAGGAGTCGGTCCCAGTGCACCACCGTCGGATCGACAGTGCCGAGCCATTCCCGCTCCTCCTGCAGGCTGACTGCATCGAGAACTCCGTTGGGCAGCGCTGCGTTCGGCTCGGCATCGATGCCGACCGAACGCACCTGCATCGCATAGCCGACCACCGCTCCGCGGTAGCCGTCGCAGTGCGTCAGGCTCCCGACGATTCCCTTCGGCCACACGGGAGAACCCTTGTCGCCCCGCAAAATCGGGCCCGGCTCCACCCCGAGGTCGGCCATCGCAACTCGCGCACAGTGACGGGCTCCGATGAACTCCCGGCGGCGCTTGTCGACCGCACGGGCGATCAGCGACTCCTCCTGCGGGTGTGGCCGCAGCCCCGGAGGGTCCTCGAACAATTCTGACGAGGCAACCCCGGCTGGCAGTATTTGCTCGATCAATCCAACTCCCCTGTGTTTCCGGGACAACTGTGTTTCCGGGACAACGATCAGCGCTGAGCACGCATGCGCTCGTACTCCGCTTCCTGCTCGGCTGTGATCTTGAAGTGCCCACCGAACTTGTTGAGCGTTCCAGGCGCATACTCGGGCACAGGGAGGATCTGGCGCAAGAGCTTCTCGGGCAGGCCTCGTCGCTGCCACTCCCGTGGGTAGCCGAGCGAGACCTCCTCGAAGCGGACCCCGTCGTAGTAGGTGGTCCGCGGAATGTGGAGGTGTCCGTACACGCTGCACACAGCGTTGTAGCGGGTGTGCCAGTCGGCGGTCTCCACGGTGCCGCACCACAGCGAGAACTCCGGGTAGTAGAGCACCTCGGTGGGCTGGCGGACCAGCGGAAAATGATTGACCAGGACAGTCGGTACCGAAGGATCGAGCGCGTCGAGTCGCTTCCGGGTCTGTTCGAGGCGGGCCCGACACCACGCATCCCGCGTAGCGTACGGCTCCGCCGACAGCAGGAACTCGTCGGTGGCGACCACATTCTTCTCCCGCGCGATGCGCAGACCGTCCTCCTTGCCGGTGGCACCGGTCGGCAGGAACGTGTAGTCGTACAGCAGGAACATCGGCACGATCGTGGCCGGTCCGCCCTCGCCCTCCCACACCGGATACGGGTCTTCCGGGGTCAGCACACCGATCTCACGACACATGTCGACGAGGTAGTCGTATCGCGCCTTGCCGTGCATCTGCACGGGATCCTTCGCCGTGGTCCACAGTTCATGGTTGCCAGGGACCCACACGACCTTCGCGAACCGACTCTTCAGCAACGTCAGCGCCCAACGGATGTCGTCGGTCTTCTCCGAGACGTCGCCCGCGACGATCAACCAGTCCTCGGGCGATTCCGGGAAGATCTCCTCGGTAATCGGTCGGTTTCCCCGATGTCCGACGTGCGTGTCGCTCACCGCGAACAGCTTGCCTGCCACACCCCTACCCTTTCGTCTGTCGCATCTGCAGATCCGTGCCGGCGATCATCCGCAACCCCATGAACGCAAAACCATGACCGCAAACCCATGACCGCAAACCCATGAACACGGTAAGCCCCGTCCAGATTCCGACCGGCCCGATGACGCGACGTGGGCTCACGTCGGTCCTCGACGGAACATGCCCGCCAGTGGTCGCCGTCAAGTCAGCCGAGCGCCTCGCGTAGTGCGGCGATGACGGAATCGTCTGCACCGCTCGCCGTGTAGCCGGCCGCGAAACGATGGCCCCCGCCGCCCAACCGCTCCGCGACCGCGGCGACGTCGACCGCGCCCTTCGATCGCAACGACACCGACCACGAGCCCGGAGCGGACTCCTTCAGCACGGCGGCAACCTCGGCCTCGACGGTGGTGCGCACGATGTCGATGACGCTCTCGACCTCCTCGGATCCGAGGCCCGCCCAGTCGGAGCACCGGATCACTGCGTGCACGAGGCCCCGCCCACCGACGGCATCCCGAACGAGCCCCGCGGAACCGAGCACGGAGCCCAACATCGGCAACCATCCGAACGGGTGGGTGTCGAGCAGACTGCGGGCAATTGCGGCCCCGTCGATACCCGTGCTGAGCAGACGCTCGGCGAGCGTGTGAGTGCCCTCCTGAGCCCAACGGAACGATCCCGTGTCGGTTACCAGTCCGGCGTAGAGGCAGTGCGCCAGGTCGGCGTCTATCGGCACCTCCCACAAGTCGAAGAGTTTCACCAGCACCGCGGTCGTCGACTCCGCACTGTCGTCGATCAGGTTGAGCGTCCCGTACCGGGTGTTCGACCGGTGGTGGTCGATCACCAGCGATTGCCGCGCACCGCCGAGACGTGACGCGAGCGAACCGAGACGCCCTGCGCTGCCGCAGTCAACAGTGACGAGCAGGTCCACGGTCTCGTCGACGCCATCTGCGGGTACCAACAGTTCCGTTCCCGGCAGCCCCTCCATCGACACCGGAAGCTGGTCCGGCGACGCGAACGCGACCTGCACCGGAACACCCTTGCGTGCGAGCACGATTCCGAGAGCAAGTCCGCTACCGATCGTGTCGGCATCGGGTTGGACGTGGCACAGGATCGTCACCGAGGTGGCGCCGTCCAGCACTTCGATCGTCTGCTGCAACTGCACCTCGTGCGGGGCACTCGTGGAGGGCAGGGTGTCCGGACAGTTAGTCATCGTCGGCCCCGGTCAGTCGTCGGATGGAGATTCGTCGTCGACCGCAGGGCGCGGTTGTTTGTAGGGGTCTACCTCGCCCGCGGGCTTCGCGTTCTTGCGCACTCGCGCGACCGCGTCATCCGCAGCCCGCGCTCGCTCCAGCAACTCCTCCATGTGCCGCGCCGTGTCGGGCACGGTGTCCGCGACGAACGTGAGGGTCGGTGTGAAACGGACGCCCGTCCCGGCGCCGACCTTCGAGCGGAGTACCCCCTTGGCCTTCTCGAGGCCCGCGGCGGCCCCGGCCAGATCCGGCTCGGAATCGAGGTCCATACCCATGACCGTGTAGTAGACGGTGGCGTCGTGCAGGTCGGCCGTGACCTTCGCGTCGGTGATGGTCACGAAGGCCAGACGCGGGTCCTTGATTTCGTGGTCGATCGCCGTCGCCACGATCGTGCTGATGCGCTTCGCCAGCCTGCGGGCGCGTGCAGGATCTGCCATGGCAATCAGTCTCCTCTCCCGGACGTCAATCCTCCGGACCGAAAATTCTTCGTCGAACCGCAAGTAGCTGCAGTTCCGGTCGCTCCGCGACATGTCGCTCGCAGTGATCGAGCACCTCGTTGACATGTCCCACCCCCGAACTTGCCACCGCGACACCGAGCAAGGTCCTCCGGTATCGGTCGTGCTCGCCGGTTTCGGCAGCGGACACTCCGTATCGTCGCAACTCGGTCAGGACCGGCCGCACCAGCGACCGCTTCTGCTTCAGCGAGCGCACATCGCCGAACAGAATGTCCATCTCGAGCGACCCGAGATACACCAGCTCTCCTTCCGGTGAGCAGCGTCCCTCCCCGTGGCTGAGCCTGCCAGAGGGAGGGACGCGTGCAGTGCGTGCGACTAGTCGCGCGGCTTCTCGCGAAGCTCGTAGGCCTCGATCACGTCGCCGACCTTGATGTCGGAGTACGTGACGGTCAGACCGCATTCGTAGCCCTCGCGAACCTCGGTGACGTCATCCTTCTCGCGGCGGAGCGAGGAAATCGTCATCGTCTCCGCGATCACTGCGTTGTCGCGAATCAGACGGGCCTTCGCGTTACGGCGGACGATGCCCGACGTCACGAGGCAACCGGCGATGTTTCCGACCTTCGAGGACCGGAACAGAGCACGGATCTCGGCCTGGCCGAGCGATACCTCCTCGTAGACCGGCTTGAGCATGCCCTTGAGGGCCTTCTCCACCTCGTCGAGCGCCTGGTAGATGACCGAGTAGTAGCGGATGTCGACGCCCTCGCGGTTCGCCAGCTCCGTCGCCTTGCCCTCGGCACGGACGTTGAAGCCGATGATGATCGCGTTGGACGCGGACGCCAGGTTCACGTTGGTCTCGGTGATACCGCCGACACCACGGTCGATCACACGCAGCTGCACCTCGTCGTCGATCTCGATGCCCATGAGGGCCTCCTCGAGCGCTTCGACCGTACCGGCGTTGTCGCCCTTGAGGATGAGGTTGAGCTCGTTGTGTTCCTTGAGCGCGGCATCGAGATCTTCGAGGCTGATCCGCTTGCGGCTGCGCGCCGCCAGCGCGTTGCGCTTGCGCGCGTTGCGCCGATCGGCGATCTGCCGAGCGATCCGATCCTCATCGACCACGAGCAGGTTGTCGCCCGCGCCGGGAACCGACGTGAAGCCCACGACCTGGACCGGACGCGAAGGCAGCGCCTCCTCGACATCCTCGCCGTGCTCGTCGACCATGCGGCGGACGCGGCCGTACGCATCGCCCGCGACGATCGAGTCACCGACCCGCAGTGTGCCGCGCTGGACGAGCACGGTAGCCACAGGTCCGCGACCACGGTCCAGGTGCGCTTCGATCGCAACACCCTGGGCATCCATGTCCGGGTTGGCCCGCAGGTCCAGCGCCGCGTCCGCGGTCAGCAGAACGGCCTCGAGCAGATGGTCGATGTTGGTGCCCTGCTTGGCGGAGATATCGACGAACATCGTCTCGCCGCCGTACTCCTCGGCCACGAGACCGTATTCGGTCAGCTGACCTCGGATCTTCGAGGGATCGGCACCTTCCTTGTCGATCTTGTTGACCGCCACCACGATCGGCACCTCGGCCGCCTGGGCGTGGTTGATCGCCTCGACCGTCTGCGGCATGACGCCGTCGTCGGCCGCGACCACGAGGATCGCGATGTCCGTCGCCTTCGCGCCGCGGGCACGCATGGCGGTGAATGCCTCGTGACCGGGGGTATCGATGAAGGTGACCAGACGCTCGGCCCCGTCGAGCTCGGTCAGCACCTGGTAGGCACCGATGTGCTGCGTGATGCCGCCGGCTTCGCCCTCACGGACGTTGGCCTTGCGGATCGTGTCGAGCAGCCGGGTCTTGCCGTGGTCGACGTGACCCATGACGGTGACCACCGGCGGCCGCGACTCGAGGTCCTCCTCGTCACCAGCGTCCTCGCCGTAGGTCAGGTCGAACGACTCGAGGAGTTCGCGGTCCTCGTCCTCAGGGCTGACAACCTGAACGTTGTAGTTCATCTCGCCGCCGAGCAGCTCGAGGGTCTCGTCGTTCACCGACTGCGTTGCCGTGACCATCTCACCGAGGTTGAACAACGCCTGCACCAGCGCCGACGGGTTCGCATCGATCTTCTCCGCGAAGTCGGACAGGGACGCGCCACGGGCCAGACGGATGGTCTCGCCGTTACCGCGAGGCAGCCGCACGCCGCCGACGGCGGGCGCCTGCATCGAATCGTATTCCTGACGCTTCTGCCGCTTCGACTTGCGACCACGACGCGGCGCGCCGCCGGGGCGACCGAACGCACCCGCTGCACCACCACGGCCGCGTCCGCCGCCACCGCCACCGGGGCGACCGCGGAATCCACCCGGTGCGCCTGCACCGGGAGCGCCTGCGGGAGCACCACCACCGCCGCCGCCGCCGCCGCGATAGCCGCCGCCACCACCACCGGGACGTCCACCTGGGCCGCCGGGGCGGCCGGGCCGAGCGGAACCCGGCGCCGGGCGTGCCGCACGCTGCGGCATGGCACCCGGGCTGGGGCGCGGGGGCATCGAGCCGGGGCTGGGGCGAGGCCCGCCCTGGCCGGGAGCCGGCCGCGCACCATCGGCTCCTGCTCCCGGACGCGGAGCGCCGGGACGCGGAGCGCCGCCGTGGGGGCCGGGCCGGGGGGCACCGGGACGCGGTGCGCCTGGAGCCGGACGTGGAGCGGGACGCTCGGGCGCAGCCGACGACGTGTACGGGTTGTTACCGACGCGCGGCGGCTTCGGGCCGGGTCGCGGTGCGCCCGGCTTGGGACGCGGGGCCGCAGGCGCGCCAGGGGCCTTCGCGGCGGGTGCCTGTGGTGCAGGCTTCGGCCCCGGCGTGGGCCCCGGACGTGGGGGCTGGCTTGCCGGGATGCTGGGGGCGGCCGGAGCCGCAGGAGTTGCCGGAGCTGCGGGTGTTGCCGCCGCGGGAGCTGCGGGAGCAGCCGGACCGGGCTTGGGCCCGGGCCGCGGGGCTCCGGGTTTGGGCGCAGGCGCACCGGGCTTCGCTGCTGTACGTGGCGCCTTCTCGGCACTCTCCGAAGTCCCTGAAGCCTCAGGCTTGCCTTCGGGCTTCGCCTTCGCCGACGGGAACGATTCCCGCAGGCGACGTGCGACGGGTGCCTCGACTGTCGAGGACGCCGACTTCACGAACTCGCCTTGCTCCTTGAGCCGCGCGAGTAGTTCCTTACTTGTGACACCGAGTTCTTTCGCCAACTCGTGTACGCGGGCCTTGCCTGCCACTGCTCTCCTCTACTGAGAGGTCGAGCGAGCGGCTACTGCCCGCACGACCTCGGTTATCTCCGATGGACGTTCATCGCTGGTGCTTCACGGTGTGCTCATGAGTGCTTGTGCCTGTTCTCTGAGGTACTGCTCGTCGTTCCCGAGTGTGTGGTGCAGCTCGAGAGGTCCCGAGTGGTACTGCGTCACGCGTGATCACTGTCCCGTTTCCACGGGGTTCGAGTGACCGACGTCGAAATCTCGGCTCCGTCGACCCACTGGTCGAGTTCCGAGGAATCCAGACTTCCGGACACCCGCAGTGCTCTGCCGAATGCTCGGCGCCGGCCAGCCTCGCTCAGACACCGAGGATCGCGGTGCAACCACGCACCTCGACCGGGGAGCCTTCGCTTCGGATCGGGCCTGAGTACGAATCCACCGGACTCGCACTCCTGCGCCACAACCCTGAGCAGGTCGGCGGCCAGCCCTTTCTGCCTGCAACCAATGCAAGTCCGCACCGGCTTCCCGGCGCGGGCACGTGTCGACACAGACAGTTCACGCTGAACCATCGACCACTCTACCGCTGGATCGCCGTGAACCCCGCATCCCGTTCCTAAGCGCCCGTCGTTTCGCGACCGACCTGTGACTCGGGACCGGGCGCGGCGTCGCTGCGGATGTCGATTCGCCACCCCGTCAACCGCGCAGCCAGGCGCGCATTTTGCCCCTCCTTGCCGATCGCCAGTGAGAGCTGGAAGTCCGGCACCACGACACGCGCCGCACGCGCTTCTGCGTCCACGACAGTGACCGACACCACTTTCGAAGGCGACAGGGCATTCCCGACGAACTTCGCCGGATCCTCGTCGTAGTCGATGATGTCGATTTTCTCCCCCGCCAACTCGCTCATGACATTGCGCACTCGCTGACCCATCGGTCCGATGCAGGCACCTTTCGCGTTCAAGCCGGGAACCCTCGAGTGAACCGCGATCTTCGAGCGGTGACCCGCCTCGCGTGCGACCGCGACGATATCGACCGAGCCGTCTTCGATCTCGGGTACTTCGAGTGCGAACAGCTTGCGCACGAGATTCGGGTGCGTTCGCGAGAGAGTGATCTGCGGCCCGCGCACACCGCGGGAGACGCCCACGACGTAGCACTTGATCCGGTCGCCGTGCTCGTAGGTCTCCCCCGGCACCTGCTCGGCCGGCGGGATCAACCCCTCCGCACCGGTGGCCTCGCTGCCGATCCGCACCACCACCATGCCGCGGGCGTTGGCCCGGGTATCACGCTGGATCACGCCGCCGACGACCTCACCCTCATGGGTGGAGAACTCGCCGAAGTTGCGCTCGTGTTCGGCATCACGCAGACGCTGGAGGATCACCTGACGGGCTGTCGTGGCCGCGATTCGGCCGAAACCCTCTGGGGTGTCATCCCACTCCTCGCCGACGCGGTTGCCGTCGGCGTCGACCTCATGCGCCAGGACGCGGACGACGCCGGTCTTGGTGTCGACGTCGATCCGTGCATGCGGCTGGTGACCTTCGGTGTGCCGATAGGCGGTCAGCAAGGCAGTCTCGATCGCCGCGATGATCGTCCCCGCGGAGATTCCCTTGTCTGCTTCGATTGCACGCAGCGCTGCGATGTCGATATTCACTTGTCCGACCCCTCTGCTTCGTTCGACGCTTCCGCGTCTGCAGGTGTGAGACGCCCCTCCGGGATTCCTCCCGACAGTTCGAGCTCTCTCGCATCCGGTCGCGAGAACTCAACCTGCACAACAGCTTTCCTGACATCCTTCAGTTCCACCTGTCGCACGGTCAAACCGCCTCGACCTTCCCCGCCCGTCACAACAAGGTCCACCGCACCGTCGCCGAGCCTGCCTATCCGGCCCGTCACAGACTCGGTTTCCAGCTCTACCAGCGCCTTGCGTCCCTGTGCGCGACGCCAGTGACGTTCCTCGGTCAAAGGTCGGCCGATACCGGGCGAGGTCACCTCGAGTGTGTACGGGGATTCCCCGAAATCCGATACAGAGTCGAATACGTCGGAGATCATGTGGCTCAGCCTGGCCACCTCGTCAAGCTCGAGGCCGGCGTCGCGGTCGACCATGACTCGGACGGAACTGTGCCGACCCGTGAGTGTGATGGTCACGTCCTCGAGGTCGTAGCCCTCACGCTCGATGGGTTCGGCGAGAAGCTCGATCACCCTCTCCCTCGATGGCACCGGCATCTGGGACGCTCCTCGCTTCAGTTGTGGCCATGACTGACGTGTGGCGACCGAAACCTGCTCGGACGAACTCGATCGACGCAAGCCTCGACTCACCACAGGGTGGACTGCGGACACTTCAGGGTATCGCGGTTTCGGCGCGACTGTGACCAGCCGGTCCAATCGGGCCGCCGGCGGCACTGCGCCGTGACCTGCTCGGTGCCCGGAATCGGGCGAACACCTGGCACCATGATCACGTGCGAACGCCCTTGCTCAGCCATCCGTTCTCGCGCCGCGCGGCGCTGCGAGTCGCCGGTAGCGCCACCCTGGGCGCGTCTGCGGTGGCGCTGACGACCGGTTGCTCGAACTCCGGACGCTCCGAACTGCTGGCGGAGATCGCCGAACTTGCCACACAAGCCGAACGTGCGCGGCGTGACGCGGCGACCGCGAATGCCGCGATCGCGCGGTTCCCCGACCGTGCCGGCGCCCTCGGCACGGTGGCCGCCGAGCGCGAGGCCCACGCCGACGCGCTCGATGCCGAAATCGCTCGTATCGACACCGGCACGCCGCCCACCTCGCCGGAGACCCCACCCGTGACGTCACCGCCGACGCTCGAGCAGCTACGAAGCGACCTCGCCGACTCACAGAAGGAGGCCGCGCGACTGGCACGGACCCAGTCCGGGTACCGCGCCGGGCTACTCGGCTCCATCAGCGCGGCGTGCGCGGCGCAGCAGGCGGTGCTGCTGTAGTGACCAGCCCGAGCCCCGATCCCGAACAGCAGGCCCTGATCGACGCGCTGCGCGCCGAGTACGCCGCGACCTTCGCGTACGGACTGGTGGCAGCGTTTGCGAACCCGCGTCGGGCGGACCTCGTGGCCGCGAACACGGCTTCGCACCGGGCCCGACGCGACGCGACGATCGACGCACTCACCGCCGGGGGCATCGACGCACCGCCACCCGAGGCCGGCTACACGATGCCGTTCGCGGTGACCGACCCGGCGTCCGCGGCTCGACTGGCAGCCCAGGTGGAAGCCGACACAGCGGCGGCGTGGCGATCCGTCATCGAACGCAGTCAGTCCGAACACACGCGCGAATTCGGCGTCATCGCCCTCACGGAAGCTGCTGTACGAGAAGCGAACTGGAGGAACATTCTCGGCTACCAGCCCCCGACCAACGCGTTTCCCGGACAACCTTGAGCCCCGCCCGGAACTCCGACGAGAGGACCGCCCCATGACGGAACGCACCATCGAACAGCGCCTCGCCGACCTCGAGCGGATCGAGGCCATCAAGGCTCTCAAGCACCGATACCTGCGCGCCTGCGACGCGAAAGACGCCGACACCTTCCGCTCGTGCTTCATCAGCAAAGGCGCCGAGATCGACTACGGCCGCCTCGGCAAGTTCGACGACGCCGACGCGATCGCCGAGGTCTTCCGCAACATCGCCCTGCGGAAGGTCGACGGCAAGAACGTCATCCTCGACATGCACCACGCGCTGCATCCCGACATCACACTGCTTGGCGACGACTTGGCCTCCGGCAAGTGGACACTCGCCTTTCGCCAGGTCAACCTCGTCGACAACACCGAGACTGTTCGCTCGATCGAGTACGTCGACGAGTATGTCGTCGAGAACGGCGAGTGGAAGATGTCGAAGTGTCAGTCGATTACGTTGTGGTCGATGACCCGACCACTCGCGGAGGGCACCATCGTCACCGAAGGCTGATCGGGCACATCAGTTCCGGTCAGGTCAGGAAGCTGCCCGCCCTCTCCGCGAGATCAAGCACAGGTTGGGGCACGATGCCCAAGGCGACAGTCACCACACCGGCGATAGTGACGGCCGAGACCGTTGGGGCACTGGTGACCACCACAGCAGGAGCGTCCTCCGGCGGGTCCGAGAAGAACATCAGGACGATGACGCGGACGTAGAACAGCGCCGCGATCGCACTGCTGATCACGCCGACGATCACAAGCGGCACCGCTCCCCCGGACGCCGCCGCCTGGAAGACGGCGAACTTGCTCACGAAGCCACTCGTGAGCGGAATACCCGCGAACGACAGCAGGAACAGGGCGAACGCGATGCCGAGGGGCGCGGATGTGCGGCCGAGACCGGCCCACCGGGCCAGGTCGGTGACCTCGGCCCCCGACGCATCGCGCACCAGGGTCACGACCGCGAACGCTCCGAGCGTGCTGAAACCGTAAGCGAGCAGATAGAAGATGGTCGACGAGATCCCCGCGTCGTTCCCGGCGATCACACCGGTGAGGATGAAACCCGCGTGGGCCACCGACGAGTACGCCAGCATCCGTTTGACGTCGGTCTGCGTGATCGCGAGAACCGCGCCGACGAGCATCGTCAGGATCGCGACCGCCCACAGGACGGGGCGCCAGTCGACGCTGAGTCCCGGTACCGCGACGTAGAACACGCGCAGCGCCGCACCGAAGGCCGCGATCTTGGTCGCGGACGCCATGAACGCGGTGATCGGCGTCGGCGCGCCTTGGTAGACGTCGGGGATCCAGGAGTGGAACGGCACGGCACCGACTTTGAACAAGAGGCCGACCGCCAGCATCGCCAGGCCGATCTGCGCGAGAACGACATCGCCTGAACGCTGTTCGATCGCCTGCCCGATTCCAGGCAGTTGGACCGTGCCGGCAAACCCGTACAGGAGTGCCACTCCGAAGAGGAAGAACGCGGACGAGAACGCGCCCAACAGAAAGTACTTCAGAGCCGCTTCCTGAGAGAGCAAACGACGGCGGCGCGCGAGCCCGCACAACAGGTACAGCGGCAGCGAGAGCACCTCGAGCGCGACGAACATCGTCAACAGGTCGTTGGCTGCTGGAAAGAGCAACATGCCGCCGACGGCGAACAACACCAGCGGAAAGACCTCGGTTTGCGTCACCCCGGCCCTGGCGGCTTCCTTCTCGGCTTCGCTGCCCGGTACGGCCGAAGCGCGTGGGGTGAAAGCGTCCACCGCCCCGACTCCAACCCCGGCCCCGACGGCGGCCGTCTCGGCACCGGCCACCGCCCGGTCCAGTCCGCGATCGGCGATGAGCAGCACCGCGACGATCGAGACGAGAAGGATCGTGCCCTGCAGAAACAGGGTCGGCCCGTCGATGGCCACGCTTCCCACGGCCGCAGCGTTGCGGGTGCCGGAGAGCGCAACCACCGCGACGAAGGCAGCGACGAGTCCGCCGAGTGCGAGCCCGAGGTGCGTGGTGTAGCGGACACGTCGTGGGGCGAAGGCTTCGACGAGCACCCCGACGACGGCGACCGCGAACACGATCAGCATCGGCGCCAGTTGGCTGTACTCGATACTCGGAGCCTGCAGCACCGCGTCCATGTCGGGGTTCATCGGGCGCCTCCGTCCTGCTCGGCGGCCGTCGGGGCGGGGTCGGGCCGGTCGATCGTGGTGAGTGTGCCCGCGACTGCGGGAGTAATGACGTCGAGCATCGGCTTCGGATAGACACCGAGGACCACCAGCAGGGCAATCAACGGCGCCACCACCACCATCTCACGGCGTCTGAGATCGCGAATGTGCTTGCTGCCGTCCGTGACCGGGCCCGTCATCATCCTCTGGTACAGCCACAGCACGTACAGCGCGGCGAGCACCAGCGCAATGGTGGCGAGCACCGCCGCGACCGGATAGCGCGTGTACGTCCCGACGAACACCAGGAACTCGCTGACGAACGGTGCGAGGCCCGGGAGCGACAGCGTGGCCAGGCCCGCGATGAGGAAGGTGCCCGCGAGCAGTGGGGCAACCTTCTGGACGCCTCCGTAGTCGGCGATCACGCGCGTACCGGTCCGCGACACAAGGAATCCGGCCACGAGCATCAGCGCGGCGGTCGAGATCCCATGGTTGACCATGTACAGCGTCGAACCGCTCTGGCCCTGGCTGGTCATCGCGAACACCCCCAGCACGATGAACCCGAAGTGCGAGATCGACGTGTACGCGATCAGCCGCATGACATCGGTCTGAGCAATCGCGAGCAACGCGCCGTACACGATGCTGACCACGGAGAGCGTGATCACGAGCGGCGCGAAATATTGTGCGGCGTCCGGGAACAACTGCAGGCTGTAGCGCAGCATCGCGAAGGTACCGACCTTGTCGACCACGGCCATCATCAGCACCGCGCTCACCGGGGTCGCTTGTACCGCGGCGTCGGGGAGCCAACTGTGCAGCGGCCACAGCGGGGCCTTGACCGCGAACGCGAACATGAAGCCCAGGAACAACGCATTGGCCACCGGCGCGTTCATCGTCAGGTCGCCGGACGCGACCGCCGCGGCAATCGCCCGCAGATCGAACGTCCCCGACGCGAACGGACTGTCCGCCCCGGCCGTCACGACGTAGACGCCGATGACGGCTGCCAGCATGATCAGGCCGCCGAAGAGGTTGTACAACAGGAACTTCACCGCGGCCCTCGACCGCCCGGGCCCCGGCTGCCCGAAACCACCGATGAGGAAGTACATCGGGATGAGCATGGCCTCGAAGAACACGTAGAACAGCAGGATGTCGAGCGCGAGGAACGACATCAGCACCATCGACTCGACGACGAGGATCAACGCGACATAGGTGTGCGTGGCGCGTGGACGCCGTTCCTCCGACGCACCGTCCCGCCATCCCGCCACCAGCAGCAGCGGCACCAGCACCACCGTGAGCAGCACCAGGGCCAGCGCGATGCCGTCGAGTCCGAGTTCGTATCGAGTGCCGAACGCCGGTATCCACGAACGCGACTCGACGAACTGGTACTGCGGGCCTGCCGGGTCGAACCGGACCGCGACCACCACCGCCACGACCAGGGTTGCGACAGCCACGGCGAGCGCGATCGATCGTGCCAGCCCGCGCCGGTGCGCGGGCGTCGCCATCGTCGCAACCGCGCCGGCGAGGGGCAGCAGCCAAAGCGCCGTCAACCAGGGAAAGCCGTTCACTACACCCTCCCCACCAGTACGGCCGCGACCACGAGGGCCGCGCCGATGAACATGTACAACGCATACGAGCGCACGAACCCGGTCTGCAACCGTCTGAGCACAACCGAGGCGAAGCCGAGCACCGCCGGAACAATCCGTACGACGCCGTCGATCCCCCGGTCCTCGACCACCTTCAGCCCTGCCACCAGCCGCCGTCCGGGCCGCATGAAGATCGTCTCGTTGACGTCATCGCCGTACAGATCACGGCGGGCGGCAACAGTCAGCCCCGACACGTCCACGGGCGCCTCGACGGGGACGGGTCGGGCGCCGTACTGCCTCCACGCGATCCTGACGCCGACCAGGACCACGGCCAGTGTGGTGAGGGTGATCACCCAGACCGGCACGGCCGGCGCGGCATGTTCCGCAGCGGACCCGAATTCGGTCCACACGGGCTCGAGCCAGTGCTCGAGAGCACCTCCCATCGCCAACAGGCCACCCGCGGCGACCGATCCCGCCGCGAGCACGATCATGGGGACGGTCATCACGCCCGGCGACTCGTGCGGGTCGGTGACCGTGTGTTCTGGTCGCTCCGCAGGCTCCACTCCTGCGTTTTCTGGTCGCTCCGCGGGCTCCGCTCCTGCCGCCCAACGCCGGTCGCCGAAGAAGGTCATCAGCGTCACGCGCGTCATGTAGAACGCGGTGATACCAGCCCCGAGCATCGCGACCACACCGAGCGCGACCCCACCGGCGCCGCCGGACTCGAACGCGGACTCGATGACCTTGTCCTTGGCGAAGAAGCCCGAGAACGGTGGAATCCCGATGATCGCGAGGTAACCGAGCCCGAACGTCACGAACGTAATCGGCATCAGGGTCCGCAGGCCGCCGTACCGACGCATGTCGGTCTCGTCGTTCATGCCGTGCATCACCGATCCCGCACCCAGGAAGAGCCCGGCCTTGAAGAAGCCGTGCGCGAGCAGCAGCATGATCGCGGCCACGTACCCGGCCGGGCCGAGTCCGGCGGCCATCACCATGTACCCGATCTGGCTCATGGTCGACGCCGCGAGCGCCTTCTTGATGTCGTCCTTCGCGCAGCCGATGACCGCGCCGAAGAGCAGCGTCACGGCACCCACGATGACGACCGCGACCTGGGCCGCCGGGGCCGCCTCGAAGATCGGGCCGGATCGCACGATCAGGTAGACGCCGGCCGTGACCATCGTCGCCGCGTGGATCAGGGCGGACACGGGTGTCGGGCCCTCCATCGCGTCGCCGAGCCACGACTGGAGTGGGACCTGCGCCGACTTGCCGCATGCCGCGAGCAGTAGTACCAGGCCCATCGCGGTGAGGGTGCCGTCGCTCGCGGACCCGGCGCCGCCGAACACGTCCGCGAACGACACCGATCCGAACGTCGCGAACATGATCATGAGCGCGACGATCAACCCCATGTCACCGACGCGGTTGACGATGAACGCCTTCTTCGCAGCGGTGGCCGCCGTGGGCTTGTACTGCCAGAATCCGATCAGCAAGTACGACGCGAGACCGACGCCCTCCCAGCCGACGTACAGACCGAGGTAGTTGTCCGCGAGCACCAGCAACAGCATCGCGGCGAGAAACAGGTTGAGGTACGCGAAGAACAGTCGGCGACCGGGCGCGGAGCCGGTCGACCGACCCGACGGATCCGGTCCGTGGCTCATGTAGCCGACCGAGTAGATGTGGATGAGCGAGCCGACACCGGTGATGAGCAGCACGAAGCACATCGACAGGGGGTCGAGTCGGAGGCCGAAATCGACTTGGAGTCCGGCGACCGGCAACCAGCTGAACAGGTTCTGGTGCACGATCCGGTCGGCGCCGTCGCGCCCGAGCATGTCGACGAACAGGGCCGCGGCGAGCACGAACGACGCAAGCGCGGTGGCACAGCCGAGCAGGTGCCCCCAGCGGTCGCTGCGCCGGCCGGCCAACAGCAGGATCGCCGCACCGACGAGTGGAAGTACCGGTAGAAGCCAGATGAGCGCGTGAATTCCCGTCCCCCAGTCCATGTCAGTACTTCAGCAGGTCAGCGTCGTCGACCGAGGCCGAACGGCGGGTACGGAAGATGGTCATGATGATCGCGAGGCCCACTACGACCTCGGCTGCCGCGACAACCATCGTGAAGAACGCGAACACCTGGCCGTTGAGGTTTCCGTGCATGCGTGCAAACGTGACGAACGCGAGGTTGCAAGCGTTGAGCATCAGCTCGATACACATGAACACGACGATCGCGTTGCGGCGCAGCAATACTCCGGCCGCACCAATCGTGAACAGCAGCGCGGCCAGGTACAGGTAGTTCTCTGGATTCATCGCTGCTCCTCACCGTTCGGCGGTACGCCCGACGGCGGCGCCTCTCGCGGATCGAGGACACGAGAAACAGATTCTCGAGAGTCGGACCCGTCCGGCAAACGGGCCGGTATGTCGACGGCGTTGCCGCGTGCGTAGACGCCCGGGCTGGGCAGTGGGGTCACGCGGGTCGCGATGGTCGCCTCGGGATCGCTTGCACCCCAGTCCCGGAAGCGTTGCTGCGACAGCTCCCGTTGGGTCAGGCGGCGCTCGAACCGTTCCCGGTGCGCCAGCACCATCGCGCCGATCGTCGCGGTGATCAGCAGGGCGCCGGTGAGTTCGAACACCCAGACGTAGCGGAGGAAGACGATCTCGGCGAGACCCTCGACGTTTCCGACCGGTCGCCCCTCCACTACCTCTCCGGTCGGACCGAATCCGACGAATCCGACCTCGCCTGCACGGGACACACCGATGGCGGCGTTGCCGAGACCGCCGATCAGCAGCAGGCCGAAGCCCACGCCCGCCGTCACCACGGCGACGCGTTGTCCGCGAAGCGTTTCCACGAGGGAGTCCGACGAGTCGACGCCGACGAGCATCAGCACGAACAGGAACAGCATCATGACCGCGCCGGTGTAGACGACAACCTGCACGACACCGAGGAACAACGCGCCCTGGGCGACGTAGAACACCGCAAGCACGATCATGGTCATCGCGAGGAATATCGCCGAGTACACGGCCTTGGGTGAGACCACCACACCGAGCGCGCCGAGCACCGCGACCGTGCCGAGTATCCAGAATTGGACGCCCTCTGCGGTGGATGTCCGGGTGAGCAGGTCCGCGGCCAAGAGCGCAGCCTGGTTCCCGGTCACTACCTCCACTACCTCACCTCCCCGGCTTGCCCCGACTCAGCTTGCCCTGACTCAGCTTCACCCGACTCAGCCTGCGCCGGTTCGGCTGCCGCACCTGTCACCGTTCCGCGGTAGTAGTCCTCGTCGGTGGTGCCGGCCGCCATGGGGTGCGGCGGAGCCTCCATGCCGGGTTGCAGCGGAGCGAGCAGGCGATCCTTCTCGTAGATCAGGTCCGTCCGGTTGTCGTCGACCATCTCGTAGTCATTCGTCATCGTGAGCGCGCGTGTCGGGCACGCCTCGACACACAGCCCGCAGCCGATGCACCGCAGATAGTTGATCTGGTAGACGCGGCCGTACCGCTCACCGGGCGAAAACCGCTCTTCCTCGGTGTTGTCGGCGCCCTCGACGTAGATCGCGTCGGCCGGGCACGCCCACGCACACAATTCACAGCCGATGCATTTCTCGAGCCCGTCCGGGTGCCGATTGAGCTGGTGCCGACCGTGGTAACGGCCCGCGGTCGGCGTCTTCTCCTCGGGGTAGAACTCGGTCACCGGCTTCTTGAACATCGTTGAGAAGGTCACACCGAAACCTGCGACGGAGTCGAGGAACTCAGGCATCGAAATCCTCCTTTCGGGAGCCCTGCGACGACCCGACGCCGGCTGCGGTGCGCGACGGAGGGCCCGGTAGTGGCGGGACGGGGAAACCGCCGGCCATCGGATCGAACGGAGCAGCGGCGGCAGACTCTTCACCGGGCGAGGCACGCTCGGTCGTAAAGCGGCGCCCCAACAGCGCCAAGAGCAGGATCCCGACGAGGGCTCCACCGACGAACAGGATGACCCAGCCCACGTCGTACCCCTCGTTGCGGAAGCCCCGCACGGTCGCGACCACCATCACCCACCCGAGGGCGACGGGGATCAGGATCTTCCATCCGAGGTTCATGAACTGGTCGTAGCGCAGGCGTGGGAGGGTGGCGCGCAACCACATGAACACGAACAGGAACAGCCACACCTTCGCGACGAACCACAGCAGCGGCCACCAACCCGAGTTCGCGCCGGACCACATGTTCAACGGCCAGGGCGCGTGCCAGCCGCCCAGGAACATCGTGGCGGCCAGCGCCGAGACCGTCACCATGTTCACGTACTCGGCGAGCATGAACATCGCGAAACGCAGTGACGAGTACTCGGTGTGGAAGCCGCCGACGAGTTCGCCCTCGGCCTCGGGCAGGTCGAACGGCGCGCGGTTGGTCTCGCCGACCATCGATGTCACGTAGATGAGGAAAGACGGCAGCAAGAGGAAGACGTACCACGTGCCGTATTGGGCATCGACGATGCCCGAGGTCGACATCGTCCCGGCGTCGAGGAAGACCGCCGCGAACGTCAGCCCCATGGCCACCTCGTAAGAGATCACCTGCGCGGTCGACCGCAGTCCACCAAGCAGCGGATACGTCGACCCGGATGCCCAGCCGGCCAGCACGATCCCGTATACCCCGACCGACGTGACGGCGAGGATGTACAGCACCGCGACGGGCAGGTCCGTCAGCTGCAGCGGCGTCAGGTGGCCGAGGATCGACACCTCGGGGCCGAAGGGAATCACCGCGAAGGCCATGAATGCCGGCACGGTCGCGATGACCGGCGCGAGGATGTAGATCGGCTTGTCGACGCCCTTCGGAACAATGCCCTCCTTGAGGGCGAGCTTGATGCCGTCGGCGAGGGTCTGCAGAAGTCCACGCGGGCCGACCCGGTCGGGTCCGACGCGCATCTGCATCCAAGCCAGCACCTTGCGCTCTGCGTAGATCGCGATCAGCACCGTCAGCACCAGGAAAATGAAGATGGCCAACGCCTTCGCGACCACCAGCCACCACGGATCGCGACCGAACATCGACAGGTCTGCGGCGGCGAGGACGGTCATCGCAGGGCCTCCCCCGAAGTTCCGGCCGACGCGGCAGCCTCGTCGCCGGGTTCGGCGCGGCGAATCCCGACGATGTCGCCGGGCCGGACGCCGAGTTGCCGGTAGACCGCCGACCTGGACGAGTTCAGCGGCAGCCACACCACGCGGTACGGCAAATCGGTGACCGCCAGCGGCAGGGTGACCGAACCACGGTCGGTTTCGACGGTCACCGGATCGCCCTCCCGTGCATCGATCTCGGCGGCGCTGTCGGCGCACAGACGCACAACGGGCGGACGAGCCGTCCCGGCGAGGTACGGTTCGCCGTCCTGCAGTCGACCTTCATCGAGGAGCATTCGCCAGGACGTCAGGACCGCCTCGCCGGGCCCTGGTTCGGGTGCCGAGCGTGCGGCGACGTCCGGGGAAGGCGGTCGCGCACCGCCCCACGTGCCCATCCGCGCAATCTCGATGCGCGCGGCCACGACGTCGGGCAACCCGAGCGGGACGCCCATCTCGGTGGCCAGAGCGTCCAGCACTCGCTGGTCGGGCACGGCGCCGGTGTCGCGCAGAGCAGTCTCGAACGGGCGCACCCGACCCTCCCAGTCGACGAACGCACCCGGTTTCTCCGCGGTGGGTGCCACCGGAAACACCACGTCGGCCCGCTCGGTGACGGCGCTGCGTCGAAGCTCGAGACTCAAGACGAATCCGGCCGCGTCCAGGGCAGCGGTCGCGGCGTCCGGGTCGGGCAGGTCGCCGAGTTCGACGCCGCCGACCACCAGGGCGCCGAGCTCACCCTCCGCGGCGGCCTCGAGAATCTCCGACGTGTCCCGGCACGCACCGTCGGGAAGTTCATCGACTCCCCATGCGGCGGCCACCTCTTGCCGCGCAGCCAGATCGGCGACGGGCCGTCCACCTGGCAGCAGGGTCGGCAGCGCCCCGACCTCGAGAGCGCCACGCTCGCCCGCACGCCGCGGAATCCATGCGATTCGAGAACCGGTAGCGTCCGCCAGACGCGCGACGGCCGACAGGGTTCCCGGAATGCCGGCTGCCCGCTCCCCGACCAGGATCACCGCACCGGGGTGTCGCAGGAAGTCCGACTCGGTCAGCTCGTCGAGGATCGCCGGTTCATCGCCCGGTACGGCACGTAGGAGGCGCCCGGGGATCTTGTCGAGCCCACGGGTGGCGTACGGAGCGACCGACATGACCACGGTCCGCCCCTTGCGTACCGCCTTGCGCAACCGGAGGAAAACGATCGGCGACTCCTCCTCCGGCTCGAACGCGACGAGCAGCACGGCAGGTGCGTGCTCGAGATCGTCGTAGGTGACCGCTGTCTGGTCGGCGCCGATGACGCGGCCGGCGATCCGGGAGGCGAGGAACTCGGTCTCCTCGGCCGAGTGCAGGCGGGACCGGAAGTCGATCGCGTTGCTGCCCAGCACCAACCGGGTGAACTTGGCGTAGGCGTACGCGTCCTCGACAGTGACACGGCCGCCGACGAGGACGCCGGTACCGCCGGATGCCGACGACAGACCGCGAGCGGCGAGCGCCAGAGCCTCGGGCCACGAAGCCTGCCTCAACTCGCCGGACGCACCGCGCACCAGTGGCGTCTCGATCCGATCCGGTTCCGTCGCGTACGCGAAAGCCCATCGTCCCTTGTCGCAGTTCCACTCCTCGTTGACCTGCGGATCGTCGCCGGCGAGGCGGCGCAGCACGGTGCCGCGACGGTGGTCGGTGCGCTGCGCGCACCCGCTCGCGCAGTGCTCGCAGACACTCGGGCTCGACACCAGGTCGAACGGCCGCGCTCGGAACCGGTACGCCGCGCCGGTGAGCGCCCCGACCGGACAGATCTGCACGGTATTGCCCGAGAAATAGGAATCGAACGGCTCCCCGTCGGCTATCCCGACCTGTTGCAGCGCACCGCGCTCGAGCAGTTCGATCATCGGGTCGCCCGCGATCTGCTGGGAGAATCGCGTGCAGCGCGCGCACAGTACGCAACGTTCGCGGTCGAGCAGCACCTCGGTGGACAGCGGAATCGGTTTGGGGAAGGTGCGTTTGATCCCGCCGAAGCGAGACTCCGCGCGACCGCTCGACATGGCCTGGTTCTGCAGCGGACACTCGCCACCCTTGTCACACACGGGGCAGTCGAGCGGGTGGTTGATGAGCAGCAGCTCCATCACACCCTTCTGCGCCCGGTCCGCGGCCTCGGAGGTGACCTGCGTGCTCACCACCATGCCGTCGGTCGCCACGGTCGTACACGATGCGAGTGGTTTGCGCTGTCCTTCGACCTCGACGAGGCATTGCCGGCAGGCGCCGACCGGGTTGAGCAGCGGATGGTCGCAGAATCGGGGGATCTGGATGCCGATCCCCTCGGCGGCCCGGATGACGAGGGTGCCCTTGGGCACCGTCACCTCGACGCCGTCGATCGTGAGCGTCACCCGGTCGGACGGTACCGGCTGGCCGGACGCGTCGGCTCCCGCGCTGACGGTCATGCTCTCTCCCCTTCCGGTCGGGCCGCGACCTTGGCGACGAGCGCCGAGTCCTCCGGGTCGAAGGGGCATCCGCCGTGTTCGAAGTGCGTGACGAACTCGTCGCGAAAGTACTTCAGCGAGGACATGATCGGGCTGGCAGCGCCGTCCCCGAGAGCGCAGAATGACTTCCCGAGGAGGGTGTCGGAGATGTCGAGCAGCTTGCCGAGGTCCTCCTCGGTGCCTTCGCCACGTTCGAGTCGCTCGAGGATCTGCACCAGCCAGTACGTGCCCTCCCTGCACGGGGTGCACTTGCCGCACGACTCGTGCGCGTAGAACTCCGTCCACCGCAACACCACTCGCACGACACACGTGGTCTCATCGAAGATCTGCAGCGCCTTGGTGCCGAGCATCGATCCGGCTTCGGCGACGGCCTCATAGTCGAGCGGCACGTCCAGGTGCTCGTCGGTGAGGATCGGTGTCGACGAGCCACCCGGCGTCCAGAACTTCAGCCGATGTCCCGCTCGGACACCGCCCGCGTACTCGAGCAGCTGCCGCAATGTGATTCCCAGCGGCGCCTCGTACTGGCCGGGGCGCGTCACGTGGCCGGAGAGTGAGTACAAGGTGAATCCGGGGGACGCCTCGCTTCCCATGCTGCGGAACCACTCCGGCCCGCGCAGGATGATCGGCGGCACGCTGGCAATCGACTCGACATTGTTGACCACCGTGGGGCATGCATAGAGCCCCTCTACCGCCGGAAAGGGTGGCCGTAAGCGGGGCTGGCCACGTCGGCCCTCGAGCGAGTCGAGTAGCGCGGTCTCCTCTCCGCAGATGTAGGCGCCTGCACCGGCGTGGATCACGACGTCGAGGTCGAAGCCGGAACCGAGGATGTCGTCGCCGAGGTAGCCGGCGTCGTAGGCCTCGGCCACCGCCGCCTGCAACCGGCGCAGAACCGGAACCACCTCGCCACGCAGGTAGATGAACGCCCGTGACGCTCGGATCGCGTAGGAGGCGATGATCACGCCCTCGATCAGCGCGTGGGGCGTTGCGAGCATCAGCGGAATGTCCTTGCAGGTGCCCGGTTCCGACTCGTCGGCGTTGACGACCAGGTAGTGCGGCTTGACGGTTCCCGTGACGACGCTGTTGGACGGGTCCTGCGGGATGAACGACCACTTCATGCCGGTCGGGAAGCCCGCACCGCCACGGCCGCGCAACCCGGCCTCCTTGACGGTCTGGATCACCTCGTCCGGGTTCATCCGCAGCGTCTTGTGCAACGCGTCGTAGCCCTCGTGCCGCTGGTACGTCTGGAGGGTCCAGGACCGGGCGTCGTCCCAGTGGCTGCTCAGGACCGGCGTCAACGCCGGGCCGTCCGACGCGCCGGCCGTGCCCTCGCGGGACACCTGCAGTCCGGCGACGGTCGCCGGCCCCGCGCCGCCGCCCGCCTCGAGCGCAGCAGGCCGAGGGTCCGGGAACCCCGCCAGGATCCGCGTGGTGTCCCGGAAGGAGCACAGTGGTGCGCCACGCGTAGGGGTCACGGACTTCCCCGCCCGCAGCGCGTCGACCACCTCGATGGCCGAGGTGGGCGTCTGGTTGTCGAAGAACTCCCAGTTGACCATCATGACCGGCGCGAAGTCGCAGGCCGCGTTGCACTCGACGTGCTCGAGCGTCACGGCGTCGTCGGCAGTGGTCTCGCCGTTCGCGATCTCCAGATGCTCACGCAGGGCCGCGTAGATCGCATCACCGCCCATCACAGCGCACAGGCTGTTGGTGCACACCCCCACGTGGTACGTACCCGTGGGATTACGGCGGTACATCGTGTAGAAGGTGACCACCGCGGTCACTTCTGCCGGGCTCAGTCCGAGTTGTCTTGCACAGAAGTCGATTCCGGCTGCCGAGACATAGCCTTCCTCGGCTTGGACGAGATGCAACAGCGGCATCAGCGCGGAGCGCTCGGTATCGGGGGGTTCACTGGAACGGGTTTCGCCGCCGCGGGCGCGGTAGCGGGCGATGATCTCGCCGGCTTCGGCGGCCAACCGGGTCTCTACGTCCGGTGGGAACTGCGCCGGTACCTGGGGTCGCGGCGATAGTTCGACGAACACCGGTCCGGGCGTCTCGCGCTGATCGCTCATCGGTCCACTCCCCCCATGACGGGGTCGATACTGGCCACCGACGCGATCACATCTGCCACCATGCCGCCCTCGCACATCGCCGACACTGCCTGAAGGTTGGTGAACGACGGATCGCGATAGTGGACCCGATACGGCCGCGTGCCTCCGTCGCTCACCATGTGCACGCCCAACTCACCGCGCGGGGATTCCACCGCAACGTACACCTGCCCGGGGGGGACCCGGAACCCTTCGGTCACGAGTTTGAAGTGGTGGATCAGACCCTCCATCGAGGTGCCCATGATCCGGCGGATGTGCTCCAGCGAGTTTCCGAGGCCGTCCGGGCCGAGCGCGAGATCGGCTGGCCATGCAATCTTCTTGTCCGCCAACATGACCGGCCCGGGACGCAACCGGTCCAGGCATTGTTCGACGATCTTGAGCGACTCGGCCAGTTCCCGGACGCGGACGAGGTACCGGCCGTAACAGTCCGATCCGGTGTCGGTGATGACGTCGAAGTCGTACGTCTCGTAGCCGCAGTAGGGATCGGTGCGGCGCACGTCATGGGGCAGCCCGGTCGCTCGAAGGATCGGACCGGTGATGCCGAGCGCGATGCATCCGGTGAGATCGAGGTAGCCGATGCCCTGCGTACGAGCCTTCCAGATCGGATTCTCGTTGAGGAGGTTCTCCAGATCGCGTAGCCGGCGCGGCATCAGGTCGAGCAACTCCCGTACCTTCTCCACCGCACCGTCGGGCAGATCCTGAGAGAGTCCACCCGGGCGGACGTAGGCATGGTTCATTCGCAGACCCGTGATCATCTCGAAGATGTCGAGGACAAGTTCACGTTCACGGAACCCGAAGAGCATCGGTGTGATCGCACCCAATTCCATGCCGCCGGTCGCCAGCGCGACCAGGTGCGAGGAGATCCGGTTGAGTTCCATCAGAAGCACCCGGATCACAGTGGCGCGCTCGGGGATCTGGTCGGTGATGTCGAGCAGCTTCTCCACGCCGAGGCAGTACGCCACCTCGTTGAAGAACGGCGACAGGTAGTCCATGCGGGTGACGAAAGTGACGCCCTGAGTCCAGTTGCGATACTCGAGATTCTTCTCGATGCCCGTGTGCAGGTATCCGATTCCGCAACGGGCGTCGGTGACGGTCTCGCCCTCGATCTCGAGGATCAACCGCAACACCCCGTGGGTGGACGGATGCTGCGGCCCCATGTTGACGACGATGCGCTCGGCGCCGGATCTCTGGGCTTCGGTCGCGGCGTCGACGAGATCGTCCCAGTCCTGCCCCGCGACGGTGAATTCCGCACCATCAGCGCCGTCCAGACCACCACTGCCGTCCTGGTCGAAGTTTTCGCGAGGATGGTTCACTGGTAGCCCCTCCGCTCGTCCGGTGGTGGGACCGTCGCCCCCTTGTACTCGACGGGGATGCCACCGAGCGGATAGTCCTTGCGTTGCGGATGCCCCACCCAGTCATCGGGCATCTCGATCCGGGTGAGTGCAGGATGACCCTCGAAGACGAGTCCGAAGAAGTCGTATGTCTCCCGCTCGTGCCAGTCGGTGGTCGGATAGATCCGGTAAAGCGACGGTATGCGCGGATCGGCGTCCGGCACGGCGACCTCGAGACGCAGCCGCCGACCGTGGGTGATCGACATCAGCGGATACACCGCGTGCAGTTCCCGACCGGAGTCCTGTGGATAGTGCACGCCGCTCACCCCGAGACACAGCTCGAATCGCAGGCCCGGGTCATCACGAAGCAATCGTGCGAGCAGCGGCAGGTACTCCCGCCGCACGTGCAGCGTCAGTTCGTTGCGGAACACCACGACCTTCTCGACCGCGTCGTCGAGCACGGCGCCGGTGTCGTCGCCATCGGCAAGTGCGGTCTCGAGCGTGTCGACGACCTCGTCGAACCACCCGCCGTACGGCCGGGACGCCCGGCCGGGCAACGTCACCGGGCGCAACAGGCGTCCGTAGCCGGAGGTGTCGCCGGTGCCGGAGACCCCGAACATGCCCTGGCGGAGTCCGATCATCTCGCCGCCTGCGACGCGTTCGGGGGGGATCGTGCCTTCCGGACCGGCGGTCGCCTCGGGGTCGGTACCGTGCGGGTTCTTGTCGCGATCGGTCGTCATCGCATCACTGCCCCGGCGTCTCGTCCCGGCATCCCGAGGTCGATCGCGGGATGCGCCGGTCGCGCAGCGAGTGCGGCCTCCTCAGCGGCACGGACCGCCTGTTCGCGATTGACACCGAGCGGCATGTGCTGAATCTTCTCGTGCAACTCCAGGATCGCGTTGAGCAGCATCTCGGGTCGTGGCGGGCAACCAGGTAGGTAAATGTCCACCGGCACAACGTGGTCGACGCCCTGCACGATCGCGTAGTTGTTGAACATCCCGCCCGATGACGCGCAGACTCCCATCGCCAGCACCCACTTGGGTTCGACCATCTGGTCGTACACCTGCCGGAGGACCGGCGCCATCTTCTGGCTCACCCGTCCGGCAACGATCATCAGGTCTGCCTGGCGAGGTGACGCACGGAAGGCCTCCATACCGAAGCGCGCGAGGTCGAACCGCCCCGACGTCGTCGCCATCATCTCGATGGCACAACACGCGAGGCCGAACGTGGCCGGCCACAGCGAACCCTTGCGGGCGTAACCGGCAACGGTTTCGACAGTGCTGAGCAGGAAACCGCTCGGCACCTTCTCCTCGAGACCCATGCCAGACTCACCTCCCTCCTGCGGGGACCGCTCAGTCCCAGCTCAATCCCCCACGCCGCCACTCGTATACGTAGGCCACCGAAACGGTAAAGACGAAGACGGCCATTGCGACCAAACCGAACAAACCGAGGGCATCGAAGTGCACGGCCCACGGGTAGAGAAACACGATCTCGATGTCGAAGATGATGAACAGCATCGCTGTCAGGTAGTACTTGACCGGGATCCGCTGCCCGCCCGCCCGACCGGTGGCCGGCTGCGGAACCGGTTCGATACCGCACTCATACGCTTCGAGCTTGGCCCGGTTGGCCCGCCTGGGACCGACCACCGACGCGACGACCACGGAGAACACCGCGAACGCGACGGCGATGGCCCCGAGCACGAGAATCGGCACGTACGCATTCACTGCGTCTCAGCTCCTCTCGTCGTGAGCCCACAGTTGTGAACCCGCACGGTGAGCACGCACGACGGGTAGCCACGAGAGACGCACAATCACGCAATCAGGAATACCTACCCGCCGAATGTGATCTACGGCTCAGCGTACCGGGATAGTGCGTGCACTTGGGTTCGGTTTTACCCGCGAGTCGCTCGGGCGTCGGAACGCCCGCGGGAAGAACTCGGGAAGGACGCCGGGGAGGGCCCCCGGGAGAGAACGCCGGGGAGGCACCCCGGGGGGAGGACACCGATACGCTACGCGCGCCGCAGCAGCGGGACGACCGCCTCTGCAAGCCGGAACGGCTCGATCGGGTGCTGAACTACGGCCTCGGCACGCGACCAGTCGGCGAGCCAGCGGTCGTCCACGCGGCCGGTGAGCACCACGACAGGCGGGCACGCGTCGAGCTCGTCCTTCAGCTGCTTGGCGATACCCATGCCACCCGCGGGCGCCGCCTCACCGTCGAGAATCGCAAGATCGATACCTCCGGCGTCCATCTTTCGGATCACCATCGGCTCGGTCGCGACCTCGGTGTACTCGATCTGAGGCAGGTCGGGATGTGGGTGCGTACCGAGAGCGCGCATCACCTGCTCACGCGTCGCGGCAGCGCTGCTGTAGACGAGCACGCGCAGCTGGCCAGAACCTTCGGAGCGGACGGTCGGATTCACCACGACAACGATGCTACGGCCGCGCACGCTCGGACACCCGGAAGCGCCACCGAATGCGGTCCGGATCGGCCAGTCATTCCACCACGAGCGCCAGTGCGAACCCGTCCCAACCCGTGGACCCGACGGTCTGCAACGCGGTGGCGTCCACACGCGGTTCGGTAGCCAGCAAGCCCAGGACCTCCCGGCCGGCCCGAACGGCGTCGTCGTCGAGGTCGGCGTTGGAGACCGATCCACCACGGACGACGTTGTCGACCACGATCACGGTGCCCGGACGCGACAGCCGCAACGCCCACCGCACGTAGTTGGAGTTGTTGACCTTGTCGGCGTCGACGAAGACGAGATCGAACGGCCCCATCCCGTCGGCGTCGACGCCGGGCAGCGTGTCGAGGGCAGCTCCGATCCGTATGTCGACACGGCGCCCGACACCGGCACGGTCGAGGTTCGCGCGGGCGACGGCAGCGTGCGCGGGTTCGTATTCGAGCGTCACGACACGTCCGGAGTCGCCCACGGCGCGGGCGAGCCAGATGGTGCTGTAGCCGCCGAGGGTACCGACCTCGAGCACCCGAGTGGCACCGATCATGCGCGCCAACAGGTTCAGAAATTTGCCGTGCGTCGGAGAGACATCGACCGGCGGCAGCTGGGCCGCGCCGTTCGCCTCGAGCGCCGCCGCCAGGTCGTCGTCGGACCCGATCAGGGTCTCGACGAGATAATCGTCGACCTCGGCCCAGTGCGCGCGTTCGATGTCGTCAGCCATCGCTTCAGCCTAGGGGCCCATCTCGTAGGCACCGTCGTAGGCGACGACCTGCTCCCACACCCGCTCGAACCGGTCGGTGTCGACGACGGGCCTGCGGATCACGTCGAGCGCCCACTTCTGCTGCTCCGGGGTGGACGACGGCTTGCCATGCAGCTCAACCGCATACCGCGAGTAGTCACGAATCTGGAAGTCGAAGATCTGCCCGATGAGATCGCGGTCGAGGCCGACGATGCCGGCCTGTTCGAGGATCAGTTGCCCGTACACGATGAGTTCGAACAGGTGCCCGACCGTGAGCAGGAAGTCGAGGTCCTCCCGTTGGGCGTCGTCCGGCCCGGCGCTCGCGAGCAGTTCCCGCAAAGCGAGCGCCTGCTCGAGGAAGCGGGCGACGTTGGGGACGTCGGAGTACTCGTTGTAGATGCGGGTCCAGTCTTCGAACTGCACCTTCGCGGCGCCGCGAGTGGGTCCCTGCGCCCAGAAGAACGCGTCGTCGGCGGCGTCCATGCGGGTGCCGATCTCCGGATACTCGGCCGGGTTGAACAGGTAGTTCGGCATGAACTTGAGGATCAGCGCCACGTTGACGTGCACCGTACCCTCGAGTTTCGGCAGCGTACCGATCAGTTGACTGACCTCGCGGAAGTAGGTGTCCTTCTCGTACCCTTTGGCCGCGATCACGTCGTGCAGGAGCGCAATCACCTGCTCGCCCTCGGAGGTGACCTTCGCTTTGGTCATGGGGTTGAAGAGCAGGTAGCGGCGGTCCTCCAGTCCGGCGCTCCGGAAGTAGTCGACGGCCCGGGCACTGAAGAGTTTCATCGCCACCAGTCGGGTATAGGCGTCGACGAAGTTCGCCCGCACGTGCGGGAAATCGGTCACCCGCTTGCCGTAGAGAATCCTGTTGTGTGCGTGCGTGATCGCCTCGAAGAACGCATGCTCGCACATCCCGATCGACGCCGTGCACAGATTGAACTTGCCGACGTTGACCGTGTTCAGCGCCGCCGAGAAGGCGTCGGCCCCGGTGTGCAGGATGTCCTCCTCGCGCACCGGATAGTCACGGAGCGCGAAAGTGCTGACATACATCTGGCCGTGCACGACGTTGTCGATCAACCGGTAGTGCAGGTTTCGGCTGTCGGCGACGAAGAAGACGTACCCGTCGGTGCCCTCGACGTCGGTGCGGCGACCGAATACCGACACCATGCCCGCCACGTTGCCGTTGCCGATGTAGTACTTGTTGCCGTTCGCCCGGAAGGCCACGGTCCCGTCCTCGGCGGGCGTGAGCAGCATGTCGGTCGAGTACACGTCCGCGCCGTGTTCGCGCTCGGACAGTCCGAAGGCCATGACGCCGCCCGCGTCGAGCTGCTCGGCGGCACGTTCGCGGGCCGAGTCGTTTTCGCTCATCCAGATCGGCCCCAGTCCCAGCACGGTCACCTGCCACGCATACCAGTACCCCAGTCCGTAGAACCCGAGGATCTCGCTGAGTGCTGCGTTGCGGGCCGCATCCCATCGCTTGTTGGGGTCATCCCCGGCGTTGGCGGCCGGGGTCATGAACGTCGCGAACAACTTCTCGCCACCCGCGAAGTCCAGGAAGTCCCGCGGCCACACCGCGTGCAGATCGTCCTGCAGAAGCCGGCGTTTACCTCTGGATTCGAACCAGTCGATAGTGGCACGCAACAACCTACGCGTGTTCGGGTCGAACCGCGCTGGGTCGTAATCGTGCGGATTCAGTAGCAGTCGTTCCACCGGCCTCACCCTTCGCAAAACGTAAACATATAGACCCCGGTCGGGGTCACATTCCACTGTCCTCCGGATCGGTCCGGATCACCCCGCATTTTCCGCACTTGTCGAGCCCGAGTCACGAGACCGAGCCGCCGAATACCCGAACCGACCAGGCCATGGAACGTATCAGCCCCCCACGGCGGCGCGGATCTCGGCGAGTGCACCATCGGCGGCAACCTCGCGGGACTCGCCACTGAAGCGGTCACGCAGTTCTACCTTGCCCTCGGAGTACCCGCGGCCGACGACCACCACGAGCGGGACGCCGATCAGCTCGGAGTCCTTGAACTTCACGCCAGGCGAGGCCTTGCGGTCGTCGATGAGGACCTCGATGCCTACCTTGTCGAGCTCGGCGGCCAACTTTTCGGCCCCCTCGCGGGCCGCATCGTCCTTGTTCGCGATCACCAGGTGCACGTCGAACGGCGTGACCTCCGCGGGCCAGCGCAGGCCCTTGTCGTCGTGGTGCTGCTCGGCGATGACCGCGACCAGGCGCGAGACACCGACGCCGTACGAACCCATGGTCGGGCGGACCGGCTTGCCGTTCTCGCCGAGTACATCTACAGCGAAAGCATCGGTGTACTTGCGACCGAGCTGGAAGACGTGGCCGATTTCGATGCCGCGGGCGGAGACCAGCGGGCCGGCACCGTCCGGCGACGGATCCCCGTCGCGAACCTCGGCAGCCTCGATGGTGCCGTCCGGGGTGAAGTCGCGTCCGGCGACGAGGTCGACATAGTGCTTGCCGACGACGTCGGCACCGGTGATCCACGCCGTGCCGTCCACCACGCGGGGATCCACGAGGTATCGAACATCGTTGTCCAGCAGTGCCTTCGGGCCGATGTAACCTTTAGCGAGGAACGGATACTTTTCGAAGTCCTCATCCATGAGCATCGCGACCTCTGCGGGCTCGAGCGACGCCTCGAGGCGCTTGTCGTCCACTTCGCGGTCGCCGGGAATGCCGATACCCAGCAACCCCCACTCGCCGCCCGGCTGCCGGATCTTGACGATGATGTTCTTGAGGGTGTCGGCGCCGGTGATCGTGCGGCCCAGGCCGGCCCGGTTGGCCCACTCGACGAGCGCTTCGATGGTCGGGGTTCCGGGGGTGTCGTGGATCTTGGCCTCCGGCAAGCCGTCGACCGGGGTCGGCTCTGGCGCGAGGGTCTCGACGGCCTCGACGTTCGCGGCGTATCCGGACTCGACACAGCGAACGAAGGTGTCCTCGCCGATCTCGCTCTCGGCGAGAAACTCCTCCGATGCACTACCACCCATCGCGCCCGACGTCGCGGAAACGATCACGTACCTGACGCCGAGGCGCTGGAACATGCGCTCGTACGCGTCGCGGTGTGCCCGATACGATTCCGCGAGACCCTCGTCGGTGAGGTCGAAGCTGTAGGAATCCTTCATCACGAACTCGCGACCACGCAGGATGCCGGCGCGGGGACGCTCCTCGTCGCGGTACTTGGTCTGCATCTGGTAGAGGGTGACCGGGAAGTCCTTGTACGAGTTGTACTCACCTTTGACGGTGAGGGCGAACAATTCCTCGTGGGTCGGGCCCAGCAGGTAGTCGCCGCCCTTGCGGTCCTGCAACCGGAACAGTCCGTCGCCGTATTCGGTCCAGCGGTTGGTCGTCTCGTACGGGTCACGGGGCAGCAGCGCCGGCAGCAGGATCTCCTGGCCGCCGATCGCGTCCATTTCCTCGCGGACCACCCGTTCCACCTCTCGCAACACCCGCAGACCGAGCGGCAGCCACGAGTAGACGCCGGGCGCGACGCGACGCACGTAGCCGGCGCGAACCAGCAGCTTGTGGCTGGCGACCTCGGCGTCGGCCGGGTCGTCGCGCAGGGTGCGTAGGAACAGGTGCGACATGCGGGTGATCACGGTCTAGCAGCCTAGTCGAGGCATCCGCGGCGCTATCGGTACGGTTGGCGATCGTGCTGGTGCTCCTTCCCCCCTCCGAGACGAAGTCCGTCGGCGGCGACGGTGCGCCGCTCGACCTGGGCGAGCTGTCGATGCCGCAGTTGACCGAGACCCGCGAGATGCTCGTGACGGCGCTCGTCGACCTGTCGGCCGACGCGGAGGCGTCGAACGTTGCCCTGAGACTCGGCCCCAAGCAGGCCGACGAGATCGAGCGCAACGCCAAGCTGTGGGTCTCCCCCACCCGTCCGGCCCTCGAGAGGTACACGGGTGTGCTCTTCGACGCCCTCGACGCGGGTTCGCTGACGAAGGCGCAGCGAGAGAAGGCGCTAGGTCGGCTCGCGATGGGCTCAGCCCTGTTCGGGGCCGTACGGGCTGGTGACTCGATCCCGGCGTATCGGCTGTCCGGAGGCTCCAAGCTGCCGGGCTTCGGCACGCTGCAGTCGTTGTGGAAACCGGAACTGACGGACGCACTGCTCGGCGAGGCCGACGGCGGCCTGGTTGTCGACCTGCGGTCGGGCGTCTACCGACAACTGGGTGCCGTACCGGGTGCGCTATCCGCGACAGTCCTCACCGAACAGCCCGACGGAACCCGAAAGGTAGTGAGCCACTTCAACAAGCACCACAAGGGTCTGCTCGCACGGGCGCTGACCGTCACCCGGGCCGAGCCGGACGACATCGAGGGCGTTGCCCGAGTCGCCGCCAAGGCGGGGCTGCGGGTCGAGGTGGCATCGGGCGCGGAACTGGTCATCCTCACTTAGGACACGACTTGCATACGGAGAGATAGGTCAATCGAGGCCAGTCATGCGATGATGCGCCGAGTCAATTCGCATGAGTCAGTTCGAGAAAGGCCGAGAATGCAGCCCAATCAGCAGCCGAACATTGGCGCGACGAACGAAGTGGCGGTCGAAAGAACGGGGCCCCCTCGTCGTAAGGCGATCATCGCCGGAGTTTCAGTCGCGCTCCTGTCGTTGGTGACGGCCGGGGGTATCGGCTATGCGATTGGTCAGTCGCAGAACAACGGCCCAAGCAAGGCGGCTGCATCTACCACCGACTCCACTAGCTCCAACCGCACGACCAACTCCAACGCTGCGGTCGCCAGAACGACGGAACCGAAACGCCCGATCGTCCCCGCTGACTTCGCTATCGACATCACAGTCTTGGAAAAGAAGTGCTTCGGCTCGGCAGGATGCAGCGTGACCTACGCAATAGACCCATCCTTCAAGGGCTTTGTCGATGACCTCGAGGGTAGAAGCTTCAAGGTGGTCTACGAAATCATCGGCGGTGACGATCCCGAGATCGGGAACTTCTCCGTGGATGGGACACGCGTGCGATACGACGAGTCTTCAAGGATTGACACCCCGAGCTCTGACGCCGTACTGACCGCGAAGGTGACACAGGTGATCGAAGACAGCTAGGTCACCGTCTCCCAAATGCGTTGCAATGCAGATGGATAGAACCATCGTGGCGTATCCAGCCCGGGTTTACCGGAGGGTCGGCCATCCGGTCTCGAGTAGCCGGTTCAGACAGGCCCTGGTCGACCCGGGGAGAGCCTCCCGTGGCACCGCCGCGAGGCGTCAGAAGCGGTAGGAGTCACCGACCTCGAGCGAAAGGTCCTAGATCCGAAGGAAGCCGACGAGATTCCGAACCGTCACCGGCGCCTTCGTGAGCAACGTGCTGTGCGGGGCCCTCGGGGATCTCCAATGACGCCGCAAGATGCCTGAGGACCTGCGCAACACCGTCCACGACGGATCAGAACTTCCCCACTGCCGCGACTCGTCAAGAATCATCCGTCACTTGTTAGCGAGCCCGAGGCCTTCCAGGAAGCTGTACTTGTCCCAATTGACCCAGCTCTCGACGAGCTTGCCGTCTTCGTAGCGATCCGTATGCACCCCGGTCCATGAACTCGTATTGCCAGTAGCGGCGATGCCCTGGAAGAGGCCGGTCTGCTTGCCTGTCAACCGGAAGAAGGAGCAGACGAAGTCTCCTTCCTGGACCTGGCCCATCACTTCGAGGTCCACGCCCGAGAAGGACTTGTGGAACTCGTCGAGCAGGGCGTGCCACTCTGCCAGCGACTTCGTCGACGTGCCGCCCGAAACATCGGGTAACTGATGGTTGACGTAGTTCGCGGCCAGATAGTCGTCCGGCGTGTGTGGGGTGTTGTCACCCCAGAGTTCGAGAAGCTGTTTCGACGTCGATTTGTGATCGGTAGCCATGCTAACCCCCAATGTGTCGAGCAGAATCTCCACACTCAATCTTCAGCGTGCATCAGTTCACGCCGATCCGCTAGGGGTGACCGGGGGTCGGCGACCCAGCGAGGCGCAGCCACCCGGAGCGCGTTTGCAACACCGGAGCGCGGTTGAAAACACGCGACTTGCCCGGCTGATCACCCTCGCCGCCTCACTCAGCGGCGCCGACCTGCGACTCTGCATCCGCGCCGTGTTCGCGGATACAATCAGGTTTCCGCAGTTAGCGCGGCTGCTCCCGGGTTGGAGCTGAGTTCGGATTGGAGCTTTCTCATGGCCGATCAGGCGAAGCTCCTCGACTATCTCAAGCGGGTGACCGCAGATCTGTACCAAGCGCGGGAGGAGCTCCGCCAGGCCGAAGGTCTGAGCCGCGAACCTATCGCTGTAGTTGGAATGGGGTGCCGGTTCCCCGGCGGTGTCCAGTCACCGCAGGACTTGTGGCACTTGGTGGAATCGGGGTTGGATACCGTCTCCGATTTTCCGGACGACCGAGGCTGGGGACTCGCGGACCTCTACGATCCGAAGGCCGAGCAGGCCGGCAAAACCTACACAGTCAAGGGGAGCTTTCTCGACGACCCTGCGGGGTTCGATCCGGAGGTCTTCGGAATCTCGCCGCGCGAAGCGCTCGCAATGGATCCGCAGCAGCGACTCCTCCTCGAAACCAGTTGGGAGACTTTGGAGCACGCCGGCATCGATCCCCGGTCAGTGCACGGTAGACAGGTCGGAGTCTTCACCGGGCTCTCCGGTATCGACTACGCGGCGAGAGTCGGCGGGCAGCCACCCGAAGACCTCGAGGGCTACTTCATCACCGGCAACGCAATGAGCGTGGCCTCCGGACGAGTGGCCTACAGCTTCGGCCTGTCGGGACCTGCTATCACCGTCGACACCGCATGCTCGTCGTCGCTGGTGTCGATCCACCTCGCGATGCAGGCGCTACGCGCTGGTGAGTGTGAACTGGCACTGGCGGGCGGGGCTACCGTCATGTCCACTCCGGCGGTCTTCGTCGAGTTCAGTCGGCAGCGGGGGCTGGCCCTTGACGGGCGGTGCAAGGCATTCTCCACCGCCGCTGACGGTACGGCTTGGGGCGAGGGTGCCGGGATGGTCGCTTTGGAACGACTTTCCGACGCGCAACGCCACGGTCGCCGAATACTCGCTGTGATCAGGGGCGGGGCGGTCAACCAGGACGGCGCCAGCAACGGCCTGACCGCCCCGAACAAGCAGGCACAAGAGCGCGTGATTCGGCAGGCGCTGGCCAACGCCGGGCTCGGCCCGGCCGACGTCGACGCGGTGGAGGCGCACGGCACCGGCACCAAGCTAGGCGATCCGATCGAGGCGTCCGCCCTGCTGGCCACCTACGGCCGCGATCACCTCCCCGACCGACCGCTGTGGCTCGGCTCGGTGAAGTCGAATCTCGGCCATACCCAGGCAGCGGCCGGTGTCGCCGGGGTGATCAAGATGGTCCTGGCGATGCAGCACGGCGTCCTCCCGAGGACGCTGCACATCGACCAACCAACCCCGCACGTCGACTGGTCCTCCGGATCGGTGTCCCTGCTCACCGAGAATCGGGATTGGCCAGCATCCGATCGGCCCCGCCGAGCGGCGGTTTCGTCGTTCGGCATCAGCGGAACCAACGCTCACGTCATTCTGGAGCAACCCCCGCCGGTCGAGCCCCCGACGTGCGAATCGAATACTCCCCCAAATGAAGTCGTAGCGTGGTTTGTTTCGGCTCAAACCGAGACCGCGCTGCAGGCCCAAGCTGGTCGGCTACGCGGCTACGCCGCCGACCACCCCGATCTACCACCCGCGACAGTCGCCGGAGCGCTGCTCTGTGCCCGCGCCACCTTCGACCACCGCGCTGCTGTGATCGGCTCCGAGTCCGAAACCCTTTTGGCCGGCCTCGACGCGCTCAGCCGGGGCGCACCCAGCTCAGACGTGGTCACCGGGGTGGCCGTGGAGGCCGGAGACCGACCGGTGTTCGTGTTCCCGGGCCAGGGTTCGCAGTGGGTGGGGATGGCCGCCGAACTACTGGATTCGTCGCCGGCGTTCGCCGACAGTGTGCTCGAATGCTCCGACGCCCTGGCTCCGTACACCAACTTCTCGCTACTCGAGGTATTGCGCGACCGTGATCCGGACTCGCTGGACCGGATCGACGTAGTCCAACCGGCACTGTTCGCAGTGATGGTCGGTCTGGCGCAACTGTGGCGCTCCCACGGCATCGAACCGGCGGCCGTGGTCGGACACTCCCAAGGCGAGATCGCCGCAGCCTACGTCGCCGGCGCACTGAGCCTCGCCGACGCGGCACTGGTCGTTGCCGCACGCAGCAAAGTGATCGCCGCGTCGGCCCGGCGCGGCGGCGGGATGGCCTCAGTGGCACTACCGGAAGACGTTGCGCGGGAGAAGGTCCAGCCCTGGGAAGGCGCCATCGAGGTAGCCGTCGTCAACGGGCCGTCGGCGACGGTGCTGTCCGGCCCCGTCGACGCCCTCGACGACCTGGTCACGCAGCTGCAGGCCGACGGCATCCAGGCCAGGCGGATCGCCGTCGAGTACGCCTCGCACTGCGCTGACGTCTCCGTACTGCGCGAACCGATTCTCGACGCACTCTCCTCCATCACGCCGCGGCGGTCGCGCATCCCGTTCTACTCGACGGTGACCGGTGGCGCGTTGGACACCACCGACCTGGACGCGGACTACTGGTACCGGAACCTCCGTCGCCCGGTCAGGTTCGAGCAGGCGACGAGATCGCTCGCCGCGGACGGATACCGATTGTTCGTCGAGTCGAGCAGTCACCCCGTCCTGACCGTGCCGTTGCAGGAAACACTCGATGCGGCAGGGATCGCGGGACGAGCCCTCGGCACCATCCGGCGTGACCGCGCCGGCCTGCGCCAGTTCACCACCGCACTCGCCGAGGCTCAGGTATCGGGAGCACGCATCGAGTGGGACCGGGTGCGGTGGGCTCGGAACGATGATCGGCAACAGTGGGCGGACTTGCCTACGTACGCCTTCCAGCACCGGCACTTCTGGCTGGACAGTCCGGCGCCGCAGGGCGACATTGCCTCAGCGGGCATGGAAGTGGGCGGACATCCGATGCTCGCCGCCTCGGTGGAACTCGGCGACAGCCGGGGCGTGGTCTTCACGGGCCTGCTGTCGCCACAACGTCTTCCGTGGCTCAGCGATCATGCGGTGAGCGGCACCGTTCTTCTGCCCGGGACCGCCTTCGTGGAACTCGCCCTGCATGCCGGGAGCCGCGTCGGGTGCGGCAGGCTCGAAGACCTCGCGATCGAGTCGCCCCTGACGATTCCCGCCGAGGGCGAGGTCGCCGTGCAGGTGAGCGTGCTCGCCGACGGCGACACCGGCCATCTCGCGGTGGCAGTGCATTCCCGACCGGCCGATGTCCCGCCGGAAACTCCCTGGACCCGGCACGCCACCGGCACACTGACAGCGGCCGCGAACACGGCCACCCCCCTAGACCAGCAGTGGCCGCCGTCCGATGCCGCACCGATCGACGCCCGCAGGCTGTACGAGTTGCTCGACGAGGCCGGCTACGGGTACGGCCCGACATTCCGGGGCCTGCGGACAGCCTGGCGCCGCGGTGACGAGCTGTACGCCGAGGTTCGGCTCGGCGGTGAGGATCCGGCCGCGACGGTCGAGGGGTACGGGATCCATCCGGCGGTACTCGATGCGGCGTTGCATGCGATTGCCTTCGGAGCCGTCGAGTCCGGTGCACGCGACATCCGCTTGCCTTTCAGCTGGGACAAGGTGCAACTCCACGCAGTGGGCGCGACCGCCTTGCGAGTGCTCATCGCCCCGACCGGGCACGAGCGGTACCGGGTGGCCGCATACGACGCCGCAGGCGACCCGGTATTGACCGCGGAGTCGCTGACACTGCGGCCACTCGGTGACACCGGCGTGCAGCCCGCCGAGGTCGGCGACAGGCTCTGTCGCGTGGAGTGGATTCCCATCGGGGCAGGGACTACGGGCGGGGCCGATCTGATCCCGCTCGAGGAGGCGCTCGACGGCGGGGATCACGAAGGTCGCGTGCTGTGGCTGTCCGCCGAACCCGGCGATGAACGGGCCACGCCTGCTCGGGCACACGCCGCCGCAGAGGCGACGTTGCAGGCGGTCCAGTCCTGGCTGCGTGACGAGCGCTTGTCCGAAACCCGGCTGTTGGTCACGACCCGGCTCGCCATGTCGGTCCGCGATGACGAACCGATCGACGACGTGTCCTCGGCGACGGTCTGGGGGCTGATCGGGGCGGTGCAGAACGAGCACCCGGACCGCATCACCCTGGTGGACCTGGACGTGCAGGCCGGCAGGCTCTCCGATCCCACGCTGCTGGCAATGGCGTTGGCCAGCAACGAACCTCAACTGGCGATTCGAGACGGGGTACTACTGGCTCCCACGCTCACCGCAATGACGCGGCCCCGAGCCGCGTCTTCGGCGACGCCCCCCTTCGGCCCGCACGGCACGGTCCTGATTACCGGTGGCACAGGAACCATCGGGCGGCTGATCGCGCGCCACCTTGTGGAGAGGTACGGGGTACGCCGACTGGTGCTGACTGGGCGACGGGAACTCGACGCCGACCGCGCGGCCGAACTGCAAGCAGTTTTCGCCGACTCCGGGGCCGAGGTCACCACCGCCGCCTGCGACGTCGCCGACCGCGCTGCGGTGGCCGCCCTGCTGTCGGACCTTCCCGACCTGTCGGGCGTGATCCACGCCGCCGGAGTACTCGATGACGGTATTGCCGCGACGTTGAGCATGGACCAGTTGCACGCCGTCCTCCGCCCGAAGGTGGACGGCGCCTGGCACCTGCACGAACTCACCCGCGACCGTGATCTGTCGGCGTTCGTGCTCTTTTCCTCGGCGGCGGGCGTGCTCGGTGGCGCCGGCCAGGCCAACTATGCGGCGGCGAACATCTTCCTCGACGCACTCGCGCAGCACCGCCGCGTCCGTGGGCTGCCGGCGATCTCGATGGCCTGGGGACTGTGGGACCGCCCGAGCGGCATGACCTCCCATCTGAATGCGGCCGACCTCGACCGGTTGCAGCGCACCGGAATCGACACCATCAGCCCCGAGTCGGGGCTGTCCCTGTTCGACGCCGCGCTTGCCGCGAACCGCCCGCTGATCGTGCCGATCCGGCTCTCCATGCGTTCGGCTCGATCCGACGACGAGTCGTCACCACCGATCCTGCGCCGAGTCCTCGGCATCCGCCGCCGCGCCGCTGCCGCCCAGTCCCCTACCGGCCTGGCCGACGAACTGCGTGCCCTCGAACCCGGAGCCCGTCACGGCCGACTGCTCGACATCGTCACCACCCACGTGGCCGCGGTGCTCGGCCACGACGGAAAGGAGGCGATCGACCCGGAACGAGCCTTCAAGCAACTCGGGTTCGACTCGCTGACGGCGGTACAACTGCGCAACCAGCTGGCGACCGCGACCGGGGTAAGGCTGGCCGCAACGGTGGTCTTCGACCATCCCACGGCTGACGCGCTCACCGAGGAACTCTTGACTCGCCTGCTCGGCGACAACGCGACTCCGCAGCCAACCCGAGCGGCACGTTCTCGCGCAGACTCCGACCCGATCGCGATCGTGGGGATGGCCTGCAGATACCCGGGCAATGTGTACCGCCCAGAGGATCTGTGGCGGCTCGTCCACGACGGCCGCGATGCCGTAGGCGCGTACCCCGACAACCGCGGCTGGAACCTCGACGAGGTGTACCACCCCGACCCGGACCACAACGGGACGACGTACATGAGTGCGGGTGGATTCCTCTACGACGCAGACGAATTCGACGCCGCGTTCTTCGGCATCAGCCCGCGCGAGGCGGTCGCGATGGACCCGCAACACCGCCTTCTCCTCGAGAGCGCCTGGGAAGCGCTGGAGCAGGCCGGTATCCCACCGGATTCGCCCGGTCTCGCCGACACCGGCGTGTACGTCGGGCTGATGGGCGGCGACTACGGCTTCCAATTGATGAACCAGCGAAGTGTCGACGCTGAGGGCTATCTGATGACCGGAACCAGCAATAGCGTGGCGTCCGGCCGGATCGCCTATTCCCTCGGCTTCACCGGTCCCGCAGTCACGGTCGACACGGCCTGCTCGTCGTCACTGGTCGCCATGCACCTGGCGGCACGGGCACTGCGCGATGGCGAATGCTCCCTCGCGTTGGCCGGTGGCGCAACGGTGATGGCTACCCCCGGTGTATTGGTCGAGTTCAGTCGTCAACGTGGGCTCGCCGCGGACGGGCGGTGCAAGCCGTTCTCGGACCGGGCAGACGGCACCGGGCTAAGCGAAGGCTCGGGAATGGTGGTGCTCGAGCGCCTCAGTGACGCGGAACGGAACGGTCACCAGGTCTTGGCGGTCATCCGCGGATCGGCAGTCAATCAGGACGGGGCCTCCAACGGGTTGACCGCCCCGAATGGACCGTCCCAGGAGAGGGTGATCCGCCAAGCGCTGGCCGACGCCCGGCTCGGCCCGGTCGACATCGACGCGGTGGAGGCGCACGGCACCGGCACGACGCTCGGCGACCCGATCGAGGCGCAGGCGCTGCTGGCCTCCTGTGGCCAGGACCGGGAGGGGCGGCCGCTGTGGCTCGGTTCGGTCAAGTCGAACATCGGCCACGCCCAGGCGGCCGCCGGGGTGGCCGGGGTGATCAAGATGGTGATGGCCATGCGGCACGGGGTGCTGCCGCCGAGCCTGCACGGCGATGCCCCGACCCGGCACGTCGATTGGACGGCGGGCGAGGTCTCACTACTCGCGGAACCAGTTCCGTGGCCTGAGACCGGGCGTCCGCGTCGCGCGGGTGTGTCGTCATTCGGGATCAGCGGCACCAACGCACACATGATCCTCGAGCAGTCGCCAACCCCCTCCGCGCCGCAAATCTTACAACCGTCGGCGGCGCCGACCGGCCAGCAACCGTCGGCGGGGCCGCTGGTCTGGGTGATCTCCGGCAAGACCCCCGACGCACTGCGCGCACAGGCCGCACGTCTGGCCGAGTTTCTCGATACCGACGAGCCCTCCGGGCAGAGCGACGCCGACCTCCCGGACCTCGCCGACCTCGCGTACTCGCTGGCGACGACCCGATCCGACTTCTCGCATCGCGCCGCGGTGATCGGAGAAACCCTGGAGGACCTGCGTGACGGACTGGCCCGCATCGCGGAGGGCCGACCGGGCGGAAACGTCGTGACCGGCACGAGCACGCGCGGGAAGACTGCGCTGATGTTCACCGGCCAAGGGGCGCAGCGAATCGGGATGGGCCGCGGCCTCTACGACGCCTACCCCGTGTTTGCCCAAGCTCTGGACGAGGTCTGCTCGGCTTTCGACGAGCACGTGGAGAGCCCAGTGCGGCAAGTACTCTGGGGCGAACCCGGAGAAACCGAAGGCGCTGGAGACGCCGCAGAGTCCGCAGACTCGGGCGCGAGGCTCGACCGCACCGAGTACACCCAACCGGCGCTGTTCGCTGTCGAGGTCGCACTCTATCGACTGCTCAGGGATTGGGGCATCACCCCCGACTACCTGATCGGTCACTCCATCGGAGAGATCACCGCCGCGCACGTCGCCGGGGTGTTCAACTTGTCCGATGCCGTCGCCTTGGTCGGTGAACGTGGAAGGTTGATGGAATCGACCGAGCCGGGTCGGATGGTCGCCGTGCGGGCCCGTGCGGAGGACGTCTCGGAACGGATCGCCGGCCGGGTCGGTCTCGCGGCAGTCAACGGCGCTGAATCGGTAGTTCTCGCAGGCGCCGAACGCGACGTGGAGGCCGTCGCGGCCGAGTTGTCCGCCGCCGGCATGAGGACCACGAGCCTGCGGGTGGAGCGGGCGTTCCATTCCACCCTGATGGACCCGATCCTCGAACGGTTCACCACGGTCGTGTCCACACTGACACCGCAGTCACCGTCGATTCCAATCGTCTCCAACGTCACCGGCAGCCTGGCAAGTGCCGATGAGCTTATGTCCCCGAACTATTGGGCCCAGCACATCCGGCAACCGGTGCGCTTCCACGATGGCATTCGCGCCCTCGACGAACTCGGCGTCACCCGGTGCGTGGAAGTCGGTCCCGGTGCGACCCTGGCCGCCCATGCCGCCGAGATGATCCCGAACGCGATCGCTACCTTGCCCGGAAGGGGAGACGAGGCGCACGGAATCATGCAAGCAGTTGCCGCCGCCTATGTTCAGGGCCAGACCATCGACTGGGACCAGGTGCTTCCCGGTCGGCGTCGGGTGGAGCTGCCGACCTACGCTTTCCAGCGGCGTTCCTTCTGGCCATCGTCGCCCAACCTCGGCACCGGCGACCCGGTCGAACTCGGACTCGGCTCGGCAGATCATCCGCTGCTCGGTGCGGCCGTGAGACTCGACGACGATGCAACACTGTTCACCGGACAGCTATCGCTCCAGCGGAATCCATGGCTCCTGGAACCGCCTGTGGGGGAAAGCGAATCTCCGGTGGAGGACGGCGATTCGCCGGCGCCCGATGACACACGCACGGTGTTGCCGACGGTATTGGTCGAACTCGCATTGCATGCCGCTCATCACGTCGGTCGAGACCGCATCGACGAGCTGACGTTGCACCACCCCCTGGTCGTTCCGCCGTCGGGGCTCGCATCTGTTCGGGTGCTCGTGTCGCCGACCGACAACGACGGCGGTCGCACGGTCACCATCTCGTCGAACCTCGCTGAGGCCGACGACCAGGATGGCTGGGTTCGGAACGCGTCGGCGACGATCAACGATGTCGTCAGCCCGGCCGCTGTTGTACCACAACATGTCTCGGCTGAGTCCGACGCCGAAGTGCGCCTCGAAGAAGGTACCGACACCAGCGGCTTCGGCATCCATCCGGTACTACTGCAGGCGGCGCTCGAACCCCTTCTCGGCAGGGACGCCTGGCCGCGCACCTGGTCGGGAATCGGTCTGCATACCGTCGCAGCGGAATCGGTGTCGGTTCAGTTCGCTGCGCGCGAGGACGGGCAATACTGCGTCAGCACAGCTGATCCCGAAGGTCGGCCGGTATTGACCGTCGACGCGCTGCAGGTGGTGCCGAGGGCGACGGACGCGGACGGCCACTCGACGGGACGGCGACTGCACCGACTGGCCTGGATCGGCGTCGAGGTCGCAGGGGACGAGCGAAGCATCGGTCCTGTCGTGGTCCTGGGCGCTGATGGGTTGGGCGATGAGGGTATCGGCTCGACTTTCCCGAGGTATCCCGATATCGCGGCTCTGCGAACTGCGGTGAAGTCCGTACCGACCGAAGACGACCGGCGACCCTGGACGGTACTGGTCGGGTGTGGCACCGAGGGCGACCAAGGTCCGGAAGCGGCCCACGAGCTGTGCGCCCGTGTGCTGCGACTGCTGCAGGAGTGGCAGAGCGATGACCGTTTCGCTGACTGTCCTCTGGTGATCGTCACCCGTAACGCGATGGTCACCGACGACGGTGCCGGACAAGACGAACGCACCGACCTTGCGGCCGCGGCTGTTTGGGGTCTGGTGGGCTCGGCCCAGAACGAGGACCCGGATCGGTTCGTGCTGATCGACCTCGACAACGGATCGGACGCCGAAGCCGTGATCGCCTCGGCGTTGGCGAGTGGGGAACCGCAGCTGGCAGCCCGGAACGGCACGCTGCTTGCACCTCGGTTGCGGCGAATGGACCCGGATGAGGGATTGGATCCGGTTGAGGGTTCCCCGGCACCGTTCGATCCCCGCGGCACCGTTCTCGTCACCGGCGGCACCGGCACCTTGGGGTCCTTGGTGGCTCGCCACTTGCTGACCGCATACGGGGCACGGCACCTGCTGTTGACCAGCCGACGCGGACCCGACGCCGAGGGGTGCGACCAACTGCGCCGCGAACTGACCGATATGGGGGCAGAGGTGGACATCGCGGCCTGCGACACGTCGGACGAGTCGGCCGTGGCCGGGCTGCTGGCCCGCATATCGTCGGAGCACCCACTGTCGGCGGTGTTCCACGTGGCCGGGGTGATCGACGACGCCACCCTGGCCTCACTCACCCCCGAGCGGCTCGACGCGGTGCTGCGGCCGAAGGTCGACGCGGCCTGGAACCTGCACCGGCTGACCGCTAACTGCGACGTGCAGACCTTCGTGATGTTCTCGTCGCTCGCCGGCATCCTCGGTGCGCCCGGGCAGGCGAACTACGCGGCCGCGAACATGTTCCTCGACGCCCTGGCCCATCACCGCCACGCTGCCGGACTACCCGCACTCTCGATTGCGTGGGGCATGTGGGCGCCGCCGAGTGCCATGACCGACCACCTCGGCGCAATCGATCTGGTGCGAGCGCGCCGCAGTGGAATGATTCCGCTGACCGCTGCCGACGGGCTCGACCTCTTCGACGGCGCGTTGACCGCTGATGCACCCGCTGTGGTGGCCGCACGGTTCGACTACTCGAGTTCGGCAGCACCCTACGTTCCCGCCCCCCTGCGTGGCCTGATCCGGCAGTCGCGCCCGCACGCAGGATCGGACTCGATTGCGACCGGTTCGAGCGGGCCAACAGACTGGGCCGAGCGCCTTGCCGACCGTTCGATTCCCGAACAGCGGCATCTGATGCTCGATCTGGTGCGGGCCGGAGCGGCCGCGATACTCGGCTACACCGCCTCGGACTCGGTCGACCCCGACCAGGCGTTCAAGGAACTCGGCTTCGACTCGCTGGCCGCCGTTGCCCTCCGCAACCATCTCGATGCCGCCACCGGGCTGCGGTTGCCGCCCACGGTGGTGTTCGATCACCCGAGTCCGCGTGCCATCGCGGAGTTCCTGCGCTCAGAACTCGTTCCGGATCCGGTCTCGGTTGCCCTCGCCGAGGTCGACCGGCTGCACGCGACGATCGGCGAGTTGAGCGATGACGGTGACGCTCGGTCGGAGATCGCACAGCGGCTGAAGAACCTGCTGGCCGAGATGGGTGCGGTCGACGGTGCGCATGTCGACGCGGTCGACAAGATTCGCTCCGCGACCAGCGAGGAAATACTCGACCTGATCGATCGCGGACTGTAGAGATCGCGGACTGTAGAGGCGGGCGGCAGGACGCCGGCTACACCTGCTGGGCGGCCTTCTCTGCGGCCTGTGCCTGCGCGACCTGCGCCGGCGTGAACCGGATGAACAGCGCGACGACTGTCGCCAGGGCGGCGAAGATCGCGCAGCCGAGCAGCGCGAACGTGTAGCCCTGGCTGAGGGCGTCGAGCTGAGATGCGGTCATGTCGGCGGCGGGCCCGGACACCCCGCCTTCGGACAACGTCCTGGACGTCGCCATCGCGCCGACGATCGCGAGGCCGACCGGGCCGAACAGTACCTGAGCGACCTGCGCGATCGCGGCGAGCGGCCCGATCTCGTGCGGTCCGACGCCTGCGATGGCGCACAGCGGCAACGGCACAACCGCGAGGCCGACGCCGAACCCGACTCCGACAACGAGCATGAACAGGTTCCCGACGTAGGTGGCCGACCCATCGAGCGTGGAGCCGTAGAGCAGGCCGACGAACGTGATGAGGGTGCCGACGCCGACGAGCCAGCGCGGCGGAACCCGGACTGCGAGTTTGGACGCGACGAACGCAGCGGCACCGAGCCCGAAGGCGAACGGCACGAACGCGAGACCAGCGCGCAGCGGCGAGTAGCCGAGGATGTCCTGGACGAACAGCGCGACGAACGGCGCCAGCGAGAACATCACCATGCCGACGAGGGCGAGGGCGATGAACGTCGCGACGCGGTCGCGGTTGCGGAACAGCGAGAACGGCAGCAGTGGGTTCTCGGCGCGACGCTCGACCGCCAGGAACGCACCGAGCAGGACGAGCCCGCCGATCAGTCCGACGAGCACCACTGGGCTGTCCCAGCCCATCTCGGGGCCCTCGGTGAAACCGAACACGACGGCGGTGCAGCCGAGGGTTGCCAGGATCGCGCCCGGCACGTCGAGCTTGAGTCGCTCGGAGCTGGTCTCGGCGAGCGCAACGATCGCGAGTACCAGTATCACCAGCCCGATCGGGACGTTGATGAGGAAGATCCATCGCCACGACACCTGGGTGAGGGCACCACCCACGATCAATCCGGTGACCGAACCGATGCCGGTCATTGCGGCGAAGATCGCAATCGCCTGGTTGCGGACCGGTCCGGGCGCGAAGGTCGTCGCCACGAGCGCGAGCGCGGTCGGCGACGCGATCGCCGCCCCGACGCCCTGAAGCGCACGGGCCGCGACGAGCGTGGCCTCGTTGTTGGCGAGCCCGCAAGCCAGCGACGCGATAGTGAACAACGCGACGCCGCCGATGAATACCCGCTTGCGACCCAGCGCATCGCCGAGGCGTCCGCCCAGCAGCATCAGTCCGCCGTACGCCAGGGCGTACGACGTGATGACCCAGTTGCGACCGGCATCGCTGAGCCCGAGGTCGTCCTGGATCTTGGCGAGCGCGAGCGAGGCGACGGTGCCGTCGAGCACCATCATCAGCTGCATGCCGCTGAGGACGATGATCGCGAGGCCGAACGCCCGCGTGGTCACGGGGTACTTCACATCGGTGGAGTCAGACACGAGAGTTCACGTTACCGAGGGTCGGCGGAAAACCCGGCCACGGAGCCGATGACGACGATCGCGGGCGGGCGGATGTTCTCCTCCCGCACCCGCGTAGCGACGGTCGCGAGGTCGGCCCGCAGCACCCGCTGGGTGCGTCGGGTGCCCTCCTGGATGACCGTGACCGGGGTGTCCGCCCGGCGTCCGCCATCCACGAGGACGGTCGCGAACTGTTCGATCCGTTCGACGGCCATGAGCAGCACTATTGTCCCACGCAGCCGCGCGAGCGCAGCCCAGTCGACGAGCGAGTCCGGATGGTCCGGCGCGACGTGCCCGCTGACGACGACGAACTCGTGAGTGACGCCGCGGTGGGTAACCGGGATCCCGGCGGCCGAGGGCACCGAGATTGCGCTCGTGATGCCCGGCACAACAGTCACCGGAATCCCGGCCGCCGCACACGCCTCGAGTTCCTCGAAACCGCGGCCGAAGACGTACGGATCACCCCCTTTGAGCCGGACGACGAACTTGCCGGCCTTCGCGCCGTCGATCAGCGCCGCGTTGATCGCCTCCTGGGCCATCGCACGGCCGTACGGGATCTTCGCAGCGTCGATCACGTCGACGTGCGGGCCGAGTTCGTCGAGGAGTTCCGGCGGGGCCAGACGGTCGGCGACGACGACGTCGGCGCGGGCGAGCAGGCGACGACCCCGGACGGTGATGAGATCCGGGTCGCCCGGCCCCGCACCGACGAGAGCGACGCCCGGCGCCGGCGCTTCATCGGTGTCGGTGACCGCGCCGGACTGCAGCGCCTCTAGCAGCGCGGTGCGGACGGCAGCCGATCGTCGGTGCGCGCCGCCCGCGAGGACGCCGATGCTCAATCCGTCGTAGGTTCCGGTGGCCGGCGTGACCGCGGTTCCTTCGCGAGCGTTGTCGGCGCGGACGCAAAAGATGCGCTCGCGCTCGGCCTCGGCGACGATCGAGGCGTTGGTTTCGGGCTCGTCGGTGCACGCCATCGCGTACCAGGCACCGTCCAGATCGCCGTCGCGGTAGTCGCGCAGTTCGAGCGTGACCTCCCCGGCCGCCGCCATGCCCTCGACTGCAGGCGTCACCTGGCGGCTGACGATATGGACACGTGCACCGGACGCGACCAGCAGGCCGAGCCGGCGCTGCGCAACTGTGCCGCCGCCGACGACCACGACGCGACGGCCCGTCAGGTTGAGTCCGACTAGGTAGCTGGTCACGTCACCGGCGGAAGCAGACACTCGTCTCCCCGTTCTCCTCATCCAATCGCATGTCCGATCGAATGTTCACTCGACAGATTCCGAAACACTACGGGCGCTGGCGGCGGTGCCGCCAATAGATCCCGTGGCGGTGCCGCCAATGCAGACCGCGGCGGTCACGCCATTCGTCACTCGCTTGGTCAGAACCAGCGGGCCACCGTTCGCGGCGAGCATCGCGGCGGCCTCTGCCACGCTAGGCGTGCCGACCGCACTCTCGACACCACCTTCGGGGTTCGGCACAGTCACGGCTGCGAGCCGGTCGGCTGGGTAACCGACGAGCACAGCGCCGAGCGCCTCCGCCGCCTCCACGAACGCCGGCGCGGACACCTTCCGGTCCAGTGTCGCCAGTACCGCGACCGGTGCACCGCCGCACACCGCCAGAACGGCGGCGACGATGTCGTCGGCGGCGACTCCGCTGCCGGCACCCACACCGACACAGAGCATATCCACGGGCGGCTTATCCACGGGCGGCCTCCACGAAGCGGCGGACGGCCTGCGGGTTGCCTGCGGGATGGGTGTGCAGGTACGACGCGTGCACCCCGGCCGACGAACCCTCGGACCCACCGACGAAGCCTTCACGAGTCGCCACGGTGTCCCAGGACCGAGCGGCCCATGCCCGCCAGCCCCAGGCGGGCTGATAGCCGTACGCGGTGTCGACTGCGACCGAGGTGCGGTGGAACTCGTGACCGGTCACGCGGGCTCCGGCGTCGAACAGCACGGAGTCGGTGACGGCGACGGCCTCGCGGTAGCCGAGGGTCAGCCGCGACCCGAAGCGAGCGTCGACATCGATCACACCGGCCATGGGGTGGCCGTCCAGGCTGCGGATGAGGTACAGCAGCCCGGCGCACTCTGCGTGGATCGGCGCGCCGTCAGCGGCGAGCTTCCGGACCTGCTGCAGCAGAGCGGTGTTCGACGACAGTGCCACCGCGTGCTCCTCCGGGAACCCGCCGGGCAGCACCAAACCCGCTGTCCCGGATGGCAGTTCGTCCGCGAGCGGGTCGAAGGTCACGACGTCTGCGCCGGCGGCCTCGAGCAGTTCCCGGTGTTCGGCGTAGCCGAAGGTGAATGCGACACCACCGGCGAGGGCGATCACCGGCCGCGAACCGGCTGGAACTGGTCCGACCTCGGCCACCGGATCCCACGCGGACTCGACGACGGACGATCGTGCCAGCGCACGGATCGCGGTCAGGTCCAGGTGCGCGGTAGCCAGTTCGGTCATCGCGGCGACGGCGTCGAGGGCGGCATGGCCGTGCTCGACGGCGGGAACGAGACCCAGGTGCCGGGACGGGACCTCGAGTTCGGCCAGGCGCGGCACCGCCCCGAGGACCGGCAACCCCACCCGCTCGCACGCCTGCCGCAGCACCGCCTCGTGGCGGACGCTGCCGACGCGGTTGAGGATCACCCCGCCGATGCGGACCGATGGGTCGTAGGTGGAGAACCCTTGAAGGACGGCGGCGAGGCTCTGGCTGTGGCCACGAGCGTCGATCACGAGCACCACCGGAGCACCGAGGGCCGCAGCGATCCGTGCGGTGGATCCCTCGGCCGACGGCTCGGCCGACCCGGGGTCGATCTTCCCGTCGAACAGACCCATCACGCCCTCGACGACCGCGATGTCGCTGCCGTCGCTGCCGTGCCGGAAGAGCGGACCGATCCGGTCCGAGCCCACCAGTACGGTGTCGAGGTTGCGCCCCGCCTGTCCGGCGGCGAGCGCGTGGTACCCGGGGTCGATGTAGTCGGGTCCGACCTTGAACGGCGCCACCCGGTCACCGGCGGCGCGCATCGCACCCACGAGACCCGTGGCGACGGTCGTCTTGCCGCTGCCCGACGCAGGGGCCGCGACGACGACGGCGGGAGCGGACTTCACCACTCGATGCCGCGCTGGCCCTTGCGGCCGGCGTCCATGGGGTGCTTGATCTTCGTCATCTCGGTCACGAGGTCGGCGGCGTCGATCAGCGCCTGCGGTGCGTCCCGGCCGGTGATGACGACGTGTTGGTTCCCGGGGCGCGATCGGAGCACCTCGACAACTTCCTCCGTGTTCACCCAACCCCACTTGAGCGGGTAGGTGAACTCGTCGAGCACATAGAAGCGATGCGTTTCGGCCTCGAGGCGTCGGGTGATCTCGCGCCAGCCCTCGAGCGCGGCGGCGGCGTGGTCCTCCTCGGTCCCGTGCTTGCGGGCCCACGACCAGCCCTCACCCATCTTGTGCCAGCTGACCGCACCTCCGACGCCGCTGGTCTCGTGCAGTTCGCCGAGCGCGCGGAAGGCGGCCTCCTCGCCGACCTTCCACTTCGCGCTCTTGACGAACTGGAAGACACCGATGTCGAAACCCTGGTTCCAGGCGCGCAGCGCCATGCCGAACGCGGCGGTCGACTTTCCCTTGCCAGGCCCCGTGTGGACCGCCAGCACCGGCTGATTGCGGCGCTGACGGGTGGTGAGCCCGTCCGCGGGCACGTTCTCGGGTACGCCCTTCGGCATGTGCAGGTCCCTTTCTCGGACTCGACGACTGCTGGCGGGTCAGGCGGCGGCGCGGACGACGCCGGCCACTTGTTGCGCCGACAGTTCCGCAAGGCGCACGTAGCCGCCGCGCAGGTGGTCTGCCAGTTCGGCGGCCAGGCCGAGCCGGACCATGCCGGTTTCGCAGTCCACGACTATCGACGCGGCGCCCGTGTCGGCAAGCATGCCCGCGGCCCGCTTCGCGCGCACTACAGCATCCGTGCCGCCAGTCGCCCGCCCGTCGGTCAGCGACACCACCAGTGCCCGACGACGCGGATCCCGAACCCGCTCGCGCAGCACGACGCTGCGAGCACGCAGGAACCCCTCGGCGAGGGGGGTGCGGCCTCCGGTCCTCATCGCGCGCAGCCGTCGCACCGCGACCTCGACCGACGACGTGGGCGGAAGCACCAACTCGGCGTCACGGCCACGGACGGTGACGACGGCTACCTTGTCCCGGCGCTGGTACGCATCCCGCAGCAGCGACACGACGGCCCCGGTCACCGCGGTCAGCCGGTCGCGCGCGGCCATGGAACCCGACGCGTCCACCACGAACAACACCAGATTGCCCTCACGGCCCTCCCGCACACCACCGCGAATATCACTGGGCGCCAGGCGCATCGGACCGTTCACACGTCCGCGGGCGGACTGATGTCCGGCAGCCGCGAACAGTGTGCCGACCAAATGCAGACCGCTGCCTCGTTCGGTCGTCGAGCGGACGGTGCGGCCGCGGGTGGAGCGGGAGCGGGAGCGACGGCCCGGGGCCCCGTCGCCGACACCAGGGATCTCGAGCAGCCGCGCCCGGAACTGCGGACCGGGCGCGCCGACCCGTCGTTCCGATCCTTGACCGTTGTCGCGTGACTCCTGTTCGCTGGAACCGTTTTTCGGTGTCTCTTTGGGGGCCTCGTTGGAGGCCTCGTTCTGGGGCTCGGAGGGGTTCTCGCCGCCACCGGGACCGTCGGGATCGGGCTCGGGATCCTCGTCGGCATCCTCGTTGGCATCCTCGTTAGCGCGGGCGTCGTTGTCTGCCTTCTCCATCGCGTCGTCGAGCTGCTCGGGGTCGAGCCCAGGCTCGTCGAACGGGTCTCGCCGACGCCGGTGCGGCAACGTCAGTTCCGCGGCCATCCGCACGTCCTCCTCGGCCACCGCGTCGGCACCCCGCCAGGCGGCGTGTGCGGTCGCGGTCCGGGCCAGGACCAGGTCAGCACGCATGCCCTCGACGTCGAACGATGCGCACACCGAGGCGATGCGCCGCAGTTCGGTGTCGGACAGTTCGACGCCGTCCACGGCAACCCGGGCGGCGGCGATCCGGCGGGCCAGGTCGGCGTCCTGCTCGGCGTAGCGTGCAGCGAACAAGTCGGGATCGCGCTCGTAGTCGAGGCGTCGACGCACCACCTCCATGCGCACGTCCACATCTCGGGACGCGGCGACGTCGACGGCCAGACCGAAGCGATCGAGCAGCTGCGGCCGCAGCTCGCCCTCCTCGGGGTTCATGGTGCCCACGAGAACGAAGCGAGCTGGGTGTGAGTGCGAGATGCCATCGCGTTCGACGTGGACGCGGCCCATGGCGGCTGCGTCGAGGAGGACGTCGACCAGGTGGTCGTGCAGGAGATTGACCTCGTCGACGTAGAGCACGCCCTGATGCGCGTCGGCGAGCAAGCCCGGTTGGAAGGCGTGCTCGCCGTCACGGAGCACCTTCTCGAGGTCGATGGAGCCGACGACCCGGTCCTCGGTCGCGCCCACCGGCAGTTCGACCAGCCGGGCCCGGCGCCGCTCCCCCGAATGCTCGACTTCGGGTAGCAGCGCGGTGAGCGCCCGCACGACCGTGGACTTCGCGGTGCCCTTCTCCCCGCGGACCAGCACGCCACCGATGCCGGGGTGGACGGCACACAAGATCAGCGCCAACCGGAGCCGATCCTGTCCGACTATTGCACTGAATGGGAACCCTGCGGGCTCTGGGTTGTGACGCAACTACCGAGTCCCTTCGCTTCTACCGGGCTTCGACGGAGGGCTCGACCGTCAGGCGGACGCGGACTCGACCACGCGCTCGGCCGTCGGGGGCGTCGCGTCGGCACCGTCGAGCAGGAGCGAACGGTTGCTCCAATCCCAGACCTGCTGGAAAAGGTCCGGATTGTCCGACAGTTGCACACCCAGCGACGGGACCATCTGCTCGAGCTTCGGCTTCCACGTCTCGAACTCGCGGGGGAAGCAGCGCTGCAGAACGTCGAGCATTGCGGGAACCGCCGTCGACGCACCGGGGGACGCGCCCAGCAGACCCGCCACGGTGCCGTCCGCAGCATTGACGACGGCAGTGCCGAACTCGAGGACGCCGCCGGCGCCCTTCCTGCGGATGACCTGCACGCGCTGACCGGCGGTGATGAGCTCCCAGTCGCCGCCGGTGGCGCGGGGCACGAATTCGCGCAGAGTCTGGATGCGGTCGAACGGCGTCTGCATCAGCTCACCGATGAGGTACTTGGTCAGCCCCAACTCGGTGATGCCGACGCCGAGCATCGAAGTGAGGTTGTTCGGCTTTACCGAGCCCGGCAGGTCGGTGACCTTGCCGTTCTTGAGGAACTTGGGCGACCAGCCGGCGTACGGGCCGAAGAGCAGTCCCTCTTGGCCCCCGATGATGCGGGTGTCGAGGTGCGGCACCGACATCGGAGGTGCACCGACGGCGGCCTTGCCGTACACCTTGGCTCGGTGCTGCGCGATGAGCTCGGGGTTGGTGCAGCGCAGGAACTGACCGCTGACCGGGAAACCGCCGAAGCCCTTGGCCTCCTTGATGCCCGACTTCTGCAGCAGGTGCAGGGCTCCACCACCGGCGCCGATGAACACGAACTTGGCGTTGACCGTCTTCTTGGCGCCAGTGCGAAGGTTCCTCACCTTCACGAGCCAGCTGCCGTCGGCCTGTTTCGTCAGGTTGCGGACCTCGTGGCCGAAGAACACCTGACCGCCGGATGCGCCGACGTAGCCGAGGAGTTGCTTGGTGAGGGCGCCGAAGTCGACGTCCGTGCCGGACTCGGTCCAGTTGAGGCCGACGGGCTCGGAGAAGTCGCGACCCTTGGCCATGAGCGGCAGTCGCTCGGAGAAGAACTCCTCGGACTCCGAGTACTCCATGCCGGCGAACAGCGGATGGTCGGCGAGCGCGTCGTAGCGGGCGCGTAGGTACTTCACGTTGTCGGCGCCGTGCACGAAACTCACGTGCGGAATCGGGTTGATGAACTCCTTGGGATCGGTGAGGATCCCGTTGTCGACGGCGTATGCCCAGAACTGACGAGAGACCTGGAACTGCTCGTTGACGGTGATCGCCTTGCTGATGTCGACACCGTTACCCTTGACCGGGGTGTAGTTGAGCTCGCACAGAGCGGAGTGGCCGGTACCCGCGTTGTTCCACGGATCACTGCTCTCTGCGGCGGCGGCGTCGAGTCGCTCGAATGCTGTGATCGACCAGTCGGGCTGCACCTGACGCAGGATCGCGCCGAGGGTTGCACTCATGATGCCCGCACCCACGAGCACTACATCGGTCTTCGCCACTACGTTCTGGTCTGACACTGGAGAATCGACTTCCTTGTCTGTTCACACGCGACCTGCTTGGCACGCATCGCCCGCTCAGCGGGAGCCGGAACAGACCGCATTTCGGGCGCTTGTGGCGCTTAGGTTACCTGTGCGTCACCTCCCCCAATTGTGCCCCTCGCACACGGCTTCGTTCGACCAATAGAGTGTGATGGTGACTACGTGGGTTCCCGACGTCCTGGGTGACGGATATCAGCAGCTGACAATCCCCTTGGGTGCCGATCCGGACGGGGAGGGCGATGCCGAGGCCACCCTGGTCCGGTACCAGCCCTCCGAGATCACCGGCACCCGGGCGGTACTGTACGTCCACGGGTTCACCGACTACTTCTTCCAACAGCATCTGGCCGAGCACTTCGCCGAGCAGGGCTACTCGTTTTTCGCTCTCGACCTGCGTAAATGCGGACGTGCCCTGCGCCCCGGACAAACCCCGCACTTCGTCACCGACCTGAGGATGTACGACGCAGAGCTGAACGAGGCGCTTCGCCTGGTGCGTGAACAGATCAGCGGTGGCCAAGTGCTGCTGGTCGCGCATTCGACCGGCGGCCTGATCTTGCCGTTGTGGCTGGACCGGCTCGAGCGCAAGCCCGGCGGATCCGCGGGCGCAGGTGTGGGCGGACTCATCCTCAACAGTCCTTGGTTCGACCTGCACGGGCCCGCAGTCTTGCGCAGCGCGGGTACCACCGCGGCGATCGACGCGCTCGGACGAGTGTCGAGCAAGAGGCCCGTCCCCCTGCAGAGGCTCGACACTTACGGCTCGAGCCTGCACGTCGACGCGAACGGCGAATGGGAATACGACCTCGACTGGAAGCCCCTGAAGGGCTTCCCGATCACGTTCGGCTGGCTGCGTGCGATCCGGCGCGGCCACGCGCGGCTGCACCAGGGCCTCGATGTCGGCGTCCCGTCACTGATCCTGCGGTCGAAACAGACGGTGCGCGCGCCCAGCTACCACCCGACCGTCGACGAGGCCGACGCCATCCTCGACGTCGACCAGATCGCGCGCTGGGCCGGTTGCCTCGGCAACCGCACGACGATCGTGCCGATCGAAGGCGCCCGCCACGACGTGTTCCTGTCCACCGCGAAGCCGCTCGCCGCCGCGTTCCACGAAGTGGACCTGTGGCTGGCCTGGCTGCACGCGCACCACCTCACGGACGCCGAGACCCGGGAGACGGAGGCTTCCGCGTGACCCACTTCGACATCGCGATCATCGGCACCGGATCCGGCAACTCGATCCTCGACGAACGCTTCGACCGCAAGAAGGTCGCGATTCTCGAAGAAGGAACCTTCGGCGGCACCTGCCTCAATGTCGGCTGCATCCCGACCAAGATGTACGTCTACGCCGCAGAAGTGGCGCGGACGATCACCGAGTCGTCGAAGCTCGGCGTCGACGCAACCCTCGACGACGTGCGCTGGCACGACATCGTCAAGCGTGTCTTCGGCCGGATCGACCCGATCTCGGCGGGCGGCGAGCGGTACCGGACCAACGACTGCGCGAACGTGACCGTGTACCGCGGGCACGCCCGGTTCGTCGGAGCGCGGACCATCGACACCGGCACCGGTGAGGTCATCACCGCCGACCAGGTCGTCATCGCGGCGGGCTCGCGGCCCACCATCCCAGCCGAGATCCTCGACGCCGGCGTTCGCTATCACACCAACGACGACATCATGCGCCTGCCGGCACTGCCGGAGCGGCTGGTGATCCTCGGATCCGGGTTCATCGCGGCCGAATTCGCGCACGTGTTCTCCGCGCTGGGCGTCCAGGTATCGATCCTCGGTCGCAGCGAGCGTCTGCTGCGGCATCTGGACCGCGACATCTCGGATTGGTTCACCGAACTCGCACACCGCAAGTGGGACGTACACCTGGGCAACCCCATGGTCGCCGCCCGGGCGGCTGACCGCGGCGGTGCCGGCATCCAGATCGAACTATCGGACGGCACCGTCGTCGCCGGTGACGAACTGCTGGTTGCGGTGGGTCGGACCCCGAACGGCGACCGTCTCGACGCCGCGCTCGGTGGTGTCGCGGTCGACGAGTCCTGCCGGGTGATCGTGGACGAGTACCAGCGCACCACCGCCGAGGGGGTCTTCGCCCTCGGCGACGTCTCGTCGCCCTACCAACTCAAACACGTTGCGAACCATGAGATGCGGGTGGTCCAGCACAACCTGTTGCACGACGCCTGGAAGGACACTGACGCCTGGGACAACACTGCGGTCGACTCGGTTTCACGCTTGCGCCGCACCGATCACCGATTCGTACCCTCGGCAGTGTTCACCGACCCGCAGATCGCCGAGGTGGGAATGACCGAGGAGCAGGCCCGCGAGGCCGGCCTGGACATCACAGTCAAGGTGCAGAACTACAGCGACGTCGCGTACGGCTGGGCGATGGAGGACGACGAGGGCTTCTGTAAGGTGATCGCCGAGCGCGGCACCGGCCGACTGCTCGGCGCGCACGTCATCGGAGCCCAGGCCCCCACCGTGATTCAGCCACTGATCCAGGCAATGAGCTTCGGGTTGTCCGCACAGGACATGGCCACCGGCCAGTACTGGATCCACCCGGCGTTGCCCGAAGTCGTCGAGAATGCGTTGCTCGGTCTCGATATCTGAGCTGTTGCTCAGCGGCTGGGTTCCTCCCACCACCGGACCCCTCGCACAGGGTGTCCGATAGCCTCGAGAAGGCGCCATTCCGAGGGCTGAGCAAGACTCAGCCACAGGCCTTGGTTGCGGTTCCGGGTTGGCCGATCGAGTCGCTTCAGGGCTCATCCGAGCCGCCGAAGACGAGCTGCGGTGTCCCCATAACCGGTTCGTCGGGGTGTAGTTGCTGCTGCAAAGCCGAGATCCCAGCAGCGTCCAGCGTGCCGTCACCGTGGACTTGGCACGCCCAATCGAAGCTCTCAGTAGACCAAGCGATTTGGCGCCCGTAGGTCTTCACCGTCCACGGCTCGGTCGAGCGTGGCCGTCGGATAAGCCAGCCGGTCGACCGATCCGGACCGAGCGTCGCCGAGAAGGCACCTGATTGTCGGTCGATCGAATCGATGAAGCGTGGAGTGAAATCGGTCATGACCGGAACGTGTATCGGTTCTGCCGTGACGTTCTCGCGGAACCACTGCGTCGCCTCCATATCGGGTGTGTCACCGCGTCCGGCGCCGGCGCGGGATTCGCCGTCGGTGACGACCGGGCCATCCCATGTGAACAGCGACGGATCCAGAGGCTCACCAACGGTGACGTCGGTGTAGGCAGCGCCGTCGATACCGTCGCCGGAATGCTGTCCGAGGACGGCGCCGCTGTGGGCGTCGACTATGAGGCGTAGTGACGGTTTCGGCAGGTTGCGGCTCTCACGTGGGGCCAGATCCACCGACCAGCAACGGCGGCCGAGGAACTCGAGATCGGTCACGGGTCCGGTCGGTCGGGCATGATGGCGACCGACCCAGTGGGTGACCGGCGGGGTGATGGCCAAGTGGCGGCCGGGACCGGGGGATCTCACGTTCCTCACCTCCGTACAACGTGGCCGGGCCGGATCAGCGGTGAAGTCCCATGCTGTGGTGCCATCGCTGACGAACCACACTTCGCCGTCGATCGATTCGATTCGGGATCGGCGGCCCCACCGGTAAAGGCGAACCCCGTCGCGGCGCATCGGCAGGAAGATAGGTTCCTCGCCGTAAGTCGCGTAGTAGAAGTGGAATGGCTTGTCGGAGTTCCGGTACGGAAGGACAACGCCGTGGACCGGTTGTGTCGGCCCGTCGGCCATGCCCACCAGCATCTGCACCCATTCGGTCATTGATACCTCCGGTTCGTGTACGTTTTCGGGGACACATCGGCCCCGGGAATGCGCGAGGGTTCAGACGTCGCCGGGGCTCAGACGTACAGCACTCCGCCGACGGCATCCGACGCCGGCGGATACGCGCGGGTGTCGGCCTGCTCGATCAGTAGTGGCCGCACGTGGGCGAGGAAGTTGTCCAGCCGAGCGCCTTGCTCGTCGTAGAGTCTCAGGCGCTCAACCAGGGTCAGGCCGGGGTAGTCGACGTGCCGGAACCGGACTTGGACATGGCCGTGCGGCCACTGCCCGACGTAGGTGGCGGACACCTCGTCCACGCTGTCCGAGAACCGCACTCCGTCCAGACCGCGCAGGCAGTGCGCCACGTAGGAGCCGTGGTCGAGCGGCTCGGGCCCTACCGGCCAGCACCGGTCGGTGATGTCGATGCCCTCGACCTCCACCGGATGCACCTTTCCGTCCACCCCTGCTGTGAGCACTGAGCGCCCGCGGCCGGTCCGGGTTTCCGGCGTGGTGACCATCCAGAGCCGCCCGGCCGCGGCCGCGCCGTCGGTCACTCGCATCCCGGACAGGTTGATCTCCGTCGCCGGCACCGAGGCGTCGGGACTGTACGCCCGCACGATCGAGGTGCCGGGGCGAGCCGTGACAGTGCCCCAGTGCCAACGAAGCGCAGCGTCCATGGCACGTTTGCGCCGGTGCGCCTCGTTGTACGTGGTGTCGGCGTACTCGCTGGTGTACTCGACCGGGCGGTCCTGCAGGCACGGATGCGTGTCGGGTCCGATTCGCTCCGGGATCGTCCCGTCCAGCGGCACCTGCAGCACCGAGGAGCTGTACCGAACCTCGAACCCGGCCCCGAGGTTTCTCATCGCCGACGTCGGAACCCGCTCCCACGGATCGTGCTCGACCCCGACGAACAGCGACGACTCGTCGAACTCGAACGACACCGTCGCCGCAGCGTCAATGACAACACGGCGGGTACCGCCTTCGGGCAGTGCAACCAGCAGCGTCGGTGGCCGCGGCGAGCGGCGCGGCGGGACGTCGGGTGTGGATGCAATGTCGCGACGCCGTCGCGTACTGCTCGAGCACCATGCGCCGGTCTGCCCGGCGCAGATCAGTTGGTGGCCTTGGGTGTACTCGGCATGGATGATGCCGTCGACACCGACCCGCACCAACGGCCCGTCTCGATGGTTCTGGACCCATACACCGTCGGCCTCGATCTTTCGTTGCCTCGCACCCTGTGGGCCTGGAGGAAGATCGGTCCACGACACCAGATGCCCGAACCGCTCGGTGTATGGGTCGTACAACGCCGCGACCGGTTGGGTCTCATCGACCACCCATACGTGGCCGGAAGAGAAGAACACACTGCGTGGGCGCAGGAATCTGCGCTGAGGATCGGCGCTCATGCGCCTTTCTGCCGAGTCATGTCGGCTACCGTACCAGCCATGGCGGTTCGTGTATTGCCAAGGCCGCCTTCGGGTCGGGTAGCCACGCCTGCCAGCGCCGAGGAACCACTGCGGGGAGCAGACACAACCCGGCACAGATCCACGCCACAACGATCCACCCCGCCCGAATCGCGTTCAGCATGTGCACGAATCCAACGCGGATCGGCGGTGTGGCCTACTTCCGGTGAGACAGCGCCCGCACCACGCCGTCGCCGATCGACTGCAGGACCTGCACGATCACGATGAGCACGACGACCGCGACCAGCAGCACCGGCGTGTTGAACCGCTGGTAGCCGTAGACGATCGCGAAGTCACCGAGCCCCCCACCGCCGATGACACCGGCCATTGCCGAATACCCGACGAGCAGAACCACAGTCAGCGTTGCGCCGGCGACCAGCGCAGAAACCGATTCCGGCAGAAGCACTTTCCGCACGATCTGATCGTTGGTCGCACCCATCGCCTGAGCGGCCTCGACGCGCCCGACGGGGACCTCGCGCAGCGCAGCTTCGACGACACGCGCGTAGAACGGGATCGCACCGATCGTCAACGGCACGATCGCCGCGTCCGGGCCGATCGCGGTGCCGGCGCTCACCGGCTCGTCACGGTGTCAAGGCGCTGCCCGTCCATTTCTCGCTGATCTTGGCGTACGTGCCATCATTCTCCGCTCTCGCGAGCCATTGGTTCACCCGTTGCTGCAAGCCTTGGTTGCCCTGCGGAATCAGGTACGCCTTCTGTTCAGAAGTGAACGGGTGGTCCACCGTGTCACCACCGCCGCATAGCCGGGGGTTGTTCTTGGTCTGGTATCGAATCTCGCTGGCATCGGTGATCATGACGTCCGCCTGATCGTTCGTCAGCTGCTCGAAGATTGTGTTGTTGTCCGGGTACACCAAGATCTGGGCCTGCTTGATGTTCGCCCGGTCGAAGTCATAATTCGTTCCGCCGGGGTTTACTACGACTCGCACACCTGGCTGGTCGATGGTGGCCAGGGATGTGTATTGCGAGGCGTCCTCGCAGCGCACGATCGCTGCCTTACCGTCCTCGAGCAGGGGCGCGCTGAACAGCGCCTGCTGCGCACGATCCGGGGTGATGGTGATCCCGCCCACCGCCATGTCACACTTGGCGCCCAAGTCTTGCATCAGGGTTGCCCACGTCGTCTGCACCAGATCTAGCCTGACGCCAAGGTCTTGCGACAGGGTCTGGGCCATGTCGATATCCAGGCCACTCCAATTCCCTTGTAGATCGAGATGAGTGAAGGGAAGATAGTCGCCCGTGCTGCAGATCTGGATCGTGCCGCTTTGCACGATTTGCTGGATGTCGCGTTCGGAGCCGGCGGGCGCCGCGCTGTTGGCACCGAACACCGCGCTCGACATCGCGAGCAGCGTCGATGCGGCGCCTGCGAATGCGCGCTTCAGATGTTTCATTGGCTTTCCTCACTCCCGGGGTGATGACCCGAACCCGAATAGAGTTGGGAGAGTTGGGCGGTTTGGTGCTTTTCGCCGATCACCGACAGGACCGCAAACCGAGGTCAGCGTGCCGCGATCAGCAACGTACTCGAGGTGGTCAGTGGACGCCCGACATGAGTCGACTCACCGTGGGGGCGAGTGCGAACAGGCCCACCCCAACCAAGACTGCCATCGCGCCGGTGATCCCGAAGTAGGCAAATTCACGGGAAGGATCGTAGAAACGGGCCAGGACACCCGACATCGCGGTGCCCAGACCGGTGGAGAAGAAGAACAGGGCTATCATCTGGGCCCGAAAGGCCTCCGGCGCAAGCTTCGTGGTCACCGAAAGGCCAATCGGCACGAGTGTCAGTTCGCAGATCGCGAACACCGCCAGGATGCCGACCACCGACAACACGGGCACGGTCTGACCCGTGGTGCCGGCCATAGGCAGGAACAACAGGAACGCCACACCCATACCGATCACCCCGTAGGCGAACTTGCGCGGGGTGGTCGGGGCGCGGTTGCCCAGCCGGGTCCACATGATCGCGAAAAGGGTTGAGAGTGCAATGCTCCAGACCGGTTCGACGGAGCCGATCCAGTTGGGCGGCGCGTGCCAGCCGTAGATGGACCAGTTGATCCGCTGATCGGAGTAGACAGCCAATACGGTGAAGATCTGCTGAAACAGCGAACAGAACACCACATTGGCGATGAACAGCGGGATGAACGCCCGCACCCTAGTGCGTTCGAGGGAGCTCACCCTGGAGCTGGCCAGGATAATCGCGAAGTAGATCACCGATGCGATGGCGAGGACAATGGTGGTGACCTCGGACAGGTTGGCCAGCTTGACCAGACCGGTGGCAAACACCACCACGATCATCACCCCCACCGCCGCCACCACACCGATCACCCAGCCGATGGCACTTCGCGACAGAGGATTGGGCACAGTGCGGCCATGGGTGCCCAGGTTGCGCCGGAATACCACATACTGCCCGAGTCCCAGCGCCATGCCGATCGCCGCCGCTGCAAAGCCGTAGCGGAAACCGATATGCGTCTGCAGCAGCCCCATCACCAACGGTCCGGTAAAGGCGCCCAGGTTGATGCCCAGGTAGAACAGGGTGAACCCACCGTCGGAGCGGGCGTCGCTCTTGTCATAGAGTGCGCCCAGCAACGACCATGTGTTGGCCTTGAGTGCCCCTGAGCCCAGGGCCACCAGCACCAGGCCGACACCCACGCCAGTCAGTCCCGGGATGGCGGCCAGGGAGATGTGACCGCACATGATCACGACGCCGCCATAGAGCATCGTGCGTTCCATACCGAGCAGCCGGTCGGCGATCCAGCCGCCGAGCACCGTCGACAGGTAAACCAACCCGCCGTAGGCACCCACGATGCCGGTGGCGGTGGTTCTGGGCAGCTCCAGGCCGCCCAGGCTCACGTTGTAGTAGAGGTAGTACCCCAGGATGGTCAGCATCCCGTAGAACGAGAACCGTTCCCACATTTCCACCAGGAACAGGTTGGTCAGGCCCACCGGATGTCCGAACAACTTGCGTTCGGCCGGCTGACCCTGCGTTTCCGCCACAACCATGTGGCCACTCTGGCACAGACTTTATTGAGAGTCACTAAAGGTAGGACCAGAAGTTCGGGTCCCGAGATCAGTACCAGCGCTTGGTGTGCCAGGCACCGACGGAGTCGGGCAGCCATGCCTGCCACCCGGCCAAACCCACCGCCAACAGCGCGGCAGGGATGAAGTAGACGAACACGTTCTGCGGAGCGCCCGCGACGAACGAGCCGACAGAGCCGAGAACGAGCACAGCGGCGACGAGCCCCGCGAGCCAGCGCCGAGAAAAGACCGCGGGGAGCAAACACAGCAACGACGGAACCGCCGACGCGGCCACGATCGGCGGCCCGTAGCGGCCCGCAACCGATTCCTCGCACTCTGCGCCGGGCATGACCCCGTTGCTCGGGTAACCCAGCTCGCACGACGTGATCGAGAGCATCGGGCTCGTCGCTGCGAGCACGCCCAGCCCGGCGCAGATCCACGCCACAACGATCCACCCCGCCCGAATCGCGTTCAGCATGTCCGCGAATCTACGTGGGCCGGCGGCGCGAACCTACTACTTGCGGTGAGACAGCGCCCGCACGACGCCGTCGCCGATCGATTGCAGGATCTGCACGATCACGATGAGCACGACGACCGCGACCAGCAGCACCGGTGTGTTGAACCGCTGGTAGCCGTAGACGATCGCGAAGTCACCGAGCCCCCCACCGCCGATGACACCGGCCATTGCCGAATATCCGACGAGCAGAACCACAGTCAGCGTTGCGCCGGCGACCAGCGCAGAAACCGATTCCGGCAGAAGCACTTTCCGCACGATCTGACCGTTGGTCGCACCCATCGCCTGAGCGGCCTCGACGCGCCCGACGGGGACCTCGCGCAGCGCAGCCTCGACGACACGCGCGTAGAACGGGATCGCACCGATCGTCAACGGCACGATCGCCGCGTCCGGGCCGATCGCGGTGCCGACGATCAACCGGGTCACCCCGATCAACGCGATCATCAGGATCAGGAACGGCAGCGAGCGGAAGACGTTGACGATCGCGCCGAGTACCGCGTTGACTACGCGCTGCGGCCACAGCCCGCTGGGCGAGGTCACGTGCAGCACCACGCCGAGGAGCACACCACCGATGACGGTGAGCACGAACGAGATTCCCACCATGTAGAGGGTCTCTTGCGTCGCCTCCCACACCTCGGGAAGCGAGTCGTACCAGGACATCTTGTTCATGCGACGACACCCCCGGTGGCTGTGCCGGCCCAGTTCGGTCCGTCGACCCGGGCGTCGGAGCCCCAGGACAGCGTGACGTTCGGCTGGGCGTCGACGAACGCGTCGACGTCCGCGCGGGCCACACCGGGACCGAAGCGAAGGCACAGCCGGCCGACGGTGACCCCGGCGACCTGCTCGACCCGCCCGCCGTCGACCGAGATGTCGGCGTCCAGCTTGCGGACGAGTTGCGCGAGCCATGGCCCGCGGGCCTCGTCGCCGATAGTGGTGACGACCGCGGTGTCGGTGCCGTCCCCCTCGGACGGACCGACACCGACCGGAACGATCGCGTCTCCCAGCACCGATCCGGGTTCGCTCACCAGGTCGAGAATCCTGCCGGCTTCGGCGATCCGGCCGTCCGCCAGCCGGGCCGCCGAGGTGCAGATGCGACGCAGCACACCCAGTTCGTGTGTGATGAGCACAACGGTGACGCCGATCGACCGGTTGAGCTCGGCCAGCAGATCCAGCACTTGGTCGGTGGTGGTGGGGTCGAGAGCACTGGTCGCCTCGTCGCACAGCAGTACGTCCGGCTCGGACGCGAGAGCGCGGGCGATGCCGACCCGCTGCTGTTGTCCGCCGGACAGCTGCGACGGGAAGGCCTTTTCCTTGCCTCCGAGGCCGACGAGATCAATCAGTTCGTCGGCGCGGGCCCGTCGCTGCTCGCGGTCGAGACCGGCCAGCTCCAGTGGGAACTCGATGTTGGCTCGCACGCTCCGCGCGTGCAGCAGGTTGAACTGCTGGAACACGGTGCCGATGCGACGGCGCGCGGCACGAAGACCCGCACCAGTCAGCTGCGACAGATCGTCACCCCGCAACACGATTCGGCCGCTGGTGGGACGTTCGAGCAGGTTCAGGCACCGCAGCAGCGTGGACTTGCCAGCGCCCGACGGTCCCACGATCCCGAAGATCTCCCCCTCGGCGACCTCGAGATCGACCCCGCGCAGAGCCGCGACCTCCCCCGCCCCGCCGGTGGCGGGGAAGGTCTTGACCAGGTTCTCGATGTCGATCATCAGTTAGTGGCGATCATCAGTTGGTTGGGTTGACCGGGACCACGGAACCGGAGTAATTCTCCTCGATCCAGGCAGCGGTCTCCGGGGAGACGAGCGCCTCGGCGAGAGCCTCGACGCCAGGATCGTTGGCGTCGGCGGAACGGACGACGAACAGGTTCGAGAACGGGTTGCCCTCCACCTCTTCCGAGAACAGCGCGTCCTCCGCCGGGATCAGTCCTGCCTCGATCGCGTAGTTGGAGTTGATGATCGCGGCGGTGATCTGCGGGTCGTCCAGGTTGCGGGCCAGCTGCGGGCGCTCGATCTCGACGAACTTCAGATTCTTCGGGTTCGCCTCGACGTTCGCCTGGGTGATGACGGACAGGTCGGCGTCGTCGAACGGCTTGTCCATCTCGATCAGACCGGCGGACTCGAGCAGGTAGAGGCCGCGGGCGAAGTTGGTGGTGTCCTTCGGCAGCGCGATGCTCGCCCCGTCGCCGATCTGGTCGACAGCCGTGACCTTCTCCGAGTACAGACCCATCGGCTCGAGGTGGACGTCGGCGACGGAGACGAGGTCGCTCACGCCCTTCTGCTGCTGCCAGTCCGCCAGGTAGGGGGCGTGCTGGAAGAAGTTGGCCTGAACGTCGCCGGCGACGAGCAGCTCGTTCGGGTCGATCTCACCGGTGACCGGCTTGATGTCGAGCTCGACGTCACCGAGAACACCGGAGTCGACGATGTGCTCGAGGATCTCGACGTGCGGGGTGCTCGACGCGGAGATCGTCAGCGTGTCCTCGTCGCTGCCCGTCGAGCAGGCGGCCAGGCCGACGCTGAGCAGTGCGGCGGCAGAGAGTGCGGCGGTGCGGCGTAGAAACATCGAGAAATACCTTCCGGTGGACATGAGCGGGTCCTTTCCCAACGGGCACGTAGGACAACAGGCGCTGTGACATTTGGATGCCCGATGGGAGAAAGTTCACAAAAGGATGCGGGACGGCCGTTGAAGTGCCGTCGCGCGAACCTGTCTCGTCTCAGCGCCAACGCATGCAACAACAACGACCACGCATGAGCGTCGTGACGTCAGGCGTTGCAGGGCTGCGCATTGGCGTCCTTTCCGGACGAAATCGTGTACCGACACCCCGGGGGGTGTGGCATGTCGGCGATGGAGGCTAGCGCGACGGCCACCGAGAGTTCAAGTCCGAGATTCGCCCACGGCGACGAACGACGAACGCCGTTTTGCGCCCAGCCTCGCGTGAAGGTAGCGTGCACCGCTCGGTGGCGTATGCCCTTTGCCCGGTACCGATGACCGAATACACACGACCTCTTCCCGGTACCGATGACCGAACACACACGATCGAGGTGTTCTGCCTCACTGGAACGGAGTTCGATGACGGACGTCGCAATGAAGGTGGATCGTGCCCGCGACGGGTCGACCCTGGCGGCGCTGCGGAGTCCGCGACGTCTCAGGACCGAGGTACTCGCGGGCCTGGTCGTGGCACTGGCGCTGATCCCGGAGGCGATCTCATTCTCGATCATCGCCGGGGTCGATCCCCGAGTGGGCCTGTTCGCCTCCTTCACGATGGCGGTGACGATCGCGATAGTCGGCGGGCGCCGGGCGATGATTTCCGCCGCGACCGGAGCCGTCGCGCTGGTAGTGGCACCGTTGGTGCACGAACACGGACTCGACTACCTGATCGCGGCGGTGATCCTGGCCGGGGTACTCCAGATCCTCCTTTCCGTGCTCGGCGTGGCGCGGCTGATGCGGTTCATACCCCGCAGCGTGATGGTCGGGTTCGTCAACGCGCTCGCGATCTTGATCTTCACAGCTCAGCTGCCATACCTGATCGATGTCCCGTGGCTGGTGTATCCCATGGTCGCGCTCGGCCTGGCCATCATGGTGTTCCTGCCCAAGATCACCGCCGCGGTGCCTGGACCCCTGGTCGCGATCGTCATGCTGACCGCGACGACCGTCGTACTCGGACTCGGCGTACCGAATGTCGGCGACGAGGGTGAGCTTCCGTCGAGCCTGCCGGCCCTGCTCTTCCCCGACGTACCCCTGACCGTTGAAACGCTACGGATCATCGCCCCGTACGCATTGGCCGTGGCGCTGGTGGGGCTGCTGGAATCGTTGATGACCGCCAAACTCGTCGACGACATCACCGACACCCACTCCGACAAGACCCGTGAGGGCTGGGGCCAGGGTGTGGCCAACGTCGTCACCGGATTCTTCGGCGGCATGGGTGGATGCGCGATGATCGGGCAGACCATGATCAACGTGAAGGTCTCCGGTGCCCGAACACGCATCTCCACGTTCCTGGCCGGCGTCTTCTTGCTGATTCTCGTGGTCGGTCTCGGCGATGTCGTCGCGCTGATCCCGATGGCGGCGCTCGTCGCGGTCATGATCATGGTGTCCGTCGGCACCATGAACTGGCATTCGATCTCCCCGAAGACGTTGCGGCGTATGCCCCGCAGCGAGACCGGCGTCATGCTGGCGACGGTCGCCGTCACGGTGGTCACCCACAACCTCGCGTACGGGGTGATCGTCGGTGTGATCACCGCCATGGTGCTGTTTGCGCGCCGGGTCGCTCACGTCACCTCGGTCGAGCGAGTCACCGAGATCGACATCGATGACGACGGAACGGTCGACAGCCGGACCTACCGCGTGCGCGGCGAATTGTTCTTCGCCTCGAGCAACGATCTGATCTACCAGTTCGACTACGTCGGTGACCCAGCCCACGTGATCGTCGACTTCTCCGAAGCTCACATCTGGGACGCGTCCACCGTCGCCACACTCGATGCCATCGAGGCGAAGTACGCCACGCACGGCAAGTCCGTTGAGTTCCGCGGACTAAACGTGGGCTCGGCAGACCGTCACGCCAGGCTCTCCGGTCACCTCGGCGAGGGCCACTGAGGTCACCAGGACCCGGTCCTGAGCACGATCTCGCTCGCCAACTCGGCGGCCGCCTTCGCGGGGACGTTCTCGATACCGTCGAGTTGGACGATCCGGAACTCCGAGTAGGCGTACCGACCGCTGGCTTCGGCGCACGGCCGACCGAGCGTGCTGCCGACGACGACGGTGGTCGGTAGCTCGACGGCGGGGCACACCGCGTCGAGCACGGCCCCGTCCACATCGGGAACGGCCGGATGTCCACGGTCCGCGACGACAAGGCTCGCAAACCGCCCGAACGTCTTCGCGGCCAACCGCCACGCGAGTTCCGCCCCCGCGCCGGCACCGACGAGATTGACCCACGGCAACTTCAGTTTGTCGAGCAGCGCGATAACCGACGCCTCGTCGAGTCCGTAGATGCTCTCGATGGCGACGGTCCGCAGGTCCGAATCATGCAGTCGCGCACAGACGGCGTCGAACACGTCGACCGGGTCGCCGGCGTCGGGCAGCAACAACACCGCGTGCCGACTCTCGGGACCCCCGACACGGACCCTCACGGTCCCGCTCCCCACGGCAACGCTCGTCGACTCCATGCCTGGAAACGGTACGCGCTCCATGTCACGAAATCGGCCGCTTAGGAGGGATAGATCCTGTCGATGATCGCCCGCGCCATGGTGGTCGCCGGGCCCTGCCCGTTCGCGGCCCGCGCCAGGTTGGTCCACACCACCAGCGTCACGTTGTTGTCGGGATCGTGCCCCATGAACGAGTTGAATCCCGAAATCTCGCCGGCGTGCCCGTATAGCGGGCCGACTTTGGCAATCCCCCAACCATATTCGGCAGCATCACTATCCGGGCTGGTGGGCTGCACGCTACCCAGACGATCGGCCTGCAGGTCCGCGTTGAGCAACTGGCCGCCCACCAAATCCTGCACCCACGTGACGAGGTCGTTCGCGGTGGAGATGGCGGCGCCGGCTGCCCACCCCCATGACGGGTTGGTGTCGGTGACGTCGGTGGGCGCGAGTGTGCCCGCTTCGACGGCGTCCTGCACGTCCTCGGGTAGCGCCGGGTCGGTCATGGTCTGCATGTTCGTCCCGTACATGTAGCCCTGCGGGTAGGGCGCCGGGATCGAACTGTCGGCGATGTCGGGAAACGAGGTTTGGCTGAGTCCCAGCGGGCCGAACAGTCGCGACTGCAAGATCTGCGGCAGCGGCTTGTCGTCCAAGCTCTCAGCGATGAGGCCGAGGAGCACGGTGTTGGTGTTGGAGTACTGATAGCGCTCGCCCGGCGGAAAGTACGGTGGATTAGCGAACGCGAGTGCCAACAGTTCCTCGGGCTTCCACTGCCTCTGCGGGTCGTTGTCGAGCGCCTCGTTCAATTCCGGGGTCTCTGTGTAGTTGAAGAGCCCGCTGCGCATGTCGAGCAGTTGCTCGATCGTGATGTTGTCGCCGTTCGGGACGTCCGTGCGGTACTTCGACACCGGATCCGTCAACGCGATCTTGCCTTCCTGCACGAGCTGCAGGATCACCGTGCCGATCATGGTCTTGGTGTTGGACCCGATGCGAACATGGTCGACGGCGTCCACCGGGATGTCCTCATCTCGGGTCCCGGTGCCGTACTGCACAGTATGGGCGCCGTCGGGCGTCCTGAGGATCACGACAGCCCCGGGCACTTGAAACTCTCGCGCCACGTCTTCAACCAGCCCGTTCAGGGTCTCGGTGTCGATGTCCCGCAGCGCGGTTGTCGGAGACGTCTCCGTCGCGGGTGTGGTCTCCTCACTCGACTCGGTCGACGTACATCCCGCGATCACGAGCGCGGACAGCGCCACTGCGCCGATCAGTCGGACGGTCGAAGCTCTCCTCAAGGCAGCACGCATGTCGCTTCCTCCTTGTCGGCGCGGTCGCCGGTGACGTAAGGGATCCTAGGGCGGATGCCTCGTACGCGCGCGAAAGCGGCGAAACGCCCTACGGACCATCACTTTCGGTTGACCCGCGTTTGATCGTCTCGTGCCTCGAGCCCAGCGAGGACGCGATGGTCGGCAGACCCGGACGTGCGCCGGCCTCGAGAATCGAGAGGACGGCGGCGACGTCGAGGTGCTGTTCGACGAGGTCCGCCAACAGGTCCAGCTGGGCCTCCCGGATCCGCGCGACATCGGTGTCGGGGGCGACGACGAATCCGTGCCGACCGGCGTCCTCCGCAACGTCGGCGAGGAAGCGGCGTCGGTAGCGGTCGTTTTCGAGCAACCCATGCCAGTGCGTTCCCCGGACGCTTCCCCGGACGCTGCCCTCCTTGCTGCCATCGGCCGCGCACAGTAGCGGGGCGTCACCGTTGCGCCGGACGCGCCCGTGGTGAATCTCATAGCCACACAACGGGATTCCATCTGAGTCACCATCGACCCGCGCAAGCACTTTGTCAGCCGCGAACTCGATCTCGAGGTCGAGCAGGCCCAACCCCGGCACCGCACCCGCGTCGGATTCGACAGTGTCGTCGATCACCGCGCCGAGCATCTGGTAGCCGCCACAGATACCGAGGATGGCGCCGCCGTTCGCGGCGCGCCGGACAAGTGCGTCGGCGATTCCGCTGCGCCGCAACCACTCCAGGTCGGTGACGGTGGACTTGCTACCAGGAACGACGACGAGGTCGACGTCGATCAGGCGCGAGGGTTCATTGACCCAGTGCACCGAGACACCAGGCTCGCACGCGAGCGCCTCGACGTCGGTGGAATTGGAGATGCGCGGTAGCCGGATTGCCGCGACCCGCAGCCACTCCTCGCCGACCGGCGGCTCGGGCCGGCCGACGGGGGCGTCGCCGACTACACCCAGCGAGTCCTCGGCGTCGAGCCACAGGCCGTCGGCGAACGGGATCACACCGAGGGTAGGGCGACCGGTGAGCGCCTCGAGTTGGTCGAGTCCCGGCCCGAGGAGGCTCACGTCCCCGCGGAACTTGTTGACTACGAATCCGGAGATCAGGGCCTGGTCCTGCGGCGAGAGAACTGCGACGGTGCCGAAGAGGTGGGCCAGAACTCCCCCGCGGTCGATGTCTCCGACGACGATCACCGGTAACCGTGCGGCCTGCGCGAGCCCCATGTTCGCCAGGTCGGTGGCCCGCAGGTTGATCTCGGCGGGTGAGCCTGCACCCTCGCAGATCACGACGTCGAACTCGTCACGCAGCGCCTCGAGCTCGTCGGCGACCACACCGCGCAGCCATTCGCGGTGGGTCATGTAGTCGCGGGCACCGACCGTGGTGACCGCCTTCCCCCGGACCACCAGCTGCGATGTGCGGTCACCGCCGGGTTTGAGGAGCACCGGGTTGAACCGCACGCTCGGCTCGAGCCCACACGCCCGCGCCTGCAAGGCCTGGGCCCGGCCGATCTCCCCGCCGTCGAGGGTGACGACGGAATTGTTCGACATGTTCTGCGCCTTGAACGGTGCCACCCGCACACCGCGTCGTGCCAGCATTCGGCACAGCCCTGCGACAAGGACGCTCTTGCCGGCATCGGAGGTGGTGCCCGCGACCAGCAGTGCCCCGCTCACGCCCGGGGCAGGTCCCGAACTCATGGCAGCGGCGGGCCCCGGCATTACGGGAGCGTGAGGATCTCGGCGCCCTCGTCGGTCACGACGATGGTGTGCTCGAACTGGGCGGTCCACTTGCGATCCTTGGTCACGACCGTCCAGCCGTCCTCCCAGATGTCGTAGTCGACGGTGCCGAGGTTGATCATCGGTTCGATCGTGAACACCATGCCCGGTTCGATGACGGTATCGACATTGGGCTGGTCGTAGTGCAGGATCACCAGGCCGTTGTGGAAGGTCTCGCCGATGCCGTGGCCGGTGAAGTCCCGCACGACGCCGTAGCCGAAACGGTTGGCATAGGACTCGATGACGCGGCCGATCACGTTGAGCTCGCGGCCCGGTTTGACCGCCTTGATCGCACGCATCGTGGCCTCGCGGGTGCGCTCGACCAGCAGGCGGTTCTCCTCGGAGACGCCGCCGGCGAGGAAGGTCGCGTTGGTGTCGCCGTGGACGCCGCCGATGTAGGCGGTGACGTCGATGTTTACGATGTCGCCGTCCTGGATCACGGTCGAGTCGGGGATGCCGTGGCAGATGACTTCGTTGAGCGACGTGCAGCACGATTTCGGGAAGCCCCGGTATCCGAGCGTCGACGGGTAGGCGCCGTGGTCGCACATGTACTCGTGCGCGATACGGTCCAGCTCGTCGGTGGTCACGCCGGGCGCGACCGCCTTGCCGGCCTCCTGCAGAGCCTGTGCGGCGATCTTCGCGGCCACTCGCATCTTCTCGATGGTCTCGGGCGTCTGCACCCACGGCTCGTTGCCCTCGCGGGCCGTCGCCTTCCATGCGTACTCGGGCCGCTCGATCCCCTTGGGCACCGTGAGGGTCGGCGAGACGGTTCCGGGAACGAGGGCGGTGCGAACAGACATGGGTCCAGGGTAGACCGGCACCCTGACGGGGCGACGACGTGTCTGCTTGGTGGTGATCCCAGGCAGTTTGGTTAACAGATCCCGCACCTGCCCCGCACTAGGTGGTGTTCGGCCAGGCTCGAGGCCGGCCTTCAGTGGGCCCGTGTCACACGACGGCTTTTGTGCACCAAGGGCTTTCGCAACACTCTCGGTCTGAGCGCCCATTCTTCGCTCCGATCGGCACAATTCAGGAGAAACAGGCAAGAAATGGGCGCTCAGGAAGAGGCCCCAGAGGCTCTAGGCGGTAGCTTGACGATGGTGACCACCATCGCTCCACTGCTCGCGGTCGGCGCGGCAGGCATCGTCGCCGGCACGCTCGCCAACCGCGCGATCGATCGGATGCAACGCGAGACAGCGCAACCGGATGCCGATCCACGCTGCCGATGCCAACTGGATCCACCCTCCCCACTCGTCACGGACAGGCGCATCCCGGTCGCAGTGGTCGATACCTTTCTGCACCGCGGGACGTGCGCGTGTTGCGGGCGACGCCAGCGCCTGCGTCCGTTGGTGGTGGAACTGTCGACCGCGGCATTGTTCGTCGTCCTGACGGTGCGTTTGGTGTCTCTCGACCTGCTCCCGGCGCTGCCGGCCTACTTGTACTTCGCTACCGTCGCTGTCGCACTCACCGTGATCGACATCGACTGCAAACGTCTGCCGAATTTCCTTGTGTTGCCGTCGTATCCTGCGGTCTTCACTCTCCTGGCGTTCGCGGCGGCCGTACAGGGTGACTGGCCGGCACTGCTGCGGGCCGCTGTCGGGGCGGCTGCGCTCTTCGGGTTCTACCTCGTCCTTGCGCTCGTGCACCCCGCCGGCATGGGTTTGGGCGACGTCAAGCTCGCGGGTGTCATCGGGGCTGTTCTCGCCTTCGTTTCGTACGGCGCCTTCGTGCTCGGTGCACTGCTCGCGTTCGTGTTCGCGGCGATCGCCGGAGCCGTGCTGTTGATCACCCGACGCGCGCTCGTCGGGACAACAATCCCCTTCGGGCCCTACATGATCGCGGCAGCACTCGTCGGCGTGGTCGCAGCAGAACCACTCGGGCGTGCCTACCTGAGCTGGCGGACCGGAGCCTGAAACGACTCAGTCGAGCAGGACGGTGGCGAACGTCGCGACCTGGGTGAATCCCACCCGCGCGTAGGCTCGTCGCGCCCGCTCGTTGTAGCTGTTGACATAGAGGCTCGCCACCCGCCCCCGTGCCATGACGGCCTGTGCCACGGCCGCCGTTCCGGCAGCACCCAATCCCTCACCCCGACGGGCCGGATCGACCCAGACCCCCTGGATCTGCCCGACAGCGGCCGACATGGAACCGACCTCGGCTTTGTAGACCACTCGGCCGTCCTCGAACCGTGCCCACGCCCGTCCGGACGAGATCAGGTTCGCCACCCGCCGGCGGTAGCTGTGCCCACCGTCGCCGGCTCGCGGATCGACCCCGACCTCTTCGATGAACATTGCGATCGCGGCGGGCAGGTACGCGTCGATCTCCCCCATCCGGACCTGGCGCACATGCGGATCGGGCCGCACCCTGGGACGGGCATCGAGCGCGAGCAATGGTTGCTCCGAACGGATCTCGCGCGGCGAACCCCATTCCGACTCGAGGACGTCCCACAGCGGCAGCGTCAACTCGGCGCGGCCGACGAGGGAAGAGCACATTCGAGGGAACCTGCTGGCACGGTCGGCGAATGCACGAAGGTCGTCGGTGCCACCGAGCAGTGGAATCAGGTTTGCCCCAGCGAAACACAGCGACTCCGCGGGTCCCCCGCGGCTCCACATCTCGCCCTGCAGCACACGCGGGTCCAGGCCGGACTGCTGAACACGGGCGGCTACCATGCACGCCGCGACGGGGTCGGTTTCGAGCACCCGCAAGACCTGGGAGATGTCCCGACCTCCCAGCTGCCTCGCTCCGAGGAGTTTGAGCACTTGCGCACCCCTTTCGCCCCCGTGCCCGTCCGTTGACACCGCTCTGCGTGCTGGCCCGTCAGCGTAGGCCTGTCAGCGGATCCGCACCTCGCCCGATCCGGGAACCACACTGCCACGAAGGGCCCCGAGGTGGGGAGATTTCAGCTGACGGTGACAACCGGTGCTCCGCTCGCCTCCCCACCTTCCATCTCCTCCGCTATCCGCATTGCCTCCTCGATGAGCGTCTCGACGATCTGGGCTTCCGGGACGGTCTTGATGACCTTGCCCTTGACGAAGATCTGGCCCTTCCCGTTGCCGGACGCCACACCGAGGTCCGCCTCCCGCGCCTCACCGGGACCGTTGACGACGCAGCCCATGACGGCAACCCGCAGCGGGACCTCCATGCCCTCGAGGCCCGCGGTGACCTCGTTCGCGAGCGTGTAGACATCGACCTGCGCGCGCCCGCACGAAGGGCACGAGACGATCTCGAGCTTTCGTGGGCGCAGGTTCAGGGATTGCAGGATCTGCGTGCCGACCTTGATCTCCTCGGCGGGCGGCGCCGACAGCGAGACCCGGATCGTGTCGCCGATCCCCTCGGACAGCAACGCTCCGAACGCGACTGCCGACTTGATCGTCCCCTGGAACGCCGGGCCCGCCTCGGTCACACCGAGGTGCAAGGGGTAGTCGCACTGGGCCGCGAGCTGCCGGTACGCCTCGACCATGACGACGGGATCGTTGTGCTTGACCGAGATCTTGATGTCGCCGAAGCCGTGTTCCTCGAACAGGCTCGCCTCCCAGAGCGCGGACTCGACGAGCGCCTCCGGGGTGGCCTTGCCGTATTTCTGCATCAGGCGCGGATCGAGCGAACCGGCGTTGACGCCGATGCGAATCGGGATACCGGCATCACCGGCCGCTTTCGCGACCTCCTTGACGCGGCCGTCGAACTCCTTGATGTTGCCGGGGTTTACGCGGACCGCAGCGCACCCGGCGTCGATCGCAGCGAATATGTACCGCGGCTGGAAGTGGATGTCGGCGATCACCGGAATCTGACTCTTCTTCGCAATCGTCGCGAGCGCGTCCGCGTCCTCTTGACGTGGGCAGGCGACCCGGACGATGTCGCATCCGGATGCCGTCAGCTCGGCGATCTGTTGCAGTGTCGCGTTCACGTCGTGCGTCTTGGTGGTGCACATCGACTGCACCGATACCGGGTAGTCGCTGCCGACGCCGACGCCCCCGACCATCAACTGACGCGTCTTGCGTCGCGGCGCAAGAACCGCGGGGACTTCGGGCATCCCCAAACCGACCGGGCTGGTCACGTTTCGCCTTCTTTCGTTGGTACGGAGCAAGTCTATCGTTCGAGCACTTGCCGGAGCCGCGTCACGGGAACAGCTGGATCGGGTTCACGATGTCAGCGGTGAGGGCCAGGATCATGTATGCGCCACCGAGGACGACGAACACATAGGTGAGCGGCATCAGCTTCATGTAGTCGACAGGAGCACCGGCCGCCAGGCCTCGTACCTTCCGGATCGAGTTGCGGAACTTCTCATAGACCGTGACCGCGATGTGGCCCCCGTCGAGCGGCAACAGCGGCAGCAGGTTGAACATGCCGAGGAAGAAGTTGAGCGTCGCCAGCAGCAGGACGAACGCTTCCCAGATCCCCCGCTCGGCGAACTCACCACCGATGACGGAGGCACCCACCACGCTGACCGGGGTGTCGATCGCGCGCTCGCCCCCGGTCACCGCGGTCCACAGATCGGCAACCTTGCCGGGCATCTGGGTCAGCGCGTGCGCGGTCTGGACGAACAGGTCACCGGTGTAGGAAAGGCTCGCCGGGACAGCCGGCAAAAACGCGTACTGCACGGTCCGCGGCGGACCCCCGACCCCGATTGCGCCCACCTCCGCAGACACCGGCGGCAGCGGATCCTCCACGGTGGACCCTGGAGGATTCACCCAGCGCTGCGCCTGCTGGATCTGTACCGGGATCACCAGCGTCTGCCCGTCTCGGTCGACGGTGAAGTCGGCCGTCCCCGACAGCGGCTGTGTCGCGTCCACGAGGTCGCCGAACGTCGCCGTCTCCTGGCCATTGACTGCGGTGATCACGTCACCGACGCGGATACCGGCCTCGGCGGCCGGTCCGACTCCCGAGCACTCGGAGAGCGCGTAGTCGTCGTCCCTGCCCGCCTGTGTCGGAGACACACACGTCGTGCTCTCCACCACGGCGCGGGTCTCCGTGTTCGGCAGACCCCAGCCGACGGCCAATACGACGATCAGCATGAACCCGAGGGCGAAGTTCATCGCGATGCCCGCCGACATCACGACGATGCGCTTCCACGCCTTCTGCTTGTACATCGCGCGGTCGACCTCGTCGGGCGCGAGTTCGTCGATCGCGGTCATGCCGGCGATGTCGCAGAAGCCGCCCGCCGGAATGGCCTTGAGGCCGTACTCGGTCTCGCCGCGGCGGAACGAGAAGATCTTCGGGCCGAATCCGATGTAGTAGCGGCGCACCTTCATGCCGAGCGCCTTGGCGCTCCACATGTGACCGGCCTCGTGCAGCGCGATCGACAAGCCGATGCCGAGGGCGAACAGCGTGACCCCGAGAGCGAAGACCATCGCGTTCTAGCCCTCCTGCTTCACGAGTTCACGCGCCCGTGCTCGAGCCCATCCGTCGGCTGCCAATACGTCGTCCACGTTAGCGGGAGGCGCCGACCATTCCCCGCCCGTCGCGAGAACCCGTTCGACGGTACGGACGATCGAGGGGAAGCGCAGTGCCCCGTCGAGGAATGCCTCTGCGGCGACCTCGTTGGCGGCGTTGTAGACCGCGGGCATGCAGCCGCCCGCCTTACCTGCCTGCCGGGCCAGGTCGACGGCCGGGAACACGGCTGCGTCGACCGGCTCGAAGGTCCACGTAGACGCCGTGGAGAAGTCACAGGCGGGGGCAGCCCCCGGAACCCGGTTCGGCCAACCGAGTGCGAGCGCGATCGGCAGCTTCATGTCCGGCGGGCTGGCCTGCGCCAACGTCGAGCCGTCGACGAACGTGACCATCGAGTGCACGATCGACTGCGGGTGCACTGTCACGTCGATCCGGTCGTAGTCGATCCCGTACAGCAGATGTGCCTCGATCAGCTCGAGCCCCTTGTTCACCAGCGACGCCGAGTTCAGTGTGTTCATCGGCCCCATGGACCATGTCGGGTGCGCGCCGGCCTGTTCGGGTGTGACGTCCTCGAGTGCCTCGGCCGTCCATCCGCGGAACGGTCCACCAGACGCGGTGAGGATCAACCGTTCGACCTCCTCGGCGCGTCCACCGAGCAAGCATTGCGCGAGCGCCGAGTGCTCGGAGTCCACCGGCACGATCTGGCCCGGTGCGGCGGCCGCAGTGACCAACGGACCGCCCGCGACGAGTGACTCCTTGTTCGCCAGCGCGAGTCGGGCGCCCGATTCGAGTGAAGCGAGCGTCGGTTCGAGACCGAGGGAACCAACGAGCGCGTTGAGCACGACGTCGGCCTCGGTCTCGCGAACCAGTTCGGTGACCGCACCGGAACCGGACAGCACGCCCGGCAGATCCAGCTGGGCGGCGGCGGCCGCATCGGACACGGCGACCCGGGTCACCCCGGTCTCGCGGATCTGGCGAGCGAGCAGGTCGACGTTCCTTCCACCCGCCGCGAGCCCGACCACTTCGAACCTGTCGGGATTGGCGGCGATGATCTCGAGGGCCTGGGTGCCGATGGAACCGGTACTGCCCAAGAGCAGGACGCGAGTCGGTTGAGTGTCTGCCACGCTCCTATTGTTCCTGATGGAACCTGAGAGAATCACAGCAGAGCGGGTACGCGACGACGCTGGGACCCCGCTTCGTACGACGCGCGGTCGTATGCCACGATATGCGGAGATAGCGCATTCGCAAGATCAGGAGGATCGAACCGTGGCCGGTACCGAGCTGGACCCCACCTCGTACGACCCCGTCGTTGCCGGGCACGTCGACACCGCCGAGGTGCCCTCGGCCGCATGGGGCTGGAGCGGCGAGGCCCCGCGGCTGTTCCGTTTCGCCGGCTGGTTCTTCGCGGGCTTCCTGCTGCTGATGATCATCGGCAACCATGAGGGTCGGGTCGAGGACTGGTTCCTCGTCGGCTTCGCCGGCCTGATGGTCTTGGTGCTGGTGCGTGACATGATCCTGCGGCGCAAGCCCCGGTAGTCTTTCCGACCTACAGATCCGGCGCCGACACCGCCCATACGTCGCGTCGACACTTCCGGCGAAGGCCCCGCACCATCGAAAGGTGCGGGGCCTTCGTCGCTGCGGGCATCCGGTCAGTTCTCCGCGGCCAACTGCCCACAGGCCGCGGCGATCTCCTGACCCCGGGTGTCTCGGACGGTGCACGAGACGCCCTGCGCCTGGACGCGGCGCACGAACTCACGCTCGACCGGCTTGGGGCTGGCGTCCCACTTGCTGCCCGGCGTGGGGTTGAGCGGAATCAGGTTGACGTGCACCAGTGGCCCGAGCGCCTTGTGCAGCTTCTTGCCGAGCATGTCGGCACGCCACGGCTGATCGTTGACGTCACGGATCAGCGCGTACTCGATCGACACGCGACGGCCCGACTTGTCGGCGTAGTAGCGCGCGGCGTCGAGGACCTCGGCCACGGGCCAACGGTTGTTGACCGGGACCAGGGTGTCGCGCAGCTCATCGTCCGGGGTGTGCAGCGACACCGCCAGGCGCACCGAGAGTTCCTCGTCGGCGAGCTTGCGGATCGCCGGTGCGAGTCCGACCGTCGAGACCGTCACCGCACGCTGCGAGATACCCAGCCCGTCCGGCGTTGCAGACGTGATCCGCCGCACCGCCGCGACGACCCGCTTGTAGTTCGCGAGCGGCTCCCCCATGCCCATGAAGACGATGTTCGACAGGCGTCCGGGGCCGCCCTCCACCTCGCCGTCACGCAGCGCCGCCGCTGCGGCGCGCACCTGGTCGACGATCTCGGCGGTCGAGAGGTTGCGGGTGAGCCCAGCCTGGCCGGTCGCGCAGAACGGGCAGGCCATGCCGCAACCCGCCTGGCTGGAGATGCACAGGGTCGCCCGATCCGGGTAGCGCATCAGGACGCTCTCGAGCAACGTGCTGTCGTTCGCCCTCCAGAGGGTCTTGCGGGTCTGTCCGGCATCGCAGACGACATGCCTCACGACGGTAAGCAGCTGCGGGAACAGGGCAGATCCGACCTGATCGCGCATCGCGGCGGGAAGGTCGGTCATCTTCTCCGGATCGGACTCGAGCCGACCGTAGTATTGGCGGGCCAGCTGGTCGGCACGGAATCCGGGCAGACCCAACTCCTTGACCGCCTCCTTGCGCGCTTCGGCGTCGAGGTCAGCGAGGTGGCGCGGCGGCATTCCGCGGCGCGGCGCGTTGAAGACGAGGGGAAGGGAACCGGAGATCGCAGCCATAGTGCCGGGATTCTCCCATTTGCCTTTTTCATCCCTCCGGTCGCACTGGCAGCACGGACGCACCGATGCGCGCACGCTGTGCGCAAGTGCGCAACCAACCACTTGCAACGCGGGTGGCTGCGCCACGCCGGCCGGGGCAGGATGGAAGTCACGACACGCGTATGCCTTCGAGATGAGGAGCTGCCCCGTGACGACAAGCGCACAGCGATCAGCTGGTTCCGAGGTCCACGCGGATCTGGCCCGGTCCTGGCTCCTGATCCCGGCCACGAAACCCGACAACTTTCGACGCCCCACCGAGGTAGATGCGACGATCATCGACCTCGAGGACGGCGTCACACCTGACGACAAACCCGGTGCGCGTCAGGCGGTGGTCGAGTGGCTGAGCGGAGAGGGCACCGCCTGGGTCCGGATCAACGACGCAACGACGCCGCACTGGACCGACGACCTCGAGGCGATCTCCACGCTGCCGGGGCTGGCCGGGGTGATGCTTGCCAAGACCGAGAGCGGAGGCCAGATCGAGTCGACCAGCGAACGGCTCGAGGAGGGGACTCCGATCATCCCGCTGATCGAGTCGGCGATGGGACTCGAGGCGGCCCCCGAGATCGCACGGGCGGAGGGCACCTTCCGAATGGCGTTCGGCAGCGGGGACTTCCGCCGCGACACCGGCATGAGCGACGACGCCATGTCCATGGCCTACCCACGGGCTCGGCTAGTGATCACCAGCCGAGCGGCGCGACTTGCCGGCGGCCCGATAGACGGACCGACCATTTCCGCGAACGACACTATCCTGCAACGGGATTGCGAGACGACCGTCTCGCTCGGACTCACTGGCAAACTCTGCCTGCACCCCGATCAGGCAAAGACCGTCAACAAGGTACTCAGCCCGAGTACCCACGAGATCACCTGGGCTCAGGAAGTGATCGACGACCTCGGCGCCGACGGCGAACGAGTGCGCGATGGCAGTGACCTCCCCCGGCTCGCGAAGGCGAAGAAACTCACCCATCTGGCCAAGGTGTTCGGCCTGCGCTGAGCGTCACACGTTGCAGGTCGACGGCGCCGGAACCCCTGCGAATCGATCGGTCATCCAGTTGAGCGCGTACGGCAGCACGGTGCCCGCCGGCAGCACGTGCCCGACGGCGAGTCCGGGCGCGATCGGTGGGATCTCCTGGATGCTGAACTCGACCGTCGCACCGAGTCGGCACCAGTCGTCGGCGAGCGTCCGAGCCTGCGCGTAGGGAACCAGATCGTCATTGCGGCCCTGCGCGATCAGGACCGGACTGCGAGGCGTCAAACGCCCGATGCGCTGCTCGTCGACGACTGCACGCACGTTCGGCAGCGCGTCGATGAGTTCGGCGATGGAGCGGCCGTCGCGCGTCCACTCCGAGGACCGGTGCAGTCCGTAGCGTGCGATCGTCTCGGTGACGCACTGGGTCGCGATGTCGTCGAGTACCTCACGCCCGTAAGGGCTCGTTACGCCGTCGATCTCGCCGCGGGTTTCCGGGTAACCGGCGTAGATGGCGTTGACCGCATATCCGAGAAAACCTGTGCCCAGCCCACCGTCCAGAGTTACCGCCTCGGCCCGCAGGTCTGCGGGCACACCGCCCGCGTACGTGCCGCGGATGTTCAGCTCGGGTGCGTACGAATCCTGCAACTCGGCCGCGGAGGCCGCCGCTCCCCCGCCCTGCGAGTACCCCCACAGTCCGATCGGGCTGTCGCCGCCGATCCGGCTACCGGGCAACCTGGTCACCGCCCGCGCCGCATCGAGTACGGCGTATCCCTCCGCGCGCCGGTCGCCGTACGAGTGCACCCCGGGCGTGCCGAGCCCCTCGTAGTCGGTGACGACGACGTCCATACCGCGAGAGAGCAGCGCATACGCCTGAATGGTCTCGTACTCCACCGAAAAATCGAGCGGCGGGGTGTAATGGACGACCTCGGCGAACAACTTCGACGGTGCACACTGGTCGCCCTGGCCCTGCGTCCCGGGCGCGAGGACCACCAGCGGCCGGGGACCGCCGCCGCTCCACGGCACACTCGCATCGAAGTAGGTTCCGGTCACCGCGACGGCCTGCCCGTAGGCGTCCGTGCTGCGGTACATGATTCGCTGTGCACCCGACGGCCACGGGCCGACCTGGTCGGGCACGGCCAGCGCGGGCGGATACGACTCGGACTTCAGTACGTCACCCGGCGCGCCCGCAGGAAGAGGCGTCGGCACGGCATAGAAGTCGGTCGGTGTGGAATTGGCCGGCGCGGCCGGTGCGGACTCAGCCGACGCGGCCGGCGCGGTGCCGACGGTCACGACCGCAAGGCAGACGCCCAAAACTAGAGCGGCTCCCTGACCCCATCGCGGAATAGCCATGTGGCTCACATCACATGACGGGGAGACCTGTTGTCAATACCGCGGGTATCACGAACCCGCCAAGGGATGTGTCCGGTGGGCACGGGCGCACTGGCAAACTCTGCCTGCACCCCGATCAGGCGAAGACCGTTGACAAAGTTCGGCCTGCACTGAGCGTCACACGTTGCAGGTCGACGGCGCCGGAACCCCTGCGAATCGATCGGTCATCCAGTTGAGCGCGTACGGCAGCACGGTGCCCGCTGGCAGCACGTGCCCGATGACGAATCCGGGCGCGATCGGTGGGATCTCCTGGATGCTGAACTCGACCGTCGCACCGAGTCGGCACCAGTCGTCGGCGAGCGTCCGAGCCTGCGCGTAGGGAACCAGATCGTCATTGCGGCCCTGCGCGATCAGGACCGGACTGCGAGGCGTCAAACGCCCGATGCGCTGCTCGTCGACGACAGCCCCCACGTTCGGCAACGTGTCGATGAGTTCGGCGAAGCTGCGACCGTCGCGCGTCCACTCCGAGGTCCGGTGCAGTCCGTAGCGTGCGATCGTCTCGGAGGTGCACTGGGTCGCGATGTCATCGAGTACCTCACGCCCGTACGGGCTGAGGATTTCGTCGATTTCGGCGCGAGTTTGCGGGTAACCGGCGTAGATGGAGTTGACCGAATATCCGAGAAATCCTGTGCCCAGCGAGCCGTCTATTGTCTGCGCCACGGCGCGCAGGTCTGCGGGCGGACCGCCCGCGTATGTGCCGAGGATGTTCAGCTCGGGTGCGTACGAATCCTGCAACTCGGCCGCGGAGGCGGCCGCTCCCCCGCCCTGCGAGTACCCCCACAGTCCGATCGGGTTGTCGCCGCCGATCCGGCTACCGGGCAACCTGGTCACCGCCCGCGCCGCATCGAGTACGGCGTATCCCTCCGCGCGCCGGTCGATGTACGAGTGCACCCCGGGGGTGCCGAGCCCCTCGTAGTCGGTGACGACGACGTCCATACCGCGAGAGAGCAGCGCATACGCCTGAATGGTCTCGTACTCCACCGAAAAATCGAGCGGCGGGGTGTAATGGACGACCTCGGCGAACAACTTCGACGGTGCACACTGGTCGCCCTGGCCCTGCGTCCCGGGCGCGAGGACCACCAGCGGCCGGGGACCGCCGCCGCTCCACGGCACACTCGCATCGAAGTAGGTTCCGGTCACCGCGACGGCCTGCCCGTGGGCATTCGTGCTGCGGTACATGATTCGCTGTGCACCCGACGGCCACGGGCCGACCTGGTCGGGCACGGCCAGCGCGGGCGGATACGACTCGGACTTCAGTACGTCACCCGGCGCGCCCGCAGGAAGGGGGGTCGGCACGGCGTAGAAGTCGGCCGGTGTGGAATTGGCCGGCGCGGCCGGCGCGGACTCAGCCGACGCGGTGCCGGCGGTCACGACCGCAAGGCAGACGCCCAAAACTAGAGCGGCTCCCTGACCCCATCGCGGAATAGCCATGTGACACACATCACACGACGGGCACGGCTGTTGTCAATACCGCGGGTATCACGAACCCGTCAAAGGATGAGCCCGTTGGGCGCCGATCTGGTGTGGATGCGATATCCGACCTCCAGACCGAGCCCTGTGACCTCTGTGAACGCCCGAGTTGCCGTTCGCGCCGAGAACTCGATCCCGAGCACCGATCGCAGCGCCTCGCGGTCCTCGAACTCCCAGCGGGTCCGAGCTCGCTGCATCGCAAAACCCTGAGCAGCGAAGAACGACTCGACAGCGACGGGATCGTAGTGCGGTAGGTCGGCCCGCATCCACGTCCCGTACGGTGCGACGGTGGCATCGAGGTCGACGATCGCGAGCACCCCGCCGGGCCTCAGCACTCTCATCGCCTCGCGAATGCCGGGTCCACAGCCCGGACCGAAGAAGTACGCGGTACGCGCATGAACCACGTCGATGCTGCCATCAGGTAGCGGAACTGCCTCGGCCGAGCCGGGCAGGACGCTGACAGAGGCCCAGCCTTCCACCCGTTCGCGAGCGGCAGCGACGAGCGGAAGATGCGGTTCGACCCCGACGACCGATCGCGCCGCCTCAGCGAACCGGGGAAGGTGGAACCCCGCACCGCACCCGACGTCGAGCACGTCCCGTCCGCGCCAGTCCACCAATTCAGCGAGGGTGTCGAAGACGACGCCGTCGACGTCCTGCGCCCGGTTCTCGATCTCGTACAGGTGGGGCCAGTACCAGATGTTCGGGCTCGGGATCGGTCCGGCGAGCCCGTCTCGCTTCGTCGACCTCACTCAGGCCAGGACGGTCAGGACGAGCCAGGTGACGAAGGCCGACGGCAGCAGCGAATCGAGCCGGTCCATGATGCCGCCGTGACCGGGCAACAGGGTTCCCATGTCCTTGATCCCCAGTTCACGCTTGACCTGGGACTCGATCAGATCGCCCAGGGTGGCGGTGAGCACCAACACGACACCTAGCAGTACGCCGACGAGCGGGTTCGCACCCACGATGAACGTGACGGACAGAACACCACCGATCACGCAGAACAGCAGTGAGCCGGTGAAGCCCTCCCAGGTCTTTTTGGGGCTGATCGCCGGCACCATCGGGTGCTTGCCGAAGAACACCCCGGCGGCATAACCACCGACGTCCGAACACACCACGACGATCAAGAAGCTGAGCACCCGGCCCGCCCCGCCGTCCTGCAGGACCATCAACGTAGCGAATGACGCGAGCAGCGGGATCCAGGCCGCCACGAACACCGCGATCGCGGTGTCGCGCAGGAAGTTGCGCGGGGTGGCCTTGAGCCCGTGTTCGAACAGACGCCATACCATCGTCACCAGGGCAGTGCCCGCGAATGCGGCAAGCACGCCCTGTGGACCGTACGGCCAGCTGAGCCAGATGATGGCCTGTCCGCCCAGCAGAAGCGGAATCAGCGGGATGCTGATATCGGCCTCGCGTAGACGCTTGGTGACCTCCCAGGTCGCGATCGCCATCGCGGCCGCGACGACCCCGATCCAGACCAGCGGCACATAGACCAGTATCAGAACCAGCGCCGCGCCGAGACCACCACCGACGGCGATCGCTGCAGGAAGGTTGCGGCCCGCTTTGGGGGCCGGAGTGGCGGTCGCCGCAGAAGCGCCGTCAGCTTTCCCCACCGCTAAACCTCCATCAATTCTGCTTCCTTGTGCTTGACCAACTCGTCGACCTGGCCGACATACCGCGAGGTGGTCTTGTCGAGCTCTTTCTCCGCCCGCACGACCTCGTCCTCCCCGGCCTCGCCCTCCTTCTGGATCCGCGAGAGCTCGTCCATCGTCTTGCGGCGCACGTTGCGGATGGAGACCTTGGCGTCCTCGCCCTTGCCCTTGGCTTGCTTGACGAACTCGCGGCGGCGCTCCTCGGTCAGCTGCGGAACCGAGATGCGGATGAGCGAGCCGTCGTTGGTCGGGTTGACGCCCAGATCGGAGTTGCGGATCGCGTTCTCGATCGGACCGAGCTGCGATGCCTCGTACGGCTTGACCACGACAAGCCGCGCCTCGGGCACGTTGATGCTCGCGAGCTGTGTGATCGGAGTCGGCGCACCGTAGTACTCGACGACGATCCGGTTGAACATGGCCGGGTTCGCACGGCCGGTCCGGATCGTGCTGAGGTCGTCCTTCGCAACCGTGATGGCCTTCTCCATCTTCTCCTCGGCCTCGAAGAGAGCTTCATCAATCACGGCTGTTCCTCCGTCTCATTCCAGTCAAGCTCGAATACGTCCCACATAATGATCGTCCTGCACGACATCATGATTTGACCAATGTCCCGATCTTCTCACCGGAGACTGCCCTCGCGATGTTGCCCTCGGACAGGAGGTTGAAGACCATGATCGGCATCTGGTTGTCCATGCAGAGGCTGAACGCCGTGGCATCGGCAACCTTGAGCCCCTTCTCGATGACCTCGCGGTGGGTGATCTCGGTGAACAACGTGGCATCTGGATTGACGCGCGGATCCGCGGAGTAGACACCGTCGACGGCCTTCGCCATGAGGACCACTTCGGCGCCGATCTCGAGGGCGCGCTGTGCGGCGGTGGTGTCGGTGGAGAAGTAGGGCATTCCCATGCCCGCACCGAAGATGACGACCCGGCCCTTCTCGAGGTGCCGACGGGCCCGCAACGGAATGTACGGCTCGGCGACCTGTCCCATGGTGATGGCGGTCTGCACCCGGGTGTCGACACCCTGCTTCTCCAGGAAGTCCTGCAGTGCAAGGGAGTTCATAACCGTTCCGAGCATGCCCATGTAGTCGGAGCGCGCACGCTCGAGACCTCGCTGCTGCAGTTCGGCTCCACGGAAGAAGTTGCCGCCACCGATCACGACGGCGACCTGCACCCCTGAGCGGACCACCTCGGCGATCTGCTCCGCAACCGTCGTCACGACGTCCGGATCGAGACCGACCTTGCCGCCGCCGAACATTTCACCGCCGAGCTTGAGGAGCACGCGTCGGAATCCTGGGCGTTCGTCGGCCGCTGCGGTCATGGCTCTCCCTCGGTTCTGCGATCGTTCGGTTCTAGAAGTACTACAGCTCGGCGAGCGAGTCCCCGGGTCCGCGGCCGCTTCAGCAGGACGGCGAGGCGCCCGGAGCACGCACTGTCATCCTGCCTCATCCGACGGTGGTCGACCCACGTGCCCCACCCGCCGCAGAGGTCGGCCCCGCACGGAACGGAACGGGCGGACTGCCGGTTCGGGAGACCCGGAATCGACTGCACCCATCCGGCCGGCGGGGCCGATGTGTCAGACCGTGACTAGCTGGCGCCGACCTCGAACCGCACGAAGCGGGTGATCGTGGCACCGGCGTCGCTCAGGAGTGCCTTGACGGTCTTCTTGGAGTCGGTGACCGAGGACTGCTCGACCAGGACGACATCCTTGTAGAAGCCGTTGACGCGACCCTCGACGATCTTCGGAAGCGCAGCCTCGGGCTTGCCCTCCTCCTTGGCCGTCTGCTCGGCGATACGACGCTCGTTCTCCACGATGTCCGCGGGGACGTCGTCGCGGGTCAGGTACTTGGCCTTCAGAGCCGCGACCTGCATGGCAGCGCCACGGGCAGCCTCGGCAGCGGCCTCGCCCTCGCCCGAGTATTCGACGAGCACGCCGACGCCCGGCGGCAGGTCGGAAGCACGCTTGTGCAGGTAGGTCGCGACAGCACCATCGAACGAGACGACGCGACGCAACTCGAGCTTCTCACCGATCTTGGCGGAAAGCTCCTGGACCAGGGTGTCGACGGTCTTGCCGTCGACCTCGAGAGCCTTGAGCGCCTCGAGGTCGCCGGGCTTGGCGGCAGCAGCCGCGGTGACGATCTTGTCGGCCAGCTCCTGGAACTCCGCGTTCTTGGCGACGAAGTCGGTCTCGGCGTTGATCTCGATCATGACGCCGTCCTTGGCGGCGACAAGGCCCTCGGCCGTGGTGCGCTCGGCGCGCTTACCCACGTCCTTGGCGCCCTTGATGCGCAGGAGCTCGACGGCCTTGTCGAAATCGCCCTCGGTCTCGGTGAGCGCGTTCTTGCAGTCCATCATTCCGGAGCCGGTGAGCTCGCGGAGCCGCTTGACATCAGCGGCGGTGTAGTTCGCCATTGGGGGCGATCCTCCTCGGATGAGTTTCGATGCCAGCCTCGAGCGGATCCCGTCGGAGCCTGGCGAAACAGGTGAGTGAAACGGCCCCGATCGAGATGGTCGGGGCCGCATCGACTAGGACTGCTGAGCGTCCGCGGCAGTCTCGGCCTCGGCGGCCGGTGCGGCCTGAGCGAGGAGCTCCTGCTCCCACTCCGCGAGCGGCTCACCCGTGCCGGCTTCCGGCTTGGCGTCCTTGTCGGCGCTCACACCGGCACGGGCCTGCAGGCCCTCGGCGACGGCGGAGGCGACGACCTTGGTCAGCAGCGCGGCGCTGCGGATCGCGTCGTCGTTGCCCGGGATCGGGTAGTTGACGACGTCGGGGTCGCAGTTGGTGTCCAGGATCGCGATGACCGGGATGTTCAGCTTGCGCGCCTCGCCGACGGCGATGTGCTCCTTGTTGGTGTCGACCACCCAGATGGCCGACGGAACCTTGGCCATGTCGCGGATGCCGCCGAGGGTGCGCTCGAGCTTGGTCCTCTCACGCGTGAGCATGAGGATTTCCTTCTTGGTACGACCCTCGAAGCCACCGGTCTGCTCCATCGACTCGAGTTCCTTCAAGCGCTGCAGGCGCTTGTGGACGGTCGAGAAGTTGGTGAGCATGCCGCCGAGCCAACGCTGATTGACGTAGGGCATCCCGACGCGGGTGGCCTCGGCCGCAATGGACTCCTGGGCCTGCTTCTTGGTGCCGACGAACAGAACGGTGCCGCCGTGCGCGACCGTCTCCTTGACGAACTCGTACGCCTTGTCGATGTAGGTCAGCGTCTGCTGCAGGTCGATGATGTAGATACCGTTGCGGTCGGCGAAGATGAACCGCTTCATCTTCGGGTTCCAACGGCGGGTCTGATGCCCGAAGTGTGCGCCGCTGTCGAGCAGCTGCCGCATGGTCACAACAGCCATGGCTGTGTACCTCGTCTTTCGTGTGCCGGTTGTCGTGGGAATCGGTGATCCCCACCCTGGCGCCCGCCCGGTGTCGGACCCGCATGAGGACGGGACCAGCCGACGACCGGTTCTATGCGCGGACGCGCGAAGTCGGACTGTGCATGCACAGACCGCCCGACAAGTGTACGGCCTCGACGTGCCCGCACCTAACCCGCCGCCTGCCGGACTCGACGCCCGCAGCCGCAGATACACAGGTGCACCGACACCGCGGCGCGAACCGGGCCTGTGTGGACAGAGCGCTATCCGGTCCACAGGTCGGGTCACCACCGGCTACGTCCGACCGGGATGCGGGAGGGTCCGCTCATGGGGTCTGCTTCTCGCATCATCACCCGGATCGGCGTCGTGCTGACGGCCGTCGTCGTCAGCTCCTCGCCTGCCGCCGCCGGGCCGGCCCGCGCGCCTGCTCCCCCGCAAGTCGTCGCGTTTCCCGGTGACGCTGTCCGTGCGACGTATGACTGGCCCCTACACCCGCGACCGCGGGTCGTACGGTCCTTCGACAAGCCCGCACAGAACTGGTTGCCCGGACATCGCGGAGTCGACCTGGCTGCCGCGCCGGGGCAGCGCGTGCTGGCAGCCGGCGCCGGTACCGTCGTGTTCGCTGGAGCGGTCGCCGGCAGACCCGTCGTCTCAGTCGATCACCCCGGCGGGCTGCGGACAACGTACGAGCCTGTCGAGCCGAGCGTGACCGCGGGGCGCCGAGTCGGCCGCGGTGACCTGCTCGGCACCGTGATTGTCGGTCATCCCGAATGCGCCGCGACCGCTTGCCTGCACTGGGGGCTTCGCCGGGATCGCGAGTACCTCGATCCCCTGCCCCTGGTTCGGGCCGTTCCCATTCGCCTGCTTCCGACCGGTACCGGTCAGGCTCGCGGATGAGCCTGGTCGTGCGCCGCCCGCAATCGCGCCACCGATACGTGCGTATACAGCTGCGTCGTGGCCAGGCTCGCGTGTCCGAGTACCTCCTGCACCACCCTCAAGTCGGCACCACCTTCGACAAGGTGGGTCGCGGCCGAGTGCCGCAACCCGTGAGGCGCGAGGTCCGGCAGACCCGGCACCGCGCGAACGACCTCGTGAACCACCCTGCGTGCCTGACGCTGATCGAGGCGACCTCCACGCCGTCCGAGGAGCAGAGCGTCACCAGACCGTTCGTTCGCGAGCGCTTGGCGCCCCTTCCGCATCCACGCGGTGATCGCGTCCTCCGCGGGACGCCCGTAGGGGACGACGCGCTCCTTGTTCCCCTTGCCCAGCACCCGCAGGACGCGCCGACAGCCGTCGACATCCCCGACGTCGAGGCCACACAGTTCACCGACTCGTATCCCGGTCGAGTACAGCACTTCGACGATCAGGCGGTCCCGCAGCGCCACGGGATCCTCTTGTGCAGCACCGGATTCTGCGGCTGCCATCGCATCTGCAGCCTGTTCCTGCCGCAACACCGGCGGCAGCGTGCGGTGCGCCTTCGGGGCCACCAACCGGATCCCCGGGTCGACTGCAATCCGACCGGTCCGCTGGGCCCAGGCGGTGAATCCCTTGGCCGACGATGTCCTCCGTGCGAGTGTGGTTCGGGCGACCCCTGCGGTGGCCTGCCCGCCGAGCCAACTGCGCAACGTCCGCAGGTCGAGTTCCTCGAGAGTCGCGCCGGGACAGTCGGTGCAGAGGTATTCGAGCAGACTCGTCACGTCCGCGAGGTACGCGCGCACGGTGTGCACCGAACGGTCCCGTTCGAGGCGAAGATACTCGGCGTAATCGTCGAGGTGCGCCCGCAATGCGGACGTCAGCTCGGGGCTCGGGGCGGCACTCACGACATTCGCCGTCAGCGCCCGTGCGGACGTGCCAGCGTCAGGCGCTGGACCCAGCCGTGCGCGGGCCACGCTTTCAGCCCTGCCCGGTCAGGAGTGACGCGGGTTCCGACGAAGCGGCCCTCGAGCTCCGGGTCGACGGCGCCCGTGAAGCGCCACTCCTGCTCTCCCGCAGCACCCACCGCTTCCCATGAACTGGCGCGATAGACCGCGCGAACGATGTTGTCCGCGAAAACGATCACCGGCAGGTCGGCGACGTTTCGCGCCGCGGCCCCGGCGCGCCAGGGCCCTCGGGCGAGGGCGTACAGTTCCTCTGCTGTCAGCCCTCGGCCGGCGGCGGCCGGCACGCGGATCAACGCGCCCGGGACCGGGAGGTCCGGCGCCTCCTGCGCGGAGTACTGGGCCGACAACTCCATGACCGACATGGCCCTGTTCTCGCGGTCGTCCGGTTCGCCGGCGAGGTTGGTGAGTACCGGATGGCCCGGGTGGTGTTCGAGTAGACGCAGCGCGTCGACCACAACGTGCGTGAGCTCCTTTGCGGCGGGCTCGGCACCGTGAACGGCGTCGATTCGGTGCCGAAGCACGATGTGGTCGACCGAGTGTCCGGCCGCGTAGATGTCTCGGATGCGCTGGATCCAGGCGGCACGTGTCTCGTCGCGATCAGTGTCACCCACCCCCTCCCCGTCGAGAGTTCCCGCCTCACCCAAGGCATCCCAATCGAGCGAGTAGATCTTGTTCCCTCGCCCGACCCCGACGTAGAAGATCGAACGATCGCGCGGATCCCGCAGGGCATATACGTACAGACCGAGATTCTCGACCACGCGAGGGGACAGCGGGTTCGGTGCGGGCTTGCGTTCGCGCGACTCTGCGGTGATCACGCGCATCACCGCCAGACGCAAGGCGTCGGAGACGACGACGCTACCGATCGCGGGGCCATCGAACAACACCGCTGCCGCGTCCCGCACGGACGTGAATGTCCGGCCCGCGTTCAAATGCAGGGAGTTGACCACCGCGGTGAACTCCACGAGGCGGACCTTGGGATCGCTCGCCGCTCCGCGACCCTCGTCGTTCGTGAGGAAGTCACGGATACCAGGAGCGGCCAGGAGCACACGGGTGATGTCTTCGGGAACGGTCCAGACGGTAGCCATGACGCGACTGTAAGCGATCACAGGATCACATGCGGGACGCCTTGCTGACCGATGGACAACCAAGCGTTTCCAATCGGAAACGATTGTTTCCACTGAATCGTTCTCTACCCGATATCGGCCGCTGAAGCCGATCTTCCGTCACACTCGACTCGTGACGCGATCTGTGGAATCGACGGAAGACCGGGCGAGTCGCGCCCGGCGGTTGGTCGGCTTCAGCTACCGCATGCCCGATTACTACGAGGTGGGCAGAGAAAAAGTGCGAGAGTTCGCCGCCGCCATACAGAACGATCACCCGGCGCACTACGATGAAGAGGCTGCCCACGCTCTGGGCTATCCCACGCTGCTCGTACCCCCCACTTTCATCTCGGTCATCGGCGCAATCGCCCAGAAATACCTGCTCGAGCAGATCATCACCGGGTTCGATCTGAGCCAGATCCTCCAGACCGACCAGAAACTGATCTTCCACCGGCCGCTGTTCGCCGGCGACCGCCTGACGGTCGACGTCTCCCTCGAATCATTCCGGCAGACTGCCGGCACCGACATCTTCGTGACGAAGAACTTCGTCACCGACGAAGCCGGTGAACCTGTAGTGACATCATTGACCACACTCGTCGGACGGGCGGGAACCGACCAGGATCCGGACCGCATCCGACGGATCAAGGACGTGATGATGCGAGAGGCGTGAGGCGTGAGACCCGAACAGATCACCTCGCTCGAAATTAACCCGTCTCGTCCGAGCCGACGAATCCGTCCAGTCCCATGACCGGAAGGGGTAGCGGTGGCGATCGCGTCGACCGTGCGCTCGCCTTGACCAGAAGATCGAGGATCTGCAATCGGCGCCGTGGCCGAGCGCCGTCCCGACCCGTGCGATCTGGTCGTAGAGGGCTGTCGCTTTGCGATCGGGCATGTCACCCACCTTGCTTATCCAATACTTCATGGACTAACGTATCGGTGTCGCCGAGGGCACGCGACTGGCTGCCAGCCTGTTCAGTCGCTGCTTGCGATCACCGGACCACAGACGTCGGCTACCAGGGGAACTGGTGAAGTACCTCTTCGTTTTGAACGATCCACCCTACGGAACCGAACGCACATTCAACGGGATCAGATGGGCCCGTCAGATGCTCGAGAGCGATCCGGGCAACGAGGTTCGGGTATTCAACTTCGCTGACGCGGTGATATCGGTCAGTGCCGGGCAGAAGGTTCCCACCGGCTACTACAACCTGGCCAAGATGACGTCGGCGCTGGTTGAGAAGGGTGGGGTCATCGGCAACTGCAGCGCCTGCATGGACGCCCGCGGCCTGACCGACGACCGCCTGATCGACGGGGTGCATAGATCATCCATGGCAGAGTTGGCGCAGTGGACGGCCTGGGCCGACCAAGTCATCACGCTGTGAGGCCGAGGAAGCGAATGTGATGACTAGAACCGTTGTGGTGCTCGGCTCGGGTGTCGGCGGTTCGACTGCAGCCCCAGAACGTCGTGCGAGCCTTCCCGGCATCGATACCGGCACCCGCACCGTGTGGTTTGACAGCGGGCCGATCCGACTGCCAGACCGAGAAAGAACTGCAGGAACGTGAGTGGCTCGCGCGCTGGAACGCGCGCACCTGATCGGCGAGGCCGTCCTGTGGAGGTGCATCGCTTCGCTTGCCACCTCTCGCGTGGATGTACGGCCGCCGTCTCCATCTCGCGTCGTTGCATGCTGATCGATACCGGACGTGAGCTGGTGCTCGTGGGCACCGATCCTCCAGATCGTGTTCCCACCGAGGAGTCCGTCGGAGACGGCGGAGTACCACGTACGCCGGCTCGGCTACTGGCCGCACGCGGTAGCCCATATCCTGGTCTCCAGTGGTCACCTCGCGCAGGTCGGCGACCTGGGAGACTTTCGCCGGGCAGCTGTCCACGTCTGTGCAGAAGAGCTTGTGGACGGCATGTTCACCGGACGCCCGCCACCCGACAATCGGCTCTCGGCGCTGGCACTCGCCATCATGGCGGCCACACCCCGAGACACTGCGACCCTGACATCGATACCTGCTGGCCGGCTCTCCGATGGCAGCCGATCGGCCCGATCCGAACCTGCAACGCCGAAGGATGACCATGCCCCACCCGGTAACCAATCAGAGGACACCTTCCGCAGCACCTCCGGACGATCGACCCGTCTACCTCGACTATCAGGCCACCACCCCCATTGATCCGCGTGTCATCGACGCGATGCTGCCCTACCTGACAACGCATTTCGGCAACCCGTCGAGTGATCACGCCTATGGCGCCAAGGCCAAAGCCGCCGTCGAGAGTGCACGATCGCAAGTTGCGGGTCTCATTGGTGCCCAGCCTCATGAGATCGTCTTCACAGCATCGGGAACAGAAAGCAACCATCTTGCACTGACCGGGACCGCACACACCTTGAGGTCCAGCGGCTGCGGACATCACATCATCATCAGCGCGATCGAACACCCCACCACCCAAGCCACGTGCGACCAACTCGAGCATGATGGCTTCGAGATCACTCGGCTCCCCGTCCGTCCAGACGGTCTGGTCGACCCCGAAGTTTTCGCCGAAGCTGCACGCCCGGACACCGTCTTGGCGTCGATCATGCTGGCCAACAACGAAATAGGAACCATCCAGCCGATATCAGCCATCTCTCGAATCGCGCATGAGCGTGGAATAGTGATGCACACCGACGCAGCACAGGGCCCTGCCACCATCCCAGTCGATGTCGAGGCACTCGGCGTCGATCTGCTCACCCTCGTCGGTCACAAGATGTATGCGCCGAAAGGAGTGGCAGCACTGTACATCCGTGATGGGTGCCCGGCACCGCAGCCTCAGCTCGTCGGAGGCGGCCAGGAGCGCGGACTGCGCGCGTCGACGGAGAATGTGGCCGGCATCGTCGGTCTCGGTGCGGCTGCCAACATCGCGCGGACAGCCCAGCCGAGTGATTCCGCACGCATCCTTAGCTTTCGGGATCGGTTGCTCGATCGTCTCACCACGGCGTTGCCGGAGCTGATTGTGAACGGATCGCTCACGCATCGCTTGCCTGGAAACCTCAGCCTCACCATCCCGACGGTGACTGCATCCGAGCTGATGTCCAGAACCCCAGCGCTGGCCTTTTCCGCGGGGAGCGCATGCCATACCGCAGACCCGGCCCCATCACCGGTTCTCGTGGCGATCGGACTCGACGGCGACAAAGCAGCCCGAACCGTTCGGCTCGGAATCGGCCGCTATACGACTATCTCCGACATCGCCAATGCCGCCGACCGAATGATCGCGGCCACGCAGCGTTGAGGAATTCGCCCGACCACAGAGGAGTTCCTGTGAGTGCATTCAGTGCGACCGCGGTGTCGATGTCAGGGCCGTGGACGAAGGCGCCGTCGAGTGGCGCGTGAGCAAGGGAGGTCGATCTCGGTGTCACGTGATGACGCACAGGTCGCGGACGTGATCGTGCCCGATGAAGCCGAGCGCCGCCGAGTACAGAAGCGCACCCTGATCGTTGTCGTCGTCAGTCAGGTCCTCAGTGGTGCCGGTCTGACGGCGGGAGTCACGGTCGGTGCGCTCCTGGCGCAGCAGATGCTCGGTTCGGACACCCTCGCGGGTCTGCCGACCGCGTTGTTCACTCTCGGTTCTGCGCTGGCGGCGTTCCTGATCGGTCGCTTCTCCCAGACACACGGCCGAAGGATCGGACTCGGGCTCGGATTCGGCGCCGGCGGTGTCGGTTCCATCGGGGTGGTCTTGGCCGCGATCAGTGAGAGCGTGCCCCTGCTGTTCATTTCGCTCTTCGTGTACGGCGCCGGGTTCGCAGCCAATCTCCAGGCGCGCTATGCCGGAACCGATCTCGCGCCTCCCGAACGGCGAGGCACCGCGATCAGTATCTCGCTGGTATCCACGACCGTCGGCGCCGTCGCAGGGCCGAATCTCGTGGAGCCGCTCGGCGACCTCGCGACCTGGCTCGGTCTGCCGGCGTTGTCAGGACCGTTCCTCCTAGCGGCGGTCGCCTATCTGGGCGCCGGCGCTGCTTTGGTCACCCTGCTGCGCCCGGACCCGCTCCTACTGGCCCGCCGAATCGAAGTCGGTGCCCCGACCACGACCTCCGTGGGCGCTGTCGCCGCGAAAGTCGGAGTGGGTGCGTACGTCGGCGCCACCGTCATGTTCCTCACACAGGTGGCGATGATCGCGATCATGACGATGACCCCTGTGCACATGGCGGCCCACCATCACGGACTCGGGGACGTCGGGCTGGTGATCGGCATCCATGTCGGGGCAATGTATCTGCCCTCACTGATTACGGGTGTCCTCGTCGACAAGCTGGGACGTCTACCCATGGCGGCCGCTTCGGGATTGACTCTGCTGCTCGCCGGCATCGTCGCTGCGCTTGCGCCTGGTGAGTCGCTCATCCTGATGATCGTGGCGCTGGCTCTACTCGGTATCGGCTGGAACTTCGGCCTCATCGCCGGTACTGCCCTCATCGTCGATGCCACGGTCCCCGAGAACCGGGCCCGAACTCAGGGAAAGATCGACGTTCTCATCGCACTCGCCGGTGCTGGGGGAGGAGCCCTGTCCGGTGTGGTGGTGTCGGCGGCCAACTACGAAACCCTCTCCCTCAGTGGCGGAATCCTGGCGTTGGTTCTCATACCTGTCCTTTTCTGGGCCCGCAGCGGCCGAACCGCGCGTTCCTGAAACGGCTCCCACCTACGAGAACCGGGGCCTCGCCTTGCCGCGCCCGTACGACGGTCAATCGAGCTACGCCTTCCACCGCATCGGCTACCCACACGGCGTACCGCACCCTGGGTGTGAGCCGTGAGACCCGACGGGATCACCTCGCTCGAAACCAACCCGTCTCATCCGAGTCGACGAATCCCTCCAGTTCCATGACCGGAAGTACGGCCCGTACCCGCTCGATCGGAACACCGGAATCCACCGACAACTCCCGGGTGCCGCGCGTGCCGTTGGCCGGCAACGCCTCGTAAACCGCGGCGGCGTCACCAGTGAGAACGTCGAGATCTCGGGCCAGATCACCGCTGTCGCCATCCACCCCCATCGGTCCTGCTTCCTGCACTACATCCGCCGCGCTCGCCGCCAACAGCGCCTCACCCTCCCGGATCATTCGGTGGCACCCAGTAGAGGCAGCAGATGTGACCGGCCCCGGTACCGCCAGCACCGGGCGCCCCAGGCGACGCCCCCACGCGGCGGTGTTCCGTGCCCCGCTGCGCCAGCCCGCTTCCACAACCACGACACCGCCCGACAACCCCGCCACCAACCTGTTCCGGGCCAGGAAGCGGTACCTCGCCGGCGTCGTTCCGGGCGGATACTCGCTGACTACGGCTCCGTCTGCCGCGATCTGCTGCAGCAACCGACCGTGCCCCGCCGGATACGCACGATCCACTCCGCACGCGAGAACCGCGACAGTGAGCCCGCCCGTCCCGAGAGCGGCCCGGTGCGCGGCCGCATCGATACCGAACGCCGCACCGGACACGATCGTCCAACCGGAGGCTGCCAGGTCGCCGGCGATCTCGGCTGTCACGTGCTCGCCGTAGGAACTCGCGGCGCGGGTGCCGACCACCGCCACCGACCGAGACACCAGTTCGTCTACCGAACGACTGCCGAGCACCCACAGCGCCACCGGGCCGCCGTCGTCGCGGGCCTCGCCGAGAGCATCGAACGCCAGCAACCGCCAGCGTGGCCACTCCTCGTCGTCCGGTGTCACCAGTCGCCCTCCCATCGACGCCAACAGGTCCAAGTCGCGGGCGGAGGTGTCGAGGTGCGCCCTTGCTGACGTTCGCCGGTCGAGGAAACTCGACAGATCTCGCTCCCGGACGGCACGCGCGGTCTCCTCCGGCCCTACGGCCGAGACCAACTGCGACAGCGGTGGGCACGGTCCCTGCACCACCTTCGACAGATAGGCCCACGCCAACAGTCGCGGGTCGTACCCGGTCACGGGGCACCGCGGTCGCGAAACCCGAGCGCGGCCCCTACCTGGCCGGAACCCGGGGAGCTCAGGCCGGCCAGGTCTGCGAGGGACCACGCGACCCGGAGCGCGCGGTCGGCTCCCCTCGCAGTGACGGACCCCCGGCGGAGGGCACGTTCGAGCGGGGCCAGAGCATCACGGGAGAGCCGGAAGCGTTGGCGCAGTGCCGGACCCGGAACCTCCGCATTGGTGTGCCAACCGAACGGCCGCCAGCGCTCGGCCGCGGCAGCACGCGCGGCCGCCACCCGACACCGCACCTCCTCGGTACTCTCCCCCACCCCGTCCATGAACACACCCGTCGCGACTGCTCGCATCCGGATCCGCAGGTCGACGCGATCCAGCAAGGGCCCGGACAGACGCCCGAGATAGCGGCGCCGGACGGCCGGCGCGCACACGCAGTCGGCCTCACGCGCCGGCGCGCACGGGCACGGGTTGGCCGCCAGTACCAACTGGAAGCGTGCCGGGTACCGCGCGACGCCGTCCCGACGGGCAATACGCACCTCGCCGTCCTCGAGCGGAGTCCGCAACGCCTCGAGCGCCTTCGTACCCATCTCGGCACACTCGTCGAGGAAGAGAATCCCGCGATGCGCCCGGCTCACCGCCCCGGGTTTGGCCAATCCACTACCGCCACCGACCAGGGCGCTCACCGACGACGTGTGGTGCGGCGCGATGAAAGGGGGTTCGGTGATAAGGGGACGGTCCGACGTGAGCAGTCCCGCGACCGAGTGAATTGCCGTGACCTCCAACGCCTCCGACTCGGACAGTGCCGGGAGGATCCCCGGCAGTCGCTGTGCCAGCATTGTCTTCCCGATGCCGGGCGGTCCGGTGAACATGAGGTGGTGGGCACCGGCTGCCGCGACCTCGATCGCCCAGCGTGCGTCCGATTGTCCGACTACCTCACTGAGATCAGCTCGCGTCGTGGCACTCTCGGGGTTGAAGAGTTCCGGACTCGGGAGCTGGCCACTGCCCTGCAGCCATTCGACGACCGCGGCGAGCCGATCCGCGCCGAGTACCTCGATGCCGTCGACGAGGCCTGCCTCGGCGAGCGCATGCATCGGCACGACCGCCGTCGCCCAACCGGCCTTCTTCGCGGCGAGCACCGCCGGCAGCACACCGCGCACCGTCCGCAATCGGCCGTCGAGCGCCAGTTCCCCCAGCAGGACGGTCTTCTCGAGCCGCCCGCGCGGAACCTGACGGGCCGCGTCGAGCACCGCGCAGGCGAGCGCGAGATCGTAGACACTGCCGACCTTGGGTAGTGTCGCCGGCGACAGCGCCAGCGTCACCCGCGAGTCAGGCCACTTGGCACCCGAGTTGGTCACCGCCGCGCGCACGCGATCCCTCGACTCCTGGAGCGCCGTGTCCGGCAACCCCACCAGGTGCACACCCGGCAACCCCCGCCCGATATCCGCCTCAATCTCGACGATCTGCCCGTCAACCCCGCTGACCGCCACCGAATGGGCGCGCCCGAGCGCCATCAAAATACCGCCGGCAGGTGGGTGACCTGCGGGTCTCGCCCTCGATCGACGAGCACCGACACGACGTCGAACCGCACATGCGGCCAGTGTCGTTCAGACTCGGACAGCCACCGCTGCGCCAGCATCCGGATGCGGCGCTGCTTTGCGTACGTCACCGACTCGGCCGGGCTCCCGTACCCCAGCCCGGAGCGGGTCTTCACCTCCACGAACACGACGGTGTCACCGTCAACGGCAACCAGATCCAGCTCGCCGTGCCGACACCGCCAGTTGCGGTCCACGATCCGCAGCCCCGCCTCCACCAGCCGCTGTGCGGCCAGGTCCTCCCCCATCGCGCCCAGCGCGAGATTCCGCCCCATCCCAGGCCCTCCCGTCCTCCGCGGGGCACACCCCGCCGGTCAAGGCCACTGTGCCGCAAGGGAAGGGCGACGCGATCCTCCCGACCAGCGCCGACAAGTTGCCCTGTGGATGGGCGAGGAGCTGTGGACAAGTGCCAGGAAACATCGTGAGAGCGAACGGCCCCAGAGCACAGAACCGCACACCACCACGGTGGTGTGCGGTTCCACAGAGTCGTATCTCAGCGGCCGTGTCTCAGCGGCCGTGTCTCAGTTAGGAATGCCTCAGTCCAGTCCACTATCCGGCAGTCGCAGATCCGACTTCTCGAGCTCCTCGATGTTCACGTCCTTGAACGTAATGACCCGCACGTACTTCACGAACCGTGCCGGGCGGTACATGTCCCACACCCAGGCGTCGGACATCCGCACCTCGAAATAGATCTCGCCCTCCGCGCTGTGCGGAATCAACTCAACAGTGTTCGCGAGATAGAACCGGCGCTCGGTCTCCACTACATACGAGAACTGGCCGACGATGTCCCGGTATTCGCGGTACAGCGACAACTCCATCTCGGTTTCGTACTTCTCGAGATCCTCGGCACTCATCGGCCTCGACGTCCTCCTATCTTGTTGTGAACACCCGTCATCGCGCACCGACTGCTGCGCGTTCGAACGCTCGGCTCGCCGCGGAACCCGACGCGCGGCTCGCCGCGGCCACATTCGCGTAGGACATCCGGTGCTCGCGGCTCGGACCGAACTCGTTCAGGGCCGCCGCGTGCACCGGAGTGCTGTAGCCCTTGTGCGCCGCAAACCCGTAGCCGGGGAACTCCTCGTCCAGTGCGACCATCGTCCGGTCTCGCGCCACCTTTGCGAGAATGCTCGCGGCCGCAATGCAGGCTGCCGCACCGTCGCCGCCGATCACCGGCAGCGATGGCGCCCGCAGACCCGGAACCCGGAATCCGTCGGTGAGGACGTAGCCCGGTGCCACCGACAGACCCGCGACCGCGCGGCGCATCCCCTCGATGTTCGCGACGTGCACGCCGAGCCGATCAACCTCGTCCGCCGGGATCTCCACCACGCTCCACGCGACCGCAAGCCGCGTGATGATCGGGAACAGCTCCTCACGGGTCTTCTCGGTCAGCTTCTTCGAGTCGTCGAGCCCGGCCAGCGCGGCATTCGGCCGGGACCCGAGCATGCACGCGGCCACGACCAAGGGCCCCGCACACGCACCGCGCCCCGCCTCGTCGACGCCGGCGACGGGACCGAGCCCGCACCGCATCAGGGCAGACTCCATCGTCCGCAAACCGGACGCCCTGCGAATGACTGTTCTCGGTGGCCAGGTACTCACTGCTGCTGGATATCGGGAGACGAGATGGTGCCCCAACGCGTCGGCGGAAGCACGATGAACGTCGCCTTGCCGATCACGTTGTCGACCGGAATGGTGCCTTGGAGTTCGTCGTAGACATGGAAGCGTGAATCGGCCGAGTTACTGCGGTTGTCGCCCATCACCCACAGGTTGCCCTCCGGGACTGTGACCGGACCGAAACAGCGACCGGACTTGAGCGCCGTATCGCATGTCTGGACGCCCGGGGTGAACGGGTAGTCCATCGTGACGTACGGCTCCGTCAGCGGTTCGCCGTCGACCAGGACCCGACCCTGATCGTCGCAGCACTCCACGGTCTGTCCGCCAGTGGCGATCACACGCTTCACGAGATCATTCTCGTCCGGCGGCACCAGCCCCACCAGGGAGCCGAGTTCCTGAGCGCCGCGGATCACGGCGTTCGACGAGCGCCTCGACGTGTAGTTCTCCGACCACGACTCCGGTCCCCGGAAGACGACGACATCACCTGGCTGGGGATCACCGAAGCGATAGCTGATCTTCTCGACCACGATGCGGTCGCCCGTACACCCGGGGCAGCCGTGCAACGTCGGCTCCATCGATTCCGACGGGATGAGGTAGACCCGACCGATGAACGTCTGGAGCAGGAAGCTCAGCACCAGCGCGACGAGGATGAGGATCGGGAGCTCACGCCAGAAGGAGCGTGGCTTCTTCTCTTTCTCGGCCTGGGAGCTCTCTTTCTCGGCCTGGGAGTTGCCCGCAGTCTCCTCGTCTGCGCCCCCGGCACGGTGCTTTCCTGCGCTGTCTCCGTCATTCATGCCCGGCGTCACGGCCGGGTCCTGCGGTGAGTCTGCCACTGAGACAGACTAGCCCGACACCGCGCGAAAACGGTGCCGGGCCAATCGATCGAACTCGGAGCGTCGAAGCTCAGCGCTTTTCCTTGATCTTTGCAGCCTTGCCGCGCAGGTCGCGGAGGTAGTACAGCTTGGCGCGACGGACGTCACCACGGGTGACGACCTCGATCTTCGCCAGATTGGGGCTGTGGACCGGGAAGGTGCGCTCGACACCGACACCGAACGAGACCTTGCGGACGGTGAAGGTCTCGCGCACGCCACCACCCTGGCGGCGGATCACGACGCCCTTGAAGACCTGCACGCGCTCCTTGGAGCCTTCGATGACCTTGACGTGCACATCCAGGGTGTCACCGGGACGGAACTCCGGGATATCGTCGCGGAGGGACTTGGCGTCCAGAAAGTCCAAGGTGTTCATCGGTTGTTCCATCCTTGCGTTCATCGCCGGAGCAGAGGAACCGAGCGGCTGTTGCTCGACTGGTTCGTGCTCAGATCAGGTTCCGTCACCCTCACCGGGCAACCCGACCATTGTGCCAGACACCGCACCATGCGAGGAAATCGGTGGTGACGGCTCCGCGCGGCAACTCCTGCGCTGATGTAGATCGACGGGCCGATCGGTAAGAAGACCGCCGGAATCCGTCAGGACGGCCCGGGACCGCGCACGATGCACCGGAAACCGATGTGGCAGGTCGAGGTCTCCTCGGTCTCCCCCTGCCGGGCCGCGGGCCGGTACCGGAGGCAGTAGTTCGGTGCGCACAGATGCGACCCGCCCTTGATCACGCGCCGTGGGTACACCTCGTCGTCGCGAGCTTCCCCAGCCTCGACGCGCGGGTTGCGGGGAACACAGCACGAGGATGCCGGTGCGACGTTCTTGCCGGACGCGCTGTGGTCGGGGGTGTAGAAGTCCGACGTCCACTCCCAGACGTTGCCGGCCATGTCCGCCAGGCCGTACCCGTTGGGCCGGAACCTCGCGATCGGCGCGGTACCGACGTATCCGTCCTCGACGAGGTTCTGCCAGGGAAACTGGCCCTGCCACGTGTTGGCCTGGTGCTTTCCCCCCGGCGTGAACTCGTCGCCCCAGACGTAAGTCTTGCGGTCGAGGCCGCCGCGAGCGGCGAACTCCCATTCGGCCTCGGTCGGCAATTCCTTGCCCGCCCAGGATGCGTACGCGAGCGCGTCCGCATACGAGACATGGGTGACGGGATGCCGCTCGCGTCCACCGACGTTGCTGCCGGGCCCCTCCGGATGACGCCAGTCCGCGCCCGGCACCCAGGACCACCACCGCCGGTAGTCGTCGAGCGGCACCGGGTGGTCAGGCGGGGTGAACACGAGCGAACCCGGCACCAGCAGGCTCGGATCGGCGTCGGGATAGTCGGCGGGGTCCGGCGCGATCTCGGCGGTCGTGACGTGGCCGGTGTCCTTCACGAACCGCCGGAACTCGGCAACCGTGACCTGGTGGGCGTCCATCCAGAAGCCGTCCACGGTCACCTGGTGGACCGGACGCTCCTCGGGATAGAAGTCCTCGGATCCCATCCAGAACGCCCCACCGGGGACCCACACCATGTTCTTCGGCGCGCGGGACGGATCCGCGCGCTGCGGGATCGGCTGCATGGATCACAGTTTTCCACCCGCCGAACCGCCGCGAACGCGAAAGCGCACCCGGCGTTTCACCCGCTACGGGTGGGGACCTTCGGCGTCTGCACGGCCACGATGCCTCCATGGGTCCGGCCGTCGGGGAGGTACTCCCCCTCTCGATCGGCGTCGCGATAAGCCCGATACCGATCATCGCGACGATCCTGATGCTGCTCACCCCCCGAGCGGCCACCACCGCGACGACCTTCCTGGCCGGGTGGGTGCTCGGTATCGCCGTTGGGTACACCATTTTCGTGGTGCTCGGCAGCGTCGCGGACCTGTCCTCACGTTCGGACGGCAACTCCGTCACCGCGGTCGTCCGGGTCGCCCTCGGTGCGGTACTGCTCATCCTGGCCGTCAGGCAATGGCGGCGTCGCCCGGCGCCGGGCGAAGAGCCGGCGCTGCCACGGTGGCTCGCCGCGATGGACAAGGTCACTCCGGCGAAAGCCTTGGCGCTGGGGGTCGGGCTGTCCGCGGTCAACCCGAAGAACCTGCTGATGATCGTCGGTGCCGCGGTGGCGGTCACCCAGCTCGGCGTCGGCGGCGCTGCGATCGTGGTCGCGGGAATCGTGTTCACCGTGCTCGCCGCCAGCACTGTCGCCGTGCCGGTGATCGGCTACTTCACCCTGCGTGAACGGGCGACCGGATGGTTGAACGACCTGAAGGCGTGGCTGATCACCAACAACGCGGCGGTGATGGCAGTGCTGCTACTGGTGATCGGTGTGTCGCTGATCGGCCGGGGCATCAGCGACTGACTCGGCGGGCGCCCCGGCCGAGACCGGGACGCCGACCACGAGTTCACTCAGGTATTCACTTACCGAAACCCGCCTTCCGCAAGGCGTCGGCCATCGAGCCGTTCGCTCGGCCGGAATCGGAGCGACGGTCCCGCCCCTGACCAGCCGTTCGCTTGGCGGCCTGCCCACTCGGGCGACGCCGCCCGCCGCCCTGATCGCTGCGTGAGCGCTTCGTGGCACCGACCTCGTCGTCGAGACGCAATGTAAGCCCGATGCGCTGGCGTTCGACATCGACCTCGAGCACCTTGACCTTGACGACGTCACCGGACTTCACGACGTCGCGCGGGTCGCTGACGAAGTTGCGCGACATCGCCGAGACGTGGACCAATCCGTCCTGGTGAACGCCCACATCGACGAACGCGCCGAACGCCGCGACATTGGTGACGACGCCCTCGAGAATCATGCCGGGCGCGAGGTCGGCGACCTTCTCGATACCGGCGGTGAAAGTCGCAGTCTTGAACTCCGGCCGCGGGTCGCGGCCCGGCTTGTCGAGTTCCGCGATGATGTCGGTGACCGTCGGCAGACCGAACCGTTCGTCGGCGAAGTCGGCCGGGTTCAGCGCCTGCAGGACCGCGGTGTTGCCGATCAGTTCCCCCACACCTGGGGCCGATCCGGCTGACGCCTCGAGAATCCGGCGCACCACCGGGTACGCCTCGGGGTGCACGGCGGACGCGTCGAGCGGATCGTCGCCGTTCGGGATCCGGAGAAAGCCGGCGCACTGTTCGAAGGCCTTGGGTCCGAGCCGCGGCACGTCCTGGAGGCTCTTGCGGCTGCGGAACGGGCCGGTGCGGTCCCGGTGAGCGACGATGCTCTCCGCGAGCGAACCGGTGATGCCCGACACCCGCGACAGCAGCGGAACCGACGCGGTATTGACGTCGACGCCGACCGCGTTCACCGCGTCCTCGACGACGGCTCCGAGGGAACGCGCGAGCATCGTCTCGGATACGTCATGTTGGTACTGGCCGACGCCGATCGACTTGGGATCGATCTTGACGAGTTCGGCCAACGGGTCCTGCAGGCGTCGCGCGATGGACACCGCGCCCCGGATCGACACGTCGAGATCGGGCAGTTCCTGCGACGCGTACGCCGACGCCGAGTACACCGACGCCCCGGCCTCGGAGACGACGACCTTCGTCAGCCCGGCCTCGGGGAATTTCTCGATCAGCGCTGCCGCGAGCGCATCCGTCTCGCGGGATGCGGTGCCGTTGCCGATCGCGACGAGCTCGACGCCGTGCCTGGCTGCCAGGGCGGCGAGTGTCGCGAGGGACTGGTCCCATTTGTTGTGAGGCTGGTGCGGGTAGATCGTGTCGTGCGCGACGACCTTGCCGGTCGCATCGACGACCGCGACCTTCGTGCCGGTGCGGAATCCGGGGTCGAGGCCCATCGTCGCGCGGGTGCCGGCCGGTGCGGCGAGCAGCAGGTCCCTGAGGTTGGCCGCGAAGACGTCGACGGCGTCCTTCTCGGCGGCCTGTCGCAGCCGCATACGGGTGTCGATACCAAGCGTGATGAGCAGCTTGGTCTTCCAAGCCCAACGGACGGTGTCGAGCAGCCAGCGGTCTGCGGGACGTCCGCGGTCGGCGATCTGGAACCGCGTGGCGATCCGGGCCTCGTACAGGCTGGTCTCTCCCTGCCCCGGCGGCTCCTGATCGGGTGCCAGGGTGAGCGACAGGACCTCTTCCTTCTCGCCTCGGAACATCGCCAGGATGCGGTGCGACGGCAACTTCCCGAACGGCTCGAAGAACTCGAAATAGTCGGCGAACTTGGCGCCGGCGTCTTCCTTGCCGGCACGCACCTTCGACTCGAGCCGGCCACGGTTCCACATCAGCTCGCGCAGCTCACCGACCAGGTCGGCGTCCTCGGCGAACCGCTCGACCAGGATCGCGCGGGCGCCTTCGAGCTGCTCGGCGGTGAACTGAGCCGGATCCTGAGTGGGATCGGTCAGCAAGGCGTCGGCGACGGGTTCATGACCGGCCTCACGCGCGATCTGCGCCTTGGTGCGCCGCTTCGGCTTGTACGGCAGGTAGACGTCCTCGAGCCGCGCCTTGGTGTCGGCCAGCAGGATCTGCTGCTCGAGACGATCGTCGAGCTTGCCCTGCGAACGGATGGACTCCAGGACCGCACCGCGCCGCTCGTCGAGTTCGCGCAGGTACCGCAGCCGCTCCTCGAGCCGGCGCAGCTGGGCGTCGTCGAGGGCTCCGGTGACCTCCTTGCGGTACCGGGCGATGAACGGGACCGTGGCGCCGCCGTCGAGAAGGTCGACGGCCGCGGCGACCTGCCCCTCCCGTATGTCGAGCTCTTCGGATATACGCTGGTTTACGGAGTTTAGAGCAGTCGTCACGGCGAACGACCCTACCGTCAGCCCACCCGACGCAGCGGTGTCCGGGGCCGGTACGCGGCCGGCTGCAAGATTGGTGGTGGCTCCGATGATCGGACTGATACGAGGCCTCGCGATCGTCGCTCTCACGGCCACCGCGATCGCGGTCGGCACCACACCGTCCGAGGACGACACCACCGTAGGCAGTCCCAGCTCCACCGAACCAGAAACGGCACCGGTCGAACGTGCCCCGCTCAGACTCGCGGGCCACATCGACCAGGCGGTTTTCGCGGCCGCCGAACGTGGCGCGGACGTCACGATCGCGTTCCTCGACCGCCACGACGGCCACTACGAATCGTTCGGGGACGCCGTACCGTTCCCGACCGCTTCGCTGGCGAAGCTGTTCATCGCCGACGACCTCTTCTACCGCGAGGAGAACACGGAACTGGGTCTGACCGCCCGCGAACACCGCCTCGTCGCGCGAATGCTCGAATCCTCGGACGACTTCGCAACCACCGAACTCTGGAACAAGTACGGCACCTCAGACATCGTCCACGACGTCGCTGTGCGGTACCAGCTCGCCGCCACCGCGGTTCCCTACGACGGACGCTGGTGGAACACGACGACGACCGGACGCGACCTCGTCGACTACTACTCGGCCATGCTCACCGGTCGCGGCGGTCTGGACGCTCCGCACCGCGACGAATTGATGGGCTACCTGCACAACTTCACCCCGATCGCGGCGGACGGATACGACCAGAGTTTCGGAATCCCCGCGGGGCTTCCCGGCGCGACCGATATCGCAGTCAAGCAGGGGTGGATGTGCTGTAGCGGCGGCCGGTGGCTGCACCTGTCGACCGGCGTCATCGGCCCCGACGACCGGTACATCCTGGTCGTCGTGTCCCGGGAGGATCTCAACTACGGTGACGCCGAGCCGGACTACCCCGACACCTCGCTGACCACCGCCGTCGGCGACATCAGCGCCGCGCACGCACGCGAGACACTCACCGACGTCGTGCGAATCTTGTTCCCGCAGTTTTGAATCGACTGGGGCGTTGAATCGACCGGGGCGTTGAATCGACCGGACCCGAGTCGGCACCCACCCGGGTGGCCGGTGCCGAGGAGACACCAGACAGGCAGCGACCGATCAGGTGAGGCGACCGATCAGGACAGGCGACCGATCAGGACAGGCGACCGATCAGGACAGGCGACCGATCAGGAAAGCAGGTCTGGCCGGCGCTCGGCCGTGCGCTGTAGCGCCTGCGCCCGTCGCCAGGCAGCGACCTTCGCATGATCGCCCGACAGCAACACCGGCGGGACCTCGAGCCCACGCCAGGTGACCGGGCGTGTGTAGCTGGGGCCCTCGAGGAGCCCGTCGGAGAACGAATCCTCTTGGTGCGACTGCTCATTGCCCAGCACGCCGGGCAGCAACCGGACCACCGACTCGACCATGACCAGCACCGCGGCCTCGCCGCCGATGAGGACGTAGTCGCCGATCGAGACCTCCTCGACCCGCACCCGCCGAGCCGCGTCCTCGAACACTCGCTGGTCGATGCCCTCATACCGACCGCACGCGAAGACCAGATGATCCTCCTCGGCCCAACGACGCGCGGTCGCCTGGGTGAACGGCACCCCGGCGGGCGTCGGGACGACCAGCACGGCGTCGGGGTCCGGATCGCCGTTCTCGTCGGTGAGGACCTCGTCGAGCGCATCACCCCACACCGTCGGCTTCATGACCATGCCGGGCCCGCCGCCGTACGGAGAATCGTCGACCGACTTGTGAACGTCGTGGGTCCAGCGGCGCAGATCGTGGACGCCCACGGATATGAGTTCCTTGTCGATCGCCTTGCCGAGCAGCGCGGCGCGAAGCGGCTCGAGGTACTCGGGGAAGATCGTCACTACGTCGAGGCGCATGGCGGTTCCGTCATTCCTCGTCGCTGCTGTCCCCGAAACCCGGGTCCAGCAGGCCTTCCGGCGGGTCTATCTCGATGACGCCCTCGGCGACGGCGACCGTCGGGACGATCGCGGTCACGAACGGCACCAGGATCTCGCCCGAACTCTCGCCTTCGGGACGGACCGACAGCAATTCTCCTGCGGCGGAATGCAATACCTCGATCACCGTGCCGACGGACTTGCCGGCGTCGGGGCGTCCGGCGGCCATACGCACAGCCAGACCCTCGAGCTCGTGATCGTAGAACTCGTCGGGATCATCGGAGGGAGTGAGATCGGCGGTGTCGATCACGAACAAGGTGCCGCGCATGTCGTCGGCAGTGTTTCGATCGGCGACATCGCTCAGGCGTAGCAGAAGCCGCCCGGAATGTTCCCGGACGGCTTCCACCACGAATGTGCGCAGCGTCTTCTCGCGCGGCTTGCGACCCCGTAGCTCGGCACCGACGGCGAAGCGCTCCCCGGGCTCGTCGGTGCGAACCTCGACGACCAACTCTCCCTTGATGCCGTGCGACTTGACGACGCGGCCCACGACGAGTTCCACAGCGGGTCTTACAGATCGGTGTCGACGACGTCGACGCGGATCCCGCGTCCTCCGATTCCGGAGACGAGGGTCCGCAGGGCGGTCGCGGTGCGACCACCACGACCGATTACCTTGCCGAGGTCGTCGGGGTGCACATGCACCTCGACGGTGCGCCCCCGACGGCCGGCGATCAGCTCGACGCGAACGTCGTCGGGGTTGGCGACGATTCCACGGACGAGATGCTCGACGGCATCGGCGACAACGGCGCTCATTACTCGGCAGCCTCGGCGTCAGCGGCGGGAGCCTCCGACTCTGCCGCCTCTGCAGCGTCCTGCTTGGCGGACTTCTTCTTCTTGGGCGTGATGGCCTCGGAAGCCGGCTCGTTCTCGGCCTGCGCCAGCGCGGCCTGGAACAGCTCGAGCTTGGTCGGCTTCGGCTCCGCCTTCTTGAGGGTGCCCTCGGCACCGGGCAGGCCCTTGAACTTCTGCCAGTCACCGGTGATCTTCAGCAGGTTCTCGACCGGCTCGGTCGGCTGCGCGCCGACACCCAGCCAGTACTGAGCGCGCTCCGAGTCGATCTCGATCAGCGACGGCTCTTCCTTCGGGTGGTACTTGCCGATGGTCTCGATCGCACGGCCGTTGCGGCGGGTGCGGGAGTCCGCGACGATGATCCGGTACTGCGGGTTGCGGATCTTGCCGAGTCGGGTGAGCTTGATCTTGACAGCCATGAGCTGTTTCCCCTTCAGTGCGCGCTGTGCACACGTGTCACGTGCAATTCGGCGACCCACCAGGATGGTGGGCCCGGTTTTGCCTCTTTCCTGTGACCGCCGCGCGGTACGTAACCGGATGCGACGAACAGCCGTTCATTCTGCCAGACGGCATCCGCGGAACGAAAACGCAGGGCACCCGACACCACCTGGGCTCCGCGATAGCACCTACTCCGCTCCCCGCGTACGAGCCGCGCGACGACCGAACCTGGTCCGGTGACACTCCCGACACCTCCAAGTACGCACTTTTTGCGGTGCCGCACTTTTTGCGGTATGGTAATCCGGTATGCCCGATCGATACGCCCGAATCCGGGCCGAACTCGCTCACGCAGAGTCCGCCGACCCGCCGACCGCCTTGTCGCATCTGCGGGTCGTGTTGGAAGAAGTGAGCTATCTGCTCGATGAGCAGCTGGCTCACGCGATCGTCGACGGTGAACTGTCGCTGCGCTCTGCAGGTGCGAAAGCAGGCCTGACCGAGAACGCCGTCGGCCCACGACTGGCCCGCACACCCATGCTCGCCCCCTACGCCCGCCCAGATGGTCGCGTGACCGCCAAAGAAGTCCAGCTGGCCCGATACGAGAGAAAAAGGGGTGGAACATCAGCCACCCCATCGACCGCTCCGAAGCCGTTGCGGTTCAAACCACGCCGCAACACCTGAACTCTGCTGAAAGGACCGACCTTGCCCAACCTGGAACTCACACACCTCGTGTTTCTGCTCGATCGTTCCGGATCGATGCAGATCATCAAATCCGACGTCGAGGGTGGTTTCGCGGCGTTCATCGACGAGCAACGCGCAGTCACCGGCGAGTGCACGGTGACCTTGGCGCAGTTCGACACGAAGTACGAGGTTGTCTATCGGGACGTTCCGCTCGAGGATGTCCCGGCGCTGGACCTGCAGCCACGGTCGAGCACCGCACTGCTCGACGCGATGGGCAAGCTCATCACCGACATCAGCGCGGAACACTCCGCTCTCTCAGAGGAGGAACGTCCGGGAGCGGTGATCGTCGCGATCATGACCGACGGCTTGGAGAACGCCAGCCGTACCTGGACCCGCCCTGCCATCAAGAAGCTTGTGGAACTGCACACGAATCAATACGACTGGCAGTTCCTGTACATGGGTGCCGATCAGGATGCTATCGAGGTCGGCACCGACCTCGGTGTCAAACGCGAACAGTCACTTACCTACAGCAAGGGAAAGTCGCGCGACGCGATGTCGGCGGCATCGGCCAACATCCGCAGCTACCGCGACGCCAAACAGATCAGCCCCTCTGCCCCCATGCCCGCGTTCAGCCCCCAGCAACGAGTAGACGCCGAAGACTGACGCGAAGACGCGGAGCGGGCCCCCGGTTCTGCCCAAGACGCGACGCCCTCACCGGAGACGACACCGGCACGGGCGTGCGAGCCCACCATCCCACCCCGACTGACGAACCGCGAGCAGAAACAGAGGCGGTGGCGACATGAAGATCTACTACAGTCCCGAGTACGTCGGCGCCGCCTACGGCTTCGACACCACCCGCAAGGCCGGATGGATCGCGGACTCGCTGACCGATCGGCCGATCGACGGCGTCGAACTTCTGGCGCCGCCACCGCTCACACCCGACGAACTCGAACGCGTCCACGATCCCGAGTACATCGAGGCAGTACGGACCGGTGAGCTGCGGTACCTCGCCGAGTCTCAGGGATTCGACTGGGACCCAGCACTGTGGCGGATGGTGCTCGCATCCAACGGAGGCGTGCTCGCCGCCGCCCGCGCCGCCCTCGACGACGGTGTCGCTGGATCGCTGTCGTCCGGGTTGCACCACGCAAAGCGCGACCGCGGCGACGGATTCTGCACATTCAACGGCCTTGTCGTTGCCGCGAAGACACTCCTCGACGAGAGCGTTGCCCGTTCGGTTCTGATCCTCGATCTCGACGCTCATTGTGGGGGCGGGACTGCCCAACTCGTCGACCGCGACCCACGCATCTGGCACGAAGACGTCTCCGTCGACGCATTCGACCACTATTCCGGCCACACGAATTCGGCACTCTGGGAAGTCGACCAAGCCGAAGACTATCTGCTCACAGTCAGACAGGCCGTTGCACAAGCCGACCGGATCGGGCCCTTTGACCTGTGCCTGTACAACGCCGGGATGGATCCTTACGAGCGGTGCGGAATCGGCGGGCTGGAAGGGGTCACCGCGGAAGTACTAGAGCAGCGCGAGCAGATCGTCTTCGACTGGTGCCGTCAGCGGGGACTGCCGGTCGCTTTCGCCATGGCCGGCGGCTACGTCGGATCCCGCCTCGACCAGACCACACTCGTCGACCTGCACCGACTCACCCTTACAAAGGGAGCCATAGCAACCACCCGCGTCCGATCTCGTGACCTTCAGGTATCCGGAACCGCCCGGCAGCCAACGGGGCCACATCCCACCTCGGGTACCTTCGATATGTGGCCCGAACCAGTCGACATAGCCGACCCGCACTGATCGTGCTGGTCGTCGTGGCAGCCGGCGGATGCCTAGCGCTCGGCTGGTGGCAGTGGACCCGATTCGAGTCTGTCGGTGGCAACGGCCAGAACCTCGGCTACGCCCTCCAGTGGCCCCTCTTCGCGGCGTTCGTGATCTACGCCTACCGCCGCTTCGTCCAACTCGAGGACGACCGCGAACAGGACGACGCCGACGGCCCGGCGGCGGGTGCGGCGACCGACCAGCCGACCGATGTTCCCGAGGGGTTGTTGCCGGAGCGCCCGAAGGTCGAATCGGTGACGACTGCCGAGGATCTCGAGGACCCCGAGGCCCGGCAGATGCTCGAGTACAACGATTACCTCGCTGAGCTGTCGGCTCGCGAGCCCGATAGGAGCGACAAGTGAGCGGCAGCCCCGATGAGATGACCGACACTCAGACCACCGGATCAGCGTCACCTGCTGCCCCAGGCCAAGAAACAGCCCCAGGAAATGAGAAGGCCGGAAACAAGAAGGCCGGAAACAAGAAGGTCGCCTCCGCGCTGCTGCGCTACCGCATTCTGGCGTACGCGACCGGTATCTGGCTCCTCGTGCTTACCGCCGAAATGGTGGCGAAGTACATCCTCGGCGTCGAAAACGTGCCGAACTGGATCGCGATCGTCCACGGCTGGGTGTACTTCGTGTACCTGATCATGACGATGGATCTCGCAGTGAAGGTCCGTTGGCCCGCCGGCCGCACGATCGGGACGCTGCTCGCCGGCACCATCCCGTTCCTGTCCTTCTTCGTCGAGCACTGGCGCACGGTCCAGGTCAAGAAGGATTTCGGGGTCTGACGGGCCTCCCCGCCTAAACGCTCCGGCCTCCCTACGCCCTCGCGAGCCGAGCCAGCGCCGGCACCAGCTGCGCGAGCGCCCGTCCTCGGTGGGAGGCCGCGTCCTTCTCCTCCGGCGACAGTTCGGCCGACGTCCGGTCCTCGCCCTCGGGCTCGAATACTGGGTCGTAACCGAATCCGTTCTCGCCCCGCGGCTCGCGGACGATCCGGCCCCGCCATTCGCCGCGCACCACCACGGGGTCCTGTCCCGGGATGGCGAGCGCGCACGCCGACACGAAGGCCGCGCCCCGCCGCTCGTCGGGAACGTCCGACAGCTGACTGAGCAGCAGCGCGGTGTTGGCGTCGTCGTCGCCATGGCTGCCGCTCCACCGAGCCGACAGGACGCCGGGCATACCGCGCAGCGCGTCCACCTCGATACCCGAGTCGTCGGCGACGCACGGCAGACCAGTGGCGACGGCGCCGTCGACCGCCTTGACGGTCGCGTTCGCCTCGAACGTGGCTCCGGTCTCCGGGGTCTCGGGGAACTCCGGGACCTCATCGAGGCCGATCACCTCGAGCGCCTCGATGCCGGCGGCGGCAAGTACGCGCCGCAGTTCACGGAGCTTCTTGGCATTGCGGCTGGCGACGAGAAGCCTTCCGGTCAACTTCCGAACACCTTCTTCTTGGGCTCGGCCGACTCCGGAAGCACACCCGGGTACGGCTCGGCGAGCGCGGTCTTCTGAATTTCGAACAGCGCCTCGCAACCGGTGAGGGCCGAATCGAGCATCTTGTCGAGTGTCGAGCGCGGGAAAGTTGCGCCCTCGCCAGTGCCCTGAATCTCGACCAAAGTGCCGGTATCGGTCGCGACGACGTTCATGTCGACCTCAGCGCGCGAGTCCTCCTCGTACGGCAGGTCCAACCGGACACGACCATCCACGACGCCGACGCTGACGGCCGCGATCGCACACGAGATGGGCTGCGGGTCGGCGAGCCGACCGGCTGCACGGAGGTAGGTCACGGCGTCGACCAGCGCGACGTACGCGCCGGTGATGGCGGCGGTGCGAGTGCCGCCATCGGCCTGCAGCACGTCACAGTCGATCGCGATCGTGTTCTCACCGATCGCAGCCAGGTCGATGCACGCCCGAAGCGAGCGGCCGACAAGCCGGCTGATCTCCTGGGTCCGCCCGCCGACCTTGCCTTTCACCGACTCACGGCCGCTACGGGTGTGAGTCGCGGCCGGCAGCATCGCGTACTCCGCGGTCAGCCAGCCGAGCCCGGAACCCGTACGCCAGCGCGGGACACCTTCCTCGACGCTCGCGGTGCACATGACCCGCGTGTTGCCGAACTCGATCAGCACCGAACCCGCGGGATGGCTGGTGAAGCCGCGTGTGATCCGAACCTCGCGGAGTTCGTCGTCCGCCCTACCGTCGTCTCGTGTCGTCACGCTTCGAGAGCCTAGTCGTCAGGCCCGACGGCGACGGTGCGGCGTCAGATTGTGTGGACGTCAGATTGTGTAGACGTCCCCGGTGGACACCGCATGCACCGGCCCGGAGAACTCGGCCTTGGCCTCGGCGATGACGTCCTCACGGGACGTCCACGGCGGGATGTGGGTTAGCAAAAGTTCGCCGACGCCGGCACGGGCGGCGACCTGGCCGGCCTCGGTGCCGGAGAGGTGGATGCCCGTGGGACGGTCGGGTCCGTGGGTCCAAGACGCCTCCGACAGCAGCACGTCCGCACCACGAGCGAGGTCGACGACGGCGTCACAGATCCCGGTGTCACCGGTGTAGGCGAGGATACGTCCGGTATCGCTGGTCACGCGGAAGCCGTAGGACTCGGGCGGATGGTTGACCTGGAAGGCCTGGACGGAGAGTTCACCGATCTCGGCGACGTGCCGGTCGGACCAGCTGTGCAGGTCGATGGTGTCGGAGATGTCGTCGAGTTCGCCGCCGCACTCGGCGGAGGCGACACCGATGCGGCAGGCGGTGTCGGCGGGTCCGTAGACGAGGGCGCGGCCGGTCGGGGGATTCGGGTGGTAGCGACGCCACACGAGGAGACCGGGGACATCGAGGCAGTGGTCAGCGTGGAGGTGCGACAGCAGGATCACCGCCTCGCCGGGATCGGCGTGACGCTGCAGTGCACCGAGAACGCCGGGGCCGAAGTCCATCACGACAGGCGGAGTTCCTGGCGCGGCCAGCAAATAGCCCGACGCAGCCGAGTCAGGTCCGGAGACGCTCCCCGAACATCCCAGGACCGTAATGCGCATGCAAACCATGCTGCCACGGTCACCCGGCAACCAGGAAGTAACCCCGCCTTTCGGCGGTGTCAACTCACATAGGACTCGGGATTGTGAGGCGGCGTTCCACTGTCCGACGCTGTGACGGCCCCTGGAGTCACGGCAACGGTGCCGCACCTCCCGCCGGAGCTCGGCGCCCGCGCCGAACGTTCGCCGACAACGCCCATGCCGCCACGACGCCACCGACCGCACCGAACAGGTGCCCCTGCCAGGAAATTCCGTTCTGCCCGGGCAACACGCCCCACAGCAAACTCCCGTACACGAACAGGACCACGACGCCGAGCAAGATCTGGCCGACGCTCCGTGTGAAGATGCCGCGAACCAGCAGGTAGGTGAGCCAACCGAAGATCAGCACCGAGGCGCCGAGGTGGAGGTAGGGACCGCCGGTCAGCCACGTGCCCAGACCGCCGATCAACCAGATGAGTCCGGTTGCGGCCAGTCCACGACCGATACCCGACATCAGGACCAGGAATCCGAGCACGAGCAGAGGCACCGTGTTTGCGACAAGGTGACCCCAGCCGCCGTGCAACATCGGCGCGAACGCCACGCCCCACAATCCGTCCATCGTCAACGGCCGGATCCCCCACCCGTCCAGCCGATTACCCGAGACGGTGTCGATAGCCTCGAGCACGTACAACACCACGACGAAGCCACCGACTGTCATCGCTGCGCGCTGCCAGATCGGGCGCGCAACACGCGGCTGATTCCTGTGCACCTCGGATCCAGTTGTCACGGATTCGAGCCTACCGGGGCGAACCGACAGCCGACTGCCGCCGAAGAACCGTCAGGTCTGGGCTCTCAGGTCCGGGCTGTCAGCTCTGGGCGGAGGTCCCGGACGCACCCCCGAATGCCGAGGGGAACACGTCCCGGTAGCTCGGAACGCCCGCAACCGTCACGGCCGAGAGGATCGCGTCCACGATCGCTCGTTGCACGCAGGATGCCGCCGCAGTGCACACCGCGTCGAGTAACGGCAGTTCGGCCGCGAACGCCGACGGCACCCCGTCCGGCGACGGCACCTCGTGGGTTCCGGTCGCGAGCGCGAAGATCGTGTCACCGTCGAGGGGAGAGTGCACGGGCCGGATCGCGCGGGCCATACCGTCATGTCCTGCGACCGCCACGCGGCGGCACGACGCCTTCGACAGGTTCGCGTCGGTCGCGACCACGCCGATCGTCGTGTTGAGAACCTCGAGGCCCTTCCCCCCCAGTCGGTTCGCCGCAGCCAGTTCGTCGGGGGACGGCGGCCGCATGCCGCGTCGTTCGGCGTCCGCGAGCGACAACCCCCACGGCAGCCCCGTCTCCGGATCCCATACCGAGCCGACCGGGTTGGCGACCACGAGCGCCGCGACAGTCACACCGTCTGCGGGTCCACCCTCGATCACCGCGCTCGCCGTGCCGACGCCGCCCTTGAGGGCACCTGCGCGGGCACCGGTACCGGCGCCGACGCATCCAGTCTCGACGGCAGCGCCCGCCCGGTCCGCCGCCCGATAGCCGAACTCCGCGGTGGGCCGAGTGTTCCAGTCCCCGACCGGTAGGTCGAAGATCACCGCGGCGGGCACGATCGGGACCACCTGCCCGGGTGCACCCATAGGGATGCCGACCCCGTGATCCTCGAGCCAGCGCATGACGCCGTCCGTGGCAGCGAGGCCGTATGCGCTGCCCCCGGAGAGGACTACCGCGTCGACCCGCTGCACCGAGTGGCTGGGGTCGAGCAGGTCGGTCTCGCGGGTACCGGGCCCGCCGCCGCGCACGTCGACGCCACCTGTCGCGCCGCCCGGAACACGTACGACGGTGCATCCAGTCGCGGCACCGGAGCCGAGGGTTGCGTCGGGATCGAGTAGGTAATCGTGGCCCACGAGGACGCCGGCGACATCACTCAGGGAATCCGAGGGTCCGACGACGATCGAACTCCCAGGCGCCGTCACGACGTCAACGCCTGGACGAGCGAGTCCTGCATCCAGGTCAACCAGTGGTAGATGTCGAGGTGCGGGGCCCGGGGGTCACCTTCCTCCAACTCGTCGGGAGTGTCGGAGTCGATCCCGAGATTGGTGCCGAGCGCCAGCCGGAGGTCGTTGAGCCCGACGAGCCACGAATCGGCCTGCTCGGGGGTGAGTGCGACCTTGCCGCCCTCGGCAGGGACCGTCTGCAGGATGACTGCACCAGCCGCGATCTTGTCGTCGATGATCTCCGGCTCGTGCAGGCCGCGCAGAGCGCTGTTGATGTTGCCCTGCTCGGGGTCCCTGGGCACGTCGGGGTTGTCGGGGTCGGGGCGCTGGAAGTCGGGCAACAACCGAGCCAGAACCGCGTCGGAGGGTGTCTCGGTGTTGCCGGTCCGTATGCCCGTGAGTGCGGCCAGTTCGTCGGTCGGCGCGGACGCTGCCCGTTCCTCGAGCAGTCCGGTCACCGACGTCACCAACGACCTCAGGACCGTCGCCTCGTGCGCGTCCATCTCCGAACGCAACTTCATGCCGCCGAACGTGTTCTTCCTCGTCCAAGTCCGCACGTTTGTCCCCGGAATCCTTACGGTCAGCGATGAATGATCGTCTACCTGCTGTCGCGCTGCATCGTGGCCCACAGGCCGGCCGCGTGCAGCTTACGCACGTCGTTCTCGACCTTGTCGCGCGAACCGCTCGAGACGACAGCCTTACCCTCGTTGTGGACCTGCATCATCAGGTCCGTCGCCTTGGCTTTGCTGTAGCCGAAGAGCTTCTGGAAGATGTATGCCACGTAGTGCATGAGGTTGACCGGATCGTCCCAAACGACGGTTACCCAGGGCCGATCCAGCGCCTCGGTCATTTCCTCGATCTCGGACTCGACCGGGGAGATCTGGGGTGTTGCAGCAGGCATCTTCCCGACCGGAACTGCGGTCGCGAGAGTCATTGTGGAGCACGGCGCCATGGCTCCAGGGTACGGCGTGGGCACAGAACTCGACACCCGTGCCGGCTATCGAATCGTAAAGTTGGCCGCGTGGCAACCCCTCACGCAGAGTCCGCCGGACCGCGATCGAGTACCGCGCTGCTGACTGACAAGTACGAGTTGACGATGCTCGAGGCGGCCATCGCAGACGGCTCGGCGCGCCGCCCGTGCAGCTTCGAATTGTTCGCCCGGCGACTGCCCGACGGCCGGCGCTTCGGGGTGGTCGCAGGCATGGGCCGGATCCCCGACGCGTTGGCTCGATTCCGGTTCGGCGAGCCGGAACTCGCGATCGTGTCCCGGTTCCTGGATGCGACCACCGTCGCGTGGCTGCGGGACTTCCGGTTCTCGGGTGACATCGACGGCTACCGCGAAGGCGAGCTGTACTTCCCGGGTTCCCCGATCCTTTCGGTGCGGGGCACCTTCGCCGAATGCGTTCTGCTCGAGACCCTGATGTTGTCAATCCTCAACCACGACAGCGCGATCGCGTCCGCGGCCGCCCGCATGGTGGTCGCGGCGGGCGGCCGACGGCTGATCGAGATGGGGTCGCGGCGGGCACACGAGGAATCCGCCGTGGCGTGTGCGCGCGCTGCCTATCTCGCCGGGTTCGACGCGACGTCGAATCTCGAAGCGGTGCGCACCCACGGAATCCCCGGCGCGGGTACCAGTGCCCACGCGTTCACGCTGCTGCACACCACCGACGGCGCCGCGAACGAGGAGGCCGCATTCCGTGCCCTGGTCGCAGCGCTCGGCGTGGAAACGACGCTTCTGGTCGACACCTACGACATCACACGGGGCGTCGAGAACGCCATCGCCGCGGCCGGAACCGGTCTGGCGGGTGTGCGGATCGACTCGGGTGACCTGGGGGTGCTCGCGCGGCAGGTCCGGAACCAACTCGACGGACTCGGCGCCACGGGCACCCGCATCGTGGTCTCCGGCGATCTGGACGAGTACGCCATTGCGGCGCTTCGGGCCGAACCGGTCGACGCTTACGGGGTCGGAACCGCCCTGGTGACCGGGTCGGGCGCACCCACCGCGGGCATGGTCTACAAGCTCGTCGAGGTCGACGGTGTCCCGGTGGAGAAGCGCAGCAGCCACAAGCACTCCCTGGGCGGTACCAAGCGCGCGATTCGGCTCAGTCGCTCGTCGGGCACGATCGTCGAGGAGGTGCTCTACCGGGCGAACGAACCCGCACCCGATACCGGCGACTTCGAGTCTCGGGACCTGCTGATTCCGATCGTGCGCGGCGGCGAGACCGTCGACGACCTGCCCACACTCGAGGACAGCCGCACCCTGCTCGCCCGCAACCTCGTGAGCCTTCCGTGGGAGGGGCTCAAACTCTCGCACGGCGACCCCGCCGTCCCGACCCGTTACGCTGGAAAGGGGTGGTTATGACCGGACGAGCATTGATTGTCGTCGACGTCCAGAACGATTTCTGCGAAGGCGGAGCCCTTGCGGTCGCCGGCGGAGCCACGGTGGCCTCCGATGTCAACGACCTGCTCTCGGGTCGCGGGTATTCGGCGATCGTCGCCACCCGCGACCACCACATCGATCCCGGCCCGCACTTTTCCGAAAGCCCAAACTATGTGGACAGCTGGCCGCCGCACTGCCGGGTCGGAACGCCGGGGGTCGAGTTCCATCCCGCGCTCCAGACCGAACCATTCGACGAAGTGTTCTCGAAGGGCGAGTACAGCGCTGCATACTCTGGTTTCGAAGGCGTGTCCCCGTCGGGCGACTCGCTGGCCGACTGGCTGCACCGACACGATATCGACGCGGTCGACGTGGTCGGCATCGCCACGGATCACTGCGTGCGCGCAACCGCGCTGGACGCGGCCACGGAGGGGTTCCGCACGCGTGTGCTCCTCTCGTTCACCGCAGGGGTGTCCCCGAACACCGTGGCAGCCGCCCTGACCGAACTCGACGCGGCCGGTGTCGAACTGGTGGGGCAGGTCACCAGCCACGACTGACGGACCCGGGCAGTAGCCTGTTCCGGTGCCCGAGCCTGAGCTGCCGAACGTTCCCGAACTGTTGAAACTCGCGGTCCGCTCCCTCGGCGGCAAAGAGCGCCGGAACCAGTTGACGATGGCGTCCGCGGTCGCCCACTCGATCGAGACGGGCGAACACCTTGCGGTGCAGGCCGGTACCGGCACCGGCAAGTCGCTCGCCTACCTCGTTCCCAGCGCGCGCCACGCCATACAGTCCGGGCGCACCGTCGTCGTCTCGACCGCGACGATCGCGCTGCAGCGACAGCTCGTCGACCGGGACATGCCACGTCTAGCGGACGCCCTGGCTCCTGCACTCGGGCGCCGCCCGCATTTCGCAATCCTCAAGGGTCGCAACAACTATCTGTGCATGAACAAGATCCACACCGGCATGGCTCGAGACGATCCACCGGAGGAGGAACTGTTCGACGCGTTCGCGGTCTCCCGGCTGGGCCGAGAGGTGCAGCGCCTGACCAAGTGGTCCTCCGACACCGAAACCGGCGACCGCGACGACCTCGTTCCCGGTGTCAGTGATCAGGCGTGGCGGCAGGTGAGTGTCAGCGCCCGCGAATGCCTCGGCAAGTCCCGATGCCCCGTCGGTGAGGACTGCTTCGCAGAACGCGCCCGCGCGGAGGCTGCACAGGTCGACGTGGTGGTGACCAACCACGCGATGCTAGCGATCGACGCGATCTCGGGGATCGCGGTGCTGCCGGAACACGACGTCGTGGTGGTCGACGAAGCTCACGAACTCGTCGATCGGGTCACCGGCGTCGCCACGGCGGAGTTGGCGGCGTCGGCGATCAGCGCCGCGGCCCGCCGCTGCGTCAAACTCGTCGGGGAACGTGACGTCGATCGTCTCCAAGCGGCCTCGGAGGGGTGGGCGGATCTGCTCGAGCAGATGCCGGCCGGCCGTTGGGAAGCGCTGCCCGACGGGGTCGGGTCGGCGCTGGCCGCTGTCCGGGACGCTGCCTGGAGTTTGCGCACCGCGATCGGGCCATCGAAGCCGGGAATGGCCTCCGCCGACCCGGAGGCGGCCGCCGCCCGCAACGCCGCCCTGTCGGCGGTCGAGGACGTCCACGACAGCGCCGTCCGCGTCCTCACCGCGTTCGACGAGCCCGATCCGGCGAAACGCAAGGACGTCGTGTGGTTGTCGATCGAGGACAACCGCGGGCAGGTCCGCCGGGTGGTGCGGATGGCGCCGCTGTCGGTGGGAGGCCTGCTCCGGTCCAGCCTGTTCGCCGAGTCGACGGTGGTCCTGACGTCGGCAACGCTGACGGTCGGCGGTTCGTTCGATGGACTTGCAGCGAACTGGGGTCTGCCGCCGGAGTCGTCGTCGCGCAGCGACACCGCGACCGCGACGGGCAAGGAGGCCCCTTCGGACGCGAGCTCACTGCACTGGAATTCGCTCGACGTCGGCTCGCCGTTCGACCACGCCAAATCCGGCATCATGTACGTCGCCCGGCACCTGCCACCACCCGGTCGAGACGGCCTGTCCCCCGCATTCCTCGACGAAATCGCCGAGTTGGTGACCGCGGCGGGTGGGCGCACGCTCGGGTTGTTCTCGTCGATGCGGGCTGCGAAGGCCGCGGCCGAGGCGATGCGAGAACGCCTGGACGTGCCGATCGTCTGTCAGGGCGACGACGCGACCGGCACCCTGGTACGCCAGTTCACCGAGGACGAGCCGACGACGCTGTTCGGCACGCTGTCGCTGTGGCAGGGCGTCGACGTACCGGGCCCTTCCCTGAGCCTGGTGATCCTCGACCGGATCCCCTTCCCGCGCCCCGACGACCCACTGCTGGTGGCCCGTCAGCGTGCGGTCGACTCACGCGGCGGCAATGGCTTCCTGGCCGTCGCCGCGAACCATGCAGCACTGCTCCTCGCGCAGGGGGTGGGCCGACTGCTGCGCAGCGTCGACGACAAGGGTGTGGTCGCGGTCCTTGATTCGCGCCTGGCCACTGCCCGGTACGGGGGTTACCTTCGTGCCTCGCTCCCACCGTTCTGGGAGACCACCGATCCCACGGTGGTGCGGCAGGCGCTCGCCCGGATCTCAGCGTCTCGTCCACCCTCCTGATCCCGCGAGAGTTCGAACCTGGTCGCCCGCGACCGTGAAACCTGGTCGCCCGCGACCGTGAAACCTGGTCGCCCACGAACGTGAAACCTGGTCGCCCACGAACGTGAAACCTGGTCGCTACCGTCGCGGCCGACCTATGCTCGGGCGATGGACTCGGTGATCTCGGTTCACGGACTCACCAAACACTTCGGCGACGTCCGCGCCCTCGACGGCCTCGATCTCGAGGTGGGCCAGGGTGAGGTCCACGGCTTCCTGGGTCCCAACGGGTCCGGGAAGTCCACGACGATCCGTGTGCTGCTCGGCCTGCTGCGCGCGGACGGAGGCGACGTCTCCGTTCTCGGGGCGGACCCGTGGCGTGACGCGGTGAGCCTGCACCGACACCTCGCGTACGTGCCGGGCGACGTGAATCTTTGGCCAAACCTCACCGGTGGTGAGGCGATAGATCTGTTCGGCCGACTCCACGGCGGCCTCGACGACGGGCGCCGCCGGGAGCTGATGGAACGGTTCGAACTCGACCCGACGCGCAAGGGCCGCACCTACTCGAAGGGAAACCGGCAAAAGGTCGCACTCGTCGCAGCGCTGGCCGCGGACGCCCAGCTGCTGATTCTCGACGAGCCGACGTCGGGCCTGGACCCGCTGATGGAAGCCGTGTTCCAGCAATGCATCGGCGAGGCGGCCAGTGATGGCCGCACAGTCCTGCTGTCGAGCCACATCCTCGCCGAGGTCGAGTCGCTGTGCCAGGTGGTGACCATCATCCGCGCCGGCCGGACGGTGCAGAGCGGCACGCTGCGAGAACTCCGACACCTGACCCGCACGACGGTCTCCGCGACCACGCGCAAGTCCCCGGACGGGCTCGCATCGGTACCGGGGGTGCACAACCTGCAGGTCGTCGACGACGGAGACTCCGGCGCGAGCAACCACATCACCTTCGCCGTCGACTCCGAACAGGTCGACTCGGTCATGTCGATGCTCGCGGACCTCGGTGTCCTCACGATCACCGCACATCCCCCGACGCTCGCGGACCTGTTCCTGCGTGAGTACAGCGACCAGTTCGACTCGCTGGGCATCGAGCGCTGATGACGACGCAGGTCGAGCGGACGCAGCAGGTCACGCGGCCCGCCGATGCGTCTACGACGGATCCGCTCGCCGGCACGTGGACGCTGACCCGGCTGGCGTTGCGGGTCGACCGCATCCGCCTACCCGCATGGGTGATCGGGGTCGGCGGATCGACGGTGCTGTTGGCATCGAGCTACGGGACGCTCTATCCCACGGTCGAGTCTCGGCAGGCGCGCGCCGCGCTCATCGAGTCGCCGGCCGCGACTGCCCTGGCCGGTCCCGGCTACGGGCTGTCGGACTACACGCTCGGCGCGATGGTCGCGAACGAGATCGCCGGGATCACGATGGCTGCGGTCGCGATCATGTCTGTGCTGCTCGTGACGCTGCATCTGCGAACGGAGGAGGAAACCGGGCGTGCGGAGATGCTGCGCGCGGGCGTGGTGGGGCGATTCGCGCCGATCACATCGGGGTTGGCGGTGGTGCTGCTCGCCAACCTCCTGATAAGCCTCGTGCTCGGACTGGGTCTGTCGGCCGTTGGGCTACCGGCGCTCGGATCGTGGAACCTCGCCGCGTCGGTCTTCATGGTCGGGTTGGTCTTCGGTGCGACATCTGCACTGTTCTCCCAGGTGACCGAACATGCCCGCACGGCCAGTGGTCTGGGCCTGGTGGCAGTCGCCGTCGCGTACCTGCTTCGTGCGGTAGGCGACGTCCGCGCGAAGGAGAGCGGCAGCACCTTTTCATGGCTGTCACCGATCGGGTGGGGGCAGGCCACCCGTGCGTACGTCGACGAACGCTGGTGGCCGCTGCTGCTGGGCCTGGCCGCGGTCGTCGTCGGTGTCGTGCTCGCTTACCTACTGGTGGGTCGGCGCGATGTCGGCGCGGGTCTGATCGCGCCACGCGGTGGCCGGCCCCGCGCCAGCCGAGCACTGGCCGGGATCACCACACTGACACTGCGCCTGCAGCGCAATCAGATCGTGGCGTGGGGTCTCGGCGTCGTCGTGTGGGCCGTTCCGATCGGTGCGCTCGGGGAGCAGGTCGCGGAGTTCGTCGACCAGGATCCGCGTCTGGCAGAGCTGTTGCCGGGCGGGGAAGGCAACGCCACCCAGGGCGCGTTTGCGCTGTACCTGGTGATCTTGATGGTCATGGCGTGCATGTACGCCCTCACGGCCATCCAATCTGCTCGCAACGAGGAGACGGCCGGCCGTGCCGAGGATGTTCTGTCCAGGCCGGTGTCACGGTGGCGGTGGCTCGGAGCGCAACTTGTGGTGCTCACGATCGTGACGGTGCTCATCGTCCTGGCCACGGGCATCGTCATGGGCATCACCGCCGCCGTGACCCTGGACGACGGGTCCATGTTCGGCCGACTCGTCGGCGCCGCCGCCAATGGGCTGCCCGCGACCCTTTCCGTGGTCGGCCTGACCGCGGCCGTGTACGCGTGGTTTCCACGACTGCTGGCGGTGGTGTGGGCGTATCTCGGCTACATGCTGGTGATCGGGATGTTCCTCGAGGTTCTGCCCGACTGGACTGGGTGGGCGTCGCCGTTCCACCTGACACCCAACATGCCGGCCGACGAGTTCAACGCCGCGCCACTGATCGTGCTGCTCGTCGTGGCGGTGGCGTTCTACGCGCTCGCGCTGGTCGGTTTCCGACGCCGCGACGTCCCGTCCTAGACGTACGGTGCCGCGACGAGGCCGAACTCGGCGTCGTTGGCGAGCAGTCCGTGGTGCGGCAGGACCCTGACCGTGTAGCCGACCGACCCGGACACCGGAAGCGGGGTGGTGGCGGTGAAGATCTCCCCCAGGCCGTCGCTGCCCGAGTGCGCCATCGACACCGCCGTCACGTCGGTGAGATCCTCATTGGGACCGACCCGACCCAACACCGCCTGCACGACGACGTCCTCCGGCGTGAGCCCGCCGAGCTGGACGAATGCCCGCAGCGACAGGGCGGCGCCGATCTCGGGGGTGTCGGGGAGCCCGGCGCTGTCGACCTCCATCACCTGGACGGCCGGCCATGCCGCCTCCACACGCCGCCGGTACTCGGCCAATTCCCGCGCGCCGGAGAAGTCGTCAGGCAGCAGACCCCGGGCCGCAGCAGCAGCGGGCGCATAGTACTCGACCGAATAGTCGCGCACCATGCGCGATGCGAGCACCTTGGGGCCGAGGCTCTCCAAGGTATGCCGCACCATTTCGACCCAGCGCGTGGGCAGGCCGGTGTCGTCGCGGTCGTAGAACCGCGGTAGCACCGACCGCTCGAGCAGTTCGTACAGGGCGGTCGCCTCCAGGTCATCGCGGCGGGCCTCGTCGGCGACACCGTCCGCAGTCGGGATAGCCCAGCCGTTGTCGCCGTCGAACATCTCGTCCCACCATCCGTCGCGGATCGACAGATTGAGGCCTCCGTTGAGCGCCGACTTCATGCCGGATGTCCCGCACGCCTCGAGCGGTCGCAGTGGGTTATTGAGCCACACGTCGCATCCCCAGTACAGGTACTGGGCCATCGACATGTCGTAGTCCGGCAAAAAGACGATCCGGTGCCGGACGTCGTGCTGGTCGGCGAACCGGACCACCTGCTGGATCAGTGCCTTGCCCCCGTCGTCGGCGGGATGGCTCTTGCCGGCGACCACCAACTGCACCGGCCGCGTCTCGTCGAGCAGCAGAGCCTTCAACCGCTCGGGGTCGCGCAGCATGAGGGTCAGCCGCTTGTAGGTGGGGACGCGGCGCGCGAAGCCGACGGTCAGAACGGATGGGTCGAACACCTCGGCGGTCCATCCGAGCTCCGCCTCCGTGGCGCCGCGTTCGAGCCACGACGCCCGGATCCTTCGGCGCACCTCGGTGACCAGTCGGCCGCGCAGCGTGTTCCGGGTGGCCCAGAGTTCGGTCGGATCGACCTCCCGCAACCGTTCCCAGCCTCGAGCCTCCTCGAGCAGTTCGGGGCCAACCAGTCGCCGCGCGAGGTCCATCCATTCGCGGGCCGCCCACGTCGGGGCGTGGACCCCGTTGGTGACCGAGCCGATCGGAACGTCGGCTGCGTCGAACCCTGGCCAGAGTGATTGGAACATCGCGCGGCTGACCTCGCCGTGCAGCTTGGAGACACCGTTGGCGCGCTGACTCAGACTCAAGCCCATGTGCGCCATGTTGAAAACGCCGGGTTCGTTCTCGGCACCGAGGGCGAGGATTCGGTCGACGGCGAGACCGGGCAGCAATGTCGACTCGTGCTCACCCTCGTTGCCGCCGAAGTAGCGGCGGATCAGATCGTCCGGGAATCGGTCGATGCCCGCCGGCACCGGGGTATGGGTGGTGAAAACCGTGCCCGCACGTACCGCGGCGAGGGCCGTATCGAAGTCCAAACCGGTGCTTGTGATCAGTTCCCGGATGCGTTCGAGGCCGAGGAACCCGGCATGGCCCTCGTTCGTGTGGAACACCTCCGGGTCCGCCAGCCCGTGCGCGCGGGTGTAGGCGCGTACCGCTCGGACACCGCCGATGCCGGCGAGGATCTCCTGCTTGATCCGGTGGTCCTGGTCGCCGCCGTAGAGCCGGTCGGTCACCGCGCGCAGGTCGGGGTCGTTTTCGGCGATGTCGGAGTCGAGCAGCAGCAGCGGAACCCGTCCCACTTGCGCAATCCACACCCGGGCGCGCAGGATCCGGCCGCCCGGCATCGCCACGTGGACCAGGACGGGGGCACCGGGTCCGCCGTCACCGGTGCTCTCGGTGAGCAGCCGCAGCGGCAACCCCTGTGGGTCGTGTGCCGGGTAGTGCTCGGCCTGCCAGCCGTCCTCGGTGAGTGACTGCCGGAAGTAGCCCGACCGATACAGCAGCCCGACACCGATCAGCGGCAGCCCCAGGTCAGACGCGGCCTTGAGGTGGTCGCCGGCGAGGATGCCGAGGCCGCCGGAGTAGTTCGGAAGCACCTCGGTGACGCCGAACTCCATCGAGAAGTACGCGATACCAGTGGCCAGTGGAGCGCCCCGGTCCAGTTGATTCTGGTACCAGCGAGGACGGGTCAGGTAGTCGTCGAGGTCCGCGGCGGCGCGGTCGAGATCGGCCAGGAACACCGGATCGACCGCGAGGTCGTCGAGGCGGCCCGGGTCGACCTCGCCGAGTATGCGGACCGGGTCGTGGCGTACCTGTGTCCACAGCTCGGGGTCGATCGCCGCGAACAGGTCGTGCGTGGGTGAATGCCAGGACCATCGCAGATTTGTCGACAGCGGCTCCAGCGCCGCGAGGCGCTCGGGGAGGTGGGCTCGGACGGTAAACCGACGCAGGGCTTTCACGTGGCGAAGACTACCGACATTCGGGCCCTATGACTCGCCGAGCGGCGGCGCCCGAGTCGGTGGTCCTCAATCCCGCCAGGCGACGAGGAACTCGTACCAAGGCCCACCGAGGTGCGTCGCGGAGGAGGCGGTGGGTGTGCCGTCGGGCGAGTACACCCACCCCGACACCGCCATCCCGGGGTCCGCACGGACGAAATAGACCGCGTTGTCCGAGCGCTGTCTCACGGAGCGGAAGTCGAAGCGGCCGATCTCGACGTTCGAACGCGACCGCTCAGGTGAGGCAAGGACGTCGAGCGCGACGCGTTCGAACTCCGGGCGCATGTCGTCGAAGCTCGGCGGTGGAAGCAAGAGCGCTGAGGCCGCCGCAGCAGCTACAACAGTCGGCGCGGCCATGATCCACCATGTCCACCGCCTGTCCTGGCCGACGAAGTGCAGCGTGCGGATCGCCCACACGGTGCCGGCCACAATGAGGACCAGCAGAGCCGTCCCGCCGAAGAGGAGCGGATCGGCCCACGCCATGTCCCCGAATCGCGACGGCCACCAGTCGTAGTGAAGGCAAACCAGGACGATCACGGCGACGCCGGTGATTGCGGTGAGAATCCGACCTGGTGGTTTGTTGTCCGAGACGATGTCCCCGGGCTCGACCTGCCGCTCCCCCATGTCGCCACCATATCGGTGGTCCACGGCGGCCGTACCCAGGGAGTACCGGCGCGGCGCGGGTCGCTGAACTACCGTTGATCCATCACCGTCGCCCCCTGTCCTTGGACGGTGGGAGCCCGAAGGGAGTGCGCGTGCCAGGTCGCCTCGCCATCGACGACGTGCTGCCCTCGATCGACGGGGGCCGCTTCCCGGCCAAGGCCGTCGTCGGTGAGGTGTTTCCCGTGTCCGCGAGCGTGTGGCGCGAGGGCCACGAGGCGGTCGCGGCGACACTCGTCGTCGAGGGTCCCGAGGGCGTGCTGCGGATCCCCATGTATCCCGGCCCGCTGCACGATGTCTTCCACGCGACCTTCACCCCCACGAGTGTCGGCACCTGGACGTACGCGATCGAAGCGTGGGGTGATCCTATTCAGACATGGCGCAGCGCGATCGAGGCGAAACTCGCTGTCGGGCAGGGCCCCGCAGAACTCGCCAACGATCTCGAGGTGGGCGCGCGGCTGTTCGACCGTGCCGCCGCGGTCGATGACGCACACGACGGTGACCGGCTTCGCACGGTGTCGGCCGCCCTGCGATCGGATCGGCAGCTGCCGGTGCGTGTCGCTCCCGCCTTCTCGGCCGAGGTCGCGGAGATCCTGCGGACCCGGCCGCTGCAGGAACTGGTGACCGCGTCGCGCACGTACGATGTCGTCGTCGATCGCCGACGAGCACTCTTCGGTTCCTGGTACGAGTTCTTCCCCCGATCCACTGGTGGGTGGGACGAGCACGGCGTCCCACGGCACGGCACGTTCGAAACGGCCACCGAGGACCTCCCGCGCATCGCCGCGATGGGGTTCGACGTCGTGTACCTGCCGCCGATCCACCCGATCGGTGAGATCAACCGCAAGGGCCCCAACAACTCTCTGACCGCCGGCCCCGACGACGTCGGGTCTCCGTGGGCGATCGGGTCTGCCGATGGCGGTCACGACGCCGTCGACCCCCGACTCGGTACCCAGGCCGACTTCGAAGCATTCGTCGCCGACGCCGCACGTCTCGGACTCGAGGTCGCTCTCGACCTCGCACTGCAGTGCGCACCCGATCACCCCTGGCCACGCGAGCATCCCGAGTGGTTCACGCAACTACCGGACAAGACGATCGCGTTCGCGGAGAATCCGCCCAAGAAGTACCAGGACATCTATCCGATCAACTTCGATCTCGACCCCGCCGGGATCCGCGACGAGGTGCTGCGCGTCGTCCGACACTGGGTTGGCGCGGGCGTCAAGATATTCCGGGTCGACAACCCCCACACCAAGCCGCCGGACCTGTGGGAATGGCTGATCGGCGAGGTCAAGAAGACCGACCCGGACGTGCTGTTCCTCTCCGAGGCCTTCACCCGTCCCGCGCGGCTCTACGGGCTCGCCAAGCGCGGCTTCACGCAGTCGTACACGTACTTCACGTGGCGGGTGCACAAGTGGGAACTGACCCAGTTCGGCGTCGAGATCGCGGCCAAGGCCGACGAGGCCCGCCCGAACCTCTTCGTGAACACGCCGGACATCCTCCACGAGAGCCTCCAACACGGCGGACCCGGAATGTTCGCGCTGCGGGCGGCGCTCGCAGCCACGCTTTCGCCCACCTGGGGGGTCTACTCGGGCTACGAGCTGTTCGAGCACGTCGCCGTCCGGCCTGGTAGCGAGGAGTACCTGGACTCGGAGAAGTATCAGCTACGTCCGCGCGACTACGCCGGAGCCCGCTCCCGCGGCGAGTCACTCGAACCGTGGCTCGCGACGCTCAACCGGATCCGCCGCGCCCACCCCGCGCTGCAGCAGCTGCGGAACCTGCACTTCCACCACATCGACAACGACGCCCTCATCGCCTACTCGAAATTCGACCCGGTCACCGGCGACGCGGTTCTCACTGTCGTCAACCTCGATCCATTCGGGGCACAGCAGGGCTTCATCTCCCTCGACATGCCGGCGATCGGACGGGACTGGCACGACCACTTGTCCGTCCACGACCGGGTCAGCGGCGAACAGTACGAGTGGGGGCAGCACAACTTTGTTCGGCTCGAGCCCTGGCGGGCGAGCGCCCACATCCTCGCGCTTCCGCCCGTTCCGCTCGAAGCGCGCCGACGCCTCGCTGATCGGGAGCACAGTCCGTGACGCCCAGAGCCGCTGTGTGCCCGCCCGACCCACTCGATCTGACACTGCTCGCGCAAGGCACCCATCACGACCCGCACGCGGTGCTCGGTGCGCACGCCCGACCCGACGGTACGGTGATCCGCGCCCTGCGCCCGGGTGCGGAGTCCGTGTCGGCTCGGATCGGAGACCGGGACTACCCACTGCACCGCGTTGCGCACGACGTCTTCAGCGCCCTGATCCCACTGCACGACCTGATGGACTATCGCCTCGTCGTGAACTACCCGGGCGACCACGTCGTCGTCACCGCGGACGGCTACCGCTTCCTCCCCACCCTGGGCGAGTTGGACCTACACCTGTTCGGCGAGGGCCGGCACGAACAACTCTGGGAGGTTCTCGGCGCCCATACGCGGACATACGAGACCCCGGACGGCGCCGTGCGGGGCACCTCGTTCGCGGTGTGGGCGCCCTCCGCGCGCGGGGTAACCGTGCTGGGCGAGTTCGATCTGTGGGGAGGACGCACCTTCCCCCTACGGGTACTCGGGAGCACCGGCGTGTGGGAGGTATTCGTCCCGGACGTCGGCGTGGGCGAGATGTACAAGTTCCGCATCCACGGCCGCGACGGCAACGTTCGCGACAAGGCCGATCCAATGGCGTTTGCGACCGAGACGCCCCCCGCGACCGCGTCGGTCGTGGCCGAATCGACCCATCAGTGGACCGACGACGAATGGATCACGGCTCGCAGTGGTCTCGAACCATGCCGTGGACCGATGAGCGTGTACGAGGTTCACCTCGGCTCATGGCGTCCCGGTCTGGGCTACATCGAACTGGCCGAGGAACTGAGCCGGTACGTCATCGAAGCCGGCTTCACCCACGTCGAACTGCTGCCGGTCGCCGAGCACCCGTACGGGGGGTCGTGGGGCTACCAGGTGACCTCGTACTACGCCCCCACGGCTCGATTCGGCACCCCCGACGACTTCCGATCCTTCGTGGACCGCCTGCACCGCTCCGGCATCGGCGTCATCATCGACTGGGTGCCCGCGCACTTCCCCAAGGACGAGTGGGCGCTGGCCAGATTCGACGGCACACCCCTGTACGAGCACGCCCATCCACACCGCGGCGAGCAACTCGATTGGGGCACTTACGTCTTCGACTACGGGCGCCGGGAGGTACGAAACTTCCTGGTGGCGAACGCGCTGTTCTGGTTCGACGAGTTCCACGTGGACGGACTGCGGGTCGACGCCGTCGCGTCCATGCTGTACCTCGACTACTCGCGGCCGTCCGACCAATGGACGCCGAACGTCCATGGCGGACGGGAGAACCTCGAGGCCGTCGCCTTCCTGCAGGAGATGAACGCGACCGTGCACAAACTCCACCGCGGGGTCGTCACGATCGCCGAGGAGTCGACGGCCTGGCCGGGGGTGACTCGGGGCACGAACGTCGGCGGTCTCGGGTTCACGATGAAGTGGAATATGGGCTGGATGCACGACACGCTCGGCTACTTGCGGCGCGACCCGATCCACCGCAGCTTCCACCACAACGAGGTCACCTTCTCGTTGATGTACGCGTGGAGCGAGAACTACCTGTTGCCGATCAGCCACGACGAGGTCGTACACGGCAAGGGGACGCTGTGGTCGCGCATGCCCGGCGACGACCACGCGAAGGCGGCGGGAGTGCGCGTGCTGCTCGCCTACATGTGGGCCCATCCAGGCAAGCAACTGCTGTTCATGGGTCAGGAGTTCGGGCAGAGCACCGAATGGTCCGAGGAACACGGCCTGGACTGGCAGGAACTCGAAGACCCCGCGACCGGCGAGTTGCACCGCGGCATCAGACAACTCGTGTGTGCGCTCAACAGCGCCTACAGGGCCAGCCCCACGCTGTGGACGCTGGACACCTCCCCCGGCGGCTACTCGTGGATCGACGCGAACGACACCGAGAACAACGTCCTCAGCTTCCTCCGATTCGGCAGCGACGGCTCACTCGTCGCGTGCCTGTTCAACTTCTCCGGCGCAACGCATTCGAGCTACCGGGTGGGCCTGCCCGAACCGGGCACGTGGTCTGAGATCCTTAACACCGAGGCGCGTGATTTCGGGGGGTCGGGGATGGGGAACTTCGGTGGGGTGACGGCGACCGAGCACCCTTGGCACGGTCGCCCGGCCTCGGCCGAGGTCACGCTTCCGGCCAGCTCAGCGATCTGGATGAGGTGGGATGGGTGAAGAGGATGGTGCGGTGACGGGGCTGGATCGGTGACAGCTGGATCGGTGACGGGGCGAACCCGCTTGCTCGGAATGCTGGCGTTCCTGGTCGTTGTCGCCGTCACGGGCTGCGCGGTGACGACCGATGGTCGCGCGGTATCGATCTACGAAGACCCCTTCGCCGTCGCCGGGATGCCCGCACAGGGTGGCCCGACCGGCCCCCGTGCAGGGGTAGCGGATTCGACGCGGGCCATCGAGGGCACCGACGGCGGCCCCATCGACATCCTTGCGGCCAATGCGATCACCGACATCGAAACCTACTGGGCTCGCGAATACCCGGCCGTCTTCAGGGGCAGCTTCTACCCGGTGGCCGGACTCTTATCCTGGGATCCCGACGACGACGGACCCTCGTTCTGCGGCACGAAGACCGACATCAACGCTGCGTACTGCACCGCCGAGGACCGGATCGGCTGGGACCGTGCCTATCTGCTGCCGAGCCTGGTCAACGCCTTCGGCCCGATGGCCGTGGTCATGGTGCTCGCGCACGAGTACGGACACGCGATCGGACAGAAGGCCGGCCTCGTCGGTGCGGACGATCCCGGGATCGTGTTCGAGCAGCAGGCCGACTGCTTCTCGGGAGCGTTCCTCCGACACGTCGCCGAGGACGACGCCGCGCACTTCACGCTCAACACATCGGACGGCCTGAATTCCGTTCTGGCAGCGACGGTGTCGGTGCGTGACACCGACCCCAGCGACCCCCGGTCGAGCCACGGTTCGGCATTCGAGCGGGTCACCGCGGTGCAGATCGGCTTCACTGACGGGCCCGCCGCGTGCGCCCGTATCGACGCCGACGAGATCCAGTCCCGCCGCGCCGATCTGCCCCAGCGCTTCCACATTCGAGGTGACGACGGCGAACTGCCGGTGACCGCGGAGTCGGTGGCGGCGATCTTCGAATCTTTCGAGACCGTCTTCGCTCTCGCGGACCCCCCGAGTCTCGACCTCAGCGGAGTCGATGCCGCCTGTCCGGACGCCGAACCGACGGAGCCGGTCTCGTTCTGCCCGGCCACCAACACAATCGGCGTCGATCTTCCAGCCCTTGCCGAACGCGGACAGTCGAACACCGGAGACGACCAGGGGAAGATCTTCAGCGCCGACGTCACCGGCGACTACAGCGCCTACGTGCTCGTTGCCTCCCGCTATACCCTCGCGGTGCAGAGGGACTCCGGCATGTCACTGTCCGGTCCGAAAGCTGCCCTCCGGGCAGCGTGCCTGTCCGGCGCCGTCACCGCGGCTCTGAGTCCGGAGAACGCGCGAGCGGACGACGTTGCGGGCCCGGTGTGGCTCTCCCCCGGCGACCTCGACGAGGCCATCTCCGGGTTGCTGTCCGACGGGTTGGCCGCGAGCGACGTCGACGGCAACACGGTGCCGAGCGGGTTCTCGCGGGTCGACGCGTTCCGAACCGGCGTCCTCGGAGGCCAGCAGGAATGCGACGGACGCTACCGCTGACCCATCGGTCACAGCCCGCTTCGTCAGCCCAAGCGGTCAGCCCGCTTCGTCAGCCCAAGCGGTCAGCCCGCTTCGTCAGCGCAGTCGGTCAGGACAGTCGGTCAGTACAAGGCCGAGGCGAGCTTGCGGCGGGCCGCGACCACGACCGGCTCGGCGGGGTCGAACAGCTCGAACAGCTCGAGCAGGTGCGTGCGGACCCGGGTCCGATCATCGCCGGCCGTCTGCCGAACGAGAGCTACCAGCCGGTCGAAGGCGGCCTCAGGGCGCTGCGCGTACAGCTCCGCGTCGGCGGCTGCGAATTGAGCCTCGATCGCGTCCGGACGTGCATCGGCCGCTTCGATGGCATCACTCGGCAGACCGTCAGCGCGAGCGAGGAACTTGACCTGCCGCAACGCCGCCTGCGCCTGGGCATTGCCCGGCTCAGAGTTGAGAATGAGGTTGTAGGCGGCCTCGGCGCCGGCGTAGTCGCCCTTTTCGAGAGCATCCTCTGCCGCCACGAAGCGGGGATCCTCAGGCTCGGGCTCCGGTTCACCGCCCGAGGGCGGCCCCGCAAGTTTGCCCCTGACGGCCTCCTGCAGGGCGGCGATCCACTGGCGCAGTTGCGGCTCGGGTTGGGCCCCTGCGAAGTCAGCGAGCGGCTGACCAGCGGCGATCGCGACGACAGTCGGCACAGACTGGACACCGAAGGCCTGCGCGATGCCCGGGTTGGCATCGACGTCAACCTTCGCGAGGACCCAGTTGCCACCACCCTCATGCGCGAGCTTTTCGAGCAAGGGGGACAGCTGCTTGCAGGGTTCGCACCAGGTGGCCCACAGATCGACGACGACGAGGACCTGCATCGACCGCTCGAGCACCTCGGCCTGGAAGGTGGCCTCGGTGACGTCGATGACCGGCGCCAGACCGGTGCTGCTCCCAGGTTCGACCTCGGCGGCGGAAGTCGCCGCCGTCGCGGCGGGAGGTTGCGCGGCGCGCTCCTTGAGGCCGGACAGGTCGACGGCTCCAGACATGGCCGCGGCGATTGCAGGGGATGGACGAGATCCAGGTCGAGTCACGGTTTCAGTTTGTCATGAACGCTCGGCGCGCAGCCATTCCAGTCCACCGCCCGCACCTGTCAGGCCGGCGCGGGCTCGGCGTCCCGACGCGGTGCCGTCGACAGTTCGCCGAGGCGGCCCGTTCGGACAGCCCAGCGTTCGAACCAGATGGTCATGAACGGCGGAACACTGGAGACCATCGCGAGGGCGAGGGTCTTGAAGTCCCACTTCAGCGCGCGCGCTGTGAACAGGGCGACGGCAATGTAGAGCATGAACCCGGCCACGCCGTGGACCATGCCCGGGATCTTGACTGCCTCCTCATGGCCGAGGACCCATTTGAAGAACATGGCGATCAGCAGGGCCACCCATGTCACTGCCTCCCAGAGGGCAACTAGGCGCAACCGCTTCGCGGCAGTGGACACGTCGAGAATGTTAGCCATGGGCGACATTGTGCACGAACGGCCCCGACCCTCCCGCAACCGAGACCGATCGCACAGTCCCGGCTGGGAGGTGTCGTAGGGCCGTGGCGTCGGATCGCCGTGGGACCGTGAACTACTTCTTCGGCACCCTGACGATCAGGGCGTCCCCCTGTCCCCCGCCGCCGCATAGTGCGGCCGCGCCGACGCCGCCGCCGCGGCGCTGGAGCTCGAGAACCAGGTGCAATGCGATGCGTGCACCGGACATGCCGAGCGGGTGACCGATTGCGATGGCGCCGCCGTTGACGTTGACCTTGGCTGGGTCGATGCCCAGCTCGCGGGTCGAGGCGATGCCGACAGCCGCGAATGCTTCGTTGATCTCTACCAGATCCAGGTCCTTCGGGGTGATGCCCTCACGCTCGCAGGCGCGGGCGATCGCGTGGGCCGGCTGCGCCTGCAGCGTCGAGTCGGGGCCGGCGACGACGCCGTGGGCCCCGATCTCCGCGATCCACTCGAGGCCCAACTCCTCGGCCTTGGCCTTGTTCATTACGACGACGGCGGCCGCACCGTCCGAGATCTGCGACGCGGTTCCCGCCGTGATCGTGCCGTCCTTCGAGAACGCCGGGCGAAGCTTCGCCAGGGTCTCGACCGTCGTGTCGGCCCGCACACCCTCATCGGTGTTCACGACGATCGGCTCACCGCGACGCTGCGGGATCGTGACGGGTACGACCTCGTCCGCGAACAGGCCGTCCTTCCACGCGCGTGCGGCGTTCTGGTGTGACGCGGCCGCGAACGAATCCTGGTCCTCACGCGTGATGCGCTGGTCGTCGCCCTGGTTGCGCTGGTCTGTGAGGTTACCCATCGGCTGATCGGTGAAGATGTCGTGCAGCCCGTCGTAGGCCATGTGGTCGCGCAGCGTGACGTCGCCGTACTTGAAACCTTCGCGGCTCTTCTCGAGCATGTGCGGCGCTCGCGTCATCGACTCCTGACCACCGGCGACGACCACGTCGAACTCGCCGGCACGGATCAGCTGGTCCGCCAGGGCGATGGCGTCGATGCCCGACAGGCACACCTTGTTCACGGTCAATGCGGGGACATCCATCGGAATGCCTGCGGCCACTGCCGCCTGACGGGCCGGTATCTGACCGGCGCCCGCGGTGAGAACCTGCCCCATGATGACGTATTCGACCTGTTCAGGCGCGACGCCGGTCTTCTCCAGCGCACCCTTGATCGCTACACCGCCGAGGTCGGAGCCCGAAAGGTCCTTCAGAGTTCCGAGCAGTCGTCCGACCGGGGTCCGAGCCCCGCCAACGATGACAGAAGTGGTCAAGATTCCTCCAGCGATCGATCCTGGTCCGAGTAGCGGCGGTGTGCCGTGACCCGGCGAGAACAACTCAAACGTTAGCGCTACCGTTTAATACATGACATCTTCGTCTACCAGCCCCGCCGCGAGCGGACTGTCCTCGCAGCTAGTGACCGCGATCGACCACGTCGGCATCGCGGTGCCGGATCTCGACGCCGCCGTCGCCTGGTACGGCAAGCACCTCGGCATGGTTTCCACCCATGAGGAGATCAACGAGGAACAGGGTGTCCGCGAGGCCATGCTCTCGGTGGCCGGTTCACCGGCGGGCGCCCCGGCGATCCAGCTCCTCGCCCCGCTGAACGAAAGCTCCACGATCGCGAAGTTCATCGATCGCAGCGGCCCCGGCCTGCAGCAGCTCGCCTGTCGCGTCATCGACATCGAGGCGATCAGCGAGCAACTGCGCGCCGACGGCGTCCGCCTCCTGTATGACGCACCGCGCCGTGGCACCGCTGGCTCCCGCATCAACTTCATCCACCCCAAGGACGCGGGTGGTGTCCTGGTCGAACTGGTCGAACTGGCAGCCGACGGCGATCACTGACATCCGTCTTACGCAGCTGGCGCGGGGTGGGATCGATCTGAAGATGCCGGAGTTCACTCCGGGAGACTGAGCCTTTATCGTCCCCAGGTAGATTGGCAGCCATGGCCTCCGAGTACGACCACTCCGCATTCCAGCTTCCCTTCTCAATAGCGCGCAAAGGCTACGACCAGACCGAAGTGCGCCGACACTTCGAACGGCTCGACGCCGAGATCCGCCTTACCGCCACGGATCGTGATGCGGCTGCCGCACAGGCCCGCGAGCTCGCCAATCAACTCGAGGACGCGCGCGACGAAATCGATCAGCTGCGCCGCGATGTTGACCGGCTATCGGTTCCGCCCACCACTGCGGAAGGCATGAGCGAGCGCATCTCCCGAATGCTCCGACTCGCATCCGACGAGGCATCCGAGGTCCGGGCGAAGGCCGAGGCGGAAGCGGCGGAAATGGTCTCGGTGGCCGAGCAGGAGAGCGAGCGTCTCCGCAACCTGTACGAGTCGAAGGTGACCGATCTCGACGAGCGCCGCAGCGCCCACGAGCGCGAGCACGAACGGACTATGGAGACCGCACACGCGGAGGCCAAGCGTATCGTCGAGAACGCCCAGGCCGAACGCGACCGACTCACCGCAGAGGGTGAGGCCCAGCGAGCCCAGGTCCAGCAGGACTTCGAGGTCACGATGGCCGAGCGCCGCGCCAAGGCGAACGAGGAGGCCGAGACCCTCGAAAAGAACAGCAAGGCCGACGCCCATCGACGAGTTTCCGAGGCCAGCCAGGAAGCCGAGGCCCTCGAAAAGAGCAGCAAGGCCGAGGCCCATCGACGAGTTTCCGAGGCCAGCCAGGAAGCCGAGGCCCTCGAAAAGAGCAGCAAGGCCGAGGCCCATCGACGGCTTTCCGAGGCCAGCCAGGAAGCCGAGCGCCGTCTTCGGGTGGCAACCGAGCAGTCCGAGCGCAAGATCGTGCACGCCAAAGAACTCGCCGAGGAACTACGTGTACTGCGCAGCCGAGTCCTGGCGCAGCTCCTCGGTATTCGCGGCCAACTCGATTCGGTGCCCGCGATGCTCGCGTCCGTCAATCGTGAAGCGGACCTGCTCGGCAGCGCCGGGACTTCAGCGGGAACCGACGACCGCGTCCCCGACGCCACGAGCACTCCAGACGAATCGGGCGACGAGCAGGTCACTGCTGCCCACGCCTGAGCTAGGACCAGCGTCGATTCGGCCCACGTGTATGGCGGCCGGCCCAGCACCCGCTGTGCCAGTGTCGGCGGTCATCGGCTCCGCCGGAGTCCGATGGCCACGCCACTACGTGGGCCACCCCGGGGCGCACGTCCTGGTCGCATCCGGGACACCTGTACGTCTTCGTGGCGCGAGCACCCGGGATCTGGCGGACCATGTACCGCTCATCCGTGTAACCCGCGGGACCGGATTCCTCACGGGCCAGACCGTTTCCGACTAGATTGCCACCGGCGCCGGCCTCGGAACGACGGCTGGGCTTCCGGGGCTGGTTTCGGCGCGGCACCTCTTTAGTCTAGGTGCCCGTCGAGATCTGGCTGGCGGGCACACCGCGGGTCAGAACAGGCGGAACTCGGTGCTCTCGGCGCCCCGCAGCGCTTCGTAGTCGAGGACCAGGCACCGGATGCCGCGATCCGTGGCAAGAGTTCTCGCCTGCGGCTTGATCTGCTGGGCGGCGAAGACGCCGGTCACGGGCGCGAGCAGGGGATCCCGGTTGAGCAGTTCGAGATAGCGGGTGAGCTGTTCGACGCCGTCGATTTCCCCGCGTCGCTTGATCTCGACCGCGACCGTCGCCCCGTCTGCGTTGCGGCACAGCAGATCAACGGGCCCGATCGCCGTCATGTACTCCCGACGAATCAACGTGTAGCCGTCACCAAGTGTCTCGACGTGTTCCGCGAGCAGCTCTTGCAGATGCGCCTCGACACCGTCCTTCACCAGGCCGGGGTCGACGCCGAGCTCGTGACTGGAGTCGTGCTCGATCTCCTCGATCGTGATCCTCAGTTCCTCGCCCGCCTTGTTGGTGACGACCCACAGTGGCTGACCACCACCGTCCTCCCCCGCACCATCCGAGGTCTCGACGAGCCAGCACGGCGGACTCATCCAGTTCAACGGCTTGTACGCACGGTCGTCGGCATGAATACTCACCGAGCCGTCCGCCTTGATCAGAAGAAGGCGACGCGCCATCGGCAGGTGGGAGGTCAGGCGACCGACATAGTCGACACGGCAGCGAGCAATGACAAGACGCACCCGCACCACCCTAGTGGATCGCGGTGCTAGTCCTAACCTTCATCGTCCCGGTGTCGAGATGCTCGATGCGCGCGGTCGCACGCCTTCGGTGACGCCCCCCGGCGACACGCCGCAACGGCTCGCCGCACACATCTAGACATCACCCTGATGTGCAAGGTTCGCCGCGACCGCAGACTCCCCGAGTTACGGTGAGAACCTATGAGCGACGACAGCAAACGTGCTGAACGTCTCCCGCGCGCGGCGATCAGCCGCCGCGGCGTCCTCCTGGGTCTGGCCGCACTCGGAGGGATCGCCGCAGCGAATGTCGGCGGGTTCCTGTATTTGGGAGGCTGGCTGACACCCGGCGCTTTGACACCTTGGCGATTCGTCGATCGGTTCGAGCAGGTCTTCGGAAAACACGACGGGTTCCGGCGAAATCACGCCAAGGGGTTGAGTGCCTCTGGATACTTCACCAGCAACGGGGCCGGCACCGACGTGTCCAAAGCCGAGGTCTTTCGACCGGGCCGGATTCCGGTGACCGGACGGTTTTCGCTATCGGGCGGCTTACCCGACGCAACCGATGCGAACGCCACCATTCGAGGTCTGGGGTTGCTCTTCTCATTGCCGAATGGGGAGCAGTGGCGCACAGCGATGGTCAACATCCCGGTCTTCCTCGACAGCACCCCGGAAGGCTTCTTCGAGCGACTGCTCGCATCCCAGGTGGATCCGGACACCGGACAGCCTGATCCGGAGAAGATGGCGGCGTTCCTGGCCAGGCACCCGGAGACCGCTGCGGCGATGGAAATCGTCCGGCAGACACCGCCCAGCTCCGGATTCGACAACAGCACTTTCCACGGGCTCAATGCCTTCAATTTCACCAACAGTTCTGGGGTCACTGTTCCAGTGCGTTGGATGGTCGTCCCCGAGCAAGCCTTCGAGCCGGCTAGCTCCCCACAACCGCCCGGCAGGGACTATCTCTTCGACGCGCTGATTCGCTCGGTCGCGAACACGCCGCTGCGCTGGCGCTTGATTCTCACCATCGGCCAACCGGGAGACCCGACCAACGACGCCACCAAACCATGGCCTGATGGTCGGCGCACGATCGACGTCGGCACACTTACGATCGATTCGGTACAGACCGAGGAGCCGGGTAACGCCCGAGACATCAACTTCGACCCACTCATCCTGCCGGACGGCATCGCACGGTCGGACGATCCGCTGCTCAGCGCACGGTCAGCGGTTTATGCGAGGTCGTTCCTGCGCAGGTCCCGTGAACCCAAGCAGCCCAGTGAAGTAAATGTCACGGAGGTGCTCGGTGAACGATAAGCCGACCGGCCGTACCCCGCAGTTCGCCCTCCCGTCCCGACTGCTGCATTGGGCCATGGCTGTCATGGTCATCGCCCAGCTCTTCATCGGCGTCACGATGGTGGCCTCCCTCGCCAACTACAACCTGCTGCTGGCCATCCACCGACCGCTGGGGATCACGATCCTGATCTTCGTCATTGTCCGCATCGTGAACCGCCTGTTGCACAAGCCGCCTCCGTTCTTGGCCACGATGCGGCCTTGGGAGCGTCGCGTGGCGACGCGATCGGAACAGCTGCTCTATGCCCTGCTGGTCGTGCAACCGCTGGCCGGATGGGCGATGCTCTCGAGCGCAGGAGTCCCGATCGTGCTCTTCGGGCAACTACACCTTCCGCCGATCGCACCGCACAACACGAGCCTGTACCCAGTGCTTTGGTACTCCCACCTGACTTTCGCGTACCTACTGTTCGCGACCTTCACCGCTCACCTGTGCGCGATCTTGTTCCACACACTGGTGATTCGCGACCGTATCCTCGACCGTATGGCTATATGGCCCATCCGTGGCGCAAAGCCCGTGGCGGAGCCAACCGACCCGCCACCAGTCGAAACCAACTGATCCGCGATTGCGTATCCGACACACGATGGCAGTGCCGCTGTCCCGACAGATCGCGGACAATACCCCCTTCGTCGCCCTCGCGTTCGACGGATCCAGTTGACGTACTCCGTTGTCGGCCAAGCAGTTCTCGTCCCGAACTTGGAAGCTGCCGCCCGCTTCCGGCCGCAACATCGCGAGGTGCTCACGCGTACGCACTGACGATCGCGTCGCTCACCGCTCCTGGGTCGTCGAGGGGGACAAACGTTCTCGCGTTGGGGACCTCGATCAATTTCGAGTTGGGGAAAACAGCCTCCAGGCGCCTGGCGAGCCGCGGCGTAAAGAGCCGGTCACGCTGCCCCCACACGAGGACGACAGGCTTGTCGAACTTGTGAAGTCGAGTCGACACACCGACGAGATCGCTGACGCTGATTTGCCGTGCCAGTATCGCCAGATCACGGCAGATGCGAGGGTCGTTCCGGCACGGTTCGAACCAGGCTTCGGTGAGGTGCGCGTACTCGTCTGTGAGCAGGTCGTAGCCAAACGGCGAATGGCGAAACGGAAGCACGAGGCGCATCACGGTGAAGAGCGTTTTGATGGATATCGGACCGCGCATTAGTTCCAGACTCAGGGTGAAGGGAAACGGCGGAAATTTCTCGAAAGCGTCGCAATTGGCCAGAACCAAACGTCCGACGTGCTCTGGGTAATAGTCAATGACTACTTGGCACAGCCCACCGCCCGTATCGCTACCGACGAGGGTCACATCGGTCAAGTCCAGGGCATCCATGAAATCGCGGATGAGGGTCGCCAGGCCGGCAAAAGATAGTGTGACGGTGTCATCCACCGGGATGGTATGAGAACCCAACGGTAGGGTGGGCATAACGCAACGAAATCCACTGCGGGCCAACGTCTCTGCAACCTCTGCCCATAATCGGGAATCGACGCAGAGACCGTGGATGAACAGAATCGGCGGATACGTTGAGTCCTCAGGTCCCAAGACCTCATACTTGATTGTTGCCTGCGCTAGCGTGACTTGAGGCATGTCAGCCACTCTCCTACGAACACCTACCGGATGCGGTGTTCACCTCGATTGAGTCAGGCCGATCGGATCCCATGCCGGGGTGCCCCGACCCGGGCTGGTCCCCGATACCGAGTCCATCTGGAGTTAGAGCCAGGTTGTTGATGAACCGAATTCAGTTGATTTCACAGACGATGGGTTTGCAGACGGTGGGCAGTGGGTCTGCTTGCATTGCGGACGCTACTCGGCCGGGATGCCGTAGTCCAGAGGAGGTGAGGGTGGGGGTGGCTCAACCGGCGGGCAGGGCGATCCCTGGTCCGTCACCGTGTTGGGGTGTGGGTATGCCGAAGGCCCCCACCGTGTTTGGTGGGGGCCTTCGGGAACGGGTGTTCGGCGGTGTCCTACTCTCCCACACCCTGTCGGGTGCAGTACCATCGGCGCTGGAGGGCTTAGCTTCCGGGTTCGGAATGGGGCCGGGCGTTTCCCCTCCGC
>NZ_RKLN01000004.1:0-194217 GCF_004011835.1 Rhodococcus spongiicola
ATCCGACACCGCCACCGTCACCGGCGCACCCGACGCGTTGGTGAACCCGGGCGCACCCGTGAACTCCGCCGACACCGAAGCATCCCCGGCAGCCGCGAACGCGTGCGAGAGCACCGCCGCACCACCGGCCACCTCGACCGGACCACCGACCGGAGCACCGTCCACCGAGAACTGCACCGTGCCGGCCGCATCCGTCGGCGAGACCTGCGCGGTCAGATCCACCGGCTCACCGGTGGTCGCCGCACCCGGAGCCTGCACCTCGAGCGAGGTCACCACATCCGGCTCGTTGACCTGCACGTCCTGCGTGCTGGACTGCGACGACTTTGCCTTCGCGGTGGACGAGAACTTCGCCTGCAACGACCGCGTACCCGCCTCCGGCGGCGTCCACTCGAACGTCGCCACACCCGAGTTGTTCAGCTGGCCCGAACCGACCTTCGTGCCCCCGTCGTAGAAGTCCACCGGATCGTTCTTCGCGCCACCGGTCACCGTCGCGGACAACGTCACTGGCACACCCGCCACCACCGGGCCGGACACCGAGGCCAACGACGTCGTGGTGGTGTTCTTGGCTACCGTGAAATGCGGACCCTTGGTCTTGTAGCTACCGGAACCCAGACTGCCGTCGTAGGCCATCCCCGTCTTCAACTCGGTGTCACGAGCGCAATCCTCGGTCACCCGGTACTTGAACGTGAAGGTCTGTGAGGTCGGGCTGATATTCGGCCAGACGTTCCACGACCCCGTCACCCGGGTGTAGGTCCCCTTGTCCGACGCGCCGGACTTGTTGCTGCTGACGAATTCCAGGCACGACGGACGATAATCGTCCACCCTGGTGATGATCTCGAGAGTCCAGTCGCGCTCGAACCTCGTCGACACCTCGACTTCCTGACCGACCGACAACGTCGTGTCACTGATCGTCCGCTTGAAATCACTATTGCCGTCCGACCAGCTCACCGACGCACTCGCCGCGGCCGCCGACCCGACACCCACGGTCGCCGCGAAACCCGCGGCCATCGCGAAAACACTGATCCCGCCGACTATCCGGCGCAATCCCCTGCCAACCATGCATCTCCTTCTCGACGACGGCCACTGGCCGCCAACTCAACGGATCAGGCCTCGACCTGGGACACCACGCCCAACGAATCCACTCCGAAGCGCGTTGCAGGGCCCCACGCCAACCCCTGCAACCACACCGCAGCCCCGACTCCGCGGATGAATGCGAAACGGACTGTACCGGACAAACGTCCAAATAATGCTGAATCGGACACTTTCAAAGTGGCGGATTCCCGTGCAATGGCTGTGGCCCCCTGCCCGTATGGGCAGGGGGCCACAGCTGCTTTTCACTTGCCGATCGTCAGAACCGGATCACAGGCTGAACAAGCTGCCCAACGACCCGGCGTCCGCGTCGCCGGACTCGGTGACGTCGAGCACCTGCACCTGCGAGGTCGAGCCCTCCACACCCGGGCCACCGGAGTAGACGACGTGGATCTCGTGCGGTCCAACGGAATCGAAGGTGTACACCAACTCGGCCACACCATCGACGACCTCGACCGGATCACCGATCTCGACACCGCCGGCGAAGAACTGCACCGTGCCGGCCGCATCCGTCGGCACGACCTGCGCCGTCAACGTCAACGGCACACCCACCATCGCCGACTCCGACGACGTGATCACCACCGACGACGACCCATCCGGATCCGACACCGCCACCGTCACCGGCGCACCGGACGCGTTGGTGAACCCGGGCGCACCCGTGAACTCCGCCGCCACCGAAGCATCCCCCGCGGCAGCGAACGCGTGCGAGAGCACCGCCGCACCACCGGCCACCTCGACCGGACCACCGACCGGAGCACCGTCCACCGAGAACTGCACCGTGCCGGCCGCATCCGTCGGCGACACCTGCGCGGTCAGATCCACCGGCTCACCCGTGGTCGCCGCACCCGGAGCCTGCACCTCGAGCGAGGTCACCACATCCGGATCCGACACCGCCACCGTCACCGGCGCACCCGACGCGTTGGTGAACCCGGGCGCACCCGTGAACTCCGCCGACACCGAAGCATCCCCGGCAGCCGCGAACGCGTGCGAGAGCACCGCCGCACCACCGACGACCTCGACCGGACCACCGACCGGAGCACCGTTCACCGAGAACTGCACCGTGCCAGCCGCATCCGTCGGCGACACCTGCGCGGTCAGATCCACCGGCTCACCCGTGGTCGCCGCACCCGGAGCCTGCACCTCGAGCGAGGCCACCACATCCGGATCCGACACCGCCACCGTCACCGGCGCACCCGACGCGTTGGTGAACCCGGGCGCACCCGTGAACTCCGCCGCCACCGAAGCATCCCCGGCGGCAGCGAACGCGTGCGAGAGCACCGCCGCACCACCGGCCACCTCGACCGGCCCACCGACCGGAGCACCGTTCACCGAGAACTGCACCGTGCCGGCCGCATCCGTCGGCGACACCTGCGCCGACAGCTCCACCGGCTCACCGGTGATCGCCGCACCCGGAGCCTGAACCTCGAGCGAGGTCACCACATCCGACTCGTTGACCTGCACGTCCTGCGTGCCCGACTGCGACGACTTCGCCTTCGCCGTGCTGACGAACCTCGCCTGCAGCGACCGCGTGCCCGCCTCCGATGGCGTCCATTCGAACGTGGCCACACCCGAGTCGTTCAACAGGTTCCCACCGAGCCTCTTAGACCCGTCGTAGAAGTCGACCGGATCGCCCTGCGCGCCGCCGGTCACCGTCGCGGTCAACGTCACCGGCACACCCGCGACCACCGGACCGGGCACCGAGGCCAACGACGTCGTGGAGATGTTCTTGGCCACCGTGAAGTTCGGGCCCTTGGTCTTGTAGCTGCCGTCGCCCCAATTGCCCTTGTAACTCATCCCCGTCTTCAACTCGGTGTCACGAGCGCAAGCCTCGGTCACCTCGTACCTGAACGTGAAAGTCTGCGAGTACGGGCTGGAGAGCACATTCACATCCCAGGATCCCGACACCTGAGTGTAGGTCCCCTTGTCCACCGCGCGGGATTTGTTGCTGCCGAGGAACTTCAAGCACGACGGGCGATGATCGTTCACCTGCGTGATCGTCTCCCAGGACCAGTCGCGCTCGAACCTCGTCGTCAGCTCGACTTCCTGGCCCACCGACAACGTGGTGTCGCTGATCGTCCGCTTGAAAGAACTACTGCCGTCCGACCAACTCACCGAGTCACTCGCCGCAGCAGCGGACCCGACACCCACCGTCGCCGCAAAGCCCGCGGCCATCGCGACAACACTGATCCCGCCGACTACCCGGCGCAATCCCCTGCCAACCATGCATCTCCTCTTCGACGACGGCCACCGGCCGCCAACTCAACGAACCAGGCGTCGACGTGGGACACCACGCCCAACGAATCCAGTCCGGAGAGCGTTGCAGGGCCCACGCCAACCCCTGCAACCACGCCGCGGCCCCGACCCCGCGGATGAATGCGCAACGGACTGTACCGGACAAATGTCCGAATAATCACGATTGCGGCACTCTCAAAATTGGCAGATCCAGGTGCCTGGTCTGAGTCAACGCCCTGTGAGATCAACAGGTGCCACGATCAACAGGTGCCAGTCCAACGGGCCGGAGCTCGTTGGATCCCGGCGGTATCGAATCCCGTGCTGGCGAATTCCGTGCAACAGCTGTGGCCCCCTACCCGTATGGGCAGGGGGCCACAGCTGCTTTTCACTTGCCGGTCGTCAGGACCAGATCACAGGCCGAACAAGCTGCCCAGCGAACCGGTATCCGCGTCACCGGACTCGGTGACGTCGAGCACCTGCACCTGCGACGTCGAGCCCTCCACACCCGGACCACCGGAGTAGACGACGTGGATCTCGTGCGGTCCGCTGGAGTCGAAGGTGTACACCAACTCGGCCACACCATCGACCACCTCGACCGGGTCGCCGATCTCGGCGTCACCGTCGAAGAACTGCACCGTGCCGGTCGCATCCTCCGGCAGCACCCGCGCCTTCAACGTGAACGGCACACCCGCCGTCGCCGCCGGCGACGACGTGATCACCACCGACGACACTTCATCCGCCGGATCGGCCACCGTCACCGTCACTGCCGCCTGCGAACGCGCGAACCCAGGTGTGCCCGAGTACTCGGCCGACACCGCGTACGACCCGGCGGCGTCGAACGTGTGCAGCAGGGTCGCCCGGCCGCTGTCGTCCACCTCCACCGGAGTCCCGACATCGACACCGTCCACCTTCAGCTGCACCGTGCCACCCGACGGAACGGGCGAGACCTGCGCCAACAAAGCAACCGGCTCACCGGTGGTCGCCGCACCCGACTGCTGGATCTCGAGCGAGGTCGTCAAGTCCGTCACCGTCACCGTCTGCCCCGCAGTGGACGCATCGGTGAACCCGGGCGCGCCGGTAAACACGGCCGAGATGCTGTACTCCCCGGCAGCCGCGAACGCGTGCGGCAAGCTCGCCGCACCGCCAACCACCTCGATCGGGTCCCCGATCGGCGCGTCACCGTCGAAGAACTGCACCGTGCCGGCCGCCTCGACCGGCGAGACCTGCGCGGTCAGATCCACCGACTCGAGGGTGGTCACCGTACCCGGCGCCTGCACCTCGAGCGAGGTCACCACATCCGGATCCGACACCGCCACCGTCACCGGCGCACCGGACGCGTTCGCGAACCCGGGCGCACCCGTGAACTCCGCCGCCACCGAAGCATCCCCGGCAGCCGCGAACGCGTGCGAGAGCACCGCTGCCCCGCCGACCACCTCGACCGGCCCACCGACCGGGGCACCGTTCACCGAGAACTGCACCGTGCCGGCCGCATCCGTCGGCGCGACCTGCGCGGTCAGATCCACCGGCTCACCCGTGATCGCCGCACCCGGAGCCTGCACCTCGAGCGAGGTCACCACATCCGACACCGCCACCGTCACCGGCGCCGACGACGCGTTCGTGAACCCCAGCGCACCGGTGAACTCCGCCGACACCGAAGCGTCCCCGGCAGCAGCGAACACGTGCGAGAGCACCGCTGCCCCGCCGACGACCTCGACCGGACCACCGACCTGGGCACCGTTGACCGAGAACTGCACCGTGCCGGGCGCCTCGGTCGGCGACACCTGCGCCGACAGCTCCACCGGCTCACCCGTGATCGCCTCACCCGGCGCCTGAACCTCGAGCGAGGTCACCACATCCGACACCGTCACGGTCTGGGTCGCTGCGGACGCGTTCGTGAAGCCGGGCGCAGCGGTGAACTCCGCCGAAATGCCGTACTCCCCGGCCGCCGCGAACGTGTGCGACACACTGGCCGCCGCGTTCACCACCTCGACCGGATCCCCGATCGGAGCGCCGCCGTCGAAGAACTGCACCGTGCCCTGGGCCTCGACCGGCGAGAGCTGCGCCGACAAGTCCACCGGCACACCGGTGATCGCCGTGCCCGGCACCGTCACGACCATGCCCGTCGAGACCGGCGCGCTCACCTGCACGTCCTGCGTGCCCGACTGCGAGGACTTCGCCTTCGAGGTGGACGAGAACTTCGCCTGCAGCGACCGAGTGCCCGCCTCCTGCGGCGTCCACTCGAACGTCGCCACACCCGAGGTGTTCAGCTGGCCCGAACCGACCTTCGTGCCCCCGTCGTAGAAGTCCACCGGATCACCCGATGCGCCGCCGGTCACCGTCGCGGACAACGTCACCGGCACACCCGCCACCACCGGGCCGGGCACCGAGGCCAACGACGTCGTGGTGGTGTTCTTGGCCACCGTGAAGTTCGGGCCCTTGGTCTTGTAGCTGCCCGAACCCAGGCTGCCGTCGTAGGCCATCCCCGTCGTCAACTGGGTGTCACGAGCGCAATCCTCGGTCACCCGGTACTTGAACGTGAAGGTCTGCGAGGTCGGGTCGAAGTACGGGCGGACAGTCCACGACCCCGTTACCCGGGTGTAGGTCCCCTTGTCCGACGCGCCGGACTTGTTGCTGCTGACCAATTCCAGGCACGACGGACGATAGTCGTCCACCCTGGTGATGACCTCGAGAGCCCAGTCGCGCTCGAACCTCGTCGACACCTCGACTTCCTGACCGACCGACAACGTCGTGTCACTGATCGTCCGCTTGAACTTGCTGTTGCCGTCCGACCAGCTCACCGACTCACTCGCCGCGGCCGCCGACCCGACACCCACGGTCGCCGCGAAACCCGCGGCCATCGCGAAAACACTGATCCCGCCGACTATCCGGCGCAATCCCCTGCCAACCATGCATCTCCTCTTCGACGACGGCCACCGGCCGCCAACTCAACGGATCAGGCCTCGACCTGGGACACCACGCCCAACGAATCCCGTCCGGAGAGCACTGCGGGGCCCCACGCCAACCCCTGCAACCACACCGCAGCCCCGACCCCCGCGGATGAATGCGCAACGGACTGTACCGGACAAACGTCCAAATGATGTTGACTTGCGAAGGTCGATTTGTGAAGTCCGGAACAGACGAAAATGGCGGTGACCCCCTCCCGCATAGGAAGGGGGTCACCGCCTGTCTCACTTCTCGGCCGTCAGGACTGGATCACAGGTCGCCCAAGCTGCCCAGGACGCCCAGGACGCCCGCGATGCCCGCGATATCGGCGATGTCCAGGCTGCCCAGCGAACTGGTATCCGCGTCACCGGACTCGCTGACGTCGAGCACCTGCATCTGCGACGTCGAGCCCTCCACACCCGGACCACCGGAGTAGACGACGTGGATCTCGTGCGGTCCAACGGAATCGAAGGTGTACACCAACTCGGCCACACCATCGACCACCTCGACCGGATCACCGATCTCGGCGTCACCGTCGAAGAACTGCACCGTGCCGGCCGCATCCTCCGGCAGCACCCGCGCCTTCAACGTGAACGGCACACCCGCCGTCGCCGCCGGCGACGACGTGATCACCACCGACGACACATCATCCGCCGGATCGGCCACCGTCACCGTCACCGCCGCCTGCGAACGCGCGAACCCAGGTGTGCCCGAGTACTCGGCCGACACCGCGTACGACCCGGCGGCATCGAACGTGTACGGCAGGATCGCCCGGCCGCTGTCGTCCACCTCGACCGGAGCACCGACATCGACACCGTCCACCTTCAGCTGCACCGTGCCACCCGACGGAACCGGCGACACCTGCGCCAACAAGGCAACCGGCTCACCGGTGGTCGCCGTGCCCGACAGCTGGATCTCGAGCGAGGTCACCACATCCGGCTCCGACACCGCCACCGTCACCGGCGCCCCGGACGCGTTCGTGAACCCGGGCGCACCCGTGAACTCCGCCGTGATGCTGTACTCCCCGGCAGCCGCGAACGTGTGCGGAACGCCCGCCGCACCACCGAACACCTCGACCGGACCCCCGATCGGCGCGTCACCGTCGAAGAACTGGACCGTGCCCTGGGCGTCGATCGGCGAGACCTGCGCCGACAGCTCGACCGGCTCACCGGTGATCGCCGTGTCCGGCGCGGACACCTCGAGCGAGGTCACCAAATCCGACACCGCCACCGTCACCGGCGCCGCCGACGCGTTCGTGAAACCGGGCCCACCGGTGAACTCGGCTGCCACCGTGTATTCCCCGGCAGCCGCGAACGTGTGCGGCACGCTCGCCGCCCCGTTCGCGACCTCGATCGGGTCCCCAACCGGCGCGTCACCGTCGAAGAACTGCACCGTGCCCTGCGCTTCGACCGGCAACACCGCCGCGGTCAACTCCACCGGCTCACCGGTGGTCGCCGTGCCGGGCGCGGACACGTCGAGGGATGTCACCACGTCCGTCACCGTCACGTCCTGCGTGCCCGACTGCGATGACTTCGCCTTCGCGGTGGACGGGAACTTTGCCTGCAGCGACCGCGTGCCCCCGTCCGGTGGCGTCCACTCATACGTCGCGACACCCGACGAGTTCAGCTGACCCGAACCGACCTTCGTGCCCCCGTCGTAGAAGTCCACCGGATCGTTCTTCGCGCCACCGGTGACCGTCGCGGTCAACGTCACCGGGTCGCCCGCCACTACCGGGCCGGGCACCGCGGCCAGCGACGTCGTGGTGGTGTTCTTGGCCACCGTGAACGTCGGGCCCTTGGTCCGGAAGTCACCGGTGCGCAGCCCGCTGCGGTACTTCACCCCCGTCGACAGCTGGGTGTCACGAGCGCAATCCTCGGTCACCTCGTACCTGAACGTGAAGGTCTCCGAGGTGTTGCTGATGTTCGGCCAGACAGCCCACGACCCCGACACGTAGGTGTAGTCCGACTCGACCCTCGGGTTGGACTTGTTGCTGCTGACGAACTCCAAGCAGGACGGCTTGTAGTCCCAGACCTCCTTGAAGGTCACGACGGAGCCGGAGCGTTCGAACCTCGTCTTCACCTCGATGATCTGACCCACCGACACCGTCGTGTCATCTATCGTCCGCTTGATGTGGGTACTGGCGTTCGACCAGCTCACCGACTCACTCGCCGCAGCCGCCGACGCGACACCCACCGTCGCCGCGAAACCCGCGGCCATCGCGAAAACACTTACTCCGCCGACTATCCGGCGCAAGCCCCTGCCAACCATGCATCTCCTTCTCGACGACGACCATCGGCCGCCAACCTCAACGGATCAGACCTAGACCTGGGACACCACGCCCAACGAATTCAACTCGGAGCGCGTTGCAACCCCCGCAACCACACCGCAGCCCCGACCCCCGCAGATGAGTGCGAAACGGACTGTACCGGACAAGTGTCCAAATGATGTCGATTTGCGCAGGTCGATTTGCAAAGCTCTGCACACGGGAAATGGCTGTGGCCCTGGTCCGTACGGACCAGGGCCACAGCCATTTTCACTCGTCGGTCGTCAGGATCGGGTCACAGCCCAAACAAGCTGCCCAGCGAACCGCTGTCCGTGTCACCCGACTCGGTGACCTCGAGCACCTGCACCTGTGACGTCGCACCCTCCACACCCGGGCCACCGGAGTAGACGACGTGGATCTCATGCGGTCCAACCGAATCGAAGGTGTACACCAACTCCGCGACACCATCGACCACCTCGACCGGATCACCGATCTCCACACCGCCGGCGAAGAACTGGACGGTGCCGGCCGCATCCGCGGGCGAGACTTGCGCCGTCAACGTGAACGGCACACCCGCCGTCGCCGCGGGCGACGAGGTGATCTCGACCGACGACACATCCGATACCGCCACCGACACCGGCGCCGCCGACGCGTTCGTGAACCCGGGAGCCCCGACGAAAGCGGCCGAGATGCCGTACTGACCGGCAGCAGCGAACGTGTGCGACAAGGCAGCCACCCCGTTTACCACCTCGACCGGATCCCCGATCGCCACGTGACCCGCGAAGAACTGCACCGTGCCGCCCGCCTCGACAGGTGAGACCTGCGCGGTCAACTCCACCGGCTCACCCGCGGCAGCCGTGTCCGGCGCCTGGACCTCGAGAGAGGTCACCACGTCCGGATCCGACACCGTCACCGACACCGGCGCCGCCGACGCGTTCGTGAACCCGAGCGCGCCGGTGAACTCCGCCGCGACGTTGCGCTCCCCGGCAGCCGCGAAGGCATGCGACAGCACAGCCACCCCGCCCGCGACGGCGACCGGATCCCCGACCGGGGTGTCACCGTCGAAGAACTGCACCGTGCCCTGGGCATCCGTCGGCAGTACCTGTGCCGACAACTCCACCGGCTCACCTGTGTTTGCCGTGTCCGGCGCCTGGATCTCGAGGGAGGTCACCACATCTGCCACCGCGACCGTCGCCGGTGCTGCGGAAGCGTTGGTGAACCCGAGCGCGCCGGTGAAGTCGGCCGCGACCGTGTACTCCCCCACAGCCGCGAACGCGTGCGACAGCACAGCCACCCCGTTCACCATCTCGACCGGACCCCCGAGTGGAGACCCGTCGACGGTGAACTGCACGGTGCCGGCGGCGTCCGCCGGGGAGACCTGCGCGGTCAATTCCACCGACTCACCCGTGACAGCCGTGTCCGGCGCGGACACGTCGAGGGAGGTCACGACATCCGCCACCGCCACGTCCTGCACAGACGATTGGGACGACTTCGCCATGGCCGTGGACGAGAACTTCGCCTGCACCGAGAACGCGCCTACCTCAGGTGGCGTCCACGTATGCGTCGCCACACCCGACGAGTTCAGCTGGTCCGAACCGACTTTCGTACCCGCAATGTAGAAGTCCACCGGATCGCCCTGCTCACCACCGGTCACTGTCGCGGTCAACGTCACCGGCACACCCGGCACCACGGGGTCGGGCACCGCGGCCAACGACGTCGTGGTGGTGTTCTTGGCCACCGTGACGTCCGGTCCCTGGAACTGGAAGGTGCCGCCACCCAGACTGCTTTCGTAACTCATCCCCGTCGTCAGTTTGGTGTCACGGGCGCAGTCTTCGGTCACCCGGTACTCGAACGTGAAGGTCTGCGAGGTCGGGCTGATGTTCGGCCAGACGTTCCACGACCCCGACACCTTGGTGTAGTCCGACTTCACCGTCGGGTTGGACTTGCTGCTGCTGACGAACTCCCAGCACGTCGGGTGATAGTCCCTGACCTCCCGGATGATCTCGAGGGAGCCTGAGCGTTCGAACCTCGTCTTCACCTCGATGATCTGGCCCACCGAGGCCGTCGTGTCACTCACCGTCCGCTTGATCTTGGTGAGCGCGTGAGACCACGTTACCGACTCACTCGCCGCGGCCGCCGGCGCGACACCCACGGTCGCCGCGAAACCCGCGGCCATCGCGAAAACACTTATCCCGCCGACTATCCGGCGCAATCCCCTGCCAACCATGCATCTCCTCTTCGACGACGGCCACCGGCCGCCAACTCAACGGATCAGACCTCGACCTGGGACACCACGCCCAACGAATCCAATCCAGAGCGCGTTGCAGGGCCCCACGCCAACCCCTGCAACCACACCGCAGCCCCGACCCCCGCGGATGAATGCGCAACGGACTGTACCGGACAAACGTCCAAATGATGCCGGTTTGCCCAGGTCGGTTCGTGAAGTATCGCGTACCCGAACAGGCTGCGGCCCCCGCCCGTACGGACGGGGGCCGCGGCCTGTTTCACTGCTCGGCCGTCAGGACCGAATTACCCGGCTACTCAGCTGTTCGAGGAACCGGTACCCGAGCTGCCGAACAAACCGCCACCCGAGCTACCCAACGAACCCGACTCAGAGCTACCCGACGAACCCGAGCTACCCAACGAACCGGACTCAGAGCTACCCGACGAGCCGGAAGCCGTCTCGGTGACCCCCACTTGCACCAGGGTCGACTCCGACGACTGCGCGACATCCGTCGACGGGAACTTCGCCTGCACCGAACGCATACCCGTTGCCGCGGGTGTCCACTCATACGTCGCCACACCCGACGCATTCAGCTGGCCCGAACCGACCTTGGTGTCACCATCGTAGAAGTCCACCGGATCGCCTTGCGCGCCGCCGGTTACCGTGGCGGTCAACGTCACCGACTCACCCGCCAAGACCGACCCGGACACCGCGGCCAACCACGTCGTGGTGGCACCCTTCGCCACCGTGACAGTCGGACCCGAGTCTTCGTATGCTCCCCATCCGGAAGTATGTATGTAACTCATCCCCGTCGACAGCGGTGTACCGCGATCGCAATCTGCCGTCACCCTGTAGTCGAACGAGAAGGTCTTGGAGTTGCTCGTCGAGATGCGCCACAACCCCGTCACCTCGGTGGAGGTCGATGTGATTCCCAACAGGGGATAATCGGCGTCGGCTAGCTCCCAGCATGCCGGGTGATAATCCGCCACTCTCCAGATCAGTTGACTGCCCTCGGAGAGCTCGAACTTCGTGGTCACCGTGACGACATCGCCCACCTCCGGCGTCGCATCGCTCACCGTCCGGGTGAACGTGACGTCACCGTCCGACCAGGTCTCCGAGTCGCTGTCCGCCGCGGCCGATCCGGCACCCACGGTCGCTGCGAAACCCGTAGCCAACGCGAAAACACCTATCCCGCCAGCGATCCGGCGCGATACGTCCCTAACCATGCACTTCCCTCCCAATAACGACCACCGGCCGTCAACTCAACGGATTCGGTCTCGACCTGGGGCAACTCGCCCGCACGCCAACCCCGCAACCACACCGCAGCCCCGACCCCGCGGATGAATGCGAAACGGACTGTACCGGACAAGCGTCCAAATGATGTCGATTTACACAGGTCGATTTGCGAAGTATCGCGGACCCGAACAGGCTGTGGCCCCGGCCCGTACGGACCAGGGCCACAGCCTGTTTCACGTGTCAGCGGTCAGACCGGAATCACAGGCCGCCAAAGCTGCCCAGCGAACTGGTGCCCGCTCCATCGGAGTCGGTGACCTCGAGCACCTGTACCTGCGAGGTCGAGCCCTCCACACCGGGACCACCAGAGTAGACGACGTGGATCTGGTGCGGCCCAACGGAATCGAAGGTGTGCATCAACTCCACGACACCATCGACCACCTCGACCGGATCACCGATCTCCACACCACCGTCGAAGAACTGCACCGTTCCCGGTAACACCGGGGCACCGATCACCTGCGCCTTCAACGTCAACGGCACACCCGCCGTCGCGGCCGGCGGCGACGTGATCACGACCGACGACGGTACATCCGACGGATCCGGATCCGAGACCGTCACCGGACGCTGCGTCGACGTCGACCCCGCGAACCCGGCGTCCGGTGTGAACACTGCCGTGATCTGATGCGTCCCAACCGTCGTGAACGTGTGCGGCACGCTCGCTGAACCATTGATCAGGACCGTTGGAGCTCCGACCGCCTCTCCACCGTCGAAGAACTGCACCGAACCAGCCGGCACCGCCGACCCCGACAGCGCCTGCACCGTCGCCGACAACGCCGTCTCGACCCCTGTCGTGGCCGAACCCGGGACACCCAACAACGTCACCGTCGCAGCATCCACGGTCACCGTGGCCGGCGCCGCCACCGAGGCTTCGAACCCCGTCGCCCCGCTGAACTCAGCGGTGATCGTCCGCGCACCGGCTGATGTGAAGGCGTGCGACAGCGTCGCGACCCCGGATTCCACGGGCACCGGCGAACCGATGTTTTCGCCTTCATCCTTGAACTGCACCGTACCGCCCGTCGGCGTCGGCTCGACGGTCGCGGACAGCGTGACGGACTCATCCGTAACCGCCGTCTGGGGAACGGTCAGGTTGGTCGAGGTCGGAACCACCGGGATGCTCACGGTCACGGTCTGCTCGGGAGCGGTGGAACCCGAGAACCCGGTGTCGCCGGTGAAGACCGCCGTGATGCTGTGCACGCCGTCGGTCGTAAAGGTGTGCTGCATGCTCGCGGCACCATCCGCGACGTTGACCGGAACGCCGATATCAGTTCCGTTGTCCTGGAACTGCACCGATCCCGCGGCATTCTGGGGCTCGACGTTGGCCGTCAACGTGACTTCTTCATCCGTGAGCGCCTCCGCCGGGACGGTCACCGACAGGCTCGTCGCTATGTCCTCGACGTCGACCGTCTGAGGCGGCGATACCGAACCCTCGACGTTGCCGGCGCTCGGGACGAACTGTGCGGTGATCTCGTGCGCACCCGGAGTACCGAACGCATGGTCCAGGCTGGCCGTGCCGTCGGAGACCGGCACCGGGGCACCGATATCAGCGCCGCCGTCCTTGAACTGGATGGTGCCGTCCTTCGCGGGAGAAACGGTCGCGGTCAGTGTGGTCGGAACCCCCACCTGTGCGGTTGCCGGAACCGACACTGCCGTTGTCGTGGGTGTCGCCGCGACCGATACCGCGAGGTCCGGCATCGGATTGCCCGTGATGGTCCCTGAAGCCCACGGCTGGAAGTCCAAACCAGCGGAACGCGGTCCGGGAGCAGCGTCGTCGGGGACGGTGTACGTGAAGGTGAGCGTGGGGTGTTCCGAACCGTTGTTCGCTTGCACCTTCGCCAATCGCAATGTTGCGTCGGTCCACCGAACCTGAACCGACCCGTCGCCCGCCTGCGTGGCGGCCCCGTCGAACACACTCGGGTCGTTCAGGTGGCCACCGGTACCCCGGTAGACGGTGCCGGTCACGCTCTCCAAGACGTATCCGGCGGGCGGATAGTCCGTGAGGTAGTTGAGGTACTTGGTAATACCCGAGTCGTTGACGACCTCGATGGTGGTCGTCACGGTGTCGCCGGGATAGGCAACAGCCGGCGTGACCGTCTTGGTCGCCGTGAACCCGGATTCGCTCACCGTTGCTGTCGCCGTGTCGGCGTTCGCCACGGCGCCGCCCAACGCAATCTGACCCACTCCTGCCGCGGCCATTGTCATGGCTCCCGCAGCCACGGTCGACACGAGTAGTCGCATCCTTGATCGGGACATTCGAAATCCTTTCCCCTCGTGAGGGTCTCGATGACGACCGAAGCCGTCCTTGCTGGTGGGCCACCCGCCCCGACCACGGGTGGTCATCCGACCTACTGCTCGAGTTCTGCTCAGGAGCCGAAGCTCAGGCTGCCGAGGCCGCCGCTCGAGACCTGGATCGTGCGCGGATCCGACGTCGAGTCCTTGACGCCCTGGCCGCCGCTGAACACCGCGTGGATCTCGTGCACGTCCGACGTGGTGAAGCTGTGGCTCAGCACCGCCGTGCCGTCGACAACCTCGACGGCGTCACCGATGGGGTTCTCCCCGTCGAAGAACTGGACGGTGCCGCTCACCGGCACGTCTCCGGCACCGGTCACCTGCGCCATGAGCTCGACGGGAGTATCGACCGTCGCGTCGGCCGGAACCGTGACGACGGTGGCCGTCTCGATGTCCACCGGAGTCGGGACGCCGACCTCGACGCCCTTCGCTGCAGCGGTGGAACCGGCGATTCCGCCTGCGCCGCTGAAGGTTGCGGTGATCGTGTGGGCACCGGCTGTGGTGAAGGTATGCGTCAGCGTGGCCAAGCCCTCGTCCACCGGCGCCGTTCCGATCGAGATACCGTCGTCGAAGAACTCGACGGTACCGACGCTCGGGACGACCTCCGCGGTCGCAACGTCGTACACGGTCGCATAGAGCTGCTCGGGCTCACCGGTCTTGGCGTTACCCGGGACACTCAGAATCGTCGTGGTGGCGGCATCCTCCACCGTCACCGTCTGCGCACTCGCAGTCGAGTCCGTGAACCCTTCACCACCCATGAAGATGGCTGAGATGTTGTGCGAACCGGCGGTCGAGAAGGTGTGCTGCAGCGTCGCGACACCGTTCGACACCATCACCGGGGAGCCGATGTCGACGCCGCCATCGGTGAACTGAACCGTTCCCGTCGCGTGGTCCGGTGCGACGCTCGCCGTGAGCGTGACCTCGGCACCGGTCTCAGCGTTGGCCGGCACCGACACCGTTGTCGTGGTCTCCACCACGGGATCCACCGGGTCGGTCACCGTCACGGTCTGCGCACCCGCACTGGACCCAACGAAACCAGGCGCGCCGGTGAACTCGGCGGTGATCTCGTGTGCGCCCGCGGTCGTGAACGCATGCGACAGCGTGGCCGTGCCGGCAGAGACTGTCACCGGAGCGCCGATGTCGGCGCCACCGTCCTTGAACTGCACGGTGCCCTGCGCATTCGACGGAGTCACGTTGGCGGTCAGATCGACCAGGCTGCCGGTCTCGGCATCCTGTGGAACCGCCAGTGCCAACGTGGTCTGGACGTCGGACACTGTGACGGCCTGGGCCGCGGAGGCGGAACCGGTGAAGTTACCGGTGCCGGTGAAGATTGCCGTGACGGAATGCGAGCCGGCCGTTGTGAAGGTGTGTTCGAGGCTCGCCGTACCACCCGAGACCGGCACCGGAGCACCGATGTCGGCGCCGCCGTCCTGGAACTGAACCGACCCGGTCGCGTCATCGGGTTCGACGGTGGCCGTGAGTATCACCGGAATACCGGTTTCCGCCGTGTCCGGAGCGGACAACGTCGTGGTGGTCGACACCTGCGGTGCAACGACGTTGATCGTTGCCAGTGGACCGGCGCCGGCGTTGAGCGGGGCGTTCTCCGAGTCGCGAGGAACGCAGCGGGTGTTGGCCCATTGGGTCGACCCCCAGAACTTTGCCTTCGGGAGGAAGGTGTTGAAGTTCTCGAACTTGTTCCAGACGGCCGCGTTGCCACCCGTGCGAAGCTTGGGCTCGATCGGTGTTCCGGCGTCCCCGGCGGTGACGGTGACGTCGACTGCGGGCAACTGGAACCAGCTGTCACCGTTGCCGTTCGGCGTACCGTCGAGGTTCAGCTGCAGTTTCGGCGCGCGGATCCCGCCCTCGGAGCTGGTGCTGACGCTGCCGGGGGGCCCGTTCCCGATCACCTCGTTGTTGCCGGACAGACGCAGGATCTGGCCGGTGGCGGACGGGTTTCCGGTCTCGTCGACGCGGATGACGTTCGGAGGCACGTTGTCGAGGTTTGTGCCCGAGCCGACCACGGCGGCGTCGACGAAGGTCACGTTCTCCGGGATCATGAAGTCGAACTTGAGCCGGGAAACGTTTGTCGTCGTCGCACCGGAATTGGTGTCCGGGTACGAGGACGGAGCCGGCTGGATGCGGAAGGTGAAGGTCTCGCCGGGTTCGACCTCGGTCGGGGCGGTGACGCTCACCGACGTGTCCTGAATGCTCGTCACGTTGATGGTGGCGTTCGCCCGGCAAGCCGACTTGTAGTTCGTCACCGTCGTGACCGGGTCGTTTGCCGCGGACGCCGTCGGTGCGGCGATCAGGAGGGTCCCGGCCACGAGCGCTGCGCCTGTGATGGGGGCGGCACAGTGCCTGAGTAAAGGCCTTGTCATGCATCACTCCTCTTCAAGAGTTTGCGGATAGTAGGGGGAGAGAAATTTGGTCAGATCGGATCACCATAACGACTCCGTTACGTCGATGTATCACTTTTCCAATCAAACGGTCTAGATGTTGCTATGGATTTGCTATAGGTCGAGTAGGTTACCGGCGAGTATTGCCACCGATCCGCTCCCTCGAGCCCCTCGCCGCAGAAGACGCAGCATTCCAGGGTCCATTAGCTGAACTAAAATGAAATGACCGCGCGGACCGTGTCCGGTTGCCGGTTCCGGCCTCATCGCGAACGTCCGTTTGGCTGGTTAAGACGCAATTTCGCGCGCTTCTGAATTGAATCCCAGCCTTCTTACCGGCAAGTAGCTAATGCTTCTTACTGGCAAGTAGCAATTCGCCGACCCCGCCGATTCCTACATCCAGGTACCGTCCGGTACGTGTCCATCGAACGCCAGCGCACCTACACCTGGAACGACCCGGGGCCCATCGCCGAAGCCAACCGGAACCTCAGCGGACTCGAGTTCGTCCGCGGACTCGTCGACGGCACCGTCCCGCACCACCCCACCGCGAGCACCCTGGGCTTCCGCGTCACCGACGCCGGCGAGGGCTTCGTCGAGATCACCGCAGAACCGGCCGAATGGCACTACAACGCCGTCGGCACCGTGCACGGGGGCGTCATCGCCACCATGATCGACACCGCGATGGGCTTCGCCGTCTCGAGCACCCTGCCTGTCCGCGTCGGCTACACCACGCTCGATATGACCGTCCGCTACATCCGCGGCATCAGGGAAGGGGCGGGATCGATTCGCGTACACGGGTTCTCCGAGCACACCGGCCGCACCACCGCGACCGCACGCGCCGAGGTCCGCGACGGCCAGAACCGCCTGCTCGCTACCGCGTCGACCACCTGTCTGATCCTGCGCTGAGCACTATCCCGAACGCTGAGGGATGACCTACGGGGTCAACACCTCACGCCCCACGAACGGCACCAGGGCGGCGGGGACCTTGACCGAACCGTCTTTCTGCTGGTGGTTTTCGAGGATCGCAACGAGCCACCGCGTCGTGGCGAGCGTGCCGTTGAGAGTCGCGGCGATCTGCGTCTTGCCGTTCTCGTCGCGGTATCGGATGCTCAGTCGCCGCGCCTGGAAAGTGGTGCAGTTCGACGTCGATGTCAGTTCGCGGTATGCCTTCTGTGTGGGAATCCAAGCCTCGCAGTCGAACTTGCGGGCCGCCGACGTGCCGAGGTCGCCACCGGCGACATCGATCACCCGGTACGGGACCTCGATCGCGGCAAGCATGTCCCGCTCCCAGGAGAGGAGTCGGCGATGTTCCTCGTCCGCCTCTTCGGGCTTGCAGAACGTGAACATCTCCACCTTGTCGAACTGGTGGACTCGGATGATGCCGCGGGTGTCCTTGCCGTAGCTGCCGGCCTCACGGCGGAAGCACGACGACCAGCCCGCGTACCGCTTGGAGCCGTCGGACAGGTCCATGATCTCGCCCGAGTGGTAGCCGGCCAGCGGCACCTCCGAGGTACCGACGAGGTAGAGGTCATCGTCGGCCAGGTGATAGACCTCGTCCGAGTGCTGGCCGAGGAAACCGGTGCCCTGCATGATCTCGGGACGCACCAGCACCGGCGGGATCATCATCGTGAACCCGTTGGCCATCGCCTTCTGTGCCGCCAACTGCAGCATGCCCAGCTGGAGCATCGCACCGAAACCGGTGAGGTAGTAGAACCGTGACCCCGACACCTTCGCGCCGCGCTCCATGTCGATCAGCCCCAGCGACTCACCGAGCTCGAGGTGATCCTTGGGCTCGAAGTCGAACGCCGGGATCTCACCGACGGTGTCCAAGGTGATGAAGTCGTCCTCGCCGCCGGCGGGGGCGCCGTCCTGGACGATGTTCGAGATCGCCCGATGGGCCGCTTCGAGCGCGGCCTGCGCTTCGGCCTCCGCGGCCTCGGCTTCCTTGACCTTCCGGGCCAGTTCCTTCGACCCTTCGAGCAGCGCGGGCCGCTCGTCCGGGGACGCCTGCCCGACCTTCTTCCCGAACGCCTTCTGCTCGGCGCGCAACGTGTCACCCGCCAGGACGGCTGCACGACGCGACGTGTCGGCCTCGAGCAGTGCATCGACCAGACCGGGGTCTTCGCCGCGCGTACGCTGCGAGGTGCGGACGACGTTGGGGTGCTCGCGAAGGAACTTGAGGTCAATCACGACCCTAGACCCTACTTGGTTGAGCTGCGCTCACTCCCGACGCTTCCCCTGTACCCGCAGATAGTCCCCGGGTCCGAACATGCGTGCAGCATCGAGCGCCGACGCTGCTTCGACATCGACACTGCTTCGACATCGACACTGCGTCCACGTCGACACTGCGTCGACGTGGAGACTCCAGGGCCCCGGGGCTGTCGAACGATCGACCGGTCATTACCGCACGTCGGCGCTGGGCGAGAAGCGATGTTTCTCACTCATGCCGCGGAACCTACGCGCAAACCTCGGCATCCGAGTCGGTTGAAGGCATTATGGACGGGATGTCCCAGGATGAGACCGAGCCGACATCTTCGTCGGCCCAGCAGCCGAAGCGGCGCCGACACCTGTCCGCACGGGTCGCCAGACGCGCCCTCGCGCTCGTTGCGAGCGGTGGGGTGCTGGCGGCGGGCGCAACGATCTTGCTGTCGGGCGGCTTCGACCGCGGTGAGAACCTGGCCACACCCTCGGCCAAGGTGGGGCCGCAGCTCACCGGCGCCATTGCCGGCGAGGCCTTCGGATCGGCCGGCGAGGGTGACTGCCTTGCGTGGAGCAACCCCGACGCAAGCGACCTCGAGAAGGTCGACTGCGCGCAGACGCACCAGTTCGAGGTGGCCCGGGACATCGACCTGGGCGCGTACCCCGGCGTCGAGTTCGGGCCCGGCTCCCGGTTCCCGGGCGTGCTGCGCTTCTCCGAGTTGCGCGACGATTTCTGTGGGCCCGCGGTCAATACCTACCTGAACGGCCGCTTCGACCCGAAGGGCAAGTTCAGCGTCGGTCTGATCAACCCGGGCGAGGCCGGCTGGGCGGCCGGCGAGCGGACCATACGCTGCGGGCTGCAGTTCTCCGGTGTCACCGGGATCTCACTGCCCATCGAGGGTCTGGTAGCCGAGCAGGATCAGTCGAAGATATGGGACGTCGACACCTGCATCGGCCTCAGCCAGGGCGTGCCGTCCGATCCGGTCGACTGCGCGCAGCCTCATGCGTTCGAGGTGGTGGGTGTGATCGACATGGCCAGCGAGTTCCCGGGCGCCATGCCGTCGGTCGAGGACCAGGACAAGCTCCTCGAAAAGGCGTGCACTGACGCCAGCGCCGACTATCTCGGCTCGCCCGAAGCCCTGCGCGACAAGACCCTCACGCTGTTCTGGGACAATCTGGACCTCGACAGCTGGCTCGTCGGGAGTCGCAAGATCAACTGTTCGATCGGCAAGGAGATCGACGGCAATGGGTTCGCCACGATCGTGGGCAGCGCGAAGGGCGACATCCTGATCGACGGCCAGGCGCCGGTACCGCCGCCGCCGATCGGGTCGCGTGCGCTGCCGACGCCACTGCCCGGTGCCGCACCATTCCCAGGAGCGTGACGTGACGGTGACCATGACGGACGCCCGGTTCGAGGAACTGGTCTCGGAGGCGCTCGACCTCATACCGTCACAGCTCGCGGAGGCGATCGACAACGTCGTGGTGCTCGTCGAGCCACGCAACGACGAGGAGCCCACACTGCTCGGGCTCTACCAGGGCATCGCCTTGACCGAGCGGGACAGCCACTACGGCGGCTCGCTGCCCGACACCATCACGATCTATCGGGACGCGATCCTCGACGTGTGCCACACCGAAGACGAAGTGGTGCACGAGGTGATGGTCACGGTGATCCACGAGGTGGCCCACTACTTCGGTATAGAAGAGGACCGTCTGCACGAGCTCGGCTGGGGTTGACCGGCCCGGCGAGACCATTCCCGGTTTCTTGTGGAGCCCGGATTCTTGTGGAACCGACCGGCCTCCCCTTGCGTCCAAGCAATCGAGGAACCGTTTCGCCGAAGCTCGTTCCCAGGTCCGTGACCTCGCCCTGACCCCTGTCCCCTTAGACCCACAGACCCACAGACCCACCACGAGGAGCCTCCGCCATGCCGGATCACGTGTTCGTCGACCCTGACGTCCTTCTCGCGGCCGCCGCGGAGCTCGACGCGCTGGCGATTCGCCTACAGGCGACGATGACCGCCGCGAGCCCGGCCCTGAACGTCGCACCGTCGGGGTCCGAGGAGGTGTCCGTTCTGGCCGCGGGCTACTTCAACCGCCTCGCGAGCAGCTTCGGACCAGCCACTACCCGGGGCATCGAGGAACTGGCTGCCGCCGCGGCGATGCTCCGCGCCCAGGCCGCCGCGTATTCGAGCGAGGACCACGCCCTCGGTGCCACGCTCGCCGCGGGAATGTGACCTCGCCCCGCCAGTACCACTAAGCCGACCATAGGAGAAACGCATCATGGCCATCGGTGTCACCGGCGTCGTCTGGATTCCCCGCGGCGCAACGGTCAACTCGACCGCGCTCACCGCGGGCGCTGGGCCAGTGCCGCTCAGCGGGGCGAGTTCCGCATGGACCGCGGTCGCCGAGAGCTTCGTCGACGCTAGTGCGACCCTGACCCGCGTGATGCAGGAACTGCGCACGGGATGGAGTGGCGTGGCTGCCGACGCCGCGCTGGCCCGGCTCGCCCCGTTCAACGGGTGGGCCCAGCAGTCCGCGGCGCTGGCCGCCCAGTCCGCCGCGAAGGCTTCCGCCGAGGCCGCCGCCTATACAACTGCTGCCCTGGCGATGCCGAGCCTGCCCGAGATCACCGCGGTCAAGACCGCCAAGACCGCCGCCTACGCCACCGGTGGCGCACTCACCGGGGCCGCAGCCGCCGCGGAAGCGGCAGATCGGGCGATGGACATCCGGGCCGGGCTGGTGATGGAAGCCTACGAGGCGGCATCATCGAGCATGGTTGCAACACCCGAGACTTTCGCGCCGCCGCCACCGCTCACCAACGGCTCGACAGTGGGACTCGAGGCCGGCGACCCCGGCGAAGTGGCCCGGCGCGAGCTCGAGAACGACTTTCGCGCCAGCCCGGTCGACACCATCGCGGCCGCGGCCACCTCGTTCACGCAGAATCCGGCCGTGGCGAACGCGACGACGCAGGTCGGCACGGCCGCTGGCATGGTCTCCACCGCCACGTCGGCGGCCTCCGACCCGGGTGGCGCCGGGCTCGGGGGGAACCGAGCCGCGACACCGACACTCATGGCGAACACCGCTATCGCGTCGGCGGGCACCGTTCAGAGCGCCGCAGCCTCCGCCGGCAGGGACGGAGCCCCAGCCGCCCCGCGGGCGGCGGGCTTTCCCGACCGGGGCCGCGTCGCGCTACCCGACGGCTGGGCACAGGCCGGACGGCCCGACGGCCTGGCCCAGACCGGACGGCCCGACGGCTGGGCACAGGCCGGACGATCCGACGGTGCCGTCCGTCCCGGTGGCAGCGTCGGCGGGGCGGATGCGATGCGCGCCGACGCGTCGGCAACGGCCCGCAACGCTACTCCGGTGGCTGGAGCCCCGGTGGGCGCGAATCGAGGTGACGACGACGCTGCGGAGTCCGACCGCTCGACGCCCGGCTATCTGCGGGACTTCGAACACTTCTCTGACGGGCGCACCGTGATCCCATCGGTCATCGGCGCCCATCTGCCCGAGGACGGGCGGTGATCGACCTCGGGCTCGGCCCGATCGGCGCGACCCTGCCGCCGACCACGCTGCACGTCGACGAGATCGACCTGCTTGCACATCTGCTCGGCATCGACGTCCTGCCGGTCGTGCTCGACACCGGACCGCGATTCGATGAGCTCTCCGGGCGGGACGCGGCGTTCCGCGATGCCTACGGCACGCTGGACTCGGCCGGGCTGATCGAGGGAATCGACGAGGCGCCCAAAGTGCATCCCGACCTGGCCGGACGGTTACGCACACTCGCTCGCCCACGTGCAGAGATCGCCGTGCGCCGGTATGGCGGTGGGACTATCCACCGGGCGTGCCTCGCCCGCGACGAGGAGCGCGCCGACGCCGGGGTGCTGGCGCTGCGCAGCGGCGACACGTTCACGATCCAGCGAGTCGAAGGCACACTTGCAGAACCGCTCAGACATGCACTGGGCAGTGTCGAGCCAGTGCATTTCGACGCGGTGAACTGTCCCACCGCGGATCTCGCTGCCGCACTCGACCAGATCACCGCCCCGCAGGGGGCGGCACACCTGCTGACAGCGGTGGGGGTCCGCGCCGAGGAGGCCGCGGTTCTCGGTCCCGCGTTCGCCGACTGCCCGGCGTTCGCCGAGATCGTCGGACTCGTCCATGTGGAAGGCGGCTCGCCGGTGATGCACGGACCGGTGACCGTGTTCGACACCTCGGCCGGGCGCATCGTGGGCACGACCAGTGTCGCCACCGACGGCATCAAGTGGACATCACTCGGCCCCGGAACACCCGGTCGGCTACAGCAGGCGATCGAGGCTCTGCTCGCTCAAATCGGCTGAGTCGGCGATCAGGCCGCGCCGTCAGGCCGGGCCGTCAGCCCATCGGGTCGTCGGCCTCGGTTGCCGCCTCCTCGAACCACGGCCGCCGCGTGGGCGCCTCGAACGGCGGATCGTAGGTGCCCCACCGTATGCACTGCCAACCTTCGGGGGTCGGGACAAGCTCCACCGTGGAGGTGTTCTCCAGGTGCCGGTCCGCCGCGAACGCGCCGGGCACACCGGCCAGGTAGGCGGCCACCAACCGGATCGCGGCGCCGTGGCTGACCACCACGACGTCGCCACCGGCGCTGCCGTCGAGGTACTCGGTGCGAAGCGAATCCACCACCGGCACATATCGTTCGATGATGTCGTGACCGGACTCGCCGCCCGGGATCCGCGCCGACAAGTCGCCTTCGTGCCAGGTGTGGAACACCTTTGCGAACATCCGGTGCGAATCGATGTCCGATCGGTCCTCGAGTTCGCCGGCTTGCGCCTCGTGCAGCCCGTCACGCACCTGAAGCCCGATACCCGCCGCCGCCTCCACGAACCCGGCCGTCTCCCGCGCACGCAACGCCGCCGACGACACCAGCGCAGACGGCGGCAGCCCCGCGAACCGGTCGCCGAGCGTCTTCGCCTGGGTCCGCCCGAGTTCCGTGAGCCGGGCACCAGGCAGCCGGGTGTCGAGGCGTCGCTCGATGTTCGCCTCGGTCTGTCCGTGTCGAACCAGGATCAGCCTGCCGCTCATGCGTTCTCCTCCCCTCGACGCAAACGCTCGAGCCATACGACGGCATCGGCGTCGGACATCGGGGCACCGCCGTCGGGGACGGCCGACGGCCACGACCCGAGGAAGCGCACATCGCTGAAGCGGTGCAGTGCCTTGAGCGCCTCCGCGACCAGACCGTCGTCGATGTGCCCGACACAGTCCAGATGGAACAGGTAGGTGCCGAATTCCTTACGCGTGGGACGGGATTCGATACGGGAGAGGTCGATGCCGCGCGTCGCGAACTCCATCATGGCCCGGACCAGCGATCCGGGTACGTTGTCGAGGTGGAGCACGACACTGGTGCGGTCGTTGCCGGTGCGCGCCGGCGCCGGGCCGGGCTTGGTGACCAGCACGAAGCGGGTGCGGGCACCCTCGTAGTCGGCCACCCCGGACGCCAGCGCTGCGAGCCCGAGCCGTTCACCCGCCAGCGCCGTCGATACAGCAGCGTCGGCGACACCGGCCGCAACATCTTCTGCCGCACCGGCATTCGACGACGCCGGCTCGACGCGAGCGTTCGGCAGGTACCTGTCCAGCCAGCCCTGCACCTGCGCGGTCGCCACCGGGTAGGCGCGGACGGTACGGACGTCGTCGAGTGTGGTCCCGGGGCGGCCGACGATCGTGAACGCGACCTCGAGTTCGGTCTCGGCCATGATCTGCAACCGGTCACCGAGGGCGAGGGCGTCCATGGTCGGCCGGATCGACCCCTCGACCGAACTCTCGATCGGCACCACCGCGCCGACGACGTCGCCGCGGCGGACCAGATCCAGCGCGGCCGACTGGCTCGCCGCGGCCACCCGCTCGACCTCGCCGTCGAACACGCCCGCCGACTCGAGCTGGGCGAGGGCCATCTCAGTGAAGGTACCGGTGGGTCCGAAGTAGGCGATACGAAGCACGCCTACGAGATTACGCAATCGTGTCCGACGCACCCGCCGTTTCCGGGCCCGTCGCAGGCGGACTACAGCAGGCCGGCGTCGGAGAGCACCTGCTCGGCCTCCTCGAGGTCCTCCACCTCGATGCCGAGTAGCACGCCCCGCACCGCTTCGGCCGCCTCCGGGGCCAGTGCCGCGAGCGACTTCGGGTCGGGAGTGGCCAGCGCCGCACGGACGTCGTCGCCGCACAGCGCCGCGACCGTACCGGCCAGCAGGGACAGCACCTCGGCGCCGTCCCGGGCGCGCCCGAAGAAACCGACGGACGTGTGCGCGAGAACCCCGAGGAAGTCGGCGACCGCATCGACGGGCTGGCCGGCGACCAGGCCGGGACTGTAGCCGGCGTCGGCGAGGACCTGCGCCGCCTCGGCCAGGGTGCCGGCGGACTCTTCCGCTGTGCTGGGCTCTTCGGCTGTGACGAAGACGGTGACGGGCGAGTGCAGCCGCAGTCCGACGGCATCCTCGACCTGCGCGGTGGTGCAGTGCACGTGGTAACGCAGCACGCGGTGCTCCGCGGCTCGGTCGAGGTCGTCCGGATCGATGTCGAGTTCGACCACGACCCTGCCGGCGTCGACGTCGGTTCCGGCGGCGGCCGCGAGGAGCGACGCGGCGACGATCTGTGGTCCGGTCGCGGCGGTGCCCCGGACGGCGGCGGGGACGGCGGATTCGCGCCGCTGGAGGAGCAGTTCCGCGACGAGCGACCGCGCCGCCCGCTCACCGGTCACGGGAAGGGTCGGCATCGACAGTGGAACAGGAATCGACACCCCGCAACGTTATCCCGGACCGGGGGGTTCGATTCCCCCAGTGCTGACCACGATCGTCTTCCGGATCGATCACATCCCGGCTACGGACGACCAACTGCCTGCCGGCGCCCCGCCGCGGGTGTACAGAGAAATTGTGAAAGGTGGTGGCCTATGGGGTTGATGTCTCGCCGCCGTGCCGACCGCCTGGGCTTCGGGTTTCTCGCCCGCCCGGAATCTGTGCCGGGGCTGGGACGTTCTACTGATGAGACCGAGACCGCACTGGGCGATCTCGCACGGATACCGGAAGTTCGCTCGACATGACTGCCGCAATGCCGCGTCGTGCCTCGGGCGGGACCCCACGTCGCAAGGCGGAGTACCAACCGCCGACGACGATGCTCGTCAGCCCGCGTTTCGAGGCGCTCGCCACACAGTTCTTCCACATGTTCCGTCGCACCCGCGACGGCGGTGGCGCCTTGGCCGTCTACCTGCACGGGGAACCGGTCCTCGACGTCTGGGCCGGATGGGCGTCCCCGATCCGCAAGTGGGACTCCGACACCGTCACGTTGTCGTTCTCGACCGGCAAGGGCGTCGCAAGCACGGTTCTGCACCGCCTCGCGCAGCGCGGCCTGATCGACTACGACAAGCCAGTCGCCGAGTACTGGCCCGAGTTCGGCGAAGCCGGCAAGGAATCGATCACGGTGCGTGAGTTGCTCAGCCACCGCGCCGGGCTGCACCGCATCCGAGGCCTCGTTTCCGGTCGGCACGCGCTGCTCGACCACGACCGGGTCACCGCGGCACTCGCAGCGGCGGTTCCGGACCCGCGCCGTACGAAGATGCCCGGCTACCACGCCGTCACGTACGGAACGCTCATCGCAGAACTGACCGAACGGGCAACGGGCAAGTCGTTCACGGAACTGGTGCGGACCGAAGTCGCCGAGCCACTCGGGATCCCCGAGTTCTGGTTCCAGGTTCCCGAATCGGAGAAGAGCCGCATCGCGAAGGTATTCCCGCACATCAACCCCTTCGGGGTGCCGTGGGGGGTGACGTCGCTGACGCTGTCGCTGGTCCCGCACCTGAAGGACATCGCGGATGCCGGAATGCCCGAAGGCTTCGACATGCTCGTGCGCGACCCGACGATTCACGACTACGTTATGCCGGGCTGGAACGGCGTGTTCAGCGCCCGCGCGCTGGCCCGCATGTACGCGGCGTTCGCGAACGACGGCGTCGTCGACGGCATCCAGTTCCTCGAACCCGAAACGCTCGAGCAGTTGGGCGAGGTGCAGACCCGCGCCCGTGACTACGTGCTCGGTATCCGGATGAACTGGCGGCTCGGTTATCACGCGGCCCTCGTCGCGGCCCGTACCCAGCACTCAGGCGCGTTCGGGCACTACGGGATGGGCGGGTCCGGCGCGTTCGCCGACCCGGAAACCGGACTGTCGTTGGCATTCGTGACCAATCGCCTCGGCAACGCCCTGACCCCGTTCGCCGACCTGCGGCTGCCCAGTCTCGGCGCGAAGGCCGAGTCGATCGCTCATCACATGTAATCGCTCATCACATGTAACAGCGTTTGCGTCTAGCGTCAGCGGAGTGATCACCCGTTCGACCGTCGACTCGTGGCTCCGGCCCGCGTCGCCGCCGCCCTCGCCGCCGCTCGACGCCCGCGAGCGGCGCGCCCTGTGGTTCGAGATCACGATCGTCCTGATCGTGACCTTCGGGCTGTCCGGCGTCTACAGCGCGCTGTCGCTGCTCGAATCCGCACTCCAGCCGGGCGGACTGTCCGAGCAGGCGGTCGCGCTCAATCCGTCCCGGTCGACGAATTCGTACATCGACCTGGCCCGACAGCTGCTCGGCGTCGTCAAGCTCGTCGCGTGGGCGGCACTGGGCCTGTACCTGCTGTGGCGCAGCGGCCTGGGCCCTCGGCGGATCGGACTCGGACGGATGCGGCTGCGGGACGCGGCCCTGCCCGGTATCGGGCTCGCGGCCCTCATCGGCGTTCCCGGGCTGGCGTTCTACCTGGGGGCGGTCGCGCTGGACATGAACCTGACGGTCATGCCGAGCACCATCGACGACCACTGGTGGCGGCTGCCCGTCCTGGTGTTGTGGGCGATCGCGAACTCGGCCGCCGAGGAAGTGCTGGTGGTCGCCTACTTGATCTCGCGGCTGCGCCGGCTGGGCTGGAGCGAGAACTCGTCGTTGCTCGCGTCGGCGCTGCTGCGCGGCAGTTACCACCTCTATCAAGGCCTCGGCGGGGGTCTCGGCAACGTGCTGATGGGGTTGATCTTCGGCCGGTACTGGCAGCGGACCGGCAAGCTGTGGCCGCTGGTGATCGCGCACGCCTTGATCGACGCCGTCGCGTTCGTCGGCTACGCACTGCTTCGCGGGCACGTGTCGTGGTTGCCTTGATCTCGGACGTTAGTGTTCGTGCGTATTCTCGTTGATCGTGAACGGCGAGACCCCAGACGGACGTCAGCCGGGCCCGCCCCGGCGCGGCCGTCCCCAGCCACCGCGCAGCGTTCCCCCGCCGCCGCCGCGGCGGCCACGGCCTGCGCCGGGACCCGAGGGCTCGCAGGTGATCCGGCGCGACGGCCGCGGGGGCCAACCCGCCCCGCCTCCGCCGCCGCAGCGGGCGTGGTCCCAGGCGCCACCACCCCGCGCGTACGCCCCGACACAGACACCGCGTCCGTACGCCGACGGCCGCCGCGTCCCGCCGGCGCCGCCACGCAACCCCCAACCTCCCCAACCCCCCCAGCCCCCACGGCCGCCGCGTCCCGCCGGCGAGCCGCCGAAAGGGCGACGTCCACGCCGGCGCTGGCGTTGGCCGCGCCGGGTCGCGCTGGTGCTGGTCATGGCTCTGGTGGCGTCGGTCGGCGGCATGCTCTTCCTGGACACCAAGCTGAACCGCGTGGACGCACTCGCCGACTATCCCGGCCGCATCGCCGACACCCCCGGCACCAACTGGCTGCTGGTCGGCTCGGACAGCCGGGAGGGACTCACCCCCGAGCAGGCGGCGGAGCTGACGACCGGTGGTGAGGAAATCGGCGGCCAGCGCACCGACACGATCATGCTCGTGCACATCCCAAGGAGCGGTGCCACGACGATGGTGTCGATCCCACGTGACTCGTACGTCAACATCCCGGGTATCGGCCGGGGCAAGATCAACGCGGCCTTCTCGCAACCCGGCGGTGAGCAACTGCTGGTGCAGACCGTCGAGGAGGCCACCGGGCTGCACATCGACCACTACGCCGAAATCGGGTTCGGCGGTTTCGCCGGCGTCGTCGATGCGCTCGGCGGCGTGAACGTGTGCGTGCCGTACCCCATCGACGATCCCATGGCCGGCGTCAACCTCCCGGAGGGCTGCCAGGACTTGAACGGACCCGACGCGCTCGGCTTCGTCCGCAGTCGCGCGACCCCCCTCGCCGACCTGGACCGGATGGACAATCAGCGCGCCTTCATGAGCGCGCTGCTGGAGAAGGTGACCTCACCCGCAACACTGATCAATCCGCTGCGACTGTGGCCGACGATCGCGAAGACGGCAGACTCGATACAGGTCGACGACGGGGACCATCTGTGGAATCTCGCCGGGCTGGCGTGGGCCATGCGTGGTGACGTGGTGACCACCACCGTGCCGGTCGGCGGATTCGACGTCGTCGCCGGTTGGGGTGACGTCCTGCTGTGGGACCGAGGAAAGGCGAGCGAATTCTTCGATGCGCTCGCAAATGACCGTCAGATCCCGCAGAGCCTTCTGACCAGCGCACCGTCATAGGCGTGACATCGCCGGCGCCATAGCGGCGTCGCGGGAGTAGTGTTTCGCTCATGAGTGATGCGGCACGCACTAGCGAGTTCCACCGACTGTTGCAGGAACAGATCCGCAACGAATTCACGGCCTCGCAGCAGTACATTGCTGTCGCCGTCTACTTCGATTCCGAGGATCTTCCGCAGCTCGCCGGACGCTTCTATCGGCAGGCGGCCGAGGAACGCGACCACGCGATGATGATGGTCCAGTACCTGCTCGACAACGACCTGCCGGTCACGGTGCCCGGAATCGACTCCGTCGAGACCGACTTCAAGTCGGTCCGCGAGCCCGTCGCGCTGGCCGTCACGCAGGAGAAAGCCGTCACCGATCAGGTCACACACCTGGCCCGCACCGCCCGCGACATCGGCGACTACCTGGGCGAACAGTTCATGCAATGGTTCCTCAAGGAACAGGTCGAGGAGGTCGCGAGCATGACGACCCTGCTCGCGATCGTCGATCGCGCGGGCGACAACCTCTTCGACATCGAGGAGTTCGTGGCGCGCGAGATGAGTTCAGCGGTCAGGTCCGACTCCACAGCGCCCAAGATCGCCGGCTCCTGATTCGGATTTGTGGCGATTGTCGATGGACGGCATTTCCGGAAACTCGACAACTTTGGAAAGCCCAACCTAATTTAGCCGACGCTAAATAAGTCGACCCCAAATGAGGGAATACTAGCCTCAATTAGGTTCTGCTTGGATGACAGTTGGTTATGACCAGCGATATCTTTGTTACATGAGTGCTGCAAACGAGTCGCATCGGACGAAATTCCATGCACTTCTCCACGAACAGATCCGCAACGAATTCAACGCGTCGCATCAGTACCTTGCGGCCGCGGTGTATTTCGACAACGCGGACCTGCCGCGTTTGGCCAAGCACTTCTACAGGCAGGCCAACGAGGAACGCAACCACGCGATGATGATCATCCAGTACTTCCTGGATCGAGAGATCGCCATCGAGCTCAGCGGGATCGATCCGGCGAAGAGCCGCTTCGAGAGCGCCCGCGAGCCCATCGCGCTCGCGCTGGCCCAGGAGAAGGACGTCACCGAGCAGGTCATCCAACTCGCCCGCACCGCCCGCGACGACGGCGACTACCTCGGCGAACAGTTCATGCAATGGTTCCTCAAGGAACAGGTCGAAGAAGTCGCCCGCATGACGACCCTGCTGACCATCGCCGACCGTGCCGGTTCCAATCTGTTCGATCTCGAGGACTTCGTGGCCCGCGAAATGAGCAGCGTCGACGACGCGTCGGGTGCGCCGCCGGTTGCCGGCGGCAAGATCTGACCCTCTATTCAGCCGAAGGGCCCCGTCACACGCCTCGCAGCGCGTGACGGGGCCCTTCTGGTTCGGTGAAACCCGTTCAGCCTCAGCGCAGGGTGACCTGGCGCCCCCGCAGCCCGTCGCGGGCCCGCAGTTCCGCCGACGTCAACGGCGCGTCGACGGCCAGGGCCTCGGCCAGGCGCCGGCCCAACTCCACTGTCGGCTCAGCCCACTCGTCCGGGTGCTTCTCGCGGTCGAGATCGAAGACCGGAACGAGCAGACCGTGGGTCCGGAAGGATCCGGCGAACCGTGAGCCCTCGCCGAGGTGCAGCCCGCCGGCGGCCTGGAGGCGTGCGAGCGCGAGCATCAGCGCGTCCTCGTCCTCGGGGCGGACCCAACGCAGGTGCGCACGTTCACCGGCGTCGACCCACCAGGCGGCGACGACGTCGTCGGCCTCGATTCGCGCCGAAGGCATGATCGCCATGTTCGCCTGCTGGACCGATGCGGCGACGTCGGGAGTCGACTCGACACCTTCCGGGATCCACCAGTCGAAGTCCTGGTGGACGGTGATCTTCGGCAGCGCGTCCGCGACCAGGACGTCGGCCAGGCGTGGGCCGTCGGCCGACGGGTCCGCGAAGGTCAGCGAGGTGCCCGGCTCGGCGGTCTGCGCCCAGACCACCGCGGCGCCGAGGTCGGCACCGGGGTCGGCCGTGTGGGCCTGGACCTGAAAGCCGACATACCGTCCGGCGGCACCAGCCTCGTCGCGCACCAGTGCTGCGACGGCACCCGGCAGGACCGTGGCGCCGGTCACCGGCTTGTCGGCCTCCCGGACCTGCAGATCGACGATGGCGGACGGCACGAACTCGCGCAGAGCGACGAGATCGCATTCGGCGGCCAGGCCCGCGAACGGCCGGGTCGGTGCAGCGACCTCGGCCTCACGCGCGAGGCGCCGCTGCTCGAGCTTCGCGGCACGGTTGCTACCGGGCTTGGGACCACTGTTTCTCTTGCTCTTCTTACCCACGAGGCCAAAACCTACACGGACGGGCGCGCCATCTCAGCCGCCGAGCAGTTTCTTGGTGCGTCCGGGATGATTGGTCGCGACCCAGCCCACCCCGAGTTCCTTGCACAGGCGCACGTCGGCGGGGTCGTCGACGGTCCAGCAGTAGGTGGCGCGTCCCGCGGCGGCCGCCTTGTCGACGATCTCCGGGTGCTCGCGCAGCGTCTTGATCGACGGCCCGACGGCGGTGGCGCCGACGGTGGAAGCGGCGGCCCCACCGCCGAGGTAGCGGGAGGCGTCCCCGAGCAACACTGTGGGCAGCAGCGGCGCCGACCTGCGGATTCGCCACACGGCGGTTGCCGCGAACGACATCACGACGGCCCGTGAGTGATTGGCGGACGCCGGGGCGGCCAACCCGTAGCGGGCCAGCTCGGCGAGCACCTTGCTCTCGACCAGTCCTCCGTAGCGGACGGGGTGCTTCGTCTCGATGAACAACTTGGTCGGGCGCGACGTCCAATCCAAGGTGAGCTCGATGAGCTGGGACAACGTCAGCAGCTCCGCCGGCTCGCCGTCGGTGCCGTAATCGAGTTCGCCCAGCGTTCGGAGCGTCATCTCGCTGACGACACCGGTGCCGGAGGACACGCGGTCCACGCGACGGTCGTGGACGCATACGAGATGCCCGTCGCGGGTGAGCCGGACGTCGCACTCGAGGCCGTCGGCTCCCTCCGCGAGAGCCAGTTCGTACGCGGCGAGGGTGTGCTCGGCCCGCGCGGCCGACGCACCACGATGGGCCACTACGAGAGGTCCACGCCTATCTGGGCTCATCCGACTGCCGCCTCCTCGGGCTGTGCGTTCCTGGGCACGTTGATCCACCGGGCGCTGCGGTGCTGGCGACCGAACAGGTCGCGGTCGTCGAACCGGCGCACGATGTGCAGCGTGAGCAGTGCAGTTGCGGCGGCGACGGCTGCGGTGACCGCGGCCAGCACAACACCGTCCGCCTGTGCCTGCAGGGTGTCGCGATTTCGCCAGAGCAGGCCGACCGCGACGAGTGCCCCGTTCGCAACCCAGGCGGCCCACCAGATGCGGATCGCGGTCAGCGTCCGCCGGTCTCCGCCGGCGATCTCGCTGAGGAACACCCCGGGCATCACGAGGTTGACGACGGGGACGAGCACGCCGACGGCGAGCGAGCGAGGGGAACGTGGGTCTGCGAGCCCGCGGGCGGCGAGGACCCGGCGGCGGGTGAGGGCGAGTCGGCACACCGAGGCGATCGCCGCAGCGAGGGCAACGAGCGGTGCCGACACTTGAGTCGCCCACACCATCGAGTCCGAGAGTGCGAGGGTGAGCGGGTCGACCAGCCGGACCCGGTTGAACAGGAGCAGTCCGTATCGGAAGGCCTCCGACGCGGCAGCGAGACCGAACACGATCGCGGTGCACGCGAGCAGCGTCGGTGCCAGGTCCGCGGCGGACTCTGTACGGGTGAGCCGGTCGTCGGGTCGTTCCGGAGGAGGATCGAGGAGGCCCCAGCGAGGCACCTCGCTGTAGCGGGGGGTCGGTCCGAGTTCGCGGGCCGGTGGACGCGGGCCCACGAGCTGCCGGTACGGGCTGCGAGCAACCCAGCGGAAGTTGCGTCGGGACGGTGGCGTCGGACGGAGGGTGTCGACCGGCGAGAGCAGCACGCCCTGGCAGCGCGGGCACCATTGGGCTGGTGCGCCGACCACCGGCCATCGGGTCGCGCAGTGCGCACAAACCTGGACGACGCTCATCTAGTAGATCTTCGCTGACCCGGGATCGCCATCGGAGATCAGCGGCAGCCCGGCCTGCTGCCACGCGACCATGCCACCGTCGACGTTGTAGGCGTCGAAGCCGATGCTGTTGAGGAACTCGACCACGACGATCGAGCGTCCCCCCTGCCGGCACACGACGAACACCTCGGCATCGATGTCGATTTCGTCGGTGCGGGCCGGTACGTCGATGATCGGGATGTGCTGCGCACCCGGGGCGTGCCCCAGCTCCCACTCGTCGACCTCGCGCACGTCCAGCAGGACGGTCCTCGAGCCGGGCTCCGTCGGGAGGTCCGTCACGGAGACAGTAGGAACGCGCGGTATCGTCACGCCTTGATTGTGGCACGATCCCGGGCCGGGTAACGCGTCTCGCGTTACCACCTCGGCGCTGTTCGTGACCGGACCGACACGTTTCGCGTCCGGCGTCAGCCAAATGAGCATTCAAATGTGACCTGAACCACTGATTCCGCCGAGTTATCCACAGTTTCCACAGAACTGTCCCCAGTTCTGCACAACGCCGCCGGGGATCATTCACAGGTCAGCGGCGTGTGGCGGAAGATCCGTTGACAGCTGTGCACCGTCGGACCCACAGCAATCCACAGGCTGTGCGGGGATGAAGGGCAACGGGCCCGAGTCGCGGTGCAGGCCCCATCTCGAGATTCGTCGAATGCGCCCCCAGCCACGCCGACGGCATCCACACGGACGGCATCCGCGCAGACAGCACAGTGAATGCGGCACAGTGGACGGCATGGACCTGAGAATCTTCACTGAACCGCAGCAGGGCGCCACATACGACGATCTTCTCGCGGTGGCGAAGGCTACCGAACAATTCGGATACGACGCATTCTTCCGATCCGACCACTATCTGGCCATGAACGTCGAGGGCCTACCCGGCCCCACCGACGCGTGGATCACCCTCGCCGGGCTCGCCCGCGACACCTCCACCATCCGCCTCGGCACCCTCGTGACCTCGGCGACGTTCCGCTACCCCGGTCCGCTCGCCATCTCGGTGGCGCAGGTCGACGCCATGAGTGGTGGACGGGTCGAGCTCGGCATCGGCGCGGGCTGGTTCGAAGAAGAGCACCGCGCCTACGGAATCCCCTTCCCGCCGACCGGTGAGCGGTTCGACCGCTTCGAGGAGTCGCTCGCGATCATCACGGGCCTGTGGGAGACGCCGATCGGCCAGAAGTTCAACTACGACGGCGTCCACTTCCCGATCAGTGATTCCCCTGCGTTGACGAAGCCGGTGCAGTCGCCGCGCCCGCCGATCGTGATCGGCGGTATGGGCAAGCGGCGCACCCCCGCGCTGGCGGCCCGCTACGCCGACGAGTTCAACCAACCGTTCCAGTCGATCGAGGGCACCGCGGCGGCGTTCGACCGGGTCCGCGAGGCGTGCCGCGCGGTCGACCGCGACCCGGACTCGCTCGTCTACTCGAACGCGTTCGTCCTGTGCTGTGGGCGCAACGAGGAAGAGATCGCGCGTCGGGCTTCGCGGATCGGGCGGGAGGTCGATGAATTGCGCTTCAACGGTCTCGCGGGAACGCCGGCCGAACTGGTCGACAAGATCGGTCGCTACCGTGACGAGGTGGGAACGCAGCGGATCTACCTGCAGACGCTCGACCTGGCCGACCTCGAGCATCTCGAGCTCGTCGCGTCTGAGGTAATGCCTCAGCTCGGCTGAGCGGGGTCCTGCCTCGGCTCGGGCCGGGCGGGGTCAGGCGCCGAGTCCCACCGGGCAGCTCACACCCGTCGCATGGACCGGGCAGTAGCCGCCGGGATTCTTCGCGAGGTACTGCTGGTGGTAGTCCTCGGCGTAGTAGAACGTCGTCAGGGGCGCGATCTCGGTGGTGACCGCGCCGTACCCGGCGTCGGCGAGCCGCTTGCCGTAGGCCTCCGCCGTCGCCCGTGCCACCCGGTCCTGTTCGTCGGACTCGGTGTAGATCGCCGAGCGGTACTGGGTGCCGCGATCGTTGCCCTGCCGCATCCCCTGCGTGGGGTCGTGGTTCTCCCAGAACTGCTTGAGGATGCCCTCGTACGAGATCACCTCGGGGTCGAACACCACCAGGACGGCCTCGGTGTGCCCCGTGCGGCCCGAGCAGACCTCCTCGTAGGTCGGGTTGGGGGTGAAGCCGCCCGCATACCCGACGGCGGTGGAGTACACCCCGTCCAGCTGCCAGAACTCCTTCTCTGCACCCCAGAAGCAACCCATACCCACCACGGCGGTCTGCATGCCCTCCGGGAACGGCGGCTGCAGCGGATGGCCGTTGACGTCGTGTGCAGCGGGCACAGGCATGGGGACCTCGCGGCCCGGCAGAGCCTGATCCGGCGTGACAATCACCGACTTCGCCCGCGCGATACCACCGTCGAAGAGGTCATCGAGCCAAGACATACGTCGATGCTACGCGCGGTCGGGTGTGTCGGTCGGGGTCCGGCTCGGCTCCGGCTCGGGAGTCTTGGCAGGTCGCTGGCCGATCCCCCGGGTGCGCGCGCTCAGCCATCGTGCCGCGGGCACCTCGACCCATCGGTAGAGCACCTCCGACACGCCGGCGGTGACGATGAGGAACGCGATCACCGCACCGGTCGGGCCGAACGGTCCGACGGCGTTCTCGTAGACCCGGTAGAGGATCAGGGTGTGAACGAGGTAGATCGCATAGCTGCGCGTGGCGGTCCACCGAATCACCGCCCACCTGGTGGGACGGCCGCGGTAGCGGCCGAGCATCAGCACCAGTGCCGCGACGACCGCAATAGTCCACAGGTAGTGGTCTCCCGCCCAGTAGACGCGGATGTCGGTCGCCAGGCGCACCACTTCGATCTGCGCGATGACACCGACGGTCAGCCAGCGCCAGTCGACGAGCCGTGCGGCGCCGAGGTAGATCAGCTGACCGATGAACACCGTCGGCAGGGTTGCCGCGACCTTCGAGAGCATCGGCACTGTGTAGGGCTGCGGGACGTACAGGTTGTAGAGCAGCACCAGAGCACAAACCGCCGCGCCGGCGAGCGGGACGACGATCGGACGGGTACGCAGGATCGGCTGCGCCAAGACGCAGAACAGGTAGAACAGGATCTGGACGACGAGTGTCCACGTCACGCCGAGGACGGCAACCTGCGGCTTCAGGAAGAACCCGCCGAACACGAAGCTGAGTGCGGCCTCGACGTTCGAGATGCCCGGCTGTCCGCTGAACATGCCGTTGATGCCGAGCCGGACCAACAGGATCGCGGCCGCGATCGCTACCCAGAACGCCGGCAGCAGACGTGCCACCCGGTCGATCAGGAACCGGCCCGGATGCTTCCGGATCGCCGACCGCGTGATCAGCGCACCGGTGAGAGTCATGAAGATCGCCACGCCGAAGAACGACAGGTGGTTGTTCAGGCCCAGGCCCTCGACGAACACCTTGTGGACGACGTCGATCATCCACCAACCGGAACCGACGTCGTCGATCAGGTAGAAGGAGATGTGCGAGTAGATGACGGCGAGAACCGCGACCGCACGGAGCAGATCAGCGCCGGCAAGCTCGACGCGGGGTGCCAGGTCGGCCCGCGGTCCTGCGGCAGGCGTTTCGGGTGGCACTCCGAGAGCTTAACGTCCCGTTCACTTGGTGGCCCGGGTCGGTTGGCGGTCCCGGGTGCCCAGTAGCCACGATCGGGCCCGAATCGCGGGTGCCCGAACATATTTCTGAGGCGGCTCCCACGTCAGCGCCTTAGTTGCACAGGGTGTACCAATGAGATGGGGTTGTCCCCGGTACGACTCATCAAACACTCGCGTCAGGGCGTCATGCCCCTGAGGAAGGGAATCTCGTGTCTGTTTACACGCTGCCCGATCTCCCCTACGACTACGCAGCCCTCGAGCCCCACATCTCCGGCAAGATCATGGAGCTCCACCACGACAAGCACCACGCCGCTTACGTCGCCGGCGCCAATACCGCTCTCGAGAAGCTCGCCGAGCTCCGCGAGGCCGACGCCTTGGCCCCCGTGGTGAACCTGCACGAGAAGAACCTCGCCTTCCACCTGGGCGGCCACACCAACCACTCGGTGTTCTGGAACAACCTCTCCCCCGAGGGTGGCGACAAGCCCGAGGGCGAGCTCGCCGCGGCGATCGACAACTTCTTCGGGAGCTTCGACGCCTTCCGCAGCCACTTCTCCGCGAACGCCAACGCCATCCAGGGTTCCGGCTGGTCCATCCTCGCCTGGGACTCGATCGGCCAGCGTCTGGTCATCGTCCAGCTCTACGACCAGCAGGGCAACATCTCCATCGGCCTGACCCCCCTGCTCATGCTCGACATGTGGGAGCACGCCTTCTACCTCGACTACCAGAACGTCAAGGGCGACTACGTCAAGGCCTTCTGGAACATCGTGAACTGGGCCGACGTCGCGGACCGCTTCGCCAAGGCCCGCACCCAGACCGCTGGACTCATCGTCCCGGCCTGATTCGCACCGCTCCGCCGGGGCACCTTCTGCACCGCTCCACGCGGAGCACGCTTTCCGGCGCCGCGCCCGGCACGCCCGGGCGCGGCGCCGCGCATTTCACGACTCACCACCCCAACCGACCAAGCATCCACTCGGTATGTTTTCCGCATGAGCGGTGGCCCGATCCGGGCCCCGCACGGGGTCTTGCCCAGTCTCGGGTGCCGGCACGACCGGTCGTGCCGCTGGCACCCGGGACCCCTTGTGTGCCAGCGGCATGAGGGCGCATGCTCGAAATACCGATGAGGGCAGGGGAATCGGGGCCGAGATGAGCGAGCGAGAGTACGTCGGCGTCGCACCCTTCCACGCGCATGGCGATCTGTCCGGCTTCGTGATCTCCGGACGGTGGCCCGCCACGACGCGGGAGTGGGCGCAATTGCTGGCGCTTGCGGTCCGGGTCGCGTCCTTGCCCGGCCTGTTGGCCACATCGACGGTCTTCGGCGCACGCGAGGAGTTGCCCGAGGATCCCGAGCCCGGAACGGTCGGCCTCATCGTGTCGGAGGGCCCCGTTCTGGGAGACCGTGTCCTCACTCCCGGCCGGTTCGCCGAACACCAGCCGCCGGCGCTCCTGATGCTGCACCCGCCGACCGAGACGGTTCCGTCCCTGCCGGAGTGCGCGGGGGCAGCGTCCGGCTGCATCCTGCTTCCCGGACTGCCGCACCTCGGCCTCGAACACCGCGCGGCGTGGGTCGAGGCGGAAGCGGACGGGACCGTGACCTCGATGGTTTCGCGCGTCGGAATCGATCCGATCAGCGATCCCGATACTGCGGTTCTGGCCATGCTGCTGACCGCATGACGCTCGCCGGAAATTGAAAGTTCGGACCCCCAAAATTATTGCGCCCTTTGCACTTTCGCTGAACCGGGACTACCGTTTCCTTTGCGAAGGGGAGTAGCCCACAATCGCTGGGTCGACATGCTGGCCGGCACATCGCAGTGTCTGCCCGGCCCGCGAACCGGACGGCGTCCGGTGGGCGAGACCTTCGGCCTCGGACACATCCATTGCGTTCGGGGCCGGAGGAAGGTTCCCGACATCCTCCGAAAACTAGAACCGGAGGAGGTCCGAGGAAGTGTCAGCCGCGATCCTGCTGAGTTTCGGCGTCATCTTCGTCGCCGAGTTGGGCGACAAATCCCAGCTCATGGCTATGACGTTCGCGCTGCGCCACCGCTGGTGGGTGGTACTCGGAGGCATCACCTTCGCAACCACGGTCGTCCACCTCGTCTCCGTCGGCGTCGGGCATTTCCTCGGCGCATCGCTGCCCACCACCGCGATCTCGCTTCTCGCCGGCCTCGCATTCGTGATCTTCGGACTGTGGACGTTGCGCGGCGACAGCCTGTCCGACGACGAGCAGCAGCGAGCACAAAAGGTGACCGGGTCGGTGTTCCTGGCCGTCGCTTCGGCCTTCTTCCTCGCCGAACTCGGCGACAAGACGATGCTCGCGACCGTCACCCTCGCCGCCGACCACGACTGGGTGGGCGTGTGGATCGGGTCGACAGTCGGCATGGTGGCCGCCGACGCCCTCGCCATCGTCGTCGGCGCCCTCCTCGGCAGGCACCTGCCGGAGGTCCTCGTCCGGATCGGTGCCGCGGTGCTGTTCTTCGCGTTCGGCGCGTGGCTGGTGCTCGAGGCCCTGTTCCCGGACACCCCGGCGGGCACGATCTCTGCGGGCGCGGTGGTGGGCGTCTCGGCCGCGATCGCAGGCACCCGATGGCTGACGAGGCGCACGCGTACCGGTGTGCCTGCGGAGCGGATCGACACGGCCCACAGGTCTTAGGCCGCGGGTTCCTTGCTCGGCCAGGAAGTCCGTCAGAAGTCCCAGTCGGCGTCCTCGGTCGGCTCCTGGTGGCCGATGACGTACGCGCTGCCGGAGCCGGAGAAGAAGTCGTGACTCTCCTGGGCCCCGGGGTCGAGCGATGCCAGGATCGCGGGGTCGACCTCGCATTCGGCCGGTGCGAACAGCGGCTCGTACCCCAGGTTGGCGAGGGCTCGGTTGGCGTTGAACCTCATGAAAGACAACACCTCCGGTGTCCAGCCGACCTCGTCGTACAGATCGGCGGCGTACTGGACTTCGTTGTCGTACAACGTCCGTAGCAGCTCGTAGGTGTAGCCGCGGTGGTCTGCACGCTCCGCGGCGCCCAGCTGGGCGAGCGCCTGCCGGCACTTGTACCCGATGTAGTAGCCGTGAACCGCCTCGTCTCGGATGATCAGCCGGATCAGGTCTGCGGTGCTGGTGAGTTTGGCGCGGCTCGCCCAGCGCATCGGCAGGAAGAATCCGCTGTAGAAGAGGAACGACTCGAGCATCACCGAGGAAGCCTTGCGCTTGAGAGCGTCGTCGCCCCGGTAGTAGTCGACGATGATCTGCGCCTTGCGCTGCAGGTGGGGGTTCTCCTCCGACCACGCGAAGGCGGCGTCGATCTCCCGTGTCGAACACAGGGTAGAGAAGATCGAGCTGTAGCTCTTGGCGTGCACCGACTCCATGAACGCCATGTTCGTCAGCACCGCCTCTTCGTGCGGTGTGACGGCGTCGGCGATCATCGCGACGGCGCCCACCGTGGCCTGCGCGGTGTCGAGGAGTGTCAGGCCGGTGAACACCCGAATGGTCAGGAGGCGTTCTGCTTCGGTGAGGGTCTGCCACGACACGAGGTCGTTCGCCAGCGGGATCTTCTCCGGCAGCCAGAAGTTGCGGGTCAGCCGGTCCCACACCCTGACATCCTCGGGGTCGGGCACTCGGTTCCAATTGATCGCCCGGAGTTGTTCCATGGTCAATCCGCTCCCCACGTTCGCCGTGTGGTGCGCGAGGTGATGCTCCTCCATTATCTCGCTGAAGGACGCCCTCTTCGCCCGGCTACGCCCGATTCGTCCAAGAGCGCGCCCAGGTCCCCTAGACTCCGGGAATGACTGAAAACCTGCATGTCCATGCCTTCCGTGACGACGCTCTCGGTGACCTCGACGCGACCGGAGTGGCCGCGCGCATCGCTGCTGGCGAGGTGTCGGCGCGGGAGGTGGTCCAGGCCGCGATCGAGCGGGCCGAGGCCGTGCAGGGTGTTCTGAACGGGGTCCAGACGGAGGACTTCGAGCGGGCGCTCGAGCAGTCCGCCGCTCCCCGCCGCGGGGTGTTCTCCGGCGTCCCGACCATCCTCAAGGACAACGTCGATCTCGCGGGCCTGCCCACCGGTCACGGCAGCGCGGCATTCACGCCCGCCCCCGCACCCCGGAATGACGACTTCGTCAACCAATTCCTGTCGACGGGCGCGGTGCCGATCGGCAAGAGCCGACTGCCCGAGTTCGGGTTCAGCGCGTCCACCGAGTACGCGGACGCCGATCCCGTCCGAAATCCCTGGAATCCGGAGTACTCCGCCGGCGCGTCGTCCGGCGGCTCGGCCGCATTGGTCGCCGCCGGCGTGCTGCCGTTCGCGCACGCCAACGACGGTGGGGGCTCCATCCGGATCCCCGCCGCCGCCTGCGGACTCGTGGGACTCAAGCCGACTCGCGGCCGCACGGTGGCCAACTCGCTCGACAAGTCGATGCCGATCCGGATCGTCGGGCAGGGCGTCGTGACTCGCTCGGTGCGCGACAGCGCCCGATTCTCCGCCGCGGCCGAACGCTACTACCGCAATCCGAAGCTGCCCCCGATCCGACTCGTCGAGGGACCGGGGTCGACGCGCCTACGGGTCGGGTTGATCGTCGACTCGGTGACCGGGGTGCCCACCGACGACGAGACACGGAAGGCCATGCAGTCCACCGCCGATCTGCTCGACGGACTCGGCCACCACGTCGAGGAGGCCACGCTGCCGGTCGGCAAGGAGTTCATGCGCGACTTCAAGCTGTACTGGGGCTTCCTGTCGTTCGCGCTTCTGACCGGCGGCAAGCGAATGTTCGGGCCGACGTTCGACGCGGCCAAGACCGACAACCTCAGCCGCGGACTGGACGCGATGTATCGCAAGCACATGGTCGAGACACCGCGGATGCTGTACCGGCTCCAGCGCACGGCCCGCATCTACGCGCGGATGTTCGAAAAGTACGACGTCGTGGTGTCCCCGACCCTCTCGCACACCACACCGAAGCTCGGATACCTCTCCCCCGCACAGGATTTCGAGACACTGCTCGATCGGCTCGTGACCTACGTGGCCTTCACCCCGATCAACAACGCGTCGGGCGGTCCGGCAATCTCACTGCCCTTGCACCAGACCTCGACGGGTCTGCCGCTGGCCGCGCACTTCTCCGCGAACCACGGTGACGAGCGGACGCTCCTCGAACTCGCCTACGAGCTCGAGTCCGCCAGGCCCTGGGCGCGGATCCAAGACCCGTCCTGAGCGCCTGAACGAAACGTCACCGGGTGTCCTGGTCGGCGGCAGCAGCGTCGTCGCCGCCGGCCAGGATCAGGTACAGGGCGCGCCGGGCGTCGGCGAGGACCTTCTCGGCAGCGGCGACCTGATCCGCCGTGCCGGATGTCTGGACCTGACGGGCCGCCGCGTGTAGATCGTGCAGCGGTCCGCGCAGATCCGGCCCCGATCCCGCGAATGCGAATGGGTCACACCAGGATTCGGCATTCTCATCGACGTACGCACGGCCGGACTCGGTGAGCGTGACCAGCTTGCGGCCCCCCTCCGCCGAGGTGTGCACCATGCCCTCGTCCTCCAACTGCTGGAGGGTCGGGTAGATCGCGCCCGCGCTTGGGCGCCAGGCCCCGTTGGTGCGGTCGGTGATGGTCTGCATCAGTTGGTAGCCGTACATCGCGTCCTCCTTCAGCAGTAGGAGGACGGCTGCGCGCACGTCCCCTCGGCCCGCGCGACGCGGTCCGCCGCGGCCGCGGGGTCCCCCGTGGCCACGACCACGACCTCGCCCACCGCGCCTGCCCGGTCCACGCGGATCCTCCCCGTCGAACGGGCGGTGATGGTGGCGCCTGCGATTCATGTTGTTCATCGGTTTCTCCTCTCGTTCTCAACCGACACACTCACGATATATCGGGATCGTATCTTTGAAAAGATGTTGCGTATCACTGCCGTCACAGCGTGCGTCTTCGATGGAACCGAGTACGTTCCCGATGCGTCTGATTTCGATGAGCAGGTCGTTGCGGAAATGAGGAGAAGCGTGAGGTTCATGGGACGGCGGGGCGGCGCGATCGTCGCCGCGGCCAGTGTGTTGGCGCTGGTCGGGTGTGGTTCGGGCGGCGAGGGGCAAGCGGAGACAAAGGCGCAGTCCGAGGAGCCTGTGTTCGATCCGTGCAGCGTCCCTGAGGATGTACTGCTCGCGATCGGCGTCGATCCGGCAACGGAAGAGCGCGACATCATGGGTGTCAAGCAGCCGGGCTGGAGCCTGTGCAGCTGGCGCGAGACCGACCGTGCCTTCTACTTCACGATCTTCGCCACTGGAAGGCCGCTCGACGCAATCCGCACGAATGAGCGCGCGATCGACGTCACCTCGATCGACCTCCCCGGACGCGGCGAGGCGTTCACGTTCCGTGAGACGTCCGACACCCTCAACAAGCACTGCGACGTCCTGCTCACGGCCGGCCCGGACACCCTGATGCTCCGCACGAGTCTCGCGAAGGGACTCCCACCGGCGGAAAGCCCCTGCCCGCAAGCGATCGAGAACGCGAAACTCCTCGAACCATCCCTGCCCCGCTGACGAAAGGGCTCGATCATGTGGATTAATCCCTCGTGGAAAGAACTCGGCGAACTGGTCGACGCCGGCGAGCTTTACCTCGAACCGGGTGTCGCTGAGAAGTGCGCCGCACACTGCGAACAGCTGCGAGGCGAACTGATGGATCTCCAAGAACGCGCACGACGTCTCGCTAGTGTCGACGGCTTCGGCCACCTGCCCTCCGGTATCGCCCTCGCTCGCAAATTCGAACTGAAGGCATCGGGCGGCGACTACGCGCTTGACCAAGCCCTCGGCGACCACATCGCCACCGTCGAGCAGATGCAGGCGGTGTTCGAGAAGATCGCCGCGAGGTTCGGCGCCGCCGAGGACGCGAATACGCAGGCGCTCAGCGGGATCGATCCCGACCGCTGACCGCGCGGACTAGTCCTCCACCGAAGAGTCACAGACGAGAGATGCGCTCGAACGGGTACCCACCCACCGTCGTGACGGCCATGCCGTAGAGAGCTGTGACCGCGAGTTTCCAGAGCGGAAGCTGGATGTTCATGTCCGAGAGAATGCTCGGAACAAGGGCTACCGCCGGAATCAGCGCGAGGATCGCCGCCACGCTGCACCAGCGGGCCACGAGTGCGTTCGCGGTGCGCGACAACTCGGGACTCTCTTGTACCTTGTCGGGCACCTCGTAGCCCTTTCCCGGGTCGGTGACCCAGCCCCGGAACCCGGCGTATGCAGCCAAGCCGCTCGCCGCTGCGGCTATGAAGAACAGAAGCGCAATGACGACGTCTTCTTTCATCGGTGTCCCCTTCCCCACACCACGCCGAAACTCCTAACTGTCAACGAGACTCGGTATTACGGACTCAGCCCTTGTATACCGCTGAGGCGTCGGCCGCATGGGCTTCGAACAGCACTTCTGCCAGGGAGAGCGCGGGTTCACATTCACGGACGCGCTCATGTCTCAAAAGCAAAGAGGTTGTGGGTCATCGAGGTTCGCTCGTCTGTCCTTCACCCTCCCGGACGAGGGAAGGTGGGATCTGCAGGACCTTCCGGGCTTTGCGGGAGATGTCACAGTTGCCGGAGGCAACGGAATGGAGGATGCCGTTATAGACCAGGTCCCACATCAGCGGATTACTTTGGACGTTACGCAAACTGAAAGAGTGAATCTCCCTGCCGGAGGCATCCTGGAGACGCAGCACCCGTCGGAGTCCGTCGACGCTGAATCTGATCCGGACCAGCTCGTATGTGTTGACCCACTTCGGGCCTTCCTGAACCCACACAGCGCCGACAGCCATCCACTCTTGGCCAGTTCTCCAATACATGAATGCGCCGGTCAGTCCCGTCCAGATCCAGGGGAACCAGTCATCGACCCAGTCGAATCCGCCCGTTGTGACGGTGAAGAACGCCAGAAGGATCGCTGGCATGCCGACCGCCGCTTGCATTCTGTGTTTGGGTGCGAACTGTGACCATTCCAGGGTGGGGCCGAGGTCCTGAGGGGCGGGCGGCGGCTTTCTCGGGACCCGGTCGGTCGGAGTCGTCTCGAACGCGGAACTCTCGCGACGGGGTGCCGAGGGCGGGCGAGGCTCGCCCGTCTGCGGGTCGGGCATCGGGGCAGGGCCGAACTGCCTGCGCGGGAAGTAGTGAGTCATCGTCAGTCCGCGAGGTGTTCGCCCTCCTCGCCGAGAGACGGCGGGATCTGCAGGACCTTTCGTGCTTTACGTGAGATGTCGCAGTTGCCGGAGGCGACGGAGTGGAGGATGCCGTTGTAGACCAGATCCCACATCAGCGGATTGCTCTGGGCATCTCGTAGACCGAAGGAGTGGATCTTCCTGCCGTCGGCATCCTCGATGCGCAGTACCCGGTTGAGTCCGTCGACGCTGAATCTGATCCGGACCAACTCGTAGGTGTTGACCCACTTCGGGCCTTCCTGGACCCACACAGCGCCGGCCGCCATCCACTCGCAGCCACCTCTCCAGTAGAAGAACACACCGCTCACGACTATCCAGAACCAAGGGAACCATTCATCGGTCCAATCGAATCCACGCTCCGTGAAGATGATGAACGCCGTCATCAGCGTCGACATGGCAAGCGCGGCTTGCACTCGGTGCTTGGTCGCAAACTGTGACCACTCAAGAGTGGGGCCGAGGTCCTCGGGCGCGGGTGGGGCTTTCCTTGGGGCTCGGTCGGTCGGTGTCGTCTCGTAGGCGGAGCTTTCCCGGCGGGGTGCCGCGGGTGGGCGGGGGTCGCCGGTCTGTGGATCGGGGATCGGAGGAAGGCGAAAGTCCCTGCGGGGGAAGAAGTGGGTCATCGGGTCAGTCCGCCACGTATTCGATGAGTTCGCCGACGCCGTAGCTGACGAGTACTCCCACTCCGACTGCGGCGATGGTGGCCGGTCCGCCAGCCGCGCTGGCGAGAAGCAGGCTAGTTGCGGCGGTTCCCGCTAGGAACCCACCCGCGTCCTTCGCAACAATCTTTGCGATGTCGCCTCCGTCCTCGGCACCCTGCAAGTCGTTGTGGATCTGATAGCCGGTAAAGAGAACCCCGGCCGCCGGTATCTTGGATCCGACCGAGTACACGCCCTTGGGGACGACCTGGGACGCGCTCCGGGGGACGATCCCAGCGTTGAGGATTTGGGCTGCGCGACTGCCGGTCTGCCCCCCGATCAGCCTGGAGTTCTGAGCAGCGAATCTCGCGGCGTCGTCAGCGGCGGGCGCGAACGTGTTGGCGGCGTTCGTAGCGGCGTGCCGCACCGAGTCGGTGGCGGCCTCGGCCGCAAGTGTTCGGAACGTTTGAACCTGGGTGGCCCGGGTCTGCGCGATCGCACCCCACTTGTCAGCCTCCTGGCCCGCGGCGCCCACGTAGCTGAGCGCGGCGCCCCCTGCCATCCAACCGGCCGAGCCCTTCAGGCGATCGAGCCAGTCATCACCGTTGTCGCCGTCCGTGCCGATGAAGGCCTTACGGAGGTCTTCATGGGCGAGTCGCTCCTTCCCCCTGGCCTCGGCCACCGATTCGAGGGCCACGCCATAGGCCGCGACCTTGATCGCCTGCTGGGTGAGCTGGTCGATACTCCACGGACCTACCGGGGGTTGCAGCGGTTCGGGGTCGCCGATCCAGTCGGGGAAGCACACGTCAGGGCCGACCCACAGGCCGGCTTCGAGGGCTTCGGCTGCGGCCCGAGTCATCCGTTCCTTGACCGTGTTCATCTCGTCGGCGAACGTTCGCAGAGCCGTGGACAGATCCCCCGCCCGGTCGGCCATCTCGACAGTCGACCGCCCGAACTTGTCGACCGCCGTACGGAAATTGTCTCCCGCATCACCATCCCAGTCCTCCTCGGATTGATCCCGGGCATCGAAAAAGCCGCGCGCAGCTCGGTCGACTCCCTCCGCAAGCCGGTCGAGGGCGACGGCACATTCGATGCAGGACTCTGGATCGGCGTCGACACGCACGTAGATGGGCATCAGCGCGATCCCCCGCCCGAGGTCTCCGGCATCTGCTCCCCGGCACCGGACAAGTACTGGCCGTTCGCCCAGTCGGTGGCGGCGTAGTTCGCGTCGCAGACCTGCACAGTATCGGCGGCACTCAACGCCGCTTGCGCCACGAACGACATCGCCTGCGCCAGTTCCACAAGCGCGTCACCGACCACCGCCGTCGACAGTCCCGCGTTCGGCACCTGCGGGGCATCCTCGCCCAGCGCATCCACCTCTTGTGCGTTCCGGGTAAGGATCTTCGCAGTCTCGGTGAGGTGATCGACCTTCAGACCGTCGCCACTCACCAGCTGTTCCCCCGTCTTCCCGTCCCGTACGGCTCCTCCAAGAACGAGGCCGGAAGATGGCCGCCGGGTTCTTCCTCGTCCTGGGCATACGGCACGGTGTCTCGCCTTGAGCCGGAGGGCATCTCGGCGTCGAGTAGAACCACGTCGTAGCCGGTCATGCGTTTGATGTCGTCCAACCCGCCGGAATCGATGGCGCCCCACGGCTGGCCCTTCCCGCAACACTGGGTCAGTCGGTTCAGGGAGGTGTATCCCGGTAGTGCCAACCTGCCATCCGGCAGGGTCCTCAACTCCAACTGGACCTGGCCGGACCCGTTCCGCGGCAGCATCGGCACATAGAGCACACCCCCGGCACGGCGCGGCAACTGGTCGACCATCGATCCCCCCTGCTGGCTCCCCTACTCGGCGAGTACCTTAACCGTGCCCGTCGCGTCGACTAACGCCCGGGGAGAGATCAAGTCCGGCGTCAATGGTCGGCGGAACCAGGCGTGCCCCCGGCGCGTCTGATTCGATGAGCGGGCGTTGTGGAAATGAGGAGAAGCGTGGGGTTCATGGGACGGAGGGGCGGCGCGATCGTCGCCACGGTCAGTGTGTTGGTGCTGGCTGGCTGCGGGTCGACGAGCGAGGGGCAGGCGGAGACAAAGGCGCAGTCCGAGGAACCGGTCTTTGATCCGTGCAGCATTCCAGAGGATGTGCTGCTCGCGATCGGCGTCGATCCGGCAACGGAAGAGCGCGACATCATGGGAGTCAAGCAGCCGGGCTGGAGCCTGTGCAGCTGGAATGATTCCGATGTCTCCTTCTTCGTCACGATCTTCGCCACCGGAAGACCGCTCGACACGATCCGCACGAACGAACGCGCGATCGACGTCACCCCGATCGACCTACCCGGACGCGATGAGGCCTTCACATTCCGTGAGAAGTCCGATACCCGCAACGAGCACTGCGATGTCTTGGTCGCCGCCGGTCCGGACACTCTGATGCTCCGTACGGATTTCGCGAAGGGGCTGCCACCGTCAGAGAGTCCCTGCCCGCAGGCGATCGAGAACGCGAAACTCCTCGAACCGTCTCTGCCCCGCTGACGAGAGAGGCTCGATCATGTGGATGAATCCCTCGTGGAAAGAACTCGGTGAACTGGTCGACGGTGGCGAGCTCTACCTCGAGCCGGGCATCGCCGAGAAGTGCGCCGAACGCTGTGCAGAGCTACGAGAAGAACTGGTGAAGCTCGAAGGACGCGCCAAGCGTCTCGCCAGTGTCGACGGCCTCGGCCACCTGCCCTCCGGCATCGCCCTGGCCCACAAGTTCGAGCAGAAGGCGTCGGGCGGCGACTACGCCCTCGATCAGGCCCTAGGCGACCACATCACGACCGTCGAGCAGATGCAAGCGGTGTTCGAGAAGATCGCAGCGAGGTTCGGCGCCGCCGAGGAGGCGAACGTCCAGGCGCTCGGCGGGATCGATCCCGGGCAGTAGACGTTCAGCCCGCTCTCCCACCGGCAACCACGGCCCAGATGGCGCCCCGCCTGACTGAGAGCCGCTCGTTAGCGCCCCATTCTCCCCCACCCGCGTCGAAAACAGCTATACGTCAACGAGACCCGTAGGTACCGTGGGTTACAGCTCGAGGCGCATCGCCTCGAATCGACTGTGTCAGGCAGCTTCTTTCATCATGTCGAGCACGTGCTGTGCGAACCACCGGTTGTGGTGCTGGGGGTACCGGCTCTTCCCCTTGCTGACGAGGCGCTCGACGAAGGGCCGGATCGACTCTTGGAGCGGCAGTTCGTCGAGCTGGTCCAATGACTCGTCATCCAACAAGCAGTGAATTACCGCTCCGTCATCGTCCGCCGAGGGCAGCGACGACTTCTCGAATGCGAGCGAAGAGTACCGTTCGGACAGTTCCTCGAGCGAGTTCCCGGACCGTCGCTCGAGCGCACTTGCCGATACGTACAGGCTCAGCCAGGTATCACTCTCGGCGTTCTCCGTGTATCGCCACATGTACAGAACTTGCATGGGCCCGACATTGAGCGTGAAGAGGCGCTCGATCTCGGACGTCTTGTTCGTGCCTGGTAGACAACTCAACGTCCACTCCTTCTTCTCACTCCAAGCCGGATCACTGAAGGCGGCGCCAAGGTAATCAGCCGCGGATTCAACAGCGGCGTCGAAATCCGGGTCCAGCCGCAGTCTCTCGAAACTGGCTTCGCTCGCGGCACGTGGGATGTCACGCATGAGTGTCCTCGGGTTCGTCGATGCGATCCTCGGTGACCGCGGCGAGCGCGGCGCGGATGTCGGCAGTGCTGCCGGCAAGGTCGACGGTGAGGAAGCGGTAGCGATGGCCCTGGATGGTCACCGATTCGTCGAGGTGTTCACCGACCGTCGGGTAGAGCAGCACACCTTCGGCCGTGGCGGCGAGCGAGTCCTGCTCGTGTTGGGACTGGATGCAGGCGTAGAGCTGGAAGATGTGCCCGGGGGCGAGTTGTACTACGCCGTTCTGGTTGGGTTCGAGCGCGTCGGCGAACTTGGTTTCGACGACGATTCTCCGTTCGGAGGTCTCGAGGACAACGTCGGCCCGCATCTCCGGAAGGATCTGCGGAACTCGTCCGGTCTCGTCCGATGTGGACCACAGGAGCTGCTTGTCATGCCGGAGCACTCGCCACGGCGCGGTGAGGGTAGCTCGGTAGAACCCGCGTACCGCGGTCTCGTAGAGCTGTCGCAGCTCGGTCACCTCCCGCGACGCGGCCCAGCGGTGACCCGATCCGTCGTCCTCGGTCGGGATGTCCATCGCCAGTATCAGTTTCGCGGCGTCGACAGCGGAGACGTCGGCCACATCGTTCCGGCCGAGCACGACGCCGGACACTTCACTCCTTCCGACAGGGCGAGGTGAGACTCCGGCTTGGACAAGGGTGTCGGCGAGGTTGCGGCACCGGTCGGCCAGCGGTTGGCTTCGTACCCGGCCGGCAGCGACGGCGAGCGCGGTGCGCATCAACCGGTTGCGCGGGTTGTCGAGGGACAGTTCGGTGAACCGGCACGCCACCAGTCCGCGGGACAAGAGTTGGCGGGTGGTGGTTTCGAGTATGTCGATCTGCCCACGGACGCGGGTGAGATGGGCATTGCGCGGCCGGTAGGCGTGGCCGAGGGTGCGCTGCAGTCGGGTCTCGACGGCGTCAGCGAGAATCTCCGCGACGATATCGCACAGGTCTTCCGGGTTATCCTCGACGCCGCTGCGCCGCAGCGACTCGTCGTCGCGGTAAAGGCTCGACGCGTACAGCATCAGCAGCCACAGGTTCCGGACGGGGATGCGGGTGCGGCCGCTGACGATAACCCCTGTCACAGCGGGTACCCGAGCAGTGCCTCCGCCTCCTTCTGGACGCGCTCCGGGTCGTCGAACCAGTACTCGTCGAGCAGCGGCCGGATCTCGGAGTCGACCACCCGTCGCAGCCAGGTGGCCGGGTCTTCGACACGAGCCGCGCCGTACGGGGTGAAGAAGCTGTGCCCGATGCGGTACTGCTCGCCGAGCGAGCGGTCGGCGGCGATGGTGTCGTTGAGGGCGTTGACGCGGTGTGCCAGCACGGTGAGGAAGTCGTCGGGGATGTCATTGTGTTCGGATACCCAGCGACGCCATGACTCGTTGAGGGTCGGCTCGAGGTTACGGAAGGCGAACCGGCGGCGAAGCGCGAAATCGACTATCGCGAGGGAACGGTCGGCGAGGTTCATGGTGCCGATGATGTAGAGGTTCTCGGGCAGGTAGGTGGGTGGCTCGCCGGGACGGCGGTAGGACAGTTCGAGCGCCTCGCCAGGGGTGCGCTTGCTGTTCTCGAGCAGGGTGAGTAGCTCACCGAAGATCTGGGCGAGGTTGCCGCGGTTGATCTCCTCGATGACGAGCACGTGGTTGTTGCCGGGGTCGGCCCGCGCGGCGTTGACGATGTCGAGGAACATCCCGTCCTCGAGTTGCAGCTTGCCGTCACCGCTGGGACGCCAGCCGCGGACAAAGTCCTCGTACGCGAGCGTGGGATGGAACTGGATGGCTCGCAGCAGGTTCCGGTCCTTGCTGCCGATGAGGGCGTAGCCGAGCCGCTTGGCCAGCCAGGTCTTGCCGGTGCCGGGCGGACCCTGCAGTATGAGGTTCTTCTTGGTCCGCAGGGCATCGAGGTAGTCGCCGAGCACCGGTTCGGGGACGAAGCAGCCGTCTGCGACTATGTCGGTGAGGGTGTAGGCGTCGGTGCGACCCTGCAACGCCTCTTCGTCGATCTCGGACTCGTCGCCGGGTTCGACGACGGCTACCGCATCGTCACCGAAGCGGTCGGCCCAGTCTGGGGCATTGCGGAAGCGGTCGAGGTCTTGTTCGGCCCAGTCGAAGGTGAAGTCGATCAGGCCGTCCCGCATCCAATCTCCGCGCTCCACCCGCCAGACGGTCTGCTCGGAGGTGTAGAAGTACCACTCACGCAAGGGTTCCGCAGGGTCCCAATCCACTTCGACCATCCGGCCGTCGCGAAGATTGGCTACGACGGTCCCAGTGGCCTTGATCGCCATTACCGGTACATCGCGCCCCCGACCATCGAACGGAAGATCGGCACGCCGGATGTATGCGTGCTTGATCGCTATCAGGTCGCCGGGTTGCATCGATCCGACTTGGTCGAGGTACTTGTCGGCGACGCTGTTCTCCCAGATCCCCCCGTCGAGGAACCGCTGGGTTTGGTCCTTCGACTCGACGCCGGCATGGTGTGCGTCGACGAACCAATACGCTTCCCGCCTGTCTTCCACAGGCTCGCGGGAAGCGATGTGCTGCATGCTTGTAGCCTCCCGATACGCTGGAAGCTGATTTATGAGAGTGGTCTCGACAGGGTCGGCGGCGAGCAATTGCCGGCCGAACTGAGTGATGGATGTTCGACTCGAGGACTCCTGGGTCACCGCGCCGACGGCGACGAGATCTCGAACTGCCCTCACGAATTTCTCGGCCCGCGGACCGGCAGAGATATCCGGATCCCCAGTACCCTCACTCATCGCCGCTGCGACCGCCGCGCGCAGGTCGGCAAAGGTCCATACGGCGCCGTCGCTGAGAACTTGCAGGACAGGTCGGGCGAATTCCATCCATGCCGACAGGGAACTCACACCGTCGTCAGACATTGAGCGCTCCTTCGAAATGGTCGATCAACACGGGTCCGTCTGTACCCACGAGCGGGTTGGTCATTCGAAGTAGTCTTCGTCGACTGCCCGAGCACGTCGCAAAGCCTTCCTGCAGATCCTGGGAAGGCAATTTCAGAGAATGGGCCCTAGGCTGCGTCATGTCGATCGAGGCGATGCCGGTGGTCTGCTTCGCAGCGAGCGGATTGGAGATGCCGCACGTCCAGAGAGCATCCCACGGCGCGTCGACTTTGTTCTTGATCTCACCAGTGATCACGTGACCAGGCCCCTATCCAGCACCAAACGAGCGACCGACCCGACGACTCTATCTGCCAGCACTGGTCTCTCGGTCGACCGGACCAGATCGGTCAACCCGGCGCACGGAACCGAGAGCGCTTCCTGTACATCTGTTCCGAAGGACGAATTTGCGTACCGGAGGGGGAGCATGGGGTCATTGAAACGATGCGGTGCCGCTGCCGCCGTCGCGGTCGGCATCCTCGCGCTGACCGGTTGCGGCACGGCGGCCGGCGGGGGCCAAGCGCAGACAGCAATGGCGCAGTCCGAGGAACCGATGTTCGATCCGTGCGACGTCCCGGAGGATGTGCTACTCGCGATCGGCGTCGACCCGGCGTCGGAGGAGCGTGACATCTTGGGCGTCAAGCAGCCGGGCTGGAGCCTGTGCAACTGGAACGACTCCCCCGGCATCTCCTTCCTCGTCACGATCTTCGCCACCGGAAGGCCGCTCGAGGAGATTCTCACGAACGAACGCTTCATCGACGTCACCCCGATCGATCTCGCTGGGCGCGAGGCGTTCACGGTTCGCGAGACGTCCGACACCCGCAACGAGCACTGCGACGTCGTGCTCGCCGCCGGCCCGGACACCCTGATGCTGCAGACGAGTCTGGCCAAGGGGCTGCCCCCGTCGGAAAGCCCCTGCCCTCGAGCAATCGAGAACGCAAGACTCCTCGAACGATCCCTACCCCGCTGACGGAAGGCTCAGTCATGTGGATGAACCCTTCGTGGAAAGAACTCGGTGAACTGGTCGAGGGTGGCGAGCTCTATCTGGAGCGGGTGTTGCCGAGAAGTGCGCCGCACGCTGCGAGCAGCTGCGCGACGAACTGATAATGCTCCAAGACCGCGCCAAAGATCTCGCCAGAATCGACGGCCTCGGCCACCTACCCTCCGGTATCGCGCTGGCCCGCAAGTTCGAGCAGAAGGCGTCCGGCGGCGATTACGCGCTCGACCAAGCCCTGGGCGACCACATCGCCACCGTCGAGCAGATGCAGGCGGTGTTCGAGAAGATCGCTGCACGGTTCGGCGCCGCCGAGCAGGGGAACGCGCAGGCGCTCAGCGGGATCGATCCCGGGCAGTAGACGTTCGGCCCACTTACCTGCCGCCGATCACAGACTGGGTCCAGGAGCCTGCTTCAGGCGGTGGCCGCCTCGGCGGGCTCGACGGAGGCGTTGATCGATCGAATCACCTGGACGAGCCGCACCGCCTGTTCGTCACCGAACACCTGGCTCGGCCCCAGCGGGGCGTGATCGGTGAACGGTGACTCGAACAGCAGCTTGGGGTCCATCTCCCCGTGCCTGGTCAGATGCAAAATGATGAGGTTCACGAAGTCGATCTGCCTTGCGGTCGCGGTCTTTCCATGCAGAAACTCCTCGAACGCCTCGGTGGCCGCCTGCGTGTCAAAGCCCACGAGTGAGCGAATGAACCGTCCCAATCCCTGCGCGTTCTCGACCGCCCGCTCAAGATCCTCGGAGTCGCCGGCGCCGCTGCCGGCGAGGAGTTCTTCCAGCGAATCCAGATCCGCAGGTGTGAGGGGTTTTCCGTTCCGCAGTTTCTCCAGCGCGAGGTTGTCGGGTCGACGACGCAGATAGTTCCACGCCTTGGCTTTGAACCGCTCGACGTCCGTGGCGTGGCGGCATACCACGATGTCGATCTCCGCGACGTCGTCAAGAGTGTCCTCGAAGTCGGTGTAGAGCAGGCCCACAATTGAGCGCAGTTCGCGACGGGCGTGCTCGAGCATCTGTAGCGTCACGTGCTGCCACCACTCGTCGCCGGCCACCTCGCGAAGCAGCGCCTCCTTTGCCTTCACCTTCGGGATGTTCAGTCCCTCGTCGAGCAGCCCATCGGCGATCTGCTGGATCGGCATCCGGTAGGTCGAGAGCGTGTCGTCGCAGTAGTGGACCGCCAACTGTCCGCGCAGGATCATGAGGTCGAAGCGCTTGACCATCTCGTAGGTGTCCCGCACCGTCGTCGGCAGCCCCGACTCCGGGTCCACGATGGTGTCGCCCGGCTTAGGCGCCGTCATCTCCACCATCAACTGGATGATGTCCCGCGGCATACGGAATTGGCCGTTCTGATCTGCACTGGCGATCTTCGCAAGCAGGTACTCATAGATGATGTCGCCCTTGGTGTCCAGATCGCCCATCGGCACCTGGTCGAGGCGGTCGATCACTCGCTGCAGCATGCCGGCATTGGGGATGGTCAGGCGCGCGTCCTTCATGAATTGCGCGTAGGTGGAGTCGTCGCCGCGCATCGACTTGATGAACGGGAACACCCGCTGGCCCACCACATCGAAGGCCTCTTCGGCGGACATGTTCTTGATCCGCGACCAGCGCAGCTCGTCGTAGGGACGGCCCTCCTCGTCGTTGCCGTCCGGGAAGGGCTTGTTCTCGACCGTCACGCCCAGCAGATTCTGCTGGTTGAGCGCCTTGGTCTGCTCGTCGTCGAGGCGGCGGATGAACAGCAGGTAAGTGATCTGCTCCATCACCTCAAGCGGGTCGGAGATGCCACCCGTCCAGAACGCATCCCCAACCGCATCGACTTTGCTCTTGATCTCACCAGTGATCACGTGACCTTGCCCCCATCTAGCGTCCACAAGCGAACAGGAGAGAGTATCCGCCACCACCGACAGCCGGTCGGCCGGCCCAGAGTCGAGAGACGAGCCAAGACGGCCCCGCTCTCATTCGTTGCCGAAGCCCCGGTCCCGGATCCTCCGCCCCCGCGTTATGGTGCAGAACATAACCGCCGGCCGAGATCGGCCGAGCCGAGACGAAGGGGAACAGCAGTGGATATCCAGGGAACCGCGGCACTGATCACCGGAGCGGCCTCCGGGTTGGGGGCCGCGACCGCGAAGCGTTTCGTCGACGCCGGTGCCACGGTGTTCGGGCTGGACTTGGCACCGTCCATCGAGCGGGCCGGCGAGGCACCCGCGGGCGTGACGTTCATCGCCGGAGACGTCACGAACGAGGACGACGTGCAGGCCGCGCTCGACAAGATCGGCGAAGCGGGGATTCCGCTGCGCGCCGTCGTCAACTGTGCCGGTGTCGGCTGGGCCGGCCGGATTCTGTCGAAGAGTGGCCCGCACCAGCTGGAGCTGTTCCGCACCGTCATCAACGTCAACCTGATCGGCACCTTCAACGTGATGCGGCTGGCGGCCAACGCCATGCAGCACCTGCCAACGGTCGACGAGCACGGCCAGCGCGGCATCATCATCAACACCGCGTCGGTGGCGGCCTTCGAGGGGCAGATCGGTCAGATCGCCTACACGGCGTCCAAGGGCGGCGTGCACGCGATGACGATCACCGCGGCGCGCGATCTCGCGCAGGTCGGTATCCGCGTCAACACCATCGCCCCCGGCACCATCGATACCCCGATGCTCGCGGGCGTGACCGACGAGTACCGCGAGAACCTCGAGGCCGGCATCCCCTTCCCGTCCCGCCTGGGCCGTCCGGGCGAGTACGCGCAGCTGGCGCAGTTCCTCACCGAGCACGACTACATAAACGGCGAGACCGTCCGCATGGATGGCGCACTGCGCATGGCGCCGCGGTAGTCAGCGACGCACGCCAGGCCCCGGGACGTTCGGTCCCGGGGCCTCGCCGTCTGGGCGCGCAGTGTTCCCGAGGCGGGACGCTAGATCTCCGACTCGTGCGGGATCTCGTCGACCGCCCGCTCACTCATCCACTCCCGCAGTACCTTGGTGGCGATGACGTCGTCCTCGTTGTACTCGAGCAGCCGTCGGCGCTGGGCCAGGTCGGGTTCGCCGTCATAGCCGACGGCCTCGCGGTACCAACTCATCGAAGCCTCCCCGCTGGCCTCGGCATCACGCCAGTTGAAGCCGGCGACGGGGGCGATCTTCTTCAGCCCCTTGCCGTTCGGGCACACGAAGTTCTCGCCAACCGCCTGGTAGATGTCCACCCACTGGGGGCTGTCGATGAACTCGCGAATCTCGGCGACGGTGGGCACCCCCTCCACGCCGGCGAAGCGCCGGGCCGAGTCCAACAGCCACTTGTCCTCGGCTGTGCGCGAATAGCAATACGCGGCAAAGGTTTTCCCGGTAGCCGCAGCGGCATCGCGCTCGGCCATGAGCCACGTCCAGAACTCGGCGAACGAGCGCGCCTCGTCGACGGTGGGCACCGGATCCCAGCTCACGAACGGGCGGTACACCGACGTACCGGCGACGTTGAGCAGCGTTCCCCACAGGTAGGCGCCGTGCTCCTGGTAGCTCTCCATGTCGATGTCGACCTCGACGTCGGCGCGGATCACGGTCACCGTCTCGTGGCGGCGCACCAGCGGCGCCCCGGCGAGCCACGCCTTCGCGTTGACGACGGTGTCGTGGAACGAGTTGTGCGGCCACTCCTCCGGGGCCTCGCCCTCCCACGCCGCAAGCTGGTCGATGGTGCGCACTCCCCGAGCGCGCAGCACTTCGGCGCGCGCCCCGGACGCCACCAGCGACACGTCGCGGGTCTGCTCGAGTTGCTTTCGGCAGCCCTCCCACCACGGACACGAGCGGCACTCGCCGATCTGCGACGGCACCGTCTCCGCCTCGCCGCGGGCGACCGCGATCCGGTCGGCGAACCGTTCGTCGTAGTCGTCGAGGATAGTGGCCAGATCGTGGACGAGGACGCAGTCGGCGCCGTAGCCGATCGCACCGCCCAGCAGCGACGGGCTGGCCAGACCGTGCCGCTCGAGCATCCGGTACAGGTGCGCCAACCGCATCTGGTCGCGTAGGTGTGAGCGGACCTTGCGGGTCTCGTCGATCGTCGGTGCCCACTCGAACAGACCCGACGTGGTCGCCCCGCGACCCGGATCGGTGACCTTGTGGTTGACGACGATGACGGGGATGTAGCCGCCGAGCTCGGCGTCGCGCAGCAGGATCTCGGCGCCTCCGCGCCGACCGGTGTCACGTTCGGGCGGCAGCACCGCGCCCCAGATCTTGGCTGCACCGGCCCGGCACGCCTCGAGGGTTGCGCGGGCACGCTGCGGCTCGTCGGGCGCGATCCGCACCCATGCGTCGGGGTCCGCATCCATCAGCTGGATGCGCACCGCCTCACGCTTCGCGGCTGCCGCTTCCTGCCGCTGCTTGACGCCGATGTCTTGAGGGGCTTCAGCAAGCTGGTCGGGGTACTTGGCGTCGAGATGGATCCGGTGTCGGCACCGCGTGAGAGCTCCCGGCTCGAGCAGCACGGGGGCGCCTTCCTGCGGACCGTTGGGGGAACACACGATGTGCAAGATTATGTGCTCACCTAGGGTAAAGCCGAAAGCGGCGATCAGGAACAAGCACAGATAGGCCGTGACGCGGTCCGCGCCTGCACCGAAACACCAGATGGAGGGGCCATTCCAGTGGGGTTGTTCAAGAAACGTAAGCGGCGCGCCACGCGCAAGGCCGAGGCGAAGGCGCTCAAGCACAAGGCCAAGCTCGAGGCCAAGCTCGGCGCGAAGAACGACCGCAAGAAGAACCGCGCGGACAGGAAGGCGCAGAAGAAGGTCGACAAGGCCCAGATCGCCACGCTGAAGGCGCAGGAGAAGGCCGCCATCAAGGCCTCCGAGAAGGGCCTGACGGTCGGGAAGCTGCGCCGCTACCTCGGCGTCGCGCGCCTGCTCGCCCCCATCATCGTGCCGATCGCCTACCGCGGCGCAACCGCGCTTCGCGCACAGATCGACGCCCAGCGCGCCGAACAGATGGGCATCGCGGTCGATCGACTCGGGGAGTTCACCGGTCACGGCGCCAGGCTCAGCGCCCGCATCGCCGGCGCCGAGAAGTCCCTCGACGAGATCGTCGCCCGCCACCCCGCCGACGCGGAGACCAAGCAGTTCGCCTCCGCGATCCGCTCGCGCTTGACCGACCTCGGCACTGCCATCCGCTCGGCCGAGCAGATGCCGCCCTCGCGCCGCAAGCAGGCTCACCAAGCCATCTCCGCGGAACTCGACGGCGTCGAGGCCGACATTCTGTCGCGCCTCGGCGTCCGCTAGCGCTCTTCCGACCACCGTGCCAACAGGTCGTCCCGCTCCCACCGCCGGTCTCCGTGGCGGTGCGGTCGGGGCGACGGCGGCCTCTCTGGCCGGGGCCGCCCACGGGTTCGGCGGCGGCACACTCCCCGACTCGACTGCGCTGACGCTGTTGCTCACGGTCTGTACCGGGGTCGGCGTGGCCGTCGGGGGTGTACCTGTCCTCAACCGCAGCCGGTGTGCCCTGCTTGCAGCACTGGCCGCGGGACAGGGCGCCGGCCACCTCGCGCTCGCCCTCGCCTCCGACGCCCATGTGCACAGTGGGGCATCGGGATTCACGATGCTCGCCGCGCACGCCGTGGCCACCGTCGTCTGTGCGGGCCTGATCCTCACCGCGGAACGGCTCTACGGGCCGGTCACCAATGTCCTGCGCGTCGTCCTCACGCCGCCGACGGTCGGCGCCCGGCCGACGCGGGTCCTCCGGCCGCGTAGGCTCGATCGCGCACCGCGTCTCGCTGTGCTCGCCGTGGGATTCTCCCGACGCGGACCACCCCTGTGCGCCTGACCAGCGCACCGGTACCTCCGCACAGAAAGACACCTGAAGAAAATGAACAAGACCCTCGCCCGCGTGCTCGTCACCGGGGCTGCGGCCGGTGGGGCGTTGCTGCTGGTTGCCGGCACGGCCCCGGCCCAGGTCTCGGTCACCGCGCCCGGCGCCCAGCAGGGCGATTACACCGTCCTCACGTTCCGCGTGCCCACCGAGTCCAGCTCCGCCGGGACCACCGCGCTCACCGTGGAGCTGCCGAACCTCCTGTCGGCTCGTACCGAACCGATGCCCGGCTGGACGGCCACCGTCCAGAGGGATCCCGCGACCGAGACCGCGACGTCGGTTACCTGGACGGCCCACCCTGGGGTGAGCATCGAACCCGGCCAGTTCCAGCAGTTCGTGCTCTACGCCGGCCCTCTTCCCGAGCAGGACCAGGTGGAGTTCCCCACTACCCAGACCTACAGCGACGGCACCGTCGTGCACTGGACCCAGACGCCCGGCCCAGGCGGCGGCGAACCGGACGAGCCGGCACCGACACTGACGCTCACCACCGGCACCGAAGACTTCGACGCTCAAAGCAGGGTCGACGAGTCCACCACGGCCGGAGAGACCACCGGAACCAGCGACAGCACCGCCCGCTGGCTGGGCGGCATCGGCCTGGTGCTCGGTGCAACTGGCGCCGCCCTCGGCGCCGTCGCGATGATTCGGAGCCGTCGCTCATGACCGGCCACAGGATCACCGGCGTCCGTACCACCGGCCTGGGTGCCGTCGTCGTCGGCTTCGTGGCGGTGCTCGCCATGGTGCTCGGGGTCGGCGCGGCGTCCGCACACTCGGCCCTCATCGGGAGCAGCCCCGAGAACGGCGCCCAGATCACGACCGCCCCCCAGCAGGTCACTCTCCAGTTCAACGAGGCGCTCCACCAGAACTTCGCATCGCTGACCGTCGTCGGACCGGACGGCAACCTGTGGTCGAAGGGCGATCCGACGGTCCAGGGCGACACCGTCAGCGTGCCGCTCGACGGTCTCGGCCCGGCCGGCGAGTACACTATCGCGTTTCGAGTGACCTCCGCCGACGGCCATCCCATCAGTGGCACCCAGGTGTTCACGCTTACCCAGGAAGGCGCCGGCACCCCGGGCCCGGCGGCTGCGGCGCCGTCCGGCAGTTCCGACGATTCGTCAGGCAACAGCGGGCTGATCTGGGTGTTCGTCGGCGTCGGCGTCGTCGTGTTCGGCGGCGGCCTGTGGTTCGCGCTACGCAGACCGCGCGGCCAGGGCTGACCGTCGCCTATGAGAACGGTGCGTCCGGTCGTCTCCGGGCGGACCTGGCTACTGTCCACGATCGTCACCGCGCTCGCCGGGGTGGGCATCGCGTGGATGCTCGCCACCCCGGACGGCCCATCCCCCACGAGCGTGGTCCGTGTGCTGGCCGTGGGTCTGGGTGCGACGGTGTTCGGGCTCACCGCCTGGCAGTTTCTGCAGCGCGACGAGCGCCGACCCGCTCTCGACCCCGGACTGTTGTGGCAGTCCACCGCGGCGCTGGCGGGCATGTGGACGGTGGCCGAGGTCGTCCTGGTTGTCGTCGAGGCCGCCGAGGCCGAGGGCCGCTCACGATTCGCGGTGGCGCCGGGCACGGTCATCGACTTCGTGCGCGTGGTCAACGCGGGCCGACTCGGCGTCCTCACCGTGGTGTGTGTGGCGCTGGTGACCGTGACCGCGGCGGTAGCGTACCGACGAAGTCTGCCGTGGGCCGCGGCCCCGGTGCTGGCGTTGTCCGGACTGGCTCTGATCACCCGCCCGGCCAGCGGCCATATGTCGCAGCAGATACTTGGGGCGCTGCTCGGCGCCGCCCACGTCCTTGCCGCCTCCACTTGGTTCGGGATGCTGGCCGCGCTCGCGCTCACCGTCCACTCACGCGGCGCATGGGCAACACTGCTGCCGCGCTATTCGACGATTGCCGCGCGCTGTGTATGGGTGGTGGCGGCGACCGGCGTCGTCAATGCGGCGATCCGCCTGGGTGGGGTGGCCCCGCTCGTCACCACCGGGTACGGCCGGGTGGTGCTCGCCAAGATCATCGCCCTCGCCGCGCTGCTGGCCGCGGGCTGGTGGCTACGGCGCGTCTGGGTGGTTCCCGCGTCCGCGCATCAAATGGGCGCGGATGCGTCGCTGCGTTGGGCGGTCGTCGAATCGGCCGCCATGGCAACCGCACTCGGACTCGCGGCGGCACTCGCAACCACCGCTTGACCCGTCATATCGGTGATACCCGTCATATCGGTGATATAGGATCGCTCACCGTGACTGCGACAGGGTGGTGGTTCCAGGCCAAGCACGCTCTCGACACCCGCGGCCCGTTCGCGCGGCGTCGAGGCCGCACGCTCGCTGGGGCGGTGGCCTCCCGCCGTGTGCTGATCACGGGGGCGTCGTCGGGGATCGGGCGCGCGGCCGCCATCGAACTCGGCGCCGCCGGTGCCGTCGTCATCCTCGTCGCCCGCCGCGAAGCCGAACTTCAAGAGGTCGTGGACGCAGTCACGGCCCGCGGAGGGCAGGCATTCGCCTACCCGTGCGACCTCAACGATGCGGAAGCCTCCGAAGCGATGATCAGTAAGGTTCTGGCCGAGCAGGGCGGCGTCGACATCCTCGTCAACAACGCCGGGCGGTCCATCCGCCGCTCCCTCGCCGACTCGTACGAGCGGGCACACGACTTCGAACGCACCATGCAGCTCAACTATTTTGCGGCGGTGCGCCTGATGCTGGGGGTGCTCCCGGGAATGCGGGAACGCCAGTTCGGCCAGGTGATCAACGTGCTCTCGGTGGCGAACCTGTTCGGCGGCCCCCGGTACTCCGCGTACGTGGCCTCGAAGGCCGCGCTGGACGAGGTCTCCACCTGCTTCCAGGCCGAAACCCTTCACCAGAACATCACTTTCACATCGGTGTACATGCCGCTGGTGAAGACCGCGATGATCGCCCCCAACAAGCAGTACGCCGACGCCCCGGCACTGACATCCGAGCAGGGCGGACAAGTCATCTGCGACGCGATCATTCGTCGACCGCGCCGAATGGGCCCGACGTTCGGTCGTCTGGTGCGGCTGACCGACGCGATCAGCACCGAACGAGCCGACCTGGGCCGGCACCGGCGGTACAACTCAGGTATCTGAATTCTCGCCCGGCTCGGTTTCGTCGGTCTCGCCCGGCTCGGTTTCGTCGGTCTCGCCCGGCTCGGTTTCCTCGGACTCGCCCCGCTCTGTTTCCTCGGACTCGCTCCGCTCGGTTACCTCGGACTCGCCCCGCTCTGTTTCCTCGGACTCGCTCCGCTCGGGGGACTCGCCCTCGCTCGGCGCGGTCGTTGTGAGCATCCGGTAGGTGCGGTTTCGCATTGACAGGATCACCGCCCCGACCGCCGCGGAAAGGCTCGAACCCACCAACACCCCGAGCGTCGCATGGGATCCGAACACCGTTTCCGACCCGTAGGCAAGGTCGACGATGAGGAGGGACACGGTGAACCCGATGCCCGCGATGACCGCGATGCCCAACAAGTCGACCCGACCCAGCCCGGGCTCGAGGCGGCCGGGGCCGTAGCGGGCGAACAGCACTGTGGCCCCGAAGACCCCGATCGGCTTTCCGAGCAAGAGGCCGAGAACCACGCCCATCGCGACCGGATCCGAAAGCGCGGTCCCCAGGCCGGACAGGCCACCGACAGTGACGCCGGCAGCGACGAATGCGAAGACCGGGGCCGCGAGTCCCGCCGAAACCGGGCGCAGTATGTGTTCGTACCGGGCGCTCAGGCTCCTCCCGTGCTGCTCGTCGCGGGTCGGTACGACGAGCCCCAGCGCTGCACCGGCCACGGTCGCGTGAATCCCCGAGGAATGGAACAAGATCCACGTGGCGATGGCAATCAGTACCAACAGCCACCACGGTCGGTAAGCCCTGCGGACAGCCACCGCAAAGACCCCGATGCCCGCGATGCCGGCCGCGAGGGCGCCGAAGGAGAGTGCTTCGGAGAAGAACGTCGCGATGATGACGATCGCGAGGAAGTCGTCGACCACCGCGAGTGCCAGCAGGAAGGCCCTCAACTGAGCCGGCAGATGGGACCCGATGACCGCGAGAACCGCGAGCGCGAAGGCGATGTCGGTCGGCGCCGGGATGGCCCAGCCTCGTAGATCTCCGCCGACCGCGGCCAGATTCACCGCCGCGTACACCGCCGCCGGCACCACCATGCCCCCGACTGCCGCGGCCACCGGGACGGCGGCCCGCCGACGCCCGTGCAACTCCCCCGAGGTAACCTCCTGGGCCAGTTCGAGGCCCGCGACGAAGAAGAAGATCGCCATGAGCCCTTCCTCGGCCCACGAGCTGATCGACAGGTTCAGGTGGAGCGCAGCGGGGCCGAGTTCGAATTGCCCGATCGTGAAATACGAGGCGGACCAGGGCGAATTCGCCCAGATCAGGGCGATCGCGGCCGCCCCCAGCAGCAACGCCCCGCCGACCGTCTCGTCGCGCAGTATCTCCGCGACGCGGGATCGTTCGGTCGGCGACCTCGATGACTGCGGTGCGTTCACTGACGTTCTCCCACCTCAGAATGCCTTGCGACCCCGTGTCGGGAACAGAACACGGCACTCGGAATCCTCGGGACTGGGCCTGGCACCAAACGACTCGAGCCGGACAACCAGGCAGGGTGCGCGGGCCCGGTTGGCGGGATTTACGTGACCCGGTTTGCGGGATTACCGTAAGAGTAAGGGCCGGAATCACCGGGTTCGGCCAGGGCACTGACTGACCTCACTGCGGCTGCGCCGAATTGGGTGCTTCCGATACTTGACCGAGCAGATCGAACAAGGTCGAGGAGATGATTGCGATGTCGACATCACCGAGCATGTCGATGGAAACCCATCCGGATATTGCCGCCCTTCGCGACAGCTACGACGAACTGGGCGAAGGACCCGCCCTACAGTTCGCCGGAGGGCTGCTGGTGCTGGCCGGTCTCTACGCAGCGGCATCGTCGTTCATTGTCGGGTTCAACGGTCAGACGACCCTGATGATGACCAACATGCTCGCCGGGCTCGCTGTCGCACTGCTGGCAGTCGGTCACACCACAACCTATGGGCGGACGCACGGCATCACGTTCGTTGCTCCGTTGCTGGGAGTCTGGTTGATCGTCTCACCCTGGCTGGTGTCCGGTGTGAGCACGAGTGCGGGAATGATCTGGTCCAACGTCGTGGTCGGCGCAGTGGTCGTCGTTCTGGGGGCCGCGAGTGTGGGTGTGGCAATGAGCCGACGCGGTACCTGATAACGGTGCCCGGACAACCGAGCCGGTCACCGGTACGGGTGATCCAGGCGGTGGTGGTCGCAGTGCTGTCCATCCTCGTCCTGGGGGTGACCCTCGGCCTTACGGGGTCTCCCTTGATGGCGATCATGTTCGCGGTTTCGTGTGCCATTGCGGCCGCTGCTCTCGTTGTCCTCTGGCAGGTGATTCCACCCACCAGAGGGTGATGAAGCACGTCCGGGGCCTGGTCCACTCGGGCGCCGGTTCAGTGCGGCCGGGCCACTCCACGACCTTTTGCGCCCGCCCTTGCCAATCGGCAAGGGCGGGCGCGGAGGTCGGTGAGGGAGCCGGAGATCAGCGCTTCGGCAGGTACTTCATTCCCTTGACGAACGGCGGCAGGATCTTGGCCCAGACCTTCGCCGGAAGCCAGCGCGGGCCCCCGAGGTTGATCACGCGGGTGGTCGCGACGGTCTGCGCCTCGGTGTACTTGAGCAGGCCCTCGGCGCCGTGCCGGCGCCCGACGCCGGACACGCCCATGCCTCCCATCGGGGCCGCGGTGCTGCCCCACGTCGGACCGTAGCCCTCGTCGACGTTGACGGTGCCCGCCATCACACGGGCCGCGATAGCCTCGCCCTCTGCGTCGCTGCCCGCCCACACACTCGCGTTGAGTCCGTACTCGGTGTCGTTGGCGCGGCGGATCGCCTCTTCGACGTCGGCGACGGGGTAGATCGAGACGAGCGGACCGAACGTCTCGTTCCCGTAGCACTCCATCTCCTCCGTGACGCCGGTGAGCACGGTCGGCTCGAAGAACAGCGGACCGAGGTCGGGGCGGGCCTTGCCGCCGGCCACCACGGTGGCGCCCTTGGCGACCGCGTCCTGGACGTGCCCGGACACCGTCTTGACCTGATCCTCGGACACAAGACTGCCCATCTCGATGCCGAACTCGTAGCCCGGCGCGAGGGACACGTTCCGCACACGCTCGCCGAACATGCGGATGAACTCGGGGGCGATGGCCTCCTCGACGTAGATGCGTTCGACGGAGATGCACAGCTGGCCGGAGTTGGCGAAGCATGCGCGGACCGCCGCGTCGGTGACCTCGCGCAGGTTCACGCCCTTGGTCACGATCATCGGGTTCTTTCCGCCCAACTCGGCGGAGAAGCCGATCAACCGGCGCCCGGCCTGCTCGGCGAGCAGACGTCCGGTGGCAGTGGAACCGGTGAACATGAGGTAGTCGGTGTTCTCGACGATCGCGGTACCGACCACCGAACCGGGGCCCGGCACCACTGCGAACAGATCGCGGGGCAGCCCGGCCTGGTACAGCAGTTCGACACACGCGAGCGCGCAGTACGGGGTCTGGCTGTCCGGCTTGAGGACGACGGCGTTGCCGGCGAGCAGCGCCGGGATAGCGTCGCCCACCGCGAGCGACATCGGGTAGTTCCACGGCGAGATGACGCCGACGACACCCTTGGGGTGATGGCGGACGACAGTCTTGGTGATGCCGGGCATCATGCCCTGAACGCGCTTGGGGCGCAGCAGCTTCGGGGCCTGACGCGCGTAGTAGCGAGAGGTCAGCGAGATGTCGAGGACCTCCTCCTGCGCGGACGCCCGCGACTTGCCGGTCTCGGCCTGCGCCATGTCCAACAGGGCGCCACGGTTCTCGAGTACGAGCTCGGCGTAGCGCAGGAAGACCTCGCCACGCTCGGCCGGTGACCGCTTCGCCCACGCCTTTTGTGCCACGCGCGCCCGCTCGACCGCGGCGATCGTGTCGGCCGCGGTGCCGACGGGGACGGTGGCGAGTTCGCGCCCGGTGAAGGCCTCGATGACCGGGCGCGTCAGACGGTCCGCGGCGTCCGGGATGGCGATGAGGTCGGCGAGGCGGGCGAAGGTCGCCGCTGACGGAGCAGGCATGGTCGTACCCCTACTGGTGAGTAGATTGCAAGTTACAGACAACTTACCCCTTCCCCGGCATTAGTCACAGGAACCGGGATCCGATCCGCGACCAGTCGAACACCGGCGCCGGCCGGCCATCAGGATTCCGCGTGGGCGGCATGGGGATTAAGTGATGGCGACGGTCGAACCCTTGACCCGATTGAACGGTCGAGCAATACTTTAAACATGTGTTCAGCAAGAGCTGTTTCGCCCGACCGGGACCTCAACACCCGGGCGCGCATCCGAGATGCCGCGATCCGGGTGTTCGGGGAACAGGGGTTCGGCGCCGGGATACGCGCCGTCGCGACTGCCGCCGGAGTCTCGCCCGGCCTCGTCAACCACCACTTCGGCTCCAAGAAGGGATTGCGCGCCGCATGCGACGGGCACGTCCTGGAGGTGATCGCGAGCGAGAAACGGGACGCGCTCACGGCGAGTGATCCAGGCCGGATGCTCGCGTACATGAGCGAGATCGAGCAGTACGCACCACTCGTCGCCTATCTGGTCCGCTCGTTCCAGGCCGGGGGCGAACTCGCCGAATCGCTGTTCGAAGACATGGTCGCCGGCGTCGAGGAGTACCTGGACGCCGCCGTCGCGGAAGGGCGGGTGCGACCGAGCCGCGACCCCGCCGCACGCGCGCGGTACCTGGCGATGAACAGTCTCGGCACGACACTGCTGTTCCTGCAGATGCACGCCGACAAGAACGGTTCCGTCGACTACGCCTTCGCGCTCCGGAAGATGAGCGACGACATCGCGCTTCCCGGCCTCGAGTTGTACACCGAAGGACTGTTCACCGATTCGGCGCTGCTGGACGCCTACACAGACCGGGCCAACACAGACACGGCCAACACAGACACGGCCAACACAGACACGGCCAACACAGACACGCTGCAATCCTCCAAGGAGAATGAATGACCGCAATCATCGAAGTCGAGAAGCTGGAGAAGTCGTTCGGCTCCACCCGGGCACTCGACCGGCTGGACATGATGGTGCGCGAGGGTGAGGTTCACGGCTTTCTCGGGCCCAACGGCTCCGGCAAGTCCACGACCATCCGGGTGCTGCTCGGCTTGCTCCGCGCGAACGGGGGTACCGCAACTCTGTTCGGGCGCGACGTGTGGCGCGACGCGGTCGACCTGCACCGTGACGTTGCCTACGTCCCAGGCGACGTCACGCTGTGGCCGTCACTCACCGGTGGGGAAACCATCGACCTGCTCGCGCGGATGCGCGGCGGCTTGGACACCGCCCGTCGAGCCGATCTGATCGAACGATTCGACCTCGACCCCCACAAGAAGTCCCGCTCGTACTCGAAGGGCAACCGTCAGAAGGTCGCGGTGATCTCTGCGTTCTCGTCGCACGCCCGGCTGCTGTTGCTGGACGAACCCACGTCGGGTCTGGATCCGTTGATGGAGAAGGTTTTCCGCGATTGCATCGCGGAGGCCAGCGCGCGGGGTGTGACCGTCCTGCTGTCGAGCCACATCCTCTCGGAGGTCGAAGCTCTATGCCAAAAGGTCACGATCATCCGGGCCGGCCGTACAGTCGAGAGTGGCTCGATCGCTGCGATGCGTCACCTGAGCCGTACGTCCATCACCGCCGAACTCGACGGTGATCCAGGCGATCTCGGACAAATTCCGGGTGTCGAAGACGTGCGGATCGAGGGTCGCACGCTGCACTGCCAGGCCGACGCGGACGCACTCGGTGCCCTGATTCGCACCCTCGGTGACACGGGCGTCCGAAGCCTGGTCAGCACGCCGCCGACGCTCGAGGAACTGTTCATGCAGCACTATCAAATCGCGGAAGAGGTGCGGGCGTGACCGCCACCGCGACGTCGAGGGCGACCGTCACAGGGGTGACGACGTCGTCGCCTTTCACCGGAACAACGGCGCTGCTGCGCCTCTACCTGCGTCGCGACCGGATGATCTTGCCCGCCTGGGCGCTCGTGTTGGGCGTGCTGCCGATGGTATACGGCAGCTCGATCGCGGGACTGTACCCGACGGACAGTGCCCGTGCCGCGTTCGCGGCAACGACCGCGGTCGTGAAGTCCCAGATCGCCTTGGTGGGACCGATATTCGGGTCCAGCATCGGCGCGCTGGCGACGTGGCGGTCGGGGGTCCTGTTCCCGATGCTGGCCATCGCCGTCATCCTCACCGTCATCCGCCACACCCGCACCGAGGAGGAGATGGGGCGCACAGAACTGCTCGAGTCGACGTCGATCGGACGCCGCGCGGGCCTGACCGCGGCACTTCTCGTCGCGGGCATCGGAACGGTCGTCAGCGCCGCGGCCAGCACTGCGGGCCTCGCAGCGATCGGAACGGGCGCCGCCGGATCGATCGCGTTCGGTGCGGCGATGTTCGGCGCCGGGGTTGTGTTCGCGGGCGTGGCAGCTGTCGCTGCACAAATCAGCACCGGGGCGCGACTGGCGCGCGGCCTCGCGTTCGCCGTCCTCGCGTTCGCGTTCCTGCTCAGAGCTGTCGGGGACGTCGGGTCGGGAACGATGTCCTGGCTCTCACCGATCGGGTGGGCGCAGCAGCTGCGACCGTACGCCGACGAACGCTGGTGGGTGCTGTTGCTATCGGCGGTTACCGCCGTCGTGCTCGTCGCCGTCGCCTACCGCCTGCACGACCAGCGCGATCTGGGTGCCGGCCTCATCGCCGGACGCCCCGGTCCTGGCGAAGCGTCCACCTTCTTGTCGGGCCCGATCGGCCTCGCCTGGCGCATGCAGCGCGGACCGCTGCTCGCGTGGACGGTGGGACTGGCCGTGTTCGGGGCCATGCTCGGCGCCGCGGCGAGCGGCGTCAGCGACCAGATCGGCAGCAGCGAATTCATCATCTCGGTCCTGGACCGGATGGGCGGGACCAAGGTGATCGAGGATGCGTACCTCGCGATGATCTTCTCCATCTTCGGCCTCGCCGCGGCCGCCTTCTCCATCTCCGCGACGTTGCAGTTGCGCGACGAGGAGGAGTCGAGCCGAGCCGAATCCGTTCTCGGCGCGGCGATCGGCCGCTGGCGCTGGGCGAGTAGCCACCTCCTGTTCGCCCTCGCCGGTCCCGCGATCGTCCTCGTCGTCGCCGGACTCGCGGCCGGGATCGCGTACGGCGCGTCGATCGGCGACGTCGGCGGACAGATCCCGTCTGTCCTCGGAGCCGCCCTCGTGCAACTACCGGCGGTATGGCTCGTCACGGGGATCACCGTCGCGCTGTTCGGGGCGTTACCGCGTCTGGCACCGGGCGCGTGGGTGGTGTTCGCGGCGATGCTCGCGTTGTACATCATCGGGATGGTCGCCGATCTCCCCCAGCTGATACTCGACCTCGTGCCGTTCCTGCACCTGCCACGGCTACCCGGGGCCGAGTTCCAGGCCGCACCGGTTATATGGCTGCTGCTGATCGCGGTGGCGTTGCTGGGCGCCGGTCTCGCCGGGCTGCGCCGCCGCGACCTCCGCTGATCTGGGCCGACCGGGGCCGACCCGGTCGGCGCCGCCACCGCCGCCCAAGCCCTGAACGGGAACTCGAGTCACGCCTTCGCGGCGGAACCGTGACATGAATTCCCGTTCAGGGCATCAGTGGCGTTCATAGACTCGGGTCATGACAGCTTCGCGCGCGTCAGACGAGGTCGTGGACTGGTCCAAAATCGAGGAGCGCTCGTCGACGGTGGCCCAGCTGTTCGTCGACCGGGTGGCGGCGACCCCCCGATCCGAAGCCTTCCGATACCCCGTCGGCGACGAGTGGGTGAGCGTCACGTGGTCCGAGGTCAGTGAGCGGGTCCGCGCCCTCGCCGCTGGGTTGATCGCGCTCGGCGTCGAACCCGAGCAGCGCGTCGCCGTAGCGTCCACCACTCGGTATGAGTGGGTGCTCGCGGACCTCGCCGTCATGTGCGCCGGCGCCGCAACGACCACCGTCTACCCCACCACGACGGCATCCGACGTCGCGTTCATCGTCGCGAACTCGGGTAGCCGGGTCGTCGTGGCCGAGGACGAGAGCCAGCTCGCCAAGCTTCGCGAACACCGTGACGAGATCCCCGACGTGCACCGCGTCGTGCTCATCGACGGCACCGTGCCCGACGACGAGTGGGTGATGGGCTTCGACGAACTCGCCGATCTAGGCGACCGAACCTTGCGGGAGCGTCCCACCTGCGTCGACGACCGCATTTCCGGGATCTCCCCCGACAGCCTCGCGACACTGATCTACACATCCGGCACGACGGGCCGACCGAAGGGCGTGCGCCTACCGCACTCGGCGTGGACGTACGAGGCCGCCTCGATCGACGCGGTCGGCATCTCCGAGGGCGACGACCTGCAGTACCTGTGGCTGCCGCTGTCGCACGTGTTCGGCAAGGTACTGCTGACGCTGCCGCTGCAGATCGGGTTCCCGACGGCCATCGACGGGCGGGTCGACAGGATCGTCGACAACCTCGCGGTCGTGCGGCCGACGTTCATGGGTGCGGCGCCGCGGATCTTCGAGAAGGCGTACGCGCGCATCGTCGCCACCGTGAAATCCGAAGGCGGCGTGAAGAAGAGGATCTTCGACTGGGCCATCGGCGTGGGGCTGGCCACCTCGAAGGCGCGTCAGGCCGGCAAGCCTCTCTCGCGAATGCAGCAGGCCCAGCACGCGCTGGCCGACCGACTCGTGTTCCGGACGATCCGGGAGCGGTTCGGCGGCCGGCTGAAGTTCTTCATCTCTGGGTCCGCACCCCTGGATCGTGATGTGGCTCAATGGTTCGACGCCATCGGCATACCGGTCCTCGAAGGTTACGGACTGTCCGAGACGAGCGCCGCGTCGCTCGTGAACCGACCGAATGCATACCGGTTCGGCACCGTCGGCCGGCCCATCCCCGGCACGGACGTCAAGATCGCCGACGACGGCGAAATCCTCCTGCGCGGCCCCGGCGTGATGAGCGGGTACCACCACAACCCGGAAGCCACCGCCGAGTCACTCGAGCCGGACGGCTGGTTCCACACCGGAGACATCGGCACGATCGACGCCGACGGCTACTTGCGGATCACCGACCGCAAGAAGGACATGTTCAAGACCTCCAACGGCAAGTACGTGGCCCCGTCGGCGATCGCGGCGACCTTCAAGGGCATCTGCCCGTACGTCGGGGAGATCATCGTGCACGGCGAGGGCAAGTCGTACTGCGTCGCCCTCATCAGCCTCGACGGCGAAGCGATCGCCGAGTGGGCAGTGGAGAACGGGATGGGCGAGATGCCCCTGCGCGAGATCGCCACCGCCGGTCCGACCGTCGCGATGATGAGCGCCTACATCGACCGGCTCAACGACGGGCTCAACCGCTGGGAACAGATCAAACGATTCACGATCCTCGAACGCGAGCTCACCGTGGAGAACGGCGAGATCACCCCCAGCATGAAGCTCAAGCGCAAGAAGGTGGTCGACAACTTCGCCGACCGGATCACCGAGCTGTACAGCTGACGGTCGGTCCTTGCGCTGTCAGGCGCTGTTCCCCTTCGTTCCCTGCCCGGACTACCGGCAACGCCCCGGTCGCGGCTGACCAGCACAAGTTACCGGTGGGTAAGCTCGGGTGTGACCGGCGAACGAACGAAAGGGCAGTAACCATGAGTGAACCGGTGGCAACCGCTGACCTGGCCGACGAAATCGGTCCGGACATCCGCAGCTGCGACACCCAGTTCATCCAGTTCGGTGCCCGGAGCGCGTTCTCCGGCCCGATCACCACGATCAAGTGCTTCCAGGACAACCTGCTGGTCAAGCAAACCCTGAGCGAACCCGGCAACGGCGGAGTCCTCGTCGTCGACGGTGACGCGAGCGTGCACACGGCCCTCGTCGGCGACATCATCGCCGGTCGCGGCGTCTCGAACGGATGGGCGGGCGTCATCGTCAACGGCGCGGTGCGCGATTCGGCGATCCTGCGCACCCTCGACATCGGCGTCAAGGCGCTCGGCACGAACCCCCGCAAGAGCACCCAGACCGGCTCCGGCGAGAAGAACGTGCCCGTCTCCTTCGGCGGCGTCACCTTCAACCCGGGCGAGACCGTCTACAGCGACGATGACGGCATCGTTGTCCGTTGATACAGGGGTCGTCCGTTGATACAGGGGTCGTCCGCTGACGCAGGGGCCGGCCGCTGACACAAGAGTCCGTCCGTTAGCAGTGAGGGCTCACACGCGTCGCAGGTGGCCGGCCGTCCAGTCGGCCACCAGCGACAGCACCTTGTCATCGACCGGTTCGCGCACCAGCTTTCGGTAGGCACGCAGAGACGGCGGGTTCGGATCGCGGCGCAGCAGGTGTGTCAGATCGGGAACGCGGACCGTGTCGACCTCGTCCGGCACCAGGTCGGCGATCGTCGAGAGGTCGTCCGGGTCCACCTGGATGTCCTTCCCGCCGGTGACCGCAAGGACCGGTGAGTAGTTCTCTCGTAGAGGCGGTTTCGGGTCGAAGTCGAGGAACTCTCGGAACCAGCGCGCGTTGACCTTGCGGCTGCCGAGGCGCGCGACGTCGCCCTCGCTTCGATGCAGCTTGTCCAGCGCCTTCAACTGCTTGGTCCGCACGTCGATTCGCAGCACCTTCAGGATCGCTCGCACGGCGGCCGGGAGGCCCGCGACGGCCTTGCCCGACTGCCACAACAACACCTCCCGGCCGGTCGCCGCCGGACCTGCGAGCAGTACCACCGCGGCCGGATCCGCAGTCCGGTCCGCACCAAGCGCGACTGCGTGGCATGCGCCCTCGCTGTGTCCGATCACCGCAACCTCATCCCTCGCGAATCCTCCTGTGGTGCGCAACCATTCGATGGCAGCCACGGCATCGGCGATGTTGTCGGTGAAGCCCGCGGACAGAAAGCTGCCGCCCGAGGCACCGACCCCACGCTTGTCGAATCGCAACGACGCGACGCCGTTTTCGGCCAGGGCGTGCGCGAGCGCCCGACTGACACCGATGGCCATCTTGCGATGGTCGCCGTCCCGGTCGATCTCCCCGGAGCCGCTCAGAATCAACGCCACCGGCCCCTGGCCTCCCCCGCTCGGCACGGCGAGCGCCCCGACCAGCTTGGTTCCGTCACCCGAGATGAACGAGACCTCCTCTTCGGTGAACTCGGGGCGGCCCGTGGACAGCGCGTCCCGAACGCGCTGAGCGTCCGCCGTCGCGTTCGCGGTGCAGACGATCACCTGGTCGAAGTTCGCACCTGCGGCGACGCCGACGGTCCGCACCCGCACAGCCGGCACACCGCGACGGGCGACGGCGAACATCCGGGATCCGCGGCCCCGCCAGGTTCCGATCCGGATCCGGCCCGGAAACCCGAGTCCGGGCGCACGGAATCCGTGCATGTTCGCGAACGCGTCTGCGACGACGTCGACGCAGCTGATCTGCTCGAGCGGGATGGTGATGTCGCCGTGCAGGCCCGCGACCTTCTCCCCACGCGAGAGCGCGATCGTCAGCGCAGTCGAGGTGACCGTCAACTCGGCCATGGTGCTCCTCTCTAAGTCCGTTGAGGAGTATCATTCTTACAAATGAGAACGTTGTCAATGTTGAGAATGGTTGGTGTTCGATGAGTGTCAGCGCAGATCTTCTGCTCCACCCGATCCGCTTGCGCATCGTGCAGGCGCTGCTCGGTGGACGACGGCTGACGACGGCCGCACTGGCGGCCGAGCTGCCCGACGTCACGTCGGCCACGCTCTACCGTCAGGTCGCGACCCTCACCGATGCCCGCGTGCTCGACGTGGTCGCCGAGGAGAAGGTGCGCGGTGCCGTGCGCCGGACCTACGCCCTGCGCGCGGAGGCTGGGCGGATCTCCCCCGAAGAACTAGCCACGATGTCCCCGGACGAACACCGCCAGGCATTCATGGCGTTCCTCGCCGGACTTCTCAGCCCGTTCGACACCTACCTCTCCCGGCACGATCGTGATTTCACGCAGGACGGCGTCGGATACACGCAGACCGCACTCTCGCTGTCGGACAGCGAGTTCGAGCAGTTCCTGGACGAACTGCGGGGCGTGATCGAACGCTGGGGCGAACTCGGCCCCGCCGAAGGGCGGACCCGGCGGCTGTTCTCGACGATCGTGATGCCGACCGAGTAGCTGTCGTCCGCCGCGCCCGCTGGGTCAGGCGTTCAGGACGAGTTGCAGTAGTTCGCGCAGGGACTGGCGTTGCTCGGTGGCGAGTCGGGCCAGCGGGGCCGCGGCGAAGGGCATACGAGCGCGGAGGTCAGCCGCGACGGCGAGCCCGGCCGGGGTGGCGGCGACGAGTTTGATGCGGCGGTCGCCCGAGTCGGGGCGGCGCTCGACCAGGCCGCGTGACTCCAATCGATCGATGATGGTGGTGACGTTGGAGGGTTCCGCGTGCAGGCGGTTAGCGATGTGGCGCATCGGGACCGGTGCTTCTGCGGCGAGTAGTGCCTTGACCTGCAATGGGGTTAGGTCATGTACGGCGGCGGCGGTTTCTGACTCCTGCGCGTAGCGGCGGTTGATTGCCGCGAACAGGCGCACGACATCGTCGACTGGATCATCCGAACTGCTTTCCATGGGGTCCATGCCTACCAAGATGCTTGACAGAACGGAATTTTACAAAACATAGTTATGGTGCATAATAGCTATGACTGATAAGCAATGAAGGGTTGAGAAGATGAGCAGCAAGACCGTCCTGATCACCGGCACCTCCTCCGGAATCGGCCTGGCCACCGCCGTCGCCGCCGCGCAGAGCGGCTGGCATGTGGTGGCCACCATGCGCGACACCACCAAGGCGACCGCGTTGCTGGCGGCAGCCGAGCAGGCTGGGGTGTCCGTCGATGTGAGGGCCTTGGATGTGACTGACCCGGCTTCGGTCGCGTTGTGCCTGGCCGGGCTGGATCGTCTCGACGCGCTGGTGAACAACGCCGGTGCGGGTCACCTCGGCACGCTCGAGCAGGAGAGTTTAGACGACGTGCGCGCCGTGATGGAGGTCAACTTCTTCGGTGTCCTTACCGTCACCAAGGCGGCACTGCCACTGCTGCGCGTGAGTAAGGGGCGGGTGGTGACCGTCACCAGCGTCGGCGGTGTGGTGGGGCAGCCGTTCAATGAGGCCTACTGCGCGGCCAAGTTCGCGGTCGAGGGGTTCATGGAGTCGCTGGCGCCGGTCGCGGCGACCGTCGGTGTGGCGATCAGCGTGGTCGAGCCGGGTGCGGTGGCCAGCGAATTCGTCAGCAATGTCGGTGTCATCGATGCCGTGATCGAGCAGGCCGGACCGTACGCGCCCGCACTCACCGCCTACCTGGCCCACACCAGCGGTGTCTTCGCCAACGCCCAAACTCCACAGGACGTGGCCGGCCAGTTGGTCGAGGTGCTGGCGGCAGAGCGGCCCGCCTTCCGAGTGCTGACCTCCGACGCTGCACGTGCTTTCGCCGGAGTGAAGCTCGCGGACCTCGACGGTTCGGTGGTGCAGGGGCTGACCGGCTCATGGATCGCCTAGCTGTAATTCCTGGGGACGTTGTGAACGCCGACACGTTCGATGGGTGACTTGCCGCCGATCCCGGTGTGGGGTCGGTGGTGATTGTAGTGATGGATCCAGGCTTGGTATGTCGATGAACGTGCCTCGTCGCTGCGGTAGGTGTCGGCATACGCCCACTCGGCGGCGAGGGTGCGATTGAAACGCTCCACCTTCCCGTTGGTCTGCGGTCGGTACGGGCGGGTCCGCTTGTGCGCGACGTCGGCCCGAGTGCGGTAGCGAATGCGTGTGAGCGGTAACAGGATCCATTGTCGGTCAACACCCGGGTGACGGTGATGTGGTGGGCGGCGAAGAAGGCTTTCGCCCGGGTCCAGAAGCCGGCCGCGGTCTCCTTCGTCTCGTCACCAAGGATTTCCGAGTAGGCGAGCCGGGAATGGTCGTCGATCGCGTGGTGCAGGGACACGTACCCCCTGCCGGAGCGGTTCTTGCGTCCTGCTGCGCGGCCGAGTTTACGGTGACCGCCGCCGTGAGGGATCCGGCCGAGTTTCTTGATGTCCACGTGGACCAGATCTCCGGGCTCGGCGTGCTCGTAGCGTCGAGCGGGCTCCCGGCGCACGGGCAGGCCGGTGGCCTGATCGAGGTGAGCGAGCCGGGGCATCCGGTACCGGCGCAGCACGGCCTCGACGGTGGAACGGGCCAGGTGCAGGTGGTACGCGATCCGGTGTGGCCCCCACCTGCGAGTGAACCGCAGCCCGACGATCCGGCGCTCGGTACGGGTCGGTGTCCGGTGTGGACACCGGTATGGGCGTGAAGATCGATCCCGCATCGACCGATCGCCGGCACGGTAGCGGTCCACCCATTTCGTCGCCGTCGCCTTCGAGCACTGGAACCGTTCGGATACCCGCGCCACCGACCAGCCGTCGATGATGACGAGTTCGGCGAGGGTCAATCGTCCACGAGGAGTCAGGAAGGCATTAGCGTGTGTCATCGAGGACCTCCGATTTGTCGGCGTGTGTGTGGTAACCACACCGATACCGGAGGTCCTCACCTACTCCGCCACGCCACGCCGTTCACAACCTGCCTGGGAACTACAACTAGCGCACGTCCCGGTAGCCGGTGAGGATCCGCGTCACGACACCGTCACCGACAGGGTGTGCCATCCGGTGGCACCGTCGGGGACGGGGCCCGATCGCACCTCGGTCTGGGTGACACCGTCGAGGTCGGTGGCCCGCACCTGGAGGGTATGGGCGCCGGGAGTCGCCTCCCATTGCCAAGTCCACTGCCGCCACGTGTCGACGGTGTACTGCGGGGCCAGTGTCGCGGTCTGCCACGAGCCACCGTCGACCCGGACCTCGACCTTTTCGATGCCGCGGTGCTGTGCCCATGCCGTGCCGGCGACGAGGACCGGACCGGCGTCGAGTCTCGCGAACGCGGCGGGCACGTCGATCCGCGACGCGGTCTTGATCGGGCCCAGCTCGGCCCACCCACGGCGGGTCCAGTACGCCTGGGCCCGGTCGAATCGGGTCAGCTCCCAGTCGACGACCCACTTGGTCGCCGAGACGTATCCGTACAGACCGGGAACCACCTGCCGCACCGGGTAGCCGTGGTCGAAGGGCAGCGGCCTCCCGTTCATGGCGACGGCCAGGATCGCGTCCCGGCCGTCGCGCAGGACCTCGACGGGCGTGCCGGCGGTGAAGCCGTCGTGGCTACCCGACAGGAGCATGTCCGCGTCCGGAGACACACCCACCTCGTCGAGCAGGTCCTTGATGGGATAGCCGATCCAGGTCGCGTTGCCGGCCAGGTCGCCGCCGACCTCGTTGGAGACGCAGGTGAGGGTGATCGTTCGTTCGATCGGGGTGCGAGACATCAAGTCGTCCCAGGTCAGCGTCAGCTCACGGTCCACCATGCCGTGGATCCGCAACCGCCAGTCGTCGGTGGTCAGCATGGGGACCTGCAGCGCGGTGTCGATGCGGTAGAACTCGTCGTTCGTGGTGAGGAAGGGCGTGGCGCCGGGGACCGCGATATCGGTACCGGCCGCAATCGCGGGTGCCTTGTCCGCCGCAGCCACGGCGGGCACCGTGAAGGCGCTGCGATTGCGCACCGCGCCCGCAACCCTCTCCGCGAGCTGACGCCCGGCGACGCCCGCTGCGGCGGCGACCGCCGCCGTGGTCGCGGCCAGACCGAGGAAGGTTCTGCGGGAGAAGCCGCTTTGCTCGCGCGGCTCGCCGGTCTCGGGCTCCCATAGCTGCGCGGTGAGCAGGCGCAGAGCCACCACCCCCGCGAGGACACCGACGATCGTCGGGACGGCGTACGCGGCCGTGGCATCGGGACGAGTCACTGCCGCGTACACCCCGACGGCGCCGAGTCCGACGAGAATGGCGCTGCCGTACGGCCGCCTACGTTGTTCGACGATGCCGGCGATCGCCGCGAACACCACGATGAGGATGCTCATACCGATGAACAGGGCGGGCTTGTCGTTCGTGCCGAACGTGCCAATGGCGAATTCACGCGCCCATGCCGGGCTCCGGTCGACGGTGGTGCCGCCGACCGCGAAGAACGGCGAGGACGCGCCGCCGACCGGCACCGACATCAGTTCCCCCACACCCAGCACCAAGGCCGCCGCCAGCACCCCCGACGCGGCTCGCGCCGTCAGGTGCCTGCCGCGCCCTCCCTCCCGAGGGTTCGCGTATTGCTCAGTCGTCATGTACCGCCCATTCCTTCCGGAGCCGTCTACTTCCAGAGCCCTCTACTTCCAGAGCCCTCTTCCTTCAAGGCACTCGGAACATTCGGCGCAGTGCGGCAATCGGATGGGTCGGCGGCCGAAACGGCACTGCGCTGGGATGCACGACGCTGAGATGCCGGAGACGGACGCCGGGGACAAACATGCTGGGAACTACGAGGTCGGGGCCGTGACCCGCGCCGACATGCCACCGATCTCGACGAGGTCGCCGCCGTGCAGCTGCCGCCCGCGTCGGGTCTCGACCTCACCGTTGACGGTCACCAGTCCGTCGGCGATGACGCCCTTCGCCTCGGCTCCCGACTCGATGAGATTTGCGAGCTTGAGGAACTGACCCAGGCGGATCGACTCGTCACGGATCGGTACCTGGTCCACGGCGTCAGACATGACCCCATCATCCTCCTCGGACCCAAACCTCTGTTCGACGTCTCACACTGGAATCAGACGCACCATCAACGGGGAGGACACCATGGCCTCGGGCAGCGGGTTCGCGGTAGAGACGGCGGAGAAGCGAGAGCACGACCGCACTGCCGTCCCGGTCAGACGCGGGCGTCTCGCGGAAATCCCGCACATCGCGGGTCTGATCCTGGGGGTGTACTCCGTCCTGGTGTTCTTGTGGAGCCTTTCCCCCGTGCTCCGGGATCTCCTCCAAACCCCCCGCGTCTACGTCGACGACTACTACTTCGCCGCACCCGATACGAGCCTGTCGTGGGCCGTGGTGGTCGGCCTCGTCGCAGCGGCCCTCGCGAGCCGCAAACGCATCGCGTGGTGGCTGCTGACGGCCTACTTGGCCGGATTCGCGGTCCTCAACGCGATCGACGCGGTCACCGAGAGGAATGTCAACTCCGCGATCGCCTGCCTGGTCCAGGTGACCGTGGTGGGCGTACTCATCGCGTCCCGCAAGCAGTTCTACACGCGGGTCCGTCGTGGCGCGGCCTGGAAGGCACTGTCCGTACTGCTGGTCGGGCTCGTGATCGGCACCCTGCTCGGCTGGGGGCTCGTCGAACTGTTCCCGGGCACGCTGCCTCCCGACCAGCGGTTCCTGTGGGCCCTCAACCGCGTGATCGCACTCGTTGCGATCGGCAGCGAACAGTTCGACGGTCAACCGGACGTCATCATCGACACCCTCCTGGGGCTGTTCGGCGCGCTCGCGCTGCTGGCCGCGGTGATCACCCTCTTCCGCTCCCAGCGGGTCTCGAACGCGCTGACCGGCAACGACGAGTCCGCCCTGCGCGGTCTGCTCGAGCCCTTCGGCGCGAGCGATTCCCTCGGATACTTCGCGACCCGACGCGACAAGGCCGTCATCTTCGCACCCAGTGGCAAGGCCGCGGTGACCTATCGCGTCGAGGTGGGGGTGTGCCTGGCGAGCGGCGACCCCATCGGGAACCCGGAGGCGTGGCCGCACGCGATCGACGCCTGGCTCGCCCTGTGCTCGAAGTACGGCTGGGCGCCCGCGGTGCTCGGTGCGAGCGAAGCGGGCGCGACCGTGTACCAACGCGCGGGGCTGTCGGTTCTGGAACTCGGTGACGAGGCGATCCTCTACACCCGGGACTTCACGCTGAACGGTCGCGAGATGCGGCAGGTACGGCAAGCGGTCCACCGCCTCCGCAAGGCAGGTGCGACCGTCCGCATCCGACGCCACCGCGACATCCCGCCGGGCCAGATGGCCGACGTAATCTCCCGGGCCGACAAGTGGCGTGACACCGAGACCGAGCGGGGCTTCTCGATGGCGCTCGGTCGGCTCGGCGACCCACTCGACGGCGACTGCCTGCTGGTCGAGGCGATCGCGGCTGACGGCACGGTGCTGGGCATGCTCTCGTTCGTGCCGTGGGGCCCCAACGGCGCCTCGCTGGATCTGATGCGCCGGAACCCTCAGGCCCCCAACGGCGTTGTCGAGCTGATGGTCAGCGAACTCGCGACCCGCGCCACCGAGTTCGGCGTCGCCCGGGTATCGCTCAACTTCGCGACGTTCCGCTCGGCGTTCGAGGAGGGGGCCCGCCTCGGCGCCGGCCCGGTCCTCCGGATCTGGCGATCGATCCTGTTGTTCTTCTCCCGCTGGTGGCAGCTCGAGGCGCTGTACCGCTCGAACGTGAAGTACCAGCCGGATTGGACGCCGCGCTACCTGTGCTTCGACGACAACCGTCACCTACCTCGCGTCGGCATCGCGTCGGTCATCGCCGAGGGTTTGCTCACGCTGCCCACCTTCGGTCACCGGGCAAACGCGCCCACCCACACCGGTCGCCGGGCCGCGGTACCGACGGCGCTGGCAGGCTCCGGAATCCTGCACGCGGACGGCAGTGCACCGGACGTCGCCGAGGGGTCCCTGCCATCCACCTCCGGTGATCTCTCGACCGCAGCGGAGCCGACCGGACCGCGCCGTCCCGAGCAGGTGCGGGTTCGACTGGACAAGCTCGCCAGGCTCACCGACGCCGGCATCGACGCGTATCCTCCAGCCAGTCCGCCGACCCACACGGTTGCAGCCGCAGCGGCCTCACCCGAGGGAACGCAGGTACGAATCGCGGGGCGGCTGTTACGGATCCGCACGTACGGCGGTATCGCGTTCGCGGCGCTGCGGGACTGGTCGGGCGAGATCCAGATACTCATCGACCGCACTGCCGTAGGAGACCGGCTGGATACATTCGCCACCGACTTCGACCTCGGCGACCTCATCGAGGTCAGCGGAACCATCGGCCGCAGCCACCGGGGTGAACTGTCGGTGCTCGCGACGGACTGGCGGATGAACGGCAAGTGCCTACACCCGCTGCCGGACAAGTGGAAGGGGCTCACCGACACCGAAACGAAGATGCGGCGGCGCTACGTCGAGCTCGCGATCAACCCGGAGTCGCGCCGTCTGCTCGCCGTGCGCACCGCGATCGTGCGCTCGCTGCGCGACGCGCTCACCGCCCGCGGCTACCTCGAGGTGGAGACGCCGGTCCTGCAGCGCACCCACGGCGGCGCCGCCGCGACCCCGTTCGTCACCCACATCAACGCGTACGACCTGGACCTGTACCTGCGCATCGCACCCGAACTGTTCCTCAAGCGGCTGTGTGTGGCGGGCGTGGAGAAGGTGTTCGAGATCGGCCGCGTCTTCCGCAACGAGGGTGTCGACTTCAAGCACAACCCGGAGTTCACGATCCTCGAGGCGTACGAGGCGCACGGTGACCACGAACGCATGATGGTGCTGTGCCGGGAGTTGATCCAGGGCGCCGCCGTCGCCGCCCACGGCAGCCCGACCGTCATGCGGCCCGGCCCGGACGGCGAACTCACCGAGGTCGACATCTCCGGCGAGTGGCCGGTCAAGACGATGCACGGAGCGATCTCCGGCAAGCTCGGTATCGACGTCACCCCCGAGACGCCGCTCGAGGACTTGCGGAAACTGTGCGACGCCAACAAGATCGAGTACCGGAAGCATTGGGACGCCGGCGCCGTCGCCCACGAACTGTACGAACAGTTGGTCGAGGCGCACACCGAGTTCCCGACGTTCTACACCAACTTCCCGATCTCGATGTCGCCGCTGACCCGTCCGCACCCCACGCTTCCCGGGGTCGCCGCGAAATGGGACCTGGTGGCGTGGGGCAAGGAACTGGGCACCGCCTACAGCGAGCTGACCGACCCGATCGACCAGCGGCAGCGGCTGACCGGGCAGTCCCTACTCGCGGCCCGCGGCGCCCCGGAGGCCATGGAACTCGACGAGGACTTCCTCCAAGCTCTCGAGCACGGGATGCCGCCGACCGGCGGACTCGGCCTGGGCGTCGACCGAGTCGTCATGCTGATCACCGGCGGCAGCATCCGTGAGTCACTCGCGTTCCCGTTCGTCAAGCCACGAGAAGGTTCGTAGGAAGTCCGACAACTTGGTTTCGTCCACGAAAGAAATCGGAGCCCGTCGTAGGAAATGAAGAGTCTCGTCGGGCCGGTCTGGTAGGAATAGTCGTTCGCATTACCAACTGTCACAGGAGATAATCGCCCGTGTCCTTGCCTGATCCCGATAGCCAGCCCACGCCGACTCCGATGCAGCACACAACACCTGGCCCGCAGTACGGGCAGCCTGCGTCTGCATCTACGCCACCACCGGAGGTGTCGATCGAACAGCGCCGACACTCTCTGTCGATGGCGATATCGTCCGAGGTCGCGCGTGGCGCTCGGGTGGAGTCGCAGACGGACACGAATGCGATCGTGGTCACGGGGTCGAAGCCGAATCACGTTCTGCACGCGATCATCACTTTGTTCACCTGCGGTTTCTGGGGTCTGGTGTGGATCGTCCTCGCAATCATGCTGAGGGAGCATCGAATCGCCCTGACGGTAGACCCCTACGGCCACGTATTGCGGCAAGAGTTGACGTAGTCAGTCGACAACGCGGGAGGCAGCGGTGTTGTGCGTTCCTGCGTCGAATCCGTTCGCGATGGGTTGATCGCCACGAACTCGACCCTGCCCGCCCACCTGTCAGATTCGCTGCCTTGGTATCAGGGCTGCGAGATGGCCCGCCACAAGTAGTTTCGACGGCCACCGACATGGCCGTGCACTTCTGCGAAACAGCGAGCCCCCGGACGCAAGTCGCACACGCTCGACTGGGATGCCCCAGCCGAGCGTCTGCGTGATCTACCTTCCGCAACCGGCCGTGTTGCGACGACCCCTGGAATTCGCATCACCGGACCCCGCGCCGTTGTTGTCGAGTCGGCACATCATGCAACACGGCAACCGTCGAGCAGGGACACGTCGACCGGACCGATCTCTTGTCAGGATCGGTAGTCGAGCCGGGTCATCATCCCCGCTTCCAGGTGGTACCCATTGTGACAATGGAGCATCCAGTCACCGGGATTATCCGCGACGAGGTCGACGGCCACGCTTTGCATGGGCAGCACATTGACAGTGTCCTTTCGGGCACCCGGGGTGCCGTCGGGGTTCACCACCTGAAATGTGTGTCCGTGCAGGTGCATTGGGTGCCACATCATCGTCTTGTTCGTGAAGGTGAGCCGCGCCCGCTGCCCCTCCTTGACGGTCAAGGGCTCCGTCTGGTCGTAGGTGCGGCCGTTGATGGTCCATCGATAGCTCATCATGTCTCCGCCGAGCTCTGCGCTGAGATCCACGTCCGGCGGACCCTGCGGGAGCATCACTTCGCCTGTGGCGGTGAACATGTCGACGGTGCCGACGCGCCCATCCAGTTCACGTGGGCGCACATCCGGGCCGGGTGCGGATCCGGGACCGCTACGAAGGAGCGCGAAGGCCTGCGCGTTCTTTCCTTCCGCCGAAGCGACCAGTGGGAAGACGCCGTCGCCCACTGTCACGATGACGTCGTACCGTTCCGCCATCCCGATCAACACGGCATCGACCTCGGTGGGAACGACCGGGAAGCCGTCGGTGTGCGTCACTGTCATGCGGTGTCCACCGAGGGCCACACGAAAGGCGGTGTCGGCCCCGGCGTTGATGAACCGGATCCGGACCCTCTGGCCTGGCTTGGCATCGAACGAGGTGGGAGCGGATGGCATCCTGCCGTTGATCAGATAGGTGGGGTAGATGACATCACCTGGGTCACCTCCGAGCAGTTCGCTCGAACCTTTCCCGGACCCTTCCTCGTCGGAGTGCTCGACCGCGCCCATACCAGGCATGTCCATACCAGGCATGTCCATACCCGGCATGGAATCGTCCCCCATCTCGCCCATTCCACCTGCACGAAGGTCGTCGAGGATCTGCTCGGGGTCGCCGCCCATGCCGTCGATCCAGTCGTCGAGGGTGACGACCCATTCGGCGTCGTAGTCCAGGGGTTCGTTCGGATCATCGACGATCACTGGGACGTAGAGGCCGTAATCGGTCTGCATGCCCACGTGAGGATGCGCCCAGTACGTGCCCGAATGCGGCACCGAGAACTTATAGGTGAACGACTCCCCTGCCGCGATGTCGGGGGTCGCGGGAGCGGCGCCGTCCATGTCGTTGCGCAACGCGATGCCGTGCCAGTGCAGCGAGGTCGTGTCGGACATTCTGTTGTGCACGGTCACAGCGAGCTCATCCCCGATGTTCGCGCGGATCGCAGGGGCGGGCACGGAATCCCCGTAGGCCAAGGTGCGTACCGTCTTGCCGCCGAGATCGATGTCGGTGCGCTGGGCGGTGAGCTCGGCGGCCACCGTTCGCCCGGTGTGCGGTCGTTTCGCCTCGGCCGCAAGGATCGCGCTCTCGTCGACACCGGAAGCCGCGGTGCTCATCGAGGTTGAGGTGTTCGTACTGCATGCGGTCAATGCCAGACCGCCGAATCCCAGTGCTGTAGCGCCGAGGAATTTGCGCCTGCTGAGGGCTGGACCGATGTTAGCGAAGGTATTCAAGGAACTATCTCCAGAAGTGTGTGCTGCAGCCCGAAGAAGTGCAGCATGGGTGGAACATGCTTCTAGTCCGTACCGGCACGCGTGAAGGTACGGGTGAGTCGAATCACGTTCGTAGGACACACTTCAGGCGCAGGACGTCGATTCCGGGGGATGGAGGGCCCCGCCAGGTTTCGGGGCGCCCGCGGCCTGGGGCGTGTGCCGATCCAGCGCTCGCTCCGAGTGCGACCAGGACGACGAACCCGAGCATCAGGGGACTGACCGCGGCGGCCTGGCGCGGAAGGGTTGCCACGCAGCTCTCGCCCGACATTTCCATCTCAGTTCCGGGCGCAGCGGCAGCGCCGGGCGCGGCGGCAGTTGCCGGTTCGGCGCCCACCCTGACGGATACTGGCGCCGTCTCGCCGGAAGAGTCGGGTTCGGAGGTCGGCAACACAGCACTGCCACCTGGGCAGGCAGTCGTCCCGCCGGCGGTATTGATCCCGTCTGTGGCGAGGCCGTGCATCGTCAGCAAGCCCGTCAAGAGCACCAGGCAGAAGAATGCACGGCGCCAGCTCCTGATCAAAGGTGACAGGGAGCTCATATCACGGGATCCTTCAGCAGTAGACGACCGCCCGAATAGTACCCCCCAGGGGTGTGTCGTGCCACGAGGTGTGGTTCAGCGCACTGTCCACGACGCCAGCTTGTCGGGATTCATGACGATCGCGATCTCGTGGACCTTGCCCTCGGCGACGGCGAGGTCGACCACCGCGGCCACCTGATCATCGAACAAGATCACCAACCCAGCGTGGTTGTTGACCGTCTCGAAGCGGGAGTTGATGGTCAGGCCGTGCGACTCGCTCCGGGCGACGATGCCGAGTAGGTACCGCGCCACTCGGTCCGCACCCACCACCGGAACTCGCGCGATGCCGGGGAGACCCCCGCCGTCGGCCCGGGAGACGACGCCGGGCGCCAGGACGTCCATCAGGGCCGCGAGATCGCCTGTCGTGCATGCCACCGCGAACGCGTGCACGACCTTCCCGCGCTGCCCGTCGTCCGCCTCGAACCGCGGCGCGGCGCGCAGATGCCGGCGGGCGGTCGACGCCAACTGGCGACAGGCTTCGGGGCTGCGCCCGACGATGTCGCCGATCTCGGCGAACGGCATCCCGAACACGTCGTGGAGGATCAGCGCGACCCGCTCCCCCGGAGTCAACGACTCCATCGCCCGCAGCAGCGCCAACGACACCGACTCGTCGAGGGTGACGGTGTCGGCGGGGTCCGGAGGCCGCGGCGACGACGCGACCGGCCCGACCGTACCCGGCACCGGTTCGGGCAACCAGATTCCGGCGTACGACTCGCGACGCGCCCGCGCGGACCCCAACTGGTCCAGGCAGATCCGGCCGACGGCCCGCGTCATCCACGCCAGCGGCACCCGAATCGCTTCACGCTCGTCGTCGGTCAGAGACTGCCAGCGGACGACGGCGTCCTGCACGGCGTCCTCAGCGTCGTGCGCGGACCCGAGCGTCCGGTACGCGATGCCGAAGAGGTGTTCGTAGTCTCGCGAGCCGCGTGCGAAGTTCACCTCGCCACCTCCTCACTCAGTGGCTGCGGGACCGGCTTCGGACCCTTCGGGGCCTTGTACGCGCCGGGCCGGGTCCGCTCGGCGCGCAGCTTGTCCACCGTCATCTTGCAGATCGCTTCCTTTGCCACCGCGCCGAGCCGTCCCGACACCCCGATCGGCCGCGGCGAGTCATCGGCCCGCACGAACTGGAGATATCCGGCCTTGCGGCCCAGGCTCATACACTGCAGCGCGAACCCGAGCGACAGCGTCGGCCGTTGCTCGCCCCGGATCCGTGCGAGCACGGTATCCGCGACGTGACCACCGAGGGGCAGGGCCACCGCGCAGGCCATGCGCAAGTGGGACCCGACCTCCGGCGGGGCCACGACGGCGTCGCCGGCGCCGACGATGTCGGGATGGTCGAGACTGGTCAGCGTGGCGTCGACGCGCAGCCGGCCGACCGCATCGGTGGCCAGACCGCTACGTCGGGCCAGGTCCGGCACCTCGAACGACGCCGCCCACACGCACACGTCGAAGTCGAGCACGCGACCGTCCGCCAGAACGAGTTCACGCTCGCCGACCCGGGTCACCTGCGCACCCTCGTGCCGCGTCACACCCAAACCGTCGAGGGCCCTCAGGATCCGGCGCCGCGCGGGCGATCGCATGTACCCGAGCACACTTCCGGCCGCAACGATGTCCACGACGAGGTCCGGGCGTGCGGCAGCGACCTCGGACACGATCTCGACGGCCGTCGAGCCGCCCCCGACTACCCGCACCGCCGAGCCCGGCGCGAGCGCGGCCAGTTCCTTGCGCAGCCTCTCCGCGGCGGCGGAGTCGCCCGCGTGGTGAGCACGCTCGTCCATGCCGGGCACCGAACGGGCGGTGTTGCTGCCAACGGCATAGACGAGGGTGTCGTACGGGACGACCGTGCCGGCTACGCCGACTCGAACACACTGTGCGGCGGGATCGATTTCGTGAACCGTCCCGACGAGCACCTCCGCGTCCTGGTGCAGCACCTGGCGCAGCGGCACCGCGGCACTCGGACGGGCGCCGGCGACCACCTCGTGCAGCCGGATCCGCTCGATGAATTCGTCCCGCGGATTGATCACGGTGACCCGGCAGTCCCGCGCGGGGTCCTCACCACGGTGACGTCCACGGCTCGCGAGGATGCGGTTGGTCGCCAGCACGCCGGCGTATCCCGCCCCGACGACGACCACCCGGTGCCTCGGCCGCTGCGACTGCGTCGTGGGCCGCTGCGACTGCGTCATGACTGTCTCCTTTGCCTCCTGCCCGCCTGTCGCGGGCTCTCGTCATCTCTGACGACACGGGCTCCGGAAACGTGAGAGAGAGTGGCACACGCCACTCTCTCTCGTTGTCCTCTCTCGTTGTCGCTGTGTAGTTCTTGATCAGGCAATCGGGCGCAGCGGATGGATACCCGGGGCCCCGGCGAGGTGCGCACCGAACGTCGACGCGGCCTCCTGGAAGTGGGGCATCTTCATGTGGGCGTCGAGGGCGTGCTGGTCCGTCCACACCTCGACGACGACGAACGTGCCCGGAGTCGACGTCGACTCGTACAGGTCGTAGGACACACAGCCATCCTCTCTGCGACTGGCGTCCACCAGGGTGGTGAGTGCGGTACGCACTGTGTCCTCGGAACCGGGCTTGGCCGGAATGGTCGCTACGACATGCAGATTCGACATCGAATTCCCTTCTGTGAGCGCCGCCACAGCGCGGCATCCCCAACGTTACCCCGGCTCAATGAGACAAACGCCGCAGATAGGCCTGTGCCCGCTCCGAACTCCAGCCGAATACCTCACGAAGACCCGTCTCCATAGCTGCCAGATAGTCGACCGACGGTTCGGTCCTGACCACTTCGGCGCCGCCGGTGGCGGCGGTGAAGGTGGACATCGGTACGCCGTCACGAGCGCCGACGTGGAGGATTCGGTCGTAGCACGACGGTTCCTGCGCATGGATGTCGTCGAATTGCTCGGCGCTCAAGAGGTAGGCGCAGGCGGCGGTATCGCCGGGCAGGTCGGGATCGTAGAACGCGCGTCCGCCGCCCCACACGCGCGATTCGCCCGCGAAGTAGACGGTGCCGGGAAGTCGCAACGGGATGCGGGCCGAGGGCCCGCGTGGATCCCGCGCCCCCGGATACGCCCACGAGCGACCGACCGGACACCCGCCGCGCAGGTAACAGTCGAGCCGGGCCCGGGACATGTTCGATCCGTAACTCACGTACCAGACCTGCACATTTGCGACACTACGCGCCGCAACATCGGATACAGTTTTGTATCGGATGGCCCGCGACTCCGGAAAGAGGGGGTGACCAGCACACATGTCCGACCTGAAGACGGATGCGCCCCGTCCGAGACGGGTCACCAAACGCCGCGAGGAAACGCGCCAGCGCCTCCTCGACGCGGCCGGCGAGGTGTTCGCCGAGGAGGGTTTCGGCCGCTCCACCGTCGAGCAGGTCTGCGAACGCGCCGGGTTCACGCGCGGCGCGTTCTACTCGAACTTCACCTCGCTCGACGAACTCTTCCTCGCAATGTGGGAACGCCAGTCGGCTCTCATGCTCGACAGCATCCGCGCCTCTCTCGCCGATTCCGCCACGCGGCCCACGCTCATGACGGTCGACACGGCGGTCGAACGCGTGCTCGCCGCCATCCCCGTGGACGACACCTGGTACCGCATCACCGCGGAGTTCACCGCCCACGCACTGCGGAACCCCGCCCTCAAACGCGTGATGGCGGCCCGCGAGGACGCCATCCTGCACACAATCCTGCCGATCGTCGAGGACGCGCTCGCCGCCGTCGGACGCCGGGTCGCCGACCGCAACGCCCTCGGTCGTGCCCTGGTCGCGCTCCACGACGGCACCACCGTGCAGATCCTGATGGAACCCGAGAACGAGGCGGTTCGGCAGGCGCGCCAGCGCCTGTTCGTCACCGTCGTGAGTAGTTACAGCAGCACCGATACGAACAGGAGATAGGCCGTGGCAGAACAAGCCGACGTCATCGTCGTCGGAGCGGGACTGGCAGGTCTGGTCGCGACCCACGAACTGGTCAAGGCCGGCCGCAAGGTTCTCGTCGTCGAGCAAGAGAACGTGGAAAACCTCGGCGGACAGGCGTTCTGGTCGCTCGGGGGGCTGTTCTTCGTCGACAGCCCCGAGCAGCGCCGCATGGGCATCAAGGACTCCCGCGACCTAGCCCTGCAGGACTGGCTCGGCAGCGCCGGGTTCGACCGAGATCGCGAGGATCACTGGCCCCGCCAGTGGGCAGAGGCGTACGTGGACTTCGCGGCCGGCGAGAAGCGCGCCTACCTCCACGACCTCGGCCTGCGCGTCATGCCGAACGTCGGCTGGGCCGAACGCGGCGGCGGCCTCGCCTCCGGCCACGGAAACTCCGTGCCCCGCTTCCACATCACGTGGGGCACCGGCCCCGAGGTGGTCCGGGTGTTCCGCGACCCGGTGCTCGACGCGGCCAGTCGCGGCCAGGTCACCTTCCGGTACCGGCACCAGGTCGACGAGTTGATCGTCGAGGGCGGTGCCGCCGTCGGTGTGCGCGGCACCGTACTCGAGTCGTCGACCGAGCCGCGGGGTGTGAAGTCGTCGCGCACGCCCGCAGGCGAATTCGAGCTGCGCGCACAAGCGGTCGTCGTCACGTCCGGTGGCATCGGCGGCAATCCCGAACTGGTGCGCAAGAACTGGCCGGTCGAGCGGCTGGGTCGCGCACCCGAGCGGATGATCACCGGTGTGCCCGCGCACGTCGACGGCAGGATGCTCGAGATCACCGAGAACGCCGGCGGCAACATCGTCAACCGTGATCGGATGTGGCACTACACCGAGGGCATCGTCAACTGGGACCCGATCTGGCCCAACCACGCCATCCGAATCATCCCGGGTCCGTCGTCGCTGTGGCTCGATGCCACCGGAAAACGCCTGCCGGTGCCTCTGTTCCCCGGCTTCGACACCCTCGCGACTCTCGAGCACATCCTCGGTACCGGACACGACCACACGTGGTTCGTCCTCACGCAGTCGATCATCGAAAAGGAATTCGCGCTGTCGGGTTCCGAACAGAATCCCGACATGACCGGCAAGGACTTGAAGCTCTTGCTCGGCCGCGTGAAGAAGGGGGCGCCCGGACCGGTGGAAGCGTTCAAGCGCCACGGTGTGGACTTCGTAGTCCGCGACAACCTGCGCGACTTGGTCGACGGTATGAATGCCTTGACACCGGACGCGAAGCTCGACTACGAGCAGGTGGAGCGCGAGATCGTCGCACGCGACCGCCAGATCGAGAACACCTTCTCCAAGGACATGCAGGTGATGGCGATCCGCAATGCGCGAACCTATCGCGCAGACAAAGTGATTCGCGTCGCCAAGCCACACCGCCTGCTGGACCCGGCGCATGGACCGTTGATCGCGGTGCGGCTGAACCTGCTCACCCGCAAGACCCTCGGTGGGCTCGAGACCAACCTGGACTCGCAGGTGATCCGCCCCGACGGCAGCGTCTTCGACGGCCTGTACGCCGCCGGTGAGGTCGCCGGCTTCGGCGGTGGCGGCGTCCACGGCTACAACGCGCTCGAGGGAACGTTCCTCGGCGGCTGCATATTCTCCGGCCGGGCCGCCGGACGTGCACTGGGCCGGAGCCTCCGGTGAGCCGCCGCACCGCGCTCGTGACGGGCGCGTCGTCGGGTATCGGCCTCGAGGTGGCGCGGGCGCTCACCGGCCGCGGCTATCGCGTTTTGGGCACCACGCGTAATCCCCACGCACTGCGGGAAAGTTCGCGGGTACCGGGAGTCGAGTACGTGGCGCTCGATCTGACGGACCGGGCGAGTATCGAGGCGTGCGTGCGGGCCGTCGGCGACGTCGACATCCTCGTCAACAACGCGGGCGAAAGTCAGATGGGGCCGCTCGAGGAGTTACCGCTGGACGCTATCGATCGGCTCTTCCGGGTGAACGTGCTCGGCGCAGTGCAGTTGACGCAGGCGCTCCTGCCGGGCATGCGCGAGCGCGGCTACGGTCGCGTGGTGATGGTGGGTTCCATGCTCGCGAGCTTCCCGCTGGCGTTCCGGTCGTCGTACGTGGCCTCGAAATGCGCGCTGAAGGGATTCGCGACGGCCGCCAGACGCGAGCTGAGTCCGTTCGGCGTGTGGCTCACCACCGTCGAACCCGGGACCATCGCCACCGGCATCGGTGACCGCCGCACCCGGTACATCGGCGACGGATCGCCGTACACGGCCGACTACGCGATCGTCTCGAAAGGGATGCGGCGCAACGAAGACCTCGGCATCCGGCCCGGCCGGGTCGCTGCACTAGTGGTCAAGGCCATCGAGGCGAACAAGCCGAAACCCCTGTACGCGGTCGGGAACAAGGCACCGCTGGTGTTCACCGCCCGCCGGCTCGCCCCACGAACAGCGGTGGAGAAGATGATGGCGAGGTTCCACGGGTTGAAGTGAGTGTCAGGCGAGCGAGCTCAGCCAGTTCGCCAACCAGGACGTCGCGGTCGCTCCGTTGCTGTCGACGACGTACCGTCGGTAGTCCTGATGGACCTGGGAACCGTAGAACTCGCTGAGCCTCTCGACCCGGTCCTGGTTTGCGCCGTCCGACGACTGCGCATCCAGGGCCGCCATCCCGCCGGCCGCGTTGAGATCTTCGGCGATCGCTATCGCCTCCTGCATGGTCTTCCCGGTCAACGGCGCCACCGGTGACGAGTTCTGTGCCAGGAACCCGGCCATCCGGGTGACGAAGTCGTCCTTGGGAGTGGAGCAGTACAGGTCCCCGGCCACACAGAAGGTGCGGGTCTGCGGCGTGACCATTCCGAAGCCACCGATCCGGGGTCCGCCCGATCCGTTGCCGACGACGGGCGGGCCGATCAGGGTGTCGCCCTCCGACCGACGCGGGTCGGACAACAGTCCCACTGCGACCATCCGCGACGCCGGCACTACGCCGAGACCGGTACCGATCTCGGCGGCCAAGTCGCCTGCCGCGTCCGCACCCTGGCTGTAGCCCACGAGCGCGAAGTTCGTGTTGTCGCAACGCTGCGCGATGTCTGCGATGATCCCGCGGGCGTTGTCGACGGCCTGCCGCTTCGACGCTCCGTAAACCTCGGTCTCCCAAGGGAACGCTGTCGCGGCATACGTGACGTAGTCGACGCCTACCGACACAGGCAGGGGATCGGTGACCGCACCGAGCATGCCCGGACCACGCTGCGCACCAGGATCGGTCGTGGTCTCCCAAGTACCGGGGATTGCGACGACGTGCAGGTCGGGGCACGACGGCGCGGCCTGAGCCGTCCCCGTTCCGACCGCGACCACGGAACCGAAAGCCGTTACGACACAAGCCCCAAAACCCGACAGAACCCTCTTCACACGCATCGACTTCACAAGCATCGACACAGCACCCCACTCGTTCGATCCAGGTGGTCATTTGCCTGACCACGGCCGTAACGTCCCTATTGTGACAACGCCTGCGACAGACGCGACATGTCGTATGGTGGCAGGTCCACGTTGCGCGGCGATGCACGTTCGGTAAACGTAGGTTACCGAGGTACGGGTGAGCGTACTTCCTTCTTCCCCAGAACATGACACCGGTGGGGTGTCACCGCAGTCTGCGGTGACACCCCACCGGTGGTTTCAGCGCTGCTCGTGGCAGCTATCCGTGCTCAGGAACCGAAGGATCAGGAACCGAACAGTCCCTCGAGGCTGCCGAGCGGGCTCGCGGGTGGCTCGGGCACCACCAGTTCCTGCGGCGCCGACGCCGAATCGACGAACCCGGCGGATGCGACGAATTCGGCAGTGACACTGTAGGTTCCGGCGTTCAGGAACGTCGTCGGCAACGTCGCGACACCGTTGACGACGTCGACCGGCAAACCGAGCGGCGCGTTACCGAGCTTGAACTGGACCTTGCCGTTCGCGTTCGCCGGATCGACGGTCGCGACCAGCGTCACCGGGCTACCGCTGGGCACCTCACCGACCGGAGCCAGCGTGGTCGTGGTCAGCACGTCAGCCGGCGGCGCGTTGGTCACGCTCACCGGGAAGGCCGGCGACACCGATCCCAAGAATCCGTCCGTGCCGGAGTACCGCGCGATCACCCGGTGCGTGCCGGTCGCGTCGAACGTGTACGGCACGATCGCCGCACCGTCGGTGCCGACCTCGGCGGTCAGGGTCTGACCGCCGACGACGAACTCGACCGTGCCGCCCTGGACGGCGGGGGTAACCTGCGCGGACAGGTTCACGTCCTGGCCCACGTACGCGTTGTCCGGCGAGACCACCGCGATGCTGGTGGCGACGTCGTCGCTGCTGACGGTGACCGTCTTCGGCGCCGAGGTCGACCCGATGAACCCGTCACTGCCCGAGAACACGGCCGTGATCGCGTGATCGCCCTCGGAGTCGAACGCGTGCTCGATCGACGCCGAACCGTCGACCACCTCGGCCTCACCGATCGGGTTGCCCCAGTCCAGGAACTCGACGGTACCGCCCGCCGGCGCCGGGTCGATGTTCGCGGTCAGGGTGACCGGGGCGTCGATCTTCGCCGCGTCCGGACCCGAGATCGTCGTGGCGGTCTCCCTGTCCGCCTCGATGATCTGCACCGATCCCAGCGGGCCCGCACCCGCGTTCAGGGGTTCATTTTCGTTCGCCTTGTCCCGCGGGGTGCACTTCGTCGGCGCCCACACGGTACCGACGACTGGCGCGGACAGCTTCGCCGTGAACGTCAGGAAGTTCTTGCTGTGGTTCCACTTGCCGGCGTCACCGTTGGTTCGCAGCTTGAGGTCGATGGTGCCCGACTCGCCGGCCTTCAACCGCGCCTTCACCTGCGGGAGCTGGAAGTAGGTGTAGCCGTTGGAGGTGGGCGTGCCGTCGATGTCCTTGCCGGTCGCGTCGACCTTGATCCCGCCTGTGCTGGTGCTGCTCGACGACGGGCCGTTGGCGATGACCTCGTTGTTGCCGGACAGCCGCAGGATGTTGCCGTTCGGATCCTCGTCCCCGTTGCCGTTGATCCGCAGGACGTTCGGGCGGACACCGCTCAGCCCCGCCGACGTGAACGGCACGACCTCGGCGCTGATGAAGTCCGCGTTGTCCGGGAGATAGACGTCGATCTTGACCCGAGAGACGTTCGTGATGGTTGCGATCGACACGTCCTTGGGGAAGCCGATCGGCCCGGGTTGGATGGTGACGTCGAACTCCTCACCGGCGTTGATGCTGGTCGGCGCGTCGACGGTGACCGAACCGGTCTCTGTCAGCGCCTCCGGGCCCGCCAGGCTGGTATTCGGTGTGGCGAGACAAGCTGTCTTGAACGACGTCGTCACCGGTGCTGCTTGAGCGGGTATCCCGCCCATCATGGTGAGGCCGGCGACCATAGCTCCGATACCGATCGGAGCAACGAGCCGGCGAATTCTGCTCTGTTGCACAATGTCTCCTGATTGAAGGTGGTATCGGATACTCAGCCGAAGAGTCCGGTGAGCGAGCCCAAGCTGCCCGCCGGTCCGGAATCCTCACTCACGGTGAGCACCGTCGGGCCCGACACCGAGTCCGCGTACTCTGCGCCGCCGACGAAGTTCGCCGTCACCGCGTGGGTGCCGGTGACGTCGAAGCTGTGGGTGAACGTCGCCACACCGTCCACGACCTGCGCGGTGCCCAGCACCGTGGTCCCGGACCGGAACTCGACCGTGCCATCGGCCGTGCTCGGATCGACGGTCGCGGTGAACGTCACCTGCCCGCCGACCACGGTCCTACCGCTCACCTCGAGCACGGTTGTAGTCTCCGTGCGCGCCGGCTCGGGATCGTTGACGGTGACGGCAAACTCGGCCGACGTCGACGGCTCGAACCCGCCGGTGCCGGTGAACTCGGCGACCACGTTCGCCGTGCCCGCGACATCGAAGGTGTGCGGCAGCACCGCGACACCGTCGGCGGTACCCACCGGGGCGGACCCGACCTCGACACCGTCGACCAGGAACCGCACGTCACCACCGGACGGGATCGGCAGCACCGTCGCCGACAGGTTGACCGGGGTGCCGGTCACCGCGGTCACCGGCTCGACCACCGTGGTGGTGGTGCCCCAGTCGGGATCGTTCACAGTGATCTCGGCGGGTGCCGAGACGGAGTTGTGGTAGCCGCCGGTGCCGGTGAACTCGGCGGTGATGGTGTGCGACAACGCCTCCGGGAAGGAACGAGTCAGGCTCGCGGCGCCGTTCTCGACCGCGACCGGCTGACCGTAGTTCTGGCCGTCGACCTGGAACTGCACCCGGCCCGTGGCCGTGTCCGGGGTGATCGATGCCGTCATGGTCACGTCCTCACCGACCAGAGCCGAAGCCGGAACCTGCAGCGCGGTGGAGGTATCGGAAGTCACGTCGACCGTCGCCGGTGCCGACGTCGAGTTGTGGAAGCCCGCATCCGCGAGGAAGTTCGCGGTGATCTCGTGTGCACCGACCGTGTCGAACGTGTGCGACAGCGTCGCGACACCGCCGACCACATCGACCGGCGAACCGATGTCGACGCCACCGTCCTGGAACTGCACCCGGCCGTCCGCGTTCGACGGATCGAGGGTGGCCGTCAGCGTGGCCGCCTCACCGGTCTTCACCGTCTCCGGCACATCCAGCGTCGTCGTCGTGGTCACGTTCGGATCCGCGACCCGCACCCACACACCGAACGGGTTGCTGCCCGCGTCATCCCACACCCGCACCTCGGCGGACACGCCGGAGTCGTAGTCCCCGAACGGCGTATCGTCCGGCACCCGGTAGGACGCCTCGAGGGTCAGTGTCTCGTTGTTCTCGAGGTCGAAACCACCGACCAGGAAGGTACACCGGTCCTTACACGTCGCGGTCACGCCGCCGTCGGAGTTGTAGGCGAGGTTGTGCTTGTCGGTCCACGTGGTGTACGTGACCTTCACGCTGTCGCGGTCCAGAACGAAGCCGGCTGGGGGTACGTCCCGCAGACTGGAGATCGACAAGCGGACCTGGTCGTCGTTGTGTTTCTTGACCGTTGTCTTGTAGGTGACGGTGTCACCGGGGTTCACCACGTTGCTGCCGACCACCTCCTTCGTCAGCAGCAACCTGCCGGTGTCCTGAGAATTGCTCGACGGCGGTGGCTCGGCGGCTGTAGCGGTGCCGACGCCGGCACCAAGTATCAATGCAATCACAGAGCCTGCGGCGAGTACTGGACTCGCGACTCTGCGCAGGGTTGACGAAAACACTCATCCTCCTTGGGGGAACCCGCCTCCCGACCCGGCGGTGTCGTGGCAATGCATCACACAAAGCTGCACCCTAGCCTTTGCAAGTTCGTTGCAAAGGCGTTTTCTGGTCATTTGTCCAGTAAGACGCGGGACCGTAAGACGCCGGGGGTGCCACCGCAGTCTGCGATGACACCCCCGGAGTCAGTGCTGCTCGTGGCAGCTATCCGTGCTCAGGAACCGAAGGGATCAGGAACCGAACAACCCCTCGAGGCTGCCGAGTGGGCCCGGGGGTGGCTCGGGTACCACCAGTTCCTGCGGCTCCGATGCCGAATCGACGAATCCATCGGATGCGACGAATTCGGCGGTGACACTGTAGGTTCCGGCGTTCAGGAACGTCGTCGGCAACGTTGCGACACCGTTGACGACGTCGACCGGCGCGCCGAGCGGCGCGTTACCGAGCTTGAACTGGACCTTACCGTTCGCGTTCGCCGGATCGACGGTCGCGACCAGGGTCACCGGGCTACCGCTGGGCACCTCGCCGACCGGATCCAGCGTGGTCGTGGTCAGCACGTCTTCCGGCGGCGCGTTGGTCACGCTCACGGGGAAGGCCGGCGACACCGATCCCAAGAATCCGTCCGTGCCGGAGTACCGCGCGATCACCCGGTGCGTGCCGGTCTCGTCGAACGTGTACGGCGCGATCGCCGCACCGTCGGTGCCGACCTCGGCGGTCAGGGTCTGACCGCCGACGACGAACTCGACCGTGCCGCCCTGGACGGCGGGGGTGATCTGCGCGGACAGGTTCACATCTTGACCCACGTACGCCTTGTCCGGCGAGACCACCGCGATGCTGGTCTCGACGTCGTTGCTGCTGACGTTGACCGTCTTCGGCGCCGAGGTCGACCCGATGAACCCGTCACTGCCCGAGAACACGGCCGTGATCGCGTGATCGCCCTCGGAGTCGAACACGTGCTCGATCGACGCCGAACCGTCGACCACCTCGACCGGGTCACCGATCGGGGTGCCCCAGTCCGAGAACTGCACGGTGCCACCCGAAGCCGCCGGGTCGATATTCGCGGTCAGGGTGACCGGGGCATCGGTCTTCGCCGCGTCCGGACCCGAGATCGTCGTGGTGGTCTCCTTGTCCGCCTCGATGATCTGCACCGCTGCCAGCGGGCCCGCACCCGAGTTCAGCGGGCCGTTCGCACTGTCGCGCGGGCTGCATCGCGTCGGTGCCCATGCGGTGATGATAAGGGTCGCCTTGGGCAGGAACGTCAGGAAGTTCTTGTCGTCGTTGAAATTGCCCGCTCCGCCGCTGGAGCGCAGCTTGAGGTCGACCGTGCCCGACTCGCCAGCCTTCAACAACACCTTGACCTGCGGGAGCTGGAAATAGGTGTAGCCGTCGGGGTTGGTGCTGCCGTCGATGTTCTTGCCGGTCGCGTTGACCCTGATGCCGCCCTCGCTGCTGTCGCTCGACGACGGGCCGTTGCCGATGGTCTTGTTGTCACCGGACAGCCGCAGGTAGGGACCGTTCGGATCCTCCCGCCCGTCGTCGTTGATCCGAATGACGCTCGGGGCGGTGCCGCTCAGACCCACCGACGTATTCGGCACGATCTCAGCGCCCAGATACTCCGCGTTCTCCGGAATCTCGATGTCGAGCTTGATACGAGAGACGTTATTGATCGATGCGCCCGACGCCGAGCCGGGGAAGCCGACCGCCCCAGCCTGGAAGGCGATCTCGAACTCCTCACCGGCGTCGACGCTGTCCGGCGCGTCGATGATTGCCGAGGCTTGCTGCGCTTCCGTGACGGGACCTGCCACCGCCGAGGGTGTCACCTGGCAGGTGGTTGTGAACGTGGTCGTCACCGGTGCTGCCTGAGCGGGTACCCCGCCCATCATGGTGAGGCCGGCGACCAGAGCTCCGATACCTGTCGGAGCAACGAGCCGGCGAATTCTGCTCTGTTGCACAATGTCTCCTGATTGAAGTTGGTATCGGATACTCAGCCGAACAGCGCTTCCAGCGAGCCCAGGGGACCCGCTCCGGAATCCTCACTCACGGTGAGCACCGTCGGACCCGACACCGAGTCCGCGAAGCCCGCACCGCCGACGAAGCTCGCCGTCACCGCGTGGGTGCCGGTGCCGTCGAAGCTGTGGGTGAACGTGGCCACACCGTCGACGACCTCGACCGTGCCCAGCACCGTGGTCCCGGACCGGAACTCGACCGTGCCATCGGCCGTGCCGGGATCGACGGTCGCGGTGAACGTCACCTGCTCGCCGACCACGGTCTTACCGCTCACCTCGAGCACCGTCCTGGTCTCCGTGCGCGTATCGGGATCGTTGACGGTGACGGCAAACTCGGTCGACGTCGACGGCTCGAACCCGTCGGTGCCGGTGAACTCGGCGACCACGTTGGCCGTGCCCGCGACATCGAAGGTGTGCGGCAGCACCGCGACACCGTCGGCGGTACCCACCGGAGCGGTCCCGACCTCGACACCGTCGACCAGGAACCGCACGTCACCACCGGACGGGAACGGCAGCACCGTCGCCGACAGGTTGACCGGGGTGCCGGTCACCGCGGTCACCGGCTCGACCACCGTGGTGGTGCCCCAGTCGGGATCGTTGACGGTGATCTCGGCGGGCGCCGAGACGGAGTTGTGGTAGCCGCCGGTGCCGGTGAACTCGGCGGTGATGCTGTGCGACAACGCCTCCGGGAAGGAACGGATGATGCTCGCGGCGCCGTTCTCGACCGCGACCGGCTGACCGTAGTCATTGCCGTCGAGCTTGAACTGCACCCGGCCCGTGGCCGTGTCCGGGGTGATCGATGCCGTCATGGTCACGTCCTCACCGACCAGAGCCGAAGCCGGAACCTGCAGCGCGGTGGAGGTATCGGAAGTCACGTCGACCGTCGCCGGTGCCGACGTCGAGTTGTGGAAGCCCGCATCCGCGAGGAAGTTCGCGGTGATCTCGTGTGCACCGACCGTGTCGAACGTGTGCGACAGCGTCGCGACACCGCCGACCACATCGACCGGCGAACCGATGTCGGCGCCACCGTCCTGGAACTGCACCCGGCCGCGCGCGTTCGACGGATCGAGGGTGGCCGTCAGCGTGGCCGCCTCACCGGTCTTCACCGTCTCCGGCACATCCAGCGTCGTCGTCGTGGTCACGTTCGGGTCCTGGACCCGCACCCACACACCGAAGTCCTTGCTGCCCCGCTCACCGGACCACGCATTCACTCCGACCAGCGCGCCGCTGTTGTAATCCCCGAACGCCATATCGTCCGGCACCCGGTAGGTCGTCTCGAGGACCACCGACTCGTTGTCGGTGAGGTCGAAACCACCGATCAGGAACGTGCACCGGTCGGTGCACCTCGCGGTCACGCCGCCGTCGGAGTTGTAGTTGAGCTCGTGCTTGTCGTTCCAGGTGACGTACGTGACCTTCACGCTGTCACGGTCCAGAATGAAGCCGGCCGGCGGCACGTCCCGAACCTTTTCGATCGACAACCGGATGTCGTTCGCGCGGTGCTTGACGGTGGTCTTGAAGGTGACGGTGTCACCTGGGTACACCACATTGCTGCCGACGACCTCCTTCGTCAGCTTCAACTGGTCCTCGTTGTAGGTATTGCTCGACGGCGGCGGCTCGGAGGCCGCGGCGGTGCCGACACCGGCACCAAGTAACGCTGCGATCACAGAGCCGGTCACGAGTACCGGACTCGCGACTCTGCGCAGGGTTGACGAAAACACTAATCCTCCTTGGGAACCCGCCTTCCCGACCCTGCGGGTGGCGTCGTGATGCATCACACAACGCAGCACTCTAGCCGTTGCAGGATCGTTGCAGAAGAGTTTTCTGGGCGTTTGTTCAAGAAGTTCTCATGGAAATCTCATGGAGATACGGAAAGGCCCCGTTCCACGCGAGGTAAAGCGTGGAACGGGGCCTTCCGGTTCAGTGTCGAAGGGGCTGTCGAAGAGGGGGCTGCCGAAGAGGGCGACCAAGGGCGGGGACCGACTCCGGTCCCCGTGATCAGCGCTGGGGTGCGCTGGTCGGCACGATCGGCGTGGGAAGCGCCGTCGAGCCCTCGAGGAAGCCGTCGACCGCGGCCGCACACGAGCGGCCCTCGGCGATGGCCCACACGATCAGCGACTGACCGCGGCCCATGTCACCTGCAACGAACACACCGGGAACGTTGGTCTCCCACCCGGACGAACGGGCCACGTTGCCGCGCTCGGTGAGGTCGACACCCAGGTCGGTGAGCAGACCCGGCTTCTCCGGACCGACGAAGCCCATCGCCAGGAAGACGATGTCGGCCTCTAGCTCGAAGTCGGTTCCCTCGACCTTCTCGAAGCGGCCGCTGACCATCTTGACCTCGTGCGCCTTCAGCCCTGCAACTACCTGTCGCCCTTGCTCGTCCGTTCGGCCGACGAACTCCTCGGTGTTGACCGCGAAGACGCGCTCGCCACCTTCCTCGTGCGCGGACGAGACGCGGTACATCAGCGGGTACGTCGGCCACGGAGTGGAATCGGCACGCTCTTCCGGTGGCCGCGGCATGATCTCGAACTGGTGCACGCTCTCGGCACCCTGGCGGTGCGCGGTACCGAGGCAGTCGGCACCGGTGTCACCGCCACCGATGATGACGACCTTCTTGCCCTTCGCCGTGATGGTCGGCTCCGACATGTCACCCAGCTGCACGCGGTTCGCGATCGGCAGGTACTCCATCGCCTGGTGGATGCCATCGAGCTCGCGTCCCTGGATCGGCAGGTCGCGCGCCTCGGTGGCACCACCGGCGAGGACGACCGCGTCGAACTGCTCGCGCAACTGCTCGGCGGTGATATCGACACCGACGTTGACGCCGGTGCGGAACACCGTGCCCTCGGCCTCCATCTGCGCCAGGCGGCGGTCGATGTGGCGCTTCTCCATCTTGAACTCGGGGATGCCGTAGCGGAGCAGGCCGCCGATGCGGTCGTCACGCTCGAACACCGTCACCGAGTGGCCGGCCCGCGTGAGCTGCTGTGCGGCAGCCAGACCCGCCGGCCCGGAGCCGACGACGGCGACCTTCTTGCCGGTGATGTGCGACGCGCGCACCGGCTCGACCCAGCCCTCGTCGAAGGCGCGGTCGATGATCTCGACCTCGACCTGCTTGATGGTGACCGGGTCCTGGTTGATGCCGAGCACACACGATGCCTCGCACGGCGCCGGGCACAGCCGGCCGGTGAACTCGGGGAAGTTGTTGGTCGCGTGCAGGCGATCGATGCCCTCGCGCCACTGACCCTTGAAGATCAGGTCGTTCCACTCGGGGATGAGGTTTCCGAGCGGACATCCGTTGTGGCAGAACGGGACACCGCAGTCCATGCATCGACTGGCCTGGGTCCGAAGGGTCTGAGAGCTGAAGTCTTCGTAGACTTCCTTCCAGTCCATCAGGCGCAGCGGCACCGGACGGCGGATGGGCAGCTCGCGCGACGTGTGCTTCAGAAAGCCGCTTGGATCACCCACGAGCTGCCTCCATGATTGCGTCGTCCACGTTCGTTCCGTTCTTCTTCGCGGTCTCGATAGCGACGAGAACCTTCTTGTAGTCGCGCGGCATGACCTTCGCGAAATGTGCCTTCTGGTGCGACCAGTCGGCGAGGATCCGAGCCGCAACTTCGGATCCGGTCTCGTCGCGGTGGCGCTCGATAGCGCCCTTCAGCCACTCGAAGTCCTCGACGCTGAGATCCTCGAGATCGACCAACTCGGTGTTGAGGTTGGCCCCGAAATCACGGTCCGGGTTGAAGATGTACGCAACACCGCCGGACATGCCGGCACCGAAGTTGCGTCCGGTCTTGCCGAGAATGACGACCTTTCCGCCGGTCATGTACTCGCAGCCGTGATCGCCCACACCTTCGACGACAGCGGTGGCGCCGGAGTTGCGGACTGCGAAACGCTCACCGACGATGCCGCGGATGAGGACCTCACCCTTGGTTGCACCGAACAGGATCACGTTGCCGCCGATGATGTTCTCCTCGGGTACGAAACCCTCGGCCGTCTGCAGCGGCGGGCGGACGATGATCCGCCCACCGGACAGGCCCTTGCCGACGAAGTCGTTGGCATCGCCGTGCAACCGCAGCATCATGCCCTTGGGCACGAACGCACCGAAGCTGTTACCGGCCGAACCCGTGAAGGTGATGTCGATCGTGTTGTCCGGCAGGCCTTCCGCGCCGTAGACCTTCGTCAGCTCATGGCCGAGCATGGTACCGACGGTTCGGTTGACGTTGGTGATCTCCGACTCGAACGCGACGGACTCGCCCTTGTCGAGGGCCGGACCTGCCTGCTGGATGAGCTGCTGGTCGAGCGCCTTCTCCAGGCCGTGCTCCTGCGTACCCGAGCAGTACAGGTCCTGGTCCGCGAACGCGGACTCGACCTTGTGCAGGATCGGCGACAGGTCCAGCTTGGACGCCTTCCAATGCTCGATCGCCTCGGAGGTGTCGAGGAGATCGACCTGGCCGACGGCCTCCTGCAGAGTGCGGAAGCCCAGCTCGGCGAGCAGTTCACGCACCTCTTCGGCGATGAACATGAAGAAGGTCTCGACGAACTCGGGCTTGCCGGTGAAACGCTTGCGCAGCACCGGGTTCTGCGTCGCCACACCCACCGGGCAGGTGTCAAGGTGGCACACGCGCATCATGATGCAGCCCGAGACCACCAGCGGCGCGGTAGCGAAGCCGAACTCTTCACCGCCGAGCAGAGTTGCGATCATGACGTCACGGCCGGTCTTCATCTGGCCGTCGACCTGGACCACGATACGATCACGAAGCCCGTTGAGCAGCAGCGTCTGCTGGGTCTCGGCCAGGCCGATCTCCCACGGGGCGCCCGCGTGCTTGAGCGACGTGAGCGGCGACGCACCCGTACCACCGTCGTGACCGGAGATCAGGACGACGTCGGCGTGCGCCTTCGATACACCAGCGGCAACAGTGCCGACACCGAGCTCCGAGACCAGCTTGACGTGGATGCGGGCCGCGGGATTGGCGTTCTTCAGGTCGTGGATCAGCTGAGCCAGATCCTCGATCGAGTAGATATCGTGGTGCGGCGGAGGGGAAATGAGGCCGACGCCCGGCGTGGAGCCACGCACCTCGGCAACCCACGGGTACACCTTGTGCGGCGGCAACTGGCCACCCTCACCCGGCTTGGCACCCTGCGCCATCTTGATCTGGATGTCGGTGCAGTTGCTCAGGTAGTGAGACGTGACACCGAAACGGCCCGACGCGACCTGCTTGATCGCCGACCGACGCCAGTCACCGTTCTCGTCCGGCGTGAACCGCGACGGATGCTCGCCGCCCTCACCGGAATTCGATCGACCACCGAGACGGTTCATCGCGATCGCGAGCGTCTCGTGGGACTCGGCCGAGATCGAGCCGTAGCTCATTGCGCCGGTCGAGAAGCGCTTTACGATCTCACTGGCGGGTTCCACCTCGTCGATCGAGATGGGCTCGCGCACACCGGTCTTGAACTTGAACAGACCGCGCAGCGACGCCAGGCGCTCCGACTGGTCGTCGACCAGCTTCGTGTACTCCTTGAAGATGTCGTACTGGCCGGTGCGGGTCGAGTGCTGAAGCTTGAACACCGTGTCCGGGTTGAACAGGTGGTACTCGCCCTCACGACGCCACTGGTACTCGCCGCCCACCTCGAGCTCACGGTGCGCACGCAGCTCGGGACGGTCCAGGTACGCCTTGGCGTGGCGTGCGGCGACATCCGCCGCAATCTCGTCGAGGCCGATGCCGTCCAGGTCGGAGCGCAGGCCACTGAAGTACTCGTCGACGAGTTCCTGCGACAGGCCGATGACCTGGAACAGCTGGGCACCGGTGTACGACGCGAGCGTCGAGATGCCCATCTTCGACATCACCTTGAGCACACCCTTACCGGCGGCCTTGATGTAGTTCGCGACGGCCTTGTCGAGCGTCACACCGGGCAGCTGGTTGCCCCGCAGCAACTCGTCGATCGTCTCGAAGGCCATGTAGGGGTTGACCGCTCCGGCACCGAAGCCGAGCAGCGCAGCCATGTGGTGAACCTCGCGTGCGTCACCGGCCTCGACGACCAGGCCGACCTTGGTGCGGGTCTTCTCACGCACCAGGTGGTGGTGCACCGCCGAGGTGAGCAGCAGCGACGGGATCGGCGCGTACTTCTCGTTGGACTCACGGTCCGACAGCACGATGATCCGGGCACCGCCGGCGATCGCCTCGGAGACCTTCTCGCGCACGGTGTCCAGCGCCTTACGCAGACCCTCGCCGCCCTGCGCGACGGGGTACAGGCCGCGGACGATCACGCTGCGGAAGTGCGGGTACTGACCGTTGTCGTTGACGTGGATCAGCTTCGACAGGTCGTCGTTGTGCAGGATCGGCTGCGACAGCGCGATCTGGTGGCACGACTCGGCCGATGGGTGGAGCAGGTCGGACTCCGGTCCGAGGGTGCCGCCCAGGCTGGTGACGATCTCCTCGCGGATCGCGTCCAGCGGCGGATTGGTCACCTGCGCGAACAGCTGCTGGAAGTAGTCGAACAGCATCCTCGGGCGCGCCGAGAGGATCGCGATCGGCGTGTCGGTGCCCATCGAGCCCAACGCCTCGATACCGCTGGCGGCCATCGGCTTGACGAGGAGGTTCACCTCCTCGGTGGTGAAACCGAAGATCTGCTGACGCAGAACGACCCGGTCGTGGGTCATGTATGTGTACTTGTTCTCCGGCAGGTCCTCGATCCGGACCAGGTTCTCGTCGAGCCACTGCTGGTAGGGGTGCTCGGCGGCGAGCTCCGACTTGATCTCGTCGTCCGAGATGATGCGGCCCTGGGCGGTGTCGACCAAGAACATGCGGCCGGGCTGCATACGCATGCGGCGCACGATCTTCTCGGGGGCGATGTCGAGGACGCCGACCTCGGACGCCATGACGACCAGGCCGTCCTCGGTGACCCACACACGCGACGGGCGCAGGCCGTTGCGGTCGAGCACGGCGCCGACGACGGTGCCGTCGGTGAAGCACACCGATGCCGGGCCGTCCCACGGCTCCATTAGCGTGGAGTGGTACTCGTAGAACGCCCTGCGGGCCGGGTCCATGCTCTCGTGACGCTCCCATGCCTCCGGGATCATCATCAGCACGGCGTGCGGCAGGCTGCGGCCGCCGAGGTGCAGCATCTCGAGCACCTCGTCGAAGCGGGCGGTGTCGGACGCGCCAGGGGTGCAGACCGGGAAGATCTTCTCGACCGCACCCTCACCGAACACATCGGACTCGATGAGCGCCTCGCGGGCCCGCATCCAGTTCTCGTTGCCGCTCACGGTGTTGATCTCGCCGTTGTGGGCGACGCGGCGGAACGGGTGCGCCAGCGGCCACGACGGGAACGTGTTGGTCGAGAAACGCGAGTGAACAAGACCAAGCGCACTCTCGAGGCGGTCGTCCTGCAGGTCGAGGTAGAAGCCCTTGAGCTGCGGCGTCGTGAGCATGCCCTTGTAGACGAACGTCTGGCTCGACAGGCTCGGGAAGTACACCGTCTCGCGGCCCGGGCCATCCGCGCCGGCGCCGCGGTTACCGAGTTCGTGCTCGATCCGCTTGCGGACGACATACGCACGACGCTCGAGGTCCATGCCGGTGACCGAGTCGCCGACTGTGACATCCCCCGTCGCTCCGCTCGCCCCCGGGCTGCCGATGAACACCTGACGGAAAGTAGGCATCGCCTCACGAGCCAGCGTGCCGAGCGACGAATCGTCGGTGGGGACGGTGCGCCAGCCGAGAACCGTCAGGCCCTCCTCTGCGACGATCTTCTCGACACTCGAGGCGGCCTCGTCGGCAGCGGCCTCGCCTTGGGGCAGGAACGCGATACCCGTGGCGTACGCACCCTCGGTGGGCAGTTCGAAGTCGACGACGGCGCGCAGGAAGCGGTCCGGGACCTGAAGCAGGATGCCGGCGCCGTCACCGGTGTTGGGCTCGGAGCCCGCCGCACCGCGGTGCTCGAGGTTCACGAGCGCGGTGATCGCCTTTTCGACGATGTCCCGACTGCGACGACCATGCATGTCGACGACGAAGGCGACGCCGCAGGCGTCGTGTTCGTTTGCCGGGTGGTAGAGCCCCTGGGGCCCGGGAAGATGCTTCATACCTACTGCCTTCGTATGCGTATATGCATCGACGACCAGCAGCGCTGATGGTCATCCACATGCAGAGCATGTGCCGACACGACGCTGTGTTCGGCACCGACCGAGAGGGGCTCTCCGTTGAGCCTCTGTACTGGACCGAGGTATGCCCTGGCGACGTTGCTCTGGGGCATTTCAGACGTTCATGGGTCCAGCGTGTTGAGAAGAGGTTAATTCACCACCCTGGGCGAAGCGCAAGCCAGACTTCACTTTCCAGCCTGCGACCATTGTGTTTATCCCCACACACAGGGGAGATGCAGCTCACGTCACAGCTTGGGAGGCGATGCACGAATCTGTGCACAAGACAACTGCTGGCCGCAGCGAGTGGACAGCTGCGGCCAGCGCGGGACGAACACTAACAGCTTCTGAACGCTTGTCCATCAAGGACGACATGCCCAGTCGGCCCGAGCGCCCACTCCTCTTCGACGCCGGCGGAATCCAGCTCGGAACGTAAGAGAATGGGAGGTCAGGCCCATCATGGAGCGACGAGAAGACCAGCGACGAAATGACTGAGGCCGCGGGTTCCGGAGAACTCGCGGCCTCATCTTGTGGTGGGCGAAGGGGGACTTGAACCCCCACGTCCCGAAGGACACTGGCACCTGAAGCCAGCGCGTCTGCCATTCCGCCACTCGCCCGAGCGACGCCGCAAACAGTAGCACGCAGGTCACGTGTAGGACGATTCGTGCAGGCAGGGCATGGAGGGAGGGGCCCGGAGCGCGACCGAACCCCTGCGGTGGTGGTGTCCAGATATCATGCAAAGGCAGCGGCCACGCCGCGACACGCAGATTGACCGCGAAAGACAACAGCAAGGTTCATGCCGTGGGGATCGTTCAACGCTTCGAGCGCAAGCTTCAAGGTGCTGTCGGTGATGCCTTCGCGCGAGTCTTCGGCGGGGGCGTTGTACCTCAGGAAGTGGAGGCTGCGCTGCAACAAGAGGCCGCTGACCGCGTTCAGCGACTCGACGGCGGCCACCAACTCGTACCCAACAGCTACGTGATCACCATCAACGAGTCCGATCACGAGAAGCTGGCATCGGATCATGAACTGACCGCGAAGTCCTTCGCCCGGCACCTCGAGGGATACATTCGTGAACAGGGGTGGCAGACGTACGGTGACATCGACATCCGTTTCGAGCCGTCGACGACGCTACATACCGGGCAGTTCCGAACCAGGGGATCGGTCGATCCGGACGCGCGCCGCGGTACGGTCGGCGCGCCCGGACCAGATCCCCGCGCGAGACGAAACCCAGTACCCGATTCACCGACCCCAGGAGCAGGCCCCATGACTCAGAACTCCGGATACGAACCTGGCCGCGACCCCCGGGATCGCACCCAGGAGCACGAGCAGCCGCGCAACGGCAACGCGCACCCGGGGCACGAGCCGACGCAGGGGTATCAGCAGGACTACCCACCGGGCTACGCGCAGCCTCGCTACGACCAGTCGTACGGTGCGCCACAGCAGGGCGGCTACCCGCAGGACGCCGGCTACCCGCAGCAGGGCGGCTACCAGTCCGATTACCAGCAGCAGGACTATCAGCAGTACGACGCCCAGCAGCCGTATCCCGGCCAGTACCCCGGATACCATCGGGACTACAACCAGCAGGGTTATGACCAACAGGGCTACGACCAGCAAGGCTACGACCAGCAAGGTTATGACCAGGGCTACCAGGGTCGATACGACCAACAGGGCTACGCCGACTACCGGCAGGGCGACTACCAGCAGGGGTACGACCAGGGCGGATACAACCCTTCGTACGGCCGACAGGGGTACGACCAGGGCTACCAGGCCGGCTACGCCCCCGAGGCGGGTCGTACGTTCACCGCGACGTTGCAACTCGAGGACGGCAGCGGCCGCTACTACCAGTTGCGCGAGGGCAGCAACGTCATCGGACGCGGTCAGGAGGCGCAATTCCGACTGCCGGACACCGGCGTCTCACGCCGCCACCTCGACATTCGCTGGGACGGTCAGATGGCGATGCTCGCCGATCTCGGTTCCACCAACGGCACTACGGTCAACGGTGCACCTGTGCAGGACTGGCAGCTCGCCGACGGTGATGTGATCCGCGTCGGCCACTCCGAAATCCTGGTGCGCATCCTCTGACGACACCACAGACGACTCGAACCGAGACACGAGACCGCCGCTCGGAACACCGGGCGCGACGGTAGGTCATGATCACTGCCAGTGAATTCACACATATGATGCAAGCGAGCTGAGTAAGCCCCGGCCACGCAAGCGCGTGGCCCTGGCCCCCGAAGGAGGTGTCGAGCAGTGCAGGGACTGATTCTCCAACTGACGCGAGCCGGCTTCCTGCTGTTGCTCTGGCTCTTCGTGTGGGCAGTGATTCGCACTCTGCGCAGTGATATTTACGCAGGCACGGGCGGCCGAGTGGTATCCCGCTACCAGCGCCGCTCGCCGATGCTGTCGTCGCTCGGCAAGCAGAAAGTTGCGAAACACCTGGTAGTGACGCAGGGCGCGCTGGCCGGTACCCGCATCACACTGGGCACTCAACCGGTCCTGATCGGTCGCGCCGACGACTCGACGCTGGTGCTCACCGACGACTACGCGTCGACTCGGCATGCACGTCTGTCCCAGCGCGGCGCCGACTGGTACGTCGAGGACCTCGGCTCGACCAACGGCACGTACCTGGACCGCGACAAGGTCACCACAGCTGTCCGCGTTCCGCTGGGCACACCGGTGCGCGTCGGCAAGACTGTGATCGAGCTCCGACCGTGACCCTGGTTCTGCGCTACGCGGCCCGCAGCGACCGCGGTCTTGTCCGCGCCAACAACGAAGACTCGGTGTACGCGGGTGCACGCTTGCTTGCGCTTGCCGACGGCATGGGCGGCCACGCGGCGGGCGAAGTCGCCTCGCAGCTGATGATTGCCGCGCTGGCGCACCTCGACGACGACGAGCCCGGCGAAGACCTGCTCGGCAAGCTGGACGCCGCCACCCGCGAGGGCAACGCGACCATCGCCGATCACGTCGAGGAAGACCCCGAACTCGATGGCATGGGCACGACGCTGACGGCGATCCTGTTCGCGGGCAGCAAACTGGGTCTGGTCCACGTCGGCGACTCGCGGGCCTACCTGCTGCGTGACGACCAGCTCGCCCAGATCACTCGCGACGACACGTTCGTCCAGTCCTTGGTCGACGAGGGGCGGATCACCGCCGAGCAGGCACACACGCACCCGCAGCGGTCACTGATCATGCGGGCGCTCACCGGCACCGAGGTCGAGCCGACGCTGACGATGCGTGAGGCCCGCGCCGGCGACCGCTATCTGCTCTGCTCGGACGGGCTGTCCGACGTGGTCAGCGACGAGACGATCGCGAACACGTTGCGGGAAGGCACCCACGACGATTGCGCCGACCGGCTCATCGAGTTGGCGCTGCGCGGCGGCGGACCCGACAACGTCACGGTCATCGTCGCCGACGTCATCGACCTCGACTACGGCCAAAGCCATCCGATCGTCGGCGGTGCCGCCTCCCGCGACGACGACGACGCGCCGCCGCCGAACACCGCAGCCGGCCGGGCCGCCGCGATGCGACCACCACCCGGACCTCGAGAGGTGGAACCCGTCGCCGAGGAGGTGCCCCAGAAGTCGCACCGGCTGCGCTGGGCAACGCTCGTTGCGCTCGGGTTGATCGCGGTGGTGGCCGCAGGTCTGTTCGTGGGCCGGGAGATGATCCTGAGGAACTACTACGTCGGCGCCTACGACGACCAGGTCACGGTGCTGCGCGGGGTACCCGGGTCGGTCCTCGGCTACTCCCTGCAGGAAAGCGCGCTCGTCGGTTGCGTCAGCGACGACGGATCACTGATCGTCGTCGAAGCCGGTCAACTCCCGAACTGGTGCCAGGTGTTGATGGTGGAGGATCTGGCCCCGTCGGCGCGTGAGCAGGTACGTGCCGGTCTTCCGTCGGGTACGGCGGAAGACGCCACCGCGCAGATGCGTCGCCTCGCAGCGAACGACCTGTTGCCGGTGTGCACTCCGACGACACCGGAAACCGAGCCCTTGCCCAACCCGACGGCCGGGGAGCCGCTCGCGCCGGCCATGCCGATACCGACCCAGGTCGAACAGATCCCGGGCCAGAACTGCAGGGTCGGTAGCTGATGTCCGAAGCACCGTTCCCCACCCCGGTTGGTGGTTTCGCCGCCGCACCTGCCCAGCCGAACCGGCGAAACACGGAACTGGTCCTGCTTTTCTTCGCGATCGCAGTCACGACGATTTCGCTGATACTGGTCGAGGCCAGCCAGGAACAGGCCATCACCTGGGATCTCGCGAAGTACGGACTGGCGTTCGCGGTGATGTTGCTGGTAGCGCACCTCGCCGTGCGTCGCTTCGCGCCGTACGCCGACCCGCTGCTGCTGCCGATCGTGGCGTTGCTCAACGGGCTGGGCCTGGTCCTGATCCACCGGCTCGACCTCGCCGACGCCGACGCCGCAGTTCTCCAGGGTCTCCCGATTCCGGCTCCGGACGCCAACCAGCAGGTGCTGTGGACGGCGCTCGCGCTCCTCGGATTCGTCACCGTCCTGGCAGTGCTCCGCGACTACCGCCTGCTTGCCCGCTACAGCTACACGGTGGGCTTGGCGGGTCTGGTACTGCTCGCGATCCCCGCGCTGTTGCCGTCTCGCTTCTCCGAGGTCAACGGCGCCAAGATCTGGATCAGGCTTCCGGGTTTCAGTATCCAACCGGCCGAGTTCGCGAAGATCCTGCTGATCATCTTCTTCGCGGCGGTGCTCGTCGCCAAGCGTGACCTGTTCACCACGGCCGGTCGGCACTTCTTCGGCATGGACCTCCCCCGCGCCCGTGACCTCGGCCCGATCCTCGTGGCGTGGATCGTCTCGGTCGGAATCATGGTGTTCGAGAAGGATCTGGGCACGTCGCTGCTCATCTTCGGCACCGTGCTGGTGATGATGTACATCGCGACCGAGCGTGTGGGTTGGCTGCTGATCGGTGGCGTACTGCTGATCATCGGGTTCTTCTTCGCGTATCAGATGTTCGGTCACGTCCGGGTGCGAGTCGACACCTGGATCGACCCGCTCAGCGACTACCAGGACACCGGCTACCAGATCTCACAGTCGCTGTTCGGGCTGGCGACCGGCGGCGTCGCCGGCACCGGCCTCGGCAGCGGACGCCCCTCGCAGGTCCCGTTCGCCAAGACCGACTTCATCGTGGCCACCATCGGCGAGGAGTTGGGCCTGATCGGCCTGGCAGCGGTGCTGATGCTGTTCCTCATCCTCGTGGTGCGCGGGCTGCGGACCGCTGTGGCGGTGCGCGACAGCTTCGGCAAGCTGCTCGCCGCCGGTCTGTCGTTCACGATCGCGATTCAGGTGTTCGTGGTCGTCGGTGGCGTCACCAAGCTGATCCCCCTCACCGGGCTCACCACCCCGTTCATGTCGTACGGTGGGTCATCCCTGCTCGCGAACTATCTACTCCTCGCGTTGCTCATGAAGATCTCCGACGCCGCCCGCACCCCCGCCACTCCTAAGAAGAAGGGGCCCACCCGCATCGCGGAGGCTCAGACGGAAATGCTGGGCCGCCAATGAACACATCCCTTCGCCGCGTCGCTCTGGCCGTCATGGTGATGGTCGCCGCGCTGCTCGCCAACGCCACGTACGTGCAGGTCATCAAAGCCGACGACCTGCGCCACGATCCACGCAACTCACGTGTCCTCCTCGACGAGTACTCGCGCCAGCGCGGCCAGATCTCCGCCGGTGGACAGGTGCTCGCCGCGTCGGTGCCCACGGACGATCGCTACAAGTACCTGCGGGAGTACCCGCCGACCCCCCAGTCGCCATCGAGCCCACTCGCGAACGCGCCGGTCACGGGCTTCTACTCGATGCTGTACGGCAGCGCGGGGATCGAGAGGACGGAGGATCCAGTCCTCAACGGCTCGGACAACCGCCTGTTCAGCAGGCGCTTCTTCGATTTGGTGTCTGGCCGCGACCCGCGCGGCGGCAACGTCATCACCACGATCAACCCACTGATGCAGCAGGTTGCGTACGACCAGTTGACCTCGAAGGGTTATACCGGTTCGGTCGTCGCGCTCGAGCCGAGCAGCGGGAACGTTCTCGCGATGGTCAGCACCCCCAGCTACGACCCCAACCTGCTGTCGGGACACGATGGCGCGGCGACATCGGCAGCGTGGGATGAACTCAACGCCGATCCGGACAAGCCGATGCTCAACAGGGCGGTGTCCGCGACGTACCCGCCGGGTTCGACTTTCAAGGTTGTCGTCACTGCCGCGGCACTGGAGAACGGCGCCAACCCGGACGAGCAGCTCACCGCGTCACCGACCATCACGCTGCCCGGCACGACGACCACGCTCGAGAACTACAATGGCTCCGCCTGCGGCACTGGTGAGACGGCGTCGCTGCGCGAAGCGTTCGCGCGCTCGTGCAACACCGCATTCGTCGAACTCGGCATCAGAACCGGAACCGACGCGCTGGCGGAGCAAGCGCGGGCGTTCGGCATCGGTCCCGGCACGCCCGCTATCCCGATCCCGGTCGCCGACAGCACGATAGGTTCCATTCCCGACGCTGCCGCGCTGGGCCAGTCGAGCATCGGCCAGCGGGACGTCGCACTGACCCCGCTGCAGAACGCGGAAATCGCCGCGACCGTCGCCAACGGCGGCATACACATGGAGCCACATCTGGTGTCGCAACTGCAAGGTCCGGACCTGTCCAATCTCGCCACTACGACGCCCACGCCACTCGGGCGCGCGGTGTCGTCCGACGTCGCTGCGACGTTGACCCAGCTGATGATCGGCTCCGAGAACAACACCGCCGGCGCCGGCACGATCCCGGGTGTGCAGATCGCGTCCAAGACCGGTACGGCGGAGCACGGGACAGATCCACAGAACACGCCGCCGCACGCCTGGTACATCGCGTTCGCGCCGGCTGAGAACCCGACCGTCGCGATCGCAGTCATCGTCGAAGACGGTGGCGACCGCGCACTCGCCGCCACCGGCGGATCGGTCGCAGCCCCCATCGGACGAGCCGTAATCGCGGCCGGATTGCAGAGGGGGTAAGGCATGTCGTTGTCCAACGGATCGGTAATCAGCGGCCGCTACCGCCTGCAACGGCTGATCGCCACTGGCGGCATGGGCCAGGTGTGGGAGGCGACCGACAGCCGTCTCGACCGCCGCGTCGCCGTGAAGGTCCTCAAGGCCGAGCTCTCGTCGGATCCGGAATTCCTGGAGCGATTCCGCACCGAGGCCCGCACCACCGCCCAGCTCAACCACCCCGGTATCGCGGGCGTCTACGACTACGGCGAGACCCGTGACTCGTCCGGCGCACCCACCGCTTACCTGGTGATGGAGTTGGTGTCCGGCGAACCGCTCAACGCGGTGCTCGCGCGGGTGGGTCGACTGTCTGTTCAGCATGCCCTGGACATGCTCGAGCAGACCGGACGCGCCCTGCAGGTTGCACATTCGGCGGGTGTGGTGCACCGCGACGTCAAGCCCGGCAACATCCTCATCACCCCTACCGGGCAGGTGAAGATCACCGATTTCGGTATCGCGAAGGCGGTCGACGCATCCCCCGTCACCCGGACGGGCGTGGTGATGGGCACTGCGCAGTACATCGCCCCCGAGCAGGCACTCGGCCAAGAGGCCACCGCGGCGAGCGACGTGTACGCGCTCGGTGTCGTCGGCTACGAGGTGCTGTCGGGCAACCGCCCGTTCGGTAGCGGCGGCACCCTCACCGTGGCGATGAAGCACGTACAGGATGCGCCGGAGCCGTTGCCCGATGACCTGCCCGCGCCGGTCCGCGAACTCATCGACATCACGTTGACGAAGGACCCCGCCACCCGCTATGCCAGCGGCGGCGAGTTCGCCGACGCCGTCGCGACTGTCCGGGCCGGTCACCGTCCGCCGTCGCCCGGCCCGGCGACAGCCGGTGCGACGCGAGCGAGCATGCCGGTCCCGCCGTCCCCGGCCGCGACGACCGCCATGATGCCGACGCAGGAGCACAGCCCCACCGGTGAAGCGGATCAGGTCCCGCAACCGCCGGACGGCGGCGGTTCACGCTGGACACCCGGCCAGAGGGCGATGGCCTGGGCTGGCGGTAGCCTTCTTGTGCTTGCGGCGATGGCCGCGGGCGGCGCCATCGCGCTCCTCGGTGATGAATCGGGCGAAAGGTCCACTCCGCCCGTTGTGACATCAACCACGGAGGTGCCTGTAACGACGACCACCCCCGAGGCGACGGAGCGGGCGACGATCCCAACCATCCAGACGACCACCGCCCAACCGACCACGACGACGACCACACCGCCGCCGACATGGACCACGACCGAGACCACGCCCCAGCCCACCACGACGACGACCACGACCGAGACCGAACCCACCACGACCACGACCGAGACCGAACCCACCACGACCACGACCGAACCCACCACGACCACGACCACCACAGCCCCGCAAGGACAGCCATGACGACGCCGCGCAACCTCTCCTCCCGGTACGAGCTGGGCGAGATTCTGGGCTTCGGCGGCATGTCCGAGGTACATCTCGGACGAGACCTGCGGCTGAGCCGTGACGTCGCGGTCAAGGTGCTTCGCGCCGACCTGGCCCGCGACCCCACGTTCTACCTACGATTCCGGCGCGAGGCACAGAACGCGGCCGCGCTGAACCATCCGGCAATCGTCGCGGTCTACGACACCGGCGAGGCCGATACGGACGCGGGTCCGCTGCCGTACATCGTGATGGAATACGTCGACGGCGAGACACTGCGTGACATCGTCCGCACCGAGGGGCCAATGGCACCGCGACGGGCGATCGAGATCATCGCTGACGTGTGCGCGGCACTCGACTTCAGTCATCGCCACGGCATCGTGCACCGGGACATGAAGCCCGCCAACATCATGATCAACCGCGCCGGCGCGGTGAAGGTGATGGATTTCGGCATCGCGCGGGCGATCGCGGACGGCTCGAGCTCGATGACGCAGACTGCCGCGGTTATCGGCACGGCGCAATACCTGTCGCCGGAACAGGCCCGCGGCGAGCAGGTGGATGCACGCTCGGACGTCTACTCCCTGGGCTGCGTGCTGTACGAGGTGCTTACAGGTGAGCCGCCGTTCCAGGGCGATTCTCCCGTCGCGGTGGCATACCAACACGTCCGGGAGGATCCCCGGGTGCCGTCGCACGTGAATCCGGCGGTTCCACACGCGCTGGATGCGGTGATCCTGAAGGCGATGAGCAAGAACCCGGCCAACCGCTACCAGAGCGCCGCCGAGATGCGCAGCGATCTGGTGCGGGTATTGAATGGCCAGGATCCGGTCGCACCGATGGTCTTCACCGACGAGGACCGCACGACGATGTTCGGCGCGGTCGACGACGGTCCCGCGAGCACCAGCTCGGGCTACCGACCCGAACCGACCCGCACGGCGACCGTGACCGCCACTCCCGACACGATCGTGCCGCCGAAGAAGCCGCCGAAGAAGAGTCACACGGCCCGCAACGTGCTCCTCGCGATCGCGACGCTCGTCGTAATCGGCATCGTCGGCGCCTTCGCCCAGGCGTACTTGTCCACGCCGCCGAAGGTGACGGTCCCGAACGTCGCGGGTCTCAACCAGCAGGAGGCCGTGGCAGAGCTGCGCGACGCAACCCTGGGCTCGACCATCCAGTCGAGACCCGACCCGGTGGTCGCCGTTGGCAACGTCATCGGGACCAACCCGTCGGCCGGCACCTCGGTGGACAAGGACGCCCGGATCACCCTGCTGGTTTCGTCGGGCCCCGAGCAGGTGCAGGTGCCCAGGCTGGACGGCTTGACGCAGGACGAAGCCGAAAAGGCCCTCGGTGCCGCCGGTCTGCGCCTCGAACCCGAAGTCGCCCGAGGCCCGTCCGAGGAGGACGAGGTGGACAAGGTGACCGAGCAGGCTCCGGCTGCGGGCGCGAGGGTCAGCCTGGACTCGACAGTGGCGATCACCCTCGGCGAGGGCCCCGAGCAAGTGCGGGTTCCCAACGTCGTGGGTCAGTCCCTCGAGGTTGCGCAGCCCAATATCGAAGGCGCGGGTTTCAAGGTGGAGGTCGAGGAGATCGACTCGAGCAAGCCCGAAGGCCAGGTCGTCTCGACTTCTCCGGAAGGCGGTGAAGATGCCGCGAAGGGCGACACGATCCAGATCCGGGTGTCGAACAGCGAGCTGTTCGAGATGCCCAACCTGAGCGGGATGTCTAGGTCGCAGGCGCTGCAGGCCCTTCGCCAGGCCGGTTGGACGGGGTCGTCGAGCCAGCTGACCGAGAGGGATGACGCGACGCTCGACCCCTCCGAGGTGGGCAAGATCACCGCTCAGCAGCAGACGGCGGGCACCGAGGTGGCGAAGGACGCTCCTTTGCAGGTGATGGTGGGCGAGCTGGGGATTCCACGCTAGGCGCCCCAGGCCGCAACAACGGAAACCGCTGAGCGGGTCCCCGGCGCCCGGGGACCCGCTCAGCGGTCTGATCAGCTAACGTCAGCGCACGAGCGCATCTCCGAGCGACCGGGCGACCTCGTCCTCGAGTGTCGCCACGAGCGTCTCGGCCGGTGCCTGCCCGCACACGCCGAGCCAGTTCGCGAGCATTCGGTGACCGCCCTGGGTGAGTACCGACTCCGGGTGGAACTGCACGCCGTGGATGGGTAGCTCACGGTGCCGCATCGCCATCACGATGCCGCTGTCGGTGTGGGCGATGACCTCCAGCTCGGCAGGGATGGTGTTCTCGAGAACGGTCAGCGAGTGGTAGCGGGTGGCCGTGAACGGATCGGGCAGTCCGGCGAGGACCCCACCGTCGTTGTGGTGGACGATGCTCGTCTTGCCGTGCAGCAGTTCGGGTGCCCGGTCGACGGTGGCACCGAACGCGGCGCCGATCGCTTGGTGCCCCAGGCACACACCGAGCAGCGGAGTCTTGGCGGTGGCGCACGCGCCGACCAGCGGCATCGTTGCGCCGGCGCGCTGTGGGGTGCCCGGTCCGGGGCTGAGCAGGACGCCGTCGAATTCGTCCGCGGCGGCCGCGATCGCGTCGGCCCCTGTCAGTCGAGGGTCGTCGTTGCGCCACACTTCAGCGTGCGTTCCGAGTTGACCCAGGTACTGGACCAGGTTGAACACGAAGCTGTCGTAGTTGTCGACGACCAGGATGCGCATGTGACGAGGGTAGTGCCTGCGGGATCCTGCGCGGTGCGCAGGGATTAGGCGCCCGCGTCCGCGTGCTCCGTGTGCAATTGGCCGGTGTAGGCGGGAACGGTCAGGCGGTCCGATTCCTGCTGGGTGTAGCCGAGGCCGTACCGGACGGCGTACTGCTTGAACGTCTTGATCCCGGGCTCGTTGGCGAGGGTCGCCCCGAGACGGGCCGGGTCACCGATCGCAGTCACGACGTACGGCGGACTGTAGGTGCGTCCGTGCAGCAGCAGGGTGTTGCCGATGCATCGCGGCGCGGATGTGTTCACGAGCCGCTGGTCCTGCATGGCGATCGCCTCGGCCCCGCCGGTCCACAGCGCGTTGAGGACGCTCTGCACATCCCGCTGATGCACGACGAGGTCGTCGGGTGACGCACCGGCGGGGTAGTTGCCGTCGGCGTCCCGCGGCGCATCCGTCAGGGTGACGACGACACCGGGCCCGCTGAGCGAGGTCAGGCCCAAGGTATCGGCGAGTTCGCGGCTGTCGGCCAGTACCTCGGCGACCCGGCTGTCCGTGCTGGCTGCATTCTCCTGGAGTTCCTGTACCCGGGCGGAGAGGCTGTCGTAGATGGCTGCGGCATCGTCGACATCGCCCTGCGCTCCGCGGACGAGATCGGACAGGCGGGTCGAATCGGTTCGCAACTCATTGCCATGGGATACCTGCCGCGTCGTCGCCAGCAAGAGTCCCGCGACCAGGCAAACCACGAGGACGGCTACCGGCCAGAAGCCGAACTTCGGGTTCGCGCCCTGCGACTGCGATTCGACGTCCGGCACGTTGACCACCCCCACGACGGACTATCGGTACGCGACCGGTCCTGGCTGCGCTTGTTTGAGATAGCGTGTAATTCACGACAGATAGTGCGAATGTACCCTGTCCGCCCGGACAGTTTCGGGTACCCGACCACGTTCCCCATCCGCACAAGAACATCCACGCAAGAACATCCACACAAGAACAAGGACGTCATGCCTAAGTCGAAGGTCAGGAAGAAGACCGACTACACGATCAACCCGGCGAACCGCACCCCGGTGAAGGTCAAGGCCGGTCCGTCCAGCACGCTGTACATCTCGGTGATGCTCGGTTTGATGCTCCTCGGCCTGCTGTGGATCATCGTGTACTACTTGGCCGGCGAACAGCTCGCGTGGATAAACAGCCTCGGGGCCTACAACTTCGCCATCGGCTTCGGATTCATGATCGTGGGCTTGATCATGACCATGCGATGGCGCTGACCTGCCGTTTCGTGATCTCTCCCGGTAACGCACACTTCTGCAATTACACACATGTCATTCATCCCCAGCGTTGATAACACCTGTGGATAACCAAGGAAGGCTGTGCACATGCCTGAGGATGAAGTCGATCACGAACCATCACTGGAGTGGTCCACTCCCCTCGGCGCGGTAGCGGCACTGACGGTCGGCGGGGTCGCAATGCTCGTCGCCGCGCTGCTGGTCGGACTCGACACACCGGGACGGTTCCTGGCCGTTCTGGCGTCGCTGGCCATGTTCGTACTCGCAGGACTCGCTATGCGTCAGCGCCCGAAACTTGCGATCGTGCGTGCCGGAGCCGAACCGGCGATCGCCGCCACGCGCCTGCGGGGGCGGCGGGTCTACGTCCGCGGCGACATCACTCGAATTCGGATCGTTCGCTATCCGCGGCTGGGTCGGCGGGTGCCGATGCTCGAGATCGACGCCATCGACCCCGACGGCACCGAGCGGCTCCTCATCTTCGGACGATGGGACCTCGGCACCGACCCGACCGTGGTGTTCGACGCCCTGTCCGTGCGCGGACTCGTCCCCGAGAAGGGGTGAGAGCCCCGGCGCCCCAGGGGGTCAGAGCCCGGCGTTCCAGGAGGGGGCACAGCCCCCGTGCCGGTCAGGCGATGTTCAGCTGATCGCGCAGGCCGACAACCCGCAACGCGATGACGCCTACGACGAGAACGCCGATGGCGGCGATTCCCGCCCAGCCGAGTTGCCGGGCGCGCGCGACTTCGGCCGGGGTTCGCTGCCCTGTCGGCGCGTACACGAGTACCGCGGTCGCAGCGGCGCCGGCGACAAGCCCGCCGAGGTGCCCCCACAGCGAGATACCGGGCACAGTGAGACTGATGACGATGTTGAGGCCGATGATCGTCAGAACCGGCCCGGCGCTGCGGCGCATCCGGACGAGCAGGACGGCCTGCGCGCCCATGATGCCGAAGATCGCACCAGAAGCTCCGGCTGTGAAAGCCCCGAGCGACTCGAAGGCCAGCGCCGACGCCGAGCCGCCGAGCAACGAGACGAAATAGACCGCGAGATAGCGGCTGCGGCCGAGGACCATCTCGGTGTCGCGGCCGAGGATCCACAGCACAAACATGTTGATGGCCAGGTGGATGAGACCGAAGTGCAGGAATCCGCTCCCGACAACGCGATACCACTCCCCCTGCGCGACCGCGAGCGGGTCGAGAACCAACTCGCCGAACAGCGACGAGTCGAAGGTGGCCGCGCCGGTGAACCGGTTGACGACGCCCGCACCGTTGTTCATCAGGGACCCCGCCTGGATGGCGGTGGCCATGAAGAACAGCACGTTCAGCGCGATCAGCGCGTACGTGGCAACCGGCACCGGGGATCCGGAACGCATAGCCGCACCCGCGACGGTGCGCGCCCGCGGTGTGTCCCGCCGTCCGGCAGACACGCAGTCGACGCACTGGTGCCCTACGGGCGCCGAGCGCAGGCAGTCCGGGCAGGCGGGACGCCCGCATCGGCTACAGGAAAGGACGGTGGGGCGATCGGGGTGGCGTGCGCACCTCGACTGAGGCGGCGGGGTGCCCTCGCTAGCCGCACCACCCCAGCCGGGGTTCGTCATCCGTGAGTCCTTACGCGATGGTGATGCTGTTGATCACGACGTCGTCGACCGGGCGGTCTGCCCCGTCCGTTGCGGTAGTGGCGATGGCGTCGACAACCTTCTTCGAGTCTTCGTCCTGCACCTCACCGAAGATGGTGTGACGCCGGTTGAGATGCGGCGTCGGGCCGACGGTGATGAAGAACTGCGAGCCGTTGGTGCCCGGGCCGGCGTTCGCCATCGCCAGCAGATAGGGGCGATCGAACTGCAGCTCTGGGTGGAACTCGTCGGCGAACTTGTAGCCCGGACCCCCACGGCCGGTACCGGTCGGGTCGCCGCCCTGGATCATGAAGCCGTCGATGACACGGTGGAAGATAGCACCGTCGTAGAACGGGCCACTGGCGCCTCCCTTTGCGTTCTGCGTGGTGTACTCCTTTGAGCCGTTCGCGAGACCGACGAAGTTCTCGACGGTCTTCGGCGCATGGTTACCGAACAGTGCGATCTTGATATCGCCACGGTTGGTGTGCAGCGTTGCGGTAGCAGTCTGTGAAGTCACCCCTCCATCGTGCCACTGCCTTCGGGCGCCCCGCCCACGACGTGTGCAAAAGTGATGTCATGACACGTACCACCAGGAGTGCTGTTGCCCCGACGTCGTCGGCGGGTCGCCGAGTTCTGATCGGCATCGGCACCGCCGTGGCCGCGGCTGCGGCCGCCGCGATCGCGCTCACCCGACGCCCCGAGATGCCGCCGGTGGCGCCGCGTCCGCCGTCACTGAAGGATCCTCGACCGCGGTAACCCTCGCACCGCCACCGCGCCGAGTGGGCGTGAGCGGATTCCGGACACCCACCGCGGTGTGTCTGCCACCGCACCCACGGCACGGTGAGTGTCGTTGCTGCGATTGATGATTCGATTGACTGTCGCCCGGAGGTCCCCGACCCACCACTCCGGCAGCATCGGGGACTCCCCGTACCACATCCCGCCCGGTGTGCTTCCGCTACTTCGGTGACGCACCCCAGAGGACCGTCTCGAGGTTGTACCTCGTCAGACGTTCGGTGGAGATCCGCAGTGCGTGGGTGGACCACAGGATCTCGCCGAGGCACTGAATCACGAGTCGGGTCGACCCGGGCATCGTGATGCTTCCGTCGCGCACGCCCGCCGCACATGCTCGTTCCCACGCCCGGTGCATCTTTCGCCGGTCGAGCTCGAGGAAGTCGAATTTCCCGGTGGCGACGAGCATCGCCCACGACTTGAGAATCGTAACCTCGGGTTCGAACCGTTTGCCTGCCGCGCTACGCACCCGGATGAGCGCGTCGATGGTCTCGAGCGGCGTTCCGCCTACCGCCGCGATCGCCTCGTGCGCCTCCCTCATCCGGGACGAGAACCCCGAGAGGATCGCGACGAGAATCGCATCACGCGAGTCGAAATGGTGATAGAGACTGCCCTGGGTCAACCCGACTGCGTTCGCGATGTCTCGGGTGGTCGTGGCGTCGCAGCCACGTTCGGCGAATACGTGGCGGGCAGCGTCGAGGATGCGATCTCGCCTGTCGGACACTGTCCCGGAGTCGTCGCGATCCCACGACATGATCACTTCACGCGCAACCCGGGCTGCTTTGGAATCGGAGAGATCATCGTCCGCCGGCTTGGTCGCGAGACCGTGGAACATCATGTCCACCATGCAATCCGCGACCCTGCGGGCCGAGGTTCCGGGCGGTGCGACCGTTACGCTGTAGGTCAGCGCAACCCGCAACATCTCACGGAGTATCCGCGTATCTACCTCGGGGCGAACCAGACTAGCGTTTTCGGCGTCGCTGACCAACGTTTGCCACTTCTTGTCCGACCATCGCGGCTCGGAGCTCAGTAGCGTCTCCAATTCCGCGTTTCGCATCTCCGGCACACCGTGACAAACCTGAAGCGCACCAGGGTGCCGCGCGGACACCTCGGCGATCTTCCGCGCCAACCGACGGATCGCATCCAGCGGCGAGTCCGACGGAACCGCAGGGCTCTGCGTGGCGGCGACGACGTCGTCACGGAGCGCGCGGACCATCGTCGCGGCCAGTACCTCCTTCGAAGCGAAGTGGTAGTAGAGGCTGCCGGCCAGCATTCCGGTGTCTGCCGCGATGTCCCGCATCGACGTGCCTGTGTATCCCTTGGCGGCAAACAGATCCGAGGACACCGCGAGGATCTCGGTGCGCTTGTCCTGCTTGTTCCGCCTTCCAGTCTCGGGCGCCAAGGTGGCGCTTCCCGTTCGAGTCATTCCATCCCCCTGCTTCTACGGCCCAAATGGTCGTTCTTCAGACCAGACCGTCGTGTACTCAGACACGCATCGTCTGGTTTCCCTGTTCGGCCCGCCCTGTCACCAACGGACACGCCAAAGTCGGCACCCCCTGCCACATGCCGCGATCGACCTCAACCTCCCCGAACGTCAGCCCGATCGAAGACAGCGTACGTCGGTTGGGTCGATAGGCCCGGCGCAACACCGGACTATGGTCCCATCGCGCCGATTCCGAGCCCGTTGCAGCCGGATCGTTCGAGCGCGTATGCCACTTCCACGTCTCCGGGCGCCCCCGAGTACAGATGTCCGATCCTCCGTGCTTCTCTCGTCGGCTTCTGCTGGGCGACTGGGCCGTCGACACGACCCTGTTCGAGTGACAGCGGATTCTGCTGCGGCGTCAACGTCGGTGTCCGACCGTCGTTTCCTACGCTGCCCGCGGTCCATTCGACGGGTCCGCGATGGCGGTGGATCCGCCTCACTGCGTGCTGCCTTGCGTCACGGTAGTGGTGGCGATGATTGCGGCGGGATTCAGCGGAGGCGGTTCCCGGTCCGACGAGCGGTATGCGTGGCGGGTGCCGAGAGGGTGTGTTCCGAGGGGTCTCACTGGTCTACCCTCGGCTGAAACACGTTCTACCTATGGAGGGGCACAATGCCTGCGTCACCCGAGAGCATCCGGAATACCGTCGAGGCCTACATCAAGTCCGTGGCAACCGGCACCGCGGACGACATTCTGGCGCTCTACGCCGACGGTGCCACGGTCGAGGATCCGGTAGGTACCCCGGTCCGCACCACCCGTGAGTCGATCCGCGAGTTCTATCAGGTCATCGAGCCGCTCGAGCAGGAGGCCGAACTGGTCACTCTGCGCATCGCGGCCAACACCGCAGCATTCCATTTCCGTCTGATCACCAAGATGGGTGACCAGACACTCGAGATCGCGCCCATCGACGTCATGGAGTTCGACGACGACGGCAAGATCGTCAGCATGCGTGCGGTGTGGTCCCAGGAGGACATGATCACCGGCTGAACCGGGTCTGGTTGTCTCCTCGAGAAATCTCGAACACCAGTCCTCTCGTATAACGAATTGGTGCAAATCGAGGTGGTCTGCGGTAGCTTGCCATAGCGCAGAGCGCGTCCACCACATCTCGAAGAGGAGTAGACATGGGTTCAACCCCTGAAGAACTCAAAATGATCGATGACGCCAGTGAGTTGCTCGGCAACGTCGGCAGTGCAATTTCGGGAATCGGCACGGCTCTCGGCTTGATCAGCCTGGTGGCCACAATCCTGCCCTGATCTGAGAGATCGCCTGCGCGCTCGCGCGGACTCCGAAATTCTGGAACAGTGCCCCACCGTCTCACGAGACGGTGGGGCACTGCCGCTCAGAGCCGACCCCCTGGGCGCGAGGCACACGTACGAGAAAGAGCCACCTACTCGCTATCGAGTAAGTGGCTCAGTTCGGCGGATTAACTTGTGGAGCCTAGGAGATTCGAACTCCTGACATCTGCCTTGCAAAGGCAGCGCTCTACCAACTGAGCTAAGGCCCCGTCTGCGCCGTTCCGGTGACCGGATCAGCGACTTGTGACCTCGTGCCAGACATCTGGACCGCGTCGCTTGTCGAGCAACTTGGCTAGTCCGAGTGCAACCAGCAGTCCGGCTCCTGCTATCAGGACGACCTTCATGGTGGTACCCCTTCGTCGGCACGTGGGTGGGCCTAGGAGGACTTGAACCTCCGACCTCTTCGTTATCAGCGAAGCGCTCTAACCGCCTGAGCTATAGGCCCTCGAACCAGCGAGAACAGTACCCCACCGGAGCGCTGGACACCAAAACGAGTCCGGCGGGGCACTGTTTCGGCTGATCAGTCCGGGTCCGCCAACGTGACCTGCACACCGCCGACCAGGTCGGAGCACAGGTTGTAGATGAACGAACCAATTGTCGCGAGTGCCGTCAAAAGCACCATATTCATGAGCCCGATCAAGGCCGAATAACCGAACACCTGCCCGGACGTCACGAGTCCGCCACTGCTCGCGTCGGTGACGATCGAGTTGAAGGCACTGTTGAGTCGGTCCCAGACACCCATGCCGTCAAGCACGACGTAGAGAAGACCGACCGCGACCATCCACACGAAGAACATCGCGACCGAGATCACAAGCGACACCTTGAGTGTCGACCACGGGTCGATGCGGCGCAGCTGAACGGTGGCTCGCAGCTTCTTCCCCTCTGCGGGCGCAGAGACAGTGCGAGGGGCCGCGGTCGGCTTGTGAACATCGACCTGCGCCGTGGATCCGGTAGGTCCGGCGGGTGTAGTGGATCGACTGGGCGCCGGATGACTGACCGACGACAAGTCCGGCATGTCCTTCGCCAGGTCGGTGCGTGCGATGTTGCGGGTTGGCCCATCGATGACGGCCGCCTTCGCCCGGGCGGCCGCCTTGGCGTCCGCTTTTGCCGCACCCCTGTCCCCCGCCTCGGCGCCACCGCCGGGTGCCGGTGCGGGCTGCTTGGGCGCGGCCGCGCCGGCGACGATGGGCGTGTCAGGGCCGCCGACCTGGGCGGGCGGCGGCTTCGCCGGCATCGACGGAGGCTTCGGCGCCGCCGTGCCGGTCACGATCGGCCGGGTCTCGGCGGGCGGCTTCGCCGCACCGTTCGCACCAGGCCGGGAAGGACCGGCTGGGGCCGGGCGGTCGGGCCGATCTCCGTCGGTCTGCTTCGCCACCGGCTGTTGTCCTGGCTGCTCCGACGTCTCGGCTGGCGGCTGCTGCGGTTCCGGCCCCTCCCCGAGATCGGCCGGGCCGGCGACGGGCTTCCCGCCGCTATCCTTGCCGGAATCCCGCGATGCCCGAGGCTCGACCGGATCCTGCGACTGCGGGTCCGGCATGTCGCCTGGATCCTGCTCAACGGGATCCTGCGATGCCCGAGGCTCGACGGGATCCTGCGACTGCGGGTCCGGCTTGCCACCGCGATCCTGCTCAACGGGATCCTGCGATGCCCGAGGCTCGACGGGATCCTGCGATCCCCGGGGCTCGACGGACTCCTCCAACTGCTGGTCCGGCATGTCACCCCTGTCTTGCTCACCGGACCTTTGGGGCGTGCTCAACTACGACTCCTTCGCTCCATCGGAAGCTGTAGCACCTTCTTCTGGTTCGTCTGCATTTCGTGCGATCGCGAGCAGGGTGTCACCCTCCCCGAGATTCATCAACCGCACGCCCTTCGTCTGCCGGCCAGCCTTACGCACCTGCTTTGCTGCGGTGCGAATGACGCCGCCACCCGAGGTGATCGCGTACAGCTCGTCGTCATCGTCGACGATGACCGCACCAACCAGGGTGCCACGTCTCGCGTCGTACTGGATGGTCAGAACACCCTTTCCACCGCGACCCTGTGCGACGTAGTCCTCGATGGGGGTGCGTTTGGCGTATCCGCCCGACGTCGCCACCAGTAGGTACGTACCGTCGCGTACGACGTTGAGTGACAGCAGTTCATCGTCCTGATTGAACCGCATGCCCTGCACACCGGACGTTGCGCGGCCCATCGGGCGCAGCGCGTCGTCAGTCGCGGAGAAGCGGATCGACTGGCCCTTGGCCGAGACGAGCAGCAGATCGTCGTCGGCCGAAGAGAGCACGGCGCCCACCAGCTCGTCTTCGCCGCGCAAATTGACCGCGACGATTCCGCCACTGCGGTTCGAGTCGAAGTCGGTCAGCTTCGACTTCTTGACCAGACCGTTGCGGGTCGCGAGCACCAGGTACGGCGCATCCTCGTAGGACTTGAGCTGGATGATCTGCGCGATCCGTTCGTCCGATTGGAACGCCAACAGGTTCGCGACGTGCTGGCCGCGCGCGGTGCGGTTGGCCTCGGGCAGCTCGTACGCCTTGAGGCGGTACACGCGGCCCTTGGTGGTGAAGAACAGGATCCAGTCGTGCGTAGAGCTGACGAAGAAGTGCTTGACCAGATCGTCCTGCTTGAGGCCGGCACCCTGCACGCCCTTACCGCCGCGCTTCTGTGAGCGGTACAGATCGGTCTTGGTGCGCTTGGCGTACCCGGTCTCGGTGATCGTGACGACCACGTCCTCGCGGGCGATGAGGTCCTCGTCGGTGACGTCGCCGTCGGCGGCGATGATCCGGGTGCGCCTGTCGTCGCCGTACTTGTCGACGATCGCCGTGAGCTCGTCGCGGACGATCGCGCGCTGCCGCTCGGGCTTGTCGAGGATGTCCTTCAGGTCGGCGATCTCGCGTTCGATCTCGGCCAGTTCGTCGATGATCTTCTGACGTTCGAGGGCGGCCAGTTTGCGCAGCTGCATCGCAAGGATCTGGTCGGCCTGGACTTCGTCGACGTCGAGTAGCTCGATCAGGCCGGTCCGGGCGTCCTCGACGGTCTGCGACGCTCGGATCAGGGAGATGACCTGGTCGAGGGCGTCGAGCGCCTTGACCAGACCACGCAGGATGTGGGCCCGGTCTTCCGCCTTGCGCAGCAGGAATCGGGTACGCCGGACGATGACCTCGAGCTGGTGCGACACGTACAGGCGGATCATCTGGTCGAGCCGCAGGGTGCGCGGCACGCCGTCGACGATGGACAGCATGTTCGCACCGAAGCTCGTCTGCAGCTGCGAGTGCTTGTAGAGGTTGTTGACCACCACCTTCGCGACGGCGTCACGCTTGACGACGACGACGATGCGCATGCCCACGCGGTCAGACGACTGGTCCTCGATCTTGGAGATGCCGGCGATCTTGCCGTCGCGCACCTGCTCCGCGATCGACGTGATCAGGTTGTCGGGGTTGACCTGGTATGGCAACTCGGTGATGACGATCTGGGTGGCGCCGCGATCGGATTCCTCCACCTCCACGACGCCGCGCATGCGGATCGAACCACGGCCGGTGCGGTAGGCGTCCTGGATGCCCTGTCCGCCGACGATGAGGCCGGAGGTCGGGAAGTCGGGCCCCTTGACCCGCTCGATGACAGCCTCGAGGGTGGCTTCCTCGTCGGCCTCGTGGTTGTCGAGAGCCCAGTAGATGGCCTCGGCGATCTCGTTGAGGTTGTGCGGCGGGATGTTGGTGGCCATACCGACGGCGATACCGCCGGACCCGTTGATCAGCAGGTTCGGCACGCGGGACGGCAGGACCGTCGGCTCCTGCGTCTTGCCGTCGTAGTTGGCGACGAAATCGACTGTTTCGTGATCGATTTCGCGGGTCATCTCCATCGCGAGCGGCGTGAGTCGGCACTCGGTGTACCGCATCGCGGCCGCGCCGTCGTTGCCTCGGGAACCGAAGTTGCCCTGCCCGTCGACCAGCGGGTAGCGCAGCGACCACGGCTGCGCCATGCGCACGAGAGTGTCGTAGATCGAGGAGTCGCCGTGCGGATGGTAGTTACCCATGGTGTCCGCGACCGGACGAGCGGACTTCACGTATCCGCGGTCCGGGCGGTAGCCGTTGTCATACATGGCGTACAACACGCGGCGGTGGACAGGTTTGAGGCCGTCACGCACGTCGGGCAGCGCGCGACCCACGATCACGCTCATCGCGTAATCGATATAGCTGGACTGCATCTCGTGCTGGATGTCGACCGGTTCGATGCGGTCGTGCGACGGCTCGTCGGGGGGCAACGTCGTGTCGGTCATGAGCTCACTTTCTGATCAAAGACTTCGCGAGCGGGGAGGGCCCGTAAGAGCGGTCCGCGGAGGTGTACGGGCCCGCCCGCCCTACACGTCGAGGAAGCGGACGTCCTTGGCGTTGCGGGTGATGAAGCTACGACGGGCCTCGACGTCCTCGCCCATGAGGACGCTGAACAGCTCGTCGGCGGCCGCGGCGTCGTCGAGGGTGACCTGACGCAGCACACGGGCGGTCGGATCCATCGTGGTCTCCCACAGCTCCTTGGCGTTCATCTCGCCCAAACCCTTGTAGCGCTGGATCCCGTCTTCCTTGTTGATCTTTTTGCCGGCGGCCAGACCCGCCTCGAGGAGACCGTCGCGCTCACGATCGGAATACGCGAACTCCGGCGCGGCACCCTTCTGCCACTTGAGCTTGTACAGCGGCGGCTGCGCCAGATACACGTACCCCTGCTCGACGAGCGGGCGCATGAAGCGGAACAGGAGCGTCAGCAGCAGCGTCGCGATGTGTTGGCCGTCGACGTCGGCGTCGGCCATCAGCACGATCTTGTGATACCGCAGCTTGTTGATGTCGAACTCGTCGTGGATGCCGGTGCCGAACGCGGTGATGATCGACTGGACCTCGGTGTTCTTGAGAACACGGTCGATGCGCGCCTTCTCGACGTTGATGATCTTGCCGCGCAGCGGCAGGATCGCCTGGTACATCGAGTCGCGTCCGGACTTCGCGGAACCACCGGCCGAGTCACCCTCGACGATGTAGATCTCGCACTTGCTCGGATCGTTCGAGCGGCAGTCGGCGAGCTTGCCGGGCAGTCCGCCGATGTCGGTGGCACTCTTGCGACGGACCAGCTCACGCGCCTTGCGGGCCGCGGTGCGTGCCTGCGCCGACGACACCGCCTTGGTCACGATGGTCTTGGCGTCCGCGGGATTCGCCTCGAACCAATGCGAGATGTTCTCGTTGCACGCCTTCTGCACAAAGGACTTGACCTCGGTGTTGCCGAGCTTGGTCTTGGTCTGTCCCTCGAATTGCGGCTCGGCGACCTTGACGGAGATGATCGCGGCGAGCCCCTCGCGAATGTCGTCGCCGGTGAGCTCCGGATCCTTGTCCTTGACGAGCTTCTTCTCCTTCGCGTACCGCTTCACCACCGAGGTGAGCGCGGCGCGGAAGCCCTCCTCGTGGGTTCCGCCCTCGTGGGTGTTGATGGTGTTCGCGAAGGTGTGCACCGACTCCGAGTAGCCGGCGTTCCATTGCATCGCGATCTCGAGCTCGTGGCCGGTGCCCTTGGCGGTGACCCCGACGACAGAGTTGTGGATCGGCTGCTTGGTGCGGTTGATGAAGCGCACGTAGTCTTCGAGCCCGCCCGGGTAGTGATAGATGCGGGACTTGACCTTGGGTGTCGGTGCGGCTGCCTCGGCCTCGGCCTCGGTCGCAGTCTTCGGTGCCTCGGCCATCGTGCTGACGACTTCGTCGGTGATCTCCTCCTCGGCGACACGCTCGTCGGTGAGGGTGATGGTCAGGCCCTTGTTCAGGAATGCCATTTCCTGCAGGCGTCGGGCGACCGTCTCGAAGTTGTAGGTCGTGGTCTCGAAGATGGCCGGGTCTGCCCAGAACCGGACGGTGGTGCCGCTCTCCGACGTCGGTGCGCCTTTCTCGAGGTCGCCGGGCTTGGCGTAGTCGTACATCTGCGACCAGTTGTAGCCGTCACGCTTGATCTCGACCTCGACCTTGGTGGACAGCGCGTTCACGACAGAGATGCCGACACCGTGCAGACCACCGGATACCGCATACGCGTCGGAGTCGAACTTGCCACCGGCGTGCAGCTGGGTGAGCACGACCTCGACTGTCGGGGCGCCGGAGGCGTGCATCCCGACCGGGATGCCGCGACCGTCGTCGACGACCTGGATGCCGCCGTCCTCGAGCATGGTCACCTCGACCTTGCTCGCATGACCGGCCATCGCCTCGTCGACCGAGTTGTCGACGACCTCCCAGATCAGGTGGTGTAGGCCGCGCTCACCGGTGGAACCGATGTACATGCCCGGCCGTTTACGGACGGCTTCCAGCCCCTCTAGGACAGTGATGGAGGAAGCGCCGTAGTTCTTGTTGGAAGTGCTCTTGTTTGACTTCTGGGCAGCCACGGGTTGGTAGCTCTCCTTCTCCGTCCAATGCCGACACGGCTCCACACCTGCGCTTCGAAAGATGGTGGCCAGACGGTGTGTGGCCACCGCGCCCTGCGAGCGGTGCGTCAAGATTCGCCGCTAGTTACCCGACCATCTTACTTGTAGGTACGACATACAGGGCACCTAACACACCCCTGACAGCCCCGTAGGCGCGATTTCTCGGCCTCCGGTGAGTGAATCGCTCGAGAGGCACTCGTCGGAGCGCTGTCCTTTACTACTCGGCCTTGTCTACTACTCGGCCTTGTCTACTACTCGGCCTTGTCCTGCTCGCCCGGATCAGCCGTAGGTGTCACGCGGGCCACGGCCCGGGATGTGCCGTTCGCCCTTTCGCCAGCTCGGCGCAGTAGGGCCTGTGATCCGCAGCGACTTGACGACGCCCTGCCCGACCGCCGCAGCAATCTTCTCGAGGATTTCCGACTGCATCATGCGCAGCTGCGTCGCCCATGCCGTCGATTCCGCCGACACGCTCAGCACCCCTTCCCGCAGGCCCGTCGGCTCGGCGTGGGATGCAATATCCGGCCCCACGACATCCGCCCAGCGCCCGATCACGGTGCCCTCCGACACCCGCGCCGACCAGCCGCGCTGCTTGGCGACGGCGCCGGCGACCACACCGAACGGCTGTGGGTCGCGGTCGTCTGGACCCGCGCCGGACCACGACCGCCGACGTGACCGCAAGGCACGAATACCGCCGGTCCGGGGCGACGCCCTCCCCTGCCCCACCGACTTGCCGCTGGCCTTCGCGGCCGCCCGCGCCTCCTCCAGCGCACGCCGGGCCAGGTCTATGCCCTTCAGCTCAGGGCCCTTCGAGTCGGGGCCCTCCGTCTCGGGCTGCTCTTCGGTCATCGGTCACCTCCCACTGTGATGGGCCATCCATACGGGTGATCAGTGATATCCGTCCTCGCTCGGTGTCGTGGGCCGCAACGCCGAACCGGGTGGCGGACAGCTCGTCGGGCACGTCCTCGGGCACCGCTGCCGTGATGAGGACCTGCTCGGCCCCGGCGGCGATCTCCGCGAGCGCGCTCCGGCGCTTACCGTCCAGCTCCGCGAAAACGTCGTCGAGCATCAGGACCGGATCGCCACCGTCCGCGCGCAGCAGGAAGAATGCACCCAACCGCATCGATAACGTGAATGACCACGATTCCCCATGACTTGCAAAACCTTTCGCGGGCTGATCACCAAGGTACAGTTCCAGGTCATCGCGGTGCGGGCCGACCAGGCACACCCCACGCTCGATCTCCCTCGACCGCATCACCGACAGTTCGTGGAGGAAACTCGCCTCCAATAGTGCGACGTCGTCGCGCTCGGGTTTCCGTGCCGGATCGAGAAGCTCGAGCGGAAGCGAGTCCCCCAGGCTGCTGCGGTAGCGCACCGACGCCGGACGTGACTCGGGAGCCAGCGACCGGTAAGCCGTCACCAGGTGCGGGGCCAGGTCATGCACCAGGCGTAGACGTGCCTCGAGCAATTGGGCACCATGCGCGGCCAGATGACCATCCCAGACGTCGAGGGTCGCAAGGGCGCTCGCCCCCTCGGACGACCGAGATCCCCGGCGGAGCGCACCGCTCGCGGTCTTGAGCAGTGCCGACCGTTGCCGCAGCACCTTGTCGTAGTCGATCCGGACCGCGGCCATGCGAGGTATCCGGGAAGTCAGCAGTTCGTCGAGGAAGCGCCGGCGGTCCCCCGGGTCGCCGCGCACGAGCGACAGATCCTCCGGCGCGAACAACACCGTCTGCAGGATGCCCATGATCTCCCGCGGGCGACCCGTGGGCGACTGATTGATCCTGGCACGGTTGGCCCTACCGTCGTTGATCTCGACGTCGACGCCCAGTTCTCGGCCCTGATTGACCACGAGCGCTCCCACGTACGCCTGGGCCGCTCCCACACGGATCAGCGGTGCGTCGCTCGCCACCCGGTGCGACGACAGCGCCGACAGGTAGCCCAGCGCCTCGAGCAGATTGGTCTTGCCGTGCCCGTTGCGTCCGACGAACACAGTGCAACCGGGCGCGAGGTCGACTGTGACGGCGTCCCACGACCGGAAGTCGCGCAGAGAGAACTTGCGAACGAACACTAGGTTTCGGTCACCGTTCCCGACTGTGTTGTGTTTGGCTGTCGGGCCGGCCGGACGGAATGCCCGCCGAACTGATTGCGCAGCGCCGACACCGCCTTCATCGCCGGTGCGTCCGGCTGCCGGGACGCGAAGCGCGCGAACAGTGCCGCCGACATGACCGGCGCCGGGACTGCATGATCCAGAGCTTCCCGCACCGTCCACCGTCCCTCGCCGGAATCCTCTGTGTACCCGGAAATCTCCTCGAACCCGGGATCCTCGGCGAGCGCCTTCACCAGCAGCTCGAGCAGCCAGGACCGCACGACAGTGCCGTGCGTCCACGCCTGCAGCACGCCGTGGACATCGGTGACCAGGTCCTCGGCCTCGAGGAGCTCGTAACCCTCGGCGTAGGCCTGCATGAGCCCATACTCGACGCCGTTGTGGACCATCTTGGCGTAGTGACCGGCCCCGACCGGACCGGCGTGGACGAAACCTCCGGCACGTTCGCCCTCGGGACGCAGTGCGTCGAAGATCGGCATCGCCCGCTGGACGTCCGCGTCCGAGCCTCCGACCATCAGGCCGTATCCCTCGTCGAGCCCCCAGATTCCCCCGGAGACACCGCAGTCCAGGTAGCCGACGCCGGAGGCGGCGAGAAGGTCCGCGTGGCCGCGATCGTCGGTGTAGCGGGAGTTCCCGCCGTCTATCACCAGATCCCCGGTCTCGAGTACGGATGCCAGCTCGCTGATCGTGTCTCGAGTGATCTTCCCGGCCGGCACCATCACCCACACGAGCCGGGGTGTGGTCAGCGACGCCACCAACTCGGTGAGGGAGCCGACGTCCGTGACCTCGGGGCGAGGATCGTAGCCGACGACCTCGTGGCCCCGATCCCGCAGCCGCGCGCGCATGTTGAAGCCCATCTTGCCGAGTCCGACCAGTCCGAGCTGCATCGTGAGATGTCCCTCCACTAGTGGTGATTCGAGCTCGCTTCGCGGCCTCCTCCAACTACCGGTCGACGCCCGTCAGCCCGGCAGACGCACCGGCATCAGCAGGTAGGTGTACTCGCTGTCGGGGGCCGGGAAGGTACCGGACTCGCCTTGCACGGGCTCTTCCTCGGTGACCGGCCGCAGCACCGCGGGTCGGCTCGAGGTGGTGAAGCCAAAGGACACACGGTCCGAATGCAACGATGTCAAACCGTCGATGAGGTAGCCCGGGTTGAAGGCAATCGTCAGCGGCTCACCCTGGAAGTCGGCCTCGAGGGACTCCTCGGCGCGACCGGCGTCGTCCCCACCAGCGGAAAGCAGCAGGCCGTTGTCGTTGAACTCCAGTCGCACCTGGGCGCCACGCTCGGCGACGAGAGCCACGCGCTTGATCGCCTCGACGAGCGGCGTGACCTCCACGGTCGCCATCGCGGTGTGCTCGGCCGGCAGCAACTGCCGGAACTTCGGGAACTCGGCGTCGAGCAGCCGCGTCGTGGTGCGGCGGCCGTCGGCGACGATGCCGAGCATGCCCTCCGTACCGACCGATGAACCGGCGCCGAGTGCCAGTTCGACCGGTGAGAGCGTGCTTCCGCCGAGGGTTTTCGCGGATTCGGACAGTGTCTTGGCCGGAACGAGCACCGCGGCCGAGGTGTCACCCGCGGTCGGCATCCACTCGAGTCGGCGGACCGCGAGTCGGAATCGGTCGGTGGCGGCCAGCACGACATTGGTGCCCTCGATCTCGACGCGGATACCGGTGAGCATGGGCAGAGTGTCGTCCTTGCCGGCGGCAACGGCGACCTGGCCGACGGCCTCGGCGAACAGATCCACGGGCAGCGAGCCGGTCTGCTGCGGCATCGCGGGCAGCTGCGGGTAATCCTCGACTGGCATGGTCGGCAGCGAGAACTTGGCGCTACCGCAGGTGATGAGCACATGGGTGCCGTCGACGGTCACATCGACCGGCTTGTTGGGTAGCGCTCGAGTGATGTCGGCGAGCAGTTTTCCGGACACGAGCACCTGGCCGGTGCCGGCGACCTCAGCGGAGACGCGGACCTGCGCGGAGACCTCGTAGTCGAAGCCGGAGACGGTCAGCCCCTGATCGTCGGCACCGAGCAGTACACCGCCGAGCACTGGTACCGGCGGCCGAGACGGCAGGCTGCGCGCGACCCATGCCACGGAGTCGGCGAAGTCCTCCCGAGCAACGCGAAACTTCATGCTTCCAAGCTCCATCGCTCAGGTGTTCCTCTCGGTAGGCATGGACGGGTCGGCAACGGCTGCGCTAGCAGTCTGACACAACGACCAGGGGACACCGTATGCGTTCGGGCATCGTGTTGGAAAGCCAGTGTCGACTCCTCGAGAGACCTCGAGCGTGCATGAACAGGCGGCCTGCGCCGGATGTTCACAAGCCCTGTTCTTAAGGGATCTCTCTCGAGAAGATTTAAATCGTAGTAATAGGCACTGTGGAATCTGTGGATCGAGGCGAGCAACCGCTGGTCGCGACCGCTCGAGGCATGGGGAGTTCTCGAGGACGTTCTCGAGGACAAATCCGGCGCGGGTGTGGACATCTCGAGATGGCTCAAAGTTGTCCTACCGTTCTCCACAGCGATCACAGCTTATACACACGCCTATCCACAGGTGTGAGTTCAATGGAATTCCTTTCTCGAGTGCCCGGGAAAAAGCGAAGCCGTACGGCGTTCTCGCGCAGATTTGGACGCCGGATGCAGTTCGGGCGCCTCGAGGATGTCTCGAGGCGCCCGAACGATCAGCTGAACTCTCAGCTCTTGGAGCGTTGCTTGATCCGAGCCGTTAGCTCCTGGACCTGGTCGTACACCTTGCGGCGCTCGGTCATCTCCTTGCGGATCTTCTTGTCCGCGTACATGACCGTGGTGTGATCCCTGCCGAACGTCTGTCCGATCTTCGGCAGGGATAGATCGGTGAGTTCACGGCACAGGTACATCGCGATCTGGCGAGCCTGCGCGAGCGGACGAGCCTTGCCGGGGCCACACAGGTCGTCGATCGACGTGTTGAAGTACTCGGCCGTCACCGCCATGATCGTGGAGGCATTGATCTCGAGTGCCGCCGAATCGGGCATCAGGTCACGCAGCACGACCTCGGCGAGCTTGAGGTCGAGTGCCTGTCGGTTGAGTGACGCGAACGCCGTCACTCGAATCAATGCACCCTCGAGTTCGCGGATGTTGCGCTCGATCCGACTGGCGATCAACTCGAGGACGTCGTACGGGACGTCCAGTCGGTCCATCCGCGCCTTCTTCGACAGGATCGCGATCCGAGTCTCGAGTTCGGGCGGCTGGACGTCGGTGATGAGGCCCCACTCGAAGCGAGTGCGCAACCTCTCCTCCAGGGTGGCCAGTTGCTTCGGCGGCCGGTCCGACGACACCACGATCTGCTTGTTCGCGTTGTGCAGCGTGTTGAAGGTGTGGAAGAACTCTTCCTGGATACCTTCCTTGCCCTCGATGAACTGGATGTCGTCGACGAGCAGGATGTCGGTCTCACGGTAGCGGCGCTTGAACGCAACCTTGCGGTCGTCACGAAGGCTGTTGATGAAGTCGTTCGTGAACTCCTCGGTGGAGACGTACTTGACCCGCATCCCCGGGAACAGGCGCTGTGCGTAGTGGCCGGCGGCATGCAGGAGATGGGTCTTACCCAAGCCCGACGCACCCCAGATGAACAGCGGGTTGTAGGCGCGCGCCGGTGCCTCCGCGATCGCGACCGCCGCCGCGTGGGCGAATCGGTTCGAGGCGCCGATGACGAACGTGTCGAACGTGTACTTCGAATTCAGACTGTTGCCACCCGAGGATTCGGCCGACGGCCCCTTCGGCGGCTGCGTGAAGTAGGACGGCCACGACTCGTGGACGCTGTCGATCGCTGCCCGCTCGTCGTCGACCTCCTCCTGCTCGGCCTGGTCTGCCACTGCGGCTTCGGCCGCACCCATAGCCGGGTGACTTCGGCGAAGCGGGCCGGGGTCATCGGTGACGGTAGTGCCCGGGTACTGAGAATGCTCCGAACCGTGGACTGCGCCTGGGCCTGGTTCTCGAGACCCGGGTTCTCGAGAAGCGGATTCCCGGGAAGCCACTTCCCTGGACACCGCTTCCGTGGACACCGAATCTCTGGGTCCCGAATCTCTGGGTCCCGAATCTCTGGATACAGACTCGGCGTCGTCGGCCTTCGCCGGCACGTTCCGCTCATCGGTGTCGTCGGGTGCGGCGATGCGCACTCCGAGGCCCTCGACCCTCTGGCCAAGGTGCAGGTTGAGTGCCCGCAGAATCGGTTCCCGCAGGTCTCGCTCGATCGCTTCCTGCGCGAGCGGCGACGGCACCGACAGCAGCGCGAAGCCCTGCGCATATGTCAGCGGCCTGACCAGTGCGAGCCACGCCTTCTGGGCCTTGGTCAGGGCGGTGTCCTCGGAGCCGGAGGTCAGCTCTGCAACGACGTCGCGCCAGACATTCGCCAAGGCGTTCGGATCGTCGTTCACTGTATGTCCTCCCCGAGCCTGCGCCGGCCCGGCCCCAGGTCGTCTGTTGGTCGCGGTCGTCTGTCGAATGAGCTCCCCCGGAGAGGCCGAACCCCCTACTGGGCAACGAATATGCCACCCGAACTGTGTTTCCACATAATTATCCACAGATGTGGACAACGCCCGAGATGGGGGTTTGCGGGTCCGGACCCGAGCCTTTCGAAGCCCTCTAGGCCCTCACCTGGCGGAACGCTCTGGTGAATGAAGAAGTTTCGATGCTACCCGCGTCGGTTCGGTCCACGCGCGCGAGTGTTGGTTCTCGTGCAGACGCGGTTCTCGTGCCGCGGTCGGGGATTGCTGCCGCGCGCCACACGACGTCCATGTCGCAGCGCGAGCGCCGGAACCTGTGGCTGTGCCATGCAGGGACGGTAGCAACCAGGAGGTTGGTTTACAGCAATTCCCGAGGATTTGATGGAAATCGATCGCGCGGACCGCACAGAGGCCCCCTCGTTGCAAGGATCCGGGCGATCGAGGCGTGTCACTCGCGCCGTTGGGGGCCGATCTCGGTTTGACCTCACTCGAGCGTGTCAGTACCCTCGAACAGTCACCCAATGGTGAAGGATACGTGCTGGCCGGAGGTCGGTGCCCAGGTCCCATCGTGTGATCACCAAGTTTCCGTTCAATGTAAGACCGATGCCGACTGGCGTCAGAACTTCGAGGAGTGTTGACCGTGGCCAAGGGCAAGCGGACGTTCCAGCCGAACAATCGCCGCCGCGCGCGCGTTCACGGCTTCCGTCTCCGTATGCGGACCCGCGCGGGCCGCGCAATTGTTTCGGCGCGTCGCCGCAAGGGCCGCGCTTCGCTCACCGCCTGATTCCGAACCTGCTTCCGGGAGCTCGGGGTGTTACCTGAGCCGTATCGCCTTCGCCGCAGCGCGGACTTCTCCGCGACGGTGCGTGGTGGGCGTCGAATGGGCAGGCGAGATCTCGTTGTTCACGCCCTGGAGCGTGAAGCAGCAGACTCGTTGGTGAGTGTCAATGGGCCCCGTTTCGGGCTCGTCGTAAGCAAGGCTGTCGGGCCGGCGGTGATTCGGCATAGAGTCGCCCGCCGGTTTCGTCATATCTGCGCCGGGTTGATCGACGCCGTTCCGGTCGACACCGACGTGGTGATCCGCGCGTTGCCGGGATCGGCAACCGCAAGTTCCCGGGAACTCGACAAACAGCTGCGATCCGTGCTCCGAAAGCTGGATCTGTTGGCTGGCGAAGGCGATCCGGTATGAGCAACGAACACGACGTCGCGCGAGCCGAATCTGGTTCGCGCTCTTCGCTGTTCGCGGCGAACCTCTTGACGTCGCTGCGAAGTCTTCCCGCGCGCGTCCTGATCTTTCTGATCGAGCTGTACCGAACCTACGTGTCCCCTCTGCGACTGCCGACGTGTCGGTTCACGCCGACCTGCAGTGAGTACGCGGTCGACGCGCTACGCACGCACGGTGCGATCAAGGGTTCGGCGCTCACCGTGGTGCGACTCGTGAAGTGCGCGCCCTGGCACCCTGGTGGGTGGGACCCCGTCCCCGAACGTCGAGGTCGGCATCTCCACCATGTGAGTCGGGAATGACGCGCCGCGCTCGCCCAGAACCTGCCCAACACCACGGTGTGGTGAACGTGGACGAACAGAGGAGTGCTTAGAGCCGTGCTCGACTTCATTTACTATCCGGTGTCCGGGATCCTATGGGTCTGGCACAAGGTGTTCGGAGCCGTTCTCGGTGCCGATAACGGTTTCGCGTGGGCGTTGTCGGTGATGTTCCTGGTGTTCACGCTGCGCGCCATCCTTTACAAGCCCTTCGTCAGGCAGGTGCGTACGACGCGGCAGATGCAGGAGTTGCAGCCGCAGATCAAGGCGTTGCAGAAGAAGTACTCGAAGGACCGCCAGCGCATGGCGGTGGAGATGCAGAAGCTCCAGAAGGAGCACGGTTTCAATCCGGTGATGGGCTGCCTGCCCGTTCTGTTGCAGGCCCCGGTGTTCATCGGTCTGTTCCACGTCCTGCGCTCGTTCAACCGCACCGGTACCGGCTTCGGTGGGCTCGGGATGTCGGTGGAAGAGAATGCGAACACCCCGAACTACTTCTTCAGCGCTGACGACGTCCAGTCGTTCCTGAGTGCGCGCCTGTTCGGCGCTCCGATCTCCTCGTTCATCACGATGCCGAGGGAGACACTCGAGTCGTTCGGTGCCTACGGCACGGTGCCTTCTGTCGCGAACATTGCGGCCGTTTCCATTCCGCTCATGATCCTCGCGTCGGTTGCCACGCACTTCAACTCGCGAGCGTCGGTGGCACGCCAGAGCCCCGCGGCCGCAGCGAACCCGCAGTCCGCGATCATGAACAAGCTCGCGCTGTGGGTGTTCCCGCTCGGTGTCCTCGTCGGTGGCCCCTTCCTGATGATCGCAATCCTGCTGTACTGGGTGGCGAACAACATCTGGACGTACGCACAGCAGCACATCGTGTTCCGGCGGATCGACGCGGAGGAGAGCGCCAAGAAGCAAGCCGCGATGGAGCGCCGCGCAGACACCGCGCCCAAGCCCGGGGCTCGGCCCACGAGAGACAAGCGAAAGCGGCAGGCCCCACAGAAATCCTCCCCCGCCGTCAACCCGGAGTCCGGAGCCAAGGACAAGGCAGCCGACAAGGGAGCCACGGACCAGGGAACTGAGGACAAGACCGAGAGCGCCGACGCGTCCGGCGAGAGCACGAACGGGGACGGCTCGACGCCCCGGCCTCCCAAGCCGCGGCCGTCCACCAATCGCCCCAGGAGCAACAAGCGCAAGCGGCGCTGACCTCGAGAAGAGAGAACGACGATGACCAGTGAGCAGGACACTGCCCGGGACGGGGAGAGCGGAGAGGGCACGGATGTGGCACTCGAGACTCAGAATGCCGATCAGACGGCGGACACCGAGGTCGAGGACGATCTGATCGAGGAGGGTGAGATCGCAGGAGACTACCTCGAACAATTACTCGACATTCTGGATTTTGACGGCGACATCGACCTCGATGTCGAGGGCGATCGCGCGGTCGTGAGCATCGACGGTGGCAAGGATCTGTCGAAGCTGGTCGGCCGCAAGGGTGAAGTTCTCGACGCGCTGCAGGAGCTGACGCGGCTCGCGGTCCAACAGTCCACCGGGGTGCGCAGCCGTCTGATGCTCGACGTAGCGGGCTGGCGCGCCGGCCGCCGCACAGAACTCAGCTCACTTGGCAAGGCTGCGGCCGAGCGGGTGCTCGCTTCCGGTGAACGCGAGGAAATGGCGGCGATGACGCCGTTCGAACGCAAGATCGTGCACGACGCCGTTGCGAGTGTCGACGGCGTCTCCAGTGAGAGCGAAGGTGTCGAGCCGAACCGACGCGTCGTCATCCTCAAGGACTGACGCACGCCCGCTCGTCCGAGCCAAGGGCCTCGGGTCCCCAGTCGTGAGACTGGACCCGAGGCCCTCTCTTGTTGTTGTGGGGTGGTGGGTTGGGAAGGATGTTTCACGTGGAACTGGTTGATGAGCAGTGGGACGTTGTCGGTGCGGCGGGGCGGGTGTTCGGTGATCGGGTGGGGTTGGCGCGGGCGTATCACGCGTCGTTGGCGTCCGATGGTGTGGAGCGGGGACTGATCGGTCCGCGTGAGGTGCCGCGGTTGTGGGTGCGGCATGTGCTCAACTGCGCGGTGTTGGGTGAGCTGGTGGGGGTCGGCGAGACGGTGGTGGATGTGGGGTCGGGGGCGGGGTTGCCGGGGATTCCGTTGGCGATTGCGCGTCCGGATGTGCAGGTGACGTTGGTGGAGTCGTTGTTGCGTCGGTCGGTGTACTTGCAGGAGTTCGTGGATGCGGCCGGGTTGTCGAATGTACGGGTCGTGCGGGGGCGGGCGGAGCAGGCGGGGGTGGTGAAGGAGGTGGGTGGCGCCGACGTGGTGACCTCTCGTGCGGTGGCGCCGTTGGAGCGGTTGGTGCGGTGGTCGCTGCCGTTGGTGCGTGTGGGTGGGAGGATGTTGGCGGTGAAGGGTTCGAGTGCGGCGGAGGAGGTTTCCCGGGATCGTGCATCCCTCGCCCGGTTGGGGGCCGGCAAGCTCGAGGTGGTCGAGTGTGGTGGTGGTGTGTTGCCGGTGCCGACGATCGTGGTTCGAGCAGAACGCGTCGCGCACCATCGCCATCGCGGTCGGCGCTGACACCGTGACCGTGAACCCCTACTCCTTCCAGTCAATCCGCGCCGATATCCACGAGGACGAGGCCGAGCCTTCGGATGCATCACGACCAGGATTCGGCGTCTGGGTGTAACCGATTCCGGTCGGCGGGTCCGCCAGAGAAGCCGCCACGGTCCCTTCCCCGGTTTCTCAGTCTCGTGTAGTGGTGACTTCACAGCAGGCCAGTCTTCCAACGGGTGGCGTCGGTCCGATCGATGTTTCACGCGAATCACGACGCACGGCGAAAAGAAACTCTAGATCGCCGTTGGCATCATTCTGGGACGCGATGTCCCCCATGCCCGGGGCACCAATAGAATTCGTCACTGTGACGGCGAGTTGGCCAGCTGCGATACCCATTCGTGGGTCCGCCTTCGGGGCAGCATTCCGGGCCCAAGGACCTGTGCCCCATTCTGTCGTCGCCATACACAATCCGTGCCATGAGGTGAGCCCGGACAGTCTCCGGCGCGGCCCGTGATTCACGTGAAACACTCGTGCGAGGTTGTGTTCATGGCATCACCGCCAGCGGCACCCCGAAGCGCGTCCTGACCGCGTCTGCGGGAGGGGCCTGCACCTCGGTCCGACGGCTTGTTTCACGTGGAACTGTTTCACGTGGAACTTCCAGGACCCGTGAGGTCTTCAGGTCCGAAGCCTCCCTCCCCCGGGGGTCGCTAGCGAGAAGGACGGGTGTCAGTGTGTGAGCCCGGTTTCCGGGTTGGTTGTGGGGTGGTGGGTTGGGAAGGATGTTTCACGTGGAACTGGTTGATGAGCAGTGGGACGTTGTCGGTGCGGCGGGGCGGGTGTTCGGTGATCGGGTGGGGTTGGCGCGGGCGTATCACGCGTCGTTGGCGTCCGATGGTGTGGAGCGGGGACTGATCGGTCCGCGTGAGGTGCCGCGGTTGTGGGTGCGGCATGTGCTCAACTGCGCGGTGTTGGGTGAGCTGGTGGGGGTCGGCGAGACGGTGGTGGATGTGGGGTCGGGGGCGGGGTTGCCGGGGATTCCGTTGGCGATTGCGCGTCCGGATGTGCAGGTGACGTTGGTGGAGTCGTTGTTGCGTCGGTCGGTGTACTTGCAGGAGTTCGTGGATGCGGCCGGGTTGTCGAATGTACGGGTCGTGCGGGGGCGGGCGGAGCAGGCGGGGGTGGTGAAGGAGGTGGGTGGCGCCGACGTGGTGACCTCTCGTGCGGTGGCGCCGTTGGAGCGGTTGGTGCGGTGGTCGCTGCCGTTGGTGCGTGTGGGTGGGAGGATGTTGGCGGTGAAGGGTTCGAGTGCGGCGGAGGAGGTTTCCCGGGATCGTGCATCCCTCGCCCGGTTGGGGGCCGGCAAGCTCGAGGTGGTCGAGTGTGGTGGTGGTGTGTTGCCGGTGCCGACGATCGTGGTTCGAGCAGAACGCGTCGCACGCCACAATCGCCGGCACCGCGAGGCTACGGGGACTCGAGGCTTTGATAGTTGAGAATTGCGTCATGCGAAGTCATCAAGTGAAGGAGCAATAGATGTCGGCTGGAGCTGAATCCGCCGTTTCACGTGAAACTGCAACCCCGACGGACTCGATGAACGACAGTCGAGATCAAGACTTCACCCATGCCCCCTACGAAGAAGTTTCTCTTGCGGACACCCCGATAGGGGCCGCCGCGCAGCGGGCAAGTCAGGTGCTCCACCCCGGGGCGGCCACTCTGCCCAAGCCGCCGCAGCGTCGCGTGTTCACGGTCGCCAACCAGAAGGGCGGTGTCGGTAAGACGACCTCGACGGTCAATCTGGCAGCGGCGCTCGCGGTCCAGGGGCTGACTGTCCTGGTCGTCGATCTCGATCCGCAGGGCAACGCGAGCACCGCGCTCGGCATCCCGCACACGTCGGGAACGCCGTCGAGCTACGAACTACTCCTCGGCGAGGTGACCGCGAAGGAAGCGATCCAGCAGAGCCCGCACAGCGACCGCCTCTACTGCATTCCCGCGACCATCGATCTGGCTGGCGCGGAGATCGAGCTCGTGTCGATGGTGGCGCGCGAGAACCGACTCAAGAATGCGTTGTCCGAGGCGGCGCTCGCCGATGTTGATGCGGACTTCATCCTCATCGACTGCCCACCGTCGCTGGGGCTGCTGACCGTCAACGCGTTGGTCGCGGCGAAGGAGGTGCTGATTCCGATCCAGTGCGAGTACTACGCGCTCGAGGGCGTCGGGCAGCTACTCCGAAACATCGAACTCGTACAGGCACACCTGAACCGGGAGCTGCACGTTTCCACTGTCTTGCTGACGATGTACGACGCACGGACCAAGCTCGCCGATCAGGTGGCCGACGAGGTGCGCAACCACTTTGGAGACGCTGTCCTGCGCGCCGTGATTCCGCGGTCGGTCAAGGTGTCCGAGGCTCCCGGCTACGGCATGACCGTCCTCGACTACGATCCCGGATCACGGGGGGCGCTGAGCTATCTTGACGCCGGCCGAGAACTCGCGGCACGCGGGATGACTACCACGACGCAGGAGCAGTAGAGATGGCGCAGACACGCAAGGGAGGACTCGGCCGAGGACTGGCGGCACTGATCCCCACCGGTCCCTCGGGCGGCGGCCCGGGGCTGGGTGATGCAGCCGCGGATCTCATCATCGGAACCTCCGTTCCGGCGACCGCCGCGCCCGCAGAGCCCGCAGAAACAGCGCCCGCAGAAACAGCGACGGAAGCCACGTCTAAGCCGGCGCAGGGGGAAACGGAAAGTCAGACAACGGTCCGCGACAACGCCGTGACGGACGGCGCTGTGACGGAAAGTGTCGTGACGGACGGCGCCGCCGGGACCGCTCCGGCTCCGGCGCCATCGGCGGGAACCGGTGACTCGGCGGGAACCGGTAACGAACAACTCTCCCCCGCCGGTGCGGTATACCACGAGATCCCACCGCACCTGATCGAGCCGAACCCCAAGCAGCCGCGTTCGGTCTTCGACGAGGAGGCACTCGCCGAGCTGGTGCACTCGATCCGTGAGTTCGGGCTGATGCAGCCGGTCGTGGTCCGCAGGGTGGGCTCCGAGCAGTATCAGCTCGTCATGGGTGAGCGTCGTTGGCGGGCCAGCCAGATCGCGGGCCTCGAGGCGATCCCGGCGATCGTCCGTGAGACCGCAGACGACTCGATGCTGCGTGACGCGCTGCTGGAGAACATCCACCGGGTGCAGCTGAACCCGCTCGAAGAGGCCGCCGCATACCAGCAGCTACTCGAGGAGTTCGAGGTCACCCACGAGGAGCTAGCGGTCCGGATCGGACGCTCCCGTCCCGTCGTGACGAACATGATCCGGCTGCTCAAGCTCCCCATCCCGGTGCAGCGGAGGGTGGCGGCCGGTGTGCTGTCTGCCGGACACGCGCGGGCACTGCTCTCGCTCGAGGCCGGAGCCGACGCGCAGGAGGCCCTGGCGGCCCGCATCGTCGCCGAGGGCATGTCGGTACGGGCAACGGAGGAAGCGGTGATTCTCGCCAACCGCGAGGACCCCTCTCCTACCCCACCGGTCAAGCGGCAGCCGATCCAGATGCCGGGCCTTCAGGATGTCGCCGAGCGGCTGTCGAACTCGTTCGACACCCGTGTCACGGTGAGCCTCGGCAAGCGGAAGGGCAAGATCGTTGTCGAGTTCGGCTCGGTCGAAGATCTGGAACGGATCGTGACAATGATGGAGACGCAGGCAGGCGACGGAAGCTCTTCCTGAGCCGACCCTTATCCCGCAACCAATACGTCACTGTGACGATCGAGCCGTGTGTCTGTGCCCGATACCGCTGAGCGCGGAACCAACGGGCGGGCCGGCCGAATGTCGCTGGTGCGCTGAGGACGGAACTATCCCCTATCCTGGAGGGTAGTTCCGTCGAGGCGGGTGAGACTCCCCGAGTGGTATGGAGGCTGGGGGCATGGAGGCTGGCGAACACGGTGTCGACTAGCATCACATCACTTACCCTGGAGGGTCTCGACAAGCTGTCATCGCACGCGCGGCGATGCGTCTTCTGGGAGATGGACCCAGCGGTCCGCACCTCTCCCGAGTTCCGCGATCTTCACGATCCCGAGTTCGAGAAGGAAGCGTGGCTGTCGATGGTCATGCTCGAATGGGGATCTTGCGGCCAGGTGGCCCTGGTCGATGACAAGCCCGCGGGCTGCGCCCTGTACGCCCCACCGAGCATGGTGCCCCGAGCCGACCTGTTCCCCACCTCCCCCGTCAGCGCTGATGCCATCCTCCTGACCACGATGCGGCTCGAACCCATAGGCGAGGAACACGGCCTGGGTGCGACGCTGATCCAGGCCGCCGTCGGTGATCTCATCCGACGCGGCGTCCGAGCCCTCGAGGCGTTCGGGATTCGCGGCGTCGACGCATCCAGTGACGTCCCGGCCGCCACAGCGGCCTTGGAGTGCTCGCCGCAGGAGTGCATGATCAACGCCGACTTCCTGGAGGACATCGGATTCGAAGTGGTCGCACCACACCACCGGTTCCCGCGCCTTCGGCTGGAACTCGACCGGGACCACCTGTGGAAGGCGGACGTCGAGGCGGCCCTGGACCGGCTCCTGGAGGTCGCATCCTTGTCGGTGGTCGATATCGGCGAAAAAAGCGCCGTGGGGGCCTGCTAGGCCCGTTCTCGGGCCCAGGAGAACGCGGCGAGGGGTCCGGTGGTGTGCCTACCCGAGACGGTCGGCGCTGGACAGTTCCTCGGCGAGCAACTCGGCGAAGGTGAACGTCCCAGTGGGTGCATCGTCCTGCCCCAGGAGGTACAGGCGCTTGACCGAGATGAGGATAGCCTCGGCGATCGTGTCGCGCTGTCGAGGATCGGTGAGCACTGCGACGTCGAAATCGTTTGTGAGATAACCGATGTCGACTTGGACGGTCGGCATCTTGGTGAGCCGTAACAGATCCCAGGTTCTCCCGTGAGTCCTGCAGTCCCGCAACGGCGTTCGCGCCACAATCTCTCGCTGGATGAAACCGGTGAGGATTTGCCCGATCGTCGACGTCGATCCGTGCGAGTTGCCGAAGTGGAAGCTCGCGACACCGCTCGCGGAGGGACTGACGTGGCTGTCACACCGCAGCGCGATCATCAAGTCGGCGTCGAACTTGTTCGAGGTCTCGGCGCGCTCGGCGTCGCTGAGGTCGGCGTACTGCGGACGTGAGAGGAAGGTCTCCATGCCGGTCGCAGCCATTCGGCCCTCCAGCCGGCTCGCGAGATCCCACAGAATCTCGGCCTCGCTCATCGGGCCGCTCGGCGTGTTCACGATCGAGCCGGTATTGGGGCCACCGAGACCGGGATCGATCACGATCCGCTTGCCGCTCAGTTGCGGGCCGGATCGGCGGACCAGTTCCTGCTCGCTGATGGCGTGCGGCGAACCACCCGAGACACGGGTGCCGAGCAACTGGAGCGAGCGCAGCGTTGCGGGGCCGCAGATACCGTCGGCTGCGATGCCGATCTCACGCTGAAACGAGCTGAGCGCGTCATGGGTCTGCGGGCCGAAGTAGCCGTCGACGCGGCCGATGTAGAAGCCCAGGTCCTGCAGGCGGGTCTGGAGCGCAGCGACATCGTCGCCGTACAGCGGGGCGGACAGCTGATAGATCAGGGTGCGGGCGCCGAGCCGGTACGACGCTTCCTTGAGGGATCGATAGGTCGCCGGACCGACGATGCCATCGACAAGCAGGCCGCGCTGCTGCTGGAACGCGCGAACCGCGGAGTCGAGATGGTGATCGAACACGGCGTCGGGCGCGACCCAGTGCGAGCCCTGCACCGCTTCGCGGTGGGTGTCTGCAACTCCGTTGTGGAGGAAACCCAGGCCAGTCAAAGTACCCCGAATCTCGGCGACGGCGGGGCCGTGATCGCCGTGACGGAGTAGCTGCATGCTCGTGGCCTTTCTTTGCTGACGTCGTTCGATTCTCTCAGACCGTTCCGGGCGGTCGGCAGTCTAGTAGGCCACAGTGTGACAAGGCTGTAGTGGCGGTCAGGTCACACTGTGGCCGAATCGAGGCCCGCGGGCCGAGCGGAGCGGGGTGGGATCAGAGCACGTCGGCGAGATCCTTGAGGAGGGCTGCCTTGCCCTTCGCGCCGACGATCGTCTTCACGGGCTCGCCGCCCTGGAAGAGGATCATCGTCGGGATCGACATCACCTGGAAGTCGCGGGCTGCGCCGGGGTTCTGGTCGATGTCCAGCTTCGCGACCGTGAGCTTGTCGGCGTGCTCGCCGGCGATCTCGTCGAGCACCGGGGCCACCATCTTGCATGGGCCGCACCAGGTGGCCCAAAAGTCGACGAGCACGGGCTTCTCGGAATCGAGAACCTCCTGCTTGAACGAGTCGTCATTGATCGTGATTGTGTTCGCCACGGATCCTCCTGGATCTTGAGTAGAAGACGGCTGGACGGGGTACAGATCAGGCGTCGACGGGCTTACCGGCGGCGGCGAGGGTGTTCGCGGTTATCTCACCCTGCTCGGCCAGCCAGCGCTCGGCGTCGATCGACGCCGAGCAGCCGGTCCCAGCGGCCGTGATCGCCTGACGGTAGGTGTGGTCCACCAGGTCACCGGCGGCGAAGACACCCTCGACCGAGGTCGTGGTGGTCGGCGACTGCACCGTCACGTAGCCGGCCGCGTCGAGGTCCACCTGGCCCTTGACGAGTTCGCTACGCGGATCGTGGCCGATCGCGACGAACATGCCGGTGACATCCAGCGTCGACTGTTCGCCAGTGACGGTGTCGCGAATCACCAGGCCGGTGACGCTGTTCTCGCCCAGTACCTCGACCGGAACGGCGTTGGTCACGAAGCGGATCTTCTCGTTCGCCTTGGCGCGCTCGAGCATGATGCGCGACGCGCGGAACTCCTCACGACGGTGCACCAGTGTGACACTGCGAGCGAACTTGGTCAGGAAGGTGGCCTCCTCCATTGCGGAGTCACCACCGCCGACGACGACGATGTCCTGGTCACGGAAGAAGAAGCCGTCGCATGTCGCGCAGGCACTCACGCCACGGCCGAGGAGCCTCTCCTCGCCGGGGATGCCGAGATAGCGGGCGGCAGCGCCCATCGCCAGGATGATCGCGCGGGCGTAGTAGGTCTCGCCGTTCGCGACCACCTTCTTGACCGGACCGTCCAGCTCGATCTCCTCGACGTCCTCGGTACGGATGTCGGTGCCGAAGCGCTTGGCCTGCTCCCGCATCTCCTCCATCAGATCCGGGCCCATGATGCCCTCACGGAAGCCCGGGAAGTTCTCGACCTCGGTGGTGGTCATCAGTGCTCCGCCGAACTGCGTGCCCTCGAACAAGAGGGGCTGGAGTTCCGCGCGGGCGGCATATACGCCGGCGGTGTATCCGGCGGGTCCCGAGCCGACAATGATGAGGTCACGGACCGTGGTCGGAGTAGTCATGCGGGCCTTTCCTGTCCTCTGGGGCCGTCCGGTGGACAGCTTTCGTTGCTGCGGTCACGCGGGTTCAACGCTGACGATGTACCTCGCGGGGTTGGTCAGCTCAACACCAGATTAGTTGGTGTTGTTCCCGGGGTTCCCGGGGACGCACACGACCGACCGCGTAGAACGTTTCACGTGGAACCGCCGATGTGTACTGGGTCATACCAGGGCGGACCGGTGCTGGGACCTTCGGCGGGAGCGGATCGACGTTCCCCACATGGGCGTGCCGCGCGGCCGGATGCTGGACATGAACTCGGTCAGCGCGTCGGACGGGAGGCGAACATCGTCGTGCAGTCCTGCGGCTGCCCGCAGCTCCGGTGATCGCAGTAGCGACTTCGCCGAGCGGCGGGACCTGGGCGCCTCGCCGCCGTCCGACTCTCGATAGGCCCTGCTCGATAGGCCCTGCTCGATAGGCCCTGCTCGATAGGCCCTGCTCGATAGGCCCTGCTCGATAGGCCCCTATTGATGTCGCTCCACCACAGATGCGGTCGTTGGCAGTCGAGGTGTGGCTTCGGATCCTCGAGTGAGCTGGTCGCCGTCGCGGACCACCGCGCACCAACTGGAGCTGTAATCCGTTGTCCAGCATCTATTCCCAAGAAACTACCGTCCCCACCGGTGCGCTTCGCTGGGGAGTCGTGCGCACTCCGTCTCTAGCCGGTCCCTCGCGCGTGCAGTGGCGGGGTATGTGCAAATGGGCGGAAAGCCCAGTTGCATCGGGTTTGTGGTTGTTAGCCTCATTTCGGCTGGTGTCTGGGTCCGGCCGCCGATTTGTGTCACTGCATGGCCTGTGCGTCTTGTTCCTCTGCGGTGGGAGAGAAATGTGAATTGGCTCAGTGATTTTCGTGGTCCACGCGTAGCCGGGGGACGTGCCGCGCGTCTGGTGTTGGGCGCGGCGGCTGTTTCGGCGACGGTGCTGGGTGTGGCCGGGGTGGGGAACGCGGCAGCGGACACGGTCATCGACACCATCGCGGTTGGGGACTCCCCTAACGGGGTCGCTGTGTCTCCCTTCGGGTCCCGCGCCTACGTAGTCAACCGCGGTGACAATTCGGTGTCGGTGATCAGCAGATTCACGAACACAGTGGGCGACACCATCGCGGTTGGGGACTTCCCGGTCGGGGTGGCTGTGTCGCCTTCCGGGTCCCGTGTCTACGTCACCAACCAAGTCGACGGCACGGTGTCGGTGATCAGCACCTTCACGAATACGGTGATCGATGTCGTCACGGTAGGGATCGGACCGTCCGGTGTGGCGGCGAGCCCGGACGGGTCCCGTGTCTACGTCACCAACAGTGGCGACGACACGGTGTCGGTGATCGACACCGTCACGAACACCGAGGTCGATGCCGTCACGGTGGGGGACGCCCCGAACGTGCTGGCGGTGAGCCCGGACGGGTCCCGCGTCTACGCTTCCAACGCGTTCGACGGCACGGTTTCGGTGATCGAGACCGTCGGCAACACCGTCATCGATACCGTCACGGTCGGGGCCGGAGCGTTCGGTGTGGCGGTAACTCCGGACGGGTCCCGGGTCTACGTCACCAACGCGTTCGACGACACGGTGTCGGTGATCGCGACTGCCACGAACATGGTGGTCGATACCGTCACGGTCGGAGACCTCCCGCAGGGGGTGACGGTGGCCCCGGAGGGGTTCCGAGTGTATGTCGCCAACGGTATTGATGAAACGGTGTCGGTGGTCGAGACCAGCGGCAACACCGTGGTCGAGACGATTCCGGTGGGAAGCGACGCGTTCGGTGTGGCGGCGAGTCCGGACGGGTCCCGCGTCTACGTCACCAACCGTTCGGACGACACGGTGTCGGTGATCGCCGTCCATAAGTGCCTCGGATCGCTGTGTATCGACACCGGGTCCCTGGTCGGTGGTGGTTCGCTGGTGGGTGCCAGATCGCTAGGAAGCGGTTCGTTGGCCAGCGGTGGGTCGTTGGCGGGCGTCACTTCGACAGGCAGCTCTACCAGCTGATTCTGGTAGTTAGGCTGACAACGACTTCACTACTACCGCAACCGGTCTGGCGGCACATCGGTTGTGTGTGGCCTGCGGCGAGTCTCCGATTGCATCGGGATTGTCCTTGTTAGCCTCCCATCGGCTGGCGTCTAGGTCCGGCCGCCGGTTGTCAACCTGCAAGGCCTGTCCGTTTTGTTCCTCATTGGTAGGAGAGAAATGTGAATTGGCTCAGGGACTCTCATTCTCTACGTGCGGTCGGCAGGCGTGCTGCTCGTCTGACGCTGGGTACGGCAGCTGTTTCCGTGATGGTGCTGGGTGCGGGCGCCATGGGGGCATCGGTCGCGGCAGCGGACACCGTCATCGACACCGTCCCGGTCGGGAACACACCGATCGGGGTGGCAGTGACCCCGGACGGGTCCCGGGCCTACGTCACCAATTTTCTGGATGACTCGGTGTCGGTGATCAGCACTTTCACGAACACGGTGGTCGATACCGTTGCGGTCGGGACCTTCCCGGTCGGCGCGGCGGTGACCCCGAACGGATCCCACGTCTACGTCGCGAACGCTTCTGACGGCACGGTGTCGGTGATCAGCACTTTCACGAACACGGTGGTCGATACCGTCATGGTGGAGTCCGGTCCGTCCGGTGTGGCCGTGAGCCCGGACGGGTCCGAGGTCTACGTCGCCAACAGCAACAGCGATTCGGTGTCAGTGATCGACACTGGTACGAACACCGAGGTCGATACCGTCACGGTCGGAGATGCCCCGAACGAACTGGCAGTCACCCCGGACGGGTCCCATGTCTACGTTGCCAACAATAGTGTCGGCACGGTATCGGTGATCGAGACCGCCGGCAACACCGTCGACGATACCGTCACGGTCGGGAACCTCCCCCGGGGTGTGGCGGTGACCCCGGATGGGTCCCGTGTGTACGTCGCAAACCTGTCCGACGGCACGGTGTCGGTGATCGACATCGGCACGAACATGGTGGTAGACACCGTCCCGGTCGGGAACTCCCCGGTCGGAGTGGCGGTGACCCCGGACGGGTCCCGGGTCTACGTCACGAACGGTGTCGACGGCACAGTGGATGTGATCGCGACCTCCGGCAACACTGTCATCGACGCTGTCACGGTGGGGGGCGGACCGTCCGGTGTGGCGGTGACCCCAAATGGATTCCGTGTCTTCGTCACCAACCGCCTTGACGACACCGTGTCGGTGATCGCCGTCGAGAGGTGCCTCGGATCGCTGTGTATCGAGACTGGGTCCCTCGTCGGCGCCGGCTCGCTGGTGGGTGCCGGCTCACTCGGCAGCGGTTCTTTGGCCGGCGCGGGTTCGTTGGCTGGTGGTTCGACGGGCAGCACTACGAGCTGATACCGCCACCTAGGTGAGCTGACGTGCCGTCACCTCGAGGGTAGGGGTGGCGGCGCTCCAGGTTCGTTGACCGGTCTGTTGCAGCGACCGGGATGGCGCGTGTGTGGGGTTTCGGTGTTTCTCCGGGGGTTTCGGCGTGGTGGTTGTTAGCCTCCCCCGGTCCGGTGTCTGGTCCGGGTGCCGGTTTGTGTCACTGCATGACCTGTCCGTTTTGTTCTTCTACCGTGGGAGAGAAACGTGAATTGGTTCAGTGGTTTACGAGAACGCCGCACCATCGCGGGGCGTGCGACGCGTCTGGTGTTCGGTGTGGCAGCGGTGCCGGTGATGGTGCTGGGTGTGGCCGGTATGGGTGCGGGGGCCGCGGCCGCGGACACTGTCATCGACACCATTCCGGTCGGGGCCGATCCGGTCGCGGTGGCTGTGTCCCCCCTCGGGGCTCGCGCCTACGTTGCGAACAGCGGTGACGGCACGGTGTCGGTGGTGGACACCGTCTCGAACTCGGTGGTCGACACCATCCCGGTAGGAAACAGTCCGTTCGGGGTGGCGGTGTCCCCGCTCGGGGCTCGCGCCTACGTCGCCAACCAGGGTGACGGCACAGTGGATGTGATCGCCACCTTCACGAATACGGTGGTCGACACCATTACGGTCGGGTCTGGCCCGGCCGGGGTGGCGGTGTCCCCGCTCGGGGCTCGCGCCTACGTCGCCAACCAGGCTGAGGGCACGGTCGATGTGATCGACACCTTCACGAATACGGTGGTCGACACCATTACGGTCGGGTCTGGCCCGTTCGGGGTGGCGGTGTCCCCGTTCGGATCCCGCGTCTACGTCACCAACCAGCTCGGCGGCACGGTGTCGGTGATCGACGCCTTCACGAACGCGGTGGTCGACACCATTACGGTCGGGGCCAACCCCGTCGGGGTGGCTGTGAACCCGTCCGGGTCCCGCGTCTACGTTGCGAACCAGCTCGGCGGCACGGTGTCGGTGATCGACACCGCCACGAACGCTGTCATCGATACCGTCACGGTCGGGGTGTTCCCCAGGGGCGTGGTGGTCACCCCGGACGTGTCCCGCGTTTACGTCACCAACAGCGGTGACGGCACGGTGGATGTGATCGACACCGGCACGAACGCGGTGATCGACACAATCACGGTCGGGGACGACCCGTTCGCGGCGGCGGTGAACCGGGACGGGTCCCGCGTCTACGTCGCCAACGCCGGTGACGGCACGGTGTCGGTGATCGCCGTGGAGAAGTGCCCGGGCTCATTGTGCTTCGGTGCCGGTTCGTTCGCGGGCGCCGGGGCCGGGTCGACGGGCAGTGCCGGTTCTGCGGGTACGGGGTCGTTCGCGGGTGCCGGGGCCGGTGCCGGGTCGGCCGGCAGCGCTACCAGCTGAACCGCCACCTAGGTGACCTGAGGCGCCGTCACCCCAGTGTGGGGGTGGCGGCGCCCAACTCCATTGCCCGATCTGCTGCAGCCGGACTAGTGCTTGTGCTGGGTTTCGGTGTTTCTCCGGGTGTTTCGGGGTTGTGGTTGTTAGCCTCCCCGCGTCCGGCGTCTGGTCCGGGTGCCAGTTTGTGTCACTGCATTGCCTGTCCGTTTTGTTCTTCGACCGTGGGAGAGAAACGTGAATTGGTTCAGTGGTTTACGAGAACGCCGCACCATCGCGGGGCGTGTAGTGCGTCTGGTGTTCGGTGCGGCAGCTGTTTCGGCGATGGTGCTGGGTATGACCGGTGCGGGAGCGGGGGCCGCAGCCGCGGACACCGTCATCGACACCATTCCCGTCGGGAGCGAGCCGATCGGGGTGGCGGTGTCCCCATTGGGGTCCCGCGCCTACGTCACCAACAACATTGGCGGTACGGTGTCGGTGATCAACACCGTCACGAACACAGTGGTCGACACCATTCCGGTCGGAAACGCTCCGTTCGGGGTGGCGGTGTCCCCGCTAGGAGCCCGCGTCTACGTCACCAACCAGAGTGACGGCACGGTGTCGGTGATCAACACCTTCACGAATACGGTGGTGGACACCATTGCGGTCGGGGCTGCCCCGTCCGGGGTGGCGGTGTCCCCGCTCGGGGCCCGCGTCTACGTCTCCAACGTGAGTGACGGCACGGTGTCGGTGATCAACACCTTCACGAACTCGGTGGTGGACACCATTGTGGTCGGGGCCACCCCCGCCGGGGTGGCGGTGTCCCCGCTTGGGGCCCGCGTCTTTGTTGCCAACAGTGGGGACGGCACGGTGTCGGTGATCGACGCCTTCACGAATACAGTGGTCGACACCATTCCGGTCGGGGCCGACCCGTTCGGGGTGGCGATCAATCCCGACGGGTCCCGTGTCTACGTTGTGAACCTGGCCGACGGCACGGTGTCGGTGATCGACACCTTCACCAACACCGTCATCGACACCGTCACGGTCGGGAACCTCCCTCGGGGCGTGGCGGTCACCCCATCCGGGGCCCGCGCCTACGTCACTAACCGCCCTGACGGCACGGTGTCGGTGATCGACACCCTCTCGAATACGGTGGTCGACACCATTGCGGTCGGGAACCTCCCGTTCGGGGTGGCGGTGAACCGGGACGGGTCCCGGGTCTACGTCACCAACGCCGGTGACGGCACGGTGTCGGTGATCGCCGTCGAGAAGTGCCCGGGCTCATTGTGCTTCGGAGCCGGTTCTTTGGCGGGTGCAGGTGCCGGTTCGACGGGCAGTTCGGGGTCGACAGGTGGCGGGTCGTTCGCGGGCGCCGGGGCCGGTGCCGGTTCGGCGGGCAGCACATCGAGCTGAACCGCCACCTGGTGAGCCGGGGCGTCGTCACCTCGAATGTGGGGGGTGGCGGCGCCCCAGGCTCATTGACCGATCTGCCGCAGCGACCGGGCTGGCGCTTGTGGGGGGTTTCGGTGTTTCTCCGGGTGTTTCGGTGTTGTGGTTGTTAGCCTCCCCGCGTCCGGCGTCTGGTCCGGGTGCCGGTTTGTGTCACTGCATTGCCTGTCCGTTTTGTTCTTCTACCGTGGGAGAGAAACGTGAATTGGTTCAGTGGTTTACGAGCACGCGGCACTATCGGGGGGCGTGTAGTGCGTCTGGTGATGGGTGTGGCAGCGGTGTCGGCGATGGTGCTGGGTGTGGCCGGTTTGGGTGCGGGGGCAGCGGCTGCGGACAGCGTCGTCGACACTATTCCGGTCGGAAACGTCCCGCTCGATGTGGCGGTGTCCCCGACAGGGTCCCGCGTTTACGTCGCCAACAATGGTGACGGCACGGTGTCCGTGGTCGACACTTTCTCGAACTCGGTGGTCGACACGATCACGGTCGGGGCGGTTCCGTCCGGGGTGGCGGTGTCTCCGCTCGGGTTCCGCGTCTACGTCACCAACGAGGGTGACGACACTTTGTCGGTGGTCGACACGTTCTCGAATTCGGTGGTCGACACGGTCACGGCCGGGGCGGGTCCGTCCGGGGTGGCGGTGTCTCCGGACGGGTTCCGCGTCTACGTCACCAACGCTCTCGACGGCACGGTGTCGGTGGTCGACACGTTCTCGAATTCGGTGGTCGACACGGTCACGGTCGGGGCGGGTCCGTCCGGGGTGGCGGTGTCTCCGGACGGGTTCCGCGTCTACGTCACCAACTTCGACGACGGCACGGTGTCGGTGGTCGACACCTCCTCGAATTCGGTGGTCGACACCATTACGGTCGGGGCCGGCTCGTTCGGGGTGGTGGTGTCTCCGGACGGGTCCCGCGTCTACGTCACCAACACTTCCGACGGCACGGTGTCGGTGGTCGACACGTTCTCGAATTCGGTGGTCGACACCATTACCGTCGGGACCGCTCCGTCCGGGGTGGCGGTGTCTCCGGACGGGTCCCGCGTTTACGTCGCCAACGCTCTCGACGGCACGGTGTCGGTGGTCGACACGTTCTCGAATTCGGTGGTCGACACCATCACGGGCGGGGACTTCCCTACCGGCGTGGCGGTGTCTCCGCTCGGGTCCCGCGTTTACGTCGCCAACGCTCTCGACGACACGGTGTCGGTGATCGCCGTGGAGAAGTGTCCGGGCTCCTTGTGCTTCGGTGCCGGTTCGTTCGCGGGCGCGGGGGCCGGCTCGACGGGCAGTGCCGGTTCGGCGGGTACCGGATCGTTCGCGGGTGCCGGGGCCGGTGCCGGGTCGACGGGTAGCACCACCAGCTGACACCGCAGCGCCGTCAACGATTGTGCCGCCACCCTCACGATGAGGGTGGCGGCGTCATGTGGTGCGCGAACCGGAAATCGCCCTATAGATGATCTTGGGAGCACTTCTTCACGAGACGCTCAACCGATCTCGGTCCGTGAGAGCAAGTCGGGGTTGGTGGCGTCGCAACCGCTGCCGACGACCAGCGCTGTGAGTCCAGGTGGACGGGGTCCAGGGAGGAGTAGGAGCACGGCGTCGCTGCCGCGGAACCGGACTTCCCGCATTCCCAGTACGGGTACCGACCGGTCAATTCCGTTGGCCTGCAGGCAGGTAGCACGGGACTCAGGGTCGGCGAGGCGGCCAACACCGTCCGCGTTCGACGAATCTGCATCACCCAACAGCGCTAGGACCTGACCGCCGTCGATGTCGGTCCCGAGGTCGACCGCTGGGGGCTGCGGCGTCCCCGCCGTGGACGTTGCGACCGCCGCGGGTGCGGCCGGTCCTGTCGGGTCCATGCGGCCGAGTGCGAAGACCACACTGACAGCCGCGGCAGTCGATGCGACCGCCACCGCAATCCAGGTGCGCGCCGGCCGTCTCGTCCGAACCTCCGTCAACTCCGTCACGGTTGCAGAAGGACGCGAATCATCTTGTGCCAGAGCGGTGTTGATACGAGTCACGATCTCCGGAGGGACCCGCGTCCCGAGGCTGTGGTCGCGGCCCGCCTCGCCAAGGTCGGCGGAGACGGCGTCGAGGGCATCGATCACGGCGAGGGCGGCCGGATCCTGGCGCACGAGCGGCCACAGCCGAGTGCTGATGTCGTGAGGCAGGACGCCCGCATGCAGGTCGGCGAGCAAGTCAGTCGAGAACGGGGGGCCCAGCGTCTCGTCACCGTCGTGAACGGTCATCTCACCTCCTACCTGCAAGTTTCGGTACGCAGTTGCGCCTTCACTTGGTTCAGACGCGAGGAGATCAGGATCGGTTCCCTACCTCGCGCAAGTATTCCAAATGTGATGCGAGCTTGCTCCGCGCTCGCGCACAGCGACTCTTGATGGTCCCCTCCGGCACGCCGAGCCGCCGGGCGGCCTCGGCGACCGAATAGCCCTCCATATCGACCGCGACGATCGCGGCGCGCTGTTCGACGGGCAACCGCAGCAGGGCCTGGTCGACGAGCAGGGTGACCTCACGCTCTGCGACGTAGTCCCGCACATCACGGGGATCGACTGCCTCATCGGACGACAGGGACACCGTTGGCCGCACACGGTTCCGGCGGATCCGGTCGAGGCATGCGTTCACCACGATCGTGTGCAGCCAGCTGCGAACAGCCGCGTCCTTCCGGAACGACCCCGCTGTGCGATGCACGGACAGCAGCGCCTCCTGCAGGGCGTCTGCGGCGTCCTCGACGGTGTAGCTCGTTCTCCTTGCAACGTGCCAAAGGTGGTCGTAGTGCCGACTCAGCAACTCTGGGAACGCGCCCGCGTCACCTGACGCGTGTGCCGCCAAGAGCTCCGAGTCCGACAGACCAGCCTTGGCGACCCCCCTGAAGATTCGCACCGGGCGGATGTTAGTCCATCAGTTGTTGCCTGGCACCTCGTGTACCCGGCTCATCCCGTCGGGGGCCGTGTCCGACGTTCGGTCCGCCGGATCAGGGCGCCGGCGTGAACGACACCTCGGCGATGGCCGACTGGTTCTTTCCGTCTATCGTGCTCAGGTCGGTGATCCACACGAGAACGTTCTTGGTCGCGCCGTCCGCCGTCAGGGGGATCTCGGTCGCGCCGTCCCGCAGGGTGGCGTTTCCAATCACGTGCGTCTGGTCGAGCGTTGTGTCCGGCGCCGGCGCGGAACGGATCTCGACTTGTGTTCCGGGCGTTGGGGAAACGATCTCCATGCTCGCCAGCCGCACGGCGTCGGGCAGCGTCACCATCAGGCCCACACCGGATTTGAGCGCTGGGAACGGCTGGAAGTACGTTTCGGTTTCCCAGACGGTCTCCGGGTTACCGTCGATCGCGAGATCCGCGGTCTCGGCGTTGTCCGCCGTGCCCTGGGGCGAGAACGCCGAGGCCGACGCGGGGATAATGAAGGGCTCGGCCGCGGGTGGAACGGGAGCCGGGGGCGGGACCACGGCCGTCGGCGCGGGTGCTTCCACCGTCGTCGTCAGACCGATGTCCTGGTTCGTGAGCGATTCGTCGGTGTTGCCGCCGGCCAGCAGGTTCGCCAGCCACCAGCCGATCAGAGCGAGGAGCACCACGGTGAGGGCTCCGAGCGACACCAGGGCGATCAGCGTACGGTTCGATTTCCGCTTCTCAGCGGCTACCGCCTCGGGATCGGCCAGATCGTGTTCGTCCTCGCTAGGTGCCCGCTGCCCCAGCCGCAGAGCCGGCATGAGTTCGGTCTTCTGGTCGACGACCGTTGCCTGTTCGAGGATGTGCTGCACCGTCGCGGCGGCGCGGATACCACTGTCGCCACCGAGCGCCCGCACCGCGACCGCGGAGATCTCGAACGGGACGTCGGGTCGCACGGCCCGCGGTTCGACGGGACGGCCGGACGGGTCTCGCTCGGCGGGGTCCATGCCGCTCGGATCGTCTGCGGTTTCCGCAAACGGCCAGTGTGCAGTTATGAGGGCATAGAGCATCGCTCCGAGCCCCCTGACGTCGGAGGCCGGGTCGGAGTCGGACAGGGTTCCCGGGAATGCCAGAACTGCGTCACCGGCGGTGCTGATGCGGATCCGGTCGGGTTGGTCGATCGACAGTGCGCTGCCGCCGCGGTGCGCGGCCTCCGCCGCCGCAGCGAGTGCGCGTACGGCCCGGGCCGCCCCGATCGGCGACGGTTCGGTCGCTGCGATTTCCTTCAGTGACCGCCCCGGGGTCCACTCGGAGACGACGATGCCTCCGGAGCTACCGCGCACGACGTCGAGGACGCGGGCGAGGCCGGGCGAGTTGATTCGACCCAGCCGCAGGGTGCGGGACAGGATCGCCTGCGGACCGTCGGGACCGGTTGCGGCGGCACCCTCGACTTGCTGCTCGGCATCGACGAAGGTGAGCGCCACCTCGCGGTCGAGCTTGATGTCGAGAGCCTGCCAGAACTCGAGCCCGCGGGCACTGCCGTGCGGCGCCAGTAGTCGGTAGCGTCCGCCGGCCACCGACACGCCCGGCATCAGCTGGGGACCACGCAGCGGCCGACGAGGTTCGGGGGCCGAGCCGGTCACGCGTAGCGGGGGCAGTGGAGGCGAGCCGATCGGTAGCACGCCGGTGTCGACGTTCGGGTCGCGTCGGCGAGTGCGCTCCGTCGGTTGATGCGCGGTATCGTAATCGGAAGTAGCTGCAGCAGAGCCATTTTCGTCCGTGTCGTTTGAGGGGGTCAACTGTTGGTCCGCCGGATTCGCATCCGCGACGTCAGTAGCGCCCGCTGTGTCGGTGGCGTCCGCGACGTCAGTGACGTCGGTGGACGTGCCGGTCTTACTGTCGGCAACGTCGTCGTCGCTCACACGCGCTCCTTCCATGAATTGGTCGGGTATATAATCACCGCCGACGTATGCCTCGCTGCGTCCAGGGTACGGGAGCCCGTCCGGCCGATCGAGAGACCGGGGGATGTTACGGATCACCGGAATCAACTCGGTATCGCCTTCGTACGGCAATTGCGCCGCCACCCTGATCGCCGGCGGCGCCCCTTCCGCCTCGGGACTGACGCGGTCACGGAGCCCCGGGATCCTTCGCTGGACAGACACCGTGATCGCCAAGATCTCCGGGACCTTCGCGAGCCACAGAAGAACGAATGTGACGACGAGCATCAACGCGCCGGTGATCGCGACGCGGATCATTGCGCCCGGGCCACCGAACGACTCCGACAGCCGGTCCAGACCCAGCAGCCGGTCCGCCGCGAACATCGCCACGGCACCCGCCGCGGACGACAGCAGCACCACCCACACCGTCTTTCCGACGTTCGCCATCTGCAGGTTGCCGAGGCTGCGGTGCAGCAGAAAGCCACCGATGAACGCGCCCGTCACGAACGCGAGCCCGTTGGCCGCTCCGAGGAGGATCACCACCTGCTGGGTGTCCGAAGCGACGTACGGCGTCAGCGCCGACAGCGCCACCTTTACGCCGGTGATACCGAGGATGATCCACGTCGGGGTCCACGCCTGCTCGCGTGCATAGAACACCCGCAGATGGATCAGCACGAGCGAGTACGGGATGAGCGTGAACGCCGACCAGCTGACGGCCTCGCCGAGGCGCTCGGCACTCCCCTCGAAGAGGCCATACCCGAACAGCGCGTGGCCGACCTGCGGGCCCGCGAATGTGAGGAACGTGATGACCGGGAGGAGCGCGATCATCGTCAACCGCGTGGCCACCGACAGATCGTCGACGACGGCGGGGGTGTCGTCGGCGGCCGCGTTGCGGCTCAGACGCGGCATGATCGCCGTCAGCACGGTGACGCCGAGAACGCCGTAGGGCAACTGCAGCAGCAACCAGGCGTTGTTGTAGATCGCCGGGCCGGCCTCGTCGACGTCCGCCGAGACACGGGTAGCGAACACCATGCCGGCCTGGCTGATCAGCACATACAACACGATCGCGGCGGCCATGCCACCGAACTGCTTGAGGCGGTCGTCGATGCCCCAGAGCGGTCGCAGCGAGATACCCTGCCGGCGGATCGCCGGGACCAGGCACACGGCCTGTGCCACGACTCCCGCTGTCACGCCGAGACCGAGGAGCAGCAGGTGCGGATCGCTGACCCGAACCGGGTCGAGCGAGATGCCCCCCGGAATCAACCAGTACGCGGCGAGGATGCCGAGCACCACCACGTTGTTCAGGACGGGCGCCCACGCTCCGGGTTTGAATTCCTGCTGCGTGTTCAAGATCGCCGTGAATAGTGCCGACAGCCCGTAGAACAGGATCGCCGGCAGCAGCAGCAGTGTCAGCGCTGTGGCGAGTGCAATGTTGACCCGGCCGTGCTCCGGGAGAAATACGTACTTGACAAGGATCGGGGCGGCCGCGGTCGTCAGCAAAGCGGCCGCGCCCAGCAACGTGATGGACGCGGTGAAGAGCCTTCGGACGAAGGCCGAGCCGCCGTCGGGATCCTCACTTTCGGCCCGGACCAGGACTGGCACGACGATCGCGGTGAGTACCGCCCCGAGCACCAGCTGGGAGATCATGTTGGGGATCAGGTTGGCGACGGTGAAGGCGCTGGCCACGGCCGGGCCGAGCGCGGTGAGCAGCAGTAGCTGCTTGAGGAACCCGGTCATCCGGCTGATCAGTGTCGCGAACGCGATGGAACCGGTCGCGGCCAGCAGGCTCTTCTTCTCCGCTTCCTCGCTGGTGTTCACCGGTTCCCGACCGGCCGGGGGACCCGGCGGAGGCGGTGGTGCGGCGACGGGACCTGCGGGCATCTGTCTCGGTGGCCGAGGCGGCGGACCGGGGCGTGGTCCGGCGGGGGGCATCGGGCGCGGGCCATTTGCGGGTCCCGGGCGCGGCGGCGTCCGGGGCGGAACACCCGGTTGCTGCAGGCGGGGGCCGTTCGGCGGACCGGGGCGTGGTCCGGCGGGGGGCATCGGGCGCCGGGCACCGGGTGGCACCGCACCCGGTGGCACTGGGCGCGGTGGCTGCGATGGTGCCGGACCTCGTCCCCACGGAGCCGGCCGTCCCTTCGGCCGATCGCCCTCGCCGGGAGAGTTCTCGGTCATGGACGTTGATACCCTTCGTCGGCTCGGTCAGGCTGTCCACGGAACCGGTGCCAGAGCCGTCGTCCCGCTAGGAACAGCAGAAGTACACCAGCGCCCGCGGTAATTATCGCCAAAGCTTGACCGTACGCGTTCGACCGCACAGTGACCGAAGTTTGCTCACCAAGGTTCTGGCCGTTTTCGGTAGTCAGGGAGAAGCTGACCACCATCGTCCGGGAGTCCGAGATCTCCGCAGGTACCTGCAACGACCGGCTGCCGCGAGGCGGCAGCTGCTGCGGCCCGATATCGGTGATCTGCATTTCCTCGGGGGCGTCGACCTGCAGTTCCACGGTGATCCCGACCGGGAGGTCGTTTCTTGCCACCAATAGCAACGGGCTTTGCTCGGACGCGAGCGTATACACCCCGCCTGGGGCCAGGATCGTGACCGCCTGGTACATGTTGTCGATCGCGGTGGTGACGTTGCTCACGCGTGTGTGAGCGGCCTGGTCCATCGCGCCGGCGGCGCCCCCATCCATCGCGTCGGAAGACCCCTTGTCCCGCCGGTTCGACAGGCTCATCGCCCGCAGTAGATCTTCGTACAACGGCGCCATGAACTGTTTCGGCGTCAATGGCACCTGAGGGTCTTCGACCAGCGTCGCGAGCAACTCGTCGATGCGTGACGTCTGCGCCTCCACCCCCAACTCGACGGACTCGGGAATGCCGTCGAGGATCGCGCGCTGTGGATAGACCAGGTCCGCGACGTCGGGTGTGGTGGGCTGTTCCGCGACGATCGTCGCGAGCGGTTGCGGCGTCGCGAGGCCGGATCGGAGAAGTGTCGAGACGGTCGACAGGACGGTCGCGGCCTCGTCGCCGTCGGCTGACCACTGCTGCGGAGGCACGATGAGCATCGACCGGTCCCCCGTCCGGTTCCCGCCGTCTGTCTTCTGCAGTGTCCGCCAGGTCACCGCACCCAGCGCGTCCTGCAGTCGGGCCGCGCGCGAATCGCGGTCGAGGTCGTAGCGTGCCTGTTCGGGAACGTACGACGGAGTCTGCGGGGTCGAGCCGACGGCGGCCAGGGCGGCCGCGGCCGAGACGTCGAACAGGGCGGCGTCGAGAGCGTTCTCATCGTCGCCCATGACGGTGACCTTCCGGCCCGGCGCAGGTGTCGCCTCGACCGCGTTGGCCGCGAGCAGCGTCGTGGCGGGTCCGAGTTCGTGCAACATCTGCGCGGAGTTTTCGTCGAGGAGGCCGGCGTCGGGCCAGGTGACGTTTCGCACTGAGGTCACGCCGAGGATCGGGTCGACAATGTCGGCGGGCGCCAGCAACGCACTCGAGGTGAGGGATTCGTCGTCGACCGTGCTCAACGCCGCGAGATCGACCTGAGCGAATGGCAGCGCGATGACGCACATTCTCTGGGCTAGCGACTCGAGGCGCTGCAGCCACGCCGTGGCCGCGTCGCTTCCATCGCCCTCATGGGTGGGTCCGGTCGGGTTGGCCGGATTGTCGACCACCACGTAGCCCCGGGCCATGTTGCTGGCCGTGATCAGCAGGTCGGGATCGATGGCCAGGCACATGCTGTCGGTGAGTTCGCCGTCCCGGTCCACGTCCGGCTCGGTCGCGAACTCGGCGGCGGCTAGCAGCTCGTGGAGGCGGCCGCCCTGGGACAGTGAGCGCGCCAGGTCGTCGTCGACCAGCCGGACCTTCTCGTTGATCGATCCGGGGATCCCGGCCGCCAACCGCGGCTTGTCCGCGAGCGGCCACAGCATCGTGACCGGGACCGGATTCGATGTGTCGGGTGGGACAGGCGCCGTCGCGGACGCGGAGTCCGAACCCTGCGGGGCGGCGTCGGTGGCACCTTCCGCCTGTGGCAGCCCCAGCACCGGGAGCAGGAAGCGGGCGTCGTCGAGGCGGGCCTCACCGCCGTAGTCGGGAGTGCCGTTGACGTTGACCAGCATCGGGTAGACGCCAGGTTCGGCGATATCGAGGGACCGATCGGTCTGCGAACGTAGTGGCAGCGACAGCGTGAACTGCGTTTGCTCACCTTGCTGGAGGTTCGACGCGACGTGGACGAAGGGCCCGACTGTGTCGAACTCGCCCTGGTAGAGGTCGAGTGAGGTACGCAACGCCTCACTCGAGTCCACCGCCGGGGCACGCTGCAGTCGCACCGCGATGTCTGCGACGGGGCGGTCGCCTACGTTCGCGACGGTTCCGGTGACCGTGACGGTGGGTTCGGTAGTCGTGGTCACGGCGGTCGGGGTGACGCCGTCGATGCTCAGTTTCAGGAACTGCGGGTTTTGTGTGGCTGCCTGCGTGTCGGTCTGCGCCGACACGGGTCCGGTACCGATCAGGACGGCGCTTGACAGCATCAGCACGAGCGTCAGCGCCGAGAGGATCGTGGCACCGGATCGTCGCCATGCCGGACGCGATGCCATTGTCATTCCGTGCCGGTCCCCCCGACGCGTGTGTGCTCCATATCCGCGATGAGCTGCCCGGCGATCCCGGCCAACTTGCGTTCGTCGGCGTAGGCGAGCCGCGAATCCAGTTCCGACAGCGGAACCCAGGCCACCTCGGTGACTTCGACGTCGGCGTCGGACAGCTCACCCCCCAGCGATCGCATGAGGTAGTGGTGCACCGTCTTGTGGACCCGCCGGCCTTCGGTGACGAACCAGTAGTCGATGCTTCCGAGCGCCGCGACGACGGCGCCGCGGATGCCGGTCTCCTCGGCGACTTCACGCATCGCGGTCTGCTCGGCGGTCTCGCCCTTCTCGATGTGCCCCTTCGGCAGCGACCACAGCAACCGGCCGCGTCGATCGGTACGCCCGATCAGGGCTGCGCACAGTTTGTCCTTCGGACCACCGAGGCCATCGACGACCAATCCCCCGGCGGATGTTTCGCGCACGGTCCGCATGCGGGGCGCGCCCGATTGCGCGCCAGAACCGCGCCGCCGCGAAGGACGGCGGTTGCGATTTGCGGGCTTGGCGGCGGACACCCCATTGATCGTAGTTGACAAAATGTGGGCGGCCGTACTTCCACTCCAGGGTGGCCGTGGTGTCGCCGCATCGCCGCCGTGTACGCGGCGTTCCGGCATTTGGCGGCCTCGGTAAGGTCTGCTGACGTGAACGCCCCCACTCCCGACGCCGAACGGCGTGCCCGACTGCTCCGCGGTGCGCATCAGACCCTGCGCACCCTGTCGGACGTGCTGGCCCCGCTCGGGGCACGGTTCGCCGAGGCCGGACACGAGCTGTACCTGGTGGGCGGCAGTGTGCGCGACGCCATCTTGGGGCGCCTCGGCACCGACCTGGATTTCACCACCGACGCTCACCCCGAGCAGGTGCAGGAGATCTTGCGGGGGTGGGCCGACAACCAATGGGACACCGGCATCGCATTCGGGACCGTCAGTGCCACCAAGGGCGACGATCAGCTCGAAATCACCACGTATCGCACCGACACCTACGACGGGGTCACCCGAAACCCGGAGGTGCAGTACGGCACGACGCTCGACGAGGATCTGGTCCGCCGCGACTTCACCGTCAACGCGATGGCCGTGCGGATCGACCCGCAGGGCACCTTCGAGTTCGTCGACCCGCTCGGCGGCATCGACGCGCTGCTCGCCGGGGTGCTGGACACTCCCGTGGCGCCGGAGATCTCGTTCAACGACGACCCGCTGCGGATGCTGCGGGCCTGCCGGTTCGTCTCGCAGCTCGGGTTCACGCTCGCGCCGCGGGTGCGTGAGGCGATCGTCGACATGGCCGGGCAGATCGAGCGGATCACCGCGGAGCGCGTTCGCGCCGAACTCGACAAGCTGATCCTCGGGGAGTATCCGATCGACGGCGTCAACGTCATGTGCGAGACCGGGCTCGCGGACCGGGTGATCCCCGAGATCCCCGCCATGAAACTCGAAATCGACGAGCACCACCAGCACAAGGACGTGTACTGGCATTCGCTGACCGTTCTCCGGCAGGCGATCGATCTCGAGGACGGCGATCCGGATCTGGTACTGCGCTGGGCTGCATTGCTGCACGACGTCGGCAAGCCCGATACCAAGCGCAACGAGCCGGGTGGCGGCGTCAGCTTCCATCACCACGAGGTGGTGGGCGCCAAGCTCGTCCGCAAGCGGATGCGGGCTCTGAAGTACTCCAAGCAGATGGTCGACGACGTCGGTCAGTTGGTGTTCCTACACCTGCGGTTCCACGGCTACGGCAAGGGCCAGTGGACGGACTCGGCGGTCCGCCGCTACGTCACCGACGCCGGAGACCTGCTGCCCCGGCTGCACAAGCTGGTTCGCGCGGACTGCACCACTCGCAACAAGCGACGGGCGGCAGCGCTGCAAGCCACCTACGACGACCTCGAGGCACGGATCGCTCGGATCGCCGAGCAGGAGGATCTGGCGCGGGTGCGCCCGGACCTCGACGGAAACGCAATCATGGATTTGCTCGGCATCCCGGCTGGACCGCAGGTCGGTGAGGCGTGGAAGCACCTCAAGGAGCTGCGTCTGGATCGCGGTCCCCTGAGCCGGGAGGAGGCCGAGGCGGAACTGATGAAGTGGTGGGCGGAGCGCAAGGAGTCGCCGAAGTAGCCGCAAACGCGGACAATTGTTATTGAGCTGTCCGCATCTACGGAGATAGACTCGGCCGCATGCCCGACGTTCGGATCCGCGATGCGGCCCAGCTGCTCGGCGTCAGCGATGACACCGTCCGGCGGTGGGTCGATGCCGGCACCCTCGCCTCCCACAAGGACGACGCTGGACGCATGGTCGTCGACGGCAAGCAGCTCGCCGAATTCGCGCGTGCCAACGCCGCGCCCGGGCCGGAGAACCCACTCGGAGTGGGCAGTTCGGCGCGCAACCGCTTCGTCGGCCTGGTCACACGGGTGCGCATCGACGGCGTGATGGCGGAGGTCGAGATGCAGTGTGGGCCGTTCACTGTCGTCTCGCTCATGAGTGCCGAGTCGGCAGAGGCGTTGAAGCTCGAGCCGGGCAGCGTGGCTGTGGCCGTGGTGAAGGCGACAACCGTCATCGTCGAGACGCCTGGGTCACCGGCGTGAGACTGCGGCACGTGGTGGCCGTCGGTATCGCCGTGACAATACTGGCGGGCTGCAGCAGCGCGATCGACGCCGACACCGCGAACGGGCAATCGATCACCGTTCTTGCCGCGGCGTCGCTGCGTTCGACGTTCACCGAGGTGGGCCAACTCTTCGAGGCACAGCATCCCGGGACTCGGGTCGTGTTCAACTTCGCCGGATCGTCCGATCTGTCCACCCAACTTGACCAGGGCGCTCCGGGAGACGTTTTCGCATCGGCCGACACGGCGAACATGACCAAGGCGACCGGCGCCGGGCTGACGGCGACCGAACCGGTGAACTTCGCCACCAACGTGCTGACAATCGCCGTCCCGCCGGGCAATCCGGCCAACATCGACTCGTTCGCCGACCTCACCCGGCCGGAGGTGAAGGCGGTGGTCTGCGCGCCGCAGGTGCCGTGCGGTACCGCGACCCGACGGATCGAGGACGCCACCGGAATCCACCTCACGCCCGTCAGCGAAGAGTCCTCGGTGACCGACGTCCTGGGGAAGGTCGTCACCGGTCAGGCCGATGCCGGTCTGGTGTACGTGACCGATGCCGCGGCCGCACGCGACAGGGTCGCCACCGTTCCGTTCCCTGAGGCGGCGACCGTCATCAACACCTACCCCATCGCGGTGTTGCGGAAGTCCGGGAATCCTGACACGGCAGAGAGTTTCGTCGCCTTCGTGCTCGGTCCGGAAGGACGACGAATCCTGTCCGACGCAGGGTTCGGGGCGCCGTGACCGCTAGGCCGACGGCCCGGATCCCGGCCGGACTGCCGGCCTGGATCTTCGTCCCCGCGGCCGTGGGCAGCCTACTGGTGGTGCTCCCGCTCGTCGCGATGCTCCTCGAGGTGGACTGGACCCACTTCCTCCAGCTCGTGACGTCCGAATCCTCTTTGGATGCATTGGCGTTGAGCGTCAGAACTGCGTCGGCAAGCACACTTCTGTGCGTCCTGCTCGGGGTTCCTATGGCATTGGTGTCGGCGCGCTGCCGCTTTCCCGGTCTCGCGGCGCTGCGTGCGCTGGTGCTGTTGCCGCTGGTGTTGCCCCCCGTCGTCGGCGGACTCGCGCTGCTCTACACCTTCGGCCGACAGGGGTTGATCGGTCGGCACCTCGAGGTCGCGGGCATCCAGATCGCGTTCTCCACCACAGCGGTGGTGCTGGCCCAGACGTTCGTGGCCCTTCCGTTCCTCGTGATCAGCCTCGAGGGGGCCCTGCGTACCGCCGGACGCCGGTACGAGGCCGTCGCCGCGACACTCGGGGCCCGTCCGACGACAGTGCTGAGAAGGGTCACGGTGCCACTGGTCCTGCCCGGCCTCGTGTCCGGCGCGGTGCTCGCGTTCGCCCGTGCGCTTGGGGAATTCGGTGCCACACTCACGTTCGCCGGCAGCCTACAGGGGGTGACCCGGACGCTGCCGCTGGAGATCTACCTCCAGCGGGAGACGGATCCGGACGCCGCCGTGGCGCTGTCGCTGTTGCTGGTCCTTGTCGCCGTCGCGATCGTCCTCGGCGCCCGCACCCGACGCGCGGCAGGCGCGCTGTGAACGGGCTCACGGTACGGGCGAGAGTCGCGTCGAGGGGCCTCGACGTCGAACTCGCGGTCGCGTCGGGTGAGGTTCTCGCGGTCCTCGGGCCCAACGGGGCCGGAAAGTCGACGCTCCTCGATGTCGTCGCCGGTCTGTTGCGCCCCGACGACGGACGTGTCGTGCTCGGCGAGCGCGTTCTCACCGACACCGCGACAGATGTTGCGGTGCAGCCGCATCAGCGGTCGGTCGGGCTGCTCGCTCAGGAACCGCTGCTGTTCCCGCACCTGACGGTTCGGGAGAACGTGGCCTTCGCGCCACGCAGCGCCGGACGGGGTCGGCACGAGTCCCACGCGGCGGCGACACGGTGGCTCGACGAGGTCGACATGGCCGGCTCCGCGGATCGCCGTCCCCGTAAGCTGTCCGGTGGTCAGGCGCAGCGGGTGGCGGTGGCCCGCGCCCTGGCCGCTGAACCCGGTCTGCTCCTGCTGGACGAGCCGATGGCTGCGCTCGACGTCGGAGCCGCGCCGGCTGTCCGAACGCTCCTGCGCCGAGTGCTGCGGACCGGTGAGCGGACCGCGATCCTGGTGACTCACGATGTGCTGGATGCACTTTCGCTCGCCGACCGCGCCGTGGTGATCGACCGCGGGAGGATCGTCGAGGAAGGCCCGGTCGAGCGGGTGCTGACGCGTCCGCGCAGTACCTTCGCGGCGCGGATCGCGGGCATCAACCTGCTCTCGGGCAAGGTCGGCACCGACGGGTTGGAGACCGTCGCGGGCCTCGTCCACGGCACCGCCGAGGACGCGTGTGCGCCTGGTGACGGTGCGGTCGCTGTCTTCGGCCCGACCGCGGTGGCGGTCCACCGCGTCCATCCGGAAGGCAGTCCTCGCAACGTGTTCCGTGTTCGGATCACCGAGATCACCGGCGTCGGCGGGCACACGATACGTGTCCGCGCCGAGGACCACGCCGACGGCTCGCCCGGCCTGATCGCCGACGTCACCGCCGGCGCGGTCGCCGAACTCGATCTCGCCGCCGGCGACGACGTGTGGTTCGCCGTCAAGGCCACCGAGGTGGCGGTGTACCCGAACGCCTGAGCGGGTGCGGGAACCGATTGATGTCGCCCGACGTCCATCCAGGTATGGGAGCACTCGAGTACTGGTTTGGCACCGGCGACGGCGAGCTGAGTACGTGGACCTCGGCCGCGGATCTGGACCTCGACGGTGACGGTGTGTTCGACGCGGTGCGCCTGGACTTCGACGGCGACGGTCTGCGCGACGACGCCATGTGGGATGTCGACGGAGACTCGGTGGTCGACAGAGCGGTCTTGGACGCCGGGCAGTCGTCGGCCCGTTACTTCGCCGACCCGGCGCACGACGGTGTGTGGGCTCAGGAGGTCTCGCGTGAGTCGGCCTCCCCACCCCCGCCACCCCCGTCGCCGTGGCGGGCGGTCGACTTCGACGGCGACGGTCTGTCGGATGATGCCGTCGCCGACTTCGACGGTGACGGCACACTCGACGTGGTGCTGACCTCGACTCGAGGTGGTGGTGGCTACGACACGGTGCTGGTGGCTGAGGAGGACCCTGGTCGACTGTCGGTGCGGCTCGGTGACACCGACGCCGATGGACGTCTCGACACTGTGTGGCGGGTCGGGACGTGACCGATCACTAGGCGGTGCGCCGTGAGTTGATCCCGACCGCGATCAGGGCGAGGGCGTAGGTTCCGGCGCCGACTAAGACCAGGCCGAGAGAGCGCCCGTCCGGTGCGACGACCGTCGCGGCGGCGGCGAGTGCAGCACAGAAGGCGGCGTTGAAGACGGTGTCCTGCAGTGCGAACACCTGCCCGCGGCGACCGTCGTCGATCTCGATCTGCATCGCCGCGTCACCCGTGAGCTTGATCGTCTGGCCGGCGAATCCGAGCAGCAACGCGCCGGCGAGCAGCAGTGGCTGCGACAGCGACGCGACGAGCGTCGCCTGTACGAGTGTTGCGAAGACGAGGGCGAGGGTCACGGTGCGCGGGCGTCCCAGGCGAGGAATCAACCACGGTGTGGCGAGCGCGGCGAGCAGCATCCCGGCGGCGGTGGCACCCACCGCGACACCGAAGCCGGCCAGACCGCCGGGCAGTGCACCGCCGGCCGCCGGGTGCCGCAGGATGAGCACCATCAGAAGCGTGTTGATCCCGAAGACGATGCGGTGGGAGCCGATTCCGATCATCGCCGTCGTCACACCGGGCGCCTGCCAGACGGCTGTCGCGCCGATGCGCAGACCCGACAGCACCGCGGCGGCGACGCCGCGCATTCTCGGTGTTTCAGTGCCCGGTTCGGCCGGTCCGAGGGCGTTGGGCGCGAAACCGCTGACGGCCCACGCCGCGATCACTGATCCGGTGGCCCCGACGGCTACCGCGATGCCGGAGCCCAGATCCCCTTCACCCACCACGCCGATGATGGTCAGGGCGGTACCGGCGCCGAGGGCCGAGAAAACCGATCCCACGGTTGCAAGCACAGAGTTGGTTGGTACCAGCCAACTCTGGCGTACCACGTGGGGCAGCGACGCGGATGCGCCCGCGAGCACGAAGCGGCTCACACCGATCGCGGCGAGGGCCAGAACGAGCAGGGGCGTCTCCCCCGCTCCGGCGATCAGCAGGGCTGCGATGATGAGGATGAGACTGCCGCGCAACAGGTTCGCCCAGAGCAGGACCGTACGGCGATCCCAGCGGTCGAGCAGGGCGCCCGCGAACGGGCCGATCACGGAGTACGGCAGGAGCAGCACCGCGAATCCGGCCGCGATCGCCAGCGGTTCGGTCTCGCGTTCCGGATTGAACAGGATGGCGCCGCCGAGGGCGGCCTGGAACAGCCCGTCACCGTACTGGCTCGCGAACCGGACCGTCGTCAGACGCGCGAGTCCCGGCGAGTGGCGCAGCGTCGTGACGGCGATCGTCCACGATTGCCGAATCGAAGTCCGTCTGCGCACACGGTGACCCTATCGGGCAGTTGTCGCCGCCAGGTCGTTCTCCCACCACCGGACGGTCTGCACGGCCGCCTCGTCGAGCGGGGTCGGTGCGAGTCCGAGTAGCTGCTCGCTGCGGCTCGAATCCATGACGTACGGGGCCTCGAACTGGTAGAGCATCTCGGCCAGCTCCCGCGTGGGGCGGTGCACCGAACCGATCGCGCGCAGCAGCATGCTCGGCAGCGTTCCCACCTTCGGGGCGCGCACGTGCGCGGCGGAAGCGAAGGCCTCGACCATCTGGCGCTGGGTCACCGCGGGAGCGGTGGGGGCGTGCAGCACTGTGTTCCACAGCCGCTGGTCCTGCGCCGCCGCGATCATCGCCTTGGCCAGATCCGGCACGTAGGTGAACGAGTGCACCACGTCGGGGCGTCCCATCACCCGGATGGTCTTCCCGTTCAGGACCGCCGGAACCATCCGCTCCCCTGCGTGCGCGTCCCGGACCCGTGGCCCGAAGAAGTCGGCCGCCACCACGCTCACGGTGGGCACCCGGTGCGCGGCGCGGGCCGCGAGTAGTCGGGCACGGACACCGAGCTTGCCGGCCGTCGCGTCGCGGGGGTTGTCCTCGGTCATCGGGCCGTCGGGACGCCCGTACGCGTACAGGCTCTCGGGGAACACCACGACGGCGCCGATCCGCTGGGCGGCGTCCATCACCACCCGCTCGGCGACGGGAAGTTCGCGTTCCCACGCGCGAGCGTCGTACTCGGAGCCGTGGATGCAGTGGAAGACCGCGGCGGCCCCGTCGAGCGCGGGCCCGAGGGCGGTGGGATCGGAGACGTCCACCTTGCGGCGTTCGATCCGCGGATGCACCGGCCCGCTGCCGGAGCGGGTCAGCACCAGAACGTCGTGGCCGGCATCGGCCAGCTGCTCTGCGACAGTCCAGCCGACGGGTCCTGCTCCGGTCACTACCTGCAGATTCGACATGACGGGCTCACCTTCTCGAGGGGATTTCCAGAAACGAGAGCGCTGCTCTCGTTTTCAGCATGTGTCACCCGCGCATGCTTTGTCAAGAGCACTGCTCTCTTTCGTTGACAGTGCTCTCGCGTGTCCGGCAGGGTGGAACCATGACATGCACGCCACGCGAACGCGCGCGTGAGCAGACCCTGGCTGAGATCACCCGCATCGGACGCGAGCATTTGGTCGCCCACGGTGCCGCGGCCCTGTCGCTGCGGGCGGTCGCGCGGGATCTCGGGGTCGTGTCCTCTGCGGTGTACCGGTACGTCGCGAGCCGGGACGAGTTGCTCACGCTGCTGGTCGTCGACGGCTACAACGAACTCGCTGCGGAGGTAGAGGTCGCTGTCGACGCACTGCCCGAGGCGGACCATCGCGGGCGACTGCATGCCCTTGCCCGCGCGGTCCGTGTGTGGGCGGTGCGCGAACCGGCCCGGTATGCGCTGCTGTACGGCAGTCCGATCCCCGGTTACCACGCCCCGGCAGAACGCACGACAGGCCCGGGCACCCGGGTCATCGCCGCGTTGGTGACCATCATCGAGTCTGCGTACCGGGCCGGTGCGATCGAGGTGCCGGAGGCCGAGTGCGAGCCGGGCCTGGCCGTGGATCTGGGGCGGATCCGCAGCGAGATGGGATCGACCTTGCCGAACGAGGTCCTCGTCCGCGGAGTGATGGTGTGGAGCGCGCTGTTCGGGGTGGTGAGTTCCGAGGTGTTCGAGCAGTTCGGCGGCGACACCTTCACAGAGCCGGCGGTGCTGTTCGAGCATCATCTCGCGGTCCTCGACCGGATCCTAGGCCTGGTTTAGCGCGCCGGACGTGGTCGACGACACGTCGACTAAATACCCCCCCGGGTATACAGTTCAGATCGTGCCGGCCCGACGGTCCGGACGCACCGCCGCCCGCAGAGCGTCCGGCACCGACGCGGGCACGGGACACCGCCCCTCGACACCACGTATCGCAAGGAGATCCCCGCCGTGGCACTACCGAAGCATTCCGGCTGGTCCATCGAGCGCATCGTGCCGCTGCTCGGTGGTTCGGTGGCGGGCGCGAGCCTGCTGCTCGGCCGCAACCGCTCGCCCAAGTGGCGCGGGCTGACCGCATTCGTGTCGGCAAACCTGGTCCTGTACGGAGTCGCCGGTTGGTGCCCGATGAGCCTGTTCCTGCAGAAGCTGGGCGTACCCCGTACGGCCGCCTGCCCGGTGAAGGCGTGAGCCATCGGACGCGATTCCCATCTCCCGGTGGGGCGTTGTCGATGAGATGATGACCCAGTGGCGCACTCGGAGGAACCTGAGGACCGAACGGCGTCGGCACAGCCTGTGGTACGACCGGGCAGCTTGCTGGTGTCGTCGACGGACCTGTTCGAGCCGACATTCCGTCGGACCGTCGTGTACATGATCGAACACAACGACGCCGGCAGCCTCGGTGTCGTCATCAACCGCCGCAGCGATACCGCGGTGCAGGAGGTGCTGCCGCAGTGGGCCGACCTCGCCGCCGATCCCAAGGCGATCTACGTCGGCGGTCCGGTCACCCGTGACGCCGCCCTGTGCCTGGCGACGCTGCGGGCCGGTGCCGACGTCACCGATGTTCCCGGCCTGCGCCGCATCGACGGGCGGGTGGTGATCGTCGACCTCGACGGGGACCCCGAGCAGATCGCCCCGGTCATCGACGGGCTGCGGGTCTTCGCCGGTTACGCGGGTTGGACTTTCGGTCAGCTCGATTCCGAGCTCGAGAACGACGACTGGATCGTGTTGTCGGCCTTGGCCTCCGACATCGTCAGTCCACCCCGCGTGGACGTGTGGGGTCAGGTGCTGCGCCGGCAGCCCATGCCGCTCGCGCTGCTCGCGACGCACCCCGTCGACATCGACCTGAACTGACGGCTCAGTTCATGGAAGAACGAGGGTCATCTGAACTTTTCTCCCAGTTGCGCATCTCGAGAAATACAGTGGGAGAGTCGAGATCAAGTTCGTCTCCTGTTGCGGAATCCACACGGGTCACACTCTTGCTTTCCCGTTCTTCTACGACGTTGTGTGCTGAAGGAGAGAACAGGGTGTTCATGTACTCGAGCGCCCCCGACGAGCCGCCAGTCCCCTTCTTCTTTCGCCAATAGATCCACCCATGACGCTCCGCCCACAAACCCAACTGGTCAAGAAGAATCGCCCCGGCCAATACAGCGACTACGAAGATCACTACACCCATTTCATCCCACCCTCCCCGAACTGGTGCAATGCCGCAGCTTCATCGTCCACGAACCTTGTTGTAACCGTCCAGGATTACCACCCGGCTGGGTCAGTGCGCGAAGTGTCGGGCGTCGGGGCGGTCTGCGGCGCCTCGACGCAGGTAGCCGCAGACCGCGATGATGTCGTCGAAGAGCAGACGGGCGAGGTCGGCGTTGAAGCCCTCGCGGACGACGATGCGCAGTACCGCTACTTCCGTGGCCTCGGCGGGCATTGTGTAGGCGGGGACCTGCCAGCCGCGGGAACGCAGCTCGTGGGAGATGTCGAAGACGGTGAAGCCCAGCTCCTCGGCGAGTTCGAATGCGATGACCGGGATCGCCGAGCCACCGCTGATGACGCGGAAGTCGCCTGCCTCGGAGAGCCTGTCGCTCAACCACATTGCGGTGCCACGCAGAGCCCTCATGATGCGCTGATATCCGGCGTGGCCCAGCCGCAGGAAGTTGTAGTACTGCCCCACGATCTGGCTTCCCGGGCGCGAGAAGTTGAGAGTGAATGTCGGCATGTCGCCGCCCAGATAGTTGACCCGGAACACCAGTTCCTCGGGAAGTTGTTCGGAATCACGCCAAACGACGAACCCGATGCCCGGATAGGTCAGCCCGTACTTGTGGCCGCTCACGTTGATCGAGACGACACGTGGAAGCCTGAAGTCCCACAACAGATCCGGATTCAAGAATGGGACCACGAATCCACCGCTGGCGGCGTCCACGTGAACCGGGATGTCGGGACCGCCACCCGCTGCGAGTTCGTCGAGAGCGAGGGCGATCTCCTCGACCGGTTCGAGTTCGCCGGTGTAGGTGGTTCCGAGAATTGCGACCACGCCGATGGTGTTCTCGTCGACCGCCGCCGACACCTGTTCGGGCGTGATCACATATCGGCCCGGTTCCATCGGCAGGTATACGGGTTGAACGTCGAAGTAGCGGCAGAACTTCTCCCAGACCACCTGAACGTTGCTGCCCATCACCAGTTTCGGCTTGGACGCGTCCTGTCCGGCGCCCTCGCGTACCTCCCGCCAGCGCCACTTCATCGCCAGCCCGGCGAGCATCACCGCCTCGCTCGAGCCGATGGTCGAGACGCCGGTCGCTGCCTCCGGATCGGTGTCCGACAGTCCCGGCGCGTTGAACAGCGCGGCGACCATGTTGACGCAACGCTGTTCGATCGCCGACGTCGCCGGGTACTCGTCCTTGTCGATCAGATTCTTGTCGAACGTCTCCGCCATCAGGGCGGTGGCCTCGGGGTCCATCCAGGTCGTCACGAATGTCGCGAGGTTGAGCCGCGAACTGCCGTCGAGCATCAGTTCGTCGTGGATGAATCGATGGGCGGCCCTTGGGTCCATCGATTCGTGGGGCAGGCGAAGCGCGGGAACCGGGTTCGTCTCCAGTCGGCCCGTATAGGCGGGCGCGAGGACGTCCTGGGGCTCGTGATGGTGATGGTTACCGCTCATGTTCGCCTCCGATACACAGCTGCCTGGGACCATCCGAACAGCGCGCGCCTGAACAGCGGAGGCGCGCCCGCACTCATTGAACCGCAGCCATTGCGCAGGCGGGGGTGAACTCACGGTTCGGTCAGGAGGCAATGGCCTCGGGATCGGCGCGCTTGGCGATGCGCTGCGCGATCGCAGCGCACACGATCAATTGGATCTGGTGGAAGATCATCAGTGGTAGCACTATCAGACCGATGGGCTGCCCCGCGAACAGCACCGACGCCATCGGCAGGCCCGTCGCCAGACTCTTCTTGGAGCCGCAGAAGATGATCACGGTGCGGTCCGGCAGGGAGAATCCGAGCTTTGCGCCGGCGAAGGCGGTAATCCCGAGCACCGCCGCGAGTATGAACACACATACCGCCACCACCGCAACGATCTCGATAGCGGTCACGGTGCTCCAGACGTCGTCCGCCATCGACACGCTGAACGCCGAGAACACCACGAGCAGGATCGAGCCGCGGTCGACGAACTTGGTCGGCTCCGCGTACCTCATGAGCCAGTCGATGACGAGCGGCCGGATGAGCTGTCCGACCATGAACGGCACCAGCAACTGCAGCACGATGTCGATCACCGAGGAGGGATCGACGGTGGCCTGACCGGTCGTGCTCATCAACAGGATCACCAGCAGCGGGGTGATGAAGACCCCCAGAAGGTTGGACAGTGACGCGCTCACGATTGCGCCCGCGACGTTGCCGCGTGCGATCGAGGTGAACGCGATCGACGACTGGACCGTCGACGGCACCAGGCACAGGTAGAGGACGCCGGTGTACAACTCGTCGCTGATCACGGTCGGCGCCAGGATCCGCAGCGCCAGGCCGATGAGCGGGAACAGCACGAAGGTCGAGGCGAGCACCACCGAGTGCAGGCGCCAGTGCTTGAGACCGTGCAGCGCCTCGGTGGGGGACAGTCGCGCGCCGTAGAGCAGGAAAAGGAGCCCGATCGCGATCTTGGTGGCCCAGTCGAGCACCGTCTGGCCGGTGCCGGAGACAGGGAACAGGCTCCCGAGGATCGCGACGGCGGCGATCGAGAGGATGAATCCGTCGATGTAGAGCCTGTTCAGAAACTTCACCGCTAAACGGTATCCGACCAGGCTCGCAGCACGGCTCCGTACGGCGTCCGGGCCGTCGGGCGGCCGCGTGGCGGCGGTCAGGACCGGGTCAGGCGCTGGTCCGCGAGGGTGTTGAGGGCACCGGCGATCTCCTCGGCCCGGGGCGTGGTGACGGTGAGTCGATCGCCGCACGCGAAGGTGATCACGACCGCCGGTCCCGTGCGGGTGACGACGCCCTGGTCGCCGCGCCCCTTCGACTTGAGGCCCCAGCCGCCGAAGTCCTGGAAGGGGCGCACGTGCGTGACCTTCGCGCCCAACACCTCGTCGGTGCCGTACTCGATCGCCGACATCCCCATGTTCTGCACGCGGATGCTCTCCGCGTCGACGACCAGGCGGAATTGCAGGATTGTCATCGCGAGCAGCACGAATGGCAGGTACATGCCGAGCGGCCACCACGCGTTCGCCAGCCAGCACACCAGCGCCGCGGGTGCGACGAGGGCCACGCCCGTGGCGGCGAGTTCGCCCGCTCTCATCCCGACCTGGTCGGTAATAGGCATCTCAGGGATGCCACGGGGCAGATCTGCCGCCGGTGCCTCGGTGGCACTGGTACGGACGCGATGGTCGCGCAACAGTGACGCGCCGACCAAGCCGACGACGGCGCCGACAGCCAGGCCGAGGCCGATCGCGCCGACGGGCAGGGGTGTGTCGACCACCGCCACCGCATCGAGCTGCCCGACGGTCGTCGCGACGGCGGCGGCGAGTAGCCCCCCGACGATGGTCAGCCCGAGCAGCAACATGACCCGGCGCATCATCAGCCGGGCCTGGGCGAGCGCGGCGATGGCGCAACAGCCGCCGCCGACGATCAGCACGATCGCCGCGAGGGACCATGCGCTCGTGGTCGGGCTCACGAGGGCTTCCGGCGCGCTACCGGACCAGGGGGTGGCTATCCGTTCGGGCAGCCGGGGTTCGAGGACGTATGTCACTACGACGCCCGCAGCCGCGGCCAGCACCGGAACGACGAGACCGAAGATGGCGCCGGCGTGGTCGACGACACGCGGGCCGGGTGGCGGGGTGGTCACGCTCGCGATTCAACCAGTCAGGACTCAACTGGTCAGGCGGGTTCGCAGGCGCCCTTGAGGCTGCAGGCGCCGCACGAGGTGCCGCAGCCGCTGGTTTCCTCGGGCAGTGCACCGGCGGCGCGCGAGCCGAGGGTGCCACCGACACCGGCGATGAAGAGGGCGGCAAGGACGGAGACGCTCACTGCGGCGATCGGCAGGACGCCGTCGAGCAGGGTGGCCGCGACACCGCCGATCCCCAGGACCACGGCGGACGCCAGTATCGTGGGTGCTGCGACCTTGTTGGCCAGCGCGAACGTCTCGTCGTCGCGGAGCGATTCGGGGGTACGGACCCCGGCCCAGCGGTTGCGACTGAGCCGACCGGTCAGTCCGGCGATGCCCAGCGCGGCGAGGCCGACAGCGGCGAAGAACAGGACGACAGCGACAATGAGCACGCATCCACGATAAGCCCGGTCCGACGGGCATGTGCCCCCGGGGCCGACCAGCCTTTACCCTGGTTGGCGGAATTCCACGTCATCCAAGTAGATAGCGACCACAGTGACCGAGCCAGCTCAGCAAGCCGCATCGACCGACGACTCGACGCCGCAGCACCGCTATACAGCCGAACTCGCCGGCCGTATCGAGCGGCGCTGGCAGGAACTGTGGCGCGAGCGGGGGACGTTCAATGCGCCCAACCCCGTGGGTCCGCTGGCGCCACAGGCGAGCAAGGGGACGGGCGACGCCGTCGATGTGCCCGCCGACAAGCTGTTCGTGCAGGACATGTTCCCGTACCCGTCTGGTGCGGGTCTGCACGTCGGGCACCCGCTCGGCTACATCGGCAGCGATGTGTTCGCGCGCTACCACCGGATGCAGGGCCACAACGTCCTGCACGCCCTCGGCTACGACGCGTTCGGTCTGCCGGCCGAGCAGTACGCGGTGCAGACGGGCACGCATCCGCGGACCACGACAGAAGCCAACATCGCGAACATGCAGCGTCAGCTGCGCCGTCTGGGGCTCGGTCACGACGAGCGTCGCAGCATCGCGACGACGGACGTCGACTTCTACCACTGGACGCAGTGGATCTTCCTGCAGATCTACAACGCCTGGTACGACACCGAGCAGGGCAAGGCGCGCCGCATCCCCGAACTCGAGGCCGAATTCTCCTCGGGTGAACGCACTCTGGACGACGGACGCAGCTGGGAATCGTTGGACGCGGTCGAGCGCAGCAAGGTGCTCGACTCGTACCGCCTTGTCTACCACTCGGATTCGATGGTCAATTGGTGTCCGGGCCTGGGGACCGTGTTGGCCAACGAAGAGGTCACCGCAGACGGCCGCAGCGAGCGCGGGAACTTCCCGGTGTTCCGGAAGCATCTGCAGCAGTGGATGATGCGGATCACCGCTTACGCGGACCGTCTCGTCGACGACCTCGAGCACCTGGACTGGCCAGAGAAGGTCAAGACCATGCAGCGCAACTGGATCGGGCGCTCGTACGGAGCCCAGGTCAAGTTCGCGGTCCGGGGCGAGCAAGGCGACGAGGGCCCGGACACCACCGGCCACGACATCGAGGTGTTCACCACCCGTCCGGACACCCTCTTCGGTGCCACGTACGTGACGCTGGCCCCCGAACACGAGTTGGTGGACCGCCTGGTGGCGGCCGAGTGGCCCGACGGTGTCGACCCACGCTGGACCGGCGGCAAGTCCACCCCGGCCGAGGCCGTCAAGGCGTACCGGGCCTCGATCGCGGCCAAGAGTGACCTCGAACGCCAGGAGAGCAAGGAGAAGACCGGCGTCTTCCTCGGCGCCTACGCCGTGAACCCGGTGAACGGCCACGAACTGCCGGTGTTCATTGCCGATTACGTGCTCACGGGCTACGGCACCGGCGCGATCATGGCCGTCCCGGGCCACGACCAGCGTGACTGGGAGTTCGCGACCGCGTTCGGCCTCGACATCGTCGAGGTGATCAAGGGCGGTGACCTGTCCGAGGCGGCGTTCGCCGGCGACGGACCGCTGGTGAACTCCGACTATCTCAACGGCCGTGGCGTCGCGGACGCCAAGGCGGCCGTCATCGAGCGGCTCGAGGCGGACGGCCTCGGAGTGGGCACCATCCAATACAAGCTGCGCGACTGGCTGTTCGCGCGCCAGCGTTACTGGGGTGAGCCGTTCCCGATCGTGTACGACGACCAGGGTGTAGCGCATCCACTACCGGAATCAGCTCTGCCGGTGGAACTTCCGGAAGTCGAGGATTACGCACCGGTGTCGTTCGACCCGAACGACGCCAGCTCCGAGCCCTCTCCCCCGCTCGCGAAGGCCGCCGAGTGGGTCAATGTCGAGTTGGATCTCGGTGACGGGCTCAAGGCCTACAACCGCGACACCAATGTGATGCCGCAATGGGCGGGTAGCTCGTGGTACCAGCTGCGCTACATCGACCCCACCAACCATGAGCAGTTCGTCGCCCCCGAGAACGAGGCCTACTGGACCGGTCCGCGCCCGGACATCCACGGCCCCAACGATCCCGGTGGCGTCGACCTGTACGTCGGCGGAGTCGAGCACGCGGTGCTGCACCTGCTGTACGCACGGTTCTGGCACAAGGTCCTGTTCGACCTGGGACATGTCAGCTCGAGCGAGCCGTACCGCCGCCTCTACAACCAGGGTTACATCCAGGCGCATGCGTACACCGACGACCGTGGCGTATACGTGCCGGCGGCCGAGGTGACCGAGGACAACGGCAAGTTCTTCTACCAGGGCGCCGAGGTCAAGCGCGAGTACGGGAAGATGGGGAAGAGTCTCAAGAATTCCGTTTCGCCGGACCAGATCTGCGACGAGTACGGTGCCGACACCTTGCGCGTCTACGAGATGGCGATGGGGCCGCTCGACACGTCTCGTCCCTGGGCGACGAAGGACGTCATCGGAGCACACCGCTTCCTGCAGCGCGCCTGGCGCGTCGTCATCGACGAGGAAAGCGGTGACGTGCGGGTCACCGACGCCGAGCCGTCGGAGGACACGCTGCGTGCGCTCAACAAGGCGATCGCCGGCGTCAGTGAGGACTACGCGGCACTGCACGACAACACCGCGGTCGCCAAGCTGATCGAGTACACCAATCACCTCACCAAGGAGTACCCGGCGGGTGCACCGCGCTCGGTGGTGGAACCGCTGGTGCTCATGCTCGGTCCGGTCGCGCCGCACCTCGCGGAGGAACTGTGGTCGCGCCTGGGGCACTCCGAGTCGCTCGCGCACGGCCCGTTCCCGACCGCCGACGAGAAGTGGTTGGTCGAGGACACCGTCGAGTACCCGATCCAGGTCAACGGCAAGGTCCGCAGCCGCATCAATGTCGCGGTCGACGCCGCCCGTGAGGACATCGAGAAGGTCGCTCTGACGGACGAGAAGATCGTCGCGCTGCTCGACGGCAAGGACCCGCGCAGGGTGATCGTCGTTCCCGGCAAGATGGTCAACGTCGTTCTCTGAAGGTAACCGCCGACGAGTTCCGTCACGCGCAGTGTGCGGGTGGCGGAACCCGTCGGCAGTGCACTGTCGGGCGGGAGGCGTTTCAGCAGTCGGATGGTGGGGGTTCTCCGGCAAGCCGGGCGTCGATCCAGTCGAACGCGCCGGGAGTGCCGGTGAACGGGGCAATGATGTGCTCACCGGGTACCTGTTGGTACACAGTGGCGACTCCGTATCCGCACTGCTCGTCGAACAGGTTGCGCGCGCCCAGTGCGGGGACCCAGAACTCCTGCCCGCCGTGGAAGATGTACAACGGGGTGCCGGACTTGAGGTCCGCCATCTTCAGTTTCGCGTAGATATCATGTGCGACAGGAGAATTCAGTGCGTTCGTGACGTTCGCGAGGGCCTCCACCGGGATGAGTAGGATGCCCAGCATGGCGAGATCGCTGATGCACTCGTCCTTCAGGGTTGAGATGAGCAGGCGTTGGCCGAGAGGGTTGATCAGCGGGAGGGTCTCGGGGTGTTCCCGCATGACCCCGAACAATGCGGCGAGAAAGTATCCGGTGGCGAGATTGCCGTTCATGGTGCGCCCGAGCATCTCGAAGTCGGCCGGCAGTCCCCCGATCGCGGCGCCGACGATGTCGTCGGCGAGTTCGGGGGCGTATGAGTCGATCTGCTTGACCGCTCCGTGCGTGGCGATCGAACCTCCCGAGTAGCCGGTCAACGCGAGCTTGCTGTCGCCGAACTCCGCCGGGTACAGGTTTCGCATGCCGCGGATAACGTCGAGGATCGCGCGTCCGGCGACGATTGGTTCCCCGTAGGCCATCCGGGGGCCCTCGTGATCGGTGATGAGCACCGCGTAACCGCGTTGTTCTGCCTGCGTCGTGACCGGACGGAGTCGCTCGTAGGGGTTTGTCGACGGGGTGATGCCGTGCGCGAGGGTGTACGAGGGCGTGCAGGCTCGTCCGAGTCCGTTGATCGGCACGTTGTTCACCACGACGGGCCGGGGACCGGGACCGGGCCACGGAGCGGCGGGGACGACGAGCGTAGCGGTCGCGAACGATGGCTCGTCGGCCGCGTCGGTGGTCCTCACTTTGAACTGTCGGACCTCACGTACCGGTTGACTCAGGAGCTGCCGGGCGACCGGCGTCACGTCGCGGGTCTCGATGACCTCGCCGTTTTCCATCGCGTCCAAGCCGGGCGGGTACTCGTCGAAGAAGGGTTCACCCAGCGGGGAGGGCATCATCTCCGCGCGGAGTGTCTCGAGTCCCGGTGGGTCGAGATCAGGCTCCGAGAACATCGAGCCGACCACGCTCGGCATCCAGGAGCCGAACGGCGACCTGGCGTACGACCCTGTCCCTAGTGAGCCGGTGACGGATGTGGTGCCGTTCGACGCGGTGCCGTCCGAGCCGGTGCCGTCGGTCCAGGACCCGGTGCCGACCGAACCCTGTCCACCGGCGCTGCCGCTCGACTGGGCCGCAGCCGTACCCGTCGAGCCACCCCCGATCATCAAGGTCACCGCGAGCACGGTGACGACCGTTCTGTCCCGGAATCCCCCCCGATGTCCTGGCATGCGCGGCACGCTAGCACCGCCAAGGGGCTGAACAGCGGGCTTAGGCGGATTGTCTGGAGTGTCCGCGAGTCGCGGATCGTGGCCGTCCAGTCACATCCGGCCTGTCACGTCCGGCCAGTCACATCCGGCCAGTCACATCCGGCCAGTCACTTCCGACGAGGTATCGGCCGCAACACGATTTCGGTGGGATGCGCATCAAGAGGCGTTTCGACGGCGCCCCGGACCGCGCGCGCCACTGTCTGCGGAGTGAGGAACCGGTCGGCGTCGTAGTCATCGCCCTCGGTGGCGACGAGCGCGCGCTGCATGTCGGTGTCGATCCGTCCCGGGTGGATCGACGTCACCCGCAGTGTCGGCTCCTCGAGCCGCAGGACGTCACCGAACGCGCGCAAGGCGAACTTGCTCGCCGCATACGCACCCCAGTCTGCGTTGACGCGCAGACCCGAACCGGAGTTGATCAACACCACGTGCCCGTGCGCCGCTCGCAGCGCGGGCAGCAACAGTCGGGTCAGTTCAGCGACGGCGACGACGTTGACCTCGAACATTCGGCGCCAGGTATCGACCGACGTCTCCTCGACGGTCCCCAGTTTGGCAACACCCGCGTTGTGTACCAACACGTCCAGTCGGTCGATCTCGGCGACGGCAGACTCGACGGCCGCGTAGTCGGTGAGGTCGACCGGCCATGGCGCCGCCGCCAGCTCCCCCGCGATCGGTTCGAGTGACTCGGCGCTGCGTCCGCCGAGGATCAATTGATGACTGGGGGCGAGTTCTCGGGCGATGGCGGCGCCCAGGCCGCGGCTTCCACCGGTAACAAGGGCTATCGGACGCTGAGGCGGCATGCCGTCAGCGTAGACCGATGATCTTCCCGCCGGTGTCGCTCGCAGCCGGGGCGCCCGGTTCGCCTACAGCACTATTCCGTCGAGCAGCGGGAAGGCGAAGTCCAGTGCGCCGGCGGCCGGCAGGGAGTCGAACAGCGGAGCCTCCTCCAGGATCAACCCCTCCTCGAGCAGCAAGGCGTCGATTCCGCCACCCCCCAGGGGTTGGGTGTTGGGCATCGAGGGAGTCGATTCGAACTCGGCGGCGGATGCGGTGGCCGCACCACCTACACCGGTCGCCAGGGTGAGGGCGGCGGCGGCCGCGACCACTCGGGCGCTCTTCCTGAACTTCTGCCTCATATTCCTACCTTTCGATTTTTGTCAGCACTGCGTCCGATAGGGGATCAGTCCAACAAGGATCAACTGGTGGCTGGGAGCGAGCTCATGGGCGACCGCGCCCAGGCCGGCTTCCACCGATGGGCAGGAATATCCGACGCTGAGGCGGCACGCCGTCAGCGTAGACCGATGATCAACGCCGGTGTCGCTTTTCGCCTGGGGCGCGTGTTTTGCCTACAGGAGCGGGAAACCGAAGTCGACGCCAACGCCGGGCCCCAAGAACAGCCCGGCACCCTCGTCGAGTATCAGCCCCTCCTCCAGTAGCAGCCCCTCCTCGAGCAGCAAGGCATCTGGTCCGCTTCGCTGCTGGGGTTGGGTGCCAGGCACCGAGGGGGTCGATTCGAACTCGGCGGCGGATGCGGTAGCCGCACCACCTAAACCGGCTCCCAGGGTGAGGGCGGCGGCGACCGCCACCACTCGGGCGCTCTTCCTGAACTTGTGCCTCATGGTCCCTCCCTGCCTTTCGATTCGTCCTGCCTTTCGATTCGTCAGCGCGGGCAACCAAGTCAAATGGTGGGTGGGATGAGTTCGGGGGCGATAGCGGGCCCAGGCCGCGACTTCCAGCGGTGGAAAGGGCTGTCCGACGCTTGGGCGGTATGCCGTCAGCGTCGACAGATGATCAACCGACCGATGTCGCTAGAGCCTGGGCGCCCGCTTCGCTTAGAGGAACATTCCGCCGAACGGCATTGCGCCGAATCCGCCGAACGGTACTGCGCCGAAGCCTCCCATGCCACCGCCGAAGGGTGTCATCAGCAACGGACCCTCTTCGAGGAACAGCCCCTCCTCCATCAGCAAGGGATCGGGTCCACCTCGCTGCTGGGGTTGGCTGTTGGGTACCGAGGGAGTCGATTCGATCTCCGCGGCGGACGCGGTAGCGGCGCCACCTACGCCGGTCGCCAGGGCTATGGCGGCTGCTGCCGCGAGCACCCGGACGCTCTTCGTGATCTGCCTCATGGTCCTGCCTTTCGATTCGTCGTGGGCAGTCCCTTCTCAGGATGTCATCAATTCCTCAGGTTGTCACCAAACACCGGATTACATTGTGCACAACAGTATTGTGGTCTACATTAGTTGCCGTGACCGACGACCTCGCTCTGGACCGGCAGGTGTGCTTCGCGCTGTACTCGGCGTCGCGCGCCACCACCGCGGTTTACCGGACCCTGCTCGCCGAGTTGGGGATCACCTACCCGCAGTACCTCGTGATGTTGGTGTTGTGGGAGCGGGACGGTCGCGGCGTCCAGGAGATCTGTGATGCGCTCGAACTCGACACTGGCACGCTGTCACCGCTGCTCAAGCGGCTCGAGGCAGCCGGGCTGATCGAGAAGCAGCGGCTCGCCACCGACGAGCGGCGGGTCACGATCCGGCTCACCGAATCGGGTGCCGCGATGCGCGCCCGGGCCTCCGATATCCCGACCCGCCTCGCGCGGGCCACCGGGCTCGGCGCCCGGGACCTGGAGGACCTCCGTGGCGTCCTCCTGAACGTCGGTCGCAATCTCCACGAGACCGAGTCGGGCACACCATCGAACGACCATCGAGAAGAGGCAAAATGAACATCCTCTACACCGCCGAAGCGCTGGCAACCGGTGAGGGCCGTAACGGCCGCGCCGCGACGTCCGACGGCCGGCTCGACCTGGATCTTGCGATCCCGAAGGAGATGGGTGGCAGCGGCGACGGCGCCAATCCCGAGCAGCTGTTTGCAGCCGGATACGCGGCGTGCTTCCATTCCGCGCTGCAACTGGTGGCCCGCAAGGCCGGCGCCGACATCACCGATTCCGCGGTCGGGGCACGGGTTGGTATCGGCCCCAACGATTCCGGAGGTTTCGGACTGGCGGTGACGTTGGAGGTTTCGTTGCCGCACCTCGAACGCGGCGAGGCCCTCGCGCTCACTGAGAAGGCACACGAGGTGTGCCCGTACTCGAATGCCACGCGCGGCAACATCGAGGTCACCCTGACCGTCACAGACGAATAGGACCGTTCCCCGCCGGCTGTGTCGGCCAACCGGCCTCGCCGGCCGTGCCGGCCGATCGGCCTCGCCGGCCGTGCCGGCCGATCGGCCCCGGAGGCACCATGGAGACATGGCGAATCCGGGGCCGGTCGAGGCATTGCGGGAGGTCGCGTTCTGGCTCGAACGCGGTCGGGCCGACACGTATCGGGCGCGTGCCTACCGCCGAGCGGCGGACGTCGTCGAGGGGCTCACCGCCGAACAGCGTCAGTCGCGTCAAAGCACCGGCGGGTGGACTGCTCTTCCGGGAGTGGGTGCGAAGACCGCGGCGATCATCGAGCAGGCCATGGCCGGAGACGTCCCCGAATATCTACGGGAATTGCGCGATGCGGCACAGCCGATCGGGTACGGCGGTGCGGTGCAACCGGCGCTGCGCGGGGACCTGCATGTGCACTCGGACTGGTCCGACGGGGGCAGCCCGATCGACGAGATGATGCGCACGGCGGCCGCACTCGGCCACGAGTACTGCGCGCTCACCGACCACTCCCCCAGGCTCACGGTCGCCAACGGTCTGTCCCCGGAGCGTCTTCGGGACCAGCTGGCGGTGGTGCACGACCTGAACCTCGAGATGGCGCCGCTGCGCATCCTCACCGGCATCGAGGTCGACATCCTCGACGACGGTGCGCTGGATCAGGGTTCGGATCTGCTGGACGAATTGGACGTGGTGGTGGCGAGTGTCCACTCGCATCTGCGAGCGGACCGCGGCGAGATGACCAGACGGATGCTCGGTGCCGTCCGAGATCCGAGGGTGAACGTGCTCGGTCACTGCACCGGCCGCCTCGTCGAGGGGAAACGCGGCACCCGCCCGGAGTCGAAGTTCGACGCCGAGCGGGTCTTCCAGGCCTGCCGGGACCATGACGTCGCGATCGAGATCAACTGCCGACCCGAACGACGTGACCCGCCCAGCCGGCTGATCGACCTGGCCGTCGACATCGGGTGCCTGTTCGCGATCGACACCGACGCGCACGCGCCCGGCCAGCTGGCCTGGCAGGGGCTCGGCTGCGAACGTGCGATCCGCTGCGGAGTCGACGTGGACCGGGTGATCAACACGTGGCCGGTGGACGATCTGCTCGCCTTTACACGCGCATTCGCCGGGTGAGTCGCAGAATAGGACGATGATCGACCCCGGATTCACGCCGACGCAGCTCGCGGCCCGTGCCGCGTACCTGCTGCGCGGCAACGACCTGGGGACGATGACCACTGCCGCACCGCGCCTGTATCCACACATGTGGAGCTGGGACGCAGCGTTCGTCGCCGTCGGATTGGCGCCCCTGAGCGTTGAACGCGCGGTCACCGAACTCGACACATTGCTCTCGGCGCAGTGGGACAACGGGATGATTCCGCATATCGTCTTCGCGAACGGAGGCGACGGGTACTTCCCGGGTCCGAGCCGGTGGCGATCTCGGGAGCTGGCCGCTCACGCGCCGATCGGCGTCGACACGTCGTGCATCACCCAGCCACCCGTGCACGCGATCGCGGTGCAGCGAATCCTCGACCACGCCCGCCGGCACGGACGCAGCACGCGGGCGGTTGCGGAGGAGTTCCTCGACCGTCGCTGGGCCGACCTCATGCGCTGGCACCGCTGGCTCGCGCACGCGCGGGACCTGGACGGAACCGGGCGCATCACGATCTACCACGGGTGGGAATCCGGTATGGACAACTCTCCCCGATGGGATGCGGCTTATGCCAACGTGATTCCGGGTCCGGTGCCGCCGTACCGGCGTGAGGACGTCGCGGTCGTCACCGACGCCGCGCAGCGTCCCACCGACGGCGAGTACGACCGGTACCTGTGGCTACTCGAGGAGATGGCGAGCGTCAACTACGACGACGAGGCGCTGGCCGACAAGATGAGCTTCGCGGTCGAGGACGTCTTCGTCAGCGCGATCTTCGCACTTGCGTGCGATGTGCTCGCGGTGATCGGCGAGGAACACTCGCGCCCCCACGCCGATGTGCGCGAACTGCACTGCTGGGCAGACCGATTCCGGGCGGGTGTCGCCATGACGACCGACGAGCGGAACGGGACCGCGCGTGATTTCGACGTGCGCAGTGGGCGCTGGATCGAGACCGAGACGATCGCGATGTTCGCGCCCCTGCTGTGCGGCGGGCTGGACCGGAACACGGAGCGGGTGCTGTTGCGCACGTTCGAGGGCCCGAAGTTCTGCTCTCACCCCGACCTGCGGTACGCGGTCCCGCCGTCCACGTCTCCGGTCTCCGCCGACTTCAGTCCCCGCGAGTACTGGCGGGGTCCGGTGTGGCCGGTGATGACGTGGCTGTTCTCGTGGGCATTCGCGCGACGCGGGTGGGCGGAACGGTCGTCGATGCTGCGCGCGGAGGGGTTGCGGCAGGCCGCGGACGGGACCTTCGCCGAGTACTACGAGCCGTTCACCGGGCATCCGCTCGGGAGCATGCAGCAGTCCTGGACGGCGGCCGCGGTACTGGACTGGCTCGGCTAGCATGCGATTCAGAAAGATCACCCGGTTTAAAACAATTACCCGGTTTTGAGAATGCTGAGAACTTGCTGGCACAATTCTGAATTCGGCTCGAAATCCGCTCGTTCGGTATTTGCGTCATCTAGTCTTCGGCAATGCCGAGCAACCTCCATCGCTCTATACCGCGTGCCGCTGCACTTCTCCTGGCTGGTGCACTGACGTTGACCGCTCCCGCAGTCGCTACGGCCAGTCCGGGCGTCGACGTCGCCTCCTGGCAGCACCCGGGTGGTGCTCCTATCAACTGGGGCCAGGTGCGCGGGGCCGGATACGAGTTCGGGTTGGTCAAGGCCACCGAGGGCCTGTACTACACGAACCCGTATTTCGCGCAGGATTCGTTCGCGATGCGCATCGCCGGCGTCGCGCGCGGTGCCTACCACTACGCAGACCCGTCGACATCCCCCGAAGCGCAGGCAGCCGTCTTCGCGGCCAACGCGCTCGCGGTCAACCAGCTGGGCGGGCTGCCACCGGTGCTCGACCTCGAGACCACCGGTGGCCTAGCGCCGGCGCAGTTGATCGACTGGACCCGCCGCTACCTCAACACGGTGCAGCTCCTCACCGGCCGGACACCGATCATCTACACGTACCCCTCCTTCTGGCGCACCGCGATGGCCAACACCACCGAGTTCTCGAACTACCCGCTCTGGATTGCGGACTACAACGGTCAAAACGCTCCCAGCCCGCTGCCTGGCGGATGGACGGAGTGGGCGTTCTGGCAATACACCGACAGCGGCCGTGTTCCGGGAGTCGCCGCCAATATCGACCTGAACGTCTACAGCGGGGCGATGGGCGATCTCGACGCGTACGCCAACAACTTCTTCGGAAGCTGACGTCATGGTCTAGCGTCGAGGACCATCAATCGGGAACAGTCGACTGCATGACAAACCAGTTGAGCAGCAAGACCGCCATCGTGCTCGGGGTGACACCGGGCAACATGGGGCACGCCATCGCCCGCCGCTTCGTCGACGACGGCGCCTCGGTGTTGATTGCCGGACGGCGCGAGGACCCTCTCGCGTCGGTGGCCGCCGAGATCGGCGCGAAATGGCAGCGGTGCGACATCACGTCGGAACAGGACCTCGATGCGCTCGTCGCCACTGCACGAGACCTGTTCGGCCGCATCGACGTGGGCGTCAACGCGACGGGGTGGGGTCTGCTCGCGCCCTTCGAGGAGACGTCGAAGGACGACCTGGACAGAATGGCGGCAACACAATTCGTCGGGCCGTTCCAATTCTTCCAGCGGCTGGTCCAGAACATGACGGACGGCGGGTCGATCATCCAGATCTCGTCGGTCACCGCGTCGATCATGTTCGAGAACCACGCCGCGTACATGGGAACCAAGGCCGGGATCGACCACGTCATCCGTTGCATCGCCAACGAGTACGGACACCGAGGGATCCGGGCGAACTCCATCGCGCCCGGTGGCGTCGCAGACGCCCCGATGTCGGCAGGCGGGCTGAACTACCCGCCGATCCAGTCGCTCTATCTTCGTGAGATCCCGCTCGGACGGGTCGGCGTCTCCGAGGACGTTGCGAGTGCGGCGGCGTGGTTGGCCGGCGACGAGTCGAGCTTCGTCACCGGTCAGGTTCTGCACGTGAGTGGCGGGCAGACCCTCCGCCGCAATCCGTCCATCGCCGACTTGATCGGCGCAACCGCGGCCGAGCAGGCGTAGCCCCGAGACACACGACACCGGGCCGGCACAAGGCACAGGAATGGGGTGGGAGACTCGAGTCTCCCACCCCATCAGCGTGTTCGGACGTCTCGGACGCTACAGCCCGATCCGACCCCCACCGGACTTCCACACCGCCACGACGGACGGCCGCGGCTGTGCGCTGCCACCGTCAGGCCAGTGAGACGACGGCGAGTCGATGCTCGCATCATCGGTCTCGCCGGGGTGCTGGACGCACACGACGACGCGCTTGTCGTCGATGATCGGGCCGCACGTCTCGGCGCCGATCGGTACCGTGAGGAACTGCTTCGTCTCGCCGCGGCGCTCCCCCTCGAGCACGACGGAGAACAGGCCGTCGTTGGACTTCAGGGCGTTTCCGTCGGTGGAGATCCACAGGTTGCCGTATGGGTCGAACGCCAGGTTGTCCGGGCACGAGATTGGGCTGACCTGCGACTTGTCGAAGCCGCCGAAGTAGGTGTCGGCGGTGGCGGGGTCACCGCACACCAGCAGCAGATTCCACGTGAACGATGTACCCGCGTGCTGGTCGTCGATCTCGAGGACCTGGCCGTTCTTGTTGTTGTTACGCGGGTTCGCGGAGTCGGCCGGCGGCCGGTCCGAGCCGCCGCGCTTCGAGTTGTTGGTGAGCGCGACGTACACCTTGCCGGTGCGCGGGTTGGGCTCGAAGTCCTCGGGGCGGTCCATCTTGGTGGCGCCCACCTGGTCGCCCGCTAGACGCGTGAACACCGCGACCTCGTCGGCGGTCATGCCGTCGACCAGTGACTCACCACTGCCGTCCTCGTTGGTGCGCAGCAAGGGAATCCACTGACCGGTCCCGGCGAATACACCCGACGGCGGGAGCGTGCCCGAGCCGTCGATGGCGTCGGGTTCGCTTCCGCTGAGTTTCGCGACGTACAGGGTGCCCGCATCGAGAAGGGTCATGTTGTGGCGCATCGCTGCGCGGCTGTGGCCGGGCTGCATCTTGCGGGACGAGACGAACTTGTACATGTAGTCGAAGCGCTCGTCGTCGCCGGAGTAGGCGACGACGGTGCCGTCCGCGGTGACGTGGATGGTCGCAGCCTCGTGCTTGAAGCGTCCGAGGGCAGTGTGCTTGACCGGCGTGGACGACGGGTCCCACGGATCGACCTCGACGACCCAGCCGAAGCGGTTGACCTCGTTGGGCTCGGCCGCGACGTCGAAGCGGTAGTCGAACCACTCCCACTTCCGCTTCGATGCGTTGCCCTTGATGCCGTAGCGCGAGAGACGAGTTGAGGCCGTCGGATCGGCCACCTGCCCGCCGTTCGCGAAATACTGGTTGAAGTTCTCCTCACCAGAAAGCACTGTTCCCCAGGGTGTTACGCCCCCAGCGCAGTTGTTGAGCGTGCCCTTCACCCGGGTTCCGGTGGGATCGGACGACGTCTGCAACAGTGCACTGCCCGCGGCGGGACCGGTGATGACGAACTCGGTGAGTGCGGTAATGCGTCGGTTGTACTGACCGAACACCGGCGTCAGCCTGCCGGAGGACGCCTCACCCTGCACCTGGACGACGGACAGGCCGTGGTTGGCCCAGCCGATGCGCACCTGCTCCTCGGCGGGGTTCTCGGTGTTGTAGCCACGGAACATCATCGGCTCAGTGGTGTACTCGTGGTTTACCACCAGCAGGTAGGCGTTCGGCCGGCCCGGGATGGGGAGCAGGCCCGCGAAGTCGTTGTTGAACCCGAACTGCTTCGCAGCGGCCTCCGCGGTCTGGTTGTCGAAGTCGAAAACCGGGGCGTCATCGAAGATCGGATCACCCCAACGGATCACCACCGCTTGCTCGTATCCGTCGGAAACGACGACGGCATCCTCCTTGTTGGGTGCCACGGGCTCGAAGATAGTGCCAGGGACCGGGGGTTCCGCGAGCGATCCGGAAGCGGAACCTGTTCCCGACGAGCCGAAGTCGAGCCAGCCCGGTGCGGCCGCGGCGTTCCCGGGCAGGATCGCGCCCACACCGACGGCGAGAACGGTCGTCGCTCCCCCACGCAGGACGCCACGACGTGGGATGGCGGCACTGACGATGTCGCCGAAGCACTCCCCATCCGAGGTGTTGGGAACATCGTGGGCACAGGCATTTCCACACTTGTACTGACAAGTGATCGCGGCACGCGAGGACATGCCGTCGTGCTTGACGAACAACGCTAGGGGTTTCAGGTTCACCGTTGGACTCCCGAGGTCGAGTACGGATACCGGCGGCAGGTTGCCGGCAACGCACGCACCGTAGAAGTCGGGAACGGAGTTCTGGTGACGTCCGGATGAACTGCCGGACAACGCCGGTCGGAGGTTCCGTGTCCCTAATGACTGGAAGCCCGACTGAACGGCCGAAGGCCCCGCCGACTGGCGGGGCCTTCGGTGTCTTGGGGCGGCTAGCTCAGGATGCCGAATGCCAGGCTGCCGAGCAGGCCGCCGAGGGCCAGGCTGCCGAGGTCGGGGTCGCCGTCGCCGTCGCCGCCCAAGCTGCCGAGGTCGAGGCTGCCCTCGCCACCGATGACGTCGGTCAGGCTGCCGAGGTCGAGGCTGCCATCGCCGCCGCCCAAGCTGCCGAGGTCGAGGCTGCCCTCGTCGCCGCCCAAGCTGCCGAGGTCGAGGCTGCCATCGTCGCCGCCCAAGCTGCCGAGGTCGAGGCTGCCATCGTCGCCGCCCAAGCTGCCGAGGTCGAGGCTGCCATCGCCACCGATCAAGCTGCCGAGGTCGAGGCTGCCATCGCCACCGATCAAGCTGCCGAGGTCGAGGCTGCCATCGCCACCGATCAAGCTGCCGAGGTCGAGGCTGCCCTCGCCGTCGCCGGAACTACCGAACTCGAGGCTGCCCTCGCCGTCGCCGGAACTACCGAACTCGAGGCTGCCCTCGTCGCCGCCCAAGCTACCGAACTCGAGGCTGCCGAGCAGGTCGCCGTCTTCCAAACTGCCGAGCAGACCGTCGCCGTCGCCACCGACGACGTCCTCAATGCTGCCGAGCAGGTCACCGTCGCCGTCACCGACGAGGTCCTCCAGGCTGCCGAAGTCGATAGTGATGGGGATGCTGATGTCGATGCTGCCAGGTACTTCTTGAGCGTTGGCCGGTGCCGCGAACATGGTCGTAACGAGAGGGGCAGCGAACAAAGCGATCGCTGCAGTGCGAACGGACTTCTTCAACGTATGCTCCTTCGATCAAGTGACCGCACACGAACGTATGCGGTTATCGCGACAGCTGGCCTTGTGGGCCGCAGAGCCAGATCGGAATCCCCCCCGACAGGACATTTCGGTTCCTGCTGTGCTGCTGCAGGCTAACACGGTCTCCGCGATCGCAAAGGGAAACGACACGCCTACTGAACCCGTGAATGCAACCGCTTGTGACCGGCACGGGAAGCGCTGGCCTGCGGGAGGAATGGGAATCTGTGAGCCCTGTGCTGATGGCTTCCGGTTCCGGAATTCGGCGAACTCGCGCAACAGGTTCGCCCCGCTGGCGTCTCGACGGCCGACGCGATTTCGGTGCCGCCAGTACTTGCGAACGAGAACTCGTTTGAACGGCCGAAGGCCCCGCCAACCGGCGGGGCCTCCGGGTGTTTGAATTAGCCAAGTCCACCGAGGACCAGGCTGCCGGCAGCAACGCCACCGAAGACCAGGCTGCCGAAGGCCAGGTCTTCGGGGGCCACGGCGCCTTCGCTGGAGCCCAAGCTGC
>NZ_RKLN01000004.1:194317-457642 GCF_004011835.1 Rhodococcus spongiicola
CCGTTCCGTCGTCGGAGCCCAGGCTGCCCGTTCCGTCGTCGGAGCCCAGGCTGCCCGTTCCGTCGTCGGAGCCCAGGCTGCCCGTTCCGTCGTCGGAGCCCAGGCTGCCCGTTCCGTCGTCGGAGCCCAGGCTGCCCGTTCCGTCGTCGGAGCCGTTCGCACCACCAAGGAGTTGTCCTACTGATCCCAACGAGCCCAGCGATTCGTCTAGCGATTCGGTTGAGTGGGCCGGCGCGGCGACAACGGCGGCGAGAAGCGGGGCGGCGAGAACCGCTGCGGCGGTGGCACGTACTGACTTCTTCATCGATTCCTTCTTTCGTCTCATCCCGGACGCGATTCCGCGTGCGGGTTGCTGCGCCGATCGGTATCGAAGAAGGGGAAGCGTGATCGAATCCCCCGGGCAGATCCTGCTGGTACCTGCTTGCCGCTGAAAACTAGCAGGGTCTGAGCGTCTGCATGGGGAAGCGACACGCCGTATGATCCTCCACGTTTCTCGAGAGCGGTCAATGATGCGGGACAGTCTGCGCGGTTCTGCGAGATCTGCTGCGCCATGGGTTCGTCGGCGACGAGGGAGAGAACCCCACTGAACGACCGAAGGCCCCGCCAATCGGCGGGGCCTTCAGTGTGTTTCTGGATCAGCCCAGGAGTCCGCTGAGGATCAGGCCGCCGATGGCCAGGCCGCCGATGGCCACGCTGCCGACGAGCAGGGCGGGGTTGTCCGCCAGGCTGCCTTCGCCGCCCTCAGAGCTGCCGACGCTGCCGGAGGTGTCGTCGTTGGGGACGGTGAACTTGACCGGCTCAGCCGTGGCGTCGACTCCGTCGCTTTCCTCAGTTCCCCAACGCTCGTCGGTATCGGCCGAGTAGCAGGTCCAAGTCGCGACGTAGGTGCCGGCTTCGTCGATGGTCTCCGGATCGGACGTAAAGGTATCGCCGGGGGCGACAATGGGGCGTGCGAGGAGTTCCCGCTCCGCGCCCTCTTCGTCGAGCACGTACCAGATACTGCAGCCCAGGCCCAGCTCTCCGTCGGTGTTGTTGACAATGCTGGCGGTGACATCGTTGCCTTCGACGGCAACGGAGAAGCTGACTGCCTCCTGCGAGCTCGAGTCGGACGAGCCGAGTGAGCCGGTTCCGGCCGCCTGGGCCGGTGCAGCGAACGCGGTGGCAACGAGGGGAGCCGCGAGCAGCGCAACCGCTCCGGTGCGAATGGACTTCTTCATGGGTACTCCTAGGGTTCAACGGACCGCACACGAAGGCATGCGGATATGCGCAGCTGGCTGGCTGGTACTCGGCCACAGAGCCCGATCGGAATCCCCCCGAACAGGTCATTTCGTACCTGCTGTGCTGTTTGAACGTAACACGGTCTTTACGATTGGATGGGCGGAACAACACACCCATTGATCTCACAAGAACAGCTGGTCTGTTATGAAAAGTGCTGTTGCGCTGGAGTGGCAGAGCAGATGTGAGGCTGGTCACAGAGCTGTCGAGGGGGAGTCGACGGCAATACCTGCATCTTGCGGAACCGCGACGCCGCCGGAGGCGATCAGTTCGTCCTGCCCTGGCGGCTTCCGCTGTAGGGGTACGCCGAACATGAGCAGCTGGTTCAATCGTGGCGAGGCGGTCGTGCGGTGTGATTCTGCCCGCCGCAGGTTCCACGATCGACGGACTTGTGTTAGCGGTACTTCGCGGGTCTCGTGGACGGCTTTGTGCGCGGGTAAGTCTCGATGGTCGACGTGTTTCCGCCGCGCGGGCTGCTTACGAATGGAGACCCGACCAAACGGCCGAAGGCCCCGCCGTTCGGCGAGGCCTTCGGTGTGTTTCTGGATCAGCCCAGGAGTCCGCTGAGGATCAGGCCGCCGATGGCCAGGCCGCCGATGGCCACGCTGCCGACGAGCAGGGCGGGGTTGTCCGCCAGGCTGCCTTCGCCGCCCTCAGAGCTGCCGACGCTGCCGGAGGTGTCGTCGTTGGGGACGGTGAACTTGACCGGCTCAGCCGTGGCGTCGACTCCGTCGCTTTCCTCAGTTCCCCAACGCTCGTCGGTATCGGCCGAGTAGCAGGTCCAAGTCGCGACGTAGGTGCCGGCTTCGTCGATGGTCTCCGGATCGGACGTAAAGGTATCGCCGGGGGCGACAATGGGGCGTGCGAGGAGTTCCCGCTCCGCGCCCTCTTCGTCGAGCACGTACCAGATACTGCAGCCCAGGCCCAGCTCTCCGTCGGTGTTGTTGACAATGCTGGCGGTGACATCGTTGCCTTCGACGGCAACGGAGAAGCTGACTGCCTCCTGCGAGCTCGAGTCGGACGAGCCGAGTGAGCCGGTTCCGGCCGCCTGGGCCGGTGCAGCGAACGCGGTGGCAACGAGGGGAGCCGCGAGCAGCGCAACCGCTCCGGTGCGAATGGACTTCTTCATTGACGCTCCTTTAGTCAATCGACCGCGTACAAACGCACACGGCTATTGCGACAGCTGGGTACTGGTATCGGCCGCAGAGCCTGGTCGGATTCCCCCCGACAGGTCTGCAGTGCCACTGGAGATCGGCACGGCCTCAGCTAACCGCTAGAGCCTGGTCGGATTCCCCCCGACAGGTTCTTCTGGTTCCTACTGTGCGAATGAAAGTTAGCACGGCTTCATTAGTTGCTTGGGCGTCGACCGACCCCCAACAAACAACCGCAAGGGGTGGTCGGTGCCGGAAAAGTGCCGTTGTACTGGTATGAATGAGGTAATTGTGAGGCTAATCACATAGGGGCGGCGAACAGTCACCGCCAGTTCATCCTGCACCGGCGGTTCCGGTTGTAGGGATTCGGCGAACTCGCGCAACAGGTTCAACCATGTCGAGCCTTTCGAGCAGTGTGGTTCTGTCCGACAACGGCTTCCACGGCAAAGGGTCTACGTGATCGATGTCTCACGAGTCTCGTGAATGGCGACGTCCGCGTGGGAGTCTTGATGGCTAGCGCGAATTCGGTGCAGCCGCTGCTTGCGAACGGAGACCCGACTGAACGACCGAAGGCCCCGCCGTTGGCGGGACCTTCGGTGTCTTTGCATCAGCCAGCCAAGGCGAGGCCGCCAAGGGCCAGGCCTCCGATGACCACGCTGCCAACGATCAGGCCGCCGGTGACCAGGCTGCCAGTGTCGCCGCTCGAACTGCCGTTGCTGCCAAAGGAAATGGTGAACGGGAAGGGGTGAGCCGTCGGCTCCGTGTCTCCAACTGCTTCCGCTTCGTACAGTCGGTTGAACACGCGTGGTCATTGAGCCTGAGAGTAGTTCCGCACGACGGGGGTGCGTCCGCCGCGGCCATGCAGGTGCCGAACTGACCGACTTCGTAACGGATGGAACCAGATTGAACGGTCGAAGGCGCCGCCGCCGCCGGCGGGGCCTTCGGTTTGTCACTGGATCCGGCTAGCTGAGGAGGCCGAAGGTCAGCCCGCCAAGGGCCAGACCCGCCAGACCCGCCAGGGCTGCGCTGCCGGTTGAGACGCCGGTGCCTTCATCGGGACAGCCACACTCGTTGTCCTGCCCACCCACGGGCACAGCGGGGTCGGTGGCCGGTGTACCAGCCCCCGTCGGCATGGTGCTCCCCGTCGGCAGGGCGCTCGCCAGGGGTAGGCCGAAGCCGCCAGCAATGAGTCCGAGTGCCAGGCTGCCGAGTGCCAGGCTTCCGGTGCTGGCCTCGATGGTGCTCAGCGAGCCCGCGCTGACCTCGATGGTGCTCAGCGAGCTGGTGTTGACCTCGATGGAGTTCAACGAGCCGAACGTGGCGACCGTGACGAGAGAGCCGGTGCCTTCGCCGTCGGTGTCGCCGGGCTCGTGGCCGTGGTCTTAGCCGTGGCCGTTGTCGCGGTCGCGGTGGCCGTAGCCGCGTCCATCCGACTTCTCGGTGGACTGCGTGGCCTGGACACCAGGCTTCACCGGCGTGGCGCTCGCCTGGGCGATGCCGAAGCCGCCGGCGACGAGGCTGAGGGTAGCGGCGACACCAATCAGCCGCTTACGGACGGAATGAGACAAGAAGTCCTCCTGAAGTGCAGTGCTGGGTTTCCTCCCGACTGCGAGCCCCCCGGCCGACATGGGTGCATCGGCACCCGCGGCGCCGGGAAGCTTACAGGGGAACGTATTCCGTGCACGTCGAGATTTCCGAATGCGTCTCGGTACCTTGCCGTCTTCGATGACCGTGTGCACGACCGATGGGTCGGGCGCAGTGGCGGAAGCATCCAGCGACGAGGAAATCCATCAGGACTGGATTGTTCTGCTCGGTGGCCGCAAAGACCAGGCGAGATTCAAAAACGTCTTACTACAATGTGTCTGGCCCAGCCTTGCACCACACCACCACCATGGGCACCAGAGTTGCTGACCGAATTACCGCCGTATTCCTCTACCGGTGTCCGTCTTGATATCTAACGGTGGCTAGAGAACCTCTGACAAGAAGCTCTGCAGCCGAGGGGTTTCGGGATTGTCGAAGAGCTGTTCCGGCACCCCGGATTCGACGACCGCACCGTGGTCCATGAACACGACCGTGTCCGACACCGACCGCGCGAATCCCATTTCGTGGGTGACCACCACCATCGTCATGCCACCCTTTGCGAGGTCACTCATCAGCGCCAGCACACCCTTGACCAGTTCGGGATCGAGCGCCGAAGTCGCCTCGTCGAAGAACATGATTTGTGGTTCCATCGCGAGCGCGCGGGCGATTGCGACGCGCTGCTGCTGCCCGCCGGAGAGATTCCCCGGACGTGAGTCGGCCTTGTTCGTCAGGCCGACGAGTTCGAGTTGGTCGAGTGCGACCTGGCGGGCCGCGTCCTTCGACATCTTCTTGAGCTTGCGTGGACCCAGCGCGATGTTGTCGGCGACGGTGCGGTGCGGGAAAAGATTGAAGTGTTGGAACACCATGCCGATTCGCTGCCGCAGCTGGTCTGGGTTGTCCCGCAGCACCGATCGGTCGTCGAGGAGGACGTCGCCCGCGTCGGGTTCGTGCAGTCGGTTGAGCACCCGCAGCAGTGTCGACTTCCCCGACCCCGACGGCCCGATCACAGTGACGGTCTTGCCGGCGTCGACGTGCACATCGACCCCGCGCAGCACCCTGTTGGACCCGAAGGCCAGGTGCAGTCCGGTGCCGGTGAGGGAGACGGAATCGGTCACGGGTCAGCCTCTCTCCACGACGATGGCCTGGTCGAGCTCGTCGAGCGTGCCTTTGTCGGGGCGTCCGTGCCGCAGGCGCCGGTCGATGTAGTTCACCAGGTGTGTCAGCGGGATTGTCAACGCCAGGTAGAACAGTCCGGCGGCGACGAGCGGCGACAGGTTTCCGGTTTGTGCGTTGAGGTCGCGCCCGACGGCGAACAGTTCCCGCTGGGTGGCGAGCAGCCCCAGGAAGTAGATCAGAGACGAGTCCTTGATCAGGGAGATGAACTGGTTCACCAGGGCCGGCAGCACCCGTCGTACACCCTGCGGGACGACGACGAGTGCCATCGAGCGTCGGTACGAAAAGCCGAGGGCGCGAGCAGCTTCCATCTGGCCGGGCTCGACGCTCTGGATGCCGGAGCGGAAGATCTCACCGATGTACGCGGCCGCCAGCAGTGACAGCGCGGCCGCACCCAGCCAGTACGGGTTGTTACCGGTCAGCCCCTGGACCACCGGACCCACGCCCAGGCCGACGATCAGGATGATCACCACCGCGGGCAGGCCGCGGAAGATGTCGGTGTAGACCCGAGCGGGCCAGCGGAGCCAGCGGGTACGGGAGATGCCGGCGACGGCGAGGAACATGCCGATCACCGTGCCGGCGATGCCCGACGTCAGCGCCAGGATCAGTGTGTTCGGCAGGCCGGTTCGCAGCAGGTCCGGGAAGGCCCGCTGGTACAGCTCCCAGTTGAAGAACGTCTCACCGAGTTGCTGCAGTGTCGACTTCGATTGTGCTGTAGATGGTTCGGTGGTGGCCGGCCTCTGCGCGGCGAGGGCCGCGAAGTCCGGCAGCTCAGGGGTGGGTGCGGCCTTACTGCCCGGCTTCCATCCAGTCGGTAGCTCCCGCGGCACCCATTCCGAGTAGAGCTGCGACCAGGTCCCGTCGGCGATCACGGCGTCGAGTCCGGAATTGAGCGCATCGACGAGTGGTTGGTCGTCCTTCGCGACCGCCCAGCCCATGTAGTTGTCGAGGCTGAAGGTGTTCTGCACGATCGTGGTCGGATCGCCGGGAACGACCGCGCCCTCGGCCTGCTGCGACGGCGCCACCCACGCATCGATCTGTCCGGTCTTGAGGCTTGCGTACGCGGTGTTGTAGTCGGGGAACTGCACCGGGACTATTCCGAGGGTGTTGGTGACGTAGTCGTCCTGCACCGTCCCCTGCACGACGCCGATTCGCATGGACGAGTTCAAGTCCGAGAATCCCTCGATGGGGCTGCCATTCGGCACGACGAGCGCGTGATAGCCGAAGTCGTAGCCGTTGGTGAAGTCGACCGTCTGGCGTCGGGCGTCGGTGGTGACGATCGAGGACGATCCGACGTCGAAGCGATGGCCCGCCACCTGGGCGAGGAGTCCGGCGAAGTCGGTGCCTACGAACTCGACCTGCAGTCCGAGCTTCGCGGCGACCGCCCGCAGTAGTTCGTTGTCGAAGCCGGTGAACACGTGCTGCGAGTTGACGCAGACGCTCGGCGGCGCGTCCGACAGCGTCCCCACGGTGAGCGTGCCGGGTTTGATGAGGTTCAGCCTCGAGGTATCGATGGCGCTGAGCGGCAGCGTGTCCGGGGTCGTGTACGTGTCCTCACCAGCGGTGGCGGTGTCCAGGTTGGTCGGCTGCGCGGTGGCACTGTCGACACCGGGCGGTGCGCACAGGTCGGTCGGCGCCGACGTGTTGCGTCCGGGCGAGCACGCCGCGAGCGCGAGCACGGGCAGTAACACGACCAGCACCGCCACCGCGCGGAACCGGGAGGCAGCGGGGGCGGTCATGGGGATCCTCGGAGCTACGCGAGTCCGGACAACTGCGGCGGTGTGCTCTCGTCGCGCCACGCGACTGCCTCACGGAGCGTGGTGAGGTCGTAGTCGGGTCCGCTGGAATGGGGGGTGAACAGGGTGACGCCGGCGCCGACGTACGCCGACGCGAGTTCTGCTCCTGGCCACCACGTGGAACGTTCGATCTCGAGCGGGTCCCGCTGCACGTCCCCGCAGTGCTCCCCGAGGATCGCCGACTTGCGGACGAACTCGTCCCGCTCGCTGTACCCGTGCCAGATGTCGGCGTACTCGGCGACCAGACGTAGCGTCTTCTTCTCGCCGCTACCGCCGATGAGGATCGGAATACGCCTTGTCGGGGCAGGATTGAGCTTGCCGAGCCGGGATGTGATGCGCGGCAGATACTCCCCGAGAAGCCTCAGCCTCGATCCCGGGGTGCCGAACTCGTAGCCGTAGGAGTCGTAGTCCTTCTCATACCAGCCGGAGCCGAGGCCGAGGATGAGCCGCCCGCCGCTGATGTGATCGACGGTGCGAGCCATGTCCGCCAGCAGGTCCGGGTTGCGGTAGGCCGCGCAGCTCACCAGTGCGCCGATCTCGACACGCTCGGTCTGCTCGGCCCACGCGCCCAGCATCGTCCAACACTCGAACTGCGCGCCATCCGTATCGCCGAAGAGGGGGTAGAAGTGGTCCCAGGTGAATACGACGTCGGCGCCGGCGTCCTCCGCGCGCAACACGGCATCGCGGATCTTGCGGTAGTCGGGGGCGTGCTGGGGCTGCAACTGGATGCCGATACGCACGGGACGGGTCATGCGGAACTCCCCTTTTGTGACGCCTTTTGCACCGGGACTCTCATGTCACCGTATCCCTGTGATCGACGTGTTGCACCGGTGGTTGGTGCAGCCTACGGATGGTGGAGCAAACTGAACCTATGAAGATCACCTCGCGTCCCGCCCCGCCGACAGGCTGGAAGCGTCGGTTTCTTCGCATGCCCATCACCCTGTACCGGTGGCATCTCGGGTGGCTGCTCGGCCACCGGTTCCTTCTTCTCGAGCACGTCGGCCGTCGCAGCGGGCAGACCAGGCAGGTCGTTCTCGAACTCGTCAACCACGACGAGGTCGGGCGCGGTACCGGCGCTCCGGACGGGTACGTCGTCGCAGCTGGGTTCGGGACGAAGTCGGACTGGTTCCGCAACCTCGAGGCGCATTCGCGGGGGCGGGTCCAGGTGGGACGCCGACGGGCCACCGTCGAGGCGGAGTTCCTGGACTCCGACGCCGGTGGCGACCTGATGGCGCACTACGGCCGTGTCCACCCGAAATTAGCCGTTCGGCTGTGTGCGACCATCGGCTTCGAGGTCGACGGCAGTGAGGCCGACTACCGGGAGGCGGGTCGAAAGATTCGGTTCGTGCGGCTGCGGCCGGTGCGAGGGTGATGATTTGGACACTTCGGGCGCTTATGCTGTCCGCACCCCTGTCCACCCTGACTCGGATCGTCCGGCACGTTCCTGCCGGTGAAGGGACCGCTCCTAGATGGCTTCGGTGACGTTCGACAAGACCACGTGCCTGTTCCCGGGTGCGACGACCCCCGCGGTCGACAAGCTGGATCTGCACATCGAGGACGGCGAGTTCCTCGTGCTCGTCGGCCCGTCGGGCTGCGGCAAGTCCACGTCGCTGCGCATGCTCGCCGGTCTCGAGGAGGTATACGACGGGCGCATCCTCATCGGCGACCAGGACGTGACCGCCCAGGAGCCCAAGCAGCGCGACATCGCGATGGTCTTCCAGAACTACGCGCTGTATCCGCACATGTCGGTAGCGGAGAACATGGGTTTTGCCCTCAAGCTCTCCAAGACACCCAAGGCCGAGATCAAGAGCCGCGTGCAGGAGGCGGCGAGGATGCTCGACCTCGAGCCGTACCTGGGTCGCAAGCCCAAGGCGCTCTCCGGCGGCCAGCGACAGCGCGTCGCAATGGGCCGGGCCATCGTCCGGCAGCCGCAGGTGTTCCTGATGGACGAGCCGCTGTCGAACCTCGACGCCAAACTGCGGGTACAGACCCGCACCCAGATTGCGCAGCTGCAACGGCGGCTCGGCACCACCACCGTCTACGTCACCCACGACCAGGTCGAGGCCATGACGATGGGCGACCGGGTCGCGGTGCTCGCGGGCGGCATCCTGCAACAGTGCGCCCCGCCTCGCGAGCTCTACAGTCGCCCGGTCAACCAGTTCGTCGCCGGTTTCATGGGCTCGCCGTCGATGAACATGCTGACGTTGCCGGTCGCGGAGGCCGGGGTCGTGCTCGGTGAGACGGTCATCCCGGTTTCCCGTGAAACCCTCACCGAGATCCCCGAGGGCCAGGTCGTCCTAGGCATCCGGCCCGAGCACCTCGAGCCTGCCCCGAACGGTGAGGGCATCCCGATGGAGGTCGACGTGGTCGAAGAACTCGGTGCCGACGCCTTCGTGTACGGCCGTACCGGTTTGGGCGGGCCGGGCGAGCATCAGCTGATAGCCCGGGCCGACTGGCGCAACCCGCCGCCTCGCGGCGCGCGGATAAACCTGCACGTCGACCCGTCCGAGGTGCATCTGTTCTCGGTCACCGACGGCAGACGAATCGGGTGAGCCCTACCGATCCAGTGTGTGGGTAAAGCTGATCCAGTGTGGGGGTAATGACCGAAGTCGGTCCCGAGTCGTGCCAGAGTAGGCAGGGACATACGTCACAGTCCGGCGGCGAGCACGTCCGCAGCGTCCCAGCGCCGGGACCGGATACGTCTATCTGAAAGGTGAACCATGCGTTCTTTCAATACCCGTTCGCGGGTAGTGGTCGCGGCTTCGGCTGTGGCGCTGCTCGCGCTCGCCGGTTGCGCGAGCGACAACGGTGGCGGCAGTACCAGCGCTGACGAAGCTGCGACGCAGAACCTCGATGGCCGCGGCCCGATCACGTTCGCGATGGGCAGGAACGACACCGACAAGCTGCAGCCGGTGATCGAGAAGTGGAATGCGGCGCACCCGGACGAGCAGGTGTCGTTGATGGAGCTGCCCGGTGAGGCCGACGACCAGCGCAACAGGTTGGAGCAGTCGCTGCAGGCCGGCAACGACGACTACGACGTGATGGCGCTCGACGTGGTCTGGACCGCGGGCTTTGCCGCGAACGGCTGGCTGCAGCCGCTCGAGGGTGATCTCGCGATCGACACTGCCCCGCTGTTGCCGGCCACCGTCGAGTCCGCCACATACCGCGGCACGCTGTACGCGGCTCCGCAGAACACCAACGCGCAGCTGCTGTACTACCGCACCGACCTGATGCCGGAGGCCCCCGCGAACTGGAACGCGCTCACGGACAGCTGCCAGGTTGCCCAGGAGAACGGTGTCCAGGACTGCATGATCACCCAGCTCAAGCTGTACGAGGGCCTGACCGTCAACGCCACGCAGTTCATCAACTCGTGGGGAGGCGCAGTCGTCGGAGAGGACGGCAGCACGCCCGAGGTCGAGTCGCCGGAGTCGAGGGCGGGTCTGCAGGCCTTGGTCGACGCCTACCAGGGTGGCCAGATCGCTGAGCGCTCGATCGGCTTCACCGAGGAGGAGACCAACCTCGCGTTCGTCGGCGGCGAGGCGATGTACGCCTACAACTGGCCGTACATGTGGGACAACGCTCAGGCCGATGAATCGGCTGTGAAGGGCAACGTCGGTGTGGCACCGATCGTCGGCCCGAACGGTGCCGGCGCTTCCACGCTGGGCGGCTACAACAACGGCATCAACGTGTTCTCCGAGAACAAGGCGACCGCGCGTGACTTCATCGAGTTCATCCAGAACGACGAGAACCAGATGGCCTTCGCGGACGAGTCGTTCCCGCCGGTCCTGGCGTCGGTCTACGATGATCCGGCGCTGGTCGCGCAGTACCCGTACCTGCCTGCGCTGAAGACGGCTCTCGAGAACGCCCAGCCGCGTCCGGTCACGCCCTTCTACACCGGGGTCTCCAAGGCCGTCCAGGACAACACCAGCGCGGCACTGAACGGCGACGTCACGGTTGATCAGGCGACTGCCGACATGACCGCGGCGATCAATAACGCCGTCCAGTAGGCAAGTCCGAATACGAGAGATCGGGTAACGCACGATGGCTGACTCTGCTGAGCTGAGGCGAGCAGACGAGGCCCGCGCCGTGGTCGGGGTCGACGACTCCGACCACGGCGGTCGCGCTCCAGGGCGCACGGGTCACGATGACGAAAAACGGACGATCATTCCGCGTCGTAAACGCGACTTCCGGCCGATCTGGTTGATCGCTCCGACGATGGCGATCCTGGCCGTCGTCATCGTGTACCCGGTCATCCGGGCGGTGTACCTGTCGTTCCAAGCGAACAGGGGCATCGATCCCAACACCGGCCGCTTCGTCGACGGCGGGTTTGCCGGGTTCAAGAACTACCTGCTGTGGCTCGTGCAGGACTGCGGCGGGGGCGCGGGGACGTGTCCCCCCGGCACCCTGGCCCACGATTTCTGGTCCGCCGTGGGCGTCACGTTCTTCTTCGCCGTCGTCACGGTCACGATCGAGGTGATTCTCGGTCTGTGGATGGCGACGGTCATGGGCAAGACTTTCTGGGGTCGGTCGCTGCTGCGCGCGAGCGTGCTGATCCCCTGGGCCATCCCGACCGCGGTCACCGCGAAGCTGTGGTTCTTCATCTTCGCCGAGAACGGCATCGCGAACCGTCTGCTCGGCACCAGCATCGCGTGGACCACCGACCCGTGGGCTTCGCGGTTCGCGGTCATCATCGCCGACGTTTGGAAGACGACGCCGTTCATGGCGCTGCTCATCCTCGCTGGCTTGCAGATGATCCCGCAGGACGTCTACGAAGCCGCGAAGGTCGACGGCGCCAGCGCATGGCAGCGGTTCACCAAGATCACACTGCCGCTGGTCAAGCCGGCCCTCATGGTGGCGGTACTCTTCCGCACCCTCGACGTCCTCCGCATGTACGACCTGCCCGCGATCCTGTCCGGCACGTCTGGTGCGGCGCCGAACACGACAATGGCGATCCTGGTGATGGCCGACATCCGCCAGGGCAACTTCCAGAGCGCATCGGCGCTGTCGACGGTGGTGTTCCTGATGATCTTTGCCGTCGCGTTCGTGATCGTGAAGTTCCTCGGCGCCAATGCCGTGCGTACTCAGGACGAGCAGCGGAAGGGAGCTGATCACTGATGGGACGTCACAACAAGCCCCAGGACTTCGACAGCCCCGGTGCTCTTGTCGAGCCGGTGCCCATGTCCGCGGCGCCCGTGGCCGTCTCCGCGCCGCCTGATGCACCCGAGCAGGGGGCGACGGCTCAGATCAAGCCACGGCGTCGCACCGACCGCGCGAAGCTGACCCGCACGTACCTCGGGGTCGCGATCATCCTGATCTGGGGATTGGCGCCGTTCTATTGGATGGTCGTCACCGCATTTCGCCAGGTCGAGTACACCTTCGACACCACGCCGTGGCCGACGCACGTCACGCTCGACAACTTCCGTGCCGCGCTGGCCACGGACAAGGGCAACGACTTCCTCGCCGCGATCTTCAACAGCCTCATAATCGGTGCGGTGACGACGGCCGTCGGTCTACTGCTCGGTGTGTTCGCGGCCTACGCACTCGCACGCATCGAGTTCCGCGGCAAGTACGTCGTCACCGGCATCATCCTCGGCGCGTCGATGTTCCCGACCGTCGCGCTCATGACGCCGCTTTTCCAGCTGTTCGGCGACTTCGGCTGGATCGGGCAGTACCAGGCCCTGATCATCCCGAACATCTCGTTCGTGCTGCCGCTGACGATCTACACTCTCACCGCGTTCCTGTCGGATCTGCCGTGGGAACTCGAGGAGGCCGCCCGGATCGACGGCGCCAGCCGGCTCCAGGCGTTCCGCCTGGTGATCCTGCCGTTGGCCGCGCCGGCCCTGTTCACGACCGCGATCCTTGCGTTCATCGCGACGTGGAACGAGTTCATGCTCGCGAGCCTGCTGTCGACCGAGAGCACCGAACCGGTCACCGTCGCGATTGCCCGCTTCGCAGGCGCCAACTCGTGGGAGCAGCCGTACGCGGCGATCATGGCGGCCGGCACGATCGTGACGATCCCGCTGGTGATCATGGTCCTCGTGTTCCAGCGTCGCATCGTGTCGGGCCTGACCGCGGGCGGCGTGAAGAGCTGACATGCCGCCCGGCAGGCCGTCGCGGGGACGTCAGCCCCTCGAGATGCTCATCGGCATCCTCGGGTTCTTCACGTTCATGGCGTTCGTCGCCGCGGTCGTTCCGATCGTGCGCGGCGAGCCATCTGTCACGGCATCGCTGGTGCTACTGGCATGTGTCGTGCTCCTGGGCGGCGTGATCGTCCTGCATCGACGCAGCTGATCGATCAGAAGTGCGGCCCGATCTCGAAGCTGTCGACGATCGTCCCGTCGGCGGCGTATCCGGTGAAGATCGGTCGGGGACTGCCGGGCGAGGGTATCGGGAACCAGCCGAAGAAGCTGCCGTCCGCGAGGATGGTCGAAAGCACCTGCCCAGTGCTCGTGCGTATGTCGGCACGCACCGCCGTTCCCGCGGCTGCGTCGTAGGTCACCACATTCGGAAGCACCTCACCGCCGCCACCATCGCCGAAAGTGCTCGCGACAAATGTGCCGGAACCGTCGCCCAGCGCGCGTGCACCTTCGGGTCCCTGTCTGCACCTGCTGCCCAGGCCTGTGAACTCCGACGGACCTGGCAGTGCCGCGCTGGCGGAGCTCTCGAACACCGCGGCGAGGCACCGTTGGCTGCCCGCACCGTGCGCCACGAGGACGCTGAACACGGTGCCATCCGGTCCGGGGATGGACCCGATCCGCTCGGCGGCAGCCGGATCCACGGCGGTACTGCCCGGTCCGGGGGTTTTCCAGTAGTAGTAGTGGTCGACGAACGCCGTGGGGATCAGGCCGGTGGCGGCGGCCGCGCCGATGCCACCGACGGTGAACAGCGCCGCGGCCAGGGTCACCGCGCCCACCCGCCCGGACCGCACCGGGGGAGCCACCGGCTCGGCGGTGGTCGCCATGATGCGGGCGCGCTCGGTGGCCTGCAGGTGCTCGGGCCACAACTTCTCGGTCCCGGCGCCCGGCCGCATCGCTTCGAGCGTTCTCAGCAGGTCCTTCGTCATCGGATGCTCCTCGGTTCGGGGGCGACCCGCAGCGGGGCCGGGGCGGCGGATTCGGTGGTCTGCGGGGTCTGAGGGGTCTGCAGGCGTCGCCTGGCACGAAACAGCCGTACGTGCACGGCGGGGACGGAACACCCCATGACGCGGGCCGCCTCGGCGGCGGTCACGCCGTCCCAGGCGGTCAGCAAGAGGACCTCGCGTTCCACGTCGGTGAGCGCTGCCAGGGCCGCGAGGACCTCGGCACGGTCGGTGACGGCCACGTCGGCGCCCGGGGCGGACCCGGCGAGGCGCTCGATGCGGGCCATCTTCTCCGTTAACGCGTCGCGCCTACGGTCGCCGCGACGGTGGTTGGACATGATGTTGCGAGCGACCACCAGCAGCCAGGGCAGTGCCTGGTCCGGAACGTCTTGCAGCCGCCTCCACGCCACCAGGAAGGTCTCGGAGACCACCTCCTGCGCGGTGTGATGGTCGACGTGTCGGCAGGCGTACGCGAACACCCGCCCGGCACAGACGTCCCATATCTCGGTGAACCGCACCCTGTCCCCCGGCTCCGAGTCCCCCGGCTCTGATGGTCTCGGTTGTTCCTCTCCCATACCAAGGAGTGTCCGGCGGTAGTGGGTTTCTTACTTCAAAGCCCCTTCGGTTCCTGTACTTCCGACTCCTGGTCCGAGGAGTGCGTGTCGAGGGCCAGTGGCGCCGCGAATACCTGGTCCTTTGTTGCCTCTGCGGCCCCCGACGTGCCGAGCGCGTCGCAGGGTGGGACCATCGGGGGACGACCGGATTCGGCTGATCCCGGTTGGGACTCGGTCGGATCGCAAATTGCGGACCGGAAGTCGTGCGTGTGAGTTCCACGAGCAGCCCGAAACCCGAAAAAGCCGAGTCGCCCGCGCGGGGGTCGCCATCCCGCCGCATCGTCGTGCGCATCCTTGCGGTGCTCTTCATCGTGCCGATCGTGCTGGCCGGTGCAGCCTATCTGCTGGTCGACGTCCCCAGCCCCGCGGAGATGCGGTCCAAACAGGTGGCCACGATCCTCGCCTCCGACGGTTCGACGGTCGTCGCGAAGGTGGTTCCACCGGAAGGGAACCGGACCGAGGTCCCGCTCGACGCCGTCCCCGGGTATGTCCGGAATGCGGTGCTGTCGGCGGAGGACCGTGACTTCTACTCGAATCCCGGGTACTCGATCTCGGGGTTCCTACGCGCCGTCCGGGACAACCTGCTGGGCCGCGAGAGCGCCGGCGGCGGCTCGACGATCACGCAGCAGTACGTCAAGAACGCGCTCGTCGGCACCGACCGCAGTATGGTCCGCAAGGCCCGTGAGCTGGTGGTGTCGGCGAAAATGACGCGGCAGTGGTCCAAGGACGAGATTCTCGACGCCTACCTCAACACCATCTACTTCGGGCGCAACGCGTACGGGATCGGGGAGGCGGCGCACGCGTTCTTCGGCAAGCCCGTCGACCAACTGACCCTCGCCGAGGGCGCCGTGCTGGCCGCGGTGATCCAGCGCCCGTCCGCGCTCGATCCCGACACCGACCCCCGCGGGCTGACGGCGCGGTGGAACTACGTGCTCGACGGCATGGTCGAAATGGGAGTGCTGACGGCGACCGAACGGGCGGACACCGAATTCCCGCGGGTGCTACCGGAGGCGCCGTCGGCGCCGTCCGAGGTCGCGCCCGGCCCGGAGGGGCTGATCCGGACTCAGGTGGCGCGGGAGCTCGAGGCGGCGGGAATCAGCGAACGTGAACTCGACACCGGTGGGCTGCGGATCACCACCACGATCGACGCGACGGCCCAGCAGGCCGCGGTGGACGCGGTCGATCGCACCCTCGACGGCCAGCCCGACCGATTGCGCGCGGCCGTCGTGTCGATCGACCCGCACTCGGGTGCGGTGCGCGCGTACTACGGCGGCGCCGACGGCGCCGGGTTCGACTTCGCGCAGGCCGGGTTGCAGACGGGTTCGGCGTTCAAGGTGTTCGGCGCGATCGCGGCCCTCGAGGACGACGTGCCGCTGACCACGCAGTTCAGCAGCGCGCCGCTTACTGTTGGCGATCTGACCATCGAGAACGTCGACGGGGCGACCTGCGGAACGTGCAGTCTCGCGGTGGCGCTCGAGCGGTCGCTGAACACCAGCTACTATCGGTTGACGCTGTCGATGCCGGACGGCGCGCAGAAGATCGCCGACGCCGCCCACCGGGCGGGGATACCCAAGCGGATCCCCGGTCTCGACCATGAAACGCTCACTCAGTTCGGTGGCCCCCCGGAGACGGGAATCGTGTTGGGCCAGTATCAGACTCGACCGATCGACATGGCCTCGGCGTACGCGACGCTGGCCGACTCGGGCCGGTTCCACGAGCCGTACTTCGTCCAGAAGGTGGTCGACGGCGACGGCCGGGTGCTGCTCGAGCGGGGACCGACCGACGGCGAGCGACGGATCGACCCGGACATCGCCGAGTCCGTGACACGGGCGATGATCCCCATCGCGGCCTACTCGAACAACCACGGCCTGGCCGGCGGGCGCCCGTCGGCCGCGAAGACAGGCACGGCACAGTTGGGTGACACCGGCGAGAACAAGGACGCCTGGATGGTGGGCTTTACGCCGTCGCTCTCGACCGCGGTGTGGGTAGGTACCGGGGACGGCTCGGCCATCGAAACTAGTTGGGGTGGACAGGTATACGGATCCGGTCTGCCGTCGGACATCTGGAAGGAGACGATGGACGGAGCGCTGGCGGGTACACCGAACGAACAGTTGGCGGGATCGAGTGCATCTGCCGGGAACGGGAGTTCGTTCGGCACCGACGATCGGGGCTATCCCAGCCAGGCGCCGACACGACAGCGACCGGTGGAGACCGATCAGGACGAGGATCTCGAGCGGACCGCCCCTCCGCGCACCATCCCGCAGCCGCGGGAGCCCGTCCCGTCACCGCGGGCGCCGGCTCCTCCTCCCGCATCCCCGGTCCCGGGGATCGAGGTCCTCCCTGGCGTGATCATTCCACTGCCGGGCTGAGTTCGATTCGGTGAGTGAGAAACTCTGGGCAGTCCACACCAGCTTCGAGACAGCTCCAGAGCTTCAACAAGATCAAACGGATAGCACCACCCATCGATGTTGTCGATGGATGTCATCGGGCGCACGCTGTCTGTTCACTTTACGTTCCCCGCAGCGAATCCCGGCTGCAACGCTCCGCTGTCTACTCTTCGTAACCGTGTGGACTGCAAAGTGCAGGCATGGCCGCGTCGTGGGCGCGGAGAAGGGTGACTCCTGATGGGAATCAGTAACTTTCGGCGCAACAAGGTAGTCGCCGGGGTGATCGCTCTGCTGGCGCTGCCACTCGTGGCGTGCGGCGTCTCGAGCAACGAACCGACCGAGACCATCCGGTTGGGCCTCTCCCCCGATGAAGACTCGGCGGCGGTGCTGGCCAAGTACGAACCGCTCGTCGAGTACTTGAGTGATGCCACCGGTCTCAAGGTTGAGCCTTACGTCGGAGCCGACTATACGGCTGTCATCGAGGCACTGAACTCGGGCCACCTCGACATGGCCTGGTTCGGCCCCTCGGAGTATGTGCTTGCCACTCAGCGGGTCCAGGGTGGCGTCGAGCCGTTTGCATCGGCCGTCCAAACCGACGACAGTATGCCGTACCGCTCGAGCTTCGTGGTGCGCTCCGACTCGGGCATCGACGGGCCCGAAGACTTCCAGGGCAAGGTCATCGCGTTCACCGACCCGGCGTCGACCTCCGGACACGTCTTCGGCCAATATGCGCTCGCCGAAGCCGGCTACGACGTCAACAGCCTTTTCTCGCAGGTCGTGTACTCGGGCAGTCACGATGCCTCTCTACTCTCGCTCCTGAACGGGCGGGTCGACGTCGCAGCCATCTCGAGTCGCAAGGTCCCCGGGTTCATCAGGACCGGAGTCGCCGGTCCCGATGAGATCAAGATTGTCCTCGAATCCGAAGAGATTCCCGCAGACCCGATCACCTACCGTCCCGACCTTCCGGAGCAGACCAAGGAACTGCTTCGGCGCGCGTTCCTCGACGAGACCCCCGCGCTGTCCGCCGCCCTGGAGGGAACCGGCTTCGCCTCGTTCGGAAGTGTCAACGACTCCGACTACGACGTGGTCCGCACCGCCTACAAGGTGTCCGGCCTGGAGCCCGAGCTATGACCGGCGCCGGTGAGGCCGTCAGCTTCCGCGACGTCCACCTGACCTACACGCAGAAGGACGAGGCGGTCCTGCGCGGTGTCAACCTCGAGATTCCAGCGTCGGACTTCTGCATCTTGTTGGGCCGCAGCGGCACAGGGAAATCGACGTTGCTGCGCTGCATCAACGGGCTCGTCGCGCCCTACCAGGGCACGGTCTCCGTCGGCGGTGAAGAGGTGCACACCACCCACCGGAACGCGTTACGAAACATTCGCCGCAAGGTCGGCATGATCTTCCAGGGATACAACCTCGTCAACCGGCTCACCGTCATGCACAACGTGCTGGCCGGAATCCTTCCGGATGTACCCGCCTACCGAGCGATCCCAGGGATCTTCACCACGGGGGAGCGTGAGCAGGCGCTGTCGCTCCTCGACACTGTGGGGCTGGCGAACTACGCCAACCATCGTGCGGACCAACTCAGTGGTGGGCAGAAGCAGCGGGTCGGAATCGCCCGAGCGCTCGCGCAGAACCCCAAGGTGATCCTTGCGGACGAGCCGATTGCGAGCCTCGACCCGGTGACGGCGGCCGAGATTCTCGACCTGCTCAAGAGAATCAACGAACGCGACGGCATCACGGTCGTGCTGAGCCTGCATCAGCTGAATTTCGCGCGCACCTACGGTGAGCGGATCGTCGCGCTCCTGGACGGCCGGATCGGGATCGATACCACTCCCGCCGGGCTTTCGGAGGGTGAGGTAGACCGAATCTACGGCCGAGGTGTGGAGAAGGCGGCCTGACATGTCGGTGGACCACAAGGCCTCCCCGACCGCCGCGCCGAAGCCTCCTTCCCCGCAGCTCGAGTCGAGTGGGCGACGCAACCTCTTGTGGGCCCGGAACATCGTCGTCGTGCTGGCAGTGCTCGCCTTCCTGGGATGGAGTGCCAGTGACCTCGGCCTGAGCCCCCAACGGTTCATAGAGGGCATCCCGCGCCTGGTCGAGTTCCTCCTGCGGATGTTCCCACCCGACCTGACGGTCATCCCCGGTCTGTGGGACGCGATACTCACGACGGTGGCGGTGGCGCTCTGGGGCACCCTGCTGGCGATGTTCATCAGCTTCTTCCTGGCGCTCGGCGCGGCGAGGAACCTGCTCGGTCACAACCCGCTGGTCTATGCCGTATCGCGGACGATCTTGAGTATCCAGCGCTCGCTGCCCGACTTGATCTGGGCGCTCATCTTCGTCGCGGCCGTGGGTCTCGGACCTTTCCCCGGCGTGCTCGCGCTGACCGTGTACTCGTGCGGCGAGCTGAGCAAGCTCTACGCCGAGGCAGTCGAGAACATCGATCCGGGCCCGCGCGAGGCACTCGAGTCGACGGGCGCCGGGTTGTTCACGACCCTGCGCTGGTCCGTCATACCGCAGATCCTTCCCGAGGTGATCACCTACAGCCTCTACCGTCTCGAATCGAATGTGCGCCACGCATTCGTCCTCGGCATGGTCGGTGCCGGTGGGCTCGGCTTCGAGTTGTCGGTGTCGATGAGGCTGTTCCAGTATCACAAGGTCTCGGCGATCCTCATCATCATCATCGTCACGGTCGCGACGATCGACTTCATCTCGTCTCGCATCCGCGCACGGGTCATTTGATGGCCCCCAAACTCAGCCTCCAGCGGCTCGAGACATTCGTCGCGGTCGTCGAGCACGGGGGGCTCTCCGCCGCCGCCCGAGCGCTCGGCATCGCGCAGTCGACCGTGTCGAGCAATCTGCAACTACTCGAACGCGAACTGGGCGTGGTCCTCGTCGACCGATCCGGACGTGCCGCCCGGCCCACCGATGCGGGAAAAGCCCTCATCGACCATGCCCGCAAGCTGCTCTCGCTCGCCGAAGAGGCAGCCGACCGGGTGACGCGACTGCGCAGTGCCCCCGTTTCGGGAGTGCTGGAGGTGGGCGGCACGGCCACAGTGACACAGCAGGTCCTGCCGCGACTGCTGACGTCGTTCGCGGGCAGGTACCCAGGTGTCGAGATCGATCTGCACGTCGACAACTCGGCCGGGGTGGTGCGGGCAGTCACCGATGGGCGACTGCCGCTCGCCGTCATCGCCGCCGAGACCGACAGGCCGTCGCTGGAAGCGACTCGAGTGGGCAGCGAACCGCAGACCATGATCGTTGCCAGTGACCACCCACTCGCTGGATGTCAGGCCAGCCCTCACGAGCTGTGCGGCAGCCGCATTCTCCTCCGTGAGGAAGGGTCGGCGAGCCGCCGATATCAGGTTGCCCTGCTGGAGAAGTGGCGTATCCCGCGTGCCCACACCAGCACCATCGCGAGCAACGAGGCCATCATCGGCGCGGTCGCGCACGGCCTCGGCATCTCCTGTCTCCCCCGAAGTTGCGCCGCGGACGCACACGAGCTGGGTCGCATCTCCGAGATTCGCCTCGAGCCGGCCCCGCCCACTCGCCCGATCAACCTGGTCCGGCTGTCAGAGCGGCCGCTGACCCTCATAGAAGAACTCTTCCTTGGGCACGTTCGAGATGGACACGTTCGAGAAAAGGAAGGCGTTCGAGAAAAGGAAGGTGTGGAATGACCGTCGTCACCGCGAACAACCGCGCATATCGAGTGCCGGCTCATGCCGTCGTCGTGATCACCGTCGACGGCGGCGACCCCAGCTATTTTTACGACGGACTCGAGCGGGGCATCATGCCCCGTCTGCAGCGGATGCTCGACGAGGGCGGTGTATTCAGCGTGGGGGCCTCCGAGGTCCCGAGCTTGACCAACCCCAACAACATCTCGATCGTCACCGGTGTGCCGCCCGCCATCCACGGGATTCCCGGCAACTACTGCCGGACCCCCGAGGACGGGCTCGTGCTCCTCAACGATGCCAAGTACCTGCGCGCACCCAGCATCCACGCGCGGTTCGAAGAGGCCGGCGTGCCGACCCTGATGGTGACGACCAAGGACAAGCTGCGCCAGCTGCTAGGTAACGGCGGCGTGCCCAGCGTCAGTGTCGAGCGGGCAGCCGGGGCGGGCATCCCCGAGTACGGCATCGAGTCGGTCGAGGAACTCGTCGGCGAGCCGGCACCCGGGGTCTACGACCCGCTGGCCAGCCACTACGCCATGCGTATCGGCCTGAGTGCGCTGCGTGCCGCCCCGCAGATCCGGCTGCTGTACGTGTCGCTGACCGACCGTGTCCAGCACGCTCACGCGCCCGGCGAGGACGTCTCCGACCTGTTCTTCACCGAGTTCGATGCGCTGCTCGGCGAGTACCTCGACGCCGGCTGCACGATGGCCGTCACCGCCGACCACGGCATGAACGCGAAGCACGACGAGAACGGCGAGCCGCGCGTCCACTACCTGAAGGACGTGCTCGAGGCCGCCGGCATCCCGGTCGAGGGGGTGGTGCTGCCGATCACCGATCCGTACGTGAAACACCATGGCGCCCTTGGCTCGTTCGCCTGGCTTCATTTGTCCGCCGAGCACCGCGAACCCGCTCGCCGGGTACTGAGTGCACTGCCCGGTGTGGAGGAGATCTGGGACCGTGAGCAGGCCGCGACCGTGTACGAACTGCCCCGCGACCGGATCGGCGACTTGGCGGTGACGGCCTCCGCCGACACCGCGCTCGGAAGTGCGGCTGCCGACCACGATCTGACCCAGCTGCACGGGCCCCTCCGGTCACACGGCGGCCGCCACGAGCAGCCGGTGCCGCTGATTCTCAGCGGCAGTGTGGACGGTCCGCTCGCCGACCCGTTCGAGGCCGGCATCCTGCGCAGCCGCGACATCCACGACCTCGTCCTGAACCACGTCGGCGCCTGAGCTCGCGGGCGTACAGCTCGAAGGCGGGATGTGACCGCGCCCCGGCGGGCGTCAACGTCCGTGCGGGATCGGCAGTGCCTCGATCGCACGGTCGACGACGTCGTCGACGGTGAAGACGGGATCCACGGTGCGGTCGATGGCGAGGCTCTCGACCATCGACCACCATGCGCGCAGCAGCAAACGGTTCGCGGGCGACGACTCGGCGCCGGTGGCGTCGAGGGTGCGCTCGACCATGGTGTTCTGCAGGTTCGTGCGGATCTCGCGGATCTGCGAATCGGCGCCGAAGCCGCCGTGGAAGAACGACTGGTAGTTCGCGCCGTGCCGGTCGATGAAGGAGACGAACGCGCGGACAACGGCCCGCAGCGGCTCGCCGGATGCGTCGTCGGGGTCCGCTTTCGCAGCACGGAGCAGGCGCCGGCCCGCCGCGCCCACGACGGCAACGTAGTAGTCCTGCTTGGTCGGGAAGTACCGGAACAGCAATCCGCGGGATATCCCTGCCTTCTGGGCCACCCGGTCGATGGACAACGCGTGGATGGGCCGGGTCGCGAGCTCCTGCAGGCCGATCGCGACGAGTTGCCGCTTGCGCTCTTCCGCTGGTAGCCGGCGCCGGGTGGCGGCTGTTCCGGGTGGTGAGGTTTCGGTCGACACGGGATGGCACCGTCCAGGATCTTGATTGCCGGGCAAGTCTACGTTTAGGTTAACTGAGCAATGCTTAGTTAGTTGCGACGTCATGGAGGAAGGCATGGATTTCGCCCAAAGCGCGCGGTCGAGGGAGTACCTCGACCGGTTACGTGCGTTCATTGCGACCGAGGTCGCCCCCGTCGAGGCGCGTCTGCACGCCGAGCGGGTGAAGCCGTTCGCGCAGCGTTCCGACGTCCCCGGCGCCGCGATGTGGCAAGTGCCCGAGGAGTTCCGGCAGCTCCAGTCCAAGGCTCGGGCGGAGGGACTGTGGAACCTCTTCCTGCCCGACGCCGAACTCGGTGCCGGCCTGAGCAACGTCGAGTACGCGCCGCTCGCCGAGGAGATGGGTCGCTCCCCGCTCGCGCCCGTGGTCTTCAACTGCAACGCCCCCGATACCGGCAACATGGAGGTGCTCTACCACTACGGCAGCACCGAGCAAAAGGAGCGTTGGCTGCGCCCGCTGCTCGACGGCGAGATCCGCTCCGCGTTCTGCATGACCGAGCCCGACGTCGCGTCGTCCGACGCCACCAACATGGCGGCGACCGCAGTCGTCGAGGGTAACGAGGTGGTGCTGAACGGCCGAAAGTGGTGGAGCACCGGCGTCGGCAGCCCGGACTGCAAGGTCCTCATCTTCATGGGCCTCACCGATCCGGAAGCACACAAGTACCAGAGACATTCGATGGTTCTCGTGCCGATGGACACACCCGGTGTCAAGGTCGAGCGAATGCTCTCGACAATGGGCTTCTACGACGAGCCCTTTGGCCACGGCGAGGTGTCGTTCACGAACGTGCGGTTACCTCTCGACGCGATCATCGCCGGTCCCGGACGGGGATTCGAGATCGCCCAGGGCCGACTCGGTCCCGGCCGCGTGCACCACTGCATGCGTTTGGTCGGTCTCGCCGAGTCCGCGCTCGAACTCGCGATCCGCCGCGGCACCGAGCGCGTCGCGTTCGGCAAGCCGCTGATCAACCTCGGCGGCAATCGCGAACGCATCGCCGACGCCCGCATCGCGATCAACCAGTTGCGGTTGCTGGTGCTCAACACCGCCTGGCTGCTCGACACGCAGGGCATCGCCGGGGCGCGCTCGGCGGTATCGGAGATCAAGGTCGCCGCACCTCGGGTGGCGCAGCAGGTGATCGACTTCGCGATGCAGATCCACGGTGGCGGTGGCCTCTCCGACGACTTCCCGCTCGCCGGCGCGTGGACGTCGGCGCGGGCGATACGGCTCGCGGACGGCCCCGATGAGGTGCACCAGGGGCTGGTGGCTCGCTTCGAGTTGGGCAAGTACCAGTGACTTCGAACATGCCGGACAATGCCCGTACCGTCCGCGACGAGGACGCCTTCGATGTCGAGGCAGTAGCGAACTGGCTGCGCGAGAACGGGTCTGGCGACCTGACCGCAACCCCCGAGGTCCGCCAGTTCGCCGGGGGTGCATCGAACCTGACCTACCTGTTGCGCTATCCCGATCGCGACCTCGTGCTGCGCCGACCGCCGGCCGGAGCCAAGCCGTCGTCCGGGCACGACATGGTCCGCGAGTACCGGATCCAGTCGCTGCTCGGACCGGTGTACCCGCACGTGCCGAAGATGGTGGGACTGTGCACCGATCCGTCGGTGCTGGGCAGTGACTTCTACGTCATGGAACGTGTCGAGGGCACCATTCTGCGCTCTGCTCCCCCGGCCGAACTCGGCCTCACCCCCGAGAACACGCGGGAACTGTGCCTGCGGGTGGTCGACCTGCTCATCGAACTGCACGGTGTCGACCCGGCATCATCCGGACTCGACGAGTTCGGCCGTGGCACAGGCTATGTCGCCCGACAGGTGTCGGGGTGGACGAAGCGCTATGCCGCCGCCCGGACCGACAACGTCCCCGACTTCGCGCGGGTGACGGCCTGGCTCGCCGACAATCAGCCGGCCGATGTCGCGTCCGCGGTGATTCACGGCGACTTCCGGCTCGACAATGTCGTCCTCGGTGACGACCTGCAGCCGCGTGCGGTCCTGGACTGGGAGCTGGCGACGATCGGTGACCCGCTCATGGATCTGGGGTCGAGCCTGGCCTACTGGGTGGAGGCCGACGATCACCCGATGATGCAGGCCACCAAGCGACAGCCCACGGACCTGCCGGGAATGCTCACCCGCCGCGAGATCGTCGAGTACTACGGTCAACGCACGGGACTGCCGATCGACAACTGGCGCTTCTACGAAGTGTTCGGGCTGTTCCGGCTCGCGGTGATCGCGCAGCAGATCTACTACCGGTTCCACCATGGCCAGACCACCAACCCGGCCTTCGAACACTTCTGGGTCGCCGTGGGATACCTGGACACCCGCTGCAACCAGCTGATCGACGGCCTCGACACCAACACGGAGGGTGACGCGTGAGCAAGCGCACGACCCGCAAGAACATTCTCATCACGGGCGCCAGCTCGGGACTCGGACGCGGCATGGCACGCGAATTCGCCTCACGCGGAAGAAATCTCGCGCTGGCGGCCAGGCGCACCGAGCGGCTCGAGGAACTGCGTGACGAACTGCTGGCCGCGTACCCGCAGATCAAGGTCGCGATCCGCAAGCTCGACGTCGACGTGCACGACGAGGTCTTTCGCGCGTTCACCGAACTCGACGAGGAACTCGGTGGCCTGGACCGGGTGATCGTCAACGCGGGTCTCGGCAAGGGGCAGCCGTTGGGCACCGGCTACTTTCACGCCAACGTGCAGACGGCGCGCACCAACTTCCTGGGGGCACTCGCCCAGAGCGAGGCGGCGCTCGAGCTGTTCCGACCCCGGAACGCCGGCCATGTCGTGTTGATCTCGTCGATGAGTGCGATGCGCGGCATGCCCCGGAATCTCACGACCTATGCGGCGTCCAAGGCCGGAGTCGGGGCGCTCGGCGAAGGTATGCGTGCAGACCTGGCGAACACTGATATCCGCGTCAGCACTATCTTCCCCGGCTTCATCCGCTCGGAGATCAACGAGAAGGTCAAGAACGTGCCGTTCATCGTCGACACCGAAACCGGTTGCCGTGCACTGACTGCGGCCATCGAGAAGGAGCCGAACAAGGCTCATGTCCCCGCGTGGCCGTGGGCGCCGCTGTCCGTGGCGATGAAGGTACTGCCCTTGTCCGTGGTGGCGAAGATGACCTAGCGCATCTCCTACGGGGGCATCTCCTTGCCCGAGAACACCTGTGGCGGTGAGCGAGTCCGAAGACTCGCCCACCGCCACTTGTGTTTTGCGAGCTACAGCGTCACGCCGAGGCTCACGCCTACAGTGCCACCGCGAGGCTCACGCCTCGATGATGAAGGCCTCGAGCTCCGAGCGAGCCTTGTCGTCGGCCATCTGAACCGGCGGAGACTTCATCAGGTACGCGGAGGCCGGCAAGATCGGGCCGCCCAGGCCGCGGTCCTTGGCGATCTTCGCGGCGCGGATGGCGTCGATGATGATGCCGGCCGAGTTCGGGGAGTCCCAGACCTCGAGCTTGTACTCCAGGTTCAGTGGGGCGTCACCGAAGGCCCGGCCTTCGAGGCGGACGTATGCCCACTTGCGGTCGTCGAGCCACTCGACGTAGTCCGACGGGCCGATGTGGACGTTGCGGTCGTAGACCTTGCCGGAGAGCGGTCCGTCGAGGTTCGAGGTCACGGCCTGCGTCTTCGACACCTTCTTGGATTCCAAGCGCTCACGCTCGAGCATGTTCTTGAAGTCCATGTTGCCGCCCACATTGAGCTGGTAGGTGCGGTCGAGCACGACGCCGCGATCCTCGAACAGCTTCGCCATCACGCGGTGGGTGATGGTGGCGCCGACCTGGCTCTTGATGTCGTCGCCGACGATCGGGACACCGGCAGCTGTGAACTTCTCGGCCCACTCCGGGTCCGAGGCGATGAAGACCGGCAGTGCATTGACGAACGCGACACCGGCGTCGATTGCGCACTGCGCGTAGAACTTGTCGGCCTCCTCCGAACCCACCGGCAGGTAGGACACGAGGACGTCGACCTTGGCGTCCTTGAGGGACTTGACGACATCGACAGGCTCGGCGTCGGAGACCTCGATGGTCTCCTTGTAGTACTTGCCGATGCCATCGAGCGTCGGACCGCGCTGGACCGGGACGTCCAGCGGCGGGACGTCCGTGATCTTCATGGTGTTGTTCTCGCTGGCGAGGATCGCCTCGGAGAGGTCGAACCCGACCTTCTTTGCATCGACGTCGAAGGCGGCGACGAACTGCACGTCACGGACGTGGTACTGGCCGAACTTGACGTGCATCAGGCCGGGGACGGTGGAGTTCTCGTCAGCGTCCTTGTAGTACTGCACGCCCTGGACCAGTGACGAGGCACAGTTGCCCACGCCCACAATGGCTACGCGCACCGCGGTGCTGTTGTCACCCATGGTCGGGTTCTCCTTCTTTTTTCTCGGGTGCTGCTGTTGATGATTGTTCTGCGGCGATGAGCTCGTTCAGCCACCGCACCTCGCGCTCGCTCGACTCGAGGCCGAGCTGGTGGAGCTGGCGGGTGTAGCGGTCGAACGATCCGGTAGCCCGCCCGACGGCGGCGCGGAGGCCTTCGCGGCGCTCCTCGACCTGGCGTCGCCTGCCTTCGAGAATTCGCATCCGCGCCTCGGCGGGGGTGCGGCTGAAGAAGGCGAGATGCACGCCGAATCCGTCATCCGTGTAGTTCTGAGGTCCCGTGTCCGCCACCAGCTCGGAGAATCGCTTCTTGCCGGCGGGTGTCAGCTCGTACACGCGACGTGCCCGGCGCCTGACGGTGCCGTCCTCGCTCGCGCCCTCGACGATCAGTCCATCGGCTTGCATGCGACGCAGCGTCGGATACAGCGAGCCGTAGGAGAAGGCGCGGAACGCCCCGAGCAGACCGGTCAGCCGCTTGCGCAGCTCGTAACCGTGCATGGGTGACTCGAGGAGCAGCCCGAGTATCGCCAGCTCGAGCATGCATACACCCCCTGAGTGTCCCGAACATAACTGATAGATGCGACTGCCAACTATATCGCACCGATATATACGTAGACAGGGTCGGGTCGAGAAGCCGGGCGAGACCTCGTGGACCGGCGTGGAGGACCCCGAGGACGGAGCCGCCGAAGCCGGCTGTCGTCAGTAGGAAGAGCCCGGGTCTTCGAGCAGGGGGTTGGGCGCTCGCCTGCATCCGATCCATGCCGGTTGCTGCCCGCTCGACAGGGTGTCGTCTCCCACACGCGGCCCCTCCCGGCCCGCCCGATCGGCGTCGAACGCACGTACTCTGGTGTCCGTGCGGATACAGCGGCAGGTCGTGGACTACGCGCTGCAGCGACGGTCTCTGCTCGCCGAGGTCTACTCGGGGCGGACCGGCGTAAGCGAGGTGTGCGATGCGAGCCCCTACCTGCTACGCGCGGCCAAGTTCCACGGCCGCAGCAGTTCGGTGGTGTGCCCGATTTGCCGCAAGGAAGAACTGACGCTCGTGTCCTGGGTGTTCGGCGAGAAGCTGGGTTCGGTCTCGGGCTCGGCGCGAACACCCGAGGAACTGGTTCGTCTGGCTGCGACCGAGGAGGAGTTCTCGGTTCACGTCGTCGAGGTGTGCCGCACATGCAGCTGGAACCATCTGGTCCAGTCCTACGTTCTCGGTGCGGTGCCGGTGCCCAGGCAATCGAGGAGGTCCTCTTCGAGCCGTTCGCCACGTCGCCGCACTGCGATCGAGTAGTTAGGACGCCGTCAGCTGTGCCCACCGCCCGACGCAACCGAGGACTGCCCACAGTCGCCTGACTACTGGAGATTCGTACGTGACTTCCCCCAACAGCCCCCAGGGTGGGTGGCCCGACGGACCGCGCCGACCCAACGGGCCCCAGCAGAGTGGACGACCGGCCGGGCAGCAGCCCGGCCGTCCCGTCGGTGGGGCCGCCGGCCCGGCTCCCCGCCGCAACCCCGGGCCGCCGCCCGCCGGCCCGGGGCCGCAGCAGGGGCCCGCTGGTCGTCCGCCGCAGGGTGGTCGTCCGCCGCAAGGCCGCCCGCCGCAGGGAAGTCCGCCGCAAGGGAGTTCGTCGCAGGGCCGCCCGCCGCAGGGTCGTCCACCACAGGGTGGTCGCCCGCCGCAGGGGGGCCCTCCTAGGCAGGGGGGAGGGCCTCCTCAGGGGCGCCCCGGTTCGGGGGGTGCACGTCCTGCCCAGGGTGGGGGCCGCGGAAACGGTGGTCGTCCACCGGGCGGCCCGCCGCCCACCGCGCGCAAATCCGGAGGTGGTTCAGGTGGTGAGCCGCCGAAGCCACCCAAGAAGACGCCGTCCAAGAACTCCAAACGGTGGAAGATTGTTCGCCGCACCGCGTACGTGGCCGTCGCTTTGGGTCTGATCGTGCCGATCCTGACGTTGATGATCGCCTACATCGTCACCGACGTGCCACGCCCCGGTGACATGACGACCAACCAGGTCGCGACGATCCTCGCGTCCGACGGGGAGACCGAGATCACCCGCGTCGTGCCACCGCAGGGCAACCGCACCGAGGTCGCGATCGACCAGATCCCGGTCCACGTCCGCAATGCCGTGCTCGCGGCCGAGGACCGCAACTTCTACAGCAACCCGGGCTTCTCAGTGACCGGTTTCGCGCGCGCCGCACGGGACAACGTACTTGGCCGCGACAGCGCCGGCGGCGGTTCGACGATCACCCAGCAGTACGTCAAGAACGCTGTCGTGGGTTCGGAACGCTCCCTTACCCGCAAGATGAAAGAACTCGTGATCTCGTCGAAGATGGCCCGCGAGTGGTCCAAGGACGAGATCCTCGCCGCGTACCTGAACACCATCTACTTCGGCCGGGGCGCGTACGGCGTAGCGGCCGCGTCCGAGGCTTACTTCGGCAAACCGGTCGAGAACCTGACCGTCGCCGAGGGAGCGTTGCTGGCCGCGGTGATCCAGCTGCCTTCGCTGCTGGAGCCTGAGACCAACCCGACGGGTGCCCAGGCACGGTGGAACTACGTTCTCGACGGCATGGTCGAAAGCGAGACGCTCAGTGCCGCCGACCGTGCCGCGATCCAGTTCCCGCCAGTTGTCCCGCTTGCCGAGGTCAACGCCGGTTCCGGTGGTCTCGGCCCGGAGGGCCTGATCAAGCAGCAGGTCCTCAAGGAAATGGCGGCGATGGGGATCAGCGAACAGGACCTCAACACCGCGGGACTGCAGATCACCACCACGATCGACCCACAGGCACAGCAGGCTGCGCTCGACGCGGTCGAAACCTACATGGAAGGCGGGCCGACCGAGCTGCGGACCGCGGTCGTCTCGATCGATCCGCGCACCGGAGGCGTGCGCGCCTACTACGGCGGGGAGAACGGCACCGGATTCGACTTCGCGCAGGCCGGCCTGCAGACCGGATCGTCGTTCAAGGTCTTCGGCGTCGCGGCCGCGCTCGACCAAGGCATCCCGCTGTCGCAGATGTACGACAGCTCGCCGCTGACCATCAACGGCCTGACAATCAACAACAGTGAGGGTGTGTCCTGCGGGACGTGCACCCTCGCCGAGGCACTCAAGCGGTCGCTCAATACCCCCCTGTACCGGATGCAGCTGGAGCTGGAACACGGTCCGGCCGACGTCGCCGACATGGCCCACCTTGCCGGTATCGCCGAGGAGATTCCGGGCGTGGGCATGACACTTACCGAGCCTGACGGACGGGGTCCCAACAACGGCATCGTGCTCGGCCAGTACCAGACACGGCCGATCGACATGGCGTCCGCCTACGCGACGTTCGCGGCGTCGGGCGAGTACTACGAGCCGTACTTCGTCGAGAGGGTCGTAGCCTCCGACGGCACGGTTCTGCTCGACCGTGGCGCGCCGGCCGGTGAGACCCGTATCGATGCCGCGGTGGCCGACAACCTCACCGCCGCGATGGAGCCGATCGCCGGGTACTCGCGAAATAACGACCTGGCAGGTGGACGTGCGTCGGCCGCGAAGACCGGAACTACGCAGCTCGGCGACACCGGTTCCAACAAGGACGCGTGGATGGTCGGATTCACGCCGTCGTTGTCGACGGCGGTGTGGGTCGGCACCGAGCAGAATCAGCCGCTCGTGGACAGTTCGGGCGCGATGGTGTGGGGGTCGGGGCTGCCATCGACCATCTGGAAGGCGACGATGGACGGCGCCCTGGAGGGCACCGCCATCGAGAAGTTCCCGAAGCCGGAGGCGATCGGCGGGCAGGCGGGCGTTCCGACGTTCACGGGCCCGCCGACGACGACTACCCCCCCGCCGTCGCCGGAGATGACGTTGCCGGGGCTGCCGCTCGAGATCACCACGAGCAACGTGGAGATCCTGCCGGGTGTGACGATCCCGATCCCGGGTCTCGCTCCGGGACGGAACGCCGATGAGTCGACGATCGAGTCGCCCAGTCTGACGACGACGGAGCCGTCGCCCCCGGCGCGCGGTGGGGTTCCGCAGGCGCAGCGGCAACCCGTGCCCCAGCCCGTGCCCGCCGGGTAACCGATCCCGGTAGCCTCGCGGAGTGGCCGACAGCACAACGGGTGGTACGGAAACCCGAGACGGCGGCGAGATGGTGTCCCCGGCACCTCTCGCCGCCGATCGGCGTTCCGCGGACTGGCGCGACGTGCCTGGACACACCGATCCGCTCACGTCGAGGCTCTCGTCGACCATCGGAGGTCCGGTCGGACGGCACGCGCTGATCGGTCGGAGCCGATTCTTCACCCCGATGCGGGCGATCCTGCTGCTAGCCGTGGCGTTCCTCATTCTCGGTTGGTTCTCCAAGGCGGCCTGCATCCAGCAAGCTCCGGTCGGCGTGAACGGTGCGCTCGGCCTGGACTGGAGCGGGAACCGTCAGTACGTCGCGATGTGCTACTCGGACACCGTCCCGCTCTATGGCGCCGAGCGCCTGGACGAGGGTGCCTTCCCGTACAAGAAGTCGTGGGAGGAGCCTCGATCCGACGGCTCGGTGCAGCAGCGGTACATGGAGTATCCCGTGCTGTCCGGCCTCTACCAGTACGGCTCGATGGTGGTCGCGAAGGCGTGGCACTCGTCGACTTGGCTGCCCGGCGGCCTGCAGGTGGCGATCTACTTCAACGTCGTCGCCTTCGGTCTGGCCGTGGCGTGGCTGGTGACGGTCTGGGCCAGTGCGCTGCTGGCCGGCCGACGCGTGTGGGACGCCGCGTTGATCGCGTGCTCACCGCTGGTGGTTGTGCACGCTTTCACCAACTTCGACCCGCTCGCCACGGTGTTCGCGGCCGGAGGCTTGTTGGCGTGGGCTCGCAAACGTCCGGTGCTCGCGGGAGTGCTGCTCGGGCTCGGGGGTGCCGTCAAGCTGTATCCGCTGCTGCTGCTCGGTCCACTGCTCGTGCTGTGCCTGCGCGCCGGTCGGATCCGAGCGTGGGCACATACTGCGATGGCCGCGATCGCAGCATGGCTGGTCGTGAATCTTCCTATCGCACTGCTGTTTCCGCGCGGGTGGGCGGAGTTCTTCCGGCTCAACTCCGAGCGGGGTGCGGACCCCGACTCGATCTACAACGTCATCTCGTCGTTCACCGGGTGGGCCGGGTTCGACGGGCCGCTCGCTCCCGGCGAGTCCCCGAGCGTGCTCAACGCGGTGTCGCTGCTCGCGTTCGTCGCGGTCTGCGTCGGCATCGGCTACGTTGCGCTGACGGCGCCGCGACGTCCCCGGGTGACGCAGCTGTGCTTCCTGCTGGTCGCGGGCTTCCTGCTCACCAACAAGGTGTGGAGTCCGCAGTACTCGCTGTGGCTGGTGCCGCTCGCGGTGCTGGCCTTGCCCCACCGCCGGATCCTGTTGGCGTGGATGACGATCGACGCCTTCGTCTGGGTGCCCCGGATGATGTACTACCTCGGAGTCGGCAACAAGGGCCTGCCCGAGCAGTGGTTCACCGGAACCGTGGTGATCCGCGATCTCGCCGTCCTCGCCCTGTGCGTGCTCGTGCTTCGGCAGATCTACCGGCCCTCGGAGGACCTGGTGCGGTTCGGGTTCATCGACGACCCCGTCGGTGGCGTCCTCGACCAGGCCGAGGACGCCCCGCCACGGTGGCTGCCGGCGTGGTTGCGGCCGCGGGTAGGCGTCAGGTCCGGGTAGGTCTGCGCCCACCTCGCATCGTGGTGGCCGGACGCACTCAGACGTGCAGCGCCGTGAAGGGCTTGAAGGGAATGTTCCTCACTCCGAGCCAGATCAGGGCCACCGTCAGTACGGCCGTGGGTGCCCAGGACAGGTGCTGCCAGCCGCGAATCCTACGCCCGTGCAGCCGCCCCCAGGTCCACCTGAGATACGCCTCGACGAGAAGGGCGAGCGCTGCCACGCCGACGGCGTTGTATCGCAGCGCCCTCGAGAAGTCGATGTGAAGGAGCGCGTAGAGCATGCGGGCACTGCCGCACCCTGGGCAGGTGATCCCCAGGAGTGCTTTCGTCGGGCACACTGGGATGGCGCCACCAGGCGTCGTCGGGTCGGTCCAGGCGACGAATCCACACACCGCGGTGGAGGCGGCGGCAACGGCCGCGGGTGCGCCGAGGCGCAGCACTGATGCCTGGGGCGTTGCGGGGTCCAACTGGGATTCGCGCATCACGCGCCGGCGGTTGCTGGCCCAGCGGCGACTATTAGGACGAAGTAGAGCACTCTGACGGCGTCCTCGAAGGCCTTGCAAGACCGTCGCGAGGATCGCCCGGAACAGGTTGTTGTCCATCGGCGGGGTCACATGTCGGGACGGGAGCGGCGCCGGGCAACTGGCGTTGGGCGGCGATGGGAAACCCTGCTGCTCGTAGTTCGGCTCCTGGTCGGGGTACGGATTCTCAGTCACTAACTGGCCTCACTTGGTTTGGACACTGCGATGTCGCCGAAACAGACAGACTGGAAACAGGCGGACTAGACAGCCTAGTTCTCCTGGCGCAGCTCTCGGGTCGACTACCCGAAGAAGCGGCCCGGAGATCAATTTCCCAGGTCACAGGGCTCTCGTGTAGCCTGCAAAGGTTGCTGACGCAACGACCCTCCTGCCACGGACAGTCCGTGGCCGTTTCACAGTCCATAGGAGGTGATGAGGTCTTATGCGTCATTACGAATTGATGGTCATCCTGGACCCCAGCCTGGACGAGCGCACTGTCGCCCCGTCGCTGGATACGTTCCTCAACGTCGTCCGTCAGGACGGCGGCAATGTCGACAAGGTCGATGTGTGGGGTAAGCGGCGTCTCGCGTACGAGATCGAGAAGCACAGCGAAGGCATCTACGCGGTCATCGACATCACCGCCGAGCCGGCCACCGTCAACGAGCTCGACCGTCAGCTCGGTCTGAACGAGTCGGTGCTCCGCACGAAGGTCCTGCGCCAGGGCAAGTGATTCCCGTTTGATTCGGGCCCGGGCGTCGGGGCAGCTGTTTGTCCCCGCGAGCACCTAGGCTCTCGAACAACAGGAACTCCACACACTGCAGGAGGAACCACATGGCAGGCGACACCGTCATCACCGTCATCGGAAACCTGACGGCTGATCCCGAGCTTCGTTTCACCCCGTCGGGTGCAGCGGTCGCGAACTTCACCGTCGCGTCCACGCCTCGCATCTTCGACCGTCAGACCAACGAGTGGAAAGACGGTGAGGCTCTGTTCTTGCGTTGCAACATCTGGCGCGAGGCGGCGGAGAACGTGGCGGAGAGCTTGACCCGCGGCTCGCGAGTGATCGTGAGTGGACGGCTCAAGCAGCGCTCCTTCGAAACCCGTGAGGGTGAGAAGCGCACTGTCGTCGAGCTCGAGGTCGACGAGATCGGCCCGTCGCTCCGTTACGCCACGGCGAAGATCAACAAGGTCAGCCGTGGTGGTGGCGGGGGCGGCTTCGGTGGCTCCTCCGGCGGATCCGGCGGCGGACGTCCGGCGTCCACTAGCCACAGCCAAGGCGGAGACGATCCGTGGAACACCGCGTCGCAGGCGGGTTCCTACGGAGGCTCCCAAGGCAGCGACGACGAACCGCCGTTCTGATCCGTACCCGATCGGAACATCCAGAAAACGAGGAAAGACATGCCGAAGGCGCCGCTGCGCGAAAAGGTTATGAAGAAGAAGGTCTGCGCGTTCTGCAAGGAAAAGAACACGCAGATCGACTACAAGGACACGACGCTGCTGCGTAAGTACGTCAGCGACCGCGGCAAGATCCGCGCACGCCGTGTCACCGGCAACTGTGTCCAGCATCAGCGGGACGTCGCGGTGGCCGTGAAGAACTCGCGTGAGGTGGCGCTGCTGCCTTACGTTTCGACGGCTCGCTAAGGAAAGGGAGGACGACATGAAGCTGATCCTCACCGCTGACGTGGACAACCTCGGTGCGCCCGGCGACACCGTGGAGGTCAAGGACGGCTACGGCCGCAACTACCTGCTCCCCCGCGGCCTGGCCATCGTTGCCACCCGTGGTGCCCAGAAGCAGGTCGAGGGCATCCGTCGCGCTCAGGACGCGCGCGCGGTCCGCGGTCTCGACCACGCCAAGGAGCTCAAGGCCGCGATCGAGGGTCTCGAGGGCGTGTCCCTGTCGGTGAAGACCTCCGCCGCGGGCAAGCTGTTCGGTTCCGTCACCGCTACTGACGTCGCGGGCGCCATCAAGGCTGCCGGCGGCCCGGTCGTCGACAAGCGCAACCTCGAGCTGCCGAAGGCCCACATCAAGAACACCGGCAAGCACCTGATCGTGGTCAACCTCCACCCCGAGGTTGCCGCCAAGTTCCACCTGAACGTCGTCGCCGCCTAGTCGGACGCCACGTTCTCCACAGGGCCCCGCAGACTTCGGTCTGCGGGGCCCTGTGTGTCTTTCCGGCGCCGGTTTCGGATAGTTCAGGTTCCCGGAAAGTCCGGATGCCGGGAAGCCAACCGGTACGCGCCCGAATGGAACACCAGGGGTTCGCCGCCCGCTGCGTCGTACTCCTCCACCTCGCCGAGGAAGATCACATGGTCTCCGGCATCCACGCGTTGCACGGTGCGGCACTGGAAGCGGGCGACGGCGTCTTCCAATAGCGGCACGCCGCCGCATCCCTCCGAGGTGGCGATGCCGGCGAACTTGTCCGGGGCCGGCGTGGCGAACTGGCGTGAGAGGTCGTGCTGATCGGCGGCCAGCACATTGACGGCGAAGTGTGTGGCGTCGATCAGGTCGGGCAGACTCGGCGCCTTCTTGGCCGGGCACCACAGCACCAGCGGCGGGTCCAGCGACACCGAGGTGAACGAATTCGCGGTGACGCCGATCTTTCGCCCGTCCGCCGCTCGACTGGTCACGACGGTGACTCCGGTGGCGTACTGGCCGAGGGCCCGGCGCAGATCCCGGATGTCGAACTGGCCTCGGTCGGACTGTTCCTTGGCCGCCACGAACCGCCGCGCCTCGTCGGCGTCGTACCACCAGTTGTGTGTGGTGCGCGGGTCGTTGAAGGCCTCGGCGATCGCCGCGGCCACGCCGGGGACGTGTTCGGCCTGCTCGAACAGCCACAGCAGGTGCGGGGCGGGTGTGCGCAGCATGCTGTTGGTCCAGGCCACCGACCACTGTGCCCAGCCTCGCCAGAACTTGTCGAACGTCCGCTGCATCCAGTGCCGATCGAATTCGGCCGCGCCGCGGGCGATGATCGCATCGAAGTACACGCCGGCGGCCTGCGCGGCGTTGTTCGACCCCTGCCCGGTGACCGGGTCGTTGAGCACCACGGCGTCGGCCATCCCGAGCACCGGCACACCGGACGGCAGGATCGCCACGGGGTGCCGAACGGTCGGCGTGAACCGCCCGCGCAGGGTCCCGGCCTCGTCGGTCAGCCTGATGTTCGCGCAGCGCGCGTGCTCTTGCGGAAAGTGCTGCGCGAGAATCTCCTTGGCGCGCGCGAGGTGCTCGTCCGGGGTGTGCACGTCGTCCCAGCAGTCCATCGGTCCCCCGGGGAGGCCCTCCATGACCATGATCTCGCAGGGCCCGGTGGTGGTGAGGGCGGGAAGCACGAAGTACTCGCCGACGCCGGGCGCGATGTTCAGCGACAGGTCGGCCCCGTCAGGGTGCGGGTCGAGGCCGTTGACGTAGGCCAGTGCCAGCGCGCGCTGCGGGCGGTCGAAGGGGGTCTTCTCCCGGTCCGGCGCGAACATCCGCCCGAGGTCGCCCTTGCCGGTGGACACGACCACCAGATCGTGGTTGTACGCGAGTTCCTCGAGGTCCGCGACGGATGCCGAGCGGACAATTAGTTTTCCTCCGGCGGCTACGAACTCCTCCATCCAGGTGGCGCATTTGACCCGCTGGTCCACCGATTGCGCATAGTGCTCCAGGCCGGCGCTGAAGCCCCCTTCCCCGACGCTCACCGCCACCTGTTCGATGCGGGGACAGGCGCTCGCCCAGGTGTCGGCCTCGAGTTCCCGCTCGATCGTGAGCGACGAATCGAACATGCACTGGCTGGACATCACCGGACCCGACCGCACCTGCTCGGCGGTGCGGTCGGTCAGCAGCGTGACGTCGTAGTCCGCCCGGAGCAGGCTGCGGGCCAGCAGCGCACCGGACTGGCCGGCACCGACAATCGCTATGCGACGCATGGTCACACCACCACGGACAGAGCCGCGTCACGCGAGGCTGCGAGGTACGCGTTGGCCGAGTCGGGATCCATGAACCAGTGGTAGAAGTCGCGCGGGTCATCGAACCCGTTGACGAACCGGCGCGCGATTCGCGGGTCGGCGCCGGCCGCGCCGAGCACTTCCAGCACGTGCGGCGGGGGCGGGGCGAGCAGGGCGTTCGTCCAGCCCGCGACGTACTGGGCGTAGTCCCAGTACCGCTCGAAGGTGGACTGCATGAACGCCGCGTCGAACGGCCGATCCCCGTGATCGAGGATGCTGGTCAGGTAGGACGTGGCGCACCTGCTGGCGTTGTTCGAGCCCTGCCCGGTGATGGGGTCGTTGAGCACAACCACGTCTGCCAGGCCCAGAACCTTTGCGCCGGAAGGAAGCACACCTATCGGATGCCGGACGGTGGGCGGGAAGCGGCCGGCCAGGACCCCGTTGTCATCGGTCAGTGTCAGGTTCTGACACCGCTCGGCTTCCCAGGGGAGGAAGGACTCGACGACCCACCGAGCCCGCGCCAGGTGCTCCTCGGGCGTGGTGATGTCGCCCCAGCAGTCCATCGGTCCCCCGGGGAGGCCCTCCATGACCATGATCTCGCAGGGCCCGGTGGTGGTGAGTGCCGGGAACGCGAAATACTCGCCGACGCCGGGAATCAGGTTGAAGGTCACCGCGGAATGGTCGGGGCGCGGCGTCATGCCGGTGACATAGGTGAGCGCGAGGGCGCGTTGCGGCCGATCGTACTGCGAACGCTCGGCGTCCCGGGGGAACATCTGGGCGATCTCGCCCTTGCCGGCCGCGACGATCACCAGATCTGCGCTCTTCGTGTAGCGCTCCAGGTCGTCGATCCCGGCGTCCTCGTACACGATTGCGCCGCCACGCCTTTCGAACTCGGCCATCCAGCGCGGCATCTTGACTCGCTGATCCACCGACTGGGCGGGTACGTCCAGCCGGGAGGCCCAGGAGATCGCCTTCTGTCCGTCCGGGCCCGGCGTGGTGAACGAGATACCCTCGACGGGTGGACATTCCGTGTCCCAGAAGTTCAGGCCGAGCGCACGCTCACGAGACAGGGCGTTGCCGAACATGCACTGGCTCGACATCACCTTGCCCGTGCGCAGTTGATCCGGGGTCCGATTGGACACGACCGTGACGGCGTGGCCTGCGTCCAGCAGCCCGATCCCGAGTTGCAGTCCGGCCTGACCGGCTCCGACAACGACGAAGTTACGCATGAGAACTCCTATTCAGCGAGCTTGGGAATGGCAGGAACGGCCTGTTCGGGGCCCATCGCGGAGTACCCGCCGTCGACGGCCCAGTCGGCACCGGTGACGAAGGAGGCCCGGTTGCTGCACAGAAATGTGACCACCTCGCCCACCTCGGCGGTCTCGCCGACGCGGCCGAGGAGGTGGAAGTCCCGGGCCACTCGGTCGGTCTTCGCGCGGTCCGAACCGCTGAGTTCGTCCATCACCCTGGACCAGATCCATCCGGGGCTCACCGAGTTGACCCGGATGCGGTCGGGTGCGTAGTCCATCGCCATGGACCTGGTGAGCTGGATGTTCGCGGCCTTGCTGGCCGGGTAGAGCCACCGCCCGGTCTGCGCTGCCTTGGCTGAGATGGAACCGAAGTTCACGATCGCACCACCGCCGCGGGCGACCATGTGCGGGCGCACAGCCTCGGCGAACAGGGCTGCGCTCGCGAGGTTGACGTCCAACGCGGTGGTCCACTGTGCCCGGGTCGATGCGGCGCCGTCGTCGACGTAGGAGCAGGCGAGGTTCACCAGGATGTCGATCGAGCCGAAGGTGCCGAGCGTCGTCGCGACGCAGCGCGCGATGTCGGTGTCGTCGGTGATATCGGTCCGGACGAACGCGGTCCTGTCCGGGTATGCGTCGACGATCTCCTTGGCTCCGGCTTCGTCGATGTCGGCCACCACGACCTTCGCGCCGGCGTCGCAGAACGCGGCGACGACACCGTGGCCGATCTTGGTGGCTCCTCCGGTGACGATGGCTGTCCGCCCCGATAGCTCTGAGTTCATGTCCCACCTTTCACTGGTTGTGATCTGGGACACTATTGAGGCGGTGTTCGTGGTGCTATCCGCCAAGCGCGGCCGTTGTGCGGATAGCGCCGACACGGGATAGTGCGTAGTTGTGACGATAGTGAGAGAGGCGACATGAATGTTCCGCTCGCTGGCTTCGAGCTCGTTCACGCGCACGATGTGGACGAGGCGCGGGCGGTTGTCGGCGACGCGTTTTGCGCGCACCGGCTGATTCCGTCCCTGGGTGATATCGACGTGCGCTTCCACGCCGCGCGCGCCCGCGGCATCGGGCTGTACTACCTCGAGTACGGCAGCGAAGTGCGGATCCTTCCGCGCGATCTGAACGACTGCTATCTCGTCCAGATCCCACTCGAGGGCACCGCGGAGATTCGCAGCCGGTCGGACGAGATCACCTCGAGCCCGACGCTGGCCTCCGTGCTCGAGCCGGACACTCGCTACGAAATGCATTGGGCAGCAGGGAATCGCCAACTGATCGTGCGGATCGACCGGGCGAGCATCGAACAGCACCTGCGCCAGAACTTGGGTCAGCCGCCGGGGCCCCGGCTGCACTTCGAGCTCGGGGTGGATCTGACCGACCCGAAGATCCGGTCCTGGCGAAGCCTTGTCGATCTGCTGTGTCGCGAATTCGACACGGGCGGGTCGATTCCGGCCGAACCACTCGCCATGCGGGAGATGGAGCGACTACTGCTGAGCCAGTTCCTCCTCGCGCAGCCGAACAGCTACAGCGCTGTGTTGCAGGGGCCTCCGGAGCAGGACGTGCCGCGATTGGTACGAAAGGCGGCCGACTTGATCGAGGCGCATGCCGCGGAGCCGCTGACCGTCGACGACATCGCCGAGGCGGTCGGCATCAGCGTCCGTGCCCTGCAGCAGGGATTCCGTAAGGCCTTCGCCACCACCCCGATGAACTTCATGCGCGAGGTGCGGCTGAACAAGGTCAGGGCCGAGCTGATTGCCGCCGATCCCGGCTCCGTCACCGTCACCGACGTCGCGGTTCGGTGGGGCTTCCTGCACGCCGGCAGGTTCTCGGTGCAGTACCGGGAACGGTTCGCCGAGTCGCCCTCGCACACACTGCGGCGTTGATCGGATACCGGCTGCGTTAGCCGGATAGTCGGGCGCGCAACTGCCACCTAGTGTCGTGGATCACACACACTCGATGGGAGGATCGTGAACGACGCCATCATCGTGGGATCCGGGATCAACGGCATGGTCGCGGCTGCCGAGCTGGCCCGTGCGGGCTGGAAAGTCGTCCTGCTGGAACGTAATCCGGACATCGGAGGCTTCATAGCCAGCGGTGAGCGCACGCTCGCCGGCTATACACATGACACGTTCTCGTCCTGGCACCCGCTGTTCGTTTCGGGTCCGGCGTATGCCTCCTTGGGTGAGGATCTGGCCCGGCACGGGCTCGAGTACCGCAACACCGACGACGTGGTTACTGCGAGCGTTGCCGAGGACGGGGCGGTCACCCTCGCCTATCGGGACCCGGAGGCCACGGCAGCCGGGTTCGCCAACCCCGTAGACGGGCAGGCATATCTGGACGCCCTCGAGCGGTTCGGTCGGAGCGCGCCCGTGATCGGCGAGATGATGGGCAGCGAGCTGCGCAGCATCGGTCTCGTCCGGAATCTGGCCCGGTTCCTGAAGAGCAACGGCCGGCGCGGCTCCGAAGAGTGGCTACGCGAACTCGCGACCTCGGGACGCTCCTACTGTGCCCGCGAGTTCACCGGGACCGAGGTGGATCACCTGTGGGTGCCGTGGCTGCTGCACGCCGGCCTCTCCCCCGACCACGCCTCGGGAGGGTTCCTCCTTCCGGTTCTCGCGGCGACTATGCACGGCTTCGGACTGCCGGTCGTCGCGGGCGGGTCCGCCAACTTGATCAAGGCGTTTCGCGGACTGTTCGACGAGCTGGGCGTCGACGTGCACGCCGACACCGATGTGGACCGCATCGTCGTCGAGCGCGGACGGGCGGTGGGCGTCGAGGCGGGCGGCCACCGCTTCGACGCACGCCGCGCGGTCCTCGCATCGGTCACCCCGACCGCGCTGTACGGCTCGCTGCTGTCCGAGAGCCCATCGCGGCTACGCACCCAGGCCTCCCGTTACCGCTACGGCCGCGGGGAGATGCAGGTACACGTCGCGCTGTCCGCGCCGCCGAAGTGGCGGGATCCCCGGCTGAACAAGGTTCCACTGGTGCATATTTCGGACGGTTCGTCCAGCACAGGGATCGCCTGTGCCGAGGCTGAGGCGGGACTGCTGCCTTCCCGGCCGACGGTCGTGGTCGGGCAGCAGTTCCTGCTCGATTCGTCGCGGGTCCCGCCCGGCGCCGGCGCACTGTGGCTGCAGCTGCAGGAGGTGCCGTACGGCGCCGGGTGGACTCCGGAGCTGGCCCGGGCGCATGCGCAGCGAGCGATCGACCGGGTCGCCGCGCACGCCGAACTCGACGTCCTGGCTGTGGACGTGATCTCCCCCGCGGACCTCGCGGACTACAACGTGAACGCCGTCGGCGGCGACCCGTACGGCGGCAGTTCCGAGCTGGACCAGAGCTTCCTCTGGCGCCCGCTGCCGGATGCGGGCCGACACCGCACCCACGTCAAGGGGCTGTGGCACATCGGCGCCTCGACCCACCCGGGGGCCGGCCTCGGTGCCGGCTCCGGACATCTCGTCGCTACCACACTCAAGAGGAGTTGACATGATCACCGACCTGTTGGCCGCGATCGCCAGCGAGCAGATCGACCTCATCGACCTGACCGCGCCGCTGACCGAGAAGACGCCGGTGTTGGCGCTACCGGAACCGTTCAAGAACAGCCAACCGTTTCGCCTCGAGCTGATCAGCCGCTACGACGAGGACGGTCCGGCCTGGTACTGGAACAACATTCACGCCGGGGAGCACACCGGAACCCATGTCGACGCACCGAACCACTGGGTGACCGGCAAGGACGGGCTCGACGTCTCGCAGGTGCCGCTGCGGTCGCTGATCGCGCCGGCGGTGGTGCTCGACGTAACCGACCGGGTCGCCGAGAATCCGGACTTCCTGCTGGAGATCGCCGACGTCGAGGAGTGGCAGCGCACGAATGGTCCGGTGCCGGAGGGCGGCTGGTTGCTGTACCGGACGGGTTGGGGTAGCCGCTCGAAGAACAGTGCGGACTTCCTGAACGCGGGTAGTACCCCGGGTATCTCGCCGGAATGCGCGCGCTGGCTGGCCGACAGCGGTCTCGTGGGCCTGGGCGTGGAGACCGTCGGCACGGACGCCGGCCAGGCCGCCACCCTCGACCCCGCCTTCCCCTGTCACCACCATCTGCAAGGGGCGGGCAAGCTGGGCCTGACTCAACTTCAGAACCTGGATCGGTTGCCCGCCACCGGAATTGCCCTGGCGGTGCTGCCGTTGCCGATTGTCGGCGGATCCGGAAGCCCGGCCCGGGTGATCGCCATGGTCGACAGGAACGGGGCCTAGGCGTGGCGGAACGGTCTTTCGCCGCCGAAGTGCAGCAGCTTCGCCACGGCGAGGGTGCCACCCTGCACGTCGAGGGGATCCTGGCTGTCACGAAGGCGCTGCTGCAGTCCGGTGTGGCGTACGTCGGGGGCTACCAGGGCGCTCCCATCTCCCACCTGATGGACGTCCTCGGGGACGCGCACGAGATCCTCGACGAGATGGGCGTCTACTTCGAGAACAGCGCCTCGGAGGCGACCGCGGCCGCGATGCTGGCGGCGTCGGTGCACTATCCCCTGCGCGGCGCGGTGACGTTCAAGTCCACGGTCGGCCTGAACGTGGCCTCCGATGCGCTGGCGAACCTCGCCAGCGGCGGCGTCACCGGCGGTGCCCTGGTCATCCTGGGGGAGGACTACGGCGAGGGCTCGAGCATCATGCAGGAGCGGTCGCACGCATTCGCGATGAAATCGCAAATGTGGCTGCTGGACCCGCGTCCCAACGTGTCTGCGATCGTCGACGCCGTCGAGGCCGGGTTCGAGCTGTCCGAGGCGAGCAACACCCCGGTGATGCTGGATCTGCGACTGCGGTCGTGCCATCTGCACGGCGCGTTCACGGCGAAGGACAACCGGCGACCACCGATGACGATCAAGGACGCCATCGAGAACCCCGTCCGCCACATCGATCGGATCGTCCTTCCGCCGGCCAGCTTCCTGCACGAGCAGGAGAAGATTCAGCAGCGTTGGCCGGCGGCGATCCGGTTCATCAAGGAGCGCGGACTCAACGAGGTCTTCGGCAACGACCAGGCCGACGTCGGGATCATCGTGCAGGGCGGCCTGTACAACACGCTGAACCGGGCGATGGAGATGCTCGGCTGCTCGGATGCGTTCGGACGCACCCGGGTTCCGATGTACGTCATGAACGTCGCCTACCCGGTGGTCGACGACGAGATCATCGATTTCTGCGCCGGAAAGCGTGCGGTGCTCCTCGTGGAGGAGGGCCAGCCGGACTACATCGAGCAGAGCCTCAACGCGATCCTGCGCCGTGCGGACGTTCCCACCGCGTTGCACGGCAAGGACCTGCTGCCGCTGGCGGGCGAGTACACGGCGACGTCAGTGACCCGTGGCGTGCACGCCTTCCTCCAGCGGTACCTGCCGGACGTCGTCGAGCACGAGCCGGGGCCGCTGCGCGATCCCGAGGTCCCGGAGGTTCGCACCCACCCGCGGCCGCCGGGACTGTGCACGGGCTGCCCGGAGCGCCCGATCTTCAGCGGCCTGAAGCTGGCCGAACGCGAGACCGGCAAGCACCACGTCAGCGCCGACATCGGCTGCCACCTGTTCGCGGTCAACGCGCCGTTCGATCTCGGCGCCACCACAATGGGTTACGGCCTGGGGTCCGCGGGAGCGTCGGCGCTGAACTCGAAGGACACGGACCGGAGCACGATCGCGGTCATGGGTGACGGCGGCTTCTGGCACAACGGCCTGACCAGTGGCGTCGGCAACGCGGTCTTCAACAAGAACGACCAGCTGCTCGTCGTCGTCGACAACGCCTATGCTGCCGCGACCGGGGGTCAGGACCTGCTGTCCTCGCAGGCTGAACTTCCGACCCGGTCCACCCAGCACCCCATCGAGAAGGCGGTTCGGGGGGTGGGTGTGGAGTGGGCCCGCACGATCGACAACACGTACGACGTCGACAAGGTGCGCGACACCTTCGTCGAGGCACTCACCAGCGACGAGCCGGGACCGAAGGTGCTGGTGATGCAGAGCGAGTGCCAGCTCAACCGGCAACGCCGCGAGAAGCCTACTCGGGCAAAGGCTCTCGCCGAGGGTAAGCGGGTGGTCCGCGAGCGGTACGGCGTCGACCCCGAAACCTGCACCGGGGACCACGCCTGCATCCGGATCTCCGGCTGCCCGTCGTTGACCATCGCGCCCAACCCGGATCCGCTGCGCACCGATCCGATCGCCTCCGTCCTCGACAGTTGCGTCGGCTGCGGGGTGTGCGGCGCGAACGCGCACGCCGCGGTCCTGTGCCCGTCCTTCTACCGGACCGATGTCATCGACAACCCCACCCGCCGCGACCGGCTGCTCGTAGCGATCCGATCGTGGTGGATCAAGATCGCCTCGCGCGGCCTGGAGCGCCGCGCGGCAGAATTCGAGGCTGCGTGATGTCCAGCTGGTACAACGGCCAACGTCCTCTCACGCTGGCCATCGTCGCACTCGGTGGCGAGGGCGGCGGCGTGCTCGCCGACTGGATCGTCTCCGTCGCGGAGCGCGCCGACCACTATGCGCAGAACACGTCGGTCGCCGGTGTCGCCCAGCGCACCGGTGCGACGGTGTACTACGTCGAGATCTTCCCGCCCGGGCCCGCGCCCGACCAGGCGGCGCGTTCGGAGCCGGTGCTCAGCGTGTTCCCGATCCCCGGGGAGGTCGACGTGCTCATTGCGTCCGAGCTGATGGAGTGCGGTCGCGCGGTCCAGCGCGGCTTCGTGACATCGGACCGGACCACCGTGATCACGTCCACCAACCGCGTGTACTCGATCGACGAGAAGATGGCGCCGGGCGACGGCCGCGCCGACAGCGCCGAGCTGATCGCTGCGGCCGAAGCCGCATCCAAGCGGCTGATTGCCGCGGATTTCATGGAGATGGCCGAACAGTCGCGCAGCGTCATCAGCGCGTCACTGTTCGGCGCGCTGGCCGCCTCGGGCGTGCTCCCCTTCACCCGGGAGCAGTTCGAGGAGCCGATCCGCGGGTTCGGTAAGGGCGTCGAGTCGTCGTTGCGGGCCTTCGCCGCAGGCTACGACGCCGCTGCCCGTCCGCCCGCGCGCGCCGCCAAATCTCAGCCGGTGCCGCTCACCCTGGGGCCGCGCCCGGTCTCGCCGGAGGAGCGGAAGGCGGAGGAGGAGGCGCGGCGCAACGAGATCGCGGCCACCGACCCGGCGGCGCTCGTCGGGCCCACGTTGCGCCCGCTCGCCGAGCGTGTGCTCGAGCTGCCGGCCGCGGCGGGATCGACGATCCTGCACGGCCTGGTCCGCACCGGTGTGTACCAGAACCGCGCCTATGCCGAGCAGTACCTGGCGCGCGTTACCAGGTTCGCCGACGTCGATCCGGATGCGGACGGTGCGGCCCGACTGACCAGCGAGGCGGCCCGCCACCTCGCCCTGTGGATGTGCTACCAGGACACCATTCACGTTGCCCTGCAGAAGACTCGGCAGGCGCGGATGGAACGGATCCGGAAGGAGGCGCGTGCCGAGGATCACCAGCTGGTGCAGGTGCGCGAGTATCTTCATCCTCAGATCGACGAGATCACCGACACCATGCCCTCGGGACTCGGCGCGCGGATGGCTCGGGCGACGCTGTTCCGACGGCTCGTGCGCAGGGTCACGCACAAGGGGATGATCCTCAACACGAGCTCGGTCACCGGCTACACGCTGCTGAGCACCATGGCGCGGATGCGTCCGCTCCGCCCGCGGTCGCTGCGGTTCGTTCGCGAGCAGGCGGCGATCGAGCGTTGGATCGAACTGGCGTTGACCGCCGCAGCGACGGATCCCGACCTCGCCCGCGAGATCCTCGAGTGCCAGCGGGTCCTGAAGGGGTACGGCGCCACCTACGAGCACGGCAACGACAGCTTCGAGAAGCTGATGAGCGCGGCGGACGAGCTGATCGGTTCCGCCGACGCGGCAGCGCGCCTGGCGGACCTGCGCGCCGCAGCACTGGCTGACGAGGACGGCGCGCGGCTGCGGGCGAAGCTGACCGCCTGAGCGCACCCCGCCATCCGGATGCACCGCCAAAAGGTAGGAGCGACAACTCGTTTCGCGAGTTGTCGCTCCTACCTGATGAGCCTGTGCCGGAGCGCCTGTCGTCACGCCCGCGTGGGCATCAACCCCCGATACGGTACGTCGGCGTACTCCCCGGACAACAGCGTCCCCGCACCCGGGGCGATCGCCGGCAGGTCCAACGCCCGCATCAGCTGATGGGCCGTGGACACCGCTGCGGAGATCACCGGCTTGCCGAGCTCGTTCTCCACGATCTCGATCGACTGCAGCGACGGCATCTGCACACACGCGGACAACACCACCACGTCGGCATCGGAATGGTCGAGCCGGCGCGCCGTGTCCACGAGGTTGCGGGGATCGTGCGCGGCCACGTCGAGGTTGTTCGGGATCTCGAGTGCCGTGTAGTCGCCCACCTCGAAGCCCTGGTCCGCGATGTACTCGACCACCATCTTGGTGAGCGGCTTCATGTACGGGGCCACCAGGGCGATCCTCTTGGCACCCAGGATCTCCAGCGCCGATACGAGCGCACCGGCGCTGGTCACGACCGGGGCGGGGGCGCCGTTCTCGACCGTCACCGCCGACAGCTTCGACTCGGACTCGCAGTGGTAGCCCTTGCCCATGCTCATGATGGCCACGAGGCACGCGTAGCCGAGCACGTCGACCGCCGCGTCGGAGAGCTCGGCCGCACAGCGAGTGGAGTCGGCGTCCATCGCCTCGAGCTGTTCCTTGGTGACCTCTTTCATCCGCATCCGGCTGGAGTGAAACGTGAACCGTTCGGGGGCAACGGATTCCCGGGCTCGGAACAGCGCGGGAATCTCGGTCTCCATGGTCACGTTGGAGCTCGGCACGATCTGGCCGATGCGATACGTCGCCTTGGTCACGATGTCTCCTCCGACACGTCGATCACCGGGTTGCCGAGGGTGCCGATGGATTCCACGGTGCACTCGACCACGTCCCCCGGAACGAGGAACTGCTGGGGGGTGAAGCTGGCCCCGACGCCGGCGGGCGACCCGGTGGCGATCACGTCGCCGGGCTCGAGTGTGACACCGGAGGAGATGTCGGCGATCAGCTCGGGGATCTTGAACAGCATGTACCGGCTGTTCGACTTCTGCTTCACCTCGCCGTTGACCCGCAACGAGACGTCGAGGGCGTGCGGATCCGCCAGGTCGTCCGCGGTACGCACCGCCGGGCCGAACGGCGCGTACGAGTCCTGGCCCTTCGAGAAGAACCACTGGCCGCTGCGGCGCTGGTCGCGGGCGCTGATGTCGTTGACGATGCTGTAGCCGAACACGTAGTCGAGCGCTTCCTCGGTGGATACCCGCTTCGCGGTTCGACCGATCACCACCGCCAGCTCGCATTCCCAGTCCAGTTGGCTGGTGAGGTCGCCGTTGTGCTGGATCGGCTCGCCCGGGCCGACCACGGCAGTCCCCGGCTTGCTGAACAGCACCGGCCGCTGTGGCAGCTCCTTGTCGGTGTCGAGGGTCCGTGCCGACTCGGCGACGTGCTCGGTGTAGTTCAGCCCGACCCCGATGATCTTGCCGGGACGGAACGGCGCGTGCAGTGTGACGTCCGCCAGCGGCAGCGTGAACTGCTGTGCTGTCGGGTCGTCGACGAGCTCGGAAAGCACACCCAGGCCCCCGTCTCGAACGAGCGTGAGCAGGTCGCCGGGGGCGTCGACCCCGGCGTGCGCGGCGAGCGCGGGGACGTCGATGACCGAGTCGTCCTGTCGGACACCGATCCGGCGTGGTCCGTCGGTGGTGGAGAAGGTGACGAGCAGCACGGGTTTTCCTTTCGCTGTGCCAGGTTGTCGGTGGCCTCTGTCAGTTGGTTGTCTGGTGGCCGTCGTTGTCCGGGTACGCCTCTTCACGCCAGAAGGTGAGCGAGCGCATGACCGGGAAGTCGTTGAAGGAGAACAGGCACGCGTCGTCGGACGCGCTGAGGTTGGCATGCTCGTGCCACGCCCACGAGGGCACGCAGAAGATGTCACCCTGCTTCCAGTCGAAGCGTCGGCCCGCGATCACCGAGTACCCGGACCCCTTGGCAACGTTGTAGATGACCGAGCCCGTGTGCCGGTGGGCCTTGGTCCGCAGCCCCGGCTGGAGTAGCTGCATGTGGGCGCTCATCGTCGGCATGACCGATCCGCCGGTCTTGGGGTTGGCGTACTCGAGGATGATGCCGTCGTAGGGCGAACCGTCCGACGCCCTGGCCGCGTTCTGCAGCGCCGCATAGGTCTGCTCCCACGGGTAGGCGAACAGCGGCGAGTAGGGCTTGGTCCAGCCGTCCTCGAACCCGAACGGGCGCAGCTGGCCGGCACCGTGTGTGAGCAGCGACGAATTGATGACCTTGCCCTGCTCCTGGTACAGGTTCGGATGCACCTCGTAGAAGCCGGCGTCCAACGCGTTGACCAGGGGGATGTCGAGGCCGTCCTGCCAGATCACGGGGCCGTCGGTGCCCTCGTTGCCGTGCTCGTGCCAGGCGTGGTTCGGGGTGATGGCGAAGTCCCCCGGACCGACCCGCAGCTTCTGGCCGTCCACGACAGTCCAGGCGCCCTGGCCCTCGACGACGAACCGCAGCGCCGCGGCCATGTGCCGGTGCGCGGTCATGAACTCGCCGGGACCCATCACCTGCAGCCCGGTGTAGAGCAGGCCGACTGCGGCCGAGATGTCCTTGCGCTCGGGGTTGACCAGCGCCACCACCCGCCGCCCGGCGTCGTCCGCCTTGACCAGGTCGAGCGACTCGAGAACCAACGGCCGAAGGTCGTCGTAGCGCCAGAGCATCGGTACCGAAACCGGTTGTGGGAACCACGGTTCGATCTCGTTCGCGACCGTCCAGAGGGCGACCGTCTCGTGCTTTCCGAGGTCGTCGTAGAACGTCTGGAGCTGGTCTGTGTCCTTGACCCGCGCCCGACCGAGCACGTCGTCACTGAATGTCATGGTCTCCTCCTACACGTCTGTCGACGCGGTGCCTGGTGATGGCGCAACTATACGCACAGCTTGACGATCGTCACAAGGGCGCTATAGCGTCGCTGTGTCGGCAACGAGCGAAAGGACATAGAGATGGCGGAAGTGACCATCGAGCGGACGGTCGAGTGGTACGACACCGATGCCGCTGGCCATCAACACCATTCGTGCATCGCGCGCTTCGTGGAGGCGGCCGAAGCCGCACTGCTGCGCGAGCACGGGCTTGCCTGGCTGTTCGGTGAAACACCGCGGGTGCGACACGAGATCAACTACCGCAACCGACTCTGGTTCGGCGAGACCGTACGAGTCACACTGCGGGTCGGTCGGCTGGGGGACACCTCGCTGCAGTACGAGTTCGAGGTGCATGGCAAGGAAGGCCTCGCTGCCGACGGAATGCTCGTCGTAGCCCACGCCAAGGTGGACTCGCCCAAGGCCACGCCGTGGCCGCAGTCCGTGGTCGACGCCTTCGGCGCCGACCGAGACGTGAAAGCACCGGTACTACGATGACCGGCCAGGTGCATTCCAGTCGGGTGGCACAGGGCCGACCGTCGCTGAGGATCGCGGTCATCGGCGGCGGGCCGGGCGGCCTCTATTTCGCTGCGCTGGCCAAGCAACTCGATCCGGGTCGCCAGATCACCGTGTACGAGCGAAACGCGGCCGACACCACCTTCGGCTTCGGCGTCGTCTTCTCCGACGAGACCCTCGACGGCATCACCCGCGCCGATTCCCAGATCTTCGCTGACATGGAGGGCGGCTTCGCGCGCTGGGCGGACATCGATGTGCACTACCGCGGCGAGGTTCTCACCTCAGGCGGGCACGGCTTCGCCGCGATCGAGCGTCGGACGCTCCTGCAGATCCTGCAGAAGCGCTGCGCAGACCTCGGCGTCGATGTCCGATTCGAGACCGACGCGCCACCCGCGGCGGATCTCGCCGAGACTCATGACCTGGTGGTCGCCGCGGACGGCTTGCATTCGGTCACCCGAAACGCCCATCCCGAGGTGTTCGGACCGAACCTGGACGAGCGAGAGTGCCGCTACATGTGGCTGGCCACCGATCGGGTGTTCGACGCGTTCACCTTCATCGTGTCGGAGACCGAGTTCGGCCCGATGCAGGTGCACGCGTACCCGTTCAGCGACCGGCGCAGCACGTTCATCATCGAGATGAACGAGAAAACCTGGCGGAATGCGGGGTTCGATGCTTTCGCCGAACGCCCGCTGTCCCCCGGAGAGAGCGACACCCACAGCGTGGAGCTGTGTGAGCAGCTGCTGGCCGAGCATCTGGGCGGGCACCGGCTGCTGACCAACAACTCGCGATGGATCCGGTTCAACACCGTGCGCAACAAGACCTGGCGCAACGGCAAGATCGTCCTCCTCGGCGACGCCGCGCACACCGCGCACTTCTCGATCGGATCGGGGACCAAGCTGGCGATGGAGGACTCGCTCGCCCTGGCGGCGAGCCTGTCCGTCGATGACACCGACGTGGCCGAGGCCTTGCGGCGGTACGAATCCGAGCGCCGGCCCGTGGTCGAGTCGACCCAGCGCGCGGCGCAGGCCAGCCTCGAGTGGTTCGAGACCATCGACCACTCCGTCGGGCAGCAGCCGCCACAGTTCGGCTTCAACCTGCTCACCCGCAGCAGGCGCGTCACCTACGACAACCTGCGTGAGCGCGACGTCGACTACATCGACGCACTGGACGACTGGTACCACCGGCAAAATCCTGCCGCCGACGAAACGCGGCCACCACGTCCGATGTTCGAGCCCTACCGACTGGGCGGCTTGACGCTGAAGAACCGCATCCTCGCCGCGCCCATCGCGACCTACTCCGCGGACGAGGGCGTGGTCGGGGACGCCGAACTGGTCCGGCTCTCGGGCGCGGCGTTGGGTGGCGCCGGCCTGGTGCTGGCGGGCATGACCGCGGTTAGCAAGGCCGGGCGGGTCACACCGTCGTGCGCGGGCCTCTACACCCCGGAACAGGTGGCAGCCTACCGCCGGATCACGGACATGATTCACGGACACAGCACCGCCGCGGTCGGGGCGCAGCTCAACCATTCCGGCCGCAAGGGGGCCACGGCGGTGCCGACCAACAGCCCGCTCGGGCCGTCGCTGGGCGCGGCCGGTTGGGAGACGGTGGCGGCCTCGGTGATCCCCTTCGGGGATCTCCCCGCACCGCGAGAACTCGGCGCTGACGAATTATCCGGTATTGCAGCGGAATTCGCCGATGCCGCGCGAGCTGCCGATGCCGCAGGGTTCGATGTCGTGGAACTGCAGGCCGGGCACGGGTTCCTGCTGTCCAGCTTCCTCTCGCCGTTGACCAACCGTCGCGCCGACGAATACGGCGGCAGCCTGCGGAACCGGCTGCGCTTCCCGCTCGAGGTGATCGACGCGGTGCGGGCAGCGTGGCCCGCCCACAAGCCGCTGTTGGTGCGGATATCCGCGGTGGACTGGCACGACGGCGGCACCACCATCGAGGACGCGGTCGTCATCGCCCGCGCGTTCGCCGATCACGGCACCGACGCCATCGACGTCTCCAGCGGCGAGGTCGTGGCCGAGGAGAAGCCCGCGTACGGCCGCGGATACCAGACGCCGTTCGCCGAGCGGATTCGCGCCGATGTCGGCGTCCCGACGATCGCCGTCGGCGTCATCTCGTCGGACGACGACGCGAACTCGATCCTGCTCGCCGGGCGGGCAGATCTGGTCGCGGTCGGTCGGGCGCACCTGCACGATCCGGCGTGGACGCTGCACGCCGCGGCCGCGATCGGCTACCGCGGTCCAGGCGCGCAGTGGCCGTCGCTCTACGGTGCCGGGTCTGCTCGTCCGCCCGTGGCCGGTCGGGCACGGCCGCAGCTGGCCCTGTTGCCGGCGGCACAGGCAGACATTCACCAGCGGTGGCGGCCGCGGACCGCCACCGCGACAACGGAGGTCGCGAGCTGATGGAAGAACTCCCCCGATTCACTGCAGCCGCGGTCCAGGCGGCACCGGTCTTCCTGGATCCGGGCAAGACCGTGCAGAAGGCCGTGAGTCTGATTCACGAGGCGGCCGCCGGCGGCGCGAAGCTGATCGCCTTCCCCGAGGTGTTCGTCCCTGGCTATCCGTACTGGAACTGGACGATGAACCCGGTCAAGGGCGGCGAGTGGTTCGAGCGGCTCTACCGCGCGGCGATTGATCTGCCCGGGCCGCACGTCGATGCGCTGCGGGCCGCCGCGGCCGCCACCGAGACCACTGTGGTCATCGGCGTCAACGAGCGAGGACGGCACAGCTTGGGCGTCCTGTACAACAGCGTCCTGATCATCGGGCCGGACGGCTCGCTGATCGGGGTGCACCGCAAGCTGGTCCCCACCTGGGCCGAGAAGCTGACCTGGACCAACGGTGACGGGTCGACCCTGCGCGTGCACCGGACCGAGGTCGGCCCGCTCGGCGTGCTGGCGTGCGGCGAGAACACGAACACCCTCGCCAGGTTCGCGCTGCTGGCACAGGGCGAGCTGGTGCACGTCGCGAACTACATCTCGTTGCCGGTGGCGCCCAAGGACTACGACATGGCCGATGCCATCGCGATCCGTACGGCGGCCCACGCGTTCGAGGGCAAGCTGTTCTCGGTGGTGTCCTGCTCCACCATCTCCGAGGAGATCATCGACACGGTGGCCGGTAACGACGAAGAGGCCCGGGAACTGCTGCGCCGCAAGCGCAGTGCGCTGTCGGGAATCTTCGGTCCGGACGGGCGCCCGGTGTCGGATCCCCTGATCGACGAGGAGGGGATCGTGTACGGGGAGATCGACCTGTCTCGGTGCATCGCACCGAAGCAGATGCACGACATCATCGGTCACTACAACCGTTTCGACGTCTTCTCGTTGCACGTGAACGGCAAAGCGCTGCAACCGGTCACGTTCGAGGATCCGGCGCCCGACGGTGCGCTGACCGGACCGTGGGAACCCACTCAGCCGACTGAGTCGGCGATGATCGACCGGGCGTAGTCATGGGCCGGGTCGACCAAGGACCGCTGGAGCCAGTCGAACAACTCTGCTGCCCGTGCCCCGTTCCAGTCCGCGGGCAGCAGTTCGAGCGGTAGGCCGGGATCCAGGTACGGCAACCGCCGCCATGTGGTGAGCACGTGCACGTACCCCGTGAACGCTTCCTCGGGCGGAATCCTGCGGCGCCGCCGGTTCCGGGCGCGCAGCGGCTCGTAGCGGTCGATGAAGTCGGCGTACAGGTCGTGCAGCTGGTCGAGGTCCCACCACTGGGCGACCTTGTCACCCAGGTCGCCGAAGGCGACGTGGGTCGCCTGGAAGAGATCGACGAACTGTGCGAGCCCGGATCTGCTCAGCGCCTCCGCGGCCTCGTCGTGCAGGTGCGCGGGCGCGATCCACACCCCGGGTGCCGCCGTGCCGAATCCTAACCGGCTCAGCATCGTCCGCATCGCGTGACGCTTCTCGCGCTCGGACTCGGGGATGGAGAACACAGCCAACAGCCACCCGGCGTCCAGGGTGGCGCGCGTGCGGTGGAAGATCCGCCGGTCGCCCTCCCGGATGATGTCGAGCGCCGATTCCGACAGCGAGTACCCGGCGGCGCCGTTCACTTTGGTGCTCACGAGCAGTCCGCGTCGCTTGAGTCGGCTGATCGAGGAGCGGACGGCGGGTTCGTCGACACCGAGTTGGCCGAGCAGCCGCACGATCGACGACACCGACAGCCAGTTGTCCGTGTCCCGGGCGTAGAGGGCGTAGACCGTCACGATCAGCCGACGCGGCTGGTTGATCGTCTCCGCCGTCGTCGGGCCGGAGTTCTGGGCTGGCACCGTCACAGAATACGGCCATGCGATTCATGGCGAGTCTCTGACCGTCGTCACGCGAGCGAGGGAGGCGCCCGAGCGGTGGCCGCAAGAACTCGCGTGAGGTGGCCTTGCTGCCTTACGTTTCGACGGCTCGCTAGGGAAGGGGGCACGACATGAAGCTGATCCTCACGCTGACGTGGACAACCTTCGGTGCGCCCGGCGACACCGTGGAGGTCACGGATGGCTACGGCCGCAACTACCTGCTCCCCCGTGGCCCGGTCGTCGACAAGCGCACCCTCCAGCTACCGAAGGCGCACATCAAGAGCACCGGCAAGCACATGATCTTGGTCAACCTCCGCCCGAGGTTGCCGCCAAGTTCCACCTGAACGTCATCGCCGCGTAGGCGACACTTTCGGTCGAAGGGCCCCGTGGACATCGCGTCCACGGGGCCCTTCGTGTGGCTACGAAAGCCCTGTGGATAGACTCACCACCCAGGTGCACCTGCAGTGACCCCGGTCATACTCCGTTCAACTGTTCGTCACCCAACACGCCCGGGTTGTCAACTCGGGCGACACGCCGGAGGGACTTAAATCCACAGGGGTGTGATTGAAAATACCCCCCACCACCTGCGGATTCTTCCCGCGGGTCTTCGTTCGTCACCAGTTCATCCCCAGTTATCCCCAGACGGTCAACACTCGTTCGAGCCGCGTCCCCAATTCATCCACAGTGGTGTCCACAGGGCGGTTTGGCGAGCGGCGTTTCCGGTCCTACCGTCGTCGCGAGTGTGTCTTTCGAACCGTCCGCGAGGCGGCACGGTTTTGTCGGGGTATGCGGGTACAAAGAGTGTGGAGACAGCGACAGACAGTGTTTGACGCAGTCCGTGCCATTGTTCGAGCTGCGCGCAGATCGGCGTCGAGTACTCGTCGCGGGGAAGGCGGTCGCGTTGGCGGTTGTGGATGATCGTGGTCATTCCGAATACCCGGGACCCACGGAGGAGTCGAGCGAGGAGTTCGGTCGGCAGCCTCCGCACGACATGGTCGCCGAGCAGTCGGTGCTCGGCGGCATGCTGCTCAGCAAGGACGCAATTGCCGACGTCCTAGAGGTGCTACGCCCTGGAGACTTCTACCGTCCCGCGCACCAGGCGGTGTACGACTCGATCCTCGACCTCTACGGCCGCGGTGAGCCGGCCGACCCGGTGACCGTCTCCGCGGAACTCGAGCGACGCGGAGAACTCCGGCGCATCGGTGGTGCCCCCTACCTTGTCACCCTCACCCAGACAGTCCCCACCGCAGCGAACGCGGCGTACTACGCCGAGATCGTGGCCGAGAAGTCGGTACTGCGCCGCCTGGTCGAGGCCGGCACCCGCATCGTGCAGTACGGGTACTCCGGTGCCGACGGTCAGGACGTCGCCGAGGTCGTCGATCGGGCGCAGGCGGAGATCTTCGAGGTCACCGAGCGGCGCACCACCGAGGACTTCATCCCGCTCGAGGAACTGCTGCAGCCGACGATGGACGAGATCGACTCCATCGCCAGTCGCGGCGGCATCTCCCTGGGTGTTCCCACCGGGTTCAGCGAACTCGACCAGGTCACCAACGGCCTGCACCCTGGGCAGATGATCATCGTGGCGGCGAGGCCGGGCGTCGGCAAATCTACAATCGGATTAGATTTCATGCGTTCGTGCTCGATCAGGAACAGCATGGCGAGCGTCGTGTTCTCGCTCGAAATGAGCCGGACCGAGATCGTGATGCGACTGCTGTCGGCGGAGGCGAAGATCAAGCTCGCGGACATGCGTTCGGGCAGGATGTCCGACGAAGACTGGACGCGGCTGGCGCGGCGGATGAGTGAGATCAGCGAGGCGCCGCTGTTCATCGACGACTCCCCCAACCTGACGATGATGGAGATCCGCGCGAAGGCGCGCCGGCTCAAGCAGAAGCACGACATCCGCCTCATCGTGATCGACTACCTGCAGCTGATGTCGTCGGGCAAGAAGTTCGAGTCCCGCCAGCAGGAAGTCTCAGAGTTCTCCCGTAGCCTCAAGCTGCTCGCGAAGGAACTCGAGGTGCCGGTGGTCGCGATCTGTCAGCTCAACCGTGGTCCCGAACAGCGAACCGACAAGCGCCCCCAGGTCTCCGACCTCCGCGAGTCCGGTTCGCTCGAGCAGGACGCGGACATGGTCATGCTGCTGCACCGCCCTGACGCGTTCGAGCGGGACGATCCGCGCGGCGGCGAGGCCGACATCATCCTCGGCAAGCACCGTGGCGGACCGACGGCGAATATCACTGTCGCGCACCAGTTGCACTACTCGCGTTTCGTGGATATGGCGCGGGGCTGAGGTAGATGGCGGTGTTTTCGCGCCGTTAGGTGGCGCGCAAATACCGCGACCGGGGCATGAGTGCCGTCGAGATCGGAAAGCTCACAGGCATGTCCCGCGCCACCGTGTACCGGCTACTCGCCACCGTCGAGACGGAAACTACCAGCCGACCTCTAACTGGAAATGGGTGCGGGCCGATACCGAAACTATTCACGGCGGCGATCACCCCGCAGGCTCCTCGCGGTTGAGTGCGCGACGGACGAGTCGGTTGAGTTCGGCGTACCACGAAATCCGTTTCCACTGAGGTGATCCCATTCGAAACTCGCCGATCCTGAGACGATCAACACCCGAACGCCCGGCCCGTACCCCTTGCGGCCGGGCGCTCGTCTCTCCACGACCCAGCCACGGGATAAGAGGGCAAGCCAGCGCGTAGCGGTGGCGCGGCAGCAGTGACGCACATCGCCGACCGGGGTCCACACGCTTCCGGTCCCGAGCCACACTTCCGCGGGCTCCGAGGTCCACTGAACCCGAAAACGACTCTGGAACCAGGTGGACTCAGAATCGAGAACCGGTCACCTGCTCTGTTTTTGCTGCCTTGGGGTGCACACTTGTGTGATGGGAACCGGGGCGGGGCGTGTGAACCCGAAGTGGGAGTTCGAGCACTACACCGCCGTCGTCCCCACACCTGAGTCCCGAAAAGGCATCGCAGCGTTCCCCAAACAGATCCGGGCCGCCAAACCTTGGCTCGCCGAACTCGAACAACGGGTCAAAGCCAACCTCAGCGACAAACCCGGTCCTCGTATGGGGCACCAAGGACCCCGTCTTCCGCGGCATCCTCCAGCACTGGGAGACAGCGTTCCCCGAGGCCGCGGTCATCCGGCTGGACACTGCCAGCCCCTATCTCCAAGAAGACGAACCCGAACGGATCGCCGAGGCCATCGCCAACGCCTACAGCCCCAACAACACCTAGGAACCAGCATGGAACTCGCAATGCGAATCATCGTCGGCCTACTCGCCGTCCCCCTCGTCGCCCTCGGCCTCAGATCCATGTTCATGCCGACAAACATGGGCGAGGCCGTAGGACTGTCACCGGTCGGGATACCCGGACTCAGCGAGATCCGAAGTGTGCTCGGTGGGTTCTTCCTGGCCTGTGTCACGATGCTCGTCGTGGGGCTCGCGGCCGATGAGACCCTCTGGTTTCTCGCAGTCGCAATTCTGATGGGGGCTGCAGCAATCGGTCGCATCGTAGGGATCGTGGCCGACGGGTTCGACAAGGCAGTCCTGCCACCGCTGCTCATCGAGCTCGTGATCGGCGCCCTGCTCGTAGCCGCACACTTCGTCCTCAACTAAGGTTCGCCTGCCCAGCAAACCAGGCGCCCGCTGGCGGCGAAGGCCGCCGTGATCGGAGAGCGGGAACGACGGGTCGGTCGCATCACCGCCGACGTTGTCGAGCCCGGGCCGCAGCACGCTCGTCGTTGGCGCCACTTGACGACGTGAGAACACCGCCACCTATCGCCGCGAGTCACATCGCCCAGATTTGTCTCTCACGGTTCAAATACGGTCGTTTACGGAACACCCTCGCCGCGACGCGCACTCACAGGTCAATCTCGGCGTCGCGGGCCGCCGCCCGCCGCTGTCGCCGCGGCTCCCCCGCCGCCGAGGAGTGGTCCGCTCCCAGCAGGCAAACGCCGGGACCCTACAACGGGTCATTGGCTCGTTGTCAGCACCCTGGCATCACCTCGAGGTTGGCTCTCCTGATTTGATGCCCTCATGGAATCCTCGCGGCCCGCTGGCTGGTATCCCGACCCCTCCGGCAAGCACGACGAGCGGTACTGGGACGGCACTCGATGGACCAACGGCACGCGCTCCCGCCCACAGCAGCGAAACACGAAGTTCTTCAAGGTATACCGCGAGAGCCCGTCTTCGAACATTGAGACGGCTCTCGGCGCACTAGCACTCGTTGGGATATTCCTCCTCCCTATAGTGCTGCTCCTCCTCGACGTCACGGCCGGCCCGATCGCCTGTGGCAGTGTGTCCAACGGCTTTGACACGCCTTTCGCCAACACCCAGCTCTGCGCGGATGCATGGGAGAGGCGCATCAACTGGATGATCGTGTCCGTGGTGGCCGGGATCGGCTGCTGGATCCTCGGCGCGTTCCACGCATTCTTGAGGCGGGACTCAACGAAGGAGAAGCAGGCTTGAGAGTGGCGAGGGCACGCTGCCCGAATTTCGCGAGTAGCTACGCCGCGGCGGCGTTCAGCTCCGCTCGTTGCACCTAGATTAGCGAGACCCCTCGACACGCCCGAGGTCCGTCAAACTGCACCGGCGAGTCCCGTTAATCTTCCATGCATCTCGACAGTGGTGGCTGAGGGGACCCGGACCGCCGGCCGCCACAGCGAAGGCGTCGATCGTCGACCCGCGCCATGCGCAACGACTCCAACTCACGGTGTGGCCCCGATTCGCTCTCGGCCAAGTCAGGAGTACTGTCCTCGGTCTTGGCCCCAAGGCGCGAGGCACTCAGTCAGCTAGCCGCGACCTTCTTGGTCAGCTGCATGGAGGCAATCTCGTAACCATTGCGCCTATACAGTTCCGCCGCCCCCGTGTTGGCGCCAAACACGTTCAACCCCAGTGTTTCGGCACCCTCATTCGCAACGAGCGCCTCGGCAGCAGCAAGGATCGCCGACCCGAACCCCTGTCGGCGGAACTGCGGATAGGCGTTGATGTCATACAACCACGAAGAGTCGGTCGCATCCGGTCCACGATGTGGATCCGGCCCGATCCACGCATCCCCAACTGGCACCCCGTTGCCATCAACAGCAACGACAAGATGATGACGCTCGGTCGCGAGCCCATCTGGCAAGTACTTGGCCGTGCCAGCCTTCGTGTGTACCCACGCTTCCTCTTCTGACATGGAGGCCCGCAACTCGCGGACCACCTCGGCCTCGCGGGCTTGTGTGGTTCGTTCATACTCTTCAGAAGTCATCTTCTGAAGCGAAACTCTCGGGTTGGCCATTTGTGCATCATGCGTCAGTACAGCGGCACGGCAGACCGCGCCACGCCGGTAGTACTTGTGGTGCCGCCAGCTGGCGGCGAGCGCCGCCGGGGCGCAAATACGGCCCCTTGCGGACGACATCACTCTGTGGAGGCGCCGCGCAGTGTGCGAGCCACATGAGCCCTCACCCACTCCGAATCAAACGGACGCGAGCGAAGCAACCATCGGTGGAAGATCGGGCCAACGAACAACTCAGCAATGTCGTCCGGGTCGGGCAGGCCTCCCCGACAGAGGCGATCGGAGATACCAACGAGCTGCGGGCCGAGAAGCAGCTCGCGGAACTGCTTCTCAAGAGCCTCGTCGGCTAGCATCTCGGCCGTGACGGCTCGCAACAGGGGCTCGTGGGTCGGGTCGGTCAGCTCGGCAATCGTTGCCGTCGCCAGCGCCTCTAGGTCGGTGGCGAGATTGCCGGAGTCCGGCACTGCGACAGCGCCATCCTCGCCTGCACTTCGGGCCAGGAGCGCTTCAAAAAGAATCACCCCCGTCGATGGCCAGGTTCGGTAGAGGGTCTGCTTGCTGACGCCGGCCCGCGCGGCTATCCCTTCCATCGTGATCGTTCCGACGCGACTCTCGCGGGCTAGGGACAGCACGGCTTCGTGCACTTTGCTACGGGTTTGCTGTCGTGCCATGCAAGAATCCTAACTCTTCAAACGAGACGGTCCGTCCAGTTTGAGATACATTGACGGCATGACTTCACCGCAAACATGGATGATTACCGGAGGCAACCGAGGCCTGGGCCGAGCACTCACGCTGGCCGCTCTCAACGCCGGGCACACCGTGGTGGCAACAGTGAGGGGGGAGCACTCTCTCCCAGAGCACGAGCGCCTGACTGTGCAGACTCTTGACGTCCGTGAGCGCCAGGCGGCACGCGAGGCTGTGGCGCTGGCGGCTAAACATCTCGGACGAATCGACGTCCTCGTGAACAATGCGGGCTACGGCTTGATCGGCGCAGTCGAGGAGGTATCCGAAGAAGATGCCCGTGCGATCGTCGGCACGAACCTGCTCGGTCCCTTCTGGCTGAGCCAAGCCACGATCCCGATCATGCGCGATCAGGGAGGGGGTCACATCGTCCAAATTTCGACCGTGGGAGCGGTGGGAACAATGCCGATGCTCGGGCTCTACAACTCCACGAAATGGGGGCTCGAAGGGTTCAGTGAGGCGATGGCAGCCGAGGTGCAGCAGTTCGGCATCCGAGTATCCCTCATCGAACCCGGAGCACTCGACACTGACTGGGCTAGCGGCAGCATGCGGTTCAGCTCACCAGCGAACGCCTACGCCGATCTGCGAACCAAGTTGTTCGGCACGACCGAGGTTCCGTGGCCACAGGGCGAGTCGAGCGGCGGGACGACGCCCGAGGACGCGGCCGCTGCGATCCTCGCCCGTGTCGCAGCGAAGAGTGACCAACGCCTACGTGTGCTCGTGGGCGACGACGCCCCGGCTCAGGTCCGGGCGGCGCTCGATCTTCGTCACGACGACTACTCGCGCGACCCCCGCTTCCCAGTCGCCTAGCTGTATGAGGCCAGACCCCAACACAACATCGTTTGCCGGTCGGCTGGGGGATTCTGGCCACAGCTACCGAGCCTGCCTCTCTCCTGTGCAACTCCAACCCCCGGGACGCACACCGCACACCTACTTTGGACGGGCGTCGGCGACTGGCCCGGGATCCGTCAAAGTAGTTGTGCTGCCTCCCTATTCTTCGCTGCATCTCGACACCATTGCGCACCTCACCCGATGCCGGGGCACTATCACGCGGCCGGTTCTGTGACGACGAGCAACTCGCAAACTGTTGGGAGCGCTTACGGCGCAGTCTGTTCGGCCGACAACGGCCGATGACCCGGAACCAGGCCCGGTTCCGGGTCATCAAGAGCGTCCGGATTGTCTACTTCAGCTCCTTGATGTCCTTGGCGTGAGACTGTATCCACCCTTGACGCGGGACCCTTTCCTTGCGCGGCGGTGCGCTGGATGCGCGCTATCTCCATCCCGCCTATGTCGGCCAAGCTCGCGGGGTGGCAGAAAGCTGATTGCGAACCGCACTGGCGCCCGGTACCTTCCAGGGGTGCATTTGTACTTCCTGTGACGGCTGAGTAAGGCCTCCGCGCTCGTTGAGTAATCCGAGTCCGCGGCGGCCTCCTCGTTCTCGACCCACGTGGTCGCCGTCATCTGCGCACCCTTTCGCCCTCGGGGCTCTTGGTGCGTCGTCTTGGAGGATTCGAATGCCTACTTCTACCAATCATCGACCGGCGCGCGAAAGTGCGCAGCTCATCGTCTCCGACGTATCCGTGATGCGTGGGGCGACCGCTGTCCTGAATCATGTCGACCTCACCGTCACTCCGACATCGCGCATCGCGATCGTGGGTGAGAACGGGCGGGGCAAGTCGACCCTGCTCCATGTGCTCGACGGCACCCTCACCCCTGACTCCGGCACGGTGCAACGCATCGGAACACTGGGTGTCGCGGAACAGGAAATGTCCGCGAGCGATGATCGAACCGTGGGCCAAGCCGTGGCGGAGGCCATCGCCGAACCGCTCGCGGCGCTGGCGTCACTCGACACGGCCGCACTCGCTCTCTCGGACGGATCTGCCGGCGCCGCGGAGCGGTACGCGACCGCAATCGAGCATGTCGAGGTACTCGACGCCTGGGATGCCGAGCGGCGTGTGCAGATCGCGCTCGAGGCCCTCGAAGCGGAAACCGACTCGACCCGTCTGCTCAGTGAACTCTCAGTGGGGCAGCGGTATCGCGTGCGTCTCGCGTGTCTCCTGGGTGCCGGCGACGACTTCCTGCTACTCGACGAGCCCACCAACCATCTCGACCGCAGTGGGCTCGAGTTCTTGACTGCACAGCTCCGAGGGCGCCGGGGAGGAGTGGTCGTCGTTACGCACGATCGCGCACTGCTGTTAGACGTGGCGGAGACCATCGTTGACCTCGACCCGTCACCCGATGATCGGGTGCGCGTATATGGCAGCGGTTACGCCGGCTATCGCGAGGGCCGGCTGGCCGAGCGTCAGCGGTGGGAGCAGGAGTATGACCGCCAACAGGCCGAGCACGCCCGACTGAAAGAAAGTCTCAGCTCGGCACAGAACCGTCTGGTGTCCGGGTGGCGGCCGGAGAAGGGCACGAACAAGCATGGCCGCGCGACCCGCGCAGGTGGGCTCGTGCAGAGCGTGCATCGCCGGCAGGAACAGCTCGATGCCCACGCGGTGACCGTACCGGAGCCACCGCAGCAGCTCCGATTCCCTGAACTACCGACGAGAACCGGCGCAGTGCTGCTGCGCGCTGATCGCGTCAGCGTGGCGGCTCGCGTGGCCGGCCCGATTTCGTTCTCGCTCTCGCACCGCGGCCGCCTGGCCGTGACCGGCCCGAACGGGGTCGGCAAGTCGACACTGTTGGGAGTGCTCGCCGGACAGCTGCAACCGGATACGGGCTCCGTGTCGATGCCGCAGGGGGCACGTCTGGGCTTCCTCCGTCAGGAAACCACGCTGCCGTTGCACCGACGGGCGAGTGAGGTCTACGCCACCCACGTCGACGCCCTCCTAGCTGCGGGGACAATACAGGGATCGGAAGCGATCGGGCTGTCCCAGCTCGGACTCCTACGCGCCCGTGAGTCGAGTAAGCGGATCGGCGAACTGTCGATGGGCCAACAGCGCCGCCTCGACCTGGCGTTGGTGCTCGCAACGAAACCACACGTGATCCTGCTGGACGAGCCCACGAACCACCTTTCGATCGCTCTCGTCGACGAACTCACCGACGCTCTCGGCGCAACCCAAGCGGCGGTCGTACTCTCCACCCACGATCGGCAGCTCCTCCGAGACATCGACGACTGGCCCCCACTGCAACTGACTGCGACCGCGGACGGCGAAGCATCGGCGTGAGCAACACGAATCCTGGTGCACTGCAAGCACTCAAGCCGCTGGCCACGCGCGACTATCGACTCCTGTTCACCGCGGTCGGTATCAAGGTATTCGGCACCGGCATGTGGAGGATCGTCATGGTGTTCCGGGTGCTCGCGCTCGATGACAGTCCGGGCTCGCCGTGGAGCATCCCCGGCGTTGTTTGGGACACAGCGCAACCCGCGGTCTGCAGGCTCGGCCGGCAGCGTTCAGCTCCGCTCGTTGCACCTACATTAGCGAGGCCCCTCGACACGCCCGAGATCCGTCAAACTGCACCGGCGAGTCCCGCTACTTTGACGGATCCCGGGCTAGTCGCCGACGTCGTTCAAAGTAGGTGTGCGGTGCGGCCCAGGGGTTGGAGTTGCACGGGAGAGGCAGTCTCGGTGTCTGTGGCCAGGTCCCCTCAGCCGGCTTGGATCTTGGTGCGCTCTGTCCCAGGAGGGAATGGAAGTCGGTGGACATCCCTCACTGAAGAGGATCAACGACAAGCCACCGCACGATGCCGTCCACGTTCCACAGTGCGTCTGGATTGTCGAGAGCCGCCAGGTACACGGCCGAAGCTTGTTCGCCGCCGATCTCTCCGCACTCGCCCGACGGGGGGTTGGGCTCTAAGAACTCGGAGGGATCAGGTCCGGGCCATACAGGTAGTTCATCAGCGGAGATGGGGGTATCGACGAGGGCGGGGCGGCATACGGATACCCGGTCTGGAACGGGTTCGGTTGTCTCCGCCACGGAGGTTCCCGTTCCCTCAATAGCTTCATTGCCTCCGCTTCCGCAGCCAACCGCTGCGAGAGCAAGGCCCGCGACCGCCACTCCTGCTACCGCACGACGTATCCGCATCGATACTCACCTCCAGTCGCTCCCACACTTGACAGCGTGATGGTCCAAGGCGCATCCCCGCCGGTCACGATGTTCCCCGATTGGCACGACTTCCAGGCCGCGAATGATCTACATGCTCCGTAAGTTCCGGTAGCCACGGTCTGTGATGGCGGCGGGGCCACTCCTTGGGGAGTGGCCCCGTTCCCGTTTCAAGGAGCGCGAGTCATGTGACGTGCCAACGACATCGACGACACGTCCAGCCCATTCCGCTGAGCCCGTCGACTGCGCCCCGCCCCTCCCCATCGGGTGCGTACTGCCTCGAGGCGTCGATCCGCAAGCCGCCAATTTCCGGCTCTGCGATGGGTATCGTCCAAACCATGACCATCCGAGCGGCGACCACTTCCTTCGTTCTTGCTGTCGCGCTGGCCGGGTGCGCAAACACTGACACCGGCACCGATCAGCTCGACTCGACCACGAGCCCACAGATGCCCAGCGAACAATCACAGCTCTACAGTGCTGCCCTGCACCAACTCGTTCTCGTTGACAGTCCGTTCGCGAAGGCGCCGTCGGCAGTCAAATACGTCTACATCGTCGACGGTGCTGCTTCGAGAAGCCCTGAGTTAGTGATCGATGCCGACGAGCCACCGTTCGACAGTGACACGAAGAACGAGATAGCAGCACTATCAGACGGTCTTCCTCCCATCGAGTTCATCACGTCTCCTGAGGAACGAGCAGATCCCGGACGAGTCGGCCTCGGCGTCGAGAACGACGGGGTCATCGTGGGGCTTACTCCGGCCCAGCGTCAAGACGACGGAACGGTCCACGTCGGCGCTGGACTCTGGTGTGGGATGGAATGCGGGATCGGACTCACGTACATCATCGACAACATCGACGGCACGTGGACAGTCACGGGAACAACAGGGCCTGTCATCATCTCCTGACAGGCCGCAGCGCGGAGGTCAGACCAAGTGAACTGACCAGTCGGCGGGACTGCTGGCGATCAGGCGACGTCCAGAGCTGAGCAATCTGCCCCCGAGGGCACCTGGCCAGGTCTCAAGGTAGCCCGAGTCCGTGTCATTGCGGAGCGACACTGTTGTCGGTCGCAGTAATGCTGCGGCGGCGGCGAATCTGACCGCTGAGTGGGGGTCGCGGCGGAGGTGTTCCGTAAACGACCGTATTTGATACCACTGTCGAGATGCAGCGAGGATCAACAGGACCCGCCGGTGGAGTTTGACGGATCTCGGCCGGCAGCGTTCAACTCCGCTCGTTGCACCTGGATTAGTGAGACCCCTCATCGCTGCATCTCGACAGGGTGCGGTGCAGTTTCAGATGTCGACTGCACGAGATCTTCTGATCCCGCCGCAACATACGCACCACCTCCTCCGTCGAGTGCCGTTTGCGGCCAGCCACGATCGCTATACCGCTTCGACGCCCTCACCCGGGCAATCAGGACTCAAAACCAGCTGGACCGATTCACGGGGAACACGCCATACAGGGCTGTGCTTCCGGGGGCACAGCCGTTCTCGAGATCAGTTCTTCGGTGACGGGTTGTTGCGATTTCGCTCAGCCGGATTCGGCCTGGTGTCCTCGATGTTCCTCGGTATGGCTGCACCCTCGTCTGCAGTTGCTTTGCTGCGGCGACCGATCGGGTCGACACCACAGGAAGAGGCGCCGACTCGAAAGGCGGTGCGCTGAATCAACGCAAGGAGCCGAACCCCAGCTCTATGGAGCCGAGCCACACGCGTGCTGTAGCGAGGTGCAGAGCGTTGATCGGTGCCGAGGGGCATGGGGGCACGCCGAGTATGATGTCGCCAGCGGCCTCCCAACACTCTGTGATCTGTTCCGGGGTGAAGGTCCGGTCGAATCGGTAAGCCTCCCATACGGTCTCAGCGGAACCCGCGAAGCTGCCGCCGTTGCCTGCAGGAAGGCTCCCGCCACCGATGGAGTCTTGGGCGTGGGCGACCGCAGGGGCTGCGGCCAGGAATAGCCCCGCTGCCGCAGTCGCGGCGATCTTGAACAGGCGTCTCATTGCTTCATCTCCAGACTCACGAATTACTCATCGTGTACGGGCCGATCGCGGGCCCAGCAGAACAGTATGGACTGCACGGTCTCCATGTGACGAAAAGGCATAAATCGGTCGTCGGCCGAACGCATGCGGCAGCGAGTTCGGCATGTTGGCGGTGGCCTGCTCCCCAAACCGGACCCGGTCTTCACCTCATGCGCAGACATCCAGGAAACCGGTAGCCCCCGGACGCAGCTGGAAGTACTTCTCGCGTCCTTTCGCCGCGAACACCGCAGACGTCTCCGACACCCGGGTCATCGTCCCCGCCTGGTACGGGTCGTCCCACTGGGACGACGAGCCTGCGGGTCCGGGAGTGGGGGACGACTGGTACCTCTGCCCAGTATTCGCCCGCGAAGAGCGCTTCCCGCGCGCCGCAGTGGGTGTACATGTCGAAGGCGTACGCGGTGCCCAACTCGATCTTGTCGGGCGCTGGCTCGGACGGAGTGCCACACGCTGCTACTCCTACTGCAAGGAGTGCTGTCGCGAAGAACCGAAACACGCTGCGGGTGAACGAAACCCGAGTCTCTAGATTCCCAATCTCGTGCCGTACCGGCATTTCGTAATCGATCCTCACCGATTTGCCGTGCCGTTGGCCGCAGGCGCAAGAAACACCGTGAATGCGTACGTCACCGCAGCGCACACCGCCGGGATCCCGAGAAACCACGCTCTGCCTGCCGAGTACGTGTTCACTGGAATCGCCGAACTGGCCACACTCCAGGCGAAGAATCCCGCGACCAGCAGGAATACCGCACCCGCCGAGCAAGTCGCGAATCTCTGTCGCCAACACCGCACCGACCGCGGCGGCCACACCTGCGCCGACCGAACGCCAGATCGCCACCCACCACTGACACCGAACCGACCACAACCCCGACGAACACGCCCACCACCAATGCCACCAGTGTCAGCCCGCCAAGGTCCGCGCGGACGCCCTCGACCGTCGCCACGGCAGCGCCAACCCCGGACGCAATACCGATCTCGCGCGTAGCCCACCCCACACGTGGAGCTAAGCACAGCGAGGCCCCTCAGGATGCAGGGGCACTTGCGATAGACGCAGGAGGATCGGCGGGAGATATTCCGGGTTGAGGAAGAACGGAACGAAACCTGGCGCTAAGCCCTTCGCCGGGAAGTTGTCCGGGAAACGTTCGATTCGCGGACAAGATCAATTGTTGTCGAAGTCCGACGTTGTCTGCTCGGGCTGGTGGTCGTGACCAGGCGGCGTGCACGGGTGGGTGAACCTTCCCGTGCACACCGCCTGGGCTCGTGTGCACTACGGCCGACCTGTTCCGCTCGAGCCGGAGTGCATGCTCAACCTCCTCAACCTCGAGACGCTCGCGGGACTAGGTGGCATCCTGCTGTTCCAGCCATTTCAAGATCGCTCGGTTTGTTTCTTCCGGCTTTTCTTGCTGGATCCAATGACCGCAATCCAGATTGACCACTTCCACATTGGGCACAAACTCTGGCAGGCTTTCAGACCTCGCGACCGCGTCCCGGTCGCCATAGATCATGAGTGCGGGATGTTGGATGATCGGGTCGACATCCGCCAGCAAGTGCCAGTTCCGGTCCAAATTTCTGTACCAATTGATACTGCCCGTGAACCCTGTTGATTCGAAGGCGGAGACAAAAACAGCCAGTTCGCTGTCGCTCATCAAGGGCTCACCGAGTGGTGTTTCTGCTCTGGCGAGATCGATCAACGCCATACCCGGTTGAGGCTCAGTGGGCGGCTCGTTCTTGCGGTACAGGTTGCGAAGGAACTGGAGCGTATTTTCTTCGAATACAGCGTCCGCGACACCTGGCTGCCGATTGAAGTGGACAAAGTAGAAGTCGCTGCCCAGCACGTCCTCCATGACCTCGATCCAGGGCTTCTCGCCGCGATCCTGGTAAGGCAGGCTCAGGTTTATCACTTTGTTGACCCGACTCGGATGCAACAGGGTCAGTCCCCAGACGACGAATGCACCCCAGTCGTGGCCGACGAAGGTGGCCTCCTCGTATCCAAAGTGGTCTAGAAGTCCGACGAGATCACTCGACAAGTGTTCGATGTCATAGCCTGCTACATCGGTCGGATTGGATGAGTTCCCATAACCCCGCTGGTTCGGGACGATGACGTGGTAGCCCGCTTCGGCAAGGGCGGGCATTTGGTGGCGCCACGAAAAGGCATGCTCTGGAAAGCCGTGACAGAGAACAATCGGGTTTCCAGCATTTTGTCGGCCCGCTTCGAAGACTTCGAGTTCTACACCGTTGACCGAAATAGTGCTGGGCTCGGGAAAATCGGTTGGATCAAACATTGCGCTTCCTCTTTATCTGTTCGGGGCGATCAGGGGACGAAGGTGCTCGAAGATGGCGTCGGCGGACCCCTGACAGTCCGAGGGCGGATCCGGTCGTGGGTAGCGGGACTCGTCGGTGAGGTCATGTGGGCATCTTGCCGACCGAAACCGGTCACCTTATGACCGGTTTTTGTGAAAAAGTTGTCAGTGTGCGAACCGACCGGCTAGTGGCCATCCTCCTGTTGCTGCAACGGCGCGGGCAGGTGACAGCCCCAGAGGTCGCCCGAGAGCTCGAGGTCTCCGAGCGCACCGCCCGCCGCGACCTCGACGCCCTGGCCATGGCCGGGGTGCCCCTGTACTCCATGCAGGGCCGAGGCGGCGGCTGGCGCCTCGTGGGCGGCGCCCGCACCGACCTGTCCGGGTTGACCGCGAGTGAGGCCCGCGCCCTGTTCCTGGTTGCCGGCCCGGCCTCGGCCGCGACGCCGGCCGTGAAGGCAGCTCTGCGCAAGCTCGTCCATGCCCTGCCTGAGCCATTTCGGGTGCAGGCAGAGGCAGCAGCGGCGGCGTTGGTGACGGACCCGCAGCGATGGGGGTCGAGTCCGATCGAGCACCGACCACAGCCTCGTTTCCTCGACGAACTCCAAGACTCGGTGATCCGCGGGGTCCAAGTGCGGCTCGGCTACGTCGACAGCAAAGGTGTCGAAACACAGAGAACCGTCCACCCGCTGGGCATCGTCGCCAAAGGTCCGTCGTGGTATCTCGTTTCCAACACAGAGGCCGGCCGGCGGACCTTCCGGATCGACCGCGTGGCGTCCGCCGAACCGACCGACGAACCCGTGCACCGACCTGAGGACTTCGACCTTGCCGAAAGCTGGCGCGAGATAGCCGACGAGGTCGACCGCAAGCGAACGCCCCTCGAGATCCAGGCGGTATGCACGCCCGACGGGATAGGCCTGCTCCGGAAGGTGCTCGGCGGTCGGCTCGAGGTGGGAGGGTCCACGACCGACGGCCGCGTCGAGGTCGTGATCCGCGGCCGCAACGAGTACGCGCTCGCCGGCGAGCTTGCCTGGCTGGTTGAATGGCTCGAGGTGACCGGCCCTCCGGGTGTGCGAGACCACCTGGCCTCGATCGGCAAGGCGCTCGTCGAGCGATACGGCTGAGACCGTCCCATAGTGTCGAAGTCCGAGGGGTCGGTACACGGGCTGATGGTCGTGACCAGGCGGCGTGCACGGGAAGCTGAACTTTCCCGTGGTCTGGGCTCGTGTGGACTACGGTCGATTTGTTCCGTACTCCTATGCACGACGGTGAGGGCTTGGGCATGGTCGATGAGCCGACGACATTCGAGCGGGGTGTGCTGACCGCGTCTCCGGATGTCTGTTCCGTACACCTCCGTATTTGCGGTTCCGGCAGAACATGATGCGTGCCTCGCATCCCCGACAACCCCTTGAGCGACACTTGCCGACGTATCATTTGGCGGGAGTCACTCAATGAGTGCGTCATTTTGGGCCACTCTGAGCATGATTCGGTGCCGGTCCGTGAACATGAGGTCAACCAAACGAGTGAGCCTGTGACTGACTTCAAACGCTGGTGCAAGCCGGAAACGGTCGTGCCGATCAAGGGACACACAGCGGGCATCCTGATCTCAAAGAACGACGACGCCGGAGTCGACGCCGTCGCAGCCACCCTCGCGGCGAAGTATGCGAAACCGGATGCGTTGGCTCGCATCGCTGAGAAACTCGGCAAACCGAAGGTCTCAGACTTTCTGCGGAACAAGTTTCCGGCGACGCCGCGGGGGCGGTCTGGAGACATGGGTGAAATTCTCGCGACCTCCTATGTCGAGGAGGACTGTGGTTACGTAGTTGGCCCAAGCAGACTCATTCACCGCGACCACCACGAGTGGGCGATGCGGGGTGACGATGCGCTCGGCGCCAAGTTCGACTCTGCGTCCAAAGTGCAGTTGTTGAAGACCGAGGCGAAGAGCCGGATTCGAACGACAGAGGCTGTAGTGAAAGAGGCGCGCGACGGACTGGAGCGCGAGGGCGGATTGCCGTCACCGCATTCGCTGGCCCAATTCGCTGAACGACTACTGGACACCTCTGACGTGTTGCTGGGCGAGGCTGTACTGGAGCTCCAGTTATCTGGAGGGGTCCGTCCTGACGCGATGTCTCACTTGATGTTCCTGTTCACAACGAACGACCCGAGCCAGCATGTGAATGACGACCTCGCCGCCTACACCGGTCCTATCAAGCAGCTCACGCGGACCTTGCGGGTGAACGCCCACCAAGAGTTCATTCATAGGGCGTACGAGAAGGCGCTCGCCGATGACGCGTGATGCTGACGATCTCGCTGCAACCCTCGAAAGCGCAACCGCGCCTCAGTTCCGGCAACGGCTACTTGCGCGAGGTCAAGCACAGTCAATGATTCGTCGCGACGGGGTCCTTCCGGACGATGCACCGCAGTTCAGTACCTACCTTGACGAGGACCTCCTCAGCTACAGCTACGCCCTCATGTCGACAAGTCTGCATCTTCTCGACGCGACAGACGGCGAGACCGACAACGAAACGCCGGGTGCTCGGACTCCGGCGGAGCGGTTGGCGTTGGCGCAGAACGGATTCATGCAGGCTTCGTTTGCGCTCGAGGCGGCCACCCGCAACGCCGTCCCCTCGGAAGACCTCACGTTTCACCGTCTGATCGCGGGCGCAGCGAGTCATCTTGGAGGGTACGCAGCGCGTGCATTCTCGCTTACGCAGGCGAGCACCCACTCGGGGCGACTGACGCCGATGGAGGCTACCCTTGCCGACCTGATCCTGCGTCGCCTCGACCGGATCGAGGAGCGTGCGCGTCAGCTCCGGTCCTCGGCTGACATGACGGATGACGCGGTCCTAGAATCCCTCCAAGAACGAGGCAGCGGGAACCTCGCTGTCGAATACGCCGATGACCTAGGGGCTGGCCCAGAGCTCGTGCTGGAGCCCGACCACGGCTCGAGCACGGTGGGCCCTGTAGTGCTGCTGCTAAGCGAGCACTACCTTTCCACTGTCTCGACCGCGCTGTTCGCCATCGCGTACAACGAACGGGGTCTATTGCGGACGGCTCTCGCTGATCTCGAGGCCGGCGAGCTAGCCTCCCTTGAGATCAGCGTTCCGGGCCCATGGTGGGCGTACAGGCTGACTCGACGTCTGCTCGGCGACCTCGCTCAGACCAGTATCAGAGCCAATATCCCCACCTCGCGCCCACCCGCGGCCACAGCACCCCAGACATCCCAAGCACGCCAGGCCAACTGGGTGTACCTCCGTCGAACGTTTGTGACGACGCTATTCGCGCGAGGGCGATCCGAGATCGATCTATGGCCATCGCAGCTGCACGTGGTGGAGCGCATATTTGCTGATGTCAGGGACCTTGTCGCTGCGCTTCCCACCAGCGCGGGAAAGACGCGTATCGCTGAACTTTGCATCCTCGCCTGCCTAGCCCAAGGGCGTCGAGCCGTATACGTCACGCCGCTGCGCGCCCTGTCCGCTCAAACCGAACGAGTCCTGGAGCGAACCTTCAGTCCGCTCGGTGTCAGGGTTTCGTCTCTGTACGGAAGTATGGGGGTCAGTGACGTCGACGAGGACGCACTGCGAATAAGCCAGATCGTCGTCGCGACGCCCGAGAAACTCGACTTCGCACTGCGGTCCAACCCGTCCCTCCTCGACGACGTCGGTCTGGTTGTCCTCGACGAGGGACACATGATTGGGCCATCGGAACGCGAGGTCCGCTACGAGGCCCAGGTGCAGCGTCTGCTACGTCGGGCCGACTCCAAGACTCGTCGAATCGTGTGCCTTTCGGCTGTCTTTCCCTCAGGCGCAGAACTCGATGATTTTGTCGGATGGATCACCAACGACGACCCTAACGGGTTGCACCATGAGGGCTGGCGCCCCACCCAGCAGCGGTTCGGGCTTCTCGAATGGCGAGGTGACCACGCCCGCCTGACGATGACTGTGGGCGAAGATCGTCCCTTCATTCCTCGCTACCTTGAGGCGAAAATACCTACAGGACAACGTAAGAAGTCGTTTCCGGCCAGCAATCGCGAACTTGTCATCGCAACCGCCTGGCGCTTGGTTGAGGAAGGCCAGACAGTCCTGATCTTTTGCCCTCAACGAAACTCAGTCGAGCCGTACGCCCGTGAGATCCTCAAACTCCGCCGTCAAGGTCTTCTCGATGCCGTCCTGCCGTCCGGGGTTGATCTCGACGGGGCCCTCAACATCGGCGCAGAATGGTTCGGCGTCGACCACCCGATCCTGGAATGCCTCAGACTAGGCGTTGCAATCCACCACGGGGCGCTGCCCGGGCCGTTCCGTCGGGAGGTGGAGCGACTCCTGGACGGCGGGATCATCAAGGTGACAGTGGCATCGCCTACGCTAGCGCAGGGCCTGAACCTTTCTGCGTCCGTAGTGCTGTTCCACGGTCTCCGTCGAGGTCGAACTCTGCTCAGCGGGGCGGAGTTCGCCAACGTCATCGGGCGAGCAGGTCGAGCATTCGTGGATACCGAGGGGTTGGTGCTCTACCCGTTGTACCAGCCGACCGATAAGCACCGACGAGACTGGCTACGATTGACCGTCGGCGATGCAGGAAAGACACTGCAATCCGGGTTGATCACGGCCAGCATCAACCTAATCCAGCGGATGTACACAGCGGCAGGCTCGCCGCCTCAGCTGGAGCACTTCATCGACTATCTCACTGGCGGGCCCGACTGGGCGTTTCCCGTCGTAGCGGATGAGGACATTGAGTCCCAGCGTGAGGCCGAGAACGCTTGGTACCAGAATCTCGCGCTACTCGATACCGGCCTCCTCAGTGTCATCGGCGACGACGAGGCCGATTCCGACGAGGTAACTCAGCGCTTCGCCGACGCGCTTCGCGACTCCCTGTGGGAGCGCCAGTTACGCCGATCCGAAGACCAACTTGCCAATGCTCTACGCGAGATAGTCAACAGCCGCGTCCGATACATGTGGCGCGTCTCGACTTCCGCGCAGCGGCGCGGCTGGTATCTGGCGGGGCTGGGCGTGAACGCCGGAACCTACCTAGGTCACGTTGCTTCCGACGTCGTCGAGCTGATTTCACAGGCCGAGAACGCGATCCGATTGGATGACAAAGATACGGCCGCGGACCGGATTGTGCAGATAGCCACCACACTGTTCTCGGTGAGCCCGTTCCAGCCCGAAACTAATCTCACGTGGCAGCCTGTCCTCCGACATTGGCTAAGCGGCGTGCCACTGGGCGAGCTCGACGAGGACCCGGTCAGCGTTGCGCAGTTCGTCGAGTCCGACCTGATTTACCGACTTGTGTGGGGCATGGAAGCCGCCAGGGTCTACGAATCAGCCCAAGGCAACGCGACCGCAGACGCGCTCATCAGGACGGCTATCACCGCGATCGAGACCGGGACGTTCAGCCGGCCAGCATCAATCCTCATCCGGTCGGGGTTCGACCACCGCGCCGCAGCGATCGCCGCCGTCACCACCACCGATGCGAACTTCGAGTCCGCCTCGGGTATGTGGAAGTGGATCCGAGACTTGGATCCCCGTCTCACTCAGCTGCCAGACTGGCCAACCGCTGAATCGCACTCGGCCTGGGACAAGTTCACAAGCCGCGCCCGCCGGCCCAGCAAGACTCGATGGGCACGGTATGCAAAACGGGTCGAGGATGTTATCTGGTACGACATCGTCCCTGACCCGAACGCCTGGTTGCGAGTGACAGACGCTGGCCCCGGAAAGATCGCGCTATGGTCCACCGGTTTCGAGCTTCTCGGCGAGGCGCGTGTCAACATCAACTCGCAGCGGCAGGGCGTATTGCATGCGCGACGGCTGCTCAAGGTACAAGGAATTGAGATGCACTACCGCGGTCCCAACGACCTTCTCATCCCGAGCGCATAACAGTAGCGACCTCTGGCTGCCCTGATCGTCGACGTCCGTCGATGGAGACCTCAACAATCTGGAAGTGGCTGTGGATCGTCCAATACTTCCGGTGACTCTTCAAGACCCACGTAGTTCCTCGGTTCTGTAACACACTGGGGGAGTAGGGTCTCAGGTTAGGACAACAGGGTCACCGTGATAGTCTTGCCACCAACTAGCTAGCTGGTCATGGTGCTTGCCGACTAGGTCTTGAAATCCTCGGATATCCTTGGCGCTCAAACCCTTCGGTACATTACCGGACAGTTCACCCGTTGTCAGGTCGACCTTCAAATCGGCCTCCGGATAAGCCCTCACCTTGATATGTGCATGGGGCGGTGGATGGTCATTCGTACGCACGATCAGTGTGACACCGTTCTGCAATCGCAGCCCCTCGGCAATGAGGGCGACGAGGAACCCGTCACTATCGAATCCAGCGACAACCTCGTTCTCGAAAATGTGATCGGCGATGTTCTTCAGCCGCTGAAGGACGTGCTCGGGCGTGATGTGTTCTGCCGCAGTGGCTTCCTCCCAATCGGCCTTCGTCATAAGGCGCGGGCGGTCCTGCTCTTGGTTCCACCAAGGGTTATCTGGGTATCGACTCACGAGGCTCAATACTATGTCGTCAGCACCACAGCGCGCTCGATCAAGTGTCAGAGAAGTCTCCGTAGGCTCGCTCACCTGATCGGGGTTTCGCCCGATCGTATGTGTCGCATGATGCCTGGTGAAGTCAGAAGGATGTAGACCAGCTCCGGCGAGTCCGTTAGGGGCGCTGGCTGAATAGCCGCCGATGTGACTTGCGTTAGAGCTTCAGGACCCGCAGTGAGTTTGGAACGATCGAGTAATCCCGTCTGTGCGTTCCTCAGATGTAAACCGAGATTGCGGGATCAGCGATGGAGAGGTCTGCCCCATTAGCCGCGCCCTGTTGGTGTTGTGGCACTGGCCATCTGCGTGACGTACCGATCGCTGCTGCGCGGAGCTGCGGGAGCGTCGTCGGCTTCGCTTGCGTGTAGGGTCGGCGGTCGGTGTTCATGGTGGGTAGCTATCGTGTTGGTGGCAATGACAGTGGTAGCGGGCCGATCAGCGCCACTGCCGAGTGAACTGAAGGATGAAGCTAGACAGAGAGTCGGTTGCCGACCGTGAGTCGGTAGATATCCGGGCAGACGAATCGACGCCACGCCGTCTTGTACTGGACCAGGTGGCGATAGATTGTCTTCGCAGGAGCATTCGCCGCCCGACGGTACTCCGTGGGTTGTCGTCTGACGTGTGGCGACCAACGAGTGCAAACCAGGAAAATCAGGGATCGTGACCAAGCCTGCTGACATCATTCGTGACCGCGCGGTGAAAGTTGACGAGGCCGTTCGGGGGGATCAGGTCGGCGCGTATCGCAGGGTTAAGCAGCTCGTAGCGACAACCATCAAGATAGTTGGACAGGACAACGGCACGGCGAGCGTTAGATCTATCTCGCGGCGCCGTCGGTGCTGAGGCGCCCTTCCTCCTATGAACGGAACTCCCCTCTCGCGCTTTCCAGCCATTCCGCTGCTGCAGCGTGATCCGCTGTTCGAGGAGCGGTCAGAATGATGCGGTTTCCGTCGGGATCGGTGATCGTCAGGTCCGTCGTGAACCACGGGGTGTCCGTCGGACCCTCAACGGTTCCGGCGAGGTCGGCTGTTCCTGCCAGCGCATCCGCTCGGGCGGCGAGGTCTTCGGCGCCGGCAGCGAGCGACACCGTGACGCTGCCGTCCACCGCTTCACCCTGCACGAGCAGCACATCCTGGTACTTCTCGCGTCGCAGATGAATCAACTGAACTCCTGTGGGGCCGGGAATGGAGGCGAGGGTGATGAACCCGACCTGGTGGTAGAACCTCTCGCTGACCTCGAGATCGCGCACGAGGAACGACGCAAACATGGGCATGGGATAGATGGAGCGGTCGATAGCCGCTTCCGTTGAAACCGTCATGCCCCCAGCGTCCAACTTGACGCGACGTGAAGGTCAAGTCTCCCGAACCATCTCCTGAACTGCGGACGAGCAGGGTGCCCGGCATCCGAGAGCACCGGAAGCTCCGTCCCATGGGCGACACTCCGACCGCGACGGAAAAAGAATCTTTCGGAAATCTCGTGTGACGGCGGCCACATAACGGTTAGATCGGACGATCAACGTACGAGCGTAAGCCGACTCGGACAAGACAACTGGGAGGTAATCCATGCCTGCTGCCCGCATGAAGAGGCTCGCTGCCGGTGCCGCCACGACGGTGGCTACCGTCGCGGCTATCGCGCTCACCGCGCCCGCCACCGCGTCGGCCGCCGTGAAGCCGCCGATTGTGGAGGCGTCGTCGTCCGGCACCACGATCAACATCTCGATCAAGAACCCGCACGTGCCCCTCGACCTGGTTGGCTGCAATGCGATGATCGTCGATGCCTCGAGCGTTCCCGCCATCGTCGAAAATCCCCTCGAGCTCCTCCAGCCCGGTGTCGTGGTCTTCCCGGTGTTCGACACGGTCGAGTCCCTGTTCGGCGTCCTTCCAGGGCAGACGAGAAACTATACGGTCGAGGATGTCGAGCCCGGCCTGTACGGCGTCGTCGGTGGGTGCATATCGTTGTTGGACCTGATCGCAGGCCCGACGATCACCGAGCCCGAGATTCTCGCGGTGGTGGACGTGGATACGGGCAGTCTCGGTAGCTTGGGTAGCTCCGAGATCCCTGCCTTCGGCAGCTGATTCGACTCCCCCGTTCAGCTCCCCACCGGTTCTCGCCGTTCCGGTGGGGAGCTGACAGGTTTTCGGGCCGGGCGTCGGGTTACGCGGACTCGACGCCCGACCCCAGCCTGGGGAACGGCTCGGTGGAGAACACGACCTCCACCGCCACCTCGAAGTACGCAGCGATACGCAGCGCCAGGTGCAGGCTGGGGCTGTACTCGCCGCGCTCGAGGTAGCCCACCGTCTGGTAGTGGACGCCCAGCGCCTCGGCCAACTCCCGCCTCGATATGCCCCGCTCGGCGCGCAGCATCGCGATGCGGTTGTAGATGACCTCAGAAGGCACGCTGCATCGCCCTCTCACGTCGTGCGGCCATGCTCGATCCCGATTCGTGACGCGCCATGCGCCGCAACACTACCGGCGCGATCAGCAGTCCCGCGACCGCCCAGGCCCCCAGTACCGCCGCGGTTTCGGCGTGCCGCCAGGACTCGCCGATCTCGACCGCCACCGCGTCGGGGGGAAGCAACGCCGATCGCATTCCGAGTCCGCTCCAGTACATCGGGAACACCTGGCCGACGGCCTGCATCCACCCCGGCAGTGCTGTGATCGGGTAGAAGATTCCCGAGATGGCGACGAGCCCCATGAGAGGCATCGTCAGCAGGAACGTCGCGCGGGGGCCGTCGAGGACAGCACCCAGGATCGCGCCGAGCGGCAGGGCGGCGAGCAGGCTGAGCAGCAGAACCCAGACGAAGGTCGCCCACGCGCTGAGGCCGTCCAGCGACGCCCCTCCGATGACGATCATGCCCACCGCGAGCACTACCGCCACCTGCACGACGACGGATCCTGCGGCCGAGACGATCTTGCCGACCACGTAGCCGATCATCCCGCCCGGCACCGCCTTGGCCCGCAGCAGCGTGCCGTCCTCACGGTCCAGGACAAGCACATTGGTGATCGCGAACAGTCCGTTGAACACGATGATCGACCCGATGAGACCGGGAACGGCGAGTTCGGAGATCGAGAGGTCGCTGCCCGTGTACTCGCGATTGCGCAGCAGGTAGAGCACGACCAGTGCGATGGCCGGGCTCATGAACTGACCGATCAGGTCGGGACCGGCGGTGAAGAGTTGGCGAAGTTCGATCCAGCCGCGAGCCAGGCCGGCGCGGACCGCGTTGGCAGTGGGGTTCATCGTGCGACCTCCGCGAGAGTGAGTGCGCTGGTCTCGGCGTCGCCGGTCTCGTGACGGCGGACCAGTTCCATGTAGGTGTCTTCCAGCGAGGCCCGGCGCACCTCGAGTTCGCCGATGGAATCACCGTGCTGCCGGAACAATTCGTGGACGAACTTCGTGGACTCGGCGGTTGTGTGCACGAAGCGCTGGTCATCGACGGTCCAGCGCACCTCGGCCTCACCGGCGATCTCGCGGGCCAACGCATCGGGCGATCCGTCGGCGACGATGCGTCCGCCGGCCAGGATCAGGATCCGGTCGGCAATCTTCTCCGCCTCGTCGAGATCATGGGTGGTGAGGAGCACGGTGGTGTCCTCGAGGTCGGCCAGACGATGCACAAGATCATGGAAGTCCCTGCGGGCCGCGGGATCGAAGCCGGCGGTGGGCTCGTCCATGAACAGCACCTTCGGGCGGCCCACGATGCCGATCGCCACGTCCAGTCGGCGGCGTTGACCACCCGAGAGAGTCGCGATCTTGGCTCCAGCCTGCTCGGTGAGCCCGACGAGGTCGATGAGTTCGTCTGTATCCCAAGGATGTTGGTCATCATCCGCGGAGTACGGTCGATAGAAGGCGGCGAGATGGGTGAGCAGATCACGCACGCGCCATTTGGCGTGGTCGCGCCAAGACTGTAGGACGACGCCTACCCGAGCACGCCAATGTTCGTCGCCGTCCTGGGGATCGACGCCCAGTACCGCGACACGGCCCGCCGAGCGGTTGCGGAATCCCTCGAGGATCTCGACGGTCGTCGTCTTGCCGGCCCCGTTGGGACCGAGCATGACCAGTACCTCGCCGCGCCGGGCCTGGAACGTGACGTCGAGCAGAACATCGTTGTCGCCGTACCGCATTCGCAGCCCGTCGACGTCGAGTACAACCCCACTCTTTGAATTCATGAGCCTACCCATCATCTCTCTTCGACGCTTCGTAGCATAAGTACTACATTGCGTTGTGACAATACTCTTGAGGAGAGAACACTGAATCGGGCGGTGTCCTATCTCATCTAGGTGTAGAGATCGGCCACCTCGACTTCCCGCCTGGTAACGGCCAGCAGCGCGGCACCCCGGATAGTCTCGATACCCATGGGAGATGCGCATGGGAGATGATCGCGAATCGGCGACGGCCCTCCGGGGCCAATGGCGATGGCGCCTGATCAGCGCACTGGGTGCGGCCGCCATCTTCGCCCTCGTGGCCTGGTGGGGTATTGCGTATGCGACCTCGCAAGATCGAACGATCGAGGCCGCGATCGACTTCAGCCAGATCACACTCGTCGACGGCGTCGCGGTGTGGGGCGCGGAGACGCGGCATCTGGGGTTCGACGCCGGCTACATGCTCATGCTCTCGATGCCGGCGGACCGCCTCGATCCGCTGCTCGAGGCGTCGGGCGTACACACCGCGCGCCTGCCGATCTCTGTCCGTGACGCTCCGGACATGCTCGGTCCCTATCTGTATCTCGGCGACCCGCCGAAGGGACGACTATGGCGGATCGAGGGCGAGTCGCTGGGCGTCGGCCAGCGGCAGCGGATGCTGACTTGGGTGTGCAGCCCGGACGAATGCGCGATGAAGGTCGATGCCTTCGACATGTGATGCTTCGGGCCGCGATCACCTGTCGTCGTCGAGCCGTCCGAGTTGCTGCAGGTCGTCGACGTACTTGTTGATCAGCGACGACGTCACGTGCGGCACGTCTCCGGTCGAGCCTATTCCGGCGGACTGCACTGCGGCGCGAAATCCCTCCGCCGACGGTACTCTCGACGTCGGCGGTGCCGGAGCGGTGTACGCGTCGAGCAGTCGGAGCACGGAGCGGCGGCGTGGCTCGGCCGGCAACGATTCCATCGCCGACCGGAACCGGCGCAACCATTCGTCGTAGTCGTCGATCCGCTCGATGTTGTGCCCTGCCTCGATCAGCCAGTCGACGATCCGGTCCAGCGAGATACCGTCGTCGTATGTGTTGAGCACGTTGTACGCGTGGAACCCGGACATCACGTCGGCCCCTAGCGTGGCGATGGCCTCGGCCGTGAAATCGGCAGGCAGGCCCTCGAAGTGCGCGCGCGGTGGGTTGCCTTCGGCGTCGAGGCGATAGAACGAACGCGGCGCGAGCCCCGTCAGGACGATGCTGAAGAGGAGCCGGGTGAACCTGTCGTGCACATTTAGTTGCCCAGCGTAGCGGCTGTGCGCGAGGGTCATGGCGGGGCGGAACACCGCCACCGGTAGTCCACACAGGTCGTGCGCCTCACGCAGCAGTACCTCACCGGCCCACTTGCTGTTCTTGTACCCGTTGGCGTACGAATCATCGAGCGGGCGAACAGGACCCGCCTGCCGAGCGTCCTCGTCCTCTCCCATCGAACCGCCATCGGGCAATATGGTGAACGCGACGGTCGAGATGTAGTTCACCGGCTTGAGGCGCGTCGAGAGGGCGAGCTTGACGATCTCGGCGGTGCCGACGACGTTGGGCCCGAACAGTTGACGGTACGGCAGCACGTGGTTGACGAGCGCCGCGCAGTGCACGATCAGGTCCACCGACCGTGCGAGCAGATCCCAGGTTTCGGTGTCGAGGCCCAGATCTTCCTCTGCCAGATCACCGGCGAGCACCTCGAGATGCCGGTCGGCGAGGGCGCGGAAGTGCTGCGACAGTTCGGCATCACCACTGTCGATCGCTTCCTCTATTCGCTGCCGAGCCGCTTCGGCGTCGTCACCGCGCGCGATGCAGATCAACTTTCCGTCGACCTGCGCTAGGCGCTCGAGCCACGACAGGCACAGGAAGCGGCCGAGATACCCTGTCGCACCGGTCATCAGAACGGTCCGGACAGTGCCGGACGGGGCGGGCAGTGAAGGCGCGGCGGCCAGTGTCGCGGCGTCGATGAACTTGCCGAGTTCGAGGTCGGTGGCGCGGATGACATCCGCGTCACGGCCGTGCACCGACTCGAAGGTGGGCCGAGTCGACGTCTCGAGACGTTCACGGTCAAGGTAATGCGAAATGCTCTCGAGGTCCGCGCTGGGACCGGTGATGGATTGCACAGGCACCTCCAAATTGAACAGCTTTTCCAGTAGGTTCGAGAACGAGAACGCCGACAGCGAGTCCCCACCGAGGTCGACGAACCGCGCGTCGTCAGGCAACTCCGACGCCGTCGACAGCCCGAGCGTGGCGGCGGCCGCCCGGCGCACCGTCGTGAGGGTCGGCAAGGTGGCGGCGTCGGCCCGCAGCTGTTCGAGCTCGGCGCCCAGCCCCTCGGCGATCTCCGCGTACATGCGCTCGAGGCGCTCCCCGTAGCGGGCCTTCAGCGCCGGGCGCAGTAGCTTGCCCACCCCGGACAGCAGTCCGTTGTCGGGGCTGAATGGCTCGGATTCGATCAGGAAGTCTCGCGGAATCTCGTACGGGTTTAGGGAATTCATCTGGGCGACGTGCCGCAGCTCGGCGGTGATCAGGGCATGCAGGTCGCCGTCGCTGGTGCCGCCAGGATTGGGCACGATCACTGCGAGCAGGAAGGAGCGTTCGCTGCTGCCGTACAGGAAGATCTGCCGGACGTGCGGACACGTGGCGTAGGCGGCCTCGAGTGTCGACACCGCGACGAACTCGCCCTGGGAGAGCTTGAGGACGTTCTTCCTGCGCTCGAGGTAGATGAGGTGATCGGGTGCGATCTCCTCCATGATGTCGCCGGTGCGGTAGAAGCCGTCCCGGTCGAAGATGTCCGCCGACATCTCGGGGTGCTTGTAGTATCCGGGAATCATGGTGTCGCACTTGACGAGTAGCTCGCCGCGCGGGTGCGGTAGGTCGGTTGTGTAGTACTCGAGTTCCGGTACATCGACGAGCTTGTAGTCGGTGACCTGCGGGCGCATGATCGTCCCGTTGCGCAGCACCGAGACGGCGGTCTCGGTCGCGCCGTAGCTTGTGGTGATCGGGATCTCGAGGGTGGACTCCACGAACTCACGCATCTCGTCGGATAGTGGGGCGGTCCCGCACAGAGCCGCGAGGACCCGGCCGCCGAGAACGTCGTCGCGCAGTGCACGCTTGACCCCCGCGGAGTCGCCATCGTCGCCGGGTCGCCCGTCCATCTCACTGCAGTACCGGCGAAAGATCATGTCGCACACGCGCGGAACCAGATTCAAGGCGGTCGGCCGGATGAGGGAGAGGTCGTCGAACAGCGTCGACATATCGCTCTTCGCCGCGAAGTAGCCGGTGCCGCCGGAGGCCAGGGTCGTGGTCAGCCAGCCCAGTCCGAAGATGTGGCTGAGCGGCATGTATTGCAGGTAGATCGCGGGCAGCTTGCCGTCGAAGCCCTCGATGGGGTTCGGCGGTTGCACCCACATCCGCGTCATCATGTCGGCGGTGTATATCGCTCCTTTAGGGGCGCCCGTGCTACCCGACGTGTAGATCAGCGAGGCCAGCGGATCGTCGCCCGCGGGGGCGACGAAGGGAGGTACCAGGGGCAGCGCCTCGCCGATATCGACGTCGTCAGAGAGCGGGCCGACCTCGACAGCATGTCCGGAGTGGGCGACGCGGGCCCGTGCGGCCTCGTAATGCCGGCGCTGCTCGTCGTCACGGGCGTCGTAGTCCAAGATCACCAGTCGTTCGATCGACTGCGCGTCGGCCGTGACGTCCACGGCTGTGTCGATCGAGTCGATCCCGGCAGCGAGGATCCGTGGTGATGTCTCCGCGACGATCGGTGCCAGCCGGGCGGCCGGTGTGCTGCTCTGCAGCGGGACGAACACGGCACCGAGGCGAAGGCAGGTGAGGTAGACCACTGCGTAGTCGATGCTCGTGAACCCGAGTACCGCGACGAAGTCGCCCGGAGCGATCCCGGCCTCGGTGCGCCACGCGGAGGCCAGGGTCGCGACACGGTCGCGCAGCTCGCGATAGGTGATGGTGTCGAAGCTGGGGAGCAGCGTGGTGATCGTGTGGCCGTCCGCGTCGCGGGTCAGTGTGCGACTGCGGCGGCCCAGCGCGGGCCGGTCGGCGTATCCGTCGAGGTAGGCGTCCACGACCTCCGCGAGTCGCAGACCCGGTTCGTGTGCGGCGGCGATCACATCGGGCAACGGGGCTGCCGCCCGGAACTGGGGATCGGTCGCGTACAGCTCGCTGACGCGTCCGGCGAATCGTGCATCTTGGGAAGTGTCTGTGGTCATGACTGCCCTCCGGACGCCATTGTCTCTCCTAACGGTCTCCTCCGAGTGCCGTTGTCCGTCTTGTCACACCGCCGGGTCGGGTACGGGCTGTAACGCGGCAGCCCCACTGTCCGACATTCCGCCTGACACGACGCACGGTGCGGGGGATGGGACGTGCGTCATCCATTGGTTGGTCTGGGGAGAGTTGGCATGATCATTCGAAGGTTGTTTTCGCAGCGTGGAGCTGCGGCCCGGGTGCTCACCTCGGTCGCGGTGGCAGTTGCGCTGCTGGTGACCTTGACGTGGGCGTTGTGGTCGTCGCCGACCCGCACTGTCGACACTGCGCTGGTGGCGTCGACCACAGACTGCAAGGACATGGTGACTCTTTCGATCGCCGGCCGTGGTGACACACCGCGGCCGGGAACCACGAAGATGCTCGTCGACGAGAACGGCAACGAACTGCCCGCGGCGTCTGCGGACGACTACGTGAGCACGTGGATCGACCAGGCATCGAGCGCTCCGCTCGCCGAAGTCGGCCGGGACTCGTACGCGGCGATGTACATCGCTTACCCGGCCGACATGTCGAGCTATGAGGATGCGGTGACCACCGGTGTCGCGAACACCAAAGCGGTGATGGAGGCCATTCAGGCCTCGTGCCCGGACACCCAGTTCGCCATCGTCGGCTACAGCGAGGGCGCCGACGTGGCCCGCCGCGTTGCCCAGGACGTCGGCCACCAGGAACCGGACGCGGACGGCACGTACGAGATCGTGGATCCGGCCGACGTCCTCGGTGTCGTCATCCTCGCCGACGCCGGCCGCGTCGACGGCCAGGGTCCGTTCCCAGGAGCCGAGAATCCCTTCACGAACCCGGACGGGTTCGACCTCGAGTACCAGAGCGGCGGTACCGCTGTCCCGGGCCAGGGAGCCCTGCCCGACACCGGCGGCGACGACTTCGGAGCCCTGAACGGACGGATCGCGTCGTTCTGCGCGGACGGTGACCTCACCTGCGCCGCACCGGAGAACATCTCGCTGCTGCAGCTGGTCGTCAACGTCGGGCGGCAGCTCGACGTCGACGCACTCGAGCGGGAACAGTTGACCCCGGCGACCGGGATCGACGTCGCGACGGTGATGTCCCGGATCGCGCTCGACGCATTCGCGGACATCAGTTCGCAGCCCGACTGGATGCAGAGCGACGAGACGTTCCTGGACGTCCTGCTCAAGGTGTCGGATCCGTCGTATGCCGGGCCGACCGCGGAGCCGACAACGGAGCCGGCAACGCCCGAGACCGACGCCTCGGACATTTCGGATGTGACTCTGGTCTCAGGTGAGGAGGACTCGATCTCGACCGAGGAGATGTCGCCGCTGGCGTATCTGCCGCAGAAGTTGTTCAAGGAGATCGTCGGTCTGATCGTGACGAATCAGAACACCATTCCGGTGATCATGAGCGACCCGTACCAGTTGACGTTGGCCCCCGAGGTCGGGCACCACTTCGACTACTGGCGTGACGCCGATCCCGCGAATGGCCAGGAGCTCACCTCCGCCGACTACGCGGCAGCGTGGTTGACCTACCTCGCGCAGCAGGCCCAGGCGGGGCAGCCGGTGGATCCGAAGGCGACGCCGAGCGCGGACGAACTGTCGGCAGCGATGGAGGCGCTTTCCCTGGAGGAGTCGGTGACCACCTCGGAGGCAGCTGCGGCGCCGTCCTTGGCTGCAACGCCGTCGGGTGCAGTGCAGCCGGCCGAGACCACACCGGCTCCGACGCTCCCCACGACCACTCCGGGAGCAGCGCCCACCACCACCACCCCGGCGCCCAGCGCTGGCGCCGAGACCGCTACCGCGGAGCCGACCCAGACCGCCGTCACACCCGAGACCACGGCGACGCCCACCACGAGCGTCCCCGCGGAGACGACGGTCGCGTCCGAGGCGACCACGTCCGTCACCGCCCCGGTGCCGACGCCGGCGGGATAGCCCCAATGCCGCTCAGTCGTCGGCAGGAACTCCGTTGCTCTCGTCTCCCGTGACGGTGTCGTAGCGGCGCTCGGCTTCCGCTGCGGTCTTGCGCCCCAATTCCCGCGGTTGTCGTCGAGTGGAGAGTCGTTCTGTGGGGCACAGGCGCCGACAGGTGCCCTCGCTGCTCGCCGGAGGCCACGGGTTCGCATGCGCGAAACCGCGTGTATCGATCTCCCTGTGCGGCACCTTTCTCAGGACGTCTGCGGCGTCGGTATCAATGTCTTCGTCGAGTGCGGTCTTCGTCGACTGCGCGTGCCGCTAAGAGACGCAAGGCGTATCCACCACTGAGCGACTCGGCGCCGTGATTGCGCGACCCGACCAGACCATCGCCCGCATCCGCGTGAGGAGGTGGTTCCGGCATCGAGTGTCCGCATATAGACTTCCTGCGCGGCATACGGACGCAATGGGTAGTGGCACTACGCGGTGTCCCGCTGTCGACAGGCGGGACCGGGTAGTCGGCGGGAAGGGTTCACAATGACCGACCGCGATACACGCGGACTTCTTCCGCTCTTGACCGCGGCCATGGCCATAGGTCCACTACTGACCTACGGGTTGAGCGCGACCAGTGCACTGGTCATAGATTCCCTCGACATCACGGTCGCCCAGTTCGGGATGCTCGCCACCCTCACGTTCCTGACCGCAGCCGCCCTGGCTCTTGCGTTCAGCCACGTCGGCGACCATTTCTCCACCCGTGGCCTGCTCGTTACCGTGTTCGTCGGCGCCGCCATGTCCTACGTCCTCGCCGCTCTGTCCACCAACTATCTCTGGCTGTTGGGCGCCATGGCGCTGTCCGGGGCAGCTCAGGCGCTGTCCAACCCCGTGACGAACCGTGTGATCAGCGAGCGCGCTCCGCAACCAAAACGGGCGCAGTGGATCGGGGTGAAGCAGTCGGGGGTGCAGGTGGCTCAACTCGTCGCCGGTGCGGGCTGTCCCGTCCTGGCGCTGGCGTGGGGCTGGCGCGGCGCCCTGTGGATCGGCGCCGTTGTCGCGGGTGCGTCGGCACTGGTCGCATGGCGACGATCACCATCCTCCCATTCCCCCCATTCCCCGCAAGCGTCGAAGCAAGTCGCGACGTCCGTCAACGCGCTACGCACGACCGGCTCACGGGCGCGATCGATGCCTCGGGCTGTATGGGTGCTCGCCGCCTATGCCCTGTTTTCGGGCACCGGCGTGCAGGCCACCAACGTCTACCTCCCACTGTTTGCACTCGAAGGAATGGGGCTCACACTGACAGCGGCGGGCCTGACCGCGGCAATCGCCGGCGCGATCGGTGTCACCTCCCGAATCTTCTGGGGTCGCGCGCTGTCCGGCAAGATCGACACGTTCGTACTCTTGCTGATCTTGGCCTCCGGTTCGACCCTGGGAGCACTCGCATTGCTCATGGCACAACTGGTGGGATGGCTACCATTGCTGTGGCTCGGAGTCACGCTCCACGGTGCGACCGCTCTCGCGGCCAACGTGCTGTTGATGGCTGGCGTACTCCGCGTGGTGGGGACGACCGCAGTGGGTCGCGCTTCGAGTCTGATCGCCGTAGGAATGTACCTCGGATTCGCGGGCGGTCCAGCGCTGACGGGCTTCCTGTTCGACGTGACCGCAGGGTTCGCGGCCGGCTGGATGGTTGCAGCGATGATGTACGCCGCGTGCGCCCTTCTCTGCATCTGGGGCGTGCGGACCACTCCCGCAGACATGGAGCCTGCGATGCCGGTCGAAGCGGATAGGTTGACTCGGTGAGCAAGAACAATGCGGACACGAAGGCTCCGGAACAGAACCGCGACCACGTTCAGGCGCTGGGGCGCGGACTGGAGGTGCTCAAACTTTTCGGCCGGGAACGGCGGCCCCTCTCCGTCACCGAAGTTGCCACCCTGTCGGGAATCACCCGGACGGCCGCGAGGCGGTTAGTGCTGACCCTGGAATACATGGGCTATCTCTCGTATGACGGCACGGCCTACGCGGTTCGGCCCGCGGTATTGGAGATCGGCGACGCCTACGTGCTCAGCAGCGGACTTCCCGTCGTCGTACATCCCTACCTGGAACGGCTCGCCGAGGAGACGCAGGAGACGGTGTCCCTCACAGTGCTTCACCGCGACAAGATCTTCTACGTCGATCGGGTGCAGGCAGACCGAGTCCTCACGGTCGAGATCGTGGTCGGCACCAGCTTGCCCGCGTATGCGGTGGCTACCGGGCGCGTGCTCCTCGCGGACCGTTCCGACGCCGACATTGACAAGTATCTCGCAACCGTCGACGCACGCAGTTTCACCAAAGCGACGACGATCGACGCGGCCGAGTTGCGCGCGAAGATCCTCGCTGCCCGGGAGCAAGGCTGGTCTCTGGCCGATGAGGAACTCACGGAGGGGATCCGGTCGATCGCCGTGCCGGTACGCGACGCCGATGGCCATGCAATCGCGGCCCTCAATGTCTCGGCCCAGGCATCACGGGTGTCGCTCGAGCGCATGCGCGGATCGATTTTTCTCGCACTGCAGAGAGCGGCGGCGCAGATCAGCAAGGATATTGCCGCCGTCTGAACACCGACGGGTGATCGTCAGGCGTCGAGCACCAAACGCGTTGTGCGGGAACGCGCAGGAACAAAGGATATCCGGGTTGACCTCTGCCATCTCAGTTCCCTCCCGCGGTGATCAGCGGGGCATACCGCTTTTCCGTGCGATAGCCGCCCTTGAGGACGTCGATGAACGCGGTGGCCATTGACACCTGGCTGATCGAGACCAGGATGTCCAGTTCCATCCGCAGCACCGCCAGCGCTTCGGCGCCCAGCGAGGACTCCCAGTCCTGCTGGTCGACGAGGACTCCGGCGAGTAGGTTGCCCGACCGGCGGGCACTATCGGCCATGGCCGATGCGAACCTCACCGGTACTTCCGGTAGCCGGGACCCGATCAGGATGACCATGTCGGACGCCGCGACCAGATCGTCGAGGGATTCCGTGCTCTCGTCGGTGGCATCGATGGCGCGTACTGCCACCGTCGACGACCCTTGTTCCGTGACAACCCGGACCCCGGTCAGCCCTGCCGAGGCCATCTGCTCGACGGTTGAAAGACCGGAAGAGCCCAAGGGGACCAGGAGAATTCGCGCTTCGTAGGAAACCCGGCGCGGGGACGTATCTGTCATGACACTCTACTTTCCTCGGTCCGGCCGGCAGACTCCGCGAGAACCGGTTGTGGACGGACAACGACATGGGGGCTCGAGGGACCGCGCCCCTCAACCATCCGGGCGAACATCTCATCGACCTCGTCCAGTGGGACGGCAACCGTCGGCACGACGTCGAGTCCGGAGCTTCCGGAGGCGAGAATATCGATGCTGCGCGTGACCGCCGATGGGGATCGGCCGCGCACGCCGACAATCGAATGCGCGCCCCGTACCAGCGCTTTCAGATCCAGATACATTGGCGTCGATCCGAGGCCCGAGACCACGAGACGTCCCCCGGTGCGCAGGCTCCGCGCGGACGCCGCCACGGCCGAGCCCTCGAGTCCGACGGTGTCGACAAGCACGTCGGTACCCCGACCCGCAGTGGCCCGGAGAATGACCTCGCCCAGATCGCCGTCGTCGTGGACCACCGGGGTGGCGCCAAGCACTTCCGCAATCTCTAGACCCTCGACCGAACTCGACAGCCCAATCGCGACGATCTGTGCCGCCCCGGCGGCCCGGGCCGCCGCCACCGCGGCGATTCCGTGATAGCCGGGGCCGACGACGACGACCGTCGTCCCTTCCTGAGCGCCGCCGACATTGATCGTCCAGTCGATCGCGTTGGCGAAGGGCTGGGTCCAAGCCGCCAGGTCCGGGTCGAGATCAGCGGGCAACTTGTGCACGATACTGTTGGCCGCCAACTGCATGAACTCGGCGTTGCCGCCATGCAGTCCGGAGCCTTCCTCTGCGGAGACGAGACCGACGCGACGCTTCCCCTTCCACAGGTCGGTCTGCGGGCACATCCGGTAGCAGCCGCTGCTGCAGGCCGCGCACGCCGCATCCTGACAGGGCAGGTACTCCTCGAGTGCCACACGGTCCCCGACGGCGACACCCCAGGCGTCGGCTTGCGCGGCGTCGAGGGACACGATGGAGCCCACCACGTGGTGTCCGAGAACTGTCGGACCGTCGAGACCAGACCGGTACAGGCCGATGTCGGTGCCACACACCGCGGACGACTCTACTTCGAGCCAACCCACTGCGTCGATCGCGAGGTCGGCGTCGAGCATCCGCACCGTGGTCGTGGCGTCGGGCAGCGAAACCGCCGCACGAACCAACCGCGGCCGCCTCTGTTTCGTATCGGCGGCAATGGATTTCACAGAAGCGCCTGCGTCCTTGTTCACGCGATTTCCTCGTCGATCTTTAGGGCAGCCCCTCAGATGGAGACGAAGTCCTCGCCCTCGACCATGTGCAAGGCCTCTCCGGCACCTTCCTTGAACGGAGTGGCCTTCGGCAGCAAAATCGAGGTCGACCGCACTCGCTGGTGCTCGGTCTCGAGGCCGGGCAGCGACTCGTCCTCGAGATCGTCGAGAACAGCGAGGAGGCGTCGGCGGGCCAGTATGATGCCGGCGTCGGAGGTGCCCAGCCGCTCCTTGGTGCGATCGCAGATCGCACCCATCGACTCCTGCAGGGAGAAGTCCTGAGCGGAGATGCCCTCGATTCCAGAGAACGTCTTCTTCTGCCGCTGGGCCTCTCGATCCATCAGGTAGTCGTTGTCCTTGTTCGCCAGAGGTCGATAGGTGCCAGGAACGTACTTGGAGTGGATCCCGTCACCGTTTTGCATCGCGGCGAGTTCGTCCTCGCGCAGTTCGCGAGTGGGGTGGTAGTTGATGCTCCAGGCCCAGCAGGTCGTGTCATCGATCGGCACCCAAGCGTGACCGCCGAGCGGATTGTGTGTTCCGAAAGGAGGAATGATGGTGTACCACGGCATGATCCATTGTGTGATGCGCCAGTAGTACTCCTCGTCGTTCGCGTTCCGCCGGGCCCCGATCACCAGGCCACCGTCACTCTCGGCGACCTCGAACTTCGGGCGGGTGTCCGCCTTGAGGTATTTGTTGCCCTCGGTTCCGGAGTGCATCGGGTCGTCGTCGAGGTTGAACCGGTGCGCGAACGAGACGTGGCTCGAGTCGATGCCCCCCTCCATCGCCTGGAGGTAGTTGGATTCCTGCAGACGCTTGGAGACGAAGCGTTGTCCGTCGCCGAGCATCGCCCACTCGAGCTCGGGCACTTCCGGCTTCAATTCCGGCGGACCCATATAGGTCCAGATGACGCCCCCACGTTCGACACACGGGTAGGCCTTCTGCTTGATCCGGCTCTTGAACTTCGAATTCGCGGGCTCCGAGGGCATGTCGACGCAGTTGCCCTCGACGTCGTACTTCCAGCCGTGGTAGGCGCAGCGCAGTCCGCACTCTTCGTTACGCCCGAAGTACAGCGATGCCGTGCGGTGGCTGCAGAATTCGTCGAGAAGGCCGATCCGGCCTTCACTGTCGCGGAACGCAATCAACTGCTCACCCAGCAGCTTGACCCGCACCGGGTCACAGTCGGGCCCAGGCAGCTCTTCGGCGAGAAGGGCCGGTATCCAGTACCGCCGGAACAGGCGTCCCATTGGCGTATCCGGTCCGGTCTGAACAAGCAATGTGTTCTGGTCTCGGGTCAGCATCACGGTCCCTTTCGGATGGGCATCTCGAGCGGAGGCCGATAAACCACGGCAGTGTGTCCGCAGAGCGCGCAGGTGCGCGAATATTGAAACGTTCGCACATCCGGCTTCTCGACGTCAACCGTCCGCCGGATCCAGCGAGGGATCTCCACCAGTCCGGTCAGAGACCGCGACCGCGCGATCTGCGACAATTACCGAGTCGATCGAAGGTGCGCGCCATGCGGACGGATGCGTGCCCGGCCGGTCTCACCGCCTACAGGAGTGCACATGCCTCAACCCACGAACTCCCCCGATGGGGAGGAACCCCGTTCCATCGGGGTGGGTGCGCGCCCGAAGGACGTGGTTCAGTCCCTCGAGCGAGGCATCATTGTCCTTACGGCCTTCGACGCCGAACACCCCTCGCTTACGCTGACGGAAGCGGCCTCGCGATGCGGTTTACCCAGGTCGGCAACCAGACGATTTCTCGTGACTCTCGTCGAACTCGGTTACGTGACAGCGGCAGGACGAAGGTTCGCCCTCACGCCGCAAGTGTTGGAACTGGGGTACGCGAACGTCTCGAACTTCACGTTGGCAGATGTGTGCCAACCGCATCTGAATTCACTTGCGCGTTCGCTGCGGTCGTCCGCCTCCGTCACCGTGCTCGCCGACTCGGACGTGCGATACGTCTGCCGGGCATCCGTGGCAGGTGCGATGTCGATATCCATCAAGGTCGGCAGCCGTATCCCGGCGCACCTGACGGCCGGCGGGCGGGTATTGCTTGCCGCCCTGCCCGAACCGGACCTTGCCGCCCACCTGTCGTCGGCATCGTCACCTCCCACTGGTGGAGCCACCCCGGACCCACGGGGGGACAGGCTCCTCCGAGAACTGGCCACGGTCCGCAACCAGGGGTGGGCGCTCGCAGATCAACTCCTCGACGTGGGCGTCCGCGCCCTTGCGGTTCCGATAAGCACGCGCTCCGGGCGGACGATCGGTGCGCTGAGTGCATCGGTGGTCGAGTCCCAGGAACCCTCTCGCGCGTTTGTCGCACGCTGCCTTCCACGTCTCCTCGAAACAGCGGGAGCGATCTCCCTCGAGTTGCGCAACGGAATCGAGCTGCAGCACACATAAGCGTCCGCTTTGCGCGCAATCCGGCTTCATGCGGACTTTTTCCTTGTGTGAGCACGATCACCTAGGTAGAAAATGTGTGGTGCTTGACTGAGTCCTGAGCGCCTCGTGTTCCGCGCGAACCGGTCATTGTTTCGCCGTTCGCAACTCGGGCTCGGAGCTTCGAGGGCGCATCGCTGTCCAACCGAGCGGCAGTGCCCCACCTGGAGCATCTTCGGGATTTCGGTTCCAACTTCGGCCTGCGGCAAACGGTCGAGCAGACTCAGACGGGAACGAGGACGTGGAAGCGACTTCAACCAAACGCGGACAGCAGGTCCGCAGCGGTAGCCGGTGGATAATGCTCCTGTTGTGCTGGCTCGCCTTCACAATGACCTCCGTGGATCGCTCCACCTGGGGTCCGGCTTCGGTCTTCGTGGGCGAAGATCTCGGGGTACCGCTCGCAAGCCTCGGCGTGTTCGCCACCGCGTACTACATAGGCTATGTGTGCTCGAACGCCATGACTGGCGTGCTTTCCGATCGGTTCGGTGGCCGAGAAGTAGTCACCGCCTCTCTCTCCGGTGCGGGCCTCTTCATGATCGTCTTCGGCAGCACCACCTCCGCGGTCGTCGGCATAAGCGTGCAGGCCGTCATCGGCTTCTTCGCCGGCGCGGACTACGCCGCGGGCATCAAACTCATAGCAAGCTGGTTCCAGCCCAAGGATCTCGGCAAGGCGATGGGACTGTTCACCTCCGCAACCTCCCTCGGCACCGTCATCGCCAATACAGTGGTTCCCTGGATGATCAACCATTACAGCTGGCATGCGTCCTACCGCTTGTTCGGCGCTATCTCCATCGTCACCGCGATCACCTGCTACGTGATCCTGCGTCCGGGACCAGTGGTCAACCAGGCGCATAGGACCAACGACCAAAAGCGACCGTCCGCCTGGAGAACACTGATCACCAACCGTGATCTGTTGCTGGTCTCCCTCGCGGGCTTCGGCGGCTTCTGGGGCACCTATGGCTTCGTCATATGGTCGAACGCACTGCTGATCGAGGGACATGGGGTATCCGGGACCGCTGCGGGGTTCATCGTCGCGGTCTTCGCGGGCACGGCGGTGGTCGGCAAACCCCTCATCGGGATTCTCGGCGACAAGATCAACAGTGCCCGAAAGCCGGCCATCGTGATCTTGGTGCTGTTCGCCGGCATTCTCGTCTTCTTCGGCACGCTGGACCACGTCCCGACCCTGCTGATCGTCGCTCCTGTGCTCGGTCTGGTCGGGTACGGCTACCTACCCTTGCTCGTCGCGATGATCCCGCGCCTGGTGTCGAGCGACGTCACCGGCCGTGCTGCCGGCGCAACGAATGCGTTCTGGCAAGTCGCCAGCACCCTCGTCCCACTCGCGATCGGCGCAGTCTTCGCCGCCACCGATTCGTTCCTGGCGGCGTTCTGCGCTCTGTCCGTCGGACCGCTCGCCGGGGCGGTCATCCTCTATTTCGTCAATGAGAACGGCGGAAACAGCGCCGACCCAGGTTCGAGGTCGGAGTCGGAGAAGACCCTTTCCCACTGACGCGTGTCCTGGGAACCGGTTTGCCGGCCGTACCGCGTCAGGCTCGGCGCGGTGTCCGGCACGCCATCGTGATGCCGTCGATCGCGCGGCCCACGACCGGCGTCAGCTGTTCGACGTGGCGTCCGGCACGGGGGCGAGGGTGAAGTAGTTCTCCTCCTCCTGCACGAAGTGCAGCTTCAGCACCGCGTGCAGGCCGTACAGGCACGCCAGCAGGTCGTCGACCTGGTCGGCGGAGATCCCGCCGGCCGCGTCGGCGTGCTGTAGGTGGGTGCGCAGGCGCCGGGCGAGGCGGTCGATCTCGGTGTGCATCCGGCTCATCGTCGCGGTGGCCTCCGAGTTGCCGAGCGGCGTCGCGAGCGCTGGATACAACTCGCGGTCCTCGGCCTCCTCGTGCGGGAGGAGGGTGTCGAAGAGGAAGGTGTCGACGCGGCGCAGAGCATCGTGCGTCGCAGCGAGGTCACCGGTTGCGAGAAGCCCCGCGGTGTCGCGCAGGATCGAGAGCTGGTCCCGCAGCTCGTCGTGTTCGGCGGAGAACCGATGCAGCATCGCGGCAGTTTCCACCGGCACGTGAACCTTCTTGCCACGAAGGGCACGCAGCGCGTTGAGGATCACCGCGACGTCGATCCCCTCCTGCAGCAGTGCGCCGGCCGCGGGCGGTAGCAATCCGAATGCGGCAAAACCCATGGCCACCAACGACAGTCCCATCCCGACAGCCGCGCTCTGCACGGCGATGCGCCGCGAGCGACGGGCGATCGCCATCGCATCTGCGAGGTGGTCGAGGCGGTCGGTCGTGAGGACGACGTCCGCCGCCTCGGACGTTGCCGTCGACCCCCGGGCGCCCATTGCGACGCCGACGGTCGAGGCCGCGAGGGCCGGCGCGTCGTTGACGCCGTCGCCGACCATCACCGTGACCGCGCGCTCCCGCTCGGCACGAACTCCGGCAACCTTGTCGGCCGGGGACTGCTCGGCGTAGACGGCGTCGAGACCGAGGGCGGACCCGATCTCCTCGGCGGGCTCGCGCCGGTCGCCGGTGAGCATGACCAGTCGGTTCAGTCCGGCCGAGCGGAGGCGTCGAATGGTGCGGAATGCGTCGCGGCGCATCGGGTCGGTCAACAGGATCGCCCCGGTGAGCACACCGTCGACGGTGACCCAGGCGATCGCGGCGCCGTCGAGTGCGGCCCGCCCCTTAGCGGACCGTGCCCACCCGGGTGCGTCGGCAGGAAGGTCCAGGGTGCCGACGGTGACCCGTCGGCCGTCGACGATGGCGGTGACGCCGGTTCCTACTTCCTCGTCCGCCTCGGTAGGCAGCGACAATTCGAGTCCCCGGATCCTCGCCTCCTGCACGATGGCGTCGGCAAGCACGTGCGGGGAGAGCTGATCGGCCGACGCGGCCAGCCGCAACACCTCGGTGGGGTCGCCGTCGGGGGCGGTGAGCACCTCCGCCCCGGTGGGTCGGCCGGTGGTGAGGGTGCCGGTCTTGTCCATCACCAATGATGTTGCGTGCCCCAGATTCTCGAGAGCACTACCGTTGCGGATCACGACGCCGAGGCGGGACGCGCGGGAGAGCCCCGACACGATCGCAACGGGGACGGCCAGCAGCAGTGGGCACGGCGTGGCGACTACGAGCACGGCCACTGCGCGGGTCGCCGAACCGCTGAGAAGCCAAGCAGCACCGGACACCGCGAGTGCGAGCGGCAGGAACCAGCCGGCGATGCGGTCGGCGACCCGCACGACGGGAGCGCTCTCGGCCGCGGCGTCCTGTGCCAGCCGCACGATACCGGCGTACGTGCTCTCCTCTGCGGTGGCGCGGGCCTGCATCTCGAAGACCGGGCCGGCATTGACGATGCCGCTGCGTACCGCCTCACCGCGTCGCCGTGAGACTGCAAGTGGCTCACCGGTGAGGGCGGATTCGTCGAGCACGGCCAACCCGGAAGTGACCCAGCCGTCGACCGGCACCACTTCGCCCGCGCCTACGACGAGTACTTCGCCGACGGTGATGTCTTCGAGGGGAACGGTTTCCACGCCGTCGTCGATCCGTCGGCGCGCCGTGCGAGGAGCGCGGTCGAGCAGCGACCGCAGATCCTTGGTAGCGCGCCGGCCCGCCGCGGCGTCGAGGGCCTGGCCCGTCGCCAACATGATGGCGATCAGCGCCCCCGCGAGGTACTCCTCCACCAGGAGCGTGCCGATCAGGGAGAGGAGGGCGATGACGTCGACTCCGACGCGTCCGTTTCGCAACGCATCGACCACCCACCAGGTGGCGGGCACGATCGCGACGGCCGTGCCGGCTATCCAGCAGGCGTCGGCGACCTCGCGCGCGCCGGCCAGCCACGCGATCCCGCCGGCCACGAGCGCCAGGCCCGTGACCGCCAGAAAGGCCGGTTCCCTCGACCGGCGCAGCCGCTCGACCCATCGAGGTCGCGCGTCGAAGGACGGCACACTCACGATGACGCTCCCCTACTGAGAACGGGCCGCACCTCTAGGGTGCTGGGTACGCACGATCCGTCAGTCCGGCCGGGCGAGGTCGCGGTGCGATCGCGTCGGCGCCGGTTCCGCCGTCGAGAACGTCAGGGTCCCGTCGTCGACCGGGGTGTCCCGCAGTACGGCGACGTCCCTGTAGTAGTCCATCTGCAGGTTCCACGGATCCTCGGTGCCGGCCTGCGGCCACAGGCTCAGAGACCGCTGGATGTACCCGGCGGCGAAGTCGAGCAGCGGCCGCGTCGGCATGTCGGGCCGGTCGTTCTCGGCGACGGCGACCGTGGCGCCGCGGCGATCCATTTGTGTCAGCAACCGGCACAGGAAGTCCGCGACCAGGTCGACCTTGAGTGTCCACGGGGCGTTGACGTAACCGACGGCGAACGAGAAGTTCGGGATGTCGGAAAGCATCGTTCCCTTGAACGCCAGCCGTTTGGTGATGTCGATGGGTTCGCCGTCGATGCTCAGTTGGACGCCGCCGAGCGCGAGCAGATCGAGCCCGGTCGCGGTGACGATGATGTCGGCGTCGAGGTGCTTTCCGGAGCTGAGCGCGATGCCGGTCTCGGTGAACGTCTCGATCGTGTCGGTGACGACCGATGCCTTCCCCTTGCGGATCGTCTTGAACAGGTCGCCGCCCGGCACGACGCAAAGGCGCTGGTCCCACGGGTTGTACCGGGGGTTGAAGTGGGTGTCGACGTCGAAGCCGGCCGGCAGCATTCGCTTGTTGAGCCACCGGATGACGGCCCGCATCTGCCGAGGGAAGCGTCGGCACAGCTTGTAGAGCCAGACGTTCTGCGCGATGTTCTTCTTGCGGGTGAGCCGGTACCCGCGTTCGTCGCCGAGGATGCGCCGGAACACGTCGTAGAGTGCATCCTCCGCGGGCAGCGGGATGATGTACGTGGGTGAACGCTGGAGCATCGTGACGTGTTCGGTGGCGTCGGCCATCGCCGGGATCAGCGTGACGGCGGTCGACCCGGACCCGATGACGACGACCCGCTTGCCGGCGTAGTCCAGGTCCTCGGGCCAGTGTTGGGGATGCACGATCTGTCCGGTGAACCGGTCCGCACCCGGGAACTCGGGTGTGTAGCCCTTGTCGTAGTTGTAGTAGCCGGCGGCGCAGAAGAGCCAATTCGCGGTGAACGTCACCGTCTTGTCGCCGTCGCCGACGCGGGCGGTGACCGTCCAGCGGGCGTCCGCTGGTGACCAGTCGGCGCGGATCACTTTGTGGTCGTAGCGAATACACCCCTCGATGTCGTACTCGCGAGCGGTTTCGCGGATGTAGTCGAGGATGTCGGCGGCCGGCGCGAGTGCTTTGCGGCCCTTCCACGGCTTGAAGTCGTACCCGTAGGTCTGCACATCGGAGTCGGAGCGGATACCCGGGTACCGGAACAGGTCCCAGGTGCCGCCGGAGGCCGCGCGGGACTCGAGGATCATCAACGACCGCTCGGGGTGTTCCCGGCGCAGTCGTGCCGCGACCCCGATCCCGGACAGCCCGGCCCCGACGATGAGGACATCGACGTGGGTGGTTTCGACCGAGCGGTTCTTGGTTCGTCGTGCGGGGCGTGCGGGGCTCATCGAATCCTCCGGGTGCGCTTGCTGGGAACCTCTTCTGTCCTGCACGATATCCCGATCGGTCGCTTTTGCGAGACCGACGCGGGCAGATTCTCGCGGCGGAGTACCGTTTGCTCGCAGCGATGATTCCCATTGTCGTTCCAGTCCCCACCCGGGACTTGTCGTTCCAGCCCCTACCAGGGGCGACGGGACTGTCCACCTGGACAAGGAGAGGCGCCGTGACCACTTTCGCCACCCTCGACGTCTCCGAGCAGCCCGACCGTGTCGTCGTCACCCTCGACCGACCCGCACAACGCAACGCCATCAACGCGGAGATGATCGGTGAGCTGCACAAGGTCTGCGCGCGCCTCGAGGCGGAGCCGAAGCTACTGCTGCTCACCGGCCGCGGAGACCATTTCGCGGGCGGCGCCGACATCTCTGAGCTGCGGGCCCGCGGCCGTGACGACGCGCTCGCCGGGATCAACCGCAACCTGTTCGACCGGATCGGGCGGCTGCCGCTGCCCACCGTCGCCGCCGTGAGTGGCTTCGCCCTCGGAGGCGGAGCCGAACTGTCCTACGCGTGCGATATTCGCATCGCCACCTCGACCGCGAGGTTCGGCAACCCCGAGCCGGGGTTGGGAATCATGGCTGCGGCGGGAGCGAGTTACCGACTGCCGCAGCTGGTGGGCACGTCGGTGGCCAAGCAGGTTCTGCTCGGCGGGCACGTGCTCGATGCCGACGCCGCCCTGCGCACCGGCCTCGTCCTCGAGGTCGTCGATCCCGGAACTCACGTCGAGGCGGCCCACCGGCTGCTCGATCGCATCGCTCGTTTCGCGCCGCTCGCGCTGCGTCTGACCAAGACGATCGTCGACGTCCCCGGCGCGCACCCGTTCGCCGACGACATCGCCCAGGCGGTGCTGTTCGAAACCGACGACAAACGCGACCGCATGACCGCATTCCTGGAGAGGAAGACATGACCGAGATCCACGCCCCCGCTCGAGTGGCGGTGGTCGGTGGCGGCCGCATGGGCGCGGGCATCGCGCAGGTCTTCGCCACCCTCGGAAGCGAGGTTGTCATCGCCGAGACGGGCGATCAGGCGGCCGCCCGTGCCCGGGTGGCCACCGGGCTGAGCCGCGCCGACGAGCGGGGCAAGCTGATCGGTTCCACCCCGGACGAGATCCTCGAGCGCGTCTCCACCGTCTCCGCACCGTCGGAGCTGCCTGATGAGGTCGACCTGGTGGTCGAGGCGGTCCCGGAGAATCCGGGGCTGAAGATCGAGGTGCTCGCAGCGATCGACAAGACCGTCCGCGCCGACGCTGTGATCGTCAGCAACACCAGCTCCCTGTCCATCACCGAACTCGGCGCCGCCCTTAATGATCCGAGCCGGTTCCTCGGGATGCACTTCTTCAACCCCGTGCCGGTGTCGGCGCTGGTGGAGGTCGTGACCGCCCCCGCGACCGCCGACGCGGTGATAGACCAGGTCGTCGCATGGGTGGCTCTGCTGGGTAAGACCGAGGTGGTGATCAACGACTCCCCCGGTTTCGCCACCAGCCGCCTGGGCGTGTGCCTGGGGCTGGAGGCGATCCGCATGCTGGAAGAGGGAGTCGCCGACGCCGCCGCGATCGACCGCGCCATGGAACTGGGGTACCGCCACCCGATTGGACCGCTGCGCTCCACCGACCTGGTCGGCCTCGACGTGCGACTGGCGATCGCCGAACACCTGGCTGCCACCCTCGGTCCGCGTTTCGAGCCGCCGAAACTGCTGCGTGAGAAGGTGGGGCGGGGTGAACTCGGACGAAAGTCCGGCCAGGGCTTCTTCTCCTGGACCGGTCCGGGGTTCTGACGCCGGGGTCTTCGGCGGACGTCACTACCAGCTCGGCCCATAGATCACGGTCAGTCTTCGATCGCCGACTTGATCCGTAACGCGAACGCGGGGGCATCCTTTCGGGCCGCACGGACCGCGAGTGGTGCGATGACCTTGCCGATTCCGTGACCCTCGAGCTCGTTGAAGATCGTCACCTTCGTCCCATCGCCGGACGGTTCCAGGTCGTAGCCGCCCTCGACTGCGGTCACGACGTTCTTCGACCGCTCGGACCACCGAATGCGTCGCGGTGCTTCGAATTCCGTGATCTCGAACTCGCGCTCGGTGGTCACGCCTGCGTCCTTGACCGTGCTGGCGAAGACGGTCCCCACGCCAGGCGGTCCGGGCGTCTTCTTGGCGATCTGCTGAACTCTGGGACTGAACTTCGGATCGTTGGTGCCGGCCGCGAGGAATTCGAACACCTTGTCGATGGGCCGATCCACCACCGTCGTGCCTTCGAAACGTGCTGACATGTCGGGCCCCGTTCGATGCGGTTGACCTTAGACCGTTCGGACTCTACTAGCGGTGGCAGGATCGAGGGCGTGAGTATCGCGAATCTGACCCGTGCCGAAACCGCAGCGCGATCCTCGGGAGTGACTGTCCGCTCCTATCGGGTCGAACTGGACGTCACGGGCGCACCCGACGGCACCGAAGCGGGGTTCCTCACCACCACGACAGTGGAGTTCGACTCCTCCGCAACCGAGACTTGGCTCGACTTCATCGGCCTCGAGATCCGTTCCGTGATCGTCAACGGTCAGTTCGTGGACGTCGACTACGACGGCGCTCGGATCGCGCTGCACGGTTTGCGGCGGTCCAACACCGTCGTGGTCAGCGCCGTGGGTGAGTACAGCCGTTCCGGTGAGGGCCTGCACCGTTTCCACGATCCGGTCGACGGGCAGACCTACCTCTACACGCAGTACGAACCGGCGGACGCGCGACGGGTGTTCGCGTGCTTCGAGCAGCCGGACATGAAGGCGCCGTTCACGTTCGCGGTCGCCGCGCCGAGTGGCTGGGAGGTGACATCGAACCGGTCGGCGGCGATCGCCGAGGACGACGGGGACGGTCAGACGGTGGAGTTCTCCCCCACCCTGCCGATCTCCACGTACATCACGTCCATCGTCGCCGGTCCCTATCATCGTGTCGAATCCGTCTGGCGTCGTGGTGATCTCGAAGTTCCCTTGGGGATACTGTGTAGAGCATCGCTCGCACGCTACCTCGACGCCGACACGATATTCGAGGTCACGAAACAGGGCCTCGACTTCTTCGCCGAGCACTTCGACTACCCGTACCCCTGGGGCAAGTACGACCAGGCGTTCGTGCCCGAGTACAACCTCGGCGCGATGGAGAACCCCGGTTGCGTGACGTTCACCGAGGCGTACGTCTTCCGAGGTGCCGCCACCGCAGCCCAGTACGAGGCGCGCGCCAACACGATCCTGCACGAGATGGCGCACATGTGGTTCGGGGACCTCGTCACGATGGTGTGGTGGGACGACCTGTGGCTGAAGGAATCCTTCGCCGACTACATGGGGGCACTCGCGAGCGCGGAGGCCACCGAGTGGAGCGACGCATGGGTGGCCTTCGCGAATCGGCGTAAGGCATGGGCATATTCGCAGGACCAACTTCCGACGACACATCCGATCGTCGCCGACATCGTCGATCTCGAGGCCGCGAAACTGAACTTCGACGGCATCACGTACGCGAAGGGGGCGAGCGTTCTCAAACAGTTGGTCACCTACACGGGACGGGACGCATTCTTCGAGGGTGTGCGCCGCTACTTCCGAGACCACGCTTTCGGTAACACGACACTTGCCGACCTGCTGGCGGAACTGTCGGCGGGCTCGGGCAGGGATCTGGGGTCCTGGGCGGGGGCGTGGCTGCAGACCACTGGGGTGTCCACCCTGACCCTCGAGTCCGGCGCCGACGGGCTCGAGATCGTGCAGACCGATCCGCGGCCACACCGACTCGCGGTCGGCCTCTACGACTTCGACGACTCGGGCGACCTGGTGCTCCGGGACCGGATGGAACTGGATGTGGACGCCGAACGCACGCCGGTCTCGTTGCCGGATGCGGCTCTGCGCCTGCTCAACGACGGCGACCTGACCTACGCGAAGGTGCGCCTCGACGAGCAGTCGCTCGATGCTGTGGAGAACTCGCTGAGCCGTGTCGTCGATCCGCTCGCCCGCGGGCTGATCTGGTCCGCCCTGTGGAACGCCACCCGCGACGGTGAACTCGATCCCGCCCGGTATCTGTCGATCGCAAAGGAGTTCGTGCCGGCAGAGACCAATATGGCTTTGTTGACGACGGTCCTGGCGAACGCGTCGTTCGCGATCGGCCACTTCCTGCCCGTCGCCGAGCGGTCGCCGTGGAGAAGCGTCTGGCTCGAGACCAGTTGGAATGCAATGAACGAATCCGGTCCCGGATCGGGCGCTCAGCTGGCATGGGCGCGCGCGGCAGCGGCAGCGGCTGTCTTCGATGACCGCCGAGCCACCGCCATCCGCGAGATACTCGCCGGCGACCGCCCGGCACCGGACGGCCTGTCCCTGGACCCGGACCTGAGGTGGGCGCTGTGGACGGCGCTGTCCGCGACCGGGTACGCCGACCCGGATGATCTCGACGGCGAGTTGACGCGCGACGACACCGCGTCGGGCCGCACTGCACAGCTACGCGCCCTCGCGGCGCGCCCGGATGCGGAGGTGAAGGCGCGGGCCTGGGCCTCGGCGCTCGAGGACACGGCGCTCAGCAACGATCACCTCGACGCGGTCATCGGTGGATTCCGGGCGGGGGACCGACGGGATCTGGTCGCCCGCTACGACGACGCCTACTTCGCGGTGATCCGCGACGTGTGGGCGCAGCGCAGCATCGAGCTGGCTCGGCGCATCGTCCTGGGACTGTTCCCGGCATCGGAGTCTCTCGACCGGGTCGACTCGTGGCTCGATGCAAACGCGGACGCGCCCGGTGCTCTGCGCCGCCTGGTGATCGAACAACGCGATCACCTCCGCAGGGATCTGGACGTTCGATCTCGGAATGTTAACGACGGATAACGTTGCCTTTGCCCGAACAAGACCAGAGTTTCCTTCCTGTAATAGCTCGTCTGTCAGCCCTTTCTCAGCTTGGAATCCGTTCCGACGCTCGGCTACACATGCATTGGCGCCAAGAACGGCGGCACGACGAAGCACTCGCTTCACAGCTGGAAAGAGGTAGGAATATGGAAACCGGTTCGGTCGACATGGACACGGTCGTCGCGGGTGCGGACGCGGTGGGAGCGGTCGCTGGAGTCGTCTCCGCTGTCGGTCTGCTCGCTGGACTCTTCGTCTAATACGTGTGGCCGGTATCGGCCAATCAGTTCGGGCCCGAAGCCGTTCGTCGGCTTCGGGCCCGAGCCGTGTTCGACATGTGCTGTGGTGACGCCGGTTAGGCGACATTCTTGGGTCCGTTTCGGGCGGTAGGCTGGCAGCGGTCACAACCCCGAGTGGGCTCGAGTGCACGTCGCTGGGAGGCGCGTCATGAGCACCGCCTTGGCGACTCCCGGTCTCGCCCTGTTCGCACTGTGCGTCGTCATGGTCGCGCTCACGGCGGTCGTGTACCAGTTCGCGGGCCTCGGCAATCCCCTGACCGCGCCCTGGGCGGCGGCTCGCGGTGCGGTTCAGCTCACTGCGGTGTCACTGATCTTGGCCGCAGCGCTCATCCATCTCTGGTCGTCGTTTCTGGTTCTGGCTGCGATGTTCGTTGCGGCAGCGGTCACGGCGGGCCGACGAGCGAAGGCCGGCCGGTCTGCGGCGTGGCTGTCGGTGGCGCTCGTATCCGGTATCGGGTTGGTGATTCCGCTGATGTTGGTCAGCGGGGTGGTGCCGATGACGGGCGTGGCACTGGTGCCCATCGGCGGCATCGTGATGGGCAATGCGATGATCGCGACGGCACTGGCCGCCAAGCGTGGTCTCGACGCGATCGAACTACGGATTGGTGAGGTCGAGGCGGGCCTGAGCCTGGGCCTGAGTGTCCGGGATGCGCGCATGGAGGTGGTCGGATCCGCGGTGTCGGATGCGCTGCTGCCCGGGGTGGACCAGACCCGAACGGTCGGTCTGGTGACATTGCCCGGCGCGTTCGTCGGGGTGCTGCTCGCGACCGAGTCCGCGGTCCAGGCGGGTGCCGTGCAGATCCTCGTCCTCGTGGCCCTGCTCCTCGCCCAGACGTGTTCGGTGGCGGTCGCGATCGAACTCGTCGCTCGCGGGATCGTCGACCGCACCGGGACTCGCACGTTGCGCTGAGAACCTTCTCAAATCGAACATCGTGTGAACACTCGAGAATTCACACGGATGAGAGTTGAACCACGTTACGAGTTGTGCTGTGATCCTCCGGTGCTAGATAACAACGAGATCACTGGCGTGAGCCGACGCGGCGTGTTGCGTGGGTCGATGGTGCTGGCGGGAGCCGGACTGGTCGCCGCCACGACTACGGGACAAGCCCAGGCCCAGGCCCCGGCCGAGGGCTCGACACCAGGGTTCGTCCACGGTGTGGCGTCGGGCGATCCCCTCCCCGACCGGGTAATCATCTGGACCCGCATCACCCCCTCCGGTGACGCGCTGCCGGGCTCGGGCGTGGGTCAGATGGTCTCGCTGTCCTGGCAGGTCGCGACCGATCCGGAGTTCGCGAACGTGGTGCGGAGCGGCACCGCGAGCACCGGCCCAGAGGCCGACCACACCGTGAAAGTCGACGTCACCGGGTTGCGCCCCGGCACCGGGTACTTCTACCGGTTCACGGCGCTCGGGCTGACGTCTCCGGTCGGACGCACGCGCACCGCCCCCGCGGACGACGCTGATCTCAGCGCCCTCAGGTTCGGCGTCGTGTCGTGCTCCAACTGGGAGGCCGGCTACTTCGCGTCCTACCGGCACCTTGCCGCGCGTGACGATCTCGACGCGATCCTGCACATGGGTGACTACATCTACGAATACGGTCGCGGCGAGTACGGCGGCAAGGACGGCTCCGTTCGACTGCACGATCCGGAGCACCCGATCGTCTCCCTCGCCGACTATCGGATCCGGCACGCGCAGTACAAGACCGACCCCGATCTGATGGCATTGCATGCCAAGTTGCCGTTCATCGTGACGTGGGACGACCACGAGAGCGCCGATAACGCCTACGTCGGCGGCGCCGAGAACCACGATCCGGCCACGGAGGGCGATTGGGGCGCGCGCAAGGCCGCATCGACACAGGCCTACTTCGAGTGGATGCCGGTCCGCGTCAACGGCACGGGCAGCGACGCCGCGCTCTACCGGCGTTTCCGGTTCGGCAATCTCGCCGAGCTCTCCATGCTCGACCTGCGCACTTACCGCAACGAACCGTCCTCCCCCGCTGGCGGGTGGCGCACCATCGACTCCCCCGATCGGACGATCACCGGCCGTGAGCAGATGGAGTGGCTGACCGGCGGTATCGTCACCTCGCCGACGCAGTGGAAGCTGGTCGGCAACCCGGTGATGATCTCACCCGTCATGTTCCCGCCGCTCGACCGCAACACGACGGCGGCGCTCACCGAATTGGCCGGTCTGCCCGACGAGGGGATCCCCTACGGCACCGACCAGTGGGACGGCTATCCAGCGGACCGGCGCAGACTCTATGACGCGATCAGCGCGAACGGGGTCCGCAATACGGTCTTCCTCACCGGCGACATCCACACCTCCTGGGCGTGCGACCTGCCGGTGGATGCGGCGAATTACCCGGCCGCGGGCACGGTCGGCACCGAGTTGGTGGTGCCGTCGGTGAGCTCCAACAACATCGACGAAATGTTGGGCGTTCCGCCGCGCACCGCCACCCTCCTCGCCGAGGAGGCAATCAAGACGACCAACCGTCATGTGCGGTACGTCGAACTCGACTCCCACGGCTACACCGTGTTCGAGGTGAACAAGCAAGGGGCACAGATGGACTGGTTCTACATCAACGATCCGGCGGATCCGAACGCCACGTCCCGGCACGCGATGAGCTACCGGGTCGCCGACGGCACCCAGCAGGTCCATCCGGTCGCGGCCCCGCTCGATCCCGCGGGCTACCGTCCGGGAGCGGGCGCATGAGCGGCGCGCTGAGCCGCCGGAACGTGCTGATCGGCGGAACCGCGATCGCGGGCGGCATCGGACTCGCCGGATTGGCCAGGTCGGGAGCGGCCGGTGCGCAGGTTGCCACCGCCACGGCCCGTGCGGACCTCGACGTTCACGTGCTGGTCGTCGACGGCATGCGCCCGGACGAGCTCAACGCATCGCTCACCCCGAACCTCACGGGTCTCGCGGCGGACGGCACGCGGTACCAGAACGCGTCCGCGATCATGGTCGCGGAGACGCTGCCCAACCACGCGGCGATGATGACCGGAGTGCTGCCCTATCGGAACGGTGTTCCCGCCAACAAGATCTACGACCCGGAGGTCGGCGACGAGCGGGAACTCGGTCGTGCGAGCGACCTGCGGGCGTCGACGGTGCTGGGCCGGCTCCGCACCGAGCTGGGGCTGACCACCGCGAGCGTTCTGTCCAAGGACTACCTGCACGGGCTGTTCGGCGGCCAGGCGTCGGTGGAGTGGGATCCGTTCCCGCTGCTGCCGATTACCGATCATGCGCCCGACCACTTCACCACCGAGGCGCTCATCCAGATCGTCGGTGAGCATTCGCCGCGAATGACCTTCACCAACCTCGGCGACGTCGACCGGGTCGGCCACATGGACGTGTCGGGGACCTCGATCCGGATCGCACGTCACGCGGCCCTGCGTGGCACCGATGCCGCGGTGCAAAAGTTCGTCGACTTCCTGCGCGCGTCGGGACGCTGGGAGCGCAGCGTGCTGATCGTACTCGCGGACCACTCGATGGACTGGTCGTCGCCCTTGGGCCTGATCGGTCTCGATCACCCGCTGAACACGGATCCCGCTCTCGCCGGACGGATCCGGATCGCCCAGAACGGCGGCGTGGACCTGGTCTACTTCGTGGGCGACGACGCGGAGCGCGCCGATGCCGTCGAGCGGATCAAGCGCATCGCCCTCGGAGTCCCCGGGGTCGAGTCTGTCCATAGCCCAGCGGAATTCGATCTCGGTGACCTCGCCGGTGACGTCGTGGCGCTGTGTGCTCCTGGTTGGCGGTTCAGCGATCCGACGCCGCTGTCGAACCTGATCCCGGGCAACCACGGCCACACCGTGACGTTGCCGATCCCGTTCTTCGTCGCCGGCGGACATCCGATGGTCGGTCGAGGCCTCGAGATAACCGACGTGCAGGCCCGCACCATGGATGTCGCACCGACCGTCGCCAGCCTGTTCGGTCTCTCTGCGCCCGAGGGCGGTTGGGACGGCGCGAGCCGCATCGAGGGCCTGGTCGTCGCCTGACGACCGAGGCCCGGCGCCACGGCCGCAGCGGGTGCACCGGTTGAACCCTGATTCGATATTTGTAAATATAGATAGGTGTCGAATCAAGAGCAAGGGGACGGTGCACCGTGCTGCTCGCCGCTGGTACGGGAGCCGCTGACGGACGATTGGGCCGGGGATCTGGCCCGGATGTTCAAGGCGCTCGGTGATCCGGTGCGTCTGCGGCTGCTGTCCCTCGTGGCCTCCCACGCCGGGGGTGAGGCATGCGTGTGCGACATCTCGGACTCGTTCGATCTCTCGCAGCCGACCATCTCCCATCACCTGAAGGTCCTGCGTGAGTCGGGTCTGCTGGACTGCGAGCGCCGCGGCACCTGGGTCTACTACTGGGTGGTTCCGTCAGCGCTGCAGCAACTGTCGACGGTGCTGCTGCCCGAGGGTGAACCGACCACACCGTCCGCCGCGGGCGCGGAGGTGACGGCATGAGCGAAATCGCCACTGCCGCCGAGCCTTCGGCCGTCGTCGGCAAGCTCTCCACCCTCGATCGGTTCCTGCCGGTGTGGATCGGTGTCGCGATGGTTGCGGGTCTGCTACTCGGCCGGATGATTCCCGGTATCGGGGACGTGCTCAGCGCCGTCGAGATCGACGGGATCTCGCTGCCGATCGCGCTGGGGTTGTTGATCATGATGTATCCGGTGCTGGCGAAGGTCCGCTACGACCGCCTCGACACCGTCATCGGCGACCGCAAACTCTTGATCGGGTCGCTGCTGTTGAACTGGGTGCTCGGCCCTGCGCTGATGTTCGCCCTGGCCTGGATCTTCCTGCCGGACCTGCCGGAGTACCGGACCGGGCTGATCATCGTCGGCCTGGCCCGCTGCATCGCGATGGTGATCATCTGGAACGACCTTGCCTGTGGTGACCGTGAGGCCGCCGCAGTTCTCGTCGCGATCAACTCGGTGTTCCAGGTGATCATGTTCGCCGCCCTCGGCTGGTTCTACCTCTCCGTCCTGCCCGGCTGGCTCGGACTCGAGCAGACCACCATCGATACCTCGCCCTGGCAGATCGGGAAGTCGGTGCTGATCTTCCTCGGTATCCCGCTACTCGCCGGCTACCTGACCCGCCGCTACGGCGAAAAGGCCCGCGGCCGTGCCTGGTACGAGGAGCGGGTGCTGCCACGCATCGGGCCCTGGGCCCTCTACGGCCTGTTGTTCACGATCGTGATCCTCTTCGCCCTCCAGGGCGAACAGATCACCTCACGACCTCTCGACGTCGTGCAGATCGCGATCCCGCTGCTGGCGTACTTCGCGATCATGTGGGGCGGCGGCTACCTGCTCGGCGCCTTCATGGGACTGGGGTACGAGCGCACCACCACCCTCGCGTTCACCGCCGCGGGCAACAACTTCGAGTTGGCCATCGCGGTCGCGATCGCCACCTACGGCGCCTCGTCCGGGCAGGCGCTGGCCGGTGTCGTCGGTCCACTGATCGAGGTGCCGGTCCTGGTCGCCCTGGTCTACGTCTCGCTTGCCCTGCGCAAACGCTTCGCACCCGTCCACACCACTACCGCCTGAGCGACTTCCACTACTCCGCTCCCTTCGAAATCTGAAAGGACAGTGCATGTCCACAACACCGAGCGTGCTGTTCGTCTGCGTCCACAACGCGGGCCGTTCCCAGATGGCCGCCGGGTTTCTCACGGCGCTCGCCGGGGATCGGATCGAGGTGCGCTCCGCCGGTTCCGCGCCCACCGAACAGGTGAACGCGGCCGCCGTCGAAGCGATGGCCGAGGTCGGTATCGACATCTCCACCGCGAACCCGAAGATCCTGACCGTCGACGCGGTGCAGGCCTCCGACGTGGTGATCACGATGGGCTGCGGCGACACCTGCCCGATCTTCCCCGGCAAGAGCTATCGCGACTGGGTCCTCGACGATCCGGCCGGCCAGGGCATCGACGCGGTCCGGCGGATCCGCGACGAGATCAAGACCAAGGTCGAGGCCCTGATCGCCGAGCTGATCTCGCAGCCCGCCACCTGCTGACCGGGATCACTTCGAGGCGACGAGCGTCGATACGAAGCGAGTGTCGACCGCCGAATGGGGCGGTCGACACGCGCTTCACGTTTTCAGCAACAGGACTTTGCGGCGGTCGCCTTCTCGCCTGTGGCGGCGGTGCCGCAGCACACGCCACCGTCGGCGTCGGCCGGATGCTCGAGGCGCTGGGGGCTCGATCCGAACGTCTCTGAGTCGGCAAGCACGGTGTAGACCTCCCACCTCTCCCCAGCCGGCCCGGTGACCCACACCTTGTCTTGGGTCGCGAAGCAGCAGGTCGTGCCGATCTCTTCGTCGGTGAACAGGCCCTCATCTGTCAGGCGGGCAATCTCCGCGTGCACCTCCTCCGAAGACTCCACCTCGACTCCGAGGTGGTTGACGGTGCCGCCCTTGCCAGGGTTCTCGAACAACACCAGCTTCAGCGGGGGCTCCGCGATCGCGAAGTTCGCGTACCCCGGCTTCAGCTTCGCGGGCTCGGTGCCGAACAGCTTGGAGTAGAACGTGACGGCCTCCTGCAGGTCGTCGACGTTGAGTGCCAGTTGAGCGCGTGACATGACAGCCTCCACGTATGCGACATATGTCGAATAGCTTTGCGCCTTCAGTCTCCCACCTTTTCTACATATGTCAAATAACCGGTAGGATTGGGTCATGCCAAAGGCCCTACCCATTGTCGACGTCTCCGCGCCCATCTGCTGCGCTCCGGTCTCGGCCGCGCCGATGGGCGACGACGCGGCCCTGGAGGTTGCCCTCCGGCTCAAGGCGCTGGCCGACCCGGTCCGAATCAAGCTGATATCGATCCTGCTCACCGCGGACGGTGGCGAAGTCTGCACCTGCGATCTCGCTCCAGGCGTCGGATTGGCCGAATCCACCGTCAGCCACCACCTCGGGCAGCTCAGGAAGGCCGGCATGGTCGAGTCGACCCGCCGCGGGATGAACGTCTACTACCGTGCCCGCACCGATTCCCTCGACGCACTCCGTGTGGTTCTCGACCCGAACTGCTGCTGATGGACCCGTCGGGGCAGTTGAAGGACGGGAGCCGAAGGAGGCGGAGTCGAAGGACGGTGACCTGGAGGATGCCGAAGCCGATTCCCACAAGAAGCGCTGACCCGCAACGTGATCGGCTAGATTCGAGAGTATGAGCGCACAACCCGTGGCCCGCCGTCGCCGTCTCCGTCACGCAGTCTGGATCGCTGTGGTCGCGGTGCTGGTGGTCGCTGTCAGCGCCGTACTCCTGTGGGTGCCGTCGAGGTACCTGCCTTGGGACACAGCATCGTTCCCCGACGTGGATCGGACCGCACTGACGCCGACGCAGGCGCGGATCGTCGACCTGCTCGAGGTCGAGCACGCCGAGCAACGGCCGGGCACCTTCTACTCGGACGGCGTCAAGGAGCCGTGGTGCGCGAACTTCGTCAGCTGGATCATGCGGGAGGCCGGTGAGCCGCTGTCGAACGCGCACTCCGGGTCGTGGCGCATCCCCGGCGTCTACACGCTGCAGGAGTATTACGAATCCCAGGGTCGTTTCGAGCCGATCGGCAACGGCTACCGGCCCACGATCGGCGATGTGGTGTTGTACAACAACGAGTTCCGGGTCGGCCAGCACACCAACATCGTCGTCGCCGTCGACGGCGACACCGCCACCACCGTCGGCGGGAACGAACTGGGCAAGATCCGGGTGCACAACCTCGACTGGCACTCGGACCACGCGGTCGTAGGGTTCGGCCGGCTTGACTAAACGTAGGCTTACCTATCGCGGCATTTTCTCCTAGAGTCGGTAGCCGAACTCCGACCCTGAGGAGGCTGGTCACATTGTCAGGGAACGACCACGACCGCCGACACCCGCAGACGCCGCTGTCGGGACGCGACGCCGCTCACCTGCCCGGGCACTGGTTGCTCGCCCGCCTGGGGAAGAAGGTTCTGCGTCCGGGCGGACGGGAACTGACCGAACGAATGCTGGTTGACGCTGACCTGTCCGGTGCCGACGTCGTCGAGCTCGCGCCCGGTCTGGGCCGCACCGCGCGCGAGATCGTGGCACGCGGCCCGCGGAGTTACGTCGGAGTGGAGGCCGACGTCGACGAGGCATACCGGGTGTTGCGACCGCGACCGATCCTCACCGACGAAGGGCTACGGGGCACACTGCGTTTCATTCGCAACCTGCTGCGAGATTCCGATGCCCGCGCCCGCGTGCGGGCCATCCGGCGCACATTCATTGCCTACCGGGACAACCTGGTGGCGATCGAGGTGATCGCGAGAAAGGAGCGGCGGTGACGGCGGATACGGGTTTGGTACGGATCGACGAGCTGGCGAAGTTCCACCGCGGGAGGGCGGCTGTGCGCGGGTTTCCGCGTGAAGGCAACCGATGCGGATTAGGTGCGGTTGTCCATGTGCGAAGATCGACGGCGTGAGATGTACGGGACAACGCCGCCGCTGGCGGCAAGCATTGGGCGCGGTGTACCGATCGTCGCCCCGGGCCGTCCTCATCCGGGGGTAGCGGGTCGGGGCGCCTGAGCACCGAAAGGCATCGTCTTGTCCCGTACCGACGCCCACTCCCCTATCTGGGTCAGGCTCATTCGCCGTGAGCTCGAACCCGAGCCGTGGCACTTCTGCTTCAATGGAGCCTGCGATCTCCCCGACTTCGCTTCGTACGAGTCGTCTACGCGTCTTGAGACCCGTTGTGCCTGGTTCTTCAAGTACACCGGCACCAATGTGTGTTCGTGCGACGTGTGCCGCGATCAGGTCGGCCACCGCCTCGACCTCCGCCGGGAGCGCCGCGCCGCCGCCTCCCGTCTCGAACTTGGCCGCCGCCAGTGGGAACTCGGCAACGAATCGGCGTTCGACGACGTCGTGGTCCCGCACCGCAACCGCGACTGGTGGTGAGTACTCACCGAGTGTGAGCGGTGGGCGTTCTCAGAACGCCCACCGTAGCGCCGCAGCGATCTCTTCGTCCGTCGCGCCGGTGAACCGGGTGATCTCGGCACGGTGCACATCGACGATGGTCGCCGACAGCTCCGTCCCGAACGCATCGGTGAGAACGGCATCGGATTCGAATGCGTCGGTGGCCTCGGCGAGAGTTCTTGGTAGGCGGAGGATTCCGCGACGGCGACGGTCGGCTTCGGTCAACGACGCGGGGTCGACATCGACCAGGTCCGGTAGGGTCAGGCCCCCGCGGATGCCGGCGATGCCCGCGAACAGCAGCCCCGCCATACACAGGTACGGGTTGGCCGACAGATCCAGCACCTTGACCTCGAGGTTGGCGGCGCGGTCCTCCTCTCCCCCGCTTCCGGTCACCAAACGCACTGCAGTCTCGCGGTTTTCGTGGCCGCATGCCTGGAAGGACGCCGCCCACCGGCCTGGAACCAGCCGCAGATAGCTCGCCGGCGACGGCGCCCCCACCGCGAGCAGACCGGGCAGGTGCTCGAGAATGCCGGCCGCGAATGCCTCGGCCGTGTCGGTCAGCCCGCACGGACCGTCGCCGCCGCTGTGCAGATTCCGTCCGTCCCACCACAGCGACAGGTGGACATGCCCGCCGCTGCCGACTCCACTGGCATCCACCGAGGGGGCGAACGAGACTCGCATCCCGTGGCGGATCGTGATCGCGCGGATCGTCTCCCGCACCAATACCGAGGTGTCGGCGGCCCCGAGCGGATCCTCGGCGGCCACCGACACCTCGAACTGGCCCGCGGCGTACTCGGGATGTATCTGCTCGACACGCACGCCCTGCTCCTGCAGCGCGGCGACCAGATCGATCAAATAGTTCGATTTCTCGACTATTCGCGTGAATCCGTATGCGGGCCCGCGGGTGGCGGGCACGAAGTCGTCTTCGTCGGCCCCCACCACCCACTCGATCTCGAACGCCGCCTTGGCGGTCAGGCCCTCGTCCGCCAGCTGGGCGACGGCCCGGCGGACGGTGGCGCGGGCGTCCTGCGGATGCAGGTCCCCGTCCTGGGTGTAGCGATGGACGGGCGCCCACGCCCAGCCAGGCTGCGCCGCGAGCACCGTCAACCGGTCGAGGTCCGGGACCAGGCGTAGATCACCGATGGGACTGCCCGCGTACCGGCCGGAAACGATCGTGTCGTCCGGGGTGAAGGCGTCGAACACCGGCGACGCCCCCACGCCCCAGGTGGCGGCCCGCTCGAGACGGTCGAGCGGGACGGCCTTCGTGCGAACTACGCCACCGTTGTCCACCCACGGCAGCGCAACGAGGACCACGCCGCGTTGGGCGAGGCTGCCGCAAAGGCGTGCCACCTCGAGTGCTCGACGGTCACGTTCTCGCTGATCCATCGCAACTCCCTCACATCGCGGTCGGTCAGCGGCAGAATGGCAGGGGTGGCACCATTCTCAGACGATACGCCGCGCACCCCCGGTGCAGGTTCGATTGCGGGGATGGTCGAGGCTCTGCGGCTCGTCGACCATCACTGCCACGGGGTGGTGCGCGCACCACTCGAGCGCCGGGCCTTCGAGTCCATGCTGTGCGAGGCCGCAGCGCCCGGGCGTTGGCACGGCAGCCTCTTCGATACGCATGTCGGAATCGCGGTGCGCCGGTTGTGCGCACCGGTTCTGGATCTGGCACCGCACGCCGAACCCGACGAATACCTCGAACGGCGTGCCGAGCTCGGCGTCGACGAGGTCGCCGGACGGCTGCTACGCGCGGCCGGAATATCCGAATTCCTGGTCGACACAGGGTTTCACCCCGAACAGCTGACCACGCCGGACGTGTTGGCCGCGTATGCCGGCGGCACCGCACGCGAGGTGGTCCGCCTCGAACGGGTAGCCGAGGAGACGATCGCCGTGTGCAGCGCCGGCACGTTCGCGCAGGAGTGCCGCGCCCGGCTCGGTGATGCGGCCCGCACAGCGATCGCCTTCAAATCCATTGCCGCCTACCGAGTGGGGCTCGATCTTGCACCGGAAAGACCCTCTGACGCAGCGGTTTTCACCGCTGCAGCGCGATGGGCGTCGGGGGTTGCCGCCGGAAAACCGATTCGTCTCGCCGACGAGACGCTGATCCGGTTCCTGATCTGGACGGCCATCGATCTCGGGTTGCCGATCCAATTCCACGTGGGATACGGCGACGCCGACATCAACCTTGCCCGCGCGGACCCGTCGCTCCTGACGCCGCTGCTGCGTGCTACCGCCGATCGGGGTGTGCCGATCATGCTGCTGCACAACTACCCGTTCCACCGGCACGCCGGCTACCTTGCGCAGGTGTTCGACCACGTGTTCGTCGATGTCGGACTGGCCGTCCACAACGTCGGTCGCGGGGGAGCGGCCCGCGTCCTGGCCGAATTGCTGGAGCTGGCACCGTTCGGTTCGGTGCTGTTCTCCACGGACGCCTACGGCCTGCCCGAACTGTTCCATGTGAGCGCCGTGCGGTTTCGGGACGCCCTCGCGACGGTCGTGGAAGAACAGGTGGCCCGTGGAGATTGGTCCGAAGATGATGCCATGCGGATCGCCCGCACGATCGGGTCGGAGAACGCCACCCGCGCCTACCGCCTGTACCAGTGAGAGGACCGATCGGTCCGAAACGCCCAGGCATAGTGTTGGGTGACGCGCGTCACCTGAGTGGCGTAGTTTCACCGTCTACACGCCGCACCGATATGCATGAGCCAGGAGTAGCCAATGCTCAGTACGATGAACGACTCACCGCTATCCATCGCGCAACTGCTGCGGTACGGCAGTACCGTCCACGCGGGCGCAGAGGTGGTCACCTGGACTGAGTCGGGCCCTCGTCGACGCACGTACGCGGAGGTCGGCCGCCGGTGCGCGGCGTTGGCGCACGCGCTGCGTGGGCTCGGCGTCGACGGTGACGATCGAGTGGCGACCTTCATGTGGAACAACGCCGAGCACCTCGAGGCGTACCTGGCGGTTCCGTCGATGGGTGCCGTGCTGCACACGCTCAACATCCGTCTCTTCCCGGAGCAGCTGACCTACGTCGCCAACCATGCGGAGGATCGGATCGTCATCGTCGACGCCACCTTGGTTCCGCTGCTGGGTCCGCTGTTGGCACAGATGAAGACGGTCGAGCACGTCATCGTCACCGGCGATTCGACGGCCGGGCTCGAGGCGCCCGAGGGCGTCCAGGTGCACACCTACGAGGCCCTCATCGCGGGCGAGCCGACCGAGTTCGACTGGCCGGAGCTCGACGAACGATCGGCTGCGGCAATGTGCTACACGTCGGGAACCACCGGAGACCCCAAGGGGGTCGCCTACTCGCACCGTTCGATCTACCTGCACTCGATGCAGGTGTGCATGTCCGACGGGTTAGGCCTGGCAGCGGGTGACCGGGTGCTCGCGGTGGTGCCGCAGTTCCACGCGATGTCGTGGGGCCTGCCGTACGGGGCGTTCATGGCCGGGGCGTCACTGATCATGCCGGACCGGTTCCTGCAACCGGCGCCACTGGCCGAGTTGATCGCGGCCGAGCGTCCGACGTACGCAGCCGCCGTCCCGACGATCTGGCAAGCACTGCACCTTTACCTCGAGGAGAATCCGCAGGACATCTCGTCGATCCGGGCAGCGCTCGTCGGTGGGTCGGCCGTGCCGCCGTCGTTGATGCACGCGTTCGAGAACGACCACCAGGTGTCCGTGCTGCACGCGTGGGGTATGACCGAGACGTCGCCTCTGGGGTCGGTCGCGCACGCGCCGGCCGGCAGCACGGGGGAGGAGCGGTGGAAGTACCGCTACACCCAGGGACGGTTCCCGGCCTCCGTCGAGGCGCGGCTGATCGACGACGACGGCAACCGGGTGCCGCACGATGGCACCAGCGTCGGCGAACTAGAGGTACGGGGGCCCTGGATCACCTCGTCGTACTACGGGGCCGACGCGCCCGACAAGTTCCACGACGGTTGGCTGCGGACCGGTGACGTCGGGTCGATCACTGCGGACGGCTACCTCACACTGACCGACCGGACCAAGGACATCATCAAGTCTGGTGGCGAGTGGATCTCATCGGTCGACCTCGAGAACGCGGTGATGGCGCATCCAGCCGTCGCCGAGGCCGCGGTGATCGGTATCCCGGACGAGAAGTGGGACGAGCGGCCGCTCGTGGCCGTGGTGCTGCGCGAGGGCAGCGAGACCACACTGGACCAGTTGCGCGACTTCCTGGCCGACAAGGTCGCCAAATGGCAGTTGCCGGAGAACTGGGCGGTGATCCAGGAGGTGCCCAAGACCAGCGTCGGAAAGTTCGACAAGAAGCGGTTGCGCGCCGACTTCCACGACGGGAATCTCGACGTCACGCGGCTGTGACGCGCCGGTTCGGCGCGCTACGCCTTCGAACGTCCGCCGCTCGCGCGGCTATGACGCGCTGCCGAAATGGATCGGGGACGGGGTGACGTCGAAATGGAGGGTGGTCGTCGCCGGCTCACCCTGCGGCGGCGCGAAACTGAAGACAGCGGTGTATCGGCCCGGTTCGTTGATGGGGGTGGCGACCGTGGCGAAGCCCAGCGTCAACGGAACCGTCCTCGTCGTTTGCTCGCCGTCAGGTTCGATGACCTCGAGCGTGACGGGGGTGGTGGCATCTTCGCCGGTGGGGGTCGGTGTGACAGTTACCGCGAGGGTGGTGATGTTGTTCGAGTACACGGTGCCGATCGGCGGGTAAGCGGTGATCTGGTACGTCGTCGCGGCGGAGGCGATCGGAGCGAGTGCGACAAGCGCGGCACCGGCCAGAGCGGCGATGGCGACGGACCTGTGTTGGAGGCTCATACGAATCCCTTTCCTTAGCGCCGTCAACGGTGGTGGCTCGTCAACGGCGGTGACTCGTTGAAGACCGCAACGCTATCGACGCGATCGGCCGCGCTCGGGAGGACTCGCGCCGGAGGAACGGTTTTCACCCGAATCGGGTGAGTTGGACTCTTTCCGCAGCGTACGTCAGACCGATCGGTGGTCGCCATCGCCGTGGGTCTCAGCGAGGAGCCGTGCCATGCTCCGGTCGGCCTTGAGGCCGGAGCCGGTCAGAATCGCTACCACGATGCTGCTTTCGGAAATCGAGCCATGCCGCAGGAAGTCGGGGAGGGCGGCGATGACCATTGCACTCGTTGGTTCCGCGTACAGGCCGCGGGCGGCGAGGCGTCGCACCGCCGGCCCGATGGCTGTCTCGGGGACGGCGACCATGTCGCCCCCTGAGGCGCGAACCGCGTCGAGCACCTCCCGGTCGCGGACGGGCACCGCGATCGATGTTCCCTCCGCGACGGTGGGGGTCCACCGACCCGGTTCCCGCGAGACCTCGGGGCGACCCGCCGTGAAGGCCTCCACCAGCGGGCTGCAGTTCTGTGGTTGTACGACGAGGATGCGTGGCGGCTTCTCGATTGCACCGGAGCGTACGAGTTCGTCGAAGCCGATCGAACACCCCAGGGCCAGGCTTCCGGCACCGGCCGGCAAGAGGACGGCGTCCGGGACGCCGAAGCCGAGGTCCTCCCAGATCTCGTACGCGAGCAGCTTCGTTCCCTGGAGGAAGAACGGGTGCCAGTTGTGGCTCGCGTAGAAGAGCTCACCAGAACGTCTGACCGCCTCAACGGCAGTCGCGTGCCGATCGCCGGGAACGAGATCCACCCGGGCGCCGTGGAACCGGCTCTGGAGCAACTTCGCCTCGGAAGTCGACTGGGGAGCGAGGATGGTGGCATGGATTCCGGCTGCGGCGGCATACGCTGCCACCGAGGCGCCACCGTTGCCGCTACTGTCCTCCAGGATCTCCTCGATGCCCTGGTGAGCCAGGACCGACATCATCACTGACGAACCGCGATCCTTGAAACTCCCTGTGGGATTGAACCATTCGGGCTTGACGTGCAGAGTGATGCCCTCGACCGTCAGATCGAGCATCGGTGTGCAACCCTCGCCGAGACTCACCGGCCGCATCGCGAACGGCAGCGCGCGGGAGTATCGCCACTGCGAGCGCACCGAGGTGTCGACGTCACCGCCTGTGATCCCAGGGAGTGGTGAAACCAGCAGCGGTGACCCGTCCGCTGCCCGCCATCGGGGCGTGTCGATCGGATAGTGGCTGCCGTCGCGGCCGACGAGGGTGCTGGGCGGCACGGATCAGCGCTTCTTGCCGAACCGCAGCTTCCACGGCACCAGCGCCGACTCGAGTTGGACGGCCAGGCTCATCTTCGACACGCCCTCGGTGCGTTCCTCGAACCGGATCGGGACCTCCGCGATCCGCATGCCCCGACTGGTGGTGCGGTAGTTCATCTCCACTTGGAACGAGTAGCCGTTGCTGTGGATCGACCCGACGTCGATCGCCTCGAGCGTACGAGCGTGCCACGCCTTGAACCCTGCGGTCGCGTCCTTCACCCCGAGCCGCAGGATCGCGTTGACGTAGAAGTTGGCCCACGCGGACAGCGCCTTGCGGTGCCACGGCCAGTCGCTCGCGACCGCACCACCGGGGACATACCGGGAGCCGAGGACGACGGCGGCGTCGGTCGTGGTGAGGGTGCGGATCATCGCGGGAATGACCTCGCACGGGTGCGAGAGATCGGCGTCCATCTGGATGACGATGTCGGCGCCGCCCTCGAGCGCACGAGTCATGCCTGCGACGTAGGCGCGCCCGAGTCCGTCCTTGGCGGTGCGGTGCAGCACCCTGATCGGAAGTGCGGAGTCGATCGCGAGCTTCTCGGCGACCTCGCCGGTGCCGTCGGGAGAGTTGTCGTCAACCACCAGCAGGTGCAGATTCGGGACCTCCAACGCGGCCAGCTGCTCGACGAGCGTCGGCAGATTGTCGCGTTCGTTGTACGTAGGTACAACGACGGTCGTCTTCGGCGAACTGCTGTCCATGGTGCCTTCCCGGTGATCACACGCTGACGTCTCCAGCAAGAGCGAGTGTGGTCATGAATGCAAGCGAAGGCAACTTACCTGGGGTTTCCTCGTGGTTTACCCGCCTACTCGGCTATGTTCACCAACCACGAGACGCCGAAGCGGTCGGCGCACGCCCCGAACGTGTCGCCCCACACCTGCTTGTCGAGGGGTGTCTGGGTGGTGCCGGAAGCAGAGAGTTTGTCCCAGTAGCGACGGAGTTCGGCGGCGTCGTCGCCGCTGAGACTCACCGCCATGTCGGTGCCGACGTTGTGTTCGGCGCCGGGCGGCGTGTCCGCAGCCATGATCGTGAAGCCGCTGTCCGTCTCGAGGATTGCGTGCATGATCTTGTCGCCGTCCACGGGCGAACCGAAGTCGCCGTACGTGATCATGTTCAGGGTGCCGCCGAACACACTCCGGTAGAACTCCATCGCCTCGCGGGTGTTGCCGGCGAAGAGGATGTACGGGTTGAGCAGAGAGGCCATGAGACGCTCCTGGGCTCGTCGCGGTTCGTGCCGATCGATGACGCGGGAACTGCTCTTCGCGATCTCACGGTACCGCCGATCGCCCCGTGCCGAGGCGGTTCGACGAGGCTGCCAGGGCGGGGGGATCCTGTCCGGACGCTTTTACGCCCGTCAGGGAGCGACGTCGCCGACACCGGTGAAGCCGTACCGATCGCACGGGCCGATGATCGCGATCTCGAACAGTCCGGAGCCGATGTAGGTGTCGCCGTCTTCGGTGAGCGTGAAGCGGGTGAGATTGTCGACGGGGCACAGCATCTTCTTCCACGGTTCGATGGCGGCGACTTTCTCGCGCAGTCCCTGCACGACCAGGTCGCCCTGCCACATGCCGTGCCGCCAGTCCGGTTCGAGCCCGTAGCCGGTGCCCACTCCCAGGTAGTGGGGCAGCAGCGGTTCGCAAGTGACGGTCAGAATCTCGTCGGGCTTGCCGTAGCCGCCGGGGCGGTGGAACTCGAGGCTTGCGCCGGCCACCTCGCGGGTGCCGGAGACGAACGTCAGATCATGTTCGGGTCGGCCCAGCCACTCGGGTTCGCGGTCACGATCGGCCCACACCCTGGTGGCGTCCTCGACGATCCGACGGCCCTGACGATCCTCCTGCATCATCACAATGATCGAGAACTCCTCGAACTGCATGACCGTATAGATCCAGAAGAAGTTCTGTTCCGCCGCGAGCGCCGAATCGGCGCGCCGACCAGGCGGCTCCGCCTCGCCCACCGGTCGCACACCCCACGAGCGGTCACGGTTGCCGCGCCACCTGTCGTCGGTGACGGGAATTGCCTCGCCGTCGACGGTCAGCGTTCCGCTCCACCTGCCGGTCTGGACGAAGCGCTGCGTGTCGAACGTGACCCGCTCGAGCTGGCGGTGGAAGTGCCTTGCCTCGAGGGACGCCGGAACATCCGATTCGAAGACCAGGTCGAACGACAGGTCCGGCGTCTCGGGGGCCGGCTCGAGCACCACCCGCAGTCGGTGCAGCCCCTCGAGGACCTCGATGCGCAGCGGTCCCACCGAGAGGTCCATCCGGTCCGATCCGAGGGCCTTCGACGCGCGAGCGACGAGGTGATCGTCAGCGCGGCGGAGCACCGCGAAGGCGTCCGACACACCGAGGTTGGGGTACTGGCCGAGACCGATGATGAGGAACAGCGGTTCGCCGTCGGCGTCGAGGCCCGGGTGGCAGTTGAAGTAGTAGCGGTCGTAGAAGTTCCGGTCGGACGTACCGACGTGACGAATCGGCTCCGCGATCTGATGGACCGGGAAGTCATCCATGGGGGAGAGCATCACGCAACCCCCTTCTCGTTCGGACCATTCCAGTAGGTGCCGTCGAGCATTCGTTCGAGGGTCGTTCGATGCAGGATCATGTCGTCCGGGTCGTCCGGGGCTTCGGCCTGGCCGAACGCTACGGCCCGACTCTGCACACGGAACATGATGATCGCGTGACGCAATGCGGCGTACAGGGTGAAGAAGTCGAGGTCGGTTGTGGAGTAACCGGTGAGGTTGCGGTAGGTCTCGGCGACGTCGTCGCGTCGCAGGAAGTCGGGCAACCCGGGCAGTCCGGCGACGCCGGCGAGATCCTCGAAGAAGCGATGGAGGAAAACCATCCAGCCCAGATCCAGCTCGCGGGGACCGAGAGTGGCCATCTCCCAGTCGAGGACCGCAACCGGTTCGAAGTCGCGGTAGATGATGTTGCCGACGCGCGCGTCACCCCAGCACAACACGGCCGGTCCGGTGACGGTGGGCCAATGCTCGTCGAGCCACTCGAGGCCGCGCTCGATCAACGGCGAGCGCGGGGTGGTCTCGACGACCCACTCGTAGTAGCGGTGCAGGCGGTTCACATGCGCGCACAGTGCCGCGTCGGCGGTGACGTCGTCGGATCCCGGATCGGGCGAGAGCGCCGGAAAAAGCTGTGCGGGTTCGGGTATCGAGTGCAGTTCGGCGAGCACACGAACCGACGAGTCCTGCAGTCGGCGTCGGTCCGCGGGGGAGGCTTCCGACAGCCAAGAGCCGAAGGTGTACGGCATCACGTCCGGTGGGATCTGCCCGTCGACTCGGTCCATCACGAAGAACTCGCCGCCGAGCGCGGCCGGCGACGTCTCGGACCAGTGGACGCGCGGCACCGGGACCGACGAGAGGATGCCGACGGTCTTGATGACCTGGTACTGCTGGTCCATGTCGTAGGAGGGGAAGACCGGTACCGCCGAGGGGGCGGGAGCGATGCGCGCGACCAGGCCGTGGCGGCGTATCTCGCCGTCCTCGTGCCACAACACGTCGAACAGGATGGTCTCGCTCGACATGCCGTTGGCGTCCGGGACCTGCACATCGGTGACCGCGGGCTCCACGTCGGCAGGCAACTTGGTTCGGAGCCATCGCTGCAGACGATCGGCGATCTCGGCGGGGTCGGTGCGGGATTCTCCGGGCCTGGCCATCTCGGAATAGTCGCGGCCGTTGTTCGTGTGCTCGAAACTCATGGCGCCCCTTCGACGGTGGTCCATCGAGTATCGGCTACGACGCGCCACCGAGGGGCCCGATCCGTCGGATTGGACCGGACATCGGAGACGGCCGCGCCCTACGGCGCGGCCGTCCCTGAAATGTCGTTGGGTGATCTAGTCGCGATCCCACTCCACGAGAAGTGAATTGGGGCCGCGCAGGGCGACACCCACCTGGCTGGTGACGCGCGCCTGCTCAGCGGCACCCTCCTGCAGGCGTAGACCGGGCAACCGGTCGAGCAGAATCGTGAGGGCCGTGTTCAGCTCGGCCAGCGCGAGCCAGCTGCCGGCGCAGCTGTGAGGGCCCTGCCCGAATGCGAGCATCGAGGTCGCGCGGCGGGTGATGTCGAAGCGGTGGGGGTCCTCGTGGACGGCGGGGTCACGTAGGGCCGCGTTGATCGAGAAGATCATCGGGGTCAATGCGGGGATCTCGATCCCGTTCCAGGTGGTGGCCTCCGGGCAGGCACGCGGCAGCAGACCGACCGGCGGCTCCCAGCGCAGGCCCTCCCAGATGGCCCACTGCACGTGCTCGGCCGGATCCGAGCGCAGCAGCTCCATCTGATCGGGGTGGGTCAGCAACGCGGACAGGGTGTTTCCGAGCGCGAGCATCGTCGTGTCGGCGCCCGCCGGGAACAGCAGACGCAGGAAGGACAGGATCTGCTCGTCGTCGAGGGTCTCGCCCTCGGACGACTCGGTGACGAGCATGGAGATGAGGTCGTCGCCCGGGTTCGCCCGCCGCTCCGCGAGAATGGGGGTGACGAAATCGGTGAACTCCTGGGAGGCGCGCTGCGCGGCCTCGGGATCGAGCGGGAAGTAGAACAGGTCGTGTGCCCACCGATGCACGGTGGCCTCGTCCTCGACCGGCAGACCGAGAAGTCGACTGATGATCAGGACTGGGTAGCGGGTGGTGAACTCGGCGACGAGGTCGGCGCTGCCGCGATCGACGAACCGGTCGATCAGTTCGTGAGCGAGGGGCTTGAGGATCGGCTCGATGTACGCCGCGATCCGGCTGCGTCGGAACGGCGGCGAGACGATCGCGCGGTTGATCCGATGTTCGCGACCGGCCATGCACTGCAACGTCTTTCCCAGCACAGGCTGGGTTGTCATCGAGTAGATCGCGGATGCGGGGAAGGTGTCCTCGTCCTTGAACGCTGCGGACACCAGGTCGTTCGTGAGTAGGAGGACGGCCTTCACCCCGGCGAACGGAACTATTGCGTAAGGCTTCTCGGTGCGGAGTCGCTCGAGGATGGCGTGGATCTCGGGAGCGTCCTGGAACGCAAAGTCGACGCCCTCGATGTCGACGTCGTCGAGTGTCGGTGCGGTCATCAGGGTGGAGCCTCTCAATCTGTGATACGAATATTCGTGTCACATGAGTCGAATATCGGTTACTGTGGCGAGTGTAGGAGGAGACGTGAACCGTGACAAGGGCGCTGCGGCGTCGCCGCCGACCGATCGCGTGGTGTCGGTGATCGAGATGCTGGCGGGGAGTGAGGCGTCGTGCAGCATCGCGCAAGTTGCCGACTCCCTGGGTCTGAGCCGATCGACCGTCGCGTCCATCCTCGCTGCACTCGATGCCCGACGGTGGGTGCGCCGTGAGTCCGATCTGACGTACCGTCTCGGTCCTGCCCTCGTCGGCGTGGGGGATGCCGCCCGCGGAGCACTAGGTATCCCGCCGGGCCTCGACGAGGCGCTCGCCGGCCTGGCCGAGGAGGTCGACTGTGGTGCGGCATTGGGGACCGTCGGCGCCGCCGACCTCACGTTCCTCGCCGTGGACGCCGGCCGGGGCCGACTGCCCGCGGGCATCACGGCCGGCACGGTGCTGCCGCTGCGCGCGCCCGCAGGTGCCGCGGTGATCGCGTTCGCCGACCAATCGCGGCAGCGGGCGTGGCTCGAGACTGTTCCACCCGAAGAGCGTGCCGCGTTGGATGCAGCGCTCGCGTGTATCAAATCCAAGGGTGTCGGCGTGTGGGGCATCGGAGCGGCCGATCCCGGCATGCTCGACGTCCTGGCGGAGGTGGTCGAACACCTCGCGGAGGATCCCACCCGGCACAACCTGCGTGCGCGGGTACTCGCATTGCTCGGCGGTATCAGTGGTCGCCCGTACGCCGCCGCCGATCTGGACAGGGACGCCGCTCTTCCGATCAGCTATCTCGTGGCACCCGTATTCGACGCCGACGGCCGGGCGGTCTGGGAGTTGCAGATCGGGCCCCTGAGGTCCGCCGTCACGCGCACGGAGCGGAGACGCTACATCAAACACCTCACCCGAACCGCTCGGGAACTGGAGACGAGAAAAGGAGCAAACACATGAGTGCTGCCGCGGACCTGGTCACGGAGTTCTGTGCGCTGTGGGCCAAGCCGGATCCTGCGCTGATTGCGAGTTACTTCACCGAAGACGCTGTGTACCACAATATCCCGATGGAACCGGTGAAGGGTCGCGAGGCGATTCGGGAGTTCCTCGAGGGCTTCCTGGCCGCGTTCGACGGGATCGACTTCCAGATCCACAAGCAGGTCGAGCAGGGCGGCATCGTGATGAACGAACGCACCGACGTGCTCCGCGGGCTCGGGAAGGAGACCCCGCTGGCGGTCATGGGCGTGTTCGAGGTCGTCGACGGCAAGATCGTGGCGTGGCGCGACTACTTCGACATGGCCGCGATCACGGCAGCGTTCGGAAGCTGAGGACCCGCACTCTACGCCCCACGAATCGGCGCGAGTATCGCCGCGTGCACCGCCGTCAGCGAGTGACGGCGGTGCACGCCGCGCGGGGTATCTCGAGGCCGACCTCGGTGCCGGTGGGGGCTGTGGTTCCGGTGGGTAGTTCGACGTGCACCACCACCGAACCGATCCGTACGTCGGCGATGGAGCGAAGTCCCGCCGGACGGGCACCGCAGATCACCCCGCGCGGAAGGTCCGGTGAGCCGTCGGCGATGCGGATCATCTCGTGCCGGATGAGCAGAACCGCGGGTCCGTCCTCGGGCACCGGAGCATCCGGCGGAAGGTGCAGCGCCCCGAGGTCGGAATGATGAACACCACCCTCGAGGTGCCCGTGAATCTCGTTGATTCCCCCCATCAACCGGTTGACCGCCAACGTCGACGGTTGGGTGTAGGCGGAGCTCACCTCCGAGTGATGTTCGAGAACGCCGTCGATCAACACTGCGACGGAGTCCGCCAACACGGCGGCCTCGTGCCGATCGTGGGTGACGAGAACGATGGTCGGCGACAGCTCTTTCCGGATCTCCCGGACCAGTTCGTACATGTCCTCGCGCAGGACGGAATCGAGTGCACTGAACGGCTCGTCGAGCAACAACACGCGTGGGGCGTTGGCCAGGGAGCGTGCAAGCGCGACACGTTGAGCCTGCCCGCCGGAGATCGCGCCGACGGGGCGATCAGCCAAGTCCGCCAGGTGTACCAGTTCGAGGTATCGACGAGCACTCGACCGCGAGGCCGAGCGTGACTGCCCGGACGCGCGGGCCGAGAACCCCACGTTGTCGATGACCGACAGGTGCGGGAAGAGCAGCGGTCGCTGGAACACCATCCCGATGCCCCGTCGTTCCGGCGGCAGTGCGGTGACGTCGACGCCATCGAGGGCCACCGATCCGCCCGTCGGGGCATCGAGTCCGGCGATCAGCCGCAGCGCGGTGCTCTTCCCCGACCCCGACGGTCCGAGGATCGCGGTGCACGAACCCGCCGGCACCTCGAGGTCGATTCCGGCGAGCGCGGGATGCTGCTCACCTGGGTGATGACGCTCGAGGCGAGTCAATGACAGCGTCGCGCTCACGAGAGCGACCCCCTTACGGTGCGGGACAAGGTGATCAGCAGAACCAGAGGCGGGATCAGCGCAAGCATCGACAGTGCGGCCACCACGGAGTCGTTGCCGGTTCCCGAAGCGAACGAGGCCACCAGGATCGGGACCGTGATCAACCGTCCGCCCCCGATCAGCAACGTCACGATGTAATCGCTCCATCCGACCAGGAACGCCAGGAAGGCCGCACCCGAGAGCGCGGGCGCGAGCAGCGGTATCTGGACGCGCCGCAGCACCGTTGCTCGGGACGCACCGAGGGTGCGCGCCTCCTCCTCGTACCCGCGGTCGTAGGCGCCGAACGCCACCCGCATCACGTACGTCGTATAGGGCATGGCGGCGACGGTGAGTATCGCGACCACCGCGACACTGCTGGCGACACCGGATCGAAGGACCAACACATCCAAACCGAGCGCGACGGCAAAGGGCGGCAAGCACACCGGCGCGAACAGTATCGCGGCAACGACTCCGGGGAGGTGCACCCGACCGGAGACCAGCGCCCGCGCAGCGAGCGCGCCGAGGGGAGTCGCAATGGCAGACACCGACAGCGCCAGGGCTGTCGACGTGGCAAACGCGCGCGCCGCACCCGCGTCGGCGGCACTGCGCATACCGTCCAATCCCCATTCCTGCGGGAGGACGTCGGGAAAGGACCACCGGTTCGCGAACACCCACAGCACGAGTGGGACGAGCGGCACCACGAACCAGAGCACCAAGAGCGCGCGGAGCGACGCCGCGCCCACCCGTCTGGCCAGGCGCATCACTGCCACACCGCCGAACGGCGCAACGCACTGAGGGCCACCGCCGCGGTTGCCAGCGCCAGACCTGTGGTGACGACCGCGACCGCGGCCGCCTCGGGTCGCGCGGCGAGATCGATCGAGGTGAACAAGCGAACGGCCATCACCGGCAGCGGTTCGGGATACGCCCGTCCGAGAATCTTCGCCACCTCGTAGGAGCCGACCGTGTAGGCGAACGCGATGGCCGCCGACGCGATCAGGGCGGGCAGGATCAGCGGCAAGGTGACCAGCCGCAGCCGTGCGCGCCGTCCCGCCCCCAGCGTCGCGGCAGTCTCGTCGTAGCGGGCCACCCGGGTGGCGAGCGTTCCGGCAACCACCAACGCGATGAACGCCGATTCCTTCCATGCGTACTCTGCGATCACGGCAACCCACCATCGCCCTCCGACGAGCGCCGGCCATCCGCTCTCGTCGAGCCCCAGCAGCCGGGGGAGCAGTCCGGAATCGGCCAGCAGCAGCCCCATGGTGGCGGCACCGATCAGGTGCGGCACCGGAATGGTGAGGCTGGCGGCGAGCATCGCCGTCCGCCGGCCGGACAGCACCGACAAGGCCGCGCACAATCCGATCGCGGCGGCGAGAGCGGTCGAGATGACCGCGATGGCGAGGGTGAGCAGGGCAGAGGTGAGCAGATCCTCGGAATTGGCGGTGTACGCCTCGAGGGTCAACTCCGGATTGCCGACCAGCGGCATCAGGCCGAGACTTTGCAACAGTGCGGTGCCCAGACCCGCGCCGACGACCGCGACCACGGGAATCACAGCGGGCAGCACCCACACGGTGTAGCGCCAACTGCTTCGACGGGACACGCGAGCCTGGGCGTCGTCCGCTTTCACCGGTATGGGTTCCTCATCGACCGGCCTTCATCGACCCGCGAGGACGTTGCGCCGCCAACCGTCGTCGAGCGGGCCGACCCATTGGGCCGACAGTTCGGGGTGTGCGTTGCGGGAGAGAACATCGTAGGGCGGGACCACAGGCGACGACGGTAGCGCAGCGAACGCCTCACGGTCCGCCGGTGACAATCTCTCCATGTCGAGAACCGTGAACTGCCCCCAGACATCGGGGCGGGCCGACGCGAGTTGCTGTTCGGGTGAGAGCGCGAGGTTGGCCACCACGCGGGCGGCGGCCGACTGCCCCGAGGTCGAGGGGATGGCCAGGAAGCTGGCGTTGCCCACGGTGCCCTCGTCGAGCTGCAGCACCTTGGTCTGCGGTGGATACGTTCCCTTGGCCACCAGCTCAGTCAATGTTGCCGGTCCGTAGGTCATCGTCATGTCCACCTGACCGCCGGCGTACAGGGCGTCGAGCTCGGAGGAGGTCTGCGGATAGGTGGTCCCCCCGCGCCACAGGGACGGGGCGATCTCGCGCAACCGGTCGAACAGGGCCGGCGTCAGACGGTCGTAGTCCGCCTCGCTGAACTGGGACGGCACATTCTCCGCGCCGCCCGACACACTAGCCAGCACCTCACGGACGAACACCGATCCGGTGAAGTCCGGCGGCGCCGGATAGGTGAATCTGCCCGGGTTCGCCTGCGTCCAGTCGAGGACGCCGGCGAGGGTCGTCGGTGGGTCGGGGACCGCCGCGGCGTTGTAGACGAGGGTGAACTGCGCCTTGTGCCACGGCGCCTCGCAGCCCTCGACCGGGGTACCGAAATCATCGTTGAGCAGGGGATCGTCCGGGTCCGTGAATTGCATGTTCGGAAGTGTCGCGGTCCACCCGCACAGCCAAGCACCGGCCTGTTTGCCCGTCCCGAAGTTGTCGCCGTTGACCCAGACCAGATCCACGTCCCCGTCCGTGAGACCGGCCTGCCTTTCCGACAGGATCCGGTTGACAGCATCGGACGTGGACGCGACGGGCACCCGACGTAGCGTCACCCCTGCAGCCCGCGCCGCCGGGATGAGGTACTCGTCGACGTAGCTGTTGCCCTGTTCGTCGCCGCCGTACATCCACAGCGAGACCGTCTGTCCCTGGGCCTGCTCCTCGATCTCACTCCACGGCAGGTTCTCTGCGACCGGGGCTTCGGGGCCAGGCGCGGCGCACCCGGCGAGCAGCACCCCGACACTGAGCCCTGATGCGACCAACGCGCGCGCCGCGACACGCGATCTTGCGGGTATCCGTCGAGGGATTGACAGGCCTCTTGGTCGAACGAACTGCTTCACAGACACCCTCCGGGCGGTCCAGGGCTCAGGATGGATCGGACGAATTCTTCGGTTCGGGAACACAGCAACACCGCCGATGCCTTCCCGTAGAAATGGATCCAGGGCATCGTGGTGTTGGGTGCTTCGCGTCGAAGACAAGAACGAGGGTATGCGGTGGAGATCGAAGAGAAGGCGGCGGGCGGACGAGCGGGCTGGGACTACCGGCTCAAACTGGGAATCCTCGCTGTCATCATCCTCGGCGGTGCCCTCGTAGCCCTCAGTATCGACGTGCCGCATCCGGAATCGCTGCGCGACCAGGTGGCCGCGGCCGGCGCCTGGGGGATGGTTCTGTTCGTCCTCCTCTATGCCGTCATGACTCTCACTCCCTTCCCGGCGAGCGCGCTGACCGTGGCCAGCGGTCTGCTGTTCGGACTCGTGGCAGGGGTTCTCGTCGTGGTGGTCGCTGCGACCCTCGGCGCTTGGATCGCCTACTGGGTGTCCCGCTCGCTCGGCCGCGGCGGGGTCGCGCGGATCGAGTGGTCCAAGGTCCGCGCGATCGACTCACTGCTCGAGCGCCGCGGACTGACCTCGGTGCTGATCGTGCGACTCGTTCCTCTGTTCCCCTTCGGCCTCGTCAACTATGCCGCAGGGCTGAGCGCAGTGCGGCAACGCGACTACGTCATCGGCACCGCGATAGGGATCGTTCCGGCCACCGTCGGCTACACAGCGCTCGGCGCTTACGGCACGTCGCCACTGTCGTGGCCCTTCGCGCTCGCGGTACTCGCGATCATCCTCTTGAGCGTCGGCACCGGATACCTCGCGCGACGGATGAAATTCCTTCGGGCCGCCCAGAACACGAGCGACGGGGGCGTCGAGAGCACGGGGGCGGGGGGCCAGAATGATCGACCAGTATCTACGTAGGAAACTCGACCCGCCGCTTGCCCGCTGCGCCGGGGTGATCGACATTCCTTCGATCACCCCGGATCGGATCACCGGGGTGGGTCTGGTGCTCGGGCTCGGGAGCGCCGTCAGCGCCGGCCTCCAATGGTGGTGGATAGCCCTGGTCCTGTGGCTGCTCTCCCGGCTCGCCGATGGACTCGACGGCCCCCTCGCGCGCCGCCGCCGCGCCCACACACCCGCGGCCGGCGATGCCGGCGCCGGAGGATTCTTCGACATCACCGCGGACTTCATCGTCTACGGGAGCACAGTGGTCGGCGTCGCTGTCGGGGCCACCTCCGCATACGGTGCGCCGTGGTGGCCGTTCCTTCTCGTCCTCCTCGCCTACTACATCAACGGCACCGCGTTCCTCGCCTTCTCCTCGATTGCCGAACGCAGCGGCCGTACCCTGGACGATGGCCGGTCCTTGTCGTTTCTCGGTGGCCTGGCCGAGGGTGCGGAAACCGTTGTGGTGCATGCATTGTGGTTAGTGTTCTCGGCGTTCGCCTGGCAGATCGCGGTGGTCTGGGCTGCGGTGGTCGCGGTGAGCTCGGTCCAGCGGATCATCGCCGGTTACCGGGCACTGCGCTGACCGCCCCGACCGGACTGTAGCGCCCGCCGCGAGTACAGACTTTCGGCCCGGGATTCGACCCAGATCCAGCGGTCTTGGCTTCTCGGCGTGTTGGGGATCGCGAGCGCTATCTGACGGTTAGCCTCCGAGGGGCTGTCGGCATGCGCACCCGACCGCCAGTTCTCCCGCAGCATGGTTGATCCGTTTTGGTCCTCGTACGGCAGGAGAAAGATGTGAATCACCACGGTAGTTCTCACACCCACTCCGCGATCCGGGTGAGTGCCCCACGTCTGGTGCTGGGAGTGCTGGCCACGTTCGCGATGGTGTTCGGCATTGCCGAACCGGGGGCGGCGGCCGCGGACACCGTCGTCGAGACCATCCCGGTCGGGAACAGCCCGCGCGTGGTGGCCATCACCCCGGACGGGACCCGCGCCTACGTCCCCAACCAGTCAGACGGCACGGTGTCGGTGATCGACACCGGCACGAACACCGAAACCACTACCGTCACCGTCGGAAGTGCCCCGATCGGGGTGGCGATCACCCCCGACGGGACCCGCGCCTACGTCACCAACTTCAGCGACAGCACGGTGTCGGTGATAGACACCGGCACCAACATGGTCTCGGGCGTGCCCATCCCCGTCGGGCCGGGCCCGATCGCGGTGGAGATCACCCCCGACGGAACCCGCGCCTACGTCGCCAACCTCTTCAGTGATTTGGTGTCGGTGATCGACACCGGCACCAACACCGAGATCACGACCGTCACGGTCGGGAACAACCCGGAAGGGCTGGCGATCACCCCCGACGGGTCCCTTGTCTACGTCAGCAACTCCGATGACGACACGGTGTCGATGATCGACACCGACACCAACATGGTTGTGGGCTCGCCCATCTCGGTTGGGGAGGTCCCGGTCGGGGTGGCGGTCACCCCGAATGGGTCCCGCGTCTACGTCACCAGTGTCGTGGACGACAAGGTATCGGTGATCGACACCGGCACCAATACCGAAATCATCACCACCACCGTTGGAAATGCACCGTTCGGGGTGGAGATCACACCGAACGGGGCCTTCGCCTACGTCACCAACCAAAACGACGGCACGGTGTCGGTGATCGACACCCACACCAGCACGGTGGTCGAGACCATCACGGTCGGGAACGACCCATACAAGTTGGCGATCACACCGAACGGGGCCTTCGCCTACGTTGCCAACCGAAGCGACGGCACGGTGTCGGTGATCGCGATCGACCAATGCACCGGGTCGCTGTGCACCGGCTCCGGATCATTGGCGGGCGGTGGCTCGATGGCCGGCACCGGCTCGACGGGCAGTGGAGGCACCGGGTCGTTGGCCGGTGGTGGCTCGTTGGCCGGCGGTGGTTCGACTGGCAGCCCTGCCAGCTGACGTCCATACCGTGTAGCGCCGACCGGCACCGCCGCCATACAGACCGCTAGGGTTGCGGGCCACTCGCTTCGGTGGCGGTGGAGTTGATGTCGATAGTTTCCGGCGTGTTCGGGATCGAGACGGTTGTCCCACGGTTAACCTCCGGTGTGCTACCGGTGTCCGCATTTCGATGGCCGGTTCTGTTACGCACGGTTGATCCCTTTTGTTCCTCGTACGGTAGGAGAAAATGTGAATCACCTCAGCAGTTTTCGGCATCGTCGCGCGGGACGAGGCCGCGCCCGGCGCTTGGTACTCGGGATGACGGCCACCACCCTGACGGTGCTGGGCATGGTCGGGGGCGGAGTGCCGACCGCGGCTGCGGACACCGTTGTCGGCACCATCACGGTCGGGGAAGCCCCTGCCGGCGTGGCGATCACCCCGGACGGAGCCCGCGTCTACGTCACCAATTCCGACGGCTACACGATGTCGGTGATCGATACCGGCACCGACACGGTCGTGGGCACACCCATTCCGGTTGGGGACGGCGCGTCCGGGGTGGGGATCACCCCGGACGGAGCGCGCGCCTACGTTACCAACTACTACAGCAACACGGTGTCGGTGATCGACACCGACACCGACGGGTTGGTCAAGACCATCCCGGTCGGCAGCCCGAGCGGGGTGGCGATCACCCCGGACGGAGCCCGTGCCTACGTCACCAACTTTGGTTCCAACACGGTGTCGGCGATCGACACCGGCACGAACACGGTTGTCGGCACACCCATCCCGGTCGGAACCAACCCGATCGGGGTGGCGATCACTCCTGACGGAGCCCGCGCCTACGTCGCCAACGCCTTCGGCACCACGGTGTCGGTGATCGACACCGACACCGACGAGGTGGTCGACACCATCACGGTCGGGAACGACCCGATCGGGGTGGCGATCACCCCGGACGGAGCCCGCGCCTACGTCACCAACGTTGGCGACAACACGGTGTCGGTGATCGATATCGGCGCCGATGCTGTCGTGGGCGTACCGATTCCCGTCGGGACCGAGCCGCGCGGGGTGGCGATCACTCCTGACGGAGCCCGCGTCTACGTCACCAACGTTGGCGACAACACGGTGTCGGTGATTGATACCGGCACCAAGACGGTGGTCGAGACCGTCGCGGTCGGGAACGAACCGTTCGAGGTGGCGATCACCCCGGACGGGACCCGTGCCTACGTCACCAATTTTGATGACGGCACGGTGTCGGTGATCGCGATCGACCAGTGTTACGGGTCGCTGTGCAGCGGTTTCGGCTCGCTGGCGGGTGGTGGTTCGCTGGTCGGCGGCGGTTCGACGGGCAGTGGAGGCGCCGGTTCGTTGGTCGGCGGTGGTTCGGTGGGTAGTGCCGGCAGCTGACGTCCGCACCATGTAGCGCCGACCGGCGCCGCAACCTCGACTGTGAGGGTGGCGGTGCCGGTCAGTTCGGGATCATCGAGGGGTAACGGGACCTGCGATGATCACTCCGGAAGTGCCGTCACGCGGTCCGCGGGTGCGGGACCTTCAGCTCGGACTCGACTCAGAGCTGGTGGTGTTTCTCAGTTTTCGGCGTGTTGGGGATCGCGATGACTGTCCGACGGCTAGCCTCCGGTGGGCTGCCGGTGTCCGCATCCGACCGCCGGTTCCTCACTGCACGGTTGATCCGTTTTGTTCCTCGCATGGCAGGAGAAAATGTGATTCAACACAGTAGTTTCCGCACCAATCCCGCGTTCCGGGGCCGCGCCCAACGCCTGTTGCTCGGGGCACTGGCCACGTTCGCAATGATTCTCGGCATGGTCGGGGCGGGGGCGGCGACCGCGACCGCGGACACCGTCATCGGCACCATCCCTGTCGGTAACGCCCCACAGGGGGTGGCAATCACCCCGGACGGAACCTTCGCCTACGTCGCCAACGCCCAAGCCGATTCCGTATCGGTGATCGACACCGGCACCAACATGGTCGTGGGCGCTCCCATCCCTGTCGGGCCCAGCCCGTTCGGGGTGGCAATAACCCCGAACGGAACCCGCGCCTACGTCACCAATAACTTCAGCAACTCAGTGTCGGTGATCGACACCGGTACCAACACCCCGATCACGACCGTCACGGTCGGAAACTCCCCGGCCGGGGTGGCGATCACCCCGGATGGAACACGCGCCTACGTCACCAACTTCGGTGACAACACGGTGTCGGTGATCGACACCGGTACCAACATGGTCGTGGGCGCTCCCATCCCCGTTGGGAACGGCCCGTTCGGGGTGACGATAAGCCCGGACGGGGCCTTCGCCTACGTCACCAACAACTTCAGCGGCACGGTGTCGGTGATCGACACCGGCACCGACACGGTCGTGGGCGCTCCCATCCCGGTCGGAGCCTTCCCGAACGGGGTGGCGATCACCCCCGACGGAACCCGCGCCTACGTCACCAACTTCGGCGACAGCACGGTGTCGGTGATCGACACGGGCACCGACATGGTCGTCGGCGCTCCCATACCGGTCGGAACCAACCCGCACGGGGTGGCGATCACCCTCGAGGGGAAACGCACCTACGTCACCAACATCGGGAGCGGGACGGTGTCGGTGATCGACACCGGCACCAACATGGTGGTCGAGACCGTCACGGTCGGGAACGAGCCGTTCGGGGTGGCGATCACCCCGGACGGAACCCGCGCCTACGTCACCAACCGTGATGACGACACGGTGTCGGTGATCGCGATCGATCAGTGCACCGGGTCACTGTGCTTCGGCTCGTTTGCGGGCGCAGGCTCGTTGACGGGTGGTGGTTCGACAGGCAGCGGTGGCGCCGGTTCGTTGATCGGCGCCGGTTCGTTGGCTGGCATTGGTTCGGCGGCTAGCTCTGGCAGCTGATATCCGCATGGTGTAGCGCCGACCGGCGCCGCGACCTCGACTGCGAGGGTGGCGGTGCCGGTCAATTCGGCTGTGGTGGATTTCGGATGTGTTCGACGGCAAGGGAAATCGCAGTGGGACGCTGTAGCGCGCTCTACGGGTGCGGACCTTCGGTTCGGTTTCAACCCAGATCCAGTGGTCTTGCCGGGTTCTCGCTTCCCGGCGTGTTGGAGATCGAGATAGCGATCCGATGGTTAACCTGCGATGGGCTACCGGCGTCCGCATTTCGCACGCCGGTTCTATCTCGGCACGGTTGATCCGTTTTGTTCCTCGTACGGTAGGAGAAAAATGTGAATCACCACAGCAGTTTTCACACACAAACTACGGTTCCCGTACGTGCGCGCCGCTTGTTGAGCGGCGTGGTCGCCACATTCGCGATGGTGCTCGGCATCGCGGGAGCGGGGGCGGCGACCGCGACGGCGGACACCGTCATCGACACAATCCCGGTCGGGGACGACCCGCAGGGGGTGGCGATCACTCCGGACGGCACCCGCGCCTTCGTCGTCAACAACTTGGGCGACTCGGTGTCGGTGATCCATACCGCCACCAATACGGTCGTGGGCCCGCCCATCTCGGTCGGGGATTCCCCGGTCGGGGTGGCGATCACCCCCAACGGGAACTTCGCCTACGTCACCAACCGCTTTGACCACACGGTGTCGGTGATCAACACAGGCACCAACATGGTGGTCGCCACCGTCAATGTCGTAAACAGCCCGAGGGGGGTGGCGATCACCCCCGACGGCACCCGCGCCTACGTCGTCAACAACACCTCGGTGTCGGTGATCAACACCGCCACCAACATGGTCGTGGGCCCGCCCATCCCGGTTGGGGACGACGCGGTCGGTGTGGCGATCACCCCGAATGGGAACTTCGCCTACGTCACCATCGCCGACGACAACGAAGTGTCGGTGATCAACACAGGCACCAACATGGTGGTCGCTACCGTCAATGTCGGAAGTAGCCCCCAAGGGGTGGCGATCACTCCCGACGGGTCCCGCGCGTACGTCACCAACCGAAACGGCGACACGGTGTCGGTGATCGATACCGGCACCAACATGGTCGTGGGCCTACCCATCCCGGTAGGGGACGGTCCGCAGGGGGTAGCGATCACCCCGGACGGAACCCGCGCCTACGTCGCCAACTTCTTCGGCGATTCGGTGTCGGTGATCGATACCGGCACCAACACCGTCATCGACACCATCCCGGTAGGGGACGGCGCGTTCGGGGTGGCGATCACCCCGAAGGGAACCCGCGCCTACGTCACGAACCAAAACGCCGACACGGTGTCGGTGATATCAATCGACCGATGCTTCGGATCGTTGTGCATCGACTTCGGCTCGCTGGTCGGCGGTGGCTCGCTGGTGGGCGGCGGTTCGACGGGCAGTGGCGGCACCGGTTCATTGGCGGGCGGCGGGTCGTTCGCCGGCGGTGGTGCGGCGGGTAGCGCCGGCAGCTGACGTCCGCACTCGGTAGCGGCGGCCGGCTCAGCCGGCTCGGCTGTGACGGTGGCGGCGTCGGCCGGTTGGATGTTGGCCAGGATCCCAAATACGTTTGACGGCAGGACAAATCGCAGTCGTCTAAGCCGCTGCGGTTGCGGTGAGCTCGGAGCGGATTATCGCCGGGTACCGTCCGCTGGAATGACCACTCCTGTCGAGCTGTAGCGCGTTGCGCATGTGCAGCTTTCAGATCGGATTCGCCCCAGATCTATTGGTCTTGTGGGTTTTCGGCGTATTCGGGGACGAGATGGCTATCCGATGGTTACCCTCTCGTGGGCTGCCGGTGTCCGCATTTCGATAGCCGGTTTCGTTATGCGCGGTTGATCCGTTTTGTTCCTCGTACAGTAGGAGAAAAATGTGAATCACCACAGCGGTTTTCGCTCATATCACGCGGGACGAGGTCGCCCGCGGCGCCTACTTCTCGGGATGATGGCCACGTTCGCGATGGTGCTCGGCCTCGCGGGAGCTGGAGCGGTGACCGCGGCTGCGGACACCGTCATCGACACCGTCCCGGTCGGGACCGACCCGGCCAGGCTGGCGATAACCCCCAACGGGGCGTTCGCCTATGTCGTCAACAACGGTAGCGACACCGTGTCGGTGATCGACACCGCCAGCAACACGGTCGTCGGTGCACCTATCCCGGTCGGAGACGGCCCAGCCGGCGTGGCGATCACCCCTAACGGCGCATTCGTCTACGTCACCAACAACAGTGCCGGCACGGTGTCGGTGATCGACACCGGCACCAACACGGTCGTCGGCGCACCCATCCCGGTCGGGCCCGAGCCGTTCGGGGTGGCGATCACCCCCAACGGGGCATTCGCTTACGTCGTCAACAACGGTGACGACACCGTGTCGGTGATCGACACAGGCACCAACATGGTCGTGGGCGGGCCCATCTCAGTCGACGACCGCCCTCTCGAGGTGGCGATCACTCCCGACGGGGCATTCGCCTACGTCACCAACTTTCTTGGCGACAACGTGTCGGTGATCGACACCGGCACCAACACCGAAATCACCACCGTCACGGTCGGGGACGGTCCGACCGGGGTGGCGATCACCCCCGATGGGGCATTCGCCTACGTCACCAACAACGGCGCCAACACGGTGTCGGTGATCGACACCGCCAGCAACACGGTCGTCGGCACACCCATCCCGGTCGGGGGCTTTCCGAACGGGGTGGCGATCACCCCGGACGGATCCCGCGCCTACGTCACCAATGAAAACGACGGCACGGTGTCGCTGATCGACACCGGCGCCAACATGGTGGTCCAGACCGTCACGGTCGGGAATGGGCCGTTCGGGGTGGCGATCACCCCTGATGGGACCCGCGCCTACGTCACCAACTTTGATGACGCCACGGTGTCGGTGATCGCGATCGAGAAGTGCCTCGGGTCGCTGTGCATCGGCTTCGGCTCGCTGGTCGGCGGCGGTTCGACCGGCAGTGGAGGCACCGGTTCGTTGGCCGGCGGTGGTTCGTTGGTCGGCGGTGGTTCGGTGGGTAGTGCCGGCAGCTGATGTCCGCACCGGGTAGCGCCGGTCGGGCGGTTGGGATGGATTTCGGATAGGTCCGGCGGCAAGGCAGATCGGGACGGCCCGGGCCGCCGTGGGCGCGGCCGGTGGTCCTGTCGGTTCTCGGCGTGTTGGGGGTCGGGATGGCTATCCGATCGTTACCCTCCGGTGGGTTGCCGGTGTCCGCGTTCCGGCAGGCAGTTCCGCTACGCACGGTTGATCCGTTTTGTTCCTCGTCGGGTAGGAGAAAATGTGAATCGCCACAGCAGCTTTGACACACGACTTACGGTTCCTGTACGTGCGCGACGCCTGTTGACCAGCGTAGCGGCCACGTTCGCGATAGTGCTCGGCATTGCCGGGGTCGGGTCGGTGACCGCGGCCGCGGACACCGTCATCGACACCATCGGCGTCGGGGAATTCCCGTTGGGGGTGGCGATCACCCCAGACGGAGCCCGCACCTACGTCAGCAACTTTGGTGACGACACGGTGTCGGTGATCGACAACGTTTCCAACGCCCCGATCGAAACCATACCGATCGGGGACGGTCCGTTCGGGGTGGCGATCACCCCGGACGGAACCCGCGCGTACGTAGCCAACTTCTTTGACGATTCGGTGTCGGTGATCGACACCGGCACGAACATGGTGACCACGACCGTCACGGTCGGGGAAGACCCGCGAGGGGTGGCGATCACCCCGGACGGAACCCGCGCCTATGTCGCCAACGGGGTTGATGATTCGGTGTCGGTGATCGATACCGGCACGAACATGGTGACCACGACCGTGACGGTCGGGGACTTCCCGCGGGGGGTGGCGATCACCCCGGACGGAACCCGCGCCTACGTCACCAACTTCTTGGACGAGTCGGTGTCGGTGATCGATACCGGCACGAACATGGTGGTCACGACAGTCATGGTCGGGGGCGGCCCGACCGGGGTGGCGATCACCCCCAACGGAACCCGCGCCTACGTCACCAACCAATTCGACAACACGGTGTCGGTGATCGACACCGGCACCAACACGGTGGCCACGACCGTCACGGTCGGGGAAAACCCGCGAGGGGTGGCGATCACCCCGGACGGAACCCGCGCATACGTTGCCCACGACATTGGTGATTTGGTGTCGGTGATCGACACCGGCACGAACATGGTGGCCACGACCGTCACGGTTGGGAGCGGCCCGACCGGGGTGGCGATCACCCCCAACGGAACCCGCGCATACGTCACCAACACAGTGGACGACACCGTGTCGGTGATCGCGATCGACCGATGCCTCGGGTCGCTGTGCATCGGCTTCGGCTCGCTGGTGGGTGGCGGTTCGACGGGCAGTGGAGGAACCGGTTCGTTGGCTGGCGGTGGTTCGTTGGTCGGCGGTGGTTCGTCGGGCAGCGCTTCCAGTTGACACCCGCATGCCGCCGCCGGACATACAGGGAATGCGGATCGGGTTCGATCCCGAGACTACGTTCGACGTGGTCGAGCCCGCGGCGGCGAAAGTTACGCGGGGCCTGAGGCGGCAGTCGTGCACGAAGAGACGTTTCCGTCGCGGTCTGGAGAGTACGGTCGGTGGATTCGGAGCTCCTTGCCGTCGGGCGTCAATTTGAACCTGGACCCTGACGTGCGACCCAAACTTCCGAATGGCCACGTTCCTTCCACGGCGCTCACGCTCCGAGTCCGGGGCGGGACCCGCTGCGCACCCGGGAGCCGTTGCGTGGCTCCCGGGGAAGCGTTGTGCTGCCTCAATCGGTGTTGCTGCGCTCTGTTCGAAACGCGAGACCGCAGCTCATCAGTAGGGGAGCCCAAAGATACACTCCTCCAACACAACGCCTAGCACACGATGAAGAGGTATCACCGTCCACCTCCTTCCAATAGTCAAACCGAGGGGAGCAAGAGGCGCGGGCGCGCTTACGCGCGTCGCATCACCGCCTGCCGCGCTGCCCTCAATCGGTGTCGTTGCGGCCCGCTTGAAACGCGAGACCGCAGCTCACCAACAGGAGAGCCCATTGTCGTCGATAGCGCAAGTGTGTGAGGCCCGACCAAACATCCACTCCTGCAAAACATCACTTAGCACACGACCAACAAGGACATCCACCTTCAACCTCCTCAGTCAACCGGGGGGAACGAGGGACGGAGGCGCGCCTACGCGCGCCGCTCCGCGGCCTCTCGCGCTGGCCTCAATCGGGGACACAGGGGAGCCCGACATTGGGATTGCAATGGGGTGCTTGCACAAACGTCGACTCCTCCAACAGAACATCTAGTACACGATTGATGAATATGTAGTTCACAGTCCACCTCCTTCTCGGATCAACTGGGGGGAGCGTGAGGCGGGGGGCGCGCTTGCACGCGCCGTACCACGGCCTGTCACGCTGCCCTCACATCGTGGCCGCCACGCCGCTGAACAGGCGTCGCGCACGCATGGGAACCGTAGGTCGTGTGTCAAAGCTGCTGCGGCGATTCGCCCTTTGTCCTATCCGGAACAAAAAAACGGACCAACATGGCATAGCAATGAAACGTCCAGCAAACGATTGATGAATATGTAGTTCACGGTCCACCTCCTTCTCGGATCAACTGGGGGAGCGCGAGGCCGGGGGGCGCGCTTGCACGCGCCGTACCGCGGCTTGTCACGCCGCCCTCACTCGGTGTGGCTCCGCCCCGCCCGAAGCGTGAGACCGCAGCTCGCCAGCAACAGAACCGAAACCTGCACTCCTTCACAACACCGAGCACACGGTTGAAAGAGAGCAAGAGAACCGAAATATGGCATGGTATTCACCGCCAACTTCCTCGACGCCAACCGAGGGGAGTGAGAGGCGGGGGCGCGCTTGCGCGCACGGCTCCGCGGCCTGTCACATTGGCCTCACTCGGTGTCGCTGCGCTCCACTCGAAGTGCGAGACCGCAGCTCACCGGCAAGAGAGCCGAAACATACACTCCCCCAACACAACACTTAGCAAACGACTAAGATTGGGGCATGGTATTCACCGCCAACTTCCTCGACGCCAACCGAGGGGAGTTAGAGGCGGGGGCGCGCTTGCACGCGCCGCATCACGGCCTGTCACGCTGCCTTGGGCCGGTGGCGTCGCTGCGCTCCGCTCGAAATGGGAGACCACAGCTCACCAGTTAGAGGGCCGAAAGGAGCACTCCTCCAACACAACACCTAGTACACGACTAAGATTGGGACACGGTATTCACCGCCAGCTTCGTCGAAGCCAACCGAGGGGAGCGAGAGGCGGGGGCGCGCTTGCGCGCGCCGCACCCCGGCCCGTCACACTGCCCTCAACCCGTACCGAAAACATGCCGCCATGATACCTTGCGATGCCCACAGGGTAAATACGTCGAAACATGAACCACAACAACGAGACTCAACTATAGGATGCCCTCGGAAAGCGGCGGACGCGGCCCGTACGGCAGCCCATGCGGCCCCAGCTGCTCCAGACTTGCGGTCAGCCTTCGCATCAAGCACGTCGACCACGCCCTGCTGGCGGGCGATCTTGTCGACCTCGACTCGGCCGCCGACCGGTAGATGTCGTCGATCTCGATTTCGAGGTGAACCCGGCGGCGCACAGCACAGCGGCGATCGCGATGATGGCGGCGTCATCGTGTAGCGCCGACACGCGTCGTCACCCGATCGGGGGCGGCGCCGGTCGGTTCGGTGCCTTGTGAGGACTTCAGATGCGTTCGAGAGCGGAGAGCAGACTTTCGAGTTCGAGGCGGCTACCTCCGCGAGAACGAGTGCGCCGCGCCTTGCGATGACCGCTCCAGCGGCGCTGTAGCGCGTTCCGCGCGCGCAGACCACTAGATCGGATTTGGACCAGATCTTGTGGTCTTTTCGGTTTTCGGCGTGTTGGGGATCAAGATCGCTATCCGGCGGTTAGCCTCCGGTGGGCTGCCGGTGTCCGCATTTCGATAGCCGGTTCGTTACGCACGGTTGATCCGTTTTGTTCCTCGTAAGTAGGAGAAAAATGTGAATCACCACAGCAGTCTTCGCAGCTACTCCACGGTCAAGCGCCGCGCTCGCCGCCTGTTCTTCGGGATGACGACTACCGCCCTGATGGTGCTGGGCACGGCCGGGGGAGGGGCGGCGACCGCGGCCGCCGACACCGTGATCGACACCATCCCGGTCGGGGACGGCCCGGGAGGGTTGGCGATTACCGCGAAAGGAAACCGCGCGTATGTCGCCAACAGCTTTGACGACACGGTTTCGGTGGTCGATACCGTCACCAACACAGAAATCACCACTGTCATGGTCGGGGACTTTCCGTTCTGGGTTGCGATCACCCCGTCCGGAACCCGCGCCTACGTCACCAACCAGTTCGATGACACGGTGTCGGTGATCGACACCGGTACCAACATGGTGGTCGACACCGTTACGGTCGGGGACGCGCCCCGGGAGGTGGCGCTCACCCCGAACGGCACCAGTGCCTACGTCCCCAATCTCCTGGACGACACGGTGTCGGTGATCGACACCGGCACAAACACCGTCATCGACACCATCACGGTCGGCGATGAGCCGACAGGGGTTGCGATCACCACGTTCGGAACCCGTGCCTATGTCACCAACGCCGGAGACGACACGGTGTCGGTGATCGACACCGCGACGAACATGGTGGTCGACACCATCACGGTTGGGAACCGCCCGTTCGGGGTGGCGATCACCCCGTTCGGGACACGCGCCTACGTCGCCAACGGCTTCGACGACTCGGTGTCGGTGATCGACACCCTCGCCAACACCGTTGTCGACACCATCCCAGTCGGGAACCTTCCGTTCGGGGTGGCGATCACCCCGAGCGGCAAACGCGCCTACGTCAGCAACCGCGACGACGACACGGTCTCAGTGATCGACACCTTCACCAACACCGTCATCGACACCATCCCAGTCGGGGACGCCCCGCTGGGGGTGGCGATCACCCCGAGCGGCAAACGCGCTTACGTCAGCAACCGCGACGACGACTCGGTCTCGGTGATCGCGACCGATCAATGCATCGGGTCGGTATGCATCGGACTCGGCTCATTAGCGGGCGCCGGCTCGTCGGCTGGCAGCGGAGCTGGGGCGGGCGCCGGCTCGTTGGCCGCCGGCGGTTCGGCGGGTAGTGCTGGCAGCTGACACTCGTACCGCGTAACGCCGGCGAGTATTCGTCTCGCACATCGAGGAGGAGGAGAATGTGAATCACCACAGCAGTTTTCGCTCTCATGGTGCGGGACGAGGTCGCTCCCGACGACGAATCGTCGGGACGGCGGCCACCGCGTTGACGGTGCTCGGCATGGCCGGGGGTGGGGTGGCGACCGCGGCAGCGGACACCGTCATCGACACCATCCAGGTCGGTAACACCCCGCTGGGGGTGGCGATCACTCCGGACGGATCCAGCGCCTATGTCGTTGAGTTTTCCGACGAATCGGTGTCGGTGATCGACACCGGTACCAACACGGTCGTGGGTGCACCCATACCCGTCGGAGCCACCCCACGCACTGTGGCGATCACCCCCGACGGAACCCGTGCCTACGTCACCGAGATTGACGACGATTCGGTGTCGGTCATCGACATCGGCACCGACGCGGTGATCGACACCGTCACCGTCGGAGACAGCCCGCGCGCGGTGGCGATCACCCCGAGCGGAACCCGTGCCTACGTCACCAATAACAATGCCAACACCGCGTCGGTGATCGACACCGGAACCAACACCGTCGTGGGTGTACCCATTCCGGTCGGGCTCGGCCCGTTAGCAGTGGCAGTCAACCCGAATGGAACCCGTGCCTACGTCACCAACGCCGTCGGTAATTCGGTGTCCGTGATCGACACCGGCACCGACACCGTCATCGACACCGTCCCTGTAGGAAACAGCCCGTCCGGGTTGGCGGTCACCCCGAACGGAAGCCTGGCCTACGTCACCAACTTTGGTGACGATTCGGTGTCGGTGATCGACACCGCCACCGACACGGTTGTGGGCACACCCATACCCGTCGGAGACGGCCCGCTCGGGGTCGGGATCACCCCGGACGGAAACCGCGCTTATGTCACCAATAGCAATGCCAACACTGTGTCGGTGATCGACACCGGCACCAACACCGTGGTCGAAACCATCGCAGTCGGGCAGGGACCGAACGTGGTGGCGATCACCCCGAACGGAACCCGCGCCTACGTCACCAACTTTGGTGACAACACCGTGTCGGTTATCGCGATCGACCAATGCATCGGTTCGCTGTGCATCAACCTCGGCTCGCTGGTGGGCGGTGGTTCGCTGGTGGGCGGCGGTTCGACGGGCAGTGGAGGCACCGGTTCATTGGCCGGCGCTGGGTCGCTGGCCGGCGGTGGTTCGGCGGGCAGCGCTGGCAGCTGACGCCCGCACCCTGTAGTTCCGACCGGTGCCTCCGCCTCGTCCGCGAGGGTGGTGGCGCCGGTCGGTTGGGTAATGGTGAGGATCTCAGAAATCAATTGGTCAAGCGCCGCTGCCACATCCGGCGCACGCGAGCCAAAGTAGTGATGGTTCCGGACACGATTGGACGGGCCAGCTGCGAGCGCACGTCGGCGATGGAGGCGTTCCACGGTGCGTCGTTATAGGTCGGGTAAGGGTGAGTGGTTCCGGCCAAATCGCGTGTTCGCAGACCCTGCTTGATTGCCAGCACCATCTCGCCGATCGTCTCGCCCGCGCGGGGGCCGACGACGGTCGCTCCGACGATCCGATGCTTGCCGTCCAGGACGAGTTTGGTGAAGCCTCTTGTCTCGCGCTCGGCGACTGCACGGTCGACGTGCTCATGGCCGAGGGTGTGCACGTGCAGGCCCGGAATACGCTGGGCGGCTTCGGTATCTATCCCGTCGACGGCGATCTCGGGGTCGGTGAAGGTCACGCGCGGGGTACCGGTGCGGTCGACGGTACGCCGTAGCCCCAGGATTGCGTTGGTGGCGGCGATGCTGCCGTGCATTCCTGCCGTGTGCGTGAACTGGGGGTGGCCGGTGAGATCGCCGGCCGCCCAGATCCGCGGGTTGGTGGTGCGGAGGTGCTTGTCCACGGTGACGAAGCCGCGCCGATCGACGGTGACACCGGCCGTGTCCAGCCCGATCGACGTTGTTCGCGGCTTGCGTCCGACAGCGACGAGCAGACTGTCGAATTCGAGACGGCGACCGTCCGTGAGAACAAGTGCCCGGCCCGTGACGGACTCTGCCGTCGTTCGGGTCAGAACATCGACTCCATCATCGATCAGACTCTGGGTGACGAGTGCGGCAGCATCCCGGTCTTCCGCCGGAAGGAGCGACTCCGCGGCTTCGACGATCGTGACCGCCGAGCCGAGTCTGGCGAAGGCTTGAGCGAGTTCGCACCCGACGCTTCCACCGCCGAGCACCGTCAGCCGTGGTGGAAGTTCGGTGAGGCCCCATATTGTCTCGCTGGTGAGGTAGTCGACCTGGTCGAGGCTTGGGAGCTTCGGCACCGCCGGGGCGGCCCCGGTCGCGATCACTGCTTGACCGAAGGTGATGGTGTTCGCCCCGACAGCCAGGGACCGAGGACCGGTGAAGTGGGCTGTGCCGCTGACGACGTTCACGTTCGCGGCACGGAGTGTGTCGGGCGAATCGACGGGCGCGATCGTCTCGATCGCGCCTTGCACGTGAGTCATCACCCGGGAGAAGTCGACGGTCACATTCGAGGCGTCGATTCCGAATGCCTGTCCGCGACGCATCGCCGCGGCCACGGATGCCGCGGCGAGCAACGCTTTCGAGGGGACGCATCCGGTCCAGAGGCAGTCACCTCCGGTGCGATCACGTTCGACCAGAACCACTTTCGCGCCGAACCCCGCTGCCGTCTTCGCAGCGACGATCCCCGCGGATCCTCCTCCGAGCACGACGAGATCGGCAGACCGGGGAACGGACTGTGCACTCTGCGGTGCCACGGTGGCGGTCTCCACCCCGGTCACTGGATGTCACCGCGAACGAGGCGGTCGACAACGCGACGCATGTGAGCGACGCTGTCTTTCTGAGGCATTCGCCGAGCTGCCCACCTCGAGAGGGCAGTGTTGATCTGGCGGTACTCGGCCGCCGCGGCGCTGCACTTCTCGCATTCGGCCAGATGCGCCTCCAACCGGCGGATCTCGTTCTGATCGAGCAACGCTGCCGGGTCGGAGTCCAGGTAGCGCTGGATTCGTCGCGCCGCCCAGTGGCACGTCAGCATGGTGCGCACGGATTGGATCACCGGTCCTCCTTCATGCTGGTGGCGAAGCCTGGCCGCAGATGTTTACGCACACGGTTACGTGCGCGACTGAGCCTGGACATCACCGTCCCCACCGGAATGCCGAGGGCATCGCCGGCCTCGCTGTAGGTCAGTTGATCGACGTCGATCAGCAGCAGTACCGTTCGGAACTTCGAGGGCAACGCGCTCACTGCCCGTTCCAGATCGTCCGGCAGGATCGATGCCATCACCTGATCCTCGGTGCCCGGCGGGTCTACCCCGAAGGCAGGTCTGGCGTCGGGGTGGACTGCGAAGTCCTCGACAGTGTCGGGCCGTCGGCGCCGGTGCATGTTCATGTTCGTGTTCCTCAGGATGGTCAACAACCACGCCCGGGGGTGACGCCCGTCGAAACGATCGACACTGCGCCAGGCCCGTACGAGGGTCTCCTGGACGAGATCCTCCGTGTCAGCCGGACCGGTCAGCGTCCTCGCGACCCGCAAAAGGACCTCGATCTCGGGTTCGACATACTGTCGGAACGCGTGGGCCCGCTCGTCGTCGTCGCTTCGCTCGGGTGGGTGCACACTGGGGTAACCCGGCGAGGACGTCCGGGTGTTCCCGTCTCGAGCAAGTTGTCAGAACGCTGAACAAGATGGACCGCCCGTGAAACGAACTGCCCGTTACCGCACCTCGGCTCTCTTCTACGACCTCATCTCGGCGGAATGGCCGGTATACCGCGCCGGCCGTGTCGCGGCGATCGATCTACTGGAGCTCCAACCGGGCGAACATGTCCTCGACGTCGGTTGCGGCACCGGCCTGAACTTCTCCCATCTCCAGCGGCGGATCGGTCCGGACGGGTCGATCACCGGGATCGACACCAGCGCGCACATGCTCGCACAGGCACGCAGACGTACCCATTCAGCGGGATGGGACAACGTACGACTCATCGAAGCCGACGGCACCGACCTCGACCCGGCAAACCTCCGGGCGGGCAGACGTTTCGACGCTGCCATCAGCACCTACGTGTTGTCGCTCATGCCGGCTTGGCCGCGAGCAATCGCGACGATGATCGAGTTGACCCGCCCCGGTGGTCGAGTGGCGGTCGTGGACATGCAGAGGCCCGTCGGGCGCGCCGCCGCGTGGACTCCACTCGCCCGGTTGGCATGCCTGCTGGGGGGATCGGACATCGAGGCGCACCCCTGGAAGATGATCGACTCCGTGCTGAGCGACGTTCACGTCGCCTCCGCCCGCGGCGGGCACATCCAGATTCGTGTCGGTTCCGTCGGCGGGACATCCGGGTGTGGTACCGACCCGTCGAATGGGATGGGTCATCCGGACGCCTGACCTCGAAGAGCGCTTTCGATCGCGGCCGCCACACCGCCCCGTCGATCGAGTACGGCTCACGCTGACCCCAGCAGCGCGAGGACCAGGTCCGCGCCGACCAGATGCCACACCGCGTGCATGGAACCAACATGCGGTCGACACCGGCACGGTCGGTTTCCTATTCGGGGTGGCGATCACCCCGGACAGCATCCGCGCCTACGTCACCAACGCCGGGGACGATTCTGTGTCGGTGATCGCCATCCACCGATGCCTTGGATCGCTGTGCGTCGGCGTCGGTGAGGGTTGATCCACATCCTGCGGTCTTGTGACATCTGAGGATTTCGGCGTGTTGGGGATCGAGCCATCTATCCGGCGGTTAGCCTCCGATGGGCTGCCGGTGTCCGCATCCGACCACCGGTTCGCTCGCTGCACGGTTGATCCGTTTTGTTCCTCGTACGGGTAGGAGAAAATGTGAATCACCACAGTAGATTTGGCGTTCACTCCACGCTCCGAGGTCGCGTCCCACAGCTGCTAGCCGGGGCGTCGGCCACGTTCGCGATGCTGGTCGGTATCGCCGGAGTGGGGGCGGGGACCGCGACAGCCGACACCGTCATCGACACCATCCCGGTCGGGGCTGACCCGTCGGACGTGGCGATGACCCCGAACGGATCCCGCGCCTACGTCACCAACATCTCGGGTGATTCGGTGTCGGTGATCGATACCGGCACCAACATGGTGGTCGATACAGTCACGGTCGGAGACTTCCCGCTCGGTGTGGCGATCACCCCGAACGGATCCCGCGCCTACGTCGCCAATTTCTTGGATGATTCGGTGTCGGTGATCGATACCGGCACCAACACGGTGGTCGACACCGTCACCGTCGGAGACGGCCCGGATGGAGTGGCGATCTCCCCGTTCGGGACCCGCGCCTACGTCGCCAACAGCAACGACGGTTCGGTGTCGGTGATCGACACCGGCACCAACTCGGTGGTCGACACCGTCGCGGTCGGGAACGTGCCCGTCGGTGTGGCGATCTCCCCGTTCGGGACCCGCGCCTACGTCACCAACATCTCGGGTGATTCGGTGTCGGTGATCGACACCGGAACGAACACGGTGGTCGATACCGTCACCGTCGGGGATGGCCCGGATGGAGTGGCGATCTCCCGGTTCGGGACCCGCGCCTACGTCACCAACTTCTCGGAGGATTCGGTGTCGGTGATCGACACCGGCACCAACTCGGTGGTCGACACCATCCCTGTTGGGGATGGCCCGCGGGGGGTGGCGATCTCCCCGTTCGGGACCCGCGTCTACGTCGCCAACAGCTTGGGCGATTCGGTGTCGGTGATCGACACCGGCACCAACTCGGTGGTCGACACCATCCCCGTCGGAGACGGCCCGGATGGAGTGGCGATCTCCCCGTTCGGGACCCGCGCCTACGTCGTCAACACTGGTGGGAGCACGGTGTCGGTGATCGCCATTGATCGGTGCGTCGGATCGTTGTGTATCGACATCGGGTCGTTTGCCGGCGGCGGTTCGACGGGCAGTGGAGGCACCGGTTCATTGGCCGGCGCAGGATCGTTGGCCGGCGGTGGCTCGGCAGGTAGTGCTGGCAGTTGACATCCGCGCCGTGTAGGGCCGATCGGTACCGCCACCCCGACCCTGGGGGTGGCGGTTTCCGGTTCTCGGCGCGTTGGGGATCGAGATCAGTATCCGGCGGTTAGCCTCCGGTGGGCTGCCGGTATCGCATCCGACCACCGGCTCTCCAGCAGCACGGTCGATCCGTCTTGGTCCTCGTACGGCAGGAGAAGAATGTGAATCACCACAGTAGTTCTCACGCCCATTCCACGGCCCGGGTGCGTACCCGACGTCCGCTGCTCGGAGTGGTGGCCACGTTCGCGATGGTGCTCGGCATGGCCGTATCGGGCTCTGCGACCGCAGCTGCGGACACCGTCATCGACACCATCCCTGTCGGGAACCTTCCGACCGCGGTTGCGGTCGCCCCGAACGGGTTCCGTGCCTACGTCACCAACCGCGATGACGATACGGTGTCGGTGATCAACACCCTGACGAACACTGTCATCGACACCATCCCCGTCGGGGACACCCCGGTGGGGGTGGCGGTCACGCCGTTCGGGCTCCGTGCCTACGTCACTGAAACCAATAGTGCTTCGGTGTCGGTGATCAACACCCTGACGAACACTGTCATCGACACGATCCCCGTCGGGTCCGCCCCGCAGGGGGTGGCGATCCACGGGCTCCGTGCCTACGTCGCCAACGCCGTCAGCAATTCGGTGTCGGTGATCGATACCGTCACCAATACCGTTGTCGGGACCGTCCCCGTCGGGAGCAGCCCGCGCGGCGTGGCGGTTACCCCGGATGGGTCGCGCGCCTACGTCAGCAACCTCGTTGGCAACTCGGTGTCGGTGATCGATGCCGGCACCAACACAGTCGTCGACACCATTCCCATCGTGGGCTCTCCGACCTCGGTGGCGGTTGCCCCGGATGGGTCGCGCGTCTACGTCACCGTCGGCCTGGACGAGTCGGTGTCGGTGATCGATACCGTCACCAATACCGTCGTCGACACCATCCCCGTCGGGAACAGCCCGCAGAGGGTGGCAGTTACCCCGGATGGGTCGCGGGCCTACGTCACCAACCTTGTCGACAATTCGGTGTCGGTGATCGATACCGTCACCAATACCGTCGTGGACACCGTCCCGGTTGGGTTCAACCCGATCGGGGTGGCGATCGCCCGCAACGGGTCGCGCGCCTACGTGACCGACCGCGAGGACGGCACGGTGTCGGTGATCGCGATCGACCAATGCACCGGGCCGCTGTGCATCGGCTCCGGTTCGCTGGCGGGCGCCGGTTCGCTGGTGGGAGGCGGTTCGACGGGCAGCGGAGGGACCGGGTCGTCGGCCGGCGCCGGGTCGCTGGCCGGCGGTGGTTCGACCGGCAGCGCCACCAGCTGACTCTGCATCGTCTAGCGCCGACCGGCGAAGCACCGACTCGTCGACGGACTGACCACGAGAGATCACGGCACCCGGAGGTGGTCTTCGCGCGATGACCGGGGCGACTCCCGAGCGCTATCGTTGTCACCGTGACCAGTGCTTTCCCCGGTCAGGGTCTCGACGCCACCGCTGCCGCGTCGCGCTGGTCGGATGTACGGGGCGCCGCCCGCGACACCGTCTCGGTTGGGTTCGGACTGTTCCCGCTCGGTATGGCGTTCGGCCTGCTGCTGGTCACGTCGGGTTTCGACTGGTGGTGGGCCCCGATCTTCTCGATGATGATCTACGCGGGCTCACTCGAGTTCCTCGCGATCGGGCTCGTCCTGGCGGTGACCCCGCTTGCGTCGGTGGCGATGACAACGCTGCTCGTCAACTTCCGGCACGTCTTTTACGCGTTGTCGTTCCCGCTGCACCGGGTGCGGGGGAAGGTTGGCCGGATCTACAGCATGTACGCGCTCATCGACGAGGCGTACGCGGTTGCCGCGAGCAGGCCTCCCGAATCGCTCAGCGGTCGTCGCGTCCTGCTCATCCAGGTGCTGTGTCAGCTGTACTGGGTGCTCGGCGGCGTGACCGGCGCGCTCGTCGGCCGTTTCTTCCCGATGCAGCTGACCGGGCTGGACTTCGCGCTCACCGCACTGTTCGCGGTGTTGGCGGTTGACGCGTTTCGCGTCCGGCGGGATGTCCCGGGCCCGGTCCTGGCGCTGCTGAGTGCACTCGTCGCTCTCGTGATTGCACGCGATCAGATGCTCGCGGTCGCGATGAGCCTGTTCGTCGTCGCGCTCCTCGTTCGCTATCTGTGGCGGCGCCGCAGGAGGCCGGCGGATGCCTGACGTCTCCTACGTTCTCGCTGCTCTGGGCGTGATCCTGGTAGTAACGTTCGCGCTGCGTGCGGTGCCCTTTGCTGTGATCGCACCGCTGCGAGCGTCCGCTTTCGTCCACTACATCGGCGCCCACATGCCGGTGGGCATCATGCTGATCCTCGTCGTCTACACCCTGCGTGACGTGCCGATCGAGCCCGCGGCGATGGTGGCGGCGGGCGTTGCGCTCGCCGTGACGATCGGTCTGCACCTCTGGCGATCGCACGCCTTACTCAGCATCGTCGGTGGCACCGCGGTGTACATGGTGCTCCAGAGCTGGGTGTCGGGCTGAGCTCCGGCGATGACGGAGGCCGTCAATCGGCACCGGAATGGCCGACCGGAGTGCGTGGAATACGACTGGCGAAGAACAGGGCACCGACGGCCAGAAGCGCCGCCACCGAGAACGCGCCCTGCAGGGCCGTCAGGCGGGCGCTGGAATTCGCCTCGACTACCGCGTCCGTGACCGCCGGGTCCACGGAAGCGTCTTCCAGTGCCGTGCGTAGTTGGGTGTCGCTGAGGAACGGGACGCCGCTGGCGAGGTCGACGGTGGCCTGTTCCTGGACGGACGGAGGGACGCGGGGGTCGTCCTGGATGCCGGCGACGATGGATGCGCTCAGCGTTGCGATCAGCACCGAACCGATCAGTGCGGTGCCGAGGGAGGCGCCGAGATTGGTCGCGGTGTTCTGCAACCCGCCCACCTCGGCGCTGCGCGAATCGGGGACCGCGGACACGGTGACCGCGCCGAGCTGCGACGCGAGGGCGCCGAGTCCGAGTCCCATCAGCAGCATCGGGAGCGCGACGATGCCCGCGTTGGCGCCGGGTTCCATTCCGGCTGCCAGGATGAAGATGCCGACCGTCATCGACGCCAGACCCAGCCGAACGACGCGCTGGGGGTTCGCTCGGGGCCACACCTTCGGGATGCCGACCGCGGCGATCAACAGCGCGACCGACAGCGGCAGCAGTCGTGCGCCTGTCTGGAGTGCGCTGAGCTCGAGCACGACTGACAGGAACAGCGGCACCGTGAAGAAGACCCCGGCCTGGATCATGAACTGCGCGAAGAACATCGACAGTCCGCCGGACAGCTGCCGGTTGCTGAGCAGGCTTGTGTCGAGCAGCGGTTCTCGGCCTCGGCTCGAGAGGTAGCTTTCCCATCTCGTGAAGCCGTAGACGACTACGAGTCCGCCCAGGATCAGCCAGGGCACCGGCGAGAGTCCCAGTAGTTCGGGTGCGCCGGGCCGGCTGCGCAGCCACCCCCATTCCCCCGACCGGAGCACGCCGAAGACCACCAGCCCCAGCCCGATCACCGACAGCACCGATCCGACGATGTCGAGCTGCACCCGCGACGGTGGTGCATCCTCGATCCGCCGGAGTACCAGCAGGATCAGTAGGACCAGGACGACTTCCCCGGCGAAGACGTACCTCCAGGATGCGAACGTCGTGACGGCCCCGCCGACCAGAGGTCCCGCGGCCACCGCGACAGCGCCCGACGCGGCGATCAACCCGTACGCGCCCGGACGTTGTTCGGGAGCGAAGTTGGATGCGACCAGCGCAACGATGGCCGGCATGATCAGCGCAGCCCCCACGCCCTCGAGCAGGGACCATCCGACGAGCAGGACGGTGAGGTTCGGCGCCAACGCGGTAGTGAGCGATCCCGAACCGTAGATGATGAGCCCGACGGCGAACGCCCGCCGCCGTCCGACGATGCTGCCGATCTTGCCGCCGGTGATCATGAGCGTCGCCATGACGAGGGTGTACAGCGTGATGGCGGTCTGGATTCCGGTGATCGTCGTGCCCAGATCGGACGCGACCATCGCCATCGACACGTTCATGACGGAACTGTCGAGGGTCATCAGGAACTGTCCCGCCGACAGCGTCACCAGGACGAGCGCTCCGCCCGTCCCAGCCCGCGACCCGGTGCTTGCCGGCATACCTGATTCAAGCAGGGCTGAGACGCAGGCCGCGACCGATCGATCCAGAAGGCCGCTCTTGTGTCCCAGGGGCGCCTGCCTTTACCGTTCCTTGATATTTATGATCCGTCGGAAGGAATCGCGGATGGCCATGGAGATACGACGCCGGCGCGGGATCGGCGGCCCGTTCGTGCGTGCGTTGGCAGCGTCGCCGATCGTCGTCGCTGGACTGGTGGCGCTCGCCGTGCCGGTAGCCGCGGCACCCAACGAGGTAGACGAGCCGACGTCCACAGCGGTCTCCGACGTCGAGCCCTCAGACGTCGAGCAGGGTGCGCCGGTAGTCGACGCGACCGAAGAGGAATCCACCGAAGAGGAATCCGGAGACGACTGCAGCGGGGCCGGGTTCGGATCGTCCGGGTCTGTCGGGTCGGGGCCGGGTTCGGCGGTGTCGTCCCCGGTGTCGTCGTCGACCTTCGGGTCCGGGTGCGTCGGTTCGGTGATCGGGCTGGACCTGGGTTCCCTGGGCGCTTTCTTCGTCGGTAGCTGACCGAAACGGGTGTTGCGGGCAGGTCCGCTCAGCGCTTGATTGCGGCACCGAAGCCCTTCTCGGCCAACCACTCGAGCACTGTGTCGGCGACCTCCGGCCATCCGTGGTCGACCGTCAGCGAGTGTCCCCGATCGCTGAACACGACATAGTCGTTGTCGGTGCGTGCTTTGCGGTATCGGTGATGCGTGGAGCGGCTCACCGATTCGGGCACGGTGTGGTCCTTGCCGCCGGCGAGGATCAGCAGGGGTCCGCGTTCGACATCGGTGTCGACGTGTGCCGGCGAGTCGGGCTGGAAGTTGGCGAAGGCCGCCTGGAACAGCGGCCGGCCCGGCGACGGAATGGACCAGTGCTCGTACAGCTCGTCGGACTCGCTGCGTTCGAGCGCGTTGCCGAAGCTGTACGCGAACGCGTCCGGGGTCAGGGTGACGCTCCGTTTGGCGTTCGCGGGGTTGCCGAGGACGGGGAACGAGGACCTCAGTTGGGCGTACGGCAGCGCCTTGACACCCTGGATCTGCGCGGAGTCGATTGCGACGGCGGCCGCGGCGACGTCCGCGGCCAGGAGTTTCTGGGCGATCAGGCCGCCGAAGGAGTGCCCGATGACTATCGGTTTCCGGGCAAGCGACGCGATCGCCGCGGCGAAGTGACCGGTGATCTCGTCGATGCCGTTGCCCGCTTGGTCCTCGGCGTGCCCGCGGGTGTCGGCGACGTTCACCGACTCGCCGGGCCACGTGGGAGCGAGAGTTGGGTACCCGGCGGCGCCGAACTTTGCTCGCCACGCGTCCCACGAGGATGCGGCCAGCCACAGCCCGTGGATGAACATGACTGGCGGCACGTCCGATGTCGAGGGGAGCAGGGGCTCGGCAGCGGGGAAATCTGGCATCGGCGAGTCCTTCCGGGGCGCAGTTCGTACCCTGTGCTGATCTCCACGATCCCTGTGCTGTCCTCAGAGATGCGTTCCTGACCGGCGCTGTCGGCGCATTGTCGTCATTTCGATACCGACTGAGATCGACACCGACTGAGATCGACACCGAGTGGTCGACGCCGACCGAGATCTCCGACAGCGTCAGTTTTTTGGTCGTCGTGGGCGCACCTTGGGACGGTGCCCTGGGAATAACAGGTTGCACCCGGTAGTTTTCGGGGAGTGGGGAAGACCGTCGTCGCGAGCGCATTCGGCGGGCCGGAGGTTCTCGAAGTGATCGAGGAAGACCTGCCGGCCCCCGGTCCCGGCCAGGTCGTGGTGGCGATGCGGGCGATCGGTGTCAATCCTGTCGACTACAGGCTCTACAGCGGAGAGTTCGGTGCGGATCCGGCGCTGCTCCCCGTTCGTCCGGGGATGGAGGGATCCGGTGTCGTCGTCGAGGTCGGCCCAGATTCCGAGGAGGTCGAGTCCGAGGAGGTCGAGTCCGAGGAAGCCGATTCTGGGGAGGGCGGCTCAGAGCACCGTGGCGTCCGCGTCGGGGACGAGGTGATCGTCTACACGGGTACCGGTGCGTATGCCGAACGGGTGTTGGTATCGGCGCAGGACGTTCTGCTCAAACCCGAATCGGTGCCGTGGGATTCCGCGGCATGCCTGCTGACCGCAGGTGGCACCGCGGTCGATGCCGTGACCGCGGCGGGAGTCGGGGACGGCGACGTGGTCGTCATATTCGGTGCAGCCGGGGGTGTCGGAGAGGTCGCCGTCCAACTCGCCGCGGCATGGGGCGCGCGCGTGATAGGGGTGGCGCGGGAGAAGCACCACGACTTCCTGCGGACGCTGGGGGCGGTTCCGGTGGCGCCCGGCGAAGGGCTCTCGGAGCGGATCCGAAGGATCGCACCGCGCGGCGTGGACGCCGTGATCGACACCATCGGCGCGGACGAGGTCGTCGATGACTGCCTCGCCCTCGGTGCCGATCTCGAGAGGGTTGTCACCGTTGTCGCGTTCGAACGAGCCGAGCGTGACGGGTTTGTCGCAGTCGGTGTGGGAACCAAGGCCAGTGACTGGAGTCGCCCAGAGACACGCCCGATCCTGGTCGACCTCGCCGGTCGCGGCCTCCTCGACGTATTCGTGGGTAGGAGATTTCCGCTCACCGAGGCAGCGGAAGCACACCGGGCGCTCCAACAGCCGCACCCCCGTGGAAAGTTCGTGCTCGTACCCTGAGACGGCGCCTGCCTAGTTCTCCGCCAACCCTATTCGGCGAACCTCAGGATGGCTGCTGCCGGAACTGCGTCCGGCACGTCGCCGGACCGGACTGCGAGCACCTTCGCGCCGGTCAGCAGGGCGCGCCTGGCGATCTCGTCGACCACTCCGTACTCGTGGTTGTCGTTGAACTCGGACAACGTGACCTTCCCGCTGTCCGGGTCGATCGTGCCGGGCACGACTCCTTCGATGTCGACGAGCAGCGTCTCGATCCGGCCGAACGTCGCCGACCGGGCCACGTCGGAGATCTCCACCTGCGCCCGACCCTTCGACCGCAGGTCGTCGAACTGCTTCCGAGTCTCGGCCAGTTGATGGGCGTAGTAGCCGTCGAGCACCCCGCGGGTAGCCTGCGCGATCAGGGTGTCGCTCATTTCCTCCGGGTTGCCGTGAATGCCCTCGTCAAGGAGATTGTGATAGTTGTTCACCGAGCGGTACAGAGATGCGGTCGGTTCCGCGGCCGCGAGTATCAGCGGGGTCTCTCGTCCGGCCAGGACGCTCCGCAGTGTGTGGTCGATCGCCCGGACGTACTCGTGGACGCGAAGCTTGCGTCCTTCGTCGCCTTGCACTCGTCCGCGCACTCGTCCCGGTGGGGTACGGCCGAGTGATGGAACGCCCGCGTAGCTCGCGGCGTCCTTGGGCAGCCCAGGAACCTCGACGTGGGACGGAGCCTGGTCGGCAGTGACCTCGATCAACCGCACGGACCCCTCGGCGAGGGCCAGGACGAAGGCGGTTTGCGGGAAGGTCACCGCCCGAAGCAGCGGCTTGATGTACAAGCGGTCGCTGGCGATGACACACGATCCGAGTCGGTTGGGTAGCCGATAGCGGCGGACACGATCCGCGGTGGCAAGTACGACGAGGCTGCGTGCCTGGTAGCGCCAGAAGGCCTCGTCCTCGATCAGGTCGTCAAACGCTTGCTCGAATGTCACCCGTTCCTTCGGGTCGTCTATCTGTTCGAGTCCGGACTTGACCTGATTGCTGAATTCGATGCGACTCTTGCCCGGATCCTTGATGTCGTCTTCGGTGGGTGTGTAGATCGAGATGCAGGTCTGGCCCTCCACACCCGCCAGCCGTCGGATCTCGGCGTGACTCGGAATATCGCTGTAGAGCATTCCTCGACCTCCCGGTAGTTGGTCGTCTCTCAGCGTACCTACGAGGGTGTCGTCCGGGGAGGGAGCATATTGGGCTCCCGGGCCTTGTTGGAGACGCCGAAACGTCCACCCTCGGCTCGGAGGTGATCTCGGACCCGCGTACAAGATCGAGCGGTAATGATTTGGGGCAGTTGAGACTTGGAGGCAAGGAGGCAGTTCGAAGAGCGGCGGCAACGCTACGGACTGTTCGCTCCGGATGTCCGGAGAGAGGTAATCCGGAAGACCGACGCGGGGGACCACCGACTCCGGTATTCGTTCCGTCGGATCCACCTGGCTCGTGCTGATCTTGATGCTATGTTCCCCCCGACGCAGACGTTGGGCTGCAGACTTTGGACGGAGTACACGTGTATTGACGGATCAGGGGGATCCATGTCGATCAGAAGCACGGCGCTGGCTGCAGTCGCTCTACTCGGATCCGCAGTGATTCCGGGCACCGCCACGGTCGCCTCGGCCGCCCCGCTTCCGAACGGTGCACAGGGCAGCGGGCCCTGTGTGTCCGATCTGTCGCACGATCTCGAACCGATCATTCCCGAGCGCCTCGAGATCCCCGTTCCTTCGCCGGTGATCACCGAGGTGCCGTACCCGGCTCCGGAGCCCCCGACGACCCGGATCGCATCCGAGCCGTTGCCGGCGGACCCCTGCATGGACCCGTGCCCGGACCTGACGGACGCGCCGCCACTGCCGTCGTCGCTGTCGACCGATCTGGGGGTACCGCAGATCGGGCTCAAGCCGGTGCCGTTCTACTTCGGAATCCCGGTTCCCGGGCCCGACCCCGGACCGCTGCCGCCCCCGCCGCCCCCGGTCGACCCCGCCGTCGAACCGGCCCCGCGCACGCCGGCGCCGCCGACGCCGCGGATCGGCCAGGTCGACCGGGTCGCCAAGCTGACCGGCGCCGGGTCCATCAACCGGACCGACAAGCGCTGGCAGGTGCAGGGCACAGACCTCGGCATCATGTGGGAAAGCGCGCCCGGTCAGGTGGCGATCGCGTTCGGCGACACCATCGGCAAGGGATTTCACCCGCCCGGTGGCCAGGGCGGCGATTGGCGCAGCAACGTCCTGGCGTTCAGCACCGACCAGAATCTCTCCGACGGAATGAGTTTCGACTCGATGGTGCAGGACAGCCCGTGTCACGCCGCGGAACTGCTCAGCAGCCGGAAGATGGACAACGTCGAGATCACCACGATCCCGACGTCCGGATTCGCGGTCGGGGACCGGCAGTACATGTCCTACATGTCGATCCGGACGTGGAACAGTATTCCCGGTACGTGGTACACGAACTACGGCGGGATCGCCTACTCCGACGACGGCGGATCGACGTGGGTGAAGGATCCGCACGCTCGCTGGGACAACATCTTCGGCCTCACCAATTTCCAGATCACCTCGATGGTGCCGGCCGGTGACTTCGTGTACATGTTCGGTACCCCCAACACCCGACTCGGGGCCGTCGGACTCGCACGGGTCCCCAAGGACGAGGTACTCAACAAGACCGCGTACCAGTACTGGCAGAACGGGAATTGGACACCTGTGGGCGGGTACACCGCCGCGACGCCGATCGTGCACGGGCCGGTCGCAGAGTTGTCGGTGCGGTATGACGAATCGACCGGCAAGTGGCAGATGTCGTACCTCGACACCGCGAAGTTGGCGATCGTTCTGCGCGAGGCGAATTCGCCTCAGGGCGAGTGGTCCGACGGGGCACCCATGGTGTCGGTGCTGGATTACCCGGAGCTCTACGGTGGATTCATCCATCCGTGGTCACGGGGCAGCGACCTGTACTTCACGATCTCCACATGGTCGGACTACAACGTCTTCCTGATGCGCGCCCGCGTCAACGAATAGCGAACAGGCCCAGCGCAGCGGCGACCGTGCGTTCGACGACGTCGTGGCGGTCGGGTTCGAGTCCGTGACGACCGCCCTCGACGAGCAGCAGTCGGTGCTCGGCCGGGATCAGATCGACGGCGGCACGCATCTCGTCCGGCGTGCCGAACGGGTCGCGGTCGCCGTGGACGAACAGCGAGGGCGTCCGTAGCTGCGGCAGGTGCTCGGTGCGCTGCTTCTCCGGTTTTCCCGGTGCGTGCAGCGGATACGACAGCAGCACAAGGCCATCCGCGACGACCGGCCGCTCGGCGGCCAGCATCGTCGACTGGCGTCCGCCGTACGAGGTTCCTGCGAGGATCGTAGGGCCGTCGGCGAGGTCGCGGATCGCGGCGGCCGCCGCGACGATGCCGTCTCGGTCCTCACCTGCGCGAGCCTGGTTGGGTGGCCCGGATGCCCGCTTCTGCCGGAACGGCAGGTTGTAGCGCAACACCAGCAGGCCATGCCCGGCAAAGCCGGAAGCCATCGCCTGCAACAGCTTTGCGTTGAGGTCACCCCCGGCGCCATGCGTGAGGACGAGTTTCCCCACCGCCTCCCCGGCCGGACGGTGCAGGTAGCCCTGCACGCCGCCGGTATCGATGTCGAACGGTTCGTCCTGCGCGGTCATGAACAGTGAGGTTACCGTGGAGTTGTGCAGGGGCAACGGGTGCTGGTCACCGGGGCCACCGGCTACATCGGTGGTCGCCTGGTGCCCCGCCTGCTGTCGGCCGGCCACGATGTGCGCGTTCTCGCCCGCTCGCCCGAGAAGCTGCTCGACGTCCCTTGGGCCCGGAGCGTCGAAGTCGTGCGTGGTGATCTCGGCGACCCGGATTCGCTGTGTACTGCGACCGTCGGCATCGACGTCGTCTACTACCTCGTGCACTCGATGGGCCATCCGTCCGACTTCATCGAGACCGAGCGGATCGAGGCGTCGAACATGGCGGCGGCGGCCCGGGCGAACGGTGTGGGGCGATTCGTCTACCTCGGCGGCCTGCATCCGGACAACGTCGAACTGTCGCCGCACATGCGGTCGCGTGCGCAGGTCGGCCAAATCCTGATGGACTCCGGTGTTCCGACCCTCGTGCTGCAGGCCGGGGTGGTCATCGGGTCGGGTTCGGCGTCGTTCGAGATGATCCGCCACCTCACGAACCGTCTGCCGGTGATGACGACCCCGAAATGGGTGGACAACCGGATACAGCCGATCGCCGTTCGCGACGTTCTCTACTATCTGGTGCGGGCGGCCGATGCACCGTTGCCGCGCAGCCGTGGCTTCGATATCGGCGGCCCCGACGTCCTCACGTACGGGGACATGATGAAGGTTTACGCCCAGGTCGCGGGTCTGCGGCGTCGGCGGGTGCTGGTGCTCCCGGTGCTCACTCCTCGCCTGGCGGGGCTGTGGATCGGGCTGGTCACGCCGATCCCGGTTCAACTCGGGCGGGCACTGATCGAATCCCTGCACAATGACGCGGTCGCCGCTGACCACGACATCGACGCTGTCATCCCGCCGCCGAAGGACGGTGCGACGCCGTACCGGCAGGCTGTCCGCCTGGCGCTGCGTCAGATCGGCGAGGGTGAGGTGGAGACCAACTGGGCCAGCGCGTCACCGGAGGGTGCGCCGTCGGATCCGTTGCCGTCCGACCCCGATTGGTCGGGAGCGGCCGCCTACATCGACGAGCGCAGCGTCGGTTGTGACGCCGACGCCGAGACTCTGTGGCGGGTTGTGGAGAGTATCGGCGGCGAGAACGGCTGGTATTCCTTTCCTCTCGCGTGGGTTATCCGGGGGTGGCTCGATCGCCTCTTCGGCGGTGTCGGCCTCCGTCGGGGCCGGCGCGACGCCCGTCGTCTCAACACCGGTGACCCACTGGACTTCTGGCGAGTCGAACGGATCGATCGCGGATCGTTGCTGCGGCTGCGGGCCGAGATGCGCACCCCCGGTGGGGCATGGCTCGAATGGCGCGTGAGTCCGGACGGACCGCACCGATCGCGCTTGGACCAGCGGGCGATCTTCTTCCCGAAAGGTCTTGCCGGACAGATCTACTGGTACTCGGTTTTACCGTTCCACGGGATCGTCTTCAAGGGCATGCTCACTAACATCACAGGGGCCGCGGCACGAGAGTACGCGGCCGCCGAGTGAGTCCTGCACCGAGTGAGTCCAACGCCGAGTGAGTCCTGCGCCGAGTGAGTCCAACGCCGAGTGAGTCCTGCGCCGAGTGAGTCCAACGCCGAGTGAGTCCTGCGCCGAGTGAGTCCTACACGGTGCACAGCGGCACGATGTCGGAACGACCGCCCGTGGTGGGGGAGGTGAGCAGCAGGCACGAGTCGTAGCCGCGGGACTCGACGACGCTGCGGATCTGCTGCCACTGCGCATCGCTGACCGCTGGAGTACGGGAGAGCACGAACCCGGAAGCACGGGCCGGATCACCGACCAGGGCCCACGAGTAGTCGTCGGCTATGTAGGTGACAACGTAGTTCGTCGGGCCATCGGGGGATCCTTGAGTGGGAACCGACGGGAAGCTCACGCGTAGTTGGGCGTTGGTCACCGGATCGGTGACGCGGGCATTGCCCGTGACGCCCATGGTCTCGCCTGACCAGGTGGTGCACGTGTTGTTCACGCTGATGTTCGATTCGTCGATCACCTCGTACACCGCGCGGGTGTCGCGGGCGCAGTTGACGTTGAACGGCTGCGGAATCGCCGCGAGCTGATGCCAGGTACCGACATACCGCGCGATGTCCAGTGACGGGACGGGGGCAAGTGGCTGCCAAGGACCTGGGGAATCGGTGGGCTGGGCGGACACGGGGGCAGCGGCGGCGACACCTGCGGCGACCGACGCGGCGAACAACCCGGTGAGGAGCCTTCTCGTGGCAGGCAGCCTTCTCGTGATTGGCCGCCCTCTCGTGATAGGCCGCCTTTTCGTGACAGACATGCGGTCCTCCTGGTAGCTGGTGACAGGAGCCATCGCTTTGTATTCGGAGCCGGCCCGTGCGCGGATGGGGCGGGATCAACTCTCTGCGGCGATCAGTCTTCCGCGGGGGTCAGCTGTGTAGCAGGTTGGCGCCGGCGATGATCGCAGCGAGCGACGACGAGATGCAATCGTCACCGAGGGCCATCGCCCAACGACGGTCTCCGTCGTGGTCGCACAGGACGAATGTGGCGGTGCCCCCCGACGTGCGCTGCTGGTGGAACGAGAGGATCTCGAGCTGGAAACCCGCGTCGTACAGCATCGACGTGAGTGCTGCGATCGGTCCGGTCGCGGTCGCGGACGCCGAGGTGATCGTGTCGCCGAGCGCGAGTGTCGCGGTGTAGGCATTGCGACCGGCGCCGAGGTCGGTGGACTCCCAGCTGCCGAGGCGGACGGGGCCGCCGGTGGGGCTGAAACGCTCGGCGAATTCGGTCCAGCTCAAGCCCTGGGCCTGGGCTCGCATCTCGCGGGGCAGGTGCATAGCGAAATGGTGGAAGAACGGATCGTCGGAGAACGTGGAGGTAGCAAAGGCTTGGGAGGTGCGCATTTTGCGAGGTCTTCCTGAAGTGAAGGAAGGACCGACGGTAGCTAGCTCAATGACCCGCAGCGAGGGGTCGGTCCGAATCAGACCCCGCTACGGCGGTGAACTACTACCTCGATGCGCTGCATGACCGAGGAGTTTAAGCGCGACTTCTCGGCACGCGCAACCCTCGGCCACATCATCACGCGACCTCGTCCTCGCCTCCCGGCTGGACCTTCCGCAGACCCCGATAGGCATCGGCCGGCGTGCGACGGCCCGCGACGACCGCCTCCACCTCGGCGGCGATCGGCATCTCGACGTTGTAATCGCGCGCCAGTTCCATCACCGTCGGCGCCGTCTTGACACCCTCGGCGACCTGCCCGAGCTCCTTGACAGCCTCGTCGACGGTGAGCCCGCGCGCGATGGCCTCGCCGACGCGCCGATTGCGCGACGCCGGGCTCATACATGTCGCGATCAAATCGCCGATACCTGTGAGCCCGGCGAACGTGCGTGGGTTCGCGCCCATCGACTCGCCGAGCCGTGTCATCTCCGCGAGACCGCGCGCGAGCACCATCGCGCGGGTGTTGTCGCCGACGCCGAGGCCGTCGGCCATGCCCGACGCGATCGCGACGATGTTCTTGAGCACCCCGCCGAGTTCGCAGCCGAGAACGTCGGTGTTGCGGTAGACGCGAAAGACCCGCGAGGCGAACAGCGGTTGCAGCGCCGCCGCCACGTCCTCGTCCTGGGTAGCGACGACGGCCGCGGCAGCGAGACCGTCGGCAACCTCACGGGCGATGTTGGGGCCGGCGAGCAGCCCGACGGGATGGCCCGGCAGGCATTCCGAGATGATCTCGGTGGGACGCTGCCGCGTGCCCGGTTCGAGGCCTTTCGAGAGCGAGAGCACCGGCACCCACGCGCGGACCTCGTTGGAGATCTGACTGAGCGTGTCGCGCACCGCGTGCGACGGCACCCCCACAGCGAGGACGTCGGCCTCGTTCGCGGCCTCGAGGATGTCGGACGTGGCCCGCAGGTTGTCGGGCAGCACGTGGTCGCCGAGATAGCGGGAATTGCGGTGCTCGGTGTTGATCTCGTCGGCCGTCTCGGGCCGACGCGACCACAACAGGGTGGGCGTGTTGCGGGCCGCGAGCCCGGCCACCGTGGTGCCCCACGACCCGGAGCCGAGCACCACGACGCGGACTGGTCGGGCCATCAGCGATCACCTCGCACTCGTACGTTGTCTGTGCTGTTGGAGCTGTTGAATTCAGGTTGGCACTCCGCGCCAGTTCACGGTGGTGATTCCGTTGGATGCGCCGACGTGGATGCGCACCGACGTGGATGTGCAAGGACCCACGGGCAGTGACGCGGTGGCAGTGTCCGCGGTGGCAGTCACACGGTGGCAGTCACACGGTGGCACTGTCGAAGCCTCTCGCGTCAAACTGGCCAGGGAACCTATTCCACGATCTGGAGCCGAGGTTCGATCCAGTGCGGCCTACTACGACAATTGACCTGACCGATCCGGCATTCGTCGCTGACCCGTACCCGTACTTCTCGCGGGAGCGCGCCCGTCACCCAGCCGCGTGGCACGAGCAGTCGGGCATGTGGCTGACCTTCGACCATGCGAGCGCGTCGGCGGTGCAGCGTGACCGCCGACTCGGGCGGCTGTGGCGCGACTTCGAGCCGGCGTCGTACCTCGAGCCGTTCAATCTGCTCCATCGCAATCGGATGATGGACAACGAGCCGCCGGCACACACACGGCTGCGGCGTCCGGTGGCGGCGGCGTTCAGCCGCGGTCACGTCGACAGGTTGCGACCGCGGGTGAAGGAACTGGCGGCGTCCCTGTTGGACCAGGTGGACCCGCGCGGTTTCGACGTCATCGGTGAGTACGCGGAGCCGTTGCCGGTCCTCGTCATCGCCGAGCTGCTCGGTGCCCCGGCGGCGATGGTGTCCTCACTGAGGTCGTGGTCGCAGGCCATCGTGCATATGTACGAACCGGCGCCGGACACGGCGGTGGTCGATGCCGCGGTACTGGCAGCACAGGAGTTCGCGGACTACGTGCGGGCGCTGGCCGCCGACCGGCGCGGCAACCCCAGGCAGGATCTGATCTCGGACCTCACCACGACCGAACTCACCGAAGACGAGATCGTTGCCTCGGTGGTCCTGTTGCTGAACGCCGGGCATGAAGCGTCCGTGAACGCTTTCGGCAACGGGCTCGTCGCGATGCTCGGCGCCGGGCAGGTCCCCGCAGAGGCTGTCTCACGGACGGTCGAGGAGATGCTGCGCTTCGACTCGGCACTCCAGCTCTTCGAGCGCACAGCCACCGCTCCGGTCGAATTGGGTGGCATCCGGATCGAGGCCGGCGAGAAAATTGCCGCCATGCTGGGGGCGGCCAACCGCGATCCGACGGTATTCGAGCACGCAGATCGATTCCTGACCGGCCGTGACCCCAACCCGCACCTTGCCTTCGGTGTCGGGGTGCACTTCTGCCTCGGGGCGCCGCTGGCGAGGATGGAACTGGCGGAGTCGCTGACGGCGTTGTTCGACCGGTTCCCCCGGATCGCACTGGCGGGCGACCCGATCTCGCGGGGCACCTTCGTGCTCCGCGGCTACCGCTCGGTGCCTGTGGCGGCATGAGCCGAACTGCTCACCGGCGTGAACTGGGAAACCTCGAAACCGAGCTCGAATCGCGCCTACAGTCGGGTACGAGGCCAGTACATCGAGCAACGATTGCGAGTGCCAGCAGTGTCGAATGACCTTCCGCTGCGTGACGTGTACACCGAGCCCACGCTCGCCGACGTGCTGCCATCGGTGCTCGCGGCATCGGGGGTGCCCGGCGAGGCCAACCAACTGCAGCTGACCGAGGCCGATCGCACGGTCGTGCTGCTGATCGACGGCCTCGGATGGAACCTGCTGCGCAGCAATGTCGATGCAGCCCCTTTCCTCAACAGCGTGGAGGCGCGTCAGATTCGGGCGGGGTTTCCGACCACCACCGCGACATCGCTCGTCTCGTTCGGCACCGGTCTGCCTCCAGGTCGGCACGGCGTCACGGGTTACGTCTCGGACGTCGCCGAGGCGGGCGGAGCGTTCAACTGGCTGCGTTGGCAGCGTGTCGGGGATCGCAGGGACGCGCTGAACAGGGTGGAGCCGGAGCGGATTCAACCTTTCCCGACCGCCTTCGAGCGGGCGACGGCCTCCGGTATCGCCGCGACGACGGTGCTGCCGCGGGACTTCGCGGGTAGTGGGCTCACCCGCGCCGCATTGCGAGGGGCGCGATTCGTCGGCGCCACCGCCTACGGTGACCTGCTGCACTCCACGGTGCACGCCGCGTCGGCCGGTGATCGGACGCTTGTCTACAGCTATCTGGGTGAGATCGACACGCTCGGGCATGTCCACGGACCCGGAAGCGACGCTTGGCTCACGCAACTGACCATCGTCGACCGGCTCGTCGAGGACCTCTTGACCCATCTCGGCCCCGACGTCCGGGTGCTCGTCACCGCCGACCACGGGATGGTTTCCGTCGGCACGTCGGACCGGATCGACTTCGATACGACGGCTGCCCTGTCGGAGGGCGTCGTGGCACTCACCGGTGAGGCGCGTTGCCGGTATGTGCACGCCGAGCCCGGCCACGCCGAGGACGTCCTGCGCCGGTGGCGCGAGGTGCTCGGGGCGCGAGCCTGGGTGGGGACCCGCGACGACGTCGTGGCGTCCGGACTGCTGGGCGCCGATCCGACGCCGGCTGCGCTGCGCCGCATCGGTGACGTCGTGATGGTCGCCGGTGACGGGGTGGCCGTGGTTCGCGGCGAGGCCGAGCCACGGATGTCGATGCTGGTGGGCCAGCACGGTGCCCTCACCGACGACGAAGTACTCATTCCGCTCCTGCAGGTATGACATTGCAGGTCTGACGTGCCGGTAGCTGCGAGGCCGGGCGTCGGACTCTAGGGTGGCCACAAGGCGGGTCGAGCCGCCTCGTGAGCGGATGACGACTGGGGACGGGATGCGAACACGCGAGACGACGATCATCAGGCACTGGAAGGTCAGCTGGCGGGCGTGGTTGGTCTTCTGGATCGCCCGCATCTTCGTCAAACCGCTGTTCAGGTTGTGGCCGGCCACGGACCGTGGACTCGAGACACTCGCGAATCTCGAGAGGCTCGTGGACCGGCTCCCGAGACCGAACGGCGTCACCATCGAGCCGATGACGCTCGGCGGTGTGCCCAGCGAGCGGATCACCAACCACCGCAAGGCCGCAGACTCCCTCGCGGGCGCGACCATCCTGTACTTCCACGGCGGCGGATTCGTGTTCTGCGGCTTGGCCACTCACCGCAACCTGTGCGCGTTGCTGGCCGCGCGGGCCGCGGTCCCGGTGATCTCCGTGGAATACCGGCAGCTTCCCTCCGGCGGCATCGGCACCTCGATCCACGATGCGATGGCCGCTTACCAAGACCTGCTGGGTAAGTGCGAGGACCCGACGAAGATCATCCTGGCCGGTGACTCGGCCGGCGGCTACCTCGCGATGAAGGTCGCCGAACTCGCCGCGTCCCGCGGCATGGTGACGCCCGCCGCGGTGATCGGGTACTCGCCGCTGCTCAACCTGGCGCTCGAGAAGCACGACCCCGACTACATGCGCCGGGACGCGTACCTACCGATAAACAAGGTCGATTCGATCAAGCGTCGCTGGGCAGACGGTCCGGAACCCATCGTCGGTGCCGACTCACCCATCGAGGCAGACCCGAGCCTGTTCCCGCCCGTGTTCTTCAGCGTCGCGCAGTACGAACTCATGCGCCCCGACGTCGAAGCGATGACCGGCATGCTCGAGGATGTCGGACAGTCCGTCGAAACCCACGTGTGGAGCGGCCAGATCCACGCCTACCCGGTGTTCGGCACGGTCCTGAACGAGGCCAAGATGACGATTGCGTTCAGCCTCGATTTCGTCCGGCGCGCACTCGGATACCGGGGGCGGCACTCGGCCTGAGCTTCGTCACTGACGCCAACGAGTTTCTTCGTCTCGCCCGTCGCTATCGCTCCGAGAGCCGGAACTCGGCGATCTCTCGGGCGTTGTCGACCGCGTCGGCAAAGGCCTGGTATCGCTCGTCGGCCATCGCTGCCGCCAGCACTGCGTAGCGGTCCGCGGCACCCATCGGGACCCACGAAGCGATCGCGTACAGATGGTCGCCGGGCCGCTCGAGCACGTCGAGCAGGCTCGGCGGCGCGGGTGGCGGATCCTCCCGCTGTTCGCGGACGCGGTTGAGCACGACGTACAACTCGGTGATCTTGCCGATGAGCTGCTGGAGTTGGCGATCGGAGACCCGCCCGGTCGGGCCCACCGGCCAGACCTCGACCTCCGCGCGGGGGTACGGATCGTCACCGAGCCAGTGCCGCACTCGGATCCGTTCCTCGCCGACGCAGTCGAGCGCGTACCGCCCGTCGCCGATGTCGACGTGCGAGACGATGCGTACGGTGGTGCCGATGTCGTGCCGGACGTCGCCGCCGCCGACCTCGTGGCCGCGTGCGATGAGGACGGTGCCGAACAGCGGGCCTTCGGTCGCGGTCAGGCAGTCACGCACGAGCGCCTGGTATCGGGGCTCGAACACGTGCAGCGGCAGCCGTTCCCCGGGTAGCAGTGTCGAGCCGAGGGGGAACATCGGCATGACGGTCATTTGCTCCGGGTTGGTCATCAGGGCATCCGAAGGCGGGGGACGGGCACCGCGTCCGGCGGCGTGTCGCGGTCCAATTCCGCGATCAGGTGGTCGGCCCAAGCGACCAGACCGGTGATGTCGAGGGCGTGCGGGGGATCCGGCTCGTACGGAACGATTCGGTGCCGGCCCTGGCGCAGCACCGACACCGCGCCGGCGGGGTTGCCGCGCATCTGATGGGTGACCCCGACCGCCAACTGCGCCAGACCCTGCCACAGTCCGCGCTCCTCGTTCGGCGCCTTCTTCCAGGCGGATTCGAGGACTTCGTGCGCGTGGAACGGTAGCTCATGGTCGAGCAGGCGCTGCGCCTCGGTGATCGCCTCGTCGGGGTCGAGGTCCAGGTCGTCGGGGACCGTCGGAAACCCTTCCGCTCCCCACTCGAGTGGCCTGCCCAGGCGATCTCGAGGCCGGGCATTGCGCGGCTTGCCGAGGGTGTCCCGATCACGGTCGGTCATACAGGCAATCTAGTCCCGACTGCAGTCTCACGGGAGGGCCGCAAGACGCTTCGCTGGCACGCCCTCGGGCGGGGCAGGTTGATCAGGACAAGCCGTTCTCTTGCCGAGCAAATCAATCGAGTAGCCTGCGCCCAGGGAGAGGTGGGGGAAGTATGTCTGATTTGATCCACGATTTCGGTGTCGCTGATCGCGGGCAGCGGTTACGCCGGGGGCTGCAGCGGCAGAAGGATCCGCTCCTCCTCATGTCCCTCTCTGTGATACCCGGGCTGATCACGTTCCGGGTGTACGAGTCGATCGCCCTCGTCGTCGTGATCACGGTGTTCACGGCAATCAGCATCGCTGCGGCGGCGGTACTGTTTCGTCCGCGCTGATACTCGACCGAATCGAACACCGACCTCCGACCGGTGGTTCCGCCTGCAAGGGAGTCGCACGAAACCCGTTCTGGTCATAAGCAATCGAGTTGCCCGCTGCGGCATAACGCCAATTGCAAACCACGCAATCAATCGCAAACCACGCGCCGCACAGCCTGGAGTACGGTCCGCGGTTCTGCCACCGAGACTTGACCCTCACACAGTGACAAGGACTCGAATGGCCGGCGAAGGAGGTGGTTGTCTTGAACACAACCAACCACGGTGGGCCGAATGCTCACTTCGTCGACGCTCTGGCCGCTGCCGACCCGACGGTTCGGCTGCGGGCTGCGCTTTCCGTAGGCACGCGTCCCGATCCCCGTCTCATCGAGACTCTCGTCGGTCGGTGCGCCGTCGAGGCGGACTTCTTCGTCCGCGACATGCTCACTTGGGCGTTGTGCCGCCTACCGGCGGAGGCCACGGTCCCGAGACTGGTCGAGGAACTCGGCGCCGACACCGTGCAGGCTCGAAGCCAAGCGCTGCATGCGCTTTCCAAGATCGGGGATCGGCAGGCATGGCCGGCGGTGTCGGCACTTCTGCACGACGAGCACGACGACGTCGCCCGCAGCGCATGGCGGGCCGCCGCGATACTCGTGCCGCCCGGAGACGAGGCCGACCTCGCGGCCGACCTGGCAACCGAGTTCGGACGCGGTGACCAGCACCTGCAGCTCAGCCTGAGTCGTGCGCTGGTCAAGCTCGGGGAGGCCGTCCTCCCGATCGTCGAGACGGCGTCCAGTAGCCCCAATCCGGACATTCGTGCGCATGCCGAGGCCACAGAATGGCTCTACCACCACCCGGACAGCGGGTTCGCCCTGTCGCTCGATATGGCGACCCGCGGCGTGGACGCCTAGAGGAGGAGATGGGATGTTGATCGGCGAAGTCTCGCGACGGTCCGGTGTCAGCACCCGGATGTTGCGTCACTACGACGCGCTGGGGCTGGTGCAGCCCACGGGCCGCACGTCCGGCGGCTACCGCGAGTACTCCGCCGACGACATCCGCCGGCTCTTCCACGTCGAGAGCCTGAGGACGCTGGGGCTGTCCTTGAGCGAGGCCAAGCGCGCACTGGACGAATCCGACTTCGCGCCGTCCGGGCTGATGGGAGACCTCATACGGCACACGCGTCAGCGGATCGCCGCAGAGGAGGAACTGCTCACGAAACTCGAGCACGTCGACTCCGCCGGCCCGGAGGAGTGGGAGGACGTCCTGCGCGTCGTCACCCTGCTGCGCGCACTCGAATCGGAGTCCGGGGCCCGTCGCCAGCAAGCGATCCTGTCCCAGGACGCGAATGCGCCACTCCCCGTCGAAGCGCTGGTCGAAGCGGCCTTGTCGGAGGACGACCTCAACGTCGCCGGAGCGTTGCAGTGGACACTGGCCCGGGCCGCCGGTCGAGGACTCGCCGATCTGGCCGCCGGTCTCGACGCGGAGTCGGTCGACGTCCGACGTCGCGCCACGGCCGCGATTGCGGCAGTACACACGGTCGAGGCAACGGTCCTCCTGCGACGAGCCCTCGATGACCCGGACGCCACAGTCCGCGGGCGTGTGGCCCTCGTCCTCGGGGCGCGGGGGAACCTCGACGCGGTCCCAGCCCTCCTCGAACTGATCGTCGAGGGGCGACGCGATGTCGAGGCCGCGGAGGCGTTGGGCGTGCTGACGGAGCTGTCAGCCTCGGCCGACGACATCGTCGGGGCTATGCAAGACCTGTTCGACAACACGGATGACGCGCCCACGCGGTTGCGGATCACCCAGGCGTTCGCGGAGATTCCCGGCACGGCAGCACGGGAGGCGCTCGCCCGACTGGCCGACGACAGCGACCGGACGATCGCGGCCACCGCCGCAGCAATCCTGAACATCCGTGACCGTCGAAAGAGCGAACGCGGGCAGGTGTGACGACCGAGCAGGCCGGAGGTGTGACGTCACAGAACAACGTCATGGAAAAGAACGTCATGGAAAAGGAAAGAGCCACGGCCCTCGAAAGGGCCGTGGCTCCAACATTTGGTAGCGGGGACAGGATTTGAACCTGCGACCTCTGGGTTATGAGCCCAGCGAGCTACCGAGCTGCTCCACCCCGCGTCGGTGCACCTAGACTACACGACATCGGGACGTCGTCCTCACCGGGATCGGACGGATTCGCATGGCACTGCTCGACAACAGGGTCGCGTTCATTACGGGTGCAGCACGCAGCCAGGGGCGAAACCACGCTGTGCGCCTCGCCCGCGAGGGCGCCGACATCATCGCGTTCGACGTGTGCGCCCCCGTCTTGGACGACATCGGATACCCGGCGGCGACGCCTCCAGATCTCGACGAGACGGCCCGCCTGGTGCGCGCCGAGGGCCGAGAGATCGTCAAGGCGATCGGCGACGTACGTGACCAGTCCGCGCTGCAGGCAGCGGTCGACGCCGGTGTGGAGCGCTTCGGTCGACTCGACATCGTCGTCGCCAATGCGGCTATCTCGATGTGGAACCGCTTCTGGGAGATGCCCGAGGAACAGTGGACGACGACCATCGACATCAATCTCAACGGCGTGTGGCGCACCCTCACGGCCGCTGTTCCCGCGATCATCGCCGGCGGCCGCGGCGGCTCGGTCATCGTGGTCAGCTCGGTGCACGGTATGAAGGCCAGCCCCGGCGCGGCCGGCTACGCCGCGGCCAAACACGGGCTGGCCGGCCTGACGAAGACCGCCGCGATCGAATTGGGCGAGTACGGCATTCGCGTCAACTCGATCCACCCCGGCGTGGTGGACACCCCTATGAGCCGGAGTTCGCGTGCCGCGGAGATCCTGTCCCAGTACCCGCTGTACGCCGACAGCTACAGGTGGCCGCTCGCCGGACCGGACCAATGCAGTCTCGATGACGTCTCCGAGGCGGTGCTCTATCTCGCCGGCGACCGTTCTCGCGCCGTCACCGGTTCGCAGATGGTGGTGGATCTGGGCCTCACCGCGATATAGGTGCGTGGCGATATAGGTGCGTGAGGAACGGCGTCACAGGTTGCCGCGCCGCGCCTGTTCCCGCTCGATCGCGAGGAAGAGGGCCTGGAAGTTGCCCTTGCCGAACCCGAGCGAGCCGTGCCGTTCGATGAGCTCGAAGAACACCGTCGGGCGGTCGCCGATCGGTTTGGTGAAGATCTGCAGCAGGTAGCCGTCCTCGTCGCGGTCGACGAGGACGCCGCGGCGCTGGAGTTCCGCGATCGGTACCCGTACCTCGCCGATGCGGGCCCGTAGGTCCGGGTCCTCGTAGTACGACGGCGGCGTCGGCAGGAACTCGACACCGGCCGCGGTGAGGCGGTCCACCGCCCCGAGGATGTCCGAGGTCGCCAGCGCCAGGTGTTGCGATCCTGGCCCGCAGTAGAAGTCGAGGAACTCGTCGATCTGCGAGCGCTTGCGCCCACGTGCGGGCTCGTTGAGTGGAATCTTGATCCGGTGGTCGCCGTTCGAGACCACCTTGCTCATGAGTGCCGAGTACTCGGTGGCAATGTCCGATCCGACGAACTCCGCCAGATCGGTGAAGCCCATGACGCGGTGGTAGAAGTCCACCCACTCGTTCATTCGGCCCAGTTCGACGTTGCCGACGACGTGGTCCAGAGCCTGAAACACCTGTGGACCGGTCCCGGACGACATTGTGCGGGAGACGTATCCGGGCAGGTACGGACCCGCATAGTCGGATCGGTCGACGAGGGTGTGCCGGGTCTCCCCATACGTCGCGATGGACGCGGTGCGGACGGTGCCGTGCTGGTCGGTTCGATCGTGCGGTTCTTCGAGGATCGTCGCGCCCTGACGCCGGGCGTGCGCTACGCAGCGGTCGACGTCGACGACCTCGAGTGAGACGTCGAACACCCCGTCGCCGTGCCTGCGGTGGTGGTCGAGCAGGGGGCTGTCGGGGTCGACCCCGCCGCACAGGACGAACCGGACGGCACCACTGCGCAGTACGAAGGCGCGATGGTCCCGATTACCCGTTTCGGGGCCGGAGTATGCCTCGAGCTCCATCCCGTACACCGTGCGGTAGAAGGACGCGGCCTGCGTCGCGTTCCCGACGATCCAGACGATCGCGTCCCATCCCACCACCGGGAATTGGTCGGTCGACGGATCGTGTTCCACGAGCCCGAGGAGTTGACGCTGCATTTCGTCGTCGAGGTGACCCCGCGACTGGTCGATCGTCATGGCAGACCTCCGGTTACGGATCCGTTCCAATCGCACTCCCGTGTCGGCGGGTTCGCAACCTCGACCCGAATCGCTGGCCGGATTGGTCATCCAGCGCGGTCGGAACTGGCCTCGCGGTGGGCAAATTGTGCAGCGAGACTGCTGCAACCGGCCGGACGGCGCGTGCCGACGAACGATGGAATCTAGTCTGTAACCAGCGGGCGGCGCCGTGCCGCGCCGTGCAACATGAGCCGATCGGAGTGGACGATGTCATCAGCGCACGAGAGCAGGCCGGTCGTCGTGGGGGTCGACGGATCCGACGCTTCCCTCCACGCCGTCACGTGGGCTGCTGCGGAGGCGCACGCGCGGAAAGCGCCGCTGAAGCTGGTACACGTCATCGACACCGAGAACGACTTCCCCTTCGTCGCAGACGACCTGGAGGAGGAAGAGGCGTTGGGCCGCGAGGCGCTCAAGGCCGCGCGAGAGGCCGCCACCAGGGAGGACGACACCCTCGACGTCGAGCTGGAACTGCTGCGGGGCCGGGTGAATCGGGCATTCGTGGACCTGTCGGAGCAGGCAAGCCTGCTGGTGCTCGGGTCGGTCGGCGCCGGATTCTTCTCCCGCATGGTCCTCGGCTCGACGGCGCTGTCGCTGGCCCACCACGCCAAGTGCACGATCGCGGTGATCCGTGGCGCCGAGGGGCACCCGGTGCCACGGGCGTCGGGCCCGGTAGTCGCGGGTGTGGACCATTCCGACAGCGCCGACATCGTCATCGGGACGGCGATGCAGGAGGCGTCGATTCGGCGAACCGACATGATCGCCGTGCACGCGCGGCGCCGGCGCGGCAGTCAGGAGGCCGACGAGGAGGCCCGGGGCCGCATCGACCGGCTCGTCGCGACCTGGGGTGCGAAGTTTCCCGCCGTGCAGGTCGAGACCGTGATCGCGGAGGCCGGCGCCACCAAGCATCTCGTCGCGCTCAGCGCCTCCGCCCGGTCGATCGTTGTCGGCAGTCGTGGCCGCGGCGGCTTCGAGAGCGCGTTGCTCGGTTCCACCGTGCAGTCGCTGCTGTATCACGCGGAGTGCCCCGTCATCGTCGCTCGTTCCCGCGTCGCGCCGTGACGGCCGGGTGATTCGTCGTGGACCGGGGTGGGCACCGACTCGACGCACTCGACGTCGAGCTGATCGCGCGCCTGCGCAGCGAGCCCAGGATGGGGATGCTCGAGCTGTCGCGCCGGGTCGGGGTCGCCCGAGCGACAGCGCAGGCACGCCTGCGACGGCTCGAAGAAGCCGGCGTCATCACCGGCTACGGACCCGAGATCGATTTACGCACAGCGGGGTACCCGGTCCAGGCGTTCGTGACGCTGGAGATCGCCCAGGGCTCATTGAGCCAGCTCACGTTGGAACTCGAGGAGTTTCCGGAAGTGATCGAGGCGTGGGCGACCACCGGTGACGGTGATGTCTTGTGCCGGGTGGCCGCCGCGTCGCACGACGACCTTCAGGCACTGTTGATCGATCTGCACCACTCGTCGACCGTTGCCCGATCCGTCTCGGTGGTGGTGCTCTCGCAGGTGGTGCCGTACCGCACCCAGGCGTTGCTCACGAAGTCCGTCGAGAGCTAGCTGTCGGTGGGTGTCGGGAGGCTCGAAAACGTGGAGTGCGAGAACGTGGAGAGAGTGCACACCGTCGTCGATTCGCCTGTCGGGCCGCTGACCCTGGTCCGCATCGCGGATGCGGTGTGCGGGCTCTACATGGATCAGCAGCGCCATCTGCCCGACAGCGCCCGCTTCGGGGCCCGGCTCGACGCCGGCTTCGGGGACGTGACGATGCAGCTCGCCGAGTACTTCCGTGGCGAGCGCACCGGGTTCACGGTGCCCCTCGCGCCGGACGGGACAGAGTTCCAGCGGCGGGTGTGGGCGGCGCTGCGGACCATCCCGTACGGCACCCGCTGGACGTACAAGCAGCTCGCCGAGCATCTCGGCAACCCGGCCGCGATCCGCGCCGTCGCCGCGGCGAACGGGCGCAACCCCATCTCGATCATCGTCCCGTGCCACCGCGTCGTCGGCAGCGACGGTTCGCTGACCGGATACGCAGGTGGACTCGAACGCAAGCGGTACCTGCTCGACCTGGAAAATCCGTACCCGCCCGGGACCCAGGATGGGCTCTTCTGACTCGGGCACCCTCCGAACCTCACGTTCCGGCCCTGCGGAGCGTCTACCGGGCGTGGGACTGAAACCGTTCGAGAAGATCGTCACCGAGCACGGGCCGGTGGTGCTGCGGGTGTGCCGCGCCTTGCTCGGTCCGGTCGATTCGGAGGACGCCTGGTCGGAGACGTTTCTGGCGGCCCTGCGCGCCTACCCCGATCTCGATCCGGGAGCCAACGTCGAGGCGTGGTTGGTGACCATTGCGCACCGCAAGGCCGTCGACGTCCACCGGGTGCGGCAGCGAACGGCGATCCCGACTGAAGACGTGCCGGAGCAGGAGTCGCGGCACGACCTACCCGGGTCGTGGAACCACGAACTGTGGGACGCGCTCGCCGAGTTGCCGTTCACACAGCGCGCTGCCGTCGTCTACCACCACCTGGCTGGTTTGCCGTACGCAGAGATCGCGAGGATCCTCGGCAACAGCACCGATGCCGCCCGCCGCGCCGCCGCCGACGGCATAGCCCGGCTCCGGCGCACCTACCCGGCACGACCCGAATCGCTCGCGCAGGAGGGAGCTGCCCGATGACCGTGATCCCGACACCGACCGTTCGTCCGTCCGACCTGAGCCGCTTGCACGCTCGCCTGGCAGCCACAGCCGACCGCGACGGCCTGCTCGATGTTGCGTACCGCATCGTGGACACTCCCGTCGGACGGCTGCTGCTCGCGGGCACCGACGTCGGGCTTGTGCGGGTCGCGTATCCGCGCGAGGACCACGACGCCGTACTCGAGATGCTTGCCGAGCAGGTGAGCCCGCGCATCCTCGAGGCGCCGACCCGCCTGGACGATGCCGCCCGCCAACTCGACGAGTACTTCACGCGACGTCGCAGCCGCTTCGACGTCCCCCTGGACCTGCGGCTCTCGAGTGGCTTCCGTCGTGAGGTGCTGACCCGGCTGCCGGGCATCGCATACGGGACGACGGCGAGCTACGCGAAGGTCGCCGAGGCCGCCGGCAGCCCCCGCGCGGTCCGGGCCGTCGGCACCGCGTGTGCCACCAACCCGCTGCCTTTGTTCCTTCCGTGCCACCGGGTAGTTCGCAGCGACGGCAGCATTGGGCAGTACGCCGGAGGCACCGAGACGAAGCAGGCGCTGTTGACCTTGGAGGCGGCATGAAGGGGCTGGAGGAACGCGTCGAGTCGCTGGACTGGGCGTCGCTGCTCGACGAACTCGACGAGGTCGGCGGGTCGCAGAGCGTTCATCCGATCCTGGACCCGTCCGAATGCCGCGCGCTCGCCGATCTCTACGACCACGAGACCCTGTTCCGGGCCACTGTCGACATGGCGCCGCGCAAGTACGGCTCCGGTCAGTACCGCTACTTCGAGTACCCGCTGCCGGGGGCGATCGCGCAGCTGCGGTCGATGTTCTACGTGAAACTTCTTCCGGTCGCTCGGGACTGGGCGGAGCGTCTCGGCCGACCGGCGCCGTGGCCGGACACTCTCGACGAGTGGCTGACGATGTGCCACGGTGCCGGGCAGCTGCGGCCCACCCCGTTGCTTCTGCGGTACGGGCCCGGCGACTGGAACGCCCTGCACCGGGACCTGTACGGCGAGTTGGTGTTTCCGTTGCAGGTGGTGATCGGGCTGGACGAACCGGCCGCCGACTACGAGGGCGGGGAGTTCCTCCTCGTCGAACAGCGGGCGCGGGTGCAGTCCCGGGGCACGGCGACGATGCTGCGCCAGGGTCATGTGTTCGTGTTCACCACCAGCGACCGTCCGGTGGAGTCGGCACGGGGGTGGTCCGTGGCCCCGATGCGGCACGGCGTCAGCACGGTGCGCTCGGGTGAGCGTCGCACGCTCGGCTTGGTTCTGCACGATGCCGAGTGACCACGATGCCGAGTGACGGGGACGCGATGGCGCTCATCCCAAGGCCGCGGCGCACCATAGCCCCCGGCGCGGTGCTCGTCCCGGACTGGCTCGATCCGGACCGGCAACGTGCGCTGGTCGCCGCCTGTCGCGGGTGGGCTCGCGGTCCGGTACCGATGCGAGCTGCTCGGTTGCCGACGGGACACTCGATGTCGGTCAAGACCGTGTGCTTGGGCTGGCACTGGCAGCCGTACCGCTACAGTCGCATCGCCTTCGACGCCGGTGGCGGCCGGGTCCTTCCCGTGCCGCAGTGGTTGGCACAGTTGGGGAAACGCGCGGTCGCTGACGCCTACGACGACCCCGAGGCGGGCGATGCATACAACCCCGACGCAGCGCTAATCAACTTCTACGACGCCGTCTCCCGCATGGGAATGCACCGAGATCAGGAGGAGCGCTCCACGGCGCCGGTGGTGTCGCTGAGCATCGGGGACAAGTGCACGTTCCGGTTCGGCAACCCCGAGACCCGGGGCAGGCCGTACTCCGATGTCGAGTTGTGCTCGGGTGATCTGTTCGTGTTCGGCGGCCCGTCCCGGTTCGCGTACCACGGTGTGCCGAAGGTGTTTCCGGGGACCGCGAACTCCGAGTGCGGGCTTCCGTCAGGGCGGCTGAACATCACCCTGCGGGAGACCGGACTCGAGGATCAGTGCTGAGCGACCTCAGTCCTGCGCCCGCGCCAGTCTCGACGGCCACCAGATCGGTTTGCCGATGTCGTGGGAGAGTGCCGGCACCAGCACGCTGCGGACGACGATTGTGTCGAGTAGGACGCCGAACGCGACCGCGAACCCGATCTGGGCGAGGAACACCAGTGGCAGCACGCCGAGCACCGCGAACGTGGCGGCCAGCACGATCCCTGCGGACGTGATCACCCCACCGGTCACCGTGAGCCCGCGCAGAACCCCGGCACGGGTGCCGCGGGTCTGCGTCTCTTCTCGGACCCGAGTCATGAGGAAGATGTTGTAGTCGATTCCCAGCGCGACGAGGAACACGAACGCGTACAACGGGAACGACTGGTCCGCTCCCGGGAAATTGAAAACGTACGTGAAGAAGAGCCCGCTTACCCCGAGGGTCGCGGCGAAGCTGAGCACCACGGTCGCGATCAGGATCAGCGGGGTCAGCAGGGCGCGCAGCAGCAGCGCCAGCACCACGAAGATCACGACGAGCACGATCGGGATGATCAAGTTCCGGTCGTGCACCGAAGCGATCTGCACATCGAGGGTCGCGGCAGAAGTGCCGCCGACGAGCGCGTCTGCGCCGGGCAATGCGTGCAGGGTGTCCCGGAGTCGCTGGACCGTCTGCAGCGCTTCGGGTGAATCGTACGAATCAGCAAGCTCTGCGTTGATCACCGTGCGTCCGTCGATCGGATCGACGTTCAACGCGGCCGGTGGGCAGCCCGGCGGCAACTGCTGCGGTGCGTCAGGGCCGAGGCCCTGCAACAGCGCTCTGAGCTTCGCCTCGTCGACCTGAACGCACACCGATCCCGGGCTCTGGTTGACGCCCTCTACGCCGCTCGCGGCCTCGATCACCGCGTCCACGCTCGATGCGTTCGCGGTGATCACGGCGGGTGCGCCGGCGCCCTGGTCGAACTTGGCGTCGTAGAGTTCCTGCCCGCGAACGGCGTCCGGCTTGGTGGTGAAGAACTCGGTCGCCGTCAGCCCGTCGGTTTGCAGGCTGCCGATGCCGGCCGCGAACAGGACGGCCAAGAGCGCCGTAGCCCCGATCCACGCGGGCCGGTCTCGACGGCCGACGACCTCGGCGATCCGGCTCCACAGGCGGTGCGTCACCATGTCTGTCGAATCGTCTGTCGCATGATTGGCCCTGGGCTTGCGTGGCCAGAACACCCACCGGCCGGCGGCCGAGAGTGCCACGGGCAGGAACGACATCATCACGATGTAGGTGCACGCGATTCCGATCGCCGCGACCGGGCCCATGCTCTTGTTCGAATTCAATTCCGAGAAACTCAGACACAGCAGGCCGAGGATCACGGTGGCGGCGGACGCGGTGATGGCGGGGGCGGATTCTCGCCAGGCCTTGATCATCGCGTCGAACCGATCCTCGTAGAAGTGCAGTTCCTCGCGGTAACGCGAGATCAGCAGCAGCGCATAGTCGGTGCCGGCGCCGATCACGAGGACGAACATGATGCCCTGGCTCTGCCCAGTGAGCGTGAGGATGTCGTTGTCGGCGAGGAGGTAAACCAGCATGGACGCCACCCCGAGCGCCAACAGCGCCGAGAACAGCGGAAAGAACCACAGCACCGGCGACCGGTACACCACGAGCAAGATCAGTATCACCACCGACAGGGCGACCACGAGCAGGGTGCTGTCGAGTCCCTCGAACGCGTCGATGAGCGCGGCCAACAGACCGCCGGGGCCGGCCGGAAGCACCTCGAGGTCGGCGGCCACGGCGCTCCGCGCGGCATCGAGCACTTCCTGCTCGACACTGATGAGTTCGGGACCGACCACGGTGGTCCCGTTTTCCTCGGCGATCAGCGGCACGAACACCGACGCGGTGGTGTCGTCGGCGGAGAACTGGGTGGGGGTGACGCCGTCCGCGTCGACACCCTCGACCGATGCCACCGAGATCCGAGCCTGCTCGATCGCGGCCTTGTCCGCGTCCGTTAGCCCGCCGTCACGATGGAACACCACCACACCCGGGATGGTCTCCACCTCGAGGAACTTCGCGCTCTCGTTCGCGACGATCGTCGATTCGGCGGAACTGGGCAGGTAGGACGCATTGTCGTTTTTCTGGACCTCGGCGAGCTTGCCCTGGAAGGAGCCACCGAGTCCGCCGAAGAACAGCGCCGCGATCGCGAACGCGATGGCCGTGAACACCGGCCAGCCGCGGCGGCCGGAGCCGGCGGTGCCCGGCGAGGTCCCGCCGGTGGACTGCACACGTGCCATGGGTGCTCCTCGTACGCGATCGGCGGACGTTAGCCAGTGCAAACCAGTACAGCGCAAACCAGTACAGCACGGCAGAACGGCACGGGTGAGAAGTTCAGTTCGACCGGTGATGGGGAACAACGGGCCGGGCGCGCGATAGTCTCGAGGTGTGGACGCAGCTGCGTTCGGCGAGGTGAAAGGGACATGAACCGCCACCGGCGCATGAATCGGCGGTGTTGGCCGTGACTGGCGACACGCTCCTGGACCTCTTTCTCGTCGTGGCGTTCATCCTGGCAGGCGGGGTGTTCGCGGCGACCGAAATCGCCCTCGTGTCGCTGCGGGAGGGTCAGATTCACGCCCTCGCGCATCGCAGTCGCCGGGGTGCGCGGGCGGCTGGTCTGGCTCGAAATCCGAACCGTTTCCTTTCCTCGGTGCAGATCGGCGTCACAGTCGCCGGCTTCTTCTCCGCGGCGTACGGCGCCGCGGCGCTTGCCCCGAGCATCGCCCCCACATTGCAGGGATGGGGGATGTCGGTCGGGGCTGCGGACGTAGTGGCCCTGATCTCTACCACTCTCGTGATCGCGTACTTGTCGTTGGTACTGGGTGAGCTCGTGCCCAAGCGCATAGCTCTGCAGAACGCCAGCGGGGTGGCGCTGGTGACGGCGCCGCCGTTGGACCGCTTCGCGACGCTCGTCCGTCCGGTGATCTGGCTGCTGTCGGTCTCGACCAACGCGCTCGTTCGTCTTCTCGGCGAGGACCCATCTCGCAAGAGGGAGGAGATGACCCTCGCCGAGCTGCGGGAACTGGTCCTCGGTCAGCGTGGGATCGAGGACGAGGAGCGTCGCGTGCTCGCGGAAGTGTTCGACGTCGGCCAACGGACCCTCAACGAGGTGATGCGGCCACGGACCGAGGTGGACTTCCTCGCCGCGGACACCCCGGTCCGCAAGGCACAGGAAGAGGCCCTGGCGATGGCTCACAGCCGTTTCCCCGTCGTCGGCACCTCTCTCGACGACGTCGTCGGCTTCGTCCACGTCCGTGATCTCCAACTCGCCGATCCGGCCCGGATCGCCACCGTCGTGGATCTGTGCCGGCCGATCCTCGCGTTGCCCGGATCCAAGCCGGCACTCGCAGCCCTGGCCTTGATGCGTCGTGGCAGCGCGCAGATACTCCTCGTCGTCGACGAGTACGGGGGTACCGCGGGCATCGCGACACTCGAGGACATCGTCGAGGAGGTCGTCGGCGAGATCGGCGACGAGTTCGCCCCGCTGACCGAATCGGATGCCGTCGACGGGGATGGGCAGGAATGGGAGATCGACGGTCTACTCCTCGTCGAGGACTTCGAGAAGGACACCGGGACAATGGTTCCCGGCGGGCCGTACGAGACGATCGCCGGATACGTGCTGCACCGCCTGCAACGGATTCCACGACTCGGGGACGTGGTCGAAGTCGACGGCCACCGGCTCACCGTCAGGGAGATGGATGGACGTCGTATCGCGGCGCTGCACCTGTCGAAACGTGGCCCCGGGGAGCGGCCCCAGGATCGCAGACCGACGTAGTCGACGAATACCCCGAATGGGGTGGATCGTCCGAGGCCTTCCGTGCTGCACATCCGCCACCGGCCGCGACTTACGCTGTTTGTTAGCACGAGATGGTTGGTGGCCGTGAGGCCGCGGCCGCACCGCAGTTCCACCGACGGTGACGACCACAGCCCGGAGCGAACCGGGTTGGATCACGTCAGGAGGGCAGGTCATGGCGTTCTACCGACAGCTCGGCAATGTCCCGCCGAAGCGTCACACCCAGCACCGAGACGAGAACGGTCAGCTGTACTTCGAGGAGCTGATGGGCGAGGAGGGTTTCACGTCCGACTCTTCGCTCCTGTACCACCGCCACATCCCGTCGGCCATCGTCGATTCGACCGTGTGGGAACTGCGTGACCAGACCACGACACCGAACTATCCGCTCAAGCCCCGGCACCTGAAGCTTCACGAGCTGTTCCGCGAGGAGACCTGGGCGGAGACCGACGTGGTCACCGGCCGCCGGCTGATTCTCGGCAACGCCGACGTGCGTATCTCGTACGTGGTCGCCGCCAGGGACTCGTCGCTGTACCGCAACGCGGTCGGTGACGAGGTCGTCTACGTCGAGTCGGGTGAGGCGATCGTCGAGACCGTGTTCGGTGCACTGCGCGCACACCAGGGTGACTATGTTCTGATCCCGATGTCGGCCACCCATCGCTGGGTTTCTCGAGGGCCGGAACCGTTGCGTGCGTACATAATCGAGGCAAGTGGCCACATCGCTGCGCCCAAGCGCTACCTGTCCCGCTTCGGCCAGTTCCTCGAGCACGCGCCGTACTGCGAGCGCGATCTGCACGGACCCACCGAGCCGTTCGTCGCCGAGGGCACCGATGTCGAGGTGCTGGTCAAGCATCGCGCCGCGGGCCGGATCGTCGGCACCCGCATGGTGTACGCGAACCACCCGTTCGACGTCGTCGGCTGGGCCGGTTGCCTGTACCCCTACACCTTCAACATCTCCGACTTCGAGCCCATCACGGGCCGCGTGCACCAGCCGCCGCCGTCACACCAGGTGTTCGAAGGCACCAACTTCGTCGTCTGCAATTTCGTGCCTCGCAAGGTCGACTACCACCCGCTGGCGATCCCGGTGCCCTACTACCACTCGAACGTGGACTCCGACGAGATTCTGTTCTACTGCGGTGGCGACTACGAGGCACGCAAGGGTTCGGGTATCGGCCAGGGCTCCATCTCGATCCACCCCGGTGGCCACGCCCACGGTTCGCAGCCGGGAGCGTACGAACGCAGCATCGGTGTCGAGTTCTTCGACGAGCTTGCGGTCATGGTCGACACGTTCCGTCCGCTCGAACTCGGTGAGGGTGCGCTCTCGTGCGAGGACGAGGCCTACGCCTGGTCGTGGTCCCGGCGGGGGCCGAGCAAGTGACCGTTATCTCGATTCCAGCCGATTCTCTGTTCGGCATCGACAATCTGCCCTACGGCGTGTTCTCGACCGCCGACGAGGGTAGGCGGGTCGGGGTGCGCGTCGGCGACAGCGTCGTCGATCTGGCGAAGGCGCTGGGCGATCCTGAGGCTGCCGTCTTCGCCCAGCCGACGCTCAACCCGTTCATGGCCCAGGGTCGCGATCGATGGGTTGCGGCCCGTGCACAGATCACCGAGCTGGTGTCGGGCGAGATCGACGAGGAGTCGGTGTTCGCCGTCGACGACGTCACGATGCATCTGCCGATCACCGTGGCCGACTACGTCGACTTCTACGCCTCGGAGAACCACGCGACCAACCTCGGCAAGCTGCTGCGACCGGGTTCGGCTCCGCTGATGCCGAACTGGAAGCACCTCCCGGTCGGCTACCACGGCCGGTCGAGCACTGTCGTGGTCTCGGGCACCGACATCGTGCGCCCCTGCGGTCAGCGCAAGGCACCGACCGCCGCCGCCCCCACGTTCGGGCCGTCGGTCCGCTTGGACATCGAAGCCGAGATGGGCTTCATCGTCGGTGTCGGCTCATCGATGGGCAGCTCGATCACCACGGACCAGTTCGCCGAGCACTGCTTCGGTGCCGTGGTCCTCAACGACTGGTCGGCACGCGATATCCAGGCCTGGGAGTACGTCCCGCTGGGCCCGAACCTCGGCAAGAGTTTCGCTACCTCCATCTCCCCGTGGGTGGTTCCGCTGCAGGCGCTCGAGGCAGCGCGTATCGACACCCCAGTGCAGGATCCGACTCCGCTGCCGTACCTGCGGGGCGAGGAGAAGTGGGGCCTGGACATCGACCTCGAGGTCGAGTGGAACGGCGACGTCGTCTCCCGTCCGCCCTACGGCCAGATGTACTGGTCGCCGGCGCAGATGCTCGCGCACATCACCGTCAACGGCGCGGCCGTGAGCACCGGCGACTTGTTGGGCTCCGGCACCGTCTCCGGTGCGAGAAAGGATCAGTGGGGCGCCTTCATCGAGCTGACCTGGAACGGCGCCGAACCCGTCGTCGTCGATGGTGAGCCGCGCATGTTCATCGAGGATGGCGACGAGATCTCGATCTCGGCGACCGCCCCCGGCTCGGGTGGCGGACGCATCGGCTTCGGCGAGGTCCGTGCCCGCGTCCTGCCCGCCGCAGGGGGCACGCAGCCGCCCGGCCACGCTCGAGCATGAGGTTCGGAAGTGTGCGATCAGGGTCGAGGCGTCACGGATTCGGCGGCGTAGCGAGCCGCCTTCCCGAACCCGTCCTCGAGGTCGTAGCCCCGGTCCTGACGCCAGCAGCGGATCGTCGAGGTGTAGATCGCTGAGACCATTTCCGCGAGGAACATCGGCGAGTAGTCCGTGCGGACCTCGCCACATTCGATGCCGGGCTCGAGGATGCGCAAAATCTGTTCGTTGAAGTGTTCGGTGCGCTCGACGCTGACCTCGGGCGACGCGAGGTCGCGCAGTTGTTCACCAGTCACCACGCGCAGGTACCCGGGCAGATCCTTCGCGGTCTGCACGAAGTCGTCGAATAGGCGGACGATCCGGTCTCCCGTCGTCAGGTCTTGGGTGAGAAGGTCGTCGATCACGCCGGCCAGCGCGTCCATGTGGCTGGTGTGCAAGTCTGCCAGCAGCTCGTCCTTGCTGGGGAAATAGTTGAAGAAGGTTGCCCGCGAAACGTGGGCCCCGTCCGCGATGTCCTCGACGGTCGTACCGTCGACGCCCTGCTCGGCGAACAACCCGCTGGCGGAGGCCAGCAGTCGTCCACGGGTCTGGCGTTTGTTTCGTTCGCGACGGTCGAGCGTCGTGCTGTTGTGCATCTTCTCCAGCTCCCATTCGATCCCTTCACCCGAGGTAAGTGACCTGACGCAGATTTACTGCCGGGCGATGCGTAGATTCCGGAGGGATTCCGACCCCGCTCGTCGTCGATTTCTTCGGGGGGCAGGGCCGATGGCCATCATGCAGGTGGCACTCTTGGATGTCGAAAGGTCGAGGTAGTCTGTCCTCCGCTGCTGTGTTCGTGAGGCCACGACCAGACCCTGGTGTCGCACCGATCAGGACTCGGGCGGTCGCGACGATTCGAATCGTCCCATCATCCGATGACTTCTGTCTACCCGGCCTTACTACCCGATTTCCGCGAACTCTGCAGGGGGCTCTGCCGGGCGCGGAGTGCTCGACGATATCGGCCCGCCAACAAGAACACGTTTTAGTTACGATGCAGCATGCGTATCGCCAAGATGTCGACCCTGTCCCTACTCGCTGCAACGGCGGTGGCCGTCGCAGTCCCCGCCGCCGCCTGGGCCGTCCCGAACCCGGACGACACCCCCAACGAAGCGATGGCCCGAGCCTACATAGACGCCCTCGTCAGCCACGACGCAAGCGATGTTCGATTCACACCGGACGCCACCCGCATCGAAGCCGGCATCCAGACGGGATTCAGCGGGGAACAGTTGACGAACGATTTGAACAACGGCATCCAGTACCGGGTGATCCAGGGGGTGCGGGACTTGGAGATGACCGAGTCCGGCGACACCGTCCACACCACGTACCTGCTCGACGCGGGGATCGGGTCGGTGACGCTGATGACCGTCGAGATCGACGAGACCTTCGAGATGGAGGACGGCGCGATCGACCACATCGTTGCCACGATCTCGCCCGTCTCCTCCGTCTCCTCCGTCTCCCTGTCCTGATCGTGGACCGGCCCGCGTAGCCTCGCCGTAGGCATAGCGGATGGCACGGACGGCGGAGGAGTGGCAGTGGTGGACGGCAACCAGGTGGACGGCAACCAACGGGTGGCGGTGGTCTCGGGCGCGGCGCGGGGGATCGGCGCCGCGATCGCGAAGCGGCTCTCCTCCGACGGCCTCGGGGTTGCGGTGCTCGACCTCGACGAATCGGCGTGTGCCGAAACGGTCGACTCGATCCGTGAAGCCGGTGGCCGTGCCCTCGCAGTGGGCGCGGACGTGTCCGACGAAGCCGGGGTCGAGGCCGCAATCGCTCGGATCGTCGACGAGTTGGGTGCACCGACCGTGGTCGTCAACAACGCCGGGATCACCAGGGACAATTTGCTGTTCAAGATGAGCGTCGATGATTGGGACGCGGTGATGTCCGTCCACCTGCGCGGCGCCTTCCTGCTCTCGCGGGCCGCGCAGAAGTACATGGTGGAGCAGAAGTGGGGGCGGATCGTCAATCTGTCCAGCACCTCTGCGCTCGGGAACCGCGGTCAGGCGAATTACTCCGCGGCCAAGGCGGGTATGCAGGGACTGACCAAGACGCTCGCGGTCGAGCTCGGCCCGTTCGGGGTCACCGCGAACGCGATCGCGCCCGGCTTCATCGTCACCGAGATGACCGCGGCGACGGCCGAGCGGATTGGGGTCTCGTTCGAGGACTTCAAGGCGTCCGTGGCAGCCGAGACCCCGGTGCGCCGGATCGGTGTCCCCGAGGACATCGCGCACACCGCGTCGTTCCTGGTCAGTGAGGGCGCAGGCTTCGTGTCGGGACAGGTGATCTACGTGGCGGGCGGCCCCAAGGGCTGACGGGGATCGCCGACCTCGCCGAGTTCGTCGGTCAGTGCCAGCGATGATCGACGAGCGGCGTGCGGGGCCCGAACCGGGGTTTCCGGGCCTGTCCGCTCACCTCCAGCAGACGGATCGCGCGATACCGGTGCGGGCGCAGGTCGGCGAGGTATTCGACCATCGCAGCGTCGTCGAGGGGCCGTCCGAGGAGGGTCCACCCGACGATCGAGGCGAGGTGGAAGTCGCCGACCGACAGCGCGTCGGCGTCACCGAGTGCTCGCTGGGCGACCTCGGCGGCGGTCCACACCCCGACGCCGGGAATCGCCCGCAGACGGCGATGCGCCGACTGGCGGTCCATGTCGACGATCTCCTCGAGCCTGTCCGCGGCGCGGGCACAGGCGACGACGGTCTTGGCCCGCCCCGGGTCGACGTTGGCACGGTGGAACTCCCACGACGGGATGCGTCGCCACCCTTCTGCGGTTGGGGGGCAACGCATTCCGTCCGGGGCGGGTCCCGGTGCGGGTGAGCCGAACTTCGTGACCAGCCGCCGCCACGACGCGTGCGCTGCGACCGTGTGCACGCGCTGTTCGAGGATCGCCGGCACCAACGCCTCCATGACCCGCGCGGTGCGCACGATCCGCAGGTTCGGAAAACGGCGGTGGGCGTCGACGAGCTTGGGATGTTCGGGCGCGAAGGACGCGGCGCCGCCCGCGTCGTGCTCGCCGAGCAGGCCGGGCAGGAACGTGTCGAATCCCCCGGCGCCCGGGCCCCACGCTCTGGCGTCGACGGCGCGGGGGCCGAGTTGACGCAGCCGGTAGGTGACTGGCCCCGAGGGCAGCAGGGAGGTACGCCAGATGGTTCCGTCGGGCTCGCGCCGGTGACAAGGGTCGAACCGTCCGCGGCCCAGCGGCGACAAGGTTGTCGAAAGGTCCACTGGACTCTTCGTGTCAATCTCGAGCTGCACTGTCGGAGCGGTACCGGTCATCTCGGGCAGCCTATCCCCGACCTGCCCGACGAGGGCTGTGGCGGCCCCGTATTGTCCGAAGTCATGATCACCGTGAGCACCGACGGATCGTGTCTGAAGAACCCAGGTGGAGCCATCGGGTGGGCATGGGTCAATCACGCAGGCCCGAGCATGTCCGGCGGTGAGGTCTCCGGCACCAATCAGGTCGCCGAACTGAGGGCACTGATCGAGGCGATCGTCGCGCACCCCGGCTCGGAGGCGCTGCTCATAGAGTCGGATTCCCAGTACGCCATCAAGTGCGCATCCGAGTGGCTACCAGGATGGAAGCGCAGGGGGTGGAAGACCGCGTCGGGAGGGGCGGTCCAGAACCTCGAGCTGATACAGGGCATCGACCGTGCGATCACCGAGCGTCCCGGTCCGGTGCGGTTTCGCTGGGTGCGTGGTCACGTCGGTAACTACTTCAACGAGATGGCGGACAAGCTGGCCGGTGAGGCCGCGCGGGCCGTCGCCGCGGCGCCGGAGACCGCGGTCCCGTGGCGCGGCTTCGATCTGCCGTCACCGCAGGCCAAGCCGAAGGCGCCCGAGCCGGAACCCGACTTGACCCTCTTCTAGACCATCTGCGGCGCCGGCCGATCAGCCGGCGTTGTCTCGTTCGCTCTCTTTTTCGCTCTCTTCTTTGAGGGCGTCGGCCAATCCGCCGATGCCCTTGCGTAGCTGTTTGTCGGTGGAACCCTTTGCCACACGGCCCAACAGGTTCGGCGTGTAGCTGTAGTGAAGTGTCAATTCCGTGCCGGAGTCGTGCGGCGCGATGTTGAAATCGGCTACGCCGCCGGAGATCGGCAGTTTGTACGTTTCGTAGAGATTCACCGTCATACGTTCGTTCGGGATGTACGTGTCGATCCGTTCCTCGACGCCGCCGAGGGGTGCGAGATCGCAGTGCCGGGTCGTTCCCTCACTCACAGGCCCGTCGGATGTCAGTGCGGATCGCTTGACCCCGGGGTTCCATCGGGCGATGTTTCCGAAGTCGTTGAGTACGCTCCACACCTTTTCCACCGGAGCCTGAATCTGACGATTGATCGTGAAATCGGGCATCGCACTCTCCTAACTTCTCACTGTGGTGGGTGAAGAACTCGCGGAGTCCGGCGCCTCCGGTTCACGGAGCAGGTTCGGACTGCATCACGCTGAACACCGCGCCCTGAGGATCCGACAGCACTGCCATCCGGCCCAGCCTGGGCAAGTCGTAGGGGTCCGCCATCAACGCTCCGCCCTTGGCAATGATGTTCTCGACGGCGGCGTCCGTCTCGTCGACGCTGAAGTAGACGTGCCAGTGGTTGGGTACCTCCGGCCGTGGTGGTTTGGCGCATCCACCCACCCCGTCGCCGTTCACCTGCAGGACGGTGTAGTGGCCCGGTCCGGGCATCGGGGCCGAACCCAACCCGACGACCGACTCATAGAAGGCAAGTGCGGTCTCGGGACGGTCGGTGACGAGTTCGTTCCAGATCAGGGTGCCCGTCTCGTTGACCAGCGTCGCGCCGACGTGTTCGCGGGCCTGCCACAAGCCGACTTCGGCACCCGTCGGATCGGCGACGAAAGCCATTCGCCCGGCGTCGCCGACGTCGAACGCCTGGAGGATCAGCTTCCCTCCAGCCGGTGCCACTCTCGCCGTAGCCGCATCGACGTCGTCGACGGTGATGAAGGTGTTCCATGTGGGCGGAGTGTCAACCGGTGACGAACCAGGGGGTAACGGGGCAATCGCGGCGACCCGCTCGCCGCGCAGCATCGCAATCGAATACACCGATCCGTCGGGGTTCGACAGATCGTGGTAGGACCAACCGAACACGTCCGCGTAGAAGTCCTTGGCCCCCAATTGGTCCGGCGTTTGCAGATCCACCCAACTGGGTGTCCCCACGGTATAGCTCGAGCGTTCGGACATTGCGATGACCTCTCCTTCATCGTCGACCCGTCCCAGTCGACTCGACTGCTCGTCGCCCCGATGTGGAGAGAGGGTGGACGGGACCCGTCCGGGAGATCGCTGCGACACGCGGTCGAGCATGGGTAGAGACTATCGCAGAACGTCCACGTCCGCGTTCCCATCGGTACCAGGGGAATATCGCACAAGCGGATATCCCCCCGGGGATAACGCGCCAGAGGATTCAGATGGGAACGCGGACGACCCGCCCTCTAGAGATCGGCGGAGATGATCTGCTCCATGTTCCGCTCGGCCAGCGCGGTGATCGTCACGAACGGGTTGACACCGACGTTGCCGGGAACGAGGGATCCGTCGACGACGTACAGGCCGGGGTATTCGGAGAGTCGACCGTAGTTGTCGGTCGCCTCGTTCAGCACGCAGCCGCCCAGCGGGTGGTACGTGAAGTTGTCGCCCCACCTCTTGTAGACGCCGAACAGGTCCGTCCGGTAGATAGTGCCCTCCCTCCTGTTGATCTTGTCGAAGACCTTCTTGGTCATGTCGATGCCCACCTGGTTCTGGGACGCGGCCCACGAGAGATCGACCGCGCCGGTGCTCGAATTGAACTGGAACCGAGCACGTTCGGGGTTCTTGGTGATGGCCAGGTACAGGCTGACGTAGGTTTCCAAGCCGGCGGGCAGGGGAGCGATCTCGGCGAAGACCGGCGCGGCCGGATCCGCCCAGTTGTCGATACCCATCGCGGGAATGGTGGCCTGCTTGGATCCGGTGGGGTGCCACATGTGGTTCGCGCGGCCGAACATGATGTTGCCGTTGTTGCCCCAGCCCTCGCCGACCTGCGACGACAGGTTCGGCAGATGCCCCTGCGCCTTCATCGAGACGAGTAGCTTGCTGGTGCCGACGCTACCGGCGGCGAAGAACACCCGGTCCGCGGTGACGACCTTGGTGGCAATGACGTTGCCCCGTTCGTCGATCTGCTCCATGGTCACGTCGTAGCCGGCACCGGAAGCAGGCGCGACCCCGGTGACCTTGTGCAGCGCGGTGATCGTCAGTTTGCCCGTGGCCGCGGCTTGTGCGAGGTAGGTCTTGTCGAGTGACTTCTTGCCGGCGTTGTTGCCGTAGATGACCTCGCCGTCGAGTCCGGATGCAGGGACCTGGCCTGCTTCCTCCTGCTTCATGTACTCGAAGTCGTACACGTTGGGTACGAAAGTCGTTGTGAAGCCGGATCGGTGAGCGGTCGTGCGGCCGGTACGCGCGAACTTGTACCAGGGCGTCGACTCGAACCAGTCCTCGTCGATGTGGTTGACGCCCAGAGCCGTGTTCGCCCGCGGGAAGTACGTGTTGTACATCGCGTTCGGGTCGACCGACGGCAGGATCTCTTCGAAGAAGTCGCGCTTCGGGGTGACGGCCATGCCGCCGTTGACGAGCGAGCCGCCGCCGACGCCGCGACCCTGGTAGACCTTGATGCCGGAGAACCGCTCGGAGTCGAGGACGCCGACGTACCTGTCGATGTTTCTGTTGATGTTGAAGCCGATGAAGTTGCTGACCGGCGCGTCGGTCCTATCGGCCAACCAGAACGAGCGCTCGTCCGGGTTGAGCATCCCGCAGAAGATCTTGCCGTCCGAGCCGGGTGTGTCCCAGCTACGCCCCATCTCGACGACCTGCGTGGGAATGCCGGCCTGTGTCAGGCGCAGTGCAGCAACGGCACCGCCGTAGCCACTGCCGATGACGAGGGCCGGCACCCGGTCGCCGTCCGAGAGGGCGCGGCGGGGGGACGCTGAGGCCGCGGTCGACGTCGACGAGAGCATGAGTGCCCCCGCGGTCAGGCCCGCGCCCGCAAGGAATCGGCGGCGTGAGACATGTGAAACTCCCCGAGTCGCACCTCGGTTCGTCCGGCTATCGCTCATGAATCTCCCCTGTCACGGTGTGGAGGGCAGCGTGTTGCTGCATGGCTGTTTGGCCAGGGTTATACCGCCGCCGGTGGTCGCTACGGGCCAGTACCGGAAAATTGGCACATCTCGGACAGGATCGGTGTGGTCTCGATTGCTGCGTCGAATGTCCTGAATCGCAGGCGATGAGGCCGTAAGAATGAACAGACGTCGCCGCAGAGTCGGCGCAGGGTCGTCAGAGAGTCGCAGAGTCGTCAGAGAGCAGAAAGCTGGAAACCAATGGGTCAGGTTCTGGATACCATCATGCAGTTCGCGGACGAGATCCGCGCCGAGGGTGCCGAGGGCGACAAGCTCATGCGGCTGACGGACAACAACGCCAAGCGCCTACGTGACGCCGGCGTCATCCGCATGCTGCAGCCGAAGGAGTTCGGCGGGCTCGAGTGCCACCCACGTGAGTTCGCCGAGACGGTGATGGCGATCGGGGCGATGGACGGCGCGACCGGCTGGGTCGCCGGCGTCGTCGGTGTCCATCCGTGGGAGTTGACGTTCTTCGACACGAAGGCGCAGGAGGAGATCTGGGGCGAGAACCCGGATATGTGGATGGCGTCGCCGTACGCCCCCATGGGCGTCGCAATTCCCGTCGACGGTGGTTACATCCTCAACGGACGGTGGTCCTTCTCGTCCGGTACGGACCACTGCGGGTGGGTCATGATCGGCGCTGCGGTCGGCGACGCGGACGGCAACCGCACCAACAGGATCATGCACGTGTTGTTGCCGCGCTCGGACTACGAGATCGACCAGGACAGCTGGAATGTCGTCGGTCTACGCGGGACGGGCTCGAAGGATTTCGTCGTCAAGGACGCGTTCGTGCCTGCGCACCGTACGCTCGACGCCGACATCGTGATGAGCGGCAACGGCTGGCGTCACGCCGGCCGCGACGAGACCCTGTACAAGTTCCCGTTCTCGGGCATCTTCCCGCTCGGCATCACGTCCTCGTTGATCGGAATCGCCGAAGGGGCGCTCGCCTGCTACATGGCAGCCCAGAAGGAACGTGTCGCGGTCACCGGAATCCCGATCATGCAGGATCCGTATGTCCTCTACGCGATCGGTGACGCAGCCGCCGAGATCAACGCGTCGCGAGTGTCGATCCTCGAGACCGTCGACCGTTTCTGGGACAAGACGGAGAAGGGCCAGGAGGTGTCCTTCGAGGAGCGTGCCATCGGCCGTCGTACCCAGGTTTCTGCGGCATGGCGAGCAGTGCGCGCAGTCGACGAGGTCTTCGCGCGCGCCGGCGGCGGTGCGATGCACCTGAAGTTCCCGATGCAGCGGTTCTGGCGAGACGCCCACGTCGGCCTGACGCACGCCATCCACGTGCCCGGCTCGATCTTCGCGTCGTCAGCTCTGACCGAACTCGGTGGCGAGCCGCAGGGCGTCCACCGCGCAATGATCTAGCACCGCCTCCTGATCGTTCGGTCCGATAACGAGAATCACGTTCTCCGGTGTCGGCTCGACGGAGACAAAGACGGCGCAGCACAGGGACTCGAGTCCCTGTGCTGCGCACTCATGGGGGCAGCTTCCTTACGGCACCTGCCTCCTGTCCCCCATGCCTCGTGTGTGCCGCCTCGTGTATGCCGCCTCGTGTATGCCTCGTGCGGTCACCTACCTGGTTTGGCCGGCGGGTGCGCAGATCGACTCCACGAACCGGCCGACGGTACGGTCGGGGAGGTGCCGAGCAAGGTCGGCCTCGCTGATCATCCCCACCAGTCTGCGCTCGTCGATCACCGGCAGACGACGGACCTGATGATCCTGCATCATCGCGAGGACGTCGTCGATCTTTGCGTCTGCATCGACGTGGAAGATGCGCCCCTGGGCAAGATCGCCGACGGTTACCTCTGCGGGATCAGCGTTCACAGCAATACATTTGAGGACGATGTCGCGGTCGGTCACGATGCCCTGCAGACGGTCGTCGTCGCCGCAGATCGGGAGCGCACCGACGTCGAGATCCCGCATGCGCTGCGCGGCAGTGGTCAGAGATTCGTGCTCGCCCACGCAGGTTGCGCCGGTATGCATGATGTCCCGAGCAGTAGCCATGGTCTTTCCTTTCTATGTGAGCGGGTTGTGCGGTTCGCCGAGGATTCGGATCCCGGCGGTAGCGCATGCAGATTGCAATCGATGCTGGTGAATCGAACTTCCAGCACCTACTTTCGGCTCATCTTCTTGACCTCGACGTGCCGTTCCTGGGAGCTCGACGCGGCGAGTGGGATCGATACCGTCAAGATCCCGTCGCCATAGGTGGCGTCGATGGAGTCCTCGTCTGCCCCGGTCGGCAGCAACATCGAGCGGTAGAAATTCCCGTACCGGAATTCCGATCGCGTGCCCTCTTCCTTCCTCTCCGCCCGCTCGGCCTTGATGGTCAACTGGCCTTCACGGACACTGATGTCCACGTCTTTGGCGGGATCCACCCCTGGCAGTTCCGCGCGAACGACGTAGCGGTCGGCATCGAGATGTTCCTCGACGCGAATCATGTGTCCTTCCATCGACGTCCAGGGCGGCATCGATTCGAAGCGGGCCACCAGATCTGACCAGTCGGGCATCATGGGCCAGTTCGGCATGAGAGCCTGCGTTGGTCGATGCGGTGAGTGAACACTCATGTTTGTCGATCTCCTTTCGGGAGAAGAAACCCGATTTCTCGCCTCCCTTGGCCTACCGCGAGCTGCGTTCAGGTATGGCGATCCCGCGTCATGGGAGGGCGGGCTCAGCGCAAGAGGCGACACCGCTTTAGCTTGGCGACACCGCAGAGCTTGCCCGTCATGCGGCACCCACTACCTACCCGCCTCGCTTTCGAACGAGGCTGCAAACAAGCTTCGATTGCGCGAAACTTGGTATCGGAGTGGGTGGATTTCGCAATTGCCAATGCTACTCACCGTGGGTGGGGTGTCAACGACACAACACCATGGTTCCGGTGGGGTGGTGAGCTTGGAATCAGATCGATATCAACGTCATGATCAACGAGTCATGCTGAGGGCTAAGCAATTTCGTTTGCCAAGTTCAGGGGCCAGTCTCCGGTCGGTGGTGCACTCGAGCGTCTGCGCACGGCACGGCTGCACACCTATCGCATCACGCTTCGGCCACGGCCACAGTCGAAGAGCTGGCCCCAAGAGGATTGCTCGGCAGCCGCGAACTCCATTGTGTGACACCGAGTCCCTTCGGATGCCACGTACCGAAGCGCAATCCTCTGTTGTCCCAACTCCTGTTGTCCCAGCGCCTCCGTTGATCAGTTCGGACACGTGGCAGTTGTTCCACCCCACGGCATCGTCCACGCAGGGGAGGATTGAAGACATGACGGAAATCCGGGGTCTCGGATACCTCAGGATTCAGAGTCGGCACGTGGCTCGCTGGCGTGAGCTCGTCGTCGACGGACTGGGCATGGCGATCGGTGGGGGACCCGATCCGGATGGGCTCTATCTGCGGGTCGACGAGCGGCGTGCACGCCTCACCGTCCAGCCGGGCGAGTCGGACAGGGCGGTGGCGGTCGGCTGGGAGGTGCGGGACGAATTCGCTCTGCGGCGCGTTCGCGAGGCCGTCGAACGCGCCGGCATCACGGTCGACGAGTTGTCCGCGGAGGAGGCCGACTACCGCGAGGCCGAGGATGTCATCGCGTTCGACGATCCGGTCGGCACCCGCCTCGAGGTCTTCTTCGGCCCGGTCCTCGACCACAGCCCGCTCGTCACGCCGTACGGCGGCCGCTGGGTCACCGGCGAACAGGGCCTCGGTCACGTCGTGCTGCCGACTGCGAAGTTCGCGGAGTCGTACGCCTTCTACACCGAGGTGCTCGGCTTCAGGCCGCGGGGTGCCCTGCGGTTGCCGGACGGGGTCTCGCGCGTCCGCTTCCTGGGCGTCAACCGCCGTCACCACAGCCTTGCGCTCTGCCCGGCGCCGCCGACCGAGCAGCCCGGCTTGATCCACCTCATGACGGAGGTCGACACCCTCGACGCCGTCGGTCAGGCGCTGGATCGCGTCGCCGAGCTCGGCTTCACGATCTCCTCGACCCTCGGACGCCACACGAACGACAAGATGGTGTCGTTCTACGTGCGCGCCCCCGGAGGCTGGGATCTCGAGTTCGGCACCGACGGCATGTTGGTCGACGAGACCTACTACACCGCCGAGGAAATCACCGCTGACAGCTACTGGGGTCACGACTGGTCTGCTTCGGAGCCGTTGGAGGCATTCGTCCCGAAGGGCTGATCGCCGGAAGGCGACATGTGCCGCGGTCCCAGGAAACCGGGCCTTGCCCGCCACCGACCGCGTCTACACTCCGGCGCATGGCCGACGTCCGTGTGGGCATCTCCGGGTGGACGTATGCGGGATGGCGCGGCGACTTCTTCCCGGAAGGACTCGTCCACCGCGAGGAGCTGCGGTATGCCTCCGAGCAGGTGACGTCGATCGAGATCAACGGGTCGTTCTACGCGCTGCAGAAGCCGTCGAGCTACGCGAAGTGGCGTGACGAGACCCCCGACGACTTCGTGTTCGCGGTGAAGGGCGGACGCTACATCACCCATGTGCGCAGGCTCTTGGACGTCGAGACGCCGCTTGCGAACTTCTTCGCGTCGGGGGTGCTGGCCTTGCGCGCCAAGCTCGGGCCGATCCTGTGGCAACTGCCGCCGAACTTGCACTTCGACGCCGAGCGCCTGGATGCGTTCCTGACTCTGCTGCCGGAGACGACGACGGACGCTTGTGCCCTCGCGGCACGTCGCGACGACAAGCTTCCCGACGAACGGGTGCTCGCCGTCACTGACGCCGAACGTCCGATCCGGCACGCCCTGGAGGTACGACACGCGAGCTTCGCGGTTCCCGAGGCCATGTCGATCGCTCGCAATCACGGTGTCGCTCTTGTCCTCGCCGACACTGCGGGGCGGTACCCGCGCATCGACGAGCAGACGACGGACTTCCGTTATGCACGACTGCACGGCGATGCGGAACTGTATGCGAGCGGCTACACCGACGCGGCGCTCGACGAGTGGGCAGCACGGGTCCGAGGATGGTTCGCGGAAGGGCAGGACGTCTTCGTCTACTTCGACAACGACATGAAGGGGCGGGCACCATTCGACGCGATGGCGCTCCTGCACCGACTGGGCGAGGACCGCCGCTCGAGGCGGTGAACTCGATGCGGTGAACTTCCTGAATCCGCGATGCGTGGCGATAACAGGTGGTACTACCAATGGGTTGTTCAACATCTGGGTTGTTCAACTTCACCGGCAAGCGGATCCTCGGACCGCCGCGCCTGAGTCCCGAAAGTGAGTTCGACACGCATGAGTAATCGCACGTTCGTCATCGGTGTGGGCATGACCAAGTTCGAGAAGATCGAGTCTCGGGACTGGGAGTACCCGGACATGGTGACCGAGGCGGTGGGCTCGGCGCTCGTCGACGCCGGGATCTCGTACGCCCGGGTGCAGCGCGCGGCGGTCGGCTACGTCTTCCAGCCGTCGGCGGCCGGCCAGCGCGCACTCTACGAGATCGGTCTGACCGGGATCCCCATCGTCAACGTCAACAACAACTGCGCCACCGGTTCGTCGGCGCTGATGATGGCTCGTGAGTGGGTGCAGGCCGGCATCGTCGATGTTGCGCTCGCGGTGGGATTCGAGAAGATGACCAAGACCGCGCTCGCCGGCACCGGTGAGTTGCCGAAGGTCACCACTCTCGACGACCACCTGAAGGTGATGACCGCGAAATACGAATGGGGCCGTGGCCCCATGACGGCGCAACTGTTCGGCAACGCAGCCCTCGAGCACATGGAGCGTTACGGCACCACCGCTTCGCAGATCGCATCCGTCGCGGTCAAGAACCACAGGCACTCGGTGAACAACCCCTACGCGCAGTTCCGTGACGAGTACACGCTGCAACAGGTGTTGGACGACAAGATGATCCACCCGCCGCTCACTCGATCGCAGTGCTCGCCCACCTCCGACGGGGCGGGCGCCGCGATCGTCGTCAGCGAGCGGTTCGTGCGGGAGCACGGGCTCGAGGACCAGGCCGTCGAGATCGTCGCGCAGGCCCTCACCACCGACACCGCGGAGGCGTTCGCAGAAAGGTCGATGATCGACGTGGTCGGCGCCCCGATGACACGTGCGGCCGCTGGCCAGGTGTTCGCCGAGTCCGGTCTGACGATCGATGACGTCGATGTCATCGAACTGCACGACTGTTTCGCGATCAACGAGATCATCACCTACGAGGGTCTCGGACTGTGCGAGAAGGGCGAGGGCGGCAAGCTCGCCGAGTCGGGTGCCACCACCTACGGCGGCAAGGTCGTGGTGAACCCGTCGGGCGGCCTGATCTCGAAGGGACATCCGCTGGGGGCGACGGGCCTGGCGCAGTGCGCCGAGCTGACGTGGCAGTTGCGTGGTCAGGCCGACGCCCGCCAGGTCGACGGCGCCCGCGTGGGTCTGCAGCACAACCTCGGCCTCGGCGGCGCGTGTGTGGTCACGCTGTACCGGGCTGGAACACTATCCGAGGAGTCGTAGCGGCCAGCGGACAGGAGGCTCGTAGGGGCCGAAACAGCCGACCACCCCGGTGCACACACCGGGGTGGTCGGCCGACCCCGATCGGCTGTCCGAAAGAGCCACCCATCCACCGGGGCCGCAGGTGACAGCTGATCCGACTGCCTTGTAAATCACAAACGTGGTATTTGATTACGTCAGTCACACCCACGGAACCTGGCCGTCGACGCTGCTACAGTCGCGGAAGTGGCAATCGCGATACGCCCCCCGGGTATTCGGATGGTCGTCGCTGTCGCCGCCACTCTCTATCTGCTAGCTCACACGATCGCGCAGTGCGGCGTCTCCTTCGGCGACGATTACGCCGGTGAGAACGTTCACATCGCCTCGTTCTCGTCCTCGTCCACGCTGCTCGCCCATGAAGGAGCACCTGGGCACGCGCACATCGACGAAGGCTCCGCTCCTCTCTCGCACGAGGCCCACACGGTCGTGGCCATGCCTCGCTCGGACAATCAGCTGCGGACGCTGGCCCTCGCCGCTGTCGGCGCGATCGCGCTCGCTGCCGCCGTGGTGTTTGTGCTGAATGCCTGGACACCCCTGACGCCGCGGAGCCCGCCGTCACCCGCCCGGCCCGGCCGGACCGTCTTGAACGAACTCTGTATCAACAGGTGCTGATCGGCAGCCCGGAGGCCCGGGGAGAACTTCTCCGTAGGGCCTACGTGTACTGCCCATTTCACCCATGCACTGCAACTGATGCAGTCGGATACAGAGATAATCCCCATGAGCAATTCCCTTTCCACCACCCTGGTTCCGCCCTCGTCTGCCCACCTGCTGACAACCGCGAACCGCTGTCCCCAACCGAGCACCATGGTCGGCAACACCCCGGTCCTGTGGATCGACCAACCCTTCGCCGACGCCGGTCGCGGCTTCTGGGCGAAACTCGAAGGCGCCAACCCCGGCGGAATGAAGGATCGCCCCGCCCTGCACATGGTCGAACAGGCCAAGGCCCGCGGAGACCTCGCCCCCGGCGCCATGATCATCGAATCCACCAGCGGGACGCTGGGTCTGGGCCTGGCGCTGGCCGGGGTCGTCCACCATCACCCGGTCACCCTCGTCACCGACCCGGGACTCGAACCGATCCTGCACCGGATGCTGTCCGCCTACGGCGCCAACGTGGAGCTGGTCACCGACCCGCACCCCACCGGCGGCTGGCAACAGGCCCGACGCGACAGGGTCACCGAACTTCTGGACGCCCATCCGGGATCGTGGTGCCCGGATCAATACACCAACCCCGACAACGTCGACGCCTACCACTCGCTTGCCCTTGAACTCATCGCCCAACTCGGCCGGGTCGACGTGCTGGTCTGCTCAGTGGGCACCGGAGGGCACTCCGCGGGCGTGGCTCGAAAGCTGCGGCAGTTCTGCCCGGATCTGAAACTGGTCGGGGTGGACACCGTCGGGTCGACCATCTTCGGGCAACCCGCCCGCAACCGTCTCATGCGCGGGTTGGGCTCGAGCATCTACCCCGACAACATCGATTACGCCGCCTTCGACGAGGTGCATTGGGTGGCCCCCCACGAGGCGGTCTGGTCCTGCCGCACCCTGGCGTCCACCCACTACGCCAGTGGGGGCTGGAGTGTGGGGGCGGTGGCCCTCACTGCCGGGTGGATCGCCCGTACCAGCGCACCGGAGACCCGGGTCGCGGCCATCTTCCCGGACGGCCCCCAGCGCTACTTCGACACCGTCTACAACGACGACTACTGCGCCGAGCACGGCCTGCTCGGGGAAGCCCCGCCCACCGAGCCGGCCACCATCGACCACCCGGCCGACCGGGTCGTCCAGTCCTGGACTCGGTGTGCCACCGTCATCAACCCCACCGAGGCCGCTGCATGACCAACCTCGTCGCTCAGTTCCGGAGCTTCGACCGGCCCGCCCAAGTACTGATGGTGAACCAGTTCTCCATCAACGTCGGTTTCTACATGCTGATGCCCTATCTGGCCGGATACCTGGCGGGCCCACTCGGGCTCGCGGCGTGGGCGGTCGGGTTGGTGCTCGGAGTGCGCAACTTCTCCCAGCAGGGCATGTTCCTGGTGGGCGGCACCCTGGCCGACCGGCTCGGGTACAAGCCGCTCATCGTCGCCGGCTGCGTGCTGCGGGTAGGCGGGTTCGTGCTTCTCGCCGCGGTCGAGTCGTTGCCCGCGATCCTGATCGCGTCGGCGGCCACCGGGTTCGCCGGCGCCCTGTTCAACCCTGCGGTGCGCGCCTACCTCGCCGCTGACGCCGGTCCGCGCAGGGTGGAAGCGTTCGCTGTTTTCAACGTCTTCTACCAGGCCGGGATTCTGCTCGGACCGCTGATCGGCCTCGCGCTGACCGTCCTCGATTTCCGGATCACCGCGCTGGCGGCGGCCGCGGTCTTCGGTGTTTTGACCGTCGTGCAAATCTTGGCGCTGCCGGCCCACCGGGCTGAACCGGTCACCGAGAAGTCCTCGGTGCTCGACGACTGGCGGGTGGTGGCGAAGAACCGGTCCTTCGTGCTGTTTGCCGTTGCGATGATCGGGTCCTACGTGCTGACCTTCCAGGTCTATCTTGCGTTGCCGCTGCAGGCGGCGGTGGTGGTCGGCGACGGTCGGTCGGACACGGCACTGGTGACATCGCTGTTCGTGGTCTCCGGCATCGTGGCGATCGTCGGCCAGTTACGCATCACCTCCTGGTTCTCCCGCCGCTGGGGGTCGGGCCGGTCCCTGGTGATCGGCATGATGATCATGGCGGCGGCGTTCGTGCCGCTGATCCTGGTTCCCGGGCCGGGCGGCGGCCCGGTCGCCGCGGGCGCCCTGATCCTGACCGCCGCCTTGCTTGCCGTCGGCACGGCCGCGGTGTTCCCGTTCGAGATGGACACCGTCGTCGCGCTGTCCGGGGGCAGGCTGGTCGCCACCCACTACGGGTTCTACAACACCATCGTCGGAATCGGGATCCTGCTCGGCAACCTCGGCACAGGTGCGGTCTTCGGGTTCCTCAGTGGTGCGCAGCTGGGGTCTTTGATCTGGGTGGCCCTCGCTGGTGTCGGCGGCGCCTGCGTGACCGTGCTGTTCTTCCTGGAGCGGTCCGGAGGGCTGCGCCCGCCCCCGGACCGGGCTCTCGACAATCAGGACGCCGACGAGGTCAAAGCCGTCGGCTAGCAACCCGGTGGCGCAACGCCCTCGGTAGAAGTCGACCGACTGGACGTCGAGTCGGCTGTACGTCGATTCGGAGTCGATGCGGACAGGAGGGGCACTCGCTGCGATTGAACTGCTCCCCGGAGTTGGACTGTGAATTCAGGACCGGCTTCCGGGGAGCAGCGTCGTGTATGCGGGGCGATCAGCTTTCCGGGCCGTCGACCACGCTGCCGTAGTTGCTGCCCGCACTGCCGCCCCCGGAGCTGCCTGGTGCGATGATCACGCTGCCTACGCTGCCCACACCGCCGGCGCTGCCCAGGCTTCCCGTGGCGCCGGGGTCCATGACGGGGAAGTCGAACAGTTCGACGAGCGAAGCCAGGATGTCAGGAAGGGGGAAGGGCGCGTCCAGGACCGGGAGGCTGGGCGCCGAGGACGACGACGCTGTGGCTGTGGCCGGAGCTACCGCCATCATTGCTGCCGCTCCTGCGGCCACAGCGGCCGCCGCGACCGCCGGCCGCATCCGGGATCGGCGGGTCATCGAGTTGTTCTCCACTGCCATCGTTCGAGCTCCCCTCTATGGACCTGGTAAGTAAGGAATACAGACTTGGGAAGTATGAAATACGACAACGGTGATCTCGGTGGGCAAAACGGGTCATATTCACCTCCGGGTTAGCCCGGAAGGTGCCCGTCGAAGTCAGTGGCCGCGGCCTCACGGCGTTGCGGCGCCGGAGACCTTCCGTAGGGTTGACGGGGATGACGTACGAACCGACTGCAATGGAACTGACCGACACCACACGAATGTGGTTGATCGAGCGCCCCATCGAAATCGCGGTCTACGTCGTGGTTGCCTTGGTGCTGCGTTTCGTGCTCCACCGTCTCATCGATCGAGCCACGCGGGATGTACCCGACCGAGAGCCACGGCTGCTCCGCCCGTTCAAGGAACGGACCCCTGCCGGCGCCCGAGACTCGATCATCGGGCAGCGGCGGGCCCAGCGAGCTCGGACCATCGGGTCGGTACTCAAGTCGGGCATCTCGATAGTCACGCTCGCCTGGTGCGTACTGCAGATTCTCACGGTCTTCGACGTCAATGTCGCGCCGCTCGTCGCGTCCGCTGGTGTCGTGGGGGTGGCTCTCGGTTTCGGCGCGCAGAATCTGGTGCGAGACTTCCTGACCGGCATGTTCATGCTGCTCGAGGACCAGTACGGAGTGGGCGACATCGTCGACGTCGGTGATGCGGTCGGCACTGTCGAAACCGTCGGCCTGCGTGTCACGACGATCCGCGATCTGAGCGGAACCTTGTGGTACTGCCGCAACGGCGAGATCGCGAGGGTCGGCAACATGAGCCAGGGTCATGCCGTCGCGGTGATCGACGTACCGATCGCTCACAGCGCCTCCGTTCCGAATGCAACCGAAATCGCGCTCACCGCTGCACTCGCCGCAGCCGAGGACGACACGATCGCAGACTCGGTGCTCGACCAGCCGGAGATGCTGGGCGTCAACGATGTGACGGCGGAAGCGGTGATGCTCAGGCTCACCGCGCGGGTCAAGCCTGGCCGGCAGTGGGCCGTTCAACGGCACATCACCCAAGCGGTGCTCACCGCGTTCGACGAGCAGGACATCGAAGCTCCGTTCGCGTTGCTGTCCTCGGCGCGAGCGAGCGCGCGGGACTGACCGGAACTGGCTGCTATGGCCAGCCCAGGAGTTGGCGCCTCGAATTTCCCCAAAGCGCTTCGTCAAGCAAATGCTTGGCCAGAGAATGGAGTTCAGTTTCATCGCATTTTCCTAGTTCACGAGACTTTGAGGGCGAACACACATGGGCAAGCTCGACGGCAAAATCGCGCTGATCACGGGCGCTGGACAGGGTATCGGTCGGGGTATCGCGCACGCGCTGGCCAAGGAGGGCGTCGCAATAGCTGTGGTCGGCCGCACCGAGGCCAAGCTCGTCAAGACAGTCGAACAGATCGAGTCCTACGGCGGCAGGGCAACAGCGATCCGGTGCGACGTGAGCGACGCCGATGACATCACGGCCGCGGTCGAACGCACCCTCGAGCACTTCGGCGGTATCGACATTCTCGTCAATAACGCCAACGACGTTGGCCCCGGCCCCTTGCTGTCGGTCAAGGACGAGGACTTCGAGCGCGGGTTCGCGACCGGCCCCCTCGCGACGCTGCGCCTGATGCGCGCGTGTCACCCGACCATGAAGGAGCGCGGCGGCGGATCGATCATCAACCTGGTGACCTCGGCCTCGGTGCGCTGGGACGCGAGCAACTACGGAGCCTATGCCGCGACCAAGGAGGCTATGCGGGCGTTGACGCGAGCTGCCGCCTGCGAATGGGGTGTCGACGGGATCCGCGTCAATGCCATCGCCCCACATGCCCTGTCGCCGGCCCTCGAATGGTGGATCAACAAGTACCCCGCCGAAGCAGAGGAGTTCCGGGCCGGCATTCCGCTGCGTCGAATCGGTGACGCGGAGTCCGACATCGGGCGGGCCGTCGTCTTCCTGGTCGGTGACGACGCCGGGTACCTCACAGGCGCGACGGTTCCGCTTGACGGAGGCCAGTCCCGCTGGGGGTGACGGCCGCAACGGCTGTCGGAGGGCTGTGGAAGAGTGTCCGATGCTTGAACTTTCGGTAGGCATCAGAACTTTCGGTAGGTATCAGGAGGACACCATCATGCCGTCCCGCAGCCGTTCCGGGACGCCGGAACATCTAACCGCGGAGAACCTGGAAACGCTGGCCGCGGCCCTGGCTGAGGGCAAGCGCGCCACCGTCTATCTGCGTGAGGCCACCCCGAGCCTCGGCATCGAGGCCGGATGCTCGGCCAAGGTCGTTTCGGTCGAAGGGAAGACGGTCGTTATCCGCCCCAAAGGAGTCAATGACGAACTGCCCTTCGAGGCCGAGGAATTGCGCATGACCCGCATGCCTCCCGAGCCGGCCGCACCAGCGAGGTCCACTCCGCGCCCGGCGGTGCAGCGCAAGCCCGCGTTGGCTCCGGACGCCGTGGCGCCGACGCCCACCTCAGCTTCGAAGCCTCCCTCGGTTCCGAAGGCTCCTTCAGCTCCGAAGTCTTCGCCTCCGAAGTCTTCGCCCGAGCCGGTCGCAAAAACACCAGCTGCGGTCTCGACACCGACGCCGACCCCGCGGCGCGGTAAGAAGGCGCAGGGCGGAGTGAGCGTGACGATCCATGCGGGACCTGACAACGAGTGGACGGTCACCGTCGTAAACGGCGCGAAGCGGCCGAGTAAGGCGGTTCCCGTTACCGCGGAGGCGGTCGACCGGGCCGTGCGCGAACTCGGGGAGCCGACTGCCGTTGAGGCGGTCCAATCGGTCATCTCGGAGGCTCGGGAGGCCACGGTGCAGCGAATTGCCGCGTTGTCGAAGGAACTCGACGACGCGCGTCGGGCGCTCGAAGCGCTCGGAGCGACGTCCTAGTACGCGATTCGGTGACGATCGGATCAAGGGCGCCCAGCGACTGACCGTCCGGTGGGAAAGTTGCGGATAGAGTGTCCCGCCTACTCGGCGCCACCGGCGTCGAGGGCGTGCAGGCAAAGGTGAAAGCAGGCATGTGGCGGTGATCGACCGAACGGCACATCCGCATCGCCAACCGGGAGGGGCGACATGCTCAAGCGACTTTCCTTGATCTTCGCAAGTTTGGCGTTGATCGCCGCCACCATCGGGATAGGCACCGCGAGCGCTGCACCGCCGACGCCCATGGGCGGTGGATCCGGGATCGTGATCGACAACACGTACGAGTGCACGCTCACCACGATCGGGCATGACAACGCCGGACGGCTCGTCGGCATCACGGCCGGGCACTGCGGCGAGGTCGGCTGGCCGGTGGTTTCCGAGTCCGATCCTGGTGCCGGTGTCGTGGGCAGGTTCGTCGTGTCCAATCCCGAGTACGACTACGCGGTCATCGAGTTCGACCCCGCGAAGGTCACGCCGGTCGACACCATCGGACGGGTCACCATCGATCGCATCGGTACGCCCGCCCAGTTCCCGACGGTCGCTTGCAAGCAGGGCCGCACCACCGGTCACACGTGCGGTGTCGTCTACGGCGATCTGCTGCAAACCCAGGAGACGTGGACTCAGATGTGCGTCGTCGAGGGCGACTCGGGATCACCGGTCGTCGTCGGCACCACACTGGTTGCGATGGTGAACGCCTACCTGGCCGTCGCCTGCTTCGGGCCCGAGCTGGGCACGAACATGACCCCGATTCTCAACCAACTCAATGCGGCTGACGGGGTGGGAGCCGGCTTCACGCCGATCTGACCTGATCGATCCTCCGACGGTGCCGTGTGCGGGTTCAGCCGCACACGGCACCGTCGCTAGCGGACCCGACGAGTTTGGTGTACTTGGCCAGCACGCCCCGCGTGTAGCGGGGAGGTAGGGGCTCCCATGCGCTGCCCCGGGAGGCGAGTTCCTTCTCGTCGACGAGGAGGTCGAGGACACCGTTCGCGACATCCAGGCGGATCCGGTCGCCGTCGCGAACGAACGCGATCGGTCCGGCGTCCACCGCCTCCGGCGCCACGTGCCCCACGCACAGGCCCGTGGTACCGCCGGAGAACCGGCCGTCGGTCAGCAGCAGCACGTCCTTGCCGAGGCCGGCGCCCTTGATGGCGGCGGTGATCGCCAGCATCTCGCGCATGCCCGGACCGCCCTTGGGACCCTCGTAGCGAATCACGACGACGTCGCCGGCGGTGATGGTGCCGTCCTCCAGTGCGTCCATCGCGGCTCGTTCACGATCGAAGACCCTCGCCGTGCCCTCGAACACGGATGAATCGAAACCGGCCGATTTCACCACCGCGCCTTCCGGCGCCAGCGACCCCTTCAGGATCGTGATGCCGCCGGTCGGGTGGATCGGTGACGACAGCGCGCGCAGCACCTTGCCGTCGGGGTCGGGTGGCGCGATGTCGGCGAGGTTCTCGGCGAGGGTCCGTCCAGTGACGGTGAGACAATCGCCGTGCAGCAGGCCGGCGTCCAACAGCGCCCTCATGATCACCGGCACGCCACCGATGCGATCGACGTCGATCATGACGTGGCGGCCGAACGGTTTGACGTCCGCCAGGTGCGGGACGCGGGCGCCGATCCGCGAGAAGTCGTCGAGTGAGAGCGGGACCCCCGCCTCACGGGCGATCCCGAGAAGGTGCAGGACCGCGTTGGTGGAACCACCGAACGCCATGACGACGGCGATCGCGTTGTCGAACGCTTCCTTGGTGAGGATATCGGCGGTGGTAATACCCCGCCTGAGCAACTCCACGACGGCCTCGCCGCTGCGTCGGGCGAATGCGTCTCGGCGTCGGTCGGTGGCGGGGGGAGCGGCGCTGCCGGGAAGGGACATGCCAAGTGCCTCGGCGGCGCACGCCATGGTGTTCGCGGTGTACATGCCGCCGCATGCGCCCTCACCGGGGCAGATGGCGCGTTCGATCGCGTCGACGTCCTCGCGGCTCATGAGCCCACGCGAGCAGGCTCCGACGGCCTCGAACGCGTCGATGATCGTGACTTCCTTCTCGGTGCCGTCGGAAAGTTTCGCGATGCCCGGCAGGATTGATCCGGCGTACAGGAACACATTGGCGAGGTTCAGCCGAGCGGCCGCCATGAGCATGCCCGGCAGGGACTTGTCGCAGCCGGCGAGCAGGATCGATCCGTCGAGTCGTTCGGCCTGCATGACCGTCTCGACGCTGTCGGCGATGACCTCTCTGGACACCAGCGAGAAGTGCATGCCCTCATGGCCCATCGAGATCCCGTCGGACACCGAGATGGTGCCGAACTCGAGCGGATAGCCGCCCGCCGCGAACACCCCGTCCTTGCACGCCTCGGCGAGTCGGTCCAAGGACAGGTTGCACGGGGTGATCTCGTTCCACGACGAGCCGATTCCGATCTGCGGCTTGTCCCAGTCGTCGTCGCTCATGCCGACTGCCCGCAGCATGCCGCGGGCGGCAGTTTTCTCGAGCCCGTCGGTGACGTCTCGGCTGCGGGGCTTGATGTCCGGTTTTTCCTGCGAGGTGGTCACAACGGTGCTCCCAACGATTGACGGTCGCGGATGGGTGCCGTGGTCCATGTAACCACTGCGAGGGGGTCAAGGGGAGTGTTGATTTTCAACTCATGCTGCCGGCGAGCTCTGCGCGTTGCGATGTCCCCTGATCGGAACGCTTCAACCGGGTCCAGCCAAGTAGCTTGCCGGGCCGATTTGGCGCACCGCGCCGTGCTGATTTGGCGCACGGCGCCGTGCTGATTTGGCGCACGGCGCCGTGGGAATACCGCGGGCTCTTCTGCGTTGCACCACGAGTCTGTACAGCCGAACTAAGGATCTTCCATGACGCGAGTGTTGTTCGTTGTCACTGCAGCCGACCACTGGACTTTGGCCGACGGAACGGCCCATCCGACCGGGTACTGGGCGGAGGAGCTAGTCGAATCCCTCCGCGTATTCGAGGACGCGGGGTATGACGTCGTGATCACGACTCCGGGAGGCAAGGCACCGGTGGTCGACCAGACCAGTCTGGCAGCCGAAGTGAATGGAGGTGAGGAGCGTGCCGAGGAGCTGAAGGATTACCTTGCCCGGCTGAAACCGCGTCTCGATTCACCCGCAGTCCTCGAGGACGCCGACGAAAAGGACTTCGACCTGGTGTTCGTGCCGGGCGGCCACGGTCCGATGGAGGACCTGGCGGTGTCCGAATCGTTCGGTGATCTGCTCGTCAAGTTCTTCGATGCGGGGAAAGTGATCTCCGCCGTCTGTCACGCGCCCGCCGCTCTGTTGCCGGCCAAGAAGGCCGACGGTTCATGGCTCTTCGACGGCTACGAGCTCACCGCGTTCACCAACGAGGAGGAGACACAGGCCGGTCTCGCGGAGAAGGCCCGCTGGCTTCTCGAAGACCGTTTGCGCGAGCAGGGGGCGGTTTTCGATGCGGTTGCTGCCTGGGCTCCGCACGTGGTCGTGGACCGCAAGCTGTACACGGGCCAGAACCCGGCGTCGTCGCGGCCGCTCGCCGAACGCATCGTCGCCGACCTGTAGAGGCTCCTTGGTCATCACTCCGGAAGTGACTCCGGAGGTGGCTGTCACTGCTGCGGAGGCGGCTGCACGGCGGGCCCCGTGACGTCGCAGCGTGGTTTGCACGCCACGGTCGGACCGAGCGCTTCCTCCAGTGTTTCCTCGGGTTGGGGTTCCTCGGGCCGAGCCTTCTCGGGCCGAGGAATCATGACGAGGGAGATTGCCGCACCGACCACGAGCAGTCCCGCACAGATGCCCATCGCGATCCGGAAACCGGATGCGATCACCGTGGGGTCTGCGAGCGCGCCCGCCCCGATTCCGGCCAGTGCCGGCAGCGCGGCCACGGCGAGCAACTGGCTCGTCCGGGCCACGGCGTTGTTGACGCCGGACGCGATGCCGGCCTGGTCGGTGGACACCGACCCGAGTACGGCAACCGTCAGGGGCGCGACGAGCGTGGAGAGCCCGAGCCCGAACACCAGAACACCGGGCAGGACCTCCGTCAGATACGGGGCGTCGGGGCCGATCCGCAGCATGAGAAGCAGACCGCCGGCAGCCAGGAGCGGCCCGACGGTCATCGGTATACGCGGTCCGTGGACCTGGGCCCAGCGTCCTGCCCGCGACGACAGCAGCAGCATCAAGATCGTGATCGGCAGTGACGACACCCCCGCGGCGAGCGGGGAGTAGCCGGACACGATCTGTAGCTGCAGCATGAGTAGGAAGAACACGCCGCCGAGGGCTGCGTACACGGCGAGGGTGACGAGGTTTGCGGCAACGAAGACCCGTGAGCCGAATAGCGAACTCGGTACGAGCGCATACGGAGATCTCCGCTCGACCAGCACGAACGCAACCATCAGCACCGCACCGACGATCGCCGCCCACGTGACCTCCTCGATCAGCCCGTAGGTGAGTGCGCCCAGAGCCACAGCGGCGAGCGCAGCCCCGGGAATATCGAGTCGCTCCGGCGGGTGTGGATCACGAGTCTCCGGCACGTGCCTGGCCGCCACCCACACGACCGCGACAGCGAGTGGCAGGTTGATCAGGAACACCGAGCGCCACCCCGCGAAATCCACGAGCCAACCGCCCAGCATGGGGCCGATGGCCGCCGCCACTCCGCCGAGACCGGACCACAGCCCGATAGCCGCACCCCGATCGTCTTCGTCGAACGACGCGGAGATGATCGCGAGGCTCCCCGGTGTGAGCAGGGCTGCACCGATGCCCTGCAACACGCGCGCGGCGATGAGAACGTCCACGGTCGGGGCGAATGCGCACAGAGCTGACGCGATGGCGAACCACACCGTCCCCCAGACGAACACGCGTCGGCGGCCCAATCGGTCACCCAGCGCCCCGCCGAGGAGGATGAACGACGCCAGAGTCAGCGTGTAACCGCTGAGGGTCCACTGCAGGCCCGCCACCTCGGCGCCGAGGTCACTGCCGATGCGGGGCAGTGCGACGTTGACGACGGTGCCATCGAGCATCGCGAGCGACGAACCCAAGACTGTCGCGGCCACGACCCACCGGCCACGTGACGAGCTCAACGCGAGCGCTGGAGCGGCCATGTCCTCGATCCTGCGCCATCTGCTTCCACGGGACGAGTGATTTGCCCAAAGCAAACCGTCTTGTTAGTTATGTCTGTAGTTCAATGAGTCGTCTTTCCGAATCTTTGCGAGGAAATCACCACCCGTGGCAATCGCCACCGAGAAGGGGTCCGACATCCATGAATGATTCTGAGTACCCGTCTGCCTTCACTTCGACCGCCCAGCTCACGCCAGACGGCCACCTGGATCCGGCTCCTCCAGTAGGAGGTGGCGGTTCCTCCCCCTCGCAGAGTCGGCGGTGGCCGCGAGTAGTCGCTGCAGTCGCGGGTACTGGTGTCGCCTTCGCGACTGGCCTCGGGGTCGGGTTCCTCGCCACCCCTAGTGAAGAGGAGAACCAGGCGAAGATTGACGCGGCAGTGGCCGATCAGCGGGCGGAGCTTGCTGCGCGGCAGGATGACGCGCGTAAGCAGATCGCTGACGCGCAGGAGCAGGCCGACGCGGCCGAAACTGCTATGCAGACGGCGCGGGACACCCAGGAGGAGGCCGACAAGCACGCCGCGGCGGTCAACGAGCAGCTCGATGAACGCGAGGAGGAACTCGACCGTCGGGAGGCCGCGCTCGAGCCTCGTGAAGCGGACGCCGCCAAGTCCAAATTCGGTAGCGGTGTGCACCTCGTTGGCGTCGATATCAATCCCGGCACCTACCGCGCGGCCGGCGGCAATTACTGCTACTGGGAACGGTTGTCCGGAACGTCCGGCGAGTTCGACGACCTCATTGCCAACGGCGGGGTCGAGGGCGCCGTGGTCGTAACGATCTCGCCGTCTGACGTCGCGTTCAGCAGTTCCGGTTGCGGGACTTGGAGCAAGGCCGGCTGATCCAGCACCGAGAGACACTTGTCGGTGTATGTATCGAGCGCGCCGAGGCGTATTGCACCGACTCGACGCCGTTTCCATTCCCGACACCCGGGAGTTCCCCGGAGTCGTTGTCGGGTCACGTGAACATAACTCGTAGAGGTTCGGGGAGCTGGGGAGCGAAATCGACTGTCCCGCAAGATCTCTGCCGGGATGTCTTTGGGTTCGGGTAAGAGCCACGCACGTATCGGGTCGCGCGAGAGCGCGACCCTGGTGCTGGGTCGTTGCCTGCTCGGTCCCGGCTGCGCTGGGGAGGATGACAGAGCCCCACCGCCTTCGAAGGAAGACGGTGGGGCACGGTCGTATGGGACTACTGTCGTACGAGACTACTGTCGTACGGGACTACTTGTAGCTGTAGAAGCCCTGGCCGGTCTTGCGGCCGAGATGCCCGGCGTCGACCTTGCGGCGGAGGAGGGCCGGCGGCGCGTAGTGCGGCTGACCGAACTCGGCGTGCAGCGACTCGGCGGCGGCCAGTGCGACGTCGAGGCCGACGGTGTCGAGCAGTGTCAGGGGCCCCATGGGGTAGCCGCAGCCGCCCTTCATGGCCTCGTCGATGTCCTCGGCCGTTGCGTACCCGGACTCGAGCATCCGGACCGCGTCGCAAAGGTACGGGATGAGCAGCGCGTTGACGATGAAACCGGCGCGGTCGCCAGCACGGACGGCCTTCTTCCCGAGGGTGTCACGCGCGTAGTCGGTGACGGCCTTGACCGTCTCCTCCGACGTGACCAGGCTGACCACGATCTCCACCAGCGGCATGACGGGCACCGGGTTGAAGAAGTGGACGCCGACGACCTGCGAGGGGCGCTCGGTCGCGTTCGCGATCTTGATGACCGGGATCGACGACGTGTTCGTCGCCAGGATTCCGGACGGCTTCACAATCTTGTCGAGCCGACCGAAGATGTCGGCCTTGAGCGCCTCGATCTCCGGGGCGGCCTCGATGACCAGGTCGCGGTCGGCAAACTCGTTGATATCGAGGGTCACGCGAACGCGGGCGACGGCGGCGTCCGCGTCGTCCTGCGTGATCTTGCCGCGGGCCACGCCCTTGCCGATCGAGTTAGCGATGCGCGCCTGCGCAGCGTCGGCGAACTCCTGTGTGGTCTCGAGGACCAGGACGTCGCTTCCGGCCTTGGCGCACACCTCGGCGATGCCGGCACCCATCGTGCCGCCACCGATCACACCAACTAGCTCCACGGTGATTCTCCACTGTCGTCTCTTCACCTCGCCTGTCGGGCGAAGTGCTGTCTGGGGTCGTTCTTCTAATCGATCGAGTTCTGCCCGAGCGCATCCTGCTGCTCGAGCAGAACTGCTGTGCAGGATTACTTCAGGAGCGCCCGGGACATGACCACGCGCTGGATCTGGTTGGTGCCCTCGTAGATCTGGGTGATCTTGGCGTCACGCATCATGCGCTCCACCGGGAAGTCCGTGGTGTAGCCGGCGCCACCGAACAGCTGGACGGCGTTGGTGGTGACCTCCATCGCGACGTCCGAGGCCAGGCACTTCGCGGCGGCAGAGATGAAGCCGAGGTTCTTCTCGCCGCGCTCGGCGCGAGCCGCGGCCGTGTAGACCATGAGGCGGGCCGACTCGATCTTCATCGCCATGTCGGCGAGCATGAACTGGGTGTTCTGGAACTCGGCGATAGACTTGCCGAACTGCTTGCGGTCCTTGGTGTAGGCGAGGGCCGCGTCGAACGCACCCTGCGCGAGACCGAGTGCCTGCGCGCCGATCGTGGGGCGGGTGTGATCGAGGGTCTCGAGGGCGGTCTTGAAGCCGGTGCCGGGCTCGCCGATGATGCGGTCACCCGGGATGCGGCAGTTCTCGAAGTACAGCTCGGCGGTCGGGGAGCCCTTGATGCCGAGCTTGTGCTCGAGCGGACCGACGACGAAGCCCTCGTCGTCCTTGTGGACCATGAACGCGGAGATGCCGTTGGCGCCCTTGTCGGGGTCGGTCACGGCCATGACGGTGTACCAGGTGGACCGGCCGCCGTTGGTGATCCAGCACTTGGAGCCGTTGAGGATCCAGTCGTCGCCATCGGCCTTCGCGCGGGTGCGCATGCTCGCGGCGTCGGAGCCGGCCTCTCGCTCGGAGAGCGCGTACGACGCCATCTCGCCACCGGCGATCTCGGGCAGCACCTTCTTCTTCAGATCCTCGGAACCGTTGAGGATCAGGCCCATCGTCCCGAGCTTGTTGACGGCAGGGATGAGGGAGGACGAACCGCAGACGCGAGCGACTTCCTCGATCACGATGCACGCGGCGACGGAGTCCGCGCCCTGGCCGTCGTAGGCCTCGGGCACATGGATGGCGTTGAAGCCCGATGCGAGGAGCGCAGACAGAGCCTCTTCGGGGAACCGTGCCTGCTCGTCGACATCCTTCGCGTACGGCGCGATCTCCTTCTCCGCGAGTGCGCGGATCGCGGCCCGCAGCTCGTCGTGCTCCTCATTCAGTTGGAAGAGGGGGAAATCGGGGTTGCCGGCCATGGAGACGCTCCTCGGGTGTGCGGGACGGTCAAGTGTTTTGCAAACGGTCTGCGGACACCAAGTTCTAGGCACTCAGTGCCACTGGATTTGGTGTCGCACCAGTGTACCTTCGAGGCATGTTTTCGCCGCTCGTGCGTACCAGTTCGCGAACGGTCCCGATCAAGTGAGGCACTAAGTGCCGGTCATGGCGTGGACCGGTCGAACCCCTCGAGTTGCGTGCGTACCCTTCGGACCACCTCGTCCACGGGCGTGCCGGGCGGGTAGGTCACGACCGCGACGGCCGAGCTGCCCGGTGCCGCGGCCGGGGCCTCACGGGCGGCGACCCCGAACCTGCGTCGGATCTCGATCAGGGCCCGCTCGAGTTCGGTCGGCGTCGCACTCTCGTCGCCGCGGATCATTGCGCGCAGCAGGTAGTTGTGACAGGCCGTCACGGTGGCGGCGAAACCCACGACGTCCAGGGCTTTGGCCGACGGCACCGCACCACGCAGGTAGTCGGTGAACAGTCGCTCGTAGCGGTACCCGGTGACCAATTCGCGGTCACGCAGCGCAGGCACCCGCTGGACCACCTGGTACCGCCGCACCGACAGTTCACGATTCTCCCGGAATCGGTCGAACACCAGATGGGCAGCCTCGCACACCGCCCCCCACGGGTCCTGGGTCGTGGTTGCGAGGTACGCCGAGGCCTGCTCGAGCAGCGACTCGTGATCGGCGAAGATCACGTCCTCTTTGGACCGGAACTGCCGGAAGAACGTGCGTCGCGAGACCCCGGCTGCTGCCGCGATCTCGTCGACGGTCGTCGCCTCGTAGCCGCGCTCGGCGAACAAGCGGATAGCTTGGGTCGCGACATGTACCCGGAAGTCCACCGAATCGCCGTTGCTGTCGGGCCCGGTGCCCTCGACTCGCTCACTCATGGGGCCAGTATCCACGCAGAATCCGGGTCCGATCCACGAAGTATCGGGGCCCGGCACCCACAGAATTTGGGTCCGTCGGCGGCCTACTTGCACCCTGTCCGCCGTACTCGCGTTTGTCTGACCTGCCACTCTGGACCGTATTGCACCTCTGACGGATACTGCACGTAAGCGCTCGTCGTCGGGCGCGGGCTCTCCTCGCGGGAAGTGTTCGTTCAACGGCGGTGGCGTGACATGCCGCTGGCGAACCAACCTCCTTGGGGGTGATACATGGACTCCGCCGACCCTTTGCCCGAATCGCCTGAAACCGGATCGGCCCGTTCCGAATCGACTGAAACCGGATCGCCCTCGATGGAGTCGCGCTCGGTCGGATCCCGCTTCCAGCTGTCGGAGGCGCAGCGTGCACTGTGGTTCGCGCAGCAACTCGCGCCCGACGTCCCACTGTTCATCGCGCAGTACGTGGACATAGAGGGCCCACTCGACATCTCCTTGCTCCGCGACGCAAATGTGCGCGCGGCGCGCGAATTCCAATCTCCGTTCCTGAGGGTCATCACTACCGGTGATGAGCCGCTGCAGTACGTGGATCCGGGGCGGGACACGTCAATCGCGCTCATGGACCTGCGTGCCGAACGCGATCCGTCTGCAGCCGCCCACGAGTGGATGAGCCGTGATTTCGCCACCCCGATCGACCTGTCCGTCGACCGGCTCGTCCAAACTGTGATCCTTCAGGTCGGAGATCGACACTTCTTCTGGTACAGCAGAAGTCACCACATCGCCCTCGATGGTTATGGTGCCGCGACGATGCTCTACCGCATCGCCGACCTGTACACTGCCGCGGTCCAGGGAGAAGAGCCGGATCCATCGCGGGCGGTGGATCTGCGCGCACTCCTCGAAATCGACGAACGTTATCGTGGATCGAAACGTCACGACGAGGACCGGGAGTACTGGTCTCGAAAGCTGTCCGGGCTGAGCGGGATTTCGCTGACGGGGTCGATGGCACCCGCGGTCGCGGAGAGTCGGCTCGCGAGTGGGGTATTGGCGGACCGCACCGTTGAGGCCCTCGAGGGCGGTGAGGATCCAAGTGGGGGCGAAGCTTCCGCGGCCGCACGAATCGTCGCCGCGTTCGCCTGTTATCTCGGGCGTATGACCGGCAGACGGGATGTCCTTGTGAACATCCCGGTCTCGGCCCGTACTACCGCGGTGTTGCGCCGCTCCGGTGGCATGACGGTCAATCTCCTGCCTCTGGCGGTCGAGATTCGTGACGACGACACCATCGGAACATTGGTCGAGCGGGTTCAGCTCGAGCTCCTTGCGGCTCTGCGGCATCAACGCTGCAGCCGCGCGGACATCCGGCGTGATGTCGGTAGTGAACTCGTCGCGCCGATCGTCAACGTGATGTTCTTCCACCCCGAGATCGTGATGGGGGATCTCCAGACGGAGTTCTGTATCCTGACTTCCGGCCCCGTGGAAGACCTTCTGGTCAATGTCTACCAATCCGGAACTCCGGTAAAGACTTTCGTCGACTTCCGAGTGAACCCACGTCGATACCAGGCGGACGAGCAAGAGACCTACCACCGGCTGTTCCTCGAGCTGCTCGAGGAGTTCGTCAGCGCCGACCCGAGCATGCCGCTCGGTGAGTTGCGCGGCGCCGAGGCCCCGCCGGCTCGGCACGTCGCCTCAGAAGCTGCAATGGCGATCGCCGAATCCGGCGAATCCGATATCGAATCCGTTTCGGGCACAGCAGAGGCGCACCCGGACGCTGCCATCGAGATGGCGATTGCGGACGCCTTCGTGACCGTACTCGGCCCGGGGCGGACGGTCGAGCCGTGGGACAGCTTCTTCGATCTGGGCGGCGACTCCCTGGTGGCCACCAAGGTGATCGCCCGAGTGAACGCGACCCTGGCGACGGCATTGACCGTGCGCGACCTGTTCGAGAGGCCGACCGTGCGGAGCCTGGCGCGCCACGTCGAGGCGTCGCTCGTCGATGGCGGATCCCCGACCCCACCGCTCGAGCCGCCGACCGTGCACGAACGCCCCGACCGGATCCCGCTCTCGCCGGCGCAGCGACGCATGTGGTTCGTCAACCAACTCGATACGGCTTCCCCGGTCTACAACATTTCCTTCACAGTCGGCCTCACAGGAGACCTGGACCTTGATGCGCTCCGGGCGGCACTCGCCGACGTCGTCGACCGGCACGAGGCCTTGCGCACCGTGTTCCCAACCGACGCCCTCGGACCGCGACAGGTGATCGTTCCGGCCGAGCTCGCTCTGCCGGATCTCGCGCCCGTCGCCATCGATCCGGACGAGCTCTGGGACGCGGTACGGTCCACGGCGTCGGCAGGATTCGATGTCCGCGAGGATCTTCCGTTGCGCGTGCGGTTGTTCCGGACGGCACCGGACGAGCACGTACTCGCCGTGGTCGCACATCACATCGCCGCGGACGGTCAATCGATGGTGCCCCTTGCACGCGACATCATGGTGGCCTACGCTGCACGCCGGTCGGGTCATGCTCCGGGCTGGGCTCCTCTCCAGCTCCAGTACGCGGACTACGCCGTGTGGCAACAAGACACGATGGACGCCGCGGAGCAGACCGATACGTCGGCAGCCGGGGACACGCCGGCCGCACGTGAGCTCAGCTACTGGACGTCCCGGCTGGAGGATCTGCCTCCGGTGATCGCACTTCCGCTCGACCGACCACGGCCGCCCGTGATGTCCCCGGCGGGCGAAAAGGTCGAGTTCGATATCGGACCGGACGTGCACCGCAGGCTGGTGGAACTCGCCCGCGAGCGGGACTGCACGCTGTTCATGGTGCTGCATGCCGCCTTCGTCACGCTGCTGTCGAGGTTGGGCGTCGGCCGGGACGTCGTGATCGGCACCCCGGTCGCCGGCCGCACGGTGCCCGAACTCGACGACCTCGTGGGCATGTTCGTCAACACCCTGGCCCTGCGAATCGACGTCGACCCCGCGGCGACGTTCGTCGGCCTCCTCGCCCACGTGCGCGAGACCGACCTTGGTGCGCTCGCCAACGCCGATCTGCCGTTCGAACGGCTCGTCGAGGAGTTGGCGACGGAACGCTCGCCCGCACACGCGCCGCTCGTCCAGGTGCTGCTCGAGTTGCAGAACACCGAGACGGCCACGCTTGAACTTCCCGGACTCGATGTCACAGTGCGCGAAGTCGATCAAGGAGTCGCAAAGTTCGAGTTGCAGCTGAGCCTGCGTGAGCGGGTCGACGACTCGGGTGAGCCGGCCGGCCTGTGGGCCGCGATGCACTTCGCCACCGACCTGTTCGATCGGGAGACGGTCACTCGATTCGCCGAGCGGTTCGGACGGGTCCTCGCCGAGGTGGCCGCGAACGGCGACGCCGTCGTCGGGGACATCGAAGTCACCGAGGCGTCGGAACGCGCGCTGTCCGAGGTGCGCGTGGACCCGGTCGGCGTCTCTGCCACTCTCCCGGATCGGCTCGCGCGGGTATGCGCGGAAAGGTCCGGCACCGCCGCGGTGGTGGCCGGTGCCGAACGCATCGCCTACCGCGACCTCGCGGAACGTTCGAATCGTCTGTCCCGGTGGCTGATCGATCGTGGAGTGGGACCGGAGAGCCGGATCGCTGTCGCGATGACCCGGACGGTGGATCTGCCGGTGGTACTCGCTGCGGTGGTCGGGTCGGGGGCGGCCTACGTCCCCGTGGACGTGGACTACCCGGACGAGCGGATCTCGTTCGTACTCGCCGACGCGGCACCGGTGTGCGTGCTCGCCGACGCCGCTGGTGCGGCACGGCTGGCGTCGGTCGCGGTCGATGTCCCGGTGGTGGATCTGGATAGTCCGTCCGTGACAGCGGATGTGGCGGCGCTGTCGCCGGACCCGGTCGCCGCCGAGGAGCGGCCACCGTTGCGTCCCGATTCGACTGCCTACGTCATCTACACGTCCGGGTCGACAGGCCGCCCCAAAGGGGTTGCCGTCCCGCATCGCAGCGTCATGACGCTGATCGACCGCACCCAGCCGCTGTTCGGCTTCGACGGGGACGACGTGTGGACGATGTTCCACTCGTACGCTTTCGACTTCGCGGTGTGGGAATTGTGGGGTGCGCTGCTGCACGGCGGCACAGTCGTGGTCGTCGACCGTGACACCGCGCGGTCGCCCGGGGACCTCCTACGCCTGATGCACCGCGAGCGGGTGACGGTACTGAACCAGACCCCGAGCGCGTTCGGCCAGCTGGACGACGCGGACCGGCAGGAGACCGGTGGTGACGGTGCACCGGCGCTGCGGCAGGTGATCTTCGGTGGTGAGTCGCTCGACCCGGCTCGGCTGTCCGGGTGGTTCGAGCGACACCCCGGTCCGCTGCCACTGCTGACGAACATGTACGGGATCACCGAGACCTGCGTGCACGTCACCTACGACCCGCTCAGTCCGGACACCATCACGCGCCCTCCCGCGGATTCGATCGGGATCCCCCTGCCGGGGCTGGCCGTGCGGGTTCTCGACGCCCGGCTGCACCCGGTGCCGCCCGGCGTGGTGGGCGAGCTGTACGTCTCGGGGGTCCAGCTGTCGCGCGGATACCTCGACCGTCCGGCGCTGACGGCGGGCCGCTTCGTGGCCGATCCCTACCAGCCGGGTGCCCGCATGTACCGAACTGGGGACCTGGGGACCTTCACCGTGGAGGGCACGCTCCGGTACTTCGGACGCGCCGACCGTCAGGTTCAGGTACGCGGGTACCGGGTCGAGCTCGGTGAAGTGGAGTCTGCGCTGGCTGCCGCGCCGGGAGTGGGGTCCGCTGTCGCCGTCACCGACGAGGGGCCGGTCGGCACGAGAATTCTCGGGTACGTCGTGCCCGAGTCGGGAGCGGTCGATCCGGCCGACGTGAAGGAGACCGCGGCGCGCCTCCTACCGAGCTACATGGTGCCCTCCGCGGTCGTCGTCCTCGACCGGTTGCCGACGACCGTTCACGGCAAGATCGACCTCGCCGCGTTGCCGGCGCCGGACGAAACGGATCGACGGGCCGTCCCCCTCCGCGACCCGATCGAGCAGACGGTGGCCGCGGAGGTCAGCGATCTGCTCGGCTTGGAATACGTCGGTGCCGACGACGACTTCTTCGCACTCGGCGGCAACTCGCTGGTCGCGGCGCAGCTCGCGGCGAGGGTCGGCGATGCCCTCGGGGTCGCGCTCGGGGTCCGGGACGTGTTCGACGACCCCACCGTCTCCGGGCTTGCGCGGCGCGCAGCCCACGCCGGTGAGCCGGCGCGGCCTCCGCTGGTCGCCCTCGAGCGTCCCGATCGAATTCCGCTTTCGCCTGCCCAGCAGCGTATCTGGTTCGTCAACCAGTTCGACACCGCGTCGCCGACGTACAACATCTCGCTGTCGGTCCGGCTGTCGGGGGACCTCGACGTCGGCGCGCTGCGCGCCGCGGTGGCGGACATCATCACACGGCACGAATCGCTGCGGACGATCTACCCACTCGACGACGCCGGCCCGCGGCAGGAGATCCTGTCCGTCGGCTCGGTGGACGCGGACCTGGACATCGTCGAGGTCGACGACGCGAACGACCTACGGCACCGCGTCCGTGAGGTGACGTCCGTCGGATTCGACGTCACTGCGCGGATACCGTTGCGTGCCAGACTGTTCCGAATCAACGATACCGAACATGCACTGACGGTGGTACTCCATCACATCCTCGCGGATGGCTTCTCGCTGGCCCCGTTGGCGCGCGATCTCACCGCCGCCTATGTGGCCCGGCGGGATGGGGTGCCGCCGGTGTGGCCGGCTTCGGTCGTCCAGTACGCGGACTACGCGCTGTGGCAGGCCGCCTGGCTGGGCGACGCGGATGACCCGGATTCACCGCTGGCGCGGCAACTCGACTACTGGACCAAGACCCTCGCCGGTGTGCCGGAAGCCCTCGACTTGCCGTCCGACCATCCACGCCCGAATGTTCGTACACAGCGCGGTGATCGGGTCGAGTTCGAGATTCCGCTCGACCTCCACGAGCAGATCGTCGGACTCGCACGCGGTCGGGGCGTGAGCGTATTCATGGTGATGCACGCCGCGCTCGCGGTGCTGCTGTCCCGCCTCGGCGGTGGCGACGACATCACGGTCGGCACCCCCATCGCCGGTCGCGGCTCTGCGGCACTCGACGACATGGTCGGCATGTTCGTCAACACCCTCGTACTGCGGTGCGACGTCGGGCGCTGCTCGTTCACCGAGTTGCTCGAGCAGGTACGGGACGCCGATCTGGGTGCATTCATGCACGCCGAGGTTCCCTTCGAGCGTGTCGTGGAAGCGGTGGATCCACCCCGATCGACCGCGCATTCGCCGCTGTTCCAGGTGATGCTCGAGTTCCGTACCCTCGCGCCTGCGCGCTTGGAGATGCCCGGCCTACGGGTCGAGAGGCTCGACGACGCCGACGAGGTCGCCAATTTCGACCTGCAACTGAGAGTGGCCGAGGAGTTCGCCGACGACGGCGCCCCGGCCGGGATGTCCGTCGGGTTCGTCTTCGCCACCGACATGTTCGAGCAGGACACCGTCCGCGGCCTCGGCGACCGCCTCGTCCGTATCCTGCAGGCCGCCACCCGGACGCCCGACACGCTCGTCACGGACATCGACCTCCTGGGCGCGGAAGAACGCGCCGAGCTGACCCCGGTCCGCGGGGATCGGGGAACCGAGCCGCGCTCGCTGGCGGACCTGCTCACCGCGGCCGCCGAATCCGACCCGACGCGAGCCGCGATCCGGTACGAGGGAGCCGACATCACCTACGGCGAACTCGACCGGGCCTCGACCTCGCTGGCCCGCGAGATGATCGGTGCGGGTATCGGCCCGGGATCGGTAGTCGCATTGGGGATGGCCCGATGCCCCGAGTACCTCACCGGAGTGTGGGCGGTCGCGAAGACCGGTGCGGCGTTCGTCCCGGTGGACCCTGCCCACCCGGCCGACCGGATCTCGATGATGCTGAACGACTCCGGGGCGTGTCTGGGGCTAACCACGAGGCCGTTCCTCGACGTGTTCCCTGACGAGATTCCGTGGTGGGTGCTCGACGAGAGACGTTCCGTTACCGGCATTTCCGACCGCCGCATCCGGGACGACGAACGAACCGCGCCGCTGCGGCTCGACGAGACCGCCTACCTCATCTACACCTCGGGCTCCACTGGTGTCCCCAAGGGGGTCTCCGTCACCCACCGCGGGATCGCCGATTTCGTCGGACACATGCACGACCGGTGCCGGACCGTGCCGGAGTCCCGAGTCCTACAGCTGGCATCGCCGAGCTTCGACGCCTCGATCCTCGAACTCGCGCTCGCGGTCGGGGCGGGCGCGACGCTGGTGATCGTCCCGCCCACCGTGTATGGCGGCGAGCAACTGCGCGAATTGTTGGCGTCCGAGCGTGTGACGCACGGCCTCATCACGCCGTCGGCGTTGGCGGCAACCGACCCCGACGGTCTGGACGACCTCGCGTGCGTGATTTCCGGCGGCGAGTCGGTGCCGGCCGATGTCGTCGACCGTTGGGCGCCCGGACGAAGGATGCTCAATGCCTACGGCCCGACCGAGACCACGGTCGTCGGGACCATGAGTGCCGCTCTGACTCCGGGAGCAACGATCACCATCGGAGGTCCGGCCCCGGGGTTCCACGCTCTCGTCCTCGACGCGCGGCTGCAGCCCGTGCCGGTCGGTGCCCCCGGTGAGCTGTATCTCGCCGGTCCCGCCCTGGCGCGCGGCTACCATCGACGCCCTGCGCTCACCGCGTCGCGGTTCGTCGCCGATCCGAGCGCGGCTCCCGGCGAACGCATGTACCGCACAGGCGACCGGGTGCGGTGGATCGCGACCGGGGGGCGCGAGCACCCCGGAGCCCTCGAGTATCTTGGCCGCATCGACCGTCAGATCAAGCTGCACGGGTACCGGATCGAACTCGGTGAGATCGAGGCGGTGCTGGCGCAGCACCCGGACGTCGGGATCGCCGTTGCCGACATCCGTCGGGTCGGCCGGATCGGGGAACGGTTGGTCGCCTACGTCGTTCCGGCCGCCGGCGCCGAGGTAGACACTGCGGACCTGCACGAGGCGGTGGCCGCTCGGCTGCCGTCGTACATGGTGCCATCCCACATCACCGTGCTCTCCGAGCTCCCGATGACGGTGCACGGCAAGCTCGACCGCGAGGCACTGCCGGACCCGGACTTCGCTGCCGAGGTCTCGCCCGCACGGGCTCCGGCCACGGACGTCGAGCGAAAGCTCGCGGGGGTGTTCCTGGAGGTACTGGGGCTGGATTCGGTCGGCGTGGAAGATTCGTTCTTCGGCCTCGGTGGCGACAGCATCATGTCGATCCAGCTGGTCGCCCGCGCGAAGGCGGCGGGACTGTCGATAACGCCCCGCCAGGTGTTCGATCACCGTACGGTCGCCGCGCTGGCGGCGGTCGCGACCCCGACCACGGAGGCAGCCGAGCTGCTGCCGGAGTTCACCGGTGGTGGCGTGGGCGAGGTACCGCCCACCCCGATCCTGGCCTGGCTGCTGCGACGTGCCGATGGGAGGATCGGCCGGTTCTCCCAGGCGGTGCAGCTGAACCTGCCGGTGGCCGTGGACGAGCGCGACCTCATCGACGCGATACAGGCGGTGCTGGATCGGCACGACATGCTCCGCGCGCGGCTGGTCCGTGACGAATTGGGGGACGACTCCGGGGATGAATCAGGGGATGGCTCCGGAGACGACTCAGTGGGCCAACCCGGTTGGCGGATGGACGTTCTCCCGGAGGGAGATGTCGACGCTCGCGGAACGCTCACGCAGTGCTCCCTGCAAGCGTTCGACGCCGCATCGGTCTCTCGCATCGCCGCGGAACTGGACGCGGCGGCGGACCGACTCGATCCGGCCGAAGCGCGGATGGTTCAGTTCGTGTGGTTCCGCGGGCCCGACGACACCGGGCGGCTGCTGATCGTTGCCCACCACGCGGTGGTCGACGCGGTGTCCTGGCGGATCATCGTGCCCGACCTCGCGTCCGCGTGGTCGCAGGCTGTCGAAGGGCGGACCCCCGAGCTCGATCCGGTCGGCACCTCGATGCGGCGTTGGGCGCACGCCCTACACGACGTCGCCGACGCGCGGACCGGGGAGCTGCCGCTGTGGGAGAGCATCGTCGACGCGGTCGAATCCCCCATCGGACGACGGGAATTCGACCCGGAACGAGACGTCCACGGGACCGCCGAGGAGATTCGCGTCGCCGCGTCGGCCGCGGACACCGCGACGTTGTTGACGGAGCTGCCCAGCGCGGTCCACGCCGGCGCCCTCGACGTCGTGCTGACGGCCCTCGCGATGGCGGTGGCGCGCTGGCGCGGGGAGCGCGACGGGACCACGAATCCCGGCGCCACGATGATCGGGCTCGAAGGTCACGGACGCGAGGAGGACGTCGTCCCCGGAGCCGACCTGAGCCGGACGGTGGGCTGGTTCACCACGATCCATCCCGTGCGTCCGGACCTGTCCCGGATCGACCTCGACGACGCCTACGCCGGCGGACCGAGCGCGGGCACCGTCGTCAAGCTCGTCAAGGAGCACCTGCGGGCCATCCCCGACCACGGCATCGGGTACGGACTGCTCACAGAGCTCGATGATGACGAGGGTCGTGCGCTGCAGAGCGCACCTCAGATCGTGCTGAACTACCTCGGCCGCCTCGCCGTCGCCGCGGACGGCAGTTCGGAATCGTCTCCGTGGATGCCGGTGTCCTCGGGCGCCCTCGGCGGCGCACACGATCCCGACATGCCTGTGACGGCGCCCGTCGACATCTCGGCGGGGGTGCAGGCGGGCCCCGATGGGGCGGTCCTGGAGGCGTCCTGGTCGTTCGCCCCAGGGGTTCTCGACCGCTCGGACGTCGTCCGGCTCGCGGACCTGTGGCTGGACGCGCTGCGTGGCCTCGTCGTGTACGCGCGCACCCCGGGCGCCGGCGGACTCACCCCGTCCGACCTGGACCTCGTCCACCTCGACCAGCACGCGATCGACGTTCTCGAGGCCGGATGGCCAGGATTGGTGGACGTGTGGCCGACGACACCGCTGCAGGCCGGTCTGTTGTTCCATGCGCATCTGGCGTCGGACGCGCTCGACGCCTACATGGTTCAGCTGGTCGTGGAGTTGCGGGGCGAACCCGACCGCGAGCGACTGCGCTCCGCCGCTCGCAAACTGCTCGACCTGCATCCCAACCTGCGCGCCTGCTTCGTCGACGACGTCGGCGGCGAGACGGTCCAGGTGATCGAGTCCGACGTGCCGGTGCCGTGGCGCGAGGTCGACCTGCGTGAGGTCGACCGGTCCGGGGACGGAGCGGAAACCGGCGAGCGGCGCTGGCGCAACCTGATGGCCGACGACAGGGCCACCCCATTCGCGATGGACCGTCCGCCGCTGCTGCGGTTCACCCTCGTGTGCGTCGGGCCCCGGTCGTACCGGCTGGTGCTGACGCACCACCACATCCTTCTCGACGGCTGGTCGACACCACTTCTGCTGCAACGGCTCCTGACGCTGTACGCCGTGAGAGACGCCGCCGCCCTTCCTCCCGCCGGTGACTACCACGACTATCTGGCGTGGCTCGCGGTCCGTGACCGGGACGCGTCGATCGCGGCGTGGAGTCGGGCGCTCGCCGGAGCGGAGGAGCCGACGCTGCTCGCCGCACCGGACACCACGGCCGCGAACGAGGGGTACGAACAATCGCGTGAAGTGGAACTGGCGCTGAGCAAATCCGAGACCGCGGCGTTGACGCGTGTGGCCCGCGATCACGGGGTCACGCCCAACACTGTCGTCCAGGTGGCGTGGGCCCTCGTCCTCGCGGTCTTCACCGGACGAACGGATGTCGTATTCGGTGCGACGGTGTCGGGGCGTCCTCCCGACGTTTCGGGCATCGAGTCGATGATCGGACTGTTCATCAACACCGTGCCGGTACGGGTGCGGCTGGATCCACGGGAAACCCTGGGACACCTGCTAGCCCGCGTGCAGCGCGAGCAGGCCGGGCTTCTCGACCACCACCACACCGGCCTCGCCGACATCCAGCAGGCGGCCGGTGCGGGTGCGGTGTTCGACACGCTGACGGTGTTCGAGTCCTACCCGGTCGACCGGACCGCGCTCGAACGCGGGACCGACATTGCCGGGCTTCGGGTGACGGGTGTGCGTGGGCTCGACTCGACGCACTACCCGCTGACGCTGCTGGCCGGCCTGACCGATCGCCTGCACCTGACGCTGAAGTATCGAGCGGATGCGTTCGACGCCCCGACTATCGAATCCCTGAGGCGGAGGCTGCTTCTGGCACTGGACCGCGTGAGCCACCACCATGGGTTGCCGGTGGCCGAAATCGACCTGCTGTCGACACGTGAGCGCGCCGACTTCGTCGTCGACGGCGGGGAGCCGTCTGCGCCGCGGCTGCTTGCGGAGATCCTCGAAGAGGGGGCTGCAGCGAACCCCACCGGTCTTGCCGTCGACGCCCCCGATGCGCAGCTGTCGTACCGCGACCTCGACGCACGGTCGAACCGGTTGGCGCGACAGCTGATCGGCGCGGGAGCCGGCCCCGGCACCGTCGTGGCATGCGCAGTGCCACGATCGGCGGCCTCGGTACTGGCGGTGTGGGCGGTCGCAAAGACCGGCGCGGCCTTCGTTCCCGTCGACCCCTCGTACCCGGCGGCGCGGATCGAGCACATGCTCGGCGACTCCGGTGCGACGGTGGGCGTCACCTGCGCGGCGGCCCGCGAGGGCCTGCCTGAAACGGTGCAATGGCTGGAGCTCGACGATCGGGACGTCGTGGAGGCCCCGATCCCGACGACGGCACTCACCGACCGGGACCGCGCCCGTTCGGTGCACGTGGACGACATTGCCTACCTGATCTACACGTCGGGATCCACAGGCCGGCCGAAGGGGGTGAGCGTCACCCATCGTGGGCTGGCGAGCCTGCTGGACGATCAGCGGCAGCGGTATCCGATCACGAGTTCGGCGCGATGCCTGCACGTCATTACTCCGAGTTTCGACTACTCGTTGTTCGAGGTGCTGCCGGCGCTTGCTGCCGGGGCGACGCTCGTGGTGGCGCCCCCCGACGTCTACGGGGGACCGGCGTTGGCCGAACTACTTGCCGGGAAGCGCATCACGCACGTCGCCATCACACCTGCGGCGCTCGCGACGGTCGAACCGGAGCCGTTCGACGCGCTGGAGGTCCTGGTCGTGGGGGGCGATATCCTCGGGCCGGAACTCGTCGCGGCGTGGGCGCCGGGCCGTACGATGCTGAATGCCTACGGCCCGACGGAGTCGACCGTGGTGTCGACGATCAGTGGGCAGCTGGTTTCCGGCGCCGACATCCCGATCGGCACCCCGGTCCGGGGTACCGAACTGGTGGTGCTCGACCCGTTGCTGCGTCCCGTTCCGCCGGGGGTGCCGGGAGAGCTGTACATCGCGGGCGCGGGCATGGCCCGCGGCTACCACCGGCAGCCGGGGCTGACCGCCGCGCGGTTCGTGGCGTGCCCCTCCGGTAAGGCCGGCGACCGCATGTACCGCACCGGTGACGTGGTACGCAGACGGTCCGACGGTGCGCTGGACTATCTGGGACGCAGCGACTTCCAGGTGAAGGTGCGCGGCTTCCGGATCGAGCTCGGTGAGATCGACGCGGCGCTGGTCGCGCACCCGGCGGTGGCGCACGCGATCACCGTTGCGCGACGGCGCGAGGCGGGCGATGCGCTGCTGGTCTCGTACGTGGTGCCGATGGCGGACGGTGGCGTCGAGGACGCCGAACTGACCGATTTCGCGGCTCGCAGACTACCTGGCTACATGCTGCCCGACAGGATCATGATCCTCGACGAACTCCCGGTCACCCCGGTCGGCAAGTTCGACCGGGACCGGTTGCCGGCACCCGACCTCGCCTCCGCGACCTCGCGGTTCCGCGCCCCGACGACCCACGCCGAGGAGGAGGTAGTGGCGGTCTTCGCGGACGTCACCGGTGTCGAACGGGTGGGGGTCGACGACAACTTCTTCGACCTCGGTGGCAACTCGCTCAGCGCGACGCGGGCGGTCGCGCGGATCAACCGGTCACTCGGGTCCGACCTCGACGTCCGGGACCTGTTCGACTGCGGAACCGCGGGACGTCTCGCGGCGCGTGCCGATCACACCCGAACGGTGTCCACACCACGGCTGCGTGCCGGCATCCGGCCGGATCGGGTGCCGCTGTCGTGGGCGCAGGAACGCATGTGGTTCCTGAACCAGTTCGAGCCCGAGTCCGCCACCTACAACGTGCCGATGGTGCTGCGGTTGTCGGGAACCCTCGACGTGCCGGCGCTGCGGGAGGCGTTGATCGACGTGGTGCGGCGGCAGGAGTCGCTGCGTACGGTGTACCCGTCGGCGCCAACCGGTCCGACCCAGATGACCGTGGCAGCCGAGGACGCGGTAGGCGCCCTCGAGCCGGAGTCGGTGCAGCCCGATAGCCTCGAAGCCCGGGTTGAGGAATTGATCGGCGCGGGATTCGATGTGGCGCAGAGCGTCCCGGTACGGCTGCAGGTGCTGCGACTTCAGCCCGACGAGCACGTCCTGGTGCTGGTACTCCATCACATCACCGCGGACGGGTTCTCGATCGGGCCCCTCGTGCGCGATGTCGTGGCCGCCTACCGGGCGCGCGTGACGGGCAGCGCACCGGACTGGTCGCCGCTACCGGTGCAGTACGCCGACTACGCGCTGTGGCAGCGGGAGGTGCTGGGCAGCCCCGACGATCCGAGTTCGCATCTCGTCCAGGAGGAGTCCTACTGGCTGGACCGCCTGTCGGGTGCGCCGCCGGTGACGACGCTTCCGCTGGATCGTCCGCGGGACGTTCGACGGACCACCCGCGGCGGTCGGGTTCCGTTCGCGGTGCCCGCGGAGGCGCACCGTGCACTGGTCGAGCTTGCTCAACAACATGATTCGACGCTCTTCATGGTGGTGCACGCGGGACTGGCAGCGCTGCTCGCGCGTGTCGGCGGGAGCCGGGACGTGGTCGTGGGTACGCCGGTCGCCGGGCGTGGGGAGGCGGAACTGGACGACGTCGTCGGCATGTTCGTGAACACGCTCGTTCTGCGTACCGACATCGATCCGGCGGCCTCGTTCTCGACTGTGCTCGACGCCGTGCGGGAGACCGACATCGACGCTTTCGCCCACTCGGATCTACCGTTCGAGCGCTTGGTCGCGCGCACCGGCGCCGCCCGCAATACGTCGTTCGCCCCGCTGTTCCAGGTCCTCCTCGAGTTCCGCAACGTCGACCGGCCGCAGGGGCACTTGCCCGGGCTGACCGTCGAAGGCCTCGACATCGACACCCGGGAAGCGAAGTTCGACCTGCAGTTCGGGATCGGTGAGAGCCGGACCGACGACGGGACGCCGGCCGGGTTGGGCGGTGAGATCGTGTTCGCGACAGACGTGTTCGACGGCAGCACCGTCGCCCGCCTTGCCGCGATGCTGTCTCGGCTGCTCACCGCGGCCGCGGCCGACCCCGCGGTCGTCGTCGGTGATATCGAGTTGGCGGAACGCCCCGAGGCCGGTCCGGAGCCGACCGCGCAGGACGGTACTTTGGCGGACCTGTTCTCCTCGGCCGCCGCCGCGACACCCGACGCGGTCGCGGTCGCCTGCGGAGAAACACGCCTGACCTACCAGGCGCTCGACGAGAGATCGAACCAGCTGGCACGCTGGCTGATCCAGCGCGGGCTCGGCCCCGAGTCGGTCGTCGCCGTCGCGATGGACCGGACCGTCGACCTGGCGGTCACCCTGGTGGGCATCGTGCGGACGGGCGCGGCCTACCTACCGGTGGACCCGGGGTATCCGACCGACCGCATCCGGTTCGTCGTCGAGGACGCCGGGGCGGTGTGTGTCCTCGCCGACGATTCGGTGCCCGATGAGGTCTTCCCGGACGATGTCCCGCTCGTCCGCACCGGGGCGCCCGACGTTCGTGCACGGATCGACGCCCAGGCGGCGACGCCGGTCACCGATGCCGACCGCGTCGGCCCGCTGCGCCCGCAGGCTCCCGCGTACCTGATCTACACGTCGGGATCGACCGGCAGGCCCAAGGGCGTCGTCGTGACCCATCGCAACGTGCGGACCCTGCTGGCCGGTGCGCGCGACGTTCTCGGCTTCGGTCCGCACGACGTGTGGACGATGTTCCATTCGTACGCATTCGACTTCGCGGTCTGGGAGCTGTGGGGGGCCATCGGATTCGGGGGTCGCGTGGTGGTCGTGGACTACCACACCGCGCGGTCCCCGAAGGACATGCTGGAACTGCTGCGGTCCGAGTCGGTCACGATGCTCAGCCAGACCCCGTCGGCCTTCTACCAACTCGCCGCTGCCGACGCCGACGCTGCTGCCGCTGCCGATCCCGAGACGGCGGGCGCACTCGACCTCCGCTGGGTGGTGTTCGGGGGTGAGGCACTCGACGCCCCGCGGCTCGCCGCCTGGGTGGACCGTCGCGGCACCGAGCACCCGGCGCTCGTGAACATGTACGGCATCACCGAGACGTGCGTCCACGTCACGTGGCACCGAATCACCGCCGAGGAGGTGCTGGCCACCCCGACCCCGGGGTCGGCGATCGGGCTCGGACTGCCCGGGATCGGGGTCCGTGTCCTCGACGACCGCCTGCACCCGGTGCCGGTCGGTGTGACGGGCGAGCTGTACGTGTTCGGCCCCCAGGTGGCGCGGGGCTATCGGCGACAGCCGGGACTGACCGCTTCCCGGTTCGTGGCTGACCCGTTCGCACCGTCGCAGCGGATGTACCGCTCGGGCGACCGTGTCCGGCGCACACCCGGCGGTGGACTCGAGTACCTCGGGCGCACGGACTTCCAGGTGCAGGTCCGCGGATTCCGCGTCGAGCCGGGGGAGGTGGAGTCCGTGCTGGCCTCGATTCCGGGCATCGCGTCGGCACTGGTACTCGCCCGAACCGACGGGTCGGGCGAATCCACGGGCACGACCCGCTTGTTCGGCTACGTCGTTCCCGAGCCCGGAGCGGACGTCGCGGCCGACGCGGTCATCGAAGAGGCCGCGGGACGCTTGCCGTCATACATGGTGCCGGCCGCGGTCGCCGTGCTCGACGAGTTCCCGCTGACCCCCAACGGCAAGATCGACCGTGCGGCCCTGCCGCAACCGCGACTGGCCGGCGGGACCGGTCGACGTCCCGCGAGCGGCCTGGAACGCACCCTCGCCGCCCTCTTCGAGGAGGTCCTCGGGGTCGAGACGGTGGCCGCCGACGACTCGTTCTTCGGACTCGGCGGCGACTCGATCATGTCGATCCAGCTGGTCTCGCGCGCGAAGACTGCCGGGGTCGTGATCACCCCGCGCGAGGTGTTCGAGCGCCGCACCGTCGCCCGACTCGCCGAGGTCGCGCGGATCGAGCGGGCCGACGAGCTCCTGCCGGAACTGCCCGGCGGTGGTGTCGGCGACGTCGTGACGACCCCGATCGTGAACTGGCTCGCCGAACGTTCGGGAGACTTCGGCCGTTACTCCCAGTCGGTCCTGTTGGACGCGCCGGTCGACCTGGACAGCGATGTCCTGTCGAGGGCAGTTACCGCCGTTGTGGACCACCACGACATGCTCCGGGCCTCGCTGCGCCGGGACGACCGCTCCCGCAACGGCTGGCGGGTCACGGTTTCACCTCCCGGGACGGTCGACGGGCAGATGATCGTGCGGTCGGTCCCCGTCGAGACGGTGCAGGGGTCCGGATTCACCGCACTTGCCCGACACGAGCTCGATGCGGCCGCGGGTCGATTGGATCCGTTCTCGGGCAAAATGATCCAGCTCGTGTTCTTCACCGGTCCGGACGGTGCACGACTGCTCGTCGTCATCCATCATCTCGCCGTCGACGGGGTGTCGTGGCGAATCCTCGTCCCCGATCTGGCATCCGCGTGCGGGCAGGCCGCGGCCGGCGACGAACCGGTGCTCGAACCGGTCGGCACGTCGATGCGGACGTGGGCGGACGCTCTCGCGGCCGCCGGTCGGGACCGGCGCCCCGAACTCGAGTTGTGGCGGTCGATGCTCGAGCCGTCGGGTCCGTGCCTGGGTGCGCGCGAACTGGATCCACGAGTCGACGTCGGGGCGACCACCGATCGCGTCACCGTCGAACTTCCGAGCGAGGTGACCCGCGGGCTCACGACCGCGGTTCCGCAGGCATTCCACGGCGGCGTCGACGACGGGCTGCTGAGCGCGCTCGTCCTCGCGGTCACGTTGTGGCGCCGCGAACGCGGCGCGGATGCCGACGCTGTGTCGATCGTGACCGAGGGACACGGCCGGGAGGAGCAGGTGGTGCCCGGAGCGGACCTGTCCCGGACCGTCGGGTGGTTCACGTCGCTGTTCCCCGTGCGATTCGATCTGTCCGGCATCGACGTCGACGGCGCGATGGAAGCCGGCGCTCCCGCCGGCGCGGTGGTGAAGACCGTCAAGGAACGGATGCGGTCGATCCCCGACCACGGTATCGGGTTCGGTCTGCTGCGCTATCTCGACGACGACTCCCGACCCCGACTGTCCGCGCAGCCGCTGCCGGAGGTCAGCTTCAACTACCTCGGTCGGACCGACGCCGCGACGAGCGCTCGTACGAGCGGAACATGGCTTCCGGTAGATGATTCCGGCCTTCGCGGAGTGGTGACGCCCGATCTGTCGGTGACGGCGGTGATCGACGTCAACGCCGCGACGGTGCCCGGTCCGGACGGACCACGAATCACAGCGACGTGGGACTTCCCGCGCGGCGTCCTCACTGCTGGTGAGGTGGAGCGCTTGGCGCAGTGGTGGATTCGAGCGTCCCGGGCGTTGGTCGAACACGCGGCCACCCCAGAGGCGGGCGGGCTGACACCTTCGGACCTCAACCTGGTCAACCTGGATCAGGAGACCATCGAGAGCCTCGAGCGCCGATTCACCGGCTTGTCCGACGTGTGGCCGCTCTCTCCGATGCAGCGGGGCATGATGTTCCACGCGGAACTGTCGGCGGCGGTGGAGGATGCGGCGGACGCCTACATGGTGCAGCTGGTCCTGACCCTCCGTGGGAACGTCGACGTGCCTCGGCTGGAGTGGGCAGTCCGTGCGGTGCTCGACCGGCATCCGAACCTGCGCGTGGCGTTCGTCCGTGGACCGGGCGGCGAGGCCCTGCAGGTGGTACAGGATGCGGTCGAGGTGCCGTGGACCGAACTCGACCTCCGCTCCGTCGGGGAATCGGCAGCCGAGGATCGCTTCACCGAACTGCTCGAGTCGGACCGGGCGACCCCGTTCGACATCGGTCGGCCGCCACTGTTGCGAATCATGTTGCTGCACATGCCCGATGGACGGCACGAGTTGGTGATCACCAACCACCACATCCTGTTCGACGGCTGGTCGACGCCACTGCTGCTGGAGGAGTTGTTCGCGGTCTATGCCACCGACGGAGAATCGGCCGTCCCGTCCGCGACGGGCTCGTACCGTAGGTTCCTCGAGTGGCTGGCCGGACGGGACTCGTCGGAGGCGATGCAGGCGTGGACCCGGACCGTTTCGGGGCTCGACGAGCCCACGTTGCTGCTGCCTGAGAGTGCGGCGGGCCCGACCCGGTTCGTCGAATCCCGGGATCTGAGCTGTCAGCTCGACGCCGAGACGAGTGACCGGCTGCGTGCGATGGTCCGCGACCGGGGGGTCACGCTGAGCACGGTCGTCCAGGCTGCGTGGGGGATCGTGCTCGGAATGCTGACCGGCCGCGAGGACGTCGTGTTCGGGTCGACCGTGTCCGGTCGCCCACCTCATCTCGCCGGGGTCGAGTCGGCCATCGGACTGTTCATCAACACCGTGCCGGTGCGGATCCGGCTGGACCCGTACGAGACTCTCGCTGAGCTGCTCGACCGGATTTCATCCGATCAGTCGGCGTTGCTCGACTACCACTACGTCGGACTCCCGGACATCCAGCGGGCCGCCGGCCCGGCTACGGCGTTCGACACGCTGACCGTCTTCGAGTCGTACCCGGTGCGCGGGGACGGAACCGACATCGATATCGGCGGCCTGCGGATCGTGGACATCGAGGCCCGTGACTCCGCGCACTACCCACTGACCGTCGTCGCCTCCGCCCAGGACCGATTGCACGTGACGGTGAAGTTCCGGCCCGACCAGGTGGCCGAGAACCAGGTCGCCGACATCGCCGAGCGGTTGTTCCGGGTGCTGCACCTGTTCGCCGACGAGCCCGACCGCCGGCTCGCGGATCTCGACCTGCTCACCGTGGCCGAGCGAAGCGAATTGGTCCCGGTGCGTTCGGGTCCGGGTTCACAACCGCGCACCCTCGCTGCGATCCTCGACGCCGCGGCGGCCCGGGATCCGGAGGCCACGGCACTCGTCGCCGAGGACCGCGAGGTGACCTACCGCGAGCTCGACGGCCGGTCCAACCGGCTCGCGCGTCAGCTGATCGAGCTGGGGATCGGTCCCGATTCGTTCGTGGTGCTGGGGATTGCGCGATCGGTCGAGTCGGTCCTCGCGGTCTGGGCGGTGGCCCGAACCGGCGCGGCCTTCGTGCCCGTGGACCCGGACTATCCGGCCGAGCGGGTCGCGAACATGCTCGCCGACTCCGGTGCCGAGATCGGTGTCACGACGCGGACGCATCGGTCCGGCCTGCCCGACGGGGTGCGCTGGCTGGTGCTCGACGACCCCGAGTTCACGCGTGAGTACCAGGCGCGGTCCTCGGCACCGGTGACCGACGCGGACCGAACGGCGCCGCTCCGCACTGGGGCCCCCGCGTACCTGATCTACACCTCCGGTTCCACCGGGCGCCCCAAGGCGGTCGTCGCCACCCACGGCGGTCTGGCGAACTACGCCGACGTCCAGCGCGACCGCAGCGGCGTGACCCCCGAGGCGCGGACGCTGCACTTCTCGTCGCCCAGCTTCGACGTCTCGGTCCTCGAATACCTGCTGTGCTTCGCGGTCGGGGCGACGATGGTTCTCGTGCCGCGTACTATCTACGGCGGCGCCGAACTCACCGCTGTGCTGCGGAAGCAGCGGGTGACCCACGCATTCATCACCCCGGCTGCGCTCGCGTCGGTCGACCCGTCCGGGCTCGTCGACCTCGAGTGCGTCCTCGTCGGAGGCGAATCCTGGCAACCCGACCTCGTAGCCGACTGGCTGCCGCGATGCCGGATCCTCAACGTGTACGGGCCCACCGAGACCACGATCGTCGTGAACATCGAGGAATACAGGGGCGGGCCACGACTGACGCTGGGTGGGCCCATCCCGGGGGTCGCGGAGACGGTGCTCGACGGTCGCCTGCAACCGGTACCGGTCGACGTCGCCGGCGACGTGTACATCGCCGGCCCCGGGTTGGCCCGCGGATACCACCGTCGGCCCGGGCTCACGGCCGCCAGGTTCGTTGCGAATCCGTTCGGGGCCCCCGGCGAACGGATGTACCGCACCGGCGACGTCGGGGCGTGGACCCACGACGGCGGCCTCGAATACCGCGGGCGCAGCGACTTCCAGGTCCAGATCCGCGGTTTCCGAGTCGAACTCGGAGAGATCGACGCCGTGCTCACCGCCCACCCCGACGTCCGGTTCGCCGCAACGCTGGGTCGCCGCGGTCCGAGCGGCGACAACGTGCTCGTCAGCTACGTCGCGGCGGCGGCAGGACGTACGGTCGATGTCGGTGCGCTGCGCGCCCGCCTGACGGAGCGGCTCCCTGAGTACATGGTGCCGGCGGCGATCGAGGTGCTCGACAGCGTCCCGCTCACTCCGGTCGGCAAGCTCGACCGACGTGCGCTGCCCGACCCCCAGTTCGGCGCCCCGGCGCGGGTCTTCCGGGCACCCACCGATCCGATCGAGGAAGCCGTCACCGCGGTCTTCGCCGACGTTCTGGGCGTCGCCCGGGTAGGGGTGGACGACAGCTTCTTCGATCTCGGCGGAAACTCGTTGTCCGCAACGCGGGCCGTCGCCAGGCTCGACGAGGCCCTCGGTGTCGACCTCGGTGTCCGGGCGCTGTTCGAGGAACCCACCGCCGCCGCACTGGCGGAACGGATCGAGCACCACGACACCGGACCGTCCGGGCGGCCGGCGCTCGAACCGGTCGCGCGGCCACCACAGGTGCCGTTGTCGGCGGCGCAGCAGCGGATGTGGTTCATCAATCAGTACGATCCGTCGTCGCCGGCCTACAACGTGCCGATGGTGGTTCGGCTCAGCGGTGCGCTGGACACGGCGGCCCTGGCCGCCGCGGTCCACGACGTGGTGAGCCGGCACGAGTCGCTACGCACCGTCTTCCCCATCGGTGATGACGGGCCTGTGCAGGACGTCCGCGAAGCCGCAGATGCCGCGATCGCGCTCACACCGATCCACGTGCAGGACGAGTCCGAGCTTCGGGACCGCGTGCGTGCGGTCGTCACGGCGGGATTCGATGTGACCGAGCAGATTCCGATTCGCGGAGCGCTGTTCTCGGTCGGCCCGGACGACCACGTCCTGGCGTTCGTGGCCCACCACATCGTCATCGACGGATACTCCAGCGGGCCGCTCGCTCAGGATCTGATGCGTGCGTACGCGGCCAGGGTCGCCGGGCACGCACCGGACTGGGCGCCCTTGCCCGTGCAATACGCCGACTACACGCTGTGGCAGCGCGAACTCCTCGGCGACGGTGACGATCCACACTCACTGCTCGCCCGACAGTTGGCGTACTGGAGTCGGACCCTGTCCGGAGCTCCGGACCTGTTGGGGCTGCCGGCCGACCGGCCTCGTCCCGTCCAGCAGTCCTTCCGTGGAGCGCAGGTGGAGTTCGCGATCGACGCCGATCTGCACCGTCGGCTGCGGTCGTTCGCGAGAGATCGCGGTGCGAGTCTGTTCATGACGATCCACGCCGCGCTCGCGGTTCTGCTCAGCCGTCTCGGAGACCACGACGACATCGTGATCGGGACGCCGATCGCCGGTCGCGGCGAGCGGGTGCTCGACGATCTGGTCGGCATGTTCGTCGGAACGCTCGCGCTGCGTACCAGAGTCGATGCCAGGCAGTCCTTCTGGCAACTGGTGGATCTGGCACGGGAGGTCGATCTCGGCGCCTTCGCACACGCCGACGTCCCGTTCGAGCGGGTCGTCGAGGAACTCGATCCGGCGCGTTCGACCGCCTACTCGCCGCTGTTCCAGGTGGCCCTCGAGTTTCAGGACGGCACCGCCGCGCGACTGGAACTGCCCGACCTGTCGCTCGAGCCCCTGTCCGACGGCATCGAGGTGGTCAAGGAGGATCTCGAGTTCGTCCTGGGCGAGCAGTTCGACGACGCCGGTGAACCCGCCGGAATCGACGGCGGCATCATCTTCGCCACCGATCTGTTCGATCCGGGGACCGTGCACGGTTTCGCCGAACGGTTCGTCCGAATCCTCGATTCCGCGCTCGTCGATCCGGGGCGGGCGGTCGGGGACCTCGCGATGCTCGACGCGAGTGAGCTGAGCGGTCTGGTGCCGGCGCGCGGCGGACCCGACGCGCCGCCGATCGTCTTGGCGGACCTGCTCGCATCCGCGGCCGGGCGGAATCCCGCAGCGGTGGCGGTCACTTTCGACGGTGCCGCCCTGTCCTACCGAGAACTCGACGAGCGGTCGAACCGACTGGCGCGCTACCTGATCGGTCAGGGCGCGGGGCCCGAGACGTACGTCGCCCTCGGCCTGTCGCGCTCGCCGGATTCGGTGACGGCGGTGTGGGCGGTCGCGAAGACCGGGGCGGCCTTCGTCCCCGTAGACCCCGACTATCCGGCGGCGCGGATCTCGTGGATGTTGACCGACTCGGGTGCGGCCCTGGGGCTGACGGTCAGTTCACGCCGCGAGCGGCTGCCCGACACTGTCGACTGGTCGGAGCTCGACGACCCGGCGACGGCCGCAGCGATCGCTGCGATTTCGCCTGCCCCGATCGCCGCGTCGGAGCTGATCCGCCCCGTCCGGGCGGACAATCCGGCGTACCTGATCTACACGTCGGGCTCGACCGGGACCCCCAAGGGGGTCGTGCTGACCCACCACGGATTGGCGAACCTGGCCGCCGAGGAGCGCGACCACCTGCACGTGACCCCGCAGGCGCGCACCCTGCACTTCGCGTCTCCGAGCTTCGACGCCTCGGTGTTCGAGACGGTGATGGCGCTGTGCGCGGGTGCCACGATGGTCGTGGTTCCGCCGCAGGTCTACGGAGGTACCGAGCTCGCTTCGTTGCTCGAATCAGAGCGGGTGACACACGGATTCGTGACTCCGACCGCCCTCGCGTCGGTGGACCCGACGGGACTGGATGCGCTCCGGACGCTGGTGGTGGCGGGTGAGCCGTGCCCGCCGGAACTGGTGGCTCGCTGGGCGGGCGGCCGAACGATGCTCAACGCCTACGGGCCCACCGAGACGACGATCATGGCGAACGTCAGCCCCCCGATGCGTCCCGGGCAACCGGTAACGCTCGGCGGCCCGATCCGCGGCATCACGGAGCTCGTATTGGACTCGCGTCTGCATCCGGTGCCGCGCGGCGTGGTCGGGGAGTTGTACATCGGCGGGCCCGCCCTCGCCCGGGGATACCACGAGCGCCCGGCCCTGACCGCCTCCCGATTCGTCGCCGACCCGTGGGGTAGGGCGGGCGACCGGCTCTACCGCACCGGAGACCTGGTGCGGTGGCGCTCGGACAACACCCTCGAGTACATCGGGCGCAGCGACTTCCAGGTCAAGGTGCGTGGATTCCGGATCGAGCCGGGCGAGATCGACGCCGTGCTCGCGGCCCAGCCGAACGTCGGGTTCTCGGTCACCCTCACGCGTCCGGGTCCCGCGGGCAACACGCTGCTCTGCTCGTATGTGCGTCCGGTCGAGCACACCGACGTCGATCCCGACGACCTTCGTCGCGCGGCCGCGCGGGACCTGCCGGCGTACATGGTTCCCGCGTCGGTCACAGTCGTCGATCACATCCCGCTGACGCCGACCGGCAAACTTGACCGGGACGCGTTGCCGGAACCCGCGTTCCTGTCCGTGTCGACGGCGTTCCGCGAGCCCGAGGGGCCGGTGGAGTCTGCGGTGGTGCAGTCCTTCGCGGACGTGCTCGGCGTCGACCGGGTGGGGGTGGACGAGAACTTCTTCGACCTCGGCGGCAGCTCGCTACTCGCGACGAAGGTGGTCACAGACCTCCGTGATCGGCTCGGCACCACCGTCCCGCTGCAGGCGCTGTTCCTGGCCCCGACTCCGGCCGGAATGGCACGGAGGATCACCTCGGTGGGGCTCGGCAGCATCGACGAGGCACTGGCCGTACGGATCGCCTTGCGTGAAGGCGGCTCGGGCCGGCCACTGTTCTGCGTGCATCCCGGGATAGGCCTGTCCTGGGGGTACGCCGGACTTGTGCGCCATCTCCCGGCGGATCGCCCCGTGTTCGGGCTGCAGCTACCGTCCATCTCGGGCGGACCCCGGTACTCCTCGATCGAAGATCTCGCCTGCAGGTACGTCGACGAGATTACGGCCGTCGCACCCGACGGACCGTACGACCTGCTCGGCTGGTCGCTCGGCGGGGTCCTCGCGCACGCGATGGCCGTCGAACTGCAACGTCGTGGACGGAAGGTTGCGACGCTCGCGGTCATGGACGCCTATCCCGACGACGGTTCCGACGCGCTCCTCGGCCGGCTCGAACTGACCGAGCTGCTGCGCGGCCTCGGGCTGGACGAGGTCGCGGTCGAGGACCTCACGTACGAGACCGCGGCTCGGGCGGTCAACGACCGGCTTGGACTGGTGGATGGCGTCACCGCCGAACACCTGGAGCGGATCAACGACGGGTACGCGAACTCCCGACTGCTGGTGCACCGCTTCGTGCCCGGAGTGTTCGACGGAGACCTACTGGTCTTTCCGGCGGTCGGTGCGCAGGAGGGTCCGCGGCGTTCCCCGCAGGAGTGGCGTCCGATCGTCACCGGTGGTATCGACGAGCGCCCGGTCGACTGCGGCCACAACGAGATGATCGAGCCGGACTCCCTCGAGGTGATCGGCAGCGTTCTCGCGGCGTACCTCTACCAGGGATAACCGTGGCCGCGGCCGATGTTCCGGTTGTCGCGGTCGGCGTGTCGGAGTAGGGTGGCGTCGTTCGTGTCGGCCCGTGCCTGCCCGTAGTTACGGGCTTCGAGCTTCGAGGAAGAGGAGGTGAGGCCAGCGATGAGTGGCCAACCTCCGAGATCCAGCTGAGTCCACACTGTCCACGCCATCCGAGCCGGTGGCGTCTGACTGGTGTCTGAAGGCCGATGGCCAGTGTGTCTTGCCTCGAACCTTCTGTGCCCTGCCTCGAACCTTCACGAAAGCCGTATTTGCCATGCGTGAGAAGCGTCCCATCCGTCCGATCCTGCCCCGCCGCGCCGCCGGTACCACCCACGACACGGTCTCGCCGGAGCACTCGATGGCTCCACGTCACCCCGGTCGGAGCGCCGCGGGGCAGGGCAGTGCTGTCGAATCGAGCGTCGTGAACAGTGCGATCTACCGCGACGGCAGGCGTATCGCCTCGCCCTCGACGCCGGCGGAGGCGCTCGCGAGCCTGCCCGACGCCTCGTCTATGGCCTGGATCGGACTCTACCGCCCGAACGACGCTCAACTGCATGCTGCAGCAAGTCAATTCGATCTGCACGAACTGGCGGTCGAGGACGCGATCCACCGGCACCAGAGGCCCAAGCTCGAACGCTACGGGGATACGTTGTTCGTCGTGCTGCGTTCGGCGCGCTACCTCGACGAGTCGGAGACCGTCGACTTCGGTGAACTGCACATCTTTTGCGGCCCGACGTTCGTGCTGACGTTGCGGCACAGCGAGTCACCGGAGCTGTCGAGCGTCCGGGAGCGTATGGAGAACGAACCGGAGCTGTTGAAGCTAGGCCCTGAGGCGGTGCTCTACGCGATCCTCGACGCCGTCGTCGATGGGTACGCCCCGGTCGTCGCCGGCCTGCAGAACGACATCGACGAGATCGAGACCGAGGTGTTCGGTGGTGATCCGGCGGTCCCGCGGCGCATCTACGAACTCTCTCGCGAGGTCATCGAGTTCCAGCGTGCGACGAAGCCGCTGCTCGGCATGCTCCGGTCCCTCTCGGCGGGGTTCGAGAAGTACCACACCGACCAGGAACTGCAGAGGTACCTGCGCGACGTCAGTGATCATGTGACGAACGTCGTCGAGCGGGTCGACGGGTTCCGGGACCTGCTCGCGAACATTCTCACCGTCAACGCGACGCTGATCTCCCAGGAGCAGAACGAGGAGATGCGCAAGCTCACGCATGCCAGCATCACGGAGAACGAGCAGCTCAAGAAGGTCTCGTCGTGGGCCGCAATCCTGTTCGCACCCACACTGATCGGCACTGTGTACGGCATGAATTTTGAGAACATGCCCGAATTGGAATGGGCGGGTGGCTATCTGATCGCACTGGTGGCGATGGGGCTCACTTGCTTGATCCTCTACACAATCTTCAAGAAGCGAGGATGGCTGTAGGACCCTGGACAACTCGCAGTCGCAGATCGCCAGAGATTGACCCGTTGTGGCCTGATCGACCGGCTAGTCCTTGATTCAGTCGGCGGCGGGTCCAATTGTTCGTTAGGCTGCTCGGGTTCACATGTCTCCATAGTGGAGTCCCATCGCTCGTCTCTAGGAGTTCTGTAACCCGATGTCACGTTCCGTTGTTGCATCCAAGCGAGTCACTGCGACGCTCGCTCTGGCTTGTTCTCTCGCCTTGTCGGCCGGCACTGCCACCGCGACCGCCGCGTCGTCTCCCTTCGATCTGCTGTTTTCTGGATCGGCCGGAGGCGGATCCACCGGTTCGGTGGATACCGCGGTCGTTCAAGAGATCGTCTCGGCCACCAACGCCGAACGCCGCGCCCGTGGGCTGCGGCCGCTCGCAGTCGATTCTGCCCTCACCGGGATCGCGCAGGGGTGGTCGAACGTGATGGCGACAACAGGCAATTTGCGCCACAACCCGTCGTACACGCGGGACATGCGGCCCGGATGGACCTGGGCGGCCGAGAACATCATCAACGGACGGCCTCCCGAGTCCGGTACTGATCTGGTGAGGCGGTGGATGAACAGCCCCGGTCACCGCGCCAATATCCTCAATCCGGACTTCACTCACATCGGCGTCGGCTATGCGACTTCCGGATCTGATGGCCGCCACTACGCCACCCAGAATTTCGGTGCCTACTGAACCCCGATCCACTGATCAGGGCTGAACGAATGGCGTTCACGGGAACCGTACCTCGTCGGCAGTTTGCCGAGGTGCGGTCCCGTGTGCTCCGCCGCCTCGCCCCTAGCGGAGGCAGGCCTGCCCACCTCCATCCCCGACCCGGGTAGCCCTGACCCGGGTAGCACCGACACGCGGGACACGCAGGACGGAACCCGTGCGAAGTCGGTATCGGGTGTCACTATGGACCCCGTGGACCTGCCGATTGTGCCACCTCTGCAACCGATGCTGGCCAAGGCCGCATCCGGTGTGCCAGTGCAGCCTGTCGGCGAGCCCGTGTGGTCGTACGAGCCGAAGTGGGACGGCTTCCGCGCCATCGTGTTCCGGGACGGCGATGCGGTGGTGTTCGGCTCGCGCGGCGGTAAGGACCTGGCACGATACTTCCCCGAAATGGTCGACGCGGTCCGCGCCGAACTGCCGCCGCGTTGCGTCGTCGACGGCGAACTGGTGGTGCCGCGCGAGATCGGCGGTCGGACCCGGCTGGACTGGGGTGCGCTGTCCGAGCGTATCCACCCCGCAGACAGTCGCGTCCGGTTGCTCTCGAAGGAGAGCCCTGCGCATTTCGTCGGATTCGATCTGCTGGCACTCGACGACGAAGACCTGACCTCACTTCCGTTCTCCGACCGCCGCACCGCGCTGCTCGGAGCCGTCGGAGGCGGGGCCCTTGCAGGTGGGGTGCGCTGCCACGTCACGGCTGCCACCCGCGACGCCGCAACGGCGAAGCGCTGGTTCGAGACATTCGAGGGCGCCGGGTTGGACGGTGTCGTCGCCAAACGGCTCGATGGTCACTACCGTCCGAACAAGCGGGAGATGGTGAAGGTCAAGCATTCTCGCACCGCTGATGTGGTGGCGATCGGCTACCGGCCGCACAAGAGCCAGCCGGGCATAGGGTCGATCCTGCTGGGCCTGTACGATGGCGACGAACTCCGCATGGTCGGGGGCGCTTCTGCGTTCACCGCGAAGCGTCGTGTCGAACTGCTCGCCGAACTCGAGCCCCTGCGGGTGGGCGATGACGTCGTCGCGGAGGGCGAGGCCACCCGGTGGCGGTCGAGCGCCGACCGTAGCTGGATTCCATTGCGGCCCCTACGAGTTCTCGAGGTCGCGTATGACCAGATGGAAGGAGAGCTCGGGGAGGTCGGGAGCCGGGTGGGCGTGCGTTTTCGGCACGCGGCGCGATTCCTGCGTTGGCGGCCGGACCGGTCGCCGGAGTCGTGCACGTTCGAGCAACTCGAGGTCCCGCTGCGTTACGACCTCGCCGACGTCCTGGCGAGAGAGCGCTGACCATGGCCGGCGCCAACCGTGGCAGCGCGGAGGAACTCGACGTCGACGGTGTCGCCGTACGACTGTCGAATCCGGACAAGATCTACTTTCCACGGCTCGGGCCCGGGGGCGGAACCAAGCGGCATCTGGTCGAGTACTACCGCAAAGTGGCCACCGGTGGTGGGTTGCTGCGGGCACTGCGGGACCGGCCGACGCACCTGGAGCGGTACCCGGACGGCGTCGAGGGTGAGCAGATCTACCAGAAGCGAGTACCGGCCAAGCGTCCCGAGCACGTCGCGTCGTGCGAGGTCATGTTCCCGTCGGGGCGCACCGCCGACGTCCTGCGAGTACGCAGCGCCGCCGACATCGTCTGGGCGGCGAATCTGGGCACGATCACGTTTCACCCGTGGGCGGTGCGGTGCGCCGACGTCGAGCATCCCGACGAACTGCGGATCGACTTGGATCCGCAACCGGGCACCGACTTCGACGACGCCCGAGGGGTCGCGCTCGACGTCCTGCAACCGCTGCTCGACGAACTGGGGCTTGCCGGGTTCCCGAAGACCTCGGGTGGCCGCGGGCTGCACGTCTACATCCGTATCGAGCCGCGATGGGACTTCGTCGAGGTGCGCCGCGCCGGCATCGCACTGTGTCGGGAGATCGAGCGCCGCAGCGACGACAGGGCGACGACGGCCTGGTGGAAGGAGGAACGCGGCAAACGCGTCTTTCTCGACTTCAATCAGAACGCCCGCGACAAGACCATCGCCTCGGCGTACTCGGTGCGCAACACCCGGTCAGCGACGGTCTCCACCCCGGTGACCTGGGCGGAGCTGGCGTCCGTCGAGCCCGACGACTTCACGATCGCAACGGTCCCGGCCCTGCTGGCGGGCCGCGGCGATCCGATGGTGACGCTCGACGACGTCGCGCATTCGCTCGAGGGTCTGCTCGAGATGGCGGAGCGGGATGCGGCCGCCGGACTGGGGGACCTGCCGTATCCGCCGAACCATCCCAAGATGCCCGGCGAACCGAAACGAGTGCAGCCGAGCCGTGACCGCAACCGGAAGGGGGATTGATCGGTCGTTTGACCAGCATGGGAAAGGTCCTAACCAGCCCGTTTGTCCGTTTTGCTCGCCGGCAGGTACTTCCACCCGTAAGCTGCGCCAATCACAATGGTCTGAGGAGCGGAATCGGAGGTCGCGATGACGATCCATGTGGAGCGTGGACGCGAGTTGCGGGCAGCTGCGCCGGCGCAACCCCAGGTAGGGGCGCCGATCGCACCTGCGCGCACGGAGATGCTGGTCGATCCCCGATTCCTCCCGCTCGCGGACCGTTTCTTCTCGATGTACCGCCAGCCGCAGAACGGCGGCGGTGCGCTCGTTGCATACGTGCACGGACAGAAGGTCATCGACATCTGGGCCGGCTACGCCGACCGTGACCGTCGGTGGAACCGCGACACGATCGCGCTGTCGTTCTCGACCGGCAAGGGCGTGGCCAGCACGATCGTCCACCGCCTGTCCGAGCGCGGCATCGTCGACTACGACGCGCCGGTCGCCACGTACTGGCCGGAGTTCGCGGCCGCCGGCAAGGAATCGATCACGATTCGCGACGTGCTGACGCACCGAACGGGCTTGCACAAGGTCCGCGGTCTCGTGCCGGGTCGGCTCGGGCTCCTGGACTACGACACCGTCATCGAGGCGCTTGCCGCATCGGCTCCGGACCGGCGTCGACACCGTGGTCCGGGGTATCACGCCGTCACGTTCGGCTGGCTGGTTGCCGAGACGATCTCGCGCGCGACCGGTAAGCCCTTCACCGACGTCGTCCGCGAGGAGATCGCCGAACCGCTCGGGCTGGACGAGTTCTGGTACCAGGTGCCGGCCGATCAGAAGCCGAGGATCGCGAAGCTGTTCCCGAACATCAATCCTGGCCTCGACTGGCGGTTGACGTCGTCCGTTCTGTCGCGCATGGGACCGCTGCGTGGGCTTGCGGAGGCCGCGATGCCCGACGGGTTCGACGAACTCGTTCGCAACCCCGCCGTCCACGATTCGGTCATGCCCGGATGGAACGGCGTGTTCAGTGCCCGGTCCCTCGCCCGCATGTACGCCGCGATCGCGAACGACGGCGTCATCGACGGCACCCGCTTCCTGCAGTCCGAGACCCTCGAGCAGATGGGTGAGGTTCAGACCCGCGACCGGGACTACGTGCTGGGTATCAAGCTGGCGTGGCGTCTCGGGTATCACCCGCCGATTCTGGCCAGCCGAGCGCAGCCGACCCGAGGGCTCGGCCACTACGGGGTCGGTGGGTCCGGTGCGTACGCGGACCCGGAGACGGGGCTTGCGCTCGCGTTCGTGACCAACCGGCTCGGCAACGCCGTCACCGCCTTCGGTGACCTGCGACTGGCTCGGCTGGGAGCCGAGGCCCAGGCAATCATGCGTTCGTGAGGAGGTCTGCCGATGAGTAGCCACGTCTATCGGGTGATCAAGGTGGTGGGGTCGTCGCCCGACGGCGTCGATGCCGCGATCGCCAACGCCATCGACCGTGTGAGCGCGACGATGCGAAATCTCGACTGGTTCGAAGTGGTGGAGACCCGCGGCCACATCGAGAATGGATCGATCGCTCACACACAGGTGACGCTCGAGGTCGGGTTTCGGCTCGAGTAGGGTCCGGCTCGGGAAGCGGGGGACGGCAGTGCCGCCCACCGGATCACGTGCCGGTCACAGGGAATCTCGACCGAAACTGGAACACGTTATAGTCTGACCGAGTACGACAGTTTCGGTTGGGTACAGGTAGGGAAGAACTGTGGCTTATGTGATTACGCAGGCGTGCTGCAACGATGCATCGTGTGTGGACGTTTGTCCCGTGAATTGCATTCATCCGACTCCGGACGAGCCGGAGTTCGCGACCACGGAGATGCTCTACATCGATCCGCAGACGTGCATCGACTGCGGTGCGTGCGTCGACGAATGCCCGGTCGACGCGATCTTCGGCGACAACGAACTCAGCGAGGCCGATGCGGTCTACGCCGATATCAACGCGAGCTACTACGAGAAGCATCCGATCGGCCCCGACTGGCCCGAGCTGCCCGAGCCGCGCATGCTCAGCGCCGACCTCGGGACCTTGCGTGTCGCGATCGTCGGCTCCGGCCCGGCCGCTTGCTATGCCGCAATCGAACTCACCTCACGCCCGCGGGTCGAGGTCGATATGTTCGACCGCCTCCCCACGCCGTACGGGCTGGTCCGCGCCGGTGTCGCGCCCGACCATCCCGGTACCAAGGGGGTCGCCGACGTCTTCCGCTCTGCCCTGAGCAAGCGTTCGGTGCACTGCCACTTCAACGTCGAGGTCGGTCAGCACGTCAGCCATGCCGAGCTGCTCGAGCATCATCACGCGGTCATCTACGCCGTCGGCGCGGCCAGCGATCGTCGTCTCGGTGTGCCCGGCGAGGATCTGCCCGGATCCCACGCCGCCACCGAATTCGTCGCCTGGTACAACGGCCACCCGGATTACACCGACCACACGTTCGACCTTTCCGGCGAGCGCGCGGTCATCATCGGGAACGGCAACGTCGCCCTGGACGTCGCCCGCATCCTCGTCACCGACCCGGACGAGCTCGCCAAGACGGACATGGCCGAGCACGCCCTCGAGGCGCTGCGGCACAGCAACATCCGTGAGGTCGTCATCGTCGGACGTCGCGGTCCGGCACAGGCCGCTTACACCAACCCCGAGCTGATCGCCCTCGGTCAGATGGCCGACGTCGACATCGTCGTCGACCCGGACGAGGTGGTCCTCGACTCGGCCAGCCGCGCGTGGATCGACGGCCCCGATTCGGAGCCGTCCGAGAAGCTCAAGGTCCGCCAGGTCGAGGAGTTCGCGAAGCGGACCAGCTCCGACAGCCGCAAGCGGATCGTGCTGCGCTACCTCGCCTCGCCCGAGGAGGTGCTCGGCGACGGGCGCGTCGAGGGCATCCGTCTCGTGCGCAACGAGCTCGTCGCCGACGCCGACAACCCGAGCAGGCTCAGCGCGCGCGCCACCGATCACACCGAGACCCTCGAGACCGGGCTGGTGCTGCGGTCGATCGGCTACAAGGGCCTGCCGGTGGCGGACCTGCCGTTCGACGACCGCCGCGGCGTCGTCCCGAACGAGAACGGCCGCGTCATCGATCCCGAGACCGGCTCCCCCATCCACGGCGTCTACGTCGCCGGCTGGATCAAGCGCGGACCCACCGGTGTCATCGGTACCAACAAGCATTGTTCTGCAAACACCGTGGACCTGCTGCTGTCCGACTTCGCGAGTGGTCTGCTCACGCAGCCCGGTCGCGACCAGGAGCACCTGACCGAGCTGATCGGTGAGCGTCAGCCGGACGCCATCGACTACCAGGGCTGGCAGCGCATCGACAAGAAGGAGCGTGTGCTCGGCTCCGAGAGCGGTCGTGCGCGTACCAAGATCGTCGACGTGGCAGCGATGCTCGAGGCGGCGCGCGGCGAAGCCGGCTGAGTCCGGGCCCATGGCCGGCCGCCGATAGTTCGCGGCGGTCGGGCGGCGGCCGGTCGGTGGGCAGCCGACGGCACGGCCGAGGTGTTGACCCGAGTGGGTGCGGCGTCCTAGTCGAGCTCGGCGAGGAACTCGAGCATCGCACTATTTACCTGCTCAGCCGCCTCCATCTGTACGAAATGGCCGACTCCCGGGATTATGTGCGTGGAGGTGAGGCCGGGCACGAGCGCCGACATCGCCTCGAGGGGCTTGTCACCCAGCATCTCGAGCACCGGATCCTTCGACCCGGCGATGAAAGTGGTAGGCACAGTGATCGGCCGGTCGTGCTGGTCCTCGTTCTGGTCCCACACGTAGTCCTCGGCGCGATACCAATTGAGCCCGCCGGTGAACCCCGTTCTGGCGTACTCCTGTACGTAGTAGTCGAACTCGTCCTCGCTGAGCCACGACCACGGCAACGCCGGCGACTCGGGGAGCACGTCGAGGTACCCGTTGCCCTCCGACGGATAGTCCCAGCAGTCGAGGTACCTGTTGGCGCCGCTCAGCGCGTAAAAGATCTTGGCCAGAGACGCTTTCGGATCGTCGCCCAGTTCACGGTCGGCCGGGCCGTGCTCCTGGAAGTAGTGCAGGTGCACGAAGTGCTGCGACGCGAGGTACCGGAAACCAATCGAAGGGCGGATCGGCATACGCGGCATACGTGGAACACTGAGCTGTTTCAGCGCGCGAACACGTTCCGAAGCCCAGTTCGCCAAATCCCAGGTCAAATGCGCGCCGAAGTCGTGTCCCGAGAAGACCGCCTGCTCGATGCCGAGGGCGTCGAGCAGGCCCACCATGTCGTCGACGGTGTGGCGGCGGTCGTACGCACGCGGATCCGACGGAGCATCGGTGCGGCCGTAGCCACGCATGTCGGGTGCAATCGCTCGGTAGCCGGCCGCGGACAAGGCTCGCAGTTGATGCCGCCAGCTGTACCCCAGTCCGGGGAAGCCGTGGCACAGCACAACGGGGTCGCCTTCCCCCTGCTCGGTGATGTGCATGTCGATGTCTCCGACACGCACTGTCCGGTGGGTCGGTGTGCTTGCGGGATGGGCCATTCGGGCAGGATATCCGGGCCGGGGGCTAAGCCGATCGACATGGTAGGCGAGCACCCTTTCCTTTCGGTTTCGTTGAACACCTCACGGTTGTCCGTCGCATGTCCGTATGTCCTAATGAAGTGAACCGGGCTCTGCATGTCCCAAATGAAGTGAACCGGGCTCTGCCCGTGAGACGTCGTCGAACGAGGGAGTACTGCAACATGACCGAGACGTCGATCGCAGAGGCCGGTAGGCCTCGCCGTCGATTCGCGCGCGCCGCCGCGCTCGTCGTCACCGCCGCCGCGGCCGGTGCCGCTCTCGTGGCCCCGGCCCAGGCGGCGCCGCTGTTCCCCGCTGGCCCCCAGGTCCCCGAGACCGCCATGCCGGCCTTCGAGTTACCACGAGTGCAGTTGCCGCCAGGGCTCGAACTGCCGACGCAGATCAACGCGGCCCTGCCGTCCGGATCGGTGATGCCGGCCACGCCGCCGATCGGTCCGGCGAACTTCTCGGCTCCGTCGCTGAACCCGGCACCGGGTGAGGTCGTGGGTATTGCTCAGCCGATCATCATCCGCTTCAACGAGAACATCACGGACCGCGCGGTCGCCGAACGCGCCATTCGCGTCACGACCGACCCGCCGGTCGCCGGGCACTTCTACTGGCCGGCGGACAACCAGGTCCGGTGGAAGCCCAACGAGTTCTGGCCGGCCAACATCCGAGTCAGCGTCGACGCGGGCGACTCGCACTCGGCGTTCTCGATCGGTGACGCACTCGTCACCGTCGCCGACGACAACACCAAGCAGATCACCGTCAGCCGCAACGGCGAGGTGGTCAAGACGATGCCGACATCGTTCGGCAAGCCCGGCTACGAGACCCCGAACGGCACCTACATCGTCGGCGAGAAGCACCGCGACATGTACATGGACTCGTCGACGTACGGGGTGCCGGTCGACGCGCCGGAGGGATACCGGACGTACGTCGAGTACGCCACGCGCATCTCCTACAGCGGCATCTTCGTGCACGCCGCCCCGTGGTCGGTGAACGCGCAGGGACACCGCAACGTCAGCCACGGCTGCCTCAACGTCAGCACGGCGGACGGCAAGTGGTTCTACGAGAACGCAAAGAAGGGCGACCCAGTGATCGTCGTGAACACCGCGGGCGGGACCCTCAGCGGCTACGACGGGCTCGGCGACTGGAATCGTTGACGTCCGGTCGGGAACCCCAGGCGCTGTGCGAGAACGACTCACGCAGCGCCTTTTTCGTTCGAGAAGTGACCTCTACGTACGGCGAGCTTCGAGTGCGTCCAGTATCAGGTCCAGGCCGTAGCCGAACTCACTGGTGTGCTCGTAGCCGGGCTGCAGGGCGTGGTCGGTGATCAACTCTTGCAGGTACGGCAGCTCGTTCCCCGGTAGCTGCTCGAGGATGTTGCCGGCCAGTTCCTCGACATCGTCCGGTGTATTGACCGGCAGATTAGATTCCTGGAACACGAACCCGCTGATGTAGCTGTCGATGAGCGAAACGGCGTGGGCGGCCATCGGCAGTGTGAATCCGGCCTCCCGAAGGACCCCGAGGACGGCATTGTGGTGGCGCAGCGTCGCCGGTCCCGGGTTGCGGCGGGAGTCCATGAGGCCGAGGGCCCAGCTGTGCCGTGACAGCACTGAGCGTGCGGAAATGGCGCGTGTGCGGATCGCGTCACGCCAGTCGTCGCACCTCGGGCTGGGCAGCGTGATCGCCGCGAACACCGCGTCGACGACACCGTCGAGGATCGCGTCCTTGTTCGGCACGTGGTGATAGAGCGACATCGCCTCGACGCGGAGTTCCTGTGCCACCCGGCGCATCGTGATCGCCTCCGCACCGCCGCGATCTGCGACCTCGATCGCGGCTGCGAGCACTCGATCCCTGCTCAGTGGCGGTCGTGGCGACGGTGATGGTGACACGAGGGCTCCCGTACGGATGTGCTGACAAAGGGTGTTGACCCGTTGACAACCTTACCGCTGTAAGACAGCCTTACTAATGTAAGGGAGTTTGGGTGACGGAAGGAGACTGCGATGGCGATGCCGAGGTGGTGGGGGCACATGAACAAGCGGCTGTTCAATCCTCGAGCGGTCGCGGGCGGGAAGTGGCCGGTGCTCATCCATGTCGGCCGCACGTCCGGCGCTACGTATCAAACACCGCTCGGGGTGCATCCGGTCGACGACGGCTACATGTTCGTGCTGGTGTACGGGTCAGGCTCGGACTGGGTGCAGAACGTCCTCGCGGCCGGCAGTGCACGGCTCCGCGTCGACGGGCGGGAGGTCGAACTCGCGGCACCACGCCTGGTCGGAAGAAGCGAGGCGGTCGAGGTCCTCCCGGACGATGTGAGGCTCCCGCCGAAGCTGCTCCGCGTCAACGAGTTTCTTCGGATGGATCGGGTCGCGGGCTGACGGTCGAACGGTCGGCGGCGCCCTTCTAGACCCGAGCGGTTCGCCGGCCGTGGGACCGGCGAACCGCTCGGTCGTCCCTACCAGATCTTGACGCGCTTCTCGGGTTCGAGGTACAGGGTGTCACCCGGCTCGACCCCGAACGCCTCGTGGAAGCTGTCGAGGTTGCGGATCACGCCGTTGCAGCGGAACTCCGGCGGTGAGTGGGGGTCGACCGCCAGTCGCCGCAGTGCCTCTTCCTTGCGCGCCTTCGTCCGCCACACCTGAGCCCAGCCGAAGAAGACCCGCTGCAGACCGGTCAACTCGTCGAGTACCGGGGCCTCGTTGCCATCGGTGGCGATGCGGTACGCCTCGAGTGCAATCGACAACCCACCGAGATCGCCGATGTTCTCGCCGATGGTGAACTCGCCGTTGACGTGATGGCCCGGCAGGTCCTTGGGCTCGAACTCGCCGTACTGCTCGATCAGCGCCTTCGTTCGCTTACCGAACTCGGTGCGGTCGTCGTCGGTCCACCAGTCGACCATGTTGCCGTCGCCGTCGTACTTGGCGCCCTGGTCGTCGAAGCCGTGCCCGATCTCGTGACCGATCACCGCGCCGATGCCGCCGTAGTTGGCGGCGTCGTCGGCGTCCGGGTCGAAGAAGGGTGGCTGCAGAATCGCTGCGGGGAAGACGATCTCGTTCATGCCCGGGTTGTAGTAGGCATTGACCGTCTGCGGGGTCATGAACCACTCGTCGCGGTCGACCGGGCCGCCGAGCTTGGCAATGTCGCGGTCGTGCTCGGCGGCGTAGCCGCTGCGGTAGTTGCCCACCACATCGGTCGGGTCGATCACGACGGCCGAGTAGTCACGCCACTTGTCCGGGTAACCGATCTTCGGGGTGAACTTCTCGAGCTTCGTCAGCGCGGCCTGCCGGGTCTGCGGGCTCATCCATTCGAGGTCAGAGATGTTGCGGCGGTACGCCTCCTGCAGATTCGCAACCAGTACCTGCATGCGTGCCTTGGACTCCGGCGGGAAGTGCCGCTCGACGTAGAGCTTGCCGACCGCCTCACCGAGGAGGTCTTGCACCAGCGAGACGCCTCGCTTCCACCGCTCCCGGTTCTCCTCGGTGCCGCTGAGGGTCTTGCCGTAGAAGGCGAAGTCCTCGGCGACGATCGCGTCCGTCAGGTACGGCGCCCGAGCGTGCAGGATCCGCCACGTGGCCCACGCCTTCCAGTCGTCGATCGGACGTGACGTCCAGAGTTCGGTGAATGACTCGACGAAGCTCGGCTGGCGCACGACGATCTCGGCCAGCTGCTCCTCCGTGGCCTGCAGGCCGGAAATCCAGGCAGCCCAGTCGAACCCGGTGTGACCCGACTGCAGGTCGTCGAGCGTCGTCAGGTTGTAGCTCAGCTCCGCGTCACGGCGCTTGACGACGTCCCAGTGGCCCGCGGCGATCGCGGTCTCGAGGTCGAACACACGCTGGGCGTCGTAGCGGATCCCCGCCAGTTCGAACATGTTGCGGATGTGCGCGATGTACGTCTCACGGATACCGGCGTAGTCGCCTTCGCGGTAGTACGACTCGTCGGGCAGCCCGATGCCGGACTGGGTGAAGTGCACCAGGTATCGCGCCGAGTTCTTGGCGTCGGTGTCGACGTACTGGCCGACCGCGCCGCCGACCCCGGTGCGCTGCAGGCGTCCGATGATTCCGGCCAGGTCGCTCGAGTCCGCGGCGTTCGCCACCTCCGACAGTTCCTCGGCGATCGGGGACAGTCCCGCCCTCTCGACCGCGTCCGCGTCCATGAAACTCGAATACAGGTCGCCGATCTTCTGCGCGTCCGTACCGTGAGCCGCACCCGACTGGGCCGCCTCCTGGATGAGCGTCTTGACGTCCTCTTCGGCTTTGTCGTACAGGGTCCGGAACGCACCGTCCACCGCGCGGTCGGCGGGGATCTCGTAATCGTTCAGCCACTGGCCGTTGACGTGTACGAACAAGTCATCCTGTGGTCGGGTGCCCGGGTCGAGATGGGTGAGGTCGATGCCGGAATGCTGCGCAGTCGTCATCCGTCCATCTTTACACCGACTCGGCCGCGCTGGCCGGTCCTGGAGATCTCGTCTCGGATGCCGACCCGGGCCCTGCCTTCGGAGCCCGGGTTCACGGAGATTCGGGCCTCATCCCCCGAGCCGCGCGTGCATCTCCCAGACGAGGATTTCGGCGCCGGTCTCGGAGGTGATCGTCTGGCCGCCGGAGGCAGTCAGACGGACCGCGTCGCCCTCGTACAGCGTCCCGACGCCCGCCATCTCAGCACTGCCTTGAGTGAGGAACACGTGCACGAACGGGGCCTCGGGGATCTGCACCGGCTTGCCCGGCTGCAGGCGTGCCGCGTGCAGCGACGCGTACTTGTTCTTGATGCGGATCGCGGCGTGATCCTTGTGCTGCGCCATGCCCGACGCGACCGGGACCAGCCCACCGGCCAGCAGTTCGTCCCCGATCTCGAGCTGCTCGTAGCCGGGGGTGATGCCGGCCTCGTCCGGCATCACCCACATCTGGATGAAGCGGACGGGGTCGCGGTGCTCGTCGCCCTGCATACGCCACGAGTCGTTCTTCTCGGAGTGAAGGATCCCGGTGCCGGCACTCATCCGTTGAGCGAGTCCCGGGTAGATGACGCCGGAGTGCCCGATGGAGTCCTGATGCACCAGTGACCCTCGCAGCACCCAGGTGACGATTTCCATGTCCTTGTGGGGGTGGGTGTCGAAGCCCTGGCCCGGCTGGACGATGTCGTCGTTGTTGACGAGCAGCAGTCCGTGATGAGTGTTGTCCGGGTCGTAGTTGTGCCCGAACGAGAACGAGTGCTTCGAATCCAGCCACTGGATCCGGGTCTTCAATCGGTCGCCGGCACGGTGGATGTCGATGTGGGGGGTGGTGAGAGCTGGCATGTGGTCCTCCTCGGTGGCAGTCGTGGGCAGGGTGTCCGCATCGCCGTCCAAAAACAGATGTGATCGGTTGTCCGGCAACGACATCGACATCAGCCGAGCGCTTCGTGCGCGGCGGGGATCGACCGACTCCGTGCGCGATTCCTGAGTGTCCGTGGCTGCGACAGCGATCGTACCGCCGTGGACGAACACCGCCGTCCGGCCAGTCCGGATCGGCTGACGCTCGGGCCGGCGAAGCCGTCGGGGCTCGACACCAATGCGTTGTCGACGGTCGAGTCGGGCACGAGGCTCCCCCGATCAGTAACTAGTTGACAATTCAATCATTGCACCGTACTCAACGCGAGGCGCGCGAACCTATTCCCGCCCCATCCGGTTCCGTGACGTCAGGCCTCCGGCTGCCGAGTGATCAGGCCCAGGTGAGTGGCAGTGAGCAGCGCATCCGCCCGAGAATGGACGCCGAGCTTGCGGTAGAGACTGCGCAGCTGAGTCTTCACCGTGTTCTGGGACACGAAGAGCTGCCCCGCGATAGCGGCAACCGACGGGGTCGACACGAGAGCGTCCAGCACGGCCGACTCTCGGTCGCTGAGGTTGACGAGCTGAATCCGGTCCGGATACACCGCAGCGCCGGGGGCCGGCACCGCTGACGTCCAGGCGGGCGGGAGTTCGACATCCAACTCCGACAGTCGGGCGATCCAACCGGCGGGCAGTGACACGAACGGGCGGACCATCCCGGTCTGGTCGAACAGCGCGACGGCCCGGCGCAGCATCGTCTGCGCCTGTGCCTCGTTCGCGAGATGCAGGTGCGCGGCCGCCTGGAGCAGCGCGGACTCCATTCGAATGTGTGGGTACGGGCACTCCGAGACAGCCGGACGTGCGCAGTCCGCGAGCACCTCGCCGGGCCGGTCGCTCGACAGTTCCATACGTGCGTGGGCGATCGTCGTCCATGGGCCGCGTCCCGGTGCGTTCTCGAGCGTCACCCATGTCTCGTTGCCGTGGCCGAGGGCCAGGTGCAGATCGGCCTCGGCGGCAGCGAGCAGCGGTGCCGCAAGCGAACTCGCGGTGAGCCAGCGGTCGTACACCGCCGTCGTTCGACGGATTCTGTCCAGCCCAGTCGCGGGCTGGCAGGTGACGAGTGCCAACTGGCAGTGCGCGTACAGCGCGAAGGCCCACAACTCCTCGTCGTCGGGCAGGTCACCGAGCACGGCGAGGACTTTCGCAGCGACGTCGAGCTCCATACGGTCGATCGCGACCAGGGCGGACGCCACAAGTCCGCCGACGCGGACCATCTTGGTGACCCAGGCGGACTCGTCGTTGTAACGGCGCTCCTTGTCGAGCCAGGCTTCGGCGTGGCCCAGTTCGCCGGACAGGGCGTAGTTCAATGCCAGGTTGCCCGCGGCGTTTCGTGCGACGAAGTCCGATCCGATCGACCGGTTGCTGTTGTAGGCGCGGCGGAACTGTACTGACGCACCTCCCAGGTCCCCGTGCAACTGATGGGTGACGCCCCACTGCACGCGCAACAGCGGGAGGCAACCGGCGACCCCGTCGTGCTGTGCCGCCATCAAACGATCACCCAGTGCCGACATTCTCGAACCGATATCCGCGGCGTCCGCGAAGTTGCCGTTGACGCGTTGGATCAGCGACTGAACGGTGCCGACTGCCAGCGCGTCGGCGGCTTCCGCCGGGTCGGAGGACCGTGCGCTGCTCGCCGGCAGCGATGCAGGATCGGGGAGCTGTGTCGCGTCGGAACCGAGAGTGAGGAAGAGCTCGCGCCCGGCTCGGATCGACAGGTCTGCGTCGGCGGCTTCCGCCGGGATCGATGTGAGGGTTTCGCGGACGAGGTGAAAGCGGCGCGAGACCAACTCCACCCAATTCGCCTTGAGAATCCCGATCGTCAGGTCCCAGTCCTGTGCCTCGACCGCGTGCTCGAGCGCGGCGGAGGAATTCCCTCGGTCCCGAAACCACTTCGCGAGGTCACTCGAAGCGGGCAGCGGCCCTTCGGGTGTCTCACGGCGAACCGCGCGCATGAGCGAATCGCGGACCGGCGCGACGAAGGTCCATTCGTCGTCCCTGGGCCACGGCGACCTGGTCAGTACGCCGGCCGTCTCGAGTTCGCGCAGGCGCTCCGCGACATCGTCGTCGCCGGTCAGCAACTCGGCGGCGGTGGCTGTGACCGTGCTAGCTGCGGCGATCGTGTGGAGGAACTCTCGTAGACCGCTGAGTTCCGGATCGTCGAGGATCGCGTGCTCGACGTAGCGATCGATGGCCTGTTCGAGAGCGCGGCAAGGCAGTTCCCGACCATGGTCGAGACCACTGAACGGACGCATGACCGTCATCGCCGCCTGGACGAGTGGTGGGAAGCCCGAGGTGACGTCGTGCACCGTCTTCGACAGGTGTGGCGGTAACTCGATGCCGCGCGCGAGCAGTGCGGCTCGGCACTCGTGCGCCGTGAACAGCAACTCTTCGGGAGGGATGGGCGCGTGGTCGACGTCGAGCAGTCCCGCGCCGCCGAACACCTCGGCGGTGCGGGTGGTGACGACCACGTGCAGGCGTTCGTGATGGTGCAGGGATGCGAGGATGCGCGTCTCGATCGTGGGATCGTCCAACCGGTCGACGTCGTCGAGGGCCAAGACCGTGCGTTCACCCGACGACGTGAGCGCGGCATCGACCCGCCGCTCGACCTCGGCCCAGTAGGAGTCCGAATCGGCGGTCGGGTGCGGCGTGGGCATCGTGACGATCGGTTCCGACCCTCTCCGAGCCGACGCGATCCACGACGTGAGCAGGCTGGTCTTGCCGGAACCCCGAGGTCCTCGAATGACGGTCAATGCAGGACAATCGGACAGCAGCGCGAACAGTCTCGGCCGGGGGAATAGTGATCGGCGCCGGCTCCTTCGCGGGCCATCGAGTTCGGTCCCCTGGTCAGGCTCCACAACCACGCTCCCCTCGTCCACCGACATGGTCGGCCTAGGCGGTACTGCCCCATGAAACCCCAGCGCACAACGTGACCAACGGAGGTCACGTGCACGAACAGCAAAGTCTGGCACAACGTCTATGTCGCGCGAGGGGCATTTGCGGACTATGCGAGGGCGCATCCCAGTCTGTCGGTTCGCGGCTGTGTGATCGCCGAAACTGGGTCGGTAGCGGAGTCGATCACGTGGTGGAGTCCGGCTCGGGTCACGAGACGCACCAGCGCGTGCGCCACCTCGGTTGCCTGGTCCAAGATCACCGAGTGCCCGGCGTCGTGGAGGCGGACCAACTCGGCGGACGGCAGATTGGCTGCGATCGCGACGGAGTGCTCGAACGGTGTCAGTAGATCGTTGGTACCGCCGAGTACGAGGGAAGGGATGTCACCGAGTGCGGCGAGCGAATCGGACTCGTCGAAGCCGGCGAGCGACCGAAGGAAGCCGCACATCGTGACCACGGACGTGTGATTGTCGAGCGCGATCGTGGCCACGCGCTGAGCGAACCGGGGCATGCGCTCGACGCCGAACCGCAAGGCCGAGACGAGGGGGTGTCGCAGGAACCGGCCGAGCCCCGCGCGGGTTATGCCGCTCGCTGCCGTCGACAGCAGACCCACGCCCACGACGCGGGAACCGACGACCTCGGGACGCTGGCGGGTGTAGGCCAGCGCGGCCATGCCGCCCATCGAGTGACCGACGAGAACGATCGGTCCGTCAGGTGCGACCGCCCGGATCACGCTGTCGAGGTCACGGCCCAACTGGTCGATGGTGTAGGTGTGTGCGGGCGCGCTGTCGGATTCGCCGTGCCCGCGGTGGTCGTAGAACACCATCCTGATCGACGGCCCCCACTCTCGGGTCAGATGCGAGCGCAATCGCGCCCACGACTGGGCGTGGAGGCAATGCCCGTGGACGAACACCACGGTCACCGCGGCGTCGGCGTCACCGAATTCGCGGACGGCCAGGGTGACACCGTCGTCGGTATCGACCACGCTGCGGCGCCCCTGCTGGCGTATGCGCGCATTGGTCGGCATGGCGCCCTCCAGGTGATCGAGACGGGAAGTGCGGTTTCGCAGCCGCACGTCCCAATCTCGTCGCCGGCGGGCCCCGCCAACAGCGCCCCGCGGAGTCATAGCAGATCACCGAGGGTGCTGATTTCGCCACCCCGGGTGGATGGACCCGATTGCCGGTACCCGTGCGGGAAAACCTCCAGCGGGGGACAATGCAGGGGAGGCCGTCGCCCGTCTCGTCTGGCGACGAGTCGACGCAGTACGACGAGAGCGCAAACGGAATCAACCGGGAGCTTTTGTGAGCTACTTCGACGATGGACACCATCCGGTCAACATCCCGCGGGACCATCCGGGTGAGGCCATAGAGGACAGCCGAAACTGGCCCGGGTTCGGGTTGATCGGGATCGCGATCGTGACTCTAGGCATGACACTGGTCGCGGCCGGCTACGGCTTCCGGGGATGGGCACTGCTCGGCGGGGCGATCTGCGCGGTCAGCCTGGTGCTGGGAACCACGTGGGTCCTCATCGAACATCGCCGGGTCAAGCGGCTGGACGCCGCAGGTGTGCTCTACCCGTACGGGCACTGACGTCCCGGCGACCTGCCGTCACGTCGGTTGTCGCTGCGCCCAGTCCTTCTCGATTTCCGGGTAGCCCGCCGCGATCTCGTCGATGCGGGCAGGGGTCGCCGACTCGAGTTCGGCGCGGTGCCGCTGCGCCTCGGCGAGCGAACCGGTGAACCCGTGCGCGGTGGGCACCGGAGACGGCTCGTTCGCTGTCGGTGCGTTCAGTTCGAGGGTGTGGATGAGTCCGTCGAGGCGGCTCGCCACGAAGTGTCGCTTGTCCTCACTCATCGAGCACCGCCCGGGAAACCCCGGCTTCAGCCGTGGGGAGGGAGGGGCGGTCGGGTTGTGTGTGCGACATGAGATTTCTCCTGTTCTGTCGGTCGGGTCGGTTAGGTTTCCGGTCATGGGGGCAGAGGTGGTGCGGTACACGTATCGGCTGCGGCCCGGCGCGCGGGCCGAGCGGGCGTTGCGGGGCGAGTGGCATCGCTGCCGGTTCTTGTGGAACGAGGCCGTCCACCAACACAGGTCTGGGAACAGGCCGACGTTCGGGAAGCTGTCGACACTCCTCACCGCCGCCCGTAGATCGAATACGTGGCTGCGTGCGGGTTCCCAGGTTGCGCAGCAGCAGACGCTCCGGACCTACGGCCAGGCCCTCGGACACTCGTTCACGGTGAAGGGCCGGGGACGGCCGCAGCCGAAGTCGCGTAAGAAGACGCTGCCGTCGCTCGAGTACACCACCCGCGGATTCTCGATCTGGGACCGACGCTTGGTGCTGCCTAAGGGGGTGAGCGTGCCGGTGGTGTGGTCGCGCGAGCTGCCATCCGAGCCGACCTCGGTCCGGGTGTACCGGGACAGCCTGGGCCACTGGTACGCCCCGTTCGTCGTCCGCCGTGAAGCCAAGCGCGCCCCGGTCGTGGACGGTGGAATCGGTGTGGACTGGGGTGTCACCACCACGGCGACCACCACCGACGACCGACACGACCTGCCGCATCTCGGGCACCGGAGCCGCTGCGCCGCCGAACTCGCCAAGGCGCAACGGACGATGGCGCGCCGCCGCCGCAAGCCCGGCCGGCAGTCGAACGGCTACCAGCGAGCCAAGAGGCAGGCCGCGCGCCTGCACAAGAAAGCCGCGCGGCAGAATCAGCACGACTCCCGGGTCTGGGCCAAACAGGTCGTCGACAACCACCACCTGATCGCGGTGGAGGACTTCAAACCGAAGTTCCTGGCGAAGTCGACGATGGCCCGCAAAGCCGCCGACGCCGCTGTCGGAGCTGCGAAACGAGAACTGATCGATCGTGCCGAGCGGGCTGGGCGGAAGGTGGTGTTGGTCAAGCCCGCGTACACGACGATGACGTGTTCGAGTTGTTTCGCGAGAGCCAAGCAGCAACTCGGGCTCGAGGAACGTACCTTTCGGTGCGAGACCTGCGGACACACCGATGGTCGGGACCGAAACGCCGCCAGAGTGATTCTGGCTGTGGCAGAACGGGGCCACACCAGCGTCGACGGCATAAGCCACTTTCAGCCCCCTTCCGGGTCTGTTGACGGTGCAGCCTGAGCTGGAAATCCCCCGGCTTCAGCCGTGGGGAACCGCTAAGAATCAATGACACCACCGGACGGCCAGAATGCCTACCCCGATTTCCGGACGCGATGAGTCTTCGGCTCCATGCGGTAACAGTGCGCCAGTAGTTCGCGGCGGTAAGGTTCGTTGTGAGGAATTCGTCGTCGGGACGGGGCTCTACGGTCACTTCCCGAACCTCAGCGGCAGAGTCTGACTCGGAGCAGGCAATCCGGCGTGGGGTGTGCGTCACCCACCCGAGGGTGTCTGGCGGGCCGTCCGATCCCGGCTGAGGATCGAAGGCATGGGATGGCCGAGCGTGCCCCCCGGCGAGGAGACCGACATGTACGGGAACAGCTGCACAGCAACGCGACCTGGCGAGATGTCGGCGGCCCGCGCCCGGGAGGTGCTCGACGAATGGGTGCCCCGAGCGGTCGCGGGTGACCGTGACGCAAGCGAAAGGGTTCTCGCCGTGGTGTACCCGCTCGTGCGACGCTACTGCTTCGCGCGGTTGGGTCCCGGCGACCTCCGATCCGTTGCCGAGGACGTCGCTCACGAGACGTGCCTCGCCGTGATGACAGCGCTGCCGCGGTATAGCGACCAAGGTTCGTCGTTCCTGACCTACGTGTACGCGATCGCCGGGCACAAGGTCGTGGACGCGCGGCGCGCGACCCGTCGCGCGTGCGCGCCGCTCGAAGACGTCGGCGAGCCGGTCTGCCCTAACTCAGGTCCGGAGGATCGGGCGATCGCGATCGAGAGTGGTGAGCAGGTGCGGGAACTCGTCGAGTCCCTGTCGCCGCGTCATCGACAGATCGTGGTGATGCGGTTGGCGTGGGGGATGTCCGCCGCTGAGACGGCGGACGCGCTCGGCACGACACCGGGCGCGGTCCGGGTCGCTCAGCATCGCGCGCTCGGCCGCTTGCGGACCCGGGTGCGACCGGTGTCGGATGCTGCGGCTTGACCACGTGCGTATCGGCGCGAGGCCGGTCGTTCGTTCAGTCCGGCTGCGCCGGTGTGTCATTCGGCGGTGACGCTCGAGGGAGCACTACTGTTGCGCCTGCGCTGCCTTCGCCCGTGCGCTCAAATCGTCGAGGCAGATCGGGTAGCGCGGTGGACGATCGAGTATCAACTCTCGGCTCGTACCGAGTTCCCGATCGACGTGGAGGAGTTCACCCGACCGCAACGGCGTCCATCCGCGGTCCTCGTCCATCTGCTCACTTGCGACCACGACCGCCGGGTGCTCTGCGAGGTTTTCGGACCGTGCGCGAATCCTGCCGGTCCCGCTCGTCTGCTGGAGATGACGGCTGCCGCTCGGGCCACCGGGGTGACGTTCGAGAAACAGTAGGTCGTGTGTGTCCGGGTAGCGCAGCGCCCACAGTTCGTCAGGGGTGGTCAGGATGAAGTTGAGGGCGTAGGTCGGTACGTTGTCGGCCAGCCAGCCAACCGCCGTGGTGATCCCTGCCGTCACGTCGCCGTTGTTTCTCTCGATGTGGCGAGTGATGAGGGCGAAGACGCGCTCGGAGTCGGTGTCGCCTCGAACCAGCCTGAGGTCGGATCCTAGTTCGGCCTCGAGCCGGGGCAAGTTCTGAACCACACCGTTGTGGGCGAAGAGCCGGCCATGCTGTTCGAACGGATGGGTGTTTCGTGGAAGCACATCACCTGTTGTCGCGAATCGAACGTGGGCGATGAACGTCGTCGAGTACCGATGTTTCGCTTCGATGGCAAACTGCTTGTCTTCGTGCGCGGCGAACGGTCGCTTCTCCAGCACGGGTGTTCCGTCCGCCGCAAACGTTCCGAGCCCCGTTCCGTCCGGTTCTCGCCAACTTTGCTCAACCAGGCTGTCCGGTGCGTCGAGCAGCCAGAAGGACGCGTGGACGCGGTGCGGGGAGGCAGACAGCCCGAACAATCGGCACAAAGGAGTTTCCCGTCGATCGGTGAAGCAGCGGTTGGGATGACCTGCTTGCCTTCTTCGACATCGCAGCGGTGTGCATCGGATTCGGTGTGCATCGAATTCTAGGTGATGAAAGTCGTGTTGCGGTTGGGGAAGTCGTTCTCGGGGCTGCCGGAGTCTTCGTCCACGTACGACCAAGCGGCGGCGCCGTCAAAGGGGCTAGTTGGTATGCTCTGTTACACCCCGACCTGAAAACGATCTCGCTTGGTTAGGGGGTACGCAGGTGTAGATCCTCGCACGAGTAAATCAGGCGGTACTGGGTCCGCCGGGGCACAACCCAGGTTCCCAGGCTCGCGCATACGTAGCGGTGGGGAACAAACCAGTGTCATCGTCGGACGATCTCGATTTCGGCTACGCCCAATATGGACTGTCGAGCGCTGACATCCCGACGCAGTCGCGTCTGTTTCCTCTTTCTGCTGCTCAACGCGGTATTTGGTTCGCTCAGCATCTCCTCGATGATGTTCCGATCCTAATCTCCCAGTACATCGAGTTCACCGATCTCGATCTCGACGTCGACTTGCTGGTGGAGAGCGCGCTCACCGCGGCACGCGAACTCGGAACCGGCATGCTGCGGATCGTCGAGAGAGACGGTGAACCGTTCCAGCTGATCGACGAGTCGCTCGGCCTCGAGTGGATTCACCACGACTTCCGGGCCGAAGAAGATCCACGCGCGGCCGCCCACGCCTGGATGCGGGCCGACAACAGCACCCCGATCGACCTGCTGAGCGATCGACTGGCCCGCGCCGCAACGCTACGTCTCGCTGACAACCACTACTACTTGTACTCGCGGATCCACCACATCGCGCTCGACGGCTTCGGCGCAATGACGTTCATGAACCGGGCCGCGGAACTGTATGCCGCAACGGTAGAGGAACGCGATCCGGCGAGGTTCCTGGCAAGTTCACTCCGCGAAATCGTCGAGGACGAGGCTCGATACCGCACATCCAGCAGATTCGAGAAGGATCGCCGATACTGGTCCGAACGCAGCCGCGACTTCCCGGACCCGATCAGTCTTGCAGGACGGTCGGCAGCCCCCAGATTGCCTGCCCTGGTGATCAGCGCACCACTGCCGCGCGCCACCGAAGTCGCTGTGCAGCGGCTACTGGCCCGGCAACCGGGCTCGATGTTCGCTGCCGTGACAGTGGCCGCAGTGGCGGCGTTCTTGTCCCGCCTGACCGGTGAGGACGATGTCGTGCTGAGTCTTCCGGTCTCGGCCCGAACCACCGCGCGACTGCGCAACTCCGGTGGCATGGTTGCGAACGTGGTGCCGGTCCGTCTAGCTGTACGGGACGAGACGACCGTTGCCGACCTGATGCGGTCTGTGCAACTCGAGTTGGCGGGTGCGCTGCGCCACCAGCGGTACCGGTCCGAGGACATTCGACGGGACGCCGGGATCGGCGGGGGTCATCTGGGCCTCTTCGGTCCGTCGATCAACATCATGCTGTTCCAGAACGAGTTTCGGGTCCGTGACTCGGTCGGCCGCTACAACGTTTTGGGCACCGGTCCTGTCGAGGATCTGACCGTGAATCTGTACCCCAGCGTCGCGGGCCGGGTGGCGCAGATCGACTTCGAGGCCAATCCGAACCTGTACACCGAGGAGCAGTTGCGCGGACACCACGCGCGATTCCTCGAATTCCTGGCCGCCTTCGCCGATGCTCCGCCCGATCGTAGGGTCGTCGACCTCGAGATCCTGTACGAGGACGAGGTCGCGCACCTGGTCCCTGCGCACGGACCGGAGCCTGAATCGGTGTGTCTGATGCCCGATCTGCTGGCCGAAGGTGTGGCCGCCGACCCGGACGGTATCGCGATCCGTACATCGGGAACCGAGATCACTTACCGGGATCTCGACGCCCGTTCCAACCGATTGGCGCGGTTGCTGATCGAGCGTGGTGCCGGCCCGGAGACCTCTGTCGCAATGAGCCTGCCGCGATCGACGAAGTCGTTGGTCGCGTTCTGGGCAGTTGCCAAGGCGGGCGCCGTCTTCGTGCCGATCGACCCGAATCTACCGACCGACCTGATCGCGCACATACTCACCGATTCGGGTGCGCTCCTGGGTATCACCCTGGCTGAGTTGGTCGCGGATCTTCCCGACACCACACACTGGATCACGCTCGACGCCGAGGCAACCATCAGGCAGTGTGCGGGTCTGACGGACGCGCAGATCATGGATGGGGAGCGCACTTCGGTGTTGCGACCGGACAACACGGCGTACCTGACCTACTCGTCGGGCTCGACCGGTGTCCCGAAAGGCGTCCTGGTCACACACGCCGGGCTAGCGAATTTCGCGGCCGCCGTCCGCTCGGAACTCGGTGTCACCGCGCAGTCGCGGGTGTTGTGCTTCTCGTCGGCGAGCTTCGATGCCTCTGTGTTCGAGATGATCCCGGCATTCAGTGCCGGCGCCACCATGGTCGTTGTCCCACCCGAAGTGCGCGGAGGGAACGAACTGATCGACCTCCTGCGAAACGAGATGGTGACACACATCATTTCGGCTCCTGCGGCGCTGAACACCGTCGACCCGCGGACACTCGAGCATCTCGAGGCGGTGATGGTGGGCGGGGATGTGTGCACACCAGATCTCGTTGACCGGTTCGGCATGGTGTGCCGGTTCACCAACAGCTATGGGCCCACCGAAACGACGATCGTTGCGACCGTCGGCGAACCGCTGTCGCGGGGTAGCCCAATTACCGTCGGCCGACCCCTCCAGGGGGTGAGCGCCGTTGTATTGGACCGCAGGCTGCAGCCGGTCCCGGCGGGGGTCGTGGGCGAACTCTACCTGGCCGGGCAGGGCCTGGCGCGCGGGTATCACGACCGTCGGGGGTTGACGGCGGAGCGGTTCGTAGCCAACCCATTCGGGGAACCGGGGCAGCGCCTTTACCGTACTGGTGACGAGGTGCGCTGGGTCCCTTCGCTCGGCGCCGAGGGGTACTCGCTCGAGCTCATCGGCCGATCCGACTACTGGAAGGGGGCATTGGCGGGGTTGCCGGATGTGTTGGCGTTGCCGACGGACCGGCCGCGGCCTGCGGTGCGGTCGGGTGTGGGTGGTTGTGTGGAGTTCGCGGTGTCTTCGGTGACGGTGGGGCGGGTGCGGTCGTGGG
>NZ_RKLN01000005.1 GCF_004011835.1 Rhodococcus spongiicola
TGAACCCGAACGAGGCACCCGCATGCGAGGCCACCACCGGACGCGCACGATCAGCCGGCAGATCCAACTGCTCCGGCAACCCCGCCAACGCCTGCTTCCAGTACTCGACCTGCCGCGCGATCACCGAATCGGCGTCGTCCTCCGAACCGAGGACCTCCCGCTGCCACAACGCGTAATCGGCGTACTGCACCGCAAGCGGCGCCCACCCCGGAACCATCCCGGAAGTCCGCGCCGCATACGCGCTCACCACATCCCGCATCAGCGGGCCCATCGAGAACCCATCCGCCGCAATGTGATGCAACACCAGCACCAACACATGCTCGGACGGGGACACCTCGAACAACCGCGCCCGCACCGGCAACACCGTCGCCAGATCGAACCCGCCGACCACCAACTGCTCGATCCGCGCGAGCACCTCCGACTCCGCGACGACCTCGACCCCGAAATCGAGATCGACCTCGCCGACCGGACGCACCACCTGGAACCCGACCCCGTCGACCTCCGGGAACACCGTCCGCAACGCCTCGTGCCGGCCCACCACATCGACCATCGCCGCCCGCAACCCGGCCACATCCAACGACCCCGACAACCGGATCGCCATCGGAATGTTGTTCACCGCCGACCCCGGATCGAACCGGTTCAGGAACCACATCCGCTGCTGCGCCAACGACAACGGCACCCGATCCGGACGCGGACCGGCCACCAACGCCTTCCGCGCACCCCCACCGGCATGCTGCTCGACCGCGACCGCCAACGCGCCGACCGAGGGCGCCTCGAACAACACCCGCACCGGCACCTGCGCATCCAACGCAGCCCCCAGACGCGACACCACCTGCGTCGCGACCAGCGAATTACCACCCAGAGCGAAGAACTCGTCATCGAGACCGACCCGCTCGACCCCGAGAACATCGGCGAACACACCCGCCACGATCTCCTCGACCGGCGTCGTCGGAGCCCGGAACTCACGCGCCTCCACCGTCGGCGCCGGCAACGCCCGCCGATCCAGCTTGCCGTTGACGTTGAGCGGAAGCCGATCGAGTTCGACGAACGCCGACGGCACCATGTACGAGGCGAGCGACTTCGACAGGCCCGCCCGCACCGCGGCCTCGTCCACCGGCCCCTGGGTGGGCACGAGGTAGGCGACGAGTTGCTCGTCGCGGACGACGACGACCGCCCGCGCGATCTCCTCGCGCTCGAGCAGCGCGGCCTCGATCTCACCGAGCTCGATCCGCAGACCCCGCAGCTTCACCTGGAAATCGGTGCGCCCCAAATACTCCAACACACCGTTCGCGGTCCACCGCACCAGATCCCCGGTCCGATACATCCGCTCACCGGCACCGCCGTACGGGTCGGCGACGAACCGCTCCGCCGACAGATCCGCCCGGCCCGCATACCCGCGCGCGAGCTGGACCCCGGCCAGATACAACTCACCCGGCACCCCCACCGGCACCGGACGCAACCGGTCATCGAGCACCAACGCCCGCGTGTTCGCCACCGGACCACCGATCGGCACACTCGCACCGACCGCATCCGCGCCGGTGACCTCGTGCGCGGTGGCCTGCACCGTCGTCTCCGTCGGCCCGTACACGTTGACCACCGACGCATCGGTCAGCGCACCCAGACGCGACACCGTCCGCGCCGCCAACGCCTCACCACCGGAGAACACCCGCGTCAACGACCCCGCCCCATCGGCATCGAGATACTCGACCGTCGCCTCGAGCACCGACGGCACGAACTGCGCCACCGACACCGACTCCGCACCGATCACCCGCGCCAACTCCACCGGATCCCGATGCGCATCACGCCCCGCGACCACCAGCGACGCACCGACCTGCAACGGCCAGAACAACTCCCACACCGACGCATCGAACGTGAACGGCGTCTTGAGCAACACCCGATCCGCCTCGGCGAGCGGATAATCCGCCTGCATCCACCCCAGCAGACTCACCACCGACCCGTGCGCAACCGCCACACCCTTCGGCCGCCCCGTCGACCCCGACGTGAAGATCACGTACGCGGTGTTCGACGACCGCAACGGCGCCACCCGCTCCGCATCCGACACCGGTGCACCGGAGAAGCCGGACAGATCGGCCTCGTCCACGTTCACCACCGGCACCGCAGTAGACAGATCGGCACCCTCACCCGAGGTGGTGAGCACGAGTGCCGGGTCGGCGGTATCGAGGATGTAGCCGTTACGGTCGGCCGGCTGGTCCGGATCGACCGGCACGTAGCCGCCACCGGCGACCGTGACCGCATACACCGCCACCAACATCTCCACCGACCGGCCCATCGCCACCGCGACCAGCGACTCCGGGCCCACACCCGCGGCGATCAGCAACCGCGCCAACCGGTGGACCCGGCCCGCGAACTCCGCATACGACACCGACCGGCCCTCGAACACCACAGCCGCCGCGTCCGGGGTCCGTGCCGCCTGCGCCTCGAACAGATCGACCAACGTCGCCGACCCGCCGATCGGGCGCCCGGTCGCGTTCCAACCCTCGAGCACCAGCGCCCGCTCCGCCTGATCGAGGACCTCGACATCCCCCACCGGCCGCGCCGGATCGGAGGTGACCGCCTCGAGCACCCGCACCAGCCGCTCACCCAACGAGACGATCGTGGCCTCGTCGAACAGATCGGTGGCGTACTCGAAGGCGGCCGCGATCGGCGCCGGAGCACCGGAGTCCTCGAACGCTTGCGAGATCTGGAGCTGCAGATCGAACTTCGATATAGGCACGTCCAACTCGGCCGCGCTCGCCCGCAGACCCGCAAAGCTCATGTCCCGAGCGCTGGTCACCTCGGTCGACAGCATCACCTGGAACAACGGATGACGGGCGGGTGATCGAGTCGGCTTCAGTGCCTCGACCAACCACTCGAACGGGACGTCCGCGTTGCTGTAGGCCTCGACGTCCGTCTCCTTGACCGCTGCCAGCAGATCGACGAACGACGCGGCCGGATCCACCTGGGTCCGCAGCACGAGCGTGTTGACGAACATGCCGATCAACCCGTCGAGTGCTTGGTCGCCTCGACCGGCGACGGGGCTCCCCACGACGATGTCCGACTTCCCGCTCAGCCGCGACAACAGCAAGGCGTACGCCGCGTGGACGACCATGAACAGTGTGACGCCGTGCTCACGCGCGAGGCCCTGGATGCGTGCGTGCGTCGCGGCGGGGATCTCGAAGCGGAACTTGGCTCCGGCGTTGGAGGCAACCGCTGGACGTGGGCGGTCGGTCGGCAGATCGAGCTGGTCCGGCAGGCCTTCGAGTGCCCGCGTCCAGTACGCGATCTGTTGTCCGGCAACCGAATCCGAATCGGACTCGGTTCCGAGCATCGCATGCTGCCATATCGCGTAGTCGGCGTACTGGACGGCCAGTGGCGCCCACTGTGGCGCTGATCCCGTCGCTCGTGCGGCGTACGCGGTCATGAGGTCACCGGCGAGTGGGCCGAACGACCAACCGTCAGCGGCGATGTGGTGCAGGACCATCGCGACGACGTACTCGCCGTCGGACAGTTGTAGCAAGTCGATGCGGAACGGCGGCTCGGTCGCCACATCGAAACCGCGCGAGGCGAGGTCGAACAGGGCCGACTCGAAATCGTCCGCTGGGACGACGATTGGTTCCAGCGCTCGCACGACGTCGGTCGCGGGCAGGATCACCTGCTGCGCAGTGCCGTCGATCTCAGGGTAGATGGTGCGCAGCGCCTCGTGCCGTTCGACCACATCGGCGAAGGCTTCCGAGAGCGCGTGGACATCGACCGCGCCCGACAGTCGGACCGCGAAGGGCAGGTTGTACACGGCGGTCGTGGAGTCGAAGCGGTTGAGGAACCACATCCGCTGCTGCGCGAGCGACAACGGGATTTGTGTGGGCCTCGGCAGCGAGCCGAGCGCGAGGGTGCCGGTGCCTTGCATGGCGGCACCGGCGGCGCGGGCGGCCAGCGCAGCGACCGTCGACGCCTCGAACAACTCGCGCACGCCCAGCTGAATGCCCAACGCGGCACCGGCACGTGTCACGACCTGGGTTGCGACGAGTGAGTTGCCACCGAGGTCGAAGAAGTCGTCGTCGAGTCCCACCTGCGGGACACCGAGTACCTCGGCGTACACCGCGGCGACGATCTTCTCCGTCTCCGTGCGTGGTTCCCGAAATTCCTTGTTGCTCAGGAACACCGGCTCCGGAAGCGCCCTGCGGTCGAGCTTGCCGCTGGTGCCCAGCGGGAACGCGTCGAGCACGGTCACCGATGCAGGAACCATGTATGTCGGCAGTGACCTGCCCGCGAACTCGGCCAACTCCGTGGGCACGATATTGCGTCCCGGTGTCGGCACCACGTACGCCACCAATTGGTCCCCGGTTGAGGTCGGGACCACGAGAACGACGGTCTGAGAGACGTCGTCATGGGCCAGCAGCACCGTCTCGATCTCGCCCAACTCGATACGCTGACCTCGGAACTTCACCTGGAAGTCGGTACGGCCGATGTAGTCGAGGGTGCCGTCCACTCGCCAGCGGACGAGGTCGCCGGTGCGGTACATCCGCTCACCCGCAGCCCCGATACCGCCGATGCCCGCGAACGGGTTCGCAACGAAGCGGTCCGAGGTGATGTCCGGTCGGCGGACGTAGCCTCGGGCGAGCTGATCGCCGGCGAGGTACAACTCACCCGGCTGCCCGATCGGAGTCGGGCGAAGGCGGTGGTCGAGCACGTACGCACGCGTGTTCCACACGGCCTGGCCGATCGGGACCGTCGTGACGTCCTGCGGGCCGGGCTCGTAGTGGGTCACCGAGACCGCGGCCTCGGTGGGCCCGTACAGATTGTGCAGGTCGGCACCGCAGACCCGACGGAACTCGGCGGCGGTCTCGGGCGGTAGCGCCTCTCCGGCCACGAAGACGTCTCGGAGTGAATCGCACAGTCCAGCAGGCGTATTCGCGATGAACACTGACAACATCGACGGCACGAAATCGGTGACGGTTACCGCGTTCTCGGCAATCGTGTTCGCCACGTACACCGGGTCACGGTGCCCGTCGGGCGTCGCCAGCACCATCGTGGCACCGATACGCAGCGGCCTGAAGAAGCCCCACAGCGACACGTCGAACGTGGTCGCGGTCTTCTGCAGGTAGACGTCCGACTCGGTCATCGGGTACTCGTGCAGGATCCATTCGAGCTGATTGTCGATCGCGGCGTGCGAGACCGCGACACCCTTGGGTCGACCGGTCGAACCCGACGTGTAGATCACATACGCCGTGTTCTCCGGGCGCAGCGGCGCCGACCGGTCGGCGTCGGTGAGAAGCCGGGTGTCGAGCGAGTTGTAGTCGAGCGTGTCGATCTCGATGGTGGCGGTGCCTGCAGGCAGCTCGACTCCGTCCGACACCGTGGTCAGCACGCACACCGGCCGCGCCGACTCGAGGATGTACGACGTACGGTCGGCGGGGTGGTCCGGGTCGATCGGTACCCACGCACCGCCGGACTTGACGATCGCGTAGAGGCCGACGATCAGGTCCAGAGATCTCCTGATGGAAAGGCCCACAAGCGATTCCGGACCCACGCCCCGCTCGGTCAGTAGGCGTGCAAGACCGGTGGCCCGAGCATCGAGCTCGCCGTAGGAGAGGGACGTCCCCTCGTAGACGATCGCGGTGGCGTCTGGAGTACGGGCAACCTGTTCCTCGAACGCCTCGGCAAGGTGACGCGTCCGGAAGCTGTGCTCAGTGCGGACCCAGTCGTTGAGAACGGTGCGACGCTCGGTCTCGGTGCCGAGCGGGATCCCCCACACCGGCCGGTCGCCGTCAGCCGCGACGTATCGCTCGAGGAACTCCACGAAGCGCTCGTGGTTGCGCCGAGCCTCGTCGTCACCGTAAAGATTGGGGTTCGACTCGAAGTCGATGTGGGTCGTCGTGCCCGTGACACTCTGATAGAGGTTCACGCCGAGGTCCTCGACCAGGCCCGTCGACAGGATGTTCAACGCGCCCGACATGTCCCCGAGCCGGATCTCCCGGCCGAACATCATGATGTTCACCAACGGACCGAAGAACGACGCCTGTCCAGCCGCGCCCTCTACGTCCCGGCGAATGTCCTCGTGCCGATAGCGCTGGTGACGCAAAGCCCCCGAGACCTCGGTGGTAACGCGACCCAGCAGCTCCGACACCGTCGTGCCCAGGGGGACGCTCAGGCGTAGCGGCACCACGTTGGAGGTCATGCCGCCGGAGCGACGCAGTACCGCGGTCGTGCGTGCGGTGACCGGCAGGCTCAGGATGACGTCCTCACGACCCGTCATCTGTGCGAGGTAGGCCGCGAATGCCGCGATGACCACAGTCGCTACGGTCGTGTTCTCGCGTTCGAGGAAGGCGTCGAGGGGTGTGGAAGGGCCCATCGGCAGCGTGCCGCTGTCGATGCGGCTCAGCGGTGCCGGTGGGGCCGCGCGCCCCGCGAGGCTCGTCGTCTCCTCGACGCCGCTCAACCGTTCGAGCCAGTATTCGCGGTCCGCCGCGAAACGGGTCGAGGCGCGGTAGGTGCTTTCGGTCTCGTACACCTTCTCGAGCGACGACGCAAGATTGCGCGGCGGTTCCGCCCCTTCCGCGGCCGCGGTGTAGAGCTCCGCGACTCGGTTCAGGAACGTCGCAGCGCCGAAACCGTCGAGCACGACGTGGTGCGCGCGGCTGTACCAAAAGTAGACATCGTCCTCGACGTGCAGCACGGCTGCGACCAGGAGCCGATCACGGAGAAGGTCCACCGGCGCGCTGCAGTCGGCACGCATCCATTCCAGCGCTGCCTCACGAGGGTCGGCCTCCGACCGCAGATCTACATATTCGATTTGATCAGCGAGGGTCGTGTCGACCACCTGATGTGGTTCGGCGTCGATCTCGAGCAGTCGGACGTAGCCTGAACCGGTCTCCTGCGCCGCGCGGATACCGGCCCAGTTCAACCTTGCGATGTCGAGGTCGCCGTGGAGCTCGACGTACTGGGCGATGTTGGCGGGAACGGACGGGTCGACGTGCTGCGCGAACCACATACCGAGTTGCGCCTGCGAGAGTGGGAACGGCCGTAGCTTCGCCTCACCGCCGAACGAAATGTCACCCTCTAGTCCACCGACGCCTAGCGAGTCCAAACTCAGAGCCTTTCTTCCCACAATCACACGTCCCTCGCACGCATCGACGGATCGATCCGCGGCAGGGCACCGTGCACATTCTGCTTCCGAACCCGACAAAACACCGGAGATTCGCCGGAATAGCCCGTACTAGGTGTCTATCTGCGCATGCGACCTGCTTCGTTACAGTACCGAGACACAGGCGAAACCGGTCATCGAGATGGGGATGAGATAGCCAACTACTCGCACTGTGATCGAACGCTTCGGCCGCGCCCCGGTATTTCCGAGGGGATCAAGTGCGGCTATGGATCACCGGAGTTCCTGAGTTGAGCACCCGCTGCAATCTACAGGACCACACCCCTCGGAGGGTGCTTACGTTGACGATGTCACACTGTCTGGATTTGACGGCGGTACTAGCGAGGACCGGCCGACCACGTCCTTTTCGGACATTGCCAGTTCATAGCTGCCCACGGCCGCTGCCCTCAGGACAGTACCTCCACCAGGGTCGTCGCGGAATCGCCCACCATGTACTTCTCGATTCCGTCGAGGTGCTTGCGCCAGAATTCCTGGGCCGCGATCGCGTCACCACTGCGCAGGTATCCGAGCAGCTTGGTGTAGGCGCGTTGCGCGGCGCGCGCCGCGGGACGCTCGTGACCATCACCCTGCGCGGCGATGAACAGCTCGTTGTGGGCCTCGATGATGTGGACGAGCATGCCGGCGAGGACGGTGAGGGTCTCGTTTCCGGCCAGATCCACCAGGCTCTGATGCAACTGGACGTCATGGTGCGCGAACCGCACCGCGTCGTCGACCAGTTCGGCACCCTCGGCGATGAGTTCCGCGAGCTTGTCCAACTGTTCGGAGTGGCCTGGTCCGGCGAGCACTCCCACCGCAGAGACTTCGAGCGAGGCTCGGGCCCGGTACACGTCGACCAGGGGTGTCCCCTTGTACTGCAGCAGCAGCCCTGCGTAGCGGGCGGCGACCGACGCGTCCGGGGCCATCACACGGGCGCCCCCGCGCGAACCGCGTAGGACCGTGATGATCGACTCGGATTCGAGGATGCGAAATGCCTCACGGAGTGTGGGCCTGGACACACCGAACTGTTCCATCAAGACGGATTCGTTCGGTAGGGGGTCACCCGCACCGAGTTCGCCCGTTATGATCCGTCGACGCAGGTTCGCGGCCACGAGCTCACCCGCCTTGGGCACCCGCACCACAGTCGATCTCGATCCGACCGTCACGTTGTCCCTCTCCTCGGCTACAGTCCTGACCCACGCCCGGACTCGACACCAGAAGAGTACAAGAGTTTAGTTGTTTACTCGCCTTCCTACGGACCATTTCGTAGGTGTCGGCAATCACCCAGGCGCTACGACGGCCCGGGGACTCCGGACTCGGGGCGACCAGGCCAGGGTGAGATTGCCGCAGCGCAGCAGTGACCGGACCCCCTCTAACCTCCTACAAGAGGGGGCTGTCGCGCCGCCCCGAAATCGGCAAACCAGTCGATCAGGGCGGCGTTGTCGACGGCGCTGCGATCGACGACGCGCAGTGGATCACCGCCCTGGAACAGACGCTTGATCGGCACCTCGAGCTTCTTCCCGGTTCGGGTGTGCGGGACACCCGGCGCCGAAACGATCTCGTCGGGTACGTGCCGCGGCGACGCGCGAGTACGAATCTCGTCCCGGATCCGATCCCGCACGGTGTCGTCGAGACGGACACCGTCGGCGAGCACGACGAACAGCGGCATCCAGTACCCGCCTTCAGGGAGGTCGACGCCGATGATCAACGCCTCGTCGACCTCCGGCATCCGCTCGACGACCTGGTAGATGTCGGCACTACCCATCCGGATCCCCTGCCGATTCAGCGTCGAGTCCGACCGCCCGTGCATGACGACCCCGCCTCGGGCGGTGATCGAGATCCAGTCTCCGTGCCGCCACACACCGGGGTAGGTGTCGAAGTAGCTGCCGCGGTACCGGGCGCCGTCGTCGTCATTCCAGAACCGCACCGGCATCGACGGCATCGGCCGAGTGATCACCAGTTCGCCGACCTCGCCACGGACCGGTCCTCCCGCCTCGTCGAAGGCGTCGAGCGCCGCTCCCAGATACGGCGCCGACAACTCACCCGGCCAGACGGGAACCGTCCGGCAGCCGCCGACGAAAGCCGACACGACGTCGGTTCCTCCGCTGATCGACGCCACCGGGACGTCACGGCCGACGTTGTCGGACAGCCACCACGACAATGACGCCGGCAGCGTCGACCCGGTGATCCCGACCGTGCGCAGCGACCCCAGGTCGTGATCCGCCTTGGGAACGGTCCCGGCCTTCTGACACGCCATGACGTATCCCGGACTGGTGCCGAGCACGGTGACGCCGAGACCGGAAGCCGTCTCCCACAACCGGTCCTGCGCGGGGTAGGCCGGGCTGCCGTCGTAACAGACGATGGTGGCCCCCACCAGCAGTCCGGCGACCTGGAAGTTCCACATCATCCAGCTCGGGCTCGTGTACCAGAAGAAGACGTCCTCCGGCCCCAGGTCCATCTGCAACGCGATGGCCTTCAGGTGCTCGAGCAGAACACCACCGTGGCCGTGGACGATGCCCTTGGGCAGCCCGGTGGTGCCCGAGGAGAACACCACCCACAGCGGATGATCGAACGGCACCGAGGCCGGTTTGAGCGGGGAGTCGCCGGCAACTGCGTCGCCCCAGAGGACAGTGTCTTCGGGGGCAGTGTCCGCAGAGGGAGTGCCCGCAGAGGGAGTGCCCGCGAGCGTTCCTCCGCCGAGTCGCGGGACGAGGACGGTGGCCACGAGCGACGCCAAGCCTTCACGCAGCTGCGCAATCTCGGCGTCCCTGCGGTGCTCCTTACCCGCGAATCGGTAGCCGTCCGCGGTCACGAGCACCTTCGGCTCGAGCTGGCCGAGGCGATCGAGAGCCGCGGGTGCCGAGTAATCCTGGCCGCACGCCGCCCACACTGCTCCGAGGCTTGCGGTCGCGAGGAACGCGACGATCGCCTCCGGCACGTTGGGCAGGTAGCCGACGACGCGATCGCCCGGGCCGACCCCGATCGACCGGAGAGTGGCGGCGAGCGCCCCCGCCTGCCGGATCAGCTCGGCCCAGCTCATCGACTCGCGATCGCCGGCCTCGGTCTCGTAGATGATCGCGGTCCGGTCGGGGCGCGCGCTGCGCACCACCTGGTCGACGTAGTTGAGCCTCGCGTCGGGGAACCACACGGCCCCGGGCATGGTGTCGTCGGCGAGCGCCGGACCCGGGTCGGCGGCGGACTTCACGTCGAAGTAGTCCCACACCGATTGCCAGAAGCCGGCTAGGTCGTCGACCGACCAACTCCACAGCGACCAGTAGTCCGGCAGAGACAAGCCTGTGCGACGCTCGACCCAGCGCGCGAAGTCGGTGATCCGGGCCTGCTCGACATCGGCGGCCGTCGGCACCCATTGGGGCCGGCTATCGATCATCTGTTCGCCCGTCATTCGGTCACCTCTCCCCCAGGGGATGCGACGCCGGAGCGTCGCACGATCTCCTCCGCGTGCCGCAGCACCGGTGCGTCCACCATTCGGCCCTCGAATGCGAACACGCCGCGCTCACGAGACGCCGCCGCGAGAACCCTCTCGGCCCAACCCAACTGCTCAGCGCTCGGAGCGTATGCGCGCCGGATGACGTCGATCTGGCTCGGGTGGACCGCAACCTTGGCGTCGAATCCGACGGCGACCGCGTCCTCGCACTCCTCTCCCAGTCCGTCGAGGTCCGGGATGTCGAGGAACACCGAGTCGAGCGCGAACCTCCCGTGTGCCTTCGCGGCGAGCAGCGCGGTCGACCGGACGTGCCGGGCAACGTCCCGGTAGCTCCCCTCGATGCGCCGGCTCGACGCTCCACCGAGGGCTGCGACAAGGTCCTCGGCTCCCCACATGACGCCGACGACGTTCTCGGCCTCGACAACCCGATCGATCACGAGGGCACCGCGCGGTGATTCGACCAGAGCGATCACCGACAGCGGCGCGAGATCGAGGGCATGATCGACGGATTCGCACTTGGGCAGCATGACCGCGGTGTAGGGCGTGCGGTCGAGCGCCGCACAGTCGAGCGCGTAGTCATCGGTACCGTGCGCGTTGACCCGGATGACCGTCCGGTCGGGGTCCAGCGGGACGTCGGCGAGAGCACGACGTGCGGCCGGCTTGTCCGCGGGCGCGACGCCGTCCTCGAGGTCGAGGATGACGACGTCGGCGGCGGCGGCGGCCTTCCTGAATCGCTCGGGCCGGTCCGCAGGGCAGAATAGCCAGGCCGGGCCGGGAACGACCCCGGCCCAGATGTTTTCGGCGGACGGTTCGCTGCTCATGCCGGCTTCCTCCGCACGAGCGTCTTGCGGACCGCGGTCGCGACCACGTCGCCGTGCTGGTTGCGTCCGGTGTGCTCGAACGTCACGATGCCCTCCCCCGGCCGGCTGCGGGACTCACGCAGGTCGGTCACGACGGTCTCGGCGTACAACGTGTCGCCGTGGAAGAGCGGTTTCGGGAAGGCGATCTCGGAGAAGCCGAGGTTCGCGACGATCGTGCCCTGCGTCAACTGGGCGACCGACAGGCCGACAAGGGTCGACAGGGTGAACATCGAGTTGACCAGCCGCTCACCGAACTGCGTCCCGGCGGCGAACGCGGCGTCGAGATGCAGCGCCTGCGCGTTCATCGTCAGTGTCGTGAACAGGACGTTGTCGGCCTCGGTGATGGTGCGCCCTGGACGGTGTGCGTAGACGACCCCGGTCTCGAATTCCTCGAACCACAGTCCGCGCTGGACGATCTTGCGCGCCGTCACCCCTCACACCCCCAATTCCCGTGCGATCAGCATCAACTGGACCTCGGTGGTGCCCTCGCCGATCTCGAGAATCTTGCTGTCGCGGTAGTGACGAGCCACCGAGTACTCGTTCATGAAACCGTATCCACCGAAAATCTGAGTGGCATCGCGCGCGTTGTCCATCGCGGCCTCGCTCGCGATCAGCTTCGCGATCGACGCCTGCTTCTTGAACGGCTTGCCCGACAACATCAATGCCGCGGCGTCGTAGTATGCGGTCCGCGCGACGTGGGCCCGCGCCTCCATGCGCGCGATCTTGAACTCGATGGCCTGGTTGGCGCCGATCGGGCGCCCGAACGCCTCCCGCTCCTTCGCGTAGCGGACGCTCTCGTCGACACAGCCCTGGGCGGCGCCGACCGACAGTGCCGCGATCGCGATACGACCCTCGTCAAGGATGCGGAGGAAGTTGGCGTAGCCACGTCCGCGCTCGCCGAGCAGGTTCGCCTCGGGGACCCGCACGTCCTGGAAGGTCAGCGGATGGGTGTCGGACGCGTTCCATCCGACCTTGTTGTAGGCCGGCTCGGCCGTGAATCCGGGGGTGGACGTCGGAACGAGGATCGTGGAGATCTCCTTCTTCCCGTTCTCCCCGATCCCTGTGACGGCGGTGACCGTGACCAGCTTCGTGATGTCCGTGCCCGAGTTGGTGATGAACTGCTTGCTGCCGTTCACGACCCATTCACCGTTGTCGAGCTTCGCGGTGGTGCGGGTACCGCTGGCGTCGCTACCCGCGCCTGGTTCGGTGAGGCCGAAGGCCGCCAAGGACTTGCCGCTCGTCAGCTGCGGCAGCCATTCCTGCTTCTGGTCCTCGTTGCCGAACCGGAACACTGGCATGGCGCCGAGCGAGACGCCGGCCTCGAGGGTGATCGCGACAGACTGGTCGACCTTGCCGAGTTCCTCGAGCGCAAGGCACAGGGCGAAGTAATCGCCACCCATGCCGCCGTACTCCTCCGGGAACGGCAGACCGAACAGCCCCATGTCGGCCATGCCGTCGACCACCTCGTACGGGAAGGTGTGGTTGGCATCGTGTTCCGCGGAAACCGGTGCCACGACATTGCGTGCGAAGTCCCGGACGGTCTTCGCGAGCTGCTGGTACTCGTCGGGCAGTGAGCCGGTGGACAGATACTCGGAAGCGGCAGTCATGACGCGACATCCTTCGTTTCGGGTTCGGGTGACTGTTCGGATTCGGTGGCGGGGTGGACCCGCGCGAGCGGTTGGTCGACCTTGACCTGGTCCCCGGCGGAGACGAGGACCTCGACGACCCCGTCGACCGGTGCGGACAGGGTGTGCTCCATCTTCATGGCCTCGACGACCACGATCGCTGTTCCGGCGGCGACTTGGTCGCCGGACAAGACGTCGACTGCGATGACCGCGCCGGGCATGGGGCTCGTGAGCTCAGCCTCACCAGCGTGCGCGTCGGCGCCGCGGACACTGGCCTCACGCAGATGCGAGACTGCCCAGGTTCCGCCGCCGCTCGCCAGCCACAACGTTCCGTCGTCCGGGTAGGACGTGGCCACGCGGTAGGTGTCGCTGCGTCCGTCGAGCACGACGACGAGAACACCGTCGTCGAGTCGCGCCGTGAGTGACCGGTTCTCGCCACCCTCGACACGAGTCTGGCCTTCAGCCGGTGTGCCCGTCATCAGAACATGCTCGGTCCGCTCCCCCGCCCGGAGCCGAAACGACAGCGGCTGTGGGCTACCCACGCGCCAACCGGTCGGCGCGTCCCACGGATCGGCACCGGTCCGCGTTCCCGCCGACCACAGCCCGAGCCAGTGGTACGCGGCCGCGGCGACAAGGACGTCGTCGCCGGCCGGCTCAGCGTGGAAATCGGCGACACGGCGGTCGAGCAGACCGGTGTCGAGGCGGCCGGCGCAGACATCGTCGTCGGCGAGCAGGAACCGGAGGAACTCGATGTTGGTGACGACCCCGAGCACCGCGGTGTCGGCGAGGGCCCGGTCGAGCCGCCGCAGTGCTTCCGCACGATCGGCGCCGTGTGCGATCACCTTCGAGAGCATCGGGTCGTAGTCGCTGCCGACGACGGTGCCTTCGTGCAAACCGGAGTCGACGCGCACACCATTGACGGGCGCCCCACCCGTCCGGCCGGGTTCGCTCAGGCCGACGACGGTGCCGCCAGTCGGCAGGAAACCGCGAGCAGGGTCCTCCGCGTACACGCGGGCCTCGATGGCGTGCCCGGTGAGCGAGACGTCGTCCTGGGTGAAGGCGAGCGGTTCACCAGCGGCGATCCGCACCTGCCACTCCACGAGGTCGAGTCCCGTCACCATCTCCGTGACCGGGTGCTCGACCTGCAGGCGGGTGTTCATCTCCATGAAGTAGAACTCGTCGGGGCGGTCGGACGACACGATGAACTCCACGGTGCCGGCTCCGGTGTAGTCGACGCTGCGGGCGGTGTCGCACGCGGCGGCGCCGATGCGGGCTCGGGTCTCTTCGTCGAGCAGCGGGGAGGGTGCCTCCTCGATCACCTTCTGGTGCCTGCGCTGGAGACTGCATTCGCGCTCGCCCAGATGGACGACGTTGCCGTGGCCGTCGGCGAGGACTTGCACCTCGATGTGGCGGGGCCGCAGCACGAACCGCTCGAGGAAGAGGGTGTCGTCGCCGAACGCGGACGCGGCCTCGCGGCGCGCACTGACGAGAGCGTCCGACAGGTTGGCCGGATCCTCCACCAACCGCATGCCCTTGCCACCGCCACCGGCGGACGGCTTGACCAGCACCGGGTAGCCGATGTCGTCGGCGGCTGCGATCAGTTCGCCGTCGGACAGCCCCGGCTTCGCGATTCCCGGCACCACCGGGACGTCGTACGCGGCCACCGCGTTCTTCGCGGTGATCTTGTCGCCCATCACCTCGATGGCCCGTGCCGACGGGCCGAGGAACGCGATCCCGGCCGCCGCGCAAGCGGAGGCGAACGCGGTGTTCTCGGAGAGGAATCCGTAGCCGGGATGGATCGCCTGCGCACCCGTGCGCTTCGCCGCGTCGAGCACCCGGTCGATGTCGAGATAGCTCTCGCGGGCGGGTGCGGGTCCGATCAGCACAGCGGTGTCGGCCTCGCGGACGTGCCGAGCACCGGAATCGGCCTCGCTGTAGACCGCGACCGAGCGGATGCCCATGCGTCGCAGCGTGCGGATCACCCGGACCGCGATCTCGCCGCGGTTGGCCACCAGGACCGTGTCGAACGCTGCGGAGTCGAACGCTGCGGAGTCGAACGCTGCGGAGTCGAAAGTTGTGGACTGAACCATTCCTGCCCTCACATCCGGAAGACGCCGTAGGAAACCGGCTCGAGCGGCGCGTTTGCACACGCCGACAGCGCCAGCCCGACAACTGTTCTGGTATCGGCCGGGTCGATCACGCCGTCGTCCCACAACCGGGCCGTCGAGTAGTGAGGATTGCCTTGGGCCTCGTACTGGTCGCGAATCTCGTCGGGGTCCTTCCCGGACCCCACGGCGCCGAGCACGGACGCGGCCTGCTCGCCGCCCATGACGGAGATGCGCGCGTTGGGCCACATCCACAGGAACCGCGGCGAGTACGCGCGCCCGCACATCGAGTAGTTGCCCGCACCGTAGGAGCCACCGATCACGACCGTCAGCTTCGGCACCCGGGCGCACGCGACTGCGGTGACCATCTTGGCGCCGTGCTTGGCGATGCCACCGGACTCGTACTCGCGGCCGACCATGAACCCCGTGATGTTCTGCAGGAATAGGAGCGGGATGCTGCGCTTGTCGCACAACTCGATGAAGTGTGCGCCCTTCATCGCCGACTCGCTGAACAGCACGCCGTTGTTGGCGACGATGCCGACCGGGTGCCCATGGATACGGGCGAACCCGGTAACCAGCGTCTTGCCGTACTCGGCCTTGAACTCCTGGAACTGTCCACCGTCCACCACTCGCTCGATGACTTCGCGGACGTCGTACGGAATCCGCGGGTCCGTCGGGACGACGTCATAGAGCTCGCTCTGGTCCGCGACGGGCGCGACCGTCTCGGCGACATCCCACGGCCTCGGGGCGCGCGGGCCGAGTGTCGACACGATGTTCCGGACGATGCGCAGCGCGTCGCGGTCGTCGTCGGCGAGATGATCGGTGACACCGGACACCTTCGAGTGCAGATCGCCGCCACCGAGTTCCTCGGCCGTGACGACCTCACCGGTCGCCGCTTTCACCAGCGGCGGACCGCCGAGGAAGATCGTGCCCTGATTACGCACGATCACGGCCTCGTCGCTCATCGCCGGCACGTACGCCCCACCAGCCGTGCACGATCCGAGGACCGCCGCGATTTGTGCGATGCCCCTGGCGCTCATGGTCGCCTGGTTGTAGAAGATGCGTCCGAAGTGCTCCCGGTCCGGGAACACCTCGTCCTGCATCGGCAGGAACGCGCCGCCGGAGTCGACGAGATAGATGCACGGCAGGTTGTTCTGCAGCGCGATCTCCTGCGCTCGCAGGTGCTTCTTGACCGTCATCGGGTAGTACGTGCCGCCCTTGACGGTGGCGTCGTTCGCGACGATCACGCACTCGCGGCCCGAGACCCGCCCGACGCCGCCGATGACGCCGGCGCCGGGGCACTCGTCGCCGTACATGCCGTTCGCAGCGAGCGGGGCGAGCTCGAGGAACGGGCTGCCCGGATCGAGCAGCGCATCGACCCGATCACGGGGCAACAGCTTGCCGCGCGCCACGTGGCGTTCGCGCGAACGCTCGCTGCCACCACGTGCCGCGACCTCGAGCTTTTCGCGCAGCTCCGCCACCAGTTCGAGGTGCTGTTCCCGGTTCGCAGACTGCGGCGGGTTTCGGAGGGTTGTCACGTCACCGTCCTCCCGGAGGTTCCCCGGTTACCATCATTCAAGTTAATTTCGACTAACTGAACAAAGGTTATCCATGATTAACTGAGTTGTCCAGATCACACACTCCAGGGAACGCGACATGACCGACCTCGGACCCGACACGCGCAAACAGGCTCACGACGGCAGACCCGCGAACCGCCGCAGCCGCGCGAAGGCCGACCGACGGCGCGAGCTGCTGCGTGCCGCGGCTCGACTCATCGCCCAGCGTGGTTTCCCAGGGGTGCGACTCGAAGACATCGGCGCGGCGGTCGGCATCAGCGGACCCGCCGTCTACCGGCACTTCCCGAACAAGGACGCGCTGCTCGTGGAACTGCTCACCGACATCAGCGAGCGCCTGCTCGCCGGGGGTGAGGAGGTGGTCGCACGGGCAGCCGATCCCGTGACCGCGCTCGAGGAACTCGTCGACTTCCATCTCGACTTCGCGCTCACCGAACCGGACCTCATTCGGGTTCAGGATCGCGATCTCCATTCTCTTCCGGACGAGGCACGCCACCGCGTCAGGCAGACCCAGCGGCGCTACGTCGAGATCTGGGTGGAGGTGCTACGGCGAATCGACCCGGGCCAGGACGCGACGCGAGCCCGCATTGCTGCGCATGCGACGTTCGGGCTCATCAACTCCACTCCGTACAGCGCGGCGTCCCCGTCCGCCGAGGGGGGAGCGGACGGGGACCCGACCCGCGCGGTGCTGCGGCGCATGGCACTGGCCGCACTTCCGCCGGGCGTGGTGCGGTGACCCGGAGCCGGCAGATTCAGGTCCGGCGGCTCGTGAGCGACGTGTAGACGAGCGTGAGAGCAACGGCCGCCGCGATGCTGATGATCCAACGCCACCAGTCGATTCCAGGGGTATCGCCAGTGTCGCTGATCATTCCCCACACCCAGTAGCCGATGAGCGCGCCTGCGATGCCGATGATCACCGTGATGACCCAGCCTATCGCCTGTTTGCCTGGAATCACCAGACGGGCGAGCACGCCGATCACGGCACCGAAGATGATCAGCCCGATGACTTCACCCATGTTCGGCTCCTTCCGTCCGCCACCATCCAGGCGGATGCACCTCCGCCCTGGCCCGACGCTATGGTTCGGGTCCAAGCCCTGCCGGACGATCAAGCGAATCGTTGTACGAGCGAGTCCGTCAGGGATTTTCGCGCTGGGACTTTCGCGCTGGGACTTTCGCGGCCCGTCAGGTCCGATCAACCAGTGCGCCGGACAACTCACGCATGTTCGCGCCGTGGATCTCCCGGCGACCGTCAACAGTCACTTGTGTGCGCCGCGACGGTCTGCGTCGGTGAGCCCTACGGACGGCGGCATCCGGGACAAGACGCCCGCGAGGGTCGCACCCCACAGCGCCGCCAGCCACAACGCGTTCAGTCCGAGTACTCGGTGCGCAGAGGCTCCGAGAACAACGCCGATCACCATCGCCAGCCATTGAAGGAAGTGCCGCACCCACCCCCAGCGTTCGCCACCGGTCAGAGCGGTCACGAGGCGCTGCGCCATCTTCACGAGCGTCCCGGTCATGTAGGTGAGGGTGACGCTCACGTCGGCCTCGCGCTCGAAGGTCGCGTTCTCGGCGCCCATCGCGAGGACCATCAGACTGACCGCGACGGGTGTCGCACCCAGAGCGTGTGTTGCAGCTGCAAGTATGAGCAGCCCGGTTACGAACACCATGACGGTGGGGCGATGACGAGGACCGGCTGTTCGGCCCGTGAGCGACCCTGCCATCACCCCGAGGACGTACAGGGCGACGATTCCGACAACGGTGAACGCCGTTGCGAAGGAGCCGTCGGCCATTGCGACCGCGAGCCTGGTGGAGTTACCGCTCATGAACGAGACGAAGTAGCCACCGAGCGTGAGGAATCCCAGCGCATCTACGAATCCGGCCATGCCGGACAGGAGCAATGCGACAATTGCGACACCTCGGGGGTTGCGGAGGGCCATGCCTGGACGATAGTCCCGGTAGCACCCATCGCGCCTGGTCGGCGGTTTGAAGGTCTGGTCTGATCTGCGACAATTCCGGCTACTTCCCAGCCATGCCGTGCCAGATAGATCGAGTTGTCGCCTGTGCCGCAGCCGACGTCCACCGCCGTCCCGGCGGGAAGCTCTGCGACGAGAGATTGCAGGCTTCTCGCAAGCTGTTTCGTGTCATGTACAGAGTGGGCTTCACACCCTGGGACGGTCCCGTTCTGCCGTGGCCTCACGAATCCCGCCTGTGTCGGACGCCCCACAGGCTCCGTCGAGTTGCGCAGTGATCGCGTATGCGGCGGTTCGGAGCGCCTGCTGTTCCGCGGTGCCGAGGGCGTCGAAGACCAGGTTGCGCACGGCCGCTACGTGGCCGGGGGCCGCGGTAGTCAGATGGGCGAGTCCCTCGTCGGTGAGGATTGCGTTGGTGAAGCGACCGTCCGTGGGGTCCGGCTCGCGTCGGACGTAGCCGCGCTTCTCGAGCCGCCTCATGAGGTGGGACAGGCGGGAGAGCTCGGAGTTCGCGATGACCGCCAGGTTGCTCATCCGGGCGGTGTGGTTCGGCTGGTCGGAAAGGCCGGCCAGTACGTAGTACTCCACGAAGCTGAGGCCGGCGTCGCACTGCAGCTGTGCGCCCAGCGCTGCGGGCAGCTTGGCGAGAAGCAGGTTGAGGGCGTGCCAGGTGTCGAGCTCATCGGCGGTCAGCCAGCGAACCTCCTCGGCCACCGCGTCGGCCGGCGGGGCGTGGAGGCACCGTTCGTCGGTGGTGTCCATGGCATCAGTGTAGGAAAAGAGGCATGACTTGAACGTTCATGCAACTTGTGCAACTGTGGTGTTACTTGAAAGTTCAAGTGATGGCCCGTGCGGGTCGTCAGCAAAGGAGCAACGGTTCGATGAGTGACCTGAAGATCGCCGTCATCCTGGGCAGTACCCGCCCGGGCCGGAACGGGAAGGCAGTGGCGGACTGGGTGGTGGAGCGCACCAAGGGTCGCGCCGACGCGACCTACGAACTGGTGGATCTGGCCGACTTCCCGCTGCCGCACCTGGACGAGCCGATCCCCGCGATAATGGGGCAGTACCAGCACGCCCACACCCAGGAATGGGCAGCCAAGATCGACGGGTACGACGGTTTCGTCTTCATCATCGGGGAGTACAACCATTCGATGCCGGGCGTGCTGAAGAACGCGGTCGACTACCTCCAGGCGGAGTGGCACGACAAGGCCGCCGCGCTGGTGGGTTACGGCGGCGGCGGGGGCGCGCGCGGTGTGGAGCACATGCGCGGTGTGCTGAGCGAGGTTCGGATCGCACACGTGCAACAGTCGATGGCGTTCTCCATGCACACCGACTTCGAGAACTTCACCACGTTCAGGCCTGCCGATCTGCACTTGGACTACCTCGGCAGGATGCTCGACCAGCTCGAGTCCTGGGGACGGGCCCTGCGCACCGCTCGCGTCCGGAACGAGTTGGCGGCATGAACGTAGTCGTATGGATCGTCACCGGCCTCCTCGCCGCCATGTTCCTGATGGCCGGCAGCATGAAACTGCTCAAGTCCAAGGACGATCTGGTCGCGTCCAACCAGTCAATGCACTGGGCCAAGGATTTCCCTGCGGGGCTCTTCAAGTTCATCGGCGCTGCTGAGGTCGCGGCGGCGTTCGGGCTGATCCTGCCCGGCGCGTTCGGCATCGCCACGTGGCTGGTACCGGCCGCGGCGATAGGTCTCGTCGTGGTCATGATCGGAGCTGCGATCACCCACCTGCGGCACAAGGAGTACCCAAACGTCGTGATGAACCTGGTACTGCTCGCGGCAGCACTGTTCGTGGCGATCGAGCGGATAGGCCCGCAGAGCTTCTGACGTCTCGAGCACTGACGTAAGCCGCGACCGACCCCGCCCCGAGCCACTCGGGGCGGGGTCGGTCGCGGCTTACGGAAACCTAGAGCTCGAGGATCGGGGACGGGGAAGCCAGCGGGTCCGCTCGGGAGGTGTCCTTGAGCGCGACGCCCGAGCGTCCCAGCCGCCGGGCCCCGTCGACCAGCGCGGACACGACAAGCGCGGCGTCCCGGTAGCCGAGGCCGTCGGGGGGATGGATGTTCGAGACGCAATTACGGTCGGCATCGACACGGCCCGGAACCGGCAGGTGGGTGAGGTAGATCCCCAGGCTGTCCGCCACCGACAGGCCGGGGCGTTCCCCGATCACGACGAGCACGGTGGCGACGCCGAGCGCCTGCCCGACGTGGTCGCCGAGGGCAACCCGTGCCTCCGTCGCGATCACCGGTGTCGCGATGCGGTACCGCTCCCCCAGCACCTCGACGAGTTCAGCGAGCAGTGTCGCCCCATGGTCGGTCAACGCTCGGGGCGAGAGGCCGTCGGCGAACACGACACCAATGTCGGCACCCGCGCCGGAAACCGAATCGAGTGAGGTGGGGATGCGGCCGAGGTCCGGTCGGCGCAGGTATTCGCTGCGATCGCGGGCACGGCTGTGCACGACGATTGGAGCCCCGACCCCGACGCCCGCGACCTGCGCGGCGAACGTCTCCACGTCGAGTGGTTCGTGCACGGCGTCGCGTGCTGCCGAGTGGGCGGCCCGGAGTTCGAGCACGCGCCGGGTAGGAAGTGCGTTACCGGCGCGCCCGAGTCCGATCCGTGCCCGGGTGGTGTTCCGCAGCTCTGCCCATGCATCGGTCATCGGACCAGCTCCCGCAGCGGCGACGACGCGAGGTCAACGGGCAGGATTCGACCGGATGCGTCGGCCATCCCCTGGCGCTGCAGCCATGCCTCGAACTCGGGTGCCGGGCGTAGTCTCAGTGCCCGGCGGACGTACAGCGCATCGTGGAACGACAAACTCTGGTAGCCGAGCATTACGTCGTCGGCGCCGGGCACCGTGATGACGAACGCGGTGCCGGCGACACCGAGGAGCGTGAGCAGGGTGTCCATGTCGTCTTGATCGGCCTCGGCGTGGTTGGTGTAGCAGACGTCGACACCCATCGGCAGCCCGAGGAGTTTCCCGCAGAAGTGGTCCTCGAGACCGGCACGAATGATCTGTTTCCCGTCGTAGAGGTACTCGGGCCCGATGAACCCGACGACGGTGTTCACCAGCAGCGGCGCGAACTCCCGCGCCACCCCGTACGCCCGCACCTCCAGCGTCTGCTGGTCGACGGGACGCCCGCCGGTGCCGAGATGCGCGCCCGCCGACAGCGCCGATCCCTGGCCGGTCTCGAAGTACATGACGTTGCTGCCGACGCTGCCACGCCCCAGGGCGCGCGCCGCCGCGTCGGCCTCCCGCAGCAGGGACAGGTTCACCCCGAATCCCGAATTGGCGCCCTCGGTGCCCGCGATCGACTGGAAGACCAGATCGACCGGCGCACCCTGATGGATCAGCTCGAGCGTCGTCGTCACGTGGGAGAGGACGCACGACTGCACCGGGATGTCGAACCGCACACGGATGTCGTCGAGCAGGTTGATCAGCTCGCCGGTCGCGCGGGGTGAATCCGTCGCCGGGTTGATCCCGATCACCGCATCCCCGCACCCCAGCAGCAGACCGTCGAGCGTGGCCGCGGCGATACCGCGGGGGTCGTCCGTCGGGTGGTTGGGTTGCAGCCGGGTCGCGAGCCGGCCCGGTACGCCGACGGTGGTACGGAAGGCCGATGTCACGACCGCGGCTCCGGCCACGGCGACCAGGTCCTGGTTCCGCATGATCTTGCTGACCGCGGCGACCATTTCGGGGGTCAGGCCGGGCGCGATCCGGCGGAAGGTGTCCGCCGCGTCCTCGCCCGCCGCGGTGTCCAGCAGCCAGTCCCGGAATCCGCCGACCGTGAGGTGTGCGATCTCCCCGAACGCGGCCCGGTCGTGCGAGTCGATGATGAGACGGGTGACCTCGTCGTCCTCGTAGGGCACGACCAGATCTTCGAGGAAGGTCTGCAGAGGGACGTCGGCGAGCGCCCACTGGGCGGCAGCACGTTCCGCGTCGGAGGACGCCGCGCACCCGGCAAGTTCGTCACCGCTCCGCAGGGGCGTGGCCTTCGCCATAAGGTCCACCAGGCCGTCGAATGTGTACCCGACTCCAGCTACCTGTTGGCTGTAGGTGGTCATACCAGTTCTTCCTCCGCCCTTGCTACAACAGCGAACTCCTCGTCGGGCGAATTGGCAACAAGGTGATGCCGGCTGTAGAGGGCGAAGTACGTCATGAAGCCCGCGAACGCGACGAACGTCCACAGCGCCGCCACCGGATCGACGAGGAAGGTCGCGATCACCGCGGCCGTGGCGATCACGAGGGCGAACGACGTCGTCACGACGCCGCCCGGCGTCCGGTACGGCCGTCGCATGTCAGGCTCGCGCTTACGCAACACGATGTGGCTGACCATCATCAGCACGTAGCTGACGGCGGCACCGAATACGGCCATGTTGAGCAGCATCGCCCCCTCGCCGGTGAGCGAGAGCACGAAACCGATGGCTCCGGGAACCACGAGCGCCAGGGTGGGCGCCTTGCGAGAGTTGGTGACCGACAGGCTCTTCGGCAGATATCCGGCGCGGGACAATGCGAACGTCTGCCGGGAGTACGCGTACATGATCGAGAAGAAGCTTGCGACCAGGCCCGCGAGTCCGATGTAGTTGACAACCTTGGCCGCGGTGCCGTCGCCGAGGGCTTCGACCAGTGGGTTACCCGAAGTGGACAGCCCCTCTGCGCCCATAGCCGCGGTGGCCAGGAACAGCACGGTGACAGCGGTAACGAGCAGCACGACCATGCTGATGATGATTCCGCGCGGGACGTTCTTCTCCGGATCTCGCGCTTCTTCGGCAGCCAGGGGGACACCCTCGATGGCAAGGAAGAACCAGATCGCGAACGGCACTGCCGCCCAGATGCCGATCAGCCCGAACGGCAGGAAGCTCGAGGCCCCGACCGCATCCGTAGGGGCGATGTCGAAGAGGTTGCCCGAGTCGAACAAGCCGACTGCGGAGATCGCGAAGACCACCAGGCCCACGAGTGCGATGACGGTGATGACGAACATTGCCTTGAGAGCCTCACCGGCGCCGGTCAGGTGGATCCCGATGAAGATGGCGTAGACCGCGAGATACACCCACCATCCGTCGGTGATCCCGAACAGGTTCAGCGACTCGACGTAGCTGCCGATGAAGGTGGCGATGGCGGCGGGAGCGATCGAGTACTCGATGAGAATGGCAGTGCCCGTGGCGAACCCTCCCCACGGCCCGAGTGCACGCCGGGCGAAGGTGTATCCGCCGCCGGCCGCGGGGAGCGCGGACGACAACTCCGCCATTCCCAGCACCATCGCCAGGTACATGCCTGCGATGAGCACACCCGCGATGAGCAGACCACCGAAGCCGCCTTCGGCGAGCCCGTTGTTCCATCCGGCGTAGTCGCCGGAGATGACGTAGCTGACGCCGAGGCCGGCCAACAACAGCCAGCCCGCCGATCCCTTACGGAGCGTGCGCTTCTCCAGATAGCTGCTGTCTTCCGGGTGGAAGTCGGCGGCATCGTGATGCTGGACTGCTCCGGCGTTCGTGGAATCTTCGACTCGTGACATTCAGTCCCCCATATCAGCCGTTCGCTGCGGCGCGGTTGCGCCGCAGCGAACGTTAGGTGCGATGTGTGCCGGTCGCGTCAACGGATCGTGACGACGACGTGAACCCCAGATACGCCTCCCTGCAAGGTGTTACGAGTCAGCGTGCGACTGCGGAACCGGGCACGCGTCGACCGCCTCCGACACAATCTGCGGCTCGAGCGAGGCCGGGTACCTGCGGCCTCGCTCCCATCCCTCGCCGTCGATCACATCCTCGGCGGCAAGTAGTGCGTTCTCCTCGGGAGTGAAGGCGCGTGCGCGGCTGAGGAACCGCAGCCCCTCGGGGCTCTCGAGACTGAACCCGGCTCCGCGGCCGGGGACGACGTCGAGGATCAGCTGCGTGTGCTTCCACGCCTCGAACTGCGAGCCGGAAATCCACACCGGCACCGCGTCGGCGGCATCGGGCGGGGTCGGCGCCGTCTCCCCGACGTCGAGCCGCAGATCGAGGACGCCGAGGAGCACGTCTCGGTCACCGACGATGAACTCACCGTCGGGGTAACACATCGGCGCGGAACCGTCGCAACAACCGCCCGACTGATGCATCATCAGCGGCCCGTGGACACCACCGAGGCGGCGCAGCAGCTCCGCCGCCCCGGCAGTTGCCTTCAGGCGCCGCGGCGCCCGAGAGCCGTCCATCAGAAGAAGCCTTGAGCCGTCTCGGAGTAGCTCACCAGGAGGTTCTTGGTCTGCTGGTAGTGCTCGAGCATCATCAGATGGTTCTCGCGGCCGATGCCTGACTGCTTGTAGCCGCCGAATGCCGCGTGCGCGGGGTACTGGTGGTAGGTGTTCGTCCAGACCCGACCGGCCTGGATGTCGCGGCCGGCGCGGTACGCGACCCTGCCGTCCCGAGACCACACACCGGCGCCGAGACCATAGAGGGTGTCGTTGGCAATCTCGATGGCCTGGTCGTAGTCCTTGAACGAAGTGACTGAGACGACGGGTCCGAAGATCTCCTCCTGGAAGATCCGCATCTTGTTCTGGCCGGTGAAGATCGTCGGCTGTACGTAGTAGCCGCCCGACAGGTCGCCGCCGAGTTCGGCACGCTCACCACCGGTGACGATCTTGGCGCCTTCGCCCTTGCCGATCTCGATGTACGACAGGATCTTCTCGAGCTGATCGTTGGAAGCTTGCGCACCGATCATCGTTTCCGTGTCGAGCGGATCGCCTTGGCGCACAGCCTTGGTTCGGATTGCTGCCATCTCGAGGAACTCGTCGTAGATGTCCTCCTGAATCAGCGAGCGCGACGGGCAGGTGCACACCTCACCCTGGTTGAGGGCGAACATGGTGAACCCCTCGAGCGCCTTGTCCTGGAAGGCGTCGGCGGCGGAGAGGACGTCGGAGAAGAAGATGTTCGGGCTCTTGCCCCCGAGTTCGAGCGTCACCGGGATGAGGTTCTGCGAGGCGTACTGCATGATCAGTCGGCCCGTGGTGGTCTCGCCGGTGAACGCGATCTTCCGGATCCGCGGGCTCGAAGCGAGTGGCTTACCCGCCTCGGTACCGAATCCGTTCACGATGTTGACGACGCCGGGCGGCAGCAGATCACCGATGATGCTGAACAAGTACAGGATCGATGCCGGGGTCTGCTCGGCCGGCTTGAGGACCACGGCGTTACCGGCCGCGAGGGCAGGCGCGAGTTTCCAGGTGGCCATCAGGATCGGGAAGTTCCACGGGATGATCTGGCCGACCACGCCGAGTGGCTCGTGGAAGTGGTAGGCGACGGTGTCGGCGTTGATCTCCGACAACGAACCCTCCTGCGCACGAATGGCGGCGGCGAAGTACCGGAAGTGGTCAACCGCGAGGGGGATGTCCGCGTTGAGCGTCTCCCGGATCGGCTTGCCGTTGTCCCACGACTCGGCGAGCGCGATCTTCTCGATGTTCTCCTCGATCCGATCAGCGATCTTGTTGAGAATTACGGCGCGCTCGGCCGCCGACGTCTTGCCCCAGGCCGGAGCGGCGGCGTGCGCGGCGTCGAGCGCGAGTTCGATGTCCTCGGCCGTCGAACGAGGAATCTCACAGAACGATTCACCGGTGACCGGCGTCGGGTTCTCGAAGTACTGACCCTTCACCGGGGCCACCCACTGGCCGCCGATCAGATTCCCGTACCGCGACTCGAAAGCCATCAGTGCGTTGGACGAACCAGGACGGGCATACACGGTCATCGAAGACTCCTGTCTGTGTAGTCACATTCGGAATGTGATTCAGGACACTAGTCGGGAGAACGTTGCAACCACGTTGCAAACACGGTCACAAGTGGGCTCCGAACCGACGGTCGAGCATGCGCAGGTGTGCGACCGCCTGCGCATGCAGCAGCGAACGACTATCGAGCGTCGACAGGTATTCGACCCAGGAATCGCGGTCCAGGCGCCCGTGGATCGAATTGGTCCAGGACGCCAGCACACGCTGGTCGCCGCAGCGCAGCACCGTGGCCTGCACCCGAGCCCACAAGTCCTCGCGTACCTCGGCGATTCCCGGCGAATCCGAACCCGCGAGCACCGGCCCCTCGTACAGGCGCAAGGCCGATTCCACGTCGCCACGGTCGAGGTGCGCACGCACGTCCGACAGGTCGGACTCCAACGGAGCCAGCAGCCGGTAGGGCCGCGAACCGAGGCGATGGGCCCCGAACACCCTGCGGAGTCTCGACATCTCGGCCCGCACCGTTACCGTGTCGAGTTCGCCTTCGTCGAGTAGCACGCCGAGATGATCGGCCGTCAACCCTTCCGGGTGCTCGGCAAGCAACACCAGGATCTCGGCGTGCCGCCGGGACAACTCGAGCCGCTCCCGGTCGAGGAGCAGCACCGGACGTCCGTGGCCGAGAACCTCGAGCCGAGCCGGACCCGACGCGATCGGCGGCGCCGTGAGCGCTTGCACACGAAGTTCGGCCTCGACGGCAGCGACTGTGGCCCGGACCAGCGCCAGCGCCTCCGGCGTAGCGACGCGGGGACCGCCGGTGATGTCGATGGCTCCGAGGATGAGTCCGGTCACCGGGTCGTGAACTGGGGCAGCGGAGCAACTCCAGTCGTGGACCGCCCGGTTGAAGTGCTCGGCTGCGAAGATCTGCACCCCGTGGTCGAGTTCGAGGGCGGTACCCGGTGCATTGGTCCCTACCCGGTCCTCGCTCCAGTCGGCGCCCTCGACGAAGTTCATGTGCAGCGCGCGGTCCTTCGCGGCGATATCGCCTTCGACCCACAACAGCCGGCCCCGATCGTCACTGATCGCGATCAGCAGCCCCGTGTCGACGACATCGTCCACAAGCAGGCGACGCACCACGGGACGTATGGCCGCGAGCCTGTGTGTTTTGCGGTACCGCTCGAGTTCGATTCCGTCGATCGCTACCGAGTCGTCGGGCCCGTCGGGGCTCACGCCGTTCCCCCGGCTGCGCAGCCACGAGTCGCGTACGACGGACCGGACGGCCGCGTCAGTCCCGGCCGACTCGACGAATGACTGGTGCGCGACAGAGGTCCGCTCGGCGAGCAGGCCGAAGTCCTCGCCTGGCCGCACCGCGATCCACGGATTGGGTGCGGGTTCCCGCATCGTCATCATCACCTCCGTTCGCGTGCCGATCGTCTCGCGCTCGCGAGGCCAGCTCACGAGGCCACTGTAACGCCCGTCACAAGAAGGTGCTGGCACGCAGTGCGACCATGACCGCGGTCGCGTGGGGTCCACGACTGGGGACGGTCGGAAGGATGGACGTGTCTACGACGAACAAACCGTCGACGCCGTGTACTCGGCACCGTTCGTCGACCACCGATTCGTCCTCGTTCACGCCCATCCGGCAACTCCCAGACAGGTGTAGCGACGTGCCGAGGTGATCCGCCAGCCATTGATCCGACAGCTCGATCGGCTCGGGCTCGAGCAGTCGGCTCATCGGCCCGGCATGCATGAGTTCCTCCGCGTGGGACACCGCATCCCGCAGGGTCCGACGGTCGTCGGCCGACTCGAGGTAGCGGTAGGACACCCGCGGAACGTCACCGGGGTCGGCCGACAACAGGCGGATCTCACCACGGCTGTGCGGACGCATCAGTACCACACCGAGGCACGGCTTTCCGGCCCCCGCCCCGGGAATGAGGTCACCGAACGACGCTGTATAGGGCCGCATTTCGATCGCACCAGTGTTGAGTGTCACCTGCAGAGCCGGCGTCCGCCGAGTCCGTGTCACCGGCCTCCTGTAGCGGTACGGCACCACGATCTCGGGATGATCGGTGAACTCTGCGCCGACCTCCGGCAGGTCCGCGACCACCGGTATGCCCAGGGCGGACAGGTGGTCGGCATCTCCGATGCCGGAGAGCATCAGCAGGTGTGGTGTCGCGACGGCACCGGCCGTGAGGACCACCTCCGAGGTACGGATCATCCGTACCTCGGAGGTGGTCGAGACCTCGAGTCCCGTTACCCGCGTGCCCGAGAACAGGACCCGGGTAACGGTCGTGTCGGACCGGACGGTCAGGTTGGGCCGGTCGAGATTGGGGATCAGGTACGCAGATGCCGGCCCCACCCGGACCCCGTCGCGGATGTTCAACGGCACCGGCCCGATGCCCTTCGAACCGGGAGCGTTCTTGTCGGGATCATCAGGATGGCCCGCGGCGTGCGCTACGTCGGCGAACGCGCTGCTGATCGGGTGCCACGCCTCCAGTGGTTCACGCCGAACCGGAATGGGACCGTCCGTCCCGTGCCACTGTCCGGTGAAGTCCCAATCCGTCTCGATCGCCCTGTAGAACGGGAGCACCTGCTCGTACGACCACGACGCCGGCCAGTCGCCGAAATCCTCGACCTGAGCCCGCACGAAGTAGCCTCCGTTGACCGCACCCGATCCGCCGAGTACCCGGCCACGCGCGATCCAGCCGGATCGACCGCTCGTCAACTCCACCGGGTAGGGCCAGGTCCAGCGGCTGTTCGGGCCCACCGGGAGAACACCCGCGTCGTTCAAGTCGGGTGGGAATTCCTCCGGACCACGATGGCCCGGACCGGATTCGACGACAACGACGTTACGCTCGGGATCCTCGCTCAGCCGGCCGGCGAGGACGCTCCCGCACGAGCCTGCGCCCACGACGACCACGTCCGCAGATTCCGGGAAGCCGCCGACCGCCGCCACGGTCAGCTACCGAGGCGGGGCTTGAGCGCTCGCAAATCCCGGGCCTTGATGACGCCTCGCCACAGGCCTGCACCGTAAGCGACGTCGTCGAGGCGCTTGAACATCGTGTGCCGGATCGGCCCGAGCCCTCCGGGCTCCCGATGTGTCGCCCAGTCCACCGCGCCCTCGGTGATCGCGACGGCCACCACCAGGCGCCTGATCCGACGTGAGAACAACACAGCGAGCAAGGTGACGGGCCAGTACGACCGGCACATCGCCGACGCGACCTGCCACGCGCCGCTGCTGAAACCACGTGCGGCGAGGATCGCGGCGATGCGGGTGGGCCGATCGAGGTCGACGAACGTGCGGCGTAGCCGCAGCACGGTGATCAGGAAAGTCACCAGCCCGGAGAGGATCCCGGTTCGGGTGCAGCTCGCGACGGCCAGGACGGACACCAGCGTCCACTTCGACATCGCGATCGGTGGCACCATGCCCTCGTGCCGCGCCGCGAGCTCGGCTGCCCCGGTTCCATAGAACGCCTTGCGGGTGAACCACCTCCCGAAGGAGACGCGATGGTCGTGCGCGACATGGGCGACAGGCTCGTAGCGCAGACGCCAGCCGGCCTCCTGTAGCCGCCAGCACAGGTCGACGTCCTCGGCTACGTGCATCGCCTCGTCGAACCCGCCCGCGTCCGCCAGAACCTCTCGACGCACCAGCATCGCGGCGCTCGGTACGTACGAGACAGCGCCGCCCGAACGGACCGCAGACTCCTTGCGGCCCAGATCGAGCGACGATCGCGCGTGCTCGTACCGAGCGAGCATCGCACCGTCAGGCTCTAGGGCGACGATTCGCGGCGCCACGAGCGCGACCGAGGGATCGCTGAAATGCCCGAGCATGCGTTCGAGCCACCCGGTCTGGGGAACCACGTCCGAGTCCAGGAAAGCAACGAAAGGTGTTTTCGCTGCTTGTAATCCGGTGTTTCGCGCCGCGGCCGGTCCGCGGGAACGGTCGTGCCGCAGCAGTGTCACGTGCGCAGTGCAGCCGGAAACATCCGGCAGCTCGAGCGGACTCGCGGAACCGTCGTCGACGACGACGAGCTCGAGTCCCCGCAGGGTCGGCATCAAGCGCGCGATGCCGTCGACGTTGTCCCGAACCGGCACCACGACAGTCACGTCGCTCGGCGATGGTGTGGTCATGGGCCGCGGGTTCGCCACCCCGGAATCGAGCAGTCGACGCGCGACGACGGCCGTTCTCGAGTCGACGACCTCGAGGTAGCCACCGCCGATCATGTCAACGGCGGCGGGCGCTAGCTTGAGCATGCGCGTAGGCGACCCACCGATCAGAACGCGGCCGCCGGAGTAAGAGCGCACCATGGGGTCGATCCGGATCCCGAACCCGTCGGGCAGTCGAGCATCGCGCATCACACGATGGTAGAGCTGACGGGACAGGCAGGCAGACCTTGTTGGAAAAATTCCGGACACGAGAGGCCAATCACCGCACCCGTCACATCAATCTCCCGTCCGGTCCCGGCGCCCATTCCGAGAGTGCCTTTCGAGCGCGATCGGCGAGCTCGTCGAACAACCGCCGGCCCTCTTCGGCCGAGGCGCCCGTCGGATCGCCCAAGACACCGTTGGCCGTGGCTGCCAGCATGCCGCCCGCCCGTAGAACAGGCATCAGTTCGGAGATCGGGGCCCGGTTGCCGACCTCCGCACGGCCCATCGCGACATCGTCCGGCGAGAGATGCAGCAGTATGGATGTTTCCGTACGCCCGGCGTGCGCGTCGCCGCCGGGCACCGCACACGGGATCCAGGCGACGTCCCGTCCCTCGTATCGCAGCAGTTCGACCGCCTTCGTCAGCGCTGGACCGTTCCCGCCGTGCCCGTTGACGAACACGACACGCCGAGCCCAACGACACGCCGACCGCCCGTACTCGACGAGCAGCAACTCGAGCGCCGCGCTGCCCAGTGAGATCGTGCCTGCGAATCCCTCGTGCTCGCCGCTGGCGCCGTACTCGATGGCGGCCGAGCACGCGACGCCCGGCAGAGCGCCCACCACCGCCGCGGCGATCCGAGTGTCGGTGTCCAGCGGCAGGTGTGGGCCGTGCTGTTCCAGTGAGCCGACAGGGACCGCGACCGTGAGTTCGTCGCGCGGCACGTCCGGCCAGGGAGTGCGGGCAAGCTCCATCGGTCGATGATAGGGCTAGCGGTTTCGGGCGAGCAGCGTGAGGATTTCACTTGTCGTGCCGGTTTCACCCAGTCGCGGGAAGATCCGTTCCACGCTGCTGCGATGTCCCTCGATCGTCGGGTCGGCCATCGCGTCGGTGGCGAGGGTGACGTGGTAGCCGTGCTCGTGCGCGGCTCGGGCCGTGGATTCGACGCCCAGGCTCGTCGCTATTCCGCCCAGCACGATCTGGGTCACGCCGCGGCGACGCAGCTGCAGGTCGAGATCGGTTCCGTAGAACGCACCCCAGTTCCGTTTGGTGACTCGAATGTCGCCGTCGTGCCCGGAGAGTTCGTCGATGACGACGTCCCAGCCCTCGGGTCGGCCAGTCGGCCTGGTTCCGTCCTCCGTCCGTCCCGGGGCCCAATCCGAACCGTCGGGCGCTGCGGTGACGCGGACCAAGACGACCGGAAGGCCGTGCGACCGGAAGGCGTCAGCCAGGGCGACCGAGTTGGAGACCACTTCGGCGGCCGTATAAGGAACGGTTTCCGCCGCCACGATTCCCCGCTGCAGGTCGATAAGGACGAGGGCGGTCGTGGGGTCGAGGGTCGTGACAGCCATGGGGTCCTCCTTCGCCGGTCAGCGAGATCAGCTGCCGGCGTTCGTCGTTCGGATCGGGGCGGCGCTGGACGGGCTTCCGCTCTTCGAGCACGACGAGCGTTGCGGCCATAAGCTGGGGGTCGACCCGTAGGTCCCTGTCCGCGCGGACGGAGGAGTCGGCGAGAGGCTTCTCGCGGGGCATGCCATCAGGCTACTCATTCAGTCCAGGCTGCACAGTTTGCACTGTGTAATCGGGTCCGCTCCGGCGAGTAGAAGTGCGGAGACAACAACGGCCCGCCCTACCGTGCCGGTGGGGCGGGCCGTTGTGGAGCCGGTCAGTCGCCGGTGGCTGCGCCGACGCCGTTGCCGGCAGCTTTGCCGGTGGCGGGTGCCGTCTCGGCGGACAGGCCTTGTCGGGTGCGTTCACCGACGGAGTTGAGGATGCTGGTGATGTCGACGCCCGACGATTCGAGAGTCTCGATCACCCCGGCAATCGTCGACGGGCTGATGCCCAGGATCGACCCGACCGAGCCGTTGACACCGTCGGCACCGCCGATGATCGAAATGCGGTCGATCTCGCCGACAGGCTTGGCTGCCGCCTCGGTGGCCTCGACGAGCGCGGTCAGGATGTCGGGGAGCATCAGCATCTGAGCTGCGGCCGGGGTGTAGGCGTTGAGCGCTTCGGCGACCTTGCGCTTACCGTCGGCCTCGGCCTCGAGGCGGGCACGCAGACCATCGGCTTCGGCCTCCTGCTCGGCCCGCAGAGCGTCGGCCGCGGCCTTGCGTCCAACGGCCTCGGCCGCGAGGCGAGCCTCGAGGCCGTCTGCCTCGGCCTGCTGCTCGGCTCGTACCGCGTTCGCGGCAAGGGTGCGCGCTTCGGCTTGGGCTGCGCCGACCCTCTTCTCGGCCTCGGAGTCGGCCTCCGCCTTGAGAATCGCGGCCTTACGCTGACCCTCGGCGCGGGCGATCGCGGCCTGGCGTTCGGCTTCGGCCGGGGCGATCACGTCGGCCTCGAGCGCGGCCTGGGCCTGCTCGGCGCGGCGGCGCTCAACCTCGATGCCGGCTTCGACGCGGGCTGCCTCTGCCTGCTGGCGGGCGATGACGACGTCCTTCTCGGCCTTCGCCTGGGCGAGGGGGCCGGCCTGGTCGGCGTCGGCGTTCTCGGCTTCGGTCTGTGCACGCAGGCGAGCGAGTTCGACGTCGCGGGCCTGGTTCGCAGTGGCAATCGCGGTGTCGGCTTCGGCGTTGGCGATCGCCCCCTCCTGGCGGGCCTTGGCGGACTGGATCTGCGCGTCGCGTTCGGCATTGGCTGTACCGACGGCAGCGTCACGCTTGACCTCGGCGATGCGCCGCTGACCGAGCGAGTCGAGATATCCGTTGTGGTCGCTGATCCCCGCGATCTTGAGGACGTCTACCTCCATTCCGATGTTCGCGAGGTCACTGCCCGCTTCCTCGACGACACTGCGGGCGAGCGTCTCGCGGTTGGAGTTGAGGTCCTCGACTGTCATCGTCGCGGTGATGCCGCGCAGCGATCCGGCGAGGATGTCATTGATCTGCCACTGAAGCTCTTCGAGATCGGATGTCAGGAAGCGCTGGACTGCGGTCTGGACTGCTTCGTCGGCGGAACCGATGCGAACCAGGCCGACCGCCTCGACGTTGACGGGGACGCCGTCGTTCGAAAGCGCGTTCTGCAAGTCGATCTTCACGTTGAACGGTTCGAGCGACATCTTGTCGACGCGCTCGATGCCCGGAATCTTGAAGCGGGCCCCGCCGCGGACGACCTTCGGGGTGCCGCGACCGGTGAAGACGGCTACCTCGTTCGGCGGCACCTTGATGTAGTTACGGATGTAGATCAACGGCAGTCCGACAAAGACCACCAGGGCGACGATGACAGCGCCCACAAGAACGATCATGTGCTTCCTTAGTTCGGTTGATGCAGTGTCAGTCCTATTGATGCAGTGCCGAATCCGAAGATTCTTCGGGTGGGATGGCGACGACGTGCAGGTGCTTGTCGTCGACGTCGCCAATGTAGACGGCTGCGCCGACCGGCAGGGTGTCCGGTTCCGTCGAGACCGCCTGGCCGCGGACACGGTTTCCCTCAGGGTCCGTGAACACGACCTCGCCCCACTGGCCCGGCGTGATGGCCAGCGTGACGGTGCCGAGCTGGCCGACATAGTGCTGTCGGCTGATGTGCGAGTTGGCCTGCTGGCGCAGCAGCAGTGGCAGAAGAACGCCCCGAGTGAGCGTGACGAGAGCGATCGCGCACGCAGCCGCGGCCAGCACCGCCACGATGGCGTGCGCACCGGCCAGAACCGATACAGCGCCACCGGCGCCGAACCCGAATAGCGCGGTGGCGGCGGTGGTCAAGCTCAGGAGCGGAAGTCCTGTGTCAGTGCCATCCCCCGCGCCCACATCGCCGCCGACCTCGCCGACGACGAGAGTGCCGACGATCCCAACCAGCCCCATCGCGAGGCACGCAAGATAGACGGTGATCACAAGTCCTCCCCTGGCAACGGATTCCGCGTTGACCCTATCTCAATCGCACCGTTGAACGTCCTGGACGCCACCACCCCGGAACGCAGTCCGCAGGTCAACTCCGACGGCCAAACCGTTCAGCGAACGAGTGCGATGCCTATGCTGGGACCGCCTCCTGGGACCTCGACAAGCGGGCTGTTCATCCACGTCTGTGGCGTCATGTCGTAGGTGAAGCTGTCAAAAATCCCGTCCACCGGGCGCAGGTTGACCACAACTGCGGTCCGTACCCGGTTGTATGCGCTTCCACGGACAACGTGGAAGTTGTCCGGCACGATAGCGCCGACGGTGATGAACTTCGTTGTCGGCGAGGACAGGTCGTCAACTTCATTCACTCGCCGGTATTCGGTGGCATAGACCGCGCCCATCTTCGAGGCGTGGGTGACCACGGTTCGACCTACCTCGTAGATTGGAAGTCCCGCGTTGCGAGCGGCGGTGAGAGCGTCGACCGGCAGCATCGCCGATGCCGTGCTACTGCCGTCCGAGGCACTCGTCGCGGCCGCGGCGACCGGTACCAACGCATTCGCGCTCGGCGCGGCGGTTGCCGGCCCCGCTACACCTGCTCCTATCACCACGGAAAGTGCTGTCACAGAGAGCAGTTTCTTGAACCTACGTGTATTCATGATGATCCCCCTACTGTTCTTCGTCAGCCCTGGACCAGATTCAAGATCCAGAGTCGTGACACACCGGCATCGAGCCATGCCGGAACGCGTTGGCTAGTGGATCTTCCGGATCAGGTGGTGGCTACCAGTCAGAGTTCAAGATCGAACCACGGTTCCGGAAGTAGTCGTCATCGTCGCCGTGTTCAGGTGCTGGCCGGCGAGTGGTGGCTGAGCGAGCCGCCTCGTACTCCGCATCGATCCGACGGCGCCCCTCGGCCGCCAGCGCTTCCTTCTCGTCCTCGGTCATCTGTGCCGCTTCGGCGACCGCGGCCTCGGTGTAGGGCCGGAATACCTCGGCGAAGTTCGTCGTCGTCACCACATCGCGCAGGCTCCTGCCGCCGGCCAGAACCTCCAACAGCATTCCGCGCATCGCGGGGTCGGGCGACTTTTCTGCCAGCACCTGAACCGACTTCCTCAACTGAGCAGCAAGCGCCGGATCGTCACGCAAAACACTCATCAGGGGGTCCTGGCTCGACTGCACGTCACACACCCCCGAACTGATAGGCCGAGGACGGAAGCTCCGGCAGTGGCTTGTCCTTGACGGTCGCGAGGTGGCCTGCCACTAGACCGATGGTGGCTTGCGCGCCTGCCCACGCAACGCCCAGCCACTTCTGAATGTTGCCGACGATGTCCCATGCCCTCTTCGCCATCAGCAGCGCCGACGCAAGCAAGCCAGCAGCCGCGGGAGCACCCACCACTGACCCTCCGGTGAGAAGTGCCGCCGCAAACTGAATCCCGGCCACGATCAGGGTGTCGACGAGCATGCCAACGAGGTCCTTGATCGCCTCCGAAGCTTCGTACATGCCCACCGAGGTCTGGTCGAGTTGCTCCGCCATTCCCCGGATCGCGTGGCTTTGACGCCCGACTACCTCGCTCAGCTCCGAGAAGTAACGTTCGGCCTCGGCGGCAGCCTCACCGCTCCACGACTCCAGAGCCGTTTCCTTGGCAGACGAGAGCTGCTTCGCCATAAGGGTATTGAACTCCGCCAAGCCTTCGAGGGATTTGCCCGCGACCTGGAGGGCCTGCCAGTCTCCGGCAAACTGGTCGGACACCATTGCCCATGGGTCGTTCGATCCGACCATTCCGCAGAAGACCATCGCCTCTCCGACCAGGTATGTCGGACTCGTAAACGAGCCGTCCAGCGCGTTCTCGAGGAGATTTGGTACAGGATCTTCGGCAACAGGAACCGTCAGCGCCGAGATGGGCTCGGTCATGAACACCCACTCCCCATTGCGGCAATCCCATCTGTGTTAGCTGCTTCTTGCTCGCTGTAACTCGCCGCGGCGGTAGCCAGATTCCGTGCAGAAGCTTCCGTCAAACGCCGCAGGGATTCAAGGTTCGTCACGAGCGCTTCGCGCATCTCGTTCACCTGCGACAGAACCGGCAGGAAGATCACCCCCACATCGGATGCGTCGATCGACAGCCAGTGGTCCACATGATCGGCAGCGTTGACGCATTGGGCGGACAATTCCCTCGTCCGACTCGAAAACTTCCCCAGCTCTTCAGGATCTACTTCGAAGATCATTTCGCCCCCTCCTCGATGATCCGGATGAAGTTACCAGTCCGGCCATGTGGCGGGCATGGCACCTCTCCTATCCCGACTTGCCGAAGCTATAGTCGATGTCACACCATCAATGGCGTGCCCGCACCGTCCGTCTCATTCCCACTGCGCCACATCACCACTCCCAACCCCACCGACCTCCAACGCAAGCACTGGCGGGAACTCGATGCCGAACTACCGTCGGTCTGCGTGCTGCACGGCGCGCGCGGGACATGGACATTCAAGGCTCGCTTGTCTTCGATTCCGCACGTTCCCTTCGATGATCTGTCCTGGCCACGCAAGATCCTTTACGATCGACGACTCTTCGCCCGGCTCGAGCGCCGCGAAGAAAGACGCTCTCGCAGGATCTGGGTGAAGAAGATTCGATGGCCCGCATGTCCGTCGTGTCGGCGGTATTCGCTCGAGGCGACGGACCGTGAGTCTCGCGTTGGTGGCCCTCGCCACCTACCTGATCACAGGACCGATGTCGCCGCTGACCGAGTGGATGTCGGAGGGTCTCAGGCTGCTCCTTCTCATCCCCGGACTAGTGCTCGTCCCCGTGGCAGCCAAGAGCGTACCCACGACCCGAGAGCTCACTAGAGCCGAGATTCCCGAGGACGCGACCGAGCTGGTAGTCCGAGACCCGCATCCCGAATTCGCGCGTGAGGCACTTGCGTTGGGAGCAAGACAGCTGTCGGAGATGGTGACTCCCGTTGGGTGGTGGAAGCGGCGGGAGGCGTTGTAACTGACGCACAGGCTCGCGATCGGCGCAGACCGACAAGCAGTGTGGCGTCTCTCCTCTCCCCGCCGGTTACCGGACTTGTCGAGGTGACCGGCGATGCCGGACCATCAACGGCATGCCCGAACCGTCCGTCTCATTCCCACTGCGTCACATCACCACTCCCAACCCCTCCGACCTCCAACGCAAGCACTGGCGGGAACTCGATGCCGAACTACCGTCGGTCTGCGTGCTGCACGGCGCGCGCGGGACATGGAAGTTCAGGGCTTACCTGTCCTCGCTGCCCTACTTTCCCTACGACGATCTGTCATGGCCACGCAAGATCCTCCACGATTTCCTCCGGCCCGTTAAGGCGCGGAGGCGGTACCGCTCACGACGCTCTCTGACGATCTATGTGAAGACGCGGTGGGCGGCGTGTCCGTCGTGCCGGCAATATCGCTCGAAGCGACGGGCCCTGAGCCTCGCGTTGACCGCCCCCGCCGCTCTCGTCCTCATCAGCCCCCTCTTGCCACTGACCGATTCGATGCCGGAGGGCTCTCAGCCGTTGCTGGTCTTCCCGGGACTTGTACTGGCTATCACTGCAGCCAAGAGCGTGTCCACCATCTGGGAGCTCACTCGAGCCGAAATTCCCGTGGACGGGACCGAACTCGTGGTTCGAAACCCACATCCCGAATTCGCCCGTGAGGCGCTTGCACTGGGGGCAAGACAACTGCCAGAGATGGTGACTCCCGTGGGGTGGTGGAAAAGGCGCGAGCCGTTGTGACCTATGCGCAGTGCGCAAGGCACCCCCCTGGCCCAACTTGCCGGGGTGACTGCCAATGTCACACCATCAAGGCGTGCCCAAGCCGTCCGTCTCATTCCGACTGCGCCACGCCATTGTCCCCAACCCTACCGAGCGCCAACGAAAGCAGCTGCGCGAACTCGCTCCGATCTCACCACTGATGGAGTGGATGCCGGAGGGCCCTCGGTCGCTACTCCTCATCGTCGGTATCGCATTGGCGATACCGACAGTCAAGAGCCTTGGCTCCCGATGGGAGCTCACGCGAGCTATCGTTCCCGAGGACGGCTCCGAATTGGTAGTCCGAAACCCGCATCCCGAATTCGCCCGCGAAGCGGTTGCACTGGGTGCAAGGCAGCTGTCGGACCGGGTGAATCCTGTGGGTTGGTGGAAGAGACGTGAGGCGATGTAATAGCCTGCCGATATTGGTCGTGACACCCCGGATGGATGTAGATCCTCGCGGGGTGAAGAAGTGAACGCCTTCTGCGCCAGCCCTACAGCGACAGCGCGACTCGCTCGCCCTCGATGACGGCGGAGTGCGCACGGCGAGGCGCCAGCACGTCCCCCACACGATGTATTTCGATACCGCTGTCGGCCAGTTCTTTCCACAATTCGTCCTCCGGCCGTTGATGCGTGGAGGACACCACCCAGTCGGTGATGAGCCGCGTGGCCCGGTCGGTGGGATGGTGCCGGAGGGTTACGGCGAGCCTGCTCCCGTCGACCGCCTCGCAAGCCGTCGGCACTAGCTCGGTCAGCTGGGTGATCCGCTTGCGGTGTGCCCGGCGGTTCCAGTCCTCGAGGTCCAGGGTGATGCCGAGATCCTGCCCGACGATCATCCCCGGCGTGCAGATGGTGACCTCGCACCCGGCGTCGGCGGCGTACTCCGCGACGGACGTTCCCTGATGAAAGCCCAGTTCGTCGACCACCAACACCGTCCCCAACGGATGCGCACGACCTTCCAGAACGTCGCGGACGTCCACCACCCGATCCACCCCGCCTGCCCAACTCGGACGCTGCGGACGCGCCCCGGTCGCAAGCACGACGACGTCGGGACGGCTCTCCGCGACGAGGTCGGCGGTCACCTCGGTACCGGTCCGCAGGTCAACCCCGAGTCGACGGCACTCAGCTTCCAGGTCCAGCACCAGGTCGAGTAGCTCACGCCGGCCCGGTACGACCGCCGCCGTCCGGATCTGCCCACCGACCACGCTCGCGCGCTCGAACAGAGTCACGTGGTGACCACGGCGCGCTGCGGTCGCGGCGGCCTTCAGTCCGGCGGGTCCGCCGCCGATCACGTGCACGCGCCTGCCGGGCATCGTAGGTTCGGGCAGGGTGGTCGACTCCTTTCCCGCGCGGGGGTTCACAACGCAGCCGAGCCACCGTCCGAGTCCCATCCGGCCGACACATTCCTGGTTGCACGCCAGACATCTTCGGGTCTCGGTGTCCTCGCCGGCCAGGGCTTTCGCGGCGAAGTCCGGATCCGCAATCTGCCCGCGCACCACCCCGATCAGGTCGCAGTGTCCCTCGGCAAGCGCGCGCTCGGCCTGCCACGGTTCCTTGAATCGGCCGACGCCCACGACCGGAAGGGAAACCCGTTGCCGGATGGCATTCGGAATGAAGAGCGCATAGCCGGAGGGCACCGCCATGGACGCCTCGATCATATGGAGGGTCTCGGTGGCCATCCCGATGGACGTGTTGAGGTAGTCGACCCGGCCGTCGGCCTCGATCAGTGCGGCGACTTCCACTGCCTCGTCGAGTCGCACCCCGCCGTCGAACAGGTCCTCGCCGGCGAGTCTGACTCCGAGTGCGTGTTCCGGGCCGATCGCTTCACGCACGGCCGCGACAACCTCGAGAAGGAACCGAGCGCGGTTGGGGAGCGATCCGCCGTATCCGTCGGTTCGCAGATTCGTGGCGGGGGCGAGGAAGCTGCGCACCAATGAGGAGTGGGAACACTGCAGTTCGATTCCGTCGAACCCGCCTCGCACACAGTGCTCGGCAACCAGTGCGTACCCCTCGACAAGGGTGCGGATCTCCCGCTGATCGAGCGCCTTGGGAACTTCACGGAACAGAGGGTCCGGGACTGCACTCGGCGCCCACAGCGGACGCCGGGAGTACATGCTCGAACCCTGACCGCCATTATGGTTGATCTGTGCCAGGATCGGGACGCCGTGCTCGTGGACCGCGTCGGTGGTCAGGCGATACCCCCGGACCACCTCGGGCCTGTACCCGGCAATGACCTTCTCGTACGGCCAGTCACCGGGGTGGGTGGCGTGCTCCTCCGAGATGATCAGTCCCGCCCCGCCCTTCGCGCGCGCGGCGTAGTAGGCGGCATGTTGGGCCGTTGGCTTTCCACCGACGGCGTACCCGGTGAGGTGCGCGGAGAAAACCACCCGGTTGCGAAGGGTCAGGGGTCCCAGTCGGAGCGGGCTGAACAGGTGTGGGTATGCGGCACTCACACCTTCGTATTGCCCATGTCCAGGGCGACCTGGCTTCCGGTCACCGTCCGGGAGCCGTCGCCTGCCAGCCACAGCACCGCCTCGGCGATGTCCTCGGTGTCCGCGAGCGGGTTGTCCGTGAGGATCGTTCCGAAACTCGACAGGTAGTGCGGGTGCTTCTCGAGGAGCACGAGGCTTCCGGCGTCGGTTCCCATCGCCGTCTTCACCCCATACGGATGGATGGAGTTGACCCGGATATTGAACTCTCCCAGTTCCTTCGCCGCCGCCTGCGTGAGACCGACGAGCCCGAACTTGGAGGCGGCATAGTTTGCCTGCCCCGGCAGCGGCTTGATGCCGGCCACCGAGCTGACCACGATGATCGAGCCGCCGCGGCCGCCCTCGATCATTGCCGGGACCGCGGCCTTGAGGGTCTTCCACGTACCCGTCAGATTGACGTCGATCAGCGTCTCCCACTGCTCGTCGGGCATCTCCCAGAAGCGGTTCCAATTGCAGATGCCCGCGTTCGCCACCACGATGTCGAGTCGACCGAACTGCTCGACGCCGCGAGCGACCACCGCCGACAGCTGGGCGCTGTCGCGGACGTCGGCCTGCTCGGCGAGGATCTTGCCGCCCTCCGCTTCCACCAGGCGCGCCGTCTCGGCAAGGTCGTCCATCGTGGCCGGTTCATAGGTGTTGTGCTCCGAAACCGGACCGCAGATGTCTACCGCGATGATCGACGCGCCCTCGCGCGCGAGCCGCACCGCGTGAGTCCGTCCCTGACCGCGAGCGGCCCCGGTGACGAACGCTACCTTGCCATCGAACTGACCCATGGATATTCCTATCTCTCGGTGACCATCGTGAATCGATTGTGGACTAGGGAATCCGAACCGAGGCCGGGCGCGGCGAGCGCCGCCGCACGCCCTTCTCGAATCGCCTCGAGTATCGTGCGGGGCGCCACACAGTCGCCGACCCGCATCGCAGTGCGCCGGGATGTGCGCAGGCGTTCGTCGGGCAGGCGGTGAGAGCAGTCGATGAGAACAGCGCACGGCACCGTCGACTCCTCACCGGTGTACCGGCTGCGGACCCGAAGAGTGCCGGACCCTCCCGAGACGATGCGACTGGTGAGGTAGCGCGTCACGCCTGCTCGGTGCAGACGGGCGCTCGCGTCGGCGAGGTCTCCCGTCATGCCGAGTCGCGATCCGGTGACGGTGTCCGGTGTCAGGATCGCGACCTCGCTCCGGTCCGCTGCAAGCCACTCGGCGAGTGCGACGGCCACGGGACCTCCGACGGGGTCGTACAGGACGATCGGGCCCTGTTCGAGCACTGCGCCGGCCAGCACGGCGGCCGCGTCGTGACACTGGATGTCCGCGTGGACCGGGAAGGGCAATGGCCTCGGCATACTGCCGGTGGCGAGAACGACGGGAATCCCGTCACGTTCCCAGCCGTCGAGATCGGATTCGGACACCGGCGATTGTGTCCGGAATTCGACTCCCCTGGAGCGGCATTCGTCTTCCAGCCAGTCGGTCAGCGCGACCAGGTGGGGAGCGTCCGCCGACACGGTTCGCACCATCCCCCCTGCACGCGGCCCGGCCTCCACGGCGGTGACCCGGGCGCCGCGGCCTGCGAGTACCCGGGCGGCCTCCAGCCCGGCCGGGCCGGTGCCGACGACCACGGCCGGCCCACGTAGGGGCTCCGCATCCGCTTCCGGCGGATCCACCGACTCGTACCCCGCCGCGGGATTCCCGATGCACGTGACGACGGGGTTGCGGGGGTCGCGCACGAGGCACGCCTGATTGCACCGCACGCAGGGGCGTGGTCTGCGCCCTGCACGTCGGGCACTCACGAGATCCGGGTCCGCGATCTGCGCGCGGGTCATCTCCACCGCGTCCGCGACTCCCGCGTCGAGGGCGTGCTGGGCCTCGACAGGGTCGACGACGCTGCCCTGCAACACCACTGGGACAACGCCGGCGACTGCCGCCCGGACGGCCCGGCACAGCTCGGTGTTGAAGGCGGGCGGTGCGTGGAAGTCGGGGCGGTAAGCGCTCGTCGACATCGTCCCGCCGCGTACGACGACGAGAAGGTCGAGTTCGGGGGCCAGAGCCCGTGCCTGGTCCGCACCCTGGGCGGGTGTTACCCCCGCCCAGGGTGCCTGCTCGTCACAGCTGAGCCGGAGCGCGAGGACACGGCCGGGACCGAGTTCGGCCCGGACCGCCGCGAGGACCTCGCGGGTCAGGCGGAGCGGGTCGGCCCCGTACTCGTCGTCCCGTAGGTTCGTCAGCCCGGAGTGGAACTGCCGGAGCAGGCTCGACGGTCCGGCGTCGAGTTCGACGCCGTCGCAACCCGCTTCGACGACGGCAGCAGTAGCGGATCGAAATCCGGCTACGAGCGCAGCAATCTCGGTGCGCTCCATCTCCATCGGCATTTCCCGGGTGACCACGTCCGGAACCCACGACGGACCCCACAGCACGGACTGCGAGTAGGCGCTGGACCCCTGCAGCCCGGTGTGCCCGAGTCCGGCGAGCACCAAGGTCCCATGTGGCCGGCACGCCGCGACAACGTCTCGCCATCCGTCGGCGCATTCGTCGGCGGACGGCGCGCGCTCGTACGGCCAGTCGCTCGGGTGGACCGAGGCCGTCTCGGTGACGATCACCCCGGTGCCGCCGCGGGCCCGGCGCGCGTAGTACGCGACATGCCGCGGCGAGAGCGCGCGGCCGTCACCGAGGTTGGTCTCGTGCGGACCGAACATCACCCGGGACGGCGCGGTGCGCCCGGCCAGGGTGAGCTGCTCGGTCAGCGTGTCGGACACGGCGTCTCGTTCAGCGCGGGTTCTTATTCCACGCCCAGGTCCCGGCGGAATCCGTCGGGGATCACCAGGTCCTTGGGGCTCAGGTCGTGAACGGACTTGTGTCCCAGGCCAAGAATCGCCGAATCGATTCCTCCGCGCAGGATGTCGAGGACGTTCTCGACGCCTGCCTGGCCGTTCGCGGACAGACCCCACAGGTACGCGCGACCGATCATCACTGCCTTGGCGCCGAGCGCAAGTGCCTTGACGACGTCGCTGCCGCGGCGGATTCCGCCGTCGAGCAGGATCTCCACCTGATCGCCGACGGCCTCGGCAATGGCTGGTAGCGCACGGATCGGCGCCGGGGTCCCGTCGAGGTTGTTGCCGCCGTGGTTCGACACCGAGATCGCCGAGACTCCGGCGTCCACGGCACGCTTGGCGTCGTCGACGCGCATGACGCCCTTGAGCATGAACGGTCCGTCCCACTGTTCACGCAGCCATGCGACGTCCTCCCACGTCGGCAGCGGGGTGCCCATCCACTGTCCGTATGCGCCGAAGAACGTCGGCGCCTTCTCGCCGGGCGCCGCCAGGTTCGGTGTCGTCAGATCCGGGAGCTTCCGGGTCTTGGCGAACTCCCACAACCACTTCGGACGCGTGATGCCTTCGGGGGCGAGCTGGAACATCGCCTTGAGGTCGAGCTTCTCGGGGATCGACGGGCTGCCCCAGTCCCGGCCGTTGGAGAAGGACCAGTCGAGGGTGATGATCAGCCCCGTGGCCCCCGCCTTGCGGGCGCGTTCCATGCGTTGCAGCAACGTGTCCCGGTCCCCCACCCAGTACATCTGGAAGAAGGTCTGCGGATTGGCCGCGGCGACGTCCTCGATGGACTTACTGGCGAACGAACTCAGGCCGATCGCGGTGCCGCGCGCTGCGGCGGCACGCGCCACTGCGATTTCGCCGTCGGGGTGCACGGCTTGCACACCGGTCGGCGAGATCAACACCGGCATCGAGATCGGCTGGCCCATGACGGTGGTCGACAGGTCGCGATCGCCGCACAGGCCCGCCACGTGCGGCGCGAATCCGAGTTCGGCGAAAGCGTCGATGTTGTCATCGACGCTCAGCCCCTTCTCCGATCCTGCGACCAGCGCCGCGTACACCGACTTCGGGAGACGCTTCCTGGCCCGCCGCTGTGCCTCGGCGACCGTTTCGAACCACGCATTCTTGGCCATCTATTACCTCTCGTACAGCTCAGCTGATTGCTCTATTGCATTCCGGCAAGGGGATTCTCGTCGCAGATCTTGGCTGGGGGACGAGTAAGCAGGGTGAGTGGGACCGGCGCACGCGGGGTACGGCGCTGACCGGTGCGCGAGTGGTCCTGACTCGACTTCGGGACGGTGCGCTCGGCCTCGAGCGCCGATGCCCCGTAGCCTTGGACGCACTCGGGGTCCGGGCCGTCCATCGGCAGCCCCGTGAAGAACTTCGCCGCCATGCAGCCGCCGCGGCACGAGTCGTAGTGATCGCACTTGCTGCACGCACCCCCGGTCTGCGGCGACCGCAGATCCCGGAACAGTTCCGAGTGCTGCCACACCCGCTGGAATCCGCCGTCCGCTACGATGTTCCCGGCGAGGAACTGCTCGTGGATGGCGAACGGGCACGCGTAGACGTCACCGATCGGGTCGATCAGGCAGACCACGCGACCGGCGCCGCACAGGTTGAGACCGGGCAGCGCGTCGCCGTAGGCCGACAGGTGGAAGAACGAGTCACCGGTCAGCACTCCTTCGCCGTTGGCGACCAACCAGTCGTAGAGTTCGCGCTGCTGCTCCTGGGTGGGATGCAGGTCGTCCCACACGTCGGCGCCGCGGCCCGACGGACGCAGCCGCGTGATGCGCAGCGTCGCACCGTATTTGTCGGCGAGCGCCTTGAACTCGTCGAGCTGACTGACGTTCTCACGGGTGACGACGACCGAGATCTTGGCGTCCTGGAAGCCCGCCTCGGACAGGTTCTCCAGTGCACGGGTCGCCATCGCGAACGAACCCGGACCGCGCACGGCGTCGTTCACCTCGGCCGTCGCGCCGTCGAGCGAGATCTGGACGTCGACGTAGTCGCTGGCCGCAAGACGCTCGGCGACCTTCTTGTCGATCCGGACGCCGTTGGTCGAGAACTTGACGCCCACCTGGTGGGAGGTTGCGTAGTCGACGAGTTCCCAGAAGTCCGTGCGCACGGTTGGTTCGCCGCCACCGATGTTGACGTAGAAGACCTGCATGCGCTGCAGTTCGTCGATGATCGCCTTGCATTGCTCGGTGGACAGTTCGCGCGGGTCACGTCGTCCCGACGACGACAGGCAGTGCACACACGACAGGTTGCACGCGTAGGTGAGTTCCCACGTGAGGCAGATGGGCGCGTCGAGACCGAGTTCGAACTGGTCGACCAGGCGGCCCACCTTCGGAGGTGTTCCAGGGGCGGGCGGCTCGAGAACTGAGGTCATGGCTGGATCCTCGAATGTGGCTGCATCCTCGAAACAGGCTGCGTCCTCATTCGGAATGTGCCTGGAATTTCAGGGATGTCTGGTTGGGTACAGGATGTGGAGAAGGCTGGTATCAGGACGGCACGATCATGTGCGAGTCGGCCAGGGTCTCGAGGGCACGCAGATACGGTCGGGCCGCGTCCTCCCCGATGCCGTGGGCGTCGAGCGCTGCACGCACGTTCGGGTGCTCGGGCAGGGATTCGACGATCTCGACGATGGTCCGGTTCTTCAGGAACGAGAGCTTGCGCGTTCCGAAGTGGTAGAGCAGCGCCCCGAACGGTTCGGGGCGCAGCGCCACCTGCGGGTGAAGCTTCCACGCCGTGTCGAGAGCGATCGTTTCGAGAGCGAGCGTGCCGGCCGAAGCACTACCGTCGGCGGCTTGTTCGGACACGATCAGTACACGCCGCACATGCCGTCGATGGAAACCTCCTCGACGAGCGACTCTTCGACGAGCGAGTTCTCGTCGGCAGAGACAACACCATCGCGATCGGACATAGATTCCTCCTCCAGATGGGACCCCGAAGACGGAGTCTTCAAATCAGACCCCACGGAGTCTTCAAATCAGACCCCACGGAGTCTTCAAATCAGAGACCCCGAAGACGGAGCCTTCCGACAGACCCCGATCGGAGTCTGCGGCCACAGTGACGTGTTCACTGTGACTCGACTCACCACTGTAATGGCATCGAGTGCACAATAACCAGTGAAGGAGGTCACAGAGGTTGCAACCCCGTAGGAACTCGTCGTCGAAGATCGGACGGAGGCCGACGACCACCCGCGAACGAATCGCCGCGGTGGGTCTCGACCTGTTCGCCGCCCGCGGGTTCGACGACACCAGCGTCGACGACATCGCGGAGGCCGCAGGAATCGCACGTCGAACGTTCTTCCGGTACTTCCCGTCGAAGAACGCGGTTCCGTGGGGCGACTTCGATGCGCACCTGTCGGAGATGCGGGTCATGCTTTCCGAACTGCCGGACGACATACCCGTGCTCGACGGCCTGGTGTCAGCGCTGCTGGCGTTCAACACCTTCCCGCCCGAGGTAGCCGCGGGGCACCGCGAACGCATGCGGCTGATCTTCGTGGTGCCGTCCTTGCAGGCCTACTCGGTGGTGATGTACGAGGGCTGGCGCAGTGTGGTCGCCGAGTACGTGGCACGCCGACTCGGAGTCGAGCCCACCGACCAACTACCGTGCACCGTCGGCTATCTGCTGCTGGGCGTAGCGCTAGCTGCCTACGAAACGTGGCTGACCGACAATTCCTCCGACCTCATCGACCTGCTCACCAAGGGCAGTCGTCTCCTCTACACGAGCTTGTCCGACCTGAACGAACCACAGTTGAACGGGGACGCCCACCATGACTCTTGATTCCCTCGCGCCCTGCGCGCCCGGCCTCTGGTCGCACGAGCACGTCACGGTCGAGCGCGTCCCGAGCGGGCCCATCACGCTCACTCAAACGGGCGACCTTCTGCACGTGCGGCATTCGCTCGGGCCGGAGTCACTGAGCGAGCGGCTGGTGGCTGAGGTGACCGCGTCGATCGGTGGTGCCGGCTTCGGTCAGACCGAGTTCGAGCTCACGATGGTCGGGCTCGTCCGCTCGACCGTGCCGGACGCACTGGAGTCGTGGACGGTCTACTACCGCAACTCGCTCACCGAACTCCTGGACGGCACCGCGGACTTCGCCCCGATTCACGACAAGGCAGCCGAACTTGTGCGCGGCAGTGTCCTCGACCTGGGTTCATGTTTCGGTTTCCTGCCGCTTCGACTCGCCGGCGCGGACGTCCCGGTCACTGCGACCGACATCCTGCCCGGCACGATGACGTTACTCGACGCGGTTGCCCCCACCCTGGGCTTCGAGATCGAGACACTCGTGTGCGACGCCGCGGACGTGCCGGTGCCCGACGACTACGCCGACACCGTCACCGCGGTGCACCTCCTCGAGCATGTCGACCAGGCGGCGGGGACGGCGATGCTTGCCGAAGCGCTGCGGATCGCCCGCGAGCGAGTCGTCGTCGCGGTGCCCTACGAGGACGTTGCCTCGGCCTGCCACGGACATGTGCGCACTTTCGATGCCCAGGCGCTGCACGCGCTCGGCGCCTCGACCGGGCGGCCGTTCGAGGTCTTCGATCATCACGGCGGTTGGCTCGTCCTCGAGGCCTGAGCTCGGCTGCCCTTACCTCGACTGCCCTGTACGCTCCCGGGAACATTCCGGTCGGCAGAAGCTGGAATCGGAGAACTACGATCCCCTGTTGCGCCGCTGCACTGCTATCCTGAAACTAGAACATGTTCTAGAATCATGATTGATCCACGAGAGGACCCGCGTTCGTATGACCACTATCGACGTGCCGCACAGCTCTCGATCCGCGGTGCTCACCGTGTCCGGGGTGATCGAGGAGACTCCCGACGCGCGATCTCTGGTCTTCGACGTCCCCGCGGACCTGAAGAGCAAGTTCGACTACAAGCCCGGCCAGTTCCTGACGCTGCGCATCCCCAGCGACCTGACCGGCTCCGTGGCCCGGTGCTACTCCCTGGCCAGCTCGCCGTTCACCGACGACGCTCCCAAGGTGACGATCAAGCGGACCGTGGACGGCTACGGCTCCAACTGGCTTTGTGACAACATCTCGGTGGGCGACCAGATCGAGGTGCTTCCCCCGTCCGGCGTCTTCACTCCCAAGTCGCTCGACCACGACTTCCTGCTCCTCGGCGCCGGCAGCGGCATCACCCCGGTCATGTCGATCCTCAAGGCGGCGCTGACCGAGGGCAAGGGCAGGGTCGTCCTCTTCTACGCCAACCGTGACGAGAACTCGGTGATCTTCGCCACCGAGCTGCGCGAGCTGGCCGCCAAGTATGCCGACCGCCTGACGATCATCCACTGGGTCGAGTCGGTCCAGGGGCTGCCCACGGCGGCTCAGATCGCAACGCTCGCGGCGCCGTTCACGTCCCACGAGGCGTTCATGTGTGGCCCGGGCCCGTTCATGGACACCGTCCACGAAGCACTGGCGCAGGCCGGCATGCCGCGCACTCGGGTCCACGCAGAGATCTTCAACTCGCTCGCCGGCGACCCCTTCAAGGACGTCGACCTCGAGGAGATCACCGACGAAGAGGCGGCCGACGCCGCGACGGTCGAGGTCGAGCTGGACGGCGAGACGCACAACCTGAGCTGGCCGCGCAAGCAGACGCTCGTCGACGTCATGCTGTCCAAGGGCCTGGACGTGCCCTACTCCTGCCAGGAAGGCGAGTGCGGCTCGTGCGCCTGCACCGTCCTCGAGGGCAAGGTCGAGATGGACCACGCAGGCGTCCTGGATCAGGAAGACATCGACAACGGTTACATCTTGGGCTGCCAGGCAAAGCCAGTCAGCGACCATCTCAAGATCGAGTTCTGACGCTCGGTTCCCGCGCAATTCGGGCCCGACTCCGCGGTCAGGTGAGGTCGGGCCCGTCTGGCGTCCGGGATGGATCGACCTGACGCCGCCCTTGTACGTTCCCAGAGGCGGCAGCACTGACAGGGACCCTGGAAGTCGGCACCGACAGGCGTGTGCCGCCTTTCAGGTCCCGGGCTCGTAAGCGGAGCTGATCAACTCCGGCAAGGGCAAATCCGAGTTCACCCGCCGGAAGGACTATCAGGTCCACGGCAGGCGTCGACTGGGCCCTCGACGACCATATTCAGTTGAGAGACTCGCTTCTACGCCTTACTTTCCGCCGTACCATCTGCGGAATGCCGATGTAAGCCGCGTCGCGACCCGCGCCCACAACGACGTTGCGGACCATGTGTCCGGCGTGGGGAGTCCTGAACTCGATTAAGAAGGGCAAGCACCAAGTCGATGGGGACCACGGACAGCGTGAAGGAGCTTGCCGACGCCCTCGTGGCAGACGGCCGCTACTTCCAGCCGATCGGAGGTTGGGACTCTGCACTCGCCACTTATCACGCCGGCGAGTACCAACTCACGGTCGTTGACGCGTTCGAAGAGGCCGCCGAGAAGGGCCTGCCCATGCAGGAAGAGTTCCAGAGGGCTGCGGTCGACCTGATCATCGATCGGCCCGGTGCTGACGAGATCGACGTCGAGAACCTGACTATCGCGCTCGACCAGATCAGAGCAGCCGACTCGGCTTGACCCACACCCCCAAGGCCCTTTGGGCGCGTTGCGTTCCGGGGCCTTTCGGTCCAGCCCCTTCGTATCTACATCTCCTGTTGTATCCACATCTCCCTCGTCGCCCGGCGAGCTTTAACGTTCCGCCCAGCGTTCAAAGGACGGTCTATGACCTCGACGTGAAATCTGTGTCCTGAACTGCACAAACCCGTGACCGTAGTGCAATTCGGACAGTATTGATCGGGCGGTCAGTCAGCACAAGACTGAGGTCGAGGGCAAATCCTTATCCCTGAGGAGGCGGGTCATGAAGGCATCAACTCGTTGGCAGGACTACGCGGCCGTCATCATCGGCGCCTTCGCAGCACTCTCGCCGCTCTGGCTCGACACCAACGTCGGCGCCAGGTGGTCGCTGATCGTGCTGGGTGTTCTCGTCGCCCTCGTCGGCCTGGCCCGCATGGCCCGGCCCGCAATGGCAACGGCGGACTACGCGATAGGCGTGCTCGGCGTCCTGATGTTCGTGTCTCCGTGGGTCATGGACTTTCACACCACGACCGCGACGGCATGGACGGCTTGGGTCGTCGGCGTACTCACGGTGCTGGTCGCCATCGCCGGGTTGCCCGCGATGAGCGAACGCATGCACGGACGCGGAGGAGTCGCCACGCACTGACCGGAACCTGATACGTCGGTGGGACGGGCGCTCACGCGCTCGCCCCACCGACGTCCGACTGGAGGAGAAGCGCACCATGCACCCACGCAGGCGCAGCGCCAAGATTGACGGGGATGCGCGCGAAGCGATCCTCGACGCGGCTGAGACGCTCATTGCCGCACGCGGCTTCGACGCCACTTCCACCGCTGCAGTCGCAGAGGCAGCGGGAGTACCCAAAGGCCTGATCTTCTACTATTTCCCCACCAAGACCGACATCCTCACGGCGCTGCTCGCCGAACGTCTTCCCACCGAACCACTAGACGACCTCTCCCCCCTCATCGCGCCCGGCGATCCGGCAAGCAGCCTGGTAAACCTCGATGACGCGATCAATCTGCGCGACCACCACTCGTCGGTGATGCGCGTGATCATCTGGCGTGAAGCCGACACCCACCCCGACGTCCGGGACTACCTGCGGCGGTTTCGCTCGTACCTGCAAGACGCGACCATACGGATCCTTCAGGCCAGCTCGGTGTCACCGGTCCAACCGGGGACTCTGCGGGCGTGCGCCAACGCGTGGGTGGCGGCGATGTTCTCTGCCGCCGGCGCCGACCGGATGCGCGACCTCGACGACATCCCCCGTCTGAAACGCGACGAACTCCGCACGGTCGCACAGGTGGTGGCCGCCGGGATGGTCCAGCTGGGTTGACAGCCCGCAGCGGCAGGCACGACGGGACAGCAGATTCAACGGGACGCCAGATTCAGCGGGTCGGGGCCGCGAGCAGCAGCCGTCCGTCGTCGAAGCTCGCGGCGCTGGCAGGCAGCGCACCCCGGTTCCCACTCAGGACGACTTCGACCGTGCCGCTGCCGGTCGAGTCCCGACCGAGCGCGTCGATGCGCCGCAACGTCTGGGCCGCGACGGCCTCGGCGCTGTCGAACAACACGACGTCGTCCCGAAGTTGGGTCGCGATCTCCTCCGCCACCAGCGGGTAGTGGGTACACCCCAGCACTACGCCCGTGACGTCGTCGGGTGTGTGGTCGGCCGCGGCCGTTATCGCCTCACGCGCCCCGTCGAGGTCGCCGCGATCGATCGCGTCGGCGAGGCCGTGACAGGCCACCCCGACGACCGAACTGCCGTTTGCGAACTGCTCGACCAGCTTCGCCTGGTACGCGCTCGCGGTCGTTGCCTCAGTGGCCCAGATCGCGACCGAGTCGCACGCCGCCGCCGCCGGCTTGATCGCCGGGACAGTGCCGATCACGGGAACCTCCGGCCCCAGCTCGGCCCGCACGTGCTCGAGTGCCGTGACGCTCGCGGTGTTGCATGGGAGCACCACGACTCCGGCGCCGCGATCGACCGCCTGGCGGGCGGTGTCGACAACCCTGTCGATCACCCACCCCTCGTCGCGCGGACCCCACGGCGCTCCGTCGGGGTCGAGCGAGAGCATCAGATCGAGATCGGGGCGCAGCCGGCGCAACCATGCAGATGTCGGGAGCAGGCCGAGACCCGAGTCGATGAGCGCAACGATCACCCGACAAATCTAGCCGGTCGGGTCGTACCGGGTCGGGCAGGCAGGTTCAGGCGGGTGCTGATTCGAGCAATTCCGCGACCGGCGTGCCCGCCGCGATCTTCGCGCGCATCTTCATCACCGCACCAGCCGAACCCAATCCGACGACCGCGGTCAGCGCCCCGCCACGTGAGTAGTACGCGACGAACTTCCGCCCGTCGTCCTTGATCACGTGGACGTCGTCGTCGGCCGACACGGTTCCCAAGGCCTGGATCTTGAGGCCGTACTGGTCGCTCCAGAAGTACGGAACCTGCTTCGGCGCGTTCGGGTCGCTCGTTCCGGTCAGTGCTCCCGCGAGGACCTTCGCCTGGTCGCCGGCGTTGCTCCAGTGCTCGATGCGCTTGTGCCCACCGGATTCGTGCTGCCAGGCTGCAACGTCGCCGACCGCCCACACGTGCGGGTCGTTGGTACGGCCTACCTCGTCACAGAGGACACCGGCGCCGGGATCGCTGCCGAGGTCGATCCCCGACTCCTCGAGCCACCCGGTGACCGGCACCGAACCGATACCGATCGCGACGACATCGACCTCCAGTTCGGTGCCGTCGGACAGCACGGCGCCGCTCACCCGCTCCTCCCCGGTGAGGGAGGTCAGTCCGACCCCGGCGCGAACGTCGACCCCCTCCTCGGTGTGCATGCGCCCGATCTTGGCACCGACCTTCGCACCCAGCACCGACGCGAGCGGCGCCGGCTGCGGCTCGACGAGCACGACGTCGAGGCCGAGGGCACGCATGCTGGCCGCGAGCTCACACCCGACGAACCCGGCGCCGACGACCAGCGCGCGGGCACCTTCGCGCAGGTCCGAGCGCAGCGCGCGACTCTCGTCGACCGACCGCAGCACATGCACCCCGGCCAGATCCGGCAGTCCGGGGATGCGACGTGGACTCAGCCCGGTCGCGATGATCAACTCGGCGTAGTCGATCTCGCTGCCATCGGCGAGGTGCAGCACCCGCCCACTGCGGTCGATGCCGGTCGCGGCGACCCCGAGGCGCAAATCGATACGGTGTTCGTCGTAGAACTCCCGGGGCCGCAGCGTGGTGTCGTCGCTCTCCCCGCGGACGACCTCCTTCGACAGCGGCGGGCGGTCGTAGGGCAAGTGTGGCTCGCTGCCGACGATGACGAGTTCACCGCCGTATCCCGACTGACGCAACTCCTCCGCTACCCGGACGGCTGCCAGACCGGCCCCGACGATCACGACCGGACCGCCGACCTCTTCGCTACTGGTCATCCTGCACACCCTCCGTCACCAAGTTCGATACATCACCGGACGCGCTTTCGCGAGCCACGCCACAGCTAGAACATGTTCTACCAAACCCACTTGCTAGCGGGTACCCGCCGGGGCGGGGTGGGCAAAGCTCGACCGGCTCCCGCGTCGGGCCGGCGCCCGAGTCACTAGAGTTGAAGCGGAACCGGCGTCGGCACGGGAGCGACCCCGGAAGAGGAGCAATGATGACCACCGATCCGGGCAACGGCCGGATGAGAACCCAAGGCGAACGCATCCAATTCGGAACGAGCGCCTCCCACGATCTGATCGACGCGCAAGGCAAGACGATCATTGCTGACGCTGTGGTCGCGAAGATCGCCGGTATCGCCACCCGGGAGATCAGCGGCGTCTACGACGTCGGTGGCGGCACCGCACGCGTCGTCGGCGCCCTGCGCGACCGAATTCCGGGGGCCCGCGTCAACCACGGTCAGGGCGTCGCGGTGGAGGTCGGCGAGAAGCAGACCGCGATCGACATCGGCATCGTCGCCGAATACGGCGTAGCCCTCCATGAGCTCGCGGTCGGAATCCGGCGCAACGTGATCGCCGCGGTGGAGAACATGACTGGCCTCGAAGTCACCGAGGTGAACATCACCGTCTTCGACGTCGTGCTGCTCGACCAAGGCGACGCCGACACCGACACCAGGCCCCGAGTGCAGTGACCGGATCTCCGACCGCTCCGGTCTCGGCGGCGGAACGCGCCGCCGAGGCAGCGCTGGCCGTGCCGGGGGTGGCGGGCCTGCACGGGGGCGAGTTCGGCACGATCGCCACCTACCTCCCCGGGCGACGCATCACCGGTGTCCAGATCAACGCGGACAGCTGTGCCGTGCATCTGATCCTCCGGTACCCGGCCGACCTCTTCGAGACCGCCGAACGTGTCCGCACCGCCGTCCGCTCGATCGTGGGTATTCCGGTGGACGTCACGATCGAGGACATCACCGACGAGACAGGACCTGAACTATGACCAGCACGAGCATGGGACTGATCGCGGGGTTGCTCCTCGCGCTCGCCGGGATCCTCGGCGGCTTCAGCGGTTTCGTCTTCGCAGTCCTCCTCGGCGCCGTCGGCATGGCGGTCGGCGCCCACCGCGACGGCCACCTCGACCTCGGCGCCCTCCTCAGGTCGCGCGGCCGTGGTTGAGATCGACCGTGGTGAGATCGACACTTCCGCCACCGTTGCCGAACGGTCCGTCAAGGTCGACGAACCGGACACGCGGGGGCGTCTGATCCTCCGGGACCGCGCGATCGCGCGGATCGCGACGACTGCGGCGCTCGAGGTTCCGGGCGTCGTGGTGCAGCGCGGCGGGCTCACTCGAATCACCGGCCGCGACCTCCCCCGCGCCGACATCTCGACGGGAAGCCACTCGGTGGCCGTCAACCTGTATCTCGGTGTGCAGTGGCCGTGCGACGTCCCCGAACTGACCCGGCGGGTTCACCGCAAGGTCGGCGACCAAGTCGAGACCCTGACAGGCATGCCACTGCATCAACTCGGCGTCTTCATCGCCGGCACCGAAACGGAGACTGCTGGCGACGACGACTCCGAGTACCCGGCCCCCGCGCCGGCCGATGCCGTCGCCGCGCCGCGACCTCCGACGGCGGCACCGGCCGCTGTCCCCGCCGCCGTCTCGATCGCGGTCGGGTTCCTCGCGCTCGGCGCGATCGCCGCCAGGGAACTTCTCATCTCCCGAGGAACGCTGCCGGGTGCCCCGTGGCTGCGCAACACCTTCGAGTGGGCGGGCAGGCAGCACTGGCACCACTGGCTCGTCTTCGCCGCGCTCGCCGCGCTGGCACTCGGCATCCTCCTCGTACTGCTGGCGCTTGCGCCCCGCACCCGCACCCACATGCCGGTGCGTGCCGACAGCGATACGCCGACGGTGTGGCTTCGCCCCGTCGATGTTGCCCGGCTGTGCAGTGTCGAGGCCGGCTCTGTCGCCGGAGTGGCCGGCGTGCACACGACGGTCGACCGCAGGCGCGCCACCGTCCACGTGACCGCGCAGCCCGACGCCCCGACCGACGATCTCAGAACATCCGTCGAGACCACCGTCGGAGACGCTCTCGCCCCTCTCGACCGAAAACTGAAGCTGCGAGTGAAGATTCGCCGCGGTAAGAGCCGGACGTGAAGCGCGCAACGGCGGCGCTGAACCGCGTACTCGTCCTCGTCGTCGGATTGCTGCTCGCCGCCGTCGGGGGCGCCGCACTCGCGTGGGAACGCGGCGTGCAGGTGGTCCGCGATGCGGTCACCCACATCGATAGCGACTGGGTCACTGCGATCCCCGACCAGTCGTGGTGGAACTGGGCTCTCGCCGCCACGATCGCCGTCTGCTTCGTGCTCGGGACCGTCGTGCTGGTGGTCGACCTCAGGGGACGACGAGCGGCGCCGAGCACGCTGCTCGAGACGGCCACGACGACCGCCGTCGCGATCGACCTCGGCCCCGTCGCCGCCGGTGTCGCCGCCGAACTCGGACGGCTGCCCGGGGTCCGGCGCGCCCGCGGGCGAGCGATCTCGGACCGAGGCCTCGCGACGATTCAGGTGATCCTGGATGCCGACCCGCACAGCGACACGGCCACCCTCGTCCGCACCTCGGAGCAGGTCGCCGCAGCGACGACGTCCGCCCTCGGCGGCCCCGATGTGACCGACGTGGCGGTTCGCGTGCTGCTGCACCTCGACCGGGCGGATCACCCACCCGTCCCCGTTCCCGAAGCACCGCCCGTGCTTGAGGATGGAGTAGACCGACCGGGCGCTCGAGCCGCCGGCGCGGACCTTTGAGTTTCGCCGCCCACGGACTGCCGCCGGGTGCTAGCGGGAGCCTTCGGGGCGTAGGAACTCGGGCTGATCCAGCACCCGGAGCCAACTGCCGTCAGGCTGCCTTCGGACCACTTGGGCACGGGCTCCTGCACCGTCCCGTGGCGGGGTCGACGTCAGTGCGAGGTCGCCGCTGACGAGCGTCGGGAGCGAGGGCTCGGGCTCGAAGCGCGGGGCGTGATCGAGGACCTGCGCCCACAACTCCCGGATCGCGGCCCGACCAACAGTGACCGACCCCGGCGGGTATGCCATGACGGCGTCCTCCTCGTACAGCGCGGCGACGCCGTCCGCGTCCCCCGCGTTGGATCGCTCCACGAACAACCGGGTGATGTCCTCCGGCGTCAGGGCCTTCTCGAGCTGGGCCCTCTCGAGCTGGGCTTTCTCGAACTGGGTCTTCGACATGTGCGGCTTTCCTCTCGCGAACCGGTATCGGTCACTCCAGCATCGAGGTACACAAAAGAGAAGTCCAACAGATAGTTGTTCTCAGAACTAGAAGATAGGTTTATAGAATCCAGGTTCATGGAACTGCGTCACCTCGAGTACTTCGTGGCCGTCGCCGAGGAAGCCAACTTCACCCGGGCCGCCAAGCGTGTGCACATCAGCCAACCCGGCATCAGCGCACAGATCCGGCAGCTCGAAAGCGAACTGGGAGCAGAGCTGTTCGACCGGTCGAGCAGGGTCGCGACGCTAACCACGGCGGGAGAGGCCGCGCTGCCCCACGCCCGCGCGACGCTGGCCGCTGCAGCCGCCGTGCGCGACGCCGTGGACGACGTCAACCAGTTGGTACGCGGTCGGCTCGCGGTCGGAATGGTCACCGCATGCACCGTGACGCCGTTGTTCGACGCCCTGGCGGCCTGCCGCGGGGCGCACCCCGGAATCGTCTTCGATCTCGTCGAGGACAACTCCGACCGGCTCGTCGACCGTGTCCGGGCGGGCACGCTCGACCTCGCCCTCGTCGGGGTGGCGGAGCGTCCACCGGCCGAGCTCTCGTCCCTGACGGTCGTGTCCGAACGTCTCGTCGCGGCCGTCCCGTCGGGACATCCACTGACAGCGTCGCCGGCCGTGCCCCTGTCGGAGCTGTGCAACCAGCCGTTGATCTGTCTGCCCGCGGGTACCGGTGTCCGCACCGTCTTGGACCGGAACTGTGCGGCGCAAGCCGTCACCGCTTCTGTCGCGATGCAGGCCAGCGCACCCGACGCGGTCGCGGATCTCGCGCGACGCGGACTCGGGGTAGCGGTCCTGAGCGAATCGATGGCAGCGTCGTACCCGGACCTCGCGTCGATCCCGATCGCGGACGCCGCTCTCGAGGCGGTACTAGCGCTCGTCTGGAAGCCGGCGCCCTCTCCGGCCTTGCGTGAGTTTCTCGATCACGCGCGCCGCGCTTTCATGCCCTGAAACGCCGAATGGCGCCCACTCCCGAAGGAGTGAGCGCCATTGGCGTCAGCAAGCGTTAGCTCACTTGATGATCTTGGTGACGCGACCGGCACCGACGGTGCGGCCACCCTCACGGATCGCGAAGCGCAGGCCCTCGTCCATGGCGACCGGCTGGATCAGCACGACGGACATCTCGGTGTTGTCACCGGGCATGACCATCTCGGTGCCCTCGGGCAGGGTCACCACACCCGTCACGTCAGTCGTACGGAAGTAGAACTGCGGACGGTAGTTGTTGAAGAACGGCGTGTGGCGGCCGCCCTCGTCCTTGGACAGGATGTATGCCTGGCCCTCGAACTCGGTGTGCGGAGTGGTGGTGCCGGGCTTGACCACAACCTGGCCACGCTCGACGTCCTCACGCTTGATGCCACGGACCAGCAGACCGACATTGTCACCGGCCTGACCCGAGTCGAGCAGCTTGCGGAACATCTCGATGCCGGTAACCGTGGTCTTGGTGGTGTCCGTGCGGATGCCGACGATCTCGACTTCCTCGTTGACGTTGATCACACCGCGCTCGACACGACCGGTGACGACGGTGCCACGACCGGTGATCGTGAAGACGTCCTCGATCGGCATCAGGAACGGCTTGTCCGTCTCGCGGACCGGGTCCGGGATCGACTCGTCGACAGCCGCCATCAGGTCCTCGACGGACTTGACCCACTTCGGGTCGCCCTCGAGCGCCTTCAGGGCCGAGATCGGGATGACCGGAGCGTTCTCGTCGAACTCCTGGTTGGCCAGCAGCTCGCGGACCTCCATCTCGACGAGCTCGAGGATTTCCTCGTCGTCGACCATGTCGGCCTTGTTCAGGGCAACGAGGATGTAGGGAACGCCGACCTGACGAGCGAGCAGGACGTGCTCACGGGTCTGCGGCATCGGGCCGTCGGTGGCAGCCACGACCAGGATCGCGCCGTCCATCTGGGCCGCGCCGGTGATCATGTTCTTGATGTAGTCGGCGTGACCGGGAGCGTCGACGTGAGCGTAGTGACGCTTGTCCGTCTGGTACTCGACGTGCGCGATGTTGATCGTGATGCCGCGAGCCTTCTCCTCGGGAGCCTTGTCGATCTGGTCGAACGCGAAGCTCTCGTTGAGGTCCGGGTACTTGTCGGCGAGCACCTTGGTGATGGCCGCGGTGGTGGTGGTCTTGCCATGGTCGACGTGACCGATGGTGCCGATGTTCACGTGCGGCTTGGTCCGCTCGAACTTCGCCTTCGCCACTGGAATGTCCTCCTGGACTGATTGTGCTTGCGGTATGCAGCAGTGCGGTTGTTATTACGTTGGTCGTGCTGCGGCCGATGAAAACCGAGGTTATTCGCCGGTCGCCTTGGCGATGATCTCCTTCGAGACGTTCGAGGGAACCTCTGCGTAGGAGTCGAACACCATGGAGAAGTTCGCTCGACCCTGGGTCTTCGACCGCAGGTCACCGATGTAGCCGAACATCTCCGAGAGCGGAACCAGCGCCTTCACGACACGGGCACCACTGCGTTCCTCCATGGCCTGGATCTGACCACGGCGGGAGTTGAGGTCGCCGATCACTTCGCCCATGTAGTCCTCGGGCGTGGTGACCTCGACAGCCATGAGCGGCTCGAGAATGACCGGGCCGGCCTTGCGGGCGGCTTCCTTGAGCGCCTGCGAGCCGGCGACCTTGAAGGCCATTTCCGAGGAGTCGACGTCGTGGTATGCGCCGTCGAGCAGGGTCAGCTTCATGTTCACGAGCGGGTAGCCGGCGAGAACGCCGTACTGCATCGCGTCCTGGGCGCCGGCGTCGACCGAAGGGATGTACTCCCTGGGCACGCGGCCACCGGTGACCTTGTTCTCGAACTCGTAGCTCGCGCCGTCCTCGCCGACGAAGGGCTCGAGGGCGATGATCACCTTCGCGAACTGTCCGGAACCACCGGTCTGCTTCTTGTGCGTGAACTCGTGCTTTTCGACCGGCTTGGTGATGGTCTCGCGGTAGGCGACCTGAGGCTTGCCGACGTTGGCCTCGACCTTGAACTCGCGACGCATGCGGTCGACGAGGATGTCGAGGTGCAGCTCGCCCATGCCGCCGATGACGGTCTGGCCGGTCTCCTCGTCCAGCTCGACCGAGAAGGTCGGGTCCTCTTCCGCGAGCTTCTGGATCGCGGTACCCAGCTTCTCCTGGTCGGACTTGGTCTTGGGCTCGATGGAGACCTGGATGACCGGGTCCGGGAAGGTCATCGACTCGAGCACGACCGGGTTCGCCTGGTCGCACAGGGTGTCACCGGTCGTGGTGTCCTTAAGGCCGATCATCGCGTAGATGTGGCCGGCCACGGCCTCGTCGACCGGGTTCTCTTTGTTGGCGTGCATCTGGAAGAGCTTGCCGATGCGCTCCTTCTTGCCCTTGGTGGCGTTGAGCACCTGGGCACCCGGCTCGACACGACCCGAGTAGACGCGCACGAAGGTGAGCTTGCCGAAGAACGGGTGTGCCGCAATCTTGAAGGCCAGAGCCGAGAAGGGCTCGTCCTTGCTCGGCTTGCGGGTGAGCGCCTCGTCCTCGTTGTTCACGGCGTGGCCGTGAACCTCGCCGATGTCGAGCGGGTTCGGCAGGTAGTCGATGACCGCGTCGAGCATGGGCTGGACACCCTTGTTCTTGAACGCGGAGCCACACAGCACCGGGTACAGCTCGGAGGCGACCGTCATCTTGCGGATCGCACCCTTGATCTCCTCGACGGTGAGCTCCTCGCCGCCGAAGTACTTCTCCATGAGAACTTCGTCGGACTCTGCGACCGTCTCGAGCAGCTTCTCGCGGTACTCGGCCGCCTTGTCGGCCAGGTCCGCCGGAATCTCCTCGATGGTCGGCTCCGCGCCGATCGCGACGGTGCCGCGCCAAGTGATGGCCTTCATCTCGACCAGGTCGACGACGCCGTCGAACTCGTCCTCAGCGCCGATCGGCAGCTGCAGGACCAGCGGCTTCGCACCGAGGCGGTCGATGATGGTCTGCACGGTGAAGTAGAAGTCCGCGCCCATCTTGTCCATCTTGTTGACGAAGCAGATGCGCGGAACGTCGTACTTGGCGGCCTGGCGCCAGACCTGCTCGGACTGGGGCTCGACGCCTTCCTTGCCGTCGAATACCGCAACAGCGCCGTCGAGGACGCGGAGCGAACGCTCGACCTCGACCGTGAAATCGACGTGGCCGGGGGTGTCGATGATGTTGATCTGGTTCTTGTTCCAGAAGCAGGTGACAGCGGCGGAGGTAATCGTGATACCCCGCTCCTTCTCCTGCTCCATCCAGTCCGTCGTCGACGCGCCGTCGTGGGTCTCACCGATCTTGTAGTTGACACCGGTGTAGTAGAGGATGCGCTCGGTCGTGGTGGTCTTACCGGCATCGATGTGCGCCATGATGCCGATGTTGCGGACCTTGTTCAGGTCGGTCAGCACTTCCTGTGCCACAGGATTCTTCCCCGCTCGTTAATCGTGTCGGCCCTTCCGGGGCCACGTCTCTTTTCCTTGTCAGCCGGCCCGGTGACGGAACCGACACAGTAGTGACGACGCCAGGCCGGGAGTTTGCAACGGTGTCGTACCCGTGAGGCCCCCGGCCTGGCGCGCTATCACCAGCGGTAGTGCGCGAACGCCCTGTTGGCTTCCGCCATCTTGTGGGTGTCCTCGCGACGCTTCACGGAAGCGCCCAGGCCGTTGCTCGCATCGAGGAGCTCGTTCGCGAGACGCTCGACCATGGTCTTCTCGCGTCGCTGGCGCGAGAAGGTGACCAGCCAGCGCAGGGCCAGCGTGGTGGACCGGCCGGGACGAACCTCGACCGGCACCTGGTAGGTGGCACCACCGACGCGGCGGCTGCGTACCTCGAGAGCGGGCTTGACATTGTCGAGCGCGCGCTTGAGGGTCACGACCGGATCGGTGCCGGTCTTCTCACGAGCCTGCTCGAGTGCACCGTAAACGATACGCTCGGCGGTCGACTTCTTGCCGTCCAGCAGGATCTTGTTGACGAGCTGGGTGACCAGCGGCGAACCGTAGACCGGGTCGGCGACCAGGGGGCGCTTGGGAGCGGGGCCTTTACGTGGCATCAGCTCTTCTCCTTCTTGGCGCCGTAGCGGCTGCGGGCCTGCTTGCGGTTCTTGACACCCTGCGTGTCGAGCGAACCGCGGATGATCTTGTAGCGCACACCCGGGAGGTCTTTGACACGGCCGCCGCGGACGAGCACCATCGAGTGCTCCTGCAGGTTGTGGCCCTCACCCGGGATGTAAGCGGTCACCTCGACGGAGCTGGTCAGGCGCACACGGGCGACCTTCCGCAGCGCGGAGTTCGGCTTCTTCGGGGTGGTGGTGTACACGCGAGTGCACACGCCACGACGCTGCGGGCTGCCCTTCAGGGCCGCGGTCTTGACCTTGGCGGCCTTGTCGCGGCGGCCCTTACGGACCAACTGATTGATGGTTGGCATGTACCGGCTTTCTTCGTTGTTTCCAGACTGCTCACACGAGCAACCTTGGCTGTTCTGAAATTAGGGATCCATCGGTTGGGACAAGGACGCTGCTGCCCCGCACCCACCCCTCGTGTGCACACGAGGTCGGGCGTGTCGCGTACCCCCACACAGGCAACCGGATGCTCGTACCTGCAGAACACAGAAACGCGCGCACGGCGATGCCCCGGCATAGGCACACAAATCGGCCCGGACGCACCGGAACTATGCCTGTGGAGCGACCCCGGCGGTCGGACACGACCCCCAACAATACCTAACGGCTCCATTCGAGGTCAAAGCGGCCGAGGAGTCAGGCTCTCAGCTCGAGCGTCAGTTTCACCAGCGTGGCCGCTGCCTCACAGGGATCGGGGTGGTCCGCGGCCTGATACTGCACCCACCAGCCGATCACGCCCGAGTCCGGTGCGCCCGAAGCGATCCCACACGTGTCAGGATCCTGCGGTTGCCGCGATAGCACCGCGCGCCGGCCGTCGACGCTCACATCCTCGACCATGTAGCCCAGACGGCGCGAGGTTTCACGCTTGACAGCGAGCGAACCGGTCTCGAATCAGTTGAACGTCACACGAACCGGACCGGCCGGTCCTGCCACCGACCAGCGACAGATCACACCGAAGAACCCCCGTTCGATTGCTCCCCCACCGACAGAGTCGGCTATCTACTCGGAATCGACGGCATCGCATTCGGTGAGCAGCGCCGCATACCGCGACGACGCCGGTGGCTCCGTCGCTCTCTCGGGTGTGCCCGGAACAATCGCGGCGCACCCGGCCACCAGGAGGAGACCGATCGTCCCGGCCGCGGCGCTCGCGGTGGACGCGATTCGGCGTCCGCTGCTCGCCCGAACCGATCATTCTGTCTGGCACGCCCTCACCCGGCCTGTCGGCACGGCGTTGCCCTGTCGAAGCCATGACGAAGAAGCCCTACTCACTCACTGAGCGGAGAGAAGCGTCCAGCGACCTCATGAGCTGCGCGAGGCGACCCTTGCCAACCGGCGCCAGGGGATACCGGCTGAGTACATCAGCCAACGTCGGCGTGGCGCGTTGCCGAGCCTGCGCCACCAGCTCGTTCCCGACAGCAGGGTCGTCGCCGGCGTTCAACTCGGCGATGCGCGCTGCACTTGCTGCAGCGCGCAAGATGTGACCGACCTGGTGGGCCTTGGCGATCGGGTGAAGGTAGGCGGCGGACGCCGCATCGCCAGCGCAGCGTGCAGCGAGACGTGCAGCCTCTGTGGGTGCCTCCTTCGCAGCTCGGTGTGCGTCCAGCGAAGCTACGCGCTGCAGCTTGGTCCTGCTAGCGCCGTTGACGAACTCCCACGCAGCATCGATGGCGGCGCGAGGCCGAGGATCATCAGGACTCACGGCCTCGAACACTGGTAGGACTTCCTGAGCGCTTTCCGCCACGTAGCGTGTGACAGCGCGCAGTTCCTCGATGGTCAGCTCGAAGTCGCCGGACCCAGTCGTCATCGCCAGAGCTTCCCACATGCCCACCCGCCGGCGGGTGCGATGGTTCACGCAGACCGGCACCGAGACGGTCGCCGTTCCCGACCGCTACCGTGCGCTGTCGTTGTGGCAGTAACGTTTTCACAGTGCCATTGGAGCAACCAGGCCCGGTGGAAGCATGGCTACGATCAGGGTCTCGAGAAACTGGCTACGAGATCGATTGGTTTGTTCGGCTTGGTACTCGAGACTGGCAGTCCGTTCGCTTGCCTGCGGAGCGCGGAATACAAACTGGCCGGGGCTTCGCCTCGCGCTCCGGTTCTGGTTCTGCGACCGAACCCGAAGCGCGCCCCCACGACGACTGCGCAAAGGCTGATCGCGAGTCCAAGGAAGCGGAAGCCGAGTCGGCCGCACAGCGGACCGGCTCCGCCGTTCTCCGAGGGTGCTATTCGAATTGAGTGTGGTTGTTACGGTCCATGTTTGGGCTATTTACGCTTCAGGTGTCCCGGGGTATCATGGCGGCATGTTTTTGGGACGGGTTGAGGGCATTGTGACGGGCCGTGGCGCGGCGCACGCAAGCGCGCCCCCGCCTCTGGCTCCCCTCGGTTGGCGTCGAGGAAGCTAGCGGTGAATACCGTGCCCCAATCTTAGCCGTGCACTAGGTGTTGTGTTGGAGGAGTGCACCTTTCGGCCCTCCAACTGACGAGCTGTGTTCTCGCATTTCGAGCGGAGCGCAGCGGCGCCACCGGTCCAAGGCAGCGTGACAGGCCGTGATGCGGCGCGCGCAAGCGCGCCCCACCTCTCGCTCTTCCCGGTTGGCTTCGAGGAAGCTGGCGGTGAATACCGTGTTCCTAATTTTAGTCGCGTTCTAGTTGTTGTGTTGGGGGAGTGTATGTTTCGCCTCCCTTACCGGTGAGCTACGGGATCGCATCTCAAGCAGAGCGCAGCACACCGATTAGGGGCGGCATGACAGGCCGCGGAGCGGCGCGCGTAAGCCCGCCCCCGCCTCTCGCTCCCCCCGGTTGACTCGAAAAGGAGGTGGACTATGTGTTGCATTTTTTTCTTGAATCGTGTGCTTGGCGTTGCATTGGAGGAGTGGACGTTTGGGTACGGACCTCGTCTCTCTCTGTAAGGCGACCGTCTTTCTCTCTAGCTGGTGAGCTGCGGTCCCGGGTTTCGAGCGGAGCGCAGCAACATCCAGTGAGGACAAGCGTGACAAGCCGCGGAGCGGCGCGCGTAAGCGCGCCCCCGCTTCACGCTTCCCCTCGTTGACCCGAGAAGGAGGTGGACTGTGAACGAGTCTATTATCATCAATCATGCGCTAGGCGTTGCATCGGAGGAGTGGACGGTAGTGTCCGGACCTCATCTTTCCGCGTACAGCGACCGTCTTATCGTTCCCCAATCAATCATGTGTTGAGTGTTCTGTTGGAGGAGTGCATATTTGGGGTCCCCGGCAGTTGAGCTGCGGCCCCGCGCCTTGAACGGAGCGCGCCAACACCGATTGAGGGCAGCGCGACAGGCCCCCGTGCCTCGCTCTGCCCGGATGACTCGGAAAGGAGGTGGACTGTGAACGAGTTCATAATCATCAATCATGTACTGGACGTTGCATCGGAGGAGTGGACGTTAGTGTCCGGACCTCGTCTTTCTCTGTACGGGGACCGTCTTGTCATTTCCCGTTGACCCGAGAAGGAAGTGGACTGTGAAGTCCATACATATCAATCATGTGCTGGGTGTTCTGTTGGAGGAGTGCATATTTGGGGTCCCCGGCAGTTGAGCGCCTTGAACGGAGCGCGCCAACACCGATTGAGGGCAGCGCGACAGGCCCCCGTGCCTCGCTCTGCCCGGTTGACTCGGAAGGAAGTGGACTGTGGAGATTCTTATTAGTTGTTTTTGGTGTTCACAAGGTTGACTCGAGAAGGAAGTGGACTATGAATTACATATTCATCAATCGCGTGCTAGACGTTCCATCGGAGGTGTGGACGCTTGCGATCGGCCCGGTTGCCACCGGGCGCGACACCATTGGACTTTCTCTACCATACGCGTTCTAGGTGTTCCGTTGGAGGACTGCACGTTTAGGCTCCCCTGCCAGCGAGCTGCGGGCCCACGTTTCGAACGGAGCGCAGCAACACCGATTGAGGGCAGCATGACGCTTCGCACCCGGGAGCCACGCAATGGCTCCCGGGTGCGAAGTGGGCGCGCCCCGGACTCGGAGCCCGGAGGGACGTGGCTATTCGGAAGTTTGGGTCGCGCGTCAAGGGCCAGGGTTACAGAGACGCCCGACGGCCGGTTCGCAGTCGAGATCACGCGCATCCCAGACGCAATCTGGCCAACAGAAATCGGCGACCGGGTGACCTGTCGCCGCATCCATAGTGTCGACGGCGGTGGCAGTCGCGTCCCCGTCGTTCTACCGGCGAGTTTCGCCTCCACGAAGGCGGCGTCGACCTCGCAGCAACGACTCATCAATACGACGGCTCATCGATACGACTCAGACGGGTGGGCGACGAAGATGCCAGTCGGTTGCGCTCTGGAAGGCGCTTCCCGCCCTGGCCAGGAGGAGCTCGTCGAGGTGGCGCGACACGAGTTGAAAGCCGATTGGCACGCCGGCGCCGTCGAAGCCGCCCGGCAGGGTGATCGTCGGGTTGCCGGAGAAGTTGAACGGGGCTGTGTACCGGAAAACGTTCGGCAGGTTGTCGGAGTCGTACAGCAGCTGGGTGAAGCGATCGAGCGTCAAGTCACCCACGGGCAAGACAGGAAGAAGAACTAGGTCGAGATCCTCGAAGTGTGCCTCGAACCTTCCGCCGAAGGCTCGCCTCTCGTCCTCGATGCGGGCGATGTCTATGCCCGAGACCGCGTACGCGGAACCCAGGAGCTCCCGCATCCACCGACCGTATTCTGTCGACCGAGACGGAAACGTCTCTTCGTGCACAACTGCCGCCTCGGTCCCCGCGTAAGCGCCCCATCCTGCCGCCAACCCCATCGTGGACGGCAGCCGCACCTGGCAAATGGCCGCGCCCAGGCTCTCGAACGTTGCCAGCGCATCGCGAAGGACGTTCACCACCGCTGACTCGACACCGTCGAAGGCAGCCTCTGGGTCGAACCCGATCCGCATTCCTTTCATTTCCGGCGGACCTACGGAGTAGTCGGGCACTTCGGCCCTGCCAGCGGTCGGATCATTCACGTCGGGACCGGCGATGGCTCGCAGCACGTGGTAGGCGTCCTCGGCGCTTCGCGCGATGGGGCCGACAACGTCCAGCGACGGCGCCATGCCGAACACGCCATGGACACTGACGCGTCCCCATGTCGGCTTGATGCCGGTGACAGCGTTCATGTTGCACGGGTTGCGGATAGAGCCGCCTGTATCGCTTCCGAGGCTGGCCGTGCACATCCCGGTCGCGGTGGCGACAGCCGAGCCGCTGGACGACGCTCCAGCCCAGTAACTCGAGTTCCACGGGTTCACGACCGCCGGAGAGTCCGGGTGGTACTCGCCTCCAGCAGCCTCGGTCAGGTTCAGCTTCCCGAGCAGCACTGCTCCGGCACGACGCAGGCGAGAAGCCACCGTTGCGTCGTAGGCAGGTATGAAGTTCCGGTGGATCGACATACCGGCGGTGGTCCGAATGCCCTCTGTGTAGACCAGATCCTTCAGGCCAATCGGAACGCCGTGCAGGGGTCCCCGGTGTTCGCCGCGGGAGATCTCCTCCTCGGCTCGGCGCGCATCAGCGAGGGCACTCTCGGCCAAGACCGTCAGATAGGCCTCGAGAACAGGGTTGAGCCGATCGATTCGCTCCAAGTGGGCTCGAGTCACCTCAACCGGCGACAACGCCCCGGTGCCGAAGTCCCGGGACAGATCGGAGATCGAGGCGTAGCACAGATCGATATCCCCCATTACCTCACCCCCCACTTCTCACTATCGCGCAACCATCGCAGTCCAAGCAAGACTCACGAGACACAGAGCCTCAGCCGAGTCCTTCTTGCCAATATCACAGAGCCCATCCAAGTCTCATTATCGATTGCAGGAGAGGTGCTTTCACCTACAGCAGCGATCGGGACACACAGATCCGCAGACAATCCAGGTTGAAAACTGGATCACTCTTCCCTTCGACTCGATGTGGCGCCCATCAGACCAGTTCTTCACGAAGAGAACAATATTGAGCTGCCAATTCACAGTCATCAGACTCGCGTTGGACAGGGCATGAGCAGGTGCCGTACCACGTCACTCCCGGACACACTCCATGACAACCGCGGGTGGAAAGTTCAGGTAGTCATCCCAGTAGTCGCCCTCGTCGCCAGCCTCGGGCGCGGGTGACAGTTCGGGCATGTGCACCGCGAAATCACGGAACCCAGCATCACGGAAGGCTGATTCATACGCGTCGATCGGCAGGTAATAGTTCATGATGACAAGGGGGGAATCATCCAGGAGTGCCGTCAACTGGATCGGTGCTCCCTCGAACACGGACTCGGCCAGCTCTATCGAGAATCCATACTTGCGATAGTTGGGCACCTTGCTAAACGAGTACAAGTCCGGATTGGTGGTGATGGTGACGAACCGTCCTCCCGACTTGACGCGGCACGCCAAGCCACGGCACATGCGCCCGAGTTCGTCGCGGTCTCGCGCGTACATCAGCAGGTAAGCGGCGACCGCGACGTCGAAATCCTGTTGCGGCACAACCGAGCGGGCGTCAGCAACGATGTACTCGATACCCAGCGGTTCCCGCTCCTCCTGCTTTCGGGCCAGTCCGATCATCTTTTCGGAAATGTCCAGCCCCACCATCGGGTCAGCGCCGGCCCGGCGGAAAATTCGGGTGAAATCCCCTGAACCGCAAGCGACATCGATAACCTTTCGACCCTTCACGTCACCGACATGCTTCAGGAACGAGTACGCCTCGATACGGGATCGGACAGGAAAGTCCTTGGTCTGCTCATACTTCTCAGCGATGAGGCCTTCGTTGTAATCGATGACCATGCTGCCCCCATGATCCATATGCGGCCGCATCGAGCACCCATCCCGCACAGCTTGCGACCGTCTACCCGAAGTTTACTCGCGGGGCGCTGTCACGTCTTGATACCAGCAAAGCCAGGTCTCGAATGGGCTTGCCCGACTCATCGAGGGCGTTTACCGCAGCTATGCGCTACGTTCTCGGACAACCACAATGACGACTCCTCAGGGAGCGTCGACCCGCTAAAGCCGACGGCGCGAAGCGAAGTGAGATCGTGTCTCGCACAGGTACCGCCGCCGCCTTGGCGCATCCGCCAAACCGATAGCCGTCCGCGGTGATCAACGCCTTCGGTTCAAGTTGACCGAGCCGAACGCCTGCGGCGGCGCGGAACAATCCTGTCCACACGCCAGGTGACGCTGGCGCAACTGCCCATCCCGACATCCTTCTCACTCGGTGTAGCCGCTACACCGGTCTCACTCGGTCCTCAATCCCGACCTGCTCAGGGCACGGCCCTCGACACGGTCAGTTCCGCGAGCTGTCGGGCCGCTGCGCACGGATCGGCCGTCGGCACCTCGCCGGCGTACCAGGTCGACCAGTGCACGAAGTCGTCGTCGAACTGGACCCCCAGTTCGCACGGCCGGCCCGAACCGGAGGCGACGAACCCCGGATGACCGCCAACCTCGATGTCGTTAGCCGGACGCCCGATCAATTCACTATCTGCCCGCTCGCGTCCGATGGGACTGCCTCGGTACCAGGAAAACGACACGTGCGGAGCACCCTGACCGTCCTGCGCCGACATTTGCCACTGGCAGCCCACCAAATTGCGGACGACAGTCGCGAACCCACGGATTGCGAATGCCCCGGCGACCTCATCGTCGGTGACCAAACCGTACTCCCCGAAGAAATCCCGTGTATCTGCCTCGCGCTCCTGGACGTTTCGGTCCCGGCGTGAATGTCGGTCGCACCGCATCCCGCGAGCACCAAAAGGCCCACCAGGACACACTGGGACGCCCACCTGCCTGCGTGACATAGTGCCGAACCCTGCGGGTCAGAGCGCGGGCGACGCGGGTGGCGTTGCCGGTGCGAGCGACGTCAGCGCGGCGTCGAGCTGTGCCGACCAGCACCGCACGATCTCTGTCCGACGGCGCGAGTCGTCGGTCAGGATATCGGCGAGCCCAAGCCCGCGCGCGAGGTCGAGGGTGGCCTGTACGAGCCGCCGGACGGTGGGGTCCGAGTCGTCGACCCCGAGACTCTCGATAGCAGTGCGGTGCGCAACCCGACCGAACCGCTCCTCGAGCGGAAGGATGCGCGCCCGCAGTTCGGGGTCGGCGGCCGCCGCGGTCCATACCTGCAGTGCCGCTTTGAACAGCGTTCCCGTGTAGTAGTCGACGAGTCGGCCGATCACCGCTTCGGTGCGCCCGTTCCCTTCAGGCAGTTCAGTGACCTCACGGCGCGCCTGTTCCATCCGGCTATCGAACATGAACTCGAGCGCCGCGGTGATGAGATCCTCGCGCGTGGGGAAATGATGCTGTGCCGCCCCGCGCGAGACGCCTGCACGCTGAGCGACCACCGCCACCGTCGTAGCCGACCAACCGAACTCGACCAGGCTGTCGACCGTCGCTTCGAGGAGCCGCTGCCGGGTCACGCGGCTCCGGTCCTGTTGTGGTGCACGCATCACTCAGCGCCCTCTCCCGGTCTCTCCCCACGTCCCCGCGATCACATCCACTGCGGCTGCCTACCTCCTGAGCGAACGGCCGACATTCCGCAGGTTAACAGTGTGCAAAATGAGGTGATCCCGCCCACATGGTGATTGCGGAAGCATCTCAAACCTATTACAAAAGGGGACGGGAAGGGACGTCCTTCTTTGCCTCATCACATCACCTCTACAGGAGCAATTATGGGTTCTGTTGAAGAAATCCCCACCCTCGGAGATATCGCTGAGTTCGCGGAGGGCATGAGCGACGTCCTCGCCGGCCTGAGCTTCATCGCCGGCTCGCTCGCTGGTCTTGGCTGATCCAAGCCTACGAAAGTAGCGGGACCTGTTCCGATATCGGAACAGGTCCCGCACTCGTCTCAGCCGTCGACCGCCCACCTCGGTGGCCGCTTCTGCAGGAACGCCGTCATTCCCTCGACGGCCTCCTCCGAGCCGAACAACCCCGCCGACTGCTCCGCCAGCACCTTCGCGTAGCTGTCGAAGTCGGCCAGCATCCGCATGGTCGTGAGCTTCTTCGATTCGGCCAGCCCCTGCGGTGAACACGCCCGCAACGTGGAGGCCAACTCCCGTACGGCCTCACTCGAATCCTCGGCTGCCCAAGTGATTAGGCCAATCGCCTCAGCCTCGCGCGGACCGAACTTCTCCCCCGTAAGGAAGTAACGACCTGCCGCCCGGGGGGTGAGCCTCGGGATGACGGTCAGCGAGATGATGGACGCTGCGAGGCCGAGACGCACCTCCGTGAGCGCGAACGTACTCTCCGGCCCGGCAACGACCATGTCGCACGCGCCGACCAGTCCCATACCGCCCGCCCGGACGTGTCCGTCGATCCGTCCGATCACCGGCTTCGGCAACTCGACGATCGCTCGGAGCAAGTCGGTCATCTGTTTGGTGCGTTCGGCGGCGAGCCCTTCCGGGGTCGACTCTGCCACGGCACTCGCCTCCGACAGGTCCGCGCCCGCGCAGAAAGTGCCGCCGGTGTGGGTCAGCACGACAGCTCGGACCGCGGCGTCGGTGGCCGCGTCGGCCAAGCCTTGCCGCAGCTGCTCGACGAGCCTGGTCGAGATGGCGTTGCGATTGTGCGGCGAGTCGAGGGTCAGAGTCGCCACACCGTCGGCGATCTCGTACCGAACGAGGCGATCCGTCATCTTCCCTACCTCTAGTAGGACTTCGGCAGACCCAGCGAGTGCTGGGCGACGAAGTTGAGGATCATCTCGCGGCTCACCGGTGCGATCCGCCCGATGCGGGCAGCGCCGAGCATTGCCGACAACCCGTATTCCTTGGTCAGTCCGCCGCCGCCGTGCGTCTGGATCGCCTGGTCGAGCGCCTTGATTGAGGCTTCACCGGCTGCGTACTTCGCCATGTTCGCGGCCTCGGCGGCCCCGAAGTCGTCGCCGCTGTCGTAGAGGGCTGCTGCCTTCTGCATCATCAGCTTCGCCAAGTCGAGCTCGATCTTGCACTGCGCGAGCGGATGTGCGATGCCCTGGTGCGCGCCAATCGGGCTCTTCCAGACCGTGCGCTCCTTCGCGTACTTCGCTGCCGCCTCGAGGGCCCATCGCCCCATCCCGATCGCCATCGCCGAACCCAGGATCCGCTCGGGGTTCAACCCGGCGAACAGCTGCATGAGCGCCGCATCCTCGGAGCCGACGAGAGCATCCGCCGGAAGCCGCACGTCGTCGAGGAAGAGGGTGAACTGGTGATCGGGTTCGACGATGTCCATCTCCATAGGCGTCGAGACCAGGTTCTCGGAGTCGGTGGGGACGATGAACAGCGCCGGCTTCAGCTTGCCGGTCTTGTGATCCTCGGTGCGTGCGACCACGAGGACAGCGTCTGCCTGGTCGACACCGGAGATGAAGACCTTGTTGCCCCGGAGGATCCAGTCCTCGCCGTCGCGCCGGGCAGTCGTGGTGATCTGGTGCGAATTCGAGCCGGCGTCAGGTTCGGTGATGGCGAACGCCATGATCTTCGAGCCGTCGGCCAGCCCGGTGAGCCACTCCTGCTTCTGGGCCTCAGTGCCGTACTTGCCGATGATGCTGCCGCAGATCGCGGGCGAAACCACCACGAGCAACAGCCCGGCGCCCTGCGCGGAGAGTTCCTCTTGCACGAGCGCGAGCTCGTAGATGCCCGCTCCCCCGCCGCCGTACTCCTCCGAAATGTTCACCCCGAGGAAGCCGAGCTTGCCCGCCTCGTTCCACAGTTCGGTCAGCGGTTCGCCCTTGCGCGCCTTCGGCAGGACGTAGTCGACGTAGTTGAAGCGCGTTGCGAGCTTGGACACCGCCGCCCGCAAGTCCTTCTGTTCCTCCGTCTCGATGAAGCTGCTCATGCTCTCTCTCCTTTTGCCCGTGCCTAGTTCGACGCGGGGACTTCCACAACTGCCAGGACAGACCCTACGTCGACCTGCTGACCGACGACGACGGGGAGTTCGGCAAGCACACCCGACGTCGGCGCCTTGACGGTGTGCTCCATCTTCATGGCCTCGAGCCACAGAATAGGCTGACCCGCCTCGACCTGATCACCCAGTGCGGCACCCAGGCGGATGACCGCACCGGGCATGGGCGCGAGCAGCGAGCCCTCGGCGACGGACATCGACGGGTCGACGAACCGGGGAACGGCCGTGAGCGTCACGGGCCCGAGCGGCGAGTCGATGCACACCACGTCGCCGTAGCCGGACACGTCGAACGAGCGGCGAACTCCGCCGACGTCGAGCACTACTCGATCCGGCGCGGACGAGATCAGCGACACATCCTCGAAGTCATCGGCCTTCATCCCCGAACGGGTCAACAGGTAGCGGATGTCGTGATCGCCGTGAATCCCGCTGTACCGCTTGACCTGTGGCTGCGACGGCAGGTTCCGCCAGCCACTCGGCAGTCCACCGACCACAGGCGCGACCGCACGGTTGGCGGCGGCATCGGCGAGGGCCGCCGCCAACGCCGACAAGGATTCGGCGGTCGCGTTGGCCAGCGGACGCGACAGGACGTCGAGTCCGTGCGTGTCGAAGAACGCGGTATCCGTGTCCCCCGCCAGGAATGCCGGATGCCGCAGGACGTTCACGAGTAGGTCGCGGTTGGTCTGCAATCCGTGCAGGCGAGTGCGGGTCAGCGCCGACGCGAGGACCTGCGCGGCCTGCGCGCGGGTGGGCGCATAGGAAATGACCTTGGCGAGCATCGGATCGTAGAAGACGCTCACCACCGAGCCGTCCTCGACGCCCGAGTCCAGCCGCACACCGGTCCGGTCGAGAACCTCGAATTCGGCTACACTGCCAGGAATTTCGATATGTTCGACGGTTCCGCTCTGGGGTCGCCAGCCGTGTGCGGGGTCCTCTGCGTAGAGGCGCACCTCGATCGAATGGCCCCGAAGCGGCGGCGGGTCGGCCGGCAGCTCGGCGCCACCGGCGATCTGTAGCTGCAACTCCACGAGGTCGAGTCCGGTGGTGCATTCGGTGACCGGGTGCTCCACCTGGAGTCGGGTGTTCATCTCCAGGAAGAAGAAGTCACCCTGTTCGTCGGCGAGGAACTCGACGGTTCCGGCACCCTGATATCCGATGGCACCGGCTGCGAGCCGCGCGGCCTCGAACAGTTTGGTGCGCATGGCCGGAATGCGTTCGACGAGTGGAGACGGCGCCTCCTCGACCACCTTCTGGTGACGACGTTGGATCGAGCACTCGCGCTCGCCGACGGCCCACACCGTGCCATGCTGGTCGGCCATCACCTGGACCTCGATGTGGCGTCCCGTCTCGAGGTAGCGCTCGCAGAACACCGTCGGATCGCCGAACGCGGACTGCGCCTCCCGGCGGGCCCCCTCGATCTCGTGAGGCAGCTTCGACAGTTCGCGCACGACGCGCATTCCGCGGCCGCCACCACCGGCGGATGCCTTGACCAACACCGGGAGGTCGGCCTCGGTCACCGCGTCGGGGTCGAGTTCCGCGAGAACCGGAACACCGGCCTCCGCCATGATCCGCTTGGACTCGACCTTCGAGCCCATCAGTTCGATCGCCTTGGCGGGAGGTCCGATCCAGGTCAACCCGGCGGCCTGGACGGCCTGAGCGAAATCGGCATTCTCTGAGAGGAATCCGTATCCGGGATGGATCGCGTCGGCTCCGGATGCCTGGGCTGCAGCGACGATCGCGTCGGCCCGCAGGTACGTATCGGCGGGCACCGCACCGGGCAGTCGGACCGCTGCGTCCGCATCGGCGATGTGTGGACTGTCGGCGTCCGGGTCGGAGAACACCGCGACGGTTCCGACGCCCGAGCGACGGCACGTCGCGAAGACCCGGCGGGCGATCTCGCCGCGGTTGGCGACCAGTACGGAAGTGATGTCTGAAATGCTCACGCTGGTCCTACTCACATCCGGAAGACACCGAAGTTCTCGGTGCCCTCGATCGGGGCGTTGGCAATGGCCGACAGGCACATTCCCACCACCGTGCGGGTGTCGCGGGGATCGATGACTCCGTCGTCGTACAGACGCCCGGACAGGAACGTCGGCAGCGACTCGGCCTCGATCTGGTTCTCGATCATGGCTCGCATACCCGCGTCGGCCTCCTCGTCGAAGACCTGTCCACGTGCCTCGGCGGACGCGCGGCCGACGATCGAGATGACGCCCGCGAGTTGCGCACCACCCATGACTGCGGACTTGGAACTGGGCCATGCGAACAGGAAGCGGGGATCGAAAGCGCGCCCACACATGCCGTAGTGGCCGGCGCCGTACGATGCACCGAGCAGGATCGAGATGTGCGGGACGGTCGAATTGGCAACCGCATTGATCATCATCGATCCGTGCTTGACCATGCCGCCTTCCTCGTACTCCCTGCCCACCATGTAACCGGTGGTGTTGTGCAGGAACAGAAGTGGCGTGTTCGATCGGTTGGCCAACTGGATGAACTGCGTGGCCTTCTGCGACTCCTCGCTGAACAGGACGCCGCGCGCGTTGGCCAGGATGCCGATGGGGTAGCCGTGCAACTCGGCCCACCCGGTCACGAGCGACGAGCCGTAGAGCGGCTTGAACTCGTCGAAGTCGGAGCCGTCGACGATACGTGCGATCACCTCGCGCGGATCGAACGGGATCTTCAGGTCCGGCGGGACGATGCCGAGCAGTTCCTCGGGGTCCTCCAGGGGTTCGATCACCTCGGCCCGCGGCGCCGGTCCCTGCTTCTTCCAGTTGAGACGCCGGACGATGCTGCGGCCGATACGGATCGCGTCCTGCTCGTCCACAGCGAAGTAGTCGGCCAGACCGGAGGTGCGGGCGTGCATCTCGGCGCCGCCGAGCGATTCGTCGTCGGACTCCTCGCCCGTCGCCATCTTCACGAGCGGGGGCCCGGCCAGGAAGACCTTGGAACGTTCCTTGATCATGACGACGTGGTCGGACATGCCGGGGATGTAGGCACCGCCCGCGGTGGAGTTGCCGAAGACGAGCGCGATGGTCGGGATGCCGGCCGCCGACAACTGGGTCAGGTCACGGAACATCCGTCCACCGGGGATGAAGACTTCCTTCTGCGTCGGCAGATCGGCACCACCGGACTCGACGAGCGAGATCACCGGCAGCCGGTTCTGGAGCGCGATGTCGTTCGCACGGAAGCCCTTCTTGAGCGTCCAAGGGTTGGACGTGCCGCCCCGGACCGTGGGATCGTTCGCCACGATCAGGCACTCGACACCGCTGACGACGCCGATGCCGACGACGGTGGACCCGCCCACGGGGAACTCGGTGCCCCACGCGGCGAGCGGAGACAACTCGAGGAAGGGAGAGTCCGGATCGAGCAGGAGTTCGATGCGCTCCCGAGCGAGCAGTTTGCCCCGGGCGTGGTGGCGCTCGATGTACTTCTCCCCGCCTCCGGCAAGGGCTTTCGCGTGCTCGGCTTCGAGTTCGACGAGCTTGGTCGTCATCGACTCCGCCGCCGACTGGTACTCCGGCGAGTTCGTGTCCAGTGCCGACTTCAGAATCGTCATGACTGGTACCCCAGACGCTTGGCCGCCAGCGAGGTAAGGATCTCCGTCGTCCCGCCCCCGATACCCAGAATTCGCATGTCCCGGTACTGCCTCTCCACTTCACACTCTGCCATGTAGCCCATGCCACCGAACAACTGCACCGCCTGGTTGGCCACCCACTCGCCCGCCTCGACCGCGGTGTTCTTGGCGAAACACACTTCCGCGACCAAATCCTCGTTCGATGTGAGCGAGCGTTCGACGAGGGTACGGGTGTAGACGCGGGCGACGTCCACCCGTCGCGTCATCTCGGTGAGGGTGGTCTGCACGCCCTGCCGCGAGATGAGCGGACGCCCGAACGTCTCACGGTCGCGGCACCACTGCAGGGTCAGGTCCAGGCACCGCTGCGCGCTCGCGTACGCCTGGACGGCCAGCGCGATTCGTTCGGTGAGAAACGCCTGCGCGATCTGCGCGAACCCCGAGTTCTCCGCGCCCACGAGATTCTCTACCGGAACCCGGGCGTCGACGAACGACAACTCCGCGGTGTCCGATGCCCGCCAGCCCATCTTGTCGAGCTTGCGAGCCACCTCGAACCCCAGTGTGCCCTTCTCGATCACCAGCAACGACACCCCGGACGCGCCGGCACCGCCGGTGCGAACCGCGGTGACTACGAAGTCTGCGCGGACGGCCGAGGTGATGAACGTCTTGGCGCCGTTGACGACGTAGTGGTCGCCGTCCCGCGCCGCCGTCGTACGCAGGTGCCCGACGTCGGAGCCACCACCCGGTTCGGTGATCGCCAGCGAACCGATCTTCTCGCCCGCGAGGGTGGGCCGCACCCATCGGTCGATCTGCCGCCGGTCACCCGCCGCGATGAGGTGCGGCAAGGCGATCCCGCAGGTGAACAGGGACGCGAACAACCCGCCGGACGCGCCGGCCTCGTGCATCTCCTCGCAAATCAGCATGGCATCGACCAGATCGCCACCATCGCCTCCGACCGCCTCGGGAAAGCCCGCGCCGAGCAGGCCCAACGCCGCCGCCTCGCGATGCAACTCCCGCGGGATCTCGCCGTCACGCTCCCAGTCGTCGAGGTACGGGAGGATCTCCTGCTCGACGAAACCGCGGACGGTCTTACGCAACTGCCGACGCTCGGGCGTTTCCCACACACTCATACGTGTCCCTCCTCAGCGGAAAGGGGAACCAGGTCGGCGGGGATCTCGATGTGCCGGCTGCGCAGCCACTCGCCGAGGCCCTTGGCCTGCGGATCGAACCGGGCCTGCGACGCGACACCGCGGCCGAGGATGCCCTCGATCACGAAGTTGACGGCCCGAAGATTCGGCAGGACGTGTCGAACGACGTCGAGTTCCTTCGCCTCCGGCAACATCCGCTTCACCTCGTCGACGGTGAGGGCGTCGACCAGCCAGCGCCACTGTTCGTCGGTACGGACCCACACGCCGACGTTGGCGTTGCCGCCCTTGTCGCCGCTGCGGGCGGCCGCGATCGTCCCGAGCGGGACGGTCACGGTCTCGGACGGGGTGGAGGGTGCCGGCGCTGTGGGCTCGGGCAGTGTGGGCTCGGGCACGTCCTCGAGGGCCCGTGTCTGTGGGCTGACGGCGATGTCGACGCGGGTGCCGTCGGGCAGGACCGCCACGTGCGGCACCTGGTCCGCATCGACGTAGCCGGGTGTGAACACTGCATACGGCTGACCGTTCGACGGCGGCGCCGTGAGCGTGAATCCCGGGTAACTCGCGAGCGCGAGTTCGACCGCGGCCGACGAGAACGCGCGGCCGACGACGTCGGGATCGGTGTCACGGACAGTGCAGCGAAGCAGCGCGCTCGCGGCCTCCTCGGTGTCGGCGTCCGGGTGATCGGTACGCGCGAGCGTCCACTCGAGCTCTCGGGGCTTGCGCCCAAGCCACGAATCCATCTGCTGCCGAACCAGTTCGGCCTTCGCCTCGATGTCCAGGCCAGTGAGTACGAAGGTGGCCTCGTTCCGGAAGCCGGCGAGCGCATTGAGAGACACCTTGTACTGCGGCGGTGGCGCTTCACCGGTGACACCGGAGATCCGGACCCGATCGGGTCCGTCGTCGGACACCCGGATCGAGTCCATCCGCGCGGTGACGTCGGGTCCGGCGTAACGCCCGCCCGTGATCTCGTACAGCAACTGGGCGGTGACCGTGTCGACGGTCACCGCTCCCCCAGTCCCTGCGTGCTTGGTGATCACCGACGAACCGTCGGCGTCGATCTCCGCGATCGGAAAGCCGGGGCGCGTGAGGTCGGGGATCTCGGTGAACCACGAGTAGTTGCCGCCTGTGGCCTGCGTGCCGCACTCGATCACGTGCCCGGCGACCACGGCCCCCGCCAACTTGTCGAATTCGTCTCGCGCCCAGCCGAAGTGCGCAGCCGCGGGTCCGACGATCACCGACGCGTCGGTGACCCGACCGGTGACGACGACGTCTGCGCCGGCGTTCAGGCACTCCACGATGCCCCACGCTCCGAGGTAGGCGTTAGCGGTCAGCGGCGGAGTAGCTGGGTCGCCCTGGCGGTCGAGTCCAAGTTCCGCAGCCCGCGCGATCAGGTCGTCGCCCTCGACGTGGGCGATACGTGCGCTGAGTCCGAGCCGGTCCGCGACCTCCCGCAGGGCGTCGGAGAGCCCGGCCGGGTTCACCCCACCGGCGTTGGTGACGATCTTCACCCCGCGGTCCAGGGCGAGCCCGAGGCAGTCCTCGGCCTGGCGCAGGAACGTCTTCGCGTAGCCGCGCGACGGGTCCTTCATCCGGTCGCGACCCAGGATCAGCATGGTGAGTTCGGCGAGGTAATCGCCAGTCAGGTAGTCGAGGTCGCCGCCCTCGAGCATCTCGCGCATCGCGGAGTACCGATCACCGTAGAACCCCGAGCAGTTGCCGATGCGCACACTCACTGCGCCGCCTCTGCCCCTGCCGCCTCGAGCCCGCCGGTCTGCGCAGCGTTTTCGCCGCGGCCCGAACCGGGCGGACCAGCGAAAGCCTGTGCAATGTCGAGCCATCGGTCTGCGTCCGTGCCCACCGCCTGCAAGGCGGTGTCGCCGCGGTGAACGCGCTGCGTCACGAGCAGACAGAAGTCCTCGGCCGGACCGGTCACCCGCTGCTGCGCCTCGTCCTCGCCCCACGCCCAGACGGAGCCATCCGGAGCGGTCAACTCCACCCGGAACTCATCGGCGGGCGGGGTGAGCTCGTTGACGGTGTACGCGAAGTTGCGGGTCCGGACACCCAGGCGCGCAATGTGCTTCAAACGGTCGGTCGGCTCGACCGACACTCCGAGTGTGTCCGCCACGTCGCGCCCGTGAGCCCACGTCTCCATCAACCGAGCGGTCGCCATGGATGCCACACTCATCGGCGGCCCGAACCAGGGCAGCTTGGTTCCGGCCGGGACGCCCAGCAGCACTTCGGCAAGCTTCTCGCGGGTGGTTCGCCAGTCGGCCAAGAGCTCGTTCGGAGGCCGCTGTGCCTCGACTTCGGCTCCCTCGTCGACGAAGCCGAGCGGGTTCTTCCACGCCTCGGCGAGTTGCGCCGCGAACGCCTCCTCGTCGGTAGCCGCAATCAGTGCAGCCCGGTCGGTCCACGCGAGATGTCCGATCTGATGCGCGACGGTCCAGCCTTCCGCCGGGGTCGTCAGGGCCCACTGCTCGATCGGCAGGTCCGCGACGAGCGCATCGAGCGCTGCACCTTCTGCGCTCAGGTCATCGACGATCTTCTTCAGGTCAGCCACACACCCCTCCTCGAATGTTTGACCAGCATCACACCGGGGTGGTCAAAAATCAAGCAGGGCTGATTGTTTATTCGGAGAAGGCTGTCCGCACATCGCGAATGGTGCCGGTCAGGCCGTCATGTCGGCAGTGGTAGCCCGGGTCCGGCGGCCGCCGGTAAGCGACCATTCCAGATCCGGCACTCGGGTGACCCGATTGTGCCGTTCCACGGTGAAGTTCGTGATGGGCAGACGCTCCACCGTCGTCGATTCGGCAAGCATGTTTCCGGCGACGCCTTGTTCGAAGACCGAGAACGCAGTGTGGTTGACCGAATTGACGGCGATCTGCAGCGCCGAGAGTGCGGTGTCATGCGGGCCGAACTCGGCGAGCGTCTGACCGCCCCCGATCGTGGTGCCCACCACCGCGTAGTAGTGCCAGTGCGAAGCATTGTCCGGGTTGTGTGTGACGCCAGGCTCTGCAGCCATGATGCGCCCCTTCCCTGTTCGAGGCTCCTCTGGCCAGGATAGAACCGGCTGCCGACAGCGTCGATGTGGCACGCCGAGGCGGCCGCGAACACGCCTAGGGCCCCCGAGCGAGGAATCGCTTGGGGGCCCTAGGGAGTCCGGACTCGAGAGTCCGGCGTCTCAGTGCACCATCGCCGGCTGAACGTCCTCGGTCGTCGGCGTGGAGCGCCGACGGGGGAGGAAGAACGCCGGAATCAGCGTCAACACGGCAACTACGAACGCCACGGTGAACGTACCTGCGAAAGCATCCGCTGCAGCGCCGAATCCCTGGTCGAGCATCGACTGCGGAACCTGCTCCGCGATCGCCGGCTCCTCCCGGGACGCGACCGCCATGCCGGCATCGGGCCGGTCGAGCAGCTGGTTCGTCAGCACCATCGACATCGTCGCGGTACCGATCGAGCCGGCAGTCTGCTGGACGATGTTCATCAAGGTCGAACCACGGGCGATCATCTCGTTCTCGAGGGTGACCAGCGCAGCCGCCATCAGCGGCATCATGGTGCAGCCCATGCCGAGACCCATCACGAACAGCGAGCCGGTCAACAGCAGGTACGACGAGTCCGCAGTCAGCTGCGTGAACGTGGACAAGCCGACCGCGATCAGCGGCAAACCCGTCAAAACGATCTTGCCCGAACCGATCTTGTCGACCAGCCGCCCGGCGATCGGCATCGTCACCATCGCACCGATACCCTGCGGGGCCATCAGCAGACCCGCGGCCAAAGCGGACTCGCCGCGCACCTGGATGAAGTAGCTCGGGAACAACAAACCCGCGCCCATGAACGCGATGATGAACATCGTCGTGGTCGTGACCGCGATCGTCAGCTGCCGGTTCTCGAACAGGTGCAGATCGATCAGCGGGTGGTCCTTGCGGAGCGAATGGAAGACGAAGCCCAGGATCAGCGCGAGTCCGAGGCCAGCCGAGACCAGCACCCGAGCCGAGGCGATCGTGCCCACCTCCGGGATCGACGAGACCCCGAACAGGAAGAGCGCGAGACCCGGCGATAGCAGCAGCATGCCGACGACGTCGAAGGTCTGGGACGGACTCGGCTCATCCTTGGGCAGCAGCTTCGCGGCAGCGGCCAGAGCGACGAGGCCGACCGGCAGGTTGATGAGGAAGATCCAATGCCAGCTGGCAGCATCGATCAGCCAGCCGCCCAGGATCGGGCCCCCGATCGGGCCGAGGAGCATCGGAATCCCCAGCACCGCCATGACCCGGCCGACCCGATCCGGGCCGGCCGCGCGCGTCATGATCGTCATGCCGAGCGGCATCAACATGCCTCCGCCGAGGCCCTGGACCACCCGGAAGGCGATGAGCGACGTGATGTCCCACGCGAATGCGCAGGCCACCGAGCCGATCACGAACAAGATCAGCGCGGTGATGTACAGCCGCTTGGTGCCGAAGCGGTCGGCCGCCCAGCCCGTGACCGGGATGACTGTGGCCAGTGCGAGCGTGTAGGCGGTCATGGTCCAGGCGACGACCGCCATGGTGGTGTCGAACTCTTGCGAGAACGTCGTCAACGCGACGCTCACGACCGTCACGTCGAGGATGGACATGACGGCTCCGAGCACCACCACGGATGAGATCTTCAAGACCGCGCCGTCGATCTTGTCCGACTCCCGGGCCCCCGATCGGGGCTCGAACGTCGAGTTGGGCGTCGTCATGTGCAGAGTTCCTGACTTCGGGCTCGCGAGGGGTCACCCGCGAGAGGGTTGAATGATCTCGAGCAACCGTCTTCGGTTCGGCTCGCTCAGCCGACGCGAACGCTCGGAGATCGTCATGTCTGCCCTCGGCGACCCCGCCGTGGCCCGTCCACGACACCATGCCCCTGTGACAAGCAGCAACGGATTTTCGGGGTAACCGAACCCCTACGTGAGCAGAAGCACACTCATTCCTGGACGAGGACTGCCTTTCCGAGTACACGACCGGCCTCGAGATCCGCGAGAGCTTCTGCGGCCGACGCCAGCGGATACCGAGCCTTCACGATGGGGCGCAGCCCCGCGCGGACGTGCTCGAGCAGCGCAGCATGAGTCTTGGCGAGCGCAGACGGATCGTGTGGCAGGAACTCACCCCACGCGGCGCCGACGATGCTGATGTTCCGAAACAGGACCCGATTGAGCTTGACCGACGGGATGTCCCCGCCCGCGAAACCGATCACGACCAGTCGCCCCTCCGCTGCGAGGGTCCGGACGGCGTCGTCGAAGGCGTCCCCGCCAACGGGGTCGACGACGACGTCGGCACCACGCCCGCCGGTGAGTTCCCGGACCCGGCCGGCCCACCCTTCGGTCAGCCGGACGACGTCGTCGGCGCCGATCTCACGCAGGAAGTCGTCGGCACCATCGCGGCGCACCACCGCGATCACCCGGGCGCCGTGCGCCTTCGCCAACTGGATGGTCGATGTCCCGACGCCGCCCGCCGCACCGAGGACCACGACGGTCTCCCCCCGCCGCAGGTTGGCGCGGCGTCCGAGCGCGAACTCCATCGTCTGGTAGTTGATGATGAGCGACGCCGCTTCCTCGAAGCTCAGGTCGTCCGGGATCGGTAGCACCACAGCGGGATGGACCGCAACGCGCTCGGCGTATCCGCCGAGACTGGATACCGCCAGCACCCGCTGACCTTGTTCGAACCCGCTCCCCTCCGGTGCGCTCACGACGACGCCGGCCACCTCGGTACCGGGCACGAACGGCGGCTGCGGGGCATGCTGGTATTTGCCATAGCTGATGAGCAGGTCCGGGAAGCACACGCCACTGGCCTTTACATCGATCAGGACCAGCCCGTCCGAATCCGGTTCGGGCAGATCCTGTACCTCCATCGCCGACGGTCCCTTCAGCTCCGTCACCACCACTGCGCGCACTTTCCACCTCCGAATCTGTAGGGCCCGGATGCCCTCCCGACGACGCTACCCAGCCGGGCAGCCCGTGAACGAACGGGGTGACGGCCAGCCGATCAGCTGCCACAATCGCTGGCGACAACAGCAGAGACCGATGGGAAAACCTTGGCTTCCGAGCAGATCGCCCCCGCAACGCAGACCGTCACCGCAGCGCATGTTCTCGCGCCCTCGCCGCCACCTGAGGATTGCTTCGAGACCTCACGCCCCATCCGCACCGGAGACGTCGACACCGAGTACCGCCTGCGACTCGATGGCATCGCCCGCTACCTGCAGGACATCGGCACGGATAACCTGGTTGCCTTGGGATTCGACGAGACCGATCCCTTGTGGGTGGTCCGACGCACCGTGATCGACGTGCACCGCCCCGCGGTGTGGCCCGATCGGATCCACCTGCGCCGCTGGTGTGCAGCCCACTCCACGCGGTGGTCGTCAATGCGGGTCCAACTGAACAACGACGAGAACGCCCTGATCGAGACCGAGGCCTTCTGGATCAACATCGGAACCGAGACTGGGATGCCGGCCCGGATCAGCGACGGCCTACTCGAGCGCCTGGCACTCACCTCCAACGAACACCGACTCCGGTGGAAGCCGTGGCTACCCTCGATGCCCCCCGAAACGGACGAGCGGGAAGATCGTGACCAGATCTTCCCGCTCCGGGTCACCGACATAGACCCGTTCAATCACGTCAACAACGCTGCCTACTGGCACGCTGTGGAAGAATCCCTGGCAGAGCGACCGGATCTGCTCGAGGCACCGTACCGGGCGGTCGTCGAGCACCTGAGCCCCATCTACGGGCGAGACCAAGTCAGGCTCCACACGAGAACCGACGACTCGTCGCTGTCGTTGTGGTTTCTCGTCGACGGCGAGGTGCGGGCGGCGGCTCGGGTCGAGCGTCGGGAGACGCGCTCCGAGTGACTGCAGATCAGTGAATTCAGATCACCTTCTTGACGACGAAGGCGATCAGTCCCAGCACGGCTGCGAGAACTAGTACGGTCCAGAAACCGAGCAGCCACCACAGCACGCCGAACACCACCAATACAGGCGCCGCGGTAATCAGGGCGATCGTCGGGCTCTCCCGCACTACTTCGAGTGCCGTCTGGGCGTTGGCTCGATCGATCTTCTTTCCGGCCATCTCGTCTCCATTCGTCGGACCACCCAAATCGGGCGGGTGTCGTCGAGGGTAGTCGCGGCGCCAGGACCACGGCGCCAGGGCTCCACGGCTGGAGGACCAGGGAAACAGTCGAAGGCCCCACCCCCGAAGAGAATGGGGTGGGGCCTTCGACTGTGGTGAAGGGCTGACGACTCCTGCGACTCGTCAACGATCCACGCGAGCGGAGCGACTACCGGTAGTCGTTGCTGAACCCGTAGTCGTCCAACGGAACCGCAGCACCGGTGCCCTGGCCGAAGCCATCCGGTGTGTAGTACTGATCGTCGTAGGACGGCACCGCGTAGGCGGCGGCCCGCGCTTCCTCGGTGGGCTGAACCTGGATGTTGCGGTACCGGTTGATGCCGGTACCGGCCGGGATCAGCTTGCCGATGATCACGTTCTCCTTCAGACCGATCAGCTTGTCCGAGCGGCAGTTGATCGCCGCATCGGTCAGCACGCGGGTGGTCTCCTGGAACGACGCAGCCGACAGCCACGAGTCTGTCGCCAACGACGCCTTGGTGATGCCCATCAGCACCGGACGGCCGGCCGCGGGCTCGCCGCCCTCGGACACGACGCGCCGGTTCGCCGCCTCGAACTCGCTGCGTTCGACCAGCGAACCGGGCAGGAACTCCGTCGAGCCCGAATCGATGATCGTCACGCGGCGCAGCATCTGGCGCACGATGACCTCGATGTGCTTGTCGTGGATCGACACACCCTGGCTCCGGTACACCTCCTGGACCTCGTTGACGAGGTGGATCTGCACCTGGCGCGAGCCCATGACACGCAGCACCTCGTGCGGGTCGGCAGCGCCTTCCATGAGCTGCTGACCGACCTCGACGTGGTCACCGTCCGCCAACAGGCGCTCGGTGCCGTCCTCGTGCTGGAACACGCGCAGACGCTGCCGCTTCGAGAGCTTGTCGTAGAGGATCTCTTCGCCGCCGTCGTCGGGGATGATGGTGATCTTGTAGAAACGCTCGCCATCCTCGAGCTGCACCCGACCGGACACCTCCGCGATGGGCGCCTTGCCCTTCGGGACGCGAGCCTCGAACAACTCCTGGACACGCGGCAGACCACCGGTGATGTCCGCTGCGCCGGCCGCACCACCCTGGTGGAACGTACGCATCGTCAACTGGGTGCCGGGCTCACCGATCGACTGGGCGGCGACGATACCGACGGCCTCACCGATGTCGACGAGCTTTCCGGTCGCCATCGAGCGGCCGTAGCAGGTGGCACACACACCGGTCGCGGTGGTGCAGGTGAGGACCGAGCGGACCTTGACCTGCGTGATCCCCGCCTCGAGCAGCGCGTCGATCGCCGGATCGCCCAGGTCGTGACCGCGCTCGACGATGACGTTCCCGTTCTCGTCGACCGCGTCCGCGGCGAGGGTGCGGGCATACGTCGAGGTCTCGACGTGCGCGTCGCGGATGATCGACCCGTCGGCCTGCTTCTCCGCGATGTGCGTGACGATGCCGCGCTCGGTACCGCAGTCGACCTCGCGGACGATGACGTCCTGCGAGACGTCCACCAGACGACGGGTCAGGTAACCCGAGTCGGCGGTGCGCAGCGCCGTGTCCGCCAGACCCTTGCGAGCACCGTGCGTGTTGATGAAGTACTCGAGGACCGTCAGCCCCTCCTTGAAGGAGGACTTGATCGGACGCGGGATGAACTCACCCTTCGGGTTCGTCACCAAGCCCTTCATACCGGCGAGCGAGCGAACCTGAGTCATGTTGCCGGCCGCACCGGACTTCACGATCATCGGGATCGGGTTGTCGTCGGGGAAGTGGGCCTCCATGACCTTGCCGACCTCGTCGGTGGCCTCGGACCAGATCTTGACCAGGGCGGCGTTGCGCTCGTCGTGGTTGAGGGCACCGCGCTGGTACTTCTTCTCGATCTGGTCTGCCTGTGCCTCGAACTGCTCCATGATCTGCGGCTTCTCCGGCGGCACGAGGACGTCGGAGACCGAGACCGTCACGCCGGATCGCGTGGCCCAGTAGAAGCCCGCATCCTTCAGCTTGTCGACGGTCTGCGCAACCACGATCATCGGGTAGCGCTCGGCGAGATCGTTGATGATCGCCGCCTGACGCTTCTTGGGCATCAGCTCGTTGACGAACGGGTAGTCCGTCGGGAGCAGATCGTTGAACATCACCCGGCCGAGCGTGGTCTCGCTGGTCCAGCCGTCGCCGTAGTTCCAGCCCTCGGGGAACAGTTCCGCCTCGACGTCGCGCGGTGGGCGCTGATGGGTCAGACGAACCTTGATCTTCGCCTGCACCGACAGCACGCCGAGGTCGATGGCCATCTGCGCCTCGGACGGGGACGAGTACACGCCCTGGTCCGCCTGATCGGTTGTGGCCGGCTGGTACTCGCCCAGCGCACCATCGACCTGGCGGGTCAGGTGGAACAGGCCCGTCACCATGTCCAGACGCGGCATCGCGAGCGGACGGCCCGACGCCGGCGACAAGATGTTGTTCGACGACAGCATCAGGATGCGGGCCTCGGCCTGCGCTTCCGCCGACAACGGCAGGTGCACGGCCATCTGGTCACCGTCGAAGTCGGCGTTGAAGGCCTCACACACGAGCGGGTGCAGCTGGATGGCCTTGCCCTCGACGAGTTGCGGCTCGAACGCCTGGATTCCGAGGCGGTGCAGGGTGGGAGCACGGTTGAGCAGTACGGGGTGCTCGTTGATGACCTCTTCGAGGACGTCCCACACCTGCGGGCGCTGACGCTCGACCATGCGCTTGGCGGACTTGATGTTCTGCGCGTGGTTCAGGTCGACCAGACGCTTCATGACGAACGGCTTGAAGAGCTCGAGCGCCATCAGCTTCGGCAGACCGCACTGGTGGAGCTTCAGCTGCGGGCCGACGACGATGACGGAGCGGCCGGAGTAGTCGACGCGCTTACCGAGCAGGTTCTGCCGGAACCGGCCCTGCTTGCCCTTGAGCAGGTCGGACAGCGACTTGAGCGGCCGGTTACCGGGACCGGTCACCGGCCGGCCGCGACGACCGTTGTCGAACAACGCGTCCACGGACTCCTGAAGCATCCGCTTCTCGTTGTTGACGATGATCTCGGGAGCGCCGAGGTCGATCAGTCGCTTGAGTCGGTTGTTCCGGTTGATGACGCGGCGATACAGGTCGTTCAGGTCGGACGTGGCGAACCGGCCGCCGTCGAGCTGAACCATTGGACGCAACTCCGGCGGAATCACCGGGACGGCGTCGAGCACCATGCCCATCGGCGAGTTGCCGGACTGCTGGAACGCGGCGATGACCTTCAAGCGCTTGAGGGCGCGCAGCTTCTTCTGCCCCTTGCCGCTGCGGATGGCCTCGCGCAGCGAATCGGCCTCGGCGTCGATGTCGAAGTTCTCGATGAGCTTTTGGATCGACTCGGCGCCCATCGCCCCGGTGAAGTACTCGCCGTAGCGGTCGACCAGTTCGCGGTACAGCGACTCGTCGACGATGAGCTGCTTGACGCTCAGCTTGGTGAACGTGTTCCAGATCTCCTCGAGCCGGTCGAGCTCACGCTGAGCCCGGTCGCGGAGCTGACGCATCTCGCGCTCTCCGCCGTCCTTGACCTTCCGGCGGACATCGGACTTGGCACCCTCCGCCTCGAGCTCGGCGATGTCGGCTTCGAGCTTCTGGGCGCGAGCCTCGAGGTCCGCGTCGCGCTGGTCGGCGACGGTCTTCTTCTCGACCTCCATCTCGGCCTCGAGAGTGGTGAGCTCGTTGTGGCGAAGCTCCTCGTCGACACCGACGATGACGTAGGCCGCGAAGTAGATGATCTTCTCGAGATCCTTGGGGGCCAGGTCCAGCAGGTAGCCGAGCCGGCTCGGCACACCCTTGAAGTACCAGATGTGGGTGACCGGGGCCGCGAGCTCGATGTGACCCATGCGCTCACGACGAACCTTCGCGCGCGTCACCTCGACGCCGCAGCGCTCGCAGATGATGCCCTTGAACCGGACACGCTTGTACTTACCGCAGTAGCACTCCCAGTCCCGGGTGGGGCCGAAGATCTTCTCGCAGAAGAGGCCGTCCTTCTCGGGCTTGAGGGTGCGGTAGTTGATGGTCTCCGGCTTCTTGACCTCGCCGTAGGACCAGTTGCGGATGTCCTCGGCGGTCGCGAGACCGATGCGGAGTTCATCGAAGAAGTTGACGTCGAGCACGTAACTTCCTTTCCCCAGAGGGATTGCGGATCAGCGGTGGAGGTCCGCTTTTCCTGACTGCCAATTCAAATGTGCTCTAGCGCCCTCGGGCCGTGTGCGCGACGTGCTTCCCACACGGCCCGAGGACCGGAAATCTAGTTGGCGAGATCGTCCACTGTTGCGGCCTCATTCCGGGACAGGTTGATGCCCAGGTTCGCGGCGGCACGCTCGAGGTCCTCGTCATCGCCGTCGGCCATCGCGATGGCGGCGCCGTCCGAGGACAGCACCTCCACGTTGAGGCACAACGACTGGAGCTCCTTGAGGAGCACCTTGAAGGACTCGGGGATGCCCGGCTCAGGGATGTTCTCGCCCTTGACGATGGCTTCGTACACCTTCACGCGGCCAACGACGTCGTCGGACTTGATGGTGAGCAGTTCCTGCAGGGTGTAGGCGGCGCCGTACGCCTGCATCGCCCAGCACTCCATCTCACCGAAGCGCTGGCCACCGAACTGGGCCTTACCGCCGAGCGGCTGCTGGGTGATCATCGAGTACGGGCCGGTCGAACGCGCGTGGATCTTGTCGTCGACCAGGTGATGCAGCTTGATGATGTACATGTAGCCGACCGACACCGGGTACGGGAACGGCTCGCCGGAGCGACCGTCGAACAGCGTCGCCTTCCCGTCCATACCCACCATCTGCTCGCCGTCGCGGTTCGGCAGCGTCGAACTGAGAAGGCCGTTGAGCTCGTCCTCCTTGGCCCCGTCGAACACCGGGGTCGCGATATTCGACTCGGCCGGCGCGGACAGCATCTCCTCGGGCAGATTCTGCGCCCAGTCCGGACGCGAACCGTCCCCCGCGATCTGCACGTTCCAGCCGGACTTGCCGATCCAACCGAGGTGAGTCTCGAGCACCTGGCCGATGTTCATACGACGCGGAACACCGTGGGTGTTCAGGATGATGTCGATCGGGGTGCCGTCGGGCAGGAACGGCATGTCCTCCTGCGGGAGGATCTTGCCGATCACGCCCTTGTTGCCGTGGCGGCCGGCGAGCTTGTCACCGTCCTGGATCTTGCGCTTCTGGGCAACGTAGACGCGAACGAGCTCGTTGACGCCCGGAGGCAGATCGTCGTCGTCCTCGCGGGAGAACACGCGGATGCCGATGACCTTGCCGGACTCGCCGTGCGGCACCTTCAGGGAGGTGTCACGCACCTCGCGAGCCTTCTCACCGAAGATCGCACGCAGCAGACGCTCCTCCGGGGTCAGCTCGGTCTCACCCTTCGGCGTGACCTTGCCGACCAGGATGTCGCCGTCGCGAACCTCGGCACCGATGCGGACGATGCCACGCTCGTCAAGGTCGGCAAGGACCTCGTCGGAGACGTTCGGGATGTCCCGGGTGATCTCCTCGGCACCGAGCTTGGTGTCGCGGGCATCGATCTCGTGCTCCTCGATGTGGATCGAGGTGAGAACGTCCTCCTCCACGAGGCGCTGCGACAGGATGATCGCGTCCTCGTAGTTGTGGCCCTCCCACGGCATGATCGCCACAAGCAGGTTCTTACCCAGCGCCATCTCACCGTTGTCGGTGCAGGGGCCGTCAGCCAACACCTGGCCGAACTCGACACGCTGGCCCTCGTCCACGATCGGACGCTGGTTCGCGCACGTGCCCTGGTTGGAGCGTGCGAACTTGCGCAGGCGGTACGTCTTGCGGCTGCCGTCATCGGCCATCACGGTGACGTAGTCCGAGGAGACCTCCTCGACCACACCGCCCTTCTCGGAGACGATGACGTCGCCGGCGTCGACCGCGGCCCGCAACTCCATGCCGGTACCGACCAGCGGGGCCTCGCTGCGCACCAGCGGCACCGCCTGACGCTGCATGTTCGCGCCCATCAGGGCACGGTTGGCGTCGTCGTGCTCGAGGAACGGAATCATCGCGGTCGCGACCGAGACCATCTGACGCGGCGAGACGTCCATGTAGTCGACGTCCGAGGACGAGACGAACTCGACCTCGCCGCCCTTACGGCGAACCAGGACGCGCTCCTCGACGAACTGACCACTGGAGTCGACCGGCGAGTTGGCCTGCGCCACGACGTGGCGGTCCTCCTCGTCCGCTGTCAGGTAGTCGACCTGATCCGTGACCCGGCCAGCCTCGACCTTGCGGTACGGGGTCTCGATGAAGCCGAAGGGGTTGACCCGCGCGTAGACGGACAGCGACCCGATCAGGCCGATGTTCGGGCCTTCCGGGGTCTCGATCGGGCACATGCGCCCGTAGTGCGACGGGTGAACGTCTCGGACTTCGAGGCCTGCGCGCTCACGCGACAGACCACCCGGGCCCAGCGCCGACAGGCGGCGCTTGTGGGTCAGACCCGACAACGGGTTGTTCTGGTCCATGAACTGCGACAACTGGGAGGTTCCGAAGAACTCCTTGATCGCGGCCACAACGGGGCGAATGTTGATCAGGGTCTGCGGCGTGATCGCCTCGACGTCCTGAGTGGTCATGCGCTCACGGACGACGCGCTCCATGCGGGACAGACCCACGCGGATTTGGTTCTGGATGAGCTCACCCACGGTGCGCAGTCGACGGTTGCCGAAGTGGTCGATGTCGTCGACCTCGACCAGAACCTCGGTGCCGCCGGGCGCGGTCATCACCGGGTCAGCAGCGTGCAGTCGCACGAGGTACTCGATCGTCGCGACGATGTCTTCCTCGGTGAGGACAGACGCCTCGACGGGCACGCCGGCGTTCAGACCGAGCTTCTTGTTGAGCTTGTAGCGGCCGACGCGGGCGAGGTCGTAACGCTTGTCCTTGAAGAAGAGGTTCTCGAGCAGAGTCTGCGCGCTCTCCTTCGTCGGCGGTTCGCCCGGACGCAGCTTGCGGTAGATGTCGAGCAGCGCCTCGTCGGTTCCGGCGGTGTTGTCCTTCTCGAGCGTCGACATCATGATCTCGGAGAAGCCGAAGCGCTCGGTGATCTGCTCCGTGGTCCACCCCAGGGCCTTGAGCAGCACGGTGACCGGCTGACGGCGCTTGCGGTCGATACGCACGCCGACGGTGTCGCGCTTGTCGACGTCGAACTCTAGCCACGCGCCACGACCCGGGATGACCTTGACGCTGTGCAGAGTCTTCTCGGTGCTCTTGTCGATGGTCTCGTCGAAGTACACGCCCGGGGAACGCACCAGCTGCGACACGACGACACGCTCGGTGCCGTTGATGATGAACGTGCCCTTGTCGGTCATCATCGGGAAGTCACCCATGAAGACCGTCTGGCTCTTGATCTCACCGGTGTTGTTGTTGATGAACTCAGCGGTGACGAACAACGGCGCCGCGTAGGTCATGTCCTTTTCTTTGCACTCGTCGACCGGCGCCTTGACCTCGTCGAAGCGCGGGTCCGAGAAGGACAGGGACATCGACCCCGAGAAGTCCTCGATCGGAGAGAGCTCAGCCAGGATCTCTTCGAGACCCCCCATGACCGCTCCGTCGCCACGCGCGGCCGCACGCTCACGCCAAGCCTGCGCGCCGATCAACCATTCGAATGAATCAGTCTGTAGGTCGAGGAGCCCTGGCACCTCGAGGGGTTCACGAATCTTCGCGAACGAAATCCTCTTGGGGGCTCCGGGGATTCCGGCAACTGCCTTGGTCTGGCTAGAGACTGCCAAGATGCGTCCTTCCAGCACCTCACGCGGGCCGCTACTGCTGGTGCGACCGCCGCTGTATCTGCTTCTTCATGTGGGGCGAATTCGCTGGTCACGACCCGAACGAATTCTCGCCACAGGAGCAGGAAGCGGATCGCTTCACCGCAGTGAGGTCGAGGGGTGGACAGGAGGCAGCCAGCGCAACGTCCAAACTTACACCCAAACTCAGTCGATGTCGAGCAGGGCACAGAGAAGACACTTCGCGTGAGTGCCGCGCGCGGGTTACCGCGTTAATGTTCACGCATAGAGTGACGCGTGATGATCTCCGCGTCAAGCCCGGTCCCGATGTTCCGACCGGAAGGAATGTCGGAAACACCACGATCTGGAATCTTTCGTCGGGCGACGGGGCGCTGGCCGATCTGCCCCGAACGCCCGACTACTGATCCGCGATATCAGACAATAACCACACGCCCCCCACTTTTTCCATCCGGATGATCAGCGGGCCCGAGGCGCTCCCCTGCGCCACGCCGTTCTCCTCGGCACTGACGATCATGTTCACGACCAATTCTGCGCGGTCGCCGTCGAGGACCTTGACCCCGACGTCGGTCAGATGGACAGCCGTGCTCGTGCCGGACTGCTTGACCGCCGACACCGTCACGTCGACGGTTTCGTCGAACTCGCCGCGCATCCCCTCGGTCAGCACACTGCGAGCGCGGTCCGGGTACTGATCGATGTTGTCGGGGGCATACGCGTAGAGCGTGTCCAGCGCGGACCGGGTCGCGTCGGCGACCTCGGAGGTAGCCGCGATGTCGACATACGCGGTGTTGCTCACGTGCGTGCCCGGCCGCCACGCCGCAACGGCCGCGAACGCCGCCAGCAACACCGCGGCGGCGCCGAGCACGGCCACGCGTCGCCAGCTGAGCCGACCAGGAGTCGCCACCGGCGCGGCCTCCGGAACCTCCGGCGCGGCGACCTCCGGAACCTCCAGGGCGGCCGCCTCTGGAATCTCCGGAGCGGTAGCCTCTGGAATCTCCGGAGCGGTAGCCTCTGGAATCTCCGGAGCGGTAGCCTCGTCGGCCGCTACAGCCTCGACTGCTTCAGGCGGCGCAGCAACAGCTTTCCCGGTCTTCCGCAAGTCCACCTTGCCCTTGGCGGGAGCATTCTGCGCGGTCGTCGACAGACCCTCGACAGCCGGCGTCGTAGCGGCGGCCGAAGGGTCGGCTGGGACGGCAGGGGTGGCCTCGGAAGTGGCTGAGTTGGTTTCGGAAGTCGGACGAACCGAACTGCCGGCAATCTTCCGGCGCCGCGAAGACGTGATTGACCCGGGCTTACGGCGAATCGGGGGCACTGCACACACTCCTTCGGATTCTCGGCACTACCGGCCGCCGGCGTCGGGCCCAGGCTCTTCAGGTCCGGCACCTGGTTCTTCCGATCCGGCATTGGGATCCGGCTGCTGCGCCGGGGTCTGGTCGAGAAGCACGTCGTTGCCGAGGTTCACCCACTCCGATACCTTCCAGACCCCGTCGTCGCCCTCGTCCATGGTCAACCTCATCGTCTTCCGCCACGTCTCCGAGAACTGGTCCGGCCACGTTGTGGTGGTGGCGAGCACGACGAGAGCATCCGCCGTACCGTCGTCGGTGTCGAGCGACGTCAGCGTCGCCCCGAGTACCTCCGCCATGGTGCGCGCGCCAGTCTGCTCAATCTGTTGCGTGTACTGGTCCCGAGTCGCGGTCACATAGTCGGTAAGGTCGCCGGTGATCGACGACTCAATGTTGTCGAACGACTGGTCCAGGTTCGCGGAGTCGTACGAGTTGAGGTTGATCGCGGCCTGACGGGCGTCGGACAACGCCGACTCACGAGCATCGGCCTTCGGCTTCTCCACGAAGGCAGCACCGAACCAGCCTGGGGCGAAGGCGATCGCTGCGCTCGCCGCGCCGACGAGGATGACCATCACCGCAGCAGTCGCCGCTACCAGGGCTTTCGTGTTCTTGGTGGTGCTGCGATTGGTCGTGGTGTTCGTCACACGGCAACCCTACTTTCGGGTGGTTGAGCTTCCGCACGCTACCGGATCGGCGCGACGCCCATGAGGGTCGCGATTTGGGTGGCGATCGGATTCAGGTCGAGCTTGTCTGGGTCGGTCTTGGGGATGGTGTCCCACGGTTGCGGGGTCAGCGGGTCGGCATAGACGATGCGCTCGGCACTGCGCACGCCGGTCGGGTTGCCCTGCTCCACGGCACATCGCACGTTCGTGTTGAACGGGAAATCGTCAACGGTGTCGTCGAAGTTCGGGTTCTGGGCCTTCATCTGCTCGAGGATTTCGTATGTGCCCTCGTAGCCCTGCGTGCACGGTACCGGGTTGTTCGTCTCGAACACGAGGCCGAAGTGGATGGTGCCGTCGCCGGGAGCTACCGCCGAGGCTCCGGCCGACAGCGCAGGCAGGAACTGGAACAGCGGCTGCAGTGTGATCGACCTCGGGCCTACCGTCGTGAAGGTCGCCGCCAGGTTCGTCAGGTCCGTGGTCAGCGCCTCGCCACTGTCGTCGACCACCACGCCGACCGTATCCGAGGCGTCCTTGCCGGTGCCTATCAGCCTTCGGACATCCGGGTCGCTCGACTTCAGCTGCGCCGCCAACTGCTCGAGGCCACTACTGAACTCGCGGATCGCGCCGGACTGGTCGGCCTGGGTGTCGAGGACGACCCGGCCGTCGCTGATGAGAGCAAGCGTCTGCGGCAGCGCCTCATTCGCGGTGTCGGTGAACCGGTTGAGCGAGTCGACGAGCACCTGCAGGTCCTCACCCTTGCCGGAGAAGGCCTTGCCGAGTTCGACGACGGTCGTACGTAACGACTCGATGGGCACCGAACGGGCCAACCGGTCGACACTGCTGATCAGGTCCTCGACCGGGATCGGTGTGGCCGTGTTCTTCTCGGAGATCTCCGACCCGTCGGTCAGGTACGGGCCCTCGTCGGTGTCAGGTTGCAGGTCCACGTACTGCTCACCGATCGCGGACCGGTTCGCGACGACAGCCTTGGCGGACGCCGGAATCCGGGGGGCACCGTCGCTGATCATGAGCGCGACCGACACCCCGTCCTCGGTCAGTGTCAGGTCTCCGACACGCCCGACCGGTACACCCCGGTAGGTCACCTCCGCGTTGGTGAAGATGCCGCCGGAGGTCGCGAACTGCGCATCCACCTGGTATTCGCCGAACCCGAGCAGGGTGTCGAGTCGGACGTACTTGGCACCGACAAAGCTGATACCGAGCACCGCGATGAGAACGAATGCCACCAACTGCCACCTGGCCAGCCGAGAGACCATTACTCACCCACCTTCAGCAGTTGCAGGAATGCATCGAACGGGTTCTGGGGCGCGTTCGTCGCCGGCAGCGGAGCTGTGCCCGGCGCCGGTTCCGGGTTCGGCACGATCGGCGGCAGCGGCAGCAACGACACCGTCGGCCAACCCGGTCGCGGACCGTTGCCGTTGTAGTACGGATTGCTCGGGTTCACCGGGACCGGAGGACCGTACTGGGGCGGGTAGTAGACCGGGTCGGGCTTGCCGACGCCCAAGTTCGACAGGACTTCCCCGATCTGCAGGTCGATGGACAAGAACACGTTGGCCTGGCCACCGTGAATCGACGGGATGATCGAGTCCGGGAACGGGAACGTCGGAACGATCGGCGCCGACGTGATGATGTCCGGTGCCGCCTCGCCCAGCTGCTGCAGCGTGGGCCGCAGCGCGCGCAGGTCCGCGATCAGGTCGTCCTTCGACCGGTTGACGACGTCTGCTCCGACCTGGCCGAGCCGATCCACCTGGGTAAGCATCTGCACCAACTGCGGGCGTTGCTCTTCGAGGATCTCGATGCCTTCGGGCAACTCGTCGAGGATCTTCTCGAGCTTGGCGGTCTGGTCCCCGACCCGGGCATTGAGCGTGTCGAGTCCGTCCAGTGTGCGAGTGATCGAGTCACGCTGCGCCTCGAGCCCCCGAATCAGGGTGTTCGTCTGCTCGAGGAGACTGCGAACCTTGGTCTCCCGGCCGTCGAGGGCCACTTCGAGCTCCGAGACGATCGGCTGCAACTGCGCAACGCCACCACCGTTGAGCAGCAAAGACATAGCACCAAGCACCTGTTCGATGTCGGTGGCGTACCGGGTTCGATCCATCGGGATGGTGGCGCCGTTCGCCAGCCGGTCGGTCGACGGGTCCTCGACCGGTGCAGAGAGCGCGATGAACTTCTCCCCCAGCAGGCTGGACTGTTCGACCTCGGCGACCGCGTTGGCCGGGAGATCGACCGAACTGTTGATCAGGGTGTCGACCTGCGCGGTCCAGCCGTCCGGCGCCACCTCGATCTTCTCGACCCGCCCGACCGGGACGCCATCGACCTTGACGCTCGACTGCGGGACCAGGTCGAGCACGTCGCCGAACTGGATCGTCACCCGGATCGGGTCGCTGCCGATGTCCGCGCCGCCGGGCAATGGGATCGAATAGATGCCACCCGAACCGCACGCGCTCGCCGTCAACGCCACCGCGCACACGCCTGCAGCCACCGCTGCCGCTCGCATCCTCACCGCCCTCACGGCGTGCCCCCCAACCGCGGCGACTGGATGCCCGGAACGGTTCCTGGAACCGCCCCCTGCTGCAGATTGTCGCCACTCAAGATACCCAGTGGCAGGTTCAACGTCGGGGTCCTGACGTCCGCGGTCAGCTGATCCGTGATGAGCTTGCAGTTGTCGATGAGCGGCCTCATCTCCTCGCCGATCGCCTCGAACCGCGGATCACCGGGCATCAACTTGGCCACATCGATGAGCTTGCAGCCCAGTCCGAACGGATCCTGCAGGTCGGTCAGGTCGACGCGCATGTGCAGGGTGCCGGACTCGCCGTCGTGGGCGTTGACGAGGTTGCTGATCGCCAGCGGAATCGTCACCAACGCCTCCGCGAGCGAATCCCGCTGATCCGCAATGGTCTGGGTGACGGTCGTGAGGCCGTCGAGATTCTGGTCGAGCAAGTCCCTGTTGTTCTCGACGAACCGGGCCACATCTCCGAGTGCGAGCGACAACTGGTTGAGCGCCAGCCCGAGGCTGTCCTTCTCTGCCGCCAGATATCCGCTCAAATCCGCGAGTTGGGTGTTGAACTGGCGCACCTGCGCATCGTTCGCCGCAAGAGCGCTGACGAACACCTGCAGGTTCTTGACGGTGTCGAAGATGTCGGCGCGAGAGTCCGACAGTCTGCGGGCCGCTGCGGACAACTGCGTGAAGGTGTTGCCGAGCGCATCGCCGTTGCCGTCGAGGTTCGCGGCCGCGGTATCGACCAGGTCGGATAGCGCGCCGTCACTGTTGGCGCCGTTCGGCCCCAGTGCCTCCGACAGTTCGGTGACGCTCGCGTACAACCGATCGACCTCGACCGGCGTCGCCGTCCGCGATCGCGGGATCGTCGCGTCTCGGCCCATCTTGTCGCCACCGGTGTACACGGGGGTGAGCTGGATGTAGCGGTCGGACACGACCGATGGTGTCACCTGCGCGGCCCGTGCGTCGGCGGGGATGTCGATGCCGCGGTCGACGGTCATCTTCACCTCGACCTCGGCGCCCAGCGGCACCACCGAGTCGACCGTGCCGACCTTGACACCGAGGACACGCACGTCGGAACCCGCGTAGATGCCCACCGACCGGTCGAAGTACGCGGTGATCCTGGTAGTGCCCACGTTCTGGAACAGCCACCACGGCAGTCCGACCGCCAGGACCGCGAATGCCGTGATCAGGGCGACCGGAATCCATCTGCGACGACCGGCTCGGGTCTCACTCATCGGGTCCCCCCAAAGTGCGGAAAGGCTCGCGGTATCCGGGGATCTCCGGGAGCCCAGGCGGGGTCAGGTTGGTTACCGCTGTGTCGAACCATCGGCCGTTGCCGAGAACGTTGGCGTAGATCCGGTAGAACGGTCCTGCGTACTCGAGCGCCTTGCTCACGTTCTCCTGGTTCTCGTTGAGGATGTCGATCACGCCCTGCAACTGAGTCAGAGCCGGGGTGATCTGCTCCTCGTTGTCGGCGACCAACCCGGTGAGCTCCTGGGACAGGGTCTGCGTGCTCCTCAGCAGTTGACCGATCGCCTGCTGCCGGTTGTTGAGCTCGACAAGCAGGGTGCCCCCGTTCGCGAGAATTTGATCGAACTGCTCGCTGCGGTCGGCCATGATCCGCGAAGTCTGCCTCGTGGCGTCGAACAGCCGCTCGAGTTCTTGGTCGCGCTTGGCCAACGTCTCGGACAGCCGGGCGATACCGTCGAGCGAACTGCGGATCTCGTCAGGGGTTCCCGAGAACGCCTGCGACAGCACCTCGAAACTGGACGCCAGCTGGTCGGTGTCGACCTGCTCGAGCGTCAACGCCGCGTCGCTGAAGGCGTCGATGACATCGTATGGCGACGTGGTCCGCTCGAGCGGAATCCGTGCCCCTGAGTGGAGGACGTCGGTGCCACGCGGGTCGAGCGCCAGATACTTCTGTCCAAGGATCGTTTTGATCTGGATCGACGCGGTGGTCTGGTCACCGATCCACGCGTCCTGGGTACGGAATGTCACCAGGACGCGGTCGCCGTCGAGTTCCACGTCGGTCACCTTGCCGACCTTCACACCGGCCACCCGCACCTCATTGCCCGGTCTGAGTCCCGCAGCTTCGGAGAATTCGGCGGTGAACCGGTTGGCGGCACCGACGATCGGCAGGCTGTCGAGGAAGGTCGCCGACAGGGTCGCGAGCAGGATCACGACGATGCCGAGGGCACCGGTGACCGCTGGGGTGCGCTTCTTGCTCATCGCTCACCGTCCACGAAGCAGCGCGGGGCTGCGTTGGTGTAGATCGGTTGGTTGACGGTCGGGAGATTCGTCGGGAGGTTCAACTGCGGCGCGGTGCCGGGCCCGGCGACGATGTCGATGCCGCAGAGGTAGAACTGGAACCACGAGCCGTAGCTGCCGACCCGGCCCAGCTTCTCCATCTTCACCGGCAAGTTCGCGAGGACCTGGTTCACATCGTCGGACCGGTCGTTGATGTGCCCGGCCAGCATGTTGAGGCCGGCGATCGAGCCTTGGATCGACGGCCGCGTGGGCACCAACAGGTCCGCGGTTGCGGCGGTCAACTCGGACAGCGACTGCACCGATTGACCGACCATGTCCCGATCTGCGTTGAGCCCACTGACCAGGCGCTCGGTGTTCACGATCAACTGGTCGACCTGCTCGTCACGCTGGTTGACGGTGTCGAGCACCTTCTCGAGGTTGGTGATCAGTTCGCCGATCACCCTGTCCTTGTCGGCAATCGTGTTGGTCAGGGACGCGGTGTTTGCCACGAGTTCCTCGATGGTTCCGCCTTCCCCCTGGAACACTTGGATGATCTGGTACGACAGCCTGTTGACGTCGTCGGCGCTGAGCGTCTGGAACAGGGGGCGGAACCCGTTGAACAGCGTCGTGAGGTTCACGGCCGGCTTGGTCCGGTCGAGCGGGATCGTCTCCCCCTCGGTGATCTTGTACCCCTGCTGACCGGCGCCCTGCTCGAGCGCGATGTACCGCTGCCCGACGAGGTTGCGGAACCGGATCGTCGCCGTCGTGCTGGCCGGCAGCCAGTCGCGATCGGTGACCGTGAACTCGACCTGCGCCTCGCGGTCGTCCACGATCTCGATCTTGGTCACTTGTCCGACGCGGACTCCGGCAATGCGGACCTCGTCACCCTTGTTCAGTGACGTGACGTCGGTGAAGCGCGCGTTGAACTTGGTTCCCCCGGCGGCACCTGCATTCGCGATCGTGAGTGCGAGCAGGCCCGTCGCAACGATCGTGACCACCGCGAAGATCAGCAGTTTGGTGAGCGGGCCGGCCACCCCTCGCAGGTGTCGCCTCATTTGACGCTCACCTCATTTCCGCGGAGCGCAGGGGCACCGATCATCGTCGTCCAGGACGCCAGGTCCTCCGGAGCGGTACCGGTGGCCGCGCCGTAGACGACGGCCAGGGTGTCGCGCTCGAGCTGCGAGCCGGCGTACGTCGCGGCCGGCAGCACCGAGTACTGCGGGGCCGGAACCTCGGGGATGTTCTGCTCGCCCGGGTAGCGGGTCGGAATCTGGTACGAACCGTCATGAATCGAACCGCCCGGATACTGGCCGATGTCGACGCCCAGCGGCGGCGGCTCGTAGCAACGGGGTCCCCGGGTGTCGATCAACCGCGGCTCGTCCTGGTTGGGAAGGTAGCGACCTCGAGGGTTGACCAACTCGATCGTGGTCCGAGCGCCCGGCATGTCGGTGCCCTCGCCGGTGATCGCACCGGACCGCTCCATCACCTCAGCGAAGTTCTCGAACGTGCAGCCGAACGTCCCGGAGAACCGCGCCAGGATCTCGAGCGCCTCGCGCGAGTCCGCGGCGATCGAGATGAGCGAATCGCGGTTGGTGGTGAGCAGGTCGGTGGTGCTCGATCCGGTCGACGTGACCGATGCCATCAGCGCGTCGAGGGAGTTACGTTCCTCGACAATGGTGGCATTGGTGGTGCGCAGATCGTCGAGTGCGTCGATCAACTGCGGCGCGGCGTCCGAGTACGTCTGTGTGAAGGTCGCGAAACTCTGCAGACCGGCCTCCACGTCCGGCATGCGGGTGTTCACGTCCGCGAAGATCGTGTCGAGCTGGTCGAGGGTGACCCCGAGCCGCTCACCACGGCCGTCGAGCGCCTGCGACAGAGCACCGAGGGTCGATGCGAGGCTCTCCGGCGGAATCGCCTGCAGCAGCGGCAACAGGTCATCGAACAGCTGACCCAACTCGATCGCGTTTCCGCTCTTGTCCTGGTGGATGGTGCCGCCCGCACGAATCGGGGTGGGGCTCGGATTCTCCGGAATGACGATGTCGACGTACCGCTCGCCGTACAGCGTCTTCGGCAACAACCTCGCGGTCGCGTTCGACGGGATCAGGTCGACCTTGTCCGGATCGATCGCCATGACCGACGTGACCTGTCCGTTCTCGGTCGACGCGTCACGCACCTCCCCGACGATCAGACCGCGCACCTTGATGTCGGCATTCCGTGGCAGCGCATTACCGACCGTGTCCGTGACGAGGTCGACCTCGACGACGGGCTTGAAGGTCTTGTTGTAGGTCGCGACGGTTCCACCGATGAACAGGGCCAGAACCACGAAGAACGCAAGTCCCATGACCCGACGGCGCAGCTTCGAAGGAGACTCGATCATCCGGCCACCCGCACTGTGGTCGTCGTGCCCCAGATCGCAAGGCTGAGGAAGAAGTCCAGGATGGCGATGGTGACGATGGCGGTACGCACGGCGCGCCCGACCGCGACGCCGACGCCGGCCGGTCCGCCGCTCGCGTGGAATCCGTAGTAGCAGTGAACGAGGATCAGGACGAACGCGAACACCAACACCTTGCCGAAGGACCACAGCACGTCCTCGGGCGGCAGGAACAGGTTGAAGTAGTGGTCGTACGAGCCCGTGGACTGGCCGTTGATCACGGTGCTCACGACACGCGACGCGAGATACGCCGCGAGCAGGCCCACGATGTAGAGCGGGATCACCGCGACGAAGCCGGCGATCACCCGGGTGGTGACGAGGAAAGGCACACTCGGCACCGCCATCACCTCGAGCGCGTCGATCTCCTCCGAGATACGCATCGCGCCGAGTTGTGCGGTGAACCCACAGCCCACCGTGGCCGACAGTGCAAGCGCCGCAACCACCGGCGCTAGTTCACGGGTGTTGACGTATGCCGACAGGAAGCCCGTCAGGACCGAACTGCCGATCTGATCCAGAGCCGCGAAGCCCTGCAGGCCGACGACGACGCCGGTGAAACCGGACATCATCACGATGACGCCGATCGTTCCGCCTATCACCGCCAGCGCGCCGCTGCCGAAGGTCACCTCGGCGAGTAGCCGGAGTACCTCCTTGCCGTATCGACGCAGCGTCCGCGGGGTCCACGCGATGGCCCTCACGTAGAAGGACATCTGCTCGCCGGCATTGTCGAGCACATCCAATGGCTTGCGCACCGCCCCCCGCACCCGTGTCAGCGCCTGGTCGCTGCGGCTCCGCGCGATCGTCATCCGCTCACGCCCCCTTCGCCGGAACAATCTGCAGGTAAACCGCCGTGAGGATCAGGTTTGTGAAGAACAGCAGCAGGAAGGTGATGACGACAGCCTGGTTCACCGCCTCTCCGACACCCTTGGGACCACCCTTCGGAGTCAGCCCCTTGTAGGCCGCGACCACACCGGCGATGACACCGAAGATGGCGGCCTTGATCTCCGCGGCAAACAGATCGGGAAGCTGGGCGAGCGCCGAGAACGATGCGAGGTAAGCGCCTGGAGTACCGCCTTGAAGGACGACGTTGAAGAAGTAGCCGCCCGCGATGCCGATGACCGAGACGAGGCCGTTGAGCAGCACCGCCACCAGCACCATCGCTAGCACCCGCGGCACGACGAGACGCTGGATCGGGTTGATGCCCAGAACCTCCATCGCGTCGATCTCCTCGCGGATGGTCCGCGAGCCGAGATCGGCGGTGACCGCAGATCCGGCTGCGCCTGCGATCAGGAGCGCGGTCACGATCGGACTGCCCTGTTGGATCACGGTGAGGACGCTGGCGGCACCCGTGAACGATTCGGCACCCAGCTGTTTGATGAGCGAGCCGGTCTGCAGAGACACCACCGCGCCGAACGGAATCGCGACGAGCGCGGTCGGCAGGATCGTCACACTCGCAATGAACCAGGCCTGTTCGATGAACTCCTTGAACTGGAACGGTCGCTTGAAGGTATTGCGGACCACGTCGATGAATAGTTGGACGAGATTGCCGGCCTGCTCCAGCGCCCCGGTGAGCGGCTTCGGCATCGAGGTGGCCCCCATACGCGGTCTCACTAACCGCGCTCGAAGGTGGACTGCCCGAGTCCTCCGTCGTCGTACGCGGGTATCACCTGGGTGTCGTCACCATCTTCCAGGCTCGCCAGGATGCCCTGCTGCGCCTCGTACGGCAGGGTGTGGAGGATCTGGCGGACTCGCGCCTGGCGACGCGCGACTGCCTGCCGGAAGGGAAGCCCAGGTGTGGCCTGCATCTGTGGCACCACACCGCGGACGTCGTCGGTACCGCCGTGGTGATGTCCGGCGTCGACGAGAGCCTGCTCGTGCGCCATCTGCACCTCGTCCTTTTCCTCGGACATTCCGATCGGACCGATCTTGCTTCCGTTGAGGAACTGGTGGACGACAGGCTCGTCACTCGTCAGCAGCACCTCTCGGGGCCCGAACATGACGAGTTGCTTGCGGAAGAGCATGCCCAGGTTGTCGGGCACGGTGCGAGCGAGGTTGATGTTGTGCGTAACTATCAGAATCGTGGCGTCGATCTGCGCGTTGATGTCGATCAGCAGCTGGCTCAGGTACGTCGTACGAACAGGATCGAGACCGGAGTCCGGTTCGTCGACGAGGATGATTTGGGGATCGAGCACCAACGCACGGGCCAATCCGGCGCGCTTGCGCATACCGCCGGAGATCTCACCGGGAAGCTTGCCCTCCGCGCCGACCAGACCGTTGAGTTCGAGTTTCTCCATCACGATCTGGCGGATCTCGGATTCGGATTTCTTGGTGTGCTCACGCAGCGGGAAGGCCACATTGTCGTAGAGGTTCATCGACCCGAAGAGCGCACCATCCTGGAACAGGACGCCGAAGAGCTTGCGGATCTCGTACAAATCACGCGAGGAGCACTGCAGGATATCGGTGCCGTCGATGACGATAGAGCCTTCTTCGGGCCGGAGCAGACCGATCAGGGACTTGAGGAACACCGACTTGCCGGTTCCTGACGGTCCCAGCAGTGCGCTGACCTCGCCAGCCGGCAGCGTGAGGGTCACGTCCTGCCAGATCTTCTGAGAGCCGAATGACTTTGTGAGCCCTTCGACCGCTACCTCGACTCCCACTATTTCCTCCTGCGTCAGGCAAGTCGCCCCCACCGTGGTGCTCACTGTGGGTTGCGTCACTGTATCGCATTGGCGTTGCCATCCCTGCCACCGAACCTGACCTGTGAGTAAGGTTCATCCACAGCCGGATGGTTTGCGGTTGAAACTATGTCCGAACATCACGACCGGATCAAGGCCGAAATCCAGAAAGGGCCGCCCCACAACGGGAACGGCCCTTTCGTCCTTGCCTCGACGAGACAAGTTGCTTCGCCAAGATGCGAAGCGGAAGATCGTCTTACTTGACGGTGATCTTCGCGCCGGCAGCCTCGAGCTTCTCCTTGGCAGCGTCGGCAGCGTCCTTGGCAACCTTCTCCAGGATCGGCTTCGGCGCGCCCTCGACGAGGTCCTTGGCCTCCTTCAGGCCCAGGCCGGACACGACCTCGCGGACGACCTTGATGACCTGGATCTTCTTGTCGCCAGCCGACTCCAGGATGACGTCGAACTCGTCCTGCTCGGACTCGGCCTCGCCGGCAGCAGCCGGAGCACCCGCGGCAGCCGCAACTGCGACCGGAGCGGCGGCGGTGACCTCGAAGGTCTCCTCGAAAGCCTTCACGAACTCCGAGAGCTCGAGGAGGGTGAGCTCCTTGAACGCGTCCAGCAACTCTTCGGTGGTGAGCTTCGCCATGATGGCGGTCCTTCCTATCTAAGTCCTGTGTCGCCGATCCGCGACCGGACAGGTGGTGATGGTTGTGATGCGCAGGTGCGGATCAGCTATTCGGCGGCCTCGGCGGGAGCCTCGGCCCCGCCCTCCGCAGCCTTCTTCTCCTGCAGCGCGGCGGCCAGGCGGGCCACCTGCGAGGCGGGAGCGTTGAACAGGCCGGCAGCCTTTGCCAAGTTGCCCTTCATCGCGCCGGCGAGCTTGGCCAACAGCACCTCGCGGGACTCGAGGTCCGCGATCTTGTTGACCTGATCCACGGACAGCGGAGCGCCGTCCATGTAGCCGCCCTTGATGATGAGCGCCTTGTTGTCCTTCGCGAAGGTCTTCAGGGCCTTCGCAGCGTCGACCGGCTCGCCCTTGATGAATGCAATGGCGGTCGGTCCGACGAACAGGTCGTCAAGGCCCCCGACGCCCGCCTCAGCGGCGGCACGCTTGACCAGGGTGTTCTTGGCGACGGAGTAGGTGGCACCCTCTCCGAGAGCGCGTCGCAGCTCGGTCAGGCTCGTTACCGACAGACCACGGTATTCCGTGATCACTGCGGCAGTCGACTCCTTGAACTGCTCGGTGATCTCCGCTACTGCGGAAACCTTCTCAGGCTTTGCCATACTTCGCCTCCTCTCGTGACAGTCGTTGTTCCACTGTTGACACGGTCGTCCGACGCGACAGTCGTCCGACGTGGGCCGTGACATGCAAAACGCCCCGGTGCAGGGCACACGGGGCGTACACGAGGAGATCCATCTTCCGGCGTAGCCGGGCGCAGACAAACATCCCCCACCTCGTCCTCCTGCGTGGGCCGCCGGGCAATCCCGGACCTTCAACCGATCCCATTGCTGGGCACGGTGACCAACGGTCTTGGGTAGAACAGTTTTCGGGGCGGAGCTCGCATCAAGCACCGAACTCCATCGAGCAGCGTAACGAAGTCGGCTCTCGAGCGCAAAAACGGCATCGCCCTGTTCGCCGACCGTGCCCACCATCACACGGCCTCGGCGGCCCATCGCCGACTCGTTCGCGCGCCCGGTCCTCGAATACGTCGAAGGCCGGCACAGATCGCTCTGCGCCGGCCTTCGGGGTCGATCAGGTCGCGAGGTGTCGCGACTTACTCGCCGTCCTCGAGGAGGTTACGGGTACGGTTCGGGTCCACCGGGATGCCCGGTCCGGTGGTGGTCGAAACCGTGATCTTCTTGACGTAACGGCCCTTCGCCGACGACGGCTTGACACGCAGGACCTCGTCCAGTGCCGCACCGTAGTTCTCGACCAGCTTGGTGTCGTCGAACGACGCCTTGCCGATCACGAAATGCAGGTTGGCCTGCTTGTCGACGCGGAAGTTGATCTTTCCGCCCTTGATGTCGGCGACAGCCTTCGAGACCTCGGGGGTGACCGTGCCGGTCTTCGGGTTCGGCATCAGGCCGCGCGGTCCGAGGACGCGGGCGATGCGGCCGACCTTGGCCATCTGGTCCGGGGTGGCGATCGCGGCGTCGAAGTCCGTCCAACCGCCCTGGATACGCTCGATCAGGTCGTCGGAGCCGACAGCGTCCGCACCGGCGGCCTCGGCCTCTGCGGCCTTCTCGCCGACAGCGAACACCACGACGCGCGCGGTCTTACCGGTACCGTGCGGCAGGTTGACCGTGCCACGAACCATCTGGTCTGCCTTGCGGGGGTCCACGCCCAGGCGGATCGCAACCTCGACGGTCGCGTCCATCTTGGTCGACGAGGTGTCCTTGGCCAGCTTCGCAGCCTGCAGGGGGCTGTAGAGCTTGGTCGCGTCAATCTTCTCCGCGGCGGCGAGATATGCCTTGCTGCGCTTTGCCATTTCTTCTGTCCTTACTTCTCACCCGGGCGTACTGTTCCGGGCGAATGGTTCAGTTGTGGTTTCGGACCTGGCCGGTCCTCCCACGGGCGGAATCAGCCCTCGACCGTGATACCCATCGAACGAGCGGTGCCCGCGATGATCTTCGCGGCCGCGTCGATGTCGTTCGCGTTGAGGTCTTCCTGCTTGGTCTTCGCGATCTCGCGCACCTGGTCCATGGTCACGGTCGCGACCTTGGTCTTGTGCGGCTCGCCGGAGCCCTTCTGGACACCAGCAGCCTTGAGCAGCAGCTTGGCGGCCGGCGGGGTCTTCAGCTTGAAATCGAAGCTGCGGTCTTCGTAGACCGAGATCTCCACAGGGATTACATTGCCGCGCTGGGACTCAGTCGCCGCGTTGTAGGCCTTGCAGAACTCCATGATGTTGACGCCGTGCTGACCGAGCGCCGGACCCACGGGCGGTGCAGGGTTGGCCTGACCAGCCTGGATCTGAAGCTTGATGAGCCCTGCGAGCTTCTTCTTCTTGGGGGGCATCTTCGTTCCTTGTTCTTACTGGGTTTGTTTCTTGCGTACTGCGTGCAAGTGTGCGGGTCCCGAGGTCCGGTCCCACGACGTCGAGCACCGAACGACGCGGGATGTGGGCTAGATCTTCTGGACCTGGTTGAAGGACAACTCCACCGGGGTCTCGCGACCGAAGATCGAGACTAGGACCTTGAGCTTCTGCTGCTCGGCATTCACCTCGCTGATACTCGCCGGCAGGGTCGCGAACGGGCCGTCCATGACGGTGACCGACTCGCCGACCTCGAAGTCGACCTCGATTGCCGGCTTGGCCGTGGCCGGAGCCGCAGCCTCACCGCCGGCGACGGCAGCAGCGGCCGCGGGCTTCTTCTGCCCCTCCTGCGGCATGAGAAACTTCATGACCTCGTTCAACGACAACGGCGACGGACGCGAGGTGGCACCGACGAAGCCGGTGACGCCCGGGGTGTTGCGGACCGCGCCCCACGACTCGTCGTTGAGGTCCATGCGGACGAGGATGTAGCCGGGCAGGATCTTGCGATTGACCTGCTTGCGCTGGCCGCCCTTGATCTCGGTGACCTCTTCCGTGGGAACCTCCACCTGGAAGATGTAGTCACCGACGTCGAGATTCTGGACGCGCGTCTCGAGATTGGCCTTCACCTTGTTCTCGTAGCCGGCGTAGGAGTGGATGACGTACCAGTCGCCGGGAGCCCTGCGCAGCGCCGCCTTGAACTCGGCGGCAGGATCGACCTCTTCCTCTGCGGTCTCCGGAGCCTGCTCTGCCACGGCACCGTCCTCGACCTGCCCACCGGCAGCGTCGCCTTCGACAACTGCGTCGTCAGACACACCGTCTTCGGCTACGGTCTCGGCCGAAACACGCTCATCGGCCTGGGCCTCGGCCGAAACACGCTCCTCGGCCGAGCCCTCGTCAGAGTCGTTCTCGGGGGTGCTCACTGGAGGCACTCTTCCTCTCGTCAATCACATCGTTCAGGAACGCCGACGGGCGCGCCCGGGTTAGCCGAACAACCAGGAGGCGCCCCTCAGGAACACCACGTCGAGGACGGAGATGAACGTCACCATGAAGGTGACGAACACGAGCACCACGATGGTGTAGGTGATCATCTGCTTGCGATTGGGCCAGATGACCTTCTTGAGTTCGGCGATCACTTCCCGCAGGAAGCGACGAATCCGCTTGAAGATGTTCTCGGTGTGGGGCTTGTCCACGGTGCCGGACTTCTTGGCACCCGACTTCGAGGCGTCGACGGAACGCGCCTTCGGCGACCTGACGGAGGAAGCCGCGACCGCGGGCTTCGACGCCTCCACGGCGCCGGCTCGACGCCCGGTGCGCTTGCCACTCGGCCTTCCTGCTGGGACCGCGCTCGTGGGGTTCTCTTCAGCAGAAGTGTTGCCGTTTGCGGACTGATTGGAAACGGCCGATTCGTCGACGGGGCTGGAGTCCCAAGACCCGGTCGTGCCGCCGTCGCGCTTGCCGCGCTCCTCGCTCACGTCGTTCCTCTCAGTCGCTGGCCAATCCGGGTGCAGGGGCGACAGGACTTGAACCTGCAACCTGCGGTTTTGGAGACCGCTGCTCTGCCAATTGAGCTACGCCCCTTCGGTCGGCCGATCGAGCCGGCCGACCAATCTGGGTTCACATGACATGCGCGCCACCCCGTGCGGACCGTTCACAGCCTGTAGCAACAACCTGTGACGGAACCGTTGGGCAGCGCGCAGCGCCTGAGTAACCCCAGAAACTTTAGTGTACTTGAACGACCGGATCAAACCCAATCCGCTCGGCGCTCAGGCCAAGCGGACCGTTGCCGTGGCTCGTCCGAAAATCCTACGACCCTCGGATTTCGCCACGATCGCGACTACCGCGGTCTTGCTTTCGGCGTCCACCGACTTGATCTTGCCGGTGAACTGCACTTCGGCGGCCTTGTCGGCCGCCACATACACCGGGCTGGTGAACCGAACGTTGTATTCGGTCACGGCACCCGGATCGCCGAGCCAGGACGAGACGAATCCGCCACCCAGACCCATGGTGAGCATTCCGTGCGCGACGACGTCCGGCAGGCCCGCAAGACGGGCCACGTGGTCACTCCAGTGGATCGGGTTGGGGTCGCCCGACACGCCGGCGTAGTTGACGAGGTTGCCACGGGTCAGGGTAACGACGCGTTCGGGCAGTTCGTCACCGACAGCGACGTCCTCGAACCTACGAAGCGACATGCATCATCACATCCCTGACCGCGTGGGCGATGTTGTCGTCCACCTCACCCCCGGAGCGCGCAACAAGTGTGGTCCAGGTGGTCTGAACCGGTTCGCCGTTCAGATCGGAGGCGATGTTCTTGGTGACGATGATGTCACTGCCGGCAACCTGGCGGAACGACTCCAGGTAGATGTCGGCGATCAGGCGATCGCCGGCCTTCAGCGGCCGGTGGAACACGAACCTTTGATCGGTCTGCATGATCTGGCTGAGGTCGTAGCCTGTGACGATCTCCTCGAACAGCCTGCGCTGGGCGAGCATACCGAGGACCGACAGGAAGGTCAGCGGTGCGACGAGGCCGTCGTATCCGAGGCCCTGGGCCGCTTCCTCGTCGTGATGAGCGGGATGGTCGTCGAGCACGGCGCGGGCGTACTCGCGAATCTTCTCCCTGCCGATTTCGTAGAAGTCGCTCACGCGATAGTGGTGTCCCACCATCGCGGCCGCATGTGCGGCGGGATCGACCGTCAACTCGGCCTCTCTCACGACTGTCTCTGTCACGGCAATACCCCCCTGTCGACGCCATCCATTAGGGCAGTCTGTCAGTGAACGCGACGCGCGAGCGTCAACTACGAGAAGAAACTACTTGGACTCGCGATGAGCTCGGTGAGTTCCGCAGTTCGGGCAGAACTTCTTCAGCTCGAGGCGATCGGGATCGTTGCGACGGTTCTTCTTGGTGATGTAGTTGCGGTGCTTGCACACCTCGCAGGCCAAGGTGATCTTCGGCCGAACATCAGTCGAGGAGGCCACTGGACGCCTTCTTTCGCGTGAATCTGATCAGAAATCGATCAGGATGGATCATTCATCTTGTGTAGCGGTGACCGGACTTGAACCGGCGACGCAACGATTATGAGTCGTTTGCTCTACCAACTGAGCTACACCGCCTCGGTGTCGAGTGTCGCGCTAAAACGGCGGCACCACAATCCAGCGAGCCCCCTGACGGAATCGAACCGTCGACCTTTTCCTTACCATGGAAACGCTCTGCCGACTGAGCTAAGGGGGCGCGGCTTCACTGCGCACCCCGTGCGCTGAAGCCTCCAGAAGATTACACAGACCTTTACCCCAGCACCAAATTTGCTGGTCAAGATAGGTGAATCCTCGCCACTACGATATCGGGTCACAGCGGCCCTTTGCCCTCGCCGGCCCCACGACGAGAAGGGCGGCCTCCTTACCGGGCGACGACCACAGTGCCGACGACCCAGGGCGGACGACGAGAGCTCGACGACTGGGCGCCGAAAACAGTTCAGCCCCGGAACTTTTCAGTACCGGGGCTGAACTGGTGGCAGGTGTAGGATTCGAACCTACGTAGGCGTAAGCCGACGGATTTACAGTCCGCTCCCATTGGCCGCTCGGGCAACCTGCCTTGACTGCGACCAGGGCACCTCGGCGCCCTGACGCGTATCGAAGAATACAACGAAGTCCCCCCGGATACGCAAACCGAGTGGATACGGGCGGTTGCGAACCGATAGCGTCGAGGCCAACCCGCCACTGCCCGTGGTGGGCTCGACTGCTAGTGAAATAGGAGTGTGAAGTGGCTGATTCGTCCTTCGACGTGGTGAGCAAGGTTGACCGTCAAGAGGTAGACAACGCTCTGCATCAGGCCGCGAAGGAGTTGGGCACCCGGTTCGATTTCCGGAACACCGGGGCGAGCATCGAGTGGTCCGGCGAGGAGTCGATCGCACTGAGTGCCGAGACCGAGGAGCGCCTCCTGGCGGCGCTCGAGGTGTTCAAGGAGAAGCTGATTCGCCGCGACATCTCGCTGAAGGCGTTCGATGCCGGGGAGCCCTCACAGTCCGGCAAGATCTACAAGCTGAGCGGATCCCTGGTCCAGGGCATCAGCAGCGAGAACGCCAAGAAGATCTCGAAGAAGATCCGCGACGAGGGCCCCAAGGGCGTCAAGGCGCAGATTCAGGGCGACGAGCTGCGTGTGACCAGTAAGAAGCGTGACGACCTACAGGCGGTCATCACGCTTCTGAAGAACGAGGACTTCGGTATCGCCCTGCAGTTCGTCAACTATCGCTAGGGCAGCTGCGACGGCCACGGTGCGCGCCCCCAGCTGTGACGGTTGAGCGCGCACCGTCCGTCAGCGCATCCCTGCCATTCGCTCGAGTCGCTCGATGCGGTCGGCCATCGGTGGGTGCGTGGAGAAGAGCTTGCTGACCCGCTCGCCGGCGCGGAACGGGTTGGCGATCATCATGTGCGACTGGGCCGCGATCTTCGGTTCCGGCGGTAGCGGCGCTGCCTGGGTGCCGCGTTCGAGTTTGCGCAGCGCCGACGCGAGCGCCAGCGGATCCCCCGTGAGTTCGGCGCCGGACTGGTCGGCCTGGTATTCCCGCGATCGAGACACCGCCAGCTTGACGATGGTCGCCGCGATCGGACCGAGCAGCGATACCACCAGAAGCGCTAGCGGATTGGCGCCACCCTGTCCACGCCCGCCGAACAGGTTCGCGAAGATCGCCATGTTCGCCAGGCCCGAGATGATGGCTGCCATCGCACCTGCAACCGACGAGATCAGGATGTCGCGGTTGTAGACGTGTGAGAGTTCATGACCGAGCACGGCGCGCAGTTCTCGCTCGTCGAGGATGTCGAGGATGCCACTCGTACAGCACACCGCCGCGTGCCGAGGATTGCGACCGGTCGCGAACGCATTGGGTGCTGCGGTGGGACTGATGTACAGCCGCGGCATCGGTTGGTGAGCGGTGGTCGCGAGTTCGCGGACGATCTTGTAGATGACGGGTGCCTGAACCTCGGTAATCGGCTGGGCACGCATCGCCCGCAGCGCGAGCTTGTCGCTGTTGAAGTAGGCCCACGCGTTGGTCGCCACAGCCAGAAAGATCGCGAAGATCAGGATGGTCTGGTTCTGGAACAGTGAGCCGATGAAGATGATGAGCGCCGACATGCCGACCAGCAGGCCGAACGTCTTGGCACCGTTTGCGTAGCCGTGCACCACTCGCCTCTTCCCTGTCCAGCACCGCCCCAATGCGGGAACGGCCCTGACACTACAACGAACCAGCCCGGGATCACGGTTCCCGCGCTGGTTCGAAGACTGTTCAGTAGGTGATCAGCCGACGCGTTCGACGGTGTAGTCCACGAGCCGGACCAGCGCCTCGTTGGCCGGCCCCTGCGGCAACAGGGCGAGTTCGGCCCGAGCCCGGTCGGCGTACTCACCAAGTTTCGCCTTGGCTGCGGTCATGCCCGCCGAACGCTCCAGCAGGGCGAGCGCCTCGGCGAGGTCTGCGTCGTCGGTGACCGGACCATCGAGCAGCACCCGCAGCCGATCGGCCTCAGGACCGTCCTCGTGCAGCGCATACAGCACGGGCAGCGTATGGACGCCCTCACGGAGGTCGGTGCCGGGCGTCTTGCCGGACTGCGCGGACACCGACGAGATGTCGATGATGTCGTCGGCAATCTGGAACGCGGTGCCTACAGCGTCGCCCAACCGCTCGAGTCGGGCGATCTGGTCGGCGTCCGCGCCGGAGCAGGTGCCGCCGAACCGGCCGCTGGCGGCAATCAGGGATCCGGTCTTCTCCCACACGACTTGGAGGTAGTGCTCGACCGGGTCCTTCTTGTCGCGGGCGCCGATCGTCTCGCGCATCTGGCCGGTGACAAGCTCCGCGAACGTCTCGGCGATGATCCGCACGGCCTCCGGGCCGAGCGTGGATACCAGTCGTGAGGCGTGCGCGAAAAGGTAGTCGCCGGCGAGGATCGCGATGCTGTTGCTCCATCGGGCGTTGGCGCTGGGCGCGCCGCGTCGCATTGCGGCCTCGTCCATGACGTCGTCGTGATACAGCGTCGCCAGGTGGACGAGCTCGACGACGGTGGCTGCGGTGACCACGTCCGGGTCGGCGCCCTTGGGTCCGAGCTGTGCGGTCAGGACGGTGAACAGTGGGCGGAACCGCTTGCCGCCCGCCTTCGCGAGGTGCAGAGCCGCCTCGGTCAGAAAGTCCTCACCGTCGGACAGTTCACTGACCAAGAGCTCCTCGACACGGGTGAGCCGGTCGCGCACCAGATCAGCAAGCTGCTGGTCGCCGAGATCCACTCCGGCAATGACAGTGCTCGGCCCCTCAGTGCTCACGATGCCAGTACTCATTCCTGTAGTCGGTGACGCCTCGGTTACCACGGTAGTGAACCTAGCGTTACCACCAGCGATCGCCTCACCTGCCCTCGGCGCAGTCGGCCATCTCGACTGAGAACATACTGGGGTGGTGGCCGAACATTCCCCGAACGCTGGGTTCAGCGACGTACCGAAGCTCCCCTCGAGCACGGAGGTGCTGGTAGTCGGCGCAGGTCCGGCGGGTTCCGCGGCAGCGGCCTGGGCCGCGCGCGACGGCCGCGACGTACTCCTCGTCGACGCGGCGACGTTCCCGCGGGACAAGACATGTGGTGACGGTCTGACGCCGCGGGCGGTCGCCGAACTCGATCTCCTCGGCCTTGGTGGCTGGGTTCGCGAATGTACGGTCAACCGAGGTCTGCGCCTGACTGGCTGGGGCCGGGAGTTGCGGTTGCCGTGGCCCGGAGGCACCCTCCCGACCGTCGGCAGCGCGGTCCCCCGAGCCGAGCTCGACAACCGCCTGCGCCTGGCGGCGATCGAGTCGGGTGCGCAAATGGTGGAGGGCGCCAAGGCTGTCGGGGTCGAGCGTGACGGCAATCGGGTGCGCGCGGTGACATTGAAGACCGCCGCCGGCCCGCGCACAGTCACGTGCGAGAAGCTCGTCGTCGCGGACGGCGTCCGATCGCCGCTCGGCAAGCAGCTGGGCCGGGAGTGGCATCGCGACACCACGTACGGGGTCGCGGCGCGTGCGTACGTATCGTCTGGTCGCCACGATGATCCATGGATCACGTCGCACTTGGAGTTGCGCGACGATTCCGGCACCCTGCAGCCCGGCTACGGCTGGGTGTTCCCGCTCGGTACCGGTGCGGTCAACATCGGCGTCGGGACGCTCGCGACGGCCAAACGGCCGACGGCGGGCGCGCTCCGACCGCTGCTCGAGCTGTACGCGATGCAGCGCCGCGCCGAGTGGCAGCTGGCCGGTGATGTGCATTCGGTGGCGTCGGCGTTGCTGCCGATGGGCGGAGCCGTGTCGAACGTGGCGGGCCGCAATTGGGCATTGATCGGCGATGCGGCGGCGTGTGTGAACCCGCTCAACGGTGAAGGTATCGACTACGGGCTCGAGGGTGGGCGTTTGGTGTCCCGCGCGCTCGCCGACGACGATTTGACCGAGGTGTGGCCGGCGATCCTGCGTGACCAGTACGGCAGGGCGTTCTCGATCGCACGCCGCCTCGCGGGACTACTGACGCTGGCGCGTTTCCTGCCGGCGTCGGGTCCGGTCGCGATGCGCTCGCGGGCGATAATGACCGTCGCGGTGCGGGTGATGGGCAATCTCGTGACCGAGGAGGACGCCGACGTCGTGGCTCGTGCCTGGCGGGCGTCCGGTGGGGCGTCGCTGCGGCTGGATTCCCGGCCGCCGTTCAGCTGAGCAGGGTCACCCGATGGTCACCGGATGTAAGTGCGATCACCGTGTCGCACGGTGCAGCGCGACGATGCCGCCGGAGAGGTTGCGCCACTGCACCTTCTTCCAGCCGGCGGCCTCGATCCGTCGGGCAAGTTCCTCCTGCGCGGGCCACTCTCGGATCGACTCGGCAAGGTAGACGTAGGCGTCGGGGTTGCTGCTGACTGCGCGCGCGACCTGCGGCAGCGCCTTCATCAGGTACTCCATGTAGACGGTGCGGAACGGGCCGAACACCGGCGTGGAGAACTCGCACACGACGAGACGACCACCGGGTTTGGTGACGCGCGCAATCTCCCGCAGGCCGGCATCGAAGTCGGAGACATTGCGCAACCCGAACGAGATCGTGGCGGCGTCGAAGACGCCGTCGGCGTACGGCAGGTGCATCGCGTCGCCGGCGACCATCGGGACACGGCGACCGATGCCGGCTGCGAGCATGCCCTTGGAGAAATCCGTGGCGACCACCCACGCGCCGGAGCGTCCCAGTTCGACCGTGGAGATACCCGTTCCGGCAGCGAGATCGAGGACCCGCTCTCCGGGCTTAAGGTCGAGCGCCGCACGCGTAGCCTTGCGCCAACTGCGATCCTGGCCGAACGACAGGACCGTGTTCGTCAGGTCGTAGCGCTTGGCGACGCCGTCGAACATCGACGCGACCTCATGCGGCTTCTTGTCGAGCGAGGCCCGCGATCCATGTGTGTCTGCCACGGTCGAAGACGCTACCAACCGGGTCGTTGCTGGACGGCTTCAGCCGCGTCCTCCGCCCCAACTGCGCCGTCCGACACAGGCTGGTCCGCAATCGGCGCGTTCCGACGAAGGGCGCGGGCTTTCCCTCGAGCCCACGGCACCAGCATGACGACCACCGCGGTCGTGACGGCGGACCCGACGACGGCTCCGGCGACGACGTCGTGCGGGTAGTGCGCGCCCTGCACGACTCGGGCGAGCGCTACTACGGCTGCAAGAGCTATTACGAGACCACGCTGCATGGGTGAGAGCATTCGTACGGAGGCGAGCACGATGGCGGCCGCAAGACCGAACGCGATGGCGGAGTGGTTGCTCGGGAACGACCAGTCGCTGACCGGGGGGCAGTTCGGAAGCGTCAGTTCTACATGGCACGGTCGCATCTCGCCGACGAAGACCTTGAGGACCTCGCTCAGGCCGTACGCGACCACCACGCCGAAGCCGCCCATCAACAGGTCTCCCAGATAGGACGAGCGGGTTCGCCACATCCGCACAGCGAGGACCGTGAAGATCGCGACGAGCACGAGCAGACCGCCGTCGGCGATCAGGTCGACGCCCGGCAGGTCCGACGTGCGCGGGACGATCGCGCGGTAGATCACTGCGCTGACGTCCTTCAGCAGGTAAAGGGCTACGACGACGACCGCCGCACCGATCAGCATCATCCCCGCGCGTTCGGAACTCGCGGCGCTACCCCTACCCGCTTGCATTCGTATGAGCATAGGAAACCTTCCTGAGTGAATTTCTCAGGAACTTTCGGTGCGGGCTCGCCGGCGCAGCACGAGCAGCACCGGCAGGGCGACGAGCCACGTCCCGACGACAACCGATCCGCACGGCACGATCGCGACGCTCGCGTCGCGGCCGGCGACGCGCACGAGATCCGGTTCGCTGCGCGCGTACTCGACTTCGATGCGCTGCCCTGCGGTGAGTCTGGTCGGATAGAGCACCCCGAGCCGCGGGTTGTGGGTGATGCCATCGGGGGTGACGAAGCTGACCGCCGATCGCAGCGAACCCGCCGAGAGCACTTCGGCGGTCGCGGTACCCATGTCCGACTCGATGGTCCGGTCGTTGCGCCATGCCGCAAGCACGAGCAGGACCGCCAGCACCGAGATGCCGGTGGCCACAGCGACGACTCCGAGCAGCGCGCGGTGCGCGGTCCGGGGACTCACGCCGGTCTCATAGTTGAGCCCGCACGGCGGCATGCAGTTCCCGCAGCACGGAACGATCGGTGACCACCTCGAGGACGCGGATGCCATCCGCGGGCGCGATGAGTGCGGCACCGAGATCGGCCAGAGCGACTCGGGTGTGTGGGACCCGGTACGCAGCACAAAGTGCGGCCAGGTCGATGCCGTGCGGTGTTCCGAAGACGCGGTCGAAGACGCCCGCATACTGCGGATCACCCTGTTCGAGCAGCTCGAAGATGCCGCCACCGTCGTCGTTGGCGACGACGATCGTCAAATCGGCCGGACGCGGCTCCCCGGGGCCGATGAGCAGGCCGGACGCGTCGTGCAGGAACGTCAGATCGCCGAGGAGGGCGACGGTGCGGCCCTCGGTCTCGTACGCGAGTGCCGCGCCGATGGCGGCGGAGACGGTGCCGTCGATGCCGGCGACACCACGGTTCGAGCGCACCTTCACGCCGGGCCGCGGGTAGCTGACCAGCGCGGCATCGCGCACCGGGTTCGACGCGCCCAGCAGCAACTGGTCACCACTGGAGAGGGCATCCATGACAGCGGCCGCCACATGCAGGCCCGTCGTCCGGGGGTGCGCGGCGAGCTGTGAGCGAACCGCCTTGTCGGCGTGCTCGGACAGGTGTCGGCAACGTTCGATCCATGCGGAGTCCGGGGCGCCGGACACGACGGCGCGGGTGCCGGTCCCGCGGACGTTGCCGGAGACGTCGGGCCAGCGCGGCCCGGTGGTGAGCGCGTACACCGCGACGGCAGGATCGGCGAGCAGCTTCGACACCGGACGATGCAGCGTGGGACGCCCGGTGACGATCGCCTGACGCGGCTTGATCTGCGACAACGCGAGCGGATGCAGCGGCAGCCCGTGCAGCGGCGCGGTGGGTTCGGCAACGGTCGGCAGCCCCGCCAGCTCGGGCCGATGCGCCGCGCCGTGCCCGGAGATGACGACGGTGTCGGGCGTGATGTCGATCTCCACCGGGACGTCGAGCGTCGCATGCACGGTCGTGGTCCACGCCGCGCCGTCGGGACGGCCCTGGGGGATCGGACCCTGGGCATGGACGTCCGGGACGAGTGGCTCGCGGAGCGGGATGTCGAAGTGGACGGGTCCGGCGTTGCCGGAGCGGGTGCCGCGGGCGGCTGCCAGCACGCGGCACACCGCGGATCGCCACTGGCTGTTCTGTTCGTCGAAGCGGATCCCTCGCAGCGACTCGTCGCCGGCCTCCTCGGCGAGCCCGAGGCTGATCGCGGCCCGGATCTGGCTGCCGAACAGGCCGAACTGCTCGACGGTCTGGTTGGCGCCGGTGCCGAGCATCTCGTACGGGCGGTTGGCGCTGAGCACGATCAACGGCACCCGCGCGTAGTTCGCTTCGAGTACGGCCGGACCGAGGTTCGCCACCGCGGTGCCCGAAGTCATGACGACCGGCACGGGGCGTCCGCCCGCGACCGCGAGACCGACCGCCAGGAATCCGGCGGTGCGCTCGTCGATGCGCATGTGCAGGCGAAGCCGCCCGGCGGCGTCGGCCGCGTGCAACGCGAAGGCGAGCGGCGCGTTGCGCGAACCCGGGCAGAGCACGGCCTCGCGCACCCCGCCGCGGATCAGTTCGTCGACTACGGCTGCCGCTTGTGCGGTGGACGGGTTCACGTCCTCCAGAGTGCCAGGTGCGGCGACCCACCCGCCGGGAGGGGCTGCGACGATGGTTGGCATGGTGCGCACGATCTTCGACCCAGCAGAGATGGAGCCGGGCAGCTTCTACCCGGTGTTGACCGCGTCGGTGCTGCCACGACCGATCGCGTGGGTGTCGACGCTGTCCGCAGACGGAGTGCCGAATCTGGCGCCGTACAGCTTCTTCACGGTGTCGAGCGCGGAGCCGCCGGTGGTGCAGTTCACATCGGTCACCCGCAAGGACAGCCTGCGCAACGTGGAGGCCACCGGCGAGTTCGTCGTCAACCTGGCGTCCGAACCGATGGTCGAGCACGTCAACGCCAGCTCCGCCCCGTACGAGCCGGGCACGGACGAGTTCGCGGCTCTCGGCATCGCAACCGAGCCGAGCGAGCGGGTCCGACCGAAGCGGGTCGCGGACTCCCCCATCGCAATAGAGTGTCGGCTGCGACAGGTGATCGAGGTCGGGAACTCGTTCGTGGTGATGGGGGACGTGCTGGCGGTCGCGGTGCGGCCCGAGGCGATCGCCGACGACGGACTTCCGAATTTCGCGGCACTGGCCCCTCTCAGCAGGCTCGGCCGCGACGAGTGGGGTACGCCGCCGCCGGTACGGCGGATCCCACGCCCGGGACCACCTGGCTGAAGAACGACTTTCCCGGGCGCATTAGGGTTGGCTAAACTCACGCCGGATTCGCGGGACGGGATGCAATGGCCAAACGCTCAAAGTTCGTAAAGCCCGAACAGCGCGAGATCGTCTCGGCGCACGTGCTCGGCAGCAAGCAGATCAGCCCGAACTTCGTCCGGGTCACGATCGGCGGCGACGGCCTGCACGGGTTCACGCCCATGGGCTTCGACCAGTGGTTCCGGATGTTCATTCCCGGACCCGAACAGACGGGCTTCCGACTGCCGACCACCACCGGCAATCTCTGGTACGCCCAGTTCAAGCTGATCCCCAAGGACGTCCGGCCGACGCTGCGGAACTACACGGTCCGCGAGTTCCGTCCCGAAGGCGGGGTCTTCGGTGACGGCCCGGAACTCGATATCGACTTCACCTCGCATGGTGACCTGGGCCCGGCGTCGGCGTGGGCCAACTCGTGCGCCACGGGCGATCCCGTGGGCCTGCTCGACGAGGGGCTGATCTACAACCCCACCCCCGACGCCCGCTGGCACCTGCTGGTCGGCGACGAGAGCGCGCTGCCCGCGATCGCCGGGATCCTCCGGTCGGTCGACCCCACGCTGCGGGTGCGCGCGTACGTCGAGATCCCCGACTCCGACGACATTGCGGCCGCCCGGGACGTCGCGGCGAGCGACAACGTCGACCTGCAGTGGCTGGTGCGCGAGAGCGCGATCGCCCGTCCGGGTGCGCTGGCGCTGGAGACCATCATGGCGTCGGATTTCTCGGATCTGCCGGGGGGCCCGTTCTACACGTTCGTCGCCGGCGAGAGCGACCTGGCTACGGGGGTACGACGCCACCTCGTCGCCGACCGGAACGTGCCCAAGTCCGACATCGCCTTCACCGGCTACTGGCGTCACGGTCACGCCTCGAATTGAGCTCACGCTCGGGCCGGACCGCATCCACGAACAGGCCGAAACAGACGGAGCCGTAACGACTGCGGGCCCGCCCGGATTCACCGGACGGGCCCGCGGACTCGGTCGTGCTTCAACTACGCGGCGTGCTTCTGCACCAGGTCACCAAGGCGCGGCAGGGCCTCGGTCACGTGCTTCTTGGCTGCCGGACGCAGCGTCCCGTAGACCTTCTTGATCGCACCGCGGTCGCTGGCCTCGATGCGGTCGTCGGTGACACCCAGCAGCGCGTCCGAGACGGCGTCGCCGCGCGCGGTCAGGAACGCCGAGAAGCTCGCCTCACCGCTGGCGCCGAATTCCTGCCAGAACGGCTCGAGGCGCACGACGAACTCCGGCAGCAGTCCCTCGATGGCGTCCGGCACGATCGACGGACCGAGCTTCTTGACGGCCGAGTACCCGCCCTTCAGCGCCAGCCCAGACGCGCCCGTCTTGTCCGAGACCTCCGCATCGACGAGCGCCTCGACGTCCGCGCGAACCGCGGGCATCCGTGCGTCGTCCAGCAAGGTGTCGTTCAGCGCTGCAACCACTTTCATGCCTCCATATCGATTTGTCCATTTCTGACCGCGCACGACCCTATACGACTCATTCGTCCCATGCGTCACCGCTCACGGCCAGCAGTTCGTAGCAGCGCCGTAGCCGGGCGAGCCACCACTGCGCGCGCTCGGGCGGCGCGCCCAGTTCGGCGAGACGCGTCTGGTCCGGGGCGATGGGATGCGCGGCGAGGCTGCCATCCGCCACCTGACGGGGCTCGGCGACGTCGGTGACGAACAGACCCCCGGTACCCAGTCCGCACGCGTACGGCAACGCCGGAAGCGCCGCGGCCGCGGCCAGTCCCGCGTTCATCCCGACAGCGGTGTCGAGCGCACTGGACACAACGACCGGCACACCGTGCCCGGCGAGGTCGTCAGCGAGCGAGAGCAGGCGGCGCATCCCGCCGAGCGGCGCCACCTTCACGACCGCGACATCGGCACCGCCGGTGCGCACCACCTTGAGGGGATCCTCGGCGCGGCGGATACTCTCGTCGGCCGCGATCGGCACACGCCGCCGGCCGTGCCGGTTCATGACCTCAGCCAGACGCCGTCGGACCTCGACGAGTTCGGGCACCGTCGCGCAGGGCTGCTCGGCGTACTCGAGCGGGCCATCGGCGGTGAGCGCGTCCAGCGCGGTGACCGCCTCGTCGACGGTCCAGCCACCGTTGGCGTCGACGCGGACGTTGTCGATCAACTCGCGGACCGCGGCGACCCGGGCGACGTCTTCGGCCAGGGTCTGTCCATTCTCGGCAACCTTCACCTTCGCCGTGCGGGCGCCGGGGAAGGGGGCGAGGATTTCGGGGACCTGCTGTGGGGCGATCGCGGGAACGGTCGCATTGATCGGCACCCGCTCGCGCAGCGGCGTCGGCGGACCGAGCCACGCGGCCTCGATCGCGGCGCGCAGCCAGGTGGCGGCCTCGGCGTCGTCGTACTCGGGGAAGGGCGCGAACTCCCCCCAGCCGGCCGGGCCCTCGAGGAGCACGGCCTCACGAGTGGTGATGCCGCGGAAGCGAACCCGCATCGGCAGGCTCACCACCCGCGCCCCCGCCAGGAGGTCGGCGAGGGACGGGCCCCCGAACGGAACCGTCACGGCTGTCCGGGCAGCAACTGAATCATGAGAGCCTCGCAGTCGGCGAGGATGTTTCCGTCGAGGTCCTTGAGTTCGGCGGTGCACATGAGCTTGCGGCCCTCGACTCGGTCGACGCGGCCCTCGACCACCAGTTCGGTCTCGATGGGCGTGACCTTGCGATAGTTGACGTGCAGGTACCCGGTGCGGGCAATGGGATGCCCCGACGCGTGGACAACCATGCCGAACAGGTCGTCGAACAGCAGCGCGATGGTGCCGCCGTGCGCGGCCCGGTTGCCGCCGCGGTGGAACATCCGGAACTTGCCGCGCAGGCGGACACCGTCGGCGCTGCGCTTCTCGTACTGCCACGGTAGGAGCAGCAGGCTGCCACGTCCGGGCAGGTGTGTGTTGAAGCCGGCCGGGGACTTGCCCTCCGGGACCCGGTGCGGCTCGAGCATCTCGCTCAGCGCGTCGATGCGGGCGATGGCCTCCTCGACGACGTCGTCGGGGATGTGGGTCGAGACGGCGAGGTCCTGCAGGCGGCGCAGCGATTCGACGAATTCTGCGTAGTTCGGCCCGGCCTTGACCGGCGTGAACATGGGGAAGCCGCCGTGATGTTCGTAGACGTCGTCCCCGGTGGTGGTGTCGGTCTGCAGTTGCTCGCTCATAGCTGCACCGTAACGCCGTGCCCGGGTCGACCACGCGCGAGGTGACCTACGCCACTCCACCGCCAACGCCTATCCTCGCTTGGTGACCTTCGACCCGCAGCTCTGGCGTCCCGTACCCGGTTTCGAGAACCTCACCGACATCACATACCACCGTCATGTCACGGAGGGGATCGTCCGCATCGCGTTCGATCGCCCCGAGGTACGCAACGCGTTCCGTCCGCATACCGTCGACGAGCTGTACCGCACGCTCGACCACGCCCGCATGACCTCCGACGTCGGGTGCGTGCTCCTCACGGGGAACGGCCCGAGCCCCAAGGACGGCGGCTGGGCGTTCTGCTCGGGCGGCGACCAGCGCATCCGCGGTCGCAGCGGCTACCAGTACGCGTCCGGCGAGACCGCCGACACGGTCGACAAGGCCCGCGCCGGCCGCCTGCACATCCTCGAGGTACAGCGCCTGATCCGCTTCATGCCGAAGGTCGTGATCGCACTCGTCAACGGGTGGGCAGCCGGGGGCGGACACAGCCTGCATGTCACATGCGACCTGACGCTGGCTTCACGCGAGCACGCCCGTTTCAAGCAGACCGACGCCGACGTGGGCAGCTTCGACGGCGGCTTCGGCAGCGCGTACCTCGCGAAGATGGTCGGTCAGAAGTTCGCCCGCGAGATCTTCTTCCTCGGCGACACCTACACCGCCGAGGAGATGCACCACATGGGCGCGGTGAACAAGGTCGTCGACCACGACCAGCTCGAGAATGTCGCGATCGAGTGGGGCAAGAAGATCAACGGCAAGTCCCCGCAGGCGCAACGCATGCTCAAGTACGCGTTCAACCTGACCGACGACGGACTGGTCGGCCAGCAGCTCTTCGCCGGCGAGGCAACCCGCATGGCGTACATGACCGACGAGGCCGTCGAGGGCCGTGACTCGTTCCTCGAGAAGCGGGACCCGGACTGGACGCCGTTTCCCTGGTACTTCTGACCAACTCTGGACGTGCACCGGGCAGATCGACCCGCCGCTATCCCGTCAGGTCCTTCAAGCTCCCGAACGTGAGGGCGATGTCCCACGGTGCCACGCCCCAGGTGTGGATCGCCGCCGTGACAAAGACACCGGCAACCGACAGCGTCTTGTCGGAGGCCGGCGCCACCACGGTCGAGCCTGGCTGCTCGTGCGGGACCTCCGGCCAGAAGTCGGTACCGCGCGGCGCCGGGGCCGCTTCGAGCAGCGACATCGGTCCATCGCCCTGATCCATGACCGCAAATAGGCAGTACGGTTCGGTCGGGGCGTCCCAGCCACCCAGTTCCGCGACGTAGTATTCGCCTCGGTCGGCGGCCGACACTGCTACTGCGCTGAGGAATCGGTCCATGTCGTACCACGGGTTCGCCTCCGGTCGGGTCGGCTCACCTAACTGGACGACATTGACCTCGACCTCCACCTCCACCTCCGACCTCCCCGCCCCGGACGCGTACCGACTCTGCACCAGCAAAGTTCCGTCGTCAGAGTTCAGGAATACAGCCTCTCGGAAACGGTCGTTCGGCATCGGAGTACGGCCAACCAGCCCGCGACCGAGCACCCCGCTCAGCCAGTCGGGGTCCTCGACACTCCACAGCCTGCTCCCCTCGCTCGTCCAGGTCCGGATCAGCCCACCCGCGACGGGACTGATCATCGCGGTGTTCAAGGTCGCCCCCTGCTCGATCCCCCGCAGCGCCTCGTCCGACGTCATCCGCTTCCTCCCTTTTGTCGCACCGAACCGGGTCGGTGGTGCCCTTCAGACGGGCAACACGCCAACGTATCCGCAAACTCCGACAGATCCGCAGGGCTTAGCCGCGGGCGCGAGACCGACGACGAGACCGATGTCGGGACCCATTACCCCTTGGTGACCCCCGCCGATCGGGTGTGCAATGGGGGATATGAGCGGCGAGAAGACGTTCAAGGTCGACGGTGTCCGACTGTCCGGCTCACTGACCGATCCGGTCGGCGACATGCCGGTGGTGGTGTTCGCGCACGGCAGCGGCAGTGGCCGGTTCAGCCCTCGGAACCGCCACGTGGCCAGGCTCCTGCAGGACGTCGGCCTCGGAACACTGCTGTTCGACCTGCTCGCCCCGGACGAGGAGGGGGACCGCCGGCTGGTGTTCGACATTCCGCTGCTGTCGGCGCGGCTGTGTGAGGTGACGATGCAGTTGCTTGACGGGGTGCGGACAATCGCATACTTCGGCGCGAGCACCGGCGCCGGCGCGGCCCTGCACGCCGCCGCCGAGCCCGATGCCGACATCACCGCGATCGTCTCCCGCGGCGGACGCCCGGACCTGGCGGGATCGCGGCTGTCGGCGGTGCGCGCGCCGACGCTGCTTCTGGTCGGTTCCCTCGACACGACGGTGATCGATCTGAATCGGCAGGCCGCCGAACTCCTCGAGTGCGAGCACGAGCTCGTGATCGTGCCCGGCGCCACGCACCTGTTCGAAGAGCCAGGCACCCTCGACGCCGTCGCGGATCACGCCCGGAGTTGGTTCGTCGCACACGCGCACAACCCGTGAGGGATCGTCCCGGATGCCGCTACGAATCCCTGACGCCCCCCGTCGCACCGACGACCTGCGACGCGTCGCCCGGGAGGACTTCGGCTGGGAGCAGCTCAAACCCGGCCAGCTCGAGGCGATGGCGCCGATACTCGACGGCCGCGACGTGGTGGCCGCGATGCGACGGCACCGACGCACTCGCGTTGCTTTTCTACCGCCCGGAGGATCTGACCCTGCGCACGTTCTTCGCCTCGAGGCACCCCCGGGAAGACGCACTGCGCCGGATCTACCGAACTCTCCCGACCGAGCCGATCTCACTGCGCGAGTTGCGGTTCCGAACAGAACTATGCTCTCGGACCGTGACCAACGCGGTCAACCTGCTGGCCCGCGCCGGGGTCGTCGGCGACGGGGAGTTCGGCATCGCATCCGCAGGTGTCGCAGAGGACGACGCGGTGACAGTGGCGCTGCACGTCGCCGCGACCGACCGGAGGAGGGACCGCTCCCGTGTCGAGATGATTCAGGGCTACGCCGAAACCCGCGGGTGTCGTCGCCGGTTCCTCCTCGAGTACTTCGGCGAGCACCCCGACCGATCGTGCGGTAATTGCGACCGCTGCGACGAAAACGATAGCTCGCCAATACGTTTCGAACGCTCACCGTTTCCCGTCGACACCCGAGTGACTCACCGGGACTGGGGCGCCGGCGTGGTGATCCGCACCGAAACCGACCGGATCACCGTCCTGTTCGACGAGCACGGCTACCGGACGCTGTCACTGGATGCGCTGGAGAGTACCGAGCTGCTGCGGGCATCAAACTGACGCGGCGACGCGCCGAGTCGATCGACGCGCCACGCTGCGTCACCGGATCAGGACATAGACATGGATCCGTACAGCAAGGCCACAGGCAACTGCGGCATCACCAGGGAACTGACCAGCATGCTACCGATCGCCGGAGCGACGAAATCCATCGGACCCGGCGGCGGCGGCGGTGGCGGAGCCGGCGGGTCAGGCAGTCGGGTCCAGGTGCCGCACCGACTCGACTTGAAGGCAGTGTCGCTGTAGTAGATGCGAACGACCTGCCGCCCGGAGGCGAAATCATTCGCGATGATGTCGTCAAGATCGCCGGACAACCCGCTCAAGCGCTCCCAGTAGCAACTGTCGCTCCACTGGGATTCGTAGACGCCGGGCCGAATGTGCGTCCCGACCAGGTGGGTGCCGTCCCCGAAGGACGTCGCCGCGGCACTCGCGGTGCCCGCTCCAAGAGCGATTGCGCCGACCATCACCGCTGCAACCGCGGTGGACTTTCCAATCATTGTGTGACTCTCTCGATTCCGCTCGTTGTACCTGGAGTCGGACATCGCGACTACCCGCGACGACGTCGCGGGCGGATGATCGACTTTCCTCCCCCAATTGCCATTTACTTGTATCAGCGCGGTCCGACAAACAGCTCATTCCGGACGGTCGAGGCGCTCCCAGCTCGAGCAACGCCCCAGGCAGGCACACTGGACGCATGACCGCCGACCGCGAGCAGCCCGCGCCGGAGCACCGCCGCCCGGAAGGGGTCACGGATGCCACAATCGAGGCGGTGGGCAAGCTGTCCGAGGCACTCGAGACCGTCGAACAGGCCCGCGGCCACCTGTACGCGTTTCACCAGTTGATGGGCCGCGCCGACCGGCAGCTGGGACGGGCGGCGCAGATGCTCTCCGAGTCCGGGCACACGGCGCACGCCGAGCGGCTCGAGACGGCGATGGTGGGCCGCAACGTGCTCGAGGGGCGGTGGACGTTCCAGATCGTCGAGGAGTTCGACGACGGCTACTGGGCCGAGTTTCGCGAACACGAGAAGGCGGTTCGCGAGGCACTGCTCGCTGGTCGCCGACACCTGTACGAGGCGGAGATGAAGGAGGCCCGGCGAACGAAGGGCCGGCCCGGGCACGAGGCGCGTCCCGCCCCCGAACAGTGACCCGGGTAGAGACGTCGAGTCGGGAGGAACGACCGTGGAGATACTGAGCAGCAGAACGCTTCTGCGGCCGCGGGACTACGAGGTGACCCTGTCGTTCTACCGCGACGTCCTCGGCCTCGCCATCGCACGCGAGTACCCCGGTGGCACGGTGTTCTTCGCCGGCCAGGGCCTGATCGAGGTGACCGCGCACGGCGGTACGGATCTCTATTTCCGGTTCCCGGGCGCGCTGTGGCTGCAGGTCCGGAACCTGTCGGACGCACAGGACGAGTTGATCCGCGCCGAGGTCCCGATCGTGCGCGAGGCCCGAGAGGAGCCGTGGGGCCTGCTCGAGATGTGGATCGCCGACCCCGACGACATCCCGATCGTGCTGGTCCAGATTCCCGAGAATCACCCGCTGCGACGCGACCTGCGGTGAGGCGGGGCGGCCCGCGCGAAACCGGCCGCGTGAAACCATCTGAGGGTGAGCACCCTCCTGCACCTCCTCCCGATCCCGCCCGGCAGCGCGGTGGTGTCGGTCCTACCGGAACTCACGCGAGTACTGGACGGCTCGAGCCCTCCGCTGCTGCCGGTGCCCGACGGAGATGCGAAGGAGACAGACCGGCTCGCGCACGCCCTGCGCCCGGGTGAACCGATCGACGACGTGGCCGACGACATCGCGCTGGTGATGGCGACGTCGGGCACGACCGGCGTTCCCAAGGGCGCGCTGCTCTCCTCCCGCGCGCTCCGTGCGAGCGGCGAGGCCACGCACCGCCGCCTGGGCGGCCCCGGATCGTGGCTCCTGGCGCTGCCGGCTCATCACATCGCCGGCATGCAGGTGTTGCTGCGCAGCCTGCTGGCCGGGCAGACACCCGTCATCGTCGACGTCACCGCCGGATTCGATCCGGGCGACCTTCCCGCCGCGGTCGACGCGATGACCGGTTCGCGTCGCTACACGTCGCTGGTCCCCACTCAACTCGTCAAGGCGCTCGATCATCCGGATGCGACGGCGGCGCTGGCGGCCCTCGACGCCGTTTTGCTCGGCGGCGCGGCGACCCCGCCGCCGCTGCTGCGCCGCGCCGTCGACGCCGGCATTCGGGTGGTCCGGACTTACGGCATGAGCGAGACGTGCGGCGGGTGCGTCTACGACGGCACCCCCCTCGACGTCGCCACGGTCCGGATCGACGACGACTCACGAGTGGTGCTCGGCGGCGAAATGATCGCCTCTGGCTATCGCGGACTGCCCGAACACCCGGCGTTCGCCGAACCCGGCCGGTTTCGCACCGACGACGCCGGCAGCCTCTCCGGCGGGCGTCTCACGATCCACGGCCGCCTCGACGAGGCGATCTCCACGGGAGGACTCACCGTCGTCCCCCAGGTGGTCGAGGCCGTGCTGGCCGAGCACCCTGCCGTACGCGAGTGTGCGGTCCTCGGAGTCCCGGACGATCGGCTGGGTGAGCGAGTCGTCGCGGTACTCGTCCCTGCGCCGGGGCTGGTGCCGACCGTCGAGGATCTCCGTATGCACGTCAGTTCCGTACTCGACGTCACCGCGGCCCCGCGCGAGATCCGGGTGGTCGATGCCATACCCATGCGTGGCCCGGGGAAGGTCGACCGCATTGCCCTGCGGGAGGCCTGGAATCGCCGCTGACGGTATGGCCACACCGCCCGCGTGACCTCGGCAATCACGGACCTGGCGCACCTCGGCGCAAGCGCGTGCAAGCTCGACGCAAGGCCGATGCCAGTCCGGTGCAAGCGGCCACCCTCATCGTGAGGTCATGAACCTCAACACCTCACCCCCGGCAATCGAAGCCGTCGGGCTCGTCAAGACCTTCGGTGGGCAGCGCGCGGTGGACGGCGTGAGCCTCACCGTGCCGACCGGATCGGTGTACGGCGTGCTCGGCCCCAACGGCGCCGGCAAGACCACGACCGTGCGCATGCTCGCAACGTTGCTTCGTCCCGATGGCGGCGAGGCCCGAATCTTCGGCCGCGACGTCGTCCGCGAGCCGACGGCCGTCCGGTCCCTTGTCGGCCTCGCCGGACAGTACGCATCAGTCGACGAGGAACTCACGGCCACGGAGAATCTGGTCATCTTCTCGCGTCTGTTGGGCCTGGGTCGCGTGGCCGCCAAGCATAAAGCCGCCGAACTCCTCGAGGAGTTCGGACTGACAGAGGCTGCGTCCAAGCCGCTCAAGGACTTCTCTGGCGGCATGCGCCGGCGTCTCGACCTCGCGGCCAGCCTCATCGCCCGTCCCCCGCTGCTGTTCCTCGACGAGCCGACCACCGGGCTCGATCCGCGGACACGCGCACAGATGTGGGACACCATCCGACAACTCGTCGCGGAAGGCTCGACCGTGCTGCTCACGACGCAGTACCTCGACGAGGCCGATCAGCTCGCCGACCGAATCGCCGTCATAGACCGCGGTCGGGTGATTGCGGACGGTACCGCCGACGAGTTGAAGGCTTCGGTCGGAGCATCGGCGCTGCAACTGACCCTGGCGGACCGTGACCTGATCGAGCAGGCCCGGACCGTGATCTCCAGCGCGCTGGGCGTCGAGGCCGCCGTCACCCCCGAATCGGGCCGAATCACCGCACCACTGTCGGATCCGTCGATTGCCGCGGATCTGCTTCTACAACTGCGGGATCGGTCGATCGCCGTCGACGAGATCACCGTCTCCAGACCAAGCCTCGACGAAGTCTTCCTCACAATCACCGGGCACGACACCGCAGAGTCCGAACGGAGCGTTGCATGACCACCACACTCACCTCGCCAGCCAGAACGACTGCAACGCGGACCATCGAGGCCGTCGACCGAATCAGCCCCCAGGCCGCGGTCGCCCACAGCTTCACGATGGCCTACCGCGGTATCCTCAAGATCAAGCACAATCCCCAGCAATTGTTCGATGTAGTGCTCTCGCCGATCATCTTCACCGCCATGTTCACGTACATCTTCGGCGGTGCGATCTCCGGTGACGTGCAGTCGTACCTGCCGATCATCATCCCGGGCATCCTGGTGCAGTCGGTGATCACGACTTCGATCGTGACCGGCACACAGCTACGCGAAGACATGGACAAGGGCGTGTTCGACCGGTTCAAGTCATTGCCGATCGCCCGAATCGCCCCGCTGTCAGGAGCATTGATCGCCGACGTCGTCCGCTATCTGATCGCGACGATAATCACCATCATCGTCGGTCTTGCCATGGGCTACCGTCCAGGCGGTGGGTTCGTCGGCGTGGCGTCCGCGGCACTGCTGATCATGGTGTGCGCGTTCGCGATCAGCTGGATCTTCGCCTTCTTGGGTGTGATCATGAACAAAGCCACTGCCGTGCAGGGTCTCTCGATGTTGACCCTCTTCCCGCTGGTGTTCATGTCCAATGCGTTCGTCCCGGCGGACTCGATGCCGGGATGGGTGCAGGCCTTCGTCAACATCAATCCCGTGTCGCAGTTGGTCACCGCCGTCCGCGAACTCGCGAACGACGGGCACTTCGGCATCAACACAGTGTGGGCCCTGCTGGGCGCGGCGGTGATCGTCGGGATCATGGCGCCGTTGACCGTGCGGACCTTCATGCGCAAGGCCTGACGGTTCACGAGCCCAGTGCGGCTAGGATGTCGAGGATCTCGCGGTGCGCGACGGCGCGGGGCGTCCCTTCCACGGACGCCAGCGCCGTCGCGACGTGGGCGTCGCCGAGGACCGTCCGCGCCCGCGTCAGGTGCCGGTCCAGGTGCATCGACGGACAGTCCTGCCGGGCAGCCACTCTCGTGGAAAGCGTGAGCAGCCGCAGTCCCCGGTCGAGATCACGACCGGCGGTAATGTCGAACGTACCGAGGGCACACGCCACCGCACCCACCAGTGTGAGATCGGCATAACCTCCCGGTCCAAGGCGGGCAACGACGACGGACGGCAGGCGGTCCGCCAGACCTACGACCGACTCGATCCGTCCGGCGAGGGCATGCGCGTCGATGGCCGCCACCGCCACCATGATCTCGTAGAGGTCGACCCCCACCGATACCTCGAGATCGCCGGCACACGCGGCGGCCCGCCGATACTCGGCCAGACCCTGGTCCACAAGCCCGGCCGCGAGATCCACCTCCGCGGTTCCCATCGCAAGCGACGCCTGGTTGTGCGGATCGTCGGCCCGCGCGAGCCCGCCGCGATGCGCCGGGCGGAGCCGCTCGAGTTCCGCACGCGCCTGGGCGATCTGCCCATCGCCGACCATCGCGGCCACCATGAATCCCCGTACTTGCAGGTTCTCGTCGTAGAGATGCAGCTTCCAGAGCCCCTCGGCGGAGCGGCGGTAGTAGGCGATGGCCTCGGCGTACCGCCCGGACTGAGCGCAGACGCTGCCCAGATGTTGGCTCAGCAGCGCGTGATCCCACGAGTCGGAATCCGCCGTCAGCGCGAGCGCACGCTTGGCGTCCGATTCGGAGCCGTACAGGTCTCCGTTGTTCTGCCGGAGGCTGGCCCTTGCTATCAGCGCGATGATGCGGGCGTCCGGATCGCACGAGCGGACTGCGGCCGCGAGCAACCGCGACACTCCCCGGCCCGTCGCCGGGGTGAGCACCAGCGCCGCTGCGATCCGCAGTCGTTCGGAGATGTCTTGTCGCGCAGCGAGAAGGCGTCGCAACCGGATCCGTGCGATGGCTACCGGGCGGACGTTTCCGTCCGTGGTCACATGAACGGCGGCCAGCACGTAGCTTATGGCGAGGTGGTCGCCTGGGACCTCCTCGGGTGAGAGGGCCGATCCGTCGAGGTCCAGCAGTCTCGGCGCCCAAGTAGAAACCTCGGAGTGGGCGCCGCAGGCCGCCCACACGCCGCCGAGCACCGGGAATACCGTCAACGCGGTCCGGACCTGCTTCTCGGCCAGCGCATGTCGGAGAACGGCACGGAGATTGTCGTGCTCGGCCCGGACACGGTGGGCGACCGAGGTCTGTTTGCCGGCAAAGAAATCACGCACGGCCTTCTGCGAGAGCTGTTCGGCCCACCGCGCCGTCCTGCGCCGAACTTCTTCGGCCTCCGACCCGTTCGTACCAACGAGCAACTGCTCTTCACCAAACTCACGAACGGTCTCGAGCATGTGGTACCGCAGCCCGAACGAGTCGGTCCCGGAGGCCGGTTCGACAACCGACAGCATCGAGTGGTTCGCCAGCCCCTCGAGTGCGTCAGCCGCGTCCTCGACGCCGTCCCACTGCGCGACCGCGATGGCGGCGTCCAGGGTGAACCCGGAGGGGAAGCGGCACAGTCGGCGCAGCGCGGCGCGTTCCGACTCCTCCAGCAGGTTCCAACTCCACTCGATGACGGCGTGCAGGTTACGGTGCCGTGCCGGAGACGTGCGGCTACCCGAACGCAGCAGCGCGAAGCGGTCCACGAGGCGGGCGTTGATCTCCTCGACGCTCATCGTGCGAACCCGCGCGGCGGCCAATTCGATCGCCAGCGGCAGCCCGTCCAGTGTCCGGCACAGCTGCGTCACCTCCGACGGGTCTAGACGCGCCGACGGCCGGACCGCGAGCGCACGTGTCCGGAACAACTCGGTCGCCGGGGACTTCTCGTCGCTGATCGCCAGCGGCGGTAACGGATACACCGCCTCGGCGGTGATCGACATCGGGGAGCGACTGGTGGCGAGCACAGTGAGTTGGTCACTCGCCCCGATCAGGTCGGACACTACCTCGGCGACATCGTCGACAAGGTGCTCGCAGTTGTCGAGCACCAACAGGGACGGCCCGGTCGACAGTGCGTCGCGCAGCCGCTGCCGCGCGTCATGGATGTGCGCGCGCGTCAATGCGCCAGGCCTGAGGTCGCTCTCGCTGAGGCCGAGGGTGCTGCTGATGGCGGCGACCAGGTCCTCGCCGCTGCGTACCGACGCCAGTTCGACGAGAGCGACCGGCATCCGCTCGGACACCTGGGCACCGAGCGCATGGGCCACCCGAGTCTTGCCGGTGCCACCCGGCCCCAGCACCGTGACAACCCGCGAACGCTCGAGCAGACTCTCGAGCGCGTCCAGATCTTCCGTGCGGCCGAGCAGTCGGTTCGGCGCAGCACGCAATCCGATCACGTTCGGCAGTGTTTTCGGCAATGTTGCGGGCTCAGATCCGCGTGTGGCACTCGCGTCATCCCGGACGGCCCGGATTGCCGGCTCGACGCCACCGCGCAGGATCGCCGCATTGAGGTCGACAAGCCGCGCCGATGGGTCGGCCCCGAGTCGAGCAGCGAGCCGATCCCGCAGACCGGCGAACACCTCCAGCGCCTCGTTCGATCGACCTCCACCGTGCAGGCACTCCATCAGCACGGCGTGCGCAGCCTCTTCCAACGGCGCAGCGTCCGCGACGGCGCGCGCCTTCGGGAGGGCTCGCTCGAACTCACCCAAGGCGAACAGAGCGGCGAGTTCCGTCGCTGCGAGCGCGTCGCGGTACGTGGCCGCCTCTCTCGCCAGATCGCGTGCAAGGTCGCCGTCGGGCAGGTCCGCCCCCGGCTCGCCGCGCCACAGCGCGCCGGCCAGTTGCACGGTCTCGATAGCGCCTAGGTGATCGCCGTCGGCATGCTGCTCGCCCGCCACCCGGGAAAGCTGCCTCGCCCGCGCCAGATCGACCCGTTCGGCTGCGAGAGTGAGCCGGTAGCCTGCGGGCCCGGCCTCGACAGCGCCGTCCGGCAGCACCGCACGCAGCCGTGAGATCTGGGTGTGCAGGGCATTCGCCGGTGACTTGGGAGGCGCGTCGCCCCACACGTCCTCGACGAGAGCCGCGGCACCACGACTCCTTCCGGGCCGCCTCGCGAGCGCGACCAGCAGACTCCGGGCCCGGGCTCCGGCCAGTGCGACCAGGGCGCCGTCCCTGCGGGTGGCCACATCGCCCAGCACGGCCACCTCCACCTGGACGGGCAGTCGCACAGGTGCAGGAATGTCGGGGATTCTCGTCACAGGCTGCACAAGCGGCGAGCGTATTGGACGAGCCGACCGGCGGCCACTTTGAAACTCCGAAGGTGACAGGATCGAGGCATGGCTTCTGTGTCCCAGTGGATCGAGGGCGCCCGACCGCGCACCCTCCCGAACGCGATCGCACCGGTCCTCGCGGGCACCGGCGCGGCCGCCTCGCTCGACGCCGCGGTGTGGTGGAAGGCACTTCTCGCGCTGATCGTGTCGCTCGCGTTGATCGTCGCGGTGAACTTCGCCAACGACTACTCGGACGGTATCCGTGGCACCGATGACGAGCGAGTGGGCCCGCTGCGTCTCGTCGGCTCCAAGCTGGCCTCGCCCGCCGCGGTAAAGACCGCGGCGATGATGTGTTTCGCGGTGGCAGCTGTGGCCGGCCTGGTCCTGGCGCTGTTGTCGGCGTGGTGGCTGATTCTCGTCGGCGCACTGTGCATCCTCGGCGCCTGGTACTACACCGGCGGCAAGAAGCCTTACGGATACAGCGGTTTCGGCGAGATCGCGGTGTTCGTGTTCTTCGGCCTCGTCGCGGTCCTGGGTACCCAGTTCGTCCAGGCCGGCCGGGTCGACTGGGCCGGGCTGCTAGCCGCTGTCGCGGTCGGCTCGTACTCGAGCGCCGTGCTCGTGGCCAACAACTTGCGCGACATCCCCTCCGACACCGAGTCCGGGAAGATCACCCTCGCAGTCAGACTCGGTGACGCGCGCACCCGCATCCTGCACCTCGTCCTGCTGATCGTCCCCTTCGTCGTCACCGCCGCTCTGCTCGTGCGCACGCCCTGGGCGCTGGTCGGCTTCATTGCGCTGCCGCTCGCGGTGCGCGCGAATGCCCCAGTCCGCGGCGGCAGCCGTGGCCCAGCACTGATACCGGCGCTGGCGATCACCGGTCAATCGATGTTGTTGTGGGCCACGGCAACCGCGTTGGCGCTCGGGCTGACCTGACAGACCGTGCCCGAGGTCAGCGCTTGTCGGGGACGAGGGCGCTGAGCACGACGTTCACCAACGAGATGATGATCGCCCCCCACACTGCGGTCCAGAAGCCGTCGACGCTGAGACCCCAATCGGTCTGCGAACTGATCCACGACGTCAGCAGCAACATCAACGCATTGATGACCAGGGTGAACAAGCCGAGCGTGAGGATCAGTAGGGGTAGCGAGAACAGCTTCACGATCGGCTTCACGAATGCGTTGACGGCGGTGAATACCAAAGCGATGCCGAGGACGATCAACACGTCCGCGCCGGTCCCCTCCCCCGAGCGGGCAATCTCTATACCACTCACCCACTGAGCGGCGAGCCAGATGGCGAACGCGTTGATCACCAGACGAATCACGAGTGTCATGGGTTCATGCTGACACGAACCGGTCCGGCAGGAGAGTTGTGGTGAGCGACGACTCCGCTCGGCCCGTCACGCCCGCCGGACGATGGCCGCGTTCAATCGAAGCCGCTCGTGCAGGAAGTGTTCGATGCGATCGACCTCGTCGTCGGTGCAATCGAGCAACACCACCACGTCGACGTCGCGCTTGGTCAGGTCGGCAGTGAGCGCGACCCCAACGATGCCGGTGCCTTCTGCCGACCCGCGGAACACGTCCACGCCTTCGCGGTCCCTACCCGCCGTCTCCTCGAGATAGCCGTGGTCGACCGGATAGACGACCTCCGGGAATCGCGGATGTGCGCTCCCCGTCGGACGGTCGATTCGCAGCGGAGTCTTGCGGACCAACTCGTCGAGGGCCGCGAAGTAGGCCACGAGGTTCGTCATAACTCAAGCCTGCCATGACGAGCCAGGCCGGCGGCCCAGAACTCTGGGCAGTGGGCAGGTATGTCAAAGAGATCCGCCGACACACCACACCGCCGACTGGCTCGTGAACGGCGCGGCCTAGCCTCGAATCGAAACGTCCCCACGATCGGAACGGGAGAATCCCACCATGCTGAGCAAGACCGCCACCTCCGCCCTCGCCGCCGCAGGACTCGTCGGCGGGTACGCCGTCGCCCGCCAGACCGGCAACCGCCAGCTCGGTGGCGCGGTACTCGCGGCAGCCGGGGGCGTCTGCACGTACAACTGGGCCAAGAGTTCGGGGCCCGGCCGGGCCGCGGCACTCCTCGGCACCTACGTCGCGGCGTTCGGCGGCTCGCACCCCCTCGCGAAGAAGATCGGCGCCTGGCCCTCGGTCGGAGTCGTCGCCGGGACCACCGCGCTCGTATCCCAGCTCGTTTCCAAGTCGGACGGGTAGCGACCAGGGCCTGGTCGGCCCGCCGCCAGGCGTCGGCAATTCCGTTGCGAGAGTGCCCCTACCAGCGTGTTTCGGGGGGAGGATGAGATCGCAAAAGAAACTCTTGTCATACCACACTAACGGATCTAGGTTTCACAGTGGACATTGAACTGTGGCCCCAATCACGACCGCAGTAATTCATCGCGGAATCAGCCATCCCGCCGACTTCGGCTGGAGGAGCTTTCATGGCCACTACTGCAGATGGCACTCCGGGGGGAGGTGAGAACCGCGACCCAGGCGTCGGGTTGGCCGAACGCCAAGCTCTGAGTTCGCCGACCGAGATGCCCAAGCCGCGGGTTCTGGCCGCGTTCGCGTTCGCGCAGTTCGCTCTGTTCGTTGCGCTGCTCGGACCACCGACAGTGAGCATCGCGATCAAACTCACCGCAGTGGTCGGGTCCGACAATGCACCACAGGCGGCGGGATTGGTCCTCGGCGTGGGCGCGATCGCGGCACTGGTCGCCGGTCCCATATTCGGCTACCTGTCCGACCGCACGACCGGACCCTGGGGACGGCGCCGGCCATGGATGATCGGCGGCAGCATCGGACTCGCTCTGTGCCTGTTCGTCATGGCGATCAGCGACAGCGTTCCGGTTCTGGTCGCCAGCTGGTTCGTAGCGCAACTCGTCGCGAACGCCGCCTTGGCGGCCTACTTGGCCACCATCGCCGATCAGATCCCCGTCCACCGTCATGCAAGTATCTCGGCGTTGGTGAACGTCATGCAGCAGGCAGGGATTCTCGTCGCCGTCTACGCCGTGAGTTTTCTGTCGTCGAGCATCGTTGCGATCTTCATGGTCCCAGCCGCCATCGGCGTGGTCGGCATGGTCGTGTACTCACTCGTACTTCCGGACAAGCCGCTACTCGAGAGGCCCCCGTCACGGGGCGCGCGCGAGTGGCTTTCGTTGATCTGGGTCAACCCACGCGAGCACCCGGACTTCGCCTGGGCGTTCCTCTCGCGCTTCCTGTTCTTCATCGGTCTCTTCCTGTTCACCTCCTTCCGGCTGTTCTGGATGCAAGACCGCATCGGTCTCGACACCGATACCGCCGCCTCGGTCGTGGCCACCGGGGTACTCATATACACGGTGATCCTGATGTTCACCGGGCAGATTGCCGGGATGGTCTCCGATCGGATCAAGCGGCGCAAGCCCCTGGTATTCATCTCGGTCGCAATGTCCGCGCTCGGCTTCGGACTGCTTGCCGGTGTCACCACGGTCACCGGCTTCTACGTGGTGGAAGCAATCCTCGGGATCGCGTACGGGATCTACTTCGGGGCGGACCTCGCCCTGGTCATCGAGGTGCTTCCCGATCCCGAAAATATCGCGAAGGATCTCGGGATCTTCAACATCGCCAACGCCGCCCCCCAATCACTCGCGCCGTTGTTCGGTGCAGGGCTGCTCGCCATCGGATCGGGGGGCCAGAACTACACGCTCCTCTACATCGCCAGCGCTGTAGTAGCACTGCTCGGAGCCGTCGCCATCCTGAAGGTGAAGAAGGTGAGGTAGAGCCCTATCCACACTCGCGCCGCGCTGACTCGGCAAGGCGGAGAGGAGTTCTGATGTCAGCGGGTACGCCGACAGGTCCAGGCGACGTCGAGCGCGGAAGCGCAGAAAATGCTCCGAACCCTCCTCCAGCGGAAGGCTCGGTGCTTGCTCCCCCAACTGAGATGCCCCGGATCCCGTATCTGGTCGCATTCGGGTTCGCGCAGTTCGCGCTGTTCGTAGCGCTGCTGGGGCCGGTACTGGTGAGCATGGGGATCAAACTGATCTCTCTGGTCGGCGAAGACGATGCGCCCCAGGCCACCGGATTGGTACTCGGAGTCGGAGCGATCGCAGCAATGATCGCCAATCCCGTCTTCGGGCGCATCTCGGACCGCACCACCGGGCCGTGGGGCCGCCGACGACCGTGGATCATCGGGGGAAGCGTAGGGCTGGCCGTGGCCCTGCTCGCTATCGCGCTCGCCAACAGTGTCGTTGTATTGGTGATCGGTTGGTTCATCGCACAAGTCTTGGCGAACGCGGCCTTCGCCGCCTATCTGGCAACCATCCCCGACCAGATCCCACCGCACCGGCACGCAAGTATCTCCGGGTACGTCAACATCACGCAGAACCTGGGAATCCTCGCCTCCACCTACATCGCCAGCTTCTTCGAATCGAACATGCTGGCGTTGTTCATGGTGCCGGCCGTCATCGGCTTGGTCGGCATGAGCATCTTTGCGATCGTGCTCCCTGACAAACCACTCACCGTCAAACCACCGCGCATGCGCGCTCGCGGCTGGATCACGATGTTCTGGGTGAGTCCGCGTAAGCACCCGGACTTTATCTGGGTGATCCTTTCGCGCTTGCTGCTGTTCGTGGGCATGTATTTGTTCGTCACCTTCCGACTGTTCTGGGTTCAAGATCAGGTTGGCCTCGACCTGAGTGCAGCGACGAGCGCTGTAGCGACTGCAGTGCTCATCTACACGATCGCGTTGTTGGTTACCACCCAGATCGCCGGCTACGTCGCCGATCGACTGAATCGCCGGAAGGCGCCGGTATTCATATCGACGATGATCTACGCCATCGGCACACTGCTCTTGATCGGCGTCGATACGGTAGGCGGCTTCTACATCATCGAAGCTGCCCTGGGCATCGCCTATGGGATCTACTTCGCCTCCAACTTCGCGCTCGTACTCGCCGTACTGCCCGATCCCGACAACCCTGCAAAGGATCTCGGCATGTTCAACATGGCAAACGCCCTCCCACAGTCGCTCGCACCACTGATCGGCGCAGTGCTGCTCGAGGTGGGAAGCGGCGGGCAGAACTACACGTTGCTGCTCGGCGTCGCCGGGGTCGCCGTGTTCGTCGGAGCGATGGCGGTCCTTCCCATCAAGGCGCGGTAGCGACCCCACCACCTTCACAGTGCCTACCGATCGAGAAGGAGCAACCCGTGAACAGTCGCAGTTCCAAACCCGTCGAGGACAGTTCAGGAACGCCGACCCATGCGGGCCTGATCGCGTCTCTCGATCTTCCGTCGAAGGTCCGGCTCCTCACCGGTGCAACGACATTCACTACCGCCGCTGACGATACGATTGGCCTCGGCGAGTTGCGCCTGTCGGACGGCCCAACCGGAGTCCGCGGGCTCGACTCCAGTGGGGTTCGTGAGGTGACCTTGCTTCCCAACGCAACGGTACTGGCGTCGAGTTGGGACACTCGCCTGCTCTACGACGTCGGCCAGCTTCTTGCGGAAGAGGCACTGGCACAACGGATTCACGTGGTTCTCGGTCCGACTATCAACCTCCACCGCTCCCCCCTCGGGGGCCGCCTCTTCGAGGCGTATTCGGAGGACCCGCTGCTGACCGGTCTGCTCGCGACGGCGTACGTACGCGGACTGCAGGACGCTGGAGTCGGCGCATGCCTCAAGCACCTGGTAGCCAACGAGTCCGAGACCGAACGCCACACCATGAACAGCGTCGTCGACGAGGCCACGCTCCGCGAGTTGTACCTGACGCCGTTCGAGATCGCGGTCGCCGATGCAGATCCCTGGTCGATCATGGATGGGTACAACAACGTCAACGGGGTTGCCGCCACGGAGCACGTGCACGTCAACAACGAGATCGTCAAAGGCGAGTGGAATTACAGCGGCCTGCTCATGTCCGACTGGTTCGCAACCAAGACGGCTGCCCCCGCCGCCAACGGAGGCCTGGATCTGGTCATGCCCGGCCCCGGCGGTCCTTGGGGCGAGGCATTGGTAGCCGCCGTGGAGGCGGGAGAGGTTCCGATGTCGGTGATCGACGATCACGTCAATCGCCTCTTGGTGCTGGCCGCGCGGGTCGGGGCTCTGGGTGAGCACCGGCAGTACCCCTCGGATCTACCCACGCCGACGTCACCCGAACGCAGAGAGCAACTGACGCGGCTCGCAGCCGCCGGGATGACGGTCTTGACCAACAACGAAGGCACCCTCCCGCTGCGGCAAGACCAGTCGGCCGTCCTGATCGGCAGACACGCCCTCGACACCGTATGCATGGGAGGCGGTTCCGCGGAGGTCAATCCACCCCACCAGGTCAGTATTGCCGAGGGCATCGCTGCGCTGACGGGAACACCGGTCACCGTCGTCGACGGCGTCGCCGTACGCACCCGACCGGGTTCGATACAGCGAGGTGTCCTGCTCGACCCGGAGACCCGTGAACCCGGAATGCACTTCGTGTTGCGTTCCGTGGACGGGTCGGTAATCGAGGAACGACGTTCAGCCTCGGCAGTCACAACCGTGGGCTGGGACGACGACCTCGACGTCGACGTTGCCGCTGTCGAGTTTCGTGCGGTGACCACTCTCGAGGGACCCATCGATGTAGGCGCAATGGGCGTCGGCGACTGGACCCTGAACGCCGGTGACGCCGGCTTCGAGTACACCCTGGGTCCACCACTGGCCGACGACGCCCACGCCGGCCGGCCGGGTCCGTCGTTGGACGAGATTCTGGGTGGGGCGATGCAGAAGCCGCCGTTCCGGTTGGACACCGTGGTCGTCGGATCGGGCACCGAGATCAGCGGTGCCGTCCGGCGGCCCATGACCCCCGGCAGGTTCTCCGTGACAGTGGCTCCTGCTCAACGCAGCAGCGCCGACGCCATCGCCGAGGCGGTATCGGCCGCGGCCGAAGCCGACGTCGCGGTGGTCGTGGTCGGCACCACCGAAGAACGGGAAACCGAGGCGTTCGACAAGTCGACACTGCACCTGCCGGGCGATCAGGATGCTCTGGTCTCGGCCGTCGCGTCGGCTGCCCGCAAGACCGTCGTGGTGGTCAACGCCGCGACACCGGTGATCATGCCGTGGCGCGACGACGTGGACGCGATCCTCTGGGTCGGGCTGCCCGGCCAGGAGGCCGGACACGCCGTCGCGGCAACCCTCTACGGCACCATCGAGCCGTCGGGCCGACTGGTCACCACGTTCCCGCCCGAGGACGGGCAGAGCCCGGCCTGGTCGGTGACACCCGTGGGCGGCGACCTGGAGTACACCGAGGGGACCTTCATCGGGTATCGCGGCCATCACGCCGGTCGAGCCCCGGAGCCGAGCTTCTGGTTCGGCCACGGCCTGGGCTACTCCTCGTGGGAGTACCGCGACGCCCGCCTGGCCGGCGGCTCGCGTGTGCACGTGACCGTGGCCAACGTCGGCGGCCGAAGTAGCCGCGAGGTGGTCCAGTTGTACTTCGCCCCCGACGAACGCGACCAGCCGGTGCGTCTGGTCGGCTGGCAGGGCGTGACTGTCGAGGCCGGATCCTCCGCCGACGTCGAGGTGTCGGCCGATCCCCGAGCGCTACGCCGGTGGGACACGTCCGCTTCACGGTGGACTCCGCTGTCGGGCCGCGGACAGTTTCTTCTCGCGCGCGGACTCGGCGATGTCCGGGCCCGGCTCGAAGCCGTGCCTGCCGGCTCCTGAGTCCTTGCGCGCCAGAGGAAGTGCCTCAGGTAGGACCATCCTCGGCTCGGATGGCCGTCAGTGCCGACAACGCGTCTTCGGCGTCGAATCCCGCGGCCACGACCGCGGTGAGATAGTCCCTGGCCAACCTCTCCAGCAAATCGGGTGACGGTGGGGAAGCAGACTGTGGTCGCGTGCGGGCAACTTGAGTCCCCTTGCCGCGTCGTGACTCCACCCACCCTTCCTGCTCCAAGTCGCGATACGCGCGTGCGACGGTGCCGATTGCGACGTCGAGGTCCTTCGCGAGTTGCCTCAACGACGGAAGTTTGTCCCCCGGTGAGATCTGGCCGGACATGATGAGAGCGACGATCTGCCGACGAATCTGCTCATAGGGGGGCAGTAGATCGTCGGAACGAACTACGACTCGCGAACTGTTCATCGCGACACCGGTCATCGCAACACCAGTGGCTGTGGCGCAACGAATCGGACGATGGCCCACAGGCCGAGAGCGCCGCTGTAGATCATCATTCCCACCCCGAGGATTCCGGCCGCCTTCCAGCCCCAGCTCGTGTCGCCAACACTTGCAACCGCACCTGCTGCCTTCTGTAGAGAGAACCCTGCGACGAAGAGCCCGAACGCCGAAATTGCTGCAGCACATGCAACTCCGCGGGTCGCGATTCGGGTCCGAAGCGCCATGTCGTAAACCCCAGTATCGACTGCGCCCCATCGCTGGGCGCCCTTTGCGCAGACCAGAGCGAGGACCAGAACCAAGACGATCGCGATGATCAGAGGGGAGGAGTAGAAGGATCCCGGGTAGGGCGAGAACGTACGGCCGATGTCTCCGTGTGAGATCGAGAACGCGCGCATCTCGTTGCTGAAGGAGTCTGCCGATGCCGTGAGCGTCGTAGCGATCAGCCCCCCGATGGCAAGCAGCACCCCCACCACCGCGGCAACGGTGAAGCGCAGTGGCACAACAGACCTCAGCGATCGAGGTACCAGGCTCGCCTCCCGTTCGGACGAATCGCGGTCGACCCGATCGATACTCGAGGCGCTCAGGGCAAGCCCGATGGCCAGACATGTGACTACCCCAGGCACCAGCGTCACAGGCCCACGCCCGAAGTCGTTCCACCACAGCAGAGCGAATCCGACGGGGAGCGCGAGAACACCGCCCGCCATGAGCAACAGCGCACTCCGGCGACGCGCGTCTTTCGCCGAGGCCGGCATGTCCGAGCGCCGTGCCGCCACTGCATCACTGAATCCCGCCTGAATCAGCACGAGTGCCGCAACAAGCGTAAACAGGACGAACACGAACAGCGGAGACAAGACCATCGATTCCTCCAAGTACTACTGTGTCAGCTCGTTGATACAGTAGTACTTAGAGGAGCGGTGATCCAAGTCCGCGATCAGAGGCCTAGTCGGCCCAGTGCCCGGTGCGGGCGAACCCGTCGAGGACCGCTGTCGGCCCGGTGAGATCGATTCCCTCCGAAGCGACCCAGTCATCGTCGAAATAGGTCTCGGAGTAGCGCTCACCGCCATCGCACAGGAGCGTGACGACGCTGCCGCTGCGCCCTTGCTCGAGCATCTCGGCCACCAGCCCGAAGGCACCCCAGAGGTTGGTCCCGGTCGACCCACCCACCTTGCGGCCGAGCACGTCGCTGGCGTGCCGCATGGCCGCGATCGAACCGGCGTCGGGCACCTTGACCATCCGGTCCACAACCTGGCCGACGAACGACGGCTCCACCCGTGGGCGGCCTATCCCCTCGATCCGAGAGCCGCGTTCCGATGTGGATGTGAGGGCGCAGTCGTCACACCGCCACGCGTCGAAGAAGACGGAGTTCTCCGGGTCCACGACGCACAGTCCGGTGTCGAACTTGCGGTACCGCAGGTACCTGCCGATCGTCGCCCCAGTGCCGCCGGTGCCGGCGCCGACCACGATCCACTCCGGAATCGGGTTCTCCTCCTGCTGAAGCTGCGTGAAGATCGACTCCGCGATGTTGTTGTTGCCGCGCCAGTCGGTCGCCCGCTCGGCGTGAGTGAACTGATCCATGTAGTGGCCACCGGTCTCGGTCGCCAACCGCTGCGACTCGGCGTAGATGCGTGACGGATCCTTCACGAAGTGACAGCGACCACCCTGTGCTTCGATGAGCGCGATCTTGGCCGGACTGGTACCCGCAGGCATCACCGCAACGAAGTCGAGGCCCAGGAGCTTCGCGAAGTACGCCTCGCTGACCGCGGTCGATCCCGAGGACGCTTCGATGACCGTGGTGTCCTCGCCGATCCAGCCGTTGCAGATCGCATACAGGAACAGCGAGCGGGCCAGCCGGTGCTTGAGGCTTCCGGTGATGTGGGTGGACTCGTCCTTCAGATACAGCTGGACGCTCCACTCCGGCGGGAGCGGGTAGCGCAGCAGATGTGTGTCCGCGCTGCGCTGCGCGTCGGCCTCGATCAGACGGACTGCATTGTCGACCCACGCTCGTGGGCCCCGCCGGTCGAGGACGACCGTCACCGCCGGTCTTCTCCCCGGAGCTTCGCCTGCAGGTCGGCCTTGTCGGCACGGCGCTGCGAATCGACCGCGGCGATATCGCGGTTGACCCTCTTGCGAAGCCTCGAGAAGAGAACCAGCGAGAGCGGCAGCGCGATGAGAACCGCGAACAACGCCGCCACGAGGAGCGGCACCTCCACGCCGAACAGTTCGCCGCCGAACAGGATGACGGCCGCGAGTACGACCACTAGTCCGAGTCGCGCCGCCGAGTAGGCGACGACGTCGCGGACAAGGGTGCCGGTCGTTACGGTTCCGCCAGCCGGGCTGTCGGTATTTCGATCCTGTCCAGGAGGAGTCTGCGCTGCTTCACTCACACGATCAGGGTACCGACAGCAGGTGGCGCCCACTGCAGAGCAGCGAGGCGGGAAGGACGGAACGACGACACCGGGATGAGGTCATCCGATCGCGGAAGCGAGATTTCGTGCTGAGGGGCCAAGCGTCGAACACACAGATGGATCCACATTAGGTGCTGGCAACACCATCCATACTGGGATTTCCGATACCCGTGCACACCCCGTAATACACGAGTCCGACTAGTCCGTTTTGTCTATTACCTCCGCTTTACCAACTTTAGATCGTTCGAGTACCCGGGGGGTTGAGTGCCACTATGTCGAAGCCGGTTGACAAACGAACCGGTCCCGTATCCCCCCGGCCGACCCCCGCGGTAGGCCCCGAACCTTGGAGGATCGATGAGCGCACCCACCTACAACGGCGCCAAGGAAGCCTTGCTGACTCCAGGCCAGGTCGCCGCACTGTTCCATGTCGACCCCAAGACCGTCACGCGTTGGGCGCATGCCGGCCGGCTCGGATCTCTGCGCACCCCCGGAGGACACCGGAGGTTCCGTGAGGCCGAGGTGATGGCGCTGCTCTCGTCCCTCACCACCGAGGCACACCACTCCTGAGTGGCGTAAACGCCGACCGGGACAGGTAGATGCCGGGGTGACCCGGACACGGCTACCCTCGTAATCAGGAGGTGCACCGTGATCTACCTGTTGGCCTTTATCGGCCTGGTAACGCTCGCTGTCCTGTTGTGGAAAGCGTTCGGTCCGTCCGCGACGACCATGGTTCGCGGCGGCGGCGCGAGCAGGACCGGCCGAGTAGTCGGCCCGGACGACGATCCCGAGTTCTTGTGGCGCGTGGATCGTGAAAACCATCGCCGACAGTCGGGAACCGACACCCCGACCGACCCGGAGAGCTGATCCACGCTCCCCAGGGGTGACGGCCCACGCCGGGTAGGCCCGACGCGCCCGGACGACAACCGAACGAGCAACGGTCGCCGTGCTTCTGCACGGCGACCGTTGCTCGTTGCCGCCCGACTCCGTTCGGGCGGTGAAGTTCAGTTGAGGCCGGCGTAGGAGTGCAGGCCCGAGACGACCATGTTGATGATGAACAGGTTGAACAGCATCGCCACGAAACCGGCGACGTTGATCCAGGCCGCCTTGGTGTCGCGCCAGCCCGACGTCGCACGGGCGTGCAGGTACGCCGCGTAGACCACCCACGTGATGAAGGAGACGGTCTCCTTGGGGTCCCAACCCCAGAACCGGCCCCAGGCGGCCTCAGCCCAGATCGCGCCGAGGATGACGCCGGCACCGAACAGCGGGAACGCCACGATGGTCGTCTTGTAAGCAAGACGGTCGAGGGTCAGAGCGTCGGGCAGACGTTGGGCCAGCTTGGCGAACGGCCCGGTGCCCTCCTCCCCCTGCGGAAACCGGATCCGGTACAGAAACAGCAGGCTCGCGACGCCGGAGACCAAGAAGATCCCGCTGCCGACGCTGATGATCGTCACGTGGATCGGGAGCCAGAACGACTGGAGCGCCGGAACGACGGGGGCCGCATCGGAGTAGAGGACGGTCGCCGCGAGGAACATCAGAACCAGGACCGGCACCAGCAGGAAGACGAACAGGTCCGTGTTTCTGCGCATGGCGACGATGCCAGCGACCACCGCGGCCGCACAGGCCATCGTCACGAACTCGTACATGTTGCCCAGCGGGAAGCGGTCGGTCGCGAGTCCTCGCAGCACCATCGACGCGATGTGCAGCACCACGCCCACGATCAGCAGGGAATACCCCATGCCGCCGAACTTCTCCGACCACGTCTTGCCGGGCGTCGTCGCCACCCGGCCGGGCTGCTGGCCGGTCGTGGCCACCGGGCCACCCCCAGCTGTGACCAGCTCGCGTTCCTGGACCTCACGCGCCCGCATCGACGCGTACCGGGCGATCAGCAGAACGGTGGCAAGGACGTATATCGCGAACGCCGACTCGAACGACCAGTCGCTGTAACGCGCGAGTGTCTCGTTGATCGTCATGAATTCATCTCCTGCGCGTCGTAAGACCGTGCTGTCCGTTGTGCGGAGGGCTGACCGAGCATGCGGCGGCGCAGTCGGTCGAACTCGTCGCCCCAGCCCGCCTGATCCGTTCGAGCCAAGCCACCGAGTTCTACTACGGTTCGTCGTTCATTTGCGGCCAATGTAGCCGACGCCGTTTCGGGACCCTTCCCGGGCGCAGTCTCCGGGTAAATCCGCACCCACACCCGACGACGCTTGACCACCAGCGAGACCAGCAGGCCCGCCATCATCACGAGCGAGGACACCAGAACCCACTGCTGCGCGGGATCGTGCGAGACCTGCAGGTTGACGAAGTCGACGGCGCCGTCGAAACGCACCTCCGTGCCGTCGGCGAGGGTTGCGCTCTCACCGGGGAACAGGTTCACACGCTCCTGCTTGACCAGGCGGCCCTGGTTGATCAGCTCCTCGTTGAGCGAGAAGATGCTCTGCGGAAAACCGGTGTCGAGGCCGGTGTCGCCCTTGTAGATGTCGATCGCGACGGCCGGATCGATCAAATCAGGGAAGCCCGACGACAGCAGGTTCCCATCAAACACTGCAGTCGGGGCGAAAAGGCCCTCGATCGCGATCTGGTTCTTGCGCCGATCGTCCTCGTTCGGATACAAGCCGCCGGGCGGGTCGAAACGCATCGCGCCGCTCGACAGGAACGTCGTCGCGTCCTCAGGTGCCCACTGCAGGGTCTCGGTACGCGTCTCACCGTTCGGGAACGTCACGGTGAACGTCGGCGCGTAGCCATGGCCCTGCAGGTAGACCCGGTCACCTGCGACCCGCAGCGGATGGTTCACCTTGAGCTGGGCGTCGCGCCATGTGTTCGAGGTCAGGTCGTCACCCACCTGGTACGAGATGTTCGAAGTGAACATCTCGGCCTGACCGTTGTCGAGGTAGTCGGCCGTGAAGTCGTTGACCTTGACGCACAGCGGGGTCATGCCCGTGCCGTCCCGCTCGTTGCCCGCCCGGAACGAGTCGAAGACCGCGGGGGACGTCGTGCAGATACCCGGCCCACCGTTCGCCACGATGATCACGTTGCCCTCGTAGTGGAACAGCTTGCCCGCTGCGATCGAGATGAGCAGCGCCACCAACGACAAGTGGAACACCAGATTGCCGGCCTCGCGCAAGAAGCCCTTCTCGGCGGAGAGTGTGATCTCGCCTGTGTGCTTCGCGCGCTCCCCGCCGGAGCGCTGCTCGACGCGCCAACCGCGCAGGTGGCTCCGGACGCGCCCCGCGACGGCCTCAGGGGCCTCGTCGACGGTCTCGACATGGTGATGTGGAAGCCGACTGAGGTTGCGTGGCGCAGCAACGGGCTTCGCACGCAACGCCTTCGCGTACTCGACGCAGCGCGGGACGATGCAGCCGACCAGAGAGACGAACAGCAGGACATAGACCGCGGTGAACCAGAAGCTACCGAAGACGTCGAACAGTTCGAGTCGGTCCATGATCGGCCCGAGCGTCGGTCGGGCCGCGATGTACTCGTCGACCTTGCCCTCGTTGAGGCTGCGCTGCGGAAGCAGGGCGCCCGGAATGGCCGCGAACGCCAGCAGGAACAGCAGCACCAAGGCGGTGCGCATCGAGGTCAGACCGCGCCAGGTATTGCGAACCACGGCGACAGCACGGCCGAGCAGCGACTGCCGTGGCGGACGCGGCGACGGCTCGTCGATCCCGTCCGGGGACGACGCGTCGGCACTCAGTGTGTCTCGAGCGGTCATATCGGCAGGACCACGTCCGTGATGAATGCGTCACGGACCCAGCTGACGAACAGGTCCCACGCCCCGGTGACCAATGCGATACCGACCAGGATCAACAAGATCCCACCGAACACCTGGATGGCCCGGCTGTTGCGGCGCAGCCAGCCGACACCGGCCAGCGCGCGCGCCGAGCCGAGCGCCACCAGTACGAAGGGAAGCCCGAGGCCGAGGCAGTAGGCGACGATCAGGGCGACGCCACGTGCTGCCGTCGCGCCTTCGGTACCGGCCGCGACCGACAGGACGCCGGCAAGCGTCGGACCCAGGCACGGCGTCCAGCCGAGTGCGAACACCCCTCCGAGCAGCGGGGCACCCGCCAACCCCGAGACCTGTCGCGGCGCGAACCGGGTGTCCTTCTGCAGGACCGGGATCAGCCCGACGAACGCCAGGCCCATCACGATCGTGACGACCCCACCGACACGCTGGAGGACCTCTCGGTTGAGCGCCAGTGCCTCGATGGCACCGAAGACGGTCGCGGTCGCCATCACGAAGACGACGGTGAATCCGAGGACGAACAGACCGGCAGCCCCGGCGACGCGCAGTCGCCCGTCGCGCAGCGTCGCGGTCCGCGTGTGCGCCTCCGCCGTAGTCACGGCCGGCGCCTCCGCCCCGACCACCCCGGCCAGATACGACAAGTACCCAGGAACGAGTGGCACGACGCACGGTGAGGCGAAGGAGACCAGACCGGCGAGCACACACGCGCCCAGTGCGAGCAGCAGTGGGCCGCTCGAAGCGGTCTGCTGGAACGCCTCACCGATGCCGGCCAGAAGTATCGTGTCCTGGGTCATGCCTGATCCTGCGGTTCCTGCGCGATCCGTTCCACGACCGGTTGCAGATCCTCGGCCAGCAGTTCCTTCAAGTAGACGGCCGCAACGCGATGCTCACGGTCCAGCACGATCGTCGTCGGCACGACGCTGGTCGGGTAGTTCTTCCCGAGCATCATCAGCGTGCGGAACTCGGGGTCGTAGATCGAGGGATAGGGCACGTTGTAGTTGACATGGAAGTCCTGAGCCTTGCTCTTCGTCGGATCCTTGACGTTGATGCCGAGGAACTGGACGCCGAGATCCTTGGTGTTCTGGTAGACGGTCTCGAGATCGTCGGCCTCAGCGCGGCACGGGGCGCACCACTGGCCCCATACGTTGAGCACCACGACCTGTCCCTCGTAGTCGGACAACGATGTGGTCTTGCCTTCGGTCATCAGGTCCGGACCCGAGACGTTGCCGGCCTTGCCGCGATCGGAGGGCGGATCGTAGAACAACTCGGTCTTGCCACCCGGCGAGACGAACACGAAGGTGCCACCCTGCGCGACTGCGTCACTGCCGGTGGCGCAGCCGGCGACAACGGCGGCGAGGGCGGCCGAGCAGGCCGCCGCGGCCATACGTAGAGAAAGGAACTTCATGCGCCGGTCACCCTCGGGTCGGACGCACCGGCCGGCTCGGAGTAGACGATGTCGACGAGTGTGTCGTCCTCGTAGACGAGGGACGTCAGCGACGCGAGGCCGCACTGCCGGTTGCGTGGATCGTGCCAGAGCCGCTCGCCCTGCAGGAAGCGGCGCAACGTCCACACGGGCAGCTGGTGGCTCACGCACACCGCCTCGTGACCGGCCGCGGCAACACGAGCGGCGTTGACGGCGGCGAGCATGCGGTGCGCGATCTGCAGGTAGGGCTCGCCCCACGACGGGGTGAACGGATCGCGCAGCTTCCACCAGTGCCGCGGGCGGCGCAGCGCACCGTCGCCGACGGACACCTTGAGGCCCTCGAAGTCGTTGGCGGCCTCGATGAGATTGGCGTCGGTCCCGATCGGCAACCCGTGCTTCTCCGCGATCGGCGCGGCGGTCTCCTGCGCTCGCTGCAGCGGCGACGCGAAGACGTGAGTGATGTCGTGGTCGGCGAGCGCCAACGCGACCGTGCGGGCCTGCGCTTCACCGGTGGCCGACAGCCGGAAGTTCGGGAGACGTCCGTAGAGAATTCCGCTCGGGTTGTGCACCTCTCCGTGCCGGAGCACGTGGACGATTGTGCGGGTGTCGGAGTGCCGGTGGTCGGCAGCGCTCGCGTTGTCGGCGTCGGTCACGTTGTGGTCCCTGCGTTTCGGTTGTCAGCCAGTTGCGGTTGTCAGTCTGCGCTGCGGCTCAGTTCTGTGCTGCGGCGGCTGCCTTGGCCGCGTGCGGGGCGGCGTCGGCGATCTTCGAAAAGGCGTCGTCGTCGAGGGCCGACGAGACGAACCATGCCTCGAACGCACTCGGCGGGGCGTAGACGCCACGCGAGAGCAGGGCATGGAAGAAATCGGGGAACCGCCACGTGTCGGCGGCCTTGGCCTCGGTGTAGTTCGTAACCGGGTCCGCGGAGAAGAACACGCTCACCAAGGTTCCCGCGAACTGGACGCGATGCGGGACCCCCTCGGCGGTGAGCGCGTCGCCGAGCAGTGTGCCGAGCGTCCGCGCGTTACGGTCGAGCGCGGCGTACACGTCGTCGTCGGCGGCTCGCAGACTCGCCAGGCCGGCGGCTACGGCCACTGGGTTACCGGACAGCGTGCCGGCTTGGTACACGGGCCCGGACGGTGCCAGTCTGCTCATGACGTCGGCGCGGCCACCGAATGCGGCAGCCGGCAGCCCACCACTCATGACTTTTCCGAACGTGTAGAGGTCACCGGCGACGCCGTCGCAGCCGTACCAGCCGGAACGGCTGACACGGAAACCGGTCATGACCTCGTCCATGATCAGCAGTGCGCCGTACTCGGTGGTCAGGGCGCGCAGGCCCTCGTTGAAACCGGGCAGCGGAGCGACCGCCCCCATGTTGCCAGCGGCGGCCTCGGTGATGACGCAGGCGATCTCACCGGGGTTCGCGGCGAACGCGGCTCGCACGGCCTCGATGTCGTTGTAGGGCAGGACGATGGTGTCCTCGGCCTGTGCGCCGGTCACCCCGGGGGACGTCGGGAGACCGAAGGTGGCCAGTCCCGATCCGGCGTCCGCGAGCAGCGCGTCGACGTGCCCGTGGTAGCAGCCGGAGAACTTGACGATCTTCGAGCGGCCGGTGAAGCCGCGGGCCAGGCGCACCGCACTCATGGTGGCCTCGGTGCCGGAGTTGACCAGGCGGACCTGCTCGACCGGTGCGACACGGGTGACGATCTCCTCGGCGAGGGCGATCTCGCCCTCGGTGGGAGCACCGAAGGACAGCCCCGTCGTCGCGGCCTTCTGCACGGCTTCGACGACGGCCGGGTGCGCGTGGCCGAGGATCATCGGGCCCCACGAGCACACCAGATCGACGTAGTCGTTGCCGTCGACGTCGGTGAGCGTGCAGCCGGATGCCTCTGCCATGAAATGGGGAGCGCCACCGACGGAACCGAACGCGCGTACCGGGGAGTTCACGCCACCGGGAATGACCTTGGACGCCCTGCCGAAGAGCTCAGAAGAACGGGCATCACGAAATTCGGGTCCCGCACCGGACCCGCTGGAGGCAGCACTCACGCCTCCAGTGTCCCAGTTCTTCCGAATTCGACAACGACGGGCTGTAGGAGGTGGCCGGAATCACACCAGTTCGCGAGCGTCTCGCCGCGACTACGCACCCTGCGGCGCGACGTGGAGCACCTTGTCGTCCGAACCGTTGTCGGTGGTGATCAGCAGGCTGCCGTCGGGCATGCGAGTGGCCGAGCGCAAGCGACCGTATTCCTCGGTGAGCGCTGAATCCGTCGCGACGACATTCTCGCCGTCGTCCGACAACTTCAGGAACAGCAGCTCCTGCTCCTTCTGACTGGTGACGGCGAGCGCGCCGTCCCACTCACCCCAGCTCGCGCCGGAGACGAAAGTGCCGCCGGGCGTCGCGATCGTCGGCGTTCCGGAACTCCACACGGCCGCGACGGCACCCGGTACCCGGTCCGGGTCGGTCATGGGCACGCTCTCGTCGTATATGCCCGGCTCGCGATCCGGCCGCCAGCCGTAGTTGTTGCCGGCCTGCAGGAGGTTCACCTCGTCGTCGCGATGGGTGCCCTGTTCGATGCTGTAGAGCCGCCCGGTGCCCGGCTGCAACGCCAGGCCTTGTACGTTGCGATGCCCGAGCGTGAACAGCGGGCTTTCGGGGTCGGGGTTCCCCGCCGCCGGGGTTCCGTCGGTGTTGATGTGCAGCACCTTGCCGCCCAGGGAGTTCCGATCTTGCGGCGCGGTCGGTGACGTCGCATCACCCGTGCCCACGTACAGAGTGCCGTCCGGATGGGCGAGGATACGGCAGCCGCCGTGACGTCCATCGGCAGCCGTCGGCATTCCCGTCAGGACGTCGCCGGTGCGGGTGAGGGTGGTCCATCCCGGATCCACCGTCCACGACACGACGCGGATGTCGGTGCCGCTGCCGGTGTCGACGGATCCGCCACCGTCGCTTCGATGCCCCTGGCACGTGTAGATCGTCCGACTGGTCGCGAAGTCGGTGGCCAGCGCTATCCCCATGAAACCGGTCTCACCCTGGGCGTACAGATCCGACAGGTCCGCGGTTACCTCGCCGACGCTGCCGTCGGCCCGCTTGACCACGAACCGGCCTGCACGTTCACCGGTAAGGATCGCGCCGTCCGGGGCGACCACCACGTCCCACGGATTCGCGAGATCGTCCAGGACCGTGGTGACTTCGAGCGCGGGAAACGACGTCGTCGGTTCGGCACAGGCAGTTGGCGCGACGACGATTCCGATGACCGCCATCACACCGATACCTACCCGTCGAACCGGTGCGCGCACGAATAGGCCCTCCCTGTCGACTGCCGATTCGTACACACCCTACGACAGCGCCGCCGCGCCCGCGGTCAACCCGACGGTGGTTCCTGCGCCAGGTGGCTACTGGACGAGCTCGTAGCCAGCCTCTGCGACCGCGGCGGCGACGGCGATCGTGTCCATCGGCACATCACTCGTCACGACGACACGTCCGGACGCCACGTCGACGTCGACGTCAGTCACCCCCGACAGCTCGCTGATCTCCTCGGTGACCGCGGAGGCGCAGTGCTGGCAGGTCATGCCCTTGACGATGTAGGTGTGCTCCATCGGGGTCTCCTCATCCGGGGTCTCCTCATCGAGGATCGCGCAGTGGTCAGGATTTGGCAGCTCTCACGACTTGACGAGGCGGGCGATGGCGTCGGAGGCCTCCTTGACCTTCGCGTCAGCTTCCGGGCCGCCCTTCTTCGCGGCCTCGACGACGCATCCCGCGAGGTGTGCCTCGAGCAGCTTCAGAGACACCGACTCCAGCGCCGACGTGGCCGCCGACACCTGGGTGAGCACGTCGATACAGTAGCGATCGTCCGCGACCATGCGCGAGATGCCCTGCACCTGTCCTTCGATGCGTCGCAGACGCTTGAGCAGGTCCTCCTGCTGCGAGCTGTATCCGTTGTTCATGAGCCCCATGATACCCCCTACGGGTACTTGCCCGATGAAGATCGCCGCGCGTATCGACGTAGAACAGCCAGCACGAGTAGACCCGCGACGACTAGCAGTGCGAACGCTGCCGAGATCCACCCGCCCGAGTACCGCACCGACGTGAACGGTGGCGTCCCGGGTGCTATGGGTGCGAACTCGACGGTGGTGACACCTCGCGTCCAGCACACGAAGGCGAGCGCCAGTGCCAATGCAGCACCGAACACCTCGGCGACCAGGATCACTAGGGCCCTGGCTCCTGTACCCGTCGCCACCGGCCGCTTCACGATGTCCCCCGCACCCGGGCGAGCGCATCGGTGAGAGCCTCCCGTAGGCCGTCGTCGTCGCGGGCCCACGCCTGTACCAGCGAGCCGTCACGCAGCCTCAGCCCGATCCCCTTGCGCCGCCTGGGCACACCCGACAGTTCCCCGAGACTGCGTGCGCGCTCCCAGCGCTGGGGTTCGTCGGCATATGGGTCGGCCTTCGGCAGCACGGTCTCGATCTCAGTGAGGGGCAACGCCGCCGTACCCTGCCGCAGCGCCGTCTCTGTCAGTTCAACGCTGACGTGCCGACGCGCAGCGACCACCTGCGCGTACACGATGCCGGTAAGGATGACGGCGAACAGCGTCAATGCGAACCAGTGCACAACGGGGCCGGTCAGCAACTCGATCACGAGGGCGACGACGCAGAACACGGGACCATAGGCGACGGCCCGCCAACGGGCACCGGGCTCGGTGAACAGCACGTTCGGCCCGGTGACGGTCAGCTCAGTCGGACTGTCGGCGTCGAAACCACTCACGCGCACCCTCCCGGAACACCAAAATGCAAGCCACGACCAGCAGCAACGGAACCACGAGCAGCACCGGCGCGATCACCCCGACAGTGGACAACGCGATCGCCGCCACCGCGAACACCGCCGAGAGCAGGACCACGACGTTGCGCAGGCGTGGATTGCCGGCGCGCACGGGCGCTGCGAGGAAACCTATAACGAGTCCGAACAGCAGCGATGCGATTCCGATTCCGCGCAGCACCCCGACAAACGAGTCTGCATCGGATCCGAGCCGTTCTTCGATTGCGTCCGCGGACGTGGTCATCGCCAGCAGACCGAGGAACACCATGGCGGCGGCGCAGACCACCCAGATCCAGTAGGCGACGGAGACCAGGCGCGGGGTCGACTCACTCACCACCACATCCTGATGCATCGATCGCTCGCCGACGAGGGGTCCAGCAGACGCGGGACAGGGCTCAGCGGACAAGGGCGCCCGATACAACCAGGAGCACGAGTGTCACCAGTCCGAACAGCGCGAACAGGGCGATCCACAGCAGTTCCCGCCGACTACCGGTTCCATGATCGACACGCATCACAACTCCCTGAACGAATCCGAGCACCGAGCCAATGTGACGTGCTTCACACTACAGGGGCGGTGTACGGAACCCCGACCTCCGGGGCGATCAGTGCCTCCCGGCCCGTAGTCAGCGCTCCGGCGGAAGTTTCGCGAAGTACTCGTTGGACCCCTGGCGGTACATCAGCACGATCGCACCGACCGCCATCACGGCCTGCAAGATCACTGCGGCACCCATGACCAACGCCGCGGACCCACTGGCCGGCCCCCCGCTGACGACCGTTTGCATCGCTGAGAACACGACGAACGCACCGGCCATCGTCAACAGCACGCGGGCCCAACTCCTGCCGCCGCGCATCTTGAACGCGAACAGCACGGTCAATCCGCCCAGCACAACGGCGAGGAGGACGCCCGTGATGACGAGTCCGATCGCCAGCAATTGCTCGGCCTGCGCCCGCGTGACCTCCTGGCCCGACTGCGTGGCGACGTCGTCCAAGAATTGGTCGACGAACGCGGCCCGGTCGTTGTAGAGGAACAACAGCACCGCAACCAGGTGGACCACACCGAGCGCCGCGACGCCGAGCCACAATTGGAAGGCGGTGACGATGTCGGCAGGCACCGGCTTCTGCTGCTGCACCACGGGCCGCATCGGATCCTGCCCCGGCGGCTGGGGCGGTCCCGCCGGATACCGCGGAGTACCCGGCCACGGGTCGGGCTGTCCCGACTGCTGCTGGTTCTGCCCCGGCCACTGTTCGGTCATGCCAGCCACCCCGCAGCCTCGGCAGCCCAATAGGTCAGCACGATGTCGGCTCCGGCACGGCGGATGCTCAGCAGCGACTCGAGGACGGCGGCGTCCCGGTCGATCCAACCGTTCTGGGCGGCCGCTGTGATCATCGAGTACTCGCCGGAGATCTGGTACGCGGCCACCGGAACCGTCGAGCGATCGGCGACCTCACGAAGCACATCGAGATACGACATGGCGGGCTTGACCATCACCAGATCGGCACCCTCCGCGAGGTCCAGATCCACCTCGAGCAGCGATTCGCGCCGGTTCGCAGAGTCCTGCTGGTATGTGCGGCGGTCGCCTTCGAGGGACGAGCTGACAGCCTCGCGGAACGGGCCGTAGAACACCGACGCGTACTTGGCCGAGTACGCCAACTGCCCGACGTCGGTGTGTCCGGCCTCGTCGAGACCCTCGCGGATCGCCGCGACCTGACCATCCATCATCCCGCTGGGGCCGAGCAGGTGGGCGCCGGCTTCTGCCTGGGCGATCGCCATCTCGACGTACCGGGCCAGAGTGGCGTCGTTGTCGACCCGGCCGTCCTCGGAGAGCACACCGCAGTGCCCGTGCGAGGTGAACTCGTCGAGGCACGTGTCCGCCATGAGGACCGTCGCGTCGCCCAGTTCGGTCTTCAGCGCGACCAGACCGCGGTTGAGGATGTTGTCCGGGTCGGTCGCGCAGGAGCCGTCCTCGTCCTTGTCCTCCTCGCGGGGCACCCCGAACAGCATCAGTCCGCCCACGCCCGCCTCGACCGCGTCGGTCGCGGCGGCCCGGAGCGAGTCGAGCGTGTGCTGGACTACACCCGGCATGGAGGAAATCGGTCGCGGTTCGTCGATGCCGTCGGCGACGAACATCGGAAGCACCAGATGGCGTGGTTCGAGTGACGTCTCGGCGACCAACCGGCGAAGCGCGACGGTGCCACGCAGCCGCCGCGGGCGGCGGGCGGGAAAGTCACCGCGGCGGGCGGGAAAGTCACCGCGGCGGGCGGGAAAGTCACCGCGGCGGGCGGGAAAGTCACCGCGGCGGGCCGGAAAGCCGCCGCCGGCGGCCGGAAAGCCGTCGCCGCGGACGGGAACGCCATCCCGGCGGGCGGGAAAGATGTTGTCGCGGTGTGTGGGATACAAGGGGACGGCTCTCCTGTGCCTGGCTCTCTCCTGTGCCTGACTCCGGTCAGCGGCGGGCGCGAGACTTCTTGCGCGGGGGCGGCAGCGCACCCTCGGCGCGCAACCGCGCCGCGTGCTCGGCGAGCGCCTCGACGAGCGGACCCATCTGCGCCGTCTCCGGTCGGACGTCGACGCGCAGACCGAACTCGATCGCGGTCTCGGCCGTCTTGGGCCCGATGCACGCGACGATCGTCCGGGCGTGCGGCTTACCGGCGATGCCGACGAGGTTACGGACGGTCGACGACGACGTGAAGCACACCGCGTCGAAGCCACCAGTCTTGATCATCTCGCGGGTCTCGGCCGGTGGCGGGGCCGCCCGCACCGTGCGGTACGCGGTGACGTCGTCGATCTCCCAGCCGCGCTCGCGCAGACCCTCGGCAAGGGTCTCGGTGGCGATGTCCGCACGCGGCAGCAGCACGCGGTTCACCGGATCGAAAACCTCATCGTACGGCGGGAAGTCGGCCAGTAGACCCTCACTGGACTGCTCGCCGGACGGCAGCATTTCCGGGGTGATGCCGAACGAGCGCACCTTCTCGGCGGTGGCCTCGCCAACGCAGGCGATCTTCACGCCCGAGAAGGCACGTGCGTCCAGGCCGAACGCCTCGAACTTCTCCCACACCGCGCGCACGGCGTTGGTGGAGGTGAACACGACCCACTGGTAGCGGCCGTCGACCAGTCCCTTGACGGCCCGCTCCATCTGGGCCGGGCTGCGGGGCGGCTCGACCGCGATGGTCGGGACCTCGATGGGGATCGCGCCGTGGGTGACCAGCCGGTTGCTCATGTCGGCGGCCTGCTCCTTGGTGCGTGGCACCAGGACGGTCCAGCCATACAGTGCACGCGACTCCCACCACGACATCTTGTTGCGCTGCGAGACGATCTTGCCGACCGTGACGATCAGCGGACCGACCAGTTCGGACCCGACCTCGTTGAGCGTCGCGAGGGTGGCCTCGACGGTGCGCTGCTGACGGGTGGTGCCGCGCACTGTGATCGCCGCCGGGGTCTGCGGAGCAAGGCCGTGTTCGACGAGCGCGCTTGCGGTCTCGGCGAGATGCGCCGAGCTCGCGTGCAGCACGAGGGGGCCGGGGGCACCGGCCAACGCCGCCCAATCGACCTCGCCGCGTACATCGGCCTCGGTGTGCGTCGAGCCGAGCGCCATACCGGCATAGCTCGGCACCGCGGACCCTGACGGCAGCCCAGGAAGCACCTCGAACACCACCTGGGTTCGGGCAACACACGAGACCTCCGCGATCACCGAATCGGTGGTCAGCGGGTCGCCCGCCACGAGACGGACCACGTCGCGGCCGCTGCGGGCCTCGGCGACAAGGGTCTTGGCGACCTCGGCCGGCTCTCCGAGCGCAGGCCGGACCTCGGCGATCGGCTCGTCGGTCTCGGGGTCACGGCCGAGTGCGGTGCCGACGAGTGCGGTGATGCCCTTGTCGACATCGGGATCGGTGAATGCCAGGGCTGCCGACTCGAGCACATCCCGCGCCCGGACGGTGAGCAATGCCGGGTCACCGGGTCCCGATCCCACAAACAGGATCCGCCCGGGGCTGTTCTTACGGACTCGGCTCATCGGTAGTTCTCCAGTGCGGTCTCATGTCGATAGGAAGAAAATGCAAAATCGGACTCTTGACGGTCAAGCAGATCAATCATCGGCATCACCGTCCTCTGCAATCGTCATCAGATCTCGTGCGCCGAGTTCGAGTAACTCACGTGCAACCGCGCGCCCCAACTCGTCCGCACTCTCGGGCGACCCCACCTTAGATGCCCGAAGCACGTCGGAACCGTCAGTTGAAGCGGCGCATCCGCGCACCGACAATTCCTCGAACACGCGACCCTCGCCATCAATCGATTCGACGATCTCGGCAATGGCGCCCACCGGCGCGGTGCAGCCCGCCTCGAGTTCCGCGAGCAGTGCGCGCTCGGCGGTGACCTCGGCTCGCGTGGTCGAGTCGTCGAGTTCGGACAGGATCGCAATCAGGTCCGGCTCGTCGGCGCGGCACTCTACGGCGAGGGCCCCCTGCGACGGGGCCGGCAGCATCTGCACCGGCTCGAGCGTCTCGGTGATCTCGGAGGCACGGCCGATGCGGGACAGGCCGGCGCGCGCGATCACGATTCCGTCGAGCTCACCGGACGCGACCTTGCCGAGACGGGTGTCGATGTTGCCACGCAGCGGCAAGATCTCGAGGCCCAGGCCGAGAGCGCGCAGCTGCGCGCGGCGGCGCGGCGCCGAGGTCCCGATCTTCGAACCCGAGGGCAGCTCACCGAGCACGAGCCCGTCACGGGCCACCAACGCGTCACGCGGGTCCTCACGCGGCGGGACCGCCGGGATCACCAGCTCATCGGGCTGCGCCGTAGGCAAGTCCTTGTAGGAGTGCACCGCGACATCGACCTCACCGGCCAGCAGCGCCTCGCGAAGTTCGGCGACGAACACCCCGACGCCGATGCGCTGTACCGGACCTGCTGTGACATCGCCCTTGGTCTTGATGATCACCAGCTCGGCCGGGTGTCCCGCCGAGATCAGCGCGTCCCGGACGGCACCGGCCTGCGTCATGGCGAGCAGGCTGCCGCGGGTCCCGATCCGCAGGGTGCGGAACTTCGGGCCGGTGAGATGTTCAGTCGCGGTCGACGTTGCCGCGTCCGTGCTCATGCCTGCGCGTCCTTTCCTGCTGTACCGGGGCCGGTGGCGAATTCGTCGAGATCGATCGGAGCGACGACGGCCTCGGCCGCACCGGGCCGCAGCTCGAACAGCTCACGCAACGCGGCCGCATACGAGTCGCCACCGGGTGTGGAGGCCAATTGCTTGACTCGCACGGTGGGCGCGTGCAGCAGCTTGTCGACCACCCGGCGGACCGTCCTCGCCACCTCGTCGCGTTGCGGGTCGTCCATACCGGGCAGACGCGAGTCCAGTCGCATCAGTTCGGCCTCGACAACCTCGGCCGCACGCTGTCGGAGCGCCGTGACCGTCGGGGTGACCTCGGCTTGTCGCTGCGAGGCGAGGTATTGGGCAAGTTCGGACGCGACGATCTCGCGTGCGGCATCGGCGTCGTTGGCAGCGGCGCCGGCGGCCGGATCGCGTTGCAGCGCAGCCATATCGAGCACGACCACCTCGGGTAGCCCGACCACAGCAGGCTCGACGTCGCGGGGCAGACCCAGATCGCAGATCACCAGTGGCCGCTTCGGGTCGCGTCCCGGCTGGGCGAGCGCCAGGTGGGTGTCGGCGAGCGTGACGACCGCACCGACCGCACCCGTACAGGTCACGAGGACGTCTGACTGGGCCATCGCCGAGGACAGCTCGTCGATGCCGACCGCGGTCGCGTCGACACCGTTGCCGATTGCTGTGGCAGCGAGGTGCTCGGCGCGCTCGCGGGTGCGGTTGGCGACGAGAATCCGGCCGATGCCGACGCGGGTGAGGTACGCGACCGACAGGCTGCCCATCGCACCGGCACCGAGGACGACGGCCGTGCGACCGTTCAGCCCACCGTCACCGAGGATGCCTGCGGCACGGTCGAGCGCGACCGACACGACAGAGGCGCCGGCGGAGTCGATACCGGTCTCGGCGTGCACGCGCTTGCCGACCCGCAGAGCCTGCTGCGCCAGCTCGTGCAGCGCGCGCCCGGCAGCCTGCTGGGCGTCGGCAGCGGCATACGCGGCTCGGATCTGGCCGAGGATCTGCTGCTCGCCGACGACCATCGAGTCCAGGCCGCTGGCGACCGCGAACAGGTGCTCGGCGGCGGCCTCGCCGTAGTGGACGTACGCGTGCTTGTGCAGCTCGGAGAGGTCTAGCCCGGAGTGCCCGGCCAAGAGGCTGCTTATCTCGGTCAGCGCGCCGTGGAACGCGTCCACCACGGCGTAGATCTCGATGCGGTTGCACGTCGAGACGATCATCGCCTCGTGTATGTGGGCCGAAGCCAGCATCTTGTCCGTCAGCTTCGGGCGGTCGGTGTCGGTGACCGCGATCCGCTCGAGGACGGAGACGGGGGCACTCCGGTGTGAGATCCCGACGAGAAGCACACTCACGGCCGTATCACCGATCCATTCCGGTCGCAGTGGCGACCGCTGCGGGTGCAGCGGCAGCCTGGGGATTTCGTTGCTTTTCCGGAGCGTTGTTCCGGGCCATGTTGAACGACAGCACCTGCATCTCCATCGCGAGATCGACCCGACGCATCTCCACGTGGTCGGGGATCTCCAACGCGAGCGGGGAGAAACTGAGAATGCAGCGCACGCCCGCCCCGACGAGCTGGTCGCATACGTCCTGCGCGGCGGAGTCGGGGGTGGCGATGACGCCGATCGTGGCCTCGAGATCACGACATGCGTCGGCGAGTTGGGCGACGTCGCGGACCGTAAGGCCGCCGACCGTCGTGCCGATGCGGTCGGGGTCCGCGTCGAACAGGGCGACCATCGAGAAGCCGCGCCGACCGAAGCCGCCGTACCCGGCGAGGGCTCGGCCGAGATTGCCGACACCGACGAGCACCACCCGGTGCCCACGCTCGAGACCGAGCGCGGACTCGATGCGCGCCCGCAACCGGGTGACGTCGTATCCGACACCGCGAACACCGTTGGGGCCCAAATGAGACAGATCCTTGCGGAGCTTGGCCGACCCGACGCCGGACGCGGTGGCCAGCTCCTCGCTCGAGACGATGAGTACTCCGTCCTCGGCGAGGACTCCGAGGACCCGCAGATATGTCGCGAGACGCGTCACCGTAGCCTGGGGGATGTCACGTTGCGAAGCCGGAGAGGCATCCCTGCGCTGAGGAGTGGACGAAGCAGCCCCGGCGACGCCACGGGTTCCTGTCCCCTGCGTCTGGTGCTGTTCGGTCACGTCGATGGCTCCTCGTCCGGTCGGCCACGTACCCCGGCCCTCACGTCGAAGGTCCGGGGAAATTGTTCACCCCACGGTAACTGCTTGTGAAGCCATGCACAAAGTCGATCGACTGCCCCCGAACGTGCTCTCACCTGCAAAGTGACCGAATCCGACGGTCCGGGGTGACCCTTCCCACTCCCAGGCGGACCCCCGCTGCCCGAGGCGTAACTTCAGCTCGCGGCAAGGTCCCCGCGCAACCGATCCTCGTCGACTTCCCAGTAACTGTGCTCCTTGCCGTCGAGTAGGACGACGGGCAACCGGTCCCCGTACTCGGCCCGCAAGTCGGGGTTGTCGGCCGCCGCCTCGTCTACGTCGATGCAGGTCAGTTCCAGATCGAACTCCTGACAGACTTGGTCCAGCACCTCGCGGGCGGGAACGCACGCCCCGCAGCCTGCCCGCGTGAGAAGGGTGATCCGGTTTCGAGACTGATCCATGGCTTCCAGTGTTCCTCGAGGCCCGTGATGTCGATCCGACGACACCGGCCCATGGGAGTTGCGGACCGTTCCGTTTCGAGACGAACATCACACGCTGTCGATAGTGCCCTGTTCCGACGGGATACATCACGACTGTCGGGCTAGGGTGAGCCAGAGGTGTCTGCGACACGGGAGGTTCGAGTGCCTGGGCGATCACTGCCGAACGGCGCCGGATTCGGTGTGGGTCTGTCCGGGATTCTGCGCCCCGGACGTCGCCGGATCCGGAACCTGCTGGGTCCGAGCGAGGCCGAGCTGCGTGCCAACCTCGCCGGTGAGGCCAGCGCCGACGCGGCGCTCGCACTGCAGGAAGCCGAGGCCGAGGCGGCTACCCTCGCCGCCGACGAGACGGAGGCCCTCGAAGAGGCTTCGGAAACGGCGCCCGCGCCCGAAACGGTGGAACCGCCCGCCGAGCCGGCCGTCCCCCGGGATCTCACCGCCGCCGCGTTCTTCGATGTCGACAACACCATGGTGCAGGGCGCATCGATCATCCATTTCGCGCGTGGTCTCGCGGCCCGCAAGTACCTCAAGACCTCGGACCTGGTCGACTTCGCATGGAAGCAGGTCAAATTCAGGGTCACCGGCAAGGAGAACAGCGACGACGTCGCCGAGGGCCGGGAGAAGGCACTGTCGTTCGTCGCCGGCCGGTCGACGGCGGAACTGGCCCGCCTCGGCGAGGAGATCTACGACGAGGTCATCTCCGACAAGATCTGGGAGGGAACCCGGGCGTTGGCGCAGATGCACCTCGACGCCGGCCAACAGGTATGGCTCGTGACGGCCACACCGGTCGAGCTGGCGCAGGTGATCGCCAAACGCCTCGGCCTCACCGGCGCGCTGGGGACCGTTGCCGAGAGCGAGGACGGCGTGTTCACGGGCCGACTCGTCGGCGACATCCTGCATGGGCTCGGCAAGGCGCACGCCGTGCGTACCCTCGCGATTCGCGAGGGGTTGAACCTCAAGCGCTGCACGGCGTACTCGGACAGCTACAACGACGTGCCGATGCTGTCGCTGGTCGGTACTGCCGTCGCGGTCAACCCCGACGCGGACCTACGCGAGCTCGCGAAGAACCGCGGGTGGCAGGTACGGGACTTCCGGACCGGCCGCAAGGCCGCGAAGATCGGTGTACCGACGGCGCTCCTGCTGGGCGCGGTCGGCGGTGCGGTGGGCGCGATCCTCAGCCGCCGCCGAGAGCGCGTGCGCGCGGCGACGGCCTCCGAGTCGAACCCTGAATTGAGCGGCGCTCAGCCCATGAAGACGTTCCGGCGCTGGGCCAACAAGCGGTAGAGCGTCTGCTGGATCGTCTCGCGGACGTGGTCGGTGACCTCGAACAGCACCATCGGGTCGTCGGCCTCGGCAGCGTCGTAGGTGTCCGTGACGATCGGGGTGCCGAACTCGATGTACCACTTGGAGGGTAACGGCACCAGGCCTAGCGGCCCGAGATGCGGAAACAGTGGTGTGACCGGGAAGTACGGCATGTCGAGCAGCCGGGCCAGCGGCGTGATGTCGCCGATCTTGGGGTAGATCTCCTCGGATCCGACGATCGAGCACGGAATGATCGGTACCCCGGCGCGCATCGCGGCGCAGACGAAACCGCCGCGGCCGAACCTCTGCAACTTGTAGCGCTCCGAGAACGGCTTGCCGATGCCCTTGTAGCCCTCCGGAAACACCGCCGCGAGCTCGCCGCTGCGCAGCAGCCGCTCGGCATCCGGATGGCACGCGAGTGTGTGCCCGGCCTTGCGAGCGATATTCCCGATGACCGGCATCTCGAACGCCAGATCCGCCGCCAGCATCCGCAGTGCCCGATGCTCCGGATGGTGGTCGTGCACCGCCACCGACGTCATGAGTGCATCGATCGGGACCACGCCGGCGTGGTTGGCCACCACCAACGCTCCGCCGTGCATCGGGATGTTCTCGACGCCGCGGGTCTCTACGCGGAACCACTTCTCGAACAACGGCCGCAGAGCGGGGAGGAAGACACTGTCCGCGAAGTCCTGGTCGTAGCCGAACTCGTCGACCTCGTAGTCGCCCGTGATACGGCGACGCAGGTACCCCGCGACGCCGGTGACCTGCTCGATGACGAGGGAGCGGAGGCTGTCGACCGGTGAGCCGCCGTGCTGCTCAGCGGCAGGCTGTTCGTCGGATTCCTCGGTGGCTTCCGCAGCGGCAGGCGCCTCGTGTTCGCGGAATCGCCGACGGTCCACAGGGCCTGACGAATGTCGATTCGTCGTGCGACCATGCACCGGTGGGCGACCCGGCCCGTGCAACGGAATCACTTTCGCCACGTCGTTCACAAAAGCCCCCTGCCCTGGTTTCTGCCCATATCGATGGTCACCTGATCTGAGACTCGGCACCCGCGACAGCAAGCACCGTAGATTCGGCCCGGTCTACCCAGTGGGGTTTGATCACACGGCTGAGCCGTGCACCCCGGACGAAGTCGTCGAGCGCCTGCAGCGTTGTCCAGCGCGGCTCGAAGCTGAGGTCGGCGCGCATTCGCGTGGTGTCGAGGCCGCACCCGAAGTGGAAGTAGTCGAGCTGTTCGTGGGTGAACGAACGCATCTGCGACCCCATCAGGGCCCGACCCGCGCTTCGGAACAGGGAAAACGGTATCGGTACCTCGGCCCGTCCGGCCCGGCGAATCGCCTGGGACATCATTACCGCGCCGTCACCGGCCACATTGAACGTCCCGGCCGGCCCGGCGACGGTCGCCCGTTCGAGAGCGGCGAGTGCGTCCTCCTCGTGCAGCAACTGCATGCGGGCATCGCGCCCGAGGATGCTCGGGACGATCGGCGACGACAGGTACCGTGCCACCCATCCGTGCAACCGCGGGCCCATGAGCGGGGCCAAGCGGAGGATCGACACCCCGATGTCGGGACGATGCCTGCCGAGACGTCGCGCGTACCCCTCCATCTCGATACAGTCACGTGCCCACCCGCCCTGCAGCGGCCTGCGGGCACTCATCTCCTCGGTGAACTTGGCCGGGTCCTTGGGACTACCGCCGTACACCGCGGACGCGGATCGCAACACGACCTTGCGGACACTCGGAGCCTTCTGGCACGCCGCGAACAATTGCATCGCGCCGATGACGTTCATGTCCTTCATCGCCGCCCGACTGCCGGACTTAGGGGCCTGGGCCAGCACTGCCGCGTGAACTACCGTGTCGACCTCGGTGCCGCGAATTACCTTTCCGATGAGCGGGTTTCGAATGTCGGCACGAACGAACTCGGCGCGCCCCATCCGCCTCATCATGTCCTTGCTCGGCGAAACTGCGTCGACCGCGACGACTCTATCTATCTCGGGATGCTGAGCGAGTCGTGACACAAGGAACCCACCCGGGAACCGGCTGGCACCTGTCACCAGCACTACCTTCGGTAGCTGCGCGCCCCGATCGTCAGAATTCACATCTGCCCCCGTCCCTTCACCCCTCCGGCGAGCCTAGCGAATCCGGGCACGTGGGCAAGGGTTCGGCACAAGCCTTTACAGCCTGGCAACCTGCCGTCCACATCCGGGTGAACCTCGGCGAACATGCGCCTGCCGAACACGTGACTCCGAACGCACAGATGCCCGCCACCGAAACGGCGACGGGCATCCGAGTACACGACCCTGTGCGGCTTACTTGCCGAGTTTCCGACGTTGAACCCGCGTACGACGAAGCAGCTTGCGGTGCTTCTTCTTCGACATGCGCTTACGGCGCTTCTTGATCACTGAACCCATGGTGGGTGTCCCTCACAGTCTTCTCTAGCGTTCAGCGCACGCCGGTCACGTACGCCTGTGTCTTCCTCTGGCGCTTCACGCCTTCGATTGCCACTAGGCCTCGAGGCCGCGTTGCCACCGGACCCTCGAGGCCTGGTTGCCACTGGCCTTCAGGCCGCGTTGCCATTGGCCTTTCAGGCCGCGTTGCCACTAGACCTTCTAGGCCGCGTTGCCACTGGCCGCTCTCACGACGCCAGCGCCTGACGACACCGGCTGGCTGGTACGACGACTCATGATCGTACCGGGACAAGCCCGCGCGACGAAAACCGAGGTTCAGCTCCGACTCACGGCCGGTCAGCCTGCGTCGAAGAACGAAGTCTCCAGGTAGTCGTGCACCGCCTTCGCATGGACGCGGAACGAGCGCCCGACGCGAACAGCGGGCAGTTCACCGCTGTGCACGAGGCGGTACACGGTCATCTTCGAGACCCTCATGAGGGCCGCGACCTCCGCGACAGTGAGGAACTGCGTCCCGGCCAAACCTGCGCCGCCAGGACTTTCTTGTTTGCCGGACTTGTCTTGCCTAGCCGGCTTCGCTGGGTTCTCAGGAGATCCCATCTGTCCACCTACTTCCGGCACGTGTCGCGCCGCCGGCTTCCCCTCCGGCGGAACAGACACGCACGTGCTGACACGAGAGCTTAGCGGGACCAGAGGGGTTGGTGCGACGGGTGTTACAAACACGATCAATAATCGCGATCTACTCGGGTGCCACTCCAAGCTCGGCCGACCGATCGCGCGCGGCAGTGAGGGCATCGTAGAACGCCGTCCGCAGACCACCGCGCTCGAGTTGGCGCACTGCTGCTGCGGTGGTACCGCCGGGTGACGTAACGGCGGCCCGAAGCTCTGTCGCGCTCTCGCCCGACTCGGTGAGCATCGCCGCGGTGCCGACCATCGTCTGCACCACCAGTTCGCTCGCCGTCGCACGGGTCAGCCCGAGCGCGACCCCGGCGTCGATCATCGCCTCGACCACCAGAAAGAAGTACGCCGGGCCAGATCCGGACACCGCCGTCGCGGCGTCGATCATGGTTTCGGGCACCGTGGTGACCGTGCCGACGGTCCCGAGGACCGAGCGCACCAGTTCCAGGTGCCCGCGCTTGACGTGACGTCCGGGCGTGATGACGCCCGCGCCCTGCCCGACGAGCATCGGAGTATTGGGCATTGCCCGGACGACCGGGAAGCCGGCAGGCAGCCTCGCCTCGTACCGCGTCGTCGGGATGCCGGCCGCAAGCGAGACCAGGAGCTGTTCCCGATCGCTGTCGAGATCGACCTTGCCGAGCTCGGTCAGCACGGTGTCGACGTCCGCAGGCTTGACGGCGACGACGATGACGTCCGCGCCCTCGGCTGCATCCGCGATCGTGGTGACACGGATCGAGTACTCCGTTGCCAGGTCCTCCGCGCGAGGCTCGTACTGCTCGGCAACAACCAGGTCTCGGACCGAATGACCCCCGTGCAACAGCCCCGAGATCAGCGCCTCGCCGATCTTGCCGCCACCGATCACCGCAATTCTCGTCATGGCCTCCAGCCTGCCACGACGCGCAATCGGGACCTCCCCCGGTCCCCGAGGTGACAGAACGTCAGCGGGGGATCATTGCGAGCTGGCGACTCTGGACAACGACCGCTCCGGTCGAGTCGAGGACCGTGTGGTCCTCCTCGAACCACGTGCCGCCGAGCACCGTAGAGGAGGCCATCACCCGCAGCCATCCGGGCGCTGGTTGCCGACGCAGGTAGGTCGTCAGCTGAACGGTGGGTGCCCAGCCGAACATGCCCCGGTTCATCGTCACCGGAGCACTGACATCGCCGGTCATGATCGCGAACAACGCCGCGGTGACCGGGTCCTCCTCGTCGGCCGACCATGGTCGCGCCCACATCCGCACCTGGGGCTCGCCCTGCTTGCCGCTCAGGAAGTGTGCCGACGAGGCGTCGACACTCAGATCGCAGCCCTGGGAGACGTGCACGACTTGCGCCATGGGGTGGTCGGCGACCAGCGCGTCCTCTGCGGGTGGCTCGACCGGCAACTGCGCGAGCGTCTGCTCCTCGGTGTAGTGCGGCTCCCCGGCGTCGGGCACGCCCATCGTGACCGCGGCGTGCACGGCAGGCCGACCGCTCTGGGACAATTCGACGTCGACGAGTGAGACCTGACGTCCACGCTTGCGGACGGTCACGACCGCGTCGACCTCACCCGGGTCCGGTGCGTTCAGGTAGCTGGCGCTGACTGCGAGAGGCACCACCGCCGGGTCCAAGGGCATCTCCGGTGGTGCCGTTTCGAAGAGTTCACTCCGGGCCGCCGCCGCGCAGACGGCCATCAGGCAGCCGCCGTGAACCTTCGGCCCGATGGTCCAGATCGGGTCGATGTGGGCGGTGTACCGACCGGCACCGTGCGGGGTGACGGTGGTGAGATCCCGAAACGGGTGAAGGGTCATGGGTTTTCCTGTCTATCTGGGGTAGTTCTATCTGGGGTGGCGAAGCCGTCGAAGGTACGCCGGGCGAACATCGTGGCGCCGACGTCCTGGTGTGCCAGGCGGCGCAGCGCGGTCAGAACCGGTTCGTAGATCGCGGTGCCGAGCACGGCGTACTCGATCGCGGACGCGACCGAATCCGTGGGCATGAGCTGGAGGTCGATCTCGGCGATGGAACGAATGTGCCGCGCGTACACATCGAGCCGCTCGTCGGTCATCGGTATGCCGACGTCCTCGGCCGCAGCCAGCGCCTTTTCCAGTTGCGCGACAACGGGATACGACGGCTGGTACACCTGGCCGAGTCGCTCGAGGACCGCACGAGCGCGCGGGTAGTCGTCGGCCTCCGCGTCCGCGTCGGCGGAATACGGTGGCAACGCAGCCAGCGCGCGACCGATCGTCTCGAAGACGGTGTCGGCAGGGTGATCGACGAGCCCGACGATGGTGCGGATCTTCGCCAGCGGTAACCCGACGCCGGCGAGTGCCTTGATGAGCGAGAGGCGTCGCACGTGCTGCTCGCCGTACTCGGCCTGAGTCGCACTGCTGGCCTCGCCGGGCATGAGCAACCCCTCACGCAGGTAGTACTTCACGGTCGCGAGGGGCACACCGCTGACCGCGACGAGTTCGGACACCCGCATGTCGACCCTCCTCTGCTTGACACCCGGCCACAACGTGTGTTGATCATGGAATTCGAACTGGATAGTCGAACTATCCAATCTTGGGCAGAATACCTCACGCAAGGAGCACCGCATGAATCCCGTCCTCACCATTGTCGTCGGCGTCACAGTGCTGACGGTCGTCACCATCGCGTCCGGCGGAGTGTTTCTGCTCCGGATCCTGACCGGCCGCCAGGGTGCCAACGAACTGCAGAAGTCCTTCTTCCGCGCCGGTCACGCACACGCCGGTGTGCTGGTCACACTCGGCGTCCTGCTCGCGACCCTCACTGCGGTTGTAGACGCGAACCCCGGGTGGGCAGCGGCCGGGGCGATCGCGGTGCTCGCCGCCGCGATCTTCATTCCCGCGGGCTTCTTCCTGTCGGTCCTCGGCCAGAATCCCGCGAAGCCCGGGCCGATGTTCGCATCGATCTGGATCGGAGCGGCCTGCCTCGTGGCGGGACTGGTGATCTCGGGGATCACGGTGATCAACGCGGGCGTAGCCGCCCTGTAGAGGTCAGCGCAGGAGAGGTCAGCGCAGGAGAGGTCAGCGCAGGAGAGGTCAGCGCAGGAGAGGTCAGCGCAGGTTCTCTCTAGCGAAGCTCAGTGCTTGGCCCAGCATCGAGGCCCGCTCGGGACGGGTCCGCGCGTTCTGGGTGTTGATCTCCACGACGACCTGACCGCTGAATCCGTTCTCGACCAGGTGCCTACACACCTCGACACACGGCTGCGTCCCGTGTCCGGGGATGAGGTGCTCGTCGACCGATGCGCCGCGGCCGTCGGCGAGATGCAGGTGCGACATGCCGCTGCCCATACGGCGTACCAGATCCATCGCATCCATGCCGGCGGTCGCCGTGTGCGACAGATCCAGTGTGTAGTGCCGATGCCCGGATTCGGTGGGGTCGTACGACGGACTGAACGCCGACAGTGCTGCACCCGGGCCACCCCGCTTGCGGAGCCGCTCGGCGGTCCTCTCCCGTCCACCGAAGAAGCTGTCCGCGCGCATCGGAAACATGTTCTCGACCGCGACGACGACACCCGTCTTCTCTTCGAGTCCGGCCACCTGGTCGGAGAATCCGTCGGCGTACCGACGCTGCCAACGGAACGGTGGATGCACCACGACGTTCGACGCCCCCAAGGCTTCGGCGGCCGCGACCGAACGGTCGAGCTTCGCGGCGGGGTCGGCACCCCACACGCGCTGTGAGATCAGCAGGCAGGGGGCGTGCAGGGCCTGCACGGGCACCGCGTACTTGCGGATCAGTCGCTTGACCGCCGAGACGTCCTGGCTGACCGACTCGGCCCACACCATCAACTCGACGCCGTCGTAGCCGACCTCGGCCGCATACCGGAAGGCCGCCTCCGTGTTCTCGGGGTAGACGGAGGCGGTGGACAGTCCCACGAGGATCTTCCGATCCGACATGCGCGCCCTCCCCGCGACCTTCCCGATGCCGTCCCCGATGTCGTCCCCCTATGCCGTCATATCAGCTGGTACTGAGCAGGAAGGCCAGTGGACCGAGGGTGACGAAGACTCCGGCGATCAGTGCAATCACCAGGCTGGTGACGTCGTCGGTGCGACGCAGGATCCGAACCATTGCGACCAGCCCGACGATCACGAGGACCGAGAGGACGAGCGCCACCATCGGCAGCGTGTCCCACAGCTTCTCGAAGCCCTTGAACATCAGTGCCCCGGCGACGACCGCCACGGCACCCTGGCCCAGCAGGACCGCCCACTGCTTCACTCGGTTGGGCTCGGGTTCGACGTCGGTGAGGTCCGTATCGTCTGCGTATTCCGCGTCGTCCGCGTCGCCCACATAGTCGACGTCGTCCGCGTCACCGACATCGGCCGCCAGTGCTTCATCGGGTTCGGCGACCGCCGCATCGCGACCCTGCCGAAGCGGATCGTCCCCGGCCGACCACCCGGACAAGAGCTTCGGTTCGGGCTCGTGCTTCGGTTCGGGCTCGAACTTGGGTTTCGGTTCGAACCTCGGTTCGGGCTCGTCGAGACGCTCGTCCGACGGCACCTGCGGGATGATCGTCGTCGCGGCCGAATCCTCGGAAGGCTCCGACGCCTTCCACGGCTTGGCGGGCCCCGCAGGACTCGATGGGCCAGAGCGCGGAGGCCCGGCAGGACTGGACGGCGCGGCGGGACCCGAGGGCGCGGCAGGACTCGAGGGCCCAGACCGCGGAGGCCCCACAGGACTCGATGGCGCGGCGGGACTGGACGGGGCAGCGGGGCCCGAGGGCGCAGCGGGACTCGAGGGCGCAGGGCGCGAAGGCCCGGAGAGCCCGGAGGGCTTCGGGTACGAAGCCGTCCCGAATGAGGCGGATCCGTTCGGGGTCGCTCCATTCAGGGCCGCCCCGTTCGGGGCAGCGGTCGGTCCGGACCTCTCGGCTGCCCTCTTCTCCGCAGCAGCCGCCTCCGCTGCGGCCTTCTTGTCCTCGACGGTCTCCGTGGCGTTGGAGAACCTGAACAATGCGGTCTTGTCGACGTCGGCGGGTGCGTCGGATTGTGGGGTCGGGGCCGACTCCTGCTCGTCGTCGATGGCCGGAAGGTCGCCGGTCAATTCCGCGACGGAGATGCCGCCCTTGGAACCTCGACGACGTCGTCCACCGCCACCGGAGCTAACCCTCTGGCCGTTGCGGGCCAACAGCTCCGCAACCGAGATCGCCTTGCTGTCACTCTCGGGGTCAGTCATCGTGTGCTCACCACCAGTTCTCCACCCATGTCCGTATCGAGCTTGCGAAGAATCAGACCTTCACGCAATGCCCACGGGCAAATCTCCAGCGTGTCGATCCCCAGCGCGCGCATGCTGGCCTCCGCAACGAGAGCACCGGCCACGATCTGCTGCGAGCGGTCGGAACTCACACCCTCCAATTCTGCACGGTCCGAGGTAGTCATCCTCGAGATGAACGCGATCAACTGCCGCAGACCGCTCGCCGTCAGGGTCCGCTTGACGCGCGGACCTGCGCCTGACGGCGCGGCACCGGTCAGACGCGCGAGTGAACGGAACGTCTTCGAGGTGCCGACACTCAAGTCTGCACTCCCGGCCTCGCGCAGGCGCTTCGCCGGGCCCACCAGTTCGGCGTCGAGCCAGTCCCGCAGCACTGCGACGCGACGCTTGCCCGGCGGATCTTCCTGCAGCCAGTCGCGCGTGAGGCGTCCGGCACCGAGCTGGAGCGAGAACGCGACGTCCGGGTCCTCGTCTCCGCCGGACGTCAGCTCCAGCGAGCCGCCACCGATGTCGAGGTTGAGGATGCGTCCAGCACTCCAGCCATACCAGCGGCGCACTGCAAGGAACGTCAGCCGCGCCTCGTCGACGCCGGACAGCACCTCCAGGTTCACGCCGGTCTCGGCGCGCACACGCGACAGGACTGCCTCAGAGTTGTTGGCGTCGCGAACCGCGGACGTCGCGAACGCCATCAGTTCCCCGCACCCGGAAGATTGCGCGATGCCGGCGAAATCCTGAACTGTGGCAACCAGACGGTCCGCACCGCTCCGGGTGATGTCACCCTTTTCGTCGGTGTTCTCCGCGAGCCGCAATGCAGCTTTGGTCGAGCTCATCGGTGTAGGGTGCCCACCACGATGAGCGTCAACCACGAGCAGGTGGATGGTGTTGCTTCCGACGTCGAGTACCCCAAGGCGCACACGGCTACGGTACTGGGTCTACGGTCGGGCACTGTGACAGCAGGCAGCACAAGCGGCTCCCACAAGATCTTGCCCGCGCCGGAAGTCGATCTCGATTTCCCGCGCGAGTGGGTCCAATTCGTCGACCCTGAGAACCCCGAACACTCCATCAAAGCCGACCTGACCTGGCTACTTTCGCGCTGGACCTGCGTATTCGGCACCCCCGCGTGCCAGGGCACGGTCGCCGGACGGCCCGACGACGGCTGCTGCTCGCATGGCGCATTCCTCTCCGACGAGGAGGACAGGGAGAAGCTGGACGCGGCCGTGAAGATGCTCACACCCGAGGACTGGCAGTTCAGAAAGAAGGGTCTGGGGAAGAAGGGATACGTCGAGGAGGACGACCTCGAGGACGAGCCCGCGCTGCGAACCCGCAGGCACAAGGGCGCGTGCATTTTCCTGAACCGTCCAGGCTTCGAGGGCGGCATCGGCTGCGCACTGCACAAGATGGCGCTGCGCAAGGGCATCGAGCCGCTCGAGGTCAAGCCCGACGTGTGCTGGCAGCTGCCCATCCGCCGCACCCAGGAGTGGGTGGACCGCCCAGACGGCAAGCAGATCCTCGAGACGACCATCACCGAGTACGACCGCCGTGGCTGGGGCGAGGGCGGCGAGGACCTCGCCTGGTACTGCTCCGGGTCACCGGATGCACACGTGGGAGAGAAGCCGGTGTGGCAGTCGTACGCTCCGGAGCTCACCGAATTGCTCGGGAAGGCCGCGTACGACGAACTGGCGTCGCTGTGCAGGCGTCGTCAGGGCCTAGGCCTGATCGCGGTGCATCCTGCGACCACAGCCGCAGGCGAGATGGCGGCGAAGGCACAGCACTCGCAGGAGTGACGCCCGCGCGATGACCGACCGTCACAGTGGTCACTCCTCGAGCTTGTACCCCAGCCCGCGAACGGTCACCAGGTGCCTCGGCTTGCCGGGATCGGCCTCGATCTTGGCGCGCAACCGCTTGACGTGGACGTCGAGTGTCTTGGTGTCGCCCACGTAGTCGGCACCCCACACCCGGTCGATGAGCTGTCCGCGAGTGAGGACCCGACCGGAGTTGCGCAGAAGGTACTCGAGTAGATCGAATTCCTTGAGTGGCAGCGACACCGGCTCGCCACCCACGCGCACGAGGTGGCGCTCGACGTCCATCCGAACCGGGCCGGCTTCGAGGACACCTTCCGCAGCACCGTTGTCGGCCTCGGCGTCGACACCACGGCGCAGCACGGCCCGGATCCGGGCGATGAGTTCACGAGCCGAGTAGGGCTTGGTGACGTAGTCGTCGGCGCCCAGTTCGAGCCCGACCACCTTGTCGATCTCGCTGTCGCGGGCGGTGACCATGATCACCGGCACCGACGATTTGGCACGCAACTGCTTGCACACGTCGGTTCCGCTCATTCCGGGCAGCATGACGTCGAGCAGGACGATGTCAGCACCGGACCGCTCGAACTCGGCCAGGGCGGACGGGCCGTCACCGACGACAGTCGCCTCGAACCCCTCCTTGCGGAGGAGAAACGCGAGGGGGTCGGCCAGCGATTCCTCATCCTCCACGATCAGCACACTCGTCAACGGTTCCCCTCCTGGCTCATGCCGCATCGCCTCAGGATGCGGCCCTCTTGTCGATCATTGCGGGTTTGCGGGATTCGGCAACATCGGCCGCATCAGCGGATGCGGACGCGAAGTGCCCGGGGATCTGCAACGTGAAGGTGGATCCGGTGCCGGGGCGGCTCCACAGGTCGATGGAACCGTTGTGGTTCGCGGCGACGTGCTTGACGATCGCCAACCCCAACCCGGTCCCGCCGGTCTCGCGTGACCGGGCCTTGTCCACCCGGAAGAAGCGCTCGAAGACGCGCTCCTGGTCGTCCTTGTCGATACCGATGCCGCGGTCGGTGACCGCGATCGCGACGTTGCCGTCGCGGACCGTCCGACTCACCGACACCGACGTCCCCTTCGGCGAGTATGCGATCGCGTTCTCGACGAGGTTGGACAGCGCGGTCACGAGCAGGGTGCGGTCGCCCATCATCTCGAGACCGCTCGGAGCGTCGGTGTGAACAGTGATCTCGGCGGCCTCGGCGGCCAGCGTGGATCGGCGCAGCGCCTCGGTGACGACGTCGTCGACGTCGACCACCTCGAGGTCGGGCAGTTTCTCGGCGCCCTGCAACCGTGAGAGCGCGATCAATTCGCTGACCATGTTGCCGAGCCTGGACGATTCACTGAGCACGCGTTGACCGAAGTAACGCACCGAATCCGGGTCGTCCGCAGACTCGAGCAGCGCCTCCGCGAGCAGGCCCATCGCGCCTACCGGCGTCTTGAGTTCATGGCTGACGTTGGCAACGAAGTCGCGGCGGGTTGCCTCCATCCGGACCTGCTCGGAGTCGTCATCGGCGGTTATCACGACGAACCGCGGGTCCGCCTTGCTCAACAGGCGGGCCTCACCGCGAACCGCCATCTTGTCGCGGCCGCGTACCGATGTGCACCCCGTGAGATCGATCTCCACCGGCTCGCCGGTCTCGAACACCTCGGCCGCGGCGACCCACGCCCGGTCGTCGATCGTCCGGTTCCGGACCAGACCGAGTACCTCGGCGCGCGGATTGGACAGGACTACGTCGTTGAACTTGTCGACGACCGCGATGCCGCTGTCGGAGGTGCGAACGATCAGGTCGAGGACTTGTGACAGCGTCAGGCCCATCTGGGACTGCCGACGCTGCGCGTGACGAGAGGTGAGTCGATGGACGGCCGCTCCGCCAACGACGAAACCGACGACGGCGATCAGGGCGGCCAGCATCACGGCCTGAACGACAGTCACACCTGAATCGTACGTTCGGCAAACCTGATCTCGAGGCTGGGTGTGACAGATTACTCGCATGTCACAGGACTGAGAGCTGGCGTTTCCTGGTCGTTCACCGTTCGTTTCCGAACGGGCGTTCGCTCAGCGCAACAAGCTGGGGCCGGCACGAACGTCGTTCCGTACCGACCCCAGCCGGATCTTCGTCAGAACTACCTCGCACCCTGGTTCGCAACGGCCGCAGCTCCCGCCGCGGCGGCTACCGGGTCGAGATAGGTGCCGCCAGGGTTCAGCGGCCTCAGGTTCTCGTCGAGGTCGTAGCGCAGCGGGATGCCCGTCGGAATGTTCAGGCCTGCGATGTCTTCGTCGGAGATGCCCTCGAGGTGCTTGACCAGCGCACGCAACGAGTTGCCGTGGGCGGTGATCAGGACGGTCTTGCCGGCCCGGAGGTCGGCGGCGATGGTCTCCTCCCAATACGGGATCAGGCGCTTGACCACGTCGAGCAGGCACTCGGTCAGCGGAACCTCCGGCAGGTCCGCGTACCGCGGATCCGCGTCCTGGCTGTACTCGCTGCCGGCCTCGATGGGCGGCGGTGGGGTGTCGTAGCTGCGGCGCCACAGCATGAACTGCTCCTCGCCGAACTCCGCCTTGGTCTGGGCCTTGTTCTTGCCCTGCAGGGCGCCGTAGTGGCGCTCGTTGAGGCGCCAGTCGCGCACGACCGGGATCCAGTGACGGTCGCACGCGTCGAGCGCGAGGTTCGCGGTGCTGATCGCGCGGCGCAGCAGCGACGTGTAGAGAACGTCCGGGAGCAGGTTGTGTTCGGCAAGCAGTTCACCGGCACGCTTGCCCTCGGCCATGCCCTTGTCGGTGAGATGCACGTCCACCCAGCCGGTGAACAGGTTCAGCGCGTTCCATTCGCTCTCGCCGTGGCGGAGCAGCACGAGTGTTCCGGTACTCATGCCGTCAATCCTGGCATGACACGTAATCGGGTGGTCGCGCGAGCCTTTGGGCGCCCCCGTCGGCGGGGACACTCGGTACGGAAACAGCTCGGCCGGCCGACTTTGCTCGACGGCGGTTGGCGTCATTTGCGTGCCGATCGAGAGTAGTCATTGAAACTCTTGCGTCCGCGTTCATACCGTGGGTGGAGTCATCCCGCGATTGGAATGACGTCCCCGTCGAACGGAGAACTCTCGATGGCTGACGTGAGCCAGGCGACCTACGACGTGCTGCGGGCGCACGGTCTGACGACGATCTTCGGCAATCCCGGATCCAACGAACTGCCCTTCCTCGCCGGCATGCCCGACGACTTCCGCTACGTCCTGGGCTTACATGAGGGCGCTGTGCTGGGGATGGCGGATGGCTTCGCGCAAGCGCGGCGCGGCGCGGCGTTCGTCAACCTGCACGCGGCTGCGGGCACCGGCAACGCGATGGGTCCGCTCACCAACTCGGTGTACGCGCACAGCCCACTGATCATCACGGCGGGCCAGCAAGTTCGCTCGACGATCGGTCAGGAGGTGATGCTCGCCAACGTCGACGCTCCGACCCTCCCGAAACCGCTCGTGAAGTGGTCGAGCGAACCGGCGTGCGCGCAGGACGTGCCCCGGACCTTCAGCCAGGCCATTCATATCGCGAACCTGCCCGCCAGGGGGCCGGTGTACGTGTCGGTGCCCTACGACGACTGGGGACAGGAAGCCCCCGCCGAGACCCGGCACCTGGTAGAGCGCACCACGGCGCCGGCCAACTCATTGAGCTCCGATCAACTCGGGGCCCTCGCCGAGGCCCTCGACCGTGCCCAGCACCCCGTCCTGGTCCTCGGCTCCGAGGTGGACGCCGAGGGCGCCAATGACGAGGCCGTTCGCCTCGCGGACGCCCTGAACGCGCCGGTGTGGATCGCACCATTGCCGTCGAGGTGCCCGTTCCCCACCCGCCACCGCAGCTTCCGGGGCGTACTGCCGGCCGCCGTTCAGGAGCTGACCGACGCGCTCGCCGGGCACGACCTGATTCTCGTCGTCGGCGCCGCCGTCTTCCGGTACCACCAGTTCGTGCCCGGTGAGTACCTGCCTGAGGGAGCCCGGTTGATCCACCTGACCAGCGATCCGAGCGAGGCGGCCCGGGCGCCGATGGGCGACGCTTGGGTCGCGGGTGTACGCGACTCCCTGACCCGTCTCGCCGATGCCGTGACACCGGGACGTCGGCCGGCACTCCCGCCGCTTCCCGACATCGCGCCGCCTCGAACGTCACCGGAGGCCGTTCACCCGGAACAGCTGTTCGCGCTGCTGCGCGAGAGTGCTCCCGACGACGTGGTTTACGTAAAAGAGTCGACATCGACGATCGCGGCCTTCTGGTCTCAGGTGGACCTGTCCCGGCCGAACAGCTACTTCTTCCCCGCGTCCGGGGGTCTCGGGTGGGGACTTCCCGCCGCGGTCGGCGCCCAGCTGGCACTCCCCGACCGCCGCGTGGTCGGCCTGATCGGGGACGGATCCGCCAATTACGGGATTACGGCGCTGTGGACTGCCGCTCGCTACCAAATACCGGTCATCGTCGTGATCCTGAAGAACGGCACGTATGGCGTCCTGCGGTGGTTCGCGCGGGTTCTCGATGCCGGGGAAACCCCGGGGTTGGACGTCCCAGGGATCGACTTCACGGCCATCGCGTCCGGCTACGGGGTCACGGCGACCGCGGTTCGCACACCCACCGCTTTCGTCGCCGCGTTCGAGAAAGCGCTGGCCGGCAACAGCCCGGCCGTGATCGAGGTCGAGACGGCTGTCACCGAACCCTGAACCGCACGCCTCGGCTACCGAGGCGTGCCCTATGACCCCTCGCCCTATGACCCCTCGGACACCTTGTCCGGCCCGTCGGCGCCGTTCTCCTCGACAGAGTCGTTCTCCTCGACAAGGTCGTTCTCCTCGACCAGGTGCTTGAACGGCTGCAGGTTCGCCAAGGATTCACCTCGGGATACGCGCCACTCCCATTCCCGCTTGATCGACGACGCAAAGCCCAGTTCGAGCAGCACGTTGAAGTCTCCGTCGGAGGCCTCGAGCACCTGGCCGAGCACACGATCGAGCTCCTCACCGGTCACCGCGTGCGACGGGATCCGCCCGGTCAGGTAGACGTCACCGATCTTGTCGAGGGTGTAGTGGACGCCGTACAGCCGGCGATTGCGGCGCAGCAAGTACTTGTAGACGCCCTCGAAGTTCTCGTCCGGCTTGCGGCACACGAACGCCTCGACACGTACGCCGTGGTTGCCGACGGTGAGCAGCGCCGTCGTCGCGAGCTTGTGCTCGCCGGGCAACTCCACGACGAACTGGTTCTCACCCCTGCGGGTGTAGTCGAGCTCGCGGTCCTTCAGCGCGCCGTCGATGACATCCGCGACGACACCCGGGCTTCGATCCGATTCACTCATACCCGCACCCCACCCTGTTGGATATTCTTCCGGCGCAGCCTCCACAGCCCCCGCGACCGCGGGGAGAACTCGCCGGCTTCCGACATCCGTAGATACTTCGCGCTCGCGGCCCGATAGCTGTCGAGCAACCCGTCGGCGGTGTGTTGCCACGAGAAGTTCTCCGCGTGCCGCGGCGCCCTGGCCGACAGTTCGTCGAGCCGGTCCGGCGTCGTCAGGAGCGACTGCAGCGCCGATGCCCAATCGTCGATACGGTGCCCCTGCACGAGCAACCCGGTCCGTCCGTCTTGCACAGCTGTACCGAGTCCCCCGACGTCGGCTGCGACGACGGGGGTTCCGCATGCCTGAGCCTCGATCGCGACCAGGCCGAACGACTCCGAATAGCTGGGTACCGCAACCAGATCCGATGCACAGTAGACGGTTGCCAACTTCTCGGGCGGCTGTGGGGGCAGGAAAGTCACCCGTGCCGTGATTCCCAGCGCCGCTGCGAGCTCGATCAGCGAATCGGGCCTCTCGAGGCCCGTGCCGGACGGCCCGCCGACGACCAGCACCCGCAACGGTAAGTCCGCTTCGCGAGCCATCACCTCGGCCGCGGCCCGCAGCAGGACGTCGGGTGCCTTGAGCGGCTGGATCCGTCCGACGAACGTCACGATCGTCTCGGACGGGTCCAGTCCGAGAGCGACCCGCGCCGCGCAGCGGTCTCCGGGCCGATAGCACTCGAGGTCGGCGCCCGGGGCGACGACGTCGACGTTGTCCGCGCACGCCCCGTAGATCGAAGTGAGCTGGGCGGCCTCCTCGGCGGTGTTGGCCGTGAGCCGGTCGGCCTCCGCGACCACCTGCTGCTCACCGATCCGACGGGCCGCCGGCTCCGGCGTGTCGCCGTCGGCGAGGGAGGCGTTCTTCACCGCCGCGAGAGTGTGCGCGGTGTGGACCAGGGGTACACCCCACCGGTCCCGTGCAAGCCAGCCCACTTGGCCCGACAGCCAGTAGTGCGAGTGCACGAGGTCGTAGTAGCCGGGCTCGTGCCGCACCTCTTCACGCAACACCCCCGCCGCGAACGCGCACAGCTGCGTCGGTAGCGCGTGCTTGTCGAGGCCCTCGTACGGACCGGCCGCGACATTGCGGACACGGACACCGGGCGCGGCCTCCTGCACCACCGGATCGTCCGACGAGGTCGCCCGGGTGAAGATGTCGACCTCCACATTGCGGCGCGCAAGTTGGATCGCGGTCTGCAACACGTACACGTTCATTCCGCCCGCGTCGCCTGTGCCTGGCTGGGCGAGCGGCGAGGTGTGTACGGAGAGGACGGCGACCCGTCGGGGCTCCGCGCTGTGCTTGGGTGTCACGGGTCCATAGTGCCCTGTCGTGCTGCCGTGGGGTAATTGCACCTGCAACCACGCCACGGAACCCCGCGCCCTCCCGGTACGACGACCTTCCCCGTACACCGTCGGGCCCGTATGTGAACATTCAACTCATGAGCGTTCTGGTTTGCTTCCATGCACATCCCGACGACGAGGTATTCCTGACGGGCGGAGTAATGCGGCAGGCCGCCGATGCCGGCCACCGCGTCGTCGTGGTCACCGCGACCGACGGCGCACTCGGCCAGGTACCGGACGGGCTGCTCACTGACGATGAGACCCTCGCGCAGCGTCGCCGCCGTGAACTGGAGGCGTCGACGAGCGCCTTGGGCGCGCACCGATTGGTGATGCTGCACTACGCCGATTCCGGCATGGCTGGGACGGCGGACAACGAGAATCCGGACGCATTCTGCAACATCGACGTCGAGACTGCCGCGGCCCGGCTCGCGGAGATCCTCGCCGAGGAGTCCGCGGACGTCCTGACGATCTACGACCCCAACGGGGGCTACGGACATCCCGACCACATTCAGGTGCACCGCGTGGGGGTGCGCGCGGCCGAATTGGCGAACGTGCCACACGTGTACGAGGCCACGATCAATCGCGACCACATTCGTGGGCTGACACAGTCCAACCCCGAGTGGGCCGCGACGGATTTCGACACGTTCGGACTGCCCGACTCGGAGGTCACGACGGTCGTCGACGTGAGCACGGTGCTCGCGGCGAAGCGGGCGGCGATGTTCGCGTACGAGACACAGATAGGCGACTTCGGACCGTTTCTGCACATGCCCGGGGAACAGCTGCAGGCCGCGTTCGGCCGGGAGTGGTTCCGACGCCACGGCGCACCGGCGGGAGCGACGGAGACCGCCCTCCCGCTGGAGGGTGTGAGCGCCTCAGACCGAGGCGGCAGCGCGGATCGCGCCGTCGAGCACGGTCAGGGCGTCCTCGAGGAGGTTGTCGCCGATCACTAGTGGCGGCAGCAGGCGGATCACATTGCCGTAGGTGCCGCAGGTCAGCAAGAGGACACCCTGTTCGAGGGCGCGCGCCACGACGACCCTCGTGAGGTCGGCGTCCGGTTCGGTAGTGCCCGGCACAACGAGTTCGATCGCGATCATGGCTCCACGACCGCGGACGTCACCGACTGCGGGAACCTCCTCGGCGAGGGCCTGCAGCCGGCTCGTCGCGAGCTCACCGATCCGGCGGGCGCGGGCCGGCAAGTCGAACTCGCGCATCGTCGCGAGTGAGGCAAGGGCAGCAGCGCAGGCGACCGGGTTGCCACCGTAGGTGCCGCCCAAGCCACCGGGGTGCACCTTGTCGAGCAGATCGGCGCGGCCGGTGATTGCCGACAGCGGCAGGCCGGCCGCGATGCCCTTGGCCATCGTGATGATGTCGGGAACGATCTGTTCGTCCTCGCACGCGAACCACGAACCCGTGCGGGCGAACCCGGTTTGGACCTCGTCGGCGATGAATACCACGCCGTTGCTACGCGCCCACGTGAGCAGGGTCGGGAGGAATCCCGATGCGGGAACGATGAATCCACCCTCACCCTGGATCGGCTCGATGATGACCGCCGCTACCGACTCTGCACCGACCTGCTTCTCGATCTGCGAGATCGCGCGGTGGGCGGCCTGCTCACCGGTGAGACCGGCCTCGTCACGGAACGGGTACGACATCGGCATCCGGTAGACCTCGGGAGCGAACGGGCCGAAGTTTCTCTTGTACGGCACAGACTTCGCGGTCAGCGCCATCGTCAGGTTGGTGCGGCCGTGATAGGCGTGGTCGAAGGCGATGACGGCGCCCCGCCCGGTCGCCAGGCGCGCCACCTTGATCGCGTTCTCGACGGCCTCCGCGCCAGAGTTGAAGAATGCGGTGCGCTTGTCGTGATTGCCGGGGGTGAGAGCGGCAAGCTGCTCGGCGACCTGCACGTAGCTCTCGTACGGGGTGACCATGAAGCACGTATGGGTGAACCGGCCGACCTGCTCGCGCACCGCAGCGGCCACCCGCGGATCCGATGCACCGACGCTGGTGACGGCGATCCCCGCGCCCATGTCGATCAGCGAGTTGCCGTCGACGTCGACGATCACACCACCGTCCGCGTCGGCGGCGTAGACGGGGACACTGGAACGGACACCGGCCGCGACCGCCGCGCGGCGGCGCGCAGCCAACTCGACGGACTTGGGGCCGGGCAGCTCGGTAACGAGTGCCCGCTCCTGGGGAAGGCGATAAGAGATGGTGCGCATGGGAGATGTCCTCCGAAAATGGCCCGATCAGTGCCGCTACCTCGTATGCCGCTAACTCGTATGCCGCTAACTCATATCGTGCTCTATCTTCCAGAATGGCAGTTACGAGCGCGCCCCGTTCACGATCCACGAGTCGCAGGACGCGGTTCACACCCGAACGGTCGCCTTCCGCATGGTCGCCAGCGGATTCGAGTACAGCGAGCTGAGCGAGACCACGCAGGCCGCGTGCTCCTGCACTCGCTTTCCGAACCTCGTGATGCGCGCGTCGGTGGTCCCGGCCCGCCCGCCGCGCGACAGGGCCTGCGCCACGTGAGGTGCAGCCTCGGGGTAGTCGGTGAACGCCTGCCCGCCGAGTGTGACCCGATCCGGGTTGAACAGGTCGCGTACCACCGCGACGGCACGTCCCAGAGTCTGCGCGCGCTCGGTGAGAATCTGCTGAGCGGCGGTCGATCCCGAGCGCGCCTCCCGGTACAGTGCCGCGATCGGCGGCAGCGTCGCAGTCGCCGGTAACACCCCGGCGCGCTGCGCCGCTCGCAGCACACCGCGATCGCCGACGGTCACCTCGAGACAGCCGGTGGCACCACATTCGCAAGGCACGTCCGAACCGGTCGACAGATGCGCGATCGAGCCGGGTCCGGCTGCCGGTGTATGCACCCTGCCGTCGAATGCGACTGCGACACCGACGGTTTCACGGGCGTAGAAGTACAGGTCGTTCCCTCGGGTCTCGGTGCTCTCCGTCCGTTGCGGGGCAAGCAGCAGCTCGGAGGCCGCCATCGCCTCCACCTGCCCGGCGACCGAGACGGGCAGCCCGAAGCCGGAACCGATTACCTCACCGACACGTGCACCGGTCCACCCGAGGCGCGCGTGGTCGACCACGCCGGCCACAGGATCGACACGGCCACCGAGCGCGACGCCCACCCACAGGGGCCGGCGGCGGTGCCAGCGGGCCACGAAGCGGCGCGCGCTCGCGGTGACCTTCGCGAGAGCGGAGTCCGAGTCTCCCGGTGGTGTCGGAAGGTCAACGCCACCGAGGATCCGCCCCCGTAGGTCCGAGACGATGACGCTCGTGGCGATCGCGCCGATGTGTATTCCGACGGTCAGGTACGGCTCATGGTTGACCTCGAACGGGATTCGGGGGCGCCCGGCAGCCCCGGAGACGGCGAGGTCCGGTCGCTCGCGAAGCAGCCCGGCGGACAGCATCGCGCTGACGTGACGGTTGACGGTTGCCGCACTCGCACCCGACATCCGGGCACCGTCGTCACGGTAGATCGGTCCGTGGACTGCGGCGGCTCGGAACACCGCAGCGGCCGGACCGTCGATGATACCCAGCGTGGGCGGCACGATGCGCGATCGGCTCGCGGGACGGGTTTGGGCAGTACCGGCTGGTCGAGCGGATCCGGTACGCACGGCCACGGACCCGGTCAGGGGTGCGTGTGGTGCTGCGATTGACATGGGATGTCCTTACCCCGCCCCGGCTGGGGACGGCTGTCGACGCGGTCGGGGAGGTGCTACCGATGGGATGCCGACACCGATGCGGACATCGGGTGATCACCGTCAAATGGGGTGTGAGCAGCGCAGAATCAGCAGCACATGGTGCGGCAAGGACAACAGAGTTCCCGCGGACGCGGCAGCCGGGAGCCCAACGCAGCGGTCACGTAGGTGACCCGCAGAGCGGACGTGGCGCCGGACGACATGACGATCAAGCTAGCACCTGCAATCCCGCCCATGCGCCCGTCCCCGGTCACACCGTCGTCCCGGCATACGATCAGGCCATGATCTTGTCACCGGACACTCGTGTCGCCGTCGTCACCGGAGCCAGCTCCGGGATCGGGGAAGCGACCGCCCGCACCCTCGCCAAGCAGGGGTTTCACGTCGTGCTCGGCGCCCGTCGCCTCGATCGCCTCGAGGCCATCGCCGCAAATATCGGCGGAACAGCGCTCGAACTCGATGTGACCGAAGAGGATTCGGTGGAGGCCTTCTGCACGGTCCTCCCCCGGGTCGACGTCCTCGTCAACAATGCCGGCGGAGCCATGGGGCTCGCACCCGTCAGCGAGGCGGACCTCGACGACTGGCGCTGGATGTGGGAGACGAACGTGCTCGGTACGCTCCGGATGACGAAGGCGCTGCTCCCCAGGCTCATCGAGTCCGGCGACGGTTTGATCGTCACGGTTACCTCGCTTGCGGCAGTCTCCGTCTACGACAACGGCGCGGGATACACCTCGGCCAAGCACGCGGAGGCGTTGCTGCACCGCACGCTGCGGGGTGAACTGCTCGGCAAGCCGGTCCGACTGACCGAGATCGCGCCGGGCGCGGTAGAGACCGAGTTCTCGCTGGTTCGGTTCAAGGGCGACCAGGAGCGGGCCACGCGGGTCTACGAGGGTATGACGCCTCTGGTCGCGCAGGACGTCGCAGAGATCATCGGGTTCGTCGCGTCCCGGCCGTCGCACGTGAACCTCGACCAGATCATTGTCAAGCCGCGTGACCAGGCCACCTCGGAGCGTTTCCACCGCACCACGGACTGACCTCGCCTCCTCATGATCGGTGCCGGCCAGTCGTGCGCGTCCTGAGTATCGGAGTCGGGCGCGCGGCCGGTCGCGGGGCGGCTGGATCGAACTCCGTCGCGACGGTCGGTACGAGATTCCGAACGCTCGGTCCACCCGGGTCCGGGTCGGGCAGGTCCACTCTGTCGGTCCCCCGTGCCGCAACCGGGGCCATCGGGTCCGCGACCCGCGCACGAACATCGGTGCTCGCGGCGCGGGCCGCGGCACCCACCGAGGCCGCGAGCCGGTCCGGCGTTGTCCGTGTGAACGCCGTCGGGTCGATCCACACCGACAGCACCACCCCGGCGGCATCGACGGTGACCCGGACCAGACCGTCCGGCGACTCGGCTTCCGCCGTGATACGCGACCTTTGGAGCGCTTCGTCTCGAAGTCCGTTGTCGACCATCGATCCCTCCCATTTCTCCCCTTTGCTGGGTTGGACGCGGGATGTTCCGGATCGGTTCCTACATCGGGCGGGTCTCAGTGAGCCATCTCGCGCGCTCTGATCGTGCCTAGGAGTTTTTCGATCTCCGCCGCGATCTGGGGCACCGATGCCGGCGAGACGACGATGTCGGCAGCATCCCTGAGCGCGTATCGTCCGTCGCCGCCGAAGTCGATCCAGTGCAGTCCGACACCGCCGGTACCGGGGCGGCTGTCGTAAGCGACACCGGCGAACGCGGTGATCTCACCAATTCCAGTGCGTGGACGCCGCAACAGTCCGAGCGCCTCGTCCCGTAGGCCGGTCGCTCCTGCCGAAACGAGCAGCGGTCCGCCGCCGGGCTGCAGATCGGTCCGCCGGAACCGGACCGGAGCACGGGATCCCGCGGGCATTGCCGGGAGGGCCGAGGCGATCGCCTCCGGGAGCTGAGCCGGCGCGGGACCGTGCACCATCACGTCGCCGCCGCTGTCGACGTCGGGTCCGGGCATCTGGATCGCGAGTGTTGCCAGGCCGCCGCGGATTGCTCCATGCATGCGGACCGCGACCGTGTCCTCCCGGCCGACGAAACCGGACACCTCGATCCGGATGTCGGGTTCGGCGAGCACCGTCAGGTGCCGATGCAGGGTCTCCGTGACGCGCGGAAGCCACGATGCCGCCGCGGCTTGCCGGAGACGGTCCAGATCTTCCTGGGTGTCGGCAGTCGGCCGGTAGCGCAGCGGGTACGGCAGGCGGTCACGACCGAGCTGTCGCCACAAGACCTCGAACTCGAGCCCGGTGAACTGCCAGGCCTTCGAATACTCCATGAAGGGGTAGACGCATCGGACCGGCGGACGGTTCCACCGGCCTGAGTGGCTCCGTCACGCGAGCGCCGACATCGACAGCCACGTCGGCCAATCGACGGCCCAGTCATAGATGTCTCCGTCCGCGGCGGACAGACCGATACGGGTTCCGGTGACCTCCACAGGATCGCCGTACATGGCCATGCCGAAGTACTCCTCGGCGTCCGAGAGCGAGAGGTTGATGCACCCGTTCGTCACGTTCGACGCCCCCTGGACCCCGATGGTCAAGGGGTTGGCGTGGATGAACTCGCCGTTGTTCGAGATACGAACCGCCCACCGCTCACGCACGTTCTCGTAGTAGGGCGGATTCGACATCACGAAGTCTTCGTGCTTCTCGGACACGACGTGGATGCCGCTGCGGGTGACGTTGCGGGCCTCGCTGCCTTCCCCGTAGCTGACCGGGATGTCCATGACCGTCGCACCGTCGCGGATCACCTGCATGCGATGGCTGGGGGCGTCGGCCTTCACGATCTGGCTGCGTCCGATCGTGAAGTCCAGCGACAGGTCGCTCGCCCCGTAGGCGCCGTCACCGAAGTCGAGACCATAGAGCTTGGCGTCCAGATCGACGGTGGTGCCGGGAACCCAGTAGTTCTGCGGACGCCAGTGCACGCGAGCTCCGTGATCGTCGGCCAGCCACGCCCACGACCCTGTCGTCGGCGGGTCGGTGGTGATGTGCAGCGCCTTCTCCACGGCAGCCTTGTCTGCGATCGGGCCGTCGAACTGCAGCATGATCGGGGCAGCGATACCCACGACCTGCCCGTCGCCGATGTTGGTGCGAACCGCCGTCGTGGTATCCGGATCGAGCGTGGTGAAGCTCCCGGACACCGGGACGGTCTTGCCGTCGCCGCCGACCGCTGTTCCCGACCAGGTGTACGTCGCTCCGTAGCCGAGCGGTTCGGTGATCGTGTAGGCCGTGCGGTCGGGCGCGAGCGCGCCTTGCACGACCTTGCCCGCCGCATTGGTTAGGGCGACGCTCTCGAGCACCCCCTGATTCACCCGGACCGAGATCGGATCGACGGGATTCACGTTCTGGGTATCGGCGCTCGGTGTCTCGACAACCTGCGCGACGGGCTCCACGGCCGCAGGGTCGACGCTTGCGAACCCCCCGGTCGCGCAGCCCGCCATGAGGGACAGCCCCACAAGCGCGGCCAGCACTGCCAACAGACGCACCCGACGCTTCCGAGAACCCTGATGACGCACGAATTCAACCGTACGCTCAGTGCATCAGCGGCTTTCGCTACGCAGGACGCGCGGTCCAGCTCGTTGCAGGTCCAGCCGCTGCAGATCCAACCTCAGCGAAGAGCGCCGCTCAGATCGAGCAACCAACCGTGACCGGCTCCGGTTCGAGACGCACCCCGAACGCTGCCTCGACGCCGTCGCGGACGTTGCGGGCCAACGAGACGAGGTCGCGCGTGCTCGCGCGCCCGCGGTTGGTCAACGCGAGCGTGTGCTTGGTGGACAGCCGGACCGGCGACTCGATGCCGGGATAGCCCCTGCCGAACCCGGCACGCTCGATGAGCCAACCAGCCGACAGCTTGGTGCCGGGGTTACCCGGGAACTGCGGGATCCTCGTGTCCGCACCGACCTTCGCCCTGATGGCGTCGAGCACCGGGGCCAGGCCCGCATCGGGTATCACCGGGTTGGTGAAGAACGACCCGGCACTCCAGGTGTCGTAGTCGTCGCCGTCGAGCACCATGCCCTTGCTGCGGCGTAGCGAGAGGACGGCGTCGCGAACCTCCGCTGTCGGGCGCCGCTCACCTTCCCGCGCACCCAACGCGACGGCGAGCTCGCGGTACGCGAGTGGCGCGCTCGCCCCGTCGGGGCGGACCGCCATCTCGACGGCCAGCACCACCGCGTCGCTGCGGTGTTTGAGGACACTGGTGCGGTAGCCGAGGCCCAGCTCGGACGGGTCGAGCCAACGCACCTCACCCGTGGCGCGGTCCAACAGCTGCACCCGGCGCAGCAAAGACCCCACCTCGACACCGTACGCACCGACGTTCTGCACGGGCGTCGCGCCGGTCGAGCCGGGGATGCCGGACAGGCATTCGAGCCCGCCGAGCCCGGCCGCGACGGTCTTGGCGACGACGTCGTCCCACACCGCCCCGGCCTGCGCGAGCACCGTGCCCGCGCCGAGTTCGACACCCGCGTCGGCGACGCCGACCACCACGCCGTCGAACCCGTCGTCCGAGATCACCAGGTTGGATCCGCCACCGAGGATCAGCGTCGGCACGCGCGCCTCGTCGAGCAGACGCACGACAGCGACGAGAACGTCGGTGGACGGGCATTCGGCCAGCACTGCAGCGGGACCGCCGAGCCGCAGGGTCGTCAGCCCGGACAGCGGCACACGCTCGGACAATTGCGCGCCGGTCTGCTCGAGGCGCCCGCGGATGAGTGGATCCAACACGTGAAAACGGTAGCGTGCGATTCATGGCCCGACGTATCGACCACTCCGCGCACTACCCTCATCCGGTCTCCACCGTGCACACTGCCCTCACCGACGAGCGGTATTGGCGGGCCTGGTTGCAGGAGGTCGGCGGGCCCGGCGCGAAGCTCGACGAGGTGACTGTGGGCGACGGCACGATCGACGTCGCGATGACCCAGTCCATCCCCGCCGAGCACCTGCCGTCGATGGTCACCAAGATCCGCCCGGGTGACCTGATCATCACCCGCACCGAATCGTGGCACGCGCTACAGGGTGACCATGCCGAAGGCACCTTTTCGGCTTTGGTCGACGGCACCCCCGGGCGACTACGCGGCACCATGTCCCTCACCGCAGACGCTGACGGATCGCTGCTGGTCATGGAGGGTGAAGTGGAGGTCAAGCTACCCATCTTCGGCGGCAAGATCGAGTCCGTCATTGCTGAACAGGTCATCGAACTCATCGAGGCCGAGAACAACTTCACCGCTCGCTGGACGGCGTCGATCTAGTCATTGCGTTCGCCGACGGCACCGCCATCGAACGGTAGCCTGCCCGTCATGGCCCGTCGCATGGACTACTCCGCCAGGTTCGAGCATCCTGCCGAGAAGGTGTATGCCGCGCTGAGCAACCGGGACTACTGGGAAGCGCGGGTGGAAGAGATGCGCAAGTACTCGGACAACCACATCGGATCCCTCGAGGTGACCGACGACGGGATCGATCTGGTGCTGCACCATGTGCTGCCGCGCAAGGACCTACCCGAGATCGCGCAAACCGTGATGAAGAAGGACCTGATCATCACCCGTCGGGAGACTTACACCAAGTTCGGGGAACCGGTGACCGGCACCTACGAGGCATCGGTCCCGGCCGGGCCGGGCAGCCTGACCGGGACCATGGAACTGTTCAGCACCGACACCGGCTGCACGCTCCGCACGTCGTCGGAGGCGAAAGTGTTCATCCCGTTCGTCGGCGGCAAACTCGAGCAACTGATGCTGACCAGTCTGGTCGACCTGTTCCAGTCCGAGGCCGAAGTCACCGCCGCCTGGCTCGCGGAGCAGTAGCACGCGTGGGCGAGGGCAGACACGAAGGCGTCACCTGCGGAACTGCAGGTATGAATCGGCTGCGGTAGCGGCGACTAGTCGCACACCCCCAGCGCGTGCGCGATGCGCTCCGCGACCTGCTGCGGTCGGCCATCACATTCGGCACGCAGTTCCTCGGGGTCGATCCGCCCGATCGCGACCCCGTCGCTGACGACCTCGTCGAACAGATCCTGGGCGATCCCACCGGCCGCGAGGTCCAGCGCGGTACACAGCGGCGTGGTGATGGGAAACGTTCCGGTTTGTTCGCAGTCCTCCGGTCGCAGTTCCCTGCGGTGGAGCGCGAGTCGGCGCGTGGGCGCAGGAGCGGACCGTGCCGTCGTCAGGTGAACGAAACTGGGATGCAGGTGACCGAGGCCGTGCAATTCGGCCGCGCTCTGGTGGGAGACCACCGCAGCGCCCTCGAACCACGCACACCACTTGGCGTACTCTTCGAGATCGCTGCGCGGGAATGAGGCGAGACGGAACAGATCCCGTTCGATCCGCAACCAGGACCCCTCGGCCAGGCGGCCGTCGATATCCTCGGCATTGCAGCCAAGACGGAGCGCCTGCCTGGTCGTGAAATAGCCCGCTTGCCTGAGCGCAAGACGACGCAGATCCTCCCCCACCTCGGGAGTGGGTTCGCGCCGCGGATCTCTCCAGCCCGCCATGAAGACACCCTACTGCGACATCGTGTCCTAGATCACAGTTTTTCGGACCGAGGTGTCCGTACCGAGTCCACATTCACAGAATCGGCTCAGAGTCTTCCGGCAGAATCGCTGACATGTCGGCACCAGTGAATGCGCCCCAGATGCCCAGTGCCCCCCGGCCAAAGCGTCGCAAGGCAGTCGTGATCTCGCTGATCGTGGTCGCGGCGCTCGTAGTTGCGCTGGTCGGCGTCGAACTGTTCTTCCGTAACCGCGCGACCAGCTGCATGGAGTCGCAGTTCCGGAACGACCTCGGCTCCGACGTGAGCGTCGGCCTCAGCTGGAAGCCGGTACTGCTGCAGATGGGCGGGAACATTCCCTACGTGACGATCAACAGCACCGGTCCGTCGTTCGGTCCGGCGCAGGGCATGGAGGTTCATGCCCGCGCCAACGACATTCAGGTCACCGACTCCCCGGACAGCAGCGGCACCATCGGCAGCTCGTGGGCCGACGTCAACTGGAGCACCGACGGCATCCTTGCGACCGTGCAGTCGCAACCGCTGGGCGGCCTCGTCGACTCGGTGACCACCAACCCCGAAACCGGCACTCTGATGTTCACCGTCGGTCCCGCGGGCATCGCCGATCTGACAGTGCGCCCGACGGTGCAGGACGGACAGGTGCAGGTCGAGACAGTCGGTGCCGCGATCCTCGGCTTCGGGTTACCGACCGCGCTCGTCGACGGGATCGTCCAGACACTCACCGACAGCCTGCAGCAGTACCCACTCGGGATGGTGCCGACGACGCTGGCCATCACCGACAACGCGGTCGGCCTGCACCTCGAGGGCGGTCAGTATGTGATGCCACCGCAGGACCCGAACGCACCGCAGCCCGAGTGCGGCATTTTCTGAGCGCGCCGAGTAGCGGGGAGCCTGTCAGGTACTGCGAAACCCATCGAGCACCGCGCTGGTTCGGGACAATCCCAGCCGGGTGGCGCCGGCGTCGATCATCGCGAGCGCGTCGTCCGCAGTGCGGATGCCGCCGCTCGCCTTGACGCCCAGCCGGCCGCCGACGGTCTGCGCCATGAGCCGCACCGCCTCGACGCTGGCGCCGCCCGCCGGGTGGAAGCCGGTCGACGTCTTCACGAAGTCGGCGCCTGCCCGCTCGGCGGCGCGGCACGTCTCGACTATCGCGTCATCGGACAGCACCGCCGATTCGATGATCACCTTGAGCACCGGCGTGTGCCCGATCGCCTCGCGGACGGTGAGGATGTCAGCGTGCACCGCGTTGTACTCACCGGCGACGGCGGCACCGACGTCGATCACCATGTCGACCTCGGCAGCGCCCTGGTCGACCGCGAGTCGAGCTTCCGCGCCCTTGATGAGCGAATGATGTTTGCCGGAAGGGAATCCGGCAACTGTCGCGAGTACCGGTCCTGATGGGTCGCCGGTGGTGCGCAGAGGCAGCATCGACGGCGATACACACACCGCGTACACGCCCAGTTCGCGGGCCTCGTCGACGAGCACGCGCACGTCGGCGTCGGACGCAGCCGGATCGAGGAGGGTGTGGTCGATCATTGCAGCGACCTCGGAGCGATCCAGCTTGGTCTCGGACATGCCTCGTAGCTTGGCACAGCTCGCTAGCATCGGGCTGCATGAGCTCCGACGACACCGTGCGTGCACGCGAAGACGACACCGTGCGCGCCGAAGAGATCGCCGCGACGTTCGACGCGGCCGCCGCTGACTTCGACCGCGTGACGCCCGACGTGTGGGGGCCGGCGGGACAGTGCCTCGTGTTCCAGGCAGGGCTGCGTTCCGGGGACACCGTGCTCGACGTCGGCAGCGGTACCGGTGCGTCGGCGCTGCCCGCCGCGGTCGCGGTCGGCCCGACCGGTCAGGTGCATGCGATCGACCTCTCCGACGAGATGCTCGAACGCGGGCGAGTCAAGGCGTCGGAGCGAGCGCTGCTCAACATCGAGTTCGTCACCGCCGACGCGACGACGTGGGAGGCGCCGAGCTCGGTTCCCGACGCCGGCTACGACGCGGTGCTCAGTTCGTATTCGGTGTTCTTCCTACCGGAGATGGACGAGTCGTTCGCGCGCCTGCTCCGGTTGGTGCGTCCCGGCGGGACCGTCGGGGTCACCGCCTGGCGCGAGACGGCATTGCGCGAGTACGCCACCACCTTTCTCGACGCCCTCGGCCCGCACCTGCCCCAACCGCTGCCCGACCTCACCGCCCAAATGGAGCCCGCCCAGCGACTCGACACCCCGGACAAGCTGCGCGGGTGGCTCACGGCCGCGGGCACCGAGGCGGTCGAGGTGCGCGAGCTGTCGAACCTGATCCCGGCGACGGAGGAATTCTGTTGGAGCTTCGTGCTGGGCAGCGGCTTGCGCGCGACCCTCGCGGGTCTGGCTCCGGACGTCGTCGAGCAGGTGCGCACCGACTTCATGACGCTGATCATCGACCGTGGACTGCACACCATCGACGCGTCCACGCTCGTCGGTACGGCGAAAGTCGTGGGGTTCGGGGGACCTGACAAACTGAGGCAATGAGTTCAGCTACCTCGACTGACGACCGTCGTTACGTCCTGTCTCTGGGTTGCCCCGACCGGACCGGCATCGTGGCCCGAATCTCGGGGTTCCTCGCCGAGATCGGCGGTTGGATCGTCGAGGCCGCGTATCACGCGGACGCGGACACCGGATGGTTCTTCACCCGGCAGGCAGTGCGCGCATCGTCGATCAGCTTGAGCCTCGAGGAGATGCGCGAGAGGTTCGCGGCCGTCGCCGAGGAGTTGGGGCCCGAGGCCGAGTGGACGCTGACCGACACCGGGGAACGCAAGCGCATCGTGCTGCTCGTCAGCAAGGAGGGCCACTGCCTGCACGACATCCTCGGCCGCGTCTCGGCGGGCGAACTGCCGTGCGATGTTGCCGCGGTCATCGGCAACCACCAGGACCTCGAGCGGGTCGCGAAGCGGCACGGCGTCGACTTTCACTACGTGTCGTTCCCGAAGGACCCGGCCGAGCGAGGTCCCGCATTCGAGCAGGTCCGCAAGCTCGTCGACGCGCACGACCCGGACGCGGTGGTACTGGCCCGCTTCATGCAGGTGCTGCCCTCCGAGTTGTGCGATCACTGGGCCGGCCGCGCGATCAACATCCACCACAGCTTCCTGCCGTCATTCGTCGGCGCTCGCCCCTACCACCAGGCGTTCGCCCGCGGGGTCAAGCTGATCGGCGCAACATGCCACTACGTGACCGCCGAGCTCGATGCCGGTCCGATCATCGAGCAGGACGTCATCCGCGTCGACCACAACGACCAAGTCGCGGACATGGTCCGACAGGGGCGCGACATTGAGAAGCTGGTGCTGGCCCGTGGTCTGCGATGGCATCTGGAGGATCGCGTCCAGGTCCACGGCTCCAAGACCGTCGTCTTCAGCTGAGCACGCGTCTTCAGCTGACCAAGCCCCGGCAACGTGCGTCCTGGCGGGCTGCGCTGTCGGTTCAGGCCGTCATTTCAGGCTGCGAAGTCGCTCGACCTCGGCGTTGAAGTCGGTCACGGCCTCGACTGAGGTCATGTGCCCGATGCCGCGGAGGACGACGAGCCGTTCGAGGTTCTCGGCGTCGTCGAGCATCTGAGCGAGCCGTCGCGAGTGCGCGGGTGGGGTGAGCCGGTCGGCGGCACCCACCAGCACCGTCGTCGGCACCTGCAGGTTCTTCAGCCCATCCGTGATGTCGAGGCTGCTCAGCGCCGCACCCCAGCCGCCACGGGCGCGCGGGTGGCACTCGGTGAGGATGCGCGCGCAGAATGCGACCTCGGCGGGCGTCGAACCGGGCGCCATCGCTACGTACTTGATCGCGCGGGCGGTCACCGGGGACGCCGGCATCGGCATCGCCGACCCCAGGATGACGCGCCCGACCGGCACCGGGATCCGCGGAAACCGCTGCGGCAGCGGTATCACCCTGGTTTCCGCCACGAGGCTGTCGGTGCCTGTGCTCGCCAACAGCACCGAACTGGCGTACTGCTGCACTTGCTCCGGGTACTTGCCGGCCCACGCGACAATGCTCATGCCGCCCATGCTGTGCCCGACGATGGCCGCCTTCCGTCCGTCCCGTACGGTCCCGGCGAGGACGGCGGCCAGATCGTCGCCGAGGATGTCGGGGGCCAGCGGGGTGTCGCCCATCGCACTGCGCCCGTGTCCGCGCAGGTCGTAGGTGATCACCCGGTACTTCTCGGCGAACGCATTGACCTGTGGGTTCCAGTAGTCGGCCGAGCAGGCCCACCCGTGGCTGAAGACAATCGGATCCGCATCGGGGGAACCGTAGACACGAACATGCAGTTCGGTGCCGTCGGCGGAGACGACGGGAATTATCTCTGGTTCGAGCCGAGGAGTCGCGAACACGTCGTCCTGGTTCGACTGTGCCCCGGGCACTCCGGACCCTGGGACTCCGGACCCCGGGACTCCGGATACCGCCTTCCGTGGCCGGTCTGCCGCCATGGCGACAACAGCCGCACCGGCGACCAGACCTACCCCACCTGCTATGCCTGTCAACGCCCACAGTCCCTTGCGGGACTTCCGTTCGCTCACCGAGCCTCCCCTGTTCCCAGCCAAAACGCGTGGAGGACCTGAGTTGCCTCCAGTAACCACGAATCCGCGACCAGTACGCCCTCTCGGCCGTCGCAGCACTAGATGATGTGCGCCCGGCGCAGCAACACCTTCGACGGCCCACCGATCAGGCCGCACTCGTCGAGGAATTCGATCGTCTTGCGCGAGCCTTCACGGATCATCCGATGGTAGTGCTCGTTGTTCCGCACGGCCCGCTTGGCCTCCTCGACGTCAAGTCCCGCGGCGGCGTAGACCTGCTCGTTCACCAGGCACGTGACTACGAGGTACGCGCTTACACCGAGAACGAGACGCTGGTAGGCACGCTTCCCGCGGGACAGGTCCCGCACTCGCCGCACCGTCTCTTCGCGCGCGAACTTGATATGCCGGGCTTCCTCGACGACGTGAATCTTGCTGACGGTACGGATGATCGGTTGGACGCGCTCGTCCTTCATGAAGTCGCGCTGCATCATGTCGAGGATCTCCTCGACGAACAGCGTGCCGCCGTATGCGAGGGAACCCGACGCGGTGGCCTTGAAGAGGCGTGCGTACTGCAGGATCCAGGTCTTCGGCCGGTAGGACGGAATTCCCAACCGCTGCGCCGAGCGCGCGAACATCGTCGAGTGCCGGCATTCGTCGGCGATCTCGGTGAGTGCGAACTGCACGTGCGGTGTGGACGGGTCGTGAGAGTAGATGTCACGCAGCAGCATCTGCATGAGGATCATCTCGAACCAGATGCCGGCACCGGCGATGCTCGCGGCCTCGTGCTGGGTCAGCGTGATGCGCTGATCCTCGGTCATCCGATCCCACAGTTCGGTGCCGTACAGGCTGCACCACTCGGGGGTCATGCCGTACAAACCCTCGGGAATCGGGGCCTCCCAGTCGATCTCGACGAGCGGGTCGTACGACTTGCGGGCAGCCGATGCGAGCAGGCGGGTCGCGGTGTCCTGCCGGTCCCCGACTCGCATATGGCGGGACCCTGCAGACTCTCGGGACACTGCAGACTCGCTGGACGCTCCGCGACGTCCCCTCGGATCGGTGCTAAACATTGTCAACTCCTGCCCCGCTGGTTGCTCACGTACTGCTCACATACAAAGCGCGTTCTTGCAGGTCACCTGCCGATAAAAGGGCAGGTCAGGCCTGTTTCCAGGCGTGTTTCGACGATAGCACCGCCCCGATGAGCGGTGTCAAGGATTATCTGTGACCGTTCGTCACCACATTCACTGACCGTGTAGCGGACAGCTACCAGCGCGGTCCGCGCTGAACGTCGTCGACCCGGGGACGGACGTCGACGAGATAGACGCACACAGCGATGACGGCAATCAGCCCAAGTAGGTGGACCGCCCCGAAAAGGAAGATCACGACCAGCGACGCGACGAGGACGCCGAGCCAGATCGGCTTGGTCAGCTTGTCCACCGCCGTGAACGCGTCCTTGCGCTGACGAGCTGCGTGGAAGACCGCGAACACCGCCGCAGCGAGCGCAACCATCTGCAGCGCGAACAGGATCAGACCGGTGATGCCTTGAGGATTGAACACCTTTCCATCCTACGAACCGACCGGGACACGCGCAGGCCCCCGCGCAAACGGACTGCGCGGGGGCCTGCGGCCGATCGGAAGTACGTGCGATCAGTTTCCGATCAGCGGGTGGCCTTCTTCGCCGGGGCCTTCTTGGCAGCGGGGGCCTTCTTGGCAGCCGGGGCCTTCTTGGCAGCCGGGGCCTTCTTGGCAGCCGAAGGCGTGGCAGTCTTGGCGGACGCGGCCGTGGCCGTCTTGGCCGACGCGGCCTTCGTCGCTGCAGGTGCCGCCTTCTTGGTGGCCGGCTTCGGAGCAGGAGCAGCCTTGGGGGCGGCAGCCTCGACACCTTCGGCCGCAGCCGCCGACGTCGATTCGGCGCGCTCACCGGCAGCCTCGACCCGGCTGGCGACGGAGTTGCTGGTCTCCGCCAGGCGGTTCGCGACGGTGTCGGTCGCCTCCGAGATCACGAGTGCGGTCTCGTCGGCGACTTCGCCGATGCGACCGGCGGCGCGACCGGCGAACTTCGCGGCCTGCTCACCGACGGCACGCGTCTGGCGCGCGACGGTGCCAAGCGCCTCCTCGGTCAGCTCGACTGCATCGTCGAACGCGGCCTCGGCGCGCTCGATCTGCTCCTCGACACCCGGCTGCTTGCGGATACGCTCTACGGCCTCCTCACCACGCTCTGCGAGTGCTACGTACAGGTCGGACGCGACCTTGAGGTATGCCTCGGCAACCTTGCGCAGTTCCTCAGCGCTGAAGCGCTCCCGCAGGTCGGCGAGTTCTTCGGGCAGCTCGGACGGCAGCGTCGCGAGACGCTCGCGAAGCTGTTCGACACCCTCGGACACCTCGGTGGGCAGGTTGGCCCAGCGCTCTCGGGCCTCTTCGATGCGATCGGACACGTCCATGTTGGGGTTCTCGGCGCGTTCCCGGACCTGCGACACGACGTCGGCGACGGCCTGGACGACCAGATCGCCGGTGCCGACCGCGGCATAGAACGGCGTCTTGACGTTATCGATCAACCTTGGATCAGTCATTCTCGGATCTCCTGTCGAGTGGATCTGCGATCTGGTGCTCTTCTTCGTCCGAGGCAGCCACACCTTCCGGGGCCTGACCGGCGATTTCGGACTGTTTGGAATCGTTCTCCCGACAGAACGACTCGTAGATCTCGAGCAGCACCTGCTTCTGGCGTTCGGTGATGGCGCCATCGGCGAGCAGTGCGTCCCGGACCGGGCTGGGCGGGCGCTTCTCGAGAATCCCGGCCTGCATGTACAGAACCTCGGACGAGACCCGGAGCCCCTTGGCGATCTGCGCGAGGACGTCGGCAGACGGCTTGCGCAGGCCGCGTTCGATCTGGCTCAGGTAAGGATTGCTGACGCCGGCGAGTTGGGCGAGCTGACGCAGAGACACCTGCGCGGCTTCCCGCTGCGAACGGATGAAACTGCCGATGTCCTGAGCGGCGCTGCTGACAACGCGTGCCGCACCGCTCATGTCGGAACCGCTCATGTCACCGGGTTCGTCGACCACCATGACTCCTTGTTCTGTATGCGTAACCCACGCTAGAGCAGGGTGCTAACTATTGCAAGCGGTTTGTTAGCACGTGTTGGGCGCCACACCGCCGTCGTGTCAGGCGAAGAGCATGTGGGAGATCGTGTAGATCGACAGGCCCGCAAGTGCCCCGACGACGGTGCCGTTGATTCGAATGAACTGCAGGTCCCGGCCGACCTGGAGTTCGATCTTGCGGCTCGCCTCCTCGGCGTCCCACTTCTGGACGGTCTCCGTGATGACCGCGGTGATCTCGTCGGTGTAGTTCTCGGCGATGTACCGGGTGCCCGACAGCAGCCAGCCGTCGACCTTCCCGCGCAGTCCTGCGTCGTCGCGCAGCCGTGCTCCGAGGTTGGAGACGTTCTCGGCGATCTTGCGGCGCAATGTACTGTGCGGATCGTCGACGGATTCAACGATGAGGCGCTTGGCCACCCGCCATGTCGCAGCGGCGAGCCCGGTGATTTCCTCGCGACCCATGATCTCGGCCTTGATCGCCTCCGCCTTCGCGATGGTCGAAGGGTCGTTCTGGAGGTCGTCCGCGAATTCGACAAGGAACCGGTTGGCGGCGAGCCTTACCTCGTGCTCGGGGTTCGAGCGAACCTTCCACGTGAACTCGACCAGTTCTCGGTAGATCTTCTCGCCCAGCATCGCGTCGACGAACTTGGGTGACCACGAAGGCGAGTCCCGGCTGATTATTCGGTCGATCGTGTCCTGACTGTTCAGTGCCCACTGGTGAGCACGCTCGGCGAGTAGGTCCAGCAGTGGCAACTGCCGGTTCTCGCGCAGCAGTTCAGCGAGGACCTTGCCGATCGGCGGCCCCCAGGCCGGCTCGGCGATCCTCCGGACGATGGTGTTGTCGATGATTGCGGTGATGTCGTCGTCCTGCACCACCTCGACCACGCCCCGCAACAGCGTCGACGTCTCCGCGGCCACCCGCTGCGCGTTCGCGGGTTCGGCCAGCCACGTCCCCAACCGCAGCGGGATCTGCGCGTTCTCAACCTTGACCGACACCACCTCGGGCGCGAGAAAATTGTCGCCGACGAAGTTGCTCAGGCTCTCACCGAGCTGATCCTTCTTCCGTTTGATGATCGCGGTGTGCGGAATCTTCAAGCCCAGCGGATGCCGGAACAGCGCGGTCACCGCGAACCAATCGGCCAGCGCACCGACCATCCCGGCCTCCGACGCGGCCCGCACGTACCCGACCCACTCTCCCGCGCCGCGGGTCTCCTGCCACCGGCAGAAGAGGTAGACAACGGTCGCGAACACCAGGAAGCCGGTCGCCACCGCCTTCATCTTCCTCAGTTCGCGACCCTTTTGGACGTCGTCGAAGGCGCCGGCGAACGACCCGGGTCGGTCGGCCCTCCTCGTCTGAGGTTGGGGCGACCGTGCGGGCTTCGAGGGTGACTGTCCAGACTGCACTCGGTGCACATCCGACATTGTGCCGAACTCTGTGACCACGGTGAACAGATAGACCTCACTCCCGCAGGAGCGGCCCACTAAGCTGATCTTCTGGATCAATCCCGAACGAATGTGGCGAAACCCAGTGCCGAAGCAAACAGCAGATCTGCAGCAGACACCCGAAGAGACGATCGCCAAGCTCGAGAAGACCGACGGCCGCAAGCGCCGCTGGCGTGAGCACAAGATCGCGCGCCGCGAGGAACTCGTCGATGGCACGATCGCCGCCATCCGCGCACGTGGCCGCGACATCGGGATGGATGACATCGCCTCGGAGATCGGCGTCTCGAAGACTGTCCTGTACCGGTACTTTGCCGACAAGAACGACCTGACCAGCGCGACCATGATGCGCTACGTCGAGACGATCCTGGCGCCGCGCATGTACGAGGCGATCGGCGAGGATCTCGACGAGTACGACCTCACCCGCGTCGCGATCTCGGCCTACGTCCATACCGTCGCCGAGGATCCCGAGGTGTACCTGTACGTGATGACGAACAGCTCTGGGCCCAACCGTCACGTCGTCGCCGACTCCGAGCGGATGATCGCCGAACTGCTCGCCACCGTCCTCGGCGAACGGTTGCGCGGCATGGAGATGGACTCGGGTGGCTCGGTGCCGTGGGCATACAGCGTCGTGGGCGCCGTGCAGCTCGCGACCCACTGGTGGATCTCCAATCAGTCGATGTCGACCGACGACCTCATCGACTACCTCGTGATGATGACGTGGGGCGGGCTCTCCGGCATCGCAGCATCCAACGGTTCGCCGGCACGGTTCAAGTCGGAGCCGCATCCGTTGTTCGGGAAGGCCGCCGACAATTGACACATCTCGAGTGATCCATCTTGTGTAACCGCCGGTAACAAGTAGTGTGGCGGAGTGGCTGGTTATCGAGGTCCCGCCCATGTCACCGTCGCGGACCAGCACCCGGTGATCGTCGGCGTCGAACTGTCCGGAAACTTCGAACCGATCAGCGGCCGGTTCGTCTGGCGCGGCCGGGTTCGAGAACTGACGCACGCGCTGGGCAGCCCCAACGCGGTGGCCTCCGGCACAGAACTGGTCATCACGACACCGACAGCATCGGGCGTGGCACGTGTCAGCGGAACGGACCTGTGGGGAAACCACATGGTCGACGGCGTCACCCGCCCCCCTTTCCCAGCGCTGGAGGACCCTTTCCCAGGGACGGAGGACACAGAGGGAGTGCTCTAACGTGACCAGCTGCCCAGCGGCGCGATAGTGGGCGTGAATCTCACTCGAGAGCGATCGGGCGACACCACCCCTGTGGCAAAGTCGGTGCATGACGACGCACGATCGCACCAAGCGGCACCCGCTGTGGACCACCCCCGCGGTCGAAGCGCTGCGCACCACAACGCACACAAAGGTGTCGGAGATCGACACGAAGGCCACGCCCGGCTTCGCCGGAAACAAGGCCGACGGTGAATACATGCTCGAGGAGCGTGGCGCGGTCCTCTCAGCGCTGCAAGAGATGCTCTACGCCAACGGACGTTCGGGAGACAAGCGTTCGGTGCTGCTGATCCTGCAGGGGATGGACACCGCAGGCAAGGGCGGCATGGTGCGGCACGTGATCGGGCAGGTCGACCCGCAGGGCGTCGATCACACCGCGTTCGGTGTTCCGACACCGGAAGAGAAGCGTCACCACTACCTGTGGCGCATCAACAAGGCGTTGCCCCGCGGCGGCCAACTCGGCGTGTTCGATCGCTCCCACTACGAGGACGTGCTGGTGGTGCGTGTGCACAACCTGGTCCCCCCGGAGGTGTGGAGCGGCCGCTACCAGGAGATCAACCAGTTCGAGCGCGAACTTGTCTACAACGGGACGACGCTGGTGAAGGTCGCGATGTTCGTCTCGCTGGACGAGCAAAAGCGCCGGTTGGCCGAACGCCTCGAGCGCCGGGACAAGCACTGGAAGTACAACCCGGACGATGTCACCGAGCGGTCGCTGTGGCCTCAGTATCAAGAGGCGTACCAGGCGATGCTCGACAAGACGTCCACCGACCACGCCCCCTGGTATGTGGTGCCGTGTGATCGCAAGTGGTACAGCCGAATTGCAGTGACAGAACTGTTGATCGACGCCCTCTCACGCCTCGAGCTGGACTGGCCGCCCGCCGAGTACGACATCGAGGTCGAGAAGCAGCGCCTGGCGCGCTCCTGACCGGCGTCACTCGCTCGAGAGTCAGAGCATGTGCGGTGTGCTGTGGTGCACCTTGTGGTCGTAATGGGTCACACCGCCGAAGATCCCGGCGGCGAGCGCGAACGACGCGAACGACACCAGCCCGGCGATCAACGCCCAGCCCGCGAATCCACCAGCGACGGCGACGAGGAACAGTCCCAGAGTGGCAATGCCCAGCAGCGCCAATCCGTATCCAGCCCATCCGGCGAAGTCATTGACGGTCATAACTCCTCACCTCTCGAGTCGGTCATAACGCTACGCCGACCCGAGAAGGACAGGGACAGAACAGAAATACCGGACGGATATCAGAAAGTGGCCGCGTCGATCACGAAGCGGTAACGCACATCGCTGCCGATGACGCGCTCGTACGCCTCGTTGATCTTGTCCGCGGGGATCAGTTCGATCTCTGCCCCGATCCCGTGCCGGGCACAGAAGTTCAGCATCTCCTGAGTCTGGGGGATGCCGCCGACGAACGAACCGGCCAGGCTTCGACGGTTCCTGATCAGCGAGAACCCGCTCACGGTGATCGGATTCTCAGGCAACCCCAGTTCGACGAGGGTCCCGTTGACGGCGAGCATCGCCAGGTAACGATCCATATCGAGCGGGGCCGAGATGGTGTTGAGGATCAGATCGAACCGCCCCCGCAGTGCCCTGAAAGTTTCCTTCTCCGAAGTGGCGTAGTAGTGGTCGGCGCCGAAGCGCAGGCCGTCGTCCTTCTTGCTCAGTGTCTGACTCAACACGGTCACCTCGGCACCCATCGCATGGGCGATCTTCACCCCGATGTGCCCGAGACCGCCCATGCCGGCGATTGCGATCTTCTGACCGGGGCCGGCGCCCCAGTGCGCGAGCGGTGAGTACAGTGTGATGCCCGCGCACAGCAGTGGTGCGGCGGCGTCGAGTTCGAGCCCGTCAGGGATCGACAGCACGAAGTGCTCGTCAACGACGATGTGCGTGGAATATCCACCGGCCGTGTGCTTTCCGTCACGCCCCACGTTGTTATAGGTGCCGACATAACCGTTCGGGCAGTACTGCTCCTCACCGGCCTCGCAGCTGGCGCACGCGCGGCACGAGTCGACGAAGCATCCGACACCCACTCGGTCTCCCACCACGTGCGTGGTGACCTCGGAGCCGATCTCGGCGACCACGCCGGTGATCTCGTGGCCGGGAACGACCGGGTAGACAGTGTGGCCCCACTCGTTGCGGGCTGTGTGGATGTCGGAGTGGCAGATGCCGGCGTATTTGATCTCGATGAGCACATCGTGCGGGCCTACGGCGCGGCGTTCGATGGTGGTCTTCTCGAGGGGGCCGCCTGCGGAGTTCGCTGCGTATGCGGAGACGTCGATCATGCATACATGACTACCGGCTACCGGGAGGCCCGTGCAACGGACGTGGCCAGACCCGGCACGACGTCCCCACCGCGGGCGGTGCCACGACGAACGGAAACACAGCGCGCCGGGGCCGGACCCGCAGACGGTCCGGCTCCGGCACGCCGACTGATAGGCATGCCTACCCCTGCGCGGCACGCCTCCGCAATCGCCGAGCCGCGGCGACCAGGTTGCGGAGCGACGGCTCGAGCTGCCAGTAGTGTCGGGTCTTGAGCCCACCGTCCGGGTTCGCCCACAGCCGGTCGAGGTCGACCGACTCGGCGGCCTCGGTGAGCAGCTCGTCGAGTTCGTCGATGTCCGGGATCCTGGCCGAACGGCTCTCGTAGACACCGGGTCCGACGCCGTGCGTGAGCGCCTTCTCCTTGATCGCGTCGAGCACCCAGCTGATGGATCGAGTCGCGACGATCGCGGTGACGTCGGCGTCGAGTCGCTCGATCGCATCGACCACCGAACGCCTGCCCGAGTACGTCAAATGCGTGTGGATCTGTGTCTCGGGCTTGGCGCCGCCCGTTGCGAGCCGGAACGCGTCGACCGCCCAGTCCAGGTACTCCTTGTGCCCGGTTTCCCTCAGCGGCAACAGCTCCCGGATGGCGGGCTCGTCGACCTGGATGATCGCGATGCCCGCGGCCTCGAGATCTGCGACTTCGTCCCGGATCGCGAGCGCAAGCTGGTCCGCGGTCTCGTGCAGAGGCTGGTCCTGACGCACGAAGGAGCGCGCCAGCATCGTGACCGGACCGGTGAGCATCCCCTTGACGGGCTTGTCGGTCAGCGACTGTGCGTATGAGGTCCATTCGACGGTCATCGGTTTCGGACGTCGGACGTCGCCGTACAGAACCGGCGGCCGCGTGCACCGGGAACCGTACGCCTGCACCCAGCCTTGGTGCGTGAACGCGTAGCCCTCGAGCAACTCGGCGAAGTACTGGATCATGTCGTTGCGCTCGTGCTCACCGTGTACCAGCACGTCGAGGCCGATGTCCTCTTGCAGCGCAATCGTCTTCGCGATCTCGTCCTGGATGCGCTTGTAGTACGCGTCCCAGCCGAGCCTGCCCTCGCCCAGGTCGTAGCGCGCCTGCCGGATCTCGGTGGTCTGTGGGAACGACCCGAGCGTCGTCGCCGGCACCAAGGGAAGGTTCAGTCGCGCCTGCTGCGCGAGTCGACGCTGTTCGTAGGGAGCACGAACCCGGTCCCCCGGCTTGATCGCATTGACCCGAGCACGGACGTCGTGTTTCTGCTTGAAGTGCACCGACGTCGGTTTCTTGCGCCAACGGTCGGACGGGCCCTCGGTGAGTGCCTTCGCGAGCGAGACGACCTCACCCACCTTCTGCTTCGCGAATGCCAGCCGGTCCGCGACGTCGCCGGGCATGTCGTACTCGACGAGCACGTCGTACGGGACGTGCAGCAGCGAACACGAGGTCGACACAACCAGGTCCGGGGTGACGTCCTTGATCTCGTTGAGGTAGGTCAAGGTGTTGAATCGGTCGACCCGCCACACGTTGCGGCCGTCGACGATGCCGGCATAGATCCGCTTACGCCTGATGCCTGGGACCTTCGCGAGTTCCTCCGCCGAGATGCGTCCGTTGACGAGGTCCAGGCCCAGTGCCTCGATGGGGGTTGCCGCCAGGATCGGCAGCGCCGCACCGAGATGCCCGTAGGGGCCGGTGACGAGCATGCGCGGACGGAGCGGCGCGTGCGCCAGCTTCTCGTACGCGCGGCTCAGCGCCGCCAACTCCTCCGGGGTGCGGTCCTCGGTGAAGCACGGTTCGTCGAGCTGCACGCAGGTCGCACCGGCCTTGGCCAACTGTGCGAACAGCTTTTCGTATTCCGGAAGCAACTGGTCGAGCAGGTCGAGCGTCGCGAAACCCTCCTGGGTGGAACCCGGGGCGATCTTCGACAGCAGGAGCAGGGAGACCGGGCCCAGGACCACCGGACGCAGTTCGATACCACGCGACTTGGCCCGCTCGAATTCGTCGAGCACGGACTCCGAGCGCAGCGCGAACGTGCTGTTCTCGGATAGCTCGGGCTGCCGGTAGTAGTAGTTGGTGCCGAAGAACCTCACGAGCTCGAGCGGCGGGAAGTCGGGTCGGCCGCGAGCCATCGTGAAGTAGAAGTCGAGCGGGTCGAGTTCGCTCTCGAGCGTGGCGAACCGCTCCGGGACGGCTCCGAACAGCAAGGCGTTGTCGAGGACGTGGTCGTAGTACGAGAACGTGTTGCCAGGGACCTGCGTCAACCCGGTGGCTGCCAGCTCGCTCCAGGTCTGCTCCTGCAATTCCTGCGCGACGGAGACGAGTTCGGCCTTGGTCCCCTTCTCGTGCCAATAGGCCTCGAGGGCCCGCTTGAGTTCACGATGAGGCCCGATGCGCGGGTATCCGAGGACGCTGGATCCGTACCCGTCAGTATTTGCGGCGGCCATTCGGATCGACCTTTCCCTTCAAGCGCCTCGAGCCCGTACGCCTTGTCCGCTGCCGAAAGTGCGGAGAAGGCGCACGGGCGCCGAGGAGCGGGCTTGGTGTTGCCTTGAAGTGCTGTCTAGCTAGCCTTCTTGGTGACACGGCCGTTGTCGGCGTATTCGTAGAAGCCGGCACCCGACTTCTTGCCGACGAGCCCTGCCTCGACCATCCGCAGCAGCAGAGGCGGTGCCGAGTACAGCGGTTCCTTGAACTCCTCGTACATCGAGTCGGCGATCGACTTGACGGTGTCAAGTCCCACCAGATCGGTCAGCGCGAGCGGACCCATCGGATGCGCACATCCGAGCACCATCGCCTTGTCGATGTCTTCCTTCGTTGCGAAACCGGATTCCACCATGCGGATCGCGGAGAGCAGGTACGGCACCAGGAGCGCGTTGGCGATGAAACCGGAACGGTCCGCCGAACGCACGACCTGCTTGCCGAGCAGCTCGCTCGCGAACGTCTCTGCCCGCTCAGACACCGCCGGGCTGGTCTTGAGAGTGGTGACCAGCTCGACGAGCGGGAGGACGGGAACCGGGTTGAAGAAGTGCATGCCGATGACGCGCTCGGGCGCCTTGGTCGCAATGCCCAACTTCATGATCGGGATCGAGGACGTGTTCGATGCGAGCACCGCGTCCGGATCCGTCACAACCTGATCGAGTTCGGTGAAGATCTCACTCTTGATCTTCTCGTCCTCGACGACGGCCTCCACTACGAGCTGCCGATCAGCGAAGTCACCGAGGTCGGAGGTGAAGCGCAGCCGCCATGCTGCCTGCTCCCGCTCTCGTTCCGTGATCTTGCCGCTGCTCACTCCACGATCGAGCGAGCGCATGATGCGCGAACGTCCGGCCGCCGCGAGTTCGCGGGTCTGCTCGAACACCAGCACATCGACGTGTGCGCGAGCGCACACCTCGGCGATTCCCGAACCCATCATGCCGGCGCCGATCACGCCGACGCGCTGAATCTTCTCGCTGGTCACGTGAGCTCCTTTTCGGAAGTGGAGGTCGGTCCCCGGGGCGGGTCGGGTGCACTGCACCCGCCGCGCCCCGGGGTCTGTCGGACTAGTGGAACTGGCCCTCTTCGGTGGAGCCCTTGAGGGCAGCCGTCGAGGTGTTGGGGTCGACGGTGGTGGCGATGGAGTCGAAGTAGCCGGCGCCGACCTCACGCTGGTGCTTGATGGCGGTGAAGCCACGCTCGGCAGCAGCCTTGAACTCCCGCTCCTGCAGATCGACGAAGGCCGTCATGCCCTCGCGGGCGTAGCCGTGGGCCAGGTCGAACATGCCGTAGTTGAGCGAGTGGAAGCCGGCCAGCGTGATGAACTGGAACTTGAAGCCCATCGCGCCGAGCTCCTTCTGGAACTTCGCGATGGTCGAGTCGTCGAGGTGCGCCTTCCAGTTGAAGGACGGCGAGCAGTTGTACGCCAACAGCTGGTCGGGGAACTCACTGCGGACGGCCTCGGCGAACTGCTTGGCGACCTCGAGGTCCGGGACACCGGTCTCCATCCAGATCAGGTCGGAGTACGGCGCGTAGGCCTTGGCGCGGGCGATGCAGGGCTCGATGCCGTTCTTGACACCGAAGAAGCCCTCGGCTGTGCGGGTGCCGTCGAGGAACTCGCGGTCACGCTCGTCCACGTCGGAGGTGATGAGGGTCGCGGCCTCGGCGTCGGTACGCGCGATGACGACCGTCGGAACGTCCGCGACGTCGGCGGCGAGACGCGCCGAGGTCAGCGTGCGGATGTGCTGCTGGGTGGGGATGAGCACCTTGCCACCGAGGTGGCCGCACTTCTTCTCCGACGCCAGCTGGTCCTCCCAGTGCGAACCGGCGACACCGGCCGCGATCATGGCCTTCTGCAGCTCGTAGACGTTGAGCGCGCCACCGAAGCCGGCCTCACCGTCGGCCACGATCGGGGCGAGCCAGTTGTCGACGCTGGTGTCGCCCTCGACCTTGGCGATCTCGTCGGCGCGGAGCAGCGCGTTGTTGATGCGGCGGACGACCTGCGGAACCGAGTTCGCCGGGTACAGCGACTGGTCCGGGTAGGTGTGGCCGGACAGGTTCGCGTCACCAGCGACCTGCCAACCCGAGAGGTAGATGGCCTTCAGGCCTGCGCGGACCTGCTGGACGGCCTGGTTGCCGGTGAGCGCACCGAGAGAGTTGATGTAGTCCTCGTTGTTGACGAGGTCCCAGAGGATCTCGGAGCCACGACGAGCGAGGGTGGCCTCTTCGACCACGGTGCCCTGCAACTTGACGACCTGCTCGGCCGTGTAGTTGCGGGTGACGCCCTTCCAGCGGGGGTTGGTGTCCCAATCCTGCTGGATCTGCGCTGCGGTCCTCGGGGTGCCGGTGGTCGACATCGAAAGCTCCACTTCTTGTCTGCTGCTTTGCCCGGTACGTGTGTACTGCTTCACATCGTTGCCAGGTCGATCGGACGTACATGCCGACAATGACACAGACGAAAACCCGCGTCTACCTGTTGCTAATGCCAATCTTCGCTAGGTTTTCAACTCGATCTGCGAATCTTGCTAAGTAGCCGAAGGCCAAGCGGTTGCTTGGGTTACCGATCGGTAGCAACGAAAGTTACCTGCAAGTAGGCCTCTACCTCGGCGTTAGCTTCAAACCCGGACACGGCCGTGGAGCACGAAATCGGACGCCCGTCCGGCTCCGGCCGCGACTGGATCCCGCCGAGGCGGCGCGTGCGTGTGGGAGCAATCACACGAATCGGACACCTGTCCGGTGCACACGGCGATCGACAATTCCGGCGCCTTTGGTCCCGCAGGGGACGGACAGACGCTACGGCTGCTGTCGACCGACGATCGTCAAACGAGCGAAGCCGTACCGCGCTTCCAACTCGGCCGCCGAGTCCGACAGGTCATAGTTGCGCGACCCGAACTCCGCACACTCGACGACCGCCGGGCCGGTGACGATCGGCGACAACCGCGTCAGCTCCCACTGAGTGTGGACGAGTCCGGGTCGTCGATCAGCATCACTGGCGTCCACGACTCGGTCGGTCCGCCACGACTGACAGACGAGCCAGTCCGGCGCCAGCTGTGCCTGCGTGGACCCGCACTCCGACAGCTCCACCCGACCGACCATCCCCCTGCCCTCGCCGTCGACCGGTGAGACCGAGAACCCCATGCCTCCGACATCGTTGACAAGACTCATGGTCGTCTGCGGCAGCGGGGGTAGGGCGAAGGGAGCCCGATCCTCGTCGCCCATGGGCGTCCCCGTCAGGAAGTCCGAAGTGAAGGCACTCTCGTCCTGCTCACCCGGTAGCAGGCAGCTGCACGACATTCCCGCCAGCAAACGGCCGGCGGGTATGCCGACGGAGTCGTCGGACAGCGGCTCGACGATCCATGCCGCGAGCTCCGGCCGATCCGGGACCTCGAACGGTTCGGGTAGCAGCGCCCGGGCGAAGTCGCGGCTGACATCTGTCGTGAGGATGAGCCAACGCGCGGTCACGGAGATCGCCTCCGGATCCCGAGCGTCGTCGGCATCTTCGATGCTCACGGCCGCTACCCCACCACCCGCAAGCGCGCGCCCCTCGGGCCGGGCCGAGGAGGCGGGCGTCGGCAACTGGACTCCGCCGGCTGCGCGGCGCTTCGACCTGAAGAACATCGTGACCTCTGACAACCTGGTCGGGTGATGGGCCGGTGAACCGCGAAGCTCACGCGACGACCACCATGACGACCACTCGGACATGGAACGACTCGTGCCCTCACAGGAGGGCGGGCGCGAGCCGGGACCCCACCCGCCGGCGGGAGTCCGCCTCTGTTCGCTCGGGACGTGCGAGCCCCCGCCCACACCCCAAACTGGCTTGCAATCAATTCTTTACAAAAAAGAGCTTCGTCTGTTGCCCACCTTTTGTCACCGTTACCGAGATGTCAAGGCTTGTTGGAAAAACGTCACCTTCGTCCCCGTAGCCGTATCCAGTCTCATTGGCCCCACACGAGGGCGTCGGCCTGACCTGCACGCTGCTAACCCGATCCTTTGCACAGTTAGCAGCACGCTCGTACCCTGACGTCATGTCCAGGACCTTCGTCGGCGCACGACTTCGACAGCTCCGCACCGAACGTGGACTCAGCCAAGCCGCCCTGGCGAAGACCCTGGAGATCTCCGCCAGCTACCTCAACCAGATCGAGCACGACGTGCGCCCGCTGACGGTCCCAGTGCTGCTGCGGATCAGTGAGGTGTTCGGCGTCGACACGACGTTCTTCTCGTCGCAGGACGACACCCGGCTGATCGCCGAACTGCGCGAGGTGGCACTCGACGAAGACATGGGCATCGAGGCTGACGCGCAGGAGATCGCGGACATGGTGTCGTCGCATCCGGGTCTGGCGAGGGCCATGGTCAACATGCACCGCCGCTATCGCAACACCACCGCGCAGTTGGCAGCGGCCACCGAGGACCGGTTCAACGACGGCAGCGGCAGCGGCTCGATAACGATGCCGCACGAGGAAGTACGCGACTACTTCTATCAGCGGCAGAACTACATCCACGATCTCGACACCGCCGCCGAGGAACTCACCTCGCGCCTGCGCTTCCACCGCGGGGACATCGCCGAGGGCATCGTGCGACGGCTGGAGAACCTGCACGATGTACAGATCGTGCGCCGCATCGACCTGGGCGAAAACGTACTGCACCGCTTCGACCCCGAGACCCGAGTACTCGAGATCTCGCCAGCGCTCTCGGGTGGGCAGCAGGTCTTCAAGTTCGCGACGGAACTTGCGTACCTCGAGTGCAACGACCTGCTGCGGCATCTGGTTGACGAGGGCAACTTCACCTCCGACGAGGCCCGATCGCTCGCAATGCTGGGTCTGGCCAACTACTTCGCGGCGGCGACGGTGCTGCCGTACGGGCAGTTCCATGAGATCGCGGAGGATTTCCGCTACGACATCGAACGGCTGTCGGCGTTCTACGCGATCAGCTACGAGACCATCTGCCACCGCCTGTCGACGTTGCAACGTCCCAGGCAGCGCGGGGTGCCGTGGTCGTTCGTCCGCGTAGACCGTGCGGGGAACATGTCGAAACGACAGTCCGCCACCGGTTTCCACTTCTCGTCCAGCGGTGGCACGTGTCCGCTGTGGAATGTGTACGAGACGTTCGCCTACCCGGGCAAGCTCATGACCCAGATCGCGCAGATGCCGGACGGGCGCAACTACCTGTGGGTCGCCCGCACCGTTGAGCGTCGTGCGCAACGCTACGGCCAGCCGGGCAAGACGTTCGCGATCGGCCTCGGTTGCGAATTGCGGCACGCGCCGCGCGTCGTCTATGCCGACGGACTCGATCTCGGTGGTGGCGCCGCGACCCCGATCGGCGCGGGGTGCCGCGTGTGCGAGCGGATGAATTGCCCACAACGCGCGTTCCCGCCCCTCGGTAAGGAACTCGACATCAATGAGCACCGCAGCTCGGTGTCGCCGTACATGATCCGCTGATCCGCCGACGCCCCTCCCTGTCGTCCGGCCCCTATCGTCCGACCTGCTCCGTCGAGACGCTGTGAGCTCCTGTTCACATGTGCGAAATATCCGACACGAACTCGTGATCCACAGACATTCCAGCGCAACAACTTCCGCCTACTGTCTCCCATCACGGATACAGCGTCGTATACGTACTTCTCCGCAGCTCAGCGTCCCTCCACTCGACGGAAAGGCCCGTCCATGCACTCCTTCTCGAAGCGTGCTCTCACCGCGCCGGCCGCCCTAGCGGCACTCGGCCTGGTCCTCGCCGCCTGCGGCAGCAAGGTGTCGGACACGTCAGCGTCCGCCGGCACCCCCGCAGCCTCGTGTGTCGACACATCCGGCGACACCATCAAGGTCGGCTCCCTCAACTCGCTTTCCGGCACGATGGCGATCAGCGAGGTCACCGTCCGCGACTCGATCGCACTCGCGGTCGAAGAGATCAACGACGCCGGCGGCGTTCTCGGCAAGAAGATCGAGATCGTGGCCGAGGATGGCGCATCCGAGCCGACGGTGTTCGCGGAGAAGGCCGAGAAGCTCATCAGTAGCGACTGCGTCGCGGCGGTTTTCGGTGGCTGGACGTCATCGAGCCGTAAGGCGATGCTCCCGGTCTTCGAGGACTCCGGCGCCCTGCTGTACTACCCGGTCCAGTACGAGGGCCTCGAGGACTCACCCAACATCTTCTACACGGGCGCGACGACGAACCAGCAGATCGTGCCGGCCCTGGATTACCTGAAGGAGAAGGGCGTCAAGTCGCTGTACCTGGTGGGCAGCGACTACGTCTTCCCGCAGACCGCGAACCGCATCATCAAGGCGTACGCGGACGCCAACGGAATCGAGATCAAGGGAGAGGACTACACCCCTCTCGGCTCCACGGACTTCTCGACAATCGTCAACAAGGTCCGCACCGCCGACGCCGACGCGGTGTTCAACACGCTCAACGGTGACTCCAACGTCGCGTTCTTCCGTGAGTACTCGAACGTCGGACTGACAGCCGCCGACATGCCGGTGATCTCGGTGTCGATCGCCGAAGAAGAGGTGGGCGGAATCGGTGCCCAGAACATCGCCGGCCAGCTCACCGCGTGGAACTACTACCAGAGCGTCGACAGCCCCGAGAACAACAAGTTCGTCGCTGCTTACAAGGACAAGTACGGCGCGAACAAGCCGACGTCCGACCCGATGGAGGCGGCCTACACGTCGGTGTACTTGTGGAAGAACACTGTTGAGAAGGCGAATTCGTTCGCGGTGGCCGATGTCCAGGCTGCGGCAGGCGGAGTCAGCTTCCAGGCGCCGGAGGGTCTGGTCACCATCGACGGCGACAACCACCACATCGCCAAGACCGCACGTATCGGTGAGATCCGCGAAGACGGCCTGATCTACACGGTGTGGGAGTCCGACGGCCCGATCCAGCCGGACCCCTACCTCGAGAGCTACGACTGGGCAGCCGGTCTGTCGGGCTCCGATAGCTAGAGCTCGCTCCAAAACGACGACGAAGAAGGGCGGGCACCGATGGATGTCATTATCGGGCAGCTGTTCACCGGCCTGAGTATCGGGTCGATCCTGTTGTTGGCGGCACTGGGTCTGTCGCTGACGTTCGGGCAGATGGGCGTGATCAACATGGCCCATGGCGAGTTCATCATGGCCGGCTCGTACACCGCTTTCGTAGTGCAGCAGGTGGTGTCGAGTGCCGGTGCGTCACTGGTGATCTCGCTACTGTTCGGCTTCCTCGTGGGCGGCCTGATGGGCGCCTTGCTCGAGGTCACGCTGATCCGTCGGATGTACCACCGGCCGCTCGACACCCTGCTGGTGACGTTCGGTGTCGGACTGGTACTGCAACAGTTGGCCCGTGACATCTTCGGTGCCCCCGCCGTCAACGTCGTCACACCATCCTGGTTGACCGGCGGCGTCGAGATCCTCGGCGCCGTCGTACCAAAGAGTCGTGTCTTCATCCTGGTCCTCGCGATCGTCGCCGTTGCGGCGCTGTCCTTCGCGCTCGCGAAGACCTCGGCGGGACGTCGCATCCGAGCCGTGGTGCAGAACCGTGACCTCGCCGAGACCAGCGGAATCTCCTCCCGCCGAACCGATGTGACCACGTTCTTCATCGGTTCCGGCCTGGCCGGCGTGGCCGGCGTGGCGCTGACACTCATCGGGTCCACGAGCCCGACCATCGGACAGTCCTATCTGATCGACGCGTTCCTGGTGGTCGTCATCGGTGGCCTGGGTCGGCTCTCCGGTGCCGTGGTCGCGGCCTTCTCACTCGGCATCCTCAATTCGTTCATCGAGTACTCGACCACCGCGTCGATCGCGAAGGTGATCGTGTTCGTGCTCATCGTCATCTTCCTGCAGGCACGTCCGCAGGGGCTGTTCGTGGCCAAGACTAGGAGCCTCGTATGACCATCATCAGTCGTTACCGAGCGTGGGTTGGCTTCGCCGTCGCCGCGGTCGTGCTGTTCGGGGTGGCTCCGGCGGTCCTGTCGGACTTCCGACTCAATCTGCTGGCCAAGTTCCTGTGCTTCGCGATCGTCGCCGTCGGCATCGGACTCGCCTGGGGCCGTGGTGGAATGCTCACCCTGGGTCAGGGCGTCTTCTTCGGACTCGGTGCCTACCTCATGGCGATGCACCTCAAGATGGCCGACGCGCAGCTGCGCGGTGACACCGTGCCGGACTTCATGCAGATCGCCGGCATGCGGGAACTACCGGGCTACTGGGCCCCGTTCGCGGATCCGCTGACGACTATCGTCGCGATCCTGGTCGTACCCCCGCTCGTCGCGTTCGTGCTGGGCCTCGGCGTGTTCAAGCGGCGGGTCAAGGGCGCGTACTTCGCGATCCTGTCGCAGGCGCTGGCCGCGGCATTCGCGATCCTGCTCATCGGGCAGCAGTCGATCGGTGGATCCAACGGACTCAATCGGTTCCGCACGTTCTTCGGGTTCGACCTATCGGATCCGGCGAACAAGCAGATGCTGTTCTTCATCGCCGCCGGGGTACTGCTCCTGGTGGTCGCGGCCACCCGGCAGTTGATGAACTCCCGCTACGGCGAACTGCTCGTCGCCGTCCGGGACCAGGAGGAACGGGTTCGGTTTCTCGGCTACGACCCCGCCAACGTGAAGGTCGTCGCCTACGCGGTCGCCGCGTTCTTCGCCGGCATCGCGGGCGCACTGTTCGTGCCGATCGTCGGGATCATCTCCCCCGCCGACGTCGGCATCGTCCCCTCGATCGCATTCCTCGTCGGCGTCGCGATCGGCGGTCGCACGACGCTGCTCGGCCCCGTGCTCGGCGCGATCGGCGTCGCGTGGGCGCAGACGACGCTCTCGGAGAATTTCCCGTCGGCGTGGACGTACGCACAGGGTCTGCTGTTCATCGTCGTCATCGGCTTCTTCCCGTTGGGAATCGCCGGTCTCGGCAAACTGCTGCGCCCCCGTGCCGTCGCCACCCCGCCCGATCCCGAACCGGAATCAAGCCGCGAGGAACCAAGCCGCGAAAAGGAGTTGGCGCGATGAACCCCACCCGCACCCAACCGAGTTTCGGCGGCAACGCCGGCATGTCGAGCCAGTACCTCGAGATCCGCAACCTTCGGGTCACCTTCGACGGCTTCACCGCCGTCGACGGCGTGGACCTCACGCTGTTCCAGGGCGATCTGCGATTCCTCATCGGCCCCAACGGCGCCGGCAAGACCACGCTCGTCGACGCCGTCACCGGCCTGGTACCCGCGACCGGGTCGGTCACCAAGTCTGGTGTGGAACTGCTCGGACAGAAGGTCCACAAGATCGCCCGGACGGGCGTGGGCCGGACCTTCCAGACGGCGTCGGTGTTCGAGGAGCTGACAGTGCTGCAGAACCTCGACATCGCGGCGGGCGCCGGCCGATCCGCACTGACAATGCTGCGCCGCCGCAAGACCGTCCTGCCGCACATCGAGGAAGCGCTCGAGACGATCGGGCTCTCGCACCTGCGGGACCGGCCCGCCGGCATCCTCGCCCACGGTCAGAAGCAGTGGCTCGAGATCGGCATGCTGCTGGTTCAGGACGCCGACGTGCTGCTGCTCGACGAACCGGTGGCCGGTATGAGCCACGACGAGCGCGAAGAGACCGGAAACCTGCTGCGCCGCATCGGTGCCGAGCGCACCGTAGTGGTGGTCGAGCACGACATGGACTTCATGCGGGCCTTCGCGACCTCGGTGACGGTGCTCGCGCGCGGCCAGGTCATCGCCGACGGCAGCGTCGAACAGATCCAGGCCGATCCGATGGTCCAGCAGGTGTACCTCGGTACCGCCGCTGCCGTCGAAGCATCCGAGGAGCACTGACCATGCTGGAACTCGTCGACATCCGCACCGGGTACGGGCGCACCGAGGTCGTCCACGGCGTCTCGATCACCGTCCCCACCGACGGCGTCGCCGCGGTCATGGGGCACAACGGTGCCGGTAAGACCACACTGCTGCGCGCCGCGGTCGGCCTCGCCAAGACCACGTCGGGCAAGATCCTGCTCGACGGCGAAGAGATCACCCGCCTGCGTCCCAGTGCCCGCGTGTCTCGTGGTCTCGCGTACGTCCCGCAGGGGCAACAGTCGTTCGGCCAGCTCACCTGCCGAGAGAACATGCAGGTGGTGGCCGACGGTCGCAAGCGGGGCAAGGCACTCATCGACGAGCAGCTCGCTCTGTTCCCGGCGCTCGAGGCGTTGCTCGACCGCCGCGCCGGACTGCTGTCCGGAGGACAGCGTCAGCAGCTCGCGATCGCGCGCGCGCTGATCACCGAGCCGCGCGTGCTCGTCCTCGACGAGCCGACCGAAGGAATCCAACCGTCGGTCGTTGCCGAGATCGAGGCCGCGATCATCGGCCTGACCCGCCGCGGCAATCTCGGCGTCCTGCTGGTCGAGCAGCACATCGGCTTCGCGCTGGACTCCGCCGAGCGTTACTACGTCCTCGAGTCCGGCCGGATCACCTCCTCCGGCGAGGGCGGCGCCGGCGCCGAGTCCCTCGTGCGCGCCGCCCTCGCCATCTGACCGGATCTCCAGCACTGCCCCCACCGAAGGAGCCCCTCGTGTCCCCTGCACTCGACACTGGTTTCGACACCCTCCTCGTCGCCAATCGCGGCGAGATCGCGTGCCGCATCATGCGGTCGGCCCGCGCACTCGGACTGAAGACGGTCGCGGTGTACTCCGACGCCGACGCCTCGGCCATGCATGTCGAGATGGCCGACACCGCGGTCCGCCTCGGCCCCGCCCCGGCCGCGGAGTCGTATCTGCGCAGCGACCTGGTGATCGAGGCTGCGCTCTCCACCAGCGCGGCGGCGATCCACCCGGGCTACGGATTCCTCTCCGAGAACACCGAATTCGCCACAGAGGCCGAACGGGCCGGTATCGCGTTCGTCGGTCCGACGGCGGAGCAGCTGCGGGTGTTCGGCAACAAGCACACCGCCCGCGAGGCGGCGCGCGCGGTGGGCGTCCCCCTGGTACCCGGCACCGGACTGCTCGAGTCGGTCGAGGAGGCCGTGGACGAGGCCGAACGCATCGGCTACCCGGTCATGCTCAAGGCGGTCGGTGGCGGCGGCGGGATCGGGATGCAGGCCTGCTTCACGCCGGAAGCCCTACGTGCCGCCTACGAGACGGTGCAGCGGTTGGCCGCGGCGAACTTCTCCTCGTCGGGCGTGTTCCTCGAACGGTTCGTCGCCCGCGCCCGCCACGTCGAGGTGCAGGTGTTCGGCGACGGTACCGGGCGCGTGATCAGCCTGGGGACCCGCGACTGCTCGCTGCAGCGCCGCAACCAGAAGGTGGTCGAGGAGGCACCCGCCTACGGTCTGCCCGACTCCGTCGTCGATCAAATCCTCGGCGCATCCAGGGATCTTGCGTCGTCGGTGCAATACCGGTCGGCCGGCACCGTCGAGTTCGTCTACGACGTCGATCGCGGAGAGGCGTCGTTCCTCGAGATGAACACCCGGCTGCAGGTGGAACACCCGGTCACGGAGGAGGTCACCGGCGTCGACCTCGTGGCGTGGATGCTGCGTCTGGCCGCCGGCGACACGTCGATGCTCGACGGGATGCCCGCTTCCGGTCCTACGATGACCGGCCATGCCGTCGAGGCGCGCGTGTATGCCGAAGATCCCGGACACGACTACCGACCCAGCGCCGGCACCCTGACCGCCGCCGAGTTCCCGCCGGACGCACGTATCGAAACGTGGGTGGAGGCCGGCACCGAGGTGAGCGCCCACTACGACCCGATGCTCGCGAAGATCGTCACCCGTGGCGCCACCCGTCAGGAGGCGCTCGCGAACCTGGGATCGGCGTTGGACGAGACACGCCTCTACGGTGTCCAGACCAATCTTCCTCAGTTACGTCACCTGTGCGCGCAACCCGTGTCCGAGTTCACGACGTCGTCGCTCGTCGACGTCCCGGCAACCGGGCGGCGGATCGACGTGCTGCGGGCGGGGACGATGACGACGGTGCAGGACCTGCCGGGCCGGATCGGTCTGTGGGAGGTCGGTATTCCACCGTCGGGGCCGATGGACGACCTGTCGCTGCGCCTGGCGAACACCGCGGTCGGTAATTCCGTCGAGACGCCCGGACTCGAATGCACGCTGCAGGGTCCGCGCCTCGTGTTCTCCGAATCCACCATCGTCTGCGTAACGGGCGCCGACGTCCCGGTCACGGTCGACGGTGCCCCGGTCCCGATGTGGGAACCGATCGACGTCGGGGCCAGGTCGGTCCTGGATATCGGGTCACCCACGGACGCGGGTCTGCGCACGTATCTCGCGGTTCGCGGTGGCCTCGACGTGCCGCTGTTCCATGGCAGCGCTTCGACGTTCACTCTCGGTGGCTTCGGCGGTGTCACCGGTAAGGCTGTCGCAACCGGCGACGTCCTCGGAACGTTACCGGAAACCCATGCACTCACCGATCCGGCGAAGGTGCCCGTCGAACTGCGTCCGGAGATCACGCACACGTGGCACCTCGCGGTCACGGAGGGCCCGCAGCCGGCACCGTCATACTTCACCGACGCGGACATGACGCAGTTCTACGAGACCACGTGGATCACGGCCAGTCACGCCAACCGCACCGGGATCCGCCTCGACGGCCCGAAACCGACGTGGTCCCGTCCCGACGGCGGCGAAGCCGGGCTGCACCCGTCCAACCTTCACGACAACCCGTACAGCGTGGGCGCCCTGAACGTCTCCGGCGACACCCCGATCCTGCTGGGTCCGGACGGACCGAGCCTGGGCGGGTTCGCCTGTCCGCTCACAGTGGTGAGTGGGCACCGCTGGAAGATGGGGCAGATCCGTCCCGGAGACGCGGTTCGGTTCGTCCCCGTGCCGGACGATGCCGCCGAGACGCTCCGCCGTAGCGACGTCGACCGCGCGAAGGACGTTCCAGCGGTGAGGCTCTCGCACGGCGACGGTGGCGTACTCGGGCGTTCGGAAGCTGGTGACGACCGTCCATCGGTGACATACCTGCGTGGCGGCGACGACAACATCCTCGTCGAGTACGGGCCGATGGCACTCGATCTGGGTCTCCGCATGCGAGTTCACGCGCTGTCGGAAGCCCTCACGGCACTGAGCATCCCCGGACTGGTGGATCGCACGCCCGGTGTGCGCTCGCTGCACCTGCACTTCGATCCCGACGTACTGCCGCAACGACGGCTGCTCGGGCTCCTGCAGGAACTCGAACAGGATCTGCCCGCAACGCACGACCTGGTCGTCCCCAGCCGAACTGTGCGACTTCCTATGTCGTTCGACGACCCGTCCATCGGCGAAGCCCTCGACCGCTACCGCAGCGGCGTGCGCGACAGTGCGCCGTGGCTGCCGTCGAACCTCGAGTTCATCCGCCGCATCAACGGACTCGACAGCATCGACGACGTCCGCGACACCGTCTTCGACGCCGAGTACCTTGTCCTGGGACTGGGCGACGTGTATCTGGGTGCGCCACTGGCGGTTCCACTGGATCCGCGACACCGGCTGGTCACGACGAAGTACAACCCGGCACGCACCTGGACCCCGTCCGACGCGGTGGGCATCGGCGGAAAGTACCTGTGCGTGTACGGCATGGAGTCACCCGGGGGCTACCAGCTCGTCGGGCGCACGGTACCGATCTGGTCCGGATATCGGCAGCGGCCGCCGTTCGAGCCGGGCAAACCGTGGCTGTTCCGATTCTTCGACCGGATCGTGTGGGAGCCGGTGACCCCTGAGCAACTCGAGGAGGCGCGGGCCGAGTCCCGCGCCGGTCGGTTCCACGCCGACATCAGCGAGGGGACGTTCGCACTCGAAGACCACCTGCGGTTCCTGGCCGAGAACACCGACTCGATCGCGGCGTTCGAAGAGCGTCAGGCCGCCGCGTTCGAGGCCGAGAAGCAAGCGTGGCACGCGGCGGGAGAGTTCGATCGCAGCGAGAGTGAGGCCGCGATCGAGCCCACCCAGGCGACGGTGGACGTCCCGGCGGGAGCGATCGTCGTCGAGGCGCCCATGGTCGGGAACGTGTGGCGGGTGGAACTCGAACCCGGACAGCAGGTCTCGGCCGGCCAGCCCGCGGTGATCCTCGAGGCGATGAAGCTCGAGATGCCGGTGCCGTGTCCCGAGTCGGGCACGGTGCTGCAGGTCCTCGCGGAACCGGGCGCAAAGGTCGCGCCAGGGACTCCGCTGGCCGTCATCGGCTGAGGCGTCGCTCCGACAACCTTCTCTGGCAGCCGGCACCGCGGCCCGACACGGATCCAACTGGGCACACGGATACGACCGGGCGACGTGGTTCCGCTCCGTATGCTCGCGTAGAGGCCCTGCTCACGTAGAGGCCCGACGAATCACTGCGACCGTGGCGGCCGACCAGGGGAGGACGAGTGACGACAAACGACGAGAAGACCGGCGACAGGACGGTGCCACGCATCGCACCAGGGCGGTTCAGGGAACTCGGTCCGCTCAACTGGGCCAGCTGGCGAGTCCTGTCGCTGGGTTCACGTACCCGGGATGCCAAGCTGTTCAGCACGCTCGGCCGAACAGGTGGGCTGTTCCGTGGCTGGCTGCACTATTCCGGCGTGCTGATGCTCCTTCCGGGCACCAAGCTGAACCGGTTCGAGATCGAACTCGTCGTCCTGCGCGTCGCTCACCTGCGCGAATGTCGGTACGAGATGGAGCATCACATCCGTCTCGGCCGCCGCGCCGGGGTGACGCAGCGGATCCTCGACCGTGTGCTGGAAGGCCCCGGCCACCCCGGCTGGAGCCCCCGGTACCGGGCAATGCTGGCAGCCACCGATCAGTTGGTCCTCACCGACGACATCGACGAGGCGACATGGTCGGCACTGGCCGAGCATCTCGACGATCGGCGCCTGGTCGAGTTCTGCCTCCTGGTCACGCAATACGACGGCCTGGCCACCACGATCGGGACGCTGCGGATCCAGCCCGACTTCTGATCCCGACGGCTACCTCTCCCGACAGCTGCTTCTCCCGGCAGCTGGGGGAACCCACTCTGATCGCCGCACTGCCTGCGGAAAGGAAAGAAGCCCGCACCATCGGGTGCGGGCTTCTTGCCGACGAAGTGCCTCCGGCGGCGATCCGTCAGAAGTTGATCATGTGGCCGGCGAGACCGTGGATGGCTTCCTGCAGCGCCTCGCTCAGCGTCGGGTGTGTGTGGACGTTGCGGGCGAGCTCGTTGACGGTGAGGTCCCACTTCTGCGCCAAAGTCAGCTCCGGCAGCAACTCCGAGACGTCGGGGCCGATGAGGTGGCCTCCGAGTAGCTCGCCGTACTTGTTGTCGGCGATCAGCTTCACGAAGCCGTTCGGGTCGTTCAGGCCGTGCGCCTTGCCGTTCGCGGTGAAGGGGAATGTGGCGACCTTGACGTCGTAGCCTTCGGCCTTGGCCTCCGCTTCGGTGAGGCCGAAGCTCGCGACCTGCGGCTGGCAGAAGGTGGCGCGCGGCATCATCCGGTAGTCGCCCAGCTCCATCGTCTCGGCGCCACCGATGGTCTCGGCGGCGACGACACCCTGCGCCTCGGCAACGTGTGCGAGCTGCAGCTTGGCGGTGACGTCACCGATGGCATAGATGCCGGCGACGTTGGTGCGCATGCGCTCGTCGATCGCGATGGCACGGCCGTCGGTGAGCTGGACGCCGGTTTTTTCGAGACCGTAGCCCTCGACGCGTGGCGCGAATCCGACGGACTGCAGGACCTTGTCGACGGTGACCGTCTCGACCTCGCCGGACTTGTTGTCCTTGATCGACACGATGACGTCGGAGCCGTTGTCGACGATCGACTCGACCGCCGCACCCGTCTTGATCTTGACGCCGAGCTTCTTGTACTGCTTGGTGATCTCTTTCGAAACGTCCGCGTCCTCGTTCGGGAGGGCGCGATCGAGGAACTCGACGATCGTCACGTCGACACCGTAGTTGGCGAGGACGTAGCCGAACTCCATTCCGATGGCGCCCGCCCCGACGATCACGATCGAACCCGGCAGGTCGCGGGTGAGGATCTGCTCTTCATAGGTGACGACGTTCCGACTCAGCGAGGTCCCCGGCAGCAGCTTGGTCACCGAACCCGTCGCGATGATGACATTGTCGAACGTCACCGTGTCGGTCCCACCCGAGGTGAGCGCCACCGAGATCGACTTGGCGTCGACGAACGTGCCCCGACCGTCGTACTCGGTGATCTTGTTCTTCTTCATCAGGAAGTGCACGCCCTTGACGCGGCCGTCCGCAACCTTTCGACTACGGTCGAACGCTGCTCCGAAGTCGAAGGACACGTCCCCCGACATACCGAACGCCTTGGCCTCCTTGTGGAAGATATGCGCGAGTTCGGCGTTGCGGAGAAGTGCCTTCGAAGGGATGCAGCCCACGTTCAGGCAGACACCGCCCCAGTACTTCTCTTCGATGATGGCGGTCTTGAGCCCCAGTTGTGCCGCGCGGATAGCTGCGACGTATCCACCGGGGCCGGCTCCGAGGACAACGACGTCATAGTGTGAGGTCACGAGGCCCTAGCCTAGTCGGGTCACATTTCGGTGTCCCAAGATGGTCGCTACTCGAAAGTAGGGTCGATCCGACACGGCGACACAGCAACTCGGATGCCACGAAAAGACTTACGACCCCAGCCGCCTTGGCGACTGGGGTCGTAGGTGCGAATGCTCAGCTGAACGAGATGGTGCTCCCGAGGTCTCCGATCGTGCTACCACCGAAGACGCTGCCAGCGCCGAGGCCAAGGCCGAAGAGGATCTCGATAAGACCCCCCACGGACCCCGCTGCAGCCCCAGACAGCGAGCCGAGGTCGATTTCGTCCAGATTCATGGCAATCGCCTTTCTACCGCTTGTGTCCAGGCGCTCAGCTGAGGTTGTTGGTGGAACCGAGGCCCACGACGTTGCCGATCACGGCGACGATGGCGGCGAGGATGTCATCCAGGTTCATTTGATTCCCTTACTTTCGTGGTGGTTGTGTGACAGATGCGGCGGACTAGCTGAGGTTGTTGGTGGAACCGAAGCCCACGACGTTGCCGATCACGGCGACGATGGCGGCGAGGATGTCATCCAGGTTCATTTGATTCCCTTACTTTCGTGGTGGTTGTGTGACAGATGCGGCGGACTAGCTGAGGTTGTTGGTGGAACCGAAGCCCACGACGTTGCCGATCACGACGGTGATCAACGAGATGATGTCATCGAGGTTCATTCCTCTGCCTTTCGCGAGAGATTCGTGATGTTTGTGATGATCTTGCTTCAGCCCGGGCTGGGAGTCCGTACGATCGGGGAGTGGTGCAGCCCCCGGAGTTTGTACTCCCTTGACATCCCGTCCGGTTTGTACGCCTTGCGGTGCTTCACCACTCGGTGCTCAGACCAGGAAGACGATCGGGTTTATTCGACCGTGATGAAAAGATAACCCATCTGGATCGCTTTGTCTGCAAATTCGTTACATCCCCTTTGCGGATCTTCAAGATCTCTAAAGATTCACCCTCGTCCTCACCCTGAGACCGCAACCGGTTGACCCCGCCCGTAGCGCGGGTGGCGCACGTCAGTCCTGAAGCACCGTCGCCACCCACCACAGTCGTCACCATCGCTACCGTCAGTACCGCCCCACAATGGACCCATGACGCACTCACCCTCCATCTCCACGCCGGCCGCCGACACGAACCTGTGGCTCGAAGACGTCACCGGCGACAACGCTCTGACCTGGGTACGCGAGCACAACGACAAGACGATCGCGGAGTTCCCCGGCAACACCGCGTTCGAGCGCCTCGAATCCAACATCCGGTCGATTCTCGACACCGACGCCCGTATCGCCTATGCGCGTCGACGTGGGACTTACGTCTACAACTTCTGGCGCGACGCCGAGCATGTCCGCGGCCTGTGGCGCCGCACCACGATGGACGAATATCGCAGCGACACAACGAAATGGGAGATTCTCGTCGACGTCGACGAACTAGCCGAACGCGAGGGGGAGAACTGGGTGTGGTCCGGTGCGCAGGTGCTGCGGCCCGACCAGAACCTCGCGCTCGTCAGCCTGTCCCGCGGCGGTGCGGACGCCGTCGTCGTGCGCGAATTCGATCTCACCACTCGCACCTTCGGCGACACGGAAGATCGCTTCCACGTCGCGGAAGGCAAGACCGACATAGGGTGGATCGACAGCGAAAGCGTCTACATTGGAACGGATTTCGGCGAGGGAACGCTCACCGACTCCGGTTACCCACGCCTTGTGAAGCGCTGGCACCGCGGTAGGCTGCTGGCCGAGGCGGTCACCGTATTCGAGGGCGAGCAGACCGACGTCGCAGTCTCCGCATGGCACGACAGCACCCCAGGATTCGAGCGCAGTTTCGTCGAACGCTCCATCGACTTCCACAGCTCGCACCGCTTCCAACTCCTGGGCGACGACACCCTCGTCCGGATCGACACCCCCGAAGACGCCCGGATCTCCGTCCACCGGGAGTGGCTGCTGATTCGCCCCCGCTCGCCCTGGACCGTCGGCGACACCACCTACCCGGCAGGTACGTTGCTGGCCGCGAAGTACGACGACTACCTCGCCGGATCGCGCACACTCACCACACTGTTCCGCCCGGATGCGCGCACATCGCTCGAGCAGTACGCGTGGACGCGCAATCATCTGCTGATGGTCACCCTCTCGGACGTCCAGTCCCACGTCCACGTCCTTACGCCCGACGAGAACGGTTGGGATACAACCCCACTCGAGGGACTACCGGACCTGACCTCGTCCGAGATCATCGACACAGACCCCCGCGAGAGCGACGACTTCTTCCTCAACTCCAGCGGCTACCTCACCCCCGCCACCCTGTTCTCGGGAACTGCGGGGGGACCGCTCGAGGCCCTCGATTCGGCGCCGGCGTTCTTCGACACCACCGCCCTCGCTGCCGCCCAGTACTTCGCCGAGTCCGCGGACGGCACCCGCGTCCCCTACTTCGTGGTCCGCCGCGAGGACGCCCCGGCCGGACCGACACTGCTGTATGGCTACGGCGGATTCGAGAAGTCGATGACCCCCGCTTACAGCGGGATCAATGGCATTGCGTGGCTGCAACGTGGCGGTACGTACGTGGTCGCAAACATCCGTGGTGGAGGTGAGTACGGCCCCCAGTGGCATACCCAGGCCCTGCGCGACGGACGGCACAAGGTCCACGAGGACTTCGCTGCCGTGGCCGGCGATCTCGTCACTCGCGGCATCACCACCCCCGAACAACTCGGCGCACTCGGCGGCAGCAATGGCGGACTGCTGATGGGCATCATGCTCACCAAGTACCCCGAAATGTTCGGCGCCATCGTCTGCCAGGTGCCGCTACTCGACATGAAGCGCTACCACCTGCTGCTTGCCGGGGCGTCGTGGATGGCCGAATACGGTAACCCCGAAGATCCGGATGACTGGGCGTTCATCTCCGAGTACTCGCCGTACCAGAACACGCGCGCGGCGGCGTCGTACCCCCCGATCCTCATCGCCACCTCCACCCGTGACGACCGCGTCCACCCCGGGCACGCCCGCAAGATGACGGCCCGCCTCGAGGACGAAGGCCACATCGTCTACTACTACGAGAACATCGAGGGTGGCCACGGCGGCGCGGCCGACAATGCGCAGGCGGCTTTCAAGTCGGCCCTCGCCTACACATTTCTGTGGGAGCAGTTGTCCCGATGACGTCCGAAGCTCGCCCTGCTGGGCTACGATTCGCCCGAATCAGACAACCGGAAGCGAGCCTCTACATGACACCCGATGCGACCACCTGCCCACCACTGCGCCGACTGCGTGCCGGAGCGCTTGTCACCGCCACCGCCGTTGGCGCAGTGCTGGGCCTCGCACCGATCGCCATGGCCGAAGGTCCGAACTCGGCTCGAGACACTGCGGTGCAAGCGGATCCAGCTTCCCCGAGCTCCGACAGCGCCTACATCACCGGGGTCGAGAACATCACCGATCGGTGGCTGCGGGTGTTCGTGTACTCAGCGGCGATGCAGTCGGAGCAGCAGGTGCAGGTTCTCCTGCCGCGCGACACCTCCGTGCCCCGGCCCACGGTGTACATGCTCGACGGCCGCTCTGCCGAGCCGGGAACGAACAACTGGACCGAGCAGGGCAACGCGGTGGAGTTCTTCGAGGACAAGCCTGTCAACGTCGTCTTGACCACTGGTGGTAGGGCCAGCTACTTCACCGACTGGGAACAGCCCGACGACAGCCTGGGTACCTACGCGTGGGAAACATTCCTCACCAGGGAACTTCCCCCGCTGATCGACGATCGGTTCGCAGGCAACGGTATTCAGTCGATCGCCGGGCTCTCGATGGGCGCACAGTCCGCGATGATGCTGGCGATGCGCTCGCCCGGACTGTATCGCGGTGTGGCCGCCTACAGCGGTTGCTACGAGACCACCAGCGACCTCGGACGGACGCAGATCGGCATGGTCGTCGCGAGCTACGGCGGTGACGTCGAGAACATGTGGGGCCCGTTCACGGACCCGAAGTGGGCCGAGCACGACGTGCTGATCGGGGCCGAGAAGCTGCGCGGCACAACGTTGTACGTCTCCACGGCCAGTGGGTTGCCTGGTCCGAACGAGACGCTCGACAACCCCGATCTGGTCGTGCTGGTTACCCAGGGCGGGCCGATCGAGGCCGTCACTCAGTACTGCACCCGCCAGTTCGACGATCGGCTGCGTGCGCTCGACATCCCGGCGACATTCGTCTATAACCCTGTGGGCGTCCACACCTGGGCGTACTGGCGTGACGAGCTGCCCAAGTCGTGGCCGACCCTAGCGGCATCCCTCGAGATCGAGCCGAGTATCTGAGCCTACCGAACTCGAAGATCGCAAAGGGCGGTGATGATGATCATCATCACCGCCCTTTGCGACCCTCCGGTTCGGCAATTAGGAGCCGAGGGAACCCGTGGCCTCCGCGCTGCTGTTGTTGAGGTCGGTCAGTGCGTTCATGAAATCGGTAGCGGTTTCGAGAAGCGAGATGATGTCGGTGCTCATGGAAACTCCTGTAGTTGCGGTGTGGTGTCGCGCTTCGACGCGATGGCGACGCGTAGATCTTAAAGCTAAGGTAACTGTTAGGGAACAGTTAAGTCCCGATTAGACCAAGACGTGGGATCGGCTCCGAGGTGGGCTCTCACTGCCGGTCGTGGATCCACGTGACGATCCGCTCGACCGTGCTGTCCGGCGTCCGAATCCAACCGCTGTGCCCCAGTTGCTCCGGTTGGTGCCAGGTCGTCACGTCCGAACCGGACAGCTTGCTCAACAGGTTCGTCGAGGAACTTCGCGGCGCCATATCGTCGCCCTCGATCGAGATCGACAGCACCGGGAGCTTCAGCCTTGCGATTCGCTCTTCGTAGTCGATGTCGGCTCCCGCCGGCTCGATCCGCCCACTGCGGGCGAACCGAGACCAGTCGGAGATCATCACGCGGGACTGTCGGCCGAAGCCGCCGACGTCCAGACGATCCCCCGGCCAGAATCCGGCAGCGTTCGCCGTGACCGAGATCGCCGTCGAGCCCAGCAGCATGCCCGATGACCGAGTTCCGGGGAACCCGCGGTAGTAAGGCGAACCGGATGCCACGAGGATCAAGCCGCCGAGCCGTCCCCGGATCCGCGCCGCATACATCACGCCCAGTTGCCCGCCTATGCTGTGTCCGAGCAGGTAGGGAGTGCTCTCGTCGAAACGCTCCCGCACAACCTCGAACATCGCAGGCAGATCGACCGACACCAACTCCTGGTAGCCGAACGTGCTCGACGCACTCGGACGCGGACGACTGTCCCCCTGCCCTCGCAACTCACATGTGGCAGCGCAGAAGCCGTGCTCCACAATCGACTTCGCGAACCTGTCGTAAAAGCCGGCGGGAATTCCGAGTCCCGGCACGGTGACGACTACCGGCGCACCCTCCGGTCCGGGAAACAGCCGAACCGGCGTTGTCGTCCCGTCGGGCATCTGGATCGGCACGGTCTCCACCACAGTTCCGAGCCTATGCCCAGACAGTCGCCGCGGCTCGGCTATCTCCACGCCGGCTGCACCGACCGAGGCATTCTGACGGCATGACCGAGTTCAGGTTTTCGCAGAACATCTTCGGCCTCACAACATCGGACGCGTTCGCGCAGGCGTGCCGCCGTGCCGAGCAGGGCGGATACGACGCGGTGTTCGCCGCCGACCATCTGGGCACCGCGTCGCCGTTTCCACTCCTCGTCGCGGCCGCGGCCGTCACCGACCGATTGCGGGTGGGGACACTCGTGCTCAACATCGGGTTCTGGAATCCGGCCCTGCTCGCACGGGAGATCGCGACCGTCGACATTCTCACCGGCGGCCGGCTCGAGATCGGCCTCGGCGTTGGCCACATGAAGTGGGAGTTCGACGAGGCCGGTACTACCTGGGAACCATTCGGGACCCGCGTGAGACGCCTCACCGAGACCGTCGACGCACTCCGGAACCAGTTCGCCGCCGATGGCTACCCGCAGCAGGCGGCGCTGCACGAGAACTACGGCATACCGGTGCTGCGGCCCGTGCAGCGCGTCGGATTCGCCGGCACCGGACCGCCGCTTCTGATCGGTGGCACCGGCGAACGGGTCCTGCAACTGGCCGGCCGAGTCGCCGACATCGTCGGGGTCGCCGGTACCGTTCAATTGCCGGGACAGCCCCCGGGCACCATGCGACTGGCAACCGCCGCCGAAGCCGACGAGCGGATCTTGTTCACCCGCGAACAGGCTGGCAGGCGTGCGGCGCAACTGGAGTGGCAAGCCCTCGTGCAGGCGGTGATCGAGACCGATGACCGCTCCGCGGCCGCTACCGAACTGGCGGCAGGTTTCGGCGGGGTCATGTCCCCCCAGGACCTCCTCGACACCCCGTTCGCCCTGCTCGGCACCGTCGATGAGATGGCCCGGCAGATCCTCGCGAACCGTGAGCGCTACGGATTCACCCACTACACGGTGCACGAACCGAACGCCGCCGCGTTCGCGTCTGTCATCAGCAGGGTCCGAGCCCTCCAGAGGTGACTCCGAACGGGAGGATCGGGTACAGATCCGGGGAAACCCTGATGGTTTCGGTGGGCGCCCTCAACCAGACTCATTACCATGCCGTACGACACCGAACTTCCCCGACCGTTCGTCCGCTCCCGCGACCGCCGCATGCTCGCGGGAGTATGCGGCGCCGTCGCCGAGTACTTCGACATCGACGTCAATATCGTCCGTGTCGCAACGCTCGCCGCCGCGTTCGCGTCCTTCGGCACCGTCGCACTGATCTATCTCGCGGCATGGATGCTCGTGCCTGAGGCCTGACACGAAAGACCGGCCTGACACGAAAGACCGGCCTGACGCTGAAAAGCGGGAAGCCCAGGACACCGCGAACTTGTCCCGGGCTTCCCTGTCTATCTGAGCCTGTCTATCTGGGGCTGTCTACCTCAGATCAGGCCGAACTAGATCAGGTCGAACTCCCGAGGGGGATCAGAAGTCCATGCCGCCCATGCCGCCGGTCGGGTCGGCCATCGGAGCAGCCGCCTTCTCCGGCTTGTCGGCGACGACAGCCTCGGTGGTCAGGAACAGGGCCGCGATGGAGGCAGCGTTCTGCAGCGCCGAGCGGGTGACCTTGACCGGGTCGTTGATACCCGCGGCGAGCAGGTCCTCGTACTCCCCGGTCGCAGCGTTCAGGCCGCTGCCGGCGGGCAGGTGGCGGACCTTCTCCGCGACGACGCCGGGCTCGAGGCCGGCGTTCAATGCGATCTGCTTGAGCGGAGCCTCGAGGGCAACCTTGACGATGTTGGCACCAGTGGCCTCGTCGCCCTCGAGCTTCAGCTCGTCCAGCACAGGCGAGGACTGCAACAGGGCCACGCCACCACCGGAGACGATGCCCTCCTCGACGGCAGCCTTCGCGTTGCGGACGGCGTCCTCGATGCGGTGCTTGCGCTCCTTGAGCTCGACCTCGGTCGCAGCGCCGGCCTTGATGACCGCGACGCCACCGGCCAGCTTAGCCAGACGCTCCTGCAGCTTCTCACGGTCGTAGTCCGAATCCGACGCCTCGATCTCGGCGCGGATCTGGTTGACGCGCCCGGCGATGGCATCGGCGTCGCCGGCGCCCTCGACGATGGTGGTCTCGTCCTTGGTGACGACGACCTTGCGAGCGCGGCCCAGCAGCTCGATGCCGGCGGTCTCGAGGGACAGGCCGACCTCCTCGCTGATGACCTCGCCGCCGGTGAGGATGGCGATGTCGGCGAGCTGCGCCTTGCGGCGGTCACCGAAGCCCGGGGCCTTGACGGCGACGGACTTGAAGGTGCCGCGGATCTTGTTGACGACCAGGGTCGACAGGGCCTCGCCCTCGACGTCCTCGGCGACGATCAGCAGTGGCTTGCCGGCCTGGATGACCTTCTCGAGCAGCGGCAGCAGGTCCTTGACCGTGGAGATCTTGGAGCTGACCAGCAGGATGTACGGATCCTCAAGCACTGCCTCCTGACGCTCGGCGTCGGTGGCGAAGTACAGCGAGATGTAGCCCTTGTCGAAGCGCATACCCTCGGTGAGTTCGAGCTGCAGGCCGAAGGAGTTGGACTCCTCGACGGTGATGACGCCTTCCTTGCCGACCTTGTCCATGGCCTCGGCGATGAGCTCACCGATGGACGGGTCGCCGGCCGAGATGCCGGCGGTCGCTGCGATCTGCTCCTTGGTCTCGACCTCCTTGGCGGTGTCGAGCAGCTTGGCGGTGACGGCCTCGACGGCCTTCTCGATGCCGCGCTTGAGACCCAGCGGGTTGGCGCCGGCAGCGACGTTACGCAGCCCCTCACGGACGAGCGCCTGGGCCAGAACCGTCGCCGTCGTGGTGCCGTCACCAGCGACGTCGTCGGTCTTCTTGGCGACCTCCTTGACCAGCTCGGCGCCGATCTTCTCGTAGGGGTCCTCGAGCTCGATCTCCTTGGCGATGGAAACACCGTCGTTGGTGATCGTGGGGGCGCCCCACTTCTTCTCCAGTACGACGTTGCGACCCTTGGGTCCCAGCGTCACCTTGACGGCGTCTGCGAGGCTGTTCAGGCCACGCTCGAGGCCGCGACGTGCCTCTTCGTCGAACGCGATGATCTTGGCCATTGCGAAGTGATCCTCCGGATTGGGGGTGACACACGGAGGCGATCACTCGTCGGATCGCCCCATTTACGCTTCCGGCCAGGCTCGGTGCCCGCGACGGACGACCGGGGGTGTCTGGGTTCCCGGTCTCACCGTCCCGACCTGGCACTCACTAGTCGCGAGTGCCAAGTGCATTTTTAGCACTCTAGGGGGGCGAGTGCAACGTTGCGAGGAGGTCTCTGCCCTCGGTGGACATGACCCCGTTTCGCTACCCGCCCATGCAGGTCTGACCCGTCTTCAGATTCCATGCGAACGAGAGCGGACCGACGCAGTCGACGCCGCCCAGCTCAGCGGTCGCTCCGGAGCCCCAGCCGGCCACCGCGAAGGTCGCTATGCCGTCATCAGCCCACGAGTGTGCGATGCCTCCGCCGATCGCGAGGGCCAGAGACTGGCCGTTGCCCCGTGCCGCGCTCAGCGCCGTACCGTAGCCCGTCGCCAGACTGTTCGACGACCCGATGCCCTCCGCGACCGACACGGCGGTGCCGCTGTCCATCGCCGCCGAGCGAGCGACACCCCGCTCGATGGCCTCAGCACCGCAGCTCGCGAACTCCGAGACCTGGATGTCGTTGGGCGCGGTCGGCGAGAGGCACATCACCGGCGCCGCAGACGCAATGCCCGCTCCGGCCAGCGAAACACCCGCTGCCACACCGATTCCCGCGGTCGCGACCACCGCCGTCCGTGTCATCATCCGGCCGAGGATCGAGATTGCGCGCGCACGGGAAAGGGTCGACATTCGGACTCCTTGACAAACGGGACGAACAGGACGGGAGTGCCCGCGACATTACAGGCTCGACCCGCGTGAACCCAGGATTTCGATAGCATGCCGAACAGACTCGGCGCGTTACCCGATTTCGGTCAGCAACTGCGGTAGATCGGCCACCGAATCGACGAGATGGTCCGGACGGTCCACCGCCAGATCGAGAATCGGCTGCCGGAACTTGCCGGTCCGCACCAACACCCCGGTCATACCCACGCGCTGCGCCGGCAGGACATCGTTGCGGAAGTCGTCGCCGACCATCACCGTCGCCGCCGGATCGACCCCCATCAATTCGGCCGCCGTCAAGAATCCGGTGAGTGACGGCTTGCCCACCGATACGATCCGCGACCCCGACGCCTCCTCGATCCCCGGCAGGTACGCCCCGGTGTCCAGCTGCAAGCCGTCGGACTCCGACCACATCAGCGCACGGTGCATCGCTACCGCGGGCACCCCCGCCACCATCAGGTCGAGCACCCGACTGAGCGCGGCGTGCGTGAACTCCGGGCCCGCGCCGCCGATGACGATGACCTCTGGATCCAGGTCGTCCAACTCGATGTCCGGCATGTCGGCGCTGATGTCGCCGTCATTGAGCAGCATCACCCGGGCCCCCGGATAAGTCGACCGCAGGTACTCGGTGGTGAGCCGGGCCGCCGTCACGATTTCCTCGGACCGGACGTCGAAGCCGAAGGAAGCCAGCACCGATGCGATCTCGTCGCACGTCCGGGAGGTCGTGTTGGTCAGAAACGCCCGCACTCCCCCACGCCCTCGGATCTCGTCGAGCGCTTCCACCGCACCCGGCACCGGTTGCCACGAGGTGACCAGCACCCCATCGATGTCAAACAGGACACCTTCGACCCGGGTCATGAATCTGAGGGTAACGAGCAAGACGGGTCCGTGTCGCTGCCCACACGAACCTGTCGGAAAAGTGACCTCCCGCACACGAGAGAAGAGTCGACCCCTACGATCACCGGGTACGCGTGACACCCCGTACCACCCAATCGAATCCGGAGAGCAGAACAGTGACCGACACCCTCGAAGCCAGCATCGAGATCGCCGCCTCCCCGGAGGAGGTGTGGAATTTCATCTCCGATCTCAAGCGCATGGGCGAATGGAGCCCTCAGTGCCGCAAGATGCTCGTTTCCGGTGAGGTTCGTGAAGGCACCAAGACCTTCAACATCAACCGCAGGGGCCTGCTGGTCTGGGCGACCAGGTCCGAGGTCATCCGCTTCGAGCCGAACGAGGGCATCGCGTTTCGCATCAAGGAGAACTTCACCATCTGGTCCTTCACCCTCGAACCGACCTCCACCGGTACCCGGGTTGTCCAACGCCGCGAAACCCCGAACGGCACGAGCAAACTGTCACAGACGCTCGTCAAGGCCGTATTCGGCGGTGCCGAGACGTTCGAGGCCGAGTTGATCGTGGGCATGAACGCCACGCTCGCCCGGATCAAGGACGAGGCCGAAACCGCGAGCGCCGGGGCCCTTGGATCTCGTTAGCGGGGTCCCGCCGGCACAGGATCTAGTTGGCGCAGGATCCCGCTGCCACGGCGACCCGGCCGTACTCGGTAGTGACGTAACCTGTGTTAGCTGGAACGGCGAGAATCGCCGCTCAACCCGACCGGTAAGAGGAGCCCGTGGCACGTCGACCGACACCCCCTGGCAGCCCCCAGCCCACCGGCGTCGGCCACGTGATCGGCCTCGTCAAGGGTGCTGTCCCCCCGCTTCACCCCGCGGGCCTGCCCTTCGTGCTGGCCCCGCTCGCGGTCGCGGCACTCGGACGTAACCGCAAGTGGGTACGTCGCGCGGGACTCGCCTCAGCGGCCGCGTGTGCGGCATTCTTCCGCCATCCCCCCCGCGTGCCTCCGAAGCGCCCCGGCGTCGTCGTTGCTCCCGCCGACGGCGAGGTCGCGCTCGTCGACACCGCCGTACCGCCTGCCGAGCTCGGGCTGGGCGACCAGCCGCTGCCGCGGGTCAGCATCTTCCTGTCCGTGCTCGACGTCCACGTCCAACGTGTCCCCGTCGCCGGTGTCGTGAAGAAGGTCGTCCACCAACCCGGACAATTCCTGTCCGCCGACCTCGCGGACGCCAGCGAGGTCAACGAGCGCAACAGCATGCTCATCGAGACCGCCGACGGCCGCTATGTCGCCGCCGTGCAGATCGCCGGACTGATCGCCCGCCGGATCGTGTGTGACGCGCAGGAGGGTGACGCCGTCGCCATCGGCGACACGTACGGCCTCATCCGCTTCGGCTCGCGCGTCGACACGTACTTCCCCGTCGGCACTGCACTGCTCGTCGAGCGGGGCCAACGCACTGTGGGTGCCGAGACGGTCCTCGCACAGCTGCCGTGAGACCACCCCGCCCCAGTCGGCAGCACGCAGTCCGATTGCTGCCCAGCATCATCACGGTCCTCGCGCTGTGCGGCGGGCTGTCTGCCGTCAAGTTCGCGCTCGACGGCGAACTCGGCACTGCCCTGGCGATGGTCGGTGCCGCCGCCGTCCTCGACTCGCTCGACGGCCGGCTCGCGCGCATGCTCGACGCGACCAGCAAGATGGGTGCCGAACTCGATTCCCTCTCCGATGCCATCTCGTTCGGTGTCGCACCCGCCCTCGTGCTGTACGTGACCCTTCTCGACAGCAGCAGCTACGGCTGGATCGTCGCGCTGCTGTATGCGGTGAGCATCGTGCTCCGGCTCGCGCGATTCAACACCCTGCTCGACGACGACAGCGTGCCCGGCTACGCGAAGGACTTCTTCGTGGGCGTGCCCGCCCCTGCTGGGGGACTCGTCGCGCTGGCCCCGATCGCCGCCTACAGCCAGTGGGGCGAGGGCTGGTGGTCGTCGACGGGCGTGGTCATGGTGTGGACCCTGCTGTCCGCGACGCTGATCGTCAGCCGCATCCCCACACTCGCGATGAAGACCGTGTCGGTTCCGCCGCGAATGGCCGCCGGGCTGCTCGCCCTGGTCGCCCTCGCCGCCGCAGCGTTGGTCACCTACCCGTACGTACTGCTGCTGGTGCTCGTGTTCGTCTACCTCGCACACATCCCGTTCGCGGTCCGCTCGCAGCGCTGGGTCGCCGCACGCCCCGAGACCTGGGACATCAAGCCTTCCGAGCGGCGCGCGATACGCCGCTCCCCCAATGGCAGCCACAGATCCTCGGCGACGCGGCTGGGCCTGCGCCGGCCGAGGTAGGGTCGCCGGACCGAATCCGGTGCCGCACTAGGCTGGCGAGTGTGACCTCGCCCGAACTGACGCTCACCGTCCGGCTCAACACCTCTGCCGCGGACGCCCGCCGTGGTGTCGTGCGCCTGCACCCCGAGGTGCTCGCCGCGCTCGGTCTGAGGGAATGGGACGCGATCGCGCTGATCGGCGCCCGCCGAACAGCCGCGGTCGCCGGACTCGCACCCGCCGGCACCCCTACCGGCACAGCGCTGCTCGACGACGTCACTCTCTCCAACTCCGGGTTGCGCGAGGACTCTGCGGTCGTCGTCGCACCCGTCACCGTGTACGGCGCACGCGCGGTCACCGTGAGCGGCTCGGCAATGGCGCGGCAGGCCATCTCGGACACGACGCTGCGGCAAGCACTGCTCGGCAAGGTGCTCACAGTGGGTGATGCGGTGTCGTTGCTGCCCCGCGACCTCGGGCCGGGCACCAGTACCGCGCCGGCAACCCAGGCGCTGTCTCGGACCTTCGGTGTCACTTGGACATCGGAGTTGCTGACCGTCACCGGCGTCGACCCGTCGAGCGGTCCGGTGAGTGTGCAACCGAACTCAGCAGTGAGCTGGGGATCGGAGGTGACCGGCTCCCGTCCGGCACCGTCGGCGGCCGCGGCTTCAGCATCGTCGGAGCTCGCGCAGGTGGGGACCGAGCCTCGAACGACCGACGTCGTCCCGGTCGAGGACCTCGTCGGTGCCCACTTCCAGGCCGCAAAGCTATCCGAGTGGCTCACCCTCGCCCTCGACGAACCCGAACTGCTGCAGAAACTCGGTGCTTCACCGCATCTCGGTGTTCTCGTCACCGGACCTGCGGGGGTCGGCAAGTCGATGCTGGCGCGGTCGGTCCTGGCGAATCGTCGAGTCGTCGAACTCGACGGCCCGGGTGTCGGCGCGTCCGAAGCACAGTCGCGGCTCGAGCGCGTGACCGCGGCCGTCGACGCGGTGCGCTCCGGCGGGGTGCTGCTCGTCACCGACATCGACGCACTGCTGCCCGCGGCGCGTGAACCCGTCTCGACGCTCGTCCTCGACCAACTGCGCCGTGCGGTGGACACCGCGTCGGTGGCGCTCGTCGCAACCACCGCGCACCCCGAGTCGCTGGACGACCGATTGCGCTCACAGGATCTGTGCGACCGAGAGCTCTCGCTGCCGCTGCCGGACAGCACCGGCCGCCGACAACTGCTCGAGCTGCTCCTCCGCAAGGTACCCACCAGCGATCTCGACCTCACCGAGATTTCCTCACGCACGCCTGGATTCGTAGTCGCCGACCTCGCGGCCCTGTGCCGCGAAGCCGCGCTGAGGGCCGCGTCGCGCGCCAACGACACCAAGCAGGAGCCGAACCTGACACAGCAGGACCTACTCGGAGCCCTGGAGGTGATCCGCCCGCTGTCACGTTCGGGCACGGAGGAACTCGCGATCGGCACAGTCACCCTGGACGACGTCGGCGACATGGTCGAGACCAAGCAGGCGCTCACCGAAGCAGTTCTGTGGCCCCTGCAGCACCCGGACTCCTTCGCACGCCTGGGCGTCGATCCGCCGCGCGGTGTCCTGCTGTACGGCCCCCCCGGCTGCGGCAAGACCTATCTCGTTCGCGCCCTGGCCAGTTCTGGACAGCTGAGCGTCCATGCCGTCAAGGGCGCCGAGCTGATGGACAAATGGGTAGGCGCGTCGGAGAAGGCGGTGCGCGAACTTTTCCAACGGGCCCGAGACTCGGCGCCGTCGCTCATCTTCCTCGACGAGATCGACGCGCTCGCCCCGCGCCGGGGACAGAGTTCCGACTCAGGCGTCTCCGACCGGGTCGTCGCCGCACTGCTCACCGAACTCGACGGGGTCGAACCCCTTCGCGATGTCGTCGTGCTCGGCGCCACCAACCGACCTGACCTGGTCGACCCCGCCCTGTTGCGACCCGGACGCCTCGAGCGCCTCGTGTTCGTGCCACCGCCGAACGCGGATGCGCGCACGGAGATCCTGCGGACGTCGGGCAGGTCGGTGCCGCTCGCCGCCGACGTGGACATCGAAGCCCTTGCGCAGGACCTCGAGGGCTACTCGGCCGCGGACTGCGCGGCACTGCTACGAGAGGCGGCGCTCGCAGCGATGCGACGCAGCGTCGACGCCGCCGATGTCACTGCGGACGACGTCGCCGCGGCGCGCGAGAAGGTGCGAGCATCACTGGACCCGGAGCAGGTGGCACACCTGAAGGCCTATGCCGAAAGCCGGTGAGCGGCAGGTAGCGTCGGGGTGATGACCTTGAACGTCCGCTCGTCCCTGTCCGGCGTGGCTGTTTTGTTCGCTGGGATCCTGGGGACGTTCGTGCTCATCAGCCCACCCCAGTCGGGCTCGATGTTCACCGCAACCGCACGCCAGTTGGAGGCTTGGAACCGTACCCTGCCCACGGGTGTCGCGGTCGCGTGTGTGCTCGCCGTACTCACGTACGCCGCGATCCAGCGTGCGGCGTCGGTGCGCCCGGCGTGGATCACGGCGGTCGTCACGACGGCCGTGTTGATCGCAGCCCGCCTGATGGTGTCCGGCGTGAGCGATCTCGACCAGCTGACGCTGCTGTACTACACGAAGTGCGTGGCCGGGGGTGTCCTGCTGGGTGCGGCGGTGGCGGCCGCGTGGTCACGCACGCTGCCCCGGCTCCTCCTGGCCGGTGCCGTCGTGTCGACGTTCGTCGTCGCCCACACCGCACACGCCGCCTGGTCGCCGAGCACGTCGGTGCTCGGAGAGCCGTTCTGGTGGATGCTCTTGCCCGCCCTGGCCCTCGCCGCAGTGTGCGCGGTGATCGATACCGAGGAACCCGCACGCACCGACGGCACGGTCGTGCGCGAAGTGATCGCGGCCGTCGTGACGCTGGCGCTCGCGCATCGACTGCTCGGTGAGTGGATCGATGGCCAGAGCGGATCTCGGTTCCGGCTTTGGGTCGTCGCCGGCCTGTGTCTCGTACTCGTCGTCGCGCTCACCGAGTTCTGGGCCCGGCGCCTCGAGTCACAGTTCCTGCTTGCGGCCACAGCCGTTGCGGCTGTGGCGCCGTTCGCCACGACAGCGCTCGCATGGGGCCATCTTCGGCTGACCCCGTGGGTGCCGGTCACGGTCGGGGTCGCCACGGTGGCGGTCGGCGTGACGGTCGGGCTGTGGCGACCGTTGCCCCTGGCCGGTCTTGCCACGCTCGCCCTGATCCCCCTGGTCACCGCGATCGATCCCACGCCCCCCAACAGCCAGGCGTGGTTCCTCGCGGAACTCGCGGTCCTCGGCGTGGGAATCGGGCTGGCGCTCGGCGCGACCCTGCCCGACAGCGGAGCCCCCGCCGCGCTCGGACTGGTGGTGCCGCTGCTGTCACTGGTGTTCGCAACCGTCGTCGGCGCCACGACCACGTTCGAGACCACCGGATACGCACCGATCGTCAACGCCGAGTGGCCGCACCGCGACGGCGATGTCGTCTCGATCCTCGAGACCGATCTGTTGACGTCCAGCATCACCTTCGACCGCGGTGCGGCCATCGCGCTGCTGCTCGTCGTCGTGTTCTGCGCGATTGCGATTCGCGGATTACGGGCCCGTCCCGTCCCGCGTGCGGACTGACGCTTCGCCGGCAATCGTGCACAGCGGGGACCAAAATCTGTCCGTCAGTCGACGAGATCCAACTCTTTCAGTTTTGCGAAGACGAGCCGCGAACCGGGCGCAGTCTCGGACATCGCGGTGTACTCGGCTTCGGTGAAGTAGCGGATCTCGGCGATTTCGCCTGTCGCCTGAGGTTCATCGACGAGCTCGGCGATGAAGCACGTCATGTGCAGCCGGACGCCGTGACCGTGTCCGAATGCCGGGGCTTCGAAGACTCCCAACTCACGGAGGGTGCCGGGCGCGATGTCGGTGTCGAGTTCCTCGCGAATCTCCCGGTGCAGTGCCTGCTCGGGGGTCTCGCCGGGATCGATCTTTCCCCCTGCCATGTAGAACGCGGTCTTGCCGGCCGACCGGGCCTGCAGCATGCGGCGGTCACGGATGTGGGCGAGCGCGGCGGTACGGATCGGGGTGAGCTTGTCGTCGAACACCCGTCGAAAAGTACTCGGGTTCCGCGCTCCTCGCCGACCCGGCCGACGCGTGTCCGATTTCCTTGTTGAAAGGCTTGTCCCAGTCCGCTCAGTAAGATGGCCTCGTAGCCCACTCTGCTAGCTAAGCGAACGGTCTACTCGACTATCGGCTAACGCTGATTCGTCACCCCGCCGCCCGACGACCCGACGGAGTGTCATTTGCTTGTCGTATTGATCGCTCACGCAGTAGCGGCTGTTTTGGCTCCGCTCGTCGTGCGGTCGATGGGGCGCAATGGGTTCTTTCTGCTCGCACTGGTACCGCTGGGAAGCCTCGGCTGGGTGCTCGCGAACTGGGGGCAGGAACGCGAACTGCACATCCAGTGGGCACCCGGCCTGTCGATGGACATCGACATGCGGTTCGACTCGCTCGCCGCGATCATGTCCGTCCTGGTCCTCGGCGTCGGAACTCTGATCCTGATCTACTGCGGTCGCTACTTCACCAACGACGAACGCCGGCTCGGCATCTTCGCCGCCGAGATGGTCGCGTTCGCGGGCGCCATGTTCGGTCTCGTGACCAGCGACAACATGATCATCCTCTACACGTTCTGGGAACTGACGACGGTCCTGTCGTTCCTGCTGGTGGGTCACTACGCCGAACGAGCGACCAGCCGCCGCGCCGCCACGCAAGCACTGCTGGTGACCACCGCTGGTGGCCTCGCGATGCTGGTCGGCATCCTCATGCTCGGGCAGTCGGTGGGCAGCTACAACCTCTCCGACGTTGTTGCGAACCCGCCGAGCGGTTGGCTCGCGAGCGTCGCGCTGGTACTGGTGCTGATCGGTGCACTGTCGAAGTCCGCGATTGTGCCGTTGCACTTCTGGCTTCCGGGTGCAATGGCCGCGCCCACCCCGGTCAGCGGCTATCTGCACGCGGCTGCGATGGTCAAGGCCGGCATCTATCTCGTTGCGCGGCTGGCGCCCGGGTTCTCGGATTCGACACCGTGGCGGGTCACCATCATCACGCTGGGCCTTGCGTCGATGCTGCTCGCCGGCTGGCGTGCGCTGCGTTCGTTCGACCTGAAACTGGTGCTCGCGTTCGGCACCGTGAGCCAACTCGGGTTCATGATGGTGCTCGTCGGTCTCGGATCCCGCGACGCGGCCCTCGCAGGAATGACGATGATCATCGCGCACGGACTCTTCAAGGCCGCGCTGTTCATGGTGGTCGGCATCATCGACCACAGCACAGGCACCCGCGACATACGCAAACTCGCCCACCTGGGCGCGAAGGCTCCGTGGCTGGCCGCCATCGCCACGCTTGCGGCGGCGTCGATGGCCGGGCTGCCGCCCTTCCTCGGGTTCGTCGGCAAGGAGGCCGCACTCGAATCCATCCTCGAGGCGAACGTGCTCGAGCCGTGGGAACAGACCGTGACCGCCGCCGCGATCACACTCGGATCGATCCTCACCGTCGCATACAGCATCCGGTTCGTGTGGGGTGCGTTCGGCCGCAAACGGTTACGGCAGCCGAGCCCTGCGGTCACGGGCATGCACGCCCCGGGCGCACTGCTGCTGGCCCCGTCCGCGGTCCTTGCAGTTGCCGGTCTGCTCGCCGGCCCGCTGTCACCGCAGCTCGAGAAGCTACTGACGCCGTACTCGACGACGCTGCCCGCCGGCCCGCACGCCGACTACCACCTGGGTCTGTGGCACGGAATCACCACTCCGCTGCTGCTCACCGTCACGATCGTCCTTCTCGGTACGGTGCTGTTCGTGGCCCATCGCTGGGCCGTGGCCCGCCTACAGTTCAAGAACCCGCCGCTCGGCAACGCCGACCGCGCGTACGACGCCACACTGCGGGGGATGGACGCGCTGTCGATGCGCCTCACCGGCTTCACCCAGCGCGGCTCGCTGCCGCTCACGCAGTCGACGATCCTCGCGACGTTGATGCTGTTGCCCATGATCGTGCTGGCGCTGTACACCGACGCCTGGGCCGAGTTCCGACTGTGGGATTCGCCGCTGCAGTTCACTGTCGGCCTCGGGATGATCGGGGCCGCCCTGGCCACGACGGTGATGCGCAACCGCCTGGCCGCGGTGATCCTCGTGGGACTCACCGGCTACGGCTGCGGGGTCCTGTTCGCGCTGCACGGGGCGCCCGACCTGGCACTGACCCAGTTCCTCGTCGAGACGCTGACCTTGGTGATCTTCGTTTTGGTGCTTCGCAAACTGCCCGCCGAGGTCGACGAGCGTCAGTCCGTCGGCTTCAAAGTTCCCCGCGCACTCCTGGCGATCGGCGTCGGTACCGCGGTCACCATCCTCGCCGCGTACGCGGTGAACGCCCGCAACACGGTGCCGATCCACTACCAGTTGCCGGAGGCGGCATACGTACTCGGGGACGGCCGCAACGTGGTCAACGTGCTCCTCGTCGACATCCGCGCGTGGGACACCTTCGGCGAGATCTCGGTGTTGCTGGTCGCAGCCACCGGTGTCGCGAGCCTCGTGTTCCGGAGCCGCCGCTTCGGGACCGCGCCTCGTGTGGCCGACGCCCCCACCGTCGTGCTCGACGCGGCTTCGTCGAGTTCGGAGCGGACCTGGCTGCGTGGCGGCGACCTGATCGACCCGCGACACCGGTCGCTGGTGCTCGAGGTGACCACCCGGCTGATCTTCCCGACGATGATGGTTCTGTCCGTCTACTTCTTCTTCTCCGGCCACAACGCACCCGGTGGCGGCTTCGCCGGCGGGCTCACCGCCGGGCTTGCATTGGTCCTGCGATATCTCGCCGGCGGCCGGTACGAACTCGGCGAGACCGTCCCGATCGACGCGGGCAAGATCCTCGGCCTCGGCCTCGGCCTCGCCGCCGGCACTGCGGCGGCCTCGCTGTTCCTCGGCGCCCCGCCGCTGTCGTCGGCCGTGTTCGAGGTGACGCTGCCGCTGCTCGGCGACATCAAACTCGTCACCGCGCTCTTCTTCGACCTAGGGGTGTACCTGATCGTGGTGGGCCTGGTGCTCGACGTGCTCCGAAGCCTCGGTGCCCGACTCGACGCACGGGAGGAGGTGAACGCGTGAGTGCCGATCTCGCTTCGTTGATCCTCATCGGCGCGCTCACCGCCGCGGGCGTGTACCTGCTGGTCGAACGCAGCATCACCCGAATGCTGCTGGGCATACTGCTGATCAGCAACGCCGTGAATCTGCTGATCCTCACCGCCGGCGGTCGCGCGGGCAACCCCCCGATCGTGGGCCGCGAACCCTTCCGCGAGGAGATGGCGGATCCACTCGCACAGGCAATGATCCTGACCGCGATCGTCATCACCATGGGTATCGCCGCGTTCGTGCTCGCACTCGCATACCGGGCCTTCAAGATCAACACCATGGACCGCCTCGAGGACGACACCGAGGACACCAAGGTTTTCAAACGGCGCAGCCCCGCCGAGGCTCCCGATCGCGACCGCTCCGACGACCCATTGACCGGCGCCCCGAGCAAGAGCGGCGACGCCTTCGACGCCGCGGGCAATCCGATCCCCGTCGACCTCCTGGAGGATCCCGAGGACTACCAGTCCTACCAGAATCTTCACGGAGACGAAGACGAGGAAGACGAAAGGGAATCCGGCGGTATGGGATCCGGGGTACCGAGGGGACGACGATGAGCCTGTCTCCCGATCTCATCCGGACACTCGCGCCCCTGCCGGTCCTGATCCCGATGCTGGCCGCGGCAACCACGTTGTTCGTCGGTCGCCGACCCACCGTTCAGCGCGCGGTCACGATCTTCGCCCTGGTCGCCGTCACCGCCGTCTCGGCGATGCTGCTATATCTCGCGGACCGGTTCGGCGCAACCGCTGTCCAGGTGGGCGGCTGGGACACCCCGATCGGCATCACGCTCGTGGTCGACCGACTGGCGGCACTGATGCTGCTGGTGTCGTCGATCGTGCTACTCGCCGTCATCGTGTACGCCGTCGGTCAGGGCATTCGCGACGGGCAGGAAAACCAACCGGTCTCGATTTTCCTTCCGACATACCTGGCGCTCACGGCTGGTGTGTCCAACGCGTTCCTCGCCAGCGACCTGTTCAACATGTTTGTCGGCTTCGAGGTGCTGCTGGCCGCGAGCTTCGTGCTGTTGACACTGGGAGCGAGCGCGGACCGCGTCCGAGCCGGTGTGTCGTACGTCATGGTCTCGATGGTGTCGTCGCTGATCTTCCTGGCCGGCATCGGCTTTGCATACGCCGCGACCGGCACCCTCAATCTGGCGCAGATGTCCGAGCGGCTCGACGACATCCCCACCGGCACCCGCATGGCCATCTTCGGTGTGCTGCTGGTGGCGTTCGGTATCAAGGCTGCGGTGTTCCCGCTGTCGGCATGGCTGCCCGACTCCTACCCCACCGCCCCGGCCCCGGTCACGGCGGTGTTCGCGGGCCTTCTCACCAAGGTGGGTGTGTACGCGATCATCCGCGCCCACTCACTGTTGTTCCCGCAGGGGGAGCTCGACGACGTCCTGATGGTTTGCGGTCTGCTCACCATGATCGTCGGCATCCTGGGTGCGATCGCGCAGAGCGACATCAAGCGTCTGCTGTCGTTCACCCTGGTCAGCCATATCGGCTACATGATCTTCGGTGTCGCGCTCTCGACGCAGTCCGGTCTGTCCGGCGCCGTCTACTACGTGGCGCACCACATCATCGTGCAGACGACGCTGTTCCTGGTGGTGGGTCTGATAGAACGGCAGGCCGGATCGTCGTCGCTCCGCCGTCTCGGCGGCCTCGCGGCGGCCAGTCCGTTGCTCGCGATCGTGTTCCTGATCCCGGCCCTGAACCTGGGCGGCATCCCGCCGTTTTCCGGGTTCATCGGCAAGATCGCGCTACTGCAGGCCGGCGTCGCACACCCCAGCGTGCTGTCCTGGACACTTGTCGCCGGCGGCACCGTCACAAGCCTGTTGACGCTGTACGTCGTGGCCCGCGTCTGGACGAAGGCGTTCTGGAGGGCCCGAGCCGATGCCCCTGAAGGCGACCTCGCGGACGTGAGCCCGTCGGCGCTGATCGACGAGTCCGAGCGGGACATCGCCTTCGTCGACCGTGAGGATGTGGGCCGGATGCCGGTGTTCATGCTGGCTCCGACCATCGGCCTGGTCGCTGTGGGCCTGGCGCTGACGGTCTTCGCGGGCCAGATGATCGGGATCGCCGACCGGGCCGCCCGGGACCTGCAGAATCGAGACGTCTACATCACGGCCGTGCTGGGCGAGGGAGGTGGCCCATGACCCGCGAACGTGTTCTCCGCATCGGCGTCCTCACCTGGCTGACGACGGTGTGGGTCCTACTGTGGGGGAACGTCAGCGCCGCGAATATTCTCGGCGGCCTCGCCGTAGGTCTGCTGATCATGTGGCTGCTGCCGCTACCGCGGGTGGCAGTCGAGGGCCGCGTGCATCTGTTGTCGTTGGTTCAGCTCGTCTGGTGGATCACCTTCTATGCCGGTCAGTCGAGCGTGCAGGTCGCATGGCTCGCGGTCCGGCCCGGGCCGCCTCCCGTGACCGGCGTCCTGCGGTGCAAACTCGGCATCAAGTCGGACCTGGTGCTGACGCTGTGCGTCGACGTACTGAACCTGATCCCGGGCACCATGGTCATCGAGGTCGATCAGGCTCGGCGCGCGGTATACGTCCACGTCCTCGATGTGGGCACCACCAAGGCCGTGGACCAGTTCTATCGGACCGTGCGTCAACTCGAGCGACTGTTCATCGCGTCGTTCGAGCGGGACTCGGACTGGCAGCCGTCGCCGTGGCACCTACGCGACTACGAGTACCACGAACAGGGCAGGGAGGACCGGGCATGACAGCCGTGATGATCATTTCCGGAGTGATGCTGGTGCTCGCGGCGCTGGTCACCACCCAACGACTCCTCGCCGGACCCGGCAGCCTCGACCGCCTGATCGCGATGGACACCCTCATCGGGACCGCGATCTGCGGACTGTCGGTGTGGGCCACCTACACCGGTGACACCACGATCGTGCCCGCCATCGTCGCGCTCGCCCTCGTCGGCTTCATCGGTTCGGTGAGCGTGGCCCGGTTCCGAGTGCGAGACGACTCATGAACACAGTCCTCGACGTCATCGCCGCGACCTGCATCCTGGTCGGATCGTTCCTCGCGCTCACCGCGGCGATCGGCCTCGTCCGTTTCCCCGACACCCTCTCCCGGATGCACGCGGCCACCAAGCCCCAGGTCGTCGGCCTGGTGCTGGTCCTTGCCGGCGCGGTGATCCGACTGCACGGCAACGTCGACATCTGGATGCTGGTCCTGGTCGGGATGTTCACTCTGCTGACCGCACCCATGATCGCCTACAGCGTCGGCCGCGTCGCCTACCGCGAGCAGCGCGGGCAGGACGGACTGGTCATGGACCGACGCGACGACACTCCTGACACGTTCTACTAGACGCCGATCTGCTGGGCTGCGTCCCACCGGACGGCGTTCCACTGGACGGGGTTCTACCGGACAGCAGGACCCTCGCGCCTTCCACTCTTGTCGCCCGGGCGGTGGCCTCCGAGAGCGTGGAGTGCGCGGGACACAAGCGGGGCGTGCGGTGAAAGGTTCTCCAGTAGTCCAGGGCGAACAAGGCTGGGACACCGAGGAGCAGTGGCGCCGACACCGCCGGGTACTGAGCGATCTCCACCGCGAGGAACCGGTAGCTGAGCAGCAGCACGGCCAGCAGGATCCCGCCGCCGACGACGAGCCGGATCCGGAACCAGCCCCAGCCGCGTTCGGGGTCGCGTAGGGCCGACTCGAGTGCCAGCGTCAGGACCGCACCGGCGATGAGGTCGACCCCGTAGTGGTAGCCGAACCCGAGAGTCGCCGCAAGAGTGGCCACCAGCCAGAACGTGCCGCCCCAGCGCAGCCATCGCGGGCCTTGCCGCGAATGCAGGAACAGCGCCAGCGCCCACGCTGTGTGCAGGCTGGGCATGCAGTTGCGCGGGGTCGCGTCGTCGAACGGCATGGGCGACGGCGTCGGGTCGAACGGGGCGATGCCGGGCCAGAAGTTGCCGACCTGGAAGCCGTGGCCGTCGGCACCGAACACGAAGATCGGCCCGACCACTGGGAAGAGGATGTAGAAGACCGGCCCGACCAGCCCTATCAGCAGGAAGGTGCGCACCAGATGGTGCGATGGCCACCCCTTGCTCAGTTGGTAGAGCGCGACGACGATCGCAGCGACGGGCAGTTCGATGTACACCCAGTGCAGCACGAAGTACCCGACGGGGCCCAGGGCGTCGACGACATCCCCCATCACCCACGCCGGGTTGCCGAGGGCGCGATCGGCAAGCTGGACGTACTGGTCGAGGACCATTGGCTGAGTGATGACGGTGATGTGCAACCACACGTCGCCGATCTTGGTGGCGAGGATCAGCAGCGCACCGAATCCGACTCCGGTGAGTATCTTTCGGCGCTGTTCGCCGTGCCGATTCACCGCGGCGTAAGCGGCGACAGCCGTCAGCACGATCACCGCGCCGTTGCCGACAGTCAGTGGTCCACCGGTGAGGTAGCGAATCGCGGCGATGACGACGTCGATCCCGGCGGCACTCGCCAACGCGATGATCCGATACCGGGTGGTCAGTCCCACGACTCCGAGTGCAAGTCCAGCCCACGGCACGGACGCCGACTTCGGGGTGCCCACGAAGTCGTCGAGGAGGCTGGCCAGTGGCCCCTGGAAGCCCCGAACGGACGCGAAGATCTGCAGGCCGACAAGGGTGACGACCACCGCAGCAACGGCACCCATGAGAAGGGCACGTCGAGTTCGATCGCTGAGCCGAACCGGCTCGGTACGCACACCACCGTCCACTAACACGCCGAATATAGTAAACGGCGGGCAAAGACAGCGTTACGTGTCGAGTTCGTTCACTAGGGAGGCAACGACGGCCCGCACGTCACCGCCGGTGGCAGCGGCGACCTTGCGTTGCCGTTGGTACGACGCCCCGCGGCGGGGGATGTCGGCGACTCGGGCGAGTTCCTCGGCGCAGCCGAGCCTCACCGCTGTGGGCGTGAGCTTCTCCAGCAGATCGTAGAGGTCGTCGGTGACGAGGCGTTCCCGGTTGTCGGCGCCGAGGATCACCTCGGCATCGAGGCCGTATCGGGCAGCGCGCCACTTGTTCTCCTGTACATGCCACGGCGGCATGGACGGCAGCGTCTCCCCCGCGTCGAGCCGGGTGTCGAGATAGACGACGAGGCAGTGGATGAGAGCGACGAGGGCGCTCAGCTCGGTACGGGTGGAGATGCCATCGCACACCCGGACTTCGATCGTGCCCCAGCGGGGCGCGGGACGGATGTCCCAGTGCAGGCCCGCGAGATCGGCGATGACGCCGGTCGTCAACTGGTCGTGCACGTACCCCTCGAATTGGCCCCAGTTCTCGAACTGGAACGGCAGCCCGGCGGTCGGCAACTGCTGGAACATCAACGCACGATTGCTGGCGTACCCGGTGTCGACGCCCGTCCACATCGGTGAGGAAGCCGAAAGCGCGAGCAGGTGAGGATATTTCAATAGCAGCGCATTGAGGATCGGGAACATCTTCTCCCTGGAAGATATCCCGACGTGAACGTGGACACCCCAGATCAACATCTGCCGTCCCCACCACTGGGTGCGTTCGATGAGTTCGTCGTAGTGCGGGGTGCGGGTGAGCAATTGAGTGGACCATCGCGCGAACGGATGGGTGCCGGCACACATGAGGTCGACGCCGAGCGGGTTCGCCGCACGCCGCACCAGCGACATCGTCTCGGACAGATCGTCGATGGCTTCACCGACCGTATCGCAGATGCCTGTGACGAACTCGACTGTGTTTCGGAGCAACTCCTTGGTGACCCGAGGCTTGTCGACCAGTTCGCCGACCGCATCGAAGACCGCCGCGGCGGTGTTGGACAGATCACGGGTGGTGCTGTCAACCAGCGCGATCTCCCACTCCACCCCGAGGGTCGGACGGGGTGAACCAGCGAAGGGGACTCCCACAGGACCGATCCAACCACACGGTCCGAGCGCCCGCAGGACGCCCGGAAGTCCCCGAACTACGGAATCGGGGCCCCGGCGGACGGTGTCGCTGAACGCCTGGTGGGCGGTGTCGCCGAACGACTACCGCCGTGGTCATCAGCCTTCGATGACCCCGCAGGCGACGCGCGCACCGGCGTCTCCGGTCGACAGTGTCTCCTGGTCCGGCGAGGTGGCGTTGTTGGGCAGCGTGTAGCGGCTGGGGATATTGCCGAAGTTGTCGGGATCCGCGTGGATCATCAGCGCGGTGCCCTCACCGTCGTTCTTCAGATCCTCGAGGGTGAACGCGTCGGTGGTGGTAACGAGGTAGCCGACGCCGTCCTCACGCACCTGGAGCGAAGTAAGGTCGCCACTGGCCGGATGCCCGGTGCGGCCCCCCACCTGGAAGTGACCGCCGGCGGAGAGGAAGTTGCCGGGCTCGCCACCGGTTGGGGCGACCGAGTTGGGCTCGCACTTGCCGACCGAGTGGACGTGCAAGCCGTGGAAGCCGGGGGTCAGATCGTGAACGTCGACGGCGATCTGGACATAACCGTCCTCGCTCTCGGCGAGCGTCGCGGTACCGACCTGGCTACCCTGCGCATTGTCGAGCTGCACGGAGACCGTGTCGATGGCGGCGTGCTCGGCACCGCCCGCGGCGGACCCACCCAGAGGAGCCGGCGCACCGGTCCACACCGGCGGGGTGGTACCGGGAACGTCGCTCGGCTCCACGCTGTTCGAGCATGCGACCAAGCCCAGCGCGGTGATTGCGACCACTGGGGCCACGACAAACCAGGAATCGAGGCGGGTGAATTTCGAGGCCATCGAACTGCTCCTTCGGCGTCGTTCAAAATTTCGGATGATCTTGATGAGCAGGCCGATCGATCTGTTCGACCCGATCGATCTACTGGGAGGTAACGATCACGATCACTCCCGGCGGTATGCCGGCAATGCCCTCGAAACGCGGTTCGGCCGGGAAGCCGAGTTCGGAGGCGATGGCCTCCGCCGCCTGCTTCTCGACGGCGTCGTCGCCGTAGTAGACGGTGCTGGTCGGGATGACCCCGTCCGTGAAGTTCGCGGTCTCGGAGACAGTCCAGCCGTCGGACGTCAGTTCGCTCGCGGTCCGTGCGGCGAGCCCGGTGACGTCGCTGTTGTTGAACACCCGCACCGGCACCGACTTGTCGACTGGCCCAGTGGGTGCTGCCGCGGCCGCACCGGTCCCCTCCGGACTGGTCGTCGGCGGCGCAGCAGGAGCCGCGACGGTAGTGGTCACGGCCGGTGGCGCGGTGGTCGTCGGCGAAGTGCCCGCCGCGACCTCGGTGGCTGATTCGTCGGCATTCGAGCCGCCCAAGGCGCCCAGGCTGGCCGCGCCCAGACCCGCGAACAGGATCGCGAGGGCGATCAGCACCATCGCGATCGCACGCAGCGGAGGTCCTGACGAGTTGGGGTTGGGGGTGGTCACTGTTCCGACCTTAATCGGCGTCGGGCTCGTCCGGTAACGAGGTGACGACGGCCGGGCGTTGGTGGCGGCTGGGCCGGCGGGCTATGTCGAGACGTCGAAACCGAGCTGACGCGCGGCCCGGGCCTTCTGCCGACTGGCCCGCAGGCGGCGCAGACGCTTGACCAGCATCGGGTCGGCAGCCAGCGCCTCGGGCCGGTCTACGAGGGCGTTGAGCACCTGGTAGTACCGGGTCGCCGACATGGAGAACAACTCCTTGATGGCCTCTTCCTTGGCGCCCGCGTACTTCCACCACTGCCGCTCGAAGGAGAGGATGTCGTGTTCGCGGCGGGTAAGGCCGTCGGTGCCGACCTCGTTTCCCGATGCCTCGTTTCCCAAGGCATTGTCGGTGCGTTCAGTTTCGTTCCGGGCTGCTGCGCCGTCCATCTCACTCCTCGACTGCTGATCCAGTTCGACCTCGGCGAGACCTCGTACTCCCTAACAGGCCTGACAGCGTCAGGCCGAACGCGTGTCCGAGCACCGGGAACCCGCTTGACCGGACACGAATTACACCATTGCTCTTCCCGGTAATTGAACCATGATCATGACTGCAAGCACCGAGTTCCGGCGAGGCGCGCCGCGAAAATCACGCCCATTATCCTTGGTGACCATGGCAATTCTTCCCATCCGGATCGTCGGTGACCCTGTCCTTCACGAGCCGACCAAGCCGGTGACCGAGTCACCCACTGAGCTCGCCGACCTGATCCGCGATATGTACGAGACGATGGACGCCGCGAACGGTGTGGGTCTGGCGGCGAACCAGGTGGGTGTCGCGAAACGTCTGTTCGTCTACGACTGCCCCGACACCGACGAGGCCGGCAAGGAGATCCGCCGCCGGGGCGCGGTGATCAACCCTGTGCTCGAGACCTCGGAGATCCCGGAGACCATGCCGGATCCGGACGACGACGTCGAGGGCTGCCTGTCGGTGCCCGGCGAGCAGTTCCCAACGGGCCGCGCCGACTGGGCGAAGGTGACCGGCACCGACGAGGAAGGCAACCCGGTCGAGCTCGAGGGCCAGGGCTTCTTCGCGCGCATGCTGCAGCACGAGACCGGCCATCTCGACGGCTTCCTCTACGTGGACGTACTGATCGGCCGCAATGCGCGCGCCGCCAAGAAGACGATCAAGAGGGCAGGGTGGGGCGTGCCGGGCCAGAGTTGGACGCCGGGCACCGACGAGGACCCCTTCGGTCACGACGATGTCGACGGCAGCGACTGACCGGGCGAAATGACCGACTGGGCGGAATGACCGACTGGGCGGAATGACTGACTGAGTTGACCAGAGGACGACTCGACCGGAGTCGGAAGGGAAAGCCCATGGAGCCGAGTCCCGGAAAGCCGGCCCTCGGCGGCAGGGTGGTGGTGCGGTATCGGCTACCACCAGGCGCGTCGCACGCGCTCACCGATGTGATCGGCACGCTGGAGCAACTCGAGCCGACAGTGGTGGTCCGCTCCGCCGACGGCCGAGTGATCGAGGTGGAACGGGATCGTGTGGAGGCGCTCAAGGCATTGGGTCCGAAACCGATGCGCAGGTCCGGGACCGGGTCTGGCGAATGCCAGAGCAGCTGACTAGCCTCCAGCCGACTACCCTCTCGGGTGTGCGACTCGCGACGTGGAATGTGAACTCGGTCCGTGCCCGAACCGACCGGATCCTGGACTGGCTGACGCGTACCGGCACCGACGTGTTGGCCATACAGGAAACCAAGTGCAAGGACGAGCAGTTCCCGTACGAGAGGTTCGGCGAAGCGGGCTACGAGGTCGCTCACGTAGGCCTGAGCCAGTGGAACGGCGTGGCGATCGCATCCCGCGTCGGGCTCGATGATGTGCAGGTGGGGTTCACGGACCAGCCGGGGTTCAGCAAGGACCCCGCGAGCGAGGCCGCGCTGGAGGCCCGCGCGATCGGCGCAACCGCTGGTGGAGTGCGAGTGTGGAGTCTGTACGTGCCGAATGGTCGCGGTTTGACCGACCCGCACTACGTCTACAAGCTCGAGTGGTTGGCGAAGCTGCGTGCAGACGCCGAGGGATGGCTGGCCGGCAACCCGGACGCACAGATCGCACTGGTAGGTGATTGGAACGTCGCGCCCACCGACGAGGATGTGTGGGATCCGGCGTTCTTCGAGGACAGGACGCACACTTCTCAACCGGAAAGAGATGCGTTCAATGCATTCGCCGAGGCGGGATTCAGTGATGTGGTGCGTCCACACGCGCCCGGCCCGGGCGTCTACACCTACTGGGACTACACCCAGTTGCGGTTCCCGAAGCGACAGGGGATGCGCATCGACTACGTGCTCGGCTCGCCTGGGTTCGCCGCACGTGTCACAGCCGCCCACATCGACCGGGACGAACGCAAGGGCAAGGGCGCGAGCGACCACGCTCCGGTCGTTGTGGACTTGGATTGATCAAGCCGGTACGTCGAGGGGCACCATCAGATCGCGGTACTCCGGGTTGGCCTCGACGAACCGCTGGACGTAGGTACATACCGGCCTGATCTTCCAACCGCAGCTGCGAGCGTGGTCGAGCGCGTGCCGCACCATGACCGCAGCGAGTCCCCGGTGTCCGAAGTCCTCGACAACGACCGTGTGCATGAACGAAATCACGGGAACGGAATCGGGCTCTCGGTCTTTCCCAGCGGGCGAGGTGTCGTAGTAACCCACGATTCCAACCAGATCACCGTTGAGCCGCAGCTCGAAGCGGTTCTGATCGCAATTGTCGGTCACGTCGATGAGGGGCGAATCGGCGAACACGACACCTCCTCGGGATAACTTGGTAGAAATTGTGTGACCCACACCACTATTAGTACAGCAGCGCCCCGATGCCTGTCTGCCGTTTGACAGAAATTCGCGCGCGTTCCAGAACGCCGCCCTGTTCGCGGGACCGACGGCCAGCCCCCGCAACCACCATCGCCTACGAAACAATCTCGCACGCAACGCTTTCGACCCTTGCCAGCTCGTCCGACCTGCACCCCTCTTCCGAGGAATCCAGCCCGCCGCTACCGGATAGGCACAGGGCGAAGCCAACTCTCGGCTCGCCCTCCGTCTCTTGCGCATCCGGCACTGCCCGACCACAGCACGGCCACCGTCGAGGTCCGACCTCTCGGTAGGCTCGACATCGTGGACTACCTGCCTCTGACGCCGACCGGCCAGACCCCGATCCGCGCCCTGACCATCGCCGGTACCGATTCCGGCGGCGGCGCAGGCATCCAGGCCGATTCACGGACCATGACGATGTGCGGTGTGCATGCGTGCGTCGCGGTCGCCGCGGTCACGGTGCAGAACTCCGTGGGTGTCAGCGGATTCCACGAGATCCCGCCAGAAACGGTGGCAGCGCAGGTGCGTTGCGTCGTCGAGGACATCGGCGTGTCCGCCGCCAAGACCGGCATGCTCGCGTCGACTGCGATCATCGAGGCGGTCGCTCAGGTGTGCACCGAGGTCGGGATCGGCCGCGACCACCCCGTACCGCTTGTGGTCGATCCGGTCTGCGCGTCGATGCACGGCGATCCGCTGCTGCACGCGGATGCCCTCGACGCCGTCCGTCACACGCTCATACCTATCGCGTCGCTGGTGACGCCGAACCTCGACGAGGTACGGCTCATCACCGGCGTCGAGGTGGTCGACGATGCCAGCGCCCGCCGCGCCGCCGAGGCTTTGCACGCACTGGGAGCGAAGTGGTCTCTGGTCAAGGGCGGGCACCTGCGCTCGTCCACGTCCAGTACCGACCTGCTGTTCGACGGCGACACCTTCCACGAGTTCACCAACCCGCGGATCGACACCGGCAACGATCACGGCGGCGGCGACACGCTTGCCGCGGCCATCACGTGTGCCCTCGCCAACGGCTACGCGATGCCCGACGCGGTCGCGTTCGGCAAGGAATGGGTCACCCGCTGCCTCGAGGCAGCGTACGACCTGGGTGCGGGACACGGACCGGTGTCGCCAATGTGGCGGCTGGACCAGAAGAACGTGTAATCCCCACTCTCACCGCGAGTAGTCACGCAAGGTGAAGACGAAACCGACGGCCACCACCGGCACAGTGAGGATGTAAACCGTGACTCGGAGCCAGGTCGGCCCGTAATAGCTCACGGCGATCGCGGCTGCGAGCGCCGCGATGATCATTACCACTCCGTAGAAGGGTGTGCGCTGTTCGCGATCGGGCACGCACACAGTGTGCGCCTCGCACGTAGGCCGGGCAACAGCCGTCCGACCGGGACGTCAGGGCTGTGCTGGTGCCGGCCGCAGGACGTAGATCGGTAGATCCTCCGGTACCCCACGCTGCGGGGCCGCCAGCAGTCCGCGCCGGTAGTGACTGGCGGTCAGACCCAGCTCCGCGAGCCTCTGGTCGCCGATCGCATCATGAGTGTCACCGGAGATCACGACGTTGCCTTTCCCGCCGAGCTCCATCATCCGGGCGGCGACGTTGACGTCCACACCGAACCAGTCGGCGCCGATCGGTTGCGGCGCACCCGTGTGCAAGCCGACCCGCATGCGCGGCCGATAGCCGTCGTAGTCCAGGTTCGCCAGCGCTGCGCGGGCCTCGAAGACTGCTTCCACTGCTCGGTCCGGGTGGTCGAACACCACCATCAACCCGTCCCCGAGCCTCTTCACCACCTGGCCCCCGCGCTCGATCATCGGCGGCTCGACCATCGCGGCGACCTCTCGCAAAAGACTCAGCGTCGCGCCGTCGCCCGCCCGCAGCGACCAACTCGAGAACCCCACCAGGTCGGTGAATACGATCGTGACCTCGCCGTCGGCCGGCGTACCCCAGGCCTTCTCGAGCACTACCTGCAGCACCTGCAGCGCAGCCAGGCTCACCTCGCGGGACGCGCCGGGACCGGTGTCGATCATTCGTGCGGCCGCTCGGGCCCCACCTGGACCGGAGGTTGACAGGGGGTCACCGAACGCCGGATCCCCCGGGAGCGCCCGCCGTAGGCGCCGGACGGCTTCGACGAATCGCGGCCGCCTGTCTGTGTCACGCACCCACTTCGCGACCGTTCCCGACACTTTGGCGTACCCGCTCCCGTCGCCGGAATCAGCCCGTAGCGATTCCGAGACGTTGGCGTCGTGAAGCGGGTCGTCACTCACGTCGGCAAGAATAATCCTGGCCGGGTCATCTCGCAGAAGTACCGGGTGACGCCGTTCTCCTCGTCTACTTCGTCGCATCGGCGCGGGCGGCCGTCCGGGCGTCGCCCGCCGCGGGGACACCGTTGGGGCCGTCGATCGACTGGGCATAGTGCCCGACCGCGTACCCGATCGCCTCCGCGTTGAGTTCGAGTGCCTGCCGATCCACATTGGCTAGTGTGTCCCGCTCGGTGTGGTAGTTCGGATCGAACAGCGCGTCCGGTTCGCCGCCCCACTTGCTCGCCTGAGCTGCCGTTTTCACACCGTCAGCACCGGTGGTCAGCCCTCCGGCAGGAATTCCGGCTGCGATGAACGGGCCGTAGTCCGAGCGCCCGTCGAAGTCTGTTCCGTCGGGTGAGACTCCCAACTGCAGGAGAATCGACGCGAGTGTCCGCTCGATTCCGGCCGAGCCTTCGGGTCCTGGGCCCCGGCCCACCTCGTCGGAGTCGTCTCCGTCGTACACGAGGTAGCCGGCGTTGTCCGAGCCCACCATGTCGAAATTGAGATAGAGCGCGATATCAGCACGCGCCTCGTCGTCGAGGCCCTCGACGTACGCCTTGGAGCCGACGAGCCCGACCTCCTCGGCCCCCCAGAAGGCAAACCGCACGGCGTTGGTCACGTTGGGCTCGGCTCCGAGCTGCCGAGCGGTCTCGAGCAGAGCCGCGACACCCGATCCGTCATCGTTGATCCCAGGACCAGCAGGCACCGAGTCGAGATGCGCTCCCGCCATCACGACGTCGTCGGATGCACCGGATTTCGTCTGCGCAATCACGCTGCGGGACTTGATCGATTCGATGGTCGTGTCGAGCACGAGAACGGCGTCGCCACCCTGCCGCAGCGCAGCACCTTCGGCTTTGCTGACCCCGGCGGTGGGGATCCGGGCGTCGTCCGTACCGCCCAGGGTGCCATTCTCGAGGTCGGTGTCCACGTTGTTGGCGACCAGGACCGCTGCCGCTCCCTGATCCGCGGCGACCTGCTGTTTCTGCGCGAACGAGCACTCACCCCGATCGACCAGCACCACCGCGCCCGTCACGTCCAAACCGCCGTAGTCGATGCTTTCACAGCCATCGGCGCGGCCCGCCGGCACCGGCACCAGCCGGGCATGCAACCCGCCCGCCGGCGTCGCCGGTGAGTACGTGAGGGCATCCACCGGTACATCGCGACCCGACACCTGCAAGCTCTGACTGGCCGCCTCGAATGTCTCGACGGCGAATTCCGGTGTGTCCACGTCGAATCCGGCGCGCTCGAGCTGATCCACGACATAGTCGAGACTCGCCTCGTAGCCGTGTGTGCCGACGGCCCGATTGCCCCCGTTGTCATTCGCGATTCGCTCGAATTGACCGAGGTCCTCGATCACCGCGTTCGTGTCGATCGCCGACGCGAGGCCCGGCCCGTCCACCGGCGGACCGATGTCGTCGGGATTTGCGCATCCCGCGAGCACCAGTGCGCCGGCCACACCTGCGACGAACGTCACGCTCATCCGCATGGGGGCAGACTACCGCGTTCGGGGCCCTTCCCTCAGCCCGTCAGACGCTCGCCGAGGAACGCCAGGATCTCGTCCCGTGCCGCAACGGTGGGCTGCCCGGCCTCGTCGATCAGATGCGCAGTGACGACACTGTGCGGGCCCGCGATCACGTGCTCGAAGAACGGCGACGTCTCGGTGTTCGCGGCACTGTCGGGCAGCACCCGCGCGACGAACCGATCGCCGAGCGCCTGCTCGTATGCCGCGAACCGCTCGGCGTGACAGAACTTGTCACCAGAGAACCGGTAGGCCATCACCGTCAGGTCGTTCTCGTCCAGGCGTTTACGCACCAAGGCGAGTTCCTCAGGGGTGCTGTCGATTCCGTCCGGATCGCCCAGCGGCAGCGACGGCTGCGAGAGTACGGGCGCCAGCATCGCGGGCTCGAGCATCATCGACAGTGCGAAGTTGCCCGTGAAACACATGCCGATCGCGCCCACCCCCGGGCCTCCACACTCGTCGTGTGCGAGTCGCGCAAGCGCGCGCAGCCAGCGCACCGCCGGACTGTTTCCGTTCCTGCCGAGCGCCCGGAACTCGGCGCTCACACAGGCCTTGCGAAACACCGCCACACCCTCTTCGACGCCGGGGACAGCGCCGTCACGACCGAATAGCGACGGCAGGTAAACGGTGAACCCGGCATCCCGAACCCACCGCCCGAACCGTGCGACGTGGGGACTGATGCCGGGCATCTCCGGCATGACGATCACGGCCGGACCACGCCCAGCGACGTAGACCGTCTTCGCGATGCCGTCCAACTCGACTGTGCTCCGCTCGAAATCGTCGAGCGGGTCGTCCTCGTGCAGGCTTCGATCGGGCACCGTTGTCCTCCCTGACTGGGCTTTTCGTGTCCGGTCAGTCTGCCCGGCGCCCGTCCTGGAGCGAAGGGTCGATATCGCCACCCTTTGTGGTCTTCTCGCCACGAAACTGCCTTCGATACTCGGCAGGACCGACGCCGACCTGATTCACGAACAGGCGACGGAACGTTCCGGAGTCCCGGGAGCCGACACGTTCGGCAATGCGTCCCACTGACAAGTCGGTGGTCTCGAGAAGGTTCCGCGCGACGCGCACCCTCGCCCGCCCGAGGAACCCGAGAGGCGTCTGCCCGGTCTCGGCGCCGAAGCGGCGCAGCATCGTTCGAGTACTGACGTGGAATGCACCCGCCAACCGGTTGAGGTCATAGGGTTCCGCGAGGTGCTCCACCAGCCAGGCGCCGACGTCGTCGGCGAAAGGCGCCCTCTCGGCCGGCAGCATCGAGTCGACGATGTACGGCGCCTGGCTCGTCCGGTTCTCGGCCACGAGGGCGATCCGAGCGGTGGCGCGGGCGATGTCGTCGCCGAGGCTCTCCCGCACGAGGGCGGTCGCGAGATCGAGTGCCGCACTGAACGCCGCGGTGGTGGTAATCGGTCCGGACCCCTATCCGCACAGATCGGACCTCCTCTCGCTCGACCGACGGTAGTGCGAGCGCCCGGCCGGGGATCCCGGCCGGGCGCTCGAGGAGTAGCGCGGATGCTCAGGCGTCGCGCTTGTTCACCACGAACAGGCTGGCGCCGAACACGATCGCGACGAAAGCCGTGAAGTAGAGCAGCGCACCCCATGGGCCCCAGGGGAAGTCGACCCCGCCACCTTGTCCGAGGAAGTACGAGACATTGGTGAAGGGACCGAACTCGGCGAAGTACTTGCCCACCTTCGGGATGAGCGTCAACAGGCTCTCGATCACCAGCGGCCACAGCAGCAGTAGGGAGACCGCGCCCGCCGACTGACGGATCAGCGTGCCGACGCCGACCGCCAGCACGGCGAGGAGCGCGTAGTAGATCGGGACCCCGAACAGTTCGCGGGCACTGTCGCCGTCACCGATGGACACCGACTCCCCCGAGATCGCCTGCGCCACGAACAGCGACAACAGGGCGACGACCAACCCGAGGACGCCCGCGACCACGGCCAGCAGCAGTGCCTTGCCACCGATGACCTGGGCTCGGTTCGGGATCGCCTGGAACGTCGTGCGGATGACACCGAACCGGTACTCGGTGGTCACCGCCAGAGCCGCCATGATCATCACCAGCATGGAGCCGAACCCGGTCGTACCCGACTGGGTGAACGCTACCGAGAACTCGCCCATCGAGCCCTCACCCGACGACTCCAGTTCCCGGTAGGCCCAGGCCATAACTGCAGCGAGCCCGACGCTCACGACGACCGCAATCACGCTGCACCAGATCGGCGACTTGGTCGACGTCAACTTGATGCGCTCTGCATTCAACACGCTCATCAGAGCGCACCTCCCGTCTTCTGTACGGCGCCGTTCTGTGCGGCACCGGCCGGCTGCCCGGCGATCTCAGCGTGGTACTGCACCTCGTCACCGGTGAGCTTCATGAACGCATCCTCGAGCGAACCCCGCTGCGACGACAGCTCGTGCAGCACGATCCCGTTGGAACCCGCGAGCGCACCGATGTCGTCGGTGCGCGCCCCCGACACCAGCAACGCCGACACGTGATCGTCCCCGGCCTCCTCGCTCACGGCAAAGCCCCGCGCGGTCAGCAGGCCGCGCAGCGCGTCGAGCTGCGGGCTCCGCACCCGCACCGACGACTCCGACGCACGATCGACGAACTCCTTGACGCTCGTGTCAGCGATCAACCGTCCCCGACCGATCACGATCAGGTGCTCGGCAGTCAACGACATCTCCGAGAGCAGGTGACTCGACACCAACACCGTGCGCCCCTCCGCCGCCAGACTCTGCATGAACTTACGAATCCACACGATGCCCTCGGGGTCGAGACCGTTGACCGGCTCGTCGAACAACAACACCTTCGGATCACCCAGCAACGCCCCAGCCAGCCCCAACCGCTGCGACATGCCCAGCGAGAAACCACCGGCCTTCTTCCCCGCAACCTCGGTCAGACCCACCATCCGCAACACCTCGTCCACCCGAGACTTCGGCAGTGCGTTGGCCGCCGCCATCCACTGCAGGTGCGCCTTGGCCGAGCGGTTCGGATGCACCCACTTGGCGTCGAGGAGCGCTCCGACGGTGTGCAGCGGCCGCTCCAACTCGCTGTACGGCACTCCCTCGATCAGCGCCGTACCCGAGGTCGGCCGGTCCAGACCGAGGATCATCCGCATGGTCGTCGACTTGCCGGCACCATTCGGACCCAGAAAGCCCGTGACACTGCCCGGCTTCACGGTGAACGTCAGATCCTCCACCGCTTTCGTCGACCCGTAGGTCTTCGTCAGTCCCCTCACTTCAATCATGAGGACCACTTTGCCCGAAACGTCCTCATCGATGCATCGGACTTCGGTCTATTCATGCGTCATACCCAGGGATGACTCCGTCGCGAATCGTGCCGTAAATCACAACGATGACCGGCCGCCGGCAACGGGGCGGCCGAGGCCGCGGTCACCGCCACCCGGAACGGATCCGTAGTTGCCGCACCCGTCTCGCGCGCAACACGATTGGCGAACCGACGATGATGCAAGCGCTCGGCCGGGGGTCCCGACCGGGTGCTCGAGGAGCGGCGCGAACGCTCAGGCGTCGCGCTTGTTCACCAGGAAGAGGCTGGCGCCGAACACGATTGCGACGAAGGCCGTGAAGTAGAGCAGTCCACCCCATGGGCCCCAGCGGAAGTCGATCGGCCCTTGGTTTCCGAGAAAGTACGACATGTTGTTGAACGGGCCGAACTCGCCGACGTACTTGCCCACCCTCGGGATGAGCGTCAACAGGCTCTCGATCACCAGCGGCCACAGCAGCAGCAACGAGATCGCGCCCGCCGACTGACGGACCAGGGTGCCGACGCCGACCGCCAGCACCGCGAGGAGTGTGAAGTAGATCGGGACGCCGAACAGTTCACGCGCGTTGTCGCGGGCTCCCAGATCCACCGTCACGCCGGAGGTCGCCTGCGCCACGTAGTAGGACAGCACAGCGATGACCGATCCGAGAACCGCGGCGACGATCGCCAACAGCAGCGCCTTGCTCGCGATGATCTGGGCTCGGTGGGGGACCGCCAGGAACGTGGTGCGGATGACGCCGAACCGGTACTCGGTGGTCACCGCCAGAACCGACATGATCATCACGAGCATCGCTCCGAAGTTGACCGCACCGAGCTGCGTGTCCGACGCAGTGAGCTCGCTGATCAAGAGGTCACCGCTCGATATCATCGACTTGAGAAATATCCCGAACACCGCGGCCATACCAACGCTGACCACCAGGGCGATGAGGCTGCACCAGATCGGCGACTTGGTCGATGTCAACTTGATGCGCTCTGCATTCAACACGCTCATCAGAGCGCACCTCCCGTGTTCTGTGCGGCACCGCTCTGTGCGGCGCCGGCCGGCTGCCCGGCGATCTCAGCGTGGTACTGCACCTCGTCACCGGTGAGCTTCATGAACGCGTCCTCGAGCGAACCCCGCTGCGACGACAGCTCGTGCAGCACGATCCCGTTGGAACCCGCGAGCGCACCGATGTCGTCGGTGCGCGCCCCCGACACCAGCAACGCCGACACGTGATCGTCCCCGGCCTCCTCGCTCACGGCAAAGCCCCGCGCGGTCAGCAGGCCGCGCAGCGCGTCGAGCTGCGGGCTCCGCACCCGCACCGACGACTCCGACGCACGATCGACGAACTCCTTGACGCTCGTGTCAGCGATCAACCGTCCCCGACCGATCACGATCAGGTGCTCGGCAGTCAACGACATCTCCGAGAGCAGGTGACTCGACACCAACACCGTGCGCCCCTCCGCCGCCAGACTCTGCATGAACTTACGAATCCACACGATGCCCTCGGGGTCGAGACCGTTGACCGGCTCGTCGAACAACAACACCTTCGGATCACCCAGCAACGCCCCAGCCAGCCCCAACCGCTGCGACATGCCCAGCGAGAAACCACCGGCCTTCTTCCCCGCAACCTCGGTCAGACCCACCATCCGCAACACCTCGTCCACCCGAGACTTCGGCAGTGCGTTGGCCGCCGCCATCCACTGCAGGTGCGCCTTGGCCGAGCGGTTCGGATGCACCCACTTGGCGTCGAGGAGCGCTCCGACGGTGTGCAGCGGCCGCTCCAGCTCGCTGTACGGCACTCCCTCGATCAGCGCCGTACCCGAGGTCGGCCGGTCCAGACCGAGGATCATCCGCATGGTCGTCGACTTGCCGGCACCGTTCGGACCCAGAAAGCCCGTGACACTGCCCGGCTTCACGGTGAACGTCAGATCCTCCACCGCTTTCGTCGACCCGTAGGTCTTCGTCAGTCCCCTCACTTCAATCATGGGGACCACTTTGCCCGAAACGTCCTCACCTGCGCCGCGTCAAACCCAGAGATGAGAACCGCTCAGCCGCGGACCGCTCCGTCGGGCATGTGGGCGTCGGTGAGATCCGTACCTGCGAGGTCCGCGCTGGTGATCTTCGCGCCGGTCAGGTCCGCATGCGCAAGGTACGCACCGGCCAGTCGCGCCCCGGTCAGATCCGCGTCCTCGAGATGTGCCGCCGTCATGTACGCGCCGGACAGGTCGGCGCCCACGAGGTCGGCGTGGTCGAGGTCCGTCTCCGTCAGAAACGACAGTGTCAACACGGCACCGGACAGGTTTGCGTTCGCCAGGTGCGTCCCTGTGAAGTCCGCGTCAGCAGCGACCGCCCCGGACAGGTTCGCCCCCGTCATGTCGGCACCACCGAGTTCCGCGGCCGTCAGGTTCGCGCCTGACAGATCGGTGCCGACCATGTTGGCCCCCGTCAGGTTGGCCCCGGCCAGATCTGCACCGGACAGGTCCAGACCGTGGAGGTCCGGAGCTTCGGGTAATTCGTCGCGTCGGGCGTTCCAAGCCACGACATCCGAGCGGAGTAGTTCGAGAAGATTGGCACTCAACGTCGACATGGCATGTCCTCCACTGGAACCAGCACTGCCCCCGAGGGTAGCGCGATTCGACGCAAGGCCTGGTATTTCGACCAATCCGTAATCCGTCGTGTGCACCCTGAGCGCCCGCTTCGGCTCCCGAAATCCCGAACCCACCTCTGTTTACGCAGGGAGTGGGGGTTCGGGACGAACCAATCACTTCGGCGACGACGCCTGCGCCCAGAACCGCTTGGGGATACGCCCGGCGTGCCGGGCCTCGTGACCGGCGATCACCGCCGCGCGCATCGCCGACGCCATCAGCGCCGGATCCTTCGCACGGGTGACCGCCGTCGCGAGCAGCACCGCGTCGCAGCCCAGCTCCATCGCGAGAGTCGCGTCACTCGCGGTACCGATGCCGGCGTCGAGGATGACGGGTACGCCCGCGCGTTCGACGATCATCTCGATGTTGTGGGGGTTCGAGATGCCGAGGCCGGTACCGATCGGCGCACCCAGGGGCATGACCGCGGCGCAGCCAACGTCCTCGAGCCGTCTCGCGAGCACCGGATCGTCCGTGGTGTACGGCAGCACCGTGAAACCCTTGTCTACCAATTGTTCTGCAGCACTGACTAATTCGATCGGTTCAGGTAGCAACGTGCGCTCGTCGGCGATCACCTCAAGCTTGACCCAATCGGTCTCGAGAGCTTCGCGCGCGAGCTGGGCGGTGAGCACCGCCTCCGCCGCATCGCGACACCCCGCGGTGTTCGGCAACGGCGCGATGTCGAGCCGGCGCAGTAGGTCCAGCACACCAGTACCGCCAACGGCGTCGACACGCCGTATCGCGACGGTCGTCAACTCGGTACCCGAGGCCACCAGCGTCTCCTCGAGTACCGCGAGGTTTGCGGCGCCGCCGGTGCCCATGATCAAGCGCGAGCCGAAGGTACGGTCGGCGATCGTGAGCTTGGGCAGGTCAGCCACCCTGCACCGCCGTGAGGATCTCGATCTCCCAACCGCGACGGACAGACTCGGACCACCGGCCGCGCGGGAACACCGCACCGTCGACGGCAACCGCGATTCCACGCTGCGGGAGTTCCAGCCGCTCGAGCAGCCCAGCGACCGTCAACGGTCCGTCGAACTCGCGTTCTTCACCGTTGACGGTGACTCCGATCAACTCGCTCATCCAATCCTCGCTCAAATCTTCGCTAGTGAAAATCGTTCGGCGGTAGCGTTTTCCGCATCCGTCAAGGATTCCCCGTCAAGGATCGCGACCGTCGCGTCCGCTGTCACGGGGGTCGTCAGGATGCCATTTCGGCCGTGTCCGGTTGCAAGGACCACGCGCTCGGAAACCCGTCCGATGATAGGCAGGTTGTCCGGACTCATAGGGCGCAAACCGGCTTTCGCCTCGTACAGTTCGTACTCGCCGATGGCCGGCATGAGCGCCTCCGCGTCGGCGATCAGATCCCGCACCCCAGCCACCGTCACCTGAGTGTCGTGACCTGATTCGTACTGCGTCGCGCCGATCACGATGCCGTCGGCGCGCGGAACCAGGTAGGACGGACGGCCGTGGACGCTTCCGCGGATCGTGCGCCGTGGCACCGGTGTCACACCGGGCCGGGCCCGCAGACGCAGGATCTCGCCTTTCACGGGCCGCACCGGCAGGTCGGGCCACAGCTGCGCGGAGTTCGCTCCCGCGGCCAGAACTACCTGGTCCGTGGTCAGCTCGTCCAGATCGGTCACCGTCTGCTCGATCAGCTGGGCGCCCGCCTCGACGGCTGCGGTCTGCAACGCCCGCATCAACAGCCGGTTGTCGACCGCCAACTCGTCGGGCGCCTGCAACGCGAGCCGGATGCCGCGTCCGAGCGACGGCTCGAGTTCCCGGATCTGCGCCCGGTTCAGGATTCGCAGCTCATGACCCTGGCCGGCGACCCAGTCGGCGATCGTCTGCAAGTCTGCGGCGTCGGCAGCATCGAGCGCGACGGTCAGCGAATCATCGGAGGTGAACAGCGTCACGCCCGCGATACGCTCGAGTTCCGCACCGAAATCGGGCCATCGTCGCAACGACGCTGCACCGAGTTCGAGCGCCCTCTCCTCGCCGGGCCAGCCCTCCGACAGCGGCGCCAGCATGCCTCCGGCGACCCAGGACGCCCCCGAGCCGGGAGTCGGGTCGTACACCCGAACCACCCAGCCATGCTGCGCCGCTCGCCACGCGATGGACAGGCCGATCACACCGCCTCCAACGACGGAAACCGATCGGGTCAACTTCGCTCCACCTCACTCCCTGCGCCGGCATGATCCGGGTCAGGTATGACGGTCGGGGTCGGCGGACCCCCTCTCAGCCCCTCGCTCCTCGAGACTCCCGTGTTGATTCATATGCAGTAAAGACTACCGTTCGAGGTGTGCGTGTTACCCAGTCCATCAAGCACCTCACACCGCGTGAACGCCTCAGCGATGCGCGTCTGTACCTCTGCACCGACGCCCGGCGGGACAAGGGTGACCTGGCCAAGTTCGCCGAAGCCGCATTGGCCGGTGGCGTCGACATCATCCAACTGCGCGACAAGGGCTCGACCGGCGAGCGGGATTTCGGCCCGCTAGAGGTGAAGGAAGAGCTGGCAGCGCTCGCGGTGCTCGGTGCCGCGGCCCGGCGTCACGGCGCATTGCTCGCCGTCAACGACCGTGCCGACCTCGCACTCGCCGCCGGCGCCGACGTCCTGCACCTGGGCCAGAACGACCTGCCCGTGCACTACGCCCGCCAGATCGTCGGGCCCGACGTCGTGATCGGCCGGTCCACCAACAACCGCGCACAGGCCAGCCTCGCCGCCATCGAGGAGGATGTCGACTACTTCTGCGCAGGACCGGTTTGGGCCACACCCACCAAACCGGGGCGGACCGCATCGGGCATCGAACTCGTCCGCAGCACCGCAGACGCGGCGCCGGCTCGGCCTTGGTTCGCAATAGGCGGCATCGATCAGCAGCGCCTACCGGAGATCCTCGAGGCCGGCGCCACCCGGATCGTCGTCGTCCGTGCGATCACGGAAGCCGACGATCCGGAGGCTGCAGCACGAGTGTTGTCCGACGCCCTTCGTGGCTGACATCCAGGTCAGCAGGTTCCGTTGACCCCGTTCTGCACGGCCTTCTCGATCAGGTCGCGGCTCTCCGACGGCAGGTCCTCCCAGCCCGCGATCTCCGGATCGAGTTGCTCCTTCCCTTCCGACTCGGCCTGCTGGTTGTACGCAGCCACCCACAAAGCGGAGTTGTCCTTGAGCAGCCCCATGAACTCGTCACCTGTGGCCTGCCGGTCGAAGGGCTCCCCGGTAACCTCGGCCTGATCCTCGGACATGTCGATGAAGGTCACCACCTGGCGGCACATCTCCGCGACGGCGGAATCGCGGAGTTCGGCCTCCGCGGTGTCCTCGTTACTGCCGCTGCAGCCGGCGAGAACGAGTACGGCTGCGGGGACGATGGCGATCAGGTGTCGAATCTTCATCCCGGCATAGTGCCAGGCTTGTCCGGTTTTCGCCATAGCAGGCCGGCGGCGCCCCGGACCGATGGAACTCCTCCGGCGCCGAACCACCCTCGCCGGGCCGATCCGCTCGATACACTCGGCCCGAATCGACCACCCGGTCTCTTCGTGTGACCGACGTGGTCCACGACGAAGGGCCGGAACATGATTCGCTTTCTCATTCGGACAGCGATCTTCCTCGGATCGGCCGCGATCGGCATTCTGGCGGCCGTGTGGTTGCTTCCCGAGGTATCGGTGAGCGCGTCCGGGTTCATCACCGCCGTCGTCCTGTTCGCCGTGGCGCAAAGTGTGCTGTCGCCATACATAACGAAGATTGCTGCAAGGGATGCGCCGGCCTTCCTAGGGGGCATCGGAATCGTCTCGACATTCGTCGCACTCGTCATCGCATCGGTCTTCGGCGGACTGTCGATCTCCGGCTGGCGTACCTGGATTCTCGCGACCATCGTCGTGTGGCTCGTCACCGCGCTCGCCACCGTGCTCCTTCCCATGGTCCTGCTACGGGGCAAGTTCGATGATCGCAAGACAAAGAAGTCCGGAGACTGATCCATCTGTCCTGCAACAAAACTCGTGCAATCCGCTCGATTCACGGTGCAGACGCGAAGCCGACGGCGCGCTCGTCTGGCACGACGGCGCGCTAACGGGCAGAGTCTGAGGTGAACGCTTGCCGACGATCGGAGGAGACATGCCGGACCAGACAACCCCCGTCACCGTGCTGACCGAGCAGGAAGCCATGAACCTGCTGTCGACCGAACGGTTGGGCCGTCTCATCGTCGTCGTCGGTGACCAACCCGACATCTTCCCGGTCAACTACGTCGTACACGACGGCAAGCTCTTCTTCCGGAGCGCGGAAGGCGACAAGCTGACCGAACTCGCCCTCGAGCCGAGCGTCACCTTCCAGGTCGACCACGCCGAGGCGACCGCCGGCTGGAGCATCGTCGTCCGCGGCATCGCACGCACACTTGTCCGATTCGACGAGATCAACGCTGCCGAGGAACTCGACCTGAAGTCGTGGATTCCGACCGAGAAGTACAACTTCGTCGAGATCCGGCCCACCGCGGTGCACGGGCGGCGCTTCGTGCTCGACCGCGGCTGAACGGTCCCGAGCTCAGTCCAGCCAGCTCAACACCGTCGACGGGGACAGCGTCAGTACCGACTCGGGCAGGCGCGCGCGCAACCCACGATCGGCCGTCGCGACCACTGTGAGAACGCCGTCGAGATCCGCCAGCCTGGCCACCTCGTCGTCACCGCTGCCTGGTGCGGCGTGAACCGGGATGCGCGCGTCGCCGTGCTCGGCGCTGCGGGCCCGCCCCTCGAGCACCGCCTCGACTCGCGGTAGCCAACCGAACCCTCCGTCCGGCAGTTCGATCGTGCGTGGAAGAACCTGGGCCAACTCGTCCAACAGTTGCCTCGTCGCGCCGGGACGATCACGCCACCACCCGTCCGGTCGCGAACCCAGTACGTTCGCAGTGTCGAGGAGCACGCGCACCTCAGTCGCACGCAAACTCGGCCACGCATCAGCGAATCCGGGATGCAGCGGCATCCCCACGACCTCGGACTCGGGCACCCAGCGAAGCTCGGTGCTCTCCCTGTTCGGGACCACAGCCAGGGTCTTTTCGGAATCTGCGACGACCGTCGTGTAGGTCCAGCCGCCGTCCACGCAGGCCGTCACCCGCTCGGTGCGCACCCGGACCGCATCGACGTCGATTCCGGTCTCCTCGTGCGCCTCCCGCACCGCCGCGTGGATCGTCGTCTCGTGGCTGTCGCGGGCGCCTCCCGGCAGCGCCCAGGTGCCGCCCTGGTGACTCCAGGCTGCCCGGTGCTGCAGAAGGATCGCGGCCGAGCCGTCCGCCAGCGGAGCACGAAGCAGTAGCCCCGCCGCGCCGTGCCGCCCCCAGTGCCGAACTCCATCCGGGGTCATTGCCCAACCGTCTCCGTCACCGCGCATGGGGTGTCTCTCACCTGCCTGTCCGCCGAGCCGCTCACCTGTCCCCACAGTATTCCCCGCGACATTCCCCGCGACGTCTAGTATTCCCCGCCACGTTCGCGTCCTGCAGAACAACCTGGCGGTACTGCTTATATGCTCGGCAGTACGGAAACGGCGAATCAGACCGGACAGCGAACCGAGGATGTGCCGTGGTAGTGCCAGGAATCAATACGCCGAGACGCGAGGAAATGGTCGCGCCGGACGAAACGATCCCGGAGGGCGCGACTCCCCGCGCCGCTCGGGCGCGCATGCGTGTGCGTCAGATGGCCACCCATGAGTTGCTGCGGTCGACGCCCGCCCGACTGCTCGCCGTCGGAATTGTGCTGTTGCTCGGCACCCTCACCGCAGGCCTGATGGCATCCTCGGCCGCGAACGACCGGAAACAGGACATCGACACGTTGCTCGCCACGACGGGACCACTCGTCCGCTCGTCGCAGAACCTGTACGCCTCGCTGTCCGTCGCGGACACCGCGGCCGCGACTGCGTTCCTGTCCGGCGGGGTCGAGCCGAGAGACGAACGCGCCAGGTACTCGCAGGCGATCGGTACTGCGGCCGCAGAATTGGTCGCGGGATCGGATGTATTGTCCAGCGACGACACGAGCAGGCGTCTACTGACCGCCATCGCGACGAAACTGCCGGTGTACACCGGGCTCGTGGAGACGGCACGCGCCAACAACCGCGCCGGGAACCCCGTCGGCGGTGCTTATCTGGCTGAAGCGTCATCGCTGATGCAGGGCGATATCCTCCCCCTCGCGGAGGCGCTGCACACCGAACGTGAGGCGGCAATGCTGGCTCCGCAGTCGGAATTCGGTCGGCCACCGTGGGTCGCCATCAGCTTGCTCGTTGCTCTGATCGCGGCGCTGATCGCCACCCAGGTGGTGATGGCCCGACGAACCCGCCGCACCTTCAATATCGGGTTGCTGTTCACGACGGCCGCGATGTCCACGCTGCTGGTGTGGATGCTCTTCGCTGGACTCGTCTCGGCGACGACGGCGCATCGGGCGTTTCGCGACGGCTCGACCCCGCTCTCGACGCTCTCTTCCGCGCAGATCCTTGCGCAGCAAGCCCGCACGCAGGAAATCCTCCAATTGGTCCGGCGGGAAGAACACACCGAACACGGCCGACTCTTCGTCGACAACACCGACGAACTCCGTAACCTGCTCCGCGACTATTCTTCCCCGGTCGGCGCCGACGACGTCGACCGGGCCACGGAGGCGTTGGACGAGTGGACGACGTCCCACCAGAAAATGGCCGGCGCACTCGAGGTGGGCGACTGGACCACCGCAGCCATGACGACCTTGAGCTCCGAGCCTGATTCCACCGCTACGTACTTCGATGTCGTCGACGATGCGTTGGCCGCCGGTGCCGACAGTGCCCGTTCCGAATTCCGCGACAACGTCTCCCACTCGTCGACAGTGCTGTCGGCGCTCGGCCCCGGCGCCGTGGTGATCACGTTGGTGGCGGCTGCCGCGATCCCAGTGGGCATGTGGCCCCGACTGCGGGAGTACCAATGATCCGGCGTCGCAGGCTGATGACGACAGCGTTGGCTGCCGCAGTGATCGGCGTGATCCTGAGCGGATGTTCGACTCCACCGGGGCCGAGCGTGCAGCCTCCGACCGATACGTTCACAGCGCCCCCCGTCCCTGCGGGCGCCAGAGTCGTGCCGTCCCTGCCAACGCCCCCGCCCGAGGAGGCGTGTGGCGACCCCACCGCGAGCCTGCGCCCGTTCCCGCCCGGCGAAACGCCGACCGGCCCGACGCTCGACGCAATCCGCGAACGTGGAAAGCTGATCGTGGGAATCGACACCGGCAGCAATTTGATGAGTTTCCGCGATCCGAGCACCGGAACCATCAGCGGCTTCGACGTCGACGTCGCTCGTGAGATCGCCCGTGACCTGCTGGGCGTCCCCAATCTCGAGTTCCGGATCCTCTCTTATACGCAGCGGGAGCAGGCTCTTTCCGACGACGAGGTCGACATCGTCGCCAAGACGATGTCGATCACCTGCCAGCGGCGCGAGAGGATCGACTTCTCGTCGGTGTACTACGAGGCCCACCAGCGCACCCTGGTGACGGCAGGATCTCCGATCCAGGGCATCGGCGACCTGGCGGGCCATCGAGTCTGCGTCGGCGAGGGCACGACTTCGGCCGAGCAGGTCTGGAGGCAACAGCCCGACGCCGAGGTCGTGTCGGTGCCGCTGTGGTCCGATTGCCTGGTGATGCTGCAGCAGCATCAGGTGGATGCCATCAACGCCGACGACACCCTCCTGGCCGGACTGGCAACCCAGGACCCTTACACACGGATCATCGGCCCCAGCCTGGGAATCGAGCACTACGGCATCGGCATCGGCAAGGGCAACGATGACCTGGTGCGCTTCGTCAACGGCACGCTCGAAAGGATCCGCCAGGACGGCACGTGGGAGACAATCTACGATCGATGGCTCTCCGAACTGGGCCCGTCACCCGGACCACCCCCTGCCACGTACGTGGACTGAGACGCGGAGCGATCGGAGGAGGTATGGCGAGAAAGGAAGCGGAAGAACGCAGTACGAACGATCCCGGTGACGGCGTGTCCACCCAGGCCACCGTCCCCGACGACGAGCCGGTGGCGACCGCCGCACAGGAAGTCCTCCCTACCACCGGACGTCGCGCACACACCCAGCGCGCCCGCAGCCGCCGCCTGCTGGGAGGCGGATTGGTCGAGGTGCCACCCGTTCCCGTACGCGACCCGCAGTCCGTCGTCCTCGCTGATCCACAGGTACCCGAACGGAAGCGGTTCTGCTGGAAGTGCAACCGGCCGGTCGGACGGTCCGCGAAGGACCTACCCGGCGCGACATCCGGCATCTGCCCACACTGCGGTGCGAGCTTCGAGTTCTCCCCGTCGCTGTCCCCTGGGACAGTGGTCGCCGGCCAGTACGAGGTCCAGGGATGTATCGCCCACGGCGGCTTGGGCTGGATCTACCTCGCGATCGACCGCAACGTCGACAACCGCTGGGTCGTCCTCAAGGGATTGCTGCATCACGCTGATGCCGAGGCGCGGGCGGTGGCTGCTGCCGAGCGCCAATTCCTCGCGGAGGTGGAGCACCCGAGCATCGTCAAGATCTACAACTTCGTCGAGTACCAGCAGAAAGCAGACACGGTCTCGTCCGGCTACCTGGTGATGGAGTACGTGGGCGGAAGCTCGCTGCGCGACATCCTCGCCGAGTACGAACGTCCTGATCGAATGCCCGTCGATCAGGCCATCGCCTACGTCGTCGAGATACTGCCTGCCCTGGAGTACCTGCACTCGATCGGCCTGGCCTACAACGACCTCAAGCCCGACAACATCATGGTCACCGACGAGCAAATGAAACTGATCGACCTGGGAGCGGTGGCACCGCTGGAGAGCTACGGGTATCTGTACGGAACCCCCGGATTCCAGGCTCCGGAGATCACCGAGACCGGACCCACGGTCGCCTCCGATATCTATACCGTCGGAAGGACTCTTGCGGCCCTGACCCTGAACCTGCCGATCGAGGAAGGCCACTACGCGGACGGACTCCCGTCACCGGAGGAGGCGCCGCTGCTCGCCGAGTACGACTCCTTCCGACGACTGCTGCTGCGCGCCACCGATCCCGACCCCAGGCGGCGGTTCCGGTCCGCCACCGAGATGTCCGGGCAACTCAGCGGGGTTCTGCGGGAGATCGTCTCCCGACAATCGACGGAGGAACACCCGGTCCTGTCTACGATGTTGACCCGCCAACGGTCGGTGTTCGGCGCGGACGACCTGGTCGAGCAGACCGATGTGTTCGCGGACGGGATTGAGCGCGAACGGAAACTGAATCCGCACAAGGTGGCTCAGGCTCTGGCCGTTCCGTTGGTCGACCCCGAGGATCCGGGCGCACCGCTGGTTTCCACCGCTGCCCACAGTGATCCTCGGCTTGTGCTCGATGTCCTCGATCGAGCCCGAGAGAGTGATGACGAAGCGACGGACTCGCTCGAGCTCCAGCTCGCGGAGATACGGGCGCATCTCGACCTCGGTGATGTGAGTCAGGCCCGGCAGTTGCTGCGCCCACTCACGTCGGCCCACCCGTACGACTGGCGCATCGAGTGGTTTCGCGGAATCGCCGCACTGGTTGCGAACGAACTTGCTGCTGCCTACGAGGCGTTCGATGCGGTCAACTCGGCGCTTCCCGGTGAGATCTCCCCCAAGCTGGCGTTGGCGGCAACTGCCGAACTCTTGCTCACGCGCAGCACCGGAGAAGAACGGGACCGCTGGCGTCTACCCGCGTTGGAGAACTACCGGACTGTGTGGTCCATGGACCGGAACATCGTGAGCGCCGCGTTCGGCCTCGCTCGGCGCCTCGCGGCCGACGGCGACGTTCGCGGCGCCGTCGAGGAGCTGGACCAGGTTCCGGTCTTCTCCCGCAGCTACGGCACCGCGCGCATGACCGCAGTCCTGACCTTCCTGTCGGTGCGACCGATCGGCGATATCGACGAAGCGACGCTGCGAGAGTGCGCCCGACGTGTGGAAGCCTTGCCCCACACCGAGATCCGAGGTCCGCAGATGCGTACCGTCCTTCTCGGTACGGCACTACAGTGGCTACTTGCCGGACACACCCCCACCACCGCAGGCGAGCCGCTGCTCGACGTCCCGTTCACCGAACGCGGCCTGCGTGCGGGAACCGAATCGGCTCTGCGGGCGATGGCACGCAGCGCTCCTACCGCGACCCACCGGTACACGCTCGTGGATCTCGCGAACGCGGTACGTCCCCGGAGCTTGTTCTGAGCGAGCCTGTTCTGAGCGTCTCAGACCTTGATTACCTGCTTCTGCTCGACGGCCTTGCCCTTGCCGTGTCCGGGGCCGACGTGGGCCTCGGCCCGCATGCGTTCGACCATGTGCGGGTAGTGCAACTCGAATGCCGGTCGCTCCGAACGGATCCGGGGCAACTCGGTGAAGTTGTGCCGCGGCGGCGGGCAACTGGTGGCCCACTCGAGCGAATTGCCGTAACCCCACGGGTCGTCGACGGTCACGACCTGGCCGTAGCGGTAGCTCTTGAAGACGTTCCACAGGAACGGCAGCGTCGAGGCGCCCAGGACGAACGAACCGACCGTCGAAATCGTGTTCAGCGTGGTGAACCCGTCAGAAGGCAGGTAGTCCGCGTAGCGGCGCGGCATGCCCTCGGCCCCGAGCCAGTGCTGCACGAGGAAGGTGGAGTGGAAGCCGATCATCGTGGTCCAGAAGTGCCACTTGGCCAGGCGCTCGTCCATCATGCGGCCGGTCATCTTCGGGAACCAGAAGTAGATGCCCGCGTAGGTGGCGAACACGATGGTGCCGAACAGGACGTAGTGGAAGTGCGCGACCACGAAGTACGAGTCGGTGACCTGGAAGTCGATCGGCGGGCTCGCCAGCAGCACGCCCGACAGGCCGCCGAACAGGAACGTCACGATGAAGCCGACCGAGAACAGCATCGGCGACTCGAAGGTCAGATGGCCCCTCCACATCGTGCCGATCCAGTTGAAGAACTTCACGCCGGTCGGGACCGCGATCATGAACGTCATGAACGAGAAGTACGGCAACAGGACCGCGCCGGTGGCGTACATGTGGTGCGCCCACACCGCGATCGACAGCGCCGCGATGCCGATGGTGGCGTAGACCAGGCCGCTGTAGCCGAAGATCGGCTTACGTGAGAAGACCGGGAAGATCTCCGAGACGATGCCGAAGAACGGCAGCGCGATGACGTACACCTCGGGGTGGCCGAAGAACCAGAACAGGTGCTGCCACAGCATGACGCCGCCGGTGGACGGATCGAACAGATGCGCCCCGAGATGCCGGTCCACCCACAGCCCGAGGAGGGCCGCCGCGAGGAGCGGGAAGACCAGCAGGATCAACAGACAAGTGATGAGGATGTTCCACGTGAAGATCGGCATCCGGAACATGGTCATGCCGGGGGCCCGCAGGCACACGATCGTGGTGATGAAGTTGACGCCACCGAGAATGGTGCCGACACCACCCAGGGTGAGCCCGATGATCCACAGATCGGCGCCGAGGCCCGGGCTGTGCACCATGTTGGTCAGCGGAACGTAGGCGGTCCAACCGAAGTCCGCCGCACCACCGGGGGTGATGAAGCCGGCTGCCGCGATAAGCCCACCGAAGAGGTACATCCAGTAGCTGAGCGCGTTCAGGCGCGGGAACGCGACGTCCGGCGCACCGATTTGCAGCGGAACGATGTAGTTCGCGAAGCCGAACACGACCGGGGTCGCGTACAGCAGCAGCATGATCGTGCCGTGCATCGTGAACAGCTGGTTGAACTGCTCGTTCGACAGGAACTGCAGGCCGGGAACCGCGAGCTCGGAGCGCATCAGCAGCGCCATCAGGCCGCCGATGAGGAAGAACGCGAACGAGGTGACCAGGTACATGATCCCGAGGACCTTGGGATCGGTGGTCGTGACCATCTTGTAGATGAACGAGCCCTTGGGGGCACGACCCGCGGCAGCCGGTCGTGACGGCGTCAACGTTCGTGGTGGAGCGAGATCGATCTCGGGGTTGGCAACCATGTCCGCAATGGTCGGATGTCCGAGTGTTTCTGGACGAGGGTCCAAAGTCCCGTGGGCGCCAGCCGACCGTCCCCACTCTTCGAGAACTACACCAACGCGATCGTCTTTCGTGCGATGGCGAGCTCCTCGTTGGTGGGTATCACCAGGACCTCCACCGCTGACCCGTCGGCGCTGATACGGCGCTCGGCCTGCTCCACGGCTTCATTGCGGTCCTGGTCGACCAGGATACCGAGACGCGCCAACCCGGCAAGGGCATCGCGGCGGACGTCCGGGTTGTTCTCCCCGACCCCGCCGGTGAAGGTGATGACGTCGACACCGCCGAGTTCGACCAGATACGCGCCGATGTAGCGGCGCAGGCGGTGCACGTACACGTCGTACGCCAGCTTCGCGGCAGGATCGCCGTCGGCCACCAGCTCGAGCAGCGCACGGAAGTCGTTCTCCCCGCACAGGCCCTTCAGTCCCGAGTGGCGGTTGAGCAGGTCGTCCAGCTCGTCGCCCTCCAGGCCTGCGTTCCGGTGCAGGTGCAGGATCACCCCCGGATCCAGGTCACCACTGCGGGTGCCCATCACCAGGCCTTCGAGCGGCGTCATTCCCATCGACGTGTCGATGGCGTGCCCACCCTGGATCGCCGACGCGGACGCCCCGTTCCCCAAGTGAAGGACGATCTGATCGATCTCGCCGAGATCCCGCCCGAGGAAGGCAGCCGCCCGCCCGCTGACGTACTCGTGCGACGTCCCGTGGAAGCCGTACCGTCGCACCCCGTTCGCACGGGCCACCTCGGCGTCGATCGCGTAGGTGACGGCGGCCTCGGGCATCGTGTGGAAGAAGGCCGTGTCGAACACCACGACGTGCGGGACGTCGGGCAGCAGACGGCGCGCCTCCTCGATCCCGACGACGTTCGACGGGTTGTGCAGCGGCGCAAGCGGGGACAGGCGTTCGATCTCGGCGACAACCTCGTCGTCGACGACGGTCGGCTCGTGGAACACCGATCCGCCGTGCACGACGCGGTGCCCCACCGCCACCACACCCCACTCGTCCAGCGAGCGGCCGGCGGCCGCGACGACCTCCTCCACCGCGTGCAGGGCCGCGGTGTGGTCGGCGATAGCGAGATCACGCTCGCACACCCCACCCGGATGGTGGTAGACGACGCGCCCCGACGACTCGCCGATGCGTTCGACCAGCCCGGACCCGACAGCACGCCCGGCGACCGGTTCCACGATCTGGAACTTGATCGACGACGATCCCGAATTGAGCACCAGCACAACCGGTTCGGTCATTCCTGCACCCCCTGATCCGAAACGTCCTGAGCCTGGATCGCGGTGATCGCGACGGTGTTGACGATGTCCTGCACCAGTGCCCCGCGAGACAGGTCGTTGACGGGCTTGTTCAGCCCCTGCAGCACCGGGCCGACGGCGATCGCACCTGCACTGCGCTGCACCGCCTTGTAGGTGTTGTTGCCCGTGTTCAGGTCCGGGAACACGAACACCGTCGCGCGGCCCGCCACCTGCGACCTCGGCAGCTTGGCGAGTGCAACCGTCGGCTCGACCGCGGCGTCGTACTGGATCGGCCCCTCCACCAACAGGTCCGGGCGGCGCTCGTGCACCAGTGCCGTCGCGGTGCGTACCTTGTCGACCCCGATCCCCCTCCCGGAGTCACCCGTCGAATACGACAGCATCGCGACCCGCGGTTCGATCCCGAAACGGGCCGCGGTCTCCGCCGACGAGATCGCGATGTCGGCGAGCTGCTCGGCCGTCGGGTCGGGCACCACTGCACAGTCGCCGTAGGCGAGCACACGATCCGCCAGGCACATCAGGAAGACACTGGACACCGTCGACACACCCGGCTTCGTCCTGATGATCTCGAGCGATGGCCGGATCGTGTGGGCCGTGGTGTGCGCGGCACCGGACACCATGCCGTCCGCAATGCCCCTGTGCACCATCATCGTTCCGAAGTACGAGATGTCGACCATGATCTCGCGAGCCCGCTCGATGGTCATCCCGCGGCTCGCCCGAATCCGCGCGTACTCGGCAGCGAACTCGGAGAGGTACTCCGAGCGTTTCGGATCGAGCACCGTCGCCGACGACAGGTCGACACCGAGTTCGGCCGCACGGGCACGGACCTTGGTCTCGTCACCGAGGATGGTCAGGTCCACGACGCGCCGACGTAGCAGTCGCCCGGCCGCCCGTAGCACCCGGTCATCGTCCCCCTCGGGCAGCACGATTCGTTTGCGTTGCGCGCGAGCCCGATCCAACAGTTGAAACTCGAACATCTGAGGTGTCACCACCGACGGCAACGTCACCTGGAGCCGCTCGATGAGCGTCGGAGCGTCCACTCTCCGCTCCATGAGTCCCAGTGCGGTGTCGACCTTGCGCAGCGAGCCCACCGAGAGGCGACCGCGGGTCTGTGCGGCGATGTTCGCGGTCTCGAACGAACCGAACTTCGTGGCCAGGATCGGCAACCGCGGACGAAGTCCGGAGATCAGGCGTGCCACCGAGGGGTGTGGTTCGATCCCCCCGCTCATCACGATCCCGGACAGGGACGGGAACCCTTGCGCGTCGTGGGCGTTGACGAGTGCGAGCAGCACATCCGAACGGTCCCCCGGGACGATCACCATCCAGCCCTCGGCAAGCCGTTCGAGAATGTGCTCGGCCGTCATCGCGCCGACGGCCACCGCCAGCGCCTCACGCTGCAGCAACGCCGTGTCGCCGGAGTACAGCTCACCCTCGACCGCCTGCAGGAGTTCGGCGACCGTGGGCGCGATGAGCAGCGGATCCTCCGGCAGGCTCCACACCGGAACCCCCGCCGCTTCCGGTGCTGCGGCGTATTCCTCGAGTCGGTCCGGATCGCAGCGATTGACCACGATCGCGACCAGATGTGCATGGTGCGCGGCCAGTTCGGCGACACACACGTTGGCCAGCTGCGCCACATCGTGCGGACTGCGACGGGCACCGCGCAGCGTCAACAACACCGGTGCCTCGAGGTTGGCCGCGATTCGTGCGTTGTAGCCGAGTTCGCTTGGACTGGGGACGCCGGTGTAGTCGGACCCGACGATCACCACCGCGTCACATTCCTCTGCCACCTGGTGGTACCGCGAGACGATGTCGCTCAGCGCCCCGTCCGGATCGCTGTGCACCTGCTCGTACGTCACGCCCATGCACTGCTCGTAGGTCAGGTCCGCCGTCGTGTGCTCGAGCAACAGTTCGAGGATGTGGTCGGTCTCGTCGGTAATGCGCGCGATCGGACGGAACACCCCGACCCGAGCGGTGCAGGCGCACAGCATCTGCAGGACACCGAGCGCGACGGTGGATTTGCCGGCATCCCCTTCCGGGGAGGCGATGTACACGCTCGACACGGTGTCCAAATCAGCCATGGCGACAGCCTAGTGACGCCTCACGCCCGTGTGCTGAGCGCAACCCCAGCTACGCCAGCGCACGCAGGCGCGGGGCGAGATCGCGCTCGAAGAGGTCGAGGAAGCGCTTCTGGTCTTGGCCGGGCGCGTGGAACACCAGATGGTTGAGGCCCGCATCCAGGTACGGCTTGATCATCTCGACGGCCTCGTCGGGGTCCGACGACACGATCCAGCGCTTGGCGATCTGCTCGATCGGCAACGCGTCGGCCGCGGCCTCCATCTCGATCGGGTCGTCGATGCTGTGCTTCTGCTCTGCGGTGAGCGAGAGCGGAGCCCAGAACCGGGTGTTCTCGAGTGCCGCCTCGGGGTCGGTGTCGTAGGAGATCTTGATCTCGATCATGCGATCGATGTCGGCGAAGCTGCGGCCCATCTTGTCCGCACCTTCCTTGACCGCCGGCATCAGCTTCTCGGTGTACAGATCCATGCCCTTGCCGGACGTGCAGATGAAGCCGTCGCCCGCACGCCCCGCGTAGCGCGCGACGACCGGGCCGCCGGCCGCGATGTAAACGGGGATACCACCCTCGGGAACGTCGTAGATCGAGGCGCCCTTGGTGGTGTAGTACTCACCCTCGAAATCGACTCGGTCACCGGTCCACAGCTGACGCATGAGCTGCACCGACTCGCGCAGCCGGGCGAAACGCTCCTTGAACTCGGGCCAATCGCCCTTGAAGCCGGTCGCTATCTCGTTGAGCGCCTCCCCGGTGCCGACACCGAGCATCACCCTCCCCGGGTACAGGCAGCCCATCGTCGCGAACGCCTGCGCGACGACCGCCGGGTTGTACCGGAACGTCGGGGTCATCACCGACGTTCCGAGCTGCACCCGCTGCGTGCGCTCGCCGACCGCGGTCATCCACGCGATCGAGAACGGGGCGTGGCCGCCCTTGTGGCGCCAGGGCTGGAAGTGGTCGCTGACGGTGACACTGTCGAGGCCGTGCTCCTCCGCCATCACACCCAGCTCGACGAGGTCGCGTGGACCGAACTGCTCCGCGGAGGCCTTCAATCCCAACTTCAATCCCTGTACCACCGCTGCTCCGATCGTCCACCTGATTCGATTGCCTTCGAGTATGCCCCTCGACGGCAGCGGACTACAGCCCGACCTCACCCGCACCCGCCGACGGCGCACCCTGGATCGCGGCGAACGACATCCAGAACAAACCGAATCCTGTTGCCTCCCATACCGACCGATACCGACCGATACCGATCGATGCCGACATCCGGAACGCAGCGGACGCACTGGACGACATGTGGGGCCGACGATCCGGGATCGGCAACCTCCTCCGCGGGGCGCGGATATGCTGGTCTGAGCTTCACTCAGCCGGAAAGCAATTCACGCCGATTCGGCCGGAGGTGCGTGATGAGACGTTTCGGAGCAACGGCCGTAAGGCGGATCCTCCACATTATCGGTCTCGTTGGAACACTCGTGGTCACGCTGCTCGGTGGTGCACTCACGGCGCACGCCGCTCCGGAAAACGCCGCGTACGTCGCCGAGACCGTCGAGGTGAGCAACCGGGTGACGCGGGTATCGGTGTACTCACCGTCGATGGACCGCGTCATCACGAGCGACGTCATCCATCCCGTCGGGGGCGGGCCCGCGCCCACCTTCTACCTCCTCACCGGGATCGGCGGCGGCGAGGACGGCATCTCCTGGTTCAACAACACCTCGATCGCCGAGTTCTTTGCCGACAAGCACGTCAACGTGGTGCTGCCGGTCGGCGGCAAGTTCTCTATGTACACGGACTGGGTCGCCGACGACCCGGTGCTCGGGCGCAACAAGTGGCAGACGTTCCTCACCCGCGAACTGCCGCCGGTGATCGATCAACAGTTCCAGACCACCGGCGTCAACGCGATCGGCGGGGTGTCGATGGGCGCCGGCCCCGTGCTCGACCTCGCGATCCAGGCACCGGACGTCTACCGAGCGGTCGGCTCGTACAGCGGGTGTGCGCGGACCAGCGACGCCAACGGGCAGGCGATGGTCCGGTCGATGGTCGAGCTGCGCGGCGGCGGTAACGCCGCCAACATGTGGGGTCCGATCGGCGGCCCGCTCTGGGTGCAACACGACCCGTTCCTGCAGGCGGAACGGCTACGAGGCAAGGCGTTGTTCTTGTCGGCCGCGTCCGGGATGCCCGGTCCGATCGACAACCACAATCCACTGCTTACCATCCCGCAGGCGATTGGCGGTGGTGTCGTGGAGGCGATCACGCAGGGCTGCACCGCGGTGATGGATGCGCGACTTCGCTCGCTCGGGATTCCCGCGACGGTCGTCTACCGCGACGAGGGCAGCCACTCGTGGGGGCTGTTCGAGGCCGAGATGCGGGACTCGTGGCCGGTGATCGGGCCGGCGATCGGCGCCTGACGGATACTGGGACTCGTGAGTACCGAAGAACGGAACCCCGGCTGGGCCTATCTCATGGACATGGACGGGGTGCTCGTCCACGAGGAACACATCATCCCCGGTGCCGATGCCTTCCTGGCCGAGCTGCAGGAGTCCGGAACGCCCTTCATCGTCCTGACGAACAACTCCATCCGTACCCCGCGCGATCTGCGTGCCCGGTTGCTGCGCAGCGGACTCGACATTCCCGAAAAGTCGATCTGGACGTCGGCACTGGCCACGGCGAACTTCCTGCAGAACCAGCGTCCCGGCGGAAGTGCCTACGTCGTGGGCGAATCCGGGCTCACGACGGCGCTGCACGAGATCGGCTACGTCCTAACCGACAACGACCCCGACTACGTCGTCCTGGGCGAGACGCGGACCTACTCGTTCGAAGCGATCACGACCGCGATCCGTCTGGTCGAACGCGGGGCCCGGTTCATCGCGACCAACCCCGACGCCACCGGACCGTCCCGCCAGGGTTCGCTGCCGGCGACGGGATCGGTCGCCGCGCTCATCACCCGGGCCACCGGTCGTGAGCCGTACTACGTGGGCAAGCCGAACCCGTTGATGATGCGGTCGGCGCTGCGGGCGATCGGCGCCCACTCGGAGAGCACACTGATGATCGGCGACCGGATGGACACGGACGTGGTGGCCGGCCTCGAGGCCGGTCTGCAGACCATCCTCGTCCTCAGCGGCATCTCCACGCGCGAGACCGTCGAGATGTTCCCGTACCGGCCGACCCTCGTGCTCGACTCGGTGGCAGATCTGGTGGGACACACCGCAAACCCGTTCTGAATCAGAGTCTTTCACCTCGCTTGCGGTGTCCCCGATTGCAGTTCACCCGATCGCGGCGTACGCGGCCTCGAGCAGACGGTAGGCGCGGCGGTCGCCCGCGAAGTAGTCGCGCTTGAGGTTCGGCACGAACACGAACGAGAGGCCACGGTCCGGGTCTCCGAGTCCGACCGCGCCGCCCGCGCCCGGGTGCCCGAACGCACTCGCGCGGGCGGCCGCGGGCAGCTCGAAACTCTGTGCGGGGAGCATGAACCCGAGTCCATAGGCGCTGTCGGTCAACAGCACCCGGTCCCGACCGCGGACTTGTTCGCGCAACGCATCGGACAGTGTCTCGGCGTCCAGCGTGGTACCGCACACCAGATCCCGGTAGAACCGAGCAAGTCCGCGCGCCGTGGTTACCATCCCCGACGCCGGCCAACCGGCGGACAGCATTGCCGGATCGTTGAATGACGCAATCGGGTTGGTGGTCGCACGAAACAGCAGCGAACCCGGCTCGGAGTAGGCTGCGCTGATCCGGGTCTGGGTCGCAGTATCGGTGAGCGGCGATTCCGGTTCCCCGCGGCGAGGGACGCTGATCCGGGCCGCCCGTGCGATGGTCTCGGGCGGGGCCCCGATCCACAGGTCCGAGCCGAACTCCTCGCGGGCGAACTGCCCCACCGTCGTCCCGGTGTGGCGACGGACCAACTCGCCGATCAGCCAGCCGAACGTGAGGGCGTGGTAGCCGTGCGCGGTTCCGGGCTCCCACTCGGGTGTCTGGCGGGCGAGACGCTCGGCCGTCGCAACCGGATCCGACGAATGCGCCACCGAAACCGGACCGTCGAACGCAGGCAGCCCGGCCTGGTGGGTGAGCAGGTGCTCGACGGTGATCTCGTCCTTACCGTTCACCGCGAACTCCGGCCACCACTGCGCGACTGGTTCGTCGAGCGCGAGGTGGCCGCGTTCGGCGAGCAGCAACGCCGCGGCCGTCGTCACCGCCTTCGTGCACGAGAACACCACGCACGGGGTGTCGCGCAACCACGGCCGTCCGGTGCGCCGGTCTGCCACACCACCCCACAGGTCGACGACCGGAAGGCCATCGACGAACACCGCGACCGCGGCACCCAGGTTCCACCCGTCCGCGAAGCTCTCCTCGAAGACTTCCCGGACACCGTCGAACGCCGAATCACAGTGACCCTGCACAGATGTCATAAACACCTCGAATCGGGCATGCCCCCGTGTCCCCGAGTGTCAGGTTAGGCCGCCCGCCGCCCGTCCGCGACCGAATCCGCCTCGGTCATTACTTCTCGCGCCACTCCTCGCGCGCTCGTGCGGGCGGGTCCCGTCAGCGCAGCGCCTGCGCCAGATCTTCGAGCAGGTCCTCGGGATCTTCCAGGCCCACCGAGATCCGCACGACGCCGTCGGACAGCCCGATCGCGGCGCGTCCCTCCGGCCCCATCGCGCGGTGCGTGGTGGTGGCCGGGTGGGTGACGAGCGTCTTCGAGTCCCCGAGGTTGTTGGAGATGTCGATGACGCGCAGCTTGTTCAGGACCTCGAACGCCCGCTTCTTTGCGGCGTCCTCTCCGCCTCCCGGCGGGGTTTCCAGTTCGAACGTGACGACGGTGCCACCACCGCTCATCTGCGACTTCGCCAGCTCGTGCTGCGGGTGCGACTCGAGGAACGGGTACTTGACCCAGCCCACCGACGCCTCGGTCTCGAGGAACTGCGCGATCCGCAGCGCGCTTTCCGAAGAGTGGCGCACCCGCAGCGGCATCGTCTCGAGGCCCTTGAGCAAGGTGTGCGCGTTGAATGGGCTCAGCGCCGGACCGGTGTGCCGGACGAGCTGCTGCACCGGACCGTCGATGTAGTCCTGTGGACCGAGGATCGCACCACCGAGGACGCGGCCCTGGCCATCGATGTGCTTGGTGCCCGAGTAGACGATCACGTCGGCACCCAGATCGAGGCTGCGCTGGAGCATCGGGGTGGCGAAGACGTTGTCGATGACCACCTTCGCGCCGGCGGCGTGCGCCATATCGGACACCTTGCGGACGTCGACGAGGGTCTGCATCGGGTTCGACGGGGTCTCGAAGAACACGGCCGTGGTCGGCACCGACAGTGCCTGTTCCCACTGGTCGAGGTCTTCTCCGTCGACGAACACGGTCTCCACGCCCCAGCGGGGCAGGATCTCGTTGCACACCACGAAGCACGATCCGAACAGGCTGCGGGCCGCGACGAGGCGATCGCCCTGGGCGAGCAACGCACCGAGGGAGGTGAACACCGCGGACATCCCGGACGCGGTGGCGTAGCAGCCCTCGGCACCGTCGAGCAGCCGCAGGCGTTCCTCGAACATCTTCACGGTCGGGTTCCCGTACCGGGAGTAGACGAAGTGGTCGATGTCGCCGGCGAATGCCTGCTCGGCGGCCTCAGCGGACTCGTACACGAATCCCGAGTTGAGGTAGATCGCTTCCGACGTCTCCTCGAATCCCGAGCGAAGTGTGCCGCCGCGGACGCCGACCGTGGCCGGGCGCACCGAATCAGGCAGCGCCCGCCGGAAGGATCCACCTTGCGGGATGGCGCTCATGACTGCCTCCATGGCAGGCCCACGGCCCGCCAGCCTGTGGTGCCGCGGTGCCCGTCCGCGCCCAGCCCGCCTTCGAAGCCGTCGAGCACGTTGTACGAGGGACCGATACCGGCCGCGGTCGCGGCCTCGGCTGCACCGATGGAACGTTGACCCGAGCGACACAGGAAGATCACCGGACGGGCCTGCTCACCCTCAGCGGTCTCACTCTCAGTGGTGCCGACGATTCCGGCCTCGCCGAGCTGGTCGACGAAGTACTCGTTGCGCGCGCCGGTGGGGTAGCTCACCCACTCGACGAGCACCGTCCGGCGGTCGATCGACGACGTGTCGGGCACCCCGACGTAGCGCCATTCCGGGTCGGTGCGCACATCCACGAGCACAGCTTCCGGATGTGCACGCAGCATGTCCCATGCCTGCTGCGGCGTTATGTCACCTGCGTAGCTCACTTCACCAGCTTTCCACAGCGCCAGATCGGGTGCAGAGCACGGATCGACGGCAATTCCGATCATCACGATCGCGACTATTGACATGGCGGGAAGGATCGGCTCCACCGCCGCGCGCCGACCGTCCTCGGAGGGATCGTGCTGGTCAGCCATACCTGCGTCTTCGGCGCGCCCGAGGCGTCGGAGGCCCTCCGGATCCCGGCCGATCGAGCCCACAAACGCCGGTTGTGCCCCCTCAAGTCGGAGCGCAGTACCCAGAGGAAGCTCACACCGGCAGTATGGGTCCCGACGACAGCCGGGCTCTAGCATGAAGGCAGGTGCGGTCACGCCGTGAGCTTGTCAGGCACGGGATCCGCCGCCCACGACAGCCCATCGGCGCCCGGGGTTAGGTGGGGCTCACTTCACCCGCAGTCGCACGTACGCTGTCACTCGAGCACAAGCACATTCGTCCAATCGAAAAGGTAGTTCACCTCAGATGACTGACCAGACTCGTCCACTGCGCGTGGCCATCGTCGGCGCCGGCCCGGCCGGCATCTACGCTGCCGACGCGCTCATGAAGTCCGACGCCGAGGTGAGCATCGACCTGTTCGAGCGGATGCCGGCGCCGTTCGGTCTGATCCGGTACGGCGTCGCCCCCGACCATCCCCGGATCAAGGGCATCATCACCGCGCTTCACAAGGTTCTCGACAAGGACGCGGTTCGACTGCTCGGCAACATCGACTACGGCACCGACATCAACCTCGAGGACCTGCGCCGCTTCTACGATGCGGTCATCTTCTCCACCGGCGCCAACGCAGACCGCGCCCTCGACATCCCCGGCATCGATCTCGACGGCTCCTACGGCGCCGCCGACTTCGTGTCCTGGTACGACGGACACCCGGACGTGCCCCGCACCTGGCCGCTCGAGGCCGAGAAGGTCGCCGTTCTCGGTGTCGGCAACGTCGCGCTCGACGTCGCACGGGTGCTGGCCAAGACTGGCGACGAGTTGCTGCCGACCGAGATCCCCGCGAACGTCTACGAAGGCCTGAAGAGCAACAAGGCCGTCGAGGTCCACGTGTTCGGCCGCCGCGGTCCCGCGCAGGCGAAGTTCACGCCACTCGAGCTGCGCGAGCTCGACCATTCCCCGAACATCGAGGTGATCGTCGACCCGGAGGACATCGACTACGACGAGGGCTCCGAGGCCGCGCGCCGTGCCTCCAAGCAGGTCGACATGGTCGCCAACACACTGCAGGACTGGGCCATCCGTGACCAGGGCAACCGTCCGCACAAGCTGTTCCTGCACTTCTTCGAGTCCCCTCACGAGATCGTCGGCGAGGACGGCAAGGTCGTCGGATTGAGGACCGAGCGGACCGAACTCGACGGCACCGGCAACGTCCGCGGCACCGGCAAGTTCAACGACTGGGACGTGCAGGCCGTCTACCGGGCCGTGGGCTACCTGTCGCAGAACATCCCCTCGATCCCGTTCGACGACCAGGCCGGCACCGTCCCCAACGAGGCGGGCCGGGTCCTCGACGCGAACGGAAAACACCTCTCGGCCACCTACGTGACCGGCTGGATCAAGCGCGGCCCGGTCGGCCTGATCGGCCACACCAAGGGCGATGCGAACGAGACCATCGCATGCCTGCTCGAGGACGCCCCCAACTTCGACGAGCCGGCGGACCCGTCCCCGGACGCGGTCATCGAACTCCTCGAGGGCAGGGGCATCCCCTACACCACGTGGCAGGGCTGGTACCGACTCGACGCCCACGAGCGGTCGCTCGGCGAGCCCGAGGGCCGCGAACGCGTCAAGGTCGTCGAGCGCGAGGACATGCTCCGCGCAAGCGAGCCGCACAAGGCCTAGCGCCCCTAGCTGGGGGCCGTTTCACGCGTTACCGGCGCGTGGAGCGGCCCTCCAGCCCTTCAGCGGGCATGATGAACAGGTGTTTGACGCACACGTACACATCATCGACCCCCGGTTTCCACTGGTGGAGAACAACGGCTACCTGCCAGATCCGTTCACGATCGACGACTACCACCGACGAATGGTGGGGTTGGGAGTGGACGGGGGCGCCGTGGTGACCGCGTCCTACCAGGGCACCCTCGGTCGCCCGGGTCTGCTGGCCGCGCTGCAGGAACTCGGCGAAGGCTGGGTGGGCGTCACACATCTCGACCCCGACGCCACCGACGAAGACATCGTCGCGCTCGACCACGCCGGGGTGCGCGGGGTGCGGTTCAACCTGCGACGCAGCGCCACCGACGTGCAAGTCCTGACGTCGCAGGCCCTGCGCGCCCACGAACTGGTGGGCTGGCACGCCGAGTTCTACGTGGACGCCACCCTGCTGCTGTCGCTCGAACCGGTGTTCGCGAAGCTTCCCGCGGTGAGCATCGACCATCTGGGGATGTCGACTCGCGGGCTGAGCTATCTGCTCAATCTCGTCGACCGAGGCGCCAAGGTGAAGGCGACCGGCTTCGGGCGCGCCGCCATCGACGACATCGGTTCGGTGCTGCGCCGGATCCACGCCGTCAACCCCAAGGCCCTGATGTTCGGCACCGACCTGCCCGGCACCCGCGCGCGGCGCGCCTTCGAGGCCGCCGACATCGACATCATCGCCGACGCCGTCGGGGACGACCTCGAGGCGGTCCTCGGCGGCAACGCCCGCGAGTGGTACCGCTGCCCGGCCTGAGCGGCTACTCCGGCACGACCACGCGCACCCGCGAGGCCGCTTCCCGGGCCCGCTCGCGCGCCGTCGTGACGTCCGGTCCGGTGGACACCGCCACGCCCATCCGCCGGCGCGTGAACGCCTCGGGCTTGCCGAACAGTCGCAGGTCCGTCTCGGGGACGGCGAGTGCATCGGCGACCCCCTCGAACGCGACGCCGCCGCCTTCGACGCCGCCGTAGATCACTGCGGACGCGCCGGGCGCGGTTAGGGTGGTGTCGACGGGCAAGCCGAGGATCGCCCGGGCGTGCAGTTCGAACTCCGAGTACCGCTGCGAACGCAGCGTCACCAGTCCGGTGTCGTGCGGGCGAGGACTGACCTCGGAGAAGTACACGTCGTCACCCTTGACGAACAACTCGACACCGAAGATGCCGCGGCCGCCGAGAGCCGTGGTGACCTTGTCCGCGACGCCCCTGGCAGCGGCGAGCGCGGCGGGGCTCATGGCCTGCGGCTGCCACGACTCGACGTAGTCACCGGACTCCTGCAGGTGCCCGATCGGCTCGCAGAAGTGTGTGCCGTCGACCGCGCGCACAGTCAGCTGGGTGATCTCGTAGTCGAAGTCGACGAAGCCCTCGACGATCACTCGCCCCTTGTTCACCCGTCCACCGGAAAGCGCATATTCCCAAGACTTTTCGAGATCCTCGGCGCCGCGGGCCACGGACTGGCCCTTGCCGGACGACGACATCACCGGCTTGATCACGCACGGGAACCCGATCCGCTCGGCCGCGGCCCGGACCTCGTCGAGAGAGTCCGCGAACGCGTACGGCGACGTCGGCAAACCCAGGTCCTCGGCGGCGAGGCGGCGGATGCCCTCGCGGTTCATCGTCAGCTGTGTGGCCCGTGCGGTGGGGATGACGGTGGCGAGGCCCCGCTCTTCGACTTCGGCGAGTGCCTCGGTGGCGATCGCCTCGATCTCGGGCACCACGAAGTGCGGCCGCTCATCCTCGATCAGGCGCAGGAGTTGATCGCGATCGCCCATGTCGATGGTGTGCGCTCGGTGGGCGACCTGATGGCCGGGGGCATCGGCGTAGCGGTCGACGGCGACCACCTCTACACCGAGGCGCTGCAGTGCGATGATCACCTCCTTGCCCAGTTCACCTGAGCCGAGCAGCATCACGCGGGTCGCGCTAGGGCTCAGGGGAGTGCCGATTCGGGTGAGGGTGTCTTCTCGCATGGTCGGACTATATGCCGTTCTCGGTGGACGTCCCGTGGTGGCGCCCACCTGCTGGCGCTGATGGACTCCTTTGCAACACAACTCCTCTAGCCGCTACCGTTTGCACCGCGACCGTTTGCGCAGTCCAGGAAATCCAGCACGGACGCGTTGAAGAACTCCGGCCGCTGCCGAGCACACGGGTGCCCTGCGTCGGGGACGATCGTGAGTTCGGCGCCGGGAATCGAATTCGCGATGAGTTCGGTGTGACCGCGCGGGATCACGTCGCGCTCTCCCGCGATCACGAGTGTCGGGACCGCGATCGTGCCCAAGCGGCCGACCGGGATATGCGGGTGCAGCACCATGAGTCCCAACACCTCCCGCTTGCGCGCCAGCGTCGACGACAACGGCATCACCAGCGCGCCGAGGAGCCACGCGAGGGTCACGGGAATCCGGAACTTCCACGGCAGGCTGCTGGGATCGAGGTTGGCACTGTTGACGATGAGCGACCGCACCCGCTCCGGATGGCGCAGCGCCAACGTCAGCGCAGTGTTGCCGCCGTCGCTGTAGCCGAGGACGTGCGCGCTGTCGATCCCGAGGGTGTCGAGGACGACGCACACGTCGTCCGCGAGGCGCTCGAAGTCGAGCGGGCCGTCTCCGCGCGTCGACTCACCGTGGGCTCGGGTGTCGAGCGCAACCACGCGGTAACGCTCGGCGAAGGCCGGTACCTGAGCGGCGAAGTAGTCGAGGTTCTCGCTGTTGCCGTGCAGGAGCACCAGCGCCTCGCCCGTTCCGGAGACCTCGTAGTGGAGCCGGGCGTCGGCGGTTTCGACATATCCCACGCCGATCAACGTATCCCACGGGATCAGCTCGGCGGCTGGTGAATCGACAGCACGTTGCCGTGCGGGTCACGGAACCACGCGACGCGGGTTCCGTCGGGCGCCGTCCACACGGCGTGCTCGTCCTGGTCCATCCCCTGGTAGCGAAGGAACTCGATCCCCTTGCCGCGCAATTGGTCCACGGTGGAGGACAGGTCCGTCGTGCGCCAGCCCAGCACGGTGTAGCCGGTGTCGACCCTCGACTGCACGAGCGTAATTCGTAGTTCGGTGCCGCCACCGTCGACGACGAGTGTGAAGGGGGTCCGCTCGACCTCGGAAAGACCCAGGGTGTCGACGTAGAACATCGACGACACGTCCAGGTCGGTGCTGGCCAGGAAGGCGACGAGTTCTCCCGGGAAGGCCATGAATCCACTGTGCCCCTCGACGCCCGCCCCGGACAAGACCACCACAGACAAGACCACTGCAGTACAGATACGGTCACAGAATCGGAGGTAGACCATCCAGGAGGAATGACGTGACTACTGCAGGTTCGGAACGACGGGGCCCGCTCGAGGGTATCCGTGTCGTCGAGTTCGCCGGGATCGGCCCCGGTCCACACGCCGCGACGCTGCTCGCCGACCTGGGTGCGGACGTCGTGCGGGTCCAGCGGGCGGGGCGCCTTCCGGCCGAGGGCGAGGTGGGCGACCAGACCGCACGTAACCGCCGCATCGTCGAAGCCGACCTGAAGAACCCCGACGACGTGGAGAAGATCCTCGGTCTCCTCGGCCGCGCCGACGTCCTCATCGAGGGTTTCCGCCCCGGCGTCATGGAGCGAATGGGACTGGGTCCGGACGTCGTTCTCGAGCGCTGCCCGCGCCTGGTGTACGGGCGTATGACCGGCTGGGGCCAGAATGGACCGCTAGCACAGTCCGCGGGCCACGACATCAACTACATCTCCCTCACCGGCGTGCTGCACGCGGTCGGCCGCAGGGGTGAACGTCCGGTGCCGCCGCTCAACATGGTCGGCGACTTCGGGGGCGGTTCGATGTTCCTGCTGTTCGGTCTCCTGGCTGCCCTGGTCGAACGTCAGACGTCGGGCAAGGGCCAGGTAGTCGACGCCGCAATGGTCGACGGCACGCTCGCGCTGTCGCACATCATCTGGAACTTCCGCCGCAACGGCATGTGGTCGGACGAGCGTGGCGTCAACATGCTCGACGGCGGTGCGCCTTACTACGACACGTACGAGACCGCCGACGGCAAGTACATGGCAGTCGGCGCGATCGAACCCCAGTTCTACGCCGCACTGCTCGAAGGCCTCGGACTCGACCCCGTCGCCCTGCCCGGCCAGCACGACGCGGCCCGTTGGCCCGAGTTGCGCGAGATCCTCACCGACCGCTTCCGCAGCAAGACTCGCGACGAGTGGACCAAGATCTTCGAGGGCACCGACGCCTGCACCACCCCGGTCCTGACGTTCGCCGAGGCTCCGCAGGACCCGCACATTGCGGCTCGCGACGGCATCATCGAGCTCGAGGGCGTACCGCAGCACGCCCCCGCGCCCCGGTTCTCGCGCACGGCGACGACGACACCCGCACCACCGGCACGGGCGGCCACCGACGCCGACACACTCTGGCGCTGAGCATCTTCTACGGCGGGCCGGACACCAGGCGGTGTCCGGCCCGCCGCCGTCTCAGACGAGCATCGAATCGGCCGGTTCCCCACTGACCCCGAGGGCTTCGTAGGCCGCCGCCACTCCCGCCACCGCGCGTCGCAGTTCCTCCGCCGGCCGCGCGTACGGGAACCGCATGTATCGCTCAAATGCCCCCTCGACGCCGAAGCGCGGTCCGGCTGCCAGCACGACCCCGTGGCTCGGCGCAGTCGCGGCGAGCGCGGTCGACAGCGGCGCCGGCATCCTCAGCCACAACGACATTGCGCCCGTTCCCGCGGTGGGAACCCAGTCGGGTAGCCGCGCAGACAGCTCGTCGAGCAGGACGGTTCTCTGGCTGCGCAACAACTCGCGACGTTCCTCCACCGGGCCGTCACCAGCCATCAGGAGATGCACGGCGGCGAGTTGATCCATCACTGGGGTGCCGAAGTCCCACGCCGCTCGGGAACCGGCGAGCCGGGTGATCAACTCGGGCTCGGCTCGAATCCACCCGATGCGCAGGCCACCCCAGTGTGACTTCGACAGCGACCCGATACTCACGACGCCCGACCGCGCGACGCCCCGCGCGTGCGCCGCGACCGGAGCGGGGGGTGGCGCGTCCAGCCACACGTCGACCATCGTCTCGTCGACCACGAGCGTCATCCGCGTGTCCCGCGCGATCCGTGCGAGCTCGGTGCGACCGGCCTCGTCGAGGCACAGCCCGGTCGGATTGTGGAAGTCCGGGATCAGGTACGCCATACGTGCAGCGGTCTGCCTTGCAGCACTGCGTATTCCCTCGAGATCCCATGCCTGGGACCCGCCGCCCTCGGGACGCACAGGGACGGGAACCAGCCGGCCGCCCACCTGGCGGATGGCCGCGAGCGCATTGGGATACGTCGGATGGTCGACGAGCACCCGCTCGCCCGGGGCGACGAACACACCGAGGAGTAGTCGCAGAGCGTGCTGGGCACCGGACGTGACCATGATCTGCGCCGGCGTCGTCTCGAGACCCCGCGCGCGGTATCGCGCCGCGATCGCCTCGCGCAGTGCCGCGATACCGCGCGGCTCCAAACCGAAGGTGTCAAGGAACGGCGGAAGCTCCTGCAGCGCAGTGCTGTACGCATCCTGAACGGCCGACGCCGGGGCGGCCATCGCGGCGTAGGTCAGATCCACCACACCATCGACGGGCGGGGTGCGCCGCTGCACCTCGGTCGGCCCGTGGTCCTGCGACGTCACGGGAAGGGTGACCGTGCTCCGCGAGCCCTGACGACTCGACAGGTAGCCCTCCTCGCGCAGAACCGCGTAAGCGGTAGTGACAGTCGTCCGGCTCACCCTCAACTCACCGGCGAGGTCCCGCTCTCCCGGGAGTGCCGACCCCAGCGGGATTCTGCCGTCGTGGACGAGCAGGCGGATTCCGTCGGCCAGAGCCCGGTAGGCGGGACGACGCCCGGCATCCTCCCGCCACGCACCGAGATCACGAGACACCGTCCTGGCACCGACCGTATGAGTCATCATGCAGTCCAGTATTCGGAATCTGGATGTTTATCTCAAGACCAGTCACCCCGAAGACTGGCCGTCATGAGCACAGCCGTCGCCCTGATCTGCCTGGCCCTGCTGGCCGGCTTCGTCTATCGGTACGTCTCCCCGGACCGCCGGAGCCGCCTGTTCCGGCTCGAACAATTCCGTCCTGCAGCACCTTTGGCTGGAATCTTCGACGAACCCGATCGAGCAGGGACGGATGGGACGTCGTCGTCACCGGCCCGGAGGGGCGATCAGTCCAGTGTGGCCAAACTGGACTGATCGATGGCGTCGGACGCTTAGCAGCCGCTCGATTCCGGCCCGTCGATGTTCGGGATCGTCTCCGGCGGTATCCAGCTTCCGGTTCAGGGCGCGCGCGATGACTAGTCTCGTAGTCGGATGCGCACCCCGCGATGCGTGCGCCCGTGCATTCACGCCGACCGAACGGAGCGGAGAGACCATGCCGCAGCAGGTACGGGGCGTCATCGCCCGTGTGAAGGATGCGCCCGTCGAACTCGTGAACATCTCGATCCCCGATCCCGGACCGGGCGAGGCCGTCGTCGCGATCGCGGCGTGCGGGGTATGCCATACCGACCTGACCTATCGCGACGGCGGGATCAACGACGAGTTCCCATTCCTCCTCGGGCACGAGGCCGCGGGTATCGTCGAGGCCGTCGGCGAGAACGTGGACACCGTCGAGGTCGGCGACTTCGTGGTCCTCAACTGGCGCGCAGTGTGCGGAAAGTGTCGCGCCTGCAAGCGCGGTCGCCCACAGTACTGTTTCGACACTTACAACGCGAAGCAGAAGATGACCCTCGAAGACGGCACCGAACTTACCCCGGCGCTGGGTATCGGGGCATTCGCCGACAAGACTCTCGTTCACGCCGGGCAGTGCACCAAGGTCGATCCGACCGCCGACCCTGCCGTAGTCGGTCTGCTCGGCTGCGGTGTGATGGCCGGCATGGGTGCCGCCATGAACACCGGCGGCGTCACCCGCGGGGACTCGGTCGCCGTCATCGGCTGCGGCGGCGTCGGCGACGCCGCGATCATGGGTTCGCGTCTGGCCGGAGCGAACAAGATCATCGCGATCGACCGGGATGCCCGGAAGCTCGAGTGGGCCGTCGGACTCGGCGCCACTCATACCATCGACGCCGCCGAGGTCGACGACGTCGTCGAGGCTATCCAGAAACTCACCGACGGCTTCGGCACCGACGTCGTGGTGGACGCGGTCGGCCGCCCCGAGACATGGAAACAGGCCTTCTACGCACGCGATTTGGCCGGTACCGTCGTGCTCGTCGGTGTCCCAACCCCGGACATGACGATCGAGATGCCACTGGTCGACTTCTTCTCGCGCGGAGGATCACTCAAGTCGTCGTGGTACGGCGATTGCCTGCCCGAGCGCGACTTCCCGATGCTCGTCGACCTGTACCGGCAAGGCCGACTCCCGCTCGAGAAGTTCGTGACCGAGCGGATCACGCTCGACGACGTGGAGCAAGCGTTCGCGACCATGCACCGCGGCGAGGTGCTGCGTTCGGTGGTGATCCTGTGAGCGGCCCTGCGGGCGGAGCGACGGTGGACCCGAATCGCTTGCGGGTCGACCGGGTCGTGACGTCCGGAACGTTCGAACTCGACGGCGGCACATGGGATGTCGATAACAACGTCTGGCTCGTCGGAGACGACGACGAGGTGGTGGTCATCGACGCCGCGCACTCCGCGCAGCCGATCATCGACGCCGTCGGCAACCGCAAGGTGGTCGCGATTGTGTGCACGCACGGGCACAACGACCACATCACCGTCGCACCAGAACTGGCCGAGAGGCTGGATGCGCCGATCCTGCTCAACCCCGCCGACGACATGCTGTGGCAGATGACTCATCCGGGCTCACGCCACCAGTCACTCGAGAACGGACAGCGGATCATTTTGGCGGGCACCGAGATCCGGGCAATCCACACACCTGGTCACTCCCCCGGATCGACCTGCCTGTACCTGCCCGAGGCCAGTGAACTGTTCACCGGGGACACCCTGTTCTCGGGCGGTCCCGGCGCCACCGGGCGCTCGTACTCCGACTTCCCGACGATCATCGGGTCGATCCGCGACAGGCTGTTCTCACTGCCGCCGGAGACGCGCGTCCACACCGGTCACGGAGACGGCACCACCCTCGGCACCGAAGCTCCACACCTCGAGGAGTGGATCGCGCGCGGACACTGACCTTTCCGGTCGGCGGGTCAGGCCAGAATGTCGCGGCGGACGATGGTCTGGTCGCGACCCGGGCCGACACCGATGCAGGAGACGAACGCGCCCGAGAGCTCTTCCAGCCGCCGCACGTAGTTCTGCGCGTTGACCGGCAACTCCTCGAAGGTTCGGCAGTCGGAGATGTCCTCCCACCAGCCCGGCATCTCCTCGTAGATCGGCTTGGCGTGGTGGATGTCGGTCTGCGTCATGGGCATCTCGTCGACGCGGACACCGTCCACCTCGTACGCGACACAGATCGGGATGGTGTCCAGGCTGGAGAGCACGTCGAGCTTGGTCAGGAAGTAGTCGGTGATGCCGTTGACGCGAGTCGCGTACCGCGCGATGACCGCATCGAACCAACCTGTGCGGCGGGAGCGGCCGGTGGTGGTGCCCACCTCGCCGCCCTGCTTGGCCAGGAACTCGCCGTGCTGATCGAACAGCTCGGTCGGGAACGGGCCCGAACCGACCCGGGTGGTGTAGGCCTTGAGGATGCCGAGAACCGTCCCGATCTTGGTCGGGCCGATACCGGAACCGACGGACGCACCACCGGACGTCGGGTTCGACGACGTCACGTACGGGTAGGTGCCGTGGTCGACGTCGAGCAGCGTGCCCTGCGAGCCCTCGAGGAGCACGGTGTCGCCGCGCTCGAGCGCACGATTGAGTTCGAGGCGGGTGTCCGCGATGCGCCGCTTGAATCCGGCTGCCTGCGTGAGGACCTCGTCGACGACCTGTTGCGGATCCAGGGCCTTGCGGTTGTAGATCTTGACGAGTACCTGGTTCTTGAATTCCAGTGCGGCTTCGACCTTTTGGGTAAGGATCTTCTCGTCGAGGACGTCGGCCACACGAACGCCGACCCGAGCGATCTTGTCCTGGTAGCAGGGGCCGATGCCGCGACCTGTGGTGCCGATCTTCTTGGCGCCGAGGAAGCGTTCGGTGACCTTGTCGATCGCCACGTGGTACGGCATGATCAGGTGCGCGTCGGCCGAGATCAGCAGGCCGTCCGTGTCGACGCCCCGCTCCTCCAGTCCGGCCAACTCGTCGAGCAGGACGCCCGGGTCGATCACGACGCCATTACCGATCACGTTCTTGACGCCGGGGGTGAGGATGCCCGACGGGATCAGGTGCAGCGCGAACTTGTCGCCGTTCGGCAGGACCACGGTGTGTCCGGCGTTGTTGCCACCCTGGTACCGAACGACCCACTGCAGGCGGCCGCCCAGTAGATCGGTAGCTTTGCCCTTACCCTCGTCACCCCACTGGGCACCGATGAGGACGATTGCCGGCATTTCCCTGTCTCCTACGGTCGACGTGCAGTCGTATCGGACTACATGGTCCTGCCGTGGTGTAGGCAGTGGCCGGGGGCACAGTCTAGTCGAGTCCGACTGTCGGCCAGCCCGCTAGCCCTCCGAACCGGCCTGAGCTGGCCTCGGTACCCAATCGATCGTTTGCGACGTCCACACGGATTCGGGTAGACATCGAAATGCCCTTGCGTGCGACTCCGTCGCCGCTGCCGTGGCCTGGCGACGAACGTGAGCGTCGGAAATCAGCAAGGAGTGTCATGACCCCGGTAGTGCTCAAGTGCGGCGACGCGCCCCTACCGTTGGCGCTTCGCTCGCTCGACGTGTTCAACGCCCCCACCCTCCCCGAGAAGGACGACTTCGACGAGGCCTTCGCGAAACTCGAGACGGTGGAACAGCCACGACTGGTAGTCGTGGGAGATGACGCCGCGTTCGCAGCGGCACTGACCCGACTCATGCGCACCGAGCGTCTTCACGTCGAACTCGCGTACGTCCCCGAGGAGCGCACCGACGCCACACATGCTTACGGCTTGCGGACCGGTTCCAAAGCCGCGACCACCGCCGTTTCCGGCACGGCGCGCCAACTGCCACTGATCCGCGACGATGCCGGCATCGCGCTCGTCGGGGAAGCGCGTGTCCACGGGTCCGAGCACGACGGCGAGTTGATCGGCGAGGCGTACGTCGACGAAAAGCGCCTTTTCTCGGGCACGGTGCCCGGCATGCGGGTCGTACCGATTCCCGAACTTCCGGGTTTGCGCGCCACGATCGACAAGCGCCGCTGGTTCGGCGGCCATCGGTGGCTTTCCGGCCGCGCCGTTCAGCTCGGTTCGCCGTCGGCCTTCCTGACCCGCGACGGCATCCGGACCACGCGCGGCGTCAAGCGCTCGACGTTCTACCGGCACGACCAGGACTGGCTGCTCGTCTACGATTCCTGAGTGCGGCGGCCCTTCGGGCGGCACTTCGTCTGTATGACGGCACTTCATCCGGATACTGGCGCTTCATCTGGATACTGGCGCTTCATCTGGATACTGAAAGCATGCATATCGACTCACGGTCGCGGTCGTCGGTCGTCCGACCGAGCCCTGTGTTCCTCGGCATCGTCTCGATCGCCATCGTGGGCGGCGTGCTCGCCTGGCGGGCCGGCGGCGACGTGTCATCGGGCCGGATCGGGGTCTTTCTGCTCGTAGTCGCGGGGTGGGTCGTCACGCTTTGTCTGCACGAGTTCGCGCACGCCTTCGTCGCTTGGCGAGCCGGCGACCACGACGTCGTCATCCGCGGATACCTGACACTGGACCCGCGCAAGTACACCCAGCCCCTGTTGTCGATCGGACTGCCCGTGCTGTTCCTCGCCCTCGGCGGCATCGGCTTGCCGGGCGGCGCGGTGTACGTCAGGACAGGGGCCATGCCGCCACGCGTGCAGACGCGCGTCGCGCTCGCCGGCCCGACCGTGAACGCCATCGCCGCGGTGATCCTGCTCGTGGTGGTTCGGATGTTCGGTGTCGACAGCGAACACCAGGTGTTCTGGTACGGCTTGAGCTTCCTCGCGTTCTTGCAGGTGATGGCAACGATCCTCAACCTGCTCCCCGTCCCCGGCCTCGACGGCTACGCGGCGCTGGAACCGCATCTGAAGCCGAGTACCCAAGCATCACTGGGCAAGATCAAGCCCTTTGGGCTCCTTTTGCTGATTGCGCTGTTATTTGTGCCACAGATCAACACCGTGTTCTTCGACACGATCTACTCGATCTTCGGCCTGTCGGGTGTCCCGGAGGTCTACGCGGCGTTCGGCGGCTACCTGATGCAGTTCTGGCGCTGAGCGGGACCCGTAGTGAATAGTGCGGAAGTAATGAGTGACCGTGTCGGCCCCGATCGGTGCCGTGTCGATGGATCGGGGCCGACCGGTCACATGGCATGACCTAGGCGCCCCCGCCCGAGCCTGAGCAGCAACAACGCGAGTGTGTGCCCCTCCGGCCCAAGGTCATCGAATCGCGACAGAACCCTCATTTCCCGGGTGTGCACCAGACGGGGGCCGCCGCCGAGCATGCGCACCTCACCGACTTGGCGGGAAAGTTCGGTACGCCGCTGGATGGCAGCAAGGATCTCTGAATCCAAGCGGTCGATCTCATCGCGGAGCTGCTCGATGTCGACGTCCTGTTGGCGGTCGGCCTCGAGGCCCGTCGACATATTCGATACCTGTGCGCTGGTCATGTCAACAACGCTAGGTACGCGATCGCGTAGGGGCGTAGGTAGTTGACTACTCGAATCAAGCGGGCCGCCCCGAGTGTGACCGGGATCAACCCAACGAGGTGACCCAGCCGTGCAGTTCGTCGGACCGCAGCGCCGACGCATGCCGCTTGCGCAGCGCCTCGCAGATCGGCCCCTGGGTGCCGTCGCCGACGACTCGGCCGTCGACCTCTACGACCGGTGCAACATTCGCCGATGTGCCGGTTACGAACACCTCGTCGGCGATGTACAACTCGGTGAGATCGACCGTTCGCTCGACGACCCGAATGCCGTCCTCGCCCGCGAGGGTGAGCAGCGTACGGCGGTTGATGCCATCAAGAATGTCGCAGGACACGTCGGGGGTGATCAGAGTGCGACCCCGCACCAGGAAGATGTTCGCCGCGCTCAACTCGCACACGTGCCCGGCGCCGTCGAGGAAGATCGCGTCGTCGTAACCGGCGTCGATCGCGTCTTGCTTGGCCAGCACCGAGTTGACGTAGGCGCCGTTGACCTTGGCCCGCGAGGGGATCGCGAAGTCCGGAATACGGCGCCACGTGCTGGTCTTGAGCCGCATACCGTCCTGCGGGACGATCGGGACCGCGTCGTAGGCGAACATCGACAGGATGGTCCGGCAGCCCCGGACCCGGGTGCCGGGAATCGACTCGTCGACGTGGACGGTTGCCCGCACGTAGACGTCGGACGCGGGCGAATTGGCGGCAACCAACTCCATTGCCACCGAGACGAACCGTTCGAAACTCCACTCGCCCTCGAAGCTGTCGATCCCGATGATCTGGCACGATTCGATCAGCCGCCGGTAGTGATCCGCCAGACGGAAGGCAGTGCGGGTCGAGCCGTCGACGTGGACCGGGAACACCGTGTACACGCTCAGTCCGTACAGGACCGCGGACGTCGCTACGCTGAGCGTCGCCTCTTTCGCGGGTACGAGTCCGTCGCGGTAGTACACGTGAGGATGCGGCTCGGCCATGGTGCGATCGTAGAGAAAGAGGCCAGGGCTCACAGCGAGATTGTGACCATCACCCCACACGGGCCGGGCTCGTCGTCCAGCTCACCAGGTGAGGTCCTCCTGGCAGCGAGACCCTTCGGTGCCGGTTTCGACCTGAACGGTGGCGTGGCTCAGGCCGTGCGAGTCGAGAACCTGCTTGGCCGCGGCCAGCACCCGGCGTGAGTCCGTGTCCTCGCTGCAGGTGGTCAGGTGCGCCGTGGCGACGTCCATGCCCGTCGTCAGCGTCCACACGTGCAGGTCGTGGACGTCCGAGACGCCGGGCAGCGCGCACAGGTCGTCGCGGACGGCGTCGACGTCGACGTGGGCCGGTGAGGCCTGCGTGAGGATCCTCAGCGCCGACCCGGCGAGCCTGAGTGCCCGCGGAACCACCCACAGCGAGATCAGCACGCCGACGATGATGTCGGCGTACGTCCAGTTGAACAGCAGTACCGCGGCGCCCGCGAGCAGGACACCGACGCTGCCGACCGCGTCGGCGAGCACCTCGAGGTAGGCGCCACGGACGGCGATCGAACCCTTGGCGTCGCCGCGGAGCATCAGCATCACGACGATATTGGCGGCCAGGCCGGCGGCCGCGGTGGCGATCAGCGGGATGCCGGGGATCTCGGGAGCATCGCCGATCCGGTTGACCGCCTCGAACATGATGTACGCGGCTACGCCCAGCAACAGGACAGCGTTGGCCATCGCGGACAGGACCTCGGCACGGTGCCAACCGAAGGTACGGGCCGCAGCCTTGGAGCCCTGCCTCGCCAGCAGCAACGCGACGAGGCCCATCGACATGCCGAAGACATCGGTGAGCATGTGACCGGCATCGGCGAGCAGTGCGAGGGATCCGATCACCAGCCCGACGGTCGCCTCGAGAACGAAGAACGCGAGCACGATGACGAGCGCGATCACCATGCGGCGAATCCGCCCGGGTGAAGCCCCCGCACCCCCGTTTCCACCGATGGCTCCGTGCCCGTGACCTGCTCCCATGTTCACCCTCCTCGTCAGCCGAGGTCATCATATGCACATATACGCATATATTGAAAGTGGGGTCAGACCTCGGGGCGGTAGGCAGGCCTGGGCACGGTCGGCGGCAGTGTCGCGATCGCGGAGATCCGTTCGAGCCCCGCAACCTGCAGCAGGTCGACGATGACGGAACGCAGCTGGGCGAACACGACCGTGGCGGAGATCCCCGCATCCTCGACGAGTTCGGGCTTCATTCCAGACGAGACGGTACGCAACATCCGGGCCACCTCGGCCTGGTCCGGCTGCTCCCCCGGTTCGGCGAGGATCATCCGCCGCATCACCTCCAGCCCTTGGGAGAGCTTCTCGACCTGGTCGACCAGACGCGGATCCAGGATCTCGTCGTCGAGGACCAGCGACAGCGACCGCCGCGACAGGACCCGGATGTTGCGCATCGCGTTGTCCAGCGGATCGGCCGTCGCGATCAGGCGCGCGAGTCGGGCCCGGCTGCCCCAGTACAGCGGCGAGATTCGGCTGATCTCCATGCCCCCGGAGAGATTGCTGCGCAGCGAGTCGATCGCCGGCTGCGTCGCACGGGCCTTGCGAAGCGCCTTCTCGATCGGTTTCCGGTCGTTCGCAATCAGGCCGTCGGCGAGTAACCGCAGCACGTCCGCGGCGGTCGCGACGATGCTCGCGGCATCACGTCGCGATCGGCGGACGGGATGGGTCGGCACGATCGCGACCACAACGATGCCGACGATGCCCCCGATCAGGGCGTCGACCATGCGCTCGACGCCCGCGGCGTCCCCGGGAGGAAGCAACGTCGCGACCAGAACCGCCGACGTACCGGCCTGCATCGAGAAGATGGGACCCGACCCGATCAGCACCGCCGTTCCCATGGCCAGCATGACAACGAGCGCGATCTGCCAGGCACCGTTCCCGATGACCGAGATCAACAGGTCGCCGACACCGATGCCGACAGTGACTCCGCAGACCAACTCCACGGAACGGCGCGTCCGCGCGCCGAGCGACAACCCGAGCGAGACGACGGCCGCGATCGGCGCGAAGAACGGATGTTCGTGGCCGACGATCTCGGTCGCAACGAACCAGGCGATGCCGGCCGCCAGACCACACTGCAGAACGGGCAGCGCCGAGACCTTGAGACGGCCGATCGAGGCCGCCACCCGGTCTCGGGCCGCCGCCCGGTGGGAAACGAAACGGTTAGCCGAGACCAAGTGCTTCGGCCGCGCGCGGATCACAGTCCTCGAGCAGATCCAAGCACCGCGCGTACTCGTCGTTCTCGCCGATCGACTGGGCTGCCCGGGCCAGGGCCGCGACGCAACGCAGGAATCCGCGGTTGGGCTCGTGGCTGTAGGGGACCGGACCGAAGCCCTTCCACCCGTTGCGGCGCAGCTGGTCGAGCCCCCGGTGATAGCCGGTGCGTGCGTAGGCGTACGCCGTGATGACCTGGTCCTGCTCGAGTGCGGCCTCGGCCAGGTACGCCCACGCGATCGACGCGGTCGGATGTTCGGCGGCGACCGTCGCCGGGTCCTCGCGATTGAGCAGAGCCGACTCCGCCTCCTCGTCACCGGGGAGCAGAGTGGGCTGCGGTCCGAGAAGATCACCGAAAGACGTCATGGCGTCTATTGTGCCCGGCGGCGCGCGCTGGCCGATAGGCTGCCCACGGATCGATCACGTTCCCCCTCCGAGAGGCGTCACGTGTCCCCCACCGACGACTTCCAGGCCCCGACCCCACCGGCCGGCACCGGTCCCCAACGCATTGCACCGGCGACACCGTCGGCGAAGCCGACCGAAGCGCCCGGCGGCTGGCGCGGCAGGCTCACCGCGTCGAACGTTGCTTTCGCCGGCGTCCTGGTGACGATCGGAGTCATTTCGTTCCTCATCGTTCGCATCGCTCAGAGCGGGCCGGAATCCGAGGTCCGCGACGCCGTCAAGACGTTCGTGGCCGCGCTCGAGTCGGGCGACCTATCGGCCCTGCAGGCATCGACGTGCGGCACACTCGCCGACTTCTACCAAGACATCCCGCCCGCCGAGTTCGCCGACGTCCACGCCGACGCCGTCACCGACGGCGGCATTCCCGTCATCACCAGCATCGATTCCGTCCAGATCACCGACGACTCGGCGATCGCCCAGGTCACCGCGCACACTCAGGGCAACCCGTCCGATGAGTCGCCGCGGACGTTCGACCTCGAACGAATAGACGGTGCCTGGAGGGTCTGCGCCCCCGAATGACTCCGTTCACGAAACGTGTGAGAACCAGTCTCTCGAAGACACCATAATCCTCGACGGCCCTCGACAGCCCTCGACGACGGCGACCCCCAGCGACGCTTCGGGGCGTCTACCAGCGTAAATGCAGGAGTCCGGTCACCGACTCGTTGATGTACGCCTGGCCGTACGGACCGACTGCGGCTCCACACACGACCCGTCCGTAATACCAGCAGGCGAGCGCGTCGTACGGCCCACCGGTGTAACCGACCCTGTTCGGCCACGACCAGTACTCGTCGCCCGGGCTGTCGGGGGCCTCCCCGTAATCATCGCCGGTGCCGGCGAACTCGATGTTCGGCGAGCCGTTGAAGCACGGCTGCGGCGGTCCCCCGCACTCTCCCGGAACCGACACCATCAGCCCGGCTCCCGGTGCCGCGCCCTCCGGGACGAAGGCCCCCTCTCCGACGCTCAGCACGGCGCCGGTGGCCGCGTCGATGAGCACCGATTTGAGCTTCGACGACCGCAAGAGTTCCCTGTCCGCGTCCGAAAGCCGTTCCAAACGGCTCGAATTCGGATCTTTCGTGTCTTCGACAACCTTCTCGAAAGCTACGGCTCTCGGATCCGGCTCCGCCTGATTCGACCCACCCGGGGCGCCATGTGCCGGAGCGAATCCAAGCACCATGGCACCAGCTGCCGCGACTACGCCGAGCACCCGCTTCCGTGACTTCATTGACACCCCCACCGCTGTCCAATGAACGGAAAATCCATCTCACGATACCCACCGGTCCGCTCGGATCCGGGGCTTCCAGCGGCCGCGCTTCTACTTCCCGCGACTACTTCCCGCGACTCACTTCACACTCAACGGAACAAACTGCCCTAGTTGGTCGATCTGGCCCGCCGCGACAGCGTCGCGTCCCTCGATCAGTCAGGCGAGTTCTGCTTCCGCGACCTGGCAACGGCTGCGGAGAACCAAACTATTAGCGCGACAAGGGCTAGAGACCAGCCGAGGATCCCGCTGGCGTTCCCCTGCACCAGGAACGACAAATTGACACCCAGAATGACCAGGGTCATACAGGTGAAGTTCACTATCAGAAATCTCGGTTTGGTCATCACTCGAGCCTATACAAGCTGCATCTGCTGTCGCCGCGCACACCGCGCCGCATCTGTCCCGTTCGCGGTGTCCCTCAATGCGGTTGGAGAAATTTCCCTGCCCACTGGGTTTCGTTTCTGCTTAATGCCTTTCAACGTTCCCGACAAATAGGGACCTTTGAATGTTGCGATCCGGTGTGCCAAGGCGCCCTCTTCGTCGAGTGGATCTGCGCTTTCTACTGCGTGCGTTGACGGCGGCGCGCAACAAGCCAAGAAACGAGGAAGTAGATGATGGCGATTCCGAGTCCGAGGGCACTCTGGACCCAGACTGACAGTTCCACCGTGAAGGAAAGCACCATTCCGAGGACGAAGATCCCGAAGAACGTAACCGGCCAGGCTGTCAACGATTGGTGCCGGTTCACCGGTGCCGACTCGCTATTCATCGAACCCGGCGCACCCTGGCAAAACGTGTGGATCGAGTCATTCAACGGCCGTCTACGCGACGAACTGCTCAACGCGTGGCATTTCGACTCGCTGCGCGAAGCTCGCGTGATCATCGAAGACTGGCGCCTTGACTACAACACCAACAGACCCCATTCCGCCCATGGCGAACTCACCCCAGCCGAAGTCGCCCAACTATGGGCTACCCCCCGTCAACACCACGCTGGATAGCAACCGGATCATCGAAGCTGGATGGAGAGGATCACCCCCGCTTTGCTACCATAAAATAGCTAGATGCTCCTTTGTATATTTCCTCGGCGTCGATAATCTGAAAATTGCGACTTTTAAGCAGATCGTCCAGCTCAGAGCTTTTCAGCCTTCTTATAGGGATGGGAATTATTCCAATTTTGCTCAATATTCGGAAAAGTAATATCTGGATACCAACTGGAAGTGACATCTTATCCCGCAGGCAGGGTGTCACCGAAATGACGAGCCCCTGAGGCTTCAGTAACGCATGCATTCTTTCCACAACCTTGTGAGGATTAGGAACTGTATGCAACACATTGAAAGCCAGAATCGCATCGAACGTTCCTTCTTCGTATCTCTTGTCAAAGATATCAGCCTGTACGAAAGTTACGTTCGCGACGTCACTAGCAGCAGCTTTCTCATCTGCTAGTTCAATCATTTTAGATGAGATGTCAAGGGAATGAATCTCCTTAACCTCACTTGCAAGCTCACAAGACGTGGTGCCTGTTCCGCATCCATAATCTAGAATAATATCGGTGCCCTTGAGGTGCTTCTTAGCATTTTCTCTGCTTTTGGTATGGATGTACTCAAATCGTTCCTCGGTTTTATCGTATTTGCCTGCAGATTTATCCCAGAATGCTTCCGGTTCATTCACTTCCCAAGTCCCCTCTCGCTACTTTGGAGCGTCTTACCAGTCGTGTCGCTGTGGGCCTTGCCGCGGTGTTTTGGGCGCGAGATTTGTGGTTATGCCGCCTTCTGTCGCGTAGCGGGTATGTGGGTGTCCTTTCGTCGTTGGCGGGGCCGGATCAATGCCCCGAAGTCGATGTCCGCGCGACGGCCACCCCCGCAACAGCTACCAGGTGGGCTATGGTCAGCAGAATCCACAAGCGCGTGCGCGCGTTCATCGACACCCCCGCCGAGCCGTGAAACGAGCTCGACGCTCAGCAGCACTGTCCGGTCGGCGCTCTGGGCGCTGTGGTCGGCATCCAATGTGGCCAGTCCTTCCCATTCAGAGTTCGCCTGGCGCCACATCGCCGGACCAGGTGCAGGGCAAACCCAAGACACTAAGTGGATGGTATCGATCCGCTTAGCGTGCTCACTGCACTTCGGATGTGGATTCTGAGGGAGCTGCGGTACGACCACTACGCAGAGATGCCGCGCACAACAGGCAGCGCATCGTCGACGTAGCGCGCGAACTGTTCGCCATTCGTGGGCTCGAGGTCGGTCACAATGAAGTGGCCCATCAGGCCGGTGTAGGTGTAGGCACTGTCTACCGGCGTTTTCCGACTAAGGAGTCTCTTGTAGAGGCCATTTTCGAGGACAGGATCGACGAGATCACCGCGCTTGGACGTTGCGCCTTGAACAAGCCCGACTCATGGCAGGGACTGATGTACTTCGTCGAAGAGATGTGCCAACTCACGGCACGGGATCAAGGACTTCGCGAGGCCGTCTTCTGTCGCGAGCACGGCGGGGATCGGGTCGAGGCGGCGCGCGTACGGCTGTACCCTATAGTTGCCAAAGTCGTGGAGGCAGCCCGGGCCGACGGCTATCTGCGCGCGGACATCAGTGACAGCGACCTGGCGCTGATGTCGATCATCGCCGGCGCGGTCAACGAGTTCGCGGCCGATATCCGCCCCGATTTGTGGCGGCGCTACGTGACGATCTTCCTGGACGGGATGCGCGCAGACGGCGATCAAGCACTATTGCCGGTAGAGGCCCTCAGCGCCGATCAACACGACGCTGCGATGCGGAGTTGGAATCCCCGCACACACAGTTAGCGGGCGCACCAACGAGTCGTGGTCCATCCCCGGCGGGCGAGCCAAACCCCCTTTGAACCGTTACTCCCAAGGCGGTGCTGGGTTACAGTGAACTGCGACCCACCAATCCCAGCCGCATACCTCCTGGACCACAAAACGGGTCCCCCTCACGACCCCTCCGAAGACCCGACCTTCAGAATGGGACACAAGGCCCGTTGAGTCTCAGCGGTGTGGAAGCCCCCGACAAGGTTCGGGCCAACGCGACGTCGACTCATTCGCGATTCGGCCGCCGATCGTGACGAAACCACTGAGTAACACACATACTCGCAGCTGTGCACCGACGCGCTGGGGACTGCCAGCTCATCGGAGCAAGAATTCGAGGGTGATCCGCTCGAACGCCTCCTTGGCTTCGACCATCACCCAGTGCCCGCAGTTGGAAAAGACGTGGAGTTCCGCATTGGGGATCAGTCGCATCGGGATCATCGGCATGTCCGGCGGGCATTGCCGGTCGTCGCGACCCCACGTCAGCAATGTCGGGCACTGTACCTTGCCCATCATCGACCAGTACGGGGGCAGACCTGCATTTACCATCGCCCGCTGCTGCGCCTCGAATGCGGCGGAGCCGTACATCGCAGCCAAGGTCTTGTGCGACTCCGGATCATTGGCCGTCTGCCAGCGTTCCTCGATCCGCTCTTCGGTGATCAAGCTGCGGTCGTAGACCATGCACTCGAGCCAGCGAACCAACTTGTCTCGACTGGGCGCGTCTGCGAAATCCTGCAGCAGACGCGTGCCCTCACTCGGGTTCTGGCTGAAGATGTTCGGCCCCACTCCGCCGATGGTGACGAGCTTGCTCACTCGCTCGGGACACTTCATCGCCACATTGACGCCAACGACTCCACCCATCGAATTGCCCATCACCGCAGCCGATTCGATACCGAGCGCATCCATGAAGCGGATCGCCGACGACCCTGCCGTCACCACGGGGTGTCCGTCGACTGGATCGCTCACACCGAATCCGGGGAACTCGAGGATGTAGCAGTGGAAGTGCTCGGCGAACCTCTCCAGGTTGCCTCGGTAGTTCCGCCAACCACTGACACCGATCCCCGAACCATGCAACAGCAGGAGCGGCGGCCCCTCGCCGGCCTCGTGATAGCGCAGCACACCCTTGTCGGTGGCGATTTCCCTCTTGGTTCCCTCGTAGGTCACGTCCATCCCACAACACTAGAATAAGTTGCACCTTGCAACCACCTGATCGCCCTTACCCTCGGTCGCGATGTCGCAAACCATGCCGCCCGGGCGCGAGGGCGCTTCCCGGTCTCGCGGACGGCTCCGAGATCGTGCGCGGACGCGGGCAGGACAGGGTGCGGTCTGTGCCGGGACTGGGCGTTCCGGGGATGCTCAGTCGATCAGCTCGTCGCGTATGCGGGCCGGCTTGCCCGGGCCAATGCGTTCCAACAATCCTGCGCCAGCCGGGCCGGTTCAGAGGTTCGATCCCCGCGTTCGTGGACTTCGTTGGGGCGTAACTATTTTCGTTGACAAGTCGCGCCGGGGGTTGGCGCCTTTTGGGAGGCCGTAGCTGAAGTTACCGTTGCGGCTTGATCAGGAGTGCACCGGCCACCTCCACCATCACGAATAGCACGGCAACGGTCATGACCCACTGGCCAACGACTGCGGCTCCGAACAAGATGAAGCTGAGCGTTCCGACGGTGCCGATGGCGAGCAGTGGCACCCCGATCAAGGTCATGAAAGGGTGCGCTGTCAGTGCAGTGTCCTGGGCAGGTAGACCGCGCCGGTGCCGCCGTGGCCTGCGGCGTCGGCGGGGTTGGCGATGGCGCAACCCTTCAGCGAGAGGCAGCCGCATCCAATGCAGGAGTCCAGCTTGTCACGAAGGGCTATGAGTCCACTGATCTGGTCGTTGAGACGTTCCCGCCATGCCTTCGACAGCCGGTTCCAGTCCGCCCGTATCGGGGTTCTGTTGTCGGGTAAGGTTCTCAGGGCGTCCGCAATTTCTTCGAGGCTGAGACCAACATTGCGAGCAGCGCGGATGAACGCTAGGCGCCGCAACATGTTTCGCTTGAATCTGCGTTGCCCTCCCCCTGTTCGAGATGCCGTGATCAGTCCCTGCTTTTCGTAGAAGCGGATCGCCGAGGGGGCAAAGCCACTGCGATGCGCGATCTCGCCGACGGTAAGCAGATCATTCATGTGATGCGCCTCACGTTAACTGGGGTATTGACTTGAAGTGTACTTCAACTATCAGTATGTCGGCATGACTCGGATCGCTTGGACACAGGCCATCGACAACGCAGTTGCAGGCCTGCACGGCTCGCGCTGAACAAGAGAACGCCAACCGACAAGGAGACAGACATGGCCAATGAGACCCCCGCTTACTTGGTCGCCAGTTCGTTCATGCCCGAAGGGCACGGCTCACTCGAACCCTACGTCGAAGCAACCCATCCGATGATAAAGAAATACGGTGGTGAGCTTCTCATCGATGGCACTAGCAGCCAACTCATCGATCACTTCGAGGGTGAGTGGAAGGAGGGAGCCCGTTTCACACTGTTCAGGTTCCCGTCCATGGAAGCGTTGCAGGGCTTCTGGAACTCTCCGGATTACCAAGCAGTGAAGCACTTGCGCACTGACGTCATACCGCCGAATTTCACCTTTGCCGTTGAAGGTTTCGACCCAACCAAATGGGACGTGCCCTCATGAAGGAACGAGCCGTCCATGGAGCAGTCCGTCATTGGTGACTGAGCCCCGGCCCGAGACGCGACGGCCACGATCGATCTGTGGGAGCGGTGCGCTGTTGCGCGCTGCTCCCACAGATCGATGCGCGAGGGGCACGACCTACACGAGCTCGAGACCACCGTCGACGGTGACAACTTGACCGGTGATCCAGGACGCGGCCGGATCGCTCAGATGCACTATCCAGTCGGCAATCTCGGCCGGGACACCGCGGCGCCCCAACGGGATACGTCGTGCCTCGTCTCGTTTGATCTGCGCAACCATGTCGTCGGGGAGCCCGGCGGCGGCCAGGGCCTCGCTCTCGGTCGGGCCGGGAGCCACCGCGTTGACCCGCACGCCGTCGGGGGCCAGCTCGAGGGCCCAGCTGCGGGTGAGTTGTTCCAGCGCGGCCTTGGAGGCGGCGTAGTGCGCGGCGCCGGGAATCGGGCGATGCCCATAGGTGCTCGACACATTCACGATGCTGCCGCGGGTCTGGCGCAGGTGCGGCAACGCCGCACCTGCGAGCACACTGGGGGCAACGACGTTGAGGGCGAACAGGTCGGCGACACGTTCGGCGGTCACGTCGGCCAATGGCATCAATGTCGTCACCCCGGCGTTGTTGATCAGCACATCCACCCGGCCCCACCGCGCGACGGCCGCGCCGATCACCGCGTCGGCCTCGCCGTCACGGCGCAGATCGTGCGCTGCCACCTCGATCGCCGGATGCTCGCCCGCGGTGTCATCCAGCAACGCCTGACGGCGGCCGACACCGAGCACCTGGGCGCCGGCCCGGGCGAACGCGATCGCGGTCGCCCGCCCGATCCCCGTCCCCGCGCCGGTCACGATCACGACCTGGTCGTCGAAGCTGCCCATTACTCATACCACCCATCTTGTTCTATGTTCGTCGAACATCGAACAAGGTAGCATGGTCGTATGCGCGAACCACAACATCCGGAGGTGTCCGATATCCGGCTGACGGCCGTGCTTGCCGCGTTGAGCGACCCGATCCGGGTCGGGGTGGTCTCGCAGTTGGCCGACAACAACGAACGCGGATGGGGAGAACTGCAGGTTCCGGTCGCGAAATCCACACTGAGCCATCATCTTCGGGTGCTGCGCGATGCCGGCATTACCCGAACTCGGCAAGAAGGCACCCGGTGTTTCGTCGTACTTCGCCGCCGCGACCTCGATGAGCGATTCCCGGGACTTCTGGACACAGTCTTGACCGCGGCTTCGATCGACGGAGTGGGAAGCGACGTCGGGCTCACGACATCAAGCGGCTGATCCATCGAGACTCGCGAACGACACGCCCGAGGCAAACTCGCAAACCGCCGTCCCGACAGGACTCGCCACTCGCGGGCGGACCAGAATCGGCGCACCGCGCCTGTCACTGCACCAGACTGGTGGGCATGGACGTTGTTCTCGTTCGGCCGGCGAAAGCCGAAGACCTCGGCGCCCTTCCCGAGGTGGAAGTCGCCGCGGGCAGCCTGTTCCGCGAATTGGACATGGACGCTGTCGCCGATGAACCGGCCCCGGAAGTCGAGTGCTTCCTACGCGCTCACCAGCGAGGCGACGTTCTGGTCGCTGAGACTGCCGATCGTGTAGTCGGCTTCGTACGGCTCAATGAGCTCGACGGCGCTCTCCATGTGGAGCAATTGGGGGTGGTGCCCACCCACGGCGGTCAGGGAATCGGCCGCACACTGATGCTGGCGGCCGAAGACGTGGCCCGCTCCCGGGGGTATCGCCGAATGATCCTCACGACTTTCCGCGACGTACCGTTCAACGGTCCCTTCTACAGGAGCATGGGCTGGCGCACCGTCTCGCAAGCACGTCTGACACCCGGCCTCGCCGATGTACGGCGAACGGAAGCCGCAACCGGCCTCGATCAATGGCCTCGCATCGCCATGGAGAAGTCCGTCACCGATGACTGAGTCCCACCGAACTACGACGGCCGGTGACGGCCAGGATCGATCTGTGGGAGCGGTGCGCTGTTGCGCGCTGCTCCCACAGATCGATGCACGAGGGGAACGAATGAGAGATCACACTTCCCACCCCTCTACGTCATCTGCAGATTTCTCCACAGAACAACTCGGAGTTGCCCCTTTTGGGGATAGTTGGAATCCCTCGTCGGACCTCGACTACCCGGCGGAGACCGAACGTCCCGCGGACTTGAGGTCCGTGCAGGCCTCGACGACGCGCTCGGTCATCGACGCCTCGGCCTTCTTCAGGTAGCTCCGCGGGTCGTAGGTCTTCTTGTTGCCGACCTCACCGTCAACCTTCAAGACGCCGTCATAGTTGGTGAACATGTGCGCCGCGACCGGACGGGTGAACGCGTACTGGGTGTCGGTGTCGACGTTCATCTTCACGACGCCGTAGCTCAGCGCCTCATCGATCTCCGACTTCAGCGAGCCCGAACCACCGTGGAAGACCAGGTCGAAAGGCTTCGAACCGGCCGGCAGGCCCAGCTTCGCGGAAGCCGCAGCCTGGCCCTCGGCCAGCACGGACGGCTTGAGCTTGACGTTGCCCGGCTTGTAGACGCCGTGGACGTTTCCGAACGTGGCTGCCAGCAGGTACTTGCCGTTCTCGCCGGAGCCCAGAGCGTCAACGGTCTTCTCGAAGTCCTCGATCGAGGTGTACAGCTTCTCGTTGATGGCGTTCTCGACGCCGTCCTCTTCTCCACCGACGACGCCGATCTCCACCTCGAGGATGATGTTCGCGGCCTTCGACAGCTTCAGCAGGTCCTGCGCGATTTCGAGGTTCTCGTCGATGTGGATGGCCGAGCCGTCCCACATGTGGGACTGGAAGAGCGGGTTCTGGCCGTTGTTCACGCGCTCCTGCGAGATGGCGAGCAGGGGGCGGACGAAGCCGTCCAGCTTGTCCTTGGGGCAGTGGTCGGTGTGCAGCGCGATGGTCACGTCGTACTTGGCCGCGACGACGTGCGCGAACTCGGCGAGCGCGACCGCACCGGTGACCATGTCCTTGACGCCCAAGCCCGAACCGAACTCGGCACCGCCGGTGGAGAACTGAATGATGCCGTCACTGCCGGCGTCCGCGAAGCCCTTGATCGCGGCGTTGATCGTCTCCGACGATGTGCAGTTGATGGCGGGGAATGCGAAGGAGTGCTCCTTTGCCCGTCCGATCATCTCGGCGTAGATCTCGGGAGTTGCGATAGGCACGGCGGCTGTCCTCCATTGACGAGTCGTGGGCGCGGCCGAGGCGACGGCGCGCAGGATGTATATGCAGTATGGCAATCAACACACACGAGCGCCTCCCCGGTATCAGCTCCCCCGGTGGACAGGCCGTCGGCGGGCCCGTCGGCAGGTGAGGCATACCTCGCCTCGAGAGCCTCTCAGTCCCCACCGGTACTCTGGTCCGCGTGAATGTGCTGGCAGCTTCGGAATCCGTGACCACAAATCTGGCCTTGCTGCCGGGATTCCTTGATCCTGTAAACCTGCTGAACTCGTTCGGCACATGGATGCTCATCGGCCTGCTGGTCGTCGTGTTCATCGAATCGGGTTTACTGTTTCCCCTGCTTCCGGGTGACTCCCTACTGTTCACTGCCGGCCTCATCGCGGCGTCGAAGTCCGTCGATGTCGAACCGTTCGCCCCGCTGTGGGTGCTGATGGTGACGATCCCGATCGCCGCCATTCTCGGTGACCAGGTCGGATACTTCCTCGGCTCGAAGGGCGGCGCGGCCCTCTTCAAGTCGGACGACGCGAGAATCTTCAAGAAGAGCTACATCGACCACTCGCAAGAGTTCTTCGACAAGCACGGACCCATCACCATCGTCCTGGCCCGCTTCGTGCCGATCGTGCGCACCTACGCCCCGCTCGTCGCCGGGGCGTCGAGGATGAAGTACCCGGTCTTCATCAGCTACAACGTGATCGGTGGCGTCGTCTGGGGTGCCGGCGTCACGCTGCTCGGCTACCTCCTCGGCCAGGTCGAGTTCATCGCCGCCAACATCGACTACATCTTCATTCTCATCGTTCTCGTCTCGGTGATCCCCATCATCGTCGAGGTCGGCAAGCGGTACTTCGGTCCCCGTAGGTCGGCCCGCCGCGCCCTGGCGGTCGAGCCGTCGGCTACGACTCCGAACGATCCGGCCGCTTGATTCTGACCGCTGCCGCGGGGGCCTTCGGCCCGTTCGAATCGGCAGGTCCCGCTCTCGTCTGGATCGTCGTACTGACCTTCGTCTTCCTCGAGTGCGCTCTGATCATCGGGCTGTTCCTCCCCGGCGACTCGATGCTGGTGACCGCGGGGATCGTGCTCGCCGCACACGGGGCCGCTGCTCAGCACACCTGGGCGCTGTCGGCGTGCGCGATCGGGTCCGCGGTCGTCGGGAACCAGATCGGATACGTGATCGGCAAACGCAGCGGCCACCACCTCGTGGCCCGCCGCAACGGCAAGTACATCAACATTCAGAACCTGCACAAGGTCAATGTGCTGCTGGACCGGCACGGCTTCTGGGCCGTGCTCGTGGCGCGTTGGATTCCGTGGGTGCGCACCCTCTGCCCGATGGTCGCCGGGGCCGCGAACATGGACCACCGGCGCTACACGATCGCGAGCAGCATCGGCGCAGTCATCTGGGCACCGGTGCTGCTGCTCGCCGGGTTCTACTGCGGTTCGCTGCTGCTGCAGGTGCCATGGTTGCTATCCGCCGTGGTCGCTGTCCTGGTGACACTCCTGGTCATCGGCACCGCGGCAGGCTTGTGGAGCTACCGCCGCGAGATGTCCAAACCGATAGAGGACGTCCCGGTCGACGCGGTCCACGCCTGATCGAGGGTCATCGACGCTTCGGGTACCCCGCCGCCGACACCAAATAAGCCGACTCCATCAGCATCCAGCCACCGAGCTGCACCGACAGATCGCGTTCGGCGATGTCGGATGGATGCACCGTCCCTCCGGAGAAGGTCGCGGTCCCCGCCCCCAGGCCGGGTAGCTGCGCCGGCAGACTCCAGTCCTTGCCGAACAGCGGCAGTTCCTCGACCTGGAGCCTGTTCTCCCACGCCGCCTCGGCAGAGCCGAGTACCACTTGCGCCGCGAGTCGCCGCGCCCGCACATCCTCCGAGGCCTCGCCCGGCAGCATCAGCGCCACGAGGGCCAGGTACCGGGCGAGGAGTCCGTTGAACAGTCCGCCGTCGCCCCCACCGCCTCCGCGGATGACACCGCCCTTCGTGAGTCTCTCGTCGACCGCGTCGACCAGACGATGCACCCGCTGCCGGTGCCGCGGCGCCCCCATACGCACCGCCAACTCCGTCTCGAGGCTCAGGACCGTGCCCTGACAGTACGAGTAGATGTTCCGTTCCAGGGTCCCGTCGCGCCGAATGCCGTCGAAGATCAGCCCGGTCTCCGGATCCCTCAGGGTGTCGTCGATCCAGTCGGCGATCGCCTGCGCCAGCCAGAGTCGACCCGCGCGCGCGAGCACGAGCCCAGCAGGGCCGTTCGCGGGGGCGTTGAAGAAATCGGAGTTCTTGCGCCACGGGATCCCGCCGCCGGAGTCAGGTGACCACGCCTTGAACAGTTGCCGTTCGAGTGCGGCAAGGGCCCTGCGGTTGTCGATGAGTTGCATGCGTTGGGCACGTTCGAGGGCCAGCCCGAGCCACGCCATGTCGTCGTAGTAGCTACTGGTCCAACCCGAGATGTTCCGGAATCGGTGGCCGCGAATGAGTCTCGCGAGGCGGCGGTGGCGCCTCGCGGTGGGGCTTCGTTCAGCAGCGTCGACGGTGCAATTGATCAGGTTCGCTTGCCACCAGTAGTGCCACTGCAAGAAGACCCGCTCACGGCGCACCGCCGGCCACGCGACGACCGCCAACGCCGTACCGGGTATGCCCCAAACGCGGCGAATGTGCCGAGTCATGACCGCGCTCTCGGCGGCATCGGCTCTAGCAGACCATTCGCGCTGCATGACTACCGATCTTGCCTGGGCGTCTCCTCTTCCGCTACCAGGCGCGACCGAGATTCGCGTGCTGACGTATCCAGGTATGCATCGCGATTCCCGCTGCCACACCTGCGTTGATGCTGCGGGTGGACCCGAACTGAGCGATCGACACGGTCGTCGACGCGACCTCGTGCCCCTGCTCGGTGACGCCCGGACCCTCCTGCCCGAACAACAACAGACACTCCCGCGGCAGTTCCACGGTTTCGATCGGGACGGACCCTGGAGTGTTGTCGACCGCGACGACCGTCAGCGCGTTGTCCTGCGCGAACGCCGCCAACGCGTCCAGATCGACGTGATGCACCAGGTGCTGATAGCGGTCGGTGACCATGGCGCCGCGCCGGTTCCATCGGCGGCGGCCGACGATGTGCACCGCGGCCGCGGCGAAGGCGTTCGCGGTCCGCACGACCGTGCCGATGTTCGAGTCGTGGCCGAAGTTCTCGATCGCCACATGCAGCGGATGCCGTCGGCGGTCGATGTCGGCGACGATGGCCTCCCGCGTCCAGTAGCGGTAGGCGTCGACGACGTTGCGGCGGTCTCCCTCCGCAAGCAGCTGCGGGTCGTACCGCGAGTCGTCGGGAATGGGCGTGTCGTGCTCCAGGATCCACGGCCCGACACCGTGGGGGTGGTCGCCCCATTCCGTGGGTCCGGGCGCGTCGGCGTCGTCGCCGACCGGGATGTGCATCTTGGGATCGTCGGTGCTCACAACGTCTCGTTCGGATCGGGGGTATTCGGACAAGGCAGGGGAAAACTAGGGTGATCCGATTAAACGCGACTGAGCAGCCTGTTCAACAGCCGCGCAAGCCAGGCCGGCGAGAACCGCGAGGCCGAAGCCAGGAACCGGGCCTGCGTGCCCACCGGATAATGCACCTTCGGCAGCCTCCGCTGCCGGTCGGTGGTCGCGGCGACGATCGCGTCCGCTACGTCCTGTGAGGTCAGGTGTACCCCGAGTGAACGCGTACTGCCCGTAGACATCCCACGAATCATGCCGGTGCGGACGAACAGTGGCCACATGTCGATCACCCGGATGTCGTGCGCCCGCCACTCGAGTTCGAGCCCCTCGGTGATCCCGCGTACCGCGAACTTGGTGGCGCTGTACGTCGCCAACTCCGGCTGACCGTAGATCGCCGACGCCGACGCCAGGTTCACCACCTGCGCACCGGGCGTCTCCTTCAAGTATGTGAACGCAGCGAGCAGGCCATTGATCGTGCCGCCCACATTGACGTCGAGCATCCTGCGGTGCGCTTCGGCCGGAATGTCCTCGAAGTGCCCCGACGACAGCACCCCGGCGTTGTTGACGAGGACGTCGAGCCGTCCTCCACCCGAGGTGAATTCCGCCAACCGTTCGCGCCAAGCGTCGAGGTCGGTGACGTCGAGCACGCCGGTGCGCACCCGGCCGCCCCGGGCGAGAATCTCCTCGCTCAGAGCGTCGAGACCCGACTCGTCGACGTCGTACGCACCGACGAAATACCCGCGACTGGCGAACGTCACGGCGGTGGCGCGCCCGATCCCCGCGGCGGCACCGGTGATGAACACAGTGGGCAGAGGTGTCGAAAACATGTCGTCAGGCTAAGACCTGAGACGCCCAGGTCGGGGGCGAAGCGGAAGATCGACTCAGACCAGTGCCGACGCAGAGCGACTAGGCTGGATAGCGACACGAAGAGAACGCCATGAACCACCCGCGCATCGTTCGTACCGTCTGCTTCATCACCGTCAGCTACCTCATCGTTCTCGCGACCTGGCTGGGATGGCTAGTCGAGCACACCCCTGAGGCCACGATCCCGTACCAGATCGGCGGGTTGCTCGCTGCCTACGGCTCAGCTCTGGGCCTCGGCATGATGTGGGCCGACCGGCCCAGCCGAGCCGAGCGCAAACTCGCCAAGCACGGCATAGAAGGGTGGGCGAAGATCCGTCACGCCCAGCGGATTCGGCGCACCGTCGACAACGGGGTGCTGACGGAACTGGACCTCGACCTCACCGTGCCAGGCTCGGAGTCGTACACCGGCCGGGTGCTCTACGAGGTGTCGCCGGAGAACCGCTCGAGGTTCGAGGTCGGAGAAACCATCTCGATCCTCGTCGACCCCGACGACCGGGATCGGATCCTGATCTATCCCTAGTCGCGTCTCCAGGGCGATCCAGCGGTCAACCGTGGACGCTCGTGCGGTACGGCCCCTGTCGCGCATCAGGTCGACGTCCGCATACTCGAAACTCGTTGATTCTCAAATTATGTCGCGACCGCGGCGGTGAGGACGGCTGCGGCGGTACCAAGGCAGAGCGGCCGGTACACCGTGTTGTCCAACTGAATGAAGCGCGGTGAGGGTTCCTCGAGACCGAGGACCTTGGTGGCCGGCCGTCCGCCGGCGACACCGCGCGCCGCAACGCCGGTGGCCAAGGCGAACCGCGCCACCGTTGCGGCCTTGCCCATCCCGCCCGCTCCTGCCACCAACGCGGCCGCAGCCGCCGCCAGTCCAGCGACGGCGAAGCAGGCTCGGGCATCAGGCATGGTGTCGCTCCCCACCACAGCATCGGCCAGGTCGGCCCGGTTGCGCAGCGGCCATGCCGAGCCCAGGCCCCATGCGGTGTGGACCAATGCAGCCGCCGCGAACGCAGACGAGCCGGTGAGGCCTGCGATGCGCGCGGTCGTTCCCCGAGAACGACCGGTGAGGACCGGGGGGGTAGTCATGGTGCCAACGTATCCCAGGCACCTTGGCAAAGACCTTCTGCCCCATTGCTGCCGGGCGCCCTGGGACATTCCAACACTCGAATTGGATACATTCGTCGGGTGAACAGAGGACCCTCCGGAACGGATCAAAGGGGAGTCGACGACAGTCGTCCGCCGGGTGTGGTTGTACTCATATCGACAGCTCTCGCGCTCGCAGTTTTGCTATGTGTCCATTACGACTGGCAACCGTGGCCGGGGAACATGACCGGTCCAGATAAACTCTTGTACCTCGCGATAGGGTCGCTGGCACTTTCCATCGCTGGACTTGCTTGGGCGGTGCGTACGCTTTACTTTGTCGGCCGAGACCGCAAGTGGTCCTTGTGGGTTGCCGCTGCCCCCTTTGTCGTTATTTCTGGAGTTGCAGTTGCGCTCGCATTTCCTCCCAGGTCGTTCGATGAAGCGCGACCTGAATTGGAGAAGGTTGCGCAGGAAATGCTGAAAGGCCCTGATCGCTCCAGAAACGATCTGACAATCGGCGGTCTCGATATCAGCCTCGTGATACGCGGTGGCAATGGTTCCGTATTTTTCTATGACGCGGACGGATACGTCGGGACGTTCGTCAGCGGTTGGATATTCTCCCCGAATGTCGTTCCCGAGAGCGGTGGAACCTGGACGTTCGAAATGATTTCCGAAGACTGGTACAAGTTCTCCTATCGCTGGTGAATGGGAGAACGAACGGCTGCGACGCGCACCTCGTCGACGGTGACGGCTGCCGCGACTAGCAGCGAAGTGCCAGGATTGTCGCGGTGGCCACGCCACACCCGTTCCCCCGTGTGCCTCAGATCAACCGGCGCGCGGGCGGCGACGCCGTGACCATCGCGAACGCGGGTTCGGTCAGGCCCCGCTCGTCGGCCCTGCTGCGCACGGTCTCGATCGCCTCGTCCACCCTCTCCGGCGGGATCAACGCGATCGCGGAGCCGCCGAAGCCACCCCCGGTCATACGCGCTCCCAGGGCCCCGGCGATCAGTGTGCTCTCGACAGCGTTGTCGAGTTCCGCACACGAGACCTCGAAGTCGCAGCTCAGCGAAAGGTGCGATGCGTACAGCAGTCTGCCCAGCTCCCCGAAGTCGCCGGAATGCAGCGCCCGCACGGCGTGTCGAACGCGCGCGATCTCGCTGATGACGTGCCGGGCCCGGCGGCGCAGGACGTCGTCCTGCAGCGACCGGACCGCATCCGTCCCGTCGCTCCCCAGGTCGGCGAGTTCACGCAATGATCCGACCCCCAGCCGCTGCGCCGCCAGTTCCACCGCGGCCCGCCGATCCCCGTACGCCCCGTCCACCAGGCGATGCGGGGCACGGGTGTCGACAACCAGCAACGTCAGGCCCTCCGGATCGAACGGCACCTGCGACACCGAGCTCGACGCCGAATCCAGCAGCAACGCATGCCCTTCCGTCGCCAGCAGGGCGGCCGCCTGGTCCATGCCCCCGGTGGGAGCCAGCGCCACCTCGTTCTCGGTACGCACACATGCCGCCGCCAGCTTTGCTCGGTCCGCCTCCGGCGCGAGCGCGAGTGCGAGTGAGCACTCGAGCGCCGCCGAACTCGACAGCCCGGCACCGATCGGTACCGCCGACACGAACGCGACATCGACGCCACCGAAATCATCTGTGAGCAACCCGTTCTCACGTAGTGCCCAGATCACCCCGGCCGCGTACGCCGCCCACCCGGCGGGGCGCCCCGGTCCCACGTCCTCGAGGCGTCCGTCCCACCGGTCCGCGTCGGTCGAGCGCAACCGGATCAACCCGTCCGACCGCGGCGAGACGGCGGCCGCGGTGCTGTGCGGCAACGCGATCGGCAGGCACAACCCGCCCGCGTAGTCGACGTGCTCACCGATCAGGTTGACCCGCCCGGGCGCCGCCCACACGCCGTCCGGACCGCGATCGAACTCGCGGCGGAACAGGTCCACCGCGGCCTCCGCGAGTTCGGCGTCGGACATCGGCCGAAACCACCGGGCCGTCATGGCGCAACCTCCCGGAACCGAGCGGCGATCTGTTCGGGGGTGGTGTCGCTGATCCATGCCCCCATCCCGGACTCGGAACCGGCGAGGTACTTCATCCGGTGCGGTGAGCGCATGAGCGAGAACACTTGCAGGTGAAGCCGGCCCAGTTCCCGACCGGTGCCGACCGGCGCCTGGTGCCAGCCGGCGACATACGGCAGTCGGGTGACCTGGTCGAAGAAGCGGTCGAGGCGACCGAGCACGTCGAGGTACAGATGCGACAGCTCGTCGAGTTCGGCGTCGTCGAGTTCGGTGAGGTCCGCGACATCGCGGTGCGGTGCGAGGTGCAGTTCGACCGGCCAGCGGGCGGCCGCCGGCACGTAGGCCGTCCAGCGCTCGCCGTCGACCACGACCCGGGTTCCGGCGCGTCGCTCGGCTTCGAGGACGTCCCGCAGGAGTGATCGCCCGGTGCGGCTGCGGTGCAGCTCGGCCTGCCGCAGCAGGGCCGCCGTGCGAGGGGGCAGCGTCGGGTAGGCGTAGATCTGACCGTGCGGATGCGAGAGCGTCACCCCGATCTCCTCGCCACGGTTCTCGAAGCAGTAGACCTGCGCGACGGACGGCAGTGTCGACAGCTCACGGGTCCGCTCTCGGAGCGCCTCGAGCACCGTCCGCACTCGGGCCGCGGGCAAGTCGGCGAAGCTGCGCTCGTGCTCACTGGTGAAGCACACCACCTCGCACCGGCCGTTCGCAGCACGCTGTGGCCAGAGCTGTTCTCCGTCAACGAGTTCGGACTCGGGCACGGCACCGGACGCCAACGACGGGAATCGGTTCTCGAACACCACGACGTCGTAGTCGCCGGCCGGGATCTCGGTGGCCGGGTGGCCCGGCCGGGTCGGACACAGCGGGCACTCGTCGGTTGCGGGCAGGAAGGTCCGGTCCATCCGGTGCGCTGCGAGGGTCACCCACTCGCCCGTCAAGACGTCGTAGCGCATGGTCGACGCCGCCGCCACCGCAGCCGGTTCACGGCTGTCGTGCAGTTCGCGGGTCGCCGAACCATCGGCATACGGTTCGGTGTCGTCGAAGTAGAACAGCTCGCGCCCGTCGGATAGGCGTGTCTGCGTCTTCCGAATCGGCATCGGACCACGATATCGAGGTCCCAGGATTTCGGTCCCTCACCACACGGTTCGCGAGCCGGGGCTCGAACCGTGTCCCGTCGGGTCAGTTCAGGCCGAGGTCCTCGAGGCCGAGGAGTGAGCGGTACTCGAGTCCCTCGGCGGCGATGACGGCGTCGGCTCCGGTGGCGCGATCGACGACGGTGGCGACACCGACCACGGTCGCACCAGCATCGCGCAGCGCCTTGACCGCGGTGAGCGGCGAGTTGCCGGTGGTGGTGGTGTCCTCGACGACCAGGACACGCTTGCCGACGACGTCAGGACCTTCGATCTGACGCTGCATGCCGTGCGCCTTGGCGGCCTTGCGGACGACGAACGTGTCGATCGGGCGACCCTCGGCATGCATGACCGCAATCGCGACCGGGTCGGCGCCCATCGTCAGCCCGCCGACGGCGTCGAAATCCCAGTCGGCAACCATCTCCCGCAGCAGCTTTCCGATCAGGGGTCCGGCCTGATGGTGCAGTGTCGCACGACGCAGGTCCACGTAGTAGTCGGCTTCCTTGCCCGAGGACAAGGTCACCCTTCCGTGCACCACCGCCAGCTCGCGCACCAGCGCGGCGAGCTCGTCGCGATCCGTCATCGGCCGCTCTCCCCTATCCAACTCGGGCAACATTTGGTCAGGTCGAGCCTAGCGAGGAGGCCGGATCGCTGCGCCTCGGGTTCTCCCCCGCAACCGCCCGCCATCGGCAGGTCGAGAGATCTACCAGGACTATTCGTCCTCGTCGAACCGGTCGTGGTTCTCCGTCGGCACCGGACGCCCCGGGTCATGCGCACCCCACCCCATGCCGTGGGGCGGGGTGGCCGGCGGCAACACCCGCAGCATGCCCGACAGGCGAGCCACCGCCTCGGTGGCGTTTTCCCAGTCGCGGCCCGAGCTACCGATCGGCAGCGACCCGAGGGTCCATTGGCCTTCGCTCCACAGCGCCTGCAATTGCGGTGGCACCGTCTCGGTGAACGCGACCATGCGCTGATCGCACACGCGTCGGGCGAGTTCGAGGTCGGTCGCGAACACGATTCGCTTCCCGATGGACCCGAGCAGTTCCAGATCCGCGTCGCGCGGTGGTGGCGCGGACTTCGGTCGTAGATCGATGTCCACGTCGGAGCCCACCTCACGGTGCACTGCAATGATCGTCGCGGTGTCCCCCAGGTCGAAGAGCACGAAGTCGCTGCCGCGTCGGGTACCCCACACCACGTCGACCGCGCCCATGTACTCCTGCTTGGCGAGGGTCGCACGATGCCAGAGCGACGGCAGTTGCTCGTCGAATCTTTCGTACGTGTATCCGTGCGCGTTCGCCCAGATCTGCCGGACGCGTCCCGTCTGGTTGCGTCGCTTGCGGTCGATGTAGAGCAGCGCGACAGCACCCAGTAGTGCTATCACTGCCAATCCGAACCAGGTAGCAGTCATCGGGGCTCAGCCTAGCCACTCGGGGAGCACGACCCTGACATCCGGTGCCGCGCGTCAGTTTCCGAAGCCCGGAATCGTCGTCCCGATGATCACGTTCGCGGTAACCGTCTCGTTCCTGACCCTGTCCCCCTGCACCAGCACCGATTCGCCCGGTTCCAGGTCGGCGACGTTACGCGCGGTCAGAGAGATCAGGGTGGTGTCGGGGGTGGTGAGCACGGTGATCTCGGACCCGCCGAGACCCTCGAGGGTCAGCGTCCCGCCGTCGTTTGCGGTGATTGTGCCCAGAGCGGTGCCGGCCTGGCCTATGAGGTCACCGATGCGGCCGGGGATGCTTTCCCCTGGTGAGTCGCTATCGGGCGCTGCGGGCGGCGGGCTCACCGTCGGCGGTGGCATTTGCACCGACGTGCGGGGCGGTTGCGGCGCAGCTGCCGGGGGGGCGTCGTCGGAGCCCCGTCCGCTCAGCATGAGTCCGACGATCAGGCCGAGTACCAGCAGCACGCCGCCTGCGACAGCGACCGGCCGCAGCGCGACCCTGCGTCCTGCCGCGTGCTCGGGCGTGTTCTCGATTGCGGGCGCCTCACCGATGGGCGGCGGTCCGGGCGGCGGATATCCACCGGCGCCGTAGTACGTCGGATACGCCTGGGTGGGGTTGGGGGGAGCAGCTTGCGGATCGAACCGCGGGTCGTACGTCGGGAATTCCCGCGTCGGATGGGGAGTCTGGGACCCATACGCTCGGTGCGGATCGTCGGTGTAGTACTGCTCGGTCGGCTGCTCCGGCGATTCGATCGACGCCATCTGCTCGGTCGGGTCGTCGGAGGGGCGGGCCCACTGGGAAGTCTCGTCCGATACCTGCTCGGCAGGATCGTACGCGCGTTCCTGCGGAGTGCGGTGATCGTCGGGGTTCGTCATGGCGCGGGCCTGTTCTCCTCTTTCGTCTCGAGTGCTCTTTCGTCTCCGGTGCCGACGGCTCCAGTGTGGTCGGACCGACAGTCCAGGGTAAGCCGGATTCCCGGAACGGTCCGAAACCGTCAGGCGAGTGGCATACCTCGGTCGAGGAACTTCTCCATGTCACGACGCTCGCGTTTGGTGGGGCGCCCGGCCCCCCGGTCACGACGCGGAATGGACGCGAGAAGTTCGGCGGACGGCGGGGGCGGGCTGCTGTCCTGCATGCACTCCGCCGCTATCTGCGCACCGACGCGTTTGGCGATGGGACGGACCACCACGACGATCCGTTCCCGTCCGGCGGCCCGCACCCGCACCTCATCGCCCTGCTTGACCTGCACCGACGCTTTCGCGGAGGAACCGTTGACGCGCACGTGACCGGACCGGCACGCGGCAGCGGACTGCGAGCGCGTCTTGAACAGCCGCACCGCCCACATCCAGCTGTCGACGCGTACGGTCTCGGAGGCCTGACTGGTCACTCGCCCAGGTTACCGAGATCGCACGCTGCCGCGCGTCCGTCCCTCGCGGCGACCGCCGCTAGCCGAGGACCAGGTGATCCCCGTCCGGGGACACGGTCACCGGCACGGTGTCACCGTCGCGGACGGTGCCCGCCAGCAGCAGCTTGGCCAGCTGGTCCCCGATCGCCTGCTGGATGAGGCGACGCAGCGGACGCGCACCGTACTGGGGGTCGTAGCCGCGGACCGCGAGCCAGAACCGCGCCGAGTCCGACACCTCGAGTGTGAGCCGACGGGCAGCCAACCGCTCGGCGAGCTGGTCGAGCTGGATGTCGACGATGGACTCGAGCTGCTCCTCCGACAGCGGATCGAAGATCACCACGTCATCGAGGCGGTTGATGAACTCCGGCTTGAACGCCGACCGCACCGCCGTCATCACCTGGTCCCGATCTCCACCCGAGCCCAGGTTCGAGGTGAGGATAAGGATCGTGTTGCGGAAATCCACGGTGCGGCCCTGGCCGTCTGTGAGCCGGCCATCGTCGAGCACCTGCAGCAGGATGTCGAAGACATCCGGGTGTGCCTTCTCGACCTCGTCGAACAGCACGACGGTGTACGGCCGGCGCCGCACAGCTTCGGTGAGCTGCCCACCCGACTCGTAGCCGATATAGCCGGGAGGGGCACCGACGAGGCGTGCCACCGAGTGCTTTTCGCTGTACTCGGACATGTCGATCCGCACCATTGCGCGTTCGTCGTCGAACAGGAAGTCCGCCAGCGCCTTCGCGAGTTCGGTCTTGCCGACACCCGTGGGTCCGAGGAACAGGAACGAGCCGGTGGGCCGGTTCGGGTCGGCGACACCAGCGCGGGCACGACGCACCGCGTCCGAGACCGCTTGCACCGCTTCGGACTGCCCGACGACCCGCTTACCGAGTTCGGTCTCCATCCGCAACAGCTTGGCGGTCTCGCCCTCCATCATGCGGCCGGCGGGGATGCCGGTCCACGCGGAGACTACGTCGGCGACGTCGTCGGGGCTGACCTCCTCCTTGAGCATGACGGCACCGTCGGACGCACCTTGCGACGCCTCGGCGGCGGCGGCCAACTGCTTCTCCAACTCCGGGATGCGGCCGTAACGCAGCTCGGCGGCCTTGCCGAGATCACCGTCGCGTTCGGCGCGTTCCTCCTCGCCGCGCAGCGCCTCGAGCTTCTCCTTGACCTCGCGCACCGCGTCGATGGCGTTCTTCTCGTTCTGCCACCGGGCGGTGAGCTGGCGCAGCTTCTCCCGGCTGTCGGCGAGTTCCTCCCGCAACCTCTCGAGCCGCTCCTTCAGCGCCAAGTCCGTCGCGGTGTCCTCCTTGGCCAGCGCCATCTCCTCGATTTCGAGACGGCGGACGGTCCGCTCCACCTCGTCGATCTCGACGGGTCGCGAGTCGATCTCCATGCGCAGCCGCGACGCGGCCTCGTCGACCAGGTCGATCGCCTTGTCCGGCAGGAAACGCGACGTGATGTAGCGGTCCGACAAGGTGGCCGCCGCGACGAGCGCGGAGTCGGTGATACGTACACCGTGGTGCACCTCGTACCGCTCCTTGAGGCCGCGCAGGATGCCGACGGTGTCCTCGACGGACGGCTCACCGACCAGTACCTGCTGGAAGCGACGCTCGAGCGCAGCATCCTTCTCTATGTGTTGGCGGTACTCATCGAGAGTGGTCGCACCGACGAGGCGCAGTTCGCCGCGAGCGAGCATCGGCTTGATCATGTTGCCGGCGTCCATCGCCGACTCACCCGTCGCGCCGGCGCCGACGATGGTGTGCAACTCGTCGATGAATGTGATGACCTGGCCGGCCGAGTTCTTGATGTCCTCGAGCACGGCCTTGAGGCGTTCCTCGAACTCACCGCGATACTTGGCGCCGGCGACCATCGCACCGAGGTCGAGCGAGGTGACCGTCTTGCCGCGCAGCGACTCCGGGACGTCCCCGGCGACGATGCGCTGCGCGAGACCCTCGACGATCGCGGTCTTGCCCACGCCGGGCTCGCCGATGAGCACCGGGTTGTTCTTCGTGCGCCGGCTCAGCACCTGCACGACACGGCGGATCTCGGTGTCGCGGCCGATGACGGGGTCGAGCTTGCCCTCACGGGCCTGCGCCGTGAGGTCGGTCGAGTACTTCTCGAGTGCCTGATACGTGCCCTCCGGGTCGGGGCTGGTGACGCGCGCGCTGCCGCGGACCGCGGTGAACGCGTCCCGCAGCGCAGTCGGGGTGGCGCCGTGTCCGACCAGGAGCTTGGCCACGTCGGAATCGGCGGCGGCAGCGGAGCCTGCGGAACGATCCAGCCCACCAGCGAGACCCACCATGACGTGCTCGGTCGAGACGTACTCGTCGTCGAGCTCGGTCGCGAGATGCTGCGCCGCGGTGATCGCCGCGAGTGCCTCCCGGCCGAGCTGCGGCTGCGTCGTCGCGCCGGTGGCACGCGGCAGCCGGTCCACCAAGTCCTGCGCCTCACGCCGCACCACGGTGGGGTCGACACCGATGGCCTTGAGCAGCGGCGCGGCGATGCCGTCGGACTGGTCCAGCAGCGCAACCAGCAGGTGCGCCGGCCGGATGTCGGGGTTGCCGGCCGCGGATGCCGACTGCAGCGCAGCCGTCAGCGCGGCCTGGGTCTTCGTGGTGGGAGAGAACGAGTCCACTGGTCACCTTCCTTGCGACGAACGAACAAGATCATTGTGCCGGTGCGTACGGGTCCACCGGCCTTTCCTTCTCCTCAACGATCGAAATGTTGAGTCTGTTCCACTCAACTTCGACTATTCCACGTAGATTTGTCCACGGTCGACGAGGGCACCGATCGCCCCCGACTGGAAACAGTGCAAACTGGTTACCGGTTCCGGCACGTGTCGGGCCACGAGACACGCGAGGGAGGACGAGGTGGACACGGCCGAGGTCAGGCTCATCCGCTCACACTTCGCCAACGTCGTCTCTTCCTCCGCTCACCGTGACCACTTCGCCCGCACGTTCTACACTCACTTCTTCGCACGGTTGCCGCAGTGCCGTTCGCTGTTCCCGGCGAGCATGGACGGGCAACGCGTCAGGTTCGTTGCCGCACTCGAATACATCGTGCGCGGACTCGACGACACCGACCGACTGCTGGCGTTTCTTGCGCAACTGGGCCGCGACCACCGCAAGTACGGCGTGCAGCGCGGCCACTACGCGGCCGCCGCGAACGCTCTGCTGGACGCGATCCGGGAAGTCGATTCGGACGAACCGTGGAGCCGGGCCGCCGACACGGCGTGGCGCGAACTCATCGCGCTGATCACCAACACGATGTCCGATGCCGCCGACGCGGACAACTTCCCGGCGCTGTGGGAGGCCACGGTCGTCAGCCACGAACGGGTGCTGCGCGACCTCGCTGTCATCCGGCTCGAATGCGATTCGCCGATCCCCTACGCCCCCGGCCAGTACGTCAGCGTCCAGATTCCGCAGCGGCCGCAGATGTGGCGTTACCTGTCTCCGGCGATCCCCACGAACCCGTTCGGCCAAATCGAGTTCCACGTCCGTCGGGTCTCCGGTGGATGGGTGAGCCCGGCGATGGTCAACCAGACCTCCGTCGGTGACCGCTGGCGCATCAGTTCCCCACTCGGCGGACTGCACGTGGACGTCGACTCCGGGCGGGACGTGCTGATGATCGCCGGCGGTACCGGCCTGGCCCCGCTGCGCGCCCAGGTGATGGACATGGCGCACCGCGGAATCAATCCGCGGGTGCACCTGTTCGTGAGTGGCGTGTACCCGTGCGACCTGTACGACATCGAGACTCTGTGGCACCTGTCGCTCAGCAATCCGTGGCTCACCATCGTCCCCGTTTCCGAGGAGGACGAGAACCCGTGGTGGCACCCCTATCCCGTGCCCGAGCCACCGCACGGTCTGCACCAACGACTGCGTGGGCCCATCGGTGCGGTCGTGAGCCAGTTCGGGTCGTGGGCCGATCGTCAGGTGCAGATCTGCGGCTCGCCGTCGATGGTCAAGACCACCGCATACGCCCTGCAGCGGGCCGGGACACCGGTGGAATCGATCTCGTACGACCCGCTGCGTTGACGCGCTGACGCCACCGAATACCGACACCGAGTACCGACACCCCGGAGGCAACATCGCCATGCAGCAGCCGAGCTGGACCGCGACCGTCGTCGAGCACCATCGCCTGCGCAAGGACCTAGCTGTGGTGCGCCTGGTGGGCGAGCCCGTCCCCTTCCGGCCAGGCCAGTACGTCGACGTCACCGTCCCGCAGTTCCCGCGGCTGCCGCGACGCCTCTCGCCCGCGTTGCCGCCGTCGCGCGACGGCAAGCTCGAGTTCCACGTGCGGGCCATCCCCGGCGGCTGGGTGAGCGGCAGTATCGTCGCCGACACCAGACCCGGGGATCAATGGCAGATTTCCTCGCCGAGGGGCGAACTCACAGTCGACGAGAACGGGCCGACGGTCGTGATGGTCGCGGGTGGAACAGGACTGGCGCCACTGCGCTCGATCATCCTCGACCTCACCCGGGTGGAGAAACCCCCGCGGGTGTACCTGTTCGTCGGTGGTCGCACCGTCCAGGACCTGTACGCGTCGGACATGCTGTGGATGCTCACCGAGCAATTGCCTTGGCTCACCACGATTCCCGTCGTCGAGGACGTCACCGGCCGTGGCGTGCCCGACGAGTGGTATCAGAGGATCCGCGCCGCGATCGGCCCCGAGACCCTCTTCGGATTCACCGAAGACCACCTGCTCGAGGGCACCCTGGGCGACGTCGTCGCCGCGCACGGAGCCTTCGTCAACCACCAGGTGCTCGTGTGCGGGTCGCCCGGGATGGTGCAGAGCACCCGGGAGCGACTGACCGCTACCGGAACTCCGGCCAGGGCCATCCAGTTCGACCCCCTGGGTTGAGTGCGGCGGAGCTAGGCATGGCTCGGCGCGCACGGCGGCTTCCCCTGACCGCCGTGCGCGCCGAAGTTCTCACCGGATCGGCTGCCTCACCGGATCGACTGCTCCGTCACACCGAGCGAGCCGCGCCCTCCCAGAACTGTGCGCGCAGAGCCTTCTTGTCGAGCTTGCCCAGCGGTGTGAGCGGCAGCGCGTCGACGAAGTCGACGGACTTGGGCGCGTGCACCGAACCCTTTGCGGTACGGACACGTTCGACGAGTTCGTCGGCCGGGGCGGTCTGCCCGTCGCGCAGCACGACGCACGCCTTGACGGCCTCTCCCCACTTCTCGTCCGGCACACCGACGACCGCAACCGACGCGACCGCGGGATGGCCCGAGATGACGTCCTCGACCTCGCGTGGGAACACGTTGAATCCGCCGGTGACGATCATGTCCTTCTTGCGGTCGACGATGTAGAGGAAGCCGTCCTCGTCGGCGCGGGCGATGTCACCGGTGTGCAGCCAACCGCCGCGCAGCGCCTCCTCCGTCTCCGCCGGCTTCTTCCAGTAGCCCTTCATCACGAGTGGGCCGCGGACGCAGATCTCCCCGAGTTCGCCCTGGGCGACCTCGTTCAGGTCGTCGTCGAGCAGGCGCACGTCGAGCCACGGCACCGGGCGACCGCACGACGCGAGCCGCTCGAGGTTCTCCGGATCGTGCTCCTCCTTGCGCATGACGGTGATCGTCATACCGCACTCGCTCTGTCCGAAGTACTGGAAGAAGATCGGGCCGAGCTTCTCGATGCCCTCCTTGAGCCGTGCAGGCGACATCGCGGCGGCGCCGTAGAACAGCGTCTGCAGGCTCGACACGTCGCGGGTCTTCAGGTCCGGGTGGTCGAGCAGCATGTAGATCATCGTCGGCACCAGCATGGTCGAGGTGATCTTGTACTTCTCGATCGCCTCGAGAACCGCGCCCGGCTCGAACGCCGGCAGCACGACGAGCGAGCCGCCCCGCAGCAGGGTCGGCACGAAGAACGCCATGCCCGCGTGCGAGAGCGGCGTGCACGCGAGGAACCTCATCTCCTCGGGGAACTGCCACTCGGCCATCTGGATCTGCGGCAGCGTCACACCGGAGCGGAAGGTGTTCACGACGCCCTTCGGCTTGCCGGTGGTGCCGCCGGTGTAGACCATGCTCGACGGGTCGTCGCCGTCCACGTCGGCCGCCACCAGGGGCTCGGGGCGCAGCGTCTTCGCCAGTTCGAGAATGTCCGTTCCCACCTGGGACGGCCCGAGCGAGAACAGGTTCTTCAGCGTCGGGACCGTCGCCTTCAGCTCCGCAGCCCGGTCCTCGAACGCCGTCGGGTCGAAGATGAGCGTCTCGATCTCGGCGTCACCGAGGATGTAGCTGTGGTCGTCGAGCGACCCCATCGGCGCCAGTGCGGTGTTGCGGCAGCCGAGGATCATCGTCGAACCGGTGCTGATGAGAACCTCGGGGCGGTTCTTCGACAGCATCGCGACCGTCGACCCCCTGCCGATCCCGAGCGACGCGAGCGCCTGTGAGAAACAACTGATCTGGTCGCGCATCTGGCCGCCGGTGAGCACGACGTCGCCGAGGTAGAGTGCCGGCCGGTCGACGTTGCGTTCGAGTGCTGTGATCAGGAGGTCCGCCAGGAATCGCGGGCGGTGAAGAACGTCGTCGAGCGCGTCGGTCATTTGTGTTCCTTCTGCGTACACGGGACCCGCAGGCATGATGAGCACCCTCACGCCCCGGTCCCCTGTGTGGTCCGGGTCACCGACACGATAGCCGGATTTCTCCCAAACTGGAACCTGTTACACCTGACGGCGGGGCCGGATCCGCCGGTTCAACCAGTCGTGCGCAACCCTGTGGCACCCGCACGAAGCGTCGAACGGGTCAGCGTTCGCCCCGCGGCTTCCAGACCACGAGCGCGCTGCTGCGCGGAACGGGCACCAGGTCACGGCGGTAGCTGGCGTGGATCTGGGCGATCTCGGCAGCCAGTTCGTCGACACGGTGCTGCAGCGCCTCGACCTGGTTCGTCAATTCGATGATGCGTTTGATGCCGGCGAGGTTCACACCCTCGTCCTGAGACAGACGCTGCACCTCACGCAGCAGGGCCACATCCCGGGGCGAGTACCGGCGTCCGCCACCGCTCGCGCGGTGCGGGGTGACCAGTCCGAGCCGGTCGTAGTTGCGCAACGTCTGTGCGTGCATACCTGCCAGTTCGGCAGCCACCGAGATGACGAACACGCGCGCGTCGGGGTCCGGCGGGACCTCGGACTTCTTGCGTTGCTTGTCGCTCATGATCGTTCACCTGCCCGGTCGCTTACGGACTGTCAGACGCCGGCCCATCCTGCCCGCGGATCGAATCCGCTGGCCTTCTCGGCGTTCAGGTACGCGTGGAGTGCCTCGGTGGCGGGGTCGTCGAGCTTCTGCGGCACCGCGACCTTCACGGTCACGAGCAGATCCCCCGCGCCGCCACCGCGCTTGGGTACTCCCCGCCCGCGCACCCGCAGAACTCGTCCATCTGCGGTTCCGGCCGGAATCTTCACTCCCACACGACCGTCCAACGTGGGCACCGATACGGTCGTTCCGAGCACCAGCTCACCGTAGCTGACCGGCACCACCAGCGTCAGGTCGTCGCCGTTGCGTCCGAACACCTTGTCGGGCCGCACGTGCACGGTGACGTACAGGTCGCCCGACGGCGCACCCCGCAGCCCGGCCTCGCCCTGACCCGCCAGCCGGATCCGAGTGCCGTCGCTGACACCCGACGGCACGCGAACGGTGATCGTTCGGGTGCGGTTGGCCACGCCGTTGCCGTGGCAGTCGGGGCAGGGGTCGTCGATGATCGACCCGGTACCGCGGCAGTCGTCGCACGGCTCGCTGAATCCGAACGCCCCCTGGTTACGGGTGACGACACCGGTTCCGTTGCAGCGCGGGCAAACCCGCGGGCTGGTACCGGGCTTGGCGCCGCTGCCGTGACAGGTTGTGCACGGCGACGGGCTGGTCAGACGCAACGGAACCGTGACGCCCTGTGCGGCCTCGCGGAACTCGAGCGTCGTCTCGGTCTCGACATCGCTGCCCCTGCGCGGACGTGTACTCGCCGTGGTCCGGCCGCCGCGATTGAACAGGCCACCGAAGATGTCGCCCAGACCGCTCTCGCCGCCGGCGGGACCACCGGCGCCGCCGCCGAAGAGGTCACCCAGGTCGAATCCGCCGTTGAATCCACCTGGACGGGTTGTGTATCCCGCGCCAGGACCGAACCCGCCGCTTGCGAACAAGCGGCGGGCCTCGTCGTACTCCTTGCGTTTCGCGGGGTCGGAGAGGACGGCATGCGCCTCACTGACCGACTTGAAACGCTCCTCCGCCTTGGGGTCGCCCTGGTTGGCGTCGGGATGCAGATCCCGGGCCAGCTTTCGGTAAGCCCTCTTGATCTCGTCGGCCGAGGCGTCCGAGGAGACACCCAGGTCCTTGTAGAAGTCCTTCTCGATCCACTCCCGTTGACTCACTGGGCGTCTCCTCCTCTCATCATTTCCTGTTCAGCTACTCGACGACCGCATCGGATGCGGGTTCGCCGTTGGTCACGGTCACCATCGCCGTCCGCAGGACCCGGTCACCGAGACGGTAACCCTTGCGGAGCACCGCGCCGAGGACAGGGTTGTCGCCGTCGCCCTCCATCTGCACGGCTTCGTGCAGATCCGGGGAGAAGGAGTCGCCTTCCTCGCCGAAACCGACGAGCCCGAGTCCGTCGAGGACGCCGGAGAGCTTGTCCGACAATGCCTTCATCGGCCCGCTCTCGAGATCTCCGTGGGCGCGGGCCCGGTCGAGGTCGTCGACGACATCGAGGAACTTGCTCACCACCGCGATCCGCTCGTCTTCGACCGCCCGGTCGATGCGGGTCCGGGAGTTGCGGTGGAGATTGGCAATCTCCGCCTTGGCGTAGCCCAGCTCCGTCGCGAACTGATCGCGTTCGGCGGTTACCTTGCCCAGCTCATCCGTCTCGAGCGTGGCGTCGGTCGCCTCCGCGCCGACCTCGGCCTCGGGGGCGAACGAGACTTCCTCTTCGGTGTCGAAGGGGTCGACCACCTTGCCGTCGGTGATTACCGGTTCACGCTCGGGGTGCTCGCCGGTCACTTCTTGTCCTGATCGCTCGGCTCGTCCACGACCTCGGCGTCGACGACGTCGTTGTCGGTCGGACCGGCACCGTCGCCGGAGGCGGCGGCGTCGGCGGCCTGCGCCTCGTAGATCGCCTGGCCGAGGGCCTGCGACTCGGTCGACAGCTTCTCGACCGCCGACTTCACGGCAGCGATATCGGAGCCGGCCAAAGCAGTCCTGACCTCAGCGATCGCGGACTCGACCTTCTCCTTGACGTCGGCGGGCACCTTGTCCTCGTTGTCCTTGATGAACTTCTCGGTCTGGTGCACCAGCGAATCGGCCTGGTTGCGAACCTCGGCCTCCTCGCGGCGGGCCTTGTCCTCCTCGGCGTGCGCCTCGGCGTCCTTGACCATCCGGTCGATCTCTTCCTTGGACAGGCCGGAGCCGTCCTGGATCTTGATCGTGTTCTCCTTGCCGGTGCCCTTGTCCTTCGCGGTGACGTGGACGATGCCGTTTGCATCGATGTCGAAGGTGACCTCGATCTGGGGCACGCCACGCGGGGCCGGCGGGATCCCGGTCAGTTCGAAGGAGCCGAGCAGCTTGTTGTGCGAAGCGATCTCGCGCTCACCCTGGAACACCTGGATCTGCACCGACGGCTGGTTGTCGTCGGCGGTGGTGAAGGTCTCCGAACGCTTGGTCGGGATCGTGGTGTTGCGCTCGATGAGCTTGGTCATCACGCCACCCTTGGTCTCGATGCCGAGCGAGAGCGGGGTGACGTCGAGGAGCAGGACGTCCTTGACCTCGCCCTTGAGGACGCCGGCCTGCAACGCAGCTCCGACCGCCACCACTTCGTCAGGGTTCACGCCCTTGTTCGGCTCACGGCCACCGGTGAGCTCGCGCACCAAGTCCGCGACAGCGGGCATACGGGTCGAACCGCCGACGAGCACGACGTGGTCGATCTCCTTGACCGTGATGCCGGCGTCCTTGATGACCTGCTGGAACGGAGCGCGGGCGCGGTCCAGCAGATCCGACGTGATCTTCTGGAACTCGCTGCGGGTGAGCTGCTCGTCGAGGAACAGCGGGTTCTTGTCCGCGTCGACGGTGATGTACGGCAGGTTGATGGAGGTGCTCTGCGAGCTGGACAGCTCGATCTTCGCTTTCTCGGCGGCCTCACGCAGGCGCTGCAGGGCCATCTTGTCCTTGGTCAGGTCGATGCCGTTCTGCGCCTTGAACTTCTCGACGAGCCAGTCGACGACGCGCTGATCCCAGTCGTCGCCACCGAGGTGGTTGTCACCGGACGTCGCGCGAACCTCGACGACGCCGTCGCCGATCTCGAGGAGGGAGACGTCGAAGGTGCCGCCACCGAGGTCGAACACCAGGATGGTCTGTTCCTTCTCGCCCTTGTCGAGGCCGTACGCGAGCGCGGCCGCGGTGGGCTCGTTGACGATGCGCAGGACGTTCAGGCCCGCGATCTGGCCGGCCTCCTTGGTGGCCTGACGCTGTGAGTCCTCGAAGTACGCCGGGACCGTGATGACGGCGTCGGTGATCTCCTCACCGAGGTACGCCTCCGCGTCACGCTTGAGCTTCATCAGCGTGCGGGCGCTGATCTCCTGCGGCGTGTACTTCTTGTCGTCGATCTCCACGGTCCAGTCGGTGCCGATGTGACGCTTGACCGAGCGGACGGTGCGGTCGACGTTGGTGACCGCCTGGTTCTTGGCGGGCTGACCGACGAGCACTTCCCCGTTCTTGGCGAAGGCGACGATCGACGGGGTGGTCCGTGAGCCCTCGGAGTTGGCGACCACTACGGGCTCGCCACCTTCGAGTACAGACACGACCGAGTTGGTGGTCCCGAGGTCGATTCCGACCGCACGAGCCATAGTGATCCCTCACTTTCCTTCCCTGCAGCTTGGTGAACTGCGGTTTTGCTTACCTACGCTGAGCTGATGAGCCCCAGATGAGCGTATACGGCTCAAGTTTGCATACGACTCTGGTCGAAGTCAATTTGAAACTTGAGCCCAGCCCACTCAGGTCCTCGAAAGACTCAACGGACCGGGAACCGGGTTTGTTCCCGACTGGATTCGTTCCCGGCCGGGTCTGGTCCCGGCCCGGTTTTGATCACAGCCGGGTTCGGTCACCAGCCCGGGCGACGGTCGATACGATTTCCGTGTGGACACCGCCGGCGATCGCGGGGCACCGGACGCAGCGATCCCGCACCGACCGCGGACCGAGCTGCCGGACCGGAATACGGTGACCGCTCGATGACTGACGCGGTCGTCGTCGGTGCCGGTCCCAACGGGCTGGCCGCGGCCGTCACGCTTGCGCTGCACAAAGTCGCGGTCACCGTCTACGAAGCCGACGACACCATCGGCGGCGGCACCCGGACCACCGAGCGGACCATCCCCGGGCTGCTGCACGACGACTGTTCCGCCGTGCATCCGATGGGCGCGGCATCGCCCTTCTTCCGCTCGCTCGACCTCACCGCGCACGGACTCGAATGGTGCCGCCCCGAGGTCGACCTCGCCCATCCACTCGACAACGCGGTAGGGGGCGTGTTCACACGCTCGATCACGGAGACCGCCGATCGACTCGGCCCGGACGGGCCGTCGTGGCGACGATTGTTCACCCCTCTGATCGAGCGCTTCGACGAACTCGCCGACGAAGTCCTGCGACCGATCGCACACCTGCCACAGCACCCGATCACGTTGGCACGCTTCGGTAGCGGCGCGCTGGCCCCGGCGGCAATGACCGTCAGACGCTGGCGGACGCAGCAGGCACGGGCCTTGTTCGGCGGCGTCGCGGCTCACGCCTACTACCCCCTGAGCAGGCCGACGACGTCGGCGGCGGGCTTGCTGATGCTCGCCGCCGGCCATCGGTACGGCTGGCCCGTCGCTCGCGGTGGTTCACGTTCGATCACCGACGCGCTGGCCGCGATCTTGCGCGAGCACGGCGGACAGATCGAGACCGGCCGCCGGGTCCGGTGGCTCGGAGAACTGCCGCGAACCGACGTCACGATGCTGGATCTGTCACCGGCCGGCGTCATCGAACTGGCCGGAAACCGGTTGCCGCCCCGGGTGGCCCACGCATACCGCAGATACCGGTACGGACCGGCCGCGTTCAAGCTCGACCTGGCGGTCGAGGGAGGAATCCCTTGGCGCGACGACGCTTGCCGCCGCGCCGGCACGGTCCACCTGGGTGGAACATTCGGCGAGACCGCGGCCACCGAACGGGACCTGCACCGCGGACGGATGCCGGAACGCCCCTTCGTTCTGATCGGTCAGCAGTATCTGGCCGACCCGTCTCGCTCGGCGGGCAGCGTGCATCCGGTGTGGGCGTACGCCCATGTACCGCACGGGTACACCGGCGACGCGACCGAGGCGATCCTGCGTCAGATCGAACGTTTCGCCCCCCGCACGCGCGAGCGCATCGTCGGCAGCTGGAGCCGCTCCGCTGTGGAGATGGCCGTCTACAACCCCAATTACGTGGGTGGCGACATCGCGTCCGGCGCCAACGATCCTCGACAGCTACTGTTCCGGCCGCGGATGGCGCTGGACCCCTACACGACCGGTATTCCTGGCGTCTACATCTGCTCCGCCTCGACGCCTCCCGGTGGCGGCGTGCACGGCATGGGCGGCTACAATGCGGCCCGGTCGGCAGTGCGCCGACTGGAGCGCACCGGATAGGGCAGCACGAACAGCTTCAGAGCGGGGATGCGGGGCACTCGGACCACAGCGGAGTGGAGTCGTCCGACTTGTGAAGCAAGAGCACAAATTCCCGGGCATGTCGGGTGTGTCTTGCTCTATTGTGGGTTGCCGATCCCGCAGAACCCGGAGGACACCGAGTGCGAATCTCGCTGGCGCCGCGCGCCGCAGTGCAGTTGTTGGCCCGCCGAGTCGCCGTCGTGGGATCGTCGGCGCTCCTGCTTGCGGTACCGGTCGCCGCTCCGGCGCTCGCCGATCCTCCACCCTCCTCTTCCGGAACACCCGACGCACAGGTAGTCCAGTTGTCGGCCGCTGAACTGCCCGACGAGATGGTCGAGGCGATCACCCGGGATCTGAAGATCAGCCCGCAGGAGTACCTGGACCGTGCCGCACGTGCGCAGGAACTCGACTCGTACGCGACGGACTTCCGTGCAAAGCACCCTGAGGAGTTCTCCGGAGCGTGGATGGATCTCGACGGCCAGCCCGTCGTCGCGGTGACAACTACGGCCGCCGCGCAGACCGCCGCACGTGATGGGTACCGCACCCAGATGGCGCCGGTCTCCGCCGACGGACTCGAGCGTTCCCTCGCCGACTTCAACCAATGGGTCTCGCAACTGCCCAGCCAGGTCGCTTCTCAGATCGGGGCCGCCTCGATCGACGTCCTCAACAGTCAGATCGTCGTCGACATCGCGAACAGCCCGCTCGGCCGCGCCATCGACCTCCCGACGCAGCTCGAGAACATCAAGGTGCAACTGAAGGCGCCGGGACCGGTCCCCGTCGAACGAGTTCCCATGGGAGGCGACACATACTTGACGTTTCCCGAACGTCGCGGGAACTCGATTCCCGACGAATTCGGAATGTGCTCCCTGGGATTCAGCGCCACCGACCGGAACGGCAACGCGATCAACATCAGCGCGGGACACTGCGATCCCACACCGGGCACCGGCACCGAGGTGTACCTGCCGAACGGCCCGTACCTCGCCGACAGTGTCCAGGTCGGCAAATTCGAACGCTCCCACTTCGGTGGCACCCAGGCCCTCGACTACTCGCTGATCCGCCTCAACGACGCCGGTGTGCGCGCCGGACTCGACCGTCCCGTGATCCGTGGCGCCGGCGGCAGCACCCTCACCGTGACGGGTACGGCGGTGCCCGTCGTCGGCGCCCCGATCTGCAAATCCGGACAGGCAACAGGGTTCACCTGCGGCATCGTGGCCCATGACCAGGTCCAGGCCGTCGACGAGGACGAAACCCCCGTCGTCGAAGGATTCGCCAGTACCGCATGCACCCTGCCCGGCGACAGCGGTGGTCCGATCGTCACCGGCACCCTGGCCCTGGGCATCACCAGCTTGTCCAACATTCTCGACGAAGCAAGCTGCGCCGAGGCCAACTTGGAACTCATGTTCAACGGTGGAACGATCAGCGTCGGTTTTCCGATCCAGAACGTCCTGAACACGGCCGACAACTACTCAGGGGGCGGGTTCGGCGCAGGCCTCACGGTGAACACGGGCACTGCACGCGACTGACGAATCGCCCACACCGAGTTACGTGTATCGGTGGGCACGGCGGCCTTATAGTCGAACGCAACTCGGGGCGCCCGAAGACGCCGGGTGCTCCTCTCTGTAGACCTCGGCGTCTATGGGCGCCCAGGGCAGACGGAAGAGGGCCCTCATGCGAAGCCTGCTCGCACGTCCTGCCGCGGTGTTGGGTGCTGCCGCGCTCCTTGTTCTCGGCCCCGCAACGACAGTCGCTCAGGCTCAACCGGCGGCATCGTCCGCGGCGTCCGAGTCCAGTCTCTCCGATCAACCGGCCCAACTTCCGATCGAACTGACCGATGCTCTCTGGCGGGACCTGCAACTCACCCCCGACCAGTACCTGGAGCGGTCCGACCTCGCTCAACGACTCGGCGAGTTCGCAGAGTTCGCACGCTCGCAGTTCCCGGAAGCCTTCGGCGGCGCCTGGATCGACCCGTCCGGCGTCCCGGTGGTCGGCCTCACCGACAACGACGACGGCGTCGCGAAGGCTGCCGTCGAGCGCGCCGGGTTCACGAGCACCGATGTCCTGCGGAACGAGGGTCAGCTCGAATCCACCCGCGCGGCGCTGGCCACCTGGATCGGAACCTTGCCCCCAGAGATCGCACGGTCCGTCGGCGGAGCGACCGTCGATATCGCCGACAACGATGTGGTGCTGCGGGCCGACGGCAGCACAGGTGACCTCCTCGACCTGGTGCCCCCGTTCCTGGGGGAGGCCGCGCGAGTGGTGCTCGGTCCCGCTCTCGCGACGCTGCAACCGGCGACTTCGTCGTCCATGCTCGCGCAGTACGGCGGGGATGCGTTCCTCGGTGGTGATCCGTACGTCGCTTCTGGGGGCGGCGCGGCGTTCGAGTGCTCGCTCGGGTTCAATGCAGTCGACGGCAACGGAGCACCGGTCAATATCAGTGCAGGCCACTGCGACCCCGACCGCGCCGCCGCAGGAACGGAGTACGCCTCTCGAGTGAGCGGCTTGTCCGGAAATGTCGTCGGCACCTTCGAGAGGACGAGCCTCGAGGGGTACGACTACTCGATCCTCCGGCCCACAGCAGCTGCGGCGCCGCGCTTCACGAACAACGGAGTGCGCACTCCGATTGCCATACCGCTCCCCATCACCGGCACCGCGAACCCCGTAGTCGGCGCTCCTGTCTGCAAGGCCGGTAGTACCTCCGGGTTCAACTGCGGTGTCGTGACCGCGGTCAACCAGACCGTCCAGGTTGGCGAGCGCGTCCTCAACGGCGGCTTCGCCACGAACCTGTGCGCACTGCAGGGCGACAGCGGTGGACCCATCGTCACCGGCACCCTCGCCCTCGGCATCTCGAGCGCCTCGAACGTCGGGGAATTCCAGTCGTGCGCGGAGGCGAACCTCGGGGCCTTCGAAGAGGGCGAGAGCCCGGAGTTGTTCGCCACCCCGATCAACGCGATCCTCGGTCAGAATCCCGGGCTGAGGCTCCAGACCTTCTAGCCCGCACGGCAGATCGGGCGAGTTCAACGCCTCTTGATCGCCCTCGTGGAGCCAACTCGCGCGTTCCCTTGTCGGCCCGTCGACTGAGTTAGGCCTACCTACGCGATACCAGCCGCAGGGGCACCACATACCGTTAACTCAATCCAGCCCGGATCGTACGGTTCACCTGGACCCGCGAGTGACGCGTCAGAGCATCCGCACTGCCCTCCGAGCGGCCCAGCCGGAGGCAAAGATGCAGGAAACTGTGCCACGCGCTATGTTACCGACAGGTAGAAAATGTAAGTTACTAGCGGGTAACTTGGGAGCGGTTACGATCTGTGGCTGAGCTGAACCCAGGCGGCACGTGTGCTGCCCCGAAACGAAAGGCCTCGACATGAACGCCCTGACGATCACGTTGGGCACAATCGGCGTGCTATTGAGCATTCCCGCGTGGGGGTCATTCTTCCTCGGCGTGTGGAGGATCGTCAGCGCCATCCGGGTCGGTCAGCCCGCCCCAGACCGTTGGCGGCCGTTCTTCCCGCGATTCAAGCAAATGGTTGCGGAGATCTTCGCTCACACCCGTATGAGCAAGTTCCGAACTGTCGGCTGGGCGCACTGGCTTGTCATGATCGGCTTCTTGCTGGGATCGATCGTTGCGATGGAGGCCTACATCCAGACCTTCAACCCGCAAGGAGGCTGGCCACTCATCGGCGGAACCGCCGTCTACCACTTCGTCGATGAATTGCTGGGAATCGGCACCGTCATCGGCATCATCGCCCTGGTCATCATTCGCCAGCGGAACCACCCACGCGGACCCGCTCGGCTCTCACGGTTCAGTGGCTCCAACTTCCGCGCCGCATACTTTGTCGAAGCAGTCGTCCTCATCGAGGGCCTGGGCATGATCCTCGTAAAGGCCGGCAAGATTGCCACCTACGGGCACGCCAATCCGTGGACCGACTTCTTCACCATGCGCGTCGCCGAGCTCATCCCGGGTAGCCCCGAACTTGTCTCTGTGTTCGCGTTCGTCAAGCTGATGTCCGCCATGGTGTGGCTGTACATCGTCGGCCGGAACATCAATTGGGGTGTCGCTTGGCACCGCTTCTCCGCGTTCTTCAACATCTACTTCAAGCGTGAGGACGACGGTGACGTCGCTCTGGGTGCGGCGAAGCCGATGATGTCCAAGGGTCGCGCGCTCGACATGGAGAACGTCGACCCCGACACCGACACTCTCGGTGCCGGCCGGATCGAGGACTTCTCGTGGAAGGGTTGGCTGGACTTCACCACCTGCACCGAGTGCGGTCGCTGCCAATCGCAGTGCCCCGCATGGAACACCGGCAAGCCGCTGTCGCCGAAGCTGTTCATCATGTCCCTGCGCGACCACGGTTCCGCCAAGGCCCCGTACCTGTTGGCGGGAGGCCGCAAGGACATGGGCGGCGACGAGGTCGGCCTGGTAGACGCCGAGGGCAAGGTCCTCGAGGACAAGCTCGCCGCGATCCCCGAGGCCGCCCGCGCCGAGGCCGAGCGTCCCCTGGTCGGCGAGTCGGTCGAGGGTGAACTCGGCGGCATCATCGACCCCGAGACCCTGTGGTCCTGCACCACGTGTGGTGCATGTGTCGAGCAGTGCCCGGTGGACATCGAGCACGTCGACCACATCATCGACATGCGCCGCTACCAGGTCCTGATCGAGTCGGACTTCCCGTCCGAGCTCGCGGGTCTGTTCAAGAACCTCGAAAACAAGGGCAACCCCTGGGGCCAGAACGCCAAGGACCGCCTGAACTGGATCAACGAGATGGACTTCGAGATCCCGGTCTATGGCCAGGACGCGGATTCCTTCGAGGACTACGAGTACCTGTTCTGGGTCGGCTGCGCCGGCGCCTACGAGGACCGCGCCAAGAAGACCACCAAGGCTGTCGCCGAACTGCTGGCGACCGCGGGCGTGAAGTTCATGGTCCTCGGCGCCGAGGAGACCTGCACCGGCGACTCGGCCCGCCGAGCGGGCAACGAGTTCCTGTTCCAGCAGCTCGCCATGCAGAACATCGAGCTGTTGAACACGGTGTTCGAAGGCACCCCGGACAACAAGCGCAAGATCGTCGTCACGTGTGCGCACTGCTTCAACGCACTCGGCAACGAATACCCGCAGGTCGGCGGCGCCTATGAGGTCGTCCACCACACCCAGCTGCTCAACCGCCTGGTGCGGGCGAAGAAGCTCGTCCCCGTCGCCAAGCTCGAGGAGAACGTCACCTACCACGACCCGTGCTACCTGGGCCGTCACAACAAGGTGTACGACGCGCCGCGTGAACTGATGGAGGCGTCGGGCGCAAACCTCACGGAGATGCCACGTCACGGCGAGCGTTCCATGTGCTGTGGCGCCGGTGGTGCCCGCATGTGGATGGAGGAGCAGCTCGGCAAGCGCATCAACGTCGATCGCGTCGACGAGGCCCTCACCACGCTGGGTGGGAACGGGGCATCGCCCCAGGGTGCATCGACACAGAAGATCGCGACGGGCTGCCCGTTCTGCCGCGTCATGCTCACCGACGGCGTCACCGCCCGCCAGGAGCAGGGCCAGGGCGAGGGAGTGGAGGTCGTCGACGTCGCGCAGATGATGCTCGAATCCGTCACGCGTCTCGATCCCGAACAGCTGACCGCGAACATCAAGGTCGAGCGGCGCGAGAAGGTTCCGGCCGCCACACCGGCTGCGGCCGAGGCTGCCGCAGCGCCCGCCGCTCCGGCGTCCGAACCCGAAGCCGCTCCGGCGGCCGAACCCGAAGCTGCTCCGGCCGCGGAGGCCGCTCCGGCCCCTGCCGCAGCACCGGCGAAGGGCAAGGGCCTGCAGATGAAGGGTCTGGCCAAGGCGCCGGGCGCGAAGGCACCCGGCGCGAAGGCACCCGGCGCGAAGGCACCGGGAGGCAAGGGCCTGCAGATGAAGGGCGCCGCCAAGGCACCCGGCGCAAAGGCCGCCACGCCGGCACCCGCCGAACCGGCCGCCGATACGCCTTCGGCCCCGGCAGCACCGGCCGCCAAGCCCGGTGGACTCGCCATGAAGGGCGGGGCGAAGGCACCCGGCGCGAAGGCACCGGGAGGCAAGGGCCTGCAGATGAAGGGTGGAGCCAAGGCACCCGGCGCGAAGGCCGCCACGCCTGCACCGGCCGCTGAAGCACCGGCCCCGGCCGCCGAGACGCCTGCGGCCCCGGCTGCTCCCGCGACACCGACGGCCAAGCCCGGCGGACTCGCCATGAAGGGCGGAGCCAAGGCACCCGGCGGCAAGGGCCTGCAGATGAAGGGCGGAGCGAAGGCACCCGGCGCCAAGACTGCACCGGCACCGGCACCCGAGCCCGAGAAGCCCGCCGAGCAACAGGCAGAGGACGCTTCACCGGAACAGGAGGCGTCGAACACGCCTCCGCCGCAGGCCAAGCCCGGCGGACTCGGGTTCAAGGCCGGCGCCAAGGCACCGGGCCGTAAGAAGTAGGCACACACGAAGGCGCCCTCACCGTCCGCGGTGGGGGCACCTTCGTCTGTGGTCACCGCCGACATCGCACACCTTCTGCGCCGATCACACACGGGTTCCGGCCGCAGCCGGGGTGTGACGCCGGCAACGGGTGTGCGCTGCCGATGTGATCCACAGGCGTTGAGTCATCCACAGGAGGGCGCGACGACGTCGTGTGAGGCACGGGGCAGATCACGCCGCAGTCCACGATGGCCGCATGGGGGCACACATCATCCGGCGCGACGAGGCACTACGACGCGGCGCCGCCGACAGCCAACTACAGCGCCTGTGCCACAAGGGGTCCTGGTACCGGCTACGCCCGGGCGTGTACACGCCGCGCGAACAGTTCGCGGCGCTGGACGCCCGTGAACGACACATAATTCTGGCCACCGCGGCCCTGCACGCGTCGTCACCGGACGCGGTACTGAGCCACCAGTCGGCGGCCGCGCTACACGGCCTGGACCTGTGGAACACCCCGATGAAGGCCGTCCACCTGACGCGGAACCGGCGATCAGGTGGACGGCGGACCGGACATCGACACGTCCACTCCGCGGCCCTGGACTCCGACGAGGTGACGACGATCGACGGTCTCCGCGTCACCACTGTCGCCCGGACTGTCGTCGACCTGGCGCGGTCGTTGCCGTTCGAGCAGGCAGTCGTGGCGGGCGATCACGCGCTGCACACCAAGCGGTGCACGTTCCGGGACCTCGAGGCCAGCCGTCCGCAATCGGCCCGTCGCAAGGTCGCTCGCGTATCGAGCCAGTTGGACGGGAGATCCGAGAGTGTCGGCGAATCCCGGAGCCGGGTCCTGATGATCCGAGAACAATTGCCGATCCCCGACTGCCAGGCGAACCTGTACGCACCCGACGGGGTGCACCTGGGACGGGTGGACTTCTTGTTCGAGGAGTTCGGCGTTGTCGGGGAGTTCGACGGTCGCATCAAGTACGGCCGACTCGTCCCCGACGGGCAAGTCCCAGCAGACGTGCTGTGGGCGGAGAAGACGCGCGAGGACGCGATCCGGGCCGCGGGCTGGCAGGTGGTGCGGTGGGGCTGGAACGAACTGTCGACGCCCCACGTGGTCGTCCAGCGGATTCGTGACGCGTTCGAGCGGGCGCGCCTTTCCCCTCCGCCACGCGGACGCGTCGAGCACACGCCGCAACCGTGACCGTCACACACCTGATCCGGCGATCACATACCCATTCAACGGTGAAAGCCCGTGTGACGCCATCAAAGGAAGTGTGCCGTCAATCCAACGCGACTGCTACGGCCGCCACAGCTCCAGCCGCGGGACGCCGGGCGTCTCGAAGCCGAGGACCTGGCCGTAGAACGACAGTTCCGCCTCACGGGCGCTGGCGATCGTCTCGGCCTTCCGGAACCCGTGAGACTCGCCCGCATAGGCGAGGTAGGCGTGCGGAATCTGCTTCCGTACGAGCGCATCGCGGAACTGTTCGGCCTGCGACGGCGGCACGATCGGGTCCGACAGGCCCTGCAGCAACAGCACCGGACACGACAGTCCGTCGACGTTGTTGACCGGCGCCCGACGGGTGTACAGGTCGGCGGCCTCCGGTAGCGGGCCGATCAGTCCGTCGACGTACCGGGACTCGAAATCGTGGGTCTCCTTGACGAACTCGACCAGTTCGGCGACGCCGTAGTACGACACGCCGCACGCGAATACGTCCGACGTCGTCAACGCCGACAACACGGTCCATCCGCCCGCCGAACCGCCTTCGATCGCAAGACGATCCGGGTCGGCGAGCCCCGCGTCGGCGAGGCCGCGGACGGCCGCGACGGTGTCCTCGACGTCGACGACCCCCCACTGGCCGCGTAGCCGGTTTCGGTACTCGCGTCCGTACCCGCTGGATCCGCCGTAGTTCACGTCGACAACGCCGATACCGCGGCTCGTGAAGTACGCATACGCCGGCTGCAGTGCAGGCGCGACATGTGAGGTGGGCCCGCCGTGCACGAACGCGACGTAGGGAGGCAGTTCGCCGTCCGGGGCGTGGTAGTCGGGGTTGTGGGGTGGGTAGACGACCGTATGCACCTCGCGCTCCGGACCCTGGAAGGTCAGGGACCGTGCCTCGGGCAGGTAGCTGGTGCCGGGTAGTGCGTCGACCGACAGCCGCACGTCGGTGAGTGCTCCGGTGTCCAGGTCGAGCACGCGTAGCCCCGGTGCGACCTGTGCTCCGCCACAGCGCAGTAGGACCCGTCGTCCGTCCACGTCGCAGATCTGTACCGACGAGATGCCTTCGAGTTCGACATCGCGAAGCGCGCCCGTGGCCGGGACGACAAGGCCCAGCGTGTCGGTGCCGACGGTGCGGGCCGTGAGGAGGTGGCCATCGTCGAGCACCGTGTACCAGCGGGCACCGAGCTGCCAGAGCGGGGCGCCGAAGTCAGCATCGATCGGGCAGATCGGTTCCACGGCATCGCCGTTCGCCGCGACGCGGTAGAGGTTCCACCAGCCGGTGCGGTCGCTGATCACGTTCAGGGTGGACGCGTCGACCCATTCGGGCTGCAGCACCGATTCCTCCGGGCCACCGAGCAGGACGTCGACCTTGCCCGAAGCCAGCGTCAGCACGCGCAGTTCGGTCCCGTCCCAGGGCATCTGCGGATGCTTCCACGCGATCCAGGCGAGACGCTCGCCGTCCGGCGACAATCGCGGGTAGGCGAGGAAGTCGGAGCCGGCGACGATCGAACGCTGCGTTGCCGGGTTGTCCTCCGCGCGTCCGTCGAGTGGGATCGCGCAGATGTCGCGCTTCGGCGGCCCGTCGCGATAGGACTCGCGCACACACCACACCTCGTCGCCGACGATCGTGAGATCGCCGTAGCGATCCGCTGACGGGGTCGGAGGAATCGGCGTGATGGGCACGGGTGCGGCATCGATGGACGGGTCGAACCGGTACAGCCTCTGGTCACTGAACTCCGCGAATACCAGCACCCCGTCGGCGGTCACCGCCCACGCTCCGCCGCCGTACTCGTGGACGCGAGTTCGCGCGTTCCACGGCGCGGGCAGGACGTCGCCCGGCTCGCCGTCCGGGCCGATACGTCTGATGGCGGACCGACCGCCCTCGGTGGGACGCTGTTCCGACCACCACACGGCGTCGGCAGCGAAAAAACCTCCCTCGACCATGTGCCCGCTGGCGGCGACGTCGGCGGCGGTGATCGGTGAGATCCACGAACCGTAGCTGGCGACGGTTGATGCGTGATGCGCCATAAGGGACACAGTAGCGATCGGGACGTACTGTTCACCCATGTCCGCACATCTACCTCGGCGGTTCACCGACGCCCCCGTGGCGCGGATGGCGACGGTGTCGGCGGACGGCACTCCGCATGTGGTCCCGGTGGTGTTCGTGGTCGTGCGGGACACGGTCTACACCGCGGTGGACGACAAACCCAAGACAACCCGCCGACTGAGGCGTCTGGCGAACATCGCCGCGACGGGGCGCGTGAGTCTGCTCGTCGACCACTACGACGACGACTGGGCGCAGCTGTGGTGGGTGCGTGTCGACGGGACCGCGGAGGTGCTGGCGGCCGACGCCGACGAGTCGACCTCAGCCATCGACGCCCTGGTTGCGAAGTATCGGCAGTATCGGTCGATGCGGCCGTCCGGGCCGGTGGTCGCGATACGCGTGCTTAGGTGGCGTGAGTGGTCGGCGACGTCGTGAAAGTGGCGTCCCGAAAGTGCGGAACGCGGCGTTTGTCCCCGGCTGTAACACACCTGTTCGTTTGACGGTCTTGTGGCACAACGCACATCGGACGACCATGGATATAGTGCGCATCGCGCACAGGAAGCGAAGCGCATGTCATCGGAAGCGAAGGTTCCTCTCATGACACGCAGAATTTCCGCAGCATTGGCCGCTGTCGCGGTCACACTCTCCCTGGGCGCGTTCGGTGCGCCGGCCGCTTCGGCCGCGTCGTTGTCCGAGGCGCAGACTCCCGTTCAGGGTTCGGTGGGGCTCTGCCTCGTCATCCCGTTCGGATCGCTGGTGCTCCCGATCTGTCTCTGATCCAGTGCACGCTGCGAAACCCAGGCCCGTTCGGCGGAGCTCACGAGCTCCGCCGCTGACGGGCTGAGCGCGACGCTCGTTGTGACGCACGCAACACCAAGCCTCCGTCGGAACACCCTCCGGAGGTGGTATTGGCGCCGGGGGAACATGCCGTTCGATACCCGCTTGCACTCGAGTGCAATCATGGGGGCCGTGAGCATTCCAGATTCCCCTCGTCTACGTCGCCCGCAGCGCGCGCTGGAGCAGTCCACCAAACTGCAGAACGTGCTCTACGAGATCCGGGGTCCGGTGCACGCGCATGCGGCACGCCTGGAGGCCGAGGGGCATCGCATTCTCAAGCTCAACATCGGGAATCCTGCCCCGTTCGGATTCGAGGCACCCGATGTGATCATGCGAGACATGATCGCCGCGTTGCCCTACGCGCAGGGATACTCCGAGTCCAAGGGCATTCTGTCGGCCCGACGCGCGATCGTCACCCGCTACGAGCTGGTGCCCGGATTCCCGGAACTCGACGTCGACGACATCTTCCTGGGCAACGGCGTGTCCGAGCTCATCACGATGACGATGCAGGCGCTGCTCAACGACGGCGACGAGGTCCTCATCCCGGCGCCGGACTACCCGCTGTGGACGGCGATGACCAGCCTGTCGGGTGGCACGCCGGTGCACTACCTGTGCGACGAGCAGAACGACTGGAACCCCGACATCGCGGACATCGAGTCCAAGATCACGGACAAGACCAAGGCGCTGCTGGTCATCAATCCGAACAACCCGACGGGTGCGGTGTACTCGGCGGAGGTTCTCTCCCAGCTCGTCGACCTGGCACGCAGGCACCAACTACTGCTGCTGGCCGACGAGATCTACGACAAGATCCTCTACGACGACGTCAAGCACGTCTCGCTGGCCACACTCGCCCCCGATCTGCTGTGCCTCACCTTCAACGGCCTGTCGAAGGCCTACCGTGTCGCCGGCTACCGCGCGGGGTGGGTCGCGATCACCGGACCGAAGGACCACGCGTCCGGCTTCCTGGAGGGTCTCGATCTGCTCGCCTCCACCCGCCTGTGTCCCAACGTTCCCGGTCAGCACGCCATCCAGGTGGCGCTCGGTGGGCACCAGAGCATCGACGACCTCGTCCTGCCCGGCGGTCGGCTGCTCGAGCAGCGCGACATTGCATGGGAGCGGCTCAACATGATCCCGGGCGTCTCGTGCGTCAAGCCGCGCGGCGCCCTGTACGCGTTCCCCCGGCTGGATCCGAACGTCCACGAGATCTACGACGACGAGAAATTGGTCCAGGACCTGCTGCTGCAGGAGAAGATCCTCATGGTTCAGGGCACCGGCTTCAACTGGCCCAACCACGACCACCTGCGGATCGTGACGCTCCCGTGGGCGCGCGATCTGGCCGTCGCGATCGAACGGTTCGGCAACTTCCTGTCCACTTACAAGCAGTAGCCGCGGCCCCCTTGTGGCTGCGGCGCGGCTGAGGCGTGGCCCGCAACGCGCCGGCTCGAGATACGAGAAACGGACACAAGAAACAATTCTGTCCCACAAGATCCACATTCGCGGAAACTTAGGGTAGTCTCACCTCTCGGCCCTCCCTGGAGGGCTCGGAAGCGCCTCGTCTTGCCTCCCCCCTGGGCGGCGAGGTACCGGTGGCGGGGATGCCCCCCTGCTCCCCGTCACCGTCGCTTACCGCAACCTCCCGCTAGCCTGTCCAGGTGCACGGACGAAGCCGATGACAACACGCCTGTCGTCCAGCGGAGAGCACAGTCCAGGCCTCCCGCCTGGCAGCCACGGACACGGCCACGGACATTTCGAGGGACCGGCACCGGTCGGTCCGATCGCAGCCCGAGTCGTCGTAGCGATTCTCGTCGCGGTTGCCATCGCCGTCGTCGGTGCAGCCGTGATCCTGTGGCCGAGCAATGAGCACGTCAGGATCCAGTTACCGTTCCAGAACGCCGACGGCCCCGCCGTCACTACCGAAGCCGGGACGATTGTTGCGCAGGACCTGGCGCCGTGCGGCAGCCCGTCCGCTGGGCGGGCGTTCTCGGGCGATCCCGCACCACCCCCGGGGACGAGCGGCGGCATCGACTGCCAACGAAGCCTCGTCACCATCGAGTCCGGGCCCAATGAGGGAACCCGCACGCTGCTCGAGATCGTGCCGGGAGCCGGCCAACCGGATCTGCGGGTCGGCGATCACATTCGTCTTGTCCGCCAGACGGACGCGACCGGCACCCCGACCTATTCGTTCAACGACTACTCACGGGGACTACCGCTGGCACTCGTCGCCGCCGTGTTCGTGGTGGCGATCGTCGCCGTCGCTCGGTGGCGCGGGTTACGCGCACTGCTGGGACTCGGATTCGCGTTCGGCGTGCTGCTCGTCTTCACTCTGCCCGCACTCCTGGACGGCAAACCCGCGATACCCGTGGCCCTCGTGTCGGGTGCGGCGATCCTCTATATCGTGCTGTACCTGGCGCACGGGGTGAACCTACGGACGAGTTCCGCGTTGCTCGGGACATTGGCGTCGATGCTCGTCGCGGCAGTACTGTCCACCGCCGCGATCGGAATGACGCACCTGACCGGCCTGTCCGAGGAACAGAACGTCAATGTCCAGGCCTACATCCAACAGGTCAGCATCACCGGACTCCTGCTGGCCGGCTTCATCATCGGGTCGCTCGGTGTACTCAACGACGTCACGATCACCCAGGCGTCGGCCGCGTTCGAGATCGCGTCGATGGACGAATCGGCATCCCGTCGGACCATCTTCGCGGCTGCGATGCGGGTGGGACGCGATCACATCGCAAGTACGGTCTACACACTGGTACTCGCGTACGCCGGCGGTGCGCTTCCGCTGCTCCTCCTCTTCAGCGCCTCGGGCGACCCCGTTCGAGACGTCGTGACGGGCGAAGCGGTCGCCATCGAGGTCGCGCGATCCGCTGTGGGCGGTATCGCGCTCGCGCTGTCCGTTCCCCTCACAACTGTGATCGCCGTGCTGCTCGCGCGCCCGCGGTTCGCGACACCGATCGCTCGACGGCGCCGCGGTCGCCACACCCTCTGACCGGAGGCCGTCGGTGCGTCCAAAGGCCGTCAGAAGCGGCCGCAAATACCGCCTACCTCGGCCCCGAATCCACGACGGGCTGCGCGGGTTCCTCCGTCGACGCCACGGTCTCGGGCCCGAAGTACGCGCGGCCGTAGCCCAGGCCGAATCCGATGACCGCGATGGCTAGGAGTGTCGCGCCCGCTGCCACGGCTCCGGCCACCTGCCAACTCGTGCCCGGGCGCGGCTTCGAGGTGCGCGACGGCCGCCGAGGCTTTGCCGCGGGTTTGGCAACCGGAACCGCGAGGAGCGCCGCCCCAGTTGCCGCCGTGAACTCCGGGGCATCCGCGACCAGTATCGGGATGGTGGAGCGTTGCTCGAGTACCGACGGCACCTCGGCGACGTGTGCCCCGCCACCGAGAACCACAACAACGTCGGGCAACAAACCGGACTGCTCGGCGAGCTCCCCGATCAGATCAGCGGAGTCTGCGATCGCCTCGCTGGCGGGAACATTGGTGTTCAGGTCCTCGCCGCGCAGCTGTGTGCTGCGTTCGGAGGCGACGATCGAACCGGTGGACCGGTCGACGACGCTCACTGTGAGCCCCGAGCTTCCGAGATCGTAGAGCACGAGCGTCCGCCGGTCCGCCAGACGCTCGTCGCGGGTCAACCGTTCGAGCACCGCGGCGTGCTCGGGGACCAGCCGGAAATTCGTGACTTCCTGACGGCGCAGCGCTGCGTCCAGTGCGGCGGCCTGGGCCTCGTCACTGTAGGCGATGCTGACGCTGACCGTCGATCCCGACTCAGCGGCGTCCGCGAGGACGATGCCGATCGCTTCTGCGGCGAGTTCCTCGGGCGCCCAGGTGTCGACGACGATCGACCGGCGCTCGGGCCTCGCCGGCGCCCCCGATGACCCGGGCTCGGGGAGCTGCACCATCCGCACGAATCCGGCCCCGACCGACACCCCTAGAACCGCACTCATAATCGCCTTCGATCGATGGCACGCCCGGGCCGAACCTCTCATTCCGGGCGTGTCTGAACCAGTCGAGCTTATAGTGTCGTGCCTACGAGCGCAGACCTGAATCTACTGTCCTCGTGTGCGGAACCCCTCGAGGCCGCGTTCCAAGCTCGCGCGCGAAGGCCTCAGTGCGCACGGCTCCCCGGATGCGTCGCGAAGTTGAGGTACGCCCTCGACGGCGTCGGGCCGCGCTGGCCCTGATACTTCGATCCGACCGCGGAACTGCCGTAAGGGTTTTCAGCGGCGCTGGTCAGTTTGAGCAGGCACAGTTGGCCGATCTTCATGCCCGGCCACAGCGTGATCGGCAGGTTTGCGACATTCGAGAGTTCGAGCGTGATGTGACCACTGAACCCTGGGTCGATGAATCCGGCCGTGGAATGCGTCAACAGCCCGAGCCGACCAAGACTCGACTTACCTTCCAGTCGACCGGCGAGGTTGTCAGGAAGCGTGCACACCTCGAGAGTTGATCCGAGGACGAACTCCCCTGGGTGGAGCACAAACGGCTCACCGGCCGTGGGCTCAACCAGCGACGTCAACTCGTCCTGCCGGAGGGCAGGGTCGATATGCGTGTACTTGGTGTTGTCGAAGACCCGAAACAGGCTGTCGAGTCGGACGTCCACACTGGACGGCTGCACCATCTCTGGTTCGAACGGGTCGATACCCAGCCGTCCGGAGGAAATCTCGGCACGAAGGTCGCGGTCTGAGAGCAGCACAGGGAGAGGCTACCGGTGCCTTCGATGCCGATCGACGGGAACCTGGACAATCGCGCCCTCTACACGAATCCGCGTCGGCCCTGGAGCGCACGTCCTACGGCTTCTGCTACAGTTTGCGCTTGCGGGGGTGAGGTGCCCAAATGGATGGCAGCCGCAGCAAAAGCCCTGCGTGCCGATGTAGTTCAATGGTAGAACATCAGCTTCCCAAGCTGAGAACGCGGGTTCGATTCCCGTCATCGGCTCTCTTGCAGGACCTGGCCGGAGCGTTTTCTCGTCGGGCTTTGCCTGTTGTCGGGCCACCAGCACCTCAAGCGCACATCAGTTGTGGCGAGGCAGGTACGAGTCAGCCAGGATTGGTCCGCAGCCACCGTCACAGCGCTTGCTCCGATTCGCGGCGGGACGCATGGACGATCCAGCCGTCGCTCCTAGCGAAGCCGTTGCGGCACAGTGGTCGTCGGCGAACAGGTGTGCGTACACGCTTGGGGTAGTGGTCACCTTCGCGTCCTCCATGAACCCCGCGAGCTCCACGGGTGGAATGCCCGCCGCCACACATGGGCGTAGGCGCGCCGCACGGCCGTCCCAATCCAGCGCGTCAGGCGGGCTTCGGGCTCGTCCGCCACTCAACGCGGCCAGGGCCTCCCCCCGGCCTCATGCAGCGGCCTGCCGACAAGAAAGATTCCTCGTATCTACATCCATCGTGAGTAACGAAATCGGACGACACACCGAAAAGTAGACCAACCACTACGTACTTGGGGGATGGCCGGATGAAGCGTTCGAGGTTCGTTGTCGCTGCTGTTCTGTTGACAGTCGGGATGGGCATCATCTCCGCGCCGACAGCAGCCGCTGAGGATACGGGGACCGGAGGCCTCGAGTGGCAGCCGTGCAGTGACCGCTTCCGCCTCCCGTGGGAGCCGGCAACGCTTACAACGGATCCCGTACTCAGCCCGTTCGGAACGGCGGACATCTACTGCAAATCATGGCACGGCGTCACCGCGGTCTATCAGCTTGACCCGTCCGGCAACAGGCACGAACTTGTGCGGTCCTTGGGTGCGTTCGAGGGTGCCGGCAGCTTGGTCGACTTGGTCGGCACGGAGGGTGCTTTCGACCTGTACAGCCCAATGGGCAGCATCATGCTCCCGTTGACGCTGCCGCTGCCGTTCTACGTGTGGGATCCGGCAACGTACTGACTCGGTGTTGTCGACCCCGAGATCCTATTCGCAAGCCACCCCGTCGCCATCGCCGTCCATCCCCAAGCGGTATCCCGGCTGCCCGATCCGCAGCGGTGCCGCGCCCGCGGCGCGTGCGGCCGTGCAGTTGGGGTAGTAGACCTCGCCGGTCAGCGTGGACACGCCCATCGGCGAAGTGCCGCTCAGGGTCGGCTGCGACGTCGGGGCTTTGCTCCCAGCGCCTTCCGTGCTCGAAATCCCGGATCCCGCCCCGCCGCATGAGGCGAGCTCGCGCGCCATCGCGTCGTGCTCTGCCTGCGTGACCCATAGGCCGTAGGCAATCTTCACCTCGATCTGCCGCTCGACGTACGTGCAGCGGTACGCCGAATTGGGCGGCAGCCATTCCGACGCGTCGGAGTCGCTCTTGGCCTGATTGGTTGGGCCGTCGACGGCTTGCAGATTGCGCGGATCGTTCGCGAGGTTGCGGCGCGTCGCCTCGTCGAGTTCCTGCGCGCCCTTCTGCCATGCGTCGGACAGCGCGACGACGTGGTCGATCTGGACGGCACTGGGGGTGTCTGGACCGCGGACGAACCGGAGTTGCTTGCCCGTATAGGCGTCCTCGAGGGTGCCCGAGAGCACCGTGCAGTCGCGGGACATGGGATCGGTGGTGGTGTAGACGAGGTCGCGGCCAAGGATGTCGTTGCGGGTGTCGCAACCGTTGCGGCCACCGTCGACGGTGACGTCGTCGGTCCACGCCTGACCGAACTCGGCTCGGTCGTATCCGTCCTTGGAGGCGCGTGGCTTGATCGGCAGCGCAGCCAGACGCTCCATCGCACCATCGGCGCCCGAGTCACCGTCCGGGCGATCCGATGTCGTGTCGACCGCCGCGGAGTCGTCCGACGCGGGGGTCGGAGATCCCTCCGACAGCGTGTCCGCGCTGCAGCCTCCCGCGAACAGCACGGCGACGACTATCAAACCGGCTACCCAGGAGGTGTCGACTTTCACTGCACTCATCGCCGGCCGAACCCCCGCCCCTCATGCGAATTAATAGCGGCGGCAATGCTAGCTGTCGCGAACGACAGTGCCCCTGGGCGGCGACGGGCCCGCTCGCGGTGCGAGCGGGCCCGTCCAAGGTAATCGGGGACGTCAGTCCTGGGCGAGCGGCGGCAGCGTCACTACCTGACCGGCGTAGGACAGGCCGGCTCCGAAGCCGATCAGCAGCGCCAGGTCGCCGCTCTTCGCCTTACCCGTGCGGAGCACTTCCTCCATCCCCAGAGGAACCGACGCGGCCGAAGTGTTACCGGTCTCGGCGATGTCGTCGGACACCGCAACCGACTCGGGCAGCTTGATCTGGCGCGCGATGACCTCGTTGATACGACCGTTCGCCTGGTGCGGGATGAACGCGCCGAGATCCTCCAGCTCGACACCTGCGCGCTCGACGGCCTGCGTGGCGACCTTGCCCATTTCGAACGCCGCCCAGCGGAAGACGGTGGTGCCATCCATCCTGATCCACGGACCACCCTTCGACTGATCCACTCGGAACTCGGCCCAGTCCGGCTCCTGGCGGATCGCGTTCGCCTGCGAGCCGTCCGAGCCCCACACGACCGGACCGATCCCGGGGACGTCGCTCGGGCCGACGACGGCCGCGCCGGCACCGTCGGCGAAGATGAACCGCACGCTGCGATCCGTCGGCTCGGTGCTGTCGCTCATGCGCTCGGTGCCGATCACGAGCACGTAGTCCTCGGTTCCCACGCGGACCATGTCGGACGCGACAGCCAGCGCGTAGGAGAAGCCGGCACAACCGGCGGTCACGTCGAACGCCGCCGAGCCACCAGTGCCGAGCGCGTCCGCGACGAGCGACGCACACTGCGGCGTGAACAGCGGGTAGGTGGAAGAGGCGACGATCACGGCACCGATCTGCTCACCAGTGATGCCGCTGACCTCGAGAGCCTTCCGGGCGGAGGCGATGGCCATCGAGAGGACCGTTTCCTCGTCGCTGGCGAAGCGGCGGTTCTTGATGCCCGAACGGGACTGGATCCACTCGTCGCTGGAGTCGATGGTCTGACAGATCTCTTCGTTGCTGACGACCCGCTCCGGGCGGTAAACCCCCAGCCCGAGCATGGCGGACTGCCTGAGCACGGTGGAGTTCGAGATCTGCGCACCCATGTTCTGGTCTCCTCTGCATCCAAATTCTGCGGCGCCTAGCGCCTCGGGACAGAGCCCGCGCGGCTCTGTCTATCACAACACGGTACTTCGCAAATCGGGCCAGCAGTGTTACTTCGGCAACGAAGCCTCGCACAGCACGGGGTACTCCGGCCCGCACGATCGCGGGTCTACCACCAGCTACAGACCATGCGATGGATCGCGACAAATCACATTTTCGAGTATTTCCAAACTCATTTCGGACAATTTCAAAACGGAAAATGACGATCTCATAAATGCCTTCGTTCCCTCTCGTAGAAATCGCCGCCCCCGGCTAGCCTGTTACGCGCGCCAGAATGTGGTCGAAGCGCCCAGAATTCGGTCAAACCTCCAGCAACAAGCCGTTTTCCGACACCGATGGGAACATCCGTGAAACGAAACCGAGTTCAGTCCGCCATTGCAGTCCTGATATGCGCGTTCGCCCCCACTCTCGCCTTCTCCCCACCCGTCGGCGCCAATCCGAACTCGGTCAATCCGATTCCCGTCCTCAACGGCACGAACGGGGTTCCGATGCTGCCCGGGCGCAGTCAGGCCGTCGCCCAGGTGACCGGCCTGCTGAGCGCCAACCGGACCCAGGACTACAACGTGCTCGGCACCGACCTCGGCATCATGTGGGACAACGGAAACGGGCAAGTCCTCACCGCCTTCGGCGATACCGCCGGCCTCGGCATTCCCAACCTGCTGAACGGCAGCCTGTGGTCGTGGCGCAGCAGCATCCTCGTGCGTAGCTCGGATGGCTTCCTTGCCGACGGCATGACCTTCGACAGCACGCCGTTGGACATCGTCGGCCAGTCGAAGGAACTGATATTCAGCCCGAAGATTCCGTTCGTCGAAATCAGCCGCATTCCGACCGCCGGCATCGCTGTCGACGGGGTGCAGTACATGAGCATGATGTCGGTGAAGAACTGGGGCGAGCCCGGCAAGTGGGAGACGAACTACTCGAGCTTGGCCTTCTCGACCGACAACGGCGAGAACTGGGTCGAGGCCACCGAGACGCGCCGCCCCCAGGAGGGCGGCAACCGCAATTTCCAAATGGGCGCTTTCATCAAGGCCGGCGGATTCGTCTACCAGTACGGCACCCCCGCCGGCCGAGGCGGCCTCGTCTACCTCACGCGCGTTCCGGAGCACAAGATCCGCGACCTCGGGGCGTACGAGTACTGGGACGGCGGCAAGTGGGTGCCCAAGAACCCCGACGTGGCGGCGCCGATCGTCTTCGGCGGCGTGGGTGAGCTGTCCGTGCAGTACAACGAGTTCCTCGGGCAGTACCTGATGCTCACCACCGACGGGCGCAACTCGGTCGTGATGCGTCGCGCGCCGGAGCCCACCGGGCCGTGGAGCGCCCCCGAGGTGCTGATCGACGCCAACGAACTCCCGACCATGTACGGCGCATACATCCACCCGTGGTCGTCGGGCCCCGATCTCTACTTCCTCACCACCGTGCACAGCAACTACAACGTGCTGCTCATGCGCACGACGCTGCACCCGTGACTCGGGTCGCTATAGCGTCGTATCCATGGATGCGCGGGAGTGGGACGAACGGTATTCGCAGACCGACATGGCCTGGGGTGCGCCACCGAACCCGGTGGTCGTGGAGTTCGTGACATCACTGCCCGCCGGTCGGGCGCTGGACCTCGCGTGCGGGGAGGGCCGACATGCGCTGTGGCTGGCGACACGAGGGTGGCAGACCACCGGGGTCGACTTCTCGCCGGTGGCCGTGGAGAGGGCCCGGAAGATAGCGGCGCAGGCGCCGCGTTCGGTGCGCGAACGCCTCAGCTACGCGGTTCGACGACATCACCACGACGAACGCCCTGGACGCCAAATACGACCTGATCCTGATGCTCCACGTCCATGTCGAACCCTCTCGGCACCGCGCAATTGTGAGCCGGATCATCGACGCCCTCGAACCCGAGGGGATCCTCATGATTCTCGACCACGAGACGATGGACCACGCGCATGGCGCTGGTGGACTGCCTGATCCCGAATTACTCTACTCACCAGCAGATTTGAAGGATGAAGTCGGTGGGCGACTCGACGTGACGGTCGCCGAGAGGCGCCATCGGGACACCGATGGCGGACCAGCGGTCGACGCGCTCCTGGTCGCGCGCAGGCCCGTATCTTGGCAGCTAACTTAATCTTGAGTAACATCGGGTAAGTTACCGACGAGTAGCTACTTGGGCGGTACTAGCGGAAGACAGACCGCACCAACGCAGTGCACTTCAGGGAGAGAAGATGGGCCACTACAAGAGCAACGTCCGCGACCTCGAATTCAACCTCTTCGAGGTACTGGGCCTGGACAAGCCGCTGAGCGAGGGCGTGTGGGGTGACCTCGACACCGACACGGTCAGGGAGATGCTGTCCGAGGTCGCGCGTCTCGCGGAGGGCCCGCTCGGTGAGTCTTTCGCCGACGCCGACCGCAACCCGCCGGTCTACGACCCCGAGAAGTTCGAAGCGACCCTGCCGGAGTCGTTCAAGAAGTCGTTCAAGGCGATGTGGGACGCCGAGTGGTACCGGATGGGCCTGAGCGAGGAGATCGGCGGCGTGCCGGTCCCGCGCGCCATCGTGTGGGCCATCGCCGAGATGCTGCTCGGCGCACAGCCCGGCGCCTTCATGTTCGGCGCCGGCCCGTCGTTCGCGAACGTCCTCTACAACAACGGCACCGACGAGCAGAAGAAGTGGGCCGCAACCCTCGTCGAGCGCGGCTGGGGCGCCACGATGGTGCTCACCGAGCCCGACGCCGGCTCCGACGTCGGTGCGGGACGCACCAAGGCAATCCAGCAGGCGGACGGCACGTGGCACATCGAGGGCGTCAAGCGCTTCATCACCTCGGCCACTTCGGACGACCTGTTCGAGAACATCTTCCACCTCGTCCTCGCTCGCCCCGAGGGCGCCGGACCGGGTACCAAGGGCCTCTCCCTGTTCTTCGTCCCCAAGTTCCACTTCGACTTCGAGAAGAACGAACTCGGCGAGCGCAACGGTGTGTTCGTCACCAACGTCGAGCACAAGATGGGCCTGAAGGTCTCCACGACCTGCGAGCTCACCTTCGGTGGTCACGGCACCCCGGCCGTCGGCTGGCTCGTCGGCGAGGTCCACGACGGCATCGCGCAGATGTTCGACGTCATCGAGCACGCCCGCATGATGGTGGGCACCAAGGCCATCTCGACCCTGTCGACGGGCTACCTCAACGCGCTCGACTACGCCAAGCAGCGCGTTCAGGGCTCGGACCTGACGCAAATGACCGACAAGACCGCCCCGCGCGTCACCATCACCCACCACCCCGACGTGCGCCGCAGCCTGGCGCTACAGAAGGCCTACGCCGAGGGCCTGCGCGCGGTGTACCTGTACACCTCCGCGCACCAGGACCCGGAGATGGCGAAGCTGGTGTCGGGCGCCGACGAGCAGATGGCGCACCGGGTCAACGACCTGCTGCTCCCGATCGTGAAGGGTGTCGGCTCGGAGCGGGCCTACCAATACCTGGCCGAGAGCCTGCAGACCCTGGGTGGCTCTGGCTTCCTGCAGGACTACCCGATCGAGCAGTACATCCGCGACTCGAAGATCGACTCGCTCTACGAGGGCACCACCGCAATCCAGGCGCAGGACTTCTTCTTCCGCAAGATCGCCCGCGACCGCGGCGTCGCGCTCGCCCACGTGGCCGGCGAGGTCAAGAAGTTCGTCGACAGCGAGGCCGGCAACGGTCGCCTCAAGGCTGAGCGCGCCCTGCTCTCGACGGCGCTCGAGGACGTCCAGGCGATGGCCGCCACCCTCACCGGCCACCTCATGGGTGCGCAGGAGCAGCCCACCGAGCTGTACAAGGTCGGCCTCGGGTCAGTCCGCTTCCTGATGTCCGTCGGCGACCTGCTCATCGGCTGGCAGCTGCTGCGCCAGTCCGAGATCGCCATCAAGGCGCTCGACGAGGGCGCATCGGACAAGGACAAGGCGTTCTACGAGGGCAAGATCGCGACCGCCTCGTTCTTCGCGAAGAACGTCCTGCCCGAGCTGACCGCGACCCGCACCATCCTGTCGCACCTCGACAACGACATCATGGAGCTGGACGAGGCAGCGTTCTGAGCTGAGCTCCGACGTCGAAACCCCCGTGCGCAACCGCACGGGGGTTTCGACTGTCCACAGCGCCGTCGGCTGGCCTCCCGCAAGCAAGCTATTCAGGGTGCAGTGCCCGCCACCGACTACTAGATAGCCGCTATGGCACGGTGAGCGCGGGTACGACGGCGTCGATGCGTTCTGCCAGAACGTGCTGCCCGTCATCAGTGGGGTGCACCGAGTCGTCCTGTATCAGCTCCGGGCTGTCCAACCAACTCAGCTCGAGCGCGTCCACGAACGGCAGGCCGGCTGCTTCAGCGGCCAGGCGTGTCCCTTCGTTCGCAACTTCGACGGCATAGGACGGCTCGCTGGAATCCCACATCGGGCCGATCACGACGATGGTGGCGTTGGGGGCCTTCGCTTTCAGGTCCGAGAACATGGCGGAAGCGATGGGCTCGACGTCGCCGGGGATGGTCTGATCGTTCCGGCTTCCAGCCACGATGATGATGTCGGGACTGTTCGCAGTCGCTGCATCGACCTTGGTGGGAAACGCCGCCTCGCCATCAGGTCCACTGACCGTGTATCCAGTTCCTTCGGTGGCCACATTGTCGAGCTGCCAGCCGCGCTTCTCGGCCAGGAGTTGCGGCCACGCCACCGTGTTCCCTACACCTGCCGAGTACGAGCCCCCGATGACCGCAAGGCGTGCTGTCGGCGCTTCGGGGTCGTTGGGGCCGACCCCGGTGTTTGGGGTGTATGTGCCGGCGTAGGAGGTGGAAGGACCCCTCTCCCCAGCTGCCCAGTACATGCCGACCGCAGCGATCAGCGCGGCGGCCACGAACCCCCAGAAGATCTGGTTCTGACGGGAGGGCGATGGCTTCGGTCCCCGTCGGTGAAGTCGATTCCCCATAGGCGGACATCATGCAGCACGCCTGAAGTGTCACTGCGTGGGGTCCTCCCTGCCCGCGGGCCTACCGACGTCAACGCCCCTCGCACGGGAGGACCCGCTCCTTCGCTGGCGGGATCAGCCGCCCCGACGGGGCCGTGGCTGGTCCCTTTCGTCGTCGTCGTCCTTCGGTTTCGGCTCGTCCTTTTCCTCGTCCTCTTCCGAGACGCAGTTGACGATCGGTATCGGGTCGTACCGCACGGTCCGGGTGTTGCTGGAGATCTGGGCTCCGGTCTTGGCGTCGGTGATGATCCGGGTGTCACTGGTCGTGAACCCCTGTCCGCCACCGGACGGCACACAGTCCGGGCCCTCAGGGAGCGTGATGGTGTTCGGCGACGTGAAGTTGGTGCGGTCGCCCGTCACCGATTGGACGTTCACGGTCTTCGTCCCCCAGAGTCGCACCGTGATGTCCGAGTTGGTGCCGATGGTCTGGATCACCACGCCGGTGTCCGCGGTGTTGCGGAACTTCAGATCGATGACGCCGTCGAACACAGTCGCCTCGCGTGCCGCCGGATAGCGGGAGATGTAGTAGCTGTGCTCCGTGTGCTCGACGTCCTCCATGCCGGCGAAGTAGGCGGCGTTGTAGAGGGTGGTCGCGAGCTGGCTGATGCCCCCGCCGATCGCGGTATCGGGGCGACCGTAGTTGATGATGCCGGAGTCGATGTAGCCCTCCGCCGCGCCGCGTGGACCGGTGTAGCCGTTGAGCGAGAACGTCTCTCCCGGCTTGACGATCGCGCCGTCGATCTCACTGGCCGCCAGCCGGATATTGACGCCCGATGCCCACGAGAAGCCACCGGTGGTGTACTCGCTGATCACCTCGCGGATCCCGAGCGCCTCGGCGCCCTCGGTTGTCAGCTCCGGCTCGGCCGATTCGTAGATCGCGGGTGTGGTGCGGGCCTCGGGCGCGACGAGTAACGCCGGCAGAGGCTCGAGCGTCTCGAGCCACTGCACCTCTTCGCCGGAGACCGACGGAACCACCTGCGGTGAGCCGCTGGCGAGGCTGATCTGCGCATCCTTCGGTTCGGTCTCCGTGCTCGCCAGCTGCGGAGCGAGGATCTCGGTTGCCGCCTCCAGGTTGTACTGCGGTGACAGCCCGCCCTCGCCGTCGGGCACGAAGCTCAACACGGCGCCGATTTGATCGCGCGGCAGCGTCGCCGCCGCACCGTCCTTACCGGTGACCACGACATCCGACGCGGCGGCGGGAGTCGCGACGTCGCGGACCGCGGCGTCGACCCCCGACTGCGTGACCGTGACTTCGACGACGTCCACCGGCAGGTCGACGACTCCGCCGAAGAACCACTCATCGACGAAGGCGTCCTTGGCCTCGTCCACCCGCAGGTTCTGTCCAGCCTCCGGCGCGACGGGCACGACATTCGCGCCCCCGAATACGACGTCACCCTCGCGTGGCGCTCGGTCGCTCTCCCCCTGGACACCGGCGATCGCCGTCGACAGTGCGGCGTCGTCGACCGTCGACGCGACGCCGATCTCCCGGGTGGTGAACAGCGACGCCAGTCTCGTGAACGGATTGATCGGCTGGTCTCCCACCCGATCCAGGGTGGCCTGCCAATCGATCGTCACCCCGGCCTCAGCGGGCACGACCGATCCGTCGGTGGTTCCGGCACGCACCGGAACCGGACTGTCCACCCGCGGACCGACTTCGGCGCGCAGTACCTCCTCGGCGTCCGCGGGACTCGCGCCCCCGATCCCCACCCCGGCGACGGTTACCCCACGCGGCACCCGGTCGCCGGAGGCCACCCAGTCGACCGTGTACAAGATCGCACCGGCCGCCACGACACCGCCTGCGATGGCCGCGTACTTCACCCAACGCGGGCGCTTGGCAGCGGCATCGACCAGGGTGGCCTGGCCCGTGTCGCCGGGCGGCTCTGCGCCCACGTTCACTGTGGGTTCGGGCACGGCCCCCGATGCCCTGGGTATCCCAACTGTGGGGATCGCGACCGTGGGGATCGCCTCGGTAGGCGCGTCCGCGTCAAGATCGGCTACTGGATTCGTACCAGCGGGATCCGGGCTCTCGGACGGAACCACGGCCATGACCTCGGTCGCATCCTCGTTCGGCTCCGGATTCTCCAAACGGCGCTCTTCGTCTTCGGCGCCACCGCGCCCTTCGTCTTCGGCGCCACCGTGCTCGTCGCTATCGGCTTCTGGCTCAGGATCGTCTCCCGGGTCCGGATCGGCTACTGCATCCGTGCCGGCGGAATCCTGGCTCTCGGAGGGAACTACGGCCATCATCTTGGTCGTGTTCTCGTCCGGCTCCGGATTCTCCAAACGGCGCTCTTGGTCCTCAGCGCCGTCGCGCTCGTCGCTATCGGCTCCTGGGTCCGGATCGGCTCCGGGGTCAGGATCATCTCCCGGCTCCGGATCGGCTACTGGATCCGTGCCTGCGGGATCCGGACTCTCGGACGGGACCACGGCCATCTTCTTGGTCGTGTTCTCGTCCGGCTCCGGATTCTCCGGACGGCGCTCTTGGTCCTCGGCGCCGTCGCGCTCGTCACTCGTCAAGTAGGGCTCCTGCTGAATCGGCACCTTGCGGGACCGTCGCTAAGTGTTCGTCCCACTCGTTTCTCTGTTCGTCCCACTCAGGGTAATGGGGACGGACGACCATATCGGACGCCGGATCTCCGGCGCTGCGGGCCACCGAGCCGGGTTTGGACAACCTGGGCGGGGACACAGAGCGGCACCGTGCCGTTGCCAGGTCGGGGGTCCGGCAACGACACGGTGCCAACTGGAATATCACTCCCATACGGGCTGCGCGTTACAACTCGATTCAAGATCGGTCTGGTTTGTCCCGATTCGGCCCGTTTTGTCGGGACCGGGTGGGATCAAACCTCGACGATCGCGGTCACACCCTGGCCACCGGCCGCGCAGATCGAGATCAGGCCACGGCCCGAACCCTTCTCCGCCAGCATCTTCGCCAACGACGCGACGATCCGACCGCCAGTGGCCGCGAACGGATGCCCGGCCGCGAGCGACGAACCGTTGACGTTGAGCTTGGTGCGGTCGATCGAGCCGAGCGCACCGTCGAGTCCCAGTCGCTCCTTGCAGTACTCGTCGGACTCCCACGCCTGCAGGGTCGCCAGGACCACGGACGCGAACGCCTCGTGGATCTCGTAGAAGTCGAAATCCTGAAGCGTGAGGCCGTTGCGGGCCAGCAGGCGAGGCACCGCATACGTGGGCGCCATGAGCAGACCGTCGCCGCCGTGGATGTAGTCGACCGCGGCGGTCTCGGAATCGACCAGATGGGCGAGCACCGGCAGGTTCCGCTCGGCCGCCCACTCGTCGGTGGACAGCAGCACCGCGGACGCGCCGTCGGTGAGAGGGGTCGAGTTGCCGGCCGTCATCGTCGCGTCGCCCAGCTTGTTGCCGAAAACCGGCTTCAGTGTCGCCAGCTTGTCGACGCTCGAGCCGGGGCGCAGGTTGTCGTCGCGGGTCAGGCCGAGGAACGGCGTGACGAGGTCGTCGAAGAACCCGCGGTCGTAGGCCGCAGCCATGTTGCGGTGGCTCGCGACGGCCAACTCGTCCTGGTCCTCGCGGCGGATGCCGAACTCCTTGGCGGTGATCGCGGCGTGTTCACCCATCGACAGGCCGGTGCGGGGCTCGCCGTTGCGCGGGATCTCGATGCCGAGCATCGACGGGCGCACCTGGCCGAGCAGCTTGACCCGGTCGGCCGTCGAACGGGCCCGGTTGACCGACAGCAGGAACTCGCGCAGATCGTCGTTCACGCCGATCGGCGCGTCCGACGTCGTGTCGACACCACCGCCGACACCCGCCTCGATGCGACCGGACGCGATGGCGTCCCCGACTGCGACGATCGACTGCAGGCCGGTGCCGCACGCCTGCTGCAGGTCGTATGCCGGGGTGTAGGGGCTCAGTGCGCTGCCGAGCACGCACTCGCGCATCAGATTGAAGTCCCGGCTGTGCTTGAGCACCGCGCCACCGGCGACCATGCCCAGCCGCTCGTCCTGCAGACCGAACCGGCTCACCAGTCCGTCGAGGGTCGCGGTGAACATGTCCTGGTTGGATGCGCGCGCGTAGGCGCGGTCCGAGCGTGCGAACGGGATCCGGTTGCCGCCGACGATGGCGACGGGGCGAAGCTGCCGACCGCTGGACTTACGTGCGGGTGCCGGCTTCTTGGTGCGGGTACGGGCTTTGCTTGTCACGTCGGGTCTCCATGAGGAAGGGGCAGGGTTCAATCAGCTTTGTGCACTCGACATTGAACTTACTCCAGAGTAAGTTCAATGTCGATACCGCACCTGACGTAACGGGTGTCGGACCAGCGACAACGCAAGTAATAGAGAAGCCCAACCGACAAAGAAGGTGGACCGTGGCAGCCAGCAAGGGCGCTCCCGACCTCTACTCGCAGTTCCTCTCGTCCGTGCCGGGCGCATTCATCGCAAAACAGACCGGGTTGCCGCAGCCGGAAAAGCTGCGCCGGTACAAGGCGGGCGAGCCGCCGCTCGCCGGACCGATTCTCATCGGCGGCAAGGGCCGGCTCGTCGAGCCGATCCGGGAACTCCTGTCGGACTACCCGACCGCACAGCCGCACGACGATCGCTATGGCGCCCTGGTGTTCGACGCGACCGGCATCGGCCAGGTCACCGAACTGGAGCAGCTCTTCGAGTTCTTCCAGCCGGTCATCCGTAACCTCACCACGTGCGCGCGCGTCGTCGTGCTCGGCACCACTCCCGAGTCGGCGTCCGGTGTCGACGAGCAGATCGCCCAGCGCGCCCTCGAAGGCTTCACCCGCAGTGTCGGCAAGGAGGTCAAGCACGGGTCCACCGCGCAGCTTGTGTACGTCTCGCCCGACGCGGCGCCGGGCCTGTCCGGCCTCGAATCGACGCTGCGCTTCCTGCTGTCGGCCAAGTCGGCGTTCGTCGACGGCCAGGTCATCCGCGTCGGCGCCGAGGACGCTGCCGCCCCGGCCAGCTGGGATCGTCCGCTCGAAGGCAAGGTCGCCGTGGTGACCGGCGCGGCGCGCGGCATCGGGGCCACCATTGCCGAGGTACTCTCCCGTGACGGCGCCCAGGTCGTGTGCGCCGACATCCCGGCCGCCGGCCAGCCGCTGTCGGAGACCGCGAACAAGGTCGGCGGCACGTCGCTGGCCCTCGACGTCACCGCGCCCGACGCGGCCGACAAGCTCGCCGATCACCTCACCGAACGTCACGGCGGCGTCGACATCATCGTCCACAACGCCGGCATCACCCGCGACAAGACGCTCGCGAACATGGACGAGGGCCGCTGGAACAGCGTCATCGGTGTCAATCTCCTTGCCCCGCAGAAGATCACCGATGCTCTTGTCGCGAAGGGTGTCCTGCGTGAGGGCGGCCGGGTGATCGACGTGTCGTCCATCGCCGGTATCGCCGGTAACCGCGGGCAGACCAACTACGGCACCTCGAAGGCCGGCGTCATCGGGCTGGTCCAGGCCACGGCACCGGTCCTGGCCGAGAAGAAGATCACGATCAACGCGGTCGCACCCGGCTTCATCGAGACCGCCATGACCGCGGCCATCCCGTTCGCCACCCGCGAGGCCGGCCGTCGCATGAGCTCGCTGCTCCAGGGCGGAGAGACCGTCGACGTCGCCGAGACGGTCGCGTACTTCGCGAGCCCCGCGTCGAGCGCTGTCACCGGCCAGATCGTGCGGGTGTGCGGCCAGTCCCTCCTGGGCGCCTGATGTCCGGCCGTAAGGACACGGTGGTGCAGCTGCGCGAGCAGCCCGGCACCCTCGACAACTACGCCCGGGCGGCGTTCAGTGCGCTGCCGTTCGTGAAGCCGTCGGGCCGGAAGAGCCTGCCGAAGGACACGCTGGCGCTCTCGGGCCTGCGCGTCGACCACGACAACTTGGCCGCCTACGCGAAGGTGTGCGGGCTGCGGTTCGGCGATACCCTCCCGATCACGTACCCGTTCACGCTGGTGTTCCCGACCGTGATGCGGTTGCTCACCTTGCGCGAGTTCCCCTTCCCCGCAATCGGTTCCGTTCACATCGGCAACCTGATCGAGCAACATCGCCCGATCTCTGTGAGCGAACCGCTGGACGTGAAGGTCCGCGCCGAGAACCTGCGACCGCACCCGAAGGGCACCCAGGTGGACCTGGTCAGCGAGGTATCGGTGGGCCGCGAACTCGTGTGGCGTCAGGTCAGCTCGTTCCTGAAGATGCACCCCACGGGCGCACCGAAGGAGCCCAAGGCTGAACACGCCGAGGAGGTCCCACCGCCGCCCACCCGCACCCTGCGGGTGGATCAGAAGACCATCAGCCGGTATGCGGCAGTGTCGGGCGACCGCAACCCGATCCACATCTCGTCGCTCGGCGCCAGGGCGTTCGGGTTCCCCGGCACCATCGCGCACGGCATGTGGAGTGCCGCCGCGGTGCTGCAGCCGCTCGAGGGACGCCTGCCCGAGGCGGTGACCTACGCCGTCCGGTTCGGCAAGCCGATCCTGCTCCCGGCGACGGTGAACCTGTACGCCGACCGCACACCCGACGGGTGGGATCTGTCACTGAAGAATCCCAAGAAGGGGTACCCGCACCTGAACGCGACGGTGCGCTAGCAAACGGGCCGCGGCGGAACCCTGCCGCCGCGGCCCGCGGCGGCGCCCTTTCGGCGCGGGCCGCGCCCTCGTCGTCGCAGCCTCGGCCGGGTTCGGACACCCGGGCCGGGCGCTGAATGTCGTCCTCGTTAGACTCCGCGGGTGGCGCACATCGCGCGCCCGCGGTCCACGAACCTTACGAGGAGCATTCGATGACCGGCACCACACCGACCCTCGCCCCCCTCGCCGATACCTGGGAATGGCAGCAGCACGGTCTCTGCCAGGGCATGGACGCATCAGCCTTCTTCCCACCCACCGGCGAACGCGGTAGCGCCCGCATGGTGCGTGAACGGCGCGCCAAGGCGATCTGCAACGCGTGTCCGGTCATGGCCACGTGCCTCGCGCACTCGCTGGCAGTGCCGGAACCGTTCGGAGTGTGGGGCGGCATGAGCGAGTCCGAACGCGCGGGCTTGCTGCGCGGACGCCGGCGTGGGGTGGCCTGACTAGATTCCTCCTTCAAGGGCCGCTCGGTGAGGGTCGCGCCTACTTCTTCTTGCCGCCGGCCAGACCCCGCCAGGCGAGCTTGTCGAGCAGTTCGACAGCGGCATCGACGTCGATCTCGCCACCGGCCACCCGGTCTGCGACGGCCTCCCCCGCCCCGACCAGCGCCACCGCCATGATCGAGAAGTCGGTGCCCGGTTCGGGGTCCTTCGTGCTCGACTCGAGCAGCTTTTCCGTCAGTTCGATCAACCGGTCGCGGCTGTTGCCGACCTGAGAAGCGAACGCCTGCTGGCCGATCGCCTGCCGGTAGAGCACCATCCACGAACTCCGGTGCTGGTCGACGAACCCGAGGAAGCCGGTGAGTGCGGCGCGCAGCTGCTCGCGCGGGGGCAGGTCGGGATCACCCGCAGGGGAAATGGCCTCGACGAAACGTAGGCCCTCCCGGTGGATGCACGACGCGAACAACTCCTCCTTGGACCCGTAGTAGAGGTACAGCATCGGCTTGGAGATGCTCGCCTTCGCCGCGATCGAATCCATCGAGGCGTCGTGAAACCCGTTGTCGGAGAACACCTCGACGGCGGCGTCGAGCATCTGCTGCTCACGCACCGCCCTGGGCAGGCGCTTGGTGCCACCAGCCATAGTTCCTCCAACCAAGGGTAAGGATGGCTATCTTACTCGATAGTCAGAAGATCTGCGGTCGACCGAGGTGATCCGACCCTCAACACGTCACGGCCCCCTTCTCACGCGCCACCGTCAGCACCGATGAATCGACCTGCGACGACGGCAGACGGCCCGAAGCGACTGCCTCCTCGAGGTGGTCCAGAACCTGTGGGACCTCGTCGGTGCTGAGCCACAGCGCAACCGTCACCCCCGACGACAGCGCCTGCTCGACGGCCTGGGCGATGTCGAAGCGGTCCGTGATCGCCCGCATCCCGCTGAGGTCGTCGGTGAAGATCGGCCCGGTGAACGGCGGCGCGTCGTATCCGGTGCCGTCCCTGAGCAGCGAGACCGCCTCCGGGCTCAAGCTCGCCGGCAGATCGCCCGTTGTCAGGCCGGGGACGTTCAGGTGCCCCAGCATCACCCCGACGTCGGTGTTGACCAACGCCCGGTACGGGACCAGGTCGGACGTCTGCAGTTGGTCCAGGGGAGGTGTCGTCACCGCACCGGTGTGCGAATCGCCCGACGCCGAACCGTGGCCCGGGAAGTGCTTGAGCACCGGCAGGATTCCGGCCTCACGCATCCCTCGCGCGTAGGCCTCCGCGTAGGTTGTCACGACCTGCGGGTTGTCGGAGAAGGACCGGTCGCCGATGACCGCGTTGTCGGGCTGGCTGCTCACGTCGACGTCGGGCGCGAAGTTCACGGTGATTCCGATCCGCCGCAACTCGCGGCCCCGGTCGAGCGCCATCTCGTACGCCTGCTCGGGTGTCATCGTTCGCGCGACCTCGCGGGCCGACGGGTCCGCGCCGAAGAGTTGGCCGACGCGCGAGACCCGTCCGCCCTCCTCGTCGATGGACACCATGAGTGGCACGGCACTCGCGTCCGCGACCTGAGCGATCTCCCCGTTCCCGAGCATCGCCTCGTCGGTCCAGCTGCCGATGAAGATGCCGCCGATCTGTTCGGACCGGACGACGTCGAGCGCGTCCGCGGTTCCCGTGACCCCGACCATCAGAAGCTGCGCGAGCTTCTGCCGCTCGGTGAGCGACGAGAGGAACGCCGGTCCGCACACCGCCGACCCGAACGGCGATGCCGCCATCGGTGCGTTCGTGGCCTCGGTTGTTGTCTGCGTCGTCGTGGGCGAGGTCGATTGGGCAGCCGTCGTCTCGGTCCCGGTCCCCGACGCGCACCCGACGGCCAGTCCGGCACACAGTGCGACGGCGAACGCATGTCGAATTCGCATGGACCCGACGGTAGCCGAGATCGATCCGAGCCATTTCCGAACCGAGCGGGGCTGGTAACGGCAAGGTAATCTCGAAGACGGAACGCCGAAGTCCGCCGAAGCGCGTCGTCCCGGATTTCAGGAGGTCACAGTGCCGGCAGATCTCATGCTCATCGCCTATGACGGCTCCGAGAACTCCAAGCGGGCCATCGAGTACGCCGGCCGATTCCTCGCCGCGAAACGTGCCGTGGTCGTCACCGCGTGGGAGCCGATGGTGCGGCAGGCCGCCCGCATGTCCGGGCTCTCCGGGGTGATGCAGCCCGAATGGGTTCCCGACGAGACGTCCGAGGACATCGCACTCACCGACGCGAAGTCCACCAACGAGGAAGGTGTGGATCTCGCCCTCCTCGCGGGCCTCAACGCCGAGGGCCACTGCCGCGAGTCCACGACGGCGATCTGGGCGACGATCGTCGAGTGCGCGAACGAGCTCGACGCGGACATCATCGTCACCGGGACCCGCGGTACCACCGGGCTGCGGTCACTGCTGCAGAGCAGCGTCGCCGACCACGTACTCCGGCACAGCCATCGTCCGGTGCTGATCGTCCCTCCGGGCCATTAGCGGCTCGCACCTCGCGGCCACCGGTCCGGGCGCGCCGACTATCGTCGAAGCACCATGGACGGCTTCCTCCTCTCGCGCCCCACGCGCACACTTCGCACCGCCGGGGCGCGAGATCGATTCGACGACGCGAACGCCGCGGCCGACGCGCTCGCGGCCGGACGGGCCGACCTGATCGTGGGTGCACTGCCGTTCGATCCGAACGCGCCGGCCGCGCTCACCGCACCCGAGACGATGTCCTGGACGCCCGGACCGTGGCGGCCGCAGGCCGTCGCGGCATTGCCGACCGTCCGGGTCGCCAACGAAATCCCCAGTGCCACAGAACATGTCGCACGGATACATGGTCTCGTCGAGCGGTTGCGTCGCGGGGACCTCGAGAAGGTCGTCGCCGCGCGGGCCGTGCAACTCGTCGCCGACGCCCCGATCTCTCCCGAGGCGCTGGCGGCGCGCTTGATCGCCCGGCACGAGACCGCCAACGGGTACGCGGTCGATCTCACACCCGCCGGCGACGGGTATGTCGGACACACCCTCGTCGGTGCCAGCCCCGAGATCCTGCTCAGTCGGCGCGGCACCACCGTCACGTGTCATCCGCTGGCCGGATCGGCTCCCCGCCGCGACGATCCCGCCACCGACCGAGCCGAGGGTGAGGCACTTCTCACCTCATCGAAGAACCTCACCGAACACGCCTACGTCGTCGACTGGATCCGGGACGTGCTCGCGCCGCTGTGCACCGAGTTGGACGTCCCGTCGTCGCCGCAGCTGACCGGGACCCGGGAAGTGTGGCACCTGGACAGCCCCATCCGCGGGGAACTGCGTGACCCGTCCCTGCATTCGCTCGCCCTCGCCGGCCGACTCCATCCGACGCCGGCGGTGTGCGGGACCCCGACGGACCGCGCACTCGAGACCATCCACGAGATCGAGGGCGATCGTCGCTTCTACGGCGGCGCCGTCGGATGGTGCGACGCGGCCGGCGACGGCGACTGGGTGGTCGCGATCCGTTGCGCCGAGATCGACGCCGACGGCACCACCGCGCTGGCATGGGCCGGGGGCGGAATCGTCGCGGGATCCGATCCCGACGCCGAACTCGACGAGACGACCACCAAACTCGGGACTCTGCTCGGGACGCTCGGTGTGGACGTTCGCACCCGCGGCGCGGGCGGGTGGTACCTTGACCCGGATGTGACGAATGCACGAGTGGCCGGCGCCCGGCCACCGTGCCCGATGCCTTGAACCATGGGAGATCCGAGATGGCGAAGTTCCTTGTCCCCGGCATTGCCGCCGCAGCGATCGGTGCACTCGTCGGCGCCGGCGCCGTGCTCGGAGGCACCGCGGCCATGGAGGAGAACACCCTTCCGAACATCGACCGCTCCGAGAACGCCAGCTCCTCCCTCCTGAACCAGGTTGAGTACGGCAGCCGCTGAGCCCGCTCGAATCGCGCGTTCCCGCACTTCCCCCTCGGCCGGTGGCCCCACCGGCGGGGGCACTTCCGTCGAACCTTCGATCGAACCACTGACCCGGCGCTGGCTGATCGGCGCCGGGTTCATTGCGCTGGTCCTGTGCCTGCTCCAATCGCCGGGCCGGATCGTCGCCGACACGAAGTACGACCTCACCGAGAACCCGATCGGGTTCCTCTCGCGCGCCGCGCACCAATGGAGCAGTGTCGCGCCGCTCGGCCAGGTCCAGAACCAGGCCTACGGCTACTTCTTCCCGCACGGCGCTTTCTTCGCGCTGGGTGAGCTGCTGCGCGTTCCACCGTGGATCACGCAGCGCGTGTGGTGGGCACTGCTGATCGTCGCCGGTTTCTGGGGCGTCATCCGCGTCGCCGAGGCCCTCGGCATCGGCAGCCGCGGCTCCCGCATCGTCGCGGCCGTCGCGTTCGCGCTGTCGCCGCGAGTGCTCACCACGATCGGCTCGATCTCGTCGGAGTCGCTGCCGATGATGCTGGCCCCGTGGGTGCTGCTGCCGGTGATCCTGGCCACCTCGCCCACCTGGCGAGGGGGCCGCAGCCTCGGGCGTCTCGCGGCGCAGTCGGCGCTCGCCGTCGCACTCATGGGCGCCGTCAACGCGGTCGCCACCGCGGCGGCGTGCCTCGTCGCGGGCCTGTGGTGGATCGCGCACCGCCCCAATCGGCGCTGGTGGGTGTTCACCGCGTGGTGGATCCCCTGCCTGCTGCTGGCGACCGTGTGGTGGATCGTCCCGCTGCTGCTGCTCGGCCGGGTGAGCCCGCCATTCCTCGACTACATCGAATCGTCCGGCGTCACGACACAGTGGACGTCCCTGACCGAGGTTCTGCGCGGCACGGACAGCTGGACGCCGTTCGTCTCGCCCGAGCGGGTGGCGGGCACGGTCCTCGTCACCCAGCCCGTCGCCGTCGTCGCCACCGGCCTGATCGCAGCCGCCGGGCTGGCCGGGCTGTGCATGCGGAGGATGCCCGCCAAGGGCCGACTGACGCTGATTCTGTTCGTCGGCATCGCCGGACTCGCCGCCGGCTACGTCGGCGACCTCGGGTCCCCGATCGCCGAACAGGTCCGGGCGTTCCTCGACGGCACCGGCGCCCCGCTGCGCAACGTGCACAAGCTCGAGCCGCTCGTCAGGCTGCCGCTCGTCCTCGGCCTCGCGCACCTGCTCACGCGGGTGCCGCTGCCGGGATCGGTGCCGCTGAAACGGTGGCGGACTGCGTTCGCGCACCCCGAGCGCGAACCGATGGTCGCGGTCACCGCGCTGCTGCTCGTCGCGCTCACCCTCACGACGTCGCTCGCGTGGTCCGGCCGGCTCGCCCCCCGCGGCACGTACGAGGCGGTGCCGTCTTACTGGCACGACGCGGCGCAGTGGCTCGCCGACAACGCCTCCGGCTCCGGATCCGACGCGCACGACGAACGCGCACTCGTCGTGCCGGGCGCCCCGTTCGGCGCCCAGATCTGGGGCCTGACCCGCGACGAACCGCTGCAGGCGCTGGCGTCGACCCCATGGGCGGCGCGAGACGCCGTCCCGCTCGTGCCCCCCGGCGCGATCCGGGCGCTCGACTCCGTGCAGCGGCTGATCTCCGACGGCCGCCCGTCCGCCGGGCTCGCCGACACCCTCCTCGGGCAGGGGATCCGCTACGTCGTCGTCCGCAACGACCTGGACCCGCAAACGTCCCGGTCGGCGCGCCCGATCCTGGTGCACCAAGCGGTCGAGGGATCGCCCGGACTGGACAAGGTCGCCCAGTTCGGCGAGGACATCGCGCCCAGCAGCGCCGAGAATGGGGTGGACGAAGAGAACGTGGTGGTGGACGGTGACCTGCGGCCCGCCTACCCGGCGGTCGAGATCTACCGGGTCACCTCGCCGAGCGGCCCGACACCGCCCGCCGGGCCGTACACGGTGGACCTGGACGCGGTCCCCGTCGTGCAGGGCGGACCCGAATCGCTGCTGCGGCTCGCCGAGAACGGCACCATGACCGGCCCGGTGCTGCTCGCCAGCGACGCGCAGCGGGCCGGGCGGGACGTCGGAGAAGTCACCATCACCGACACCCCCACCGCCCGCGAGACCGACTTCGGCCAGGTCGACAACCACAGCTCCGGGCTGCGCGCCCCCGACGACCCGCGCCGCACGCACAACGCGGTCCCCGACTATCCGGTCCCGGGCGCACCGCTGGTGCAGGGCGAATGGTCGGGCGCGAAGATCACCGTGTCGAGTTCGGCCGCCGACGCCACCCAGCTCGGCGGCACCGCGCCGGGCAGCGGACCGGCCGCGACCGTCGACGGCGACCCGGCCACCGCATGGCTGAGCAACGGCCTCGAGACCGCGCGCGGCCAGTGGCTGCGTGTGGACCTGGACACCCCGATCACCCGCGGCATGCTGCACCTGACGACCAGCCCGGCCGCGTTCGGACCACCGGTGAAGTGGATCCGTGTCGAAACCCCCAACGCCTCCACGTCGATCAGGATCGACAGGCCAGGGGAGCCGGTGTCGGTGTCGCTGCCGCCGGGCACGACGCCGTGGCTGCGGATCCTCGCCACCTATACCGAGGACGGGTCCCCCGGATTCCAGTTCGGGATCAGCGAGCTGTCGATCGACGACTACTCGTCCGGCGACCCCGTCCCCGTTCCGATCGTTCACCGAACGGTGCTGCCCGCGACCCCGGAGAGCGCGCAGATCCGTGGCTGGGACCTCGGCCAGGAACTGCCCGGACGCTCAGGCTGTGCCGACGGCCCGGACCGCGTCCACTGCAGCCCGGCACTGGCCCTGCCGCCCGAGGAGCCGGGCACGTTCAGCCGGACGTTGTCGGTGCCCGACGCGACCGCAGTCACCCCGGAGCTGACGTTGCGGCCGCGGGCAGGGGGCCCGCTCGACGAGATCGTCGCCGACCCCTCGATGGTGTCCGCGCGCGGCCCCGCCGACGGTGTCGAAATGCGCGGCTCCGCGAGCGCGGCCGTCGACGGCAACCCCGCGACGTCATGGACGGCGCCCGCGGACAGCGCGCAGGGCAAGGGCGGACTGACGACGCTGACGATCACGCTCCCCCAGCCGACTGTCGTATCCGGGCTGCAGCTGACCGAGAGTGCCGGCGAACTGCCGGCCGCGCCGTCGCGGGTAGCGGTCAACCTCGGTAACGGCCCGCAGACCCGCGACCTCGACGGCCCCGAGGGGCCCGGCACCACCCACACCATCGAACTCGAACCGCACCTCACCGACACGATCGAACTCACGTTGGTGAAGTGGCACGGCGTGCTCGATCGCACCGGCCTCGGGTTCCTGCAGGCACAGCCACCGGGCCTGTCCGAAGTGGTCGCGCTCGGCGAGGACGGGCGACCGGTGCCGGGCACCGCGACCGAACCGCCGGAGCGCACCGTCACGGTCGGCTGCGACGCCGGCCCCACCATGTCGGTCGGCGGGGTGATGATGCGGATGTCGGTTACCGCGACCGTGCAGCAGCTGGCGACCGGACAGCCGGTCACCGCGACCCCGTGCACGCCCGGCCCGGTTCCGCTGCCGCAGGGCCGCCAGGACGTCGTCGTCGCGCCCGGTCCGGCGTTCACCGTCGACAGCCTGCAACTGAACGCGGCGCCGGCGCCGCCGACCCCGTCCGTCACCGCACCGCCGGTCGGAAGCTGGACCGAGAACCTGCGGGAACTCGACGTCGACGCGTCCAGCACCGACCAACTACTCGTTGTGCCCGAGAGCACCAACGTGGGCTGGGTGGCGACCGGACCCGACGGCACGCAGCTCGAGCCGATCGTCGTCGACGGGTGGCAGCAGGGCTGGATCGTGCCCGCCGGGACGGACGGCACCGTGACCCTGACCTTCCCGACCGACCGCTGGTACCGCGCCGGGATCGCCTTCGGTTTGCTGCTGCTGATCCCGCTCGCGCTGCTGGCGCTGGTTCCGCGTCGACGCGCAACGGAACCCGGGCCACCGCCACGACCGTGGCGCAGCACCTGGGCCGCAGCGGTCGGGGTGGTGGCGGTTGCTGCCGTCGTCGCGGGCCTCGTGGGCGCCGTCACCGCTCTCCTCGTCGCCGGCTGCGCGCTGGGGCTGTCGCGGTGGAGGGGCGCGGTATTCGCCGTCCGGGTGATGGCCGCCACCGCGGGCCTTTCAATGGTGACCGCGTCGGTGCTGCTGTCGACCGGCCCGTGGCGGGCCCCCGACGGCTACGTCGGGCATTCGTTCCTGATTCAGCTGTTGGCGCTGATCGGCGTCGTCTGCGTCGGGGTGGCTGCACTGCCGCTGTCACGTTCTCCGATCTGGCGCCGCCGCTCCCAGCGGTGAGTGGCGCGCCGCGCAGGATCCTCCACGAGCGCGTAGCTGGCCGACGCGACCGCGATCGACAGCACCGTGGTGACGGCGAGCACGAACCAGAAATTGCCGCTGAAGGGCGTGATCCCGAACATCGGAAAAACGATCGTCAGCACCGGGAGGTGCCAGATGAACACGCCGTAGGACCACCGGCCTACCGCCAGTGAGAGGGGACTGGCGAGAATGCGGTGCCGGTGATGAGCCAGCGCCAGCGGCGCAAGCAGCGCGAAGCCCATGACCGCACCGAGAGCGATCTTGGTCGCGTACTGCCACGGCTCCGGGCGCACGAGGCCCTCCGGGCCGGCCAGCCAGGTCGTCGACAACCCGAATGCGACCAGCGCGATCGCCGCCATCAGCACCCGACGCTCGGCGAGGCGGTGCACCCACGTCCCGCCGACCATTGCCAGTTCGGCGAGCAGCATGCCCGCCGCGAACCACGGGATGTAGCCGGGCAGCCAGTTGTCGTGGTGGATGCCCGCGGGGGTCGGCACCGGCAGGAACGCCCACACCAGGCTCACCAACGACACCGTGAGCAGCACCGGAACCCGGAACCGCGCAGCGGTCCCCCGCAGCCCGACCAGCGCCAAAGCGATGATCGGCAGAACGAGATAGAACGCCACCTCCACCGACAGCGACCACATCTGCGTCAGCCCCTCGGTGAGGGTGAGCGGGACGAAAACCTGGATCAACGCCAGGTTCGCCGTCCACACCTGCCACCCGCCACCGGCCGACGGCAGGAACGCCAGCACCAGGACAACTGCCACCCAGTACGCGGGCAGGATGCGGGCCGCGCGGGAGGTCCAGTACTTGACGATTCTCGGCGGGGCGCCCAGGCCTCGGGCCGCCCCGGCGTGCGGACGCCACAGCAGGAACCCCGACAGCGCGAAGAAGACCGCCACCGCCAGATCGAACCGCCCCCAGATCCGGCCGATGACCGGGTCCCCGACGGCGCCGGTCTGGAAGGCCACGTGCGTCACGAGCACCCCCAACGCCGCGAACCCGCGCATCCCGTCGAGGGCGGGTACGAAGGCGCGGGGGTCGCCGACCGGGGCGGTCTGGCGCAGGTGATTGCTATTCATCGTCGTTCAGTGTGCCTGCAGGTTGCTTACAGGCGAAAGAGCGATGCAATCACCCCGGAAATCCGGTGGGTGACGCAAACAAGACAGCGGGACTGTTAGTGTCTGGGCTCACGTGGTGTCCCAAAGTGGACACCGTGCGACCCGCGCAGCGCACGTGCTGTCGGTGGGGGTATCTCGATTCAACAGCATTGAGTTAGGAGAAAGCATGGCCGAGCGCTCAGGCCGGAGCCGGATACTTGCCAGCGTCCTGGTAGGCCTCGGGACCTTCCTACTGGCCGTCGCGATCCTCGTTCCGGCGTACAGCTTGGACAGGCTCAAGAAGACCCCCCTCGACCTCGAGGTCACCTCGATCGCCGCCGGCACCGGTAGCGTGCTCGACGCGTCGGCCCTGCTCGAGGGCAGGATTCAGGTCGACAACGACGTGCCGATCGTCGCGCAGCGCTACGTCATCGCCGAGCAGCCGTCCGACGCCGAGGTTGTTTCGATGCAGGCCGGCCAGGCGGTGATCCGCACCGACAAGCAGGGTGACACCGGTCTGCTCACGGCGAGCGTCGACCGGGTCACCGTCGACCGGGTGAGCGCGATGCCGGTGGAGCCGCCCGTGGGCACCATCCAGATATCGCTCGACGCGCCGGCCCAGGAGGTCTCCCACACCGGCCTGCAGTACAAGTGGCCGTTCGACGCGGAGCAGAAGAGCTACCCGTATTTCGACCTGAACATCCGCAAGAGCCAGGACATCAATTTCGTTGAGGAAACCGAGATCAACGGAATGAAGGTCTACCACTACAGCCAGGTGATCGAACCCACCGACATGTTCCAGGCGGTCGGCGACCCCACCTACAGGCTGGAGTTGCCCGCCGAGACGTTCGGCCTTGGCGGAGAAGAGCCGGTCACCATGATCCGCTGGTACCAGAACCAGCGCGACATTTGGGTCGACCCGATCACGGGCATCGTCATCAAGGGCCAGGAGCAGATGTACCAGTACTACGCCCGCGACAAGGACCAGCCCGACGTGACCGTCCTCCAGGCCACCCTGCCGTTCACCGAGGCCACCATCGAGAGCCAGATCAGCCAGGCCAAGGACGGCCAGGACCAGCTGGCGCTGGCCAGTCGGACGGTGCCTCTGGTCGCCGGCATCCTGGGCGCGATCGCACTGATCGCCGGTATCGTGATCGGCATCCGCGGTGGCCGTGGCGACAAGGGCGCCGTCGCCGGTGGTCCGGCGACCCCGCCCGCCGGGTCGGGGCAGGCCGGTAAGGACGAATGGGCGTCGTCCGACCAGACAGAGGAGTTCCCCACGGTGCAGATGGACAAGGGCGATTTCGACGAGCGTGGTTTCACGGAGCCGCCGCGCCAGCAGTAGCCCCAGCCACCCCTTGACCACCGGGCCCCGCACGGATCACCGTGCGGGGCCCGGCCGTATATGCGTCAACCTGCGCCACTGCCGCTGCGGTCACCGATCCAAGCCGCGATCACCGATCGTCGGGGTTCAGCGCAAGGAAGAGGGTTCCGGCAGCGACGGCAGCCGGGAGTTGGGCCAACAGGTACACCCACAGCGTCGACCAAGCGAACAATCCCATCGTGGCGGCGCCGACTGCAACCGCCGGGTTGAACGCGGCGCCTGAGATCGCTCCGACCGCGAATGCCCCCGCCACCACGGTGAATCCGATGGCCAGCCCGTAGAACGAGTTGTTCGGATGGTCCTTGCTGGTGGCGACATTGAGCACCACGAAGCACAGAGCGAACGCGAACAGCAGTTCCACCACGAAAGCGGCCAGCAGGGTGCGACCCTCCAGCGTCAGTGTCGCGGCAGTCTCGTCCTGCACCGGAAACACGACCGCACGTACCACTACAGCTGCGAGGAGCCCGGCCACTAGCTGGGCGATCCAGTACCCGACGGCGTCACGAAGTCCGATCCGGTGCCGTAGCAGCACGGCCAAGGTCACCGCCGGGTTGAAGTGTCCACCGGAGATATGCCCGCCGGCGTAGATCATCACCATCAGGGTCGCCCCGATCGCCAACGGGGCGAACGGGCTGCCGCTGCCTACAGCGGCTCCGACGGTGAGCACCAGGAAGAACGTACCGATCGCCTCGATCGTGTACCTCGCGCGAACATTGCGTTCACCGGTCATCTATCTACGTTCAGCCACATGGGTTGATCCCGTCAAGTTCCGGCTCTCAACGATCCACCAGGCGTGGTCCTGAATCCGAACACACCTCTCGTTTCGCCGGGAGACGGTGTTCCTCGCGCCGTTTGTCCTGATCAGCGGCCATCTTCGCGATGTTCGTGGTGTGGCCGGCCCGGCCGGTGGCGGCGGCCTAGCGTGTCGGGACGCCGGCGGACCGAGCGCTGCGCAGCACCAGCACCGCCACCGTAGCGGCCGTCACCGTCGCCACGCACATCGCGACCGCGACGAACTGGCGGACCGTGTCGGCGACGGTGAACATCAGCGCCGCCTCGACCGCGAGGCCCACCCACGCGACGATCGCGAGATGGGTGCGCTCCCCCGCGATCGCCGACAGCAGCACACCCTGCAGCACCGCGAGCGCCGCCCCGTTCCACGCGAACATCCACAGGATGCCTTGCACCGGCGCGTAGTCCTCGCCGAACAGGATCGGCGCGAGCGGGGCGGCCACGACGGCGCCGACGACTACGACGGCACCGAGCGCGACCAGGACCCCGACCGCCGATCGGACCGCCGACGCGGACTGCTTGGGGTTCGCCATCTTCGGGTAGAGCACCACCCCGATCGCCTGCGGCAGCCAGAACGCGGCCTTGGTCACAACGGCCCCGGCCGCATACAGGCCGGCGTCGTGGGAGTCGAGCACCGCACGGGCGATCACGAGGTCCATCGACGAGAGCGCGATCAGCGCCAGCTGCACCTGCGACGCCCGCAGCACCGTCGCGACGCCGATCACGGCCCCGCCACCCTGTTCACGCTCGCCGGACACGCGCGCCACGATCAGACGGGCCGCGAACGCCATCACCCCGGTACCGACCGCTCCGGCGAGCAGCGTCGGCCCCGGACCACCGCCGACCGCCATTACCGCGACCGCCGGAGCCACCCTCGCGACCCCGGCACCGGCCAGCACGACGCTCAGTTCCGCGAACCGGCCGGTGCCCTGCAGCAGCCCCTGTTCGGTGGCGAGCAGCACCAGTAGCGGCGCCGCAACGAGAGCCGCCGACGTCGCACCGAGGCTCGTGTCGAGCGCCCACGACATCAACGGCACCAGCGCGACCGCGACGGCGCCGACGATCGCTGCGCTGCGGTAACCGAGCGCCCGCAAAGCCGCCTCGGGCTTACCGTGCACCACTTCGCGGGCCACGACGGTCTGCAACCCCAGCGCCGGCACCGCGAGGACCAGTTGCGCAGCGAGCAGGCTCGCGAACTCCCCGTACCCGGCGGGGCCGAGCCAGCGCAGCCCGGCGAGCGCAAGCAGGTAGGCGGCGATGTTCGCCGTCATCGACCCGATCGTCACCATCGTCATCCCGGCGACGACGGTCGAGCCGGACAGGGATTGGCGTGGCATTCGCCCATGATCGCACCAGTACAGTGCGCGTCATGACGGCACGGCGCACAACACCCACCCGGGCGGTGCCGATCCTGTACAGCGCGGCCCTGGCCGTGCTGATCTTGGGCCCGCTGCTGGGCCCCGGCTACCTGCTGCTCCGCGACGCGGTGAGCACCCCGCGGTCGTATCTCACCGACTCGGCACTGGGCCTCACCGACGCCGCAGCCCGCGCCGTCCCGCAGGACTGGCTGGTCGCGGTGCTCAGTTCCGTCATCGACGGCGGCGTCGTGGTCAAGACGATCCTGTTCGCGGCGCTGTGGCTGGCCGGCTGGGGCGCCGCCCGCCTGGTGACGGTCCTGCTGCCCGGTGCTGGGCTGGGGCCGCAACTGGTGGCGTCGACGGTGATGCTGTGGAACCCGTACGTGGGCGAACGCCTGCTGCAGGGGCACTGGAGCCTGCTCACGGGCTACGCAGCGCTGCCGTGGATCGTGTGCGCGGCGGTCTGGATCCGGCGCGGACGCCGTGGCGGCTGGTGGGTGCTGACGCTGAGCCTCGCAGCCGCCGGCCTGACCCCGACCGGCGCGATCCTTGCGGCCGTCGTCGCGCTAGCCGTGCTGGGAGCCCCCGGCGGGCGCAGCGCGAGGGCGCCCCGCCTGCTGTGGACGGTGCTGGTCGTCGTGGCGGCGTCGGCGCCCTGGCTGGTGGCAACGGCCGTGTCCGGCGGCGGGGCGACGTCCGACCCGGCAGGTGTCGCGGCATTCGCCTCCCGTGCAGAGCCCGGCCTCGCCACGATCGGCAGCCTCGCGGGGCTGGGTGGGATCTGGAACGGCGACGCCGTGCCGACGTCGCGGACGTCACTGTGGGCGCTGGGAGGAACCATCCTGCTGCTCGCGGTGATCGCGTGCGGGCTGCCCGCGCTGTGGCGGCGCAGACGCAATCCGGTGGTCGTCGCGCTCGCGGTGCTGGCGCTGGCGGCGGTGCTGTTGCCCGCGCTGGCCGCCACCGGCTGGGGTCTGGCGGTCGGCGAGTGGGCCGTCGTGCACGTGCCAGGCGCCGGGCTGCTGCGCGACACCCAGAAGTGGGTGGCGCTCGCTGCGCCGCTGTACGTGCTGGCCGCGGCCGCCGGGGTGCGGTCGCTGAGCGCGCGGGTCTCGGTGCCCGCCGCGGTCCCGGTCGCCGCCGTTGTGGCCGTCGTCCTGGCGCTGCCCGACCTCGGGTGGGGCGTCGGAGGGGCGTTGAAGCCCGTGCAGTACCCCGCGTCGTGGCAGCAGGTCGTCGAGCGGCTGGAGGCGTCGCCGGAACGCGGCGACGTCGCTGTCCTACCGACCGGGATGTTCCGCATGTTCCCTTACAGCGGCGATGCGCCCGTTCTCGACCCGGCACCGCGGATGCTACCGGTGGACGTGCTGCAGACAGGGCAACTCGTGGTCGGGCGGGCGTCGACCGTCGAGGGCGAGGGAGCGCGGGCCGCACGCGTCGAGGAGCTGTTGCTGTCGGGGGCCGCGCCGGACGAACTCGTCGGCGAACAGGTGGGGTGGGTACTCGTCGAGCGCACCACTCCGGGTCCGCTGGGTGACTCGCAACGCACCCTGGACCGGCTCGAACCGGTGTGGTCGGACGACGAGCTGGCGCTGTACCGGGTTCCGGGGGCGGTCGCGGCACCGCCGGAAGATCGCTCACCCGCCGTCGCGGCGCATCTGGTGTGGGCGACGCTGCTGGTGGGGGGCGCGCTAGGCGCCCTGGGGTCCCGCCTGCGGTCCCGCCGACGCAACCGTCCCGGCTTCGGCACCCGCGATGAGACCCGACACGTGCCGTCCCGTAGCTGACGCCGCGAGCACCGTGTGCACACCGGCAGCGGTCTGCTCCCACGAGAACTCCCGTGCCCGCAGCCGGGCCTTGTCGCCGAGGTCGGCACGCAACTCAGCGTCGAGCAGCAGGGATTCGACGGCGGTCGTCAGCGCCGGAACCGCGCGGGCATCGGACCCGGGTTCGTCAGAGTGGCCACCGACGAGCAGGCCGGTGACTCCGTCGATGATCGAGTCGGTGAGCCCCTTGGAGCTGCGGTAGCCGACGGTCGGGACGCCGTGCTGCGCCGCCTCGATCACCGCGAGGCCCCACCCTTCCTTCCGGGACGGCATCACATGCACCCACGACTGCGCGAGCAGTTCGTGCTTGCGTTCCTCCGAGACGTGGCCGTGGAAGGTCACCGCGTCGGCAATGCCGAGTTCGACGGCACGCTCACGCAGGTTGTGCTCCCACCAGCCGTCGCCGATGACGTCGAGATGCAGAGCCGGGATGGTCCGTCGCAGCTGCGCGACGGCGGCGAGGGCGTCCTCGATCTGCTTGTGCGGTACCAGCCGCGACAGCACGCACACGCGCGGCTCGGCGGTGCGGGTGTGGCCGCCGCCGGGCTCGACCGCGGTCGGCATCGCATCGGCACCGTTGCGTACTACGGCAATACGGTCACGCTCGACGCCCAGATCGGTGAGTTCGTCGGCCGACGGCAGCGACACCGTCAGGTACTGGCTGTCGCGGTGTACACGCGGGGAGAGCCAGGACTCGATCCACCAGCCGACCCGTCCCATCAGTCGACCGGCGACAGGCCACTGCTCGCGGTGGCAGTGGTGGACGAGCACCGTAACCGGAGCACCGGCGACGGCGCGTGAGAAGAACGGGATGCCGTTCTGAGTGTCGATGACGGCGTCGGGGCGCAGACCGGCGAGCGGACCGAAACCGAGACGCCCGGCGACGATCGCACCCAGGGCCCGCGGATACACCGTCAGCCGACCGCCGCCGCGGCTGATCCGAACGCCGTCGACGATCTCCTCACGCGGGGCGCCTGGATAGCCGGCGGTGCGCAGGGTCACCTTGATGCCGCGGCGCGCGAGCCCGGCCCCGACCTCCTCGAGGTACCGCTCACTGCCGCCACCCTGGGGATGCCCGGTGTCGCGCCAGCAAAGCAGGAGAACCTCTCGCACGTGGTTGCCCCCTGTTCGGCTTGGCTAGACGGTCACCTGCGACACACCTTATCCGCTGGACCGGCGCACTCTACCGTCTGCAGCGAAACCCGGTGAGCGGGGGGCCACGATACGTCCGATCGCTAAGGTTCCTCCCGTGACCGCCGCCCGCGCACCCCGTGTGACCCGCTTCTTCGCCCGCCGCGCAACCCTGAAGCGGTCGGTGGGACTGCTCAGCGACTTCCGGTACGAACAGTCCGACCCCGACGTGTTCTACGGCGCACTCGCGCGGGACTCGGTCGAACTGATCGGTGACCTCCACCGCGGACTCACCGACGCGGATCTGACAGGCACGAAAGTTCTCGACGTCGGCGGCGGCCCCGGCTACTTCGCCGACGCCTTCGGGAAGGCCGGCGCCAGGTACATCCCCGTCGAACCGGACCCGTCGGAGATGCACGCGGCCGGTCTCACCGTCGGCGACTCGATCCGCGGCTCCGGGTTGGCCCTGCCGATCCGCACCGGTTCGGTGGACGTGTGCTTTTCGTCGAACGTCGCCGAACACGTCGCCCAGCCGTGGGTGATGGCCGAGGAGATGCTCCGGGTGACGCGCCCCGGCGGTCTGATGGTGCTGTCGTACACGCTCTGGTGGGGTCCGTTCGGCGGGCACGAGACCGGACCGTGGCACTACCTGGGCGGCGAATACGCGGCCCGCCGCTACAAGCGCAAGCAAGGCAAGGAGCCCAAGAACCGGTTCGGTGTCTCGCTGTTCGACATCGGCGCGAAGGACGGGCTCGAGTGGGCGAAAGCCCAGACCGGTGGTGATGTCCTCGCCGCCTTCCCGCGCTACCACCCGCGCTGGGCCTGGTGGATGGTGAAAGTCCCCGTTCTGCGCGAGGTGTTGGTGAGCAACCTGGTCCTGGTTGTCCGCAAGCGCTGAGGTTGTCCGCATGTACTGGGGCTGTTCGCAGGCAGTGACGCTGTTTCGCAGGCACTGAGATCGAATCTCGGCCACCCGACATCGCGCGGGTAACTAGCCTCGAAGGCATGACCGCACTCGCACTCGACGTCGGCGGCACCAAGATGGCAGCGGCTCGGGTGGTGTCCGGCGGCTCGCTCGAACACCCGGTGACCGTCCCGACACCCAAGTCCCGGGTGTGGGATGCGTGCGCCTCGCTGCTGCGCAAGATCGCCGGCGACGCCACGGTCACCTCTGTCGGCATCGCATCCGCGGGCCCGGTCGACACCGGTGCCGGCACGGTTGCACCGGTCAACGTCGCGGAGTGGCGCGATGGTTTCCCCTTGGTGGACGCCGTCCGGAGCCTGTTCCCGTCGGCGACGGTCGCCCTGGCTCTCGACGGCGCCGCGGCCGCGCTCGGCGAGCACCGCCGCGGTGCGGGCCGGGGCACCGCAGATCTGCTGGGCGTCGTGGTGTCGACGGGAGTCGGCGGCGGGCTGATCCGCGGCGGCCGGATCGACGGCGGGCGAACCGGAAACGCTGGTCACATCGGCCACATGGCGGTGTCGGGCGGCAAGGAGCTCTGCGGATGCGGAGCCGTCGGCTGCCTCGAGACCATCGCGAGCGGGTCGGCGGCACTGCGCTGGGCCCGCGCGAACGGGTGGGTCGGCGCGACCGGCGCCGACCTGGCCGTCGACGCCGAACTCGGCGAACCGACGGCGGTCGCCGCCCTCGAGCGGGCCGCGACCGCTCTCGGCGAGGCCTTCGCGTCCGCCGCGGCGCTGCTCGACGTCGACCTCATCGTCGTCGGCGGCGGCTTCGCCCAGGCGGGACCCGTGCTGTGGGACCCGATGACCGCGACCGCGACCGCTCACGCGCGGCTGTCGTTCCTGCGTGAGTTGCGGCTCGCCCCTGCCGAACTCGGCGTTCTCGGCACCCTCACCGGCGCCGGCCTGCTCGCGATCGACAACCTGACTGATGGCTCGTGCCGCACCCCCTGACAACTCGTTGTAACGTGTTCTAGTCTGTGATCTGCGGCACTCCACGAGACCAAGGATGATCTAATGACCGACTACGACAAACTCTTCATCGGCGGACGATGGGTCGCGCCGGCCACTGACCAGAGGCTGGAGGTGTTCTCCCCCGCGACCGAGGAGCGTGTCGGAAGTGTTCCCGTCGCGGCACCGGCCGATATCGACGCCGCCGTCGCGTCCGCGCGTGCGGCGCTCGAGTCCGGCACGTGGGCCGAGACCACACCCGCGCAACGCGGCGAGATCCTCGCCAAGGCCGCCAAGCTCATCGAGGAGCGGGCCGCCGAACTCGTCTCCACCATCTCCAACGAGATGGGCGCGCCGCCGTCGGGCGTGGAGATGATGCAGAAGATCCCGACGCTCGCGACGCTCAACTACTACGCGGGCCTCGCCAACGACTTCTCGTGGGAGGACGTCCGGACGGGCCCGTTCGGCCAGACCCGCGTCTACCGGGAGCCGGTCGGCGTCGTCGGCGCCGTCATCGCCTGGAACGTCCCGCTGTTCCTCGCGATCAACAAACTTGCCCCGGCTCTGCTGGCCGGCTGCACCGTCGTGCTCAAGCCGGCGCCGGAGACACCGCTCAACGCGAACATGGTCGCCGAGATCTTCACCGAGGCAGGCGTTCCCGAGGGCGTGCTGTCGATCGTGCCGGGCGGCGCCGAGACCGGCGAATACCTCGTCTCGCACCCCGACGTCGACAAGGTCACCTTCACCGGTAGCACCGCCGTCGGACGCAAGATCGGTGCCATCGCCGCCGACCAGCTCAAGAGTTGCTCACTCGAGCTCGGCGGCAAGTCCGCCGCAATCCTCCTCGAGGACATGGACGTTCAGTCCACCATGCCGATGCTGATGATGTCCGGCCTGATGAACTCCGGTCAGGCTTGCGTCGGCCAGACCCGGATTCTCGCGCCGCGCTCGCGCTACGACGAGATCATCGACGCCATGGTGCAGTTCTCCGGTTTCATGCCGATGGGCATGCCCGACGACCCGGCCGCGCAGCTCGGCCCGATCATCACCGAGAAGCAGCGCGACAAGGTCCTCGGCTACATCGAGAAGGGCAAGGAAGAGGGCGCCCGCCTCGTCGTCGGCGGCGGAATCCCGGCCGGCTTGGAGAAGGGCTGGTTCGTCGAGCCGACCATCTTCGCCGACGTCGACAACTCGATGACGATCGCCCGCGAGGAGATCTTCGGCCCGGTCCTGTCGGTGATCCCCTACGACACCGTCGACGACGCGATCAAGATCGCCAACGACTCGGACTACGGCCTGGCCGGTTCGGTGTTCACCACCGACATCGACAAGGGCATCGAGATCGCCAAGAAGATTCGCACCGGCACCTACGCGATCAACTGGTACGCAGTCGATCCGACTTCTCCGTTCGGCGGCTACAAGAAGTCCGGCATCGGTCGTGAGTTCGGCCCCGAGGGACTCGAGGAGTACTGCGAGACCAAGTCCGTCCTGATGCCGCCCGGCTACACCGGCTAGGCTTCACGGATCTTCCTCAGGCGCGGCCCCGCTCGTTGCGGGGCCGCGCCTGACGTGTTTCCCGGTACGGGCGACTGCGGACGTTGGGCCGGCGGGTCAGTTCGTCGGCGACGAGTCCATCGCGAACAAGCTGGACTCGGGCGCCCGGGTGATGGTGATGTGGTCGATTCGGCCGTTCCGGGTTTGGATGTCGATGATCGCGAGCAGGTGACCCCCGGGCGCGATGACGTGCGCGGGGAGGCCGTTGACGAGCATCGGAGTGCTCGCGAGGATGCGATCGGCGAACAGTGTCGTCTCCTCGGCAATCGCCTGCGCACCGGTGACGGTGGTTGCGGTGCCGGGAGGCACGAGCGCCGGATCGACTGTTCGTGTGCAGTCGTCGGTCATGAGGGCGATCATCTGGTTGATGTCGCCGCCGGCGGCGGCCATGAGGAACGCGTTCACTACGGCACTGTCGGCCGGGACGTCTGAGACATTCGGGCCGGGGACGTTCGGGCCGGGGACGTTCGGGCCGGGCTGGCCCACTCGCTGTCGTGCTCGACTTGCGTGCTTCTTGGCATTGGCGGCGGTGGTGTCGAGCGTGTCCGCGATCTCCCTGAACGGGACGCCGAAGAGGTCGTGGAGGACGTAGGCGACACGTTGTGTGGGTGTCAGGCGGTCGAGGAGCACCATCAGTGCGCGAGAGACGTTCTCACGTTGCAGGTACTGTTCGTCCGCAGCCACGGCCTCCGCGGGGATCATGTCGGAAAGCAACGGCTCCTCGCGGCGCCGGCCTCGCGCCCGCAAGTGGTCGAGACAGACCCTGGTGACCACCGTCGTCAACCATGCCGGACTGTTCCGGACCTCGCTGGAGTCAGCAGCGTCCGCCCGCAGCCACGTCGTCTGCACGGCGTCTTCGGCGTCCGGTATCGAGCCGAGCAACCGAAACGCGACCGCGGTCAACTGCGGCCGCGCCGCTTCGAAATCCGCAACCGATACCACCAGGTGTCACCTTTCCGGGGCGCGAGACGTCGGGACGGACGAGAGCACCATCTCTCGACCCAACTGATCGCACCAAGGAGAAACCCAGACATGAGCCTACAGATAGTCCGGTTCCGCACCGCACCGGAGCAAATCCCCGAGGTCACACAGCAGATCGAGGCCATCTTCACGGCGGTTCATGAGACCGCTCCCCCCGCAATGCGGTACCTGGCGTTGCGGGAAGCCGACGAACCGGTGTTCACCTTGATTCTCGAACTACCCGATGGCGCCGACAACCCACTGTTGTCGATACCCGCGGCCCTCGAGTACCGCAGCCACCTGCCCAGCTGGACCGACGACGACGTGACTCCGAGGCCGCACACCATTGTCGGCAGGTACTCGGCATGATCGGCGCACTGTTCATCGCCACGCTGCTGTGCATCGTCGCGAACGCCTTCATCGCGGTCGCCGACTACCTCGAGGCCGACTTCGTGCTGAAGAACTCCGCCGACGTGGGGGTCCCGGTCGCCGCTTTGCCGCATCTCGGTACGGCGAAGCTCGTCGGCGCGATCGGACTCGTCGTCGGGCTCCTTGCACTGCCGTGGGTCGGGGTCGCGGCCGGTATTGGTTTGACGGTGTATTTCGTCGGAGCCGTCGCCGTCTGCATCAGAGCCCGGGTCTACAACGTCGCCTTCCCGGGCCTTTACTTGCTTCTCGCGGGCGCCTCCACCGCCTACTTCATCCTTGTCATGGGTGGCGCATGAACTGAGCCAACTCGCCACTAGCGCGCGAAGGACGGCGGCGACTCGTCCTCAAACACCTGATACGTAAAGAGGTTTGCCGAGAAGGCAGATGGATGAGGCGTCGCCGCGGACCTACCGCAGCGGCGCCTCGCCCTCGCCTAGAAGTCTGGGCCCGGCAAGGACGCAACCACGACGGCCTGGAACCACGCGTAGAAGGCGAAGGCAGCAACGCCTGCCGTCCACGCCAAGGCCCTGAAGCGGGGGTACCGCCCGTGCGCAATCCCCACTAGGCTTCCGGCAACAACCACCCCGGTGCCGGAGTAAAGCGGGCCGCCCCATCCCCCGAGAGTCTCCCAAAGCCGGCCCGCTATTTGATAGAAGCCGACGATGAACAATGGGCCGGCGATAATGCCGATCATGATCTGGCCGGCGATCTCCATGTGGGAGAGGTGAGCGGCCCGGGGTTCGGGATCCTGTTCCATCGCTAGAGCATCGCACCATGTGCGCCGGTCAGTGTGCATCCGCCGCGATTGACCGTGCGGCCCAACGCAGCTCAGATATAGATCGCCGGGTCGATATACGACGTCGGATCGACAAGATCCTCGTGCTGCTTGCGCGGCCGCACCGATGCCGGAATTCCGGTCGCGATGTGGTCGACGGGTACGTCGCGGGTGACGACGGCGTTGGCGCCGATCGCGCTGTCGGCACCGATCACCAGCGGTCCGAGGAGCTTGGCGCCGGCGCCGATCGTGACGCGGTCGCCGATCGTCGGGTGCCGCTTGGTCTTCGCGTTCGCGCGGCCACCGAGCGTGACGCCGTGGTAGATCATCACGTCGTCGCCGATCTCGGTGGTCTCCCCGATCACGACGCCCATACCGTGGTCGATGAAGAACCGTCGTCCGATCGTGGCACCAGGGTGAATCTCGATGCCGGTGAGGAATCGAGTGAACTGCGCCAGTACCCGGGCCGGACCGCGCAGCGCGGGCTTGGCCCACATGCGATGCGCGATCCGATGCGACCAGATGGCGTGCAGGCCCGAGTACACGACGGCGTTCTCGACGTCGCCCCGCGCGGCCGGATCATGTCCCCGTGCTGCCTGGAGATCCTCCCTGATCGTGCGCAGGACGCTCACAACGCTCAGCCTCGGATGTGCTCGAAGAGCGGGGTGGAGATGTAGCGCTCGCCGAAGTCCGGCACCACCACGACGATCTGCTTGCCCGCATTCTCCGGGCGCTTGGCCAGTTCCAGCGCCGCCCAGACGTTCGCTCCGGCGGAGATGCCACCGAGGATGCCCTCGTCGGTGCCCAGACTGCGGGCCACGCGGACCGCGTCGTCGAACTCGACGTCGATGATTTCGTCGTAGATCTCGCGGTCGAGGACCTCGGGCACGAAGTTCGCGCCGATGCCCTGGATCTTGTGCGGTCCGGGCTCACCGCCGGTGAGGATCGGCGAATCGGCCGGCTCGACGCCGACGATCGTCACCTCCGGCTTGTACTTGCGCAACGTGCGCCCGGCGCCGGTCAGCGTGCCTCCGGTACCGATACCGGCGACGAAGATGTCGATGTCACCGTCGGTGTCCGCCCAGATCTCCTCGCCGGTGGTGCGGGCGTGAATCTCCGGGTTCGCGGCGTTCGCGAACTGCCGTGCCAGTACCGCGTTGTCGGTCTGCGCGACGATCTCATCGGCCTTCTTCACGGCACCGGCCATGCCCTCGGCACCCGGCGTCAGGACGATCTCGGCACCGAAGGCGCGCAGCATGACACGGCGCTCGGTGGACATCGTCTCGGGCATCGTGAGGATGACCTTGTAGCCGCGGGCCGCGCCGACCATCGCGAGCGCGATACCGGTGTTGCCCGAGGTGCCCTCGACGATGGTGCCGCCCGGCTTCAGCTCACCGGCCTGCTCGGCGGCGTCGATGATCGCGACACCGATGCGGTCCTTGACGCTGTTGGCCGGGTTGTAGAACTCGAGCTTCGCCACAACCTGGGCACCGAGGCCCTCGGTGAGACTGTTCAGGCGCACCAGCGGGGTGCGTCCGACCAGTTCGGTCACGTTGTTGTAGATCCCCATGCCGGATCCTCCTCGTGGCCACGCCGGGCAGCCGGGTCGATTTCAAGTCGGTGCTATTGCACCATTCTGTCGTGAACGGCACGGAATCGGGTCCGCGGACGTACGAACGTATACGCATGTAAGCGAAATCGGTGGGTGGAACATTCCACAACCGTCCCTGAGACGACGAATGTCACATCGGTTCAGTAGGTCCTGAACCGATGTGACATTCGGTCACTCACGGGGCGGGGATCAGCCCAGTCGCTGCTTGAGCGCCTCGAGCTCGTCACGGACGCCCGCAGGCACCTTGTCGCCGAGGAACTCGAGCCACTCCTCGATGAGCGGGATCTCGGCCTTCCACTCGTCGACGTTGACCGCGAGGGCCTCGTCGACGTCGGCCAGTTCGACATCGAGGCCGTCGAGGGTGAGATCGGAGGCGGACGGGACGAAGCCGATCGGGGTGCTGGTGGCGTCGGCCTTGTGCTCGATGCGGTTGATGATCCACTCGAGCACCCGAGAGTTCTCACCGAAGCCGGGCCACAGGAAGCGGCCGTCCTCGCCCCGGCGGAACCAGTTCACGTAGAAGATCTTCGGCAGCTTCTCCGAGTCGGCGTTCTTGCCCAGGTCGAGCCAGTGGTTCAGGTAGTCACCGGCGTTGTAACCGAGGAACGGCAGCATCGCCATCGGGTCGCGCCGGACCGAGCCGACCTTGCCCTCGGCGGCGGCGGTCTGCTCGGACGACAGCGTCGCGCCGAGGAAGGTGCCGTGCTGCCAGTCGAAGGACTCGCTGACCAGCGGAACGGTGGTCTTGCGACGTCCGCCGAACAGGATCGCCGAGATCGGCACGCCCTGCGGGTCGTCCCATTCGGGGGCCAGGATCGGGCACTGCGACATCGGGGTGCAGTAGCGCGAGTTCGGGTGGGCGGCGTTGGTGCCGGACTCGGGGGTCCAGTCGTTGCCCTTCCAATCGATCAGGTGCTCGGGCTTCCCCTCCAGGCCCTCCCACCACACGTCGCCGTCGTCGGTGAGCGCCACGTTGGTGTACAGCGTGTTGCCGGCATCGACGGTCTTCATCGCGTTGGGGTTGGAGCCGTGGTTGGTGCCCGGCGCCACACCGAAGAAACCGAACTCGGGGTTGACCGCGTACAGGCGGCCGTCCTCGCCGAAACGCATCCATGCGATGTCGTCACCGAGGGTCTCGGCGCGCCAGCCCGGGATGGTCGGCTGGATCATCGCGAGGTTGGTCTTGCCGCACGCCGACGGGAAGGCGGCCACGACGTAGTAGTTCTTGTTCTCCGGCGAGATGAGCTTGAGGATCAGCATGTGCTCGGCCAGCCAGCCCTCGTCGTGGGCCATCGCCGACGCGATGCGCAGCGAGTAGCACTTCTTGCCGAGCAGGGCGTTGCCGCCGTAGCCGGAGCCGTAGCTCCAGATCTCGCGGTCCTCCGGGAAGTGGGTGATGTACTTCGTGTCGTTGCAGGGCCACGGCACGTCCTTCTCGCCCGGCTCGAGCGGCGCACCCACCGAGTGCAGGGCCTTCACGAACGGGCGATCGGTGCCCATCTTCTCGAGGGCGGCCTTGCCCATGCGGGTCATGATGCGCATCGACACGACGACGTACTCGGAGTCGGTGATCTCGACACCCAGCTTCGGATCATCGGCACCGAGCGGACCCATGCAGAACGGCACCACGTACATGGTCCGACCGCGCATGCTGCCGCGGTACAGGTCCGTCATGATGGCCCGCATCTCGGTCGGGTCCATCCAGTTGTTGGTCGGTCCGGCATCGACCTGCTCGCGAGAGCAGATGAAGGTGCGGGACTCGACTCGGGCGACGTCGGACGGATCGGAGTTACCGAGGAACGAGTTCGGCTTCTTGTCCTCGTTGAGTCGGGTGAACGTGCCGGCCTCGACGAGCTGATCGGTCAGGCGTTCCCACTCCTCGTCGGAGCCGTCCGCGAAGACGACCCGGTCAGGCTGGGTCAGCTCGGCAACCTCACGAACCCAGGCGAGCAACTCGGAGTGCTCAGTGGGGGGATTGCCGTCAGTTCCGTTCAGACCGGGGATGGTCGCTGAGGTCATCAAACTCTCCTGGGGTGGGGCCGGGAACCGGAAGTACCACATCAGCCCCGCTCGGGGCGGGGCTGAGACGAGGCAGATCCGATTTCCCCCTCTCGGCGGGGTGCAACCCGCCCACTCCGTCTGTCACCCGCCTCGGCATCGAGGGCAACAAACGAAGGACACGGGTGCCGGGTGTCCTAGTTATAGAGGTTAACGCCGAGAGAAGATCTTGGGGGAACCGGGTGTCGTCGGTTAGGTCACAGGAACGATTCAGACGACGGAACGACCGGGTCGCGACCGTCTTCGCCGGGCTGCTCCCGGTCCAGGCCACCTTCGTCGATCTGCTCCCACCGCTCCCGACCGGCGGCATCGCGGTGGAACTCCCAGGCCGAGTACTCGCCGCCGGAATCGACAATCGTCAGGTGGTCGGCGTCGCCGTCCCCATCGGTGTCGGTCGCGACGATCATCGCGTCGTCCAACTCGTAGGTCTGTGTGTCGAGGATGCCGTCACCGTCGACGTCGTACACCGCACTGGTCAGGTCGAAACTGTCCAGGTCGACGGCGCCCGACTCGGTCCCGAAGTCGTCGGGGTCGATCTCCGGCCCATCGGCCGCCAACTCGTCCGTGGTGATCATCATTCCTCCCGCTCGATTCCGGGCAACTGCTGTTCGACCACCGTGCCCAACTGCGGTCACCGGGCCCAACCCGTCGTCCCCAACCCGCCGTCACCGAATTGACCTGTCACGGGGTTGGACGCGAGGCGGCAACGTCCGGTTCCCTCGAGGTCCCGAGCGCATCGAGCACCTTCGCCAGCACGGCGCGGTCCCGCTCGCACGACGCGATCCGGCCTTTCCGCTCCGCCGCCAACAGTCGGGCCTCGGCGTCGATGCGGGCCAACTCCTCGTCGACGGCTAGGGCCGCGGTACGGCTGTCTGCGAGTATCTGGTCACTGACCTGCGCCTCGATCTCGAGGATCCGTCGGTGCACGCGCTGCTCGAGCTGCGATCTCAGGTGTCCCGCCGTGTCCGACGCCCACTGCCGCACGTGGGCACGCTCGGCGACCAGCCGCCGTGTCCGCGCGATCCACCACGCAGCCGCCCCGCCGAGCGCGAGGGTGATCGGGATGGTGGCGATGTCGAGCGCGGGCATCATCGAGATCGGGGAGATCGCGAGCCGACCGATACCCGCTCCGGCCGACGCCCCGACGACCACCATGAGCCGGTCCTCGACGCCGCGGTGCCGCGGCTGCGGACCGGCAGGTCCATCCTCAGGTGCCGCGGAAGCGGCTGGAGGCAGGCCGTGCACTCCTGCTCGGTCGACGAGTTCCTCGAGTTGCCGGGCAACGATCTCGTCGAGTTCGGTCGTCGTCTGCTTCGCGAGGTCGCCCATCCGTTCGGGAAACGCCGGCAGGTCTCCGCGTCCGGCGCGGTCGATCTCGGACCGGGCGGCAGCGGACACCGAACGGGCCCGGTTGGCGGCCTCGTGCAGGAGTTCGACGCGTACCTGTTGGACGTCGCCGCGCAACCGGGCGAGCCGTTCGGCGCGGCCGCCGTCACGCTCGAGCGCAAGACGCCCCTTGCGGGTCCGCAACTCCGCAGCCGCAACTTCGCTGCCGTCGCGCATCACCTGGGCGGTCTCGGTGATCCGGTGGCGCGTCCTCTCGACGAGCGAGTGCGCCGCGCGACGCGCATTGCGGCGGGCGGTCGCCTCGGGATCGGCGGCAAGCACCTCCTCTACCGCGGAGGGCAAGGCGTCGGTCGTGGTCAGCACGCAAACGTCGGCGAAGCGCGCCGCGTGTGCCCGGAGCAGCGCCTCGTTTCGTTCCCGCACCGTGTCCCGGCCCGCGGCACCCGCGCCGGTGAGCACGAAGACCACCCGCTCGACGTCCGCGGCGGCCGCGTCGAGAGCGGACAGCTCGTCGCGTCCGAGAACCGAGGCCGCGTCGAGGGCCATGACCACGACGGCCGCGCATCCGGGCACGGCGGTCACCGGCTCGTGCGGGGCCAGCGCATCGAGCACCGGCCCCGGGTCGATGCCCCGCACCGCCACGACGTGGACGGCCCGTCCGACCCAGTCCTGGTTCCGCCAATCGTGCAGGCCTCGAGGATCCCACCGTTCGACGATCCGCTGAGCGTCGGGTGGAAACCCCGACAGGTGGGGCGTCACCGCACGTCCGTAGATGTGCGCACCCGCCAACGCCGACGCAGGAGGGCAAGTCGGCGCCGATCGGCGGCGCCGTCACCGAACGCATCCACCGCCTGGGAAGCCAGCCGGACCGCCTCGTCACTGCGCAGATAGCCTTCGAGGACATCCCTGTCCGGCCCCCGCGCCGCGGCCTCGGCCAAAGTCGCCAGCGCCGCCCGACAGCGGCGCGCCCTCGCTACCCGTTCGGCGGCAGCCACTGCCGCGATCACGTCGTCTTGACCGTCCGGGGCTTCGGGCCGCGATTGGGCACCGACGATCGGCAGCGCCCGCACTCCGGTTTCGGCCTCGGTTTCGGCGGCGACCCGCATCGCCGACGCCCACTCGGGCTGTAGGTCCGCCTTGTTCACGAGCGCCACCGTGGTCCCATGCGGCGCCCGCTGCAGCGCCTCCACATCGGGGGTACGCGGCGCCCCGGACAGCACATAAACGACCACGTCCCCGTCGAGATCTGGATCGGCGAGGCCGGGAGCATCCACCGCAGACGACTCGGTTACGGTCCCGAACCCCGCGCGCAGGAGTACATCGGCCACGGCGCTGCGCCCGACACCTGCACGCCCGACGACCTGGATCCGGATCGGTTCACTCAACTGAACCGAGACCTGCAGGGCTGTGCCGCCGATATCGGCTGCGATTCGGTCGAGCAGCTCACATCCGCTCTCCACTGTGTTCTCCCCCTCCCCCGTGACCGCGGCGCCGATTCTCTCAGTGCGGCGAACGGGGGATCAAGAACAGCTACTACCAGCACGAACACCGAGAACCTCGAGATAGGAATGATCTCACCCGCCCGAAAGGACCGCCTTGTCTGTCAACCGAAACGGCCCGCACCGGTGCACATACGTGACAATGGTCCGGTGAACCAAGCCGATCAGGACGCACCCGAGACCTCACGCGACGACCGCTCGCCTTCCGACGCGGCGGCCGACGAGCATGCCGGCGCCGGCAGGGGTTCACGTCTCTACCCACGGGTGACCAGTTTCCGTTCCCGCCGCGGTTCACTGACCGGACCGCAGCAGAGTGCGTGGGACCGGATGTGGCCGAAGATCGGCCGGGACGTGGGCGACGACCTGCTCGACACGGCTTCATGGTTCGGCCGTGAGGCTCCCCTGATCATCGAGATCGGCTCCGGCACGGGCACCGCGACGGCCGCGATGGCCAAGGCTGAGCCGCACGTCAACCTCATCGCCGTCGAGGTCTATCGACCTGGTTTGGCGCAGCTGCTCCAACTCGTGGAGCGGGAGCAAATACCGAACGTCCGCGTGCTGCGGGGCGACGCCGTCGAGGTCCTCGAGCACATGGTGGCCCCGGAATCGCTGACGGGCGTCCGCGTCTTCTTCCCCGATCCGTGGCCCAAGGCCCGCCACCACAAGCGCCGCCTGCTGCAGGCTCCGACGTTCGCGCTGATCGCCAGCCGGTTGAAGCCCGGTGGTGTGCTGCACGTCGCAACCGACCACGCCGAGTACGCCGAGGCCATCCGCGAGGCCGGGGATGCCGAACCGCTGCTCACCGAACTCGACTGGGAGTCGCCGATAACACATGAGCGGCCCGTGACGAAGTTCGAAGACAAGGCACACCAGGTCGGAAGCACCATCACGGACCTCATCTGGGGGAAGATCAAGTAATGAGTCTCAGCGAAGACACACAGGGCACTGACCTGGCTCGCGATTCCCTCGACGGCAACGGCCACGACGTCCGACAGCACAAGCGGGTGCTGTTGGTATGGGACGCACCCAACCTCGACATGGGTCTGGGTGCGATCCTCGGGGGCCGCCCGACCGCCGCGTACCGGCCGCGATTCGACGCGCTGGGCCGCTGGCTGCTGTCCCGTACCGCGGAGTTGTCCACCGCCGAGACGGCGACTCTCGAACCCGAGGCCACGGTGTTCACGAACATCGCCCCCGGTAGCGCCGATGTTGTCCGACCCTGGGTCGAGGCGTTACGTAACGTGGGGTTTGCGGTGTTCGCCAAGCCCAAGGTCGAGGAGGACAGCGACGTCGATGCCGACATGCTCCACCACATCGAGCTGCGCCATGGTGAGGGTTTGGCCGGTGTCATCGTTGCGTCGGCCGACGGGCAAGCTTTCCGTGAGCCCCTGGAGGGCATCGCAGCAACCGGCGTACCGGTGCAGGTTCTCGGGTTCCGTGAGCACGCCAGCTGGGCGGTCTCGTCCGAGATCCTGGACTTCGTCGATCTGGAGGACATTCCCGGCGTCTTCCGTGAGCCGCTGCCACGGGTGAGCCTGGAGTCCCTGCCCGAGGAGGGTGCCTGGTTGCAGCCTTTCCGTCCGTTGTCTGCCCTGCTCGTCGGGCGCTGAGGAGTCGCACCGTGTTCGATCGCTGGGGAGATCTCGTCTACCGAGCCCGCTTCACCGTCATCGCGGTGATGGTCGCCGGGCTGTTGGCACTTGGTGCCTACGGTTCCAGTCTCGCTGATCACCTCAGCCAGAGCGGTTGGGACGACCCCGGCTCGGAATCGGTGGCGGCCGCCCAGCTCGCGGACAGCACGTTCGGCCGGGACACCACGGGTGACGTGGTAGCCATGTACACCGCCCCCGAGGGCAAGACCGTCGACGATCCGGAGTTCAGCGCGACGGTCTCCGAGAGCCTGCAACGCCTGGTACGAGAGCACCCCGACCAGGTCGACAGGATCAACCTCAGCTACTTCCCGCTCCCGAACACCCCACGGCTGGCCGCGCTGGCAACCCCGGACCGCAGCCACGGGATTGCGAGCATCGCGCTCAAGGGCGACAACGACACCGCGATCACCAACAACTTCCGCGCCATCAAGGACGCGTTCGACATCGACGGCGTCGAGGTGCAACTCGCCGGCATGCAGCCGGTCGCGAGCGCAATCAACGACACCATGGCCAACGACATCAAACGGATGGAGTTGCTCGCGATCCCGGCAGTCGGGGTGCTGTTGTTCTTCGTGTTCGGCGGTGTCGTCGCCGCAGCGCTGCCGCTGATCGTCGGCGGTCTGACGATCCTCGGTGCCAACGGCATCGTGCGAGTGCTCACGCACTTCACGGAGGTGAACTCGTTCGTCGCATCGGTGGTCTCGCTGATCGGTCTGGGCCTGGCGATCGACTACGGGCTGTTCATCGTCAGCCGGTTCCGTGAGGAACTCGGCGACGGCCACGACACCCGCGCGGCTGTGCGCCGCAGTGTCATGACCGCGGGCCGGACGGTGTTGTTCTCCGCGACGATGATCGCGGTCAGCCTCGGCGGGCTGATCCTGTTCCCGCAGGGCTTCCTCAAATCGGTCGCCTACGGTGCCATCGCGACCGTGCTGCTGGCGGCGTTCACCTCCGTCACGATCCTGCCCGCGATCCTCAGCATCCTGGGCCGGCGAATCGACAAATTCGGACTCAAACGGTTCGGCCAGATCAAGTCGACCGAACAGATCGAGGCGAGCATGTGGGGTCGGCTCACCCAGTGGGTGATGCGCAACCCGCTGAAGGTGACGATCCCGATCGTGGTCGGACTGCTGCTCCTCATCCTCCCGATGAGCGGCATCAAGTTCGGTGGCATCAACGAGACCTACCTGCCGCCGGACAATCCGACGCGGATCGCGCAGGAGCAGTTCGACGAACTGTTCCCGGGCCAGCGCACCGAACCCGTGAAGCTCGTCATCAGCGGAGCTGAGGGCATGCAGGTGGGCGAGATCCTCCAGACCGCGAGCGCGGCGCCGGGGCTGGTCGAGAAGTTCACGATCACCGGCCCCTCGAAGGACGGCGTTCAGGTCCTCAAGGCCGGGCTGGTGGATCGCAACGACTCTGCTCCGACGATCGACTACCTGCGGTCGATGCCGATCCCGGACGGCGTCCAAGTCCTCGTCGGCGGCACCCCGGCGATCGAGCAGGACAGTATCAACGCCCTGCTCGACAACCTGCCGCTCATGATCGTCACGGTCCTGTTCCTGACGACGCTGCTGATGTTCCTCGCCTTCGGCTCGATCGTGCTGCCGATCAAGGCCGTCCTGATGAGCGCGCTCGGATTGGGCTCGACGCTCGGCATCCTGACGTGGATCTTCATCGACGGGCACGGGTCGGGCCTGCTGAACTTCACTCCTGGGCCGATCACGTCGCCGGTCCTGGTGCTGATCGTCGCGATCATCTACGGCCTGTCGATCGACTACGAGGTGTTCCTGCTCTCGCGCATGGTGGAGGCCCGCTCGCAGGGTGCGAGTACGACGGAAGCCATCCGAATCGGCACCGCGCACACGGGCCGGATCATCACCGCGGCCGCGCTGATCCTGATCGTGGTCACCGGCGCGTTCGGGTTCTCCGAATTGGTGATGATGAAGTACATCGCGTACGGCATGATCTCGGCACTGATCATCGACGCGACGCTGATCCGCATGTTCCTGGTGCCCGCGGTGATGAAGCTGCTCGGCGACGACAGCTGGTGGGCGCCCGCGTGGATGAAGCGCATCCAGCAGAAGGCCGGACTCAGCGAGCCGATCCTCGAGAGCGAACTGGCCTCGGCGAACGTACCTCAAATCGCTCCGGCGAACGCGGCGGCGGCCGAACCGATGACGCAGCCCCTCCCCCAGATAATGGACGCTCCACGGGCTCGCTCCGCGTCCCCGCGACCGGGCACGCCTCGCCCGGAACTCCGGTCCCGCCCGGCGCCCGGCCCACGGCCGCCCCACCCCGACGAGGAAGAAGATCTGGCGTGGCTCGCTTCATTGAAGGCACCGGACCCGGGGGCGCGGCCGACGATGAGGCCGACACCGGAGCCGCAGCAGGAGCCCGACCCGGAGCCGCAGGCGCGACGCGGCCGGGCAGCGGGGAGCTCGAATCCGGAGCACCCGGGCCGGCACCGCCGCGGCGACGGTGTCGCGGTGAGCGTGAGCGAACTCCTCGCCCGGAACAGGGACGACTGAGCCGGGCGAGCGATCCGTCAGCCGAACATCTTGCGCAGGATCCCGAGCGGGTACCGCGCGGTGATCGACCCGAAGCGCACACGACCCCGGACGACGAGGTGCAGCGGACCGTACGGCGGCCCGGTGCGGGCCTTGTTCGACACCGAACTGGCAATGGTGTTGATGTCGTTCAGGTCGGCGGTCGCTTCGGGCGGAAGGATGAGCACGATCGATCCGCAGTTGTCCTCCACGGTCAGGTGGACCACCTGCGTCTGCATGACGGCTTCGGTGAAGTCGAGGGTCGTGCTGCCCATCCGTGTGTCCAGGAACAGGGCCGGTGGCACATGCCAACGTCCCTTGCGGGTGATCGTCGACATGCGCCCGCGGATGACCTGAGGCTGCTGCCCCGGGTGCCCGCCGGCCACTGCGGGACCCGGCGCGGGCGCGGGGCCAGGTGCGGGCGCGGGAGCCGGTGCAGCGGCGGGGGCCGGTGCGGGCGCGGGTGGCGGGTTCTGGCCGTTCACATAAGCGGGATTCAGCTGTATGCCCGGCAGATCCACGAGGACGGCGTTGAGTTCGCCTCGGGTCTTCGAAGCCAGGACGGTGTCCATCCGTTCGGTGAACTCGCCGAGCGAGAGCATGCCCTGCCCCACGGCACGTTGAAGCAGCTCGCCAACGTGTTCACGCTCGGCATCGGACACTCGCAGATCTCTTGCCTCCATGCGGGCAAGAATAATCAGTCGCGGGTCGCTGCCAGCCCACCACTCGTCGATTCGTCGGGTTCGTCGGGTGTCGCGGGGTACATCGGCGTGGAGGGGTCGACGCTGACCAGGGACTCATAGGCTTCCTCCTGGTCCTCAGCGCACAACGACCGGACAGCGGTCTTGAGGAACGCGACGATCGGCACTGCCAGCAGGGCGCCCACTATGCCGACCAGTACGAGTCCCGTCGTGATCGCGAGGACCACGGCGAGCGGGTGCAGCCGGACCGCGCGGCCGAGCAGTAGTGGCTGCAGAACGTGGCCCTCCAGTTGCATGACGACGATGATGATGCCGAGCACGATCACAGCGGTCAGTAGCCCCTTCGTCACCAGGGCGACGAGGACTGCGAGGAATCCCGTGACGAACGCACCGATGATCGGAACGAACGCACCGATGAAGACGAGTGACGCCAGCGGCAGCGCGAGCGGCACGCCGAGGATCGCGAGCCCGGTGCCGATGCCGATCGCGTCGACCGCGGCCACCCCAACCGTCGCGCGGGTGTATCCGACGAGTGAGTAGAAACCCTGTCGTCCGGCCAACCGGACCCTGCTACGTGTGTTCTTCGGGATGACCCTGGTGACGAACTCCCAGATCTGGTCGCCGCCGTACAGAAAGAACACCAGGGTGAACAGCGTGAGGAAAGCTCCCGCAAAGATCTCTCCGAGGACCGTTGCGGTCGTCAATGCCCCGCTGGTGAGCGCTTCCTGATTGGACTGAATGGCCCTGACGACACTGTCTCCCGCGCTGTGGATCTGATCCTGGCTGAAGTGCAGGGGCCCTTCGGTGAGCCACTGCTGCACCTTCGTGATGCTGGCGGTGAACTGATCGCTCAACGCAGGCAGGCCCTCGACGAACTGCTCTACGACGAACGACAGGATCGCGCCGACGACGCCAACCATCGCGACGATGGCGATGATGACCGCCGCAGCCCGTGGTACACCGCGACGGTTCATCCAATCCACGCTGGGCACCAGGAATGCTGCCAGCAGCAACGCGAGCGCGACGGGTATCACGACTGCCTCGAGCTTCGAGATGGCGTACCCGAGCGCGAGGAGGCCGACGAAAAGAACCAGCAGACGCCAGGTCCAAGCGGCGCCGACACGGACGAGCGGGTGTACGGACTCCGCCGCCGGCCGACTCCGCCCGGTTTCGGGCGCGACCGCCGACCGTGATTTCGCCAGCGTGGGGCTCTCGCCAGGTTCCTTGTCGCTCACTGCGCGGGCCTATCGAGCGGGATTTTCCCAAGCGGATCGCGGACCGGCCGGCGCGGTAACCGCGTGCGCTGCCGAGCTGCGAAGCTTCTCCAGCTAAATTATGGGATCGTGTTGGCATCGTATCGAGCAGTGACGCTAACGATTCGTAGTCGTTGGCCTCTCTACATGCTTTCGATGCTCGGTGCGAACCTGATCGGCGCGCTGCTGGTCTTCGCGTTTATTCGCTACGGCCTACCGATCCGAGAGACCGCTGGGCTCATCGCCCAGGAAGGTCGCAACGCTGCGATCTTCGGGGCTTATCTGCTGTTCGCGGGTGTCGTGAGCCTGACGGCCGCAGCGACGATGTTGCATGTGGTGATCCGTTGGCAAGTGCGCGGCGGCCCTCCCACTCGCGCCGAGCAGATGGCGGCGCTGCACGCGCCGCTGCGTCAGGCCATCGTGCATCTGGGGCTGTGGATTCTCGGCGGCGTGCTGTTCGTCGCCCTCACGGTTGGCGAGATGCCGGAACTGGCGGTGGCGGTGGTCGTCACCGTGTGTATGGCGGCGACGACGACATTCGGTTTCACCTACATGCTCGGTGAGCGGATCCTGCGGCCGGTCGCCGCGCAGGCGCTGAGCGAGGGCCAGTTCGACCGGACGATGGCGCCCGGCGTCGGCACCCGCATGGCGATGACGTGGGGACTGGGCACACTGATGCCGGTCATCGGGATCATCCTGCTGTGCGTCGTACAGCTGAGCACGAACCTCGAGTTCTCGCCGGGTGCTCTCGCGTGGTCGATCCTGTTGCTGTCGATCATGACGATCGGACAGGCGTTCGCGCTGTCGATGCTGACCGCGAGTCAGATCTCCGACCCGGTCCGACAGCTGCGCCGGGCGATCGAGCGCGTGCAGCGGGGCGACACGGACGTCCGGGTCGCGGTGTTCGACGGCTCGGAGATCGGCCGCCTGCAGGTCGGCTTCAACCGGATGATGCGCGAGTCCGACGAGCGGAAGCTGCTGCGTGAGCTGTTCGGTCAGCACGTCGGTGAGGACGTCGCTCGACGGGCGCTCCAGTTCGGTACCGAGCTGGGCGGCGAGACGCGCTTCGTCGCGGTCCTGTTCGTCGACATGGTCGGCTCCACCGGCGCGGCGGCCGAACGCCCGCCGGGTGAGGTCGTCGAACTGCTCAACGAGTTCTTTCGGGTGGTTGTCGACGTCGTCGACAGGCATCACGGTTTCGTCAACAAGTTCATGGGTGACGCCGCGCTCGCGATCTTCGGCGCACCGCTGGACCGCCCGGACGCACCGACGGCCGCACTGGCTGCTGCTCGGGAACTGCGTTTCGCCCTCGACGAGATCACGGGCCTGGACGTCGGCATCGGCGTCTCGGCCGGTCTCGCGGTCGCGGGCAACATCGGCGCCTCCGAGCGATTCGAATACACCGTGATCGGGGATCCGGTGAACGAAGCTTCGCGGCTGACCGAACTCGCGAAGTTGCGGCCGAGCCGCGTCCTCGCGTCGACCAGCGCGCTGTACTTCGCCGACGACGACGAACAAGCCCGCTGGGAGCTGGGCGACCACGTGCAGTTGCGCGGCCGTCGCCGCAACACGCACCTGGCGTGGCCGGTGGAGTATCCCGAGTGACATGAGTGATCTTGGTTACCCTGGGCCGGTGGCACTGCCGGAGCCCGAGCCTCGAGGCGAACCGGATCGACCTCGCGGTCGGTTCTGGTGGCTCAAGTGGGTCGCCTTGGCCCTGCTCGCGGCCCTGCTGATCGGCGAGGGCATCTATCTGTGGCCACGTCTGAACGAGTCGTGGCAGGCCCTGTCGGAGATCCACTGGGGCTGGCTGGCGCTGTGCGTCGCGGCGCAGGCGGTCTCCCTGAGTGGCTACGGCCGGGTCCAGAAGCAGCTCTTGCATGCCGGCGGAGTGGCGGTGACTCAGCGCCGATCCGTCTCGGTGATCTGCGGGTCGACCGCGATGGCGTTGACGCTGCCGGCAGGGCAGGTGTTCTCGACGGCTTTCACGTATCGGGAGACCCGTCGCTGGGGCGCCTCTCCCGTGGTGGCGTCGTGGCAACTCGCGATCTCGGGTGTCATTGCGATTGCGGGACTCGCGGCGATCGGTGTGGCCGGGGCGCTGCTGGTGGGCGGATCGGTGAGCCCGTTCACGCTCCTGTTCTCCGTGGCCGGGCTGGTCGGGCTGATGTATGCGGGCCGCTACGTCTCGGCGCATCCCGACGCGATCGAGCGAGTCGCGTGCTGGGCGCTGACCTGGGCGAACCGGATCCGACGCAAGCCCGAGGATGCGGGCATGGACGCGGTCCGGGGCATTGTCGCGCAGCTCGACTCGGTTCAGCTGGGCAGACGCGATGCGGCCCTGACGCTGGGCTGGTCGACGGTACACCGGATGTCGGACGTCGTCTGTCTGGGCGCGGCGTGTTTCGCCATCGGTGCCGATCCGCTACTCGCGGGACTGCTCGTCGCGTTCGCCGCCGGCAAGGCGGTGGCGACTATCCCGGGTGCCCCGGGTGGGCTGCTGTACGTCGATGCCACTCTGATCGCGGCGCTGACGACGGCCGCGAGCATCAGCGCGTCGCGGGCGGTGGCGGCCGCATTCGTCTACCGCGGTGTGAGTTTCATTCTGGTCGCGATCGTCGGCTGGATCATCGTCGCGTTCCTGTTCCGGGGACGCATGCGCGGGGGTCTGGAGTACGACGCGGACTTCGAAAGTACGGCGCTCGATGACAGGGCGCTCGGTGACACGGCGACTGCGGCCCAGGACGAGCGCAGCGTCGTCTCTGATCCCCCGAGTGTCGATCCCTTGATAGTCGGCCCTGCGGCAAAAGCGCCCGAGACCGACGACCGACCGCCGCCTGCGCGCCCGGCATGAGCGTTGCTATGTGACCGGCGTCACTTCTGCTTGCGGAATGGTGGCGCCGCTGCGACCGTTGCTACGGTAGTCCTTGAAGGTTCAACTACTTTCCCCTAGGAGTTCATATGACCACCGCGCTCGCACTTCCCGGCCTGTCCTCCGGCACCTGGGCCATCGACCCCACTCACTCGACCGTCGGCTTCGTGGTCCGGCATCTCGTGGTGAGCAAGGTCCGCGGCACCTTCAACGACTTCTCGGGCGCGATCACGATCGCCGAGGACGGCACCCCCTCCGTGCGGGCCGAGATCCAGGTGGCGTCCATCGACACCAATCACGAGCAGCGCGACGGCCACATCAAGTCAGCCGACTACTTCGACGTCGAGCAGTTCCCGACGGCCACGTTCGTCTCCACCGGAGTACGTGGCGACGGCCCGAACTACTTCGTCGTCGAGGGCGACTTCACGCTGCACGGCGTGACCAAGCCGGTCGAACTCGACCTCGAGTTCCTCGGCGTCAACCCGGGCATGGGCCACGGCCCGGTCGCCGGCTTCGAGGCCAGCACCACCATCAACCGCAAGGACTTCGGCATCACCGTCGACATGCCGCTCGAGGGCGGCGGAGCCGTCGTGGGCGACAAGATCACCATCAACCTCGAGATCGAGGCCGGCCTCCAGGGCTGACCCTCTCTCCCCTTGACCACGCACCCGCTGCGACCGTCCCCTTCGGTCGTAGCGGGTGCGTTTTTCATTGACCGCCTACCCGCAGGGACGTTCGCCAAACGTACGTAAGCTGCGCTTACGAACAAAACGCCGCGGCCATCGCGTGCGCCGCTATATGCTCCCCGGAAATCTGATCATCTTCTCCTGTTCACCTTCTCGAAGGGGCTGCATGTTGAACATCCCTCGGCTGGCGCGCGTGTCCGCTGCGCTGGCCCCGGCCGTGGCAACCGTCCTGGTTTCGCTGCCCGCGTCCGCGAACGCCGGCGGGTTGCCCACGAACGCCGGCGGGTTGCCCACGAACACCGGCGTGTTACCCACGAACACGGAGCAACTCGGGTTCGACGACACGACCACCGTCGGTGTTCACAACGCCTACGAGAAGGCCACGTTCCCCTACCTCACCGATGCGCTGGACGCCGGCGCGGCACTGATCGAAATCGATGTGTGGACCAACGGTTTGGGGCCTGGGTGGCGGGTCTCGCATACCAATCCCGTTGGCAACGACAACAACTGCGTGGGCGCGCAGTCGCCGGGGCAGTTGGGGACCGGCCCCCGTGATCAAGGGCTCGATGGCTGCCTTGCGGACCTGCGGGCCTGGCACGAGGCGAATCCCGACCACGCTCCGGTGACGGTCAAGGTGGAGATGAAGGACGGGTTCAACGCCCCATCGATCGACGGGTCCAGCGGATCGTCGAACTTCGGGCGCGGACCCGCCGAACTCGACGCACTCATCGGTGCACAACTCGGTGACGCCCTGTTCCGGCCGGCCGACTTGGTCGGCGACGCGGAGTCGACCCTGGACGAGGCGGCGGGCACCAACGGCTGGCCGACCCGAGACGCGATGCGGGGCAAGTTCGTTTTCTACCTGATCAACGGAACGGTCGAGTTGTACAACCCCGTTGACACCGTCAAGACCGACGTCGAATACGCCCGGCACATCCGGGACCTGGCGGCGGCAGGTGCACTCGATCAGGCGGCCGCCTTCCCGGCAGTCCTCGGTGGTGCGAGGGAGGCCGATCCACGGGCAACAAGGTACGAGGAGTCGATTCGGCCCTGGTTCGTGATCTTCGACGACGCCGCGTCCGCGTACCTGTCCGAGGGCGTCGACACCGAGTGGTATCGGGACAACGGGTACCTACTGGTGATGACCGCCGCGGACAGCGTGCCGCCCGTTATAGACAACAGGACGCCTACCGAGGCGGAGGCGCTGGAACGGGTGGCCGAGTTGGCCGCTCACTCGGCCAGCATCGTCACCTCCGACTGGACGGCACCGGCGATTCTGTCCGACGTTCTTCCCCGGGGGTGAACGGCGGGCACGGTCCATCAGGGACGGCGTCACCGTGGGCATAGGCTGAGCGGCGTGAAGAGGTACGTTTCGGCCGCGATGATCGATGTTCTCCTGGTGCTCGTGTTCGCGGCCTCGGGCCGTAGGAGCCACGAGGAGGCCCTCACCTTAGCTGGGCTCGCGACGACAGCATGGCCGTTCCTCACCGGACTGGCCGCCGGATGGCTCGTGACCTGGCAGCTCTACCGCGACAAGTTCGATCCGCTGTCGGTCTTCCCGACGGGAGTCGTCGCGTGGGCGTCGACCCTGGTCGTGGGCATGTTGCTGCGAGTGATCAGCGGTCAGGGCACCGCGTTCTCGTTCATTCTCGTCGCGGCGTCCTTCCTTGCGCTGTTCCTGATCGGATGGCGAGCGCTCAATCGGACAGTGCGGGCGCGGCGGCCCCTCGCGTGATGGAGGCGGACTCACTCCTGCAGACTCACCCCTGCGCCGACTTGGCCAGTTCCCTCATGAGCAGGTCGGTCATCTTCACCGCCCGGTCGCTTCCGTCGGCGTCGGCGACGAAGACCGCGAAGGCGAGATCCCCGCGGGAACCGAAGAACCAGCGGTCGGTCTCGTTGCCCGACGCGACCCCGATCAGGTCGCGGTAGCCCGCGAGGTATGAGGCCGGACCCTTCTGCACGTTGTCGCGCATAGTGTTCCGCAGCTGATCGGTCACCGCCGCCGGCAGCGCGTCCTCGACGTTCTCCGCGGTGGCCTGCTGCCCTTCGACGAACATCGGCATCGGGACACTGCCGCGCGCTACCGAAGCGGCCACCATCGCGAGGCCGAACGCACTGACCTGCGTCTCAGTGCCGTCCTGAGACCTCATCACCCGGTCCACACCCGACTGCGCCTCAGTCAGCACCCCGGTCGCGGGATCGAGCCCCGGCATCTCGTAGTGCAGTCCGATGCCCAGTTGTCGTCCAGCGCGTTCGAGGTCGGCGTCGCTCACGTCCGCTGGCGCGACCCCGGACTCCAGTGCCGCAGCCTGCCGCACCAGATCGAGGGAACTGCCCGCGGGATACAGCCCGGTGAAGGCTATGGGACCCTGGTCGATCGCCTGATTATTCTGTGCCGCAAAGACAATTCCTCCAGTGGACGGACGGATCGCGACGATGGCGGCTGGAGTGCCGACGCTCACCACCGCGTTCTCCGCGGCCAGTTGCATCTGGGAGTCGAGGGTGGCTTGGATGTCCGGCCCGGGCGGTCCCTGGTAGCCCACCTGCCGCTGCACCGAGCCGTCCGGTTCATGGATGTTGACGGCCCAGCCGGCGGTGGCGTCGCGGTTCATCTGCCACACCGTGCGTAGCGGATCGAGCAGCGGGGTGGAGATCCGACGGTCGTCGGTGATGAGTCTCGGCTGCTTGTCGACCACGACGCCGGGAATACGGGTGAGCTCCTGCTCCAGGTAGAAATAGTCCGGGTCCCGCAGCAGCACTGCCACAACCTTCTCCCCGGGCTTGGCCGCGAGTTCCTCTCGCATGTAATCGGCGGTCACGAGCGGGGCAACCGGCTCGATCGCCTTCGCCACGCGATCGGTCGTGGCTGCCGGGTCGGACATCGCTTCTGGGTCGAGCATGATCGCGTTGATCGTCTGCTCCGACATCAGTGGGGTACCCGTGTCATCGAACACCTTCGGCGGCGCAGCGTCAGTCCGGTCGTACCGGACCGACGCCCCGTGACCCAGCCCGGGCGCCAGCAGCGTCGGATCCCAGGAGACGCGCCAGCCCACCGACAGCTTCCTGACCCCACCGTCGACGTAGTAGTCCCAGTCCTTGCCCTCACCGAAGTTCCAATCAACATCGACGGTGAAGAATCCCGAATCATTGTTGAGCTCCATGAACTGCGCAACGGTCCAACGGGATTCCTGCGCGTCCAGGCCGTCGAACATCTGCTGGATGGACTCCTTGGCCGCGTTCGGGTACGACGTGAGCGCGGCGGCAGCCTCCGGGTCCCGATCGTTGAGTGCCTGGACGAACCCGATCACCGCCGATTGCGCACTCGCATCAAGCTTTTGGTCCGAACAGGACGCGAGCGCAGCGCCCGATACAACAATGAGGCAGAGCGGAAGGGCAATCGCGCAGCCACGCCGAACACGGGGCGAGGCACTGAAACCCATGGCCACAATCCTCCCGTTCGCCACTTGCGTCACAAGCACGGACGGCCTACGAAGAAGTCACGATTGCGCACCCGACGCCGCTACTTCTCCGTCGGCCTGCGGGCCCGACCCGGGAGTGGCGCGGACCTACCTCAGGAAACGACCGGCAGCATCCAGCGCGGGACCCGAACTACCTGCTCCCGCAACGAAAACCGCGAAAGCGAGATCGTTGTCGATGCCCACGAACCATCCGTGTGAACCTGTGCCGTTACCGTACTCCGCAGTGCCGGTCTTACCCGCGAGGTCCGGAAGATCCGCGAGTGTCGTCGCGGTCCCGTCCGTGACCGTCTCACGCATCATCACGCGCAGATCGTCGTCGACGGATGCCGGCGTCGGGGTGACGGTGCGATCCGCAGTGCCGGGCTCGCCGACGATCATCATCGGTGTGGGTGTCGAACCGTGGGCGATGGACGCGGCGACGAGCGCCATCCCGAAGGGCGACGCAGTTACCTGTCCCTGGCCGATCGCGGACTCGACCCGCTCGGCCGGTGTGTCTGCCGTCGGCACACTCCCGGTGACGGTGGTCAGCCCCGGAGTGACGTAGTCGATACCCAGACCGAACTGCAGCGCCGCCTGCTGAAGTGCGTCGGCGGGCAGCGAGACGGCCAGGCGGGCCATCGTGGTGTTGCAAGACTGCGCAAACGCGCTGTGCAGCGGAACCGATCCGAGATCGAAATTGTCGTCGTTGGGGATCTGGCGGCCCTCGATGTTCTCCGTTCCCGGACACGGCAGCACGGTGTCGGGCGTAACCTCTCCAGCCTGGAGTGCCGCCGAGGTGGTCACGGTCTTGAACGTGGATCCGGGCGGGTAGAGCCCGGTGAGTGCGATGGCGCCTTGCGCGTCGGCGGCACTGTTCTGTGCGACGGCGAGGATGGCACCGGTCGACGGTCGCAGCGCGACGATCGCCGCGGGCTGTGAGAGGTTCGCGAGCGCGTCCTCGGCCGCGGTCTGCATCCGCAGGTCCAGCGTGGTGTCGACGTTCGGGGCCTCGGGGCCGTCCTGACCGCCCACCCGGCGCGCCGTGCCGTCCGGCGCCACCACCTGCACCGCCCACCCCGCCGACGCATCCTGGCCCTGCTGCCAGACCGTCGCCAAGTCGGCGAGCACCGGCGACGACAGGGCCTTGTCGACCGTGAGTAGTCGGGTCTGCTCCACCAGTTCCACTCCAGGAATCGCCGCCAGTCTGTCCCGGATGGGCGCAATGTCTGAGTCTCGCAACGTGATTACCGTGACGGCTTGGCCGTCGTCCGACCCTGCGAGGTTGGCTCGTATCGAGTCCGCGGTAATCGTCGGCTCGATCGGGGCGAGCAACGCGGCGACCGCGGCCGGATCAGCCGACGGATGCAGGTTCACGAGCGTGACCACCTGTTGCGTCATGATCGGCTGTCCGTCGCTGGCACGTACCTGCGGGGGCCTTCCGGTCGTCACCGTGTACCGAATCGTGGAGTCGGCATCGAGGCCGGGTGCCAGCAGCGCCGGATCCCACGAAAGCCGCTGTTCACCCTCGACGTCCACGACCGTTCCCTCGGTGGAGTACTGCCATTGCTTTCCGTCGCCGAAGTCCCAGTCGGCGTCGAGGGTGAACGATTCGCCGCTCTCGGCGACCGTGAAGGTGTGCGCCTGGGCGTTCAGTCCGTCGAACATCGCGGTGATCGCGGCCGAGGCGGCGGCCGGGTCGGTGGTCAGGTCCGCGGCAGCCTGGACGTCGCCGGCCGCGAGGGCATCGGCGAAGCGTTGCTCAGGAGAGGGGCTGTTCCCACTGCACGCCGCGATCACGAGAGCGAATACGGCGAGAACAGCGGTCAAGTTCGTCCGGGAGGCGATGCGCGCAGACATGCCCTCGATGATGCCCGAGTTACAGACCTCCGGGACGGTGGCGAACCTCGAGAAATCGAGTAATCATGTAATCAGTAATCACGTAATCAGTGCCTTGGTCGACCGAGGAGGACGATCATGAGGAGAGCACACGGTTTCGGATTCGGACGACCGGGCGGATGGCAGCAAGCCGACGTCCCCGACGCGTCCGACGCCGCGGAATGGTTCGCAGGCAGGCTTCCCGACGAGTGGTTCGTCGGCCCCGCTACCGTCGACGTGGACCGCGAGGAGATCGTCGTGACGGGCGCGCTACCGGCCGTCGAAGTTGAAGAGGGTGAGTCTTCGGAGGCTGCGGAGGCGGGACGTGTCGCCCGGTTCCGGGAATCCACGAGACCGGCGAGGATGCAGATCGCCGACGAAGCCGAAGCCCGATACGGACGAAAGGTTGCATGGGGCGTCACGATCGGCGATCGGCGGATCCTGTTCACTCACCTCGCGGTTCCCGTGATGACGCGGCTGCGCCAACCCGAACGCAAGGTCCTCGACACCCTCGTCGACGCCGGGGTCGCCCGCTCCCGGTCCGACGCGCTGGCCTGGACGGTGAAACTCGTCGGCACGCACACCGAGGAGTGGCTCGCGGAGCTACGCGAGGCGATGCGCAAGGTCGACGATCTGAGGACGGAGGGGCCACAGCTCTAGATCCGCGACGATCAGTCGAGGGCGACCTCGTTCAGCTTGCCGGTGGCGACGTCGAATACGAAGCCGCGCAACGATTCTGTGAGGGTGACGAACGGGCTCGCCTGGATGCGGCGGAGCGACTGCCGGACGTCCTCGTCGACGTCCGGGAATGCCTCGGCGGCCCACGCCGGCTTGACGCCGGTCTCGTCCTGAATAGTCCGTTTGAACTCGTCGTCGGTGAACGTGAGCATGCCGCAGTCGGTGTGGTGTATGAGAATGATCTCGCGGGTGCCGAGGAGGCGTTGACTGATTGCGAGCGAACGGATCTCGTCATCGGTGACGACGCCACCCGCATTGCGGATCACGTGCGCCTCACCCTCGGCCAGCCCGAGCATCCGGTACACGTCCAGTCGTGCGTCCATGCAGGCGAGCACGGCGACTCGCTTGCTCGGCGGCATGGGGAGCGGCCCGGAGAAGGTCTCGGCGTAGCGCTTGTTGTTCTCGAGGTATTCGTCGGTGACGGTCATCGGCGTCTCCCGGTTCGGTGGGGTCGGGTACCCACGTGCACGTCCCATGATGGTCTGTTTCACCACGACTGGGAACCCCTCCGTCCGTAGTGCGCGAAACAAATGGGTTGCGTCGAGGCCGAACCAGCCATACCGTGGTTGACGTTCTGTTCCCGAGGATCGGAGAGGCCGTTGCTCCTGTCGAGGTGATCCGCGCCCGAGCGCGACGTGTGCATCGCCCACGTCTGCGCGACGCAACCTACCTCCAGGAGCATCCGCATGGCTCAGTCCTCCACGTCCATTTCACTTTCCGACCTCACTTTCTCGTGGCCAGACGGGTCCAGCGTGGTCGACGGCCTCGACGCCGTAATCAGTTCGGGCCGAACAGGTCTGGTAGGGCTCAATGGGTCCGGCAAGTCCACGCTGCTGCGACTGATCGCCGGGCTACTGCAGCCGTCCCGTGGCTCGGTGACGACCCCTGGCACCGTTGCCTACCTCCCGCAGGATCTCGCCCTCGATTCGAGCGTGCGGATCGACGCGGTTCTCGGGATAGGTGACATTCGGCGGGCATTGGCACGCGTCGAGTCCGGCGCGGCGGCCGACACCGACTTCGACACCATCGGCGCCGCGTGGGACATCGAGGAGCGGGCGGTGTCTACGCTGCACCGACTGGGGCTGCGGCGCATTGTCACCGACGTAGGAGACCTCAACCGCACCGTGGGCGAATTGTCCGGCGGCGAAACGACACTGCTCGGCCTCACGACGCAACTCCTCCACGAGCCGGACATCCTGCTGCTCGACGAGCCGACCAACAACCTCGACGACGACGGCCGGGCGCTGCTCAGCGCCGCGGCGCGGCAGTTCCCCGGCACCGTCCTGATCGTCAGCCACGACCGCGACCTGCTCGAAACGATGGACTCGATCGCCGAGCTGCGTGACGGCCGGCTTCGGATGTTCGGCGGCAACTACAGCGACTACCGGCGAACGATCGAGACCGAGCAGGAAGCGGCGCACGCTGCGGTACGCGAAGCACGCAGCGACGTCCGCAGGCAGAGCCGCGAACTCGTCGAGGCGCGGATCAAGCTCGACCGCCGCGAGCGATACGGGCGCAAGATGTACGAGAACAAGAAGGAATCCAGGGCCGCAATGAAGTTGCGTAAACGGGCGGCCCAGGAATCGGCCGGCAAGCTGCGCGGCAACCATATCGAGAAGGTCGACGACGCACGACGCGCGCTAGCCGAGGCGGAGGATCAGGTGCGCGACGACCGCGAGATCCGCGTCGACCTGCCCGACACGGCGGTGTTCCCGGGGCAGCAGGTGATCGCCCTTCCGGAAACACGCCTGCGCAGCGGCCAGACGATCGAGCTGACCGTCACCGGACCCGAGCGCATCGAGCTGGGCGGACGCAATGGCATCGGCAAGACGACGCTACTGCGCGAGATCGCGCTCCGCGGCGCAAAGGTGCCGTTCGGGCTGCTCCCCCAGCGACTCGACCTCTTCGACGACGCCCGATCCGTGGCCGAGAACGTCGCTGCGGCCGCACCACACGCCCCGGCCGGGGAGATCCGCGCGGGCCTGGCCCGGTTCCTGTTCCGCGGCGCCGACGCCGACGCCCCGGTCTCGACGCTGTCGGGCGGCGAGCGGCTGCGTGCCGCCCTCGCGATGCTGCTGGCCCCTGATCCAGCACCTCGGCTGCTCATGCTCGACGAACCGACCAACAACCTCGATCTGCCGAGCCTTGAGCACCTGGTGCAGGCGTTGAACGGATTCCGCGGCGCGCTGGTGGTGGTCAGCCATGACCACCGGTTCCTGGACGAGATCGGCATCACTCGACGACTCACGGTCGACGAGCACGGTCTCGAGATAGAAGGATGCGACCTATGACCATCGCAGTGACGGGGGCCACCGGCTCCATCGGAAACAAGGTGCTCGAAAGGCTGGGCGGCGGCTCCAGCGTCCGTTTGATCGGAAGGAACCCGGAGCGTCTCGCGCCGCTCGCCGAGCACTTCGACTCCGGGTTCGCCGTGGCCACCTACGCCGACGGACCTGCGATGACCGCCGCGCTGGATGGCATCCGGTTGCTGTTCCTCGTCTCCGGCCACGAGAGCGCCACCCGACGCGAAGAACATGCCACCGTGGTCGACGCGGCCCAGGCCGCGGGGGTCGAGCAGATCGTCTACCTGTCGTTTCTCGGCGCGGCGCCCGACTGCACGTTCACGTTCGGGCGGGACCACTACTACACAGAGAAGCGCATCCGACAGAGCGGGCTGAGATTCACGTTCCTGCAGGACAGCTGGTATCAATCGATGATCCCGCGGATGGTGGACGATCGGGGCGTCATCCGCGGTCCGGCCGGAGACGGACGCGTGAGCGCGGTGGCGCCCGACGACGTTGCCGACGCTGCGACCGCGGTCCTCACCGCCGGGAACGGCGACCACGACGGTGTCACCTATCGGCTCACCGGACCGGAAGCCTTCACCCTCACCGAAGCCGCCGAGATGATCACCACGGTGACCGGCCGGTCGGTGAGCTTCGAGAACGAGACCCTCGAGGAGGCGTACGCGTCTCGCGCCCACTACGGGGCCCCGGAATTCGAGGTCGCAGGGTGGGTGACGTCGTACGCAGCGATCGCGGCGGGGGAGCTGGCGACGGTGACGCGCGACGTCGAGTCACTCACTGGCCGACCGCCGCGGACGTTCGCCGACTACCTGAGCAGCGCCACCTGAACCTCCTGCGGTAGCGAGCGATGGATAAGCCGCTTGACAGTCGGTTCACACAGTGGCGCAACGGATCAGCGAGCTTGCCGGGGTTGAGGATGGGTCACCCTGATCAGGTGGGCGCGCAGCGCATCGGCGACGACTTCGGCGTTCTCGAGCATAGGAATGTGGCCGACGCCTGAAAGGGGGACCTCTACGACGTGGTCAGGTAGCTCGTCGATCAGGCGTTGGATGCATCCGTTCCGCGTGAGGAGGGTGTCGACTTCGGACAGCATCAATGATGTCGGAGCGGTGACACGATGGAGGTCCTTGTCTTCGAGCGGTCCATCGCGGAGATAGGCCAGGTGTATCGGCAGGTAGACCGGACAGCGAGAAACCGCACGAGGCACGTTCGTTGCGTCCTCGGCGGTGACGGCAGTCATGTCCCTGCTGAATTAGCAACAAGCAGGGCGCGTAAGTGTCCAGGAGTCCCAGGACACGACGTTGTCGACATCCGTTGCTCTGCTCCGGCTGTTGATGGCATGCTGATGCGCCGGGTGTTCGTGTCCCTGCCGTATGCAGCGTGTCCGGATCAGAGGTCGGACGAGGAGCCAGACACCCGCCACGCGAGATCGACACCTCAGGCCTACCCTTGTCCGCTGAGGAAGTTCGACACCGCTATGACTCTCTTCAGTTGCTGGTGTGCGCCGGCCAATCCGTCAACGCCTGGTGTGGTTGCACGGGCTTTGGCGTGCAGCATCCAGCGCGAGCGGACAAGGAACTTCGCATGCATTCGAACAAGCTCGATTCTCCCTTCCCGGCTAACAACTTTCAGCAGCGCGTTATCGATGAGTTCCGCGCGAACGCCGGTATCGTTGGTGGCGCCTTCCAGGGCTCGCCCCTGCTTCTGCTGACTACCGTGGGTGCACGGACCCGTCGCCGCCACACCACCCCACTGGGCTATGTGGACGTCGACGGCAATCGCCTTGTTGTCGCCTCTGCGGGTGGTGCTGACCGTCACCCAGCCTGGTTGCACAATCTTCGGGCGCATCCGGTGGTGACGGTCGAGGTTGGCTCGGATACCTACCCGGCGATCGCGTCCATACTGGCCGGTGCGGTTCAAGATCGCCTCTGGGAGGAGGTAGTGCGACGGCATCCCGGTTACGGCGACTACCAGCAGATGACGACACGCGTAATCCCCCTGGTGGACCTCGGCCCCCTCCCATCGCGCGATGGGCTCGAGCGGGTGCAGGGCATGGGAGACTTCCTGAAAGAAGTACATCAGTGGCTGTCCGCCGAATTGGATGTCATCCTCGCGCAGGTCGACACGCTCATCGCAACGGCAGACACCAAAACACCGGTGACGCTGCCGCCAAGAACGCTGCATGCTCAAATGCGTGAGCGTTGCGTTGCCTTCTGCGGAGCGCTCGAACGACACCACACGGGCGAGGATTTCGGCGCATTTCCAATGTTGGCGGAGACGTTTCCAGCCCTTGCGCCGACGCTGGAACGACTCAGAGCCGAGCATGTTGTGGTAGCCGAGATCAACGCCTCTATCAGTGACCTCCTGGACGGCTACACGCCGGGAGCAAGTGACCCCCGTGAACTGCGAGTCAAGCTTCGCCGCCTTGTCGCACGGCTCCGCGAACACTTCGCGTTCGAGGAGGCGACACTCCTCGATGCACTCAATGCCGTTGCCGACGCACCACCTTCGAGCGGAGGTTGATCCGCGAATCGCCTCGAGCCGCGGTGAGTCTTCAGGCTTCCCGAGGTGGAGCCGCTTCCGGATCGACTGCGGGACCGGTGAACTCGGATTCGAGGCGCGCATTGGTCTGCTTCAGTTGCCAGTTGGTCCAGTGCTCGAGGCTGCCGGCCTGGTCGGCATCGAGCCGATCGCACAGCCGGTCCCAGTGGACGGCCACGCGATCACCCAGCCGCAGATCGGGCACGAACGGGCCAGCGGGCGTACGCCACGAGGCGAATCCGTCCTCGAGGGGACCCAGCGTCAGCTTCGTTCCGTCGAAACGGAGCCGGCGGGAGCGCACCACCGCGGTGCCCGGCCGCAACTCGACGACGACACCGTTGCGGATCCTGCACGAGTCGAGGGCGTACAGCGGCTGAGCCTTGCCGGTACCGAGCAGTCGAGTCCATGGATAGACGCCGAACACGTGGAATGCATGGGTGGGCGCGACCTCGGGCAGCAGGTCGTCGGTGAGATACCTCCAGTAGCTTCCGGCCCGAGCCCCCAGACGGCCGAGCAGTTCCCGCCCGAAGCGGCCCCGATCCGCGGCCGCCGTCAGCTCGTTGCCGGTCCAGTATCCGCGCACCACCCGTTCGTCGAGTGGGTCGCCGCCCCCGGACATCTCGGCCAGCAGCTCGAGGTACGGCCACGCTCCGCTGAATCTCCTCGCCGCCGAGTCGACCTCGTGGACGGCCGCGCCCTCGTTCGCACAGGCGACGTGCCCGAGGACCGTCGATTCGGACGGGCCGCAGTATCCCAGGGCGTTGGGCGCGTACGCGTATCGTGCGAACAGCACCCGGCCAGCCCGGCCCGTCACGCTCGTCTCCTTCCCACCAGCTGCGCCGTCTCCCGGTGCAGCCGCCCGAAGTTGTAATACGCCGCGCATGCTCCCTCGGGGGAGACCATGCACGTCCCGATCGGGGTCTCGGGGGTGCACGCGGTGCCGAACACCTTGCACTCCCACGGCTTGATGACGCCCTTGAGAACCTCACCGCACTGGCACGCCTTGGGGTCGGCCACCCGGACACCTGGCATCGAGAAGCGCTCCTCGGCGTCGAACTCGGCGTAGTCGGGGTGGACCCGGAGCGCGCTCTGCGAGATGAAGCCGAGGCCGCGCCACTCGAAGTGCGGTCGCAGCGCGAAGGTCTCAGCCATCAGCTTCAGCGCCTGGGGGTTGCCCTCCGGACGCACGACACGGATGTACTGGTTCTCGACCTCACAGCGTCCCTCGCGGATCTGCTGCAGCAGCATGTGCACCGACGCGAGGATGTCGAGTGGCTCGAATCCCGCCACCACCATGGGTTTGCCGTACACGTCGGGGACGAACCGGTACGGGCGCAGCCCCACCACCGTCGAGACGTGACCGGGTCCGAGGAACCCGTCGAGGCGTAGATCCGGGGACTCGAGGATCGCCTTGATCGGTGGAACGATCGTCACGTGGTTGCAGAGGATGCTGAAGTTGGTGACGCGCATCTGCCGCGCCCGCACCAGCGTCACCGCAGTGGACGGCGCAGTGGTCTCGAAACCGACCGCGAAGAACACCACCTGCTTGTCGGGGTTGTCGACGGCGATCTTGAGGGAGTCGAGCGGGGAGTACACGAAGCGTATATCCGCGCCACGGGCTTTCGCCTCGATGAGGTTGCCGCGCGAACCCGGCACGCGCATCATGTCGCCGAACGTGGCGAAGATGACGCCGGGTTGTTCCGCGAGACTCATCGCGTCGTCGACGCGGCCCATCGGGATCACGCACACCGGGCAACCCGGTCCGTGGACCATTTCGATGGACGGTGGCAGCAGGTGTTCGATTCCGTGCCGATAGATGGTGTGGGTGTGACCGCCGCACACTTCCATGAACTTGAACTCGTCGTCGCCGGCGAGTTCGGTGATCGACCGGACCAGGGCACGAGCAGCCGCCGGGTCGCGGAATTCGTCCACGAACTTCATGCTGCAACCTCCTTGAACCCCAAACTCCCTGAACCCGAACTTGATCGAGCCCCTTGTCAGGTGATGCGTGAGGAATGGAAGGCGTCGATCTCGTTGTCGTAGTCCGCGCCCATCTTCCGGACTTGATCGAGCGTGAGCGCGGCCTCGGCCTCGTCGATCTTCGCCATCGCGAAGCCCACGTGTACTAGCACCCAGTCGCCCACCACGACGCCCTCGTCCGCGAGCAGGTGAACGCTGATCGTCCGTTGCACACCGCTGACGTCGACCTTGGCCAGGTGCTGTTCGGTGTCGACCATCTGCACCACCTGACCCGGAATACCCAGGCACATGTCGTTACCTCCTCTCGTTCAACAGATCCGGGGAAGTGGGTCCCCCACCAACGTGTCGACGATCCGGCTGCCACCGAACGCGGTCCGCAACGCGACGATGCCCTCCGGTTCGGCGAGTATCTCCCCCACGATCGCGGCCTGCTCTCCACCCGGGTACCCGCGCAGAGCTGCGAGGGCGGCGTCGGCCTCGTCGGCCGGGACGACCGCGACGAACTTGCCCTCGTTCGCCACGTACAGCGGGTCGATACCCAGCAGGTCGCACGCACCCGAGACCTGCGGCAGCACGGGCAGCGCCTGCTCGTCGAGGATGACGGCGAGGCCGGTGGACTGCGCGAGTTCATTGCACACGGTGGCGACACCGCCCCGGGTCGCGTCGCGCATCCAGCGGGTCGACGGGGCGGCCCCGAGCATGGCGTGCACGAGTCCGTTGACCGGCGCCGTGTCGGAACGGATATCCGCTTCGATCGCGAGTTCACCGCGCGCGAGCATGACGGCCATGCCATGCTCCCCGATCGTTCCCGACAGCAGCACCTGGTCGCCGGGCCGGACGTACTCCGGTCCGAACCTGGCTGCGGTCGGCAGGACCCCGACACCGGCAGTGCAGATGTAAACGCCGTCGGCCGCTCCTTTCCCGACGACCTTGGTATCGCCTGTGACGACGTGGACACCGGCCTGCGCAGCCGAATCCGCCATGTCCCGGACGATCTCGCGGAGCTGCGCGATCTCGAACCCTTCCTCGATGACGAATGCGGCCGACAGCCATCGCGGTCGCGCGCCCGAGACCGCGAGATCGTTGACGGTGCCGTGTACGGCCAGGTTTCCGATCGACCCACCGGGGAACTGCAGCGGTTGCACCACGAAGGAGTCCGTGCTGAAGGCGATTCGTTCGCCGTCGGCGAGGGTGAGCGCGGCAGAGTCCCCGAGTTGCTCGAGCTGCGGATTGCGCAGCGCGTCGACGAACACCGCGTCCACCAACGCGGCCGACGACTTTCCGCCCGCGCCGTGCGCGAGTGTGACGACGTCCTCGAGGAGGCGTGGCCGGCGCTTGCGGAACGACGCGATGCGGTCGAGGACTCGGTCCTCGCGTTCAGCGGCCGTCGTGGGTTCCATCCGCTAACTCTCCTGGCTGTGAGGTGGCTGGTTGTGAGTGGTGGGCTGGCTGTGAGTGGTGGCCTGACCCTGCGCGGTGACGCTGTCCGGCCGGTTCATGTACTCCTGTGCCGCGCGCCAGAGCCGGTGGCCGATGAGCGCGTGGCTCTCCTGGATGCGGTGGATGCTCTGGGAGCGGATGGTGAAGCAATAGTCCAGGTCGTCGCTCGCGGCCATTCGGCCGCCGTCGTGGCCGGCGAACCCGATGGTCAGCAGTCCCCGCTTCCGTGCCTCGGCGAGGGCGATCATCAGGTCGTCCGAGTTCCCCGACGTCGAAAGCGCGATCGCGATGTCGTGGTCTCCCGCGTGCGCGATGATCTGCCGGGAGAAGATCAGATCGAAGCCGACGTCGTTCCCGAGTGCGGTCACCACGGCCTGGTCCGCGGCGAGGGACCATGCCGGGACCGGGCGGCCCCGCGCGGGACGGCTGAACAGCGATGCCAGCGTCGCGGCGTCGGTGGAACTGCCGCCGTTGCCGAACGTGTACAGACGCCCGCCCTGCGTGAACCGCTCCGCCATCCCGCTTCCGGCCTTATCGATCCCCTCTCCCCATTCGATGACCGAGTCACGCTGCAGCCGAGCGCTTTCCGTGGCTTTGTCGCGGGCTGATACGGCGAGGTCGGCTAGTAGCTCGCCGGCGTCCTCCTCGTGAGCGTCGATGAACGGATACAGGAAGTCCGTTCCCTCCGAACCGCTCATCGCGGCACCTCCTTGTCCGGAGGAATGCGGGTGATCGCCGCGCCGCCGTGGACCAGCAGCAGGTCGTGGACCTCGACGTGGCCGACCAGCGTCGTGTCGACTCGTTCCTCCCCGGTCGCCGTCCGCACCAGTGTGCCGGCGAGCGGATCCGAGGACGCCGCGACGACTTCAGCGAGTCGTCCCTCGTCGCTGCACGTGACGCACCCGTCCTCGGTGCAGTCGCCGTCGGAAGGATCGGGTGCATGTAGCAACCCCGGGTGTTCGAAGCAGACGTGCGTGAGCTCCCACAGCAGGTGGTACATCAACACGAACCGACCGGTGACCGGCACCATCGGGTCATCGGAATCGACCCACAGGATGTGAGTGGCGGACCCGGGGTCGGGCCGGGTACCGGAGCCGATCCAGATCGTGTCGGCGCCCCACGCCGCAGCACGCCGCATGATGTCACGCACCTGTGGCTGATCAGCGGACGCGACCGCCAGGATCACGTCGCCCGGCCGGGTCGCGACCCGGCACTGCGCCACAGGATCGGGTTCGACGAGCGAAACCGCCGGCAGGGCACGTTTGCCCATGATCACCGGGTGGACGAACTCGACCGCCACGTGATGCGCGTGTGGTTCCCACTGGGGCGAGACGACCCACAGGGTGGCCCCCGCCTGGAAGCGACGGGCCAGGGCCAGCGCCGTGGCCGCCAGGTCCGCGGACAGTTCAGGGTCGATCAACGGGGCCGGCGCGTCGCTCGTCGTCATGGTTGCACCTCGTCCTTCGGATCGGTGTGTTCGCGGCGTCCGAACGACGCCAGCCCGAGCGCCGCCTGGCCCAGCGACAGCCCGCCGTCATTGGGTGGCACCTCGCGGTGGGTCAATACCCGCAAACCTGCGGCTTGTAACCGTCCCCGCACCAGGGCGGTGAGCAGCCTGTTCTGGAACACCCCGCCGGTGAGTCCCACCGCCGTCACCCCCGTGCGGTGCGCGACGTCAATCGTCAGGCACGCGGTGGCCGCCGCCAACGCACGGTGGAAGCCGAACGCCAACTGGGGTATCGGGGTCCCCGACCGGACGCCGGCAACGAGTCCACCGATCAGTTCCGCCAGACGTAGCTCGCCATCGCGGACCTGCATGTCGATCGCGGCCGAATGGCCGGCCGTGCGGGCGAGCACCTCGAGTTCCACCGCGGCCTGCGCCTCGTAGGTGACTCGGTGGCGCACCCCCAGCACGGAGGCGACGCCGTCGAACAGCCGGCCGACACTCGTGGTCCGGACGCATCCGCGGCCTGTGTCGAGTTGCGCCGTGACCACCGCACGCTCGCTCGGCTCAACCGCCCGCAGGCACGGAAGTTCCACTCCAGCGGCGGTGTCCAGCCCCACCTCGTGGAGGAGCGCGAGCGCCACACGGACCGGATTCCGCACCGCGGCGTCGCCACCGGGCAGGGAGAACGGCTGCAGGTGCCCGACCCGTTCGGCATCGAGAAGGTCCGCCCCGACGCGGAGCAGCTCCCCGCCCCACACGGTGCGGTCGCAGCCGTATCCGGTGCCGTCGAATGCGATGCCGAGCAGCGGTGTCCCGATCACGCGGTGTTCGGCCGCCAGGGCCGCGACGTGGGCGTGGTGGTGCTGGACGGTGCGCAGTTCGATACCTGTTCGCGCGCTGAAGTCCTCGGCCCAACCCCGCGTCGAATACCCCGGATGGTCGTCGGCAACCACCAGGTCGGGCCGGACGTCGTGCAGCGCCGACAGGTGCGCCACGGAACGATCGAACGCGCCCCGGCTCTCGAGGCTGCCCATGTCGCCGAGGTGCGGCGAGCAGAACGCGAAGTCCTGCCGGGTGAGGCAGCAGGTGTTCTTGACCTCGGCGCCCACCGCCAGGACGCTCGGGCCGGGCCGGTCCAGCAGCACCGGGAGCGGCGCGTATCCGCGCGAGCGTCGGACTGGCTGCACGTCACCGTCGACCACGGTGAGAACGGAGTCCTCGCAGGGCACAGCGATGTCGCGGTCGTGCATGAGGAACACGTCCGCGACCCCGGCCAGTCGTTCGCGGGCGTCGTCGTTGTCGAAGCACAACGGCTCACCGCCGAGGTTGCCGGAGGTCATCACCAGCATCCGCGGTGGCCGCACGTCGCGGCCCGGCACCGGGGCGAACAGCAGGTGGTGAAGCGGCGCGTACGGCAGGAGGATGCCGAGCTCGTCGAGGCCCGGCGCGACATCCGATGCGACCGTGGATCCGGTCTTCTTGCGCAACAGCACTATCGGACGCACGGCACTGCTCAGCACGTCGGCCTCCGCGGTGCTGATGGTGCACACCTGCCGCGCCGTGTCCAGATCGGCCGCCATGATCGCAAGCGGTTTAGCCGGGCGCCGCTTCCGGCTGCGTAGCGTCCGTACCGCGTCGGGATCGGTTGCGTCGCAGACCAGATGGAATCCACCGATGCCCTTGATCGCGACGATCCCTCCGGCCGCGATCTCCCGTTGCACCCGATCGAGGACCTCGTCGTCGCCGTCGATGCGCTCGCCGTCGGCCTCCGCGAAAATCCGTGGGCCGCAGTCCGGGCAGCACACCGGCTGCGCGTGGTAGCGACGATCGTCGGGATCGGCGTACTCGAGGGCGCACCGAGGGCACATCGGGAAGGGCGCCATGGTGGTGGCCGGCCGGTCGTAGGGGAGGTCGGTGATGATGGTGAACCGCGGTCCGCAGTTGGTGCAGCTGACGAACGGGTGCCGGTACCGGCGGTCGGCGGGTTCGGCGAGTTCCCGCGCGCAGTCCGTGCAGATCCCGACGTCGGGCGGGACCAGCGTCCGGCCACCGGGGGCGTGTCGGCTGGGGACGATGCGGAAGTCGCCCTCGCCGCGTGGCACCGCGGGTTCGACGGTCACATCGACGACCACCGCCAGCGGCGGGGCCTCGCGGCTGATCCGGGCCTCGAACTCCGTCAGGGCCTTCGAGGGGCCCTCGACCTCGACGAACACACATGCGTCGTCGTTTCCGCAGTGCCCGACGAGACCCAGCGTGTTCGCCAACCGCGCGAGGAAGGGCCGGAAACCGACCCCCTGGACTACGCCGCGAACGGTCATCCGGCGCCGCTGCAGCGCGGCCCGGCCGGTGACGGTCTCGGCCGTCACGGCGGACCACCATCGTCGTCACGCGGCTCGCGGGGGCGGCCCATCAGTCACCTGGTGCGGCAGGTAGGTCAGGGGCAGGTAGGTCAGGGGCTCCGGCAGGTTGTCCGGTTGGATCGGACAGCTGGGGACGCACGCGATCGGCTGACTCGCCACGCTGAGGGTGACGGAGTCCCCGTCACGGCTCTGGCCCGTATTGATCCACACAACGTGGAATTCGCCCTCGTCCGTCTTCTCGACCTTGGCGTGTTCCGGCCTTCTCGCAGCTCTCGCCGACGTCGACATAGCGGCCACTCCCCGGGGCTCACCGCCCCTGCGCCACCGGAGTCGACCCTCGGCCCACTTGCGTGGCGCCCACCACAATTAAGGCGTGGGGGGAGCCGGTCTGTCAACGTCGGACGATGGGTTCCCGTCGGCGGTCGGCGATCCACCCGTACCAATGCTCGATTCCCTTTCCGCTGGTGGCGGACAGATAGACCACCCGCACCGTGGGATTCACCGATCGGGCGTTCTGCTCAAAGGATTCGGGATCGAAATCGACATAGGGGAGAAGGTCGGTCTTGTTCACGATCAGGAGGTCGGCCACTGCAAAGATGTGTGGGTACTTGAGCGGCTTGTCGTCACCCTCCGTGACCGAGATGAGGACGACCTTTCCTTGCTCTCCGAGGTCGAACAGTGCAGGGCACACAAGGTTTCCGACGTTCTCCACGAACACGACCGAATCGTTCACGGGACCCAACGTCTCTACTGCACCTCGTATCATCTCGGCATCGAGATGGCATCCGGATCCTGTATTCACCTGCACCACAGCACATCCTGTTGCCCTGATCCGGTCGGCGTCGAGCAGGGTCTCCTGGTCCCCTTCGATCACCGACACCGGAGTGGACGCCTGCAGGTCCCGGAGGGTGCGCTCGAGTAGCGTGGTCTTGCCCGAGCCCGGTGAGCTCATCAGGTTGAACGCGGCGATCCCCCGGTCGGCAAGCCATGTGCGGTTCTCCTCGGCCAGTTGGTCGTTCTTGGCCAAGATCTTCTGTTCGAGCGTCACGGTTTCGGGCGCGGCATGGCCGTGGCTGTGCGCGTGCGTGTGGCTGTGGTCGTGTTGGTGAGGCACCCGAGCATCGGGAGCAGTGAGCCGCACTTCTGTCGGCTCGTCGACCTTTCCGCATCCACACGTCGAACACATGACTCAGCCCACCTCCATGGACATGATCCGTAGTTCTCGGCCCGACCGGACCTCGACGTCGACGCTGCCGCAGGGGCACAGCACAACCAGATCGTGCAGTGGAAAGTCCGCTCCACAGCTCCGGCAGTGCGCTGTACCCGGTGGCTCCTCGATGTCGAGCCGGGCTCCTTCCGCAACGGTGCCCTCGGTCACGAGTTCGAAGCAGAACTGCATCGCGTCGGGGACGACCGCGCACAGCCGGCCCACCTGCAGCTGGATGCTGTGCACTGTGCGACCGCCCGCGCGCTCGCACACCGCGTCGACGACGCTCTGAGTGATCGCCATTTCGTGCATCACTGGCCCTCTTCGGACGGAGGCTCTCGGATCACACGATAGGACGCAACCGCTACGGGAACCAAGGGCTCGGCGCATCCGCCGTCGGCTCACTTCGTGGACTCGACGTCACCGCATCATCCTCTCGGGGTGAGCGCTTGTCTCGAGTGAAGGTCCGAAAGGACTCGAATCAGTCGAACCGACATCTGCCGCAGAGGAGTGGTATTTACCGTGGAAAGGTGGTCATGCACCAGGCAATCAACCCGGTCGACGGCGTCGGTGTGGCGTATCGGGTGATCGGCGACGGACCGCCTCTGGTGCTCGCACACGGCACCGCGCTGTCGAGTGCCATCTGGCGCGCCTTCGGCTACGTCGACGCCCTGCGCGACGAGTACCAGCTGATCCTGCCTGACATGCGCGGCCACGGACGCAGCGACACCCCGCCGCAGCCCGAGTCGTACGCGATGGACCTCGTCGTCGGCGACATGATTGCGGTGGTCGACGCCTTGGGCCACGAGCAGGCCCACTACCTGGGCTACTCGTTCGGCGGGCGCGTCGGGCTCTCGCTAGCTGTCGCGGCGCCGGAGCGGCTACGCACGCTCACGGTCGGCGCCGGCAGCAGCCGTCCACAGGCCGGTTCGTTCGACAAGCTGTTCTTCCCCGGATGTATCGACGTCCTCGACCACGACGGCATGACGGCGTTCCTCGACCGGTGGAACGCGCATCGCGCGTGGCCACTGGACCCGGCGACCCGAGCGGCATTCGACGCCAACGACACCCGCGCCCTCGTTGCCTACCTGCGGCGCACCCAGCTGGAGCCCGGGGTGCCCGACGCCGCACTCGAGGCACTGGATGTGCCGACCCTGCTGTTCGTCGGTTCCGAGGACCGCCCGCGGTTGTCCGACACCCGGAGACTCGCGACGTTGATCCCCGGGTCGCGGCTCGCTGTCATCCCCGGCTTCGATCACGCGACCACCGTCGCGGCCTCCGAAGAGGTGTTGGAGATCGTGAAGCCGTTCCTCGAGGAACACTGACGCATAGTTGTCTCAGCGGGTTGAAAGCACCTTCGATGCGGTTCGGATCAGGGATGCTCCGGGGTCGAGACCCGTGTGCCAAACTTCCACCGTGACAATCTCCGGTGCTCAGGAATTCGGGGATCCGTGCCGAGAGTGCGGCTACCACTGGAAGCAGTCTTTCGAGTCGCTGATGACCAGCCACTCACAGATTCATTCCGACCTATCCGCGGCAGTCACTGCGCACAACTACCGCACGAGGGTCGCCCACACCCCGTGGTCGGTCGGCGAGTACGTCTGTCACATCGCCGACAACGAGCACATCTGGGCAGAACGACTGGCCACCGCGGCCGAGATGACGGAGCCCCGGATCTCCGCATTCGACCAGGATGCCCTCGCCGAGGCACGCAACTACGCCCACATTCCGTACGAAACCGCGGTCTGGTCACTCGATCACTCGTGCGCGGAGCTCACAAGGGCGGCAAAGGACGCCGCCGGGACCGCGACCAGTTTCTACCACCCGGAACGCGGACAGCTCTCGGTGCTGGAAGCAATACGCACGGTGATCCACGACTGTCACCACCATCTCTGGGACATCCGGCGCATCCTCGCGCAACGTTGAAGCGGCTGCTCATCCGCGGGGTCTCCGCCGCTCCGCACTCCTTCCGCCGTTGCCGACGTGAGCCACCAGATGGTTTCGTCCTCCCACCGATCCACGGGGAGTTCTCGACAACATTTAGTTAGTGCACTACTTAATCGTGTATTCTTCATTTTTGTGAGCGCGGACATCACCGAACCGGACATCGACTGGGGCGACGTCGACCCCTTGGCGCTGGACCGCCAGCTGTGCTTCGCACTCGCGGTCGCCAATCGCGCAGTACTTGCCGTCTACCGCCCCCTCCTCGAGCCCATGGGACTGACGCACCCGCAATATCTCGTCATGCTCGCGCTGTGGGGGGATGCACCGATGTCGGTCAAGGAGATCGGGCAGGCCCTCCAGCTCGACTCGCCCACCCTGTCCCCGCTCCTCAAGAGACTCGAGTCGAGTGGGCTGATCACCCGCGCCCGCAGTACCGCCGACGAACGGCAGCTGATCGTCGAGCTCACCGACTCCGGCAAGGCCCTGCGCAACCAGGCCGAACGCATTCCCGGCGCCGTCGTGCAACGCCTCGGTGTGAGTCTCGCCGAACTCGAAGAACTTCATTCCGTCCTCACCCGCGTGAACGCCGCCGCCCTGCGCGCCGGCGCCCTCAGCGAATGAACCGCCCCTTCGGATCAGGAACAGGTACACACGCCATGAGCACCCAGAACACGGTCCGCCAGCGCCCCAACCCGTTGCAGTGGATCGGCTACGCGTGCGGCCGCAAGCTCCCAGACTCGATGCAGGACTGGGTCCGCAAGGACCTCATCGGCGACTGGGCCATCCCCCGCCACATGGTGCGCTCCATGGTGCCGTTCATCCCGATCTTCGCGGCGTTCTTCCTGTTCCCTGGACCGGTGTGGCTGCGCGGGTCGATGGTTCTCCTCGGCCTGTTCCTCGCCCTGTTCTTCGCGGCCGCCTACATGGAGCAGAACCGCCGGCGTCGCCTCGAAAGGCACGGACTCTCACCGGATCTCGAGAATCCCAAGAAGGTCGCCCGCTACCACGCCGAGAAGGCCGCCTACGAGAAGGCGCACCCGCACACGTTCTAGAAGCGGCGATTCGTGTGTCTCGGCACTACCGCTCGGCCTCGCCGAGTCGTTCCCGAAGATGCTCGCGCTCCGGTTCGGTCCCGACCAGGTCGAGCGCGCGCCGGTAGGCATCGGCGGCCTCTCGCCTGCGCCCGAGACGGCGCAGTAGTTCCGCCCGTGCCGCCGGATACGGGTGGTGCGAGCGCAGCAGCGGGTTGTCGGCGAGATCGTCGAGGAGCGCGAGACCGGCCTCTGGACCGTCACGCATCGCGATCGCGACCGCTCGGTTGAGCATCACGATCGGTGACGGCGCTATTCGCAGCAGGACGTCGTACAGGGCCACGATCTGCGGCCAGTCGGTGCTCGCGACGTCGGCGGCCTCGTCGTGCAGCGCCGCGATCGCGGCCTGTACTCCGTAGGCCCCGGGTGGGCCGCCGGTGAGGGCGACCAGCACCAGCGCGCTCCCCTCCTCGATCATCGGATGGTCCCAGTCGGTGCGATCTTGATCATCCAGCAGCACCAACCCGCCGCCAGGAGCGGTGCGGGCGCCGCGGCGGGCATGGACCAGCAGCATGAGCGCCAGGAGGCCGGCGACCTCACGTTCGTCGGGCAGCAGCCGATGCAGGACCCGCGTCAGCCGGATCGCTTCCTCGGCGACGTCGAGGCGTTGAAGCCGTGGCCCACCGCTGGCGGCGTACCCCTCGGTGAAGATCGAGTACAGGACTTGCAGGACACCGGGCAGTCGCTGTGGGAGTTCGTCGGGCCCCGGCACCCGGAACGGAATTCGGTTCGTCCGAATCCTCTTCTTGGCCCGAACGATTCGTTTCGCCATCGTGGCCGGGGATACGAGGAACGCGCGCGCTACCTCGGGTGTCGTGAGGTCGGCGAGGCAGCGCAGGGTAAGGGCGGCGCGGTCCTCCGCCGGCAGTGCCGGGTGTGCACACGTGAAGAACAGCTGTAGACGCTCGTCGGGGAGTTCACCACCCATATCCGCGGGCGGAGCGGGGTCGGCGCGATCCGCGTCCACCTGCAGCGCCGCTATCCGCGTTGCGAGGACCTGGTCACGGCGCAGTCGGTCGACGGCCCGGCGCCGCGCGGTGGTCAACAGCCAGGCGCCGGGCTTGGTCGGTACTCCGTCCACCGGCCAGTGCCGGAGAGCCGCTTCGATGGCCTCCGACGTCACCTCCTCAGCCAGGTCGAGGTCGCCGAACCGGCTCACCAGGGCGGCGAGCAGTCGGCCGCGTTCCTCCCGGAAGACCGCCTCGACGGACGCCTCCGCGTCGGGTCCGCGGCCACTGCCCGCCGCAGCCATCGGATGTCAGTTCCCGTAGTCGGCGACCGGGCGGATCACGATCCGGCCGCCGTTGTGCGATCCGGGGCACCGCGCCGCCCAGTCGAGTGCCACGTCGAGGTTGGGCACGTCGATGACGTAGAAGCCGCCCAGCACCTCGCGGGTCTCGGCGAACGGCCCGTCGGTGGTGACGGTGCGTTCGCCGTCCGGCCCCACCTGAATGCTGGTGGCCGTGGTGAGGTCGGCCAGTCCCTCCCCCGAGACGAAGATCCCGGCGTCCTGGACCTCCTTGTCGTAGACCATCCACTCTTCCATCGTGGGGCCATCAGTGACGTCGACGGTGGACTCGGCGTGGATCAGCAGCATGTACTTCATGTTGTCTCCTCCTCAGGAGTTCTCGTGTCAGTTGCGGTACACCATGACGACGAACGAGGAGGCGACGAATGGACAGGGCCGACGAATTTTTTCGCGCGTCGGCCCCGAGCCGCCACCCCGTCCGGAGGCAAGGGCGTTTGCAGGAAAGGTTGTTTTGGCGAGATCACGTCACTTCAGACGCGGACGGAGCCAATCCACCACATCGTCGAGCACCTTCTCCTGTTCGGGCTCGTTGAACACCTCGTGGAACAGTCCGTCGTACGTCTTCAACGTCATGTCCTGCGTCCCGGCCCGCTCAGCGATCATCCGGCTGCCGGAGATATCAACGACACGGTCGTCGGTGCCGTGCAGGACCAGCGTCGGCATGGTGAGCGACGGAACCCGCTCGGGAAAACTCTCGGCCGCGAGGACGAGACCACGAGCGATACCTGCCTTGACCTTTCCGTGGTACACGAGCGGATCGGACTCGTATGCCGCGACCACCGCCGGATCACGGGAAATCGCCTTCACGTCGAGGGTCTCGACGGGGATGCCGGGCACGAACCGCCCTACGATCTTGCCGAGTTCGATCACGACCTTCGGCTTCTTGGTGACCAGCTCGATCGCCGGCGCGGACAGGATCAGCCCCGCCAGCTCCTCGGGGTGGTCGAGGGCGTAGGTCAGCGCGATCGCCCCACCCATGCTGTGTCCCAGCAGGAACCGCGGCAGTCCCGGATTCTGGGCTGCCGCGATCGCGGACAATCGGTGCAGATCGTCGATGAATTCGGACCAGTCGCGCAGTTCGATCCGATTACCGCCCGAACGTCCGTGCCCACGGTGATCCGGGGCGTACACCACCAGACCGAGCCCCACGAGACGGTCGACGACGTGGTCGTACCTGCGCGCGTGCTCGCCGATCCCGTGCGCGAGCAGCAGGATGCCCGTCGGTGTACCCTCCGGCCGCCATACGTCGTACACGATGCGGGTGCCCTGCACCCCGTTGAATTCCGCCTCTGTGTGCTGCACGAATGCGAGTCTAGGGGGATCTGTCCCGTCGCGTGGGCGCTTGTCGGAGCCGCTTGTCAGAGCACGGTACGGGCGGCACGATGAAGGTGTCCCCCGACGGGAGTGGCCATGAGCACGACCGATGCCCCGTACCTGAGGTATACCGACCAGACGGGCCGCCCACGGGAGGTGACGCTTTCCGTGGACAGCCCCCGCGTCACGGTGGGGCGCTCTTCCGACGCCGACGTGGCACTCGTGTCCGATCCAGAGGTCTCCCGCCTTCACGCGACCATCGAGTGGATCGGTAACGGCTGGACGATCGTGGACGACGGCCTTTCCCGGAACGGCACCTTCGTGAACGGCGAGCGAATCTCGGGCAGACGGCGGTTGCGCAACGGCGACAGCATCCGAATCGGCAACTCGGCATTCGTGTTCCGGGATCTGTCCGCTTCGGGCGGTGAGCCCACTCGGGTCGCGGCCGACGTCCCGACGGTGCGGTCGCTGACTCAGACGCAACGCGCGATCCTCGTCTCGCTGTGCCGACCGTACAAACACAACGCTGCGTTCGCGAACCCCGCGTCGAACCAGCAGATCGCCGACGAGGTGTTTCTCAGCGTCGACGCCGTCAAGACTCATCTACGGGCGCTCTTCCGAAAGTTCGGGGTCGAGCAACTACCCCAGAACCAGAAGCGTCTCCGCCTGGTCGAGAAGGCGTTGAACAGTGGGGTGATCACCGAACACGACTTGTGAGCTTGACCTCGAGCACGAGAGCCTCTGCCTAACATGAGGATTGGAGTTTCCACTGAGCCAAGCGCTAACTTTCCGTTCGGCGCGCGCTCCTGAGGCGGTATCAGAACGAAAGGCGCAACGGCGATGACTGATTGGGCGATCGACACCCAGAAGTTGACCAAGCACTATGGTGACGTCGTCGCCGTCCAGGATCTGGACCTGCATGTCGCCCAGGGTGAGATCTTCGGGTTCCTCGGCCCCAACGGGGCCGGCAAGACGACCACCATTCGCACCCTGCTCGACCAGATCCGGCCTACCTCCGGAGCCGCTACGATCCTGGGTCACGATGTGCACCGAGACGCCCTCGAGATCCGCCGGCTGATCGGATACGTGCCGGGCGACCTGGCGTTGTATCCACGGCTCACCGGCAAGGAGACGCTGGAGTATTTCGCGAGGCTGCGAGGCGGAGTCGAGCAGTCTTACATCGACGAACTCGCCGAGAGGCTCAAGGCCGATCTGTCTCGCAAAGTCGGCGACTATTCGACGGGCAACCGACAGAAGATCGGTCTGATCCAAGCGTTCATGCACTCACCCGCGCTGCTGGTGCTCGATGAACCTACCGCCGGCCTCGACCCGCTGATCCAACAGGAATTCCACGCCATGCTCGAGGAGGTTCGCGACGAAGGACGCACGGTGTTCCTTTCCTCGCACAGCCTCTCGCAGGTCGAGCGGGTCGCCGACCGGGTCGGGATCATCAGAGAAGGACGACTGGTCGTGGTCGAAGGGGTGGACGATCTCAAGCGCAAGGCCATTCGTCGGATCGAATTCGAGTTCGCCGATCCGATCCCTCCCGGCACCTTCAACGGGGTTGCCGGGGTGCACGAGGCATCGGTGGAGCGCCGTCACGCCACCGTCTCGTTCGAGGGCCCGGTCAACGACATCCTGAAGGCGGCCATGGCCCACGAGGTCCTCAACCTCAACAGCCGCGAGTCGGACCTCGAAGAGGTCTTCCTGACGTACTACCGCGACACCGTGTCCCCGGTCGGCAAGCAGGAGGGACAGGTATCCGATGTCCACTGACATCCTGACCAAGGACATGCGTGAGCGCCGGGCGCCGGTCCTCGGGCTAGCGGCGGTGTTGATCGTGTTGACCGTCTTCGCCCTCGCGATCGGCGCGGGACTCGAAGACACGATCACCAACCTCACCGAGAGTTTCCCCGAAGCATTGAATGCGTTCATGGGCGCCGAGGTGCCGGGCGGCTATGTGGTCGGTGAGGTGTTCAACCTGATCGCTCCCCTGGCTCTGGTCGGTTACGCCGTGGCGGGCGGTGCCCGCGCCACGGCAGGGGAGGAGGAAGACGGCACGATGGCGGTGCTGGCGGCGCAACCGGTCACCCGCACCGGCATCCTCGCCTCCAAGATCGGCGGACTCCTGCTGGCGCTGATCGCCGCGACCGTACTGTTCTGGGCATCCGCCGCGGCCTCCAGCGCCCTGTTCGGGATCGGATTGACGCAGAGCGCCATCGCAGCCACCTGCCTGCACCTGTTGATGCTTGCCGTCGCCTTCGGTGCGCTCGCGGTGGCCGTCGGAGCGATCGCCGGCCGACCCAGTGTCGCCGCCGCGGCGGCCGGATCCGTGGCGGCCCTCAGCTACATCACCAACGCCATGCTTCCGCTCGCCGATCTGGATGGCTGGGCGCGGCTGAGCCCCTGGTACTACTACTCCGGGAGCACCCCCCTCGCCAACGGACTCGACCCGGCGCACCTACTGGTACTCGCCGCGCTGGCCATCCTCGCGCTCATCGTCGCGTTCTTTGCCTTCGAGCGCCGCGATCTGAAGGGATGAGCCTCGATGACCCCCGGCACCACACCACTCGGCCGTCACACCGAGATCCGGCGTCCGACAGCCAGACTCGCCGCAGCCCGCGCCTTGGTCGGCAAGGCTATCGCCGACCGAATGACGCTGTCCGTCGTCATCGGCGGGCTGATGGTGGCGATGGGCCTGATGGTGGGCGCACTGTGGCCGCCCCTCAAGGATGCGTTCGCCGATATCCCCACCGCGCTGACGGACACGTTGGCCAGAGCGTTTGCCGGGGCAGACCTGACCAGCCCGGCCGGTTGGGTCAACGCCGAACTCATGTCGATAGTGGCCCCCGCCGGCGCGATCGCGATCGCGGTGATTTCCGCAGTTCGTGCCACCGCCGGGGAAGAGCAGGACAAGACCCTCGGGACCCTGCTCGGCGCACCCGTGGGCCGAATCCCGTTCCTGCTCGCCAAGATCGACGCCATGATCGTGCACGTCCTGGTGGTCTGCTCGTTCCTTACCGTCGGTCTGATCGCCGGCAACATGATCGGTGACCTGAACCTGACTGCCGCCGGGATCTTCGGTGCCGCCGTGCACACCGCGCTACTCGGAATCTTGTTCGGGATGATCGGCCTCGCGCTCGGTGCCGGTACGGGCAGCCGTCGTGTCGCGACTTCCGCCACCAGCGGCCTCGCAGCCCTCGCCTTCGCGGTCAGCGTGTTCCTGCCGCTCTCCGACGCCCTGGCCGGTGGTGCGAAGATCAGCCCCTGGTACTACTACACGGCATCCAACCCGCTGGTCAACGGCCCCGACTGGACGCATCTGCTGATCCTGGCCGCGGCAGCCCTGATCATCGGCGTCATCGCGGCGGGCGTCTTCGAGCGGCGCGACCTGCGTGGCTGAGCCGAACCGCGAAGCGTCCCACAAGACCCTAACGGCCAGGACGGGGCGAGAGGTTTACGTTCGGCGAGACGTTCTTGCCCGGTGGACGAAGGCCCCGACAGTCATGCCGGCGGCTAGACCAACGATCATGAACAGGGCCGTCGCCGTAACTGCCCACGGAGCAGCCAGAACGAGACCGAGAAACAGGCCCACTGGTCCCGCAATCAGAGACTCCCTACTGGACAGGGATTTGCCAATCTTCTCTGCTCCGCTACCCATGACAGCCTCTCGTCTACTCGTGACGGCCTCTCGTCGCGGTTCCGAATTGTTTCACTTCCGTAGAGATCCGGGCATAGTCTTGACTTGATCAAAAAAAGGGGCATAGTCGAGGTTGTGGCTACCACGTCGAAATTCTCGGAGATGTTGCGCGCCGCCGACCTCCGCGTGACCCGTCCTCGGGTCGCGGTACTCGACGCTGTGCACGCGCATCCGCACGCCGACACGGACTCGATCTACATGGCCGTATGCGACAGCCTGCCCGACGTGTCCCGGCAAGCCGTGTACGACGTGCTGCGTGCCTTGACCACCGCGGGCCTGGTGAGGCGCATCCAGCCCTCCGGTTCCGCGGCGCGGTACGAGGCGAGGGTCGGCGACAACCACCATCACATGGTCTGCCGATCCTGCGGAACCATCGTCGACGTCGACTGCGCTGTCGGCGAGGCCCCGTGCCTGAAAGAATTAGACTCCCAAGGCTTCTCGATTGACGAGGCCGAGGTCATCTATTGGGGGCTCTGTCAGGACTGCTCGACCGCAAGAAGTTCATGATCACATCCGTGATCACTGCTCGATCCGTCTACTCATGGAGAGGATCTCGTGTCCGAAAACGTAACTCGCGAAAATGAAACGAATGAGAAGGGGTGCCCGGTCATGTCGGGCGGCGGCCCGCACCGAGTGACGGCCTCCGATAACCGTGACTGGTGGCCCACCGCCCTGAACCTGAGGATCCTCAAGAAGGACCCCGTCGTCGGCAACCCGATGGGTGGGGACTTCGATTACGCCGCAGAGTTCAAGACGCTCGACCTCGCTGCTGTCAAGGCCGACATCGAGGCCTTGATGACCGACTCCCAGGAGTGGTGGCCCGCCGACTACGGCCACTACGGACCGCTCTTCATCCGGATGGCGTGGCACGCCGCGGGCACCTACCGCATCCAGGACGGTCGCGGTGGCGCCGGAGCCGGTATGCAGCGCTTCGCTCCCCTCAACAGCTGGCCGGACAACGCCAGCCTCGACAAGGCCCGGCGCCTTCTGTGGCCGGTCAAAAAGAAGTACGGCAAGAAGCTCTCGTGGGCCGACCTGATCGTCCTCACCGGAAACGTCGCGCTCGAATCGATGGGCTTCGAGACCTTCGGCTTCGGCGGCGGCCGCGTGGACCAGTGGGAGCCCGACGAGGACGTCTACTGGGGCCCGGAGCACACCTGGCTCGGCGACGAACGCTACAGCGGCAAGCGCGACCTCGAGAATCCGCTGGCGGCGGTCCAGATGGGTCTGATCTACGTCAACCCTGAGGGCCCGAACGGCAACCCGGACCCGATGGCGGCAGCAGTCGACATCCGGGAGACGTTCCGCCGCATGGCGATGAACGATGTGGAGACAGCCGCTCTGATCGTGGGTGGTCACACCTTCGGGAAGACCCACGGTGCCGGCCCGGACGACCTGGTCGGTCCCGAGCCCGAGGCCGCACCACTGGAGGAACAGGGCCTCGGCTGGAAGAGTTCCTTCGGCAGCGGCGTGGGCAAGGATGCGATCACCAGCGGTCTCGAGGTTGTGTGGACGCCCACCCCAACCAAGTGGGACAACACCTTCCTGGAGACCCTCTACGGCTACGAGTGGGAGCCGACGAAGAGCCCCGCAGGTGCCAACCAGTGGGTCGCGAAGGACGGTGCCGGTGCGGGCACGGTTCCCGACCCGTTCGACAAGTCGGCCGGGCGCGCACCGACCATGCTGACTACCGACCTCTCGTTGCGGGTGGATCCGACCTACGAGAAGATCACCCGCCGCTGGCTCGACCATCCGGAGGAGTTGGCCGAGGAGTTCTCCAGGGCGTGGTTCAAGCTGACCCACCGCGACATGGGTCCCATCGCCCGCTACCTGGGACCAGAAGTCCCGCAGGAGGCGCTGCTCTGGCAGGACCCGATTCCCGCTGTCGATCACGACCTCGTCGGAGCCGGCGATGTCGCTGACCTGAAGAGCTCGATCCTGTCGTCGGGACTTACTGTCGCGCAGCTGATCTCGACTGCATGGGCCGCGGCGTCGTCGTTCCGGGGCAGCGACAAGCGCGGTGGCGCCAACGGTGGCCGCATCCGCTTGCAGCCGCAAGCCAACTGGGAGGTCAACGAGCCCGACGAGCTCGCACAGGTGGTGCGCACGCTCGAAGGGATCCAGGAGGCGTTCAACTCCAAGCAGACCGGCAACACCAGGATCTCGTTCGCCGATCTCGTCGTCCTCGGTGGCTGCGCCGCCGTCGAGCAGGCGGCGAAGAACGCCGGCCATGACATCCAGGTGCCCTTCACCCCGGGTCGCATGGACGCCACACAGGATCAGACGGACGTCGAGTCGTTCTCCGTGCTCGAGCCGAACGCCGACGGGTTCCGCAACTATGTCGGCAAGGAGCTGCGTCTGCCTGCCGAGCACGCCCTGATCAACAAGGCGAACCTGCTTACCCTGAGCGCGCCGGAGATGACCGTCCTCATCGGCGGTCTGCGCGTCCTGGGGGCCAACCACAAGCAGTCGTCGCTCGGGGTCTTCACTTCGAACCCCGGATCGCTCACCAACGACTTCTTCGTGAACCTGATCGACATGGGGACGAAGTGGGAGCCGACCTCCGAGGAAGGAAGGTACGAAGGCCGCGACCGCGCGACCGGCGAGCTGAAGTGGACCGGTAGCCGCGTCGACTTGGTATTCGGGTCGAACTCGGAACTGCGTGCCCTCGCAGAGGTCTACGCATGCGACGACGCGAAGGAGAAGTTCGTACAGGAATTCGTCGCCGCGTGGGACAAGGTGATGATGCTGGATCGGTTCGAACTCGCCTGATCTCCATTAGGTGATCGGCACGAACCCCCTGTGGATTGCTTCTCAGCTATCCGCAGGGGGTTTCTGTGCCCCCCAGGGAACGCTGTCCACGATTACTCCGGCCGTTTTCCGTCGCTCATCACATCGCTCAAGATTGGGGCTTCGACGGCCAATGCGCTCGGGGCGGTCATCCGCCAATGCGTCTCCGGCACTGGGTAGTTGCGTACCTGTCCAGTCACGGCCCCATCCCATTCCCGTACGGCCCGGGTCCCGGTGTCATCGTCAGCCGTCGCGGTGAAGAACACGATGTCGCCGTCGAAGCGTTCGGGGCAGTATTCGAACATCAACCGGGAGTTGCGTTCCGCCGTCGACAGGAGTCGCCCCACGACCTGTTCGGCTCGTTCGACGGATTGCCCAGTCAGCCCGGCAAATTCGGTGGTGACGGCTTCGACGCTCGGGTCCGAGAGGGTAGAGCCCGCTACACCCTGGTCTACACCGAATCCGCCCAGCAGGTCGCTCATGGTGATGTTCTTCCGGGATCCGTCCTCCGCCCCATTCGAGCCGACGAAGCTGTCCATCATGGCCAACAACTCCACCCGCTCGCCCACTGCCTGAAGTTGGATCGCCATCGCATGCGCAATGACGCCGCCCAACGACCAGCCAAGCAGCCGATACGGACCGGCAGGCTGAACCGCACGGATCTCGCTGGTGTATCGCTCCGCGAGTTCCTCGAGCGACTCGGGCACGAAGTCCTCCTCGAGGATCGCAGGACTCTGGACTCCGTAGATCGGGATGTCTCCCTCGAGGCGCTGGGCTAGACCCATATAGCACCAGGACAATCCGACGCTCGGGTGTATGCAGAACAGCGGCGCCGCCGCACCGGACTCCCGGATGGGAAGCACCGGGCCGAAGCCCTCCCCTGCCGGGCCCTCGACACCGGCGACGATCCGACCGGCCAGCGCTTCCACTGTGGGATCCGAGAACAACCACTGCAACGGCACGGTCGTACCGATGCCGCTTCGCAGTCGGGCCATCACGCGGGTCGCGGCCAGCGAGTTCCCGCCGAGGGCGAAGAAGTCGTCATCGAGCCCGACCCGGTCGATGCCGAGGACGTCGGCGAACACGGCGGCCACGACCTGCTGGATCGGGGTCGTCGGCGCCC
>NZ_RKLN01000006.1 GCF_004011835.1 Rhodococcus spongiicola
GAAGCTAAGCCCTCCAGCGCCGATGGTACTGCACCCGACAGGGTGTGGGAGAGTAGGACACCGCCGAACACCCGTTCCCGAAGGCCCCCACCAAACACGGTGGGGGCCTTCGGCATACCCACACCCCGACACCGCAGGCGACGGGCATGGTTCAGTTCGCGGCCCGAGACCTCTCGTGTTGGGGGCTCTCGGCGAGCTTGAGCCACACGACCCCCGCGATGATCACGGCAAGCCAGAAGGCTTTGAGCATGGTGAGGGATTCTTCGAAGAAGACCGGGCCGAGCAAGGCCGCTCCGACGGCGCCGATGCCCGCCCAGACGGCGTAGCCGATGCCGACGTCGATCTTCTTCAGGGCGACGCTGAGGAAGAACAGGGTGAACAGGAAGAAGATGATCGCGACGCTCGACCAGGCGAGGTTCGTGAAGCCTTCGCTGCCGTTGACGCTGAGGGCGTAGCCGATCTCGAACGCTCCGGCGAGGAGCAGGGCCACCCAGGGGCCGGCCTTCTTCTCGGTGCCGGAGAGGGTGGTGTTCTGCTGTGTGGCGGTCATCGGGAAGATGTCCTTTCGCGGTAGTGGGATGAAGCCATTAGTGGGATGAGCAAGGGGCATCAGGCACCGCCGGCGAGATTGAGGCCGACGACGCCGGCGATGACGACGACGATGCCGAGGAGCTTCTTCCAGTTCAGGCGCTGGGAGAGGAAGAGGGCGCCGACGATGACGATTCCGACGCCCGCGACGGAGGTCCAGATGGCGTAGCCGACGCCGACATCGAAGGTGAGCAGGGCCAGGCTGAGAAAGAACGTGCCGATGCCGCCGGTGACGAGGGTGGCGATGGTCCACCAGAGCTTGGTGAATCCTTGTGCCTTGTCGGCGGAGATACCGACGGCGATCTCGAAGATGACTGCGATGCCCAGGTAGAGCCAGCTCATGATGGTGTGCCTTTCGATCTCGTGGAATATACCTGTCTGTACATGCAGATAGATACGCGACAAGAAGACGCCGCCGGAGTCCTGGCCTACGAGGTCAGGGTGTGACGAGGGCGCCCACCTCTGTCAGGGCGGCGGCGATGAGACGGGCATCCAGGTGGGGAAAGTGGACTGCGGGGCGGCTCAGCAGTTCTTGGACGCGGACCTCGTAGGAGGTGCGGACCTCTTTCAACAGCGCCTCTCCATGTTGCTCGATCACGGCGTAGACGCCGCGGCCGTCGTCCTCGCAGACGTCGCGGCGGGCGAGCTCCTTCGCCTCCAGTCGACTGACCAGGCGCGTCGCCGAGCTGGGATTCAACCCGACGCACTGCGCGAGGTCGTTGACACGCAATTCCTTGTCCGACGCTTGGCTCAGGAAGGTCAGCGCGCGGAACTCCGTCAGCCCGAGCCGGTAGGTATCGGCCAGCCATTTGTCCAGGCTCGAGTCGACCGCAGAGGCGAACACCGCCACCTGTGACCAGGCGACACTCGCCCTGCCTCCGAGAGAAGCATCTGGAGTAGGTAGCTGCGTGTGCACGCAACTAGAGTAACGCGGGTCCATGAGGAGTCAAAGTGTCGCGTGGGGTATCCAACGCCCGCCGGCGCCGCCCGCGCTCAGGGCCGGGGGCGCCCACGGGTTTCACTACCGAGTTGGGGTCGCCATTCCGGTGCCGAACTCGACGCCGGTGCCTTCGAGCGCCTCCCGCAGGTCGTCGAGCTTCCTCCACTCGTGTAGCCAGGTCGGCGAATCGATCGGGCTGCGCAGAAGGTGCCGAACGGCCTCTGCGGCGACGGCCGCCGTCGAACGGGATTGGCCGGGGGCTGTTGCCCAGTGACTACGCCCGGAAGCACCGTGCGCCGCGACCACCCAGCGGTCACCGCCGGGCATGTCGCCGTCCGGGAGCAATGCCGCGACCCGTGGGATCCACGTGAGCGCGGCCAACCCGATCGTTGCGAGCTTGGAATCGGTCCGAAGGTAGCTTCGTACAGGCACATCGAGAGTCGCGGTGAGTTGGTACTGGTCAGCGAAGTCCGCCCGAAGTGCGGGGAATCGGGGGTAGCCGGCCTCCTCGGGAAGCTCGAAGCGCTTGGGACGGGTGTAGTTCCGCACCCGCGACCCGTCCGGGTCCGTGAAGTGCTTGCCGAACAGCCCGTACATCCACGCCGCGCCGGCAGGCCCGCCGCCCTCGCCCGCCCCGAAGCCGATCACCACGTCCACCGGTCCGCCGCCCCGCGCTGCCTCGACCGCGAGGAGGCTGGTGATCCCGGGCGCGATCCCGACGCCGACCAGCACCGGGCCGTCGATCTGCTCGAGCTGTCGGACGTATTCGATGGTCGAGGTGATGTCCACGAATGGGATCCCTTGCCCGGCAACGGTCGCCGCCACAGCCGGGTCCTCGGTGCCGGTGCAGTTCACCACCGCCGACACGCCCTCCAACGCGGTGGTCAGTGAGGCGGGGTCGGTCACATCGACTACCCGATCCGCGCGCGTACGGTCGCGGCCCGCGGCCAGGGCTCCGATGCCCAACGTTCGCAGCCGCTCGACCAGCTCGGTACCCACCGCACCGTAGCCACCGAGGACCAATACCGATTCCGTCACACCGACCGCCTCTCCAGCAAACTAAAGCAATACTCTAGTGCGTCACTCTAGAGCTAGAGTTCATGGAGTGGCAACGCACATCGAGGACGACAAGATCCCAGCGCGGCACAAGATCCTTGCTGCCGCGGGCACCCTTTTCACCACGACCGGCTACGCGTCGACCACCATCAAGGCCATCGCCGGCGAGGCGGGCGTCGCTGTGCAAACCGTGTACTTCGTGTTCGGCAACAAACGCAGCGTGCTCGCCGCCCTCCTCGACACCTCGATCGCCGGCGACGATGAGCCGATTCCGACACTGGCGCGACCGTGGGTGGCCGAGGCGATCGCGGAGCCGGACCCGTTGTCCCAATTGCGTATTCAGGTCCACGGTGCGCGTCTGATCCTCGACCGGGCGGCACCCGTGCTGCTCGCGGTGCGGGCCGCGGCCGGTGCCGACCCCGAGGTCGCACAGCTGTGGGCTACCACCTGCGAGCAAACCGAGACGGGGCTGCGGCACCTGGCGACCGTCCTCGCCGAGAAGCTCGACCGCGTCGACGTCGACCGCATCGTCGATGTCGGGCTTGCGCTGCTGTCCCCCGAAACCCACACCCTGCTCATCGACGAACGGGGTTGGAGCCCAGAGGACTACGAACGCTGGGTGGTCGACGCACTCGCGGCCGCCGCGGGCCTCGACGTGTGATTCGGCGTCGAACCTGGCCCGAGTCAGCCGACGCGGGTCACCACCACGAACGGTCCCACCTCGTCGATCGTGAACCGCGGATCGTCGAACAGTTCCGCCGGGAACGTGACGGTGTAGCGGCGGACGTTCGGATGGTTGGGATAGACGTCCTCGGCGAGCCGGAGGGTGTACCCGTCAGCGCTCTTGCGGAGCAGGAATACATCCGGTGGGCGCCAGGGCGCTTCGTCGAGGGCGGCGATGAGCTGGTCCGGCGTTTCGAACTCGGTCCAGGTCTCGATCGCCTCCGCTCGCTGTCTGAAGTGCGCGAGCGGGTTCGCGTAGTGCGACGTCAGCGCCTGGAATCCGTAGTACGGGTAGAAGCTGAGGAAGCTGGAGTCCGAGGTGAGGATGACGGTGTCATGGCGCTCGCCGGGGCGGAGCTCCGTGATGATCCGGTCCACGTCGGCGTAGTAAGCGGCCGCGCCCGGCGGCCGCTTGTCGGCACGGACGCCGTCGCCGTCGGTGTCGGTGTAGGCGACGGTGATGTCGCTCGCGAGCACATTGGGGATGTTCTGGGCGAAGGCCAGCAGCCCGGCGAGCCCGATCACGATGATCGACGCCTTCACCCGCGGGTTCTCGCTCGTGGCGAGCACGATCCAGCGGGAGAACTCGAAGAAGCCGAACACGCCCGCGGTGCCGAGCAACAGGATCAGCACCGGTTCGAGGCGGAAGGACAGCAAAGTGGCGCCCACTGCGGTCAACGACATCGACAGCAGCGACCACAAATAGACGGCGATCACGCCGATCCCGAGCGCCTGTGCACGCCGCGACGTCATCGCGCGGCTGACCAGCCAGATCGTGCCGAGCAGGCACAGCCCCCCGGCGAGCGAGAACTGGAACATCGGAAGCGGTAGGCGCGCACCGGCGTCGGGCAGGTAATGCGTTGCAGTTCCGCTGTCGGCCGGCGATCCCTGCAGTGCCTGGAGCAGGTACGGCAGCCAGACGGTGAGGGCGATGGCGACTGCGATTGCCGCGGCCACGGCGAGTCGTAGGAGGGGATCGACTGCCGCCCGCCACGATCCCTGCGCCCGGATCGCCAGAGTGGCTGCTACCAGAGCCATGAGCGTCACCGCGAAGGCGGCGAATCCCAGGTACAGGGTGTAGAAGGCCGCCGCGACACCCAGGAACACGCCGGTGCCGACGATCGCACCCCAGCCGCCTCGCCCGGTGTTGTCCGGCCGGTGCAGCCCGCCCCACGCCAGCACCAGCACCGGGGGGATGAGAATCGCGACGACGGCGCCGTACGGCTCGGCCGAACCGTACGCGACCACGAGTGCTGCCGTCGCGAGTGCCACGACGACGGCCCAGTCGGCACGAATCAGCTTGTTCCACAACACCAGAGCCAGGACCGCAGCTACGGCTATCGAGCCGATCGCGTAGGGCTTGTAGGTCTCCCAGCCCTCCATGCCGAGCAGGTTGGCGACGCGTCCACCGATCCAGAACCAGCCCGCCGGGTAGTAGGGGGGCAGATCCGCGTACGTCATGTCATGCAGGACAGCGGAATCGGTGAGCCGGGTGAGGTATTCGGTGCGGAACTCCTGGTCGACCGAAATGCCGTGCAGGTAAAGCTTGGTCGCGCTCAGCGGCATGCCGAGCGTCACCGTCACGAACCCCGACACAGCCGCCCACGACAGCACGGTTGCCGTGCGGATCCATCGTCGGGCGCGGTAGAGGACGACGCACAGTGCGAGCACGGCTATCGTCACGACCTGGCCGACGGTCGTGACGGCATGCGTCACATTCGACGATGGGAACGCCGGCCAGGACACCTGACCGAAGGCATACAGCCCCACCGCGGAGACGACCGCGCCGACGACGGCCGCGACGATCATCTCGGCCGCGGTCCCACCGGCCAGTCGGGCAGGGGAGACGCGCGACGCTACGAGGGGCGCTGTACCTGGTTGCGACACGGAGTGAGCTTACTTGGGTATGGCCTCGGGACCCGGCTCCAGGAGGTTTGAGGCCTTCGTTAGGTTCGAGGAATGACAGACGAGCAGGCTCAGACACCCCAACGGTTCCGTGAGGCACCGCCTCAGCGGTTCCGTGAGGCACCGCCTCAGCGGTTCCGTGAGGCACCGCCTCAGGGGTTTCGTGAGGCACCGCCTCAGGGGTTTCGTGAGGCACCGCCTCAGTGGTTCCGTGAGGCACTGGCCGTCCCGGTGGAGACCGGGGTTGTCGAGGTCGAGGGCGTCGACATCCGATTCCGGGCATGGGGTGAGCCGGCCAGGCCCGGCCTGGTGCTGGTGCACGGTGGTGCGGCGCATTCGCACTGGTGGGACCACATCGGGCCGCAACTGGCGGACGACCACCGGGTCGTTGCCCTCGATCTCAGCGGTCACGGCGACAGCGGCGCCCGCGAGCGCTATTCGCTGGACCAATGGTCGCGCGAGGTGAAGGCGGTGGCGGCGGCGTCCGGCATAGACGGCGCGCCGGTGCTGGTGGGACACAGCATGGGCGGCCTCGTCTCGTTCGTCGCGGCGCATCTGTACGGCGACGAGCTGGCCGGTGTGCAGATCATCGACTCGCCGATCCGTGAGCGCACCCCGGAGGAGGAGGCGGCCCGGGTCAAGGCCGCGTTCGGGCCGAAGAAGGTCTACCCCACCAGGGAGGAGGCGCTCGCGCGGTTCCGGTTCGTGCCGCCGCAGGAGGCCGCGGTGCCGTGCGTGCGGGAACACATCGCCGAGACGTCGCTGGCGGCCGTCGAGGGTGGTTGGTCGTGGAAGTTCGACCCCGCCATGTTCGCCAGGTCCGGCAGCGACATCATGGCCGTCGCGCAGGCCCGCTGCCCGGTCGCGTACTTCCGGGCCCAGCGCGGCATCATCTCGGATGAACTGATGGAGAAGATGCGGCCGCGGTTCGGTGCGTCGGCCATCGTCACCGAGATCCCCGACGCCGGCCACCACACGATGATCGACCAGCCACTGGCGCTGGTCACGGGTATCCGGGCGGTCCTCGCCGCCTGGGCCGCGACTCCCTCGGCTTTCGCGGACTGAGCGAACGGCACGAGGGAGCGCGGCAAGGGAGCTTCCGGAAGCGGTCCGGTCGGGGTCGACCGTGGTCGGCCTAGACCGGCAGCTTGCGGAAGATCGCGCGCGGGACGTGGCGAAGCGCCATCATCACGAAGCGGAATTGACCAGGGGCCCAGACGATTTCCTTGCCCTTGTCCGATGCGGACACCGCGAGCGCGGCGACAATGTTCTTGTCGACCGTCAGCGGGGCTTCGTCCACGTGCGCGCTGAACCGGGTGCGGACCTGACCGGGCCGCACGACGGTGACCTTGGGGCCGAACGGCGCCAGGGCCTCGCCCAGACCGAGGTAGAAGCCGTCGAGGCCGGCCTTGGTGGAGCCGTACACGAAGTTGGCGCGCTTGACGCGCTCGCCGGCCACCGACGACATCGCGACGATACGGCCGAACCCCTGTGCCTTCATCTTCTCGCCGATCAGCACGCCGACGGAGACGGCGGCGGTGTAGTTGACGCCGGCGACCTGGACGGCCTTGCGCTGGTTCTGCCACAGTTCTTCGGCGTCGCCGTCGAGGCCGAAGGCAACGATCGCGATGTCCACGTCACCCGCGGAGGCTGTACCTGACGCGAGTGCCCACGCCTCGTCGATCACCTTCGGGTGGCTGTCGGTGTCCAGCGCGTCGAAGTCGATCACGTCGACCTGCGTGGCGCCCGCGGCCTTCATCTGGGCGACGGCGGCATCGCGGCCCGGATCGTTCGGCAGCGCAGCGAGAATCACGCGCAGCGGGGCCTTCTTCAGGTACTCCTCGCAGATCGCCAGGCCGATCTCGGACGTGCCACCGAGCAGCAGCAGGGTCTGGGGATTGCCCACAGCGTTGATCACCGAGTTACGCCTCCATCGAGATTGCAGTCATTGCGGTCATTGCAGTTCGAGCCTTCTGGACATGTCGGAGGCGAAAACGCCTGTGGGGTCTACGGATCGGCGAACCTTGATCCACTCGCCTATCCGCGGGTACATGGCGTGGAACGTCTCAGCCGTGGTCCGTGAGTCCTTCGCGGTGTACAGGCGGCCGCCGAACTCGAGCACGCGCTTGTCGAGTTCGGTCACGAACTCGTTGAGGCCCGGCTTGATCCGGAAGTCGACGCAGATGTTCCAGCCGGCCATCGGGAAGCTCAACGGCGCCTTGTTGCCCTCACCGAAAAGCTTGAACACGTTCAGGAACGAGTAGTGTCCCGATGCCTGGATATCGCGGATGATCTGCTTGAACTCGCGCACCGCCTCCGGCGGAACCACGAACTGGTACTGGAGGAAACCGTTGGAGCCATAGGCGCGGTTCCACTCACCGAACATGTCGAGCGGGTGGTAGAACTGCGTGAGGTTCTGCACCTTGCCACGGTAGTTGCCCGCCTTACGGAACCAGAGCTCGCCGATCATGGAGAAGTTGAACTTGTTGGCCAGACCGTTCGGGAATACGTCCGGCAGGGTCAGCAGCGTGGGCGCGTCGAACTTCAGCGGGTTCTTCTGCAGCTTCTTCGGCAACTGGTCCAGCTTCGCGAGGCTGCCGCGCGAGACCGCGGCACGGCCCAGCTTGGGCTCGGGGGCGATGGCGTCGAACCACGCACTCGAGTAGTCGTAGTTGGCCTCGCTGCCGTCGCTGTGCAACGCGATCGTCTCGTCGAGGGTGTTGGTGACGTCGCCGTCCGCGATGAAGTACGCGGTCTCGGTCGGCGTCATCTCGATGGTGGCCTCGAGGATGATGCCCGTCAGCCCCATGCCGCCGACCGTGGCCCAGAACAGTTTCGAGTTCCGGCCCGCCGGGGTGAGGGTGCGGATCTGACCGTCCGCGGTGAGCAGCTTCATTGAGCGCACGTGGTTGCCGAAGCTGCCGGCACTGTGATGGTTCTTGCCGTGGATGTCGGAGGCGATGGCGCCGCCGACCGTCACCTGCCGGGTGCCTGGCAGCACCGGAACCCACAGGCCGAACGGCAGTGCCGCCCGCATGAGCTGATCCAGGTTCACGCCGGCATCGACCTTTATCAGTCGGGTGCCGGCGTCGACGCTGTGGATCCGCTTCAGCGCGTTCATGTCGACGACGAGTCCGCCGGCGTTTTGTGCCGGGTCGCCGTACGAGCGGCCCAGGCCGCGCGCGATGACGCCGCGTCGCAGGTGCGACGGTTTCGACTCGTTCTGCTCCGCCACCTGGGCGACCGCTGCGGCGATCACCTCGACATCGGGGGTGGACAGCACCTGTGCGGTGGTCGGCGCGGTGCGTCCCCATCCGGTGAGGGTGCGGGTCTGCGTGGGGAGCGGCTCGTGAGCCGTCTTGTCTGCTGTCGTGGACATCGGCTATGAGGTTACCTGGCGATACTGGGCGCGCCGCGGGTCGAGTGTGCCGATCCACAACCTTCACGGGTGGTCGCCTACTCTCGTTGCGTGACCGGAACCCCCCACGCTGACGATCCCCACGCGCCGCTGCCGGTCGAGATCCCGGTCACCGATTCCATCGCGGACGCGGCGCTGGATCTGAAGACGCAGATCGTGCGGTTCGTTCTCACCGGCGGCGTCTCAGCGGTCGTGGATTTCGGCCTATATGTGTTGCTTCTGTTGCTGGGCCTTCCGGTACCGATCGCCAAGTCGATCAGCTTCGTCGCCGGCACCACCACCGCCTACCTGATCAACCGCCGCTGGACGTTCAAAGCCGAGCCGAGTCGGGCGCGTTTCGTTGCGGTAGTCGTACTCTATGCGCTCACGTTCTCGGTGCAGGTGGGTCTCAATCAGGTGATGTACCAAGTGTTCCCGGACGATTGGTGGCGTGTGCCGCTCGCGTTCGTCGTTGCCCAGGGGACCGCGACTGTCATCAACTTCGTCGTCCAACGTGCGGTCATCTTCAAGATCCACTGATCGTCTGCACACCGGTCCGAACCCCTCCCGATCCGTGGTTGAAAGGGTTACATTTCTGGCACCGATCAACCTGGAGGAGCCAGATCGTGCGTCACGGAGTCACCCTTTTCACCAGTGACCGAGGAATCACCCCCGCGGCGGCCGCTCGGGCCGCCGAGGAGTGTGGGTTCGACACGTTCTACGTGCCCGAACACACCCACATCCCGGTCGAGCGGGTGTCGAAGTACCCCGGTACCGACTCCACTGAGCTGCCCGAACGCTACTCGCGCATGCTCGATCCGTGGGTCTCCCTGAGTACCGCTGCGTCGGTGACCTCGCGTATCCGTCTCGGCACGTCGGTCGCGCTTGTGCTCGAGCACGACCCCATCTCCCTGGCAAAGGCGATCGCGTCGCTCGATCACCTGTCCGGAGGGCGGGTGACGCTCGGCGTCGGCTACGGCTGGAACGCAGAGGAACTCGCCGACCACGGCGTCGACCCCAAGAAGCGCCGCAGCGCGCTGCGTGAGTATCTCGAGGCGATGCAGGCGCTGTGGACGCAGGAGGAGGCGTCGTACGACGGGCAGTTCGTGAAGTTCAGTCCGAGCTGGGCGTGGCCCAAACCGATCCAGCAGCCGTGCCCGCCGGTGCTCGTCGGCGCAGGCGCGTCGGAGAAGACGTTCGCGTGGATCGCCCGCTCGGCCGACGGCTGGATCACGACGCCGAGGGATGAGGACATCGAGGACGGCATCGTCCTGCTGCAAAGGATCTGGGCCGAGGCCGGTCGTGCCGGGCAGCCCGAGATCGTCGCCCTGGCCAGCAAGCGGGACGCTGACAAGCTCGCCCGCTGGGAAGACCTCGGCGTGACCGAGGCGCTGTTCGGCATGCCCGAAGCCGAGGAAGAGCAGGTCGTCGCCTACCTGCAGCGGTTGGCCGACAGGCTGGGCCTCGGCGCGTAGTCGTCAGCGCGGCGGGCCCTCCTGCAGCACCAGCGAACCAGAGCGTGACCGGCCGGTGGCGTCGATCCACCGCAGCTCCACCCGGTCGCCGGGATGCAGCGCGATCATCCGGATCGTCAGGTCCGATGCCGACCGGATCGGGACCCCGTCGAACTCGACGATGACGTCGCCGCGGACGAGTCCGACGCCGTCGGCCGGGCCGCGGAAATCGACGTGAATCACCTCGGCGCCGGACCCTGCCCGCGATCGCACGGCCCGGTGGTCGCTGACCGTCACCCCGAGCAGCGGGGTGGGTCCGATATGGACGGTCGGTGACGCTCGACCCGACAACACCTCGTCGACGAGGGCTGTCGCGTCTTCGATCGGGATGGCATACGACTTGGGGTCGGGTGGCGCCTCGTCTCCGGGTTCGGCGGCGTTGCCGGCGCTGTTGACGCCGACGACCTCGCCGAATGCGTCGACGAGTGGCCCGCCGGAGTCTCCGGGCCGAACATTGGCGTCGATCTCGATGAGGTTCGACAGCTTGTTGCGAGAGTTGTCGGTGGTGTTGCGGGTAGTCACGCTCACCCCGACCCCGGTGACGGCGCCCGTCGCGGACAACGGGATCCCGTTACCGTCCGCATTCCCGATCGCGGTGACCGGATCGCCGACTCTTACCGACCCCGACGGTGCCAGCGCGGCGACGGGCAGACGCGCGGCCCCGGGCAGTCGCAGCACTGCCAGGTCCCGAAAACTGTCGTAGCCGACGACCTCGACGGCGTACGTCGATCGGTCATACATGCTGGTTGCTGTGATTCCGGTGCCCCCGTCAATGACATGGTGATTGGTGAGCACGAGTGCGTTGCCGTTGCCGTCGGAGCGCATCACGATCCCGGTGCCCGCCGTCGTGCCCAATTCGGTGCGGGCCGTCAGCGTGACGATCGTGGGGACGACCCGGCTTGTGAGTTCCTCCGCGGCCAGCGGGGTACGCGGTGGGGGCGCAGGCTCGATGACAGAGCTCACCGGGGGCGGTGTCGCGTCGAGCGTGCCGTGTTCGAGAGGAATCGCCGCGAGGGCTAGACCCGCCGCTGTCAGCGCTGCAATCGCAGCGCCCGCTCGGGTCATCCCCCCCATTCGCATCAGCTCAGTCGATTCCCTCCCGGTAGCGGGGGAGCAGGCCCGAGTCGAGCGCCTGCTGGAGGCGCGGCGCGGCGAGGTCCTTGTCGGACAGCGTCCACTGCAGCGTGCGGCCGTCGCGGCCGACGGTCGGCCAGTCGATGCCGATGTCCGGGTCCAACGGGCTCACCTCGTGTTCGCGTTCGGGGTCGTAGCCCGTCGAGCACAGGTACATCACCGTCGAGCCGTCCTCGAGCGAGAGGAACGCGTGCCCGAGGCCCTCGGAGATGAAGACCGCTCGACGGTCGACGTCGTCGAGGAGCACGGAATCCCACTGCCCGAACGTCGGGGACCCCGCCCGCAAATCGACGACGACGTCGAGGACCGCCCCTTTTGCGCATGTCACGTACTTGGCCTGCCCGGGTGGTGTGTCCGCGAAGTGGATACCGCGCAGCACCCCTGCCGCGGACACCGAGCAGTTGGCCTGCTGCAGATCGAGGGTGCGGCCGACCGCGGCCGAGAAGCTGGGTTCCTTGAACCATTCCAGGAACACCCCCCGGCGATCGCCCAACTGGCGGGGCGTGATCTCCCACGCCCCCGGAACCTTCAACCCCCGATACTCCATGGTCACCACTGACTGCCGCGCTCGAGCAGCTCCAGCAGATACGTGCCGTAACCGGACTTGACCAGCGGTTCAGCGCGCTCGCGCAGTTCGTCGTCGGTGATGAACCCGCGCCGCCAGGCGACCTCCTCGGGGACTCCGATCTTCAGGCCCTGCCGTTGCTCGATGGTGCGCACGAAGTTCGACGCGTCGAGCAGCGAGTCGAACGTCCCGGTGTCGAGCCACGCCGTACCGCGCGGCAGCACCTCCACCTGCAGCCGGCCGGCGGCGAGGTACGTGCGGTTGACGTCGGTGATCTCGTACTCGCCACGCTCCGACGGCTTCAGGTCGCGCGCGATCGAGACGACGTCGTTGTCGTAGAAGTACAGCCCCGGCACCGCGTAGTTCGATCGCGGTGCCGCCGGCTTCTCCTCGAGCGAGATCGCGGTGCCCGCGTCGTCGAATTCGATGACGCCGTACGCGCCGGGATCGGACACCCAGTAGCCGAACACCGCGCCGCCTTTGATGTCGTGGAAGCGGCTGAGCGTCGTGCCCAACCCCGGGCCGTAGAAGATGTTGTCGCCCAACACCAATGCGACCGAATCCGAGCGGATGTGGTTGGCGCCCAGCACGAACGCCTGCGCGAGACCGTTGGGCTCGTGCTGCATCTGGTAGCTCAGCGAGATCCCGAACCGCGAGCCGTCGCCGAGCAGGTGACGGAACTGGTCGGCGTCCCTCGGTGTCGTGATGACGAGGATGTCGCGGATCCCGGCGAGCATCAGCGTCGACAGCGGGTAGTAGATCATCGGCTTGTCGTAGACGGGCACCAGCTGCTTGCTCACACCCTGTGTGATCGGGTGCAGCCGGCTGCCCGTACCGCCGGCCAGAATGATTCCGCGCATGTAGTGCAGTGTTTCACGCGTACCCGCGTGAGCGCGGCGGAGTGCGAGGACCCGCTTCTGGTCTAGCGGTTACGCATCTGGATTGCCGCGATGGTCGCAGTCACGCACAGCGCGATCGAGGACAGCAGGAGCAGCCAGAGTCCCCATCCGATGCTGGGTCCGATCATTTGCCCGAAGAACTCCTCCTGCTCCGAGGACACGTTGACCATGTCGTAGATCGCGATTGCCAGGCCGATCACACCGACGGCCGTACCGGTCCACTGAATGCCGAACCGTGGTGGGGCGTTTCGAGCCAGTAGGACGCCGAGGGCTGCTGCCGCCGCCGCACCGAGGATCAGGGTGATCACGCCATCGCCCTCGGTGCCGTTGGCACTGAACCCGAAGATCGTCACCCAAGGTCCGACGCTGCCGATCATGACGCCGACCGTCGCGACGAGTGCCGCGATCAGCGCGGGTCGGTACGCCGGCACGGCAACGGGTACAGGACCGTACTGGGCAGGGCCGGTCGGATACCCCGCTGGCCAGGCGCCTGGTTGAGGGTGCTGCGGGGACGGTGCCTGATTTTCACCGGGGGTCGACGGGTAGCCCTCAGGGCCGGGGTGGGACATGCAGCCTCCGTGTATGTAGTAGATCGAGGTATGTAGTGGATCGAGGTATGTATCGAGATATGTAGTGGATCGAGCCGGAGCAAACGATAGCCCCCGGCACCGACGTCGTGAGTACTGTTTGTCCACATGAGGCTGCTCGTTACCGGCGGCGCCGGGTTCATCGGCGCCAACTTCGTCCACCAAACCGTCGCGGAACGACCCGACGTTCGTGTGACCGTGCTCGACGCGCTGACATATGCCGGCAACCGGGCTTCGCTGGATGCTGTCGCCGACCGGATCGACTTCGTGCACGGCGACGTCGCCGACGCGGCGGTGGTCGACCGCCTGGTCGCGGATTCCGACGCCGTCGTGCACTTCGCGGCCGAGTCCCACAACGACAATTCACTCGCCGACCCGTGGCCTTTCGTGCGTACCAACGTCGTGGGCACTTTCGCGTTGCTGCAGGCCGTCCGTGAGCACGACGTGCGCTACCACCACATCTCCACCGACGAGGTGTACGGCGACCTCGAACTCGACGACCCGGCGCGGTTCACCGAGTCCACCGCTTACAACCCATCGAGCCCGTATTCGTCGACGAAGGCATCGAGCGACATGCTGGTGCGGGCGTGGACGCGGTCGTTCGGGATCAGGGCGACGCTGTCGAACTGCTCCAACAATTACGGTCCGTTCCAGCATGTCGAGAAGTTCGTTCCGCGGCAGATCACGAACCTGCTCGACGGTGTCCGCCCGAGGTTGTACGGGCAGGGCCACAATGTGCGGGACTGGATCCACGTCGACGACCACAATCGCGCGGTATGGACGGTGCTCGAACGCGGACGGATCGGGGAGACGTATCTGATCGGCGCGGACGGCGAGGTCGACAACCGCACCGTTGTCGCGATGCTGCTCGAGATCTTCGGCAAGGACCCCGACGACTTCGATTTCGTCCCCGACCGGCCCGGACACGACCTTCGCTACGCGATCGACTCGACGCTGCTGCGGTCCGAACTCGGATGGGAGCCGCGGTACCGATCCCTGCGCAGCGGCCTCGAGGCGACCGTGCAGTGGTACGGCGACAACGAGAAGTGGTGGCGCCCGACGAAGTCGGCGACTGAAGCGGGATACTCGCGCACCGGGCAGTAGTCCCAGCAGGGGCGTAGGCACCGAACCGGCCATGTCGACGGTCTCGTCGCGGTAGCGTGACGAGCATTCGTGTCGGGATCTGTCGCTCGGTCGTCGAACCGGAGGGGGCGCTCGCATGGGGGCCGAATCGCTGAACAGTTCACACCGCAGTGTTCAGAACGTGCGCCGGACCCTCGTGTTCGCATCCGCTTTCGCGGTGTTGACAGTCGGGTTCATCGGGAATGCCGCCGCCGATCCCGTCGCGGGTGCCCCGGCGTGCTCGCCAGTGCAATTGGAAGGGTTGCTCGCCAACCTCACCGCAGCGGCCGCTCCGGATCTGGAGTTGCCGGTGCCATGTCAGGACGCGGTCAGTGTCGGCTTCGTCGGCCCCGCCGAACTGCAGGCCGGGGTTATCGGCTCCGCCGCCTCGGCCGGGCTGACCGGCCTCGCCCTCGCCACGATCGACTGGGGCAGCATCGACTGGAACAACGTCGGCCCCGACAACACCGGCTCCGGAAACGTGGGCTCGGCCAACACCGGCTCCGACAACGTGGGCTCGGCCAACACCGGCTCGGGCAACGTCGGGTCCGCGAACACCGGCTCCGGAAACGTGGGCTCGGCCAACACCGGCTCGGGCAACATCGGCTCGATGAACACCGGGTCATTCACCTACGGATCGATGAAGACCGGGATCGGCTCGTTGGCCGCGGGCTCGCTGGGCATCGGCACACTCAGCTGATCGACCGGTGTTCGATCGAGAAGCGGCCGACTTCAGTGCTGATACGCCTTGCGGGCGTGCGGCACCCGCGACTGCTCGTGCACGAGCGCATTCCGAAGGGACCGGGATCCCGCGCCCGCCGCGACGCCGCCGGCGAACACCTCGCACAGCGTGAAAAGCAGTCGCGACGTGAGCGCAAGCACGAGGGCGGTCCCGGCGTCGGTGACAGGTGCGAGCGCCGCCACGATGACCGCCTCGCGGACGCCGATGCCCGACGGGATGACGAAGACGAGCAACCCCGCGCACATCGCCAGCGAGATCGCGCCGATCGAGGCGATCAGTCGGTCAGTGCCGAAGCCGCCGAACGTCGAGGCGAGCAGCCACAGATGCACGCCGTAGGCGACCCAGCTGATCGAGCACCAGACCAGCGCCAGCCCGACTTTGTGCATTGTCAGCGGGCGTTGCAGCGGCGCGCGGCGCAGCAGCCCGAGTGCGAAATTCACGAGCCGGGTCAGCGTCGGCGGGTACGCACAGACGAGCGCGATCGGCACAAGAGCGATCACCGCGACCGCTGCCGGTGTGCCGATCTGGAAGAGCGCCGGCAGCCCCAGCAAGCCCACCATCAGCGCTGACGTCGTGCTCAAGCCGGCGGTGACGAGCACGGCGACGAATGCGGCCGCCCCGGACACGCCCGCCCGGCGTGCCAGCTCGCCCTGCAGCACGAACGCCCAGACGCTTCCCGGCAGGTACTTGCCGAGTTGGCCGACGAGATAGCAGCGGGCGGCGTCGAACGCGGGAATCGGATGCTCGAGCGCACCGAGCGTGTGCTGCCAGGCCCGGATCGCCGCACCCATGCCGAGAAAGATGAACACCGTGGAAGCGGCCATCGACCACCACTGGAGGTCGCGGATAGTTCCGCGCACCTCGGTCCACTGGGACTTCACCGCGAAACCGATCGCCAAGACGATCGCGACGGTCACCGCGACCCGCAATCCGTTGACCAGCAGGCTTCGCCTGCCGGTCGGTGGCGCCGGTCGGTCGGCGACGGAATCGGTGTCGGACGTCATTCGAGTTTCGCTCCTCGCGTGATCCGGAGGTGCTTCTCGACCAGGTGCTTCTCGACCTCAGATCGGTGCTTCCCGACCATAGCAACGGGGAGGAGGAAGCTCCGCCAACGGAGACGTCGTGTTGGTGCCCGAGTTACCCGACGCCCGTGATTGTCACGGTGTCAGCACCCTGCGCAGCTGGTGACGGCCTCGGCAGTGGACCGCCTCTCGAGCAGGACGGTGTCACGCCACTCGCCGTCGAGCTGGGCGATGCGTTCGCGGACACCGACAGTGCGGAAGCCGGCAGAGTGGTACAGCGTGATCGCGGCCCGGTTCTCCGGGAAGACCGAGGCCTGCAGGGTCCACAGGCCGGCCTTGTCCGAGGCGATCACCTGCTTCCGGAGCAGGGCCTTCCCGACACCGCGGCCATGCCAGCCGTCGGCGACACAGACCATGTTCTCCGCGACGCCGCGGTAGTACTCGTGTGACGACGCCGAAGCCAGGGCGGCCCACCCGACGACGGTGCCGTCGATCTCAGCCACCCATCGCTGAGCTGCGAGCCACCGGGCGTCCAACGTCTTGCGTGGTGGCACTTCGGTGACGAACGTGGCGAGACCAGTGGCGATGCCGTCGCCGTAGATGCGCCGCACGGCAGGCCAATCCTCGTCGGTCATCGGTCGAACGGTCACGTCGTCGGGGACATCGTCCGGACAGCACGGACGTTGCGTGAGCACCCCCATGACGGCGTCGGCCGCGCTCGGCAACCCCGTGCAGCACGACGGATTCACGACTACGACCGAGCTGGTGCCGTCCTTGTGGACGGTCACGAAGCCGACTTCTGCGAGCTTGCGGACGTGGTGCGAGACGGTCGACTGGCCGATACCCAGCCGCGCCGTCAGCTCCCCGACGCTGACCCCAGCGGGCGCGCTCGCGACCTCGTGGAGGAGTCGAACACGAGTCGGCTCGGCCAGGCACGCGAACCAGCCCGCATAGGTGGCTGCGTCATCCGCCGGCAGTCCCCCCGATGGGTGCGGGGCACCGGCGCGGGGCGGGACGAGGTCCTCGACGGAACCAGGGGAAGTAGCCATGACGAAAGTATATCGATCCACATCGATGGTTGCATTCATCGACGTTCATCGATACTTTGGCATTGATCGAAGAACATCGATGAAAGGTCGAATGATGAACGACTTGCCCGTCGTCGTGATCGGTGCCGGACCCATCGGTCTGGCCGCCGCCGCAGAACTGCGCGAACGCCAGTTGACCCCGCTGGTCTTCGAGCGGGGCCTGCGCGCAGGCCCCGCTGTGGCCGAGTGGAACCATGTGCGGCTGTTCTCCCGCTGGTCGGAGGTCATCGCCCCCGCCGCACGTCGTCTGCTCGACCAGACCGGCTGGCAGGCACCGGACGACGACGCCTACCCGACAGGGCGACAGTGGGCCACTGACTACCTCGTGCCGCTCGGCGCCGCGCTCGGTGATGCCGTCCAGTACGGGGCGGAGGTCATCGGCGTCGCCCGCCGCGGCCGCGACCGCGTCGTCGACGCCGGCCGCGACACCGAGCCGCTATCGGTGCACATCCGCCGCGCCGACGGCTCCGAGGAACGCGTGTTCGCCCAGGCGGTCATCGACGCCTCCGGAACCTGGGGCACCCCGAACCCGCTCGGCGGGGAAGGCCTGCGCGCCCCCGGTGAGAGGGCCGCCGCCGCGGCCATCGCCTACCGCGTCCCGGACCTCGCCGATCCGGCCGTGCGCGCCCAGTACGCGGGCAAGCACATCGTTATCGCCGGCAGCGGACACTCGGCACTGAGCGCGATCGTTGCCCTCGCCGATCTCGAACAGGAGGCACCCGGCACCCGCATCACCTGGCTGCTGCGCCGCGGCGACGTCGCCTCGAAGTTCGGCGGCGGCGAGGCCGATCAACTGCCCGCCCGCGGCGCATTGGGCCTCGAAGCGAAGAAGGCGGTCGACGAGGGCCTGCTGAACGTCGTCACCGGTTTCCGCACCGCCGCCGTCGAACCCGCAGAACAGGGTCGGGTTGCGCTGATCGCCGACTCCGGACAGCGGATCGACGACGTCGACCGCGTCGTGGTGCTCACCGGATTCCGCCCCGAGCTGTCCTTCCTGTCCGAGATTCGCCTCGGCCTCGACGCGGTCCTGCAGGCCCCGACAGAGTTGGCCCCGCTGATCGACCCGAACGTGCACTCCTGCGGCACCGTCTACCCGCACGGTGTCAACGAACTGAGCCACCCCGAGCCCGGCTTCTACCTGGCCGGGATGAAGAGCTACGGCCGCGCACCGACGTTCCTGGCGATGACCGGCTACGAACAGGTCCGCAGCATCGCCGCGGCCATCGCCGGCGACCACGAGTCCGCCGCGCGGGTCGAGTTGGTGCTGCCGGAGACCGGCGTCTGCGGTGGCGCGGGGTTGTTCGACGACCCGGACGCCGACGCTGCCGAGGGTGGCTGCTGCGGCCCGCCGGAAGCGGAACTGGTGACTCTGACCGCTTCTGACGGTTCTCGATAGCCAGATGACGGACGCGCAGGCCCCGCCGCAGGCCGACACGCTCCCCGCGGCCGGCCTACGGCGGGTCCTGGCGATCCTGTGCCTGACGGAAATCACCAGCTGGGGAATCCTCTACTACGCGTTCCCCGTGCTGTCGGTGACCGGCAGCTACGCCCGTGGCTACCTCGTCCTCGGCGCCATCGCACTCCTCGCAGCCCTCGTCGCGGCAGCAAGCGTCCCCCGCCGCGCCCCGAACACCACCCCCTGACCCCAAGGAGCACGAGTGTCCCTCCATGACGCCGTGTCCCTCAATGACGCCACCGGATACACACCCCACCTGCACTACCTCGCCAACATCGGCGCTCTCGACCAGGCCGGACGCCTCCTGCACCGAAAGGGCCTGTCCACCACTCACGCCGGTCTCGGCTACGTGACGGCCTGGTCATGGCTAACCAGTCATGCGGTGACCGGAAAGGTGAGCGGATTGGTAGCGCGCTCGCGCCACCACGCGAAAGCCGCTGCGAGGGACGGCGGAACGGCGCCGCCACCCCCGGTCGCATACAGTCGCGCGACTGCGTCGATGTCGGCGTCCCCGATGCCTGATCGGCTCATCCCGATGCGATTGACGCCCCGCAGCGCCACCGGGTTGCCGAACGCCTTCGCGTACGGCGGGACGTCCTTGACGACGACGGTTCCCATCCCGGTGACCACACCCGCCCCGACGATGCGGTGCTGGTGCACCACGGTGTGCATGCCGATGTTCGCGCCGTCACCGACACTGACATGGCCGGCGAACGTCGAACCGGCGGCGATCACGCACCGGTCGCCGATCTGCACGTCGTGTTCCACGGACACCCGGTTCATGACGAAGCATCCGGCGCCGACGGTCGTAGCCCGCTCGCTGCCCTGGTGGATCGTCGAGAACTCTCGGATCGTAGTACCGGGACCGATGACGATGCCGCGGTGCGGTGCCGGTTCGCGCCACGAATCCGGGTGGGCGGCGCCGAGGATCTCCGGGGGCGCACCAATGACCACGCTCGCGCCGATCCAGCACCGATCACCGATGGTCAGAGGCCCGGTGAGGACCGCGTGTGGGCCGACGGTGACGTCTGCCCCGACGGTGACGCCGTCCCCGATAACGGCGGTCGGGTGGATGTGACAGTGCGGTCCGATCGACATGTCCGACTCGAGTCCTTTCCCGGTGACGGGGGACGATATTTGGCTACGCTCAGGCAGTTGCTTCCGAACGTCGTCGAGGTGTTGTGAACTGAATCTCTGAATCTATCGGGAGGGGGCGTTCGGTGATTGCAATCTCGAGCATCGCTTTCGGAGAAGACGTAGAACAAGAGGTGCTTGACACCCTGCGGTCAGGGGTCGTCGCCCAGGGGCCCAAGGTCGAACGGTTCGAGGACGAGTTCGCGGCACTGGTCGGTGTCCGCCACGCAGTGGCCGTCAACAACGGCACCACCGCGCTGACCGGGGCTTTGCAGGTGCTCGACCTCCAGCCCGGAGACGAGGTCCTGACCAGCCCGTTCACGTTCGGCGCCACGCTCAACTCGATCCTCGATGCCGGTGCTACCGCCCGGTTCGCCGACATCACCGAAGCCGACTTCAACCTCGACCCGGCCGTGACGGCCGAACGCATCACCGACCGGACCAGGGCCCTGCTTCCGGTGCATCTGTACGGCCAGACCGCGGACATGGCGTCGCTGATGCCCCTCGCCGACCGACGCGGGCTGTCGGTCGTCGAGGACGCTTCCCAGGCGCACGGCGCGACGTTCGACGGGCGCGGCGCCGGCAGCTTCGGTGTCGGTTGTTTCTCGTTCTATGCGACGAAGAACCTCACCAGCGCCGAGGGCGGCATGATCACCACCGACGACGACACGCTCGCGGACCGCCTGCGGGTGCTGCGCAACCAGGGAATGCGCGACCGCTACGCGTACGAGATGGCGGGTCACAACTACCGGATGACCGACCTGCAGGCCAGCCTCGCGTTGCCGCAGCTCGCGTCGTACCCGGAGCAGCTCGCGGCCCGCCGACGCAACGCCGAGGCGTTGCAGGCGGGCCTGAAGGACGTCGCCGGCTTGCGCCTGCCGAGCGTGATGCCGAACCGCGAGCATGTGTGGCACCAGTTCACGCTGCTGCTGGACGACGACGCGCCGATAGACCGCGACACGCTTGCAGCGCGGCTGGCCGACAGGGGGGTCGGCAGCGGCATCTACTACCCGAGGGCGGTGTACGACTACGAGTGCTACCGCGAGCACCCCCGCGTCGTACTCGAGGACACCCCCGTCGCGACTTCGGTCGCGGCGCGGTGCCTGAGCATCCCCGTCCACGCCCGCCTGTCGGAGTCCGAGGTGGACCAGATCATCGCCGCCGCGCGCGGCGCGATGGGGGCGCGGGGATGAGCAGACCGAAGATCGCCCTGATCGGCACCGGAAAGATGGGGTCGTTGCACGCACGGGTGCTGTCTCAGTCGACGTTGGCCGACCTCTCCCTGGTCGTCGAGCCGAGCGCCGAACGGGGACGGGCAGTTTCCGAGCGGTGCGGCGCCGAGTGGGCGCCGGACTTCACCGACCTCGCCGGAGTCGACGCTGCCGTGATCGCTGCGGCCACGCCGGCGCACTACGATCTCGCCCGTCGCGTCCTCGATCTCGGCAAGCCGGTGCTCGTCGAGAAGCCGCTCGCCGCGACCTACGAGCAGAGCCTCGACGTGGTCGAGCGGTCGGCACGTGCGGACGTGCCACTGATGTGTGGCCTGCTGGAGCGCTTCAACCCCGCAGTGCGTACTGTCCGCGAGTTCGTGGGCAAGGTATGGCAGGTCACCGGAATGCGTCACTCGCCGTTCGTTTCTCGCATTCCGACCGGTGTCGGGACCGACCTGTTGATCCACGACCTGGACCTGGCGATCGGATTCGTCGGCTCGGAGCCGGTGCATACGTGTGCCGAGTTCGGCTACTTCCACCCGATCTCGATCGAGAACCGTGCTGAGGACAGTGCCGACGCAATCATGCGCTTCGAATCTGGTTCCGTGGCAACCATTTCCGCGAGCAGGATCAGCCAACGCAAGATCCGGCAGCTGTCTCTACTAGAGGCCGAACGCCTCATCGAGATCGACCTGCTGCGCCGTGACATCACCGTCTACCGGCACGTCGACGACGATCTCGTCCCTGACGGCGGCGGCTACCACCAGCAGACCATCATCGAGATCCCGACGGTCCGATACGGCGAGGAGCCGCTCGTGGCGCAGTTCGCCCATTTCGTCGGACTGCTCGACGGTACTGGCGACGTCGTGGCCGAGCGGGCATCGATCCTGCCTGCGCACCGAGCGGTCCACGACGCGACGGTGTCGGCTGTCAACTGAAGTTGCGGGCGATGATCGCCTCGACCACCGCGGCACTCGGGAAGTCCATCATCACCACGCCCGTGCGGCCAGTTCCGTTCTCGCGCAGGTAGTCCTCCGTTCGAGGCACGATTCCGGTGAAGCCCGGGGCGCCCTTGGCGATGCTGATCGGCCACACGCCACGGGCTACCGCTATGAGGTCCTCTCCACTGGTTGCATTCAGGCCGTTGACGAACATTGTCTCTGCGGGGCCCTGCGCGGCGCGCTCGAACTGTGTACGGACCTTCGACCACTTCGTCTCGATCGCGGCGAGGCTGGGAATTGTGTAGTCGTCCTGGATGTCCATGTCGGAGCCGCCCCAGCGGGGCCCGTAGACACCGGTGGCCGTGAAGCTCTGCAGGATGACGACCATGCCGCGGGTCGCGCCGAGGTCCGGGATCCGGCCGTCATAGCCGGCGGGCGGGGTCCACAGGTATTCGGCCAGGAGGTCACGAGTATCGGGGTTCTCGTGGATGTACCAGTCCAGCGTGTCCTCGTACGAACGGGTGTTCTCGGTTTCTCTGTACTCCGACGCCATCCTCATGAACACGGTCTCGCTCGGATTCTCACGCAGGAAGTCGGCGACAGTTCGTACGACGCCGGTGAAGTTTGCGTGCAGGTACTCGAGTCCGTGGTGGATCGTGAACGCATCCCGGATGTGCCGGGTGCGGATGTCGAGCACCCGGATTCCGGCGCGAAGCTGGGTGGCCAGGTCGAAATCCTGAGTGGCGCCGATGAATGACGCGCTGAAGGCCATCGTGTCGTGGGTGCCCGGCAAGGACAGCGTCGTCGGGTTCGACGTGTCGGGAAGGGCAGCCATCCAGTCGGGCGCAAACGTGGTGTCGAGGTCACTCCAACCCAAGCTGCCAGCGAGAACGTCGCTACTGCCGATGCTCGGGGCCGATGGTCTCGAGGTCGATGCAGCTGCGACAGAAGGCATTGGAATCAGCAGCAGAGGGCTGGCGGCAAGTGCCCGCAGCACTGCGCGGCGCCCAGGACGGGTTACGTCGGCCACTTGAATGGACTCCCCTCTGCGGGACATGCCCGCCTACGATCTGCGCTCCGCCGGAGGGCGATGAGCGCCGAGTATGGCAGGGAATCCAGCGCAGAGAGGGGCAATTCGGAAATTTCCGACGGGTCCGGTTCGCCCGCTCAGTCGTCTTGTCAGGACTTCGCCGGAACCATGGTCGCTACGTGGGCGCCGACTACCGGCTTGTAGCCGCCCATGCCCAACCGCGGGACGACGGTCTTACCCAACACGTAATAGGCCAGGCCGGAAACGGCCATCGCCGGCAGGGTGGCCGTCACGTAGTTGAAAACGTTCTGTCCTGCAGAGAACGTCAGGACCGAAAACCCGCTCAGCCAGCCGCCGAGGAACAGCCACACGATCATCCCGACCAGAGTGCTCGCGAAGGCGAACGGATTGAATCCGCGGACATACCAGTACGGTCCGAACCTGTCGTAGCATGCCCTCACGTCGAACTTTTGCTTGCGAAGGAAGAAATAATCGGCCAGAGCGACGGCCCAGTAGGGTCCCACGAGCAAACCGATGAATACGAGAAGGATATTGAAAAGCTCTTGCAGTGACGAGCCGAAGACGAAGATGATGGACGGTGTGGTCACCAAAAGGCAAACTACTCGATAGTTGGTGCGGGGGAAGGTGCTCAGAATTCCCGCCGATCCGGAACCCAGTAGGTGGGTTACCGCGGTCACGGTCCCAAGAATGATTATCAGCAACGACACCAACCCCAGGTCGAGCTGATTGGCCCAGAGGGCGGGATCTATTTCACCGGTCGCTAGTGTGGCCATACCGCCCACTACGGCGAACATCACTCCGGTCAACAGCAATCCGAGATATGTCCCCCAGAAGCTCGACTTCTCTGTCTTGGAGAATCGGTTCCAGGAACCGAGGTACGGGAACCACGATATCGAAAATGCAAAGACTATTTCGAACGCGTCCGCCCACCCCGCGCTGCCGTCGCCAGGATGGCGGATGATGGCGGCCATATTTCCATCATTTATTAATCTGAAGACTATGTACAGAACAAAGAAAACGAGAACCGGCACTGCGAACCGGGACACGATGAAGGCAGCCTTCTGACTGAATGTGATGATCAGCAGAGGCAGAGCGATACCGGCACCGATCGCATAGACGTAGTAGTCGCCTTCGAAGCTCACTCCTTGCCCGCTGGCAACGAGATGAGCTGCCGTGCCCGCCAGCGACGCCAGAATTCCGACCCACCCAAAGTTGATGCAGACGAGAAGCAATGTCCCGTAGGACGAGCCGCGGTGACCGAAGGCGGGGCGCAGCGACACGATCTCGTCGACGCCGTACCTGGCGCTACGCTGCGAGTTCCACGAGCAGAAAGCGTATCCGAGCATGAAGCCGGCTACGGTGACGACCAGCATGTTCCAGAACCCGAGCCCGATGCTGTAGGAGGATCCGGAGATGAAATTTGTAAGGAGGACGTTCCCCCCGGCCCACAGCCAAAATATCGAAAGGAAACCTGCGTAGCGAGCTGATTTTGGTAGGGGTGCCGAGGCGGAGGATTCCGCTCTCACGTCAGGGCCACTTGCGAAAGATGCCACCAGAGCGACAGGACGATGGGGGCGATAGCCAGGGCTAACAACCCCATCTGATCGAGTCTGGAAAGATCTTCGGACAAATATTCGTCGGAGCTGGTAACGATGTTATCGGCCATCGGTTGCTACTTTCTTGGATTCCCCCGATAGTGATGCGTAACATTCGTCCAGTCTGTCGCTCGAGTACGCGAGAAGATCGGGCGCGGTAGACTTCCAGGACGCGTAGGGAGACCCTTTCAGCTTCTTGAGTAGTTCGTGCGAATCGATGATTTCGATGCCGTACACCCAATTGCCCATGGTCAACACGGCCGACTTGTGCGCCCCCGAATTGGTGGCCGCACACGCATCTTTGACCAGCACGACGTCGTAGTTTCGCGCAAAAGCGTCGAACACCGTCGTGAGGACGCAGCCGTCGGTAACGAAGCCGACGACGATCAAAGTCTCGATCTTTTCCGTGCGGAGCAGGAGATCCAGGGGAGTCTCGTAAAATCCGCTCCATCGGTACTTGTCGATGACGACGTCGCCGAGCCTGGGCTGGACCTGATCGATTACCTCGAAGTCCGGGGTGTCGGATCGATAGAAGACCGGTCTTCCGTCGGAATCGAGAACATCATTACTTACCAGTCCCAGTTTGTCCGCTCTGCCGACGTGTCTTGTGTAGATGATCGGAATCGATAGCGATCGACATTTGTCGAGCAGTGACTCGGTGGCGTCCAAGGCCTCCTGCAGGCCGTCGATGCCGTACTTGCTTTCCTTCTGCATATCGATGACAAGCATCGCAGTGTTCTTGTCGATGTCTTTGTCGGTCATATTCAAGATCCCCACACGCGGAGTTCGTGGATCTCGCTCAGCTGCTGAGCAGTGGCTTCGGCACCGACTGGATACCAGCGGTACCGTACACCCTCGACCTACAGTACTCGCCGACAAGGGTTCTGGCTTCCCTCAATCGCAGGTCAAGCGTTTGCGACTGGACGACGTCGGGTCCACACCGCGAACCACACCCCCTGCGCGAGCGCGAGGACCAGCCCAGCCCCGGCAAGGCCCAGCCCCAGAGTGGTTCCGGGTGGGGTGAATTCGAGCGTGAGCATCGACTCGCCATTGCCGCTGTCCGGTAGCTCGACCTGCAACAGTCCACCGGGGCTGGCGATGATGTCAACCGCCTCTCCGTCCGCGGTTGCCGTCCATCCGGGCCAGGCGAGCAGCGCGAAAGTGGCTGTGCCGGAACCGGTGTAGGTGACAGTTTCTCGGGTGTCGGTCGAAGCGCGGTCCCCGGTGATTTCGAGACCCGGTGTGGCGGCGGACAGCCGACCGTCCGGCCACGGCCTCGCGGCGGTGCGGGTTCCGACGGTGACGACGCGCTCGGCACGCACGCTCCACTCGTCGGCCGGTAGAGCGTCGAGTGCCTGTGTCGCGCCGTACGGTCCGCTGTTCTGCACGACGACGGTGTCGATGCGCATCGCGTCGAGCCAGGACACCCCGGTGCCCGGCGACTCGGCGCGCAGACGGCTGACCCCGTCGGGGCATTCGACGCCGCCGTAGTAGTTGATGCAGAGGGCCTCGACGAACGAATCGAAGCCGATGCCCGCGTAGTTGTTGACCGCGCGCACGCCCGCCGGCTGGTACAGGCTGCCGAACAGGATGTCGTCCCACTGCCCGGTGGGGTCGTCCTCACTGATGTTCTCGCGGTCCGCGATAACGAACGTCGTGCCGGGATAACGGTCTCCGAAGTGGTCCCGGAGGGAAGCTACCTGACTCGGGAACTTCCACGGCGTGACGTTGTAGTTGCCGGTGAACCACAGGTTGGTCTGCGCGGCCAGCGCCACGACGACTCCTGCCGCGAGCGTCCCGGCGAGCAGGCGAGGTGCACGGGCCGACACGATCAACGCGATGGAGGTGAGCGCTACCGTGATCGCAAGGGCCGCGAGGTGGATGCCGATGTCGTCGGGAATGTTCGCCCACGACAGGTAGAACTGGAGCAGCACCAGCCCGGCGCTGATACCCAGTCGCCGCCTCCAGCGGTCGCGTGCCAGCCCGGCCGACAAGGCGACGGCGGCGACCACCAGCACGGGCAGCTGCCCGTACTCGATGAGGCGTGCGGGCCAGCGGAACAGCCACAGGTCCGACGGGCCCAGCAGCAGCACCAGGTAGATGCCGCCGAACACGGCGAGCGACACGCCGGCGCGGCCGAGGCGCCGCAGCGATCCCCAGCGGATCCACGGCGCGAGCGGCACCAGGAACCACACCAGGTACACCAGGGGCACCGTCGCCGCCGGGGTGTCGAAGATCGGCAGGTACGGCTGGTTCGACAGTGCCGAGAGGTTCAACAGGTCCCCGAGATCCGGCCGCAGGGCGTCGTCGTTGCGGACCCCGGTCTGGGTGCGCACCGAGACGCCCGTTGTGAACGCCAGGGGCAGGTAGACGATCGATGACATCATCAGGATCGCCGCTCCGCTCACCACCAGGGACCGGATGCCGGGATACAACCGCACCGCAACGCATTCGGCGATCACCGCCAGGTACACGACGCCGACCGCTATCGCGCCGTACGGGTTGCCGCTCGTCATCGCCAGGACGCCGAACAGGATCGGTACCAGCGGATTGACCCGCCCCAAGGCGCTCGCGCGGGCCGACCACCACACGTGCGGGATCCATGCGAACGCGATCAGACCCGACGCCCAGGTCGAGGCGTCGAAGTAGAGCGTGTAGCCGGCGAACGGCATCGCGAACCCGGCCACGAACGCCATCGACCGGGTCGCTCCGTACTGGCGGGCGAGGACGTAGACGCCGACCGCGAGCAGCGCCAGGAACTGCATCTTGACCAGCGTCATGCCGACTGCCAGATCCGGCACGGTGGCGACGAGGATCGACTCCGCGAGCAGCACCGGGTTGTAGGTGCCGTACAGCGCCTCGGCGGTGATGTTGCCACCCGCCCACATTTCCGGCAGCAGCGTCGGCCACGATCCCGACAGCAGTCGCTCGCCGATCGTGTACCAGCCCGGCGCGAACGCGGCCGCGCTGTCGTCCCAGTAGTAGAACCACCGATTCGACACCAGCGGGATCGCCGCTACCGCCGCGACGAGCACGGCGAGCACAATCGGCGGCGTCACACGTTCGGCGAGCGGCAGGTCAGGTCTCACGGCAGGCTTTCGTCGGCGGACGGATCGCGAAGCGGCAATATCCCTGTCGTCGGAGCGTAGTATTCCGCCGCGGTTCGCAGGGCACATCGAGAAGGCACATCGAGTGGGGGCGGAGGTCATCGGGTGCGGACGAACTCTGATCGCAGCGTGGGCTCCGATGGCGGCGAGGGCGAGCCCGAGAGCGACGTCGCCCTGTCAATCGTGATCCCGGCGCACAACTCGGGCACGGTCCTCGAGGTGACGGTTCGCCGGTTCGCCGAGCGATTCCGGGGGCAGTCCGTCGAGATCATCGCCGTGGAGAACGGCTCGACGGACGACACCCCCGCGATTTGTGCAGCCATCGCCGACGGGTGGGACACCGCGGGTGTGTCCTTCGTTCCGATGCGCAGTGACAAGGGCATGGGCAACGCCCTCCGCGCCGGCGCGCTCGCCTCGCGCGGGTCGCGGGTGCTGCTCACCGCCGACGACCTGCCGTTCGGCTTCGACGACGTCGACGGTGCCGATCGTGTGGAGCGGGAGACCGGCCGGCGGCCTGCCGTCGTGATCGGTTCCAAGGCCCACCCCAACTCGGTCGCCGACCGGGGCCTGCCGCGGGCGGTGATGACACGGAGCTTCGCGATCTTGCGCCGGGTGATCCTCGGTACCCGTACCGGAGACCCGCAGGGCACGTTCCTGGTCGACGGCGATTTGCTGCGTGCCCTGGTCCCGCACTTGGTCGAGTCCGGGTTCTTGTTCACCACCGAGTTGGACTACGCGGTCGAGTCTGCCGGCATCCGCCCGGTGGAGGTCCCGATCCGGCTCAGCGGCGAGCACCGCGCGCATGCGAGCCGCATCTCCGCCGGCGACGTGGTGCGGATGGCGAAGGGCCTGTGGTCGCTGCGCCGTCGCCGCTCCGCGTTGCGGTCTGCGGCGTCCGCCGCCGCAGGCGCCCGCTCATCGGACAGATAGGGCACGGGGCATGCCGGGGGGTCGGTCCGCGATACCCTGCCCGGTGTGGATCCTGCGAACTCGCCCGGCACCCGACCCCTGCCTGAAAACGAGACCGCCGATCGGCTCGTAGCCCAACGCACTCTGTTCACCGGGACATCACCGGTCGCCAACGAGGAGCTGTACGCGGTCGTCGAAAAGGGCGGCTCGACCCGTGACCGCTTCTCGCTGAACCTGCATGCCGGCGCCAAGGCGCACACCAACACCTTTTTCGGGCGGTTCCCGGCCAGCTACTGGCAGCGGTGGACGACCGCGACAGAGGTCACCGCAAGCGTGCGCGTCCTGTCCACCACGTCGTGCCGGGTGCTGCTCGTCGCGTCCGACATCGGCGGTCACCGTCGCATCGTCGCGGCCAGCACTCCCGACGGTCAGGGCACCGTCACGCTGACCAGTGGCCTCGATCAGTTCGTCGACGGCGGTTCGCTGTGGCTCGAGTTCGAGGCCCTCGACGCCGAGGTGACGTTCGACCGGATCGAGTGGAGTGTCGAGGCCGCGGCGCCGCCGCGTCCCCTCGCTATCGCGATCTGCACGTTCAACCGCGCCGACGACTGCGCGAACACGGTGGCCGCGTTGGCGTCCGACACCCGCGTGGTCGACCAACTCGACGCCGTCTACGTGGTCGATCAGGGCACCGACCCGGTCGAGGACCGCGAGCTGTTCCGAAAGGTCGTGCCCACGTTCGGTGATCGGCTGCACTACCTGCGCCAGCCGAATCTCGGTGGCGCCGGAGGGTTCACGCGCGGGCTGTTCGAGGTGTCGGCGTCCGGCGACGACACCGACGTGATCCTCATGGACGACGACATCCTGTGCGAGCCGGAGACCGTGCTGCGGCTCGGTGCCTTCGCGAACTGCACCACGCGGCCCGCGCTCGTCGGCGCCGAGATGCTGTTCCTCTACAGCCCCAACTACTTGTTGGCGAACGCCGAGCGGGTGGACCTGACGAATCTGCGACGTGGTCTGGCCACGGAGAAGTTCAGTACCCACAACCACAATCTCCTGAAGTCGCTGCCGGAACGCCGGGTCGACACCGAATACAACGGGTGGTGGTCCTGCCTGATCCCGGCCGAGGCCGTGCGCCGGGTCGGGCTGCCGCTGCCGGTCTTCTTCCAGTGGGACGATGTGGAATTCGGGCTACGGTGCGGGCGTGCGGGGATCCCGACGATCACCCTGCCCGGCGCTGCGGTGTGGCACGCCGACTTCTACTGGAAGGACGTCGACGGTTTTGCCCACTACTTCAGCACCCGCAATGGCCTGATCACTGCCGCGCTCGATCCGGGGTTCGCGTCGTCGGCGCTCGTGAAGAACCTCTCGCGGGACATCAGTCGGTCCATCGTCAGCCTGCAATACGGATTGGCGCACACCCAGTTGCGCGCGATCGAGGGTTTCCTCGAAGGCCCGGAAGCTCTCGCCGACGGTGGACAGGCTGCGTTGGCTTCGATCAACGCGGAGCGAAAGCGGTTCGCGGAGACCGTCACTCGTCGAGCCTCTGAGTTGCCTCCGGTAGCAGTGCGACGGGCGGATCCGCCGCCGAACCCGGCCCTCGAGGACGCGATCCTCGCGAAGCGAGTGGTGACCCAGGCCCGGGGTCGACTCGAGCCCGGCCCGGTGTCGATCTCGTTCGAGGACGCACAGTGGTGGCACGTGGGGCGTTTCGCGCACGTGTTCGTCACCGACGCATCGCAGTCCGGGATGCGCGAGCGGCGATTCGATCGGGAACTGGCCTCGGAAATGACCAGGCGCCTCGTCGCGGTCATGAAGCGGTTCCGCACGGAGGCACCGGCTGTGGCCGAGGCCTACCGGCAGGCGTTCCCGCAGCTGACGAGCCGCGAGAACTGGGCCCACCTGTACGAGAATTAGTGTGGGGCAAAGCTTTTCGCGGACAGCTATTCGCGAATGCGGACGACGACCTGCTCGTGGTTGGCGGTGTATGCGAGGTAGTCGAAGCGGATGCCGGTGCGGGTGACGAACTCGCTCCAGGCGCGGTGCTCGTGGTTCTGCCAGCCCGGGTAGTTGAAGTACTCGTCGAACACGAGCACCGATCCGGACACGAGACGATCGCCGACGAGATCGAGCACCGTGCGCGTCGACGAGTACAGGTCGGCGTCGAGGTGGACGAACGCGACGGGGCCCGGATGGTCGGCGAGGAAGCTGGGCAGGGTGTTCTCGAACAGCCCGGATACCAACTGTGCGCCGGGCACCGACGGCAGCGAGTTCTGTGCGAACTCGCCCGCGGGGAACCCGGTGCGCCACGCCTCCGGCAGGCCCGACCAAACGTCGAAGCCCCACACCTCGTGCCCGGTGGGGCGCAGTGAATCGCTGGCGATTCGCAGCGTGGTGCCGTTCCCGACGCCGAACTCCAGAGCCAGGCCGTCGACCTTCACCAGCTCCAGGCCGTGGCGCAGGGTGTCGTGCGGATGCCAGAACACCGGCGCCTTCGGCATGTGGTCGAGCACGAACTGGGCACTCTCGTCGGTGGCGCGGATGTCGAGCGCGTGAGTGATGTCGCGCCGGGTGCGCTGCTCGAGTTCGTTCAGGCGTTCGCTGACCGAGGCCACCTGCCCGCGCGCCTCGGCGATCTCGTTGAGCATGCGGAGCATCTCGCCGTTGTTCGCAGACAGTTCGGCCAGCAACTGGTCGTGTCTGTTCTCCTGCTCGATCCGCGCCTTGCGGTCGGACTCGCGGATCACCTCCGCGACCGCTCGCTGGATTTTGAGCCTGGCCGACTTGCGGAACCGATCGAACATGTTTGTTCCCCTCCCATGTGCGAACGTCGACTCCGTTCCCATGCTGCCAGGGTTCGGTGGGAGGTGTCTGGGTAAAGCCGACGGGCGCGACCGATCTGTGTCAGAGCTGAGCACGCTACGGTTACGGAACAGACGAGGGGACTTCCTCAGGGCCGCTCGAACCGCTCCCGTCGCCCCAATTTCTGCAGCCGCAGCCATTCGAGAAGCCCCTTCGGGTCGCGCCGGCTGACGAGGAAGTACCAGCCGAAGCGTGCGTACTCCTGAGGCAGCAGCTTGCGCATCCCCGGCTGGGACATCAGGTACCCGCGGTTGCGGTAGGTGAAGAACCGCTTGGTCTCGTTGTCCGGGTACTGGGTGTGCATCCGCCCGCCGAGTATGGGCTTGAACTCGTCGGCGCCGTCGGGGTGCACGTACGCGGTCTGTAGGCACGTACCGAACGGCAGCCCGGAGCGGACCAGGCGGCGGTGCACCTCGACCTCGTCACCGCGCACGAACAGGCGCAGGTCCGGTACGCCGACGGCGTCGATGGCGGCCGCGGAGAACAGCGCCCCGTTGAACAGGGAGGCGATGCCGGGCAGCAGGTCGTCGTCGCCCAGTTCGGAGCGCCACCGTCTCCACTCGAGGCCGCGGCGCAGCGGGAACGCGAGCCGGTCCGGGTCGTCGATGTCGCACACGACGGGGGAGACCTCGGCGAGGCCGTGCCGCCTCGCGCACGCCAGCAGTGTTGCGAGAACCTCGGGGCCCTCGGGGTGGCCGTCGTCGTCGGCCAGCCACACCCAGTCTGCGCCTAGCGAGAGCGCGTACAGGATGCCGAGTGCGAATCCGCCGGCGCCGCCGAGATTGTGCTTGGACCCCAGATAGGTGGTGGGGACTTCCGCGCTCTCGACGAGTTCGCGGACGCTGGGCTCGTCGGCGTTGTCCACGACGATGAGATGGTCGAGCGGTCGGGTCTGCCCGGCGAGCACCTTCAGCGACTGGGCCAGCAGTTCGCGCCGCTTGTGGGTGACGACGACGCCGATGACCGTCGCCACAGCGGGGCCAACCCCTAACTGCTCGGTCACGAGGCCCGCCCCCGGCCGGTCTGCTCGGATGGCTCCTTGTCCAGGTCTTCGATCACCTGGCGCACGTGGTCGGCGGCGTCGTCGCCCTCGTACGCGCGCACGACGTCCTCGATGCCGCCGCGCATGCGCACCTGGCCGTGATCGATCCACATCGCGCTGTCGCACAGCTGCGCGAGGAACTCGTTGGAGTGGCTGGCGAACACCAGGATGCCGGAGCGCTCGACGAGCTTCTGCAGGCGGGTGCGGGCCTTCTTCATGAACTCCGCGTCGACCGCGCCGATACCCTCGTCGAGCAGCAGGATCTCGGGGTCGATGCTGGTGACCACGCCCATCGCCACGCGCACCCGCATGCCAGTCGAGTAGGTGCGCAGCGGCATGTTCAGGTACTCGCCGAGCTCGGTGAACTCGGCGATCTCGTCCATCTTCGCCATCATCTGCTTGCGGGTCTGCCCCAGGAACAGCCCGCGGATGATGATGTTCTCGTACCCGGAGATCTCGGGGTCCATGCCGACACCGAGGTCGAAGACCGGTGCCACGCGGCCACGGACGCGGGCGCTGCCACGGGTGGGCTCGTAGATGCCCGACAGCAGTCGCAGCAGCGTCGACTTGCCGGCGCCGTTGTGGCCGACCAGACCGACGCGGTCGCCCTCCTCGAGCGAGAGTGTGATGTCGCGCAGTGCCTCGACCACGACGACGTCGGAATTGTTGCGGCCGATCGCGCCGCCGGCCTTCCCGAGGAACGCCTTCTTCAGCGACCGCGACTTGGCGTCGAAGATCGGGAAGTCGACGCAGGCGCCGCGGGTCTCGATGCTCACCTTGCTGGTCATGTCCGACACGACGTGGCCCCCTTAGACCCAGTAGGCCACTCGGGCCCGGTACTTGCGGAGTGCGTACAGCGCGAGCGCCCAGCCGAAGACGGTGAAGCCCAGCACGATGTACCAGTGGTAGGCATCCTGATCTTGTCCGATCATCGGCGCGCGCACGATGTCGAGGAAGTGGAACAGCGGATTCAGTTCCGCGATCTTGGCCCGCCTGGCGACCTCCTCACCCTGCGCCTCGAGCGCCTGGGTGGACCACATGATCGGGGTCAGCACGAACAGCAGCAGGGTCAGGCTTCCGAGGATCGGTGCGATGTCGCGGTAGCGGGTGGCGAAGATGCCGAAGACGATCGACACCCACAGCGCGTTGAGTATCAGCAGGCCGAACGCGGGAATCGCCGTCAGAGATGTCCAGCTCAGGTGTCGCCACACCCCGAACGCGACCAGCAGGATCACGTAGATCAACAGGTTGTGCGCCAGCAGCAGGATCTGCCGCCACACCAGCCGGTACACGTGCACGCTCAGCGCCGACGGCAGCTGCTTGATCAGCCCCTCGTTGGCGATGAACACCTCGGAGCCCTCGAGGATCGACGCGCTGATCAGCGCCCATACGATCAGGCCCACGGTGACGTACGGCAGGAACTCCTGGAGGGGGATGTTCAACAGCGCCGAATACAGAATGCCCATCGCGGTCGCCTGCACGCCGGTGGCGATCGTGATCCAGAACGGGCCGATCACCGAACGGCGGTAGCGCTGCTTGATGTCCTGCCAGCCGAGATTGAGCCACAGCTCCCGCTGCGCGAACCCGTCCCGCAGGTCCTGGAACGCGCGACGGAACGTCTGCGAGTCGGACACGGCGTGGCCGGTCTCGCCGTCCGACGCCGGCTGGTGATCCAAGGCTGCTGCTGACACGGGTTCCGAGCCTACCGTCCGGACGGGGACCGACCCGCCTGACCGGGTTGGCCTGGGTCTAGAGGTACTGGCCGGTGCCGGACGACGGGCCGTCGTCCGGTCCCTGCACTCGTCCTATACCCATTCCGGGCGGGAGGGCGCCCTGACGTATCTGCTCGAGTTGCGCGCGCGCCGCCATCTGCTGGGCGAACAGCGCCGTCTGGATGCCGTGGAACAAGCCCTCGAGCCAGCCCACCAGCTGGGCCTGCGCGATCCGCAGTTCCGCGTCCGTCGGCACTGTGTCGTCCTTGAAGGGCAGCGTGAGCCGCTCGAGTTCCTCGCGCAGCTCGGGCGCCAGGCCCTGCTCGAGCTCCCGCACCGACGACTTGTGGATCTCCTTCAGCCGCGTGCGGCTGGCGTCGTCGAGCGGCGCGGCACGTACCTCCTCGAGCAGCTGTTTGATCATCGTGCCGATGCGCATGACCTTCGCCGGCTGCTCCACCATGTCGGTGAGCGCGTCCTGATCGTCCTGCTCGGTTCCGGCTTCGGGCGCAGCCTGTGGGCTCTCGGCGCGGTCCCCGCCGTGGGCAATGGGGACTGGGCGGCCGTCGGGGCCGATCACGAGCACGCGTTCGTTGTCCGGTTGCGTCATAACTCCATTTTCTATGTTCCGGCGGCGGGCTGCCGAGGGTGGGTCGTTCGACCCGGAAACGGCATGTGCCAACGCCTGTCTCAGGGCCGGTTCTGGATCGCCTGGTGTTGACATCGGGACCTAGAGTGTCCGACATGGCTTATGACGTTGCCCGGGTACGTGGACTGATCCCGTCGCTGGGCGATGGATGGGTCCACCTCGACCCGCAAGCCGGAATGCAGATCCCCGATGCTGTGTCGCGATCCGTATCCACGGCCTTCCGGGCGTCCTCGTCCTCGTCCTCGTCGACGGGTCGTCACCTGTCCTCGCAACGCAGCGCCGGGATCGTCACCGCCGCGCGTGAGGCGGTAGCCGACCTCGTCGGCGGCGACCCCGCGGGTGTCGTGTTGGGCTCCGACCGGGCGGTACTGCTGGCGTGGCTGGCCGAATCGCTCAGCTCCCGGCTCGGGCTCGGGACCGGGCTGGTGCTGTCTCGTCTCGACGAGGAAGCCAACATCGCCCCATGGCTGCGGGTCGCAAGCCGGTACGGCGCGCGCGTCCGGTGGGCCGAGGTGGAGATCGAGACGTGCGAGCTGCCGAGCTGGCAGTTCACAGAACTGGTCGAGCCGACGACGCGGCTGGTGGCGCTCACCGCGGCGTCGTCGATCGTCGGATCGGCGCCGGCGGTGCGCGCCGCGGCCGACTGCATCCACGAGGTCGGGGGCCTGATCGTCGTCGACGCGATCGGCGCCGCGCCCTACGCGCACGTCGACGTCGGAGAGCTCGGTGCCGACGTCGTCGCCGTCAATGCGACGTCGTGGGGTGGCCCACAGGTCGGTGCACTGGTGTTCCGCGATCCGACGATGCTGGAGCGAATTCCGTCGATGTCGCTCAACCCGCACGCCCGTGGCCCCGAACGACTGGAGGTCGGCGGCCACCAGTTCGCGCTGCTCGCCGGGCTGACCACCTCGATCGACTTCCTGGCCGGGCTCGAGGAGACCGCGACGGGAACCCGACGCCAGCGTCTCGAGACGTCCATCAGCTCGCTGCAGGACTACCACGACCAGCTGTTCGAATACCTGATGCGCTCTCTCGATGCGCTGCCGCTGGTGACGGTCATCGGGCGGTCGCCGATTCGGGTGCCCACGCTGAGCTTCACCGTCGCCGGCATGACCGCCGACAAGGTGGCCGCACATCTCGCGGACAACCGGATCGCGACCTTCAGCGGCCCCGGGGTCGGTGGTCGCCTGCTCGACGCGCTGGGCGTCAACGACGAGGGCGGCGCGATCACCATCGGCCTCGCGCCGTACACCACCCGGTACGAGATCGACCAGCTCGTCAAGCACCTGTCGTCGCTGAGCTGAACCCGTCCGGCCCGGTCAGTCCTCCGCGACCGCGAGGACCAGCTTCCCGACGACGTCGGGGGAGTCGAGCATCTCGTGCGCCGTCCGCGCCTCGGTGATCGGCAATTCCGCGTGCACGATCGGCTGGACGATGCCGTCGCGGACCAGCGGCCACAGCTTGTCGCGGACCGCGGCGATCACCGCGGCCTTGCTCGACGGGCCCTTCACGGGACGTCCCCGCAGCCCGGTCGCGAGTATCCGGCCCCGCTTGGCGAGCAGCTTGGCGATGTTCAGTTCGCCGGCGAAGCCGCCCTGCATGCCGATGATCACCAGCTGGCCGTCGGGTGCGAGGGCGTCGATGTTGCGGTCGAGGTACGACGCGCCCATGTTGTCGAGGATTACGTCGGCGCCGTGGCCGCCGGTGGCCTCGCACAGCACCTCGACGAAGTCCGACTCGCGGTAGTTGATCAGGATCTCGGCACCGAGTTCGGCGCACCGCTCGAGTTTGGCGGCGGATCCGGCGGTGACCGCGACGCGGGCGCCGAGGGCCCTGCCGACCTGGACGGCGTGGGTGCCGATGCCGCCCCCGCCGCCGTGGACCAGGAGCACCCGGCCCGCGCGCAGGCCGCACTCCATGACCAGGTTCGACCACACGGTGCACGCCACCTCGGGCAGTGCCGCCGCCGCCCGCAGATCCATCCCTTCGGGGACCGGCAGGAGTTGCGTGGCCGGGACGGCGACCTTCTCGGCGTAGCCGCCGCCGGCGAGCAGCGCCGCCACACGGTCGCCGACCCGCCAGCCGCGGACGTCCCGTCCGATTTCGGCGATCACACCGGAACACTCGAGGCCGAGGATGTCGCTCGCGCCGGGTGGCGGCGGATACAGGCCGCGGCGCTGCAGCAGGTCGGCGCGGTTGACGGCCGTCGCGGCCACGTCGAGGACGACCTCGCCGGGCCCGGGTGTCGGATCGGGAACCTCGGTCCAGGACATCACTTCGGGCCCACCGGGCCCGGAAATCGTGATCGCGTACATGCCCCCGACGCTAGTCCGTCGCGCTAGCGTCACCGCGTGACCATTTTCGGCAATATGCAGAACGAAATCTATTTCACCGGCCTCTCGGGGACGCTCCCGGACCTGCCGATGACCGCTGCCGGTCTCGAGGCGCGTGCGCGGGAGGAGCTGACAGCGGAGGCGTACGCCTACATCGCCGGCAGCGCGTCCACCGAGCGCACCGCGGCGGCGAACCTCGACGCCTTCTCCCGGCACGCGCTCGTGCCTCGGATGCTGCGCGGCACCACCGCTCCCGACGCCCGCGACCTCAGTGTCGAGATCCTGGGCACCCGGCTCGCGGCACCGGTGCTCACCGCCCCGATCGGGGTGCTCGACCTGGTGCGCGACCGGGGGGAGACGATCGTCGGCCAGGTGGCTGCCGACCTGGGTGTCGGGTCGGTGCTCTCGACCGCCGCGTCGTCGACGATCGAGGACGTCGGGGCCGTCTCGGGCGATAGCTGGTGGTACCAGCTGTACTGGCCGGCCGACGACGAGTTGGCGCAGTCGCTGGTGCAGCGCGCCGCGAAGGCCGGCGCGAAGGCGATCGTCGTCACCGTCGACACTCCGGGACTGGGCTGGCGGCCAAGAGATCTCGAACTCGGACATCTCCCGTTCCTGCGGGCACAGGGCATCGCGAACTACCTGTCGGATCCGGTGTTCCGCTCGAAGTTGGCGACTGCGCCGGAGGACGGTCCCGAGGCGATGCAGATGGCGGTGCTCACGTGGGCGTCGCTGTTCGGCAACCACACGCTGCAGGCGTCGGACATCACGAAGATCCGCGAATGGACCGGTCTCCCCGTTCTGGTGAAGGGCGTCCTCCACGAGGACGACGCACGAGCCGTCGTCGACGCGGGCGCCGATGGCGTGGTCGTCAGCAACCACGGCGGCCGTCAGGTCGACGGTGCGATCGCCGCACTCGATGCCCTCGGGCCCGTCGCCGCGGCGGTCAAGGACCGGGCGACCGTGCTCCTGGACTCCGGAATTCGCTGCGGCGCAGACGTGTTGATCGCACTCGCCCTCGGGGCCGACGCGGTGCTGTACGGGCGACCATGGGTCTACGGGCTGGGGCTCGCAGGCGCCGACGGTGTCCGGCATGCGCTGCGAATGCTGTTGGCGGACCTGGACGTCACGATGGGGTTGGCCGGTCTGTCCGGCGTCGCCGAGATCGATGCGAGCGTGCTGCGTTCTGTTGGGAGATAGCGTTCTGTCGGGAGACCATGTAGCACTACGATGCATACGTGATTGCACGTGCTCGAGAAACCGCGGGTGCCGGGGTGGCGTGGCTCGGTGCCGAGGAAATGCGCGCGTGGCGCGGCTTCATCGATGGCAGTCAGCGACTGATGGACGTGCTGAATCGTGAGTTGCAGTCCGCACACGACATTTCCCTGGCCGAGTACCGGATCCTCGCGATGCTGTCGGAGTCGCTGGACGGGGCGCTGCGGATGAGTGACCTCGCCGACGGCGTGCTGTCGTCGCGCAGCCGGCTCACCCACCAGATCCGGCGCATGGAGAACGAGGGCATGGTCGAGCGCGGCCAGTGCGTCGAGGACGGCCGCGGCGTGCTCGCCGTCATCACCGACGAGGGTCGGCGCCGGCTCGCCGAAGCCGCTCCCACCCACGTCGCCGGGGTACGCAACTACCTCATCGACCTGCTGGACACGACGGAGTTGAAGGTCCTCGCCGAGGTGTTCGACAAGGTCGACGGCGCCATCGGCGACCGCGGAGTCGACTAATCGGTTTCCCCAGCGGCGACCACTGCGGTTAGGATTCGCCACGGAAGCGTGGCAGAGCGGCCGAATGCACTCGCCTTGAAAGCGAGCGTCGTGAAAGCGACCGGGGGTTCAAATCCCTCCGCTTCCGCCGACGCCCCTCACCTGTCACCACAGGTGAGGGGCTATTTTTCTCGAGCGGGGACTCCTGCTGATGCTGACCAAGTGGGTGGGAATCGCTGACTCGCACGGCCCGCCGCATCCCATGCGTTTGTGTGCCCTGTCACGCTCTCCCGGTCTATACCGGTATGTCCGGTATGAAACCGAATCGGGGGGACTATTCGGTTTCCATTCTTGTCTTTCCGCGTCCCCGAGACCGCAGCGACGCCGGCACCCACCGGCGTCCTGTCCTGGATCGAAGGAGTCCAATCACGATGCACCACACCAGTGTTGACCTGTTCCGACGCCGGGGTACCCCCGGCTCGGGGCCCCGCGCCCGGCGCCGGTACGCGGCGGGAGTCACCGCCGCCGTGGCGGCCTGGGCTCATGCTCACTGCCGCCCACGCTGGCCCGGCCGACCACGCCGACACGGTCATAGACACCATCAGGGTCGGCGACCGCCCGCACCATCTGGCCTTCACCCCCGACGGCACCTGCGCCTACGTCAGCCACGGCGCCGGCAACGGCCAGGTGTCGGTGATCGACACCACCACCAACACCGTCACTGACACCATCGACCTAGGCCCAAGCCCGTACGACCTGGCGATCTCCCCGAACGGCACCCACGCCTACGTCACCCTCGGTCGCGGCACGGTGTCGGTGGTCGACACCACCACGAACACCGTCGTCGAGACCGTCACGGTCAGCAAGAGGTGGCTGTGGCCCGGACAGGGGTGGCCGCTCAACCTTGCGATCTCGCCCGACGGCACCCTCGTCTACGTCACCCAATTCGACGGCGACTGGTGTCTGTGATCGGGATCGGCCAGGGGCAGTCGTCACTCGGCAGCCTCGGCTCACTGGGCGAACTGTTCTGACCGACAGGCTCCACTGCATGGAATGGCCGTCCACCGCCCCGTTGGGCGGCCATCCGTCTTTCCCGGGCTTCGAAGGCCTCTCGACTGGCTGGATCGTCCACCTCACGCTTCCGCCGAAGCCCCTCACCTGTCATCGCAGGTGAGGGGCTAATTTTCTCTACCGGGGGTCTTGCTGACGCTAAACAGGTGGGTGGGAATCGCTTGGGATTTTCACAGCACACGATCAATCTGCTTCGAGCACACACGCTCGCTGGCACGGTCAGCGATGCCGCTGTGTGCCGCAAGTCGTGCGGAGCGACCTTGGGGCACCCGAGTGCCTGACCGGCTGACTTGCATGGCACGCCACGTCTCGTGCGCTCGCGCACTGTGTAACACTTCCGCGGCCTGCATCGGTATGTCCGGTATGTCCGGTATGGAGCCGAATTGGGGGACTGCTCGGTTCCATTCTTGTCTTTCCGTGTCCCCGAGACCGCAGCATCGCCGGTGCCCACCGGCGCCCTGTTCTTGATTGAAGGAGTCCGATCACGATGCCACACAACAGTGTTGACGCGTACCGCGCCCGGCGCCGGTACGCGGCGGGATTCACCGCCGCCCTGGCGGCCGGGCTGATGCTCACGGGCGCCCCGGCCGCTCACGCCGACACCGTTACCGACACTATCGAGGTCACAGGCTGGCCGGAAGAAGTCACGATCACCCCCGACGGCACCCGCGCCTACGTCACCCACGCTGGTCGCAACACGTTGTCGGTGATCGACACCGCCACCAACACCGTCAGTAGCACCTTCGTCGTTCGCAACGATCCGGGCAAGGTGGCGTTCACCCCCGACGGCACCCGCGCCTACATTCCCACCAGCTATGACGACTCGGTGTCGGTGATCGACACCACCACCAACGCCGTCACCGACACCATCGCCGTCGGCGCCGAACCGCAGAAGGTGGCGATCACGCCCGATGGCACCCGCGCCTACGTCGCCAACGGAAACAAGGTGTCTGTGATCGACACGACCACCAACACCGTCACCACCACTGTCCCGGTCGGTGGTTGGTCGTACGACCTGGAGATCACGCCCGATGGCACCCGCGCCTACGTTGCCAACGGGGGCAAGGTGTCTGTGATCGACACCACCGCCAACACCGTCGTCGATACCGTCGCGGTCCCCGACGACGGCTTCGAGGCAAGGGAGTTGGCGATTGCGCCGGATGGCACCCGCGCCTACGTCACCCCTTACGAGGGCACCACGGTGTCGGTGATCGACACCGCCACCAATACCGTTGTCGATACTGTCGCGGTCGGCGCCCGCCCGTCCGACGTCGCGATCACCCCCGACGGCGCCCGCGCCTACGTCACCAACGGCACCAAGGTGTCGGTGATCGACACGACCACCAACAGGGTTACCACCACCACTACGCTTGGCCGCTACCAGTGGACCACTTCGTCGGCACCATCGGCGAATGCGGTGGCGATCACCCCCGACGGCACCCATGCGTACGTCGCCGTCAATGGTTCCAGTTTTTCTGGTCGTAGGTCGTTGCCGTCTGCTGTGTCGGTGATCGCGATCGACGACGCACAGTCGCTACTTGGCAGCCTTGGTTCATTGGACTGGCCGTTGTCCTGACCGACACGCTCCACCGCACGGAACGGCCGTCCACCCGCCCGGGGTGGGCGGCCGTCCGTATCTTTCCCGGGCTTCGACGGTCGCTCGACTGGCTGACTCGCACCGCACGCCACATCTCGTGCGTTTGCGCACTCTGTAACGCTTTCCCGGGCTGCGCCGTTATGTCCGGTATGGAACCGAATCGGGGGGGACTATTCGGTTTTTCATTCTCGTCTTCTTACGCCCCCGAGACCGCAGCGACGCCGGCACCCACCGGAAGTGCTGTCCTGGATCGAAGGAGTCCAATCACGATGCACCACATCAGTGTTGACCCGTCCCGCCGCCGGGGTACCCCCGGCTCGGGGACCCGCACCCGGCGCCGGTACGCGGCGGGAGTCACCGCCGCCGTGGCGGCAGGGCTCATGCTCACCGCTGCCCCGACCGCGCAAGCCGACACCTTCACCAAAACCATCCCGGGCTCCTACATCGACTACGTGATCACCCCCGACAGCGCCCGCGTCTACGCCTTGGACAACAGCGACGACGTGCTCGACGTGATCGATACCTCCACCAACAGGGTGACGACCACCATCGACGTCGGCTGGTTCCCGGGGGAAGTGGATATCACCCCGGACGGCACCCAGGTGTACGTCGTCAGCCAGCTCGACGACTCGGTGTCGGTGATCGACACCGCCACCAACACCGTCTCCACCACCATCGCCATCGAAGGGGGGCGCGACCTGGCCATCACTCCCGACGGCACCCGCGCCTACGTCGCCAGCGCCGTCAACGAGACGGTGTCGGTGATCGACACCGCCACCAACACCGTCATCGCCACCATCGATGTCGCCGACGACCCGTATTGGGTGGCGATCACCCCCGACGGCGGCCTCGTCCGCGTCACCCACTACTACGACGACACGGTGTCGGTGATCGATACCGCCACCAACACGCTCACCGATGCGGTCCCGGTCTTCCCGCCGTACAACGGGGAGATCACCCCCGACGGCACCCGCGCCTACTTCCCCGGAGAAAATTCGGTGGTAGTGAAAGACACCGCCACGGACGCCGTCATCGAGCGTGTCGAACTCCCCGCCCCCAGCAGGTGCCACTTTGACCCTTTCCTCCCCGACCATGACCATCCCCATGTCTACTACCCATCGAAGATAAGGATCACGCCCGACGGCACCCAGGCGTACGTCTTCTTCAGAGGCAATATCAGGGTGATCGCGATCGGCCAGGCATGGTCACCGCCCGAGCCCGATGTGGAAATGTCACTCGAGCTTGGAAGTGCGTTACTCGGGGGAGTGGGCAGCCTCGGCTCACTGGAGGCTCTCGGGTCAACTTGCGAATAGTGATCGCGATCGACGACGCACAGCCGTCACGCGGCAGCCTCGGCTCACTCGGCTGACCGGGCTGCTCTGAGCGACAAGGTTCACCGCACGGGATGGCCGCCCACCCGCCCCGGGTGGGCGGCCATCCGTCTCTGGCCCCCGGCTTCGAGGGCCACTCTGATCTGGAACTGGGCTCCAGTTCCGGGACCTTCGCGTTGAAGCTCGGGCGGGGCCACACTTGCCAATGTTCGAGCCTGCTCGGGGGCACTCCCTGCTTCGTCCAGATCGTCGCGACTCCTGCCCTCTTATTGCGCTCGGATTCATCACGGGCATTACGTAAGAACTCGGCGTATGCTGAATTCTGTATATAGTGAATTCGGTGGTTCAGAGAGGTTGAGACGTGAAACGTCCTGCCAAGCACACCGGGCGCCGTCCAGGACCCAACACCACCCGGGCCCTCATCGAGAACACCGCCCGAAAGCAGTTCGCGAAGCTGGGTTATGACCGCACCTCGATGCGACAGGTCGCCATTGAGGCCGGAGTGGACCCGGCTCTGGTGAGTCACTACTTCGGCAGCAAGCTCGATCTCTTCATGGCCGTGGTCGAATTGCCGATCGACCCGAGAGTGCTGATCGATCACGTCACCAGCGGTGAGCCCGATAGCGCCGGGGTGCGGTTGGCCACCTTCGTGCTCGACATCCTCGACGACGAGGTTCGTCGCCGACCCATCGTTGGGATGATCCGCGCTGCGACGTCCGAACCCGAAGCCGCGCGGCTGGTGCGAGAGTTCCTCACGCGAAATCTCGTCGTCCCCATCGCCGAGCGTTTGGACGCCGATCACGCCGACTACCGGGCCGGGCTGGTGATGTCACAGACGATCGGTCTGACGTTGGCGCGCTACATCGTCGGGATCGAACCGCTGGCTTCCCATCCCCGCGAGCTCGTCGCCGCCGATCTGGGAGCGACACTGCAGCGCTACCTGCTCGGCGAGCTCAGTCACCCACCGATCGACCAAGAGGGGGCCGACCATGAGTTGGCGCCACGCCGTGTTCGACACGATCTACCGGCTCGGCCGGCCGATGTGGGACACCCCGCCCCCTGACCAACTGCGCGACGCCGTCGAAGGCGAGGATGCACTGCCACCCGGGCACGCACTCGATGTCGGCTGTGGGACCGGCACCAACGTGATCTACCTGGCCAAGCATGGCTGGCGGGCCACGGGGGTCGACTTCTCGGCCACCGCCATCCAGCGTGCGCGGCGTGCTGCTGATGGCATTGACGGGGCCGCCTTCCTGGAGGGTGACGCGACCGAACTCTCGCAGCTGGAGATCGGCAAACCCATCGACCTCGTGCTGGACATGGGCTGCTATCACTCACTGCCCGACGCCGCCAAACCCATCTATGTCGCCGAGTTGGCGGGGGTCACCGAGGCGGGAACGCCGTTGATGATGTGGGAGACCCTCCGCATCAAACCCGAAAAGATCTCCGATGCGTTCAGCCGCGACTTCACCGTTGAACGTTTCGAGCGCAAAGATTTCATCCTCGAGCGGTTCATGTTGCGCCGCGCCATCGCCGGCACCTGGTACTGGCTGAGACGCCGTTGAACCCTCACCGTTGCAGGGCAAGTCATGAGCTTTCACAAAAGCAAACGCACCCCGACGAGGGTGATCAGACCGCGTCCGACGGCGCGAACAAGTAGTGAACAGACACTGAGGAGTAGGGATTATGTCTAGTTCTCAACGACCAGATTTTGACGTGCTGTACCGCAGCGGGCAGACGACAGACGGAGAAGCAACGTTGACGCCGTGGGATATCGGCGGCCCGCAGCCCGTGGTGCAGGAGTTGGTGGCCTACGGCGCCGTGCGCGGCGAGGTGCTCGATCCGGGGACCGGGCCGGGCCATCATGCGATCTACTACGCGTCGAAGGGATACTCGGCCACAGGTATTGACGCTTCGTCCGCGGCGATCGAACAGGCCAGACGCAACGCGCAGACGGCCGGGGTGACGGTGGACTTTCGGGTGGCCGACGCGACGGCGCTCGAGGGACTCGAGAATCGGTTCGACACCGTCGTCGACAGTGCCTTCTACCACACCTTCGAGGAAGACGAAGAGACCCAGGAACGGTATGCGCGGGCCTTGCACCGGGCCACCAAACCCGGAGCGCGACTGTACATGTTCGAGGTCGGCTGCCACAACGTCAACGGTCTACAGTTTCAAGGGTTGCCAGCCGAGAACTTCGCGCGGGTACTTCCGGCGTCGGGCTGGCGCATCGACTACCTGGGGACCACCACCTACCAAGCCCGCTTCGCCCCCGAGGCCTTTGCCAAGATGTCCGCATTGATCAGCAACCCGGAGTGGTTAGAGGAGTGGGCAGAGCGGATGGGGCCTGTCATGGAGCAACTCCGAGCCATCGGGCCGCTGCTGGAAAACCACCTGGTGCATGCGCCGTTCTGGGCCGTGCACGCTGTGCGTATCGAGTAGTCCTTGCCCCGGCTAGCGCATTTGAAAACTTGCTTGGATCTAGAGGATTGGGGTTCTCAATCGAATTGTCCAGACCGCGTCCGACGACGCGAATCGGTAATGAACAAGACACTGAGGAGTAGGAAAGATGTCTTCTCAACGACCAGATTTTGACGCGCTGTATCGCAGCGGGCAGACGACAGACGGAGGGGCACCGTTGACGCCGTGGGATATCGGCGGCCCGCAGCCCGTGGTGCAGGAGTTGGTGGCCTACGGCGCCGTGCGCGGCGAGGTGCTCGATCCGGGGACCGGGCCGGGCCATCATGCGATCTACTACGCGTCGAAGGGATACTCGGCCACAGGTATTGACGCTTCGTCCGCGGCGATCGAACAGGCCAGACGCAACGCGCAGACGGCCGGGGTGACGGTGGACTTTCGGGTGGCCGACGCGACGGCGCTCGAGGGACTCGAGAATCGGTTCGACACCGTCGTCGACAGTGCCTTCTACCACACCTTCGAGGAAGACGAAGAGACCCAGGAACGGTATGCGCGGGCCTTGCACCGGGCCACCAAACCCGGAGCGCGACTGTACATGTTCGAGGTCGGCTGCCACAACGTCAACGGTCTACAGTTTCAAGGGTTGCCAGCCGAGAACTTCGCGCGGGTACTTCCGGCGTCGGGCTGGCGCATCGACTACCTGGGGACCACCACCTACCAAGCCCGCTTCGCCCCCGAGGCCTTTGCCAAGATGTCCGAATTGATCAGCAACGAGGAGTGGGCAGAGCGGATGCGGCCCGTCCTGGAGCAACTCCGATCCATCGGGCCGTTGCTGGAAAACCATCTGGTGCATATGCCGTTCTGGGCCGTGCACGCTGCACGTATCGACTAACCCTTGCCCCGGTGAGCGCATTTGAAAGCTCTCTTGGATCTTAGGAATTGGGGTGTTCGAACAAACTGGAAGGAGAAACGATGACCACATCTGATTCGGCGTCGCCGAGCGCACAGGAAACCAGCAGCGCGAAGCCTTCTCCAGCCCTGGAGGCCGCTCTGATCTATAACTACAGACGTTTCGACCCGAGCGAATATCCGCTGCACCAGGAATTCGGCGGCCCGAAGATCGGCGATCCGGCACCGGATTTCCGCGTCACCGACATCGACGGAGCCGAGGTGGCGCTGTCTGACTTCCGCAGCCGGTTCGTGGTCCTGGAAACCGGTTGTGCCACTTGCCCGATGTTCGGAAAGGGCATCACGACGATGAACGCGCTCGCGTACCGGTTTCCGGAGGTCGCGTTCCTGGTGCTCTATATCCGCGAAGCCCACCCCGGTGAGAACGTCGGCCCCCATCGCTGTCTCGCCGATAAGACAGCCGCAGCGAACTTGTTGCGTCAGGAGGAGCGGGAAGGACGCCGCATTCTCATCGATACCCTCGACGGCCAGGTTCACAAAGCCTATGGGGGCATGCCCAACGTCATTTATGTGATCGATCCACAAGGGACCGTGGTGTTTCGGAACATGTGGAACGACCCCTCAGCCGTCGAAGAGGCCCTGAAGCAGGCCATGGCCGGGGGTGATCCAAGCCGGCTGCGTGCCCGACCTCGCCTGGCGAGCCCGGCGGTGGCCCGGCGGGTCATGCGACGCGCCGGCAGGCAAGCAGTGTTGGACATGGTTCGGGCCTCTCCCAGGATTGTTCCGATAATCCCCAGACTGATCCGGGGAGATCTCAAATCAGCCCGCGATGGTCGCGTCCCACACTGGCGGGTATCCCGGCGATGAGATCGCACGACCGACTGAATTGATGTGATCTAGTTCATACAGGACATTGAGGGACCTACTGCCGTTCTAACTTCCTGGTTGTACCGATTCCCCATGAAAGGACCGTCGTGGCAACCGCTCCAGTAGCCCGTAAAGAGTACGAGCGCATCGCTCTCGCCGAGCATCTCGTCAGTGAAGTAGCGGACCGTCAGTTCACAGTCAGCACCGTCGAAACCAAGGACATCGGGGAGGACGAGGTATTCATCCGCGTCGACTTCGTCCAGGTGGTGCCGGCGTTCACGGATCTCATGCGTGCTGATGCACAGATCCCGTTGCCGCCGTACCAGCTGGGGGACACAGTGGGCGGTGCCGTTGTCGGAACGGTGCTCGAGTCACGGTCTGCGGACTTCGTGGAAGGCGATTTGGTCTTCGCATTCACCGGTTGGAGCGAGTATCAGGTTGCCAAGCCCGAGGAGTTGACCAAGCTTGATCGGAATGTCGTCCCCAGTCCCGCCTACTATCTGAACCAAGGTGTCACTGCCTACTACGGAATGGCAGATGTCGCCAAGGCCGGACCAGGGGATGTTGTCTACGTGTCCGGCGCAGCCGGAGGCGTGGGGTCCCTTGCGGGCCAGATTGCGAAGATCCGAGGCGCCGCCAATGTCATCGGCAGCGCAGGCACAGACGAGAAGGTTCGCTATCTAGTGGAGGAACTGCACTTCGATGGGGCCTTCAACTACAAGACCGGAGATTTGGTCGAGAACATCAATGCCTTAGCGCCGGACGGCATAGATGTCTTCTTCGACAACGTAGGCGGGGATCAGTTCGAGGCAGCGATCCGCGCGGCGAAGCCGAACGCACGTTTTGCACTGTGCGGAGCACTGTCGAGCCAGGTATCCAAGGACGCAGATGCTTGGCCGCGACTGAATCTGATGACCGCAATCACCAAGAATCTCAGTATCTTTCCGTTCGCCACACTCCATACGCCGGAGCAGATTCAGAACTGGGCGACTCATTTCGGAATGTGGCTCTCAGAAGGAAAGCTCGTCTTCCCGCATACCAGCTTGAAGGGTCCCATCACGGATGCCCCGACAGCGCTGAAGGATCTCATCTGCGGTAAGTACCGTGGCAACGTCGCACTCGAGGTCGAGCACTCGTCGAGCACGACGACGGAGGCGCTCACGTAGCTGCCATGCGATCCGAACTACCAGGTCGAGCTGGTAAAAGTCTTGTGTGTAAACACAAGTCATCCTAGGTGAAGGTGCTGTTTCCAGTTCGACACTCGACGATCGGCACTTTCGTCTGTGGATTCAGGTAGAGGGGGTATGGCTGCGGAATGTCGGCGAAGACAACAAGCGAGCTCGTACTCGAGCTGCTCGGTTTGCTGCAGACACATCGGCAGTGGGCCGGTCCAGAGTTGGCAAAACGTCTCGACATGACGCCGCGAACCCTCCGTCGTTACGTGGAGCGTGTCCGCGAGATGGGTTACCAGGTCGAGGCTGTCAGGGGTCGGTACGGCGGCTACAGGCTGGTCGCGGGCAGTTCGTTGCCGCCCCTCGTCTTCAACGACTTGGAGGCTGTCGCGATTGCCGCGAGCCTTCGCGTGGCGGCTGCGGAGGGGCTGGTCGACGGACAGACCACAACGACGACTGCAATTGCAAAGTTCGAACAGATACTGCCTGCACGGCTACGAGCCAGGGTATCTGCTGTCGCCGAGCACGTGACTCCGCTCAATCCGGGGAGAGTCGCTCCGACCGCAGATGCCGTCGGTGCTCTGGCGCTGGCCTGCCGGGATCGTGAGGTGGTGAACTTCGCATACACCACGCCGGATCGCCCAGCAGAGGAGCGAAGCGTCGAACCGGTCGCGCTGGTGCCCTCGGAACGCGCGTGGTTCGTCGTTTGCTGGGACCGTCACAAGGAGGGTTGGCGCACGTTTCGTGCCGACAGAATGACCGAGGTGCGAGCAACCGGTGAAACCTTCCGGCAGCGCGACCTCCCGGCGGACTCACCGGCGGATTTCGTCAGAGAATCTCTTTCGCGTATCAACTACGTGTGCAAAGCAGAGGTCGTGCTCACGGTCGGCCTGCGGGAGTGGGTCGACTACGCCAAGGGGTGGGCGCAGGGGAGTTACGCGGTCGACGACGTAACTACCCGTTGGCCTATTGGTGCGCAGTCTCTTCAGGACCTGATGATCAGGCTGAGCTGGATTCCGGAACCGATCGCGTACACCGTCGAAACCGACAGCACGACTGCAGAAGGACTTCGCCGTCTTGCAACCCGTGTGGCCGTGCACATCTGAAGGAACTCGCTCCGTGTGCGGGACACAAGCCGGGAACGTTATGCGACCGACGTCGGCGTCACCTTGCGGAACGGCGGCGGCGGTGTGAGCGTTGCAGACGAACATTCGACTGTTTCCCTCAGGGAGTTCACATGACCACCGTTCTCGGCCTTCCTGGTTTTACTTCCGGCACCTGGGCCATCGATCCCGTTCACTCGACCGTCGGCTTCGTGGTCCGGCACCTGGTGGTGAGCAAGGTGCGCGGCCGCTTCGACGACTTCTCGGGCACGATCACGGTCGCCGAGGACGGCACCCCCTCCGTGCGGGCCGAGATCCAGGTGGCGTCCATCGACACCAACAGCGAGCAGCGCGACGGCCACATCAGGTCCGCCGACTTCTTCGACGTCGAGCAGTTCCCGACGGCCACGTTCGTCTCCACCGGTGTGCGTGCCGCCGGTCCGAACTATGTCGTCGAGGGCGAGTTCACGCTGCACGGGGTGACCAAGCCGGTCGAGCTCGCCGCCGAGTTCTACGGTGTCAACCCTGGTATGGGGCACGGCCCAGTCGCCGGCTTCGAGGCCAAGACCACTCTCAACCGCAAGGACTTCGGTATCAGCCTCGACATGCCGCTCGAGGGCGGCGGAGCCGTCGTCGGCGACCAGATCAACATCATCCTCGAGGTCGAGGCCGGCCTTCAGGCCTGACGCTCAGCTCTCCGGGTCGCCGATCCGCTCGAGCGCGTCGACGACCAGCCCCCAGAAGCGCTCATGGTCTAGTTCGAGGGCGGCGGATGTTCGACAGTCGTCGGGCGCCGGGGCGCGGAAGTCCGCGACCGTCATGCCGAGGGTGAGGGTGCCGGTGGTTTCGATCGAGATCGGGACCGGCACGGCGCGGACGATCGTCGGGTCGATGACATGCGCCACGGCGCACGGGTCGTGCACGGGGGGAGCCCCGAAACCCTGCGTGTCCCTGTATCTCTGTCCGTAGAAGTCGAGGAGCGCACCGACGAACCGTGCTGGTCCGGTACCGACGGCGGCGATCGCGTGTCGAACCTCCGGGGTGGCGAGGGCTTGATGGGTGAGGTCGAGGCCGACCATGACGACCGGCCATCCGGCGCTGAAGACGATGTGCGCGGCCTCGGGGTCGACGAGGATGTTGAACTCGGCGACCGGGGTCCGGTTGCCGACATGGACGCCGCCGCCCATCAGGACGACCCTCTGGACCCGGTCGACGATTCTCGGTTCCTTGCGCGCGGCGAGCGCGAGGTTCGTCAAGCACGCCGTCGCCACCAGGGTCACCGTGCCGTGCTCGTGGGTCATGATCGTCTCGATGATCAGGTCGACGGCGTGACGCGTGTCGAGTTCGATCGTCGGCTCGGGGAGTGCCGGGCCGTCGAGGCCGGATTCGCCGTGAATGTTCGGGGCAGTCGCAGGCTCACGAATCAGTGGCCGCTCGGCACCGGCGGCGAACGGGACGTCCGCGATCCCGGCGACGCGGGCAACGACGAGCGCGTTCCTCGTGACCTTCGGCAGGGTCTGGTTACCGGCGACGGTAGTGACGGCGAGTAGCTCGATCTCGGGGTTGCCGTGAGCGAGCAAGATCGCGACGGCGTCGTCGTGTCCCGGGTCGCAGTCGAGAATGATCTTCGTGGGCATTCGGGGTGACTCCACTCATCTGGTTCGGTGGACGAAGCTCACCCACTCACACTACTTGCGGAGATACGGGCAGCCGCAGATCAACCTGCGCAACGATTTACGCCCCAGCACCGACGAGGTCTCAAGCCCAGGGCGGACGAGACTGGCAGCGCGCCTCAGCAGGGCGTCTCAGCCGTCGTCGGCGCCCGGTTCCGTGGTTGCGAGGCGTGTGCCGCACGTCTGTTCATTGATCCACCGGCGCTCGGGGCCTTCGATCAGAAAGGTGACCTGGGCGTGCGCACTGACCTGGTGCATTTGAAGCCATTTCGCCGGGAACCAGGTGTCAGGGGTGTCGTCGGGCAGCGGCGTGAACAACGGTTCACTCTGCTCGTCGATCCTGTCGTCGATGCTGATCACGCCACCGCCGTCGAGGGCGAATGTGTCCTCGACGACCTCACAGGCCAGGGTGTCGCCACTGCTGGTGCGGTGGGTGGCGCGGACCCAGGCTCGGGGCTGTGGGTCGAGCCAGGGTTCGGTCGTCATGCCTGGCTCCCGGACAGGGCTGCGTCCGCCAATTGCGCACAGTGAGAACGGGTTTGCGAGCAGGTTCCCTTGCGCATCAGGTCGAGGTTGAACGAGGCCGCGGCCCGGGTGAGCGCCGTGTCGGCCAGCATGTTGGCGAGGGTGTCGTGTCCTCGCACCCGCAGGTGCATCTGGTGCACACCGCCGGTCGGGTGCCGGCGATAGCCACGGCGGATCCCGCGCCGACGCAGGAACCAGCGGCGGGCGATCGGGTTGGAGGGCAGTTCGTTCCTGTCGACGAAAATCCACGCCTCGATGTCGTCGCCGCGGTCGAGCAGGACGAACGTCTCCATCCAGTTGACCGTGACGCACATGATCCGGGTCTTGTCGGTGGTCGGGTAGCAGCTGACGGACCAGAACGAAGCTTCGGTCCTGGCCGGGAAGGGCATGGTGTGGCGAAGGTAGGTGCCCAGCGCGTCGGTAAGTCGGTGGTGGTCGGGCCGCTTCATCAATCGCGCGTAGCGGTCGGCGTATGCCTCAATTTGCGAGGCCGGAAGCTGCACCGGTTCGCCGTCGTCGGCGGCGTTCATGCCGGCGGGGTCCTCGACCCAATCTGCTTGCTGTTCGACGTCGACGATGCGGTCGAGCGAGGAGACTCCCTCGAACCTGAGCGCGTGTTCACGGTTACGGACCACGATCCCGTTCTTCTCGGCGGCGTGTACCAAGCCTCGCTCCCGGCGCCGCAGTTCGGTGCTGGTTCCGTCGAGCGGCATGAGCCGCACTGCGGCGATGTCCTCCCACCGTTGGCCGTGTGTGCGCAGGCGGCTCGCGCAGTCGACCGTGGAGATCCCGATGTACACCGCACCCGTGGAGAACTGCACCAAGTACAGCCCCCGCAGTTCTGCCGGACCGCCCGAGCGTGCGGGGCTCGATAGCCATTTCGGATCCCACGCCGTCACGGGTCCGAACCCGTGCTTGTCCGCCCATGCCTGTGTTGTGGCCGATGATTCCACCCGCATGTTTCCTTCCCCCCGGTATCGCTTCTGCTCCCGCTGCACGCCGCGCTCTGACCACGGCGTGCAGAACCTGACAGTCCTACCACTCGGGTAGGACAGGACCCCCGGCGGTCATCGCGTCAGCGCTGCGAACAGGGCAGCGGCGAGAGCCGCCGAACCCGACGCGCGCGGGCAGATGGTAGACAAACTCACACCGACGTCTCAGAAACGCTCCTGCCAGCGGGTATAGGACAGTCTTGAACGGTCGCTCGCTTGAAATTTGTCCAGTTCCCTCCGTTTGCATCGAACCTTCCGTACTGTGTTCTCGATGTGGGCTCGAACACAGTGGGCTCGAACCGATATTCGGGGGGAGACCGGAGGAGTAAATGGGGCGGCGATCGGCCGTTGTCGCGGGACTAGTGTCCGCACTGGCGATACTTGGACCCGCGGCTGTGGCGCAATCGGCGCCGTGGGTGGTCACGCAGCAGGTCGAGGAGAACGCGGCCGTTGTCGACCGTGTGGTCGAGTTGACCGAGCAGCGCACCGCCGTGTTCGTGGATTCGCCCGCGATGGGCAGGGTGGTGCAAGTGCAGATCCTGCACCCGAAGGGCAACGGGCCCCGACCGTCCCTGTACCTGCTCGACGGCGTCAACGCCGGGTCCGAGTCCGACTACCAGGAGAGCACCTGGACGCAGATGACCGACGTCGTCGAGTTCTTCGCCGACAAGAGCGTCAACGTGGTGCTGCCGATCGGCGGGCTCGCGAGTTACTACACCGATTGGGTCCAAGCCGACCCGGTTCTCGGCGAGAACCAGTGGGAAACCTTCCTGACGCGTGAGCTGCCCCCGATCATCGATGGCCAGTTCCACGGCAACGGGGTGAACGCGATCGCCGGACTGTCCATGGGGGCACAGGGCGCGATGACGCTCATCACCCGCAACCCTGACCTCTACACCGGGGTCGCCGCCTTCAGCGGCTGCATGGACACCACGCGACTCGAATCCGAGCTCGCGGTGCGAGGCACGGTCGCGTCGAGAGGCGGCAACCCCGACAACATGTGGGGACCGCCCGGTGGTCCGGCCTGGCTGGAACACGATCCAACCGTGAACGCGGAGAGCCTGCGCGGCAAGGACATTTTCGTGTCCACTGGCAATGGCCTTCCCGGTCCCTACGAGGTCGGGGCACCGGACATGATCGAGAAGGTCGTCATCGGCGGGCCGCTCGAGATTGTGTCCAACTGGTGCACGCAGCTGTTTCAGCAGCGCCTCGACCAGCTCGGCATCCCGGCGACCTATCTGTACCGCCCGTATGGAACGCACTCGTGGCCGTACTGGCAGGACGATCTGCACGAGGCGTGGCCGACCCTCGCGCGCTCGCTCGGGGTGTGACGCGGTCCGGGCGCACGCGCGGGGCGGTCGGCAGTGGTTCGGCTACGGGGTGGGGATCCCGGCCAACTGAAGCGCCGCCTGAGACGTCGCGAACGCCAAGAATGCATCGTTCTCGTGCGGGTCGCCGATCGTGACGCGGACGCCATCGGCGCCGTAGGGGCGGATCAGCACTCCGGCGTCGGCGCTCGCCTGGCCGTACGCGCCGGACCGGTCCCGCAGCGGCAACCACACGAAGTTGGCCTCGGTGACCGGAACGTCGTAGCCGGCGGCGAGCAGAGCATCGCGGACGCGGTCACGCTCGGCGACGACGCCATGCGTGCGCTGCAACAGCTCGTCGCGAGCGCTCAGGCAGGCGATTGCCGCCGCCTGTGCCACCGCGTTGACACTGAACGTCGTGTGCACCTTCGCCAATGCCGTGATGATCGCCGGATCGGCCACCGCGTAGCCGACTCGGATCCCCGCCAGTCCGTATGCCTTGGAGAACGTGCGAAGTACGACCACGTTCGGACGAGTGCGCGCCAGTTCGATGCCGTCGACACCGGAGCGGTTGTACTCGAAGTACGCCTCGTCTAGTGCGACAACGATGTTCGCGGGCACCGCGTTGAGGAACCGCTCGAGTTCCTCGCTACCCAGTGCAGTTCCCGTGGGGTTGTTGGGGGTGCATACGAAGATCAGTCGGGTGCGGTCGGTGATCGCCGCCAGCATCGCATCCAGGTCGTGACGGTGCTCGGCGGTCAGTGGAACCGGGATGGGTGTCGCCCCGGCGACCTTCGTCACGACCGGGTAGGCCTCGAACGAGCGCCACGCATAGATCACCTCGTCTCCGTCCTTACAGGCGATCTGCACCAGTTCCTGGCAGAGACCCACAGACCCGCAGCCGGTCGCGATGTTCTCCGACGGCACATTCAATGACTCGGACAGCGCCCGGACCAGCGCGGCCGAGGTGTTGTCGGGATAGCGGTTCGCGGTCGCGGCGGCGTCGGCGATGGCCTGCGCGACACCGGGCAGCGGCCCCTGCGTCGATTCGTTGCTCGCCAACTTGATCGCCCGCGGAGAACTGCGGCCGGGCACGTAGGTCGGGATGGAATCGAGGTCTGCGCGGGTCACACGGGTCACAGGGGTCACGATTGCGATTATGCGCCCTGTGAGCACGTGCGTTCACGACGTGGTCGTGACAAGGTTGATGCATGCCGGGAATCCTCCGGGCCAGTGTGACTCTGCGCGCTGATGGCTCCGACCCCCAGGCGCGACCACGGGTGCCGCTCACCGCCGTCGAGCCGGAGCGGCATGCGCGCGGCGGGATCGTGGTGTTGCACGAGTCACGCGTGTTCACCGACGCCCTGATCGAGTTGATGGGCTCGCTCGCCGCGGAGGGATGGCTAGTAGTCGCGCCACACTTGTTCCATCGCGAACCTGCGCACAGCGACGCCGAAGTGTTCGGTCAGAACCTCTTCGACGACTTCGACGCCACCTTCGACTGGCTCGTCGACCGTGGCATCTATCCCGACTGCGTCGGCGTCCTCGGATTCGACGACGCGGGCAGTGCTGCGATGCTCGTCGCCACCAACCGGCCGGTCGGGGCGGTAGTGAGTGTCTCTGCACACGGCATCGTCCACAAGCTCACCGCCGATACCCCAACCCTCGTCGAGGCGGCCCCGGCGCTGAAAGCACCCTGGCTCGCGCTATACGGAGCCGACGACCCCCGCACTCCGCCCGCGCACGTCGACTTGCTCCGAGAGGCGGTCGCGCACGCCGAGGTCGCCACAAACATCGTCAGCTACGCCGGACTTGCGCACCGGGCCGACGAGCCGCCGGTGCCGGAGCCGGGCGCCGCAGACGACGATCCGCTCGTCATCGCCATCCTTGATGCGCAGCGCCGGATCTTCAACTGGTTCGACGCGAACCTCCGGTGACTCGCCGGACATGAGACGCTGAACAGTAGTTTTGCGTTTCTCGGCCAACTCTGTGTACTGTTTCGCTCGGCGGTTCGAAAGGGCCGGCCCCCCAAGGAGGCGTGCCAGAGCGGCCGAATGGGACTCACTGCTAATGAGTTGTCCCTTTATAGGGGACCGGAGGTTCAAATCCTCTCGCCTCCGCCAAGCTGGTTCTCACTAGTCCAGCGACAATTGAACATCGTTTGAACATGCGCCCGTAGCTCAACGGATAGAGCATCTGACTACGGATCAGAAGGTTAGGGGTTCGAATCCCTTCGGGCGCACGCAAAGCCCCAGGTGCTGCACCGTTGTCGACGGTCGAATCGCCTGGGGCTTTTTGTATCTCGCGAGTGCGCGCCTCTGTGCCGAGGGAAGCCGCTGCTCAGGCGTCGCCACCCTGCCTGGCAGCACGAGCACGTTCTGAAGCCTCCCAGTAGATCGAGTCATAGCCTTCCTGGGGCTCGACCTTCATTCCGCGGCTGATCATTGCGGCCATGAGCTGAACGACATACTCGCGCATATCTCGATCTGCCGCCTTGGCGCGTTCGAGCATGCCCTCAGCGAGTTGGACAGCCGCCTCGTCTCGAGATCTCCGAGCTTGTTCCAGTTCGTACCCAGCGTTGGACGTGGCCCATCCGACCAGCCGCGAACGATACTCCTCCAGCTGTCTTGACCGTTGGATCAGTTCACTGTTCGCGGCCTGCGCCTCGTCCTCGCTGGGCGAGTTGCCCGTGAGGTAGTCGCTCGTCTCGTTGGCTCGAATTTCTCCCGAGAACCACCGGGCCGCAAGTATCGAGCGGGTCTCGTGGCCCGGCCAAGCCTCCACCTGACCATCCGGCAGTGCCGGGTACAGGAGCTGTATCGGTGGCACGTTCAGCGCACGCGCAATGACAACGAGGTCGGTGACGGGCATCGTCTTCCGCTTCCCCGTTTCGTACTCGGAGAACGCCGTGCGGGAGATCGGGTGTCCGAGGTCTCGCGTTCGATCTGCCAGCCATTGCGCGGTGCGTTCATCGCCGCGCGCGTCCTTGATCGCCTTGCCGATCCGCCTGGCAGCTTCGTTCGCCCATGATGTCATATCAGTCACAATATGGTGCTATCTGCGTGTATTCCAGTCTCTATTTGCTAATGGTTGGTATTCCGGTCGTAAATCGGTCAGTGGTGACTGGAAAACAATCGCGGTGAAGAACGCGACGCTGGCCGCCCGGTGTCCTCGCCGCGGATCGCGACGGGATCGGTCGAGCACACGCCGAACGAAGAAGGGCCGGAGCAGCTTCGGGTGGGCGAAGCAATTGGCTCCGGCACTGGGGTCAGCCCGTCCCGGGACCCCCATCCCGGAACCCCCATCCCGGAACCTCAGTCAGCTGGAACCCGAGTCGCTCTCGTCCGCGTCCGTGATCCGTGCGATGCCGATGCTGGGGCCGCCGTCCGGCAGTTGCACGAGCGGACTGTTGACGAACTTCAGCGTCGTTTCGTCCCACCTCATCAACGGGAATGAGACGTTGTCCTGCCAGGTCTCGTGCAGGTTGACGAGGATCGAAGTGCTGCGGAAGCCGCGGGGTATCACCCAGAAGGTGTCCGGGGCGACGGCACCAAGGCCCACGAACTTCACCGTGGGCGAACTAAGTGCGTCGATGTCGTACACCCGCCGGTACTCGGTCAGTTCGAACATCGATTTCGGGGCGGAGTACTCGTTGGTGACGACCGCTTCGTAGATCGGGAGCCCGGCGTTCCGGGCTGCGATCAGAGTCTGCGTGGTCATCGCCTCGGGCGGTGCGACGCTACCGAGAGAACCACCCGCGGCGCTCGAGCCCGGCGGATCTGTAGCCGCGCCCGCTGGTGCCGTCACTGCACTACCGAGCGCGACCGCAGCGATGGCCCCCACAAGTGCACGCTTCGTCGCTTCGCCGATTCTCATATCCCCTCCTGGTTGGCTACGTGCCGAGGGGACGGTCGATCAATACCCCCCCGGCTGCATCTGCATCTTGTGTACCGGCAAAGGGCGTGAGGTCGTTACGAGTCGAACTGCTATCGACGCACGTGCGATCAGAACTCGACCGAACAGCGATCGTCGCCTTTGCCGGATCCATTCACCGATCCGATGACCCGGATACACGGCGTCGGGCTCTGGATTTGCCATTTCCCTGGGATGCCGTGGACGAAGCGGAGCTTGGTGAACGAGCGTGCCTCGTTTTGCCATACGCCCGCACCGCCATCGATCGGGCCTTCGTAGCTCCAGTACGGAGTGCGAGTCTCCCCTCCAGAGTCGAGGGTGCGGGCATCGGTGATGGTGTTTCCATCAGAGCACCAATACCCGACATGCCAGGCGGTGTAGAGGGTGTTCCCGGCTGCCGCTCTCGCGTGGTAGTCGGCTCGCATTGTCCAGCATCCGGTGGCTGTGGGGCTCACTGTGCGGCCAGCCGATTCGGCCATCCGTTGACTGGCATGTGCGGCGGAATCGACCGGAACCTGCACCTTTTCTTCGTAGACGACTGCGCTCAGGAGCTGCGTACGCTCGAGCTCGGTACTGACGCCTCCATCCAGCGCCAGCCCGCCACCTGCCAGAAGAGCCCCGGATACCACGAGCGCACCGAGAAGTGCGGTCCGTCCTTTGACCTTCAGGTTTCTCCCCTTCGAAGTAGCTACCCAGGCCCTGCCATCGGGACCGGTGCAAGTCGAGTATCAACCTACACAAGGCAGTCCAAACGGTTAGTATCTTCTCCTTTAAGGTTCAGAGGGCTGTTCGGTCTCGGTCTTGTTCATCGCGACTGGGGGTGTTCGTACGCGACTGGGGGTCCGTTAAGCGCCGACGCCGATGCTGTGATGGGGGAGTCTGATGTCCAAAACTCAACATCCGCAGCATGATTCACCCGCTGCCGCGCCCTCCTGGATGCCCGCGGTCACGCAAATTGCGGCAGTGGCGAGCGTCCCGCTGCTATTTCTCAATCCCTTCATTGCTGTGCCGCTGGCGGTCTTCAGTATGGTTCTCACGGTCGATCGGGATGTGGTCGTGGTCGGCGCGATCACTTTGGTCACCGCAGTGATTCTCGGGCTGTCATTGTTCTCGGCTACCGGGACCGTCACCCCGGGGGAAGTCCTACCTGCAGAACCGCTTCCCGGCCAATTGCCGTAAATCAACCGTCGCTGATTCAGGACTGGCTTTCGATCGTGGGCGAGTTGCCGGTTGCCGGTGGCTGGGTCACCGCGGTAGGGCGGCCAGGGCGTCGATGACACCGGGCAGGGTGTCCGAGCTGACGTCTGCCCCGGTGAACGCGGGGGTCGCAACGGTCTCGAGTCGCGGGCACCAGCCTGTGGTCAACCCGGCACGGTGTGCGCCGTGGATGTCCCAGGAGTGCACGGCGACGAGGGCGACTCGCTCGGCGGGTACCCGTGCCCTGCTGACCGCCAGTTCGTATGGCGGGGGTGCAGGCTTCCACGCCTTGACCTCGTCGACTGAGAGAACTTCTTCGATCTGTGGTGTGAGCCCGGCGCGGTCGAGGAACGCTCGGGTTGTCGCTTCGGATCCGTTGGAGAGGGTGAAGACACGGAATCCTGCGCGCTTCGCCGTGTCGACCGCGTCCGCCGCGTCCGGTTGGGCGGTGAGTTCGCCGAATCCGGCGACCGCGAAGTCGATCTGGGCGGGGGTGAGGGTCCCACGCGTCTCGGCCTGCAGCGAGGAGGCGGCGACGTCGAGAAAGGTGCGGTAGCCGTGTGCCGCGGTGATCGCCATGGCGTCGCGCACCAACCGGGTGAACCACCGCTGCAGCAGCCACGTGGGCTGCTGCAGCCGGCTCAGCCGTGACTGCACCGCATCGAGTGATGCGAGCGTCTCGACGACGTCGAACACGACGACGTCCGGCCGAATCCGTGTGGTCACGTCGCCGACAGGCCGGGAGCTGGGGGAAGGTCGAGTTCGGTGCCCACGTAGTGGTTGAAGTAGTTGGTGAACAGATTCACCGCGATGTGGGCGAACGCTTCGGTGAGTTCGGTTTCGGTCCACCCGGCGTCCAGCGCGGTCTTCCAGGTCGCGTCGTCGACCTCGCCGACGTTGCTGGTGGCCTCGCGGACCACGGCCAGCAACGGCCCGAGCTTGCTGTCGCCACCGTCGTCGCCGCGCCGGATTGAGATGGTCTGCTCTTCGCTGAGCCCGGCACCGATTCCCATCACGGTGTGGGCGGATTGGCAGTAGTCGCACGAGTCGACTGCACCGACGGCGAGGGCGATGGCCTCACGGGTGCGCGCGTCGAAACTGCCGTGCTTGGCGATGGCGTCGCTGATCCCGGAGTAGGCGGCGAGCACGACCGGGGAGTGCGCCATTTCGCCGTGAATGTTGAGGACTTTGCCGGTGCGGTTCGCCAGCGCCTGCAAGGTAGCCGCGCTGGCTTCGGGGGCGCTGTCGACCGTGTGAACTGGTATACGGGGCATCAACTGAACTCTTTCGAAAGGGCCGCGGGTACTCCTGGCGATCCACGGGGGATACCCAGGGAACCCGGTGAGATCGACTGGTGTTCCCGGTGCTGACGGATGGGATTTATCGGATGGGGATCTGCTCGTGGCCGGGGTACCGTGGCGGCACGTGAGAAGCGATTCGACTATCCGGCCAGCAACACCGTGCGACATCGTCCGGGCCGTCGAGACCCTCGGGCATGCCTTCGTCGATTATCCGTTCTTCCGACATACCGTTGATGTGCGCGATCACCGGAATCGCGTGCACTCGTTGCACAGTCTCTATCTGACCGAGGTCGGAATGCGCTGCGGAAAAGTGTGGGTCTCGGACGACGTGAGCGCGGTGGCCGTTTGGGCCACCCCGGCAGCGAACGGGTTGGATCTGGTACTCGAGGCGGTCGCAGGCAAGGCCGCCGAACTGCACGGCGACCGAGCGGAAATCGATGCACGCGCTGATGAAGCGACTGTCGTGCTGCACCCGTCGGATCCTGTCTGGTACTTGGCTTCTGTCGGCGTCGACCCTGCCTCGCAAGGCCGGGGCCTGGGACGAGCCGTGCTCCAGCCGGGCATCGAGGCGGCGGAGGCGCAGAGCTGTCCGGCATACCTGGAAACCTGCAAGCCGGCGAATGTCGAGTTCTACCAGCACCTGGGGTCGAGGTCACCGGGACCCTGACGCTTCCCGACGACGGCCCGAACGTGTGGGCCATGCTTCGTACCTAGAACGATCATGTGACTAAGCCAGGCTGTGTGTCCTGGCCGATGACCACGCCAGGCCGTGTGTCCTGGCCGACCGGCGCTACAGAAGGAGAGCGTGAGATGACCCTCGTCCCTGTTGCACTCGGCCCGAGGAACCATCCGGTGCTGCTGGAGGCCGTTACTCGGGGTGGCGCGAACGCCGCGGCACTGGCCGATGCCCACGCCCTCGTATGGGCGGGCAACGACCCGGCGGCGTTTCCCGGCGATGTTCCCGAGACGATCCGATGGGTGCAGCTGCCGTCGGCGGGTGTCGAGGAATGGTTCGCCGCCGGGGTCATCCAACGTCACCCGGAGATCGTGTGGACGTCGGCGGCCGGGGCCTACGCGGCGACCGTTGCCGAGCACGCGTTCGCGATGCTGCTCGCCGGGGTTCGTGGGCTGCCCGAGCACCTCGCGGCCACCACGTGGCGACAGCGGGAGCTCTTCGGCCTGGTCGGAACCCTGCGCGGCTCGCGCGTCGGGATCGTCGGCGCCGGCGGGATCGGACGAGCACTGATTCCGATGCTCGCTTCGGTCGGTGCCACGACGGTGGCCGTGAACCGCTCGGGTCGTCCCGTCGACGGCGCCGACGAGGCCGTCCCCGCAGACCGGGTCGACGAGGTGTTCTCGACGGTGGACCACGTGGTGATCGCGGCGCCGGCCACGGAGGAGACCCGGCATTTGGTTGGGCGGGAGCAATTGTCCCGGCTGGGATCGAAGTCCTGGGTGATCAACGTCGCTCGTGGTTCCCTCGTCGACACAGAGGCCCTGGTGGAGGTGCTGCGTGACCGCCGCATCGGTGGAGCAGGTCTCGACGTGACCGATCCCGAGCCGCTGCCGGACGGGCATCCGCTGTGGGGATTGCCGAACGCAATCGTCACGCCGCACGACTCCAACCTGCCGGCACTGCGCTTGCCCGCCTACGCCGCGCACGTCGCCGAGAACGTGCGTCGGTTCGTTGCCGGCGAAGACCTCATGGCGCGGATCGACCCCGTCGCCGGCTACTGATCGGCACCCGAATCACCGCGCTTGTGGATGAGTTCCGAAGCGAATACTGGACCCGGGGTTTACGTGGAATGCCCGAATGCCTAACCTAGCGAGCGAACGTCCAACTCGACTAAGGATTTCCGGTGCAACACCACGGACCGCACACAGACGGAATCACGACGGGACCGAGCGATGCGGCACGCATCCGCCGGCTCGCCGAACGCATCGCCGACACGAGTGACAAGGCCGCCAACATCGCGGCGGCCGGTGAGATCATGCGTCTCGCCTCCACTCTCGAAAAGGAGCTCGAACGCGTGTAGTCACCGCCCCGACTCGGGCCCTCCCGGACCGCGGGTTTCCCCGCGGTGACCGCCTAGGCGGAGGCCATCTCGGTGGCCCAACGGTAGTCCGCCTTGCCTGCCGGGGTGCGCTTGACCGCATCGACCACGACCATTGCCCGCGGAATCTTGTAGCCGGCCAACGTCTTCCGGCAGTGCTCCTGGATTTCGTCCAGGGTGAGTTCCGGAGCCTCGGCGTAGGTGGCCACAACGGCCGCGACCTGCTGACCCATGCGCTCGTCAGGTCGTGGCACGACCAGCGCATCGGCGATCGCTGGGTGCGCGTGCAGCGCCGCCTCGACCTCCTCCGCGAAGACCTTCTCGCCTCCGGTGTTGATGCACTGCGAACCGCGTCCGAGGAAGACGATCGTGCCATCCGCCTCCACCCGGCCCATGTCACCGAGAACCGACAGGCGGGTGCCGTCGGCGCGGGTCGGGAAGGTGCGGGCGGTCTTCTCCGCGTCCTTGTAGTACCCGAGCGGGACATTGCCGATGCGGGCGATGTACCCGATCTCGTCGGAGCCGGGTTCGATCTCGTTCAGGGTTTCGTCGACGAGAACCATGTTGGGGGAGGGCGGCATGCGGAGGTTGCCGTCCTGGTCGACTGTGAAGGAGCCGTCGTTCCCGGACTCCGAGGCGCCGAAATTGTCCCGCAATACCAGGTCCGACTTGACCGCGAGCATCCGTTCCCGGACGCCGACCGACCAGATCGCCCCGCCCGACGTGATCGAGTAGAGCGAACTGAAATCGACCTCGCTCTTGCGGCGTTCCATCTCGTCCACGAGTGGCAGCCCCATACCGTCGCCGACGATCAGGATCACCTGCAGCGATTCCTTCTCGATTCCTTCGACGACCTTCCTCGGGTCGAAGTCGCGCATCAGGACGACACGTGCGCCGAGCGTGAAGAAGGTGAACAGCGAGTACAACGCGGCCCCGTGCATCAGCGGTGCGGCAATGAGGAAGGCCATGTCCGGGAATTCCTTTGCCGCAGCCGCGACTTCCGCGAGATCCTGCCGCTTCTCCTCACCGTACGGGTTGCCGCCGGATAGCGGCTTGCGGAAGAAGTCGTCATGGCGCCACATGACGCCCTTCGGGTACCCGGTGGTGCCACCCGTGTACAACACGTACAGGTCGTCGCCCGATCGCGCGGGAAAGTTCGCGGTGCTGGTCTGTTCACGAGAAACCGCGAACGGCACCACTGTGATGGATCGCGCGGCCGCGGCGTCGAGCAGTTCCGCGACCGGATCACCGACGACGATCACCGACCTGATCAGCGGGCAATTGTCGAGAAGTCCTGCCAGGGCCCGCTGGTGCTCAGGAAGTTCGACGACGACGGCGACCGAGTCCGAGTTGGTGAAGATGTACTCGAGCTCGGAAGGCGTGTACCGGTAGTTGACGTTGACCGGCACGGCCCGAATCTTGATCGACCCGAGGATCGACGTGACGTGCTCGATGCTGTTCTTCAGGAACAGCGAAACATGGTCGCCCGGGGTGATGCCGGCCTGCGTCAGAAGGTGCGCGACCCTGTTCGCCTCGGCGTTCAATTCCGCGTACGTCAGGCTCCGGCCCTCGTACGTCAGTGCAACGCGGTCGGGTACGGACTCGGCGACGGACTCGAAGACATCGGCGAGATTGAACTGCATACGTCATTCCCTTCGGCACAGTGCCGGACGCCGGCACGCATCACCCTTGTCGTCGATGGAGAGTAGCGCGAAACAGATTCATCGGCGGATTCGGACATCTCGGCCCGCGTCCACGGCTCGTGTCACGCCGTGCGATCGACGGCCCCGTGATGGGTTCAGGTGGCGGCCAGTTCCCGCAGGATCCCGGCGAATTCCTCTACAGCAGTGCCCGAATCCGGCGTTGCCCGCCGGAACACGCCCACCGGTTCCGCGGTGCCCGGCGTCGGTTGTGGCAGCCGGACGAGCGCGCCGTCGTCGAGATCGCTCTGGGGTGCGCGTTCCGGCGTGAACCAGACCGCGTCTCCGTCTCGGGCCAGTGTGCGGGCGAGGGTGATGTCCAGCGTCTCGATGCGGCCGGAGGGTAGGGACAACCCGTGCCGTTGCAGGAGGACCTCGGTGTGGTGGTGCGGGACGGTCCCCGCAGTCGCCACGACCATCGGATACTCGAGAACGGCAGGCATCGGAGCGGTTCCGGCGTATGCGGTCAGGGGGTGTCCGGGCCGTACGACGAGTGCCAGCGACTCGGTGTAGAGCAGTTCGAAGGTCACGTCTTGCAGCGCATCGGGTTCGGCCATCCGTCCGACTGCGAGGTCGAGTTCGCCGGCGCGGAGCGTGGTGAGCAGAACAGCGTTCGAGCCGGTGGTCACTCGTACGCCCATGTCCTTGTGCGTGCTCTGCAGCCGTGAGATCGCTTTGGGCAGTATTACGCTCGCGACGGTGGGTAGCGCGCCGACCCGGATCGGCGCACTTGGAGCGCCCACTCCGGACAGTGTCGCTGCCGCGGACTCCATCGCGTCCGTGACCGCGACCGCGCGTCGCAGAAACCGTTCCCCGGCGGGGGTCAGGCGTGCGCCGTGCCGTCCGCGGTCGACCAGGCGCACGTTCGCGAGGGCCTCGAGCTCGTTGAGGGTCTTCGTCACTGCGGGCTGCGTCAGGTGTAGGCGTTGCGCTGCACGTCCGAGGTGACGTTCCTGCGCCACCGCGACGAAGCATGTGAGGTGACGCAGTCGGATCCGCTGCAGGAAGCGGGCCGGGGCCCCGGTCCCCGGTGGGGGAGGGGGAACGAAACCTTCTGACATTTCCTCAAGTTATGGAAAGTGGCACAAGATGTCAATTTACATAAGCCAAGGTCAGAAATAGGGTGGCGGGAGATCGGCTCGAGGAGAACCCCATGACCATCGGCGAATTTGTCGAACGCGATTTCACGGTGCACCCGCCGGCGCTGACCCCCGACTACAAGACCAGCGTGCTGCGTTCGCCGCGCAGTGCCCTGATCTCGCCCCGGAACACGCTCTCCGAAGTAACCGGACCAGTATTCGGTGCGAACGAGTTGGGGGACAAGGACAACGACCTGATCCTCAACTTCGCCACCGACGGACTGCCGATCGGTGAACGCCTCATCGTCCACGGCTACGTGCGCGACGAGTTCGGTAACCCGGTCTCCGGCGCCCTGGTGGAGGTGTGGCAGGCCAATTCCGGCGGCCGCTACCGCCACAAGAAGGACCAGTACCTCGCGCCGATCGACCCCAACTTCGGTGGCTGCGGCCGGATGCTCACCGACAGGAACGGCTACTACGTCTTCCGCACGATCAAGCCGGGTCCATACCCGTGGCCCAACAACACCAACTCGTGGCGTCCGGCGCATATTCACATGTCCCTGAGTGCGGACGGGTGGGCCCAGCGCCTGATCACGCAGTTGTACTTCGAGGGTGACCCGCTGATCGAGCGGTGCCCCATCGTGCGGACGGTCCCCACCGTCGAGCAGGTCCGGAGCCTGATCGCGCAGGAGGACCCGGCCAATCACGTGCCGTTCGACGCCCGCACCTATCGTTTCGACGTCACCCTCCGCGGACGTCGCGCCACCTTCTTCGAGAACACCGTCCCAGGATCTTCGCGATGAGCCGAATCGACGAACGCAACAACTCCTTCACTCCGCGCCCGATGGTGACACGGTTGGTCGAGACGCCGTCCCAGACCGGTGGGCCGTACGTCCACATCGGGCTCGCACCGCATCAGGCGGGTTTCGACATCTTCGAGAACACCTTCGGAAACGACCTCGCCTCCGACGCCACCGTCGGCGAGCGGATCACGATCGTCGGCAGCGTGTTCGACGGCAGCGGCACCCTCGTGCGCGACGCCTTGCTCGAGATCTGGCAGGCCAACGCCGCCGGCAAGTACGCCCATCGCCTCGACCCGCAGGACAAGGCCGTCGACCCGGCGTTCCGCGGGTGGGGCCGCACCGGCGCCGACTTCGACTCCGGCGTATTCGAGTTCCATACCGTCAAGCCGGGGCCGGTCGAGGCCGACGGCGGGCGCGTGCAGGCTCCGCACATCTGCGTCGTCGTCTTCGCGCGTGGCATCAACGTCGGCCTGCACACCCGCCTCTACTTCGACGACGAGGCCGAGCGCAACGCGGCCGACCCGGTCTTGGCGAGCATCGAGTGGGAAACCCGTCGCCGGACGCTCGTCGCGACGCGCTCGGAGCGGGGCGGAAAGACGTTCTACACCTTCGACATCCGACTGCAGAACACCCCCGACGGCGGTGCGGAGACGGTGTTCTTCGACATCTGATCAGGAAGCGGTCACGGGGAGAACGGTTCCCTGCGCGACAGCGCACAGGCTCGTGCTGCCGTCGTTGGCGACCATCTCCAACGTGCACTCGCACACGGCGCGGCGTCGTCCCGAGTGCACGACCCGCGCGATGGCGCGCAGTGTGTGGCCCTGCGCCGGTCGCAGGTACTCGATGCTCATGCCGCCAGTGAGGACCGCCGGGCCCAGGACGGTTCCGGCCGCGTAAGTGAGCGCATTGTCGGCGGCGTAGGCGAGCACGCCACCGTGCAGAAAGCCGTTCTGCTGCAGCAGGTCCGGGCGGGCGTCGATCTCGAGGACGGCACCGGCGGATGGGTCGAACGTGACCAGGCGGGCGCCCAGCAGGACACTGAAGGGCTGGGACGCGAGATGGGTGCGCGCGAACTCGACGTCGAGCGGCGCGTTGGTGCTGCTCACGGAATCTCCTCGGTGGGGGCGTGCGGGCGGGTTCCGCTCGATGGTCGCATGCCGGTGCCTTCGGTACGCGGTGACCAGTAGTCGAGCATCGCGGCGAAGGTCTCGCATGCGGCAGCGGAGACGCCGTAGGGAGCCTCGAGATGAACGCTCAACGGGAATCCGAGATCGTGGACGCCATCGAGGACGCGCCGGTACACGTCGACCAGGGCATCGCGACGCTGCCGGAAGGACCCGTCCGCGATCCCGGCGACGAATTCCTGCTCCCGCACCACGAGGTCGTTTCCGTCGTCGTGGAGGAGCCAGTCGATCAGGCGCACACGCTGCTCCATGCCGGGAACGAAACCGAACGACAGCAGGATCTCCGGTCGCTGATCGGTGCGCACGGCGAATTCCCGCAGGAAGCCCACGATCCGATCGGAGTACAGCAACTGGGTCAGAGCGAAGTTCGCGCCGCGTTCGCATTTGGCGTCGAACCTGCCGAGTTCGCCCCTGCGGGTGGGGATCAACACCACCCCTCGGTGCGGAATCGACTCCCGGTAGCGTGCCAACGCCTCCTGGGGTGTGACCCCCGGAGCGTCGGTGGCCGGCAACCCGTGGGGCTTGCCGACGAACGTGATCCCGTCCATGCCGGCATCACGGAGCCGGTGCACCCGATCGTCGAGTCGCTGTTCGTCGTGGAAGACCGTCACCTGGGTGCACAAGCCCGAGACGGCACCGAGCGACGACCGGATCGTTTTCCAGAAGTCCAGCACGTCCATTCGGGGGGTAATCGGCACGGGCCGATCCGCGTCCTCGGGGATGATCCCCGGGATCATCACATGCCCGACATGCTCGACCAATCCATGTAGGCGGCACAACTCGGCTGCCGAGCAGCCCTCCTCGAGGGCCCGTTCCGTGCCCTCTGCCAGTTCCGGCGGCACCAATTCCAGGGCCACCGTGTTCATGGTGTTCAACGACGTTCGGCCGTCGCCAACCAGGCCGGGGCGAGCAGGCGGTCGTGGGAGTCGAAACTGAGTCGGTCGGCGATGGCCGACAGCGCGGTGGCCGGCTGCCGTTCGATGTCGCGTCTGGTGGTCGCGGTCGTGTAGGTGGTGCGTTCCAGACGTGCGATCGACCACCCTGCGTTCGTGAGCGTGTTCCGGAGGTTGCCTTCGCTGATGCGGTACGGGCCGGGCAACTCGTCGGGAACCTGGTCCGAGAAACATGCCACGTGAAGCCGAGCGCCGGGTCGGCAGGCGCGGTACACCTCGGCCACGTAGCGGGGGCGCTGTTCCTCGGGGAAACAGTGGTAGAGAGCGCTGTCGATGACAGTCGCGAACCGGTCGGCGTATCCGGTCAGGTCGGTGGCATCGGCCACGTCGAATTCGACGGCCTCGTCCAGTTCTTGCAGCCGGGCACGTTCACGAGCGATTTCGATCGCTGCGGGCGCGGCGTCGAGTCCGCACACCCGGTATCCGCGCCCCGCGAGGAACATCGCGTTCTCACCGGTCCCGCAGCCGATGTCGAGAACCTCGTCCGTGATCTGACCGTCGGCCTCGAGGTCCCGCACGACCGGCTGCACCTCGCCGATGTCCCACGGAATCCGATCGATCTGAAACTCGGCATGCGGCGCGCCGCTCGACGCCTGAAGCGCGAGGTTGAGAGCGTCGTAGTCGCCCCGATAGAGCGCTTCGAAGTCGTTCGGGCTCGGAGGCGTAGTCGGTTGGGACGCGTTCGCGTTCACTTGCTGCCCTGTTCCGATGATGACGACTTCCCCGAAGATGACGACTTCCCCGACGATGAGGACTTCGAATCACGAGCCGAGGCCGTCCGGGCCCGCACGGTGAGCATGTTGCACTGCTGGTGGCTGTGGATGTGATCGCACCCCAGGCGGTCGAGCAGGAGGGACAACCCGTCCGGGGTGAATGGCCGTGCTCCGGCGAACCTCACGAATCGATCCGTTATCGGGCCGGTGACCGCATTGCCCGACCCGACGGAGAGGGCCGGGACCATCACCAGTAGCCGTCCGCCGGGTGCCACGATCCGGATCATTTCCCTCAGAGCGTCGACCGGTTCGGGCACGAGCATGATCACCAGCGTGGCGCAGGTGGCGTCGGCGCAGTGGTCGCGTAGGGGCAGGTTTGTCGCGTTGCCGCGGAGGAGTCCCATGTTCGGGCGAGCCTGCTGGGCTGCCCGTGTCAACATGGGCGCCGAGAGATCCACCCCGACGGCGAGCCCGTGCGGGCCGACCGCGTCAGCCAGGCCGGTGGTGACGTTGCCGGGCCCACATCCCACGTCGACGACCGTTTGCCCCGGCCGCAGCTGCAACTGGTCGGCGACCGAGCCGAAGCGCTGCAACGACGCCATCACCCGTTGTGCCCGCTGGTACATGGCTGCACCGAGAGAGGACTGCCACGCGGCCTGAGCCCGCCCCGGTGGAGGAACGGTTTCGCCGGCCATGGTGTCGAGATACCCGCTCGACGTCGGGACCCATGTCACGTCGCGTCGCAGCAGCTTCTCCAGCCGCTCCACGCTGGCGCGCGTCGAGATTTTCTCCGACTCCGACGAGTGATCCACGGCGACCATCTCCCTGGACGGCACAATGCGCAAGGTTCCCTCCAATGGTAGCCACAATCGCGGCACGGTCGGATTGCGTGCTGTGAGCGCGGCTCGGGCTTCGTGGCCCTGGGCAGTGCAGCTAGCCCGACATGCCCGCCCGCCAGGACGGGTACCTCGGCACCCATCCGAGCGCTCGGGCCTTCGCGTTCGACGCCCCGCGGCCCCTTCCAGGACCGAGTCCTTTCGGCTGTGGGGCGCCGACCCACCGACAAAACACCGGGAGCCAGTCGGCGGGGCCCGCAGGCTCGTCGTCGACGACGTTGACGGTGTCGGTGGGCCAGCCGAGAGCGGCGACGGTGGGCGCGATGGCGTCCTCGATGTGCAGGAAACTCTCGATGCCGTTGCCGGCGAGTACTCCGTCGCGGGCGGCACGACCGAAGTCGCCGTCGGGGGAGTACCAAGTGCCGGGGCCGTACAGCTTCCCGTAGCGGAGAATCACGTGGTTCGGGATCTGGGCGGACGCGTGCTCCATCGCGACGACGCCCTCGACGGTCCGGGCACCCGGACCCGTGGCCTCCCGCAGCGGCACCGTCTCATCGGCGGGACCTCGCCCGTCCGTGTATAGCCATGCGACGCTCTGAGTGATCAGACGCTGCACGCCGTAGCGGAGCATCGCGTCGACGAGGTTGCGGGTGCCGACGATGCGCAGTTCCGCGTTGGCCTCGAAGTCGATCCCCGACAGATCCGTCAGTTGATGGATGACTGCGTCCGGTCGCGCCTCGACGACCGCGTGTTCGACCGACGCGAGGTCGAAGGCGTCCATCCGCACGACGGTGGCACCCGCGTGGCGTAGTTCGGGGCGCGTGTCGGGGTTGCGCGAGGTTCCGATCACCTCGTGCCCCCGGGCGATCAGTTCTCTGGTGAGCGGCAGCCCCACGAGACCCCCGGCTCCCGCGACGAGGATTCTCATGAAAATGAGCCTAGGGAACGCGCACCGGCGCCGCCTGCGAAGCAGCCGATTCGAGACCGTTCAGGTCGCGGCCAGCGCCGCCTGTACTCGACCCGCTGCTTCCGCCGGGTCCTCGTGCTCCCACACCCGGACGACGTGCCAGCCCGCAGCGGCCAGTCTGGAGTCGGTGTCACGGTCGCGGGCGACGTTGGCCGCCAGTTTGTCCGCCCACCACTGCGCATTGTTCCGGGGGAACGTCGCGTGCTGCGGGCAGCTGTGCCAGAAGCAGCCGTCGACGTACACCGCGACCCGCCGTCGCGGGAAGACGAGATCGGCGCGGCGCCGCAATCCCGGCAGAGGTGCGCGGTCGACGAAGAACCGAGCCCCGCGCCTGTGCAGTTCACGGCGCAGTGCGATCTCCGGTGCGGTGTCGCGTCGGCGCTGTGCCCGCATGCGGGCGCTGGTCAGAGGATCGGTGGACGGCATCGACCCCATCCTCGCACCGGATTCAGGCGACCGCTTCGGGGTGGCCGCCCATCCGGTCGAGGTGGCTCTCGACGTCCTCGAGGAAGCCGGGGACGAAGCGCAGGCTGCCGGTGCGGGCGCGCCTGAGGAACCCGGCGGTGGCGCGGGCGGACAGCAGCTGGGAGTGCTCGAGGAAGCCGCCGAGGTCCTCGTACTCGTCTTGGACCGGCCAGTGGGACTCGTGCACCCGGAACGCCCGTCTGTTCCGTCCCCACGCGGCGCTCGGCCAGGGGTCGCCGGGCTCGAGCGGGGTTTCGTGGTCGGGGCTGTAGGGGATGCGGTCGAGGAGGCGCCCGCCCGCCCACTCGGCCATGCGCACGCTCACAGCGTTGCCGACCAGCCTCCAGCGATGGCCGTTGCGGACCCCTGTGACCTCGGTGGCGGGGGCGGTCCAGTCGGGGTCGAAGCCTTGCAAGCGTTCGGCGTCGATCAGGCCGGGGGTGACGATTTCACCCGACGGCAGCCGGACCGCCGGCGGCGACGCGATGCCGACGGTCGAGCCGCCCTTGAGCGTCGGCACCGCGTTGACGGCCCATCCGAGCCCGCGGACACCCTCGGTCCAGTAGAAGCCACATGGGTACTGCGACGGGTCGCCCTCGTCGGGTGTGCCGGCGTCCTGACCGAACAGCACCTCGCGGGGGTCGTCACTGCGCGAGGCGAGCATCAGTACGCGCTGGCGGCGCTGCGGCAGCCCGAACGCGCGGGCGTCCACCACGCGGTAGGCCCAGGTGTAGCCGAGATCTTCGAGTGCGTCCGTGATGTGCCGCATCGCCGCGCCGCGTCCGAGTTGCAGCATGAAGGGGACATTCTCGATCAGTAGCCAGCGTGGGCCCTTCTTGCGTTTGACCAGACGGAACACCTCGTCGACCAGGCCCGAACGGGCGCCGGTGATCCCGGCGGTGCGGCCGGCCTGCGACAGGTCCTGGCACGGGAAGCCGGCCGCGACGAGTTCGATGCGTTGCGGCAACGACCGCAGCTGGGTGACGTCGCCGTGCAGTTCGACGCCGGAGAACCGGGTGCGCAGCACCTGCTGGGCGCCAGGGTCGATCTCGCACAGCAGTTCGGTTTCCCAACCGTGGCTGCGCAGGCCCAACTCCACCCCGCCGATACCGGCGAACAGCCCCACCATGTTCCCGGTCGAAGTCACGGCACCCTTCCTCACGCAGATACACGAGCACGTTACTCGAGTCCTCCGCGAAGTCGGTGTTCCGGCACGAACGAACACCCCGGCCGCGGCGACCGGGGTGCTCGTAGTTCGGTCGTGTGGTCGCTTACGGCTCGCTGGGCAGCGATCCCTCGGCGCCGTTGTGGTGCACCACGCCGAGTTCGAGTCCCGCATTGTCGGCCGCCACCCGCACGGTGTCGTCGGGCTCGAGCTCACCGGACAACAACAGCCCGGCGAGCCGGTTGTCGAGCTCCTTCTGGATGGTCCGGCGCAGCGGCCGCGCCCCGAACTCCGGCTGGTAGCCCTTCTCGGCGAGCCAGTCGACGGCGTCGTCGGTGATGTCGAGCTCGACGTGCTGGGCACGCAGCTGGCGGCGGGTGCCGTCGAGGATGAGCTCGATGATCTGCCGCAGCTCCGTCTGGTCGAGCCGGTGGAACACGATGGTCTCGTCGATCCGGTTGAGGAACTCGGGCCGGAAATGCACCCGCAGTCGTTCCATGAGCGTCGGCACCAGCTCGTCGATGTCCTGGGCCTTGGAGCCGAGGATCAGGTCGGAGCCGATATTGCTGGTGAGGATCACGATGGTGTTCTTGAAGTCGACCGTGCGTCCCTGCGCGTCGGTGACACGGCCGTCGTCGAGTAGCTGGAGGAGGACGTTGAATACGTCCGGGTGTGCCTTCTCGACCTCGTCGAACAGCACCACCGAGTACGGCTGTCGGCGCACCTTGTCGGTGAGTTGTCCGGCCTCCTCGTACCCGACGTAGCCGGGCGGGGCGCCGACGAGCCTGGAGACGGTGTGCTTTTCCTGGAACTCGCTCATGTCGAACCGGATCATCCGGTCCTCGTCTCCGAACACGGCTTCCGCCAACGCTTTCGCGGTCTCGGTCTTGCCGACGCCGGTGGGGCCGAGGAACAGGAACGATCCGATTGGACGGTTCGGATCCGACAGACCGGCCCGCGAACGACGCACCGCCTCTGCCACCGCGGTGACGGCCTCGTCCTGTCCGATGACGCGGGCATGCAGCACGTCCTCGAGGCGCATGAGTCGATCGCGTTCCTCGGACGTCAACTCCGCGACCGGAATTCCGGTCTGGCGCGAAACGATGTGCGCGATGTCGAGGACGGTCACCTCGGGAGTGCTCTCGTCAGGAGTTTCGCCGAGGCGTTCCTCGGCCTCGGTGACCTGACGCTTGAGTTCGTTGGCGCGCTCGTAGTCCTCCTGCTCGACAGCGGAGTCCTTCTCCCGCTTGAGTCGTGCGAGCTGCTCCTCGGCGGTACGGGTGTCGACGTCGGGGGTGTGGGTCCGCAGCCGCACACGGGCGCCCGCCTGGTCGACGAGATCGATCGCCTTGTCAGGCATGAATCGGTCGGTGATGTAGCGGTCCGACAGCTCGGCGGCGGCGACCAGCGCCTCGTCGGTGTAGTGGACCTGGTGGTGCGCCTCGTAGCTGTCGACCAGGCCACGCAGGATCTCGATGGTCTCGTCCACGGACGGTTCCGCGACCAGCACCGGCTGGAAGCGCCGCTCGAGGGCGGCGTCCTTCTCGATGTGCTTGCGGTACTCGTCGATCGTGGTCGCACCGATCGCGTGCAGGTCGCCGCGGGCGAGGGCCGGCTTGAGCAGGTTCCCGGCGTCCATCGCGCCCTCGCCGCCGGCACCGGCACCGACGATGGTGTGCAACTCGTCGATGAACAGGATCAGCTCGTCGGAGTGGGCCTTGATCTCGTCGAGGATCTTCGTCAGCCGTTCCTCGAACTCGCCGCGGTACTTCGTGCCCGCCACGAGCGAACCGAGGTCGAGCGCGACGACGCGACGATCGGCCAGCGTCGACGGGACGTCCTTGTTGACGATGCGCTGCGCGAGGCCCTCGACGATGGCGGTCTTGCCGACGCCGGGGTCGCCGATCAGCACCGGGTTGTTCTTGCGGCGGCGCGACAGGATCTCGATGGTCTGCTCCACCTCCTGCGCGCGGCCGACGACCGGGTCGACATTGCCCGCGCGGGCCTCCGCGGTCAGATCACGCCCGTACTCGTCGAGCGTGGGCGTCGAACTGGGCGGCATCGCCGCCTTCTCGCCCTCGAGGGTCGCGCCCAGCAGGGCCTTGCCGGCCGGGCTCTCGGGGTTCGCGGCGATGCCGATGAGGATGTGTTCCGGGCCGATGTAGCTGCGGCCCGACTCGCTGGCCTGCTGCTGCGCGGTCCGTAGCGCCAGCTTCGCGGCCGGACTCAGGCTCGGTGCCCCCGGGGTGGTCTTCGGGGTCCCGTGCTTGTCCAGGTGTGAGGCCATCTTCGCGGCGATCTCGTCCGGATCCAGATTGATGCCGCTCAGCACGCCGCGGGTGGGATCGTTCTGCGCCGCGGCATAGAGCAGGTGCTCGGGGGTGATCTCGCTGTTTCCCCACTCGATGGCTTCGTCGCGGGCGGTGGCGATCAGCTTCCGGGCACCGTCGTCGAGGAGCCGTCCGAGGTCGACCCGTTGCACGGGGGGCTGGGACGACAGCCCCGACCCGAAGAACCTCGCGAAAATGTCATCGAAGGGGCTGTCGATGCGACCCCAGCCTTCGGTCATGTCGCGACCTCCAAATGTCTGGTTCCAGCAATCTGGTTCGGACTGGTCCGCGCTGCTCGAGTCGGGCGGCGCCGCTCGAGTGGGACGTCTCAACCTTGCGACGGCGGTCGGGGGAAGTAAAGGGTCCTCGGACCCCATAGTCGGACGCCATAGTTGGACGCAATAGTCGGACCCCAGGGTCGACCCAGAGCCTCGGACTCGTCGCGTGGCAGGCTCGGGCGCATCGTGCAGCGGAGCCTGCCGAAATGTCCGAGCGTCTCCCGAGCACAGGTCCCGCCCGCCCCCACACGACTCGTCGTCGTTCGTCGCCTACCGTAGAGACCGTGACCATCCCGAGCACCGCGTCGTCCTGGCCTGCCGTTCTGACGTGGCGGGCCCGTTCTGTGCCGCGCATGGAGTCCGTGCGCGTCCAGCTCAACGGCAACCGCATCAAGGCGGCCGGACGCATCATCGGTGGCAAGTGCTCCGACCATCCCGCGTTCAGTGCGTCCTATGACCTCGTCACCGACGAGGTCGGGGTGACCCGGCGCTTGTCGTTGCGCACCGCGTTGGCGGCGGGGGAGCGGCACATGTCGATCAGCCGAGACGAGGAAGGCATCTGGATGGTCGAGACCGGCACCACCCACCTGCGCTCCGGGTTCGCGGGGGCGAAGGATGTCGACGTCGTGCTGAGCCCGTTCTTCAACACCCTGCCGATCCGGCGGTTCGGTATGCAGAACGAGTCCGAGGACTTCCAGGTGCCCGTCGTCTACGTCAACCTGCCCAACCTGGCGGTGCAGGAGGCGTCGCTGACTTACAGCAGCGGCGCCGACGGTGTGCACGTGCTCTCTCCGGTGTCGTCGTCGTCCATCACCGTCGACGAGGACGGCTTCGTCCTCGATTACCAGGGGCTGGCGGAGCGGATCTGAGCCTGGGCGGGCCGGCCCCGGTCACACTGCCGAGCCGCGCCGCAGACGCTTGTCGACGGCGACGATGGCCGTGGCTACAGCGGCGATAGCCGCCACCCGAATCCAGGTCTCCCACCCGACCGGCGCCGTGTCGAATATCAGGTTGGCGCTGGGCAGATAGGTGATCGCGGCCTGCGCGACCACTTGGACGGCGACCCCGATCAACACCCACCGATTCGTCAGGAATCCCAGCCGCCACGGCGACTGGGTCAACGACCGGCAGCTGAACAGGTACACGATCTCCACGGCCACGACGAGGTTGACGGCCGCGGTGCGTGCCTCGGCGAGTTCGGCCCCCATCGACAGCTCCCACTGGAACAGCCACCAGGTCCCGACCACCATCACCGTCGAGACCAGCAGGATCCGCAGCGTCAACGCCGAGGTCAACAGGGGACGGTCCGGATCGCGCGGCGGCCGTTCCATGATGTCGCGCTCCTTCGGCTCGAACGCCAGCATGAGGCCCAGCACGAGCGCGGTCGTCATGTTGATCCACAGGATCTGCACCGGCAGGATCGGCAACGTCAGCCCGCCGAGAATCGCGACCAGGATCACCCCACCCTGACCGACGTTCGTCGGAAGGGTCCAGGCGATGAACTTCGTGAGGTTGTCGAAAACACCGCGACCCTCCTCCACTGCCGCCTCGATCGTGGCGAAGTCGTCGTCGGTGAGCACCATGTCGGCGGAGTCCTTGGCTACCTCCGTCCCGCTGCGCCCCATCGCTATGCCGATGTCGGCGCGCCGCAATGCGGGCGCGTCGTTGACCCCGTCGCCGGTCATTGCCGTTACGTGCCCCTGGCGCTGCAGTGCCTCGACGAGCCTCAGTTTCTGCTGCGGCGACACTCGCGCGAACACCGATGCCCAGTTGGCGGCCTCGGGTAACTCCTCGTCCGTCATGCCGGCCAGATCGCGGCCGGTCAGTGTCGCGTTGTCCTTCGGGGATGCCGCGTTGTCCTTCGGGGATGCCGTGTCGGTTTCGGGGGATGCAGGGGCCAGACCGATGCGCGCGGCAATCGCCTTGGCAGTGGCGGCATGGTCGCCCGTGATCATCTTCACCGCGATGCCGGCGCGCTGGCACGCGCGCACCGCGTCGGCGGCCGAGGCGCGGGGCGGATCGACCATCGCTTGCAAACCGGTGAACGCCAAGGTTCCGGGCAGCTGGTCGGGATCCGGGTCGGCGGGATCGGTCGGGTCGTCATCCCGGACAGCGGTCGCGAGCACACGTAACCCCTGGTCGGCGAGGTCCGAGGTGGCCTGGAGGATCTCTTCCGCGGCGAGGGGGTCCACTTCGCCGGCCCCTGACATCCGACCGCGACACAGGGCCAAGACCTGCTCGACCGCCCCCTTGACGACGACGACGGGTGGGCCGTCGGGGCGGGTGTGCCGCGTCGCCATGTAGCAGCGGTCCGAGCTGAACGGAATCGACCCCGTGCGCGGCATGTCCGCGAGGGTCCGGTTCTGGTCGTAGCCCGCCTTCGCGGCGACGGCGACCATCGCCCCCTCCGTGGGGTCTCCGACCACCGACCATTGCCCGTCCTTCGAGCGTCGTAGGGAGGCGTCGTTGCACAGCAATCCGGCCAGTAGCGTCCACCGCAGGGCCGGGTGCTGATCCGGGTCCACGGGGGTCCCGGAGGCGTCGACGATCTCTCCTACCGGCGCGAACCCGGAGCCGTGCACATCGACGGCGAGACCCGGTGTCCACACCGTTTGCACGGTCATCTGGTTCTCGGTGAGCGTGCCGGTCTTGTCCGAACAGACCACCGTCGTGCTACCGAGAGTCTCCACCGCCGGCAGACGCCGGACCACAGCGCGTCGCCGCGCCATCCGGCCGACGCCGATCGCGAGGGTCACGGTGACCGCCGCCGGCAGTCCCTCCGGGATGGCACTAACCGCGAGTGCGACTGCTGCCGTGAACGTGTTGGTTCCCTCGGTAGCGCGCAGCAGCCCGGCCACGAAGGTGACCGCAGCCAGAGCGACGATGGCGACGGTGAGAACTCGACTGAACCACGCCAACTTTCGAGTCAGTGGTGTGGCCAGGGTGTCGGCGGCACCGACGAGACGGTGGATCTCACCGAGCTCGGTGTTCGCGCCCGTCGCGACTGCAATACCGGAACCTGTCCCCGAGGTGACCAGGGTGCCCGAGTAGAGCATGTTGCGGCGGTCGGCGACGGCGGTGTCCGGTGGGAGCGCCACTTCGTTCTTGGAAACCGGCGCCGATTCACCGGTCAGCGACGATTCGTCGGCGCTGAGCTCGGTCAGGGTGACCATCCGCAGGTCTGCGGGGACCCTGTCGCCGGCCTCGACGACTACCAGGTCGCCGGGCACCAACCGCTCGGAGGGCACGGACCGTACCTCGCCGTCACGGACGACCCGGGCTTCGGTGCGAATGAGAGCCCGCAGTCCCTCGAGTGCCGCCTCGGCCCGCGACTCCTGGACGAAGCCGACTACCGCATTGACGATCACGACGGCGAAGATGACGCTCGAGTCCACGACCTCTCCGATCGCCATGGTCACGGCCCCGCACACCAGCAGCACGTAGATCAGCGGGTTGTGGAACTGTCGCAGCCACCGCATCAGCAGGCCGGCACGAGCAGGTCTCGGCAAGGTGTTCGGTCCGAACTGGGCCAATCGTTCGTGGGCCGTCTTATCGCCGAGACCATTTCGGGCGTCGGTCGACAGGAGCTCGACGACCTCGTGTGGTGTCAGCTCATGGTGAGTGGTCGTGGAGGTGAATGCAGCGCACATTCCCCGATCGCATCCGTCGGTGTGGCCGCGCGGCGGCAGCTACCTCCCGCCGTCGCGGCGATGGCCATGCAGAACCCGAAACGACTTCGCTGTGCCGTATCGCTTCATGCGATGTCGCTTCGCTGTGCCATGTCGGAGCCTAGTGGCGGGCTCGAGCGCCCAATAGGGCACGAGGACCTGGTTCGGCCTGGAAAACCTCAGCTCACCGCGAGCGCGCACGCGAGTGCCACGGATTCGGCCGGATGCGATCCGTGCCCGCTCGCGGTGGTCGGCAGCCCGACCACCTGAACCCCCGCCGGGGCGCGGTCGTCGACCGTGACGGGGACCGAGATCGCCGGGACGCGGAGACCGTTGAAGGGAATGCACATCCGCAGCAGTGGGGTGCGGGCCACCGCCGGGTCCGGCGACAGGGCCCGTTCCTGGGTCATCGAGCGCAGGGGCGTGGTTGCGGTGAGCAGTGCGTCCAAGCCCAGCTCGCCACGTAGCCGCGAAAGTGCGCGATGGCGAGAACGTTCGAGCGCGCGGACGGCATGCACATAGTCGACGGCGAGACGGTCCTTCTGGGCCGCCAGCAGCGCCGCGGTCAGTGTTTGGTAACGCTCGGGTTCGGTCTCGAACCACTGCCGGTGCGTCTCGTACGCCTCCGAGCCGGTGATGAGCGGGTAGGCCGCGAGCAGCTCCTCCGTTTCCGGAAGTTCGACGTCGATCACCTCGGCGCCGGCGTCGGTCAGCGACCGGCACGCGGCGTCGACGGCCGCCGCGATGGCCGCATCGGCGATGTCCCAGTTGTCGCCGCGTAGTCGCCCCACCCGCAGACCGGCGACGGGCGTATTCACGTGCGCGATGCCGGGGATCGCACCCCACGCCAACGACACGTCGACGACGTCGGCGGCCAGCAGGCCCACGTGGTCGTACGTCGTCGACCCCGGGAACACGCCCGACGTCGGTAGCGCACCGAAGCTCGGTTTCATGCCGAGGATGCCGCACAGGGATGCGGGAGTCCTTACGCTGCAGCCGGTGTCGGTGCCCAACGCGAGCGGTACGACGCCCTTCGCGACCAGTGCCGCCGACCCGGAAGACGAGCCGCCGGGGATCAGGGTCGGGTCGTGTGGATGGGCTGCGGGCCCCCACGCATTGACCGCACCCGTTGGCCCGTAGCCGAACTCGTGCATGTGGGTCTTGGCGACGACGATCGCACCGGCCTTCCGCAATTGCGTAGTGATGCCGGCATCGTCCGTGGCGGGCGGGGCGTCGGCGAGGACGGCGCTGCCACAGCGTGTAGGCATCCCGGCCACGTCGATGTTGTCCTTCACCGCCACCGCGACCCCGTGCAGCGGGCCGATCCAGTCACGGGCGCCGATCGCCTCGTCCGCGCGGGCAGCAGCCTCGAGTGCCGCGGAATCGTCGCGAGCGGCAACCAGGTTCTCCCACGGCGTCCCCCGTAGCCCGTCGAGAGCATCGAGCGTCGCGCGCACGTGCTCGACGGCCGTCGTCTCCTTCGTGGCCAGTTGCCGGGCGATGTCGCGCAGGTTCACGGTCGCCACACTCCTCCGCGTCGTCCGGCGTCGCGCATCCGCTCGAGCCAGTTCTCCGAGCCGGGCTCGATGCCGGTGATCGTCCAGCGCTCGCGGTTCTCGTAGCGCAGTCGAGCCTGGTAGCCAGGCTCGACGAGGTCGGCGAGGGTGCCCTTCTTGGCGAGATCGGCCCTGGCCCGGTTCAGCACCTCGAGGGTCTCGTCCAGTGTCGACAGCAGGGCGTCGCGGTTGCCCTCGCACATCGCTCGCACCAAGTCCGGCGCGCTGCTTGCGACACGGGTGCCGTCGCGGAACGAGCCCGCCGCGAGGCCCAGTGCCAGATCGCCTCCCGCGGCACCGGACAGGGCGAGGGCCTCGGCGAGCAAGTGCGGGAGGTGCGAGATGCGCGCGACGGCTGCATCGTGCTCGGCGGACTCGGCGGGCACCACCAGCGAACCGCAGTCCAGCGCGAGCTGCGCCACCTGCGACCAGATCTGGGGGTCGACGCCGTCGTCCGCGCTCACGACCCACACCGCTTCCCGGAACAGATCGACGTCCCCGGCCTGCCAGCCGGACTCCGACGTCCCCGCCATCGGATGCCCACCCACGAACCGGTCTCGCAGACCGTGTCTGGTGGCGGCCGCGGCCATCTCGGCCTTGACGCTGACCACGTCGGTGACCGGGCAGCCGGGCGCGTGCTCGGCGATCACGGCGAGCGTCGCGTCGACCGCCGGCATCGGCACCGCAATGACGATCAGCGCCTCCGATTCGGCGGCGCGGCGCAGCACGGCGGAAAGGTCGGTGTCGGCGTCGAATCCCTCGGCGCGGGCGGCGTCCACCGTCGATGCTGAGCGGTTCCAGCCCCACGCCTTTCGGCCGGCAGCGACGGCCGCGCGGAGCAGCGACCCGCCGATCAGGCCCAGGCCGAGAACGCAGACGTCAGGTGTGGAAACGGAGGCAGCCACCTGAACAGCTTGGCACATTGACCGCGGGACTTCTTTTAGTGGCACTGAGCGGGCTACCGTTGCGCCCATGGGTTCACAGCGCGCGAACAACAACAGCGCTTCCGCAAGTTCGATGGAGAAGCTCGACGGCTTCGGTGTCGCCGTCGTCCGTGAGGACGGTCGCTGGAAGTGCTCGCCGCTGACCGATGGGGCACTGACGAGCTTGCGAACTGCCGAGAAGGAACTGCTCGAGCTGCGTAGCTCCGGTGCCGTGTTCGGTCTGCTCGACGTCGACGACGAGTTCTTCGTCATCGTCCGACCCGCCCCGACGGGCACCCATCTGCTGATCTCCGACGCGACCGCCGCCGTCGACTACGACATCGCCGCCGACGTCCTCGAAGCCCTGAATATCGAGATCCCCGACATCGACCCGGACGAACTCGACGACATCGAACCGTGGGAGGAGGGCGACCTCGGTGTCCTCGCCGACCTGGGGCTGCCGGACGCCGTGCTGGGGGTCATCGTGGCCGAGACCGACCTCTACCCGGACGAGCAGCTGACTATGATCGCGCAGCGCTGCGGCTTCGAATCGGAGCTCGCGGCCACGGTCGACAAGCTTCCCCGATGACCTGCCCCGATGGCACAGTCAGGTAACCACTCATGACTCTGCAGGACGACGAGCGGATGATCCGCGCCGCTTTGGATGCCGCGGCCGCCGCCTCGGACGCCGACGTGCCCGTCGGCGCGGTCTTGTTCGATGCGGACGGAGTGGAGTTGGCGCGTGCCGCGAATGCTCGCGAGGCCTCCGGTGACCCCACCGCACACGCGGAGATCCTGGCCCTGCGTGAGGCGGCCCGGATCCACGGCGACGGGTGGCGGCTCGAGGGCGCCACACTCGCGGTGACGCTCGAGCCGTGCACGATGTGCGCGGGTGCGCTGGTACTCGCCCGCGTCAAGCGAGTGGTGTTCGGGGCGTGGGAACCCAAGACCGGTGCCGTCGGTTCACTGTGGGACGTGGTCCGCGATCGGCGTCTGACACACCGTCCGCAGGTGCGCGGCGGGGTGCTCGAAGACGAATGCGCGGGACTTCTCGAGAGCTTCTTCCAAGATCAGCGCTGACGATCCCGAACCGGAAAATACTCTCCTACCTGCCGATTTCGGTCTCAGTGGCACGTTAGGTACAGTCTTTGGCGGTGGCGTGTCCGAGCGGCCTAAGGAGCACGCCTCGAAAGCGTGTGACGGGTAACCCCCGTCCGAGGGTTCGAATCCCTCCGCCACCGCCAAAGCCTCCCATCTGCATTACAGGTGGGAGGCTTTTCTTGTGCCACGCCCGACTAGCCGAACCTCGAACGATCGAGGGTGGTCACGCCTCACGCTTACCCCTTCTTGACCAAGGAGAACTGCATAACGTCAATACGTCCGCTGCGGAACTGTTCCGCGGCGCCTGTCAGGTATTTCATGTACCGCTCATAGGTCTCTTCCGAGGCGATCCGGACGGCGTCGTCATGATGGGCCGCGAGCGCAGCGGCCCACAGGTCCAATGTGCGGGCATAGTGCGGCTGCAGCGGCTGAATCCGCTCGACACCGAACCCCGCTTGCTCGGCCGGGGTGGTAACCCATTGCGGTTCGGGTAGCTGAGCGCCCCTGAAAATCTCTCGAACGATGAAAACGGCAAAGCGAATGTAGTCCTCGGTGACGGGGATGCCCATCTTCTCCAGGGATCCTCGCTGGTAGGCGACGATCGAGTGCAGCAACATACGTCCATTCGGGGGAAGGAGATCCCGGCACCTGCCGAAGAACGTGTCGTAGCGGTGACGGCGGAAGTGCTCGAATGCACCGATGCTGACGATGCGGTCCACCGGCTCGTTGAAATCCTCCCAGCCCTGTAGGCGGACCTCTGCGGTCCGCTGAGGTCGCGGGTTCGAGCGGAGGAGAGTGGTTGCGTGTTGGTACTGGTTTTCGCTGAGGGTGAGACCGATGACGTTGACATCGTATTTTTCGAGGGCGCGCAGCATCGTCGAGCCCCAGCCGCAGCCGATGTCGAGCAGCGTCATGCCCGGATGCAGGTCGCACTTGCCGAGCGAGAGATCGATCTTGGCCAGCTGCGCTTGCTCGAGTGTCATGTCTTCACGCTCGAAGTAGGCGCAGCTGTAGGTCATGCTCGGATCGAGGAACAGCTGGAAGAAGTCATCGGACAGGTCGTAGTGGGACTGCACTTGCTTGAAATAGGGCTTGAAATCCGGCATCCGAAGATCCTTACTTCGACCCATCGGGGCAGTTCACGGTCTCCTCGCCACGGGAGACGCCTCTCTCGAACGTACCTGAGTACGACCTCCAGCAGTACGACGCAGCCACGATCATTCGGTGATCCGGCGCCGGTTCATCGACGGCCTGTCGGGCAAAGGGTCCGGGATCTGAGGTTCGTCGGAATGGGTGGGCGCACAACGGCCTTCGACGGAGACTATCCGCCGAGACAGACATCCAGAGCTGCGATCGCTTGCCGCCGAGTGGTCGTCTTCGATCGCGTCCACGGCGTCGTCGCCATCTGACGCGTGGACCAAACCCCGGTGAACACCGCGCCGATAATCGGGATGTACCTGCGCGCGATCACCGACGTCCGCTCTGGACGGATCGTGGGCTACTCGATCGACTCATGAAGCGATGGGGATGACGACATGCAAGTGGGCTACAAGTTGGTGACCGAGGCGTTCGAGCCGAAGGAGATTGTGCGTCAGGCCGTGGAGGCGGAGCGAGCCGGTTTCGACTTTGTGGATATGAGCGACCACTACCACCCGTGGCTGTACAGCCTCGGACATTCGGGGTTCGTGTGGTCGATGCTGGGTGCCGCAGCGGCCAAGACCAACACGATCGGGCTGGTCACGGGCGTCACCTGTCCTTCGATCCGAATCCACCCCGCGATCATCGCGCAGGCCGCGGCGACCACGGCCATTCTCAGCGAGGGCCGCTTCACTCTGGGAGTCGGGTCGGGAGAGCGGCTCAACGAGCACGTGGTCGGTGGAGCCTGGCCGGCGGTGCGTGTCCGGCATCGGATGTTGCGCGAATCGATCGAGATCATCCGCCTGCTGTGGTCTGGTGGGAATCAGTCCTATGAGGGCAAGTACCTCACTCTCGATGAGGCGCGCGTCTTCGACCTTCCCGATGTGCCTCCGGCGATCGCGGTGGCGGCCGGCGGTCCGGCATCCGTCAGACTCGCCGCGGAACTCGGCGACGGTCTCTTCACGACAAGACCGAAACTCGAACTGCTGAGGGGCTACGCGAAAGCCGGTGGATCGGGGCCGAAGTATGCATCGCTGGCGATGTCATGGGCGCGCGACGAGCACACCGCCGTCGAATCGGCGCACCGATTACTCAAGTTCGGCGTGTTGGGGTGGAACGTCCTGACCGAACTGAAGAACACCGCCGACTACGAGTCGGTGTTGTCCTTCGTTCGTCCCGAGGATGTCAGTGAGGCGATAACCTGCGGGCCGGAGGTGCAGCAACACGTCGAGGCGGCGCGCGCGTACGTCGATGCCGGAGTCGATCATCTGACACTGCAGAACGCTGGTCCGGACGTGGACGCGTTCTTCGAGTTCTTCTCCACTGAGTTGAGTGCGCCCCTTCGGGCCCTGGCACGCTCGTGACGGCCGAAACTCTCCGTGGATGCCGCCGTCCCCAATCTGTGAACTATTGCTGATGCTGAGCATTGGCGCGGGCCGCCAACGTTGACCGGAGGGCAACTTCCCCGTTCCACCGATCCAACGCTGCCTTCTGCCGGCGCCGCCGGAACGAGGCGACGAACTTGGACCAAGCCAAGGCGAGGCCGGTGATCACTGCCGCGGCCACCATCCACTTCCAGTACGACAGCACGAACGCCAGAACCACCAACGCGCCGATCCAAACAAGAGCGTTCTTCACACAACCCTCCCAACGTCGGAAGCGACCAGCGCGTGCTCGAGCGCGCTAGTCGCGCTGCTCTTGCTTCACGCGGTGCTCCTCAGCCTCAACAAGACTGTGCGTGAACCGAACTGCGGCATTCGCTGGGACGTCTCGTATGTGCACTTCGACGCATTCACGCCGACATTCGATTGGACCAGTCGGTAGGGAGTGCCCTCAACCCCCAGATTCCGGCCGGGGCAAGCTTCCGCTGCCCCTCATCGAGCTACGCAACCTGTCCGGGCCGGTAGCCTGGCGCAAGCACTCGACACGGGGTGTCGGTAGCGGCTGAAAGAACACCCGTCGAACCTGATCTCGATCATGCGAGCGAAGGGATGCCGAGCCGGCGACGGACCTGCGGCCCGTCGCTGTCGTGCGCCCTTCCCGGATTTGGGAAGGAACGAGGATGTCAACGAGGATGTCACTGCAGAACCAGCTTGTGCTCGTCACGGGGGCCGGGCGCGGTCTCGGTCGTCACATTGCGCGCGCGTTCGGGGACGAAGGCGCGGCCGTCGTTCTCAACTATCGGCGTAGCGGCGAGGCTGCGCACGCCCTCGCCGAGAACATCGGCGGGGATCGTGCCGTCGCTCTCGGGGCCGACGTGACCGACCGAACCCAAGTCGCCGCCTTGTTCACTCAGGCCCGGGAGCACTTCGGTCGGCCGATCACCACGGTGGTCAACAACGCGTTGCCCGACTACTCATTCAACGGCGACGCGCGTGCGAAGGCGGGCGAGATTGGCTACGGCGACTTCGCCACCCAACTGGAGGGCGTCGTCGGTGGCGCGGTGAATACGATCCAGGCGGCACTTCCCGGTATGCGCGACGCCGGCGGTGGCACCGTCGTCAACATCGGCACCAACCTGTTCCAGCATCCGGTGGTTCCATATCACGACTACACCGCGTCCAAGGCGGCGCTGCTGTCGCTGACGCGTACCTTCGCGGCGGACCTCGGACCGGACGGGATCCGCGTGAACATGGTCTCCGGTGGGCTGCTGCGCACCACGGATGCCTCGGCGGCGACTCCGGACGCGGTGTTCGATGTGGTCGCCGCATCCACCCCGCTGCGCAAGGTCACCACCCCCGAGGAGTTCGCCGCGGCGGTGCTGTTCTTCGCTTCCGATTGGTCGCGGGCCGTGACCGGACAGAATCTGGTGGTCGACGGCGGGTTGGTCATGAACTGATGTCGGCTCCGCGCACCCTTCACCTCAACGCGTTCCTCTACGGAGTCGGCCACCACTCGGCGGCATGGCGTCACCCGGGCTCGCCTGCGGAGCGGATCGGCGACATCGCCTTTTTCGAGGAACTGGCGCGCACCGCCGAGCGGGGCTGCCTCGACGCGGTGTTCTTTGCCGATGGGCACAGTGTCAATCCGAAGTACACCGCCGGGACGACCTGGTTCCTCGAGCCGCTGACCGCGTTGTCCGCAATGGCGCGTGCCACCACGCGGATCGGGTTGGTCACCACGGTCTCCGCGAGCTTCTTCACGCCGTTCCATGCCGCTCGCATGCTCGCCTCGCTCGATCACATCAGCGGCGGACGCGCGGGGGCGAACATCGTGACGTCGATGTTCGACGACGAGGCTCGCAACCACGGATTCGACGCCCTGCCAGCTCACGCCGAGCGATACGCGCGAGCCGAGGAGTTCATCGAGGTCCTCATCGCATTGTGGGACTCCTGGGGTGAGGGTGCGCTCGTCGTCGACCGGGCCGGCGGCCGCTTCCTCGACGCCGATGCCGTTCGGCGGATCGACCACCGCGGCACCCACTTCCGGGTGGACGGCCCGCTCACGGTGCCGCGTTGCCCGCAGGGTCGGCCCGTGTTGTTCCAGGCGGGCGCCTCCGAGGTGGGCCGCAACCTCGCTGCGCGGTACGCCGAGGCCGTCTATTCCGTGGCGTGGGACCTGCCCGCGGCGCTCGGCTACGCCACCGACCTACGCGGCCGCGTCGCCGCGGCGGGGCGAGAGCCGCGATCGGTCGCGATCCTGCCGGGCCTGGTCACGTACGTCGGCCGGACCGAAGACGAAGCCCGCGCCAAGAAGGCGGAACTCGACTCCCTGCTCGATACCGACGCCGCGATCGCTCAACTCGGCGTTTTCACTGGCCAGGACTACACCGCGCACGACCTCGACGCGGTCGTCGCCGACCTGCCACCCGCCGAGCAGTTCACCGGCCCGCAGGGCCGCTACACCACTGTGCAGCGGATCATCGAAACGCGACGGCCAACTTTGCGTGAGTTGCTCGGCTACCTAGCCGCCGGAGGCGGCCACGCCACCCTGATCGGCACACCCGAATCGATCGCCGACCATATCGAGGAGTGGTTCGTCGCCGGCGCCTGCGGCGGATTCAATCTGATGTGCCCGGCGTATCCGGATTCGCTCGACGACTTCGTCGACCTGGTCGTGCCGGAGCTGCAGCGGCGTGGCCTGTTCCGCCCGGCCTACCCGGGCCACACACTGCGAGACACGTTGGGGCTGCCGGTGCCGGCAGCCGCGCGGCGCGAACCTCGGTGACGCGCGTCCCTGTGCGCCAACCGGAGGACCTCACGACGCGGAAACGATGATCCGTAGCGGATTGTGTGAAGAGTTGTCCCGTAGGCTTCCGATACAGCTTGGATGGCGACCCTCGGGAGTAAGACGTGGCGCAGAAGGTAGTTGTCGAATTCATCGATGATCTTGATGGCGGGCGTATCGACTTCGGCAGCGGAACGAGCATTCTCGCGGTCGAGGTGACCCGTGGCCGCGTCGGGGTTGCCCCCGTCAAGGCATTCGCGGCAGCGCACTAGCCATGACGACCGTGAGCAAGCGCACAGGGGGCGAGATCGTGCCGGCATCGGCGGAGTTGGAGCTGTCCGATCCCGAGGTGGACGACGCCGTCGAGGATCTCTCCCAGGGCGGCGCGGCGGAGGACGCCGACCACGAACCGGAGTCCGAAGTCTCCTTCTCCCACGGCGATTCGATTCGGGTATTCCTGTACGACATCCCGAAGGACGGCAAGTGGACCGCCTACTACGAGTCCGGGATCAGACGCATCCGCGCCAAGAAGGTGAGCCCCTGGGTCTACCTGGAAATGTTGTTCCGGGTCTTCCCCAGGCACGAGGTGCTGATCAAGGGGGAGCTCCTCAGCGTGAAGAGCCGGCCGTACCCGGATGACCCGAAGGTGCTCACCGAGGTGGCGCTCCTGGTGTATTTGGCAACCGAGGTGGCACTGTTCAAAGCCTTCCTCGAATGGGCCGGGACGGACGTCAGCGCGATACGGATCACGCCCGACAGGCTCGACGACGTGGCTCGCAGGATCCACGACGACCTCTACCGAGTCCACCTGTTCAAGCAACGGCTCGTCGCGGCCGGCGTCGAGGACCCGGCCGAACTCGACGAGGACGTGTCGCGGCCGATCGAGGTCATCAAGAGCGAGATCGACGCGGTCCAGGATCTGCGGATCTCCGTCAGGCGATTTCGAGACCGGGTAATGCTGGCCAAGCGTCAACGGGTGGTCCAGGAGAGCCAGAACCTCGTCGGCAACATCGAGATGGCTACTTGGGACTCGGTGCAGCGCCGACAGGAGATGGTCGTCATGCGTGAATGGGTGGACAATCAACAGCGCGTGCTGCCGATTTCGAAGGCCGGCAAGCTGACCTGATACGCGCGCCCGGCTGAACGGGCGCTAGCGCCTTCCTATAGCGCTAGGTATATGCTTGCCGATAAGCAATTAATTTCCACGAGTGGAGGTGGATGTGACGAGCCTCTTCGACGACGACGAGGTGTCCCGGCTGCGGGTCACGCTCGGCCGTATCTCCCGCCAGGTCGACAGGCAGACCTCCGACGGTGAACTCACCAAGACGCAGTTCTCGATCCTCACGACGGCAGTGCGGCGCGGGCCGATCCGGGCCAGTGAGATGGCCGAGATCGAGACGGTCAACCCGACGATGCTGTCGCGGGCTATCGGCAAGATGGAGGGTGCGGGACTGCTGCAGCGTTCCGAGGACCCTGAGGACGGTCGCGCAGTCGTCGTTTCGGCGACTTCCGCGGGAATCGCACTACACGCGGAACTGAGCGAGAAGCGAACTCGCCTGTTTGCCGAATACCTCACCCAGCTCCCCGAAACGAAGACGCAGGCCCTACTCGACGCCCTCCCGGCCCTCGAGTCGCTCGCCGATCGGATGTGTCAGGCCGGGGCCATGGCCCGTTCGTGATGGCGGTGACGGCTATCGGGCGCCAGACGTTTGCAGCGCTGGCCAATCGCAACTTCCGGAGGTTCATCGGCGGCCAGGCGGTCTCGCTCATCGGCACCTGGATGCAGATAGTCGCCCAGTCGTGGCTCGTCCTGGAGTTGACCGGGTCGGGCACCGATATCGGTATCGTCGTCGCCCTGCAGACCCTGCCGATCCTGCTTCTCGGACCATACGGCGGCGTGATCGCCGATCGATCGGACAAGCGTCGCTTGATGATCGGTCTGCAGTCGATCATGGGTGTGCAGGCGCTGGTTCTCGGTGTGCTGACGATCACCGGCACCGTCGAGTTGTGGCAGGTGTATGTCCTCGCGTTCCTGCTCGGCCTCAACCAGTGCTTCGAAAACCCTGCTCGGCAATCGTTCCTGCTCGAGATGGTCGGCCCGAACGATTTGCGCAACGCCGTCAGCCTGCAGTCCACTCTGGTGAGTGCGTCCCGCATCATCGGACCGGCGGTGGCCGGTATGACGATCGCGGCCGGTGGCCTGGGGGTTTGCTTCCTGCTCAACGCCGCGAGTTTCGTGGCGGTGGTGGTGTCACTGCTCCGGCTGGATGTCACTGCGCTGCATCGGTCCGCGCCGGCGGAACGGACCCGCGGTCAGCTGCGCGAGGGGCTGCGCTATGTGCGCGGCAATCGGAACCTCGCTGTGCCGCTGCTGATGATGGCCTTGATCGGCTGCCTGGCCTTTGAGTTCCAGGTGGTGTTGCCGATCGTCGCCGAGCAGACCTTCAATGCCGGGTCCGAGGCTTACGGCTTCATGACCGCGGCGATGGGTGTCGGGGCGGTGTGCGGCGGACTGCTCGTCGCCACGTGGGGAAGAACCGGCACGCGGGCGCTGATCGTAACTGCAGCCGCATTCGGTCTCGCACTTGTCGCGGCGTCCGCGGCACCCACACTGGGGCTCGAGATGATTGCCCTCGCTGTGGTCGGAGTGGTGAGCATTGCCTTCAACTCGATTTCCAACAGCACACTCCAGCTCGAGGCCGCACCTCACATGCGTGGCCGCGTCATGGCGCTGTGGTCCACCGGTTTTCTGGGCTCGACGGCCGTCGGAGGCCCCATCGCCGGTTGGGTCAGCCAGGAGTGGGGTGGACGGGCCGGCCTGCTGCTCGGCGCGATCACCTGTCTGGTCGTGGCCCTGGGCGCCGTGCTCGTGCTCGGGCGTGGCAAACAGGTCGCCGCGCATACCCATCCGATCGCCGAGGACCCGGAGGAGTTGATGGTCGAGGACCCGGCGATCTCCGAGGATCCCGCGGTGACCGAGGTGGACGCGCGCAGCAGGGCGGCGTGACCTTCGACCAGGGCTAGGTTCCACTACCGGGCGCACTGCCGTCTGGGCTACCGGGCGCACTGCCCGCTGTGTCTTTGCTGTACGAATCGTGTGAATTGTGGCGCCTTCGGATGCGTGCTCATACCCTGAGCTGATGAAAAAATGGTGGATCATCGGTGTCGCGGTAGTCGTTGTGTTTGTGGGTGTGCTCGCGGGTCCCTGGGCCTGGGGCACGTTCATCGCCAAGGACGACGCCCCAGCAGCAACCGTCTCGACCGAGGGCGCACAGGCCGCGTCGGGGCCGGTGGACGGGCAGTGGACGGTCACACCGGGTTCTGAGGCGAACGTGACCGCCGCCGGATACCGAGTCTCCGAGGTCCTCAACGGCGCCCGGGTCCATGTCGTCGGCAGCACCGACCAAGTCACCGGGTCGGTGGACATCTCCGGTCAGAAGATGACCTCGGCCGAGGTCGTCGTACAGGTCGCCGGCATCGCCACCGACAACGGGCTTCGTGACGGTCAGTTCCGCAACAACGTCATGGATGTGACCGCGTTCCCGACCGCGTCGTTCACCATCGACAGCCCGGTCGACCTCACGGCGCTGCCCGCCGACGGCACCGCCACGACCGTGACGGCGAACGGATCGCTGACCCTCAAGGGGCAGACGCGTCCGGCGAGTGTGGACGTAACGGTATTGCATTCCGGTGACTCGCTGATCGCGTCCGGCAGTATTCCCGTGACCTGGACCGACTACGGAATCACTCCACCGTCACTGGGATTCGTGACCGTCGACGACAGCGGTACAGTCGATTTCCTGGTGAATCTTGCCCGTGCCTGACGACACGCCTCGACCCGGGCGGTGTCCGGACGCGTAGCCGAGACCTCCCGCCGGGACGGTCATCGTTCCGAGACGGGTTCGACGACATGGATCTTGACCCCCGCCCGTTCGATGAGTTCGAGCTCCGTCGCGTCGGCGCTCGGGTCGGTGATCAGGTCGTCGACCTGGTCGAGGTCTGCCACCTTCGCGAACCTGACCTGCCCGATCTTGGAACCGTCGGCTACGACGACGACTCGGCGTGCGTTCGTGACCATCGCATTGTTCGTTCGGGCCTCGGTCTCGTCATGAGTGGTGGTGCCGCCGTCAGCGCTGATTCCGTCCACACCGATGAACGCAGTGCCGACGGTTATCGAGTGGAAGATGCTCTCTGCGATCGGCCCGACGGCCTCGAACGACTTCGAGCGCACAAGACCGCCGGCCATGATCACCTTGCTCTGCGGGCTCGTGGCGCATTCCATGGCGATGGTGAGCGCATTCGTCACGATCGTCAGTTCCGCTCGGCCGCGGAGTGCCCTTGCCAGCTCGGCCGTGGTGGTGCCGCCGCTCAGCGCTATCGCGTACGGCCCCGGAGGGACCATGGCGGCAGCTTGTTGGCCGATGCTGCGCTTTGCTTCGTGAAACTGAGTATCACGAAGCCGGACGGGTAGTTCGCTTTCCGTATCCAGGGCGCGGGCACCACCGTGGGTACGGACGAGCAAGCCTTGTTCTTCCAGCGCGGCCAGGTCTCGGCGCAGCGTCGCCGAGGACACTCCCAGATCCCGGGCGAGAGCAGGCAGAGACACACTTTCGCTGTCGTGAATGATGGACAGCACTGCTCTCATGCGGTCGGACCGTTTCGCCGAGACGGCGCGAGGGTCCGCCTGGGCGTAGCTGCGCTTGGACATCCGCCCTCCAGTTCGAACGATCATAAAACGCTCACTATTTTTGCACATTCTTAACGCAAATGGCTCGAAATATTGCGCGATACGCGCGTCGGGCCGATCATCGTGGCATGGCCCATCTCACTTCCACGGATATGAGCGGAAGGCGTATGTCAACGTCGGATCGTCGATGACCCTTGTAAGAACCAGCGAGTTGGTCCGATCGGCGGTCTCTGCGAGTGGCGCGGTAGTCGGGTTCAATGTGATCACCCTCGAGCACGCGGAGGGGATTGCAGAGGGAGTCGAACGAGCAGGCGCCCGGGCCATACTCCAGATCAGCGAGAACGCGGTCAGATTCCACCGTGGGCGGATCGAGCCGATCCTGGCCGGCTGCGCCCAGGTTGCGGAGCAGTCCTCGGCCAAACTGTCGATCCACCTGGATCACTTCGAGGACCTCGCGCTCACCGAACGAGCCATCGACGTCGCCCGTGACTTGGGTGCCAGTTCGATCATGGTCGATGCGGCACGTCTCGACCACGACCACAACGTCGCGCAGACCAGGGAATCAGCGAAGCACGCCCATCTACACGGTCTCTGGGTGGAAGCCGAACTAGGCGAGATCGGCGGTAAGGACGGCGCCCATGCGCCCGGCGTTCGCACCGATCCGATCGAGGCCCGTGACTTCGTCGAGAGAACTTGTGTGGACGGACTGGCGGTCGCAGTCGGAAGTTCGCACGCGATGACGACCAAGGACGCGCAGATCGACATCGGTCTGATCGAGAAATTACGCGAGTCGGTCCCCGTTCCGCTCGTCCTGCACGGTTCCTCCGGGGTCGACGACAGCCGGCTCGCCGAGGCCGTACGCGCGGGAATACGCAAAGTCAATGTTGGTACTGCACTGAATATTGGCTTCACGCAACAGATTCGGGAGTTTCTGGGGGGTCACCCAGACATCACGGATCCGCGCAAGTACTTGGATGGCGCCCGGTCGAGCATAAGCGACTCGGTCGCACACCTGTGCGCCGTCGTGGACGAAGCAACCTCGAGCCCGCAGGCGCTTGCACAGTGGGCTACCGGTGGTCGGTCCTCCGTGGGCGCACCGGTCGAGCCCAACTAAGCCAGCCCGGACACGGAGGAATGATGGTTGGTCATCTGTGGAACACCGTTAGCCGCCACAAATCGGGAGAGCCGGTCGGCACCTACTCGGTGTGCTCGGCGCACCCGATGGTGCTCGAAGCGGCGATTCGACAGGCGATCGACGACGACACCTACGTTCTGATCGAGGCCACGTCGAACCAGGTCGACCAGTTCGGCGGCTACACCGGAATGCGGCCCGCCGACTTCCGGGAGAAGGTGTTCGCGATCGCGGACGCGAACGAGTTCGCGCGGGATCGAATCGTGCTGGGCGGCGACCATCTCGGACCGAACCGCTGGCGGAAAGAGCCGGCGGAGGCGGCCATGGCCAAGGCAGAAGATCTTGTCGAGGCATACGTGGCGGCCGGTTACACGAAGATCCATCTCGACTGCAGCATGTCCTGCGCTGGGGATCCGGTGCCCGCCGGCGACGACCTGGTGGCCGAGCGGACGGCCCGGTTGCTTCGGGTCGCCGAGGACGCCGCGAAGCGAGAAGGGATCACCGACGACATCCTCTACGTCATCGGCACCGAGGTTCCCGTCCCGGGAGGGTCGGCCGAAACCCTCGGCGGGTTGACCGCCACCTGCCCGCAGGCGGCTCGTCGTACGCTCGAGCGGCACCGGGCTGCGTTCAGTGAATTCGGACTCGACCACGTCTGGCCGCGAATCATCGCCATGGTCGTCCAGCCGGGTGTCGAATTCGACCACTTGCAGGTCGTCGACTACCGCCACGACCGGACCACCGAGCTGCGCACCGTGCTCGACGACCAGCCCAACCTGGTCTTCGAGGCGCACTCGACCGACTATCAGAGCAGCGAACGGCTCGACGAACTCGTCGGAGACCACTGGGCCATTCTCAAGGTCGGACCCGGCTTGACCTTCGCGATGAGAGAAGCGCTCTTCGCGTTGGCCCTCATTGAGGATGAGCTGGTCCCCACCGACGTCCGGTCGCACCTGATCGACGTCATCGAACGCCGGATGCTTGCCCGGCCCGAGTACTGGGAGGGCTACTACGACGGCGATCCGGAAGAGCAGCGGATCGCGCGCCGATTCAGCTTCAGTGACCGGTTGCGCTACTACTGGCCGGATCCGGAGATCGAAGCCGCAGTGGACCGCCTGTACGAGAACCTCGCGCGCGTCTCTATCCCCCTCCCGTTGATCAGCCAGTTCCTCCCTGACCAGTACGCCCGAGTCCATGCCGGTGTCCTGGCACCGGAACCCCACGAACTCGTCCGCGACAAGATCCGCGACGCGCTGCGGCCCTACGCCGCCGCATGTCTCCCGACCGCGGTCGACGACCGCGCCCAACTCGTAACAACCGGAGAAGCCCTTGTCTAGCTCACCGTCTAGCTCACCGATCTCACCCGTCGCTCTTCCTGCGGTCCCCGGATCGGAGGCAACGGCCCGCGAAATCGTCCAACAGCCCGAGATTTGGCGGCAGGTGGCGGCCGATGCCGTGCAGCTCCGCGAAGCCGTGGACGGTTTCGTCGGCCCACTGCTCGCGCGTGCCGATCTTCGCGTGATCATCACCGGCGCAGGCACATCGGCCTTCGTCGGCCAGATCGCCGCACCCACTCTGGCCCGAGTACTCAATCGGCGCGTCTACGCTGTGGCGACGACGGATATCGTCTCGAACCCACGGGAGTACTTCGCAGAAGACGTTCCGACACTGTTGGTTTCGATTGCCAGATCCGGCAGGAGCCCCGAGAGTGTGGCCGCGACACGGCTGGCCGACGAACGCCTCAGTGAGGTAAGACATCTGATCCTGACCTGCGATCCGACAGGAGACCTCTACCTGGACCACCAGACGCGAGAGCAGTCGATGGTGGTGCTGATGCCCGACCGTGCTAACGATGAGGGCTTCGCGATGACATCGAGTTTTTCCTCGATGTTGTTGTCGTGCCTGTTGATTCTGGGCCACGACGATCGGTCGCTCGTCGAGGCACTCGGCGGCGCCGCGGAAGACATCCTCACAACATGGCAGGGGAGGATCGCTGCGCTCACGGAACGCGGGTACGAGCGCGTCGTCTACCTCGGTAGCGGCCCGCTGGCCGGGCTCGCTCGTGAATCGGCCCTCAAGCTGCTCGAGCTCACTGCTGGAAGGATCGTGACTTACCACGATTCCGCACTCGGGTTTCGTCACGGCCCCAAGGCCGTTGTCGACGACCACACCCTCGTCGTCGTCTATATCTCGTCGGACCCGTACACCCGGCAGTACGACCTCGATATCGTCGCCGAACTGCGTGCGGATCGCGGCGCCGACAACGTGATCGCCGTTGCCGCAGAGCCGATCCCGCCCGTGCTCGGCGACGCGTGGGTCCTGGGAGGTGTTGCCGGTGTCGGGGACTCCTTCCTGGCAGCAGCGTACGTGGTCGTCGCACAACTCCTGGGGCTGTCCTTCGCCCTGCACATCGGAACAACCCCCGACAACCCGTTTCCCGCCGGGGACGTCAACCGGGTCGTGAAGGGTGTGACCATCCACCCGTTGGCCGTGGCCAACGCCTCAGCGAAAGCGATCCGATGATGGAGTCGGTGTATCTGGGTGTCGACGGCGGTGGCTCCAAGACCGCCTTCGTCCTGCTCGACGACACGGGTCTGCTGCTGGCCGAAACGCAAACGTCGACATGCTATTACTTCACCGAAGGCATCGAGCTGGTCTCCCGGGTCCTCGCGAACGGGATCACCGACGTCTGCCGCAGGGCCGGCATCGAAACCCGCGATATCTCCCAGGCCTTCTTCGGACTGCCCAGCTATGGCGAAGTCAGTTCCGACATCAAACGGCTCGACTCATTGCCGGCAGAGATCCTCGGACACGACCGCTTCTCGTGCCACAACGACATGATCTGCGGCTGGGCCGGTTCACTAGCCTGCGCCGACGGCATCAACGTCATCAGCGGAACCGGCTCGATGACCTACGGGGAACGGCTCGGTCGCGGATACCGCGTCGGCGGCTGGGGAGAGCTCTTCGGCGATGAGGGATCGGCCTACTGGATAGCAGTCCGTGGACTGAACGCCTTCACCCGGATGAGCGACGGGCGGCTCCCACGCGGACCGCTCTACGACCTTATGAAGGCGCGGGCTCACATCGAGCGCGATCTCGAACTGGTCGATGTCGTGTTCAACCGCTGGCAGGGACGGCGGGCTCCGATCGCCGACCTGGCGAAGACCGTCGTCGAAGCGAACTCGATGGGAGATCGGGTCGCCGGCGACATTCTGCTCGATGCCTGCGACGAGCTGGCCCTCCTGGTCGATGCCACACGCGTCGCGCTCGGCTTCGACGCGGACGATCTCGTACCCGTGTCCTACTCGGGGGGCGTATTCACCGCAGAGGCCATACGTGAGGAATTCGAATACGCACTGGACGAGCTGCACCCGATGTACGACCTCCGTGAGCCGCTGTTCGGTCCGGGCGTCGGTGCGGCTCTGTACGCGGCTAAGCAGGCGGGCGCTCCGCTGTCGGGGAGCGCACTCGCGCGGCTCGGCACGAACCGGATGAACGACGTCGAGAAAGACGACATCGAGAAAGACATCGAGTTCGAGAAGACATTGAGATGAAGAAACAACAGAGCTGGATCTTCTACGCCGCGCTCCTTGTCCTGTTCTGGGGATTGTGGGGCGGCTTCGCCGAGCTTCCGGTAACCAGGTACGGCTACCCGGACGAGATGATCTATGTGGTCTGGGCTTTCACCATGATCATCCCCGCCGCCTTCGCGTTACGCAGTCAACGGTTCGATCCGAGCCGCACGGCGGCCATGTACGGATTGATCATCGGCCTGACCGGAGCTGGGGGCCAGCTCATATTGTTCAAGGCCCTCTCGTACGGCCCGGCGTACTTGATCTTCCCGATCATCGCCATCTCGCCCGCGGTCACCGTGTTCATGGCCATGGTGTTCCTTCGGGAGCGCATCACGAGGCTCGCCGCCGTCGGCCTGGTAGCGGCGTTGACGGCCATCGTGCTCTTCAGCATCACCGGTGGCACCGGAGAGGCCGAATCGGGGCCGTGGCTCCTCCTCGCCATCCTGATCTGTGTGGCCTGGGGTGTGCAGGCCTACTTCATGCGCAAGGCCGCGACCATCGGAGTCAACGACGCCACAACCTTCGGATGGATGGCCATCACCGGGTTGATGCTGGTCCCGGTCGCGATTGCGTTCATGGGAGGGATTCCGTCCGGATTCCCCTGGCAGGCACCAGCTTTGACAGCCGTCACTCAGGTGCTCAATGCCTGCGGTGCACTGTTCCTCGTGATGGCCCTCAGCAGGGGTAAGGCCTCGATCGTGGCACCGACGACGAATGCCTTGGCGCCGGCACTGACCATCGTCGTCTCCCTGCTCGTCTACCAGACCCTTCCCAACATCTACGGAGCCATCGGCATGGTGCTGGCTCTCGTCGGTTCGACGCTCATGGTCTACAGCGAGGAACGGCGCGACGAATTGCGCTCGGACGAGTTCGCTGGAATCCCGGCTGACCCGGGCTCGGACAAACGAGCGAACCAGCACCGCTGAGGACTCAGACTCACTGACCACCGCGCCCTCGCGGTGTCGGGAAGCCTGGCCTGGGCTACCCACCAACCGGCTGTCGGTAACGTCTTCGGCGAGACGGCAATGGATCGGTGAGGGGGCGGGATGCACATCACGGCGCGTGTGGACTGCGCAGTGCGTGCCCTCGTCGAGTTGGCGGCCGCCGGTCCCGCGCTGGTCAAGGCGGAGGCGCTCTCGACCGCACAGTCGATCCCCTACAAGTTCCTCGAGTCGGTCCTCGCCGATCTACGCCGCGGAGGACTCGTGAGCAGCAGGCGTGGTCCGGATGGTGGCTACTGGCTTACTCGACCGGCCGACGAGATCACCGTCGCCGATGTCATCCGCACCGTCGAGGGCCCGCTCGCGTCGGTGCGTGGCGAGCGGCCGGAGGACGTCAGCTACGGCGGCCCGGCTGAGTCGTTGCAACAGGTGTGGATCGCGGTCCGCGTGAACCTTCGATCCGTGCTCGAGGGTGTCACCGTCTCCGACATCGCCGCCGGCGCCCTGCCGGAGTTCGTCTCCGAATTGACCGCCGATCCGGGAGCGTGGCGTCGGCGCTGACGGTGGCGCGCATCACGTCCTTCCCGGTATGTGGCAAAACCCACAACGATGCACTCGGCTGCAAGATTGCAGAGCTGTGCACTTTCGGTACCGTCGTTGGGGTGAGTGAAACCCCCGGTCTGCGGGACCGTAAGAAGGCGGCGACGCGCATCGCGCTCAGCGAGGCTGCCGCCCGTCTCGCCAAGGAGCGAGGCATCGAGTCCGTCACTGCAGACCTGATCGCCTCCGAGGCAGGGGTCTCGACGCGCACCTTCCACAACTACTTTTCGAGCAAGGAAGAAGCGGTCCTGCACTATCTCGAGACTCAGGTCCTCGAGTGGGCCGACGCGCTGCGGCAACGTCCTGCCGACGAGCCCATCCTCGATTCGCTCGAACACGTCGTTCTGCGCGCCCTCACCGACTCCGAGCAGCAACTCGAGGAAATACAGGCGCTCGCCGACCTCATCGAATCGAGCCCCACCCTGCTGGCCAAGAAGGTGGAGATGCACGTACGGCTCACACCGATGCTCGACGAGGTCATCGCCGAGCGGACCGGCGCCTCCGGGCTCTACCCGAGCCTGCTGCAGATGGTCGTCGGCGCGGCCTGCAGGGCGTCGCTCGAGCTGTGGACGAGCGGCCGATCAACCGCAGCCAACCCCGAACAACTCGTACACGAGGCCTTCGACCACCTGCGGTCAGGCCTCGCAGTCCCCCAGCGCTAGACCCCACCCGATCAAGAAGGAGCCAAAATGGCCACCTATCTCTACCGGATCGGTCGATTCGCCTACCGGCGAAAAGGCACGGTCCTGTCCATCTGGTTGGCCATCCTGGTCCTGATGGGCGTCGGCGCGGCCACCCTGTCGGGGCCGACGAAGGACACTTTCTCCATTCCGGGTACACCGGCGCAGCAGGCGCAGGACCTGATGACCGAGCGTTTCCCAGACCAGAAGAGCGCGATGGATTCACTGTCGGCGCGGTTCGTGTTCGCCGCGCCGGAGGGCCAGACGCTCGACTCCCCCGAGAACCAGGCCGCGATGGACGCGGTCATCGCGGAGATCCGCGGCATCGACAAGGTCAGCGCCAGCGCCAAGGGTGAACCGGGAACGCCTGGTGCGCTGACCGATCCCGTCGCCGCCGACGCGGGTCTGCAGCAGATGGCGGCCCAGTCCGCGGCGGAGCAGGGCATCCCGGAGGATGTCGCGCTCGCAAACGCGAAGGCGCTGTCTCCACTCAGCGCCGACCGCACCGTCGGCTACGTCGAGGTTCCCTTCGACGGTGAGTTCAGCGACGTCGACCAAGCTCTGCGCGACCAGATCAAGGCCGCCGCCGACATCGGCCGTGATGCCGGACTGAACGTTCAGATCAGCGGATCGGCCGCGAGCGAGGCCGAGATGCCGGGCGGTGTCACCGAACTCATCGGTATCGGCGTCGCCGCGGTCGTCCTCGTGATCACGTTCGGTTCGCTCGTCGCCGCGGGCCTGCCGCTCATCACCGCGATCATCGGCATCATGATCGGCAGCCTCGGCATCACCCTCGCCACCGGCTTCATGGACCTCAGTTCGATGACCCCGACGCTGGCGATCATGATCGGTCTCGCCGTCGCGATCGACTACTCGCTGTTCATCGTCTCCCGCTTCAAGCACGAACTGACACTCACCGACGACCGCTCCGAGGCCGCAGGCCGCGCGGTCGGGACCGCGGGCTCGGCAGTGGTGTTCGCCGGCCTGACGGTCATCATCGCGCTCGTCGCGCTGCGCGTCGTCGGCATCCCGTTCCTGTCCGACATGGGTGCTGCCGCCGCGTTCACAGTGTTCATCGCGGTTCTCATCGCGCTCACCCTGCTGCCTGGCATTCTGGGCCTGTTCGGGCGCAAGGCCTTCGCCGGTCGGGTCCGCGGGTTGAGCCAGCGTGACGCCGAGGGGGACGACGACAGGATGACGTTCGCCCGCCGGTACGTCGGTGGCATCGTTCGCCGTCCCGCGATCGGTCTCATTGTGGGCGTGCTGTTGCTCGGCGTGCTCGCGATCCCCGCGGCAAAGTTGGAGCTGGCCCTGCCGAACGAGGGCAGCGGCGATCCGGCTACCAGCGCCCGTCAGGCGTACGACCTGGTGAGCGAGGGCTTCGGGCCCGGCAAGAACGGACCGCTGCTCGTCGTCGCCGACGCGCGGGATGCGACGGTGCCCGCGGGTGAGGCGTTCGGTGAGGTGGTCGCCAAGATTTCCGAACAGCCCGACGTACTCAACGCGCAGGTCATCGGGACCAACGAGGTGGGCGACACCGCACAGATCCTGGTCACTCCAGCCAGCGGCCCGAGCGACCCGTCGACGATGGCTCTGGTCGACGACATCCGCGGGGGAGAGGCGGATCTGCACGATCAGATCGGCGTCAACTACGGGGTGACGGGCCAGACCGCGATCGAGGGCGACGTCTCCGAGCGTCTGCTGGAGGCACTCGTCCCGTATCTCGCGGTGGTAGTCGGGCTCGCGTTCGTTCTGCTGATGCTGGTGTTCCGCTCGGTGCTGGTGCCGCTGACCGCCACCCTCGGCTTCCTGCTCAGTGTCGCCGCGACGTTCGGTGCGACCGTCGCCGTGTTCCAGGAGGGCTGGGGCGGACTGATCTCCAACACGCAGCCGATCGTCAGCTTCATGCCGATCTTCCTCATCGGCGTGGTGTTCGGCCTGGCGATGGACTACCAGGTGTTCCTGGTGACCCGCATGCGCGAGGAGTACGTCCACGGAGCTTCCGCCAAGGACGCGGTGGCGATCGGCTTCCGCCACGGCGCTCGCGTCGTGACCGCAGCGGCGATCATCATGATCTCTGTGTTTGCGGCCTTCATGGCGGAACCGAACTCGTTCATCAAGTCGATGGGCTTCGCGCTCGCGGCCGCCGTGTTCTTCGACGCCTTCATCGTCCGCATGGTGATCATCCCGTCGGTGATGGCGCTGATGGGGGACAAGGCGTGGTGGCTGCCCAGGTGGCTCGACAAGATCCTGCCGAACGTCGACATCGAAGGCGAGAAGCTGGCCAAGGCGCTGCCGCGGGAGCCGCGCGAAGTCGAACCCGCGACCGTGTCGTGACACCTGCCCGAACGCGACAGTGAACACCCAGTGAAAACGGAGTGGTCGAGGCCCGTGTCGTGGCCTCGACCACTCCGTTTCGCTCTTCGGATTGGTAACCTTCGCAAACGATGCTCATTAGACTCCTCGGCACCTATCTGGGGCCATACAAGCGTGAACTCGCCGGCGTTGTCCTCCTCCAGTTTGTGGCCACCGGCGCAGCGCTGTATCTGCCGAGCGTCAATGCCGATCTGATCGACAACGGCGTGGCGGTCGGCGACACCGGCTACATCATGGCGGCGGGCGCCAAGATGCTGCTCGTGACGTTGGTGCAGATCGCCTGCTCCGTCGGCTCGGTGTACTTCGGCGCTCGCGCCGCGATGGGCTTCGGCCGGGACGTGCGCAGCGCCGTCGTGGGTCGTGCGCGCTCCTTCTCGTCTCGGGAGTTCGGCCGCTTCGGCGCGCCGACGCTCATCACCCGCAGTACGAACGACGTCCAGCAGGTGCAGATGATGGTGGTGCTCAGCGCCACCATCCTGGTGATGGCACCGATCATGTGCATCGGCGGCGTCATTATGGCGATCCGTCAGGACGCCGGGCTGTCGTGGGTTCTCGCGGTGAGTGTCCCGCTGCTCGCCCTGGCGATGACCCTGATCATCGCGAGGCTCGTGCCCCTCTTCCGGACGATGCAGACCCGAATCGACGCCGTCAACCGGGTCCTGCGCGAGCAGATCACCGGCATCCGGGTGGTCCGCGCGTTCGTCCGGGAGCGTTCGGAGGCCCAGCGATTCGACTCCGTCAACGGTGCCCTAACCGACACCGCGTTGCGCGTCGGACGCACGATGGCCCTGATGATCCCGGTCGTCATGGGTATCGCGAACCTCACCAGTGTCGCGGTGATCTGGTTCGGCGGCCACGAGATCGACGCCGGCAACATGGGCGTCGGCTCGCTGACCGCGATTCTCAGCTACATCATGCAGATCCTCATGTCGGTGATGATGGCGTCGGTGATTGCCATGCTCGCTCCCCGCGCCGCGGTGTCCGCCGAGCGCATCACCGAGGTTCTCGACACCGAGCCGTCCGTGCTTCGCCCGATCTTGCCGGCGACCGTCATGGAACGTCCTGCGCTCGTCGAGCTGCGGGACGTGGAGTTCAAGTACCCGGGGGCAGAGGAACCGGTCCTGCGGGGCATCACACTCACCGCGGAACCCGGCCAGACCACCGCGATCATCGGCGCCACCGGGTCGGGCAAGACCACCTTGCTCGGACTCGTCCCACGGCTGATCGACGTCACCGCCGGAAGCGTCAGGGTGTCCGAGGTCGACGTCCGCACCCTCGATCCCGAACTGCTGCGCTCGCACATCGGCCTGGTCCCGCAGACACCCTTCCTGTTCTCCGGAACCGTCGCGAGCAACCTGCGCTACGGCAATCCGGATGCCACCGACGAGGAGCTGTGGCGGGCGCTCGAGATCGCTCAGGCCGCCGACTTCGTCCGCGCCATGCCCGAGGGCCTCGCCACCCCGGTCTCCCAGGGCGGTACGACGGTGTCCGGCGGTCAGCGGCAGCGGCTGGCGATCGCGCGGGCGCTCGTGCGGCGGCCCTCGATCTACCTGTTCGACGACTCCTTCTCGGCGCTCGACCTGAGCACCGACGCCCGGCTGCGCGCGGCGCTGCGACCCGAAACCGAGGATGCCTGCGTGATCATCGTGGCCCAGCGGGTGTCGACGATCGTCGACGCCGACCAGATCGTGGTCCTCGAGGAGGGCCAGACGGTCGGCATCGGAACCCACGAACAGCTCCTCGAAACGTGCCCGACGTACGTCGAGATCGTCGAGTCCCAGCGTTCGGTTCAGGAGGCACTGTGACCGCGCCCCGGATCCCGGGCGGGGCGGCGGCGCCGGTCGCCAAGGCCGAGAACTTCCGCGCGTCGATGAAGCGTCTGCTCGGACGCCTGCGCCCGCACCGCCCGGCCGTCGTGTTCGTCCTGGTTCTCGCCGCGACGAGCGTCGTGCTCTCGGTGATCGGCCCACGGCTGCTCGGTCACGCCACCAACATCATTTTCGACGGCGCCATCGGTCGCCAGTTGCCCGAGGGGCTCACGAAGGACGAGGCGGTCGCCGCGCTTCGGGCGGACGGGCAGTCGCAGTTCGCCGACATGGTCTCGGGCATGAACGTCGTGCCCGGCGTCGGAATCGACTTCTCGGCGATCGGACAGGTGCTCGCGCTGGTGCTGGCGCTGTACGTCACGTCATCGATGGTGTCGTGGGCGGCGGCCTACATGCTCAACAAGATCGTGCAGGGGGTCGTTCGGCAGCTCCGCAACGACGTCGAACGCAAGATTCACCGGCTTCCGCTGCGCTACTTCGACTCCAACTCGCGAGGCGACCTGCTCAGCCGGGTCACCAACGACATCGACAACATCTCGCAGAGCCTGCAGCAGACTCTGAGCCAGTTGGTGATCGCCGTACTGAGCGTCATCGGCATCCTGGCGATGATGATCTCCATCTCGCCGCTGTTGGCGCTCATCGCGGTGCTCACGGTGCCGCTGTCGGCGTTGGTCGGTGCCCAGATCGCGAAGCGGTCCAAGCCCCACTTCGCGATGGTGTGGAAGACCACCGGCGAGCTCAACGGGCAGGTCGAGGAATCCCTCACCGGTCACCAGCTGGTTACCGCTTACGGCCGTCACCGTGAGGTCGAGGCCGCGTTCCAGGAGAAGAACGAGCAGCTGTACCGGTCCGGGTTCAAGGCCCAGTTCATCTCCGGCACGGTGATGCCGACGATCATGTTCCTCGGCAACCTCAACTACGTCGCGATCGCCGTCATCGGCGGCATGCGGGTCGCGTCGGGCACGATGACCCTTGGCGACGTGCAGGCGTTCATCCAGTACTCGCGGCAGTTCACGCAGCCCCTGACGCAGATCGGTTCGATGGTGAACCTGCTGCAGTCCGGCATCGCCTCCGCCGAACGCGTATTCGCGGTTCTCGACGAGGAAGAGCAGTCGCAGGATCCCGAGCCTGCCGCCACCCCGTCGCAGGCACGCGGCCGGGTCGAGTTCGAGGACGTCGAGTTCAGCTACGACAAGGAGAACCCGCTCATCGAGGGGCTCTCGCTCACCGCCGAGCCGGGCCAGATGGTCGCGATCGTCGGCCCAACGGGTGCCGGCAAGACCACGCTGGTGAACCTCATCATGCGTTTCTACGAGGTCGACGGCGGCCGGATCACCCTCGACGGCACCGACATCTCCCAGATGACGCGCGACGATCTGCGCTCGCGCATCGGCATGGTCCTGCAGGACACGTGGCTGTTCGGCGGCACAATCCGGGACAACATCGCCTACGGTCACCCGAACGCCACTGACGAGCAGGTGCTCGAGGCCGCCCGGATGAGTTACGTCGACCGCTTCGTGCACATGCTGCCCGACGGCTACGACACGGTCATCGACGAAGAGGGCAGCAACGTCAGTGCCGGTGAGAAGCAGCTGATCACGATTGCACGCGCCTTCATCGCGCAGCCGTCGATCCTGATCCTCGACGAGGCCACCAGCTCCGTCGACACTCGCACCGAGTCGCTGGTGCAGCACGCGACGGCGGTGCTGCGCAGTGACCGCACGAGCTTCGTGATCGCGCACCGGCTGTCCACGATCCGTGACGCCGACCTGATCGTCGTCATGGAGGACGGCCGGATCGTCGAGCAGGGCGACCACGAGGAACTGCTCGAGCGGCGCGGCGCCTACTTCGAGCTGTACAACAGCCAATTCGCAGGAGCGGTGGAGTAGATGACGATGCATCCGTTGGACCTGTTCGGGATCGATGCTCTCCTCGACGAGCAGGAACGCGACATCCAGGGCACGGTTCGGCAGCTGGTGGACCAGCGGCTGCGGCCCCGTCTACCCGAATGGTTCGAGTCGGCGACGTTGCCCCGCGAGATCGCCCGGGAACTAGGCGAACTCGGTCTGTTCGGGATGCATCTCGAGGGTTACGGCTGCGCAGGTACCAACGCCGTCAGCTACGGGCTCGCGTGCCTCGAACTCGAGGCTGGTGACAGCGGCTTGCGCAGCTTCGTCTCCGTGCAGGGGTCGCTGTCGATGTTCTCGATCTACCGGTACGGGTCCGAGGAACAGAAGCAGGAGTGGCTGCCGCGCCTGGCGACCGGTGAGGCGCTCGGCTGCTTCGGACTCACTGAACCGGACTTCGGTTCCAACCCGGCAGGGATGCGCACCCGCGCCCGCCGCGACGGATCCGACTGGATCCTCGACGGCACCAAGATGTGGATCACCAACGGCAGCACGGCCGACGTCGCGACCGTGTGGGCGCAGACCGACGACGGGATTCGCGGCTTCCTCGTCCCCACGGACACAACGGGATTCACCGCCAACAACGTACACGGGAAGCTGTCGATGCGGGCGTCGGTGACGTCGGAACTCGTGCTCGACGGCGTCCGGCTACCGGCCTCGGCGCAACTTCCGGAGGCGCGCGGGCTCGGCGCGCCGCTGTCGTGCCTCAACGAGGCCCGGTTCGGCATCGTGTTCGGTGCGCTCGGCGCGGCCCGCGACAGCCTCGAGACGGCGATCGAGTACGCCGGGACCCGCGAGGTGTTCGACCGCCCGCTCGCCGGCTACCAGCTGACCCAGGAGAAGCTCGCCGACATGACCCTCGAGCTCGGCAAGGGCATGCTGCTGGCGATCCAGCTGGGCCGGATCAAGGACCGCGGCGAGATCACCCCCGATCAGGTCAGCGTCGGCAAGCTCAACAATGTGCGTGAGGCCATCGCGATCGCGCGGGAGTGCCGAACGATCCTCGGCGCCAACGGCATCACGCTCGAATACTCGCCGCTGCGGCACGCCAACAACCTCGAGTCGGTGCTCACCTACGAGGGCACCAGCGAGATGCACCTGCTGTCGATCGGTCGCGCGTTGACGGGACACGCGGCCTTCCGCTGATGGCACGCCGGTCGGCCGGTACAGGTTGGCACCGATCTCAGGCTGCCGACATGGCTACGCGGTCATAGACCCTGTCGCCAAGGTATTTGCGAATAAACAGCAGCGGCCTTGCGTACTTGCCCGCTACGTATCTCGTTCGTGGTCGGCTGGAAGAGATGGCCTTCGACACGACGTCTGCAATAACGGATGGCGGGGACAGTGCTCCTCGTCGTTCATACCTGCCACGCATGCCGTCAGCGACCTTCTTCCCAAAGTCCTTGTACGGTCCCTTACTCGATATCTCCTGAAGATTGTCTGCGGCGACCGTGCCCCACGCTGTCTGGATGCCACCCGGTTCGACAACGACGACATTGATGCCGAACTGCTTCAGTTCCAGACGTAGGCAGTCCGACCAGCCCTCGACGGCGTGCTTGGTGGCGTGATACCAAGCGCCAAGCGGCGTGTATACCTTCCCGCCCATCGAGGAGGTGTTGACGATCGTTCCGGATTGCTGTCGCCGCATGTGGGGCAGAACCAGCTGCGTGAGCCGGGCGAGGCCGAAGAGATTCACATCGAACTGATGTTTGGCTCTGTCGATCGAGGTTTCTTCGACGGTTCCGTACAGGCCATAGCCCGCATTGTTGAAGAGCACGTCGATACGGCCTTCATTCTCGACGACCGAATCGACCGCCTTCTCGAGAGTCGGATAGTCAGTCATCTCCATTTCCAGTGGTCTACCACCAGCTTTCTCGATCTTGTCCAGATCCTCTTTGGCTCGCCCGGAACCGTAGACTGTATGCCCCTCAGAAATGAGCTTCTCGAGTGTGGCAAACCCAATCCCGGACGACGCGCCGCTGATCACTACGACTTTGTTCATGGTGAACACCCACCCTTGTTGGTCGGAGTTTTCACGTACTGACGCGAGTCAAATGTTCGCGAGTTGCCCTCCGCCCGACGCCGGTGCGCGTCGAACGAGAACCGGTGAGATCGGGCGGTAGCCAAGAGATGACACCCCAGTTCGAAGCTATCGAACGCGGTCCACGCTAGGCAATGACCGCTAGGTCGAGACCGCAGAGCGAGGCTGCGCCCACTCGATCGGGGTTGGATGGGGTCTGGTCGTCCTACTCCGATCTATTTCTGGGCGTCACGCTGGTTGTTCCCGGGGTATCGAGCCTTCTGATTGAGCCACCGCCGTGTTCGCGGATCTCCGACCAGGAAGGCCGCGAGGATCGGCGACACGACCGCGCCGATTGCCGCCCGGGTGTAGTCGCCTGCGATTGCGACTGCGATCACCTGAATCGGGAGGAACGCTAGGTAAGTCACGGCCGCGAAGACGGCTGGTTCCTGACTCAGGTTCTGCGCACGCCAAACCATGACCGCCGCTGCGAATGGAATACACAGCAGCAGTGCGACCCTGATTTCTTGATTCGATGCGTCCGCCACCAGTTGACCGACCGTCACAACGGTCACGACTGCGATCACTGTGGTGACGCCGAGATTGAACTTCACAGTGATCACACTCTGAAATCAACTGAGCCACGGCGGTTTCCGCACAGACGATCCTTCGACGTCAGCGCTCTACGGGAGAAAGGTCGACGCCGGCGGGAGGGACCAGGCGACGCAGGGTGCCGTCGAAGGCGGTGACGTAGAGGGCCCAGTCATCGCCGTTCGGGCCGATGCGCACCGAACTCGGCCCGGTCCACCCGCCCGACAGACCCGATGCGACGACGCACGACGCCCCGGTATTCGGGTCGAAGCGGTAGACCGCACCCTCGATGTGAGCGGTGACGTAGAGCATCCCATCCTGCGACATGGTCAGGTCGTCCGGTCCCGGGAGGAAGCCGGGCAGCCTGCCGACCACCGTCCATTCGTTCGGATTGTCCAGGGGGACACGCACGATCTGGCCGGTGAACAGATCGTCGGTGTACACGGCCTGGTGATCAGGGCTGAGTGCCAGCCCTTCCGAACGCGGCACCGTCGCCCAGTTTTCCGTGACCTTTCCGGATTCGTAACGGGACAGCCCGAGCGATGGGCCGCCCTCCGTTCCCACCCACGTCGTCAGCAGGTCACCGTCGGGCAGACGCAGTAGTCCGTTCCCCGGGAAGGAGCCCAGCGGCTCCGGCGGCTCATCCGTTGTGGTGTCGAGGCTCCACAACTTCCCGTCCTGCCGGGTGAGGAAGAACAGGGTCGAACCGTCCAGCTGCAGGCCACCCGGGGCGAACACTCCGTCGAGCACCGTTCGGACCTGTCCCGCGGCGTCGACGTGATAGACCTTCGTGTCCCCGGACAGGTAGAACCCGCCCTCACCGTCGGGTTCGAGGTTCTCGAGCTGTTCCAACCCTTGCGCTACGGTCTCGACCTGCCAGTCGCCGCATTCCGCTGGGGCCAGGGATGATGTGGCCAGGGATGATGTGGCCTGTGCCGGCGTCGCGGCGGTGGTGGTTCCTGCCGCAATCGCGACGGCGACCAACAAAGTTCGGGTTCGGTGGCTCAGTGTCCTCACCCGAACAACCTAAGGGCAATTGCGTTGTTTGTCCGGAAAGGTCGAACCCAGCGTGTCTCGTGGTTGGTCGGCTTTCCTCGGTTCGCCGCGTCTATAGGCTGGAGACGCACACGTACCGACTCGATCATGGGAGTGCGCCATGGCTGTCGCCACCGCCGAACAAGTCACCCGCGAGCGGTTGCTCGACTTCATCCGGCCGCGCCACCACAGCATTCTCGTCACCCGAAAACACTCCGGTGGACTGCAGATGTCTCCGGTCACGTCGGGACTCGACACTGACGGGCGCATCGTCGTCTCCACGTATCCGGAGCGGGCCAAGGCCGTCAACGCGCGCCGCGATCCTCATGCCAGCGTGTGCGTGCTCTCCGACGACTTCGGCGGGGCCTACGTGCAGGTCGACGGCACGGCGGAAGTCCTCGACATGCCCGACGCACTCGAGCCGCTCGTCGAGTACTTCCGCTGCATTTCGGGTGAGCACCCCGACTGGGACGAATACCGCGACGCCATGCGCAGGCAGAACAAGAGCCTCATCCGCATCACCATCGATGCCTGGGGGCCCATCGCGACCGGCGGTTTCCCGGCGAACCTGGCCCGCGACTAGGCGGGGGCGTCGAGGCTCACCCTGGGGTGCCTTGTTCCGGCTTCCGCCTCGGCGGACCCTCGAAAGATGACGGAACCAGTGCCACCCACCCCAGTGCCACCCAGTGAGGCCGACCGCGCCCTCAAGGCCACACAGCGCGCCATGTGGGCGTCGGGTGACTACCCGGCCGTCGCCGCCCATGTCATCCCGAACCTGGGGGCGGTCCTGACCCAAGCCTGCGGGATTCACGCCGGCCAGAGGGTCCTCGACGTGGGCGCCGGGAGCGGCAACGTTGCGATTCCTGCCGCGCTCACCGGCGCCCACGTGGTCGCCTCCGACCTCACGCCCGAACTCTTCGACGTCGGCCGCCAGATGGCCAACGCGCGTGGTGTCGACCTCGAATGGTGGGAAGCGGACGCCGAGTCGCTGCCATTCGCTGACGGTGAGTTCGACGTCGTGACCTCCTGTGTCGGGGTGATGTTCGCGCCGCACCACCAGGACAGCGCCGACGAGATGGTGCGAGTCTGCGCACCGAACGGCACGATCGGTTTGATCAACTGGACGCCGACCGGGTTCATCGGCCGAATGCTCGCGGTGATGAAACCGTACGCTCCGCAGCCTCCACCCGGGGCACAGCCGCCGCCGCTGTGGGGCGACGAAGCGCATGTGCGCGACCTGCTGGGAGACCGCGTCACCGACGTCGTCGCGCGCCGTGATGTGGTCCGGGTGGACCGCTTCGACGGCCCGGGGGAGTTCCGCGACTACTTCAAGACCAACTACGGGCCGACGATCGCGGTCTACAAGGCCCTGAACGACACCGAGGGTGCCGCGGGCACGGCCGACGCCGCAGACAAGGCCGCGGCTCTCGACGCGGAACTCGTCGACCTGGCCCGGCAACACGATGTCGGTGCGGGTTCGTTCGCGATGGACTGGGAGTATCTGCTGTTCACCGCGCGCAAGCGGGGCTAGGCCGGCGTCGGCGTCGCCGACAAACCCGTGTGACACGATGGCCACGTGAGCGATGTTGTACCGACCCCGCCCGACCCGTTCTTCACGGTGGGCACCCGCCTGCCCGACCGCTTGGGTCGCACGGGCATCGTCCACACCCCGCACGGCGACATCCGCACCCCCGCCTTCATCGCCGTCGGCACCAAGGCGACCGTCAAGGCGGTGCTGCCCGAAGCGATGAAGGAGCTGGGCGCACAGGCTGTGCTCGCCAATGCGTACCACCTGTATCTACAGCCGGGACCGGACATCGTCGACGAGGCCGGCGGGCTGGGCAAGTTCATGAACTGGGACGGCCCCACCTTCACCGACAGCGGCGGCTTTCAGGTCATGTCGCTCGGCGTCGGATTCAAGAAGGTACTCGCGATGGACGCCGTCGGCGTCCAGTCCGACGACGTCATCGCCGACGGCAAGCAGCGCCTAGCCCACGTCGATGCCGACGGTGTCACCTTCAAGTCGCATCTCGACGGCTCGCCGCACCGGTTCACGCCGGAAGTGTCGATGCAGATCCAGCACCAGTTGGGTGCCGACATCATGTTTGCGTTCGACGAACTGACCACCCTCCTCAACACCCGCGCATATCAGGAGCAGTCCGTCGACCGGACGCACGCGTGGGCGGTGCGGTGCATCGCCGAGCACGAGAAGCTGACCGCCGAGCGTGCGCATCGGCCATACCAGGCGCTGTTCGGGGTGGTACAGGGCGCGCAGTACGAAGACCTGCGTCGACAGGCGGCGAAGGGCCTCGAGTCCATCCGTGGCGTCAGTGGACGTGGCTTCGACGGCTACGGGATCGGCGGTGCGCTCGAGAAGCAGAACCTCGGGACCATCGTCCGTTGGGTCAACGAGGAGTTGCCCGAGCACAAGCCGCGCCACATGCTCGGCATAAGCGAGCCTGACGACTTGTTCGTAGCGATCGAGAACGGTGCGGACACGTTCGACTGCGTCAACCCGTCACGGGTGGCCCGCAACGCCGCGATCTACCACCCGGACGGACGGTTCAACATCAACACCTCGAGGTTCCGAAGGGACTTCGATCCGATCGACGGCGAGTGCGACTGCTACACGTGCGCCAACTACAGCCGCGCCTACATCCACCACCTGTTCAAGGCGAAGGAGATGCTCGCCTCGACGCTCTGCACGATCCACAACGAGCGGTTCACCATCCGTCTCGTCGACCGCATCCGTGAGAGCATCGAGGGCGGCTACTTCGACGAGTACAAGCTCGAGACCCTCGGCAGGTTCTACGGCAGCAAGCCGTTCTCCACCGGCGCGTAGCTGGGCTCGCGCTTCTTCACGAAGGCGATCACCCGATACGTCACCGGCAGGACCAGGATTTCTACGAGCGTCTTCCACAGGAAGCCGACGATCACGAAGTTGATGAAGTCGTCCCAGGTGGAAATCCCGATCGCGCCGGCGGCGATGGAGCAGAAGATCAGGGTGTCGGCGAACTCGCCGACCACGGTCGAGCCGATGAGACGAGCCCACAGGTGCTTCTCGCGGGTGCGTTCCTTGATACGGACCAGTACCGCGGAGTTGAGGAGCTGGCCGACGAGGTAGCCGGCCACCCCGGCGAGCAGCAGACGCGGAACGACCCCGGTGACGGCGTCGAACGCGGCCTCGTTCTCGTAGAAGTCGGCCGCCGGTAGCTGCCCGGCAATCCAGAAGCTCAGCGCCGCCAGCAGCAGTGCGCTGAAACCGACGTAGATCGCGCGCCGGGTGGCCTTGAAGCCGTAGACCTCACTGAGGATGTCCCCGATGATGTACGCGAGGGGGAAGAGGAAGAAGGCCCCGTCGAGGTAGAGCGGCAGGATCTGGATCGGTCCGAGTGAGAGATCCTGGTCGCCGAGGAATGCGACACCCTTGGTCGCGGCGATATTGGAGATCAGCAGCGTCGCCGTGAACAGCGCCACCAGCATGGGGTAGTAGCTGCGGCTGACGTGTGCGAAGGACGCCGGATCGGACGCCTGGGGCGGAGACTGTACTGACTGGGTCACCGCGACATCCAAGCATTCCCGCCATTGTGACGCTGACCCGCCACCCTGTTCTGCCCGTTTCGCACGAAATGACCGCTACCGGGGAGGGCCCGGTAGCGGTCATCGCGCGAGAGTGAGCGGTCGACTAGGCGGTCGGGCCGCCGACTGTGACGCGGTAGGCGTAGGTGGACGCGATGATCGTGATCGGCATGGTGATGAAGAGCCCGAGTCCGAGCGGGATAGCACCCAGGATGTTCAGGCCCACCAGTGCGAGGGCGAGCAGCAGCAGCGTTCCCAAGTTGGAGACGATCGCGCGGACGCTGGACCCGATGGCCTTGATCGGATCCAGGTGCCCGTCGATGACGAACTGCAACGTCCACCAGGTCAGGAACGCTGCGATCACGCCAGGGATGATCAACAAGAAGAAGCCGATCCAGGTGAGCACGCTCACGAGGAAGGCCGCCACGATGACGGCCACGACGTTGGGGAACTGGAAGAACGATCCGATGGACGGCTTGGTGCCCTCCGTCTCCTGCAGCGCTCCCGAAACGAACGCGGCCTGGAACAGGATGCCGACGATCCCGGTGATCAGAAAGCCGGCCAGGCCGACCGCGGCCGAGGTATTCCCGCTGAATGCCACGTTGAGCAGGATCTCGACGACTACGAAGATCACGAAGAGACCGACCCAGGGGACGGGGTTGCCTGAGAACTTGCGCCAGGCGTACTTGATCGCGTCGCCGACGCGGAGGGCGCTTCCGGGGCCCGCCTGGCCGTAGCCGGAATCGAACGCCGGCGGAGGCGGCGGGTAGTTTCCCGGCGGCGGGGGATATCCACCCGGTGGCGGGGGCGGGTAGGCACCCGGCGGCGGGGGATATCCACCCGGCGGAGGCGGCGGGTAAGCACCCGGCGGCGGGGGCGGAGTGCCTCCCGCCTGCGGCACGTCGTTGCCGTTGCCGTCCTCGGGGTTCTGGTTCGGGTCTTGTCCACCAGTGGTCATGCTCACCTGCGTCTCGTCACGTCGATCGGCGAAAATTTCCGATTCAGAACACTACGCGGCGAGCGGTCGGTATCGCTTCTCCGGGGGAGGAATCAGCCGTCGAAGATCCACGGACGGGTGGGAAGGATCTTGGGATCCCACCGATTTAGAAGCTGAGCGAGAGTAACGGTTTCGCTGCTGTCGGCCAGTCCCAACGACCGGGCGAGGGTAGTGAGCACGTCAGCCGGCGAGCGGCCCAACCGGGCCTGGTCGGCAAGCGTGACGGCGCCGTCGCGTTTGGCCAGGCGCTTGCCGTCGGCATTCAACGCGAGTGGCACGTGCGCGTACCTCGGTGCGGGCAGTCCCAGCAAGCCCGCCAGGTACGCCTGGCGCGGCGCCGACGAAAGCAGGTCGTCGCCGCGGACCACCTGGTCGATGCCCTGCGCCGCGTCGTCGACGACCACCGCCAGGTTGTAGGCCGGGATCTGGTCGCCGCGGCGGAGGACCAGATCGTCGACCATTCCGGTATAGCGACCGTGGAGTTCGTCCTCGACAGTGAACTTGTCCGTGCCCGCGCGTAGTCGCAGTGCCGGCGGGCGTCCGCTCGCACGGCGGTCGGCACGTTCGGCGTCCGTCAGATTGCGGCAGGTACCCGGATACGCACCTTCCGGGGCGTGCGGTGCAGACGCTGCCTGCTGAATTTCCTTTCGCGTGCAGAAGCATTCGTACGTGAGCCCGGCGTGCTGCAGCTGCCCGATCGCGCGGTCGTACAGCCCCAGACGCGTGGACTGGTGGACCACCTCGCCGTCCCAATCCAGTCCGAGCGCGGCCAGGTCCGCGAGTTGGCGTTCCTCGGCCCCGCGCCGGACCCGGTCCAGGTCCTCGACGCGAAGGAGGAACCGCCGTCCGGTGGAACGGGCGAACAGCCACGCGAGCACGGCGGTTCGGAGGTTGCCGACATGTAGATCGCCCGAGGGGCTGGGGGCGAATCGTCCCGCGCGTGTCGAGGTGTCCACCGCCTTCGCCATTGGTGCAGCCTATCGAGGCCCTATCGAGACGGCAGGGGAACCCGGCGCCGACAGTCTCGTCAAAGTCCGTAGCCAACGGCCCTGGGAAGGCGTAGCCTGCACATTGCTGTGCCTGAGCCGGTTGTCGCCCTGCCCGTCGGCCCTTCGGCAGATCGCGACCGGTGACGTCCTCGAGGGAGCACGTCCCGGCCACGGGACGTGCGGTCAGGAGATCCCGGTGGCGACCGTCGAATCCAAACCCGTTGCCGTTCGGCCCTATCCGCCGCGATGGGCCCGCAAGGGCGAGTTCATCTATCGGGTTGTCACGACCACCGACCCGAAGATGCTCGGGATCATGTACCTGGTCACGTCGTTCGCCTTCTTCATGATCGGTGGCCTGCTTGCCCTACTGATGCGCGCGGAACTCGCCCGGCCGGGCATGCAGTTCCTGTCGCCCGAGCAGTACAACCAGCTGTTCACCATGCACGGCACGATCATGTTGCTGCTGTACGCGACCCCGATCTTGTTCGGATTCGCGAACTACATCCTGCCGCTGCAGATCGGTGCCCCGGACGTCGCCTTCCCGCGCCTGAACGCGTTCAGCTACTGGGCCTACCTGTTCGGTGCCATCATCGCGACAGCCGGCTTCATCACGCCCGGCGGCGCGGCCGACTTCGGGTGGACCGCCTATTCGCCCCTGACCGACGCGGTCCATTCGCCCGGTCTGGGCGCCAATCTGTGGATCCTGGGGCTCGCCCTCAGCGGCTTGGGAACAATTCTGGGTGGGGTCAACATGATCACCACCGTCATCTGTCTGCGCGCCCCAGGCATGACGATGTTCCGGATGCCGATCTTCACCTGGAACATCTTCATCACCAGCATCCTGATCCTGCTGGCATTCCCGATTCTCACGGCGGCATTGATGGGTCTGTTCGCCGACCGGATGGTGGGTGCAAACGTCTACGATCCCGGCACCGGTGGCGTCATGCTGTGGCAGCACCTGTTCTGGTTCTTCGGCCATCCCGAGGTGTACATCATCGCGTTGCCGTTCTTCGGCATCGTCTCGGAGGTCTTCCCGGTCTTCTCACGCAAGCCGATCTTCGGCTACACCGGGCTCGTGTACGCGACCATCGCGATCGGCGCGCTATCCGTCGCGGTGTGGGCGCACCACATGTACGCCACAGGCGCGGTCCTGTTGCCCTTCTTCTCCTTCATGACATTCCTGATCGCGGTCCCGACCGGCGTGAAGTTCTTCAACTGGATCGGCACGATGTGGAAGGGGCAAATCACGTTCGAGACCGCGATGCTGTTCGCGGTCGGCTTCCTCGTCACCTTCCTGTTCGGTGGCCTGTCGGGTGTCCTGCTGGCGAGCCCGCCGATCGACTTCCACGTCACCGACTCGTATTTCGTGGTCGCGCACTTCCACTACGTCCTGTTCGGAACGATCGTGTTCGCCACCTATTCGGGCATCTACTTCTGGTTCCCGAAGATGACCGGCCGATTGATGGACGAGCACCTCGGCAGGTGGCACTTCTGGTTGACGCTCATCGGCTTCCACACCACGTTCCTCGTGCAGCACTGGCTCGGGGCCGAGGGCATGCCGCGTCGCTACGCGGACTACCTGCCCACCGACGGATTCACCACCCTCAACGAGATTTCCACGATCGGTTCGTTCATCCTCGGCGCCTCGACGTTGCCGTTCCTGTGGAACGTCTTCAAGAGCTACCGCTACGGCCAGGTCGTGACCGTCGACGATCCGTGGGGGTTCGGCAATTCGCTCGAGTGGGCCACCAGTTGCCCGCCGCCGCGGCACAACTTCACCGAGTTGCCCCGAATCCGTTCGGAGCGACCGGCATTCGAGTTGCACTACCCGCACATGGTTGAGCGGCTGCGGGCGGAGGCGCACGTCGGGCCGGGCAGTTCGGGTCGACAGCTGGCGGCGGTCATCGAGAGCAGTGACCGCGAAGCGGACAGTGACCGCAGGCCGCCTCCCGAGAACGAGCGCCACGGTCGGCAGGGTGACGACAAATGACAGTGACGACAAATGACAGTGACGACAAATGACAGTGACGACGAATGACAGTGACGACGAATGACAGTGACGACGAATGACAGTGACGACGAATGACAGTGACGACAAATGACCTCGCCGCTGTGGGGGCTGCTTCAGGACAGACCGGATAGACGAATCGGATATCGGAACAGGAGTCCGGACATGGGAAGAATGCTTGCGATCTCGTTCACCGCGCTCGCGGCGGGCGCTGCATTGGTTGGCTGCACCAACAACGAAAATACGGAGCAGACCCCGGCCCCGATGACGACCACGATGACGGAGACGATGACGGAGACGGCTCCAACTGCCGGTCCGGTGCTCTCGACGGCGCAGACGGACCTCGGCGAGGTGGTGGTCAATGTCGACGGCATGACGGTCTACGCGTTCGACATGGACACACCCGGCACCGACGCTAGCGCGTGCGATGCCTCCTGCCTGGAAGTATGGCCGCCCGTGACGAGTGACAACCCACAACCGGAGGTCTCCGGTGTTGCGGGCACGATCGGCACGATCCCGGGGCCGCAGGGCGGCAATCAGGTCACCGTGAACGGAATGCCGGTGTACTTGTTCTCCGGCGATGCGGGGCCCGGTTCGGTGGCGGGTCAGGGCGTCCAGGGCGTGTGGTGGGCTCTGAACCCGGCAGGAGAGAAAATCATGACCGAACCCGGCGGGTGAGGCCGGTCCGGAAACTGAAAAACCCCCGGTGACATGGTCACCGGGGGCCTCCCGTGGCGGAGGATAGGGGATTTGAACCCCTGAGGGCGTTAACCCAACCCGCGTTCCAGGCGAGCGCCATAGGCCACTAGGCGAATCCTCCACGGGGGAGCATACCGGTACCGGGGCGCCGAAAGCCAAACGGGGTTCAAAGGGGCGCGTATCTGCCTTTCCAGTCCATCCAGTTACACTCGTAGGTGGATCCCGCGCGGCGCGCATCCTGTGAACTCCCCCAGGGCCGGAAGGCAGCAAGGGTCAACGGGCTCTGGCGGGTGCGCGGGGTCCCCTATCTCTTCCCGTCCCCGACCAACTCGAGTCGGTGAAAGGCCGCCCGTATGCCTGTCCAGACCCAAATCGGGTTGATGACCCACGAAGAGCTTCGCGCCGAGCTCGAGCGTCATACAGCGAAGTACGAGCAGCTCAAAGCGGAGAAGCTGAAACTCGATCTCACCCGCGGCAAGCCGGCGCCGGAGCAGTTGGACCTGTCAACGGATCTACTCTCCCTGCCGGGTGACGGTGATTTCCGCGACGCCGACGGCACCGATTGCCGCAACTACGGCGGCCTGGCGGGTCTGCCGGAACTGCGCGCGATCTTCGGTGAGCTGCTGGGTATCCCGGTAGCGAATCTGCTGGCCGGCGGAAACGCGAGCCTCGAGATCATGCACGACACGATCGCGTTCTCACTGCTGCACGGCACCCCGGATTCGCCGCGTCCGTGGTCACAGGAGCCGGTGGTGAAGTTCCTGTGTCCGGCGCCGGGCTACGACCGCCACTTCGCGATCACCGAGTCCTACGGCGTCGAGATGATCGCGATCCCGATGCGAGACGACGGCCCGGACATGCCGAAGGTCATCGAACTGGTCGCCGCCGATCCGCAGATCAAGGGCATGTGGTGCGTACCCGCGTACTCGAACCCGACCGGCGCGGTGTACTCGGAGAGCGTCGCGCGCGCCTTGGTGTCGATGCCGGCCGCGGCCCCCGATTTCCGCATCTTCTGGGACAACGCCTACGCGGTCCATCCGCTGGTCGCGGAGTGCACCCCTGCCCTCGACGTCCTCGGCATGGCCGCGGAGGCCGGTCACCCGAACCGCCCGCTGGTGTTCGCGTCGACGTCCAAGATCACCTTCGCCGGCTCGGGCGTGAGCTTCTTCGGTGGCTCCGAGCAGAATGTGGCCTGGTACCTGCAGCACCTAGGCAAGAAGACGATCGGCCCGGACAAGGTCAACCAGCTGCGCCACCTGCGCTTCTTCAAGGACGCTGCGGGTGTCCGCGCGCACATGGACAAGCACCGCGAGATCCTGGCCCCCAAGTTCGCGCTCGTCCGGAGCATCCTCGAGGACCGGCTGGGTGCGTCGAAGGTCGCGTCGTGGACCGATCCCAAGGGCGGCTACTTCGTCAGTCTCGACGTCGTCGACGGCACCGCCAAGCGGGTCATCGAGCTGGCGAAGAAGGCCGGTATCGCGCTCACCGCGGCCGGTTCGGCCTTCCCGTACAAGCAGGATCCCGCGGACAGGAACATCCGCCTGGCCCCGAGCTTCCCCTCCATGGACGAGCTCGCCAAGGCGATGGACGGCGTCGCCACCTGCGTGCTGCTGGCGGCGACAGAGCACGCCCTCACCAAGAATCAGTAGATCGAACCAGTAGAACCAGGCCCCGCACGGCACAGTTGACACCAACCCCGGTAGTTATACGATCTAAGCATCTTCGTCGGAACGCCGCTTGTGCGCAGCTCGAGCCCTCAGGATCGGCTCGACGACGCACGACTCAGAAATGAGGCATCACGAAATGATGCGTGCACCTCGCTTTCAGGGAACGATCGGGCGAACCCTTGCCGAGTCCCAACCGTGGTATGACGAACCTCCCCACCCCGGCCCCGAGGCTCCCAATGTGGTGGTGGTGTTGCTCGATGACACCGGCTTCGCTCAGTTCGGGTGCTACGGCTCGGACATCGACACCCCGAATATCGATGCACTGGCTGAAAATGGGCTGCGGTTCACCAACTTTCACGTGGCACCGGTGTGTTCGCCGACGCGCGCGGCGTTGCTGACCGGCCGCTCCCAGCATGCCGTGGGCATGCGCAGTGTGGCGAACTTTCGGACCGGGTTCCCGCACCAGCTGGGCCACATCACCAGCGCGGCCACCACAATCGCCGAAGTTCTGCGAGAGGAGGGGTACGCGACGTTCTGCGTGGGCAAATGGCATCTCACCCCGTCGGAGCAGTGCTCCGCCGCGGGCCCGTTCGACCATTGGCCGCTGGCGCGGGGGTTCGACCGCTACTACGGGTTCCTGGACGGCGAGACCGACCAGTTTCACCCGCAGCTGGTGTGCGACAACCATCCGATCGACCCCCCGGGACGGCCCGAGGACGGCTACCACCTCTCCGAAGACCTCGTCGATCAGGCCCTCGGGATGGTGACGGACTCCAAAGGCGTCCGTCCTGACCGCCCGTTCTTTCTGTATCTGCCCTTCGGAGCCACCCACTCCCCGCACCAGGCGCCCGCTAGCTACTTGTCCAAGTACCGGGGCAAGTACGAAGAGGGGTGGGATGTGTTTCGAGAGAAGTGGTTTGAGCGACAGCTCGAGACCGGCGTGGTTAGACCTGGAACGCAGCTGGCCCCGAGAAATCCCGGTGTCGACCCGTGGGATGAGCTCGGCGAGGATCAGCGCAAGCTTGCCTGCCGGCTGCAGGAGGCGTTCGCCGCGTTCCTCGATCACACCGACGACCAGATCGGCCGCCTGGTGGAGGGCCTGCGCGACCTGGACCAGTTGGACAACACGTTGCTGCTCGTCCTCTCCGACAACGGCGCGTCTCAAGAAGGGGGACCTTTCGGGGTCCTGCACGAGATGCGATTCTTCAACAGCCTTCTCGACGGTGCCGTCGACGTGCCCAGCGACCTGATCGGCCGTCTCGACGACATCGGAGGCCCACACAGCCACACCAACTATCCGTGGGGTTGGGCGCAATGCGGCAACACCCCGTTCAAGTGGTACAAGCAGAACACCCATGAGGGGGGCGTGCACGTGCCATTGATCGTGCACTACCCCCGCCGGATCGCGGCCGACCAACGCGGATCGATACGCGATCAGTTCTCGTACGTATCCGACATCGCGCCGACGATCTACGAACTCGTCGGTGTCACACCGCCGCAGACCTATCAGGGAATCGAGCAGCTCCCGGTGACGGGGCATTCGTTTGCAAGTGTCATCGACGATCCTGCCGCCCCGGCGACGAACTCGCTGCAGTTCTTCGAGCAGATGGGCAGCCGCGCCATTGTCGACGGCGAGTGGAAAGCGGTCTGTCGACACATACATGGCGACGACTTCGACACGGAGAGATGGGAGCTGTATCACCTCGCGACCGACTGGTCCGAGTGCAACGACTTGGCAAGCGATCAGCCCGAGCGGCTCAACGAGCTCATCAAGCTCTGGTGGAGCGAGGCCGAACGAAACGGTGCGCTGCCACTGGATGACCGCACCATCGAGCTGTTCGGCGTCCGCTTCCGCCCCAATTCGCCGCACCCGGCCGACCGACGCTACGTGTACCGGCCACCGATGTCACCACTGCAAATGGGGTCGAGCGCGGCCATCGGTGGCCGCAGCTTTGATCTCACCGCCAAAGTCACCCGCACCGCGGAACAAGACGGCGTGCTGTTCGCCACCGGCAACGAGAACTCGGGTATCTCGGTGTTCGTCCAGTCCGGCCGGCTTGTGGTGGACTACAACGCGTTCGGCGAGCATTCGATCGTCGAGTCGGACAACATCATCCCGGTAGGGGATGCCACACTGGTCGCGCGGGTGACGCGCGGCCCAGGCCGCTCCGGCTCGATCAGCGTCGAGGTGAACGGGCAGGCCGCGGGCTCGGTCGACACGGCCGCGTTCATGCGGATGATCTCGTCCACCGGTTCGAGTATCGGCTACGACGACGGGTCGGCGGTCTCCGCCCGTTACCAAGCGCCTTTCGCGTTCGCCGGAAAGCTCCACGAACTCCAGATACAGCTCGCCGACGACGAAGACCCCGCCTTGCGCGCAGCCGAGGCGGCTGAAGAGATGCGGCGGCAGTGACCAAGGCCGTCCCTGGCCAGGAACACCAGAACCACGGGTAACGCGGAGTCCTGGGTTCGGGACGGAGAGACCGAGACCGAGAGAGCAAGAGACACTGACGCACAGCTGGTCCTAGACTGGCCGAATGCCGAACCTGAACCTAACGGGTGATCCAGCGGCCGATGCACTGCTGGCCAGCGACCCGTTGGCGCTGCTGATCGGAATGTTGCTCGACCAGCAGGTGCCGATGGAGACGGCCTTCGCGGGGCCGAAGAAGCTCGACGACCGTCTCGGTGGCCTCGACGTGCACACGATTGCGGAGATGAACCCGGACGACTTCATCGCGGTGTGCGCACAGCCGCCGGCGGTGCACCGGTTCCCGAAGTCGATGGGACAGCGCATCCAGTCCTTGTGTGCGTACATCGCCGAGCGCTACGACGGCGACGCCGCCGCGATCTGGACGTCGGGTGAGCCGGACGGCAAGGAGGTGCTGAGGCGGCTCAAGGCGCTGCCCGGATACGGCGACCAGAAGGCGCGGATCTTCTTGGCGCTCTTGGGTAAGCAGATCGGCGTGCAGTTGCCCGGGTGGCGTGAGGCTGCGGGCGCCTATGGCGACGAGGGCGCCCGTCGGTCGATCGCTGACGTCGTCGACCGGCAGACGCTCCTCGAGGTGCGCGAGTTCAAGCAGGCGGCCAAGGCCGCGGCGAAGGCGGCCAAGAAAAAGTAGGTCAGTTCTCGGACAGAATCCAGCCGTCGCTGTTGGGGTCCGGGATCGTGTGCACCACCTCGCCGCGCCTGAGTTCCGCGTCGCTTTTTCTTAGGAGTGCCTTGTTAGCCAATGAACTCGAGAGATACGCGTACGGCGTTCGTTCCTGTTCCCGACTACACCCGATTGCGGAGAGGATCCGATCAAGCAGATCGAGTGCTACGCGTACGACCTCAGCGCGCCGTGGATTCGCGAGTCCGGGGCCCGGCTGGTCATCACACCTGGTTCTAGAGTACGGAGGCCACCATGGTGATCAGCGCCGACACGTCGGGCCGATCGTCATTTGGTAGCGGGCCCGTTCGCGCCGACTATCATGGGTTCACTGCGTTACGGGCCAGCGCCCCAAGGTCCGAGATTCGTCGCTACGCCCACAGGGGCCGTGATCAGCGCGGTTGGCGCTGAAAACCAAGAAACTACAACGGCTCCCATCAGTGGTCATGGCCGCTTTGCGGTACCAGCGAGCGCGACAGGTAGATCTTTTCGAAGGCGAAGACCGACGCGATTGCAAGGCCTGCGTAAAGCACGATTGCCGGGTCCGTTTGCAACTTCATCGCTGTGAAGGCGGCCAACACTACAGCATCGAACGTCAACGCCAGCAGGAGAACCGGTGCGGCGGCCCTGATCTCCTGCCGCCGGTATCGAAAGACGCCCCAATGGACCGCCATGTCCATGATGAGATAGAAGAAAACACCGAGCGATGCGATGCGACTGAGGTCGAAGAGCACCGCCAGCGTCGAGGCGATGACGACCGTGTAGACGAGCGTGTGGCGCTGGATCGGCCCGGGCATGCCGAAGTGGCGGTGCGGAATCATCTTCATGTCCGTCAACATCGCGAGCATCCGCGATACCGCGAAGACGCTGGCCAGCACTCCCGATGCTGTGGCGACGGCAGCCAGAAGGATCGTCAGGTAGAAGCCGATCCGGCCAAGCGCCGGCTCGGCGGCTTGCGCCAGCGAATAGTCGCGTGCAGCAACGATCTCGTCGATGCTCAGGCTCGACCCCACTCCGAAGGCCACCAGAAGGTAGACCACGACGCAGAGTGCGATCGAGATTATGATCGCCCGGCCGACGTTGCGATGCGGATCAGTGATCTCGGCCCCGCTGTTGGTGATGGTGGTGAACCCCTTGAAGGCGAGGATCGCCAGCGCCACCGAGGCGATGAAACCGGTCGCACTGACCGCTTCGCCCGCCTGCGAGGCGGGGGCGAACTGGAAGCCGCTCGACCACAGCGCTGCGATGCCGAACAGCGCGATACCCCCGATCTTGAGCACGGCCATGACCAGTGAAAACAGCCCGACGGAGCGGTTGCCCGCGACGTTTACCAGGAAGGCGAAGATGATCACGGCGACCGCGAGGATCGGCACGAGCGGCCCGTCGGTGATGTCGAAGGGGCGCAGGACGTACGTAGCGAAGGTCCGCGCCACCAAGCTCTCTGCGATGACCATGCTGAGCGCCATCAGCAGCGCGGCTCCCCCGGCAACCGCCCCCGGGCCGTAGCATTTCTGCAGGATCATCGCGACTCCGCCCGAGGATGGCCAGGCGTTCGACATGCGAATGTAGCTGTACGCGCTGAAGCCCGTGGCGACGGCGCCGACGATGAAGGCCAGCGGGAACAGCGTCCCGCCTAGTTGTGCGATCTGGCCTGTCAGCGCGAAGATTCCCGCCCCGATCATCACGCCCGTGCCCATTGCGACCGCACCGCCAAGGGTGATCGAGCCTTCTTTGTAGCCGTTGCGCCCATGGCCGTGCTGCATCCGGTTCCGCCCCGTCAGTGTCGTCGTTCTTCTCGTGGCGACGTGCGAGCAGAAGTCGGAGATCGTTGCCGCCGTGGACATTCCCATAGTAGGAACCGTCTGAAAGTCGGTCGACTTCGGGATACTGCGTTGTCGTCAAAGCAGCAGAGGATGGGGCCATACAGCGGTAGAGGTACCGGTCTCAACTCAGTCCGAGAAAGCTGACCAGCAGATGCTGTTGCGCCGGGCTTGGTCTTCGAGGACGAGCCTGCGGACCGGTTCAGGGAGCTTGTCGCGCTGCCAGTCACGCTCGATCCGGCCGGCGCGGGAATTGCCGGGCTGCGCGCATCGAACTGCCTTGATCGCGTACGCCGCGGCACCGAGATCGTGTTGGGCGACGTGTCCAATGCTCGCGGCCTGCCCGGCTGTGTAAACGGTTGGCGTTGGCGGGCGGTGAGCCAGGCAAGCAGAGCGAACAGAGCTGCGGCGATGGCTGCGATGAGAGAAGCGACAGTCACGGTTGACCCCTAGGCCGGCGGCAAGTCCGCTACTTCCAGATGTGTCGGAAGCAAAGGCTTGTACAGCTAGACACAGTTTGCGAGAAACGCCTAGAACGTGTTCCAACGCGAGGGATCTGTGGCTATTGTCACAACTGTTTCTAGTCACGTTCGGGGAGGGTGTTGCAGTGAAGACCAAGGGCGCGTTGCTGTGGGGTGTGAACGAGAAGTGGTCGATCGAGGAGATCGAGCTGGGTGATCCGGTCGCCGGCGAGGTGCAGATCCGCATGGAAGCCGCCGGCATGTGCCACTCCGACCTCCACATCGTCACCGGTGCGACGCCGATGTCGTCCTACCCGGCGATGGGCGGTCACGAGGGTGCCGGCGTGATCACCAAGGTCGGCGAAGGCGTCACCGATCTCGAGGTCGGCGATCACGTCGTGCTCTCGTTCATCCCGGCGTGTGGCCGCTGTCCGTCGTGTTCGGCGGGCCAATCGAACGTATGCGACCTCGGCATGGGTCTGCTCAGCGGTCAGGCAGTTGCCGACGGGACCTACCGCATCCAGGCTGGCGGGGAGAACGTGATCCCGATGTGCCTGCTCGGCACGTTCGCGCCGTACATGACAGTGCACGAGTCCCAGGCCGTGAAGATCGAGAAGGACATCCCGTTCGAACTCGCGGCCCTCGTCGGCTGCGGTGTTCCGACCGGCTGGGGTTCCGCGACGAACGTCGCGGAGGTCAAGGCGGGCGAGTCGGTCGCCATTATCGGCGTCGGTGGCGTCGGCATGAGCGCGCTGCAGGGCGCCGTCGCCTCGGGTGCGCGGCACGTGTTCGCGATCGACCCGTCACCGTTCAAGCGCGAGCAGGCGCTCAAGTTCGGTGCCACGCACGCCTTCCCGTCGATGGAAGAAGCGATCGCCCTGATCATGGAGATCACCTGGGGTCGTATGTGCCAGAAGACGATCATCACGGTCGGTGAGATGAAAGGCGAGTACATCGACCCTGCCCTCACTCTCACCGCCAAGACCGGCCGCTGCGTCGTCACCGCCATGGGTGATATGGCGGACATGGACGTCAAGCTCAACTCCTTCCTGTTCGCGATGCTGCAGAAGGAACTGCGCGGAACCATCTACGGTGCCTGCAATGCCCGCGTCGACATCCCGAACCTGCTCAACCTGTACAAGGCGGGCCTGCTCAACCTCGAGGACATGGTCACCAACACCTACTCGCTCGAGCAGGTGAACGAGGGTTACCAGGACATGCTCGACAACAAGAACATCCGCGGCGTCATCCGCTACACCGAGGCCGACTGGTGAACCGCTGATCCGATCGCCCTCGTAGTCCGATCGGGTGCGGCCTCCTGATCGGATCGCTCGCAAGGTGGAATCACCGACCACCGCCTACGCACCGAGTGCAGTTCCACTTCGGTACAGCAGAAGCGAGTCTCGGAACGTCTTGACCGGCACCGCCGTGTCCGCAAGGCAACGCCAGGATCGGAAGCCGCTTGTCCGAGCCCATTGTCGGGGTACCGTCCCATCCATGGCTGCTGCGATCTCGGTGGAGAAGCTGGTCAAAACATTCGGGGCCACAAGGGCTCTCGACGGGTTGGACCTGCAAGTGAGTACGGGTGAGGTGCACGGATTTCTCGGACCCAATGGTTCCGGGAAATCGACGACTATCAGGGTGCTGCTGGGACTGTTGCGGGCTGATTCCGGTCGTATCCGGTTGCTCGGGGGTGATCCTTGGAAGGACTCGGTCTCGCTTCACCGCCGAATCGCGTACGTGCCGGGAGACGTCAGTCTCTGGCCCAACCTCACGGGGGGTGAGGCGATCGACCTTCTGGCGGGTTTGCGGGGCGGCCTCGACGAGTCTCGACGAAGCGACCTGCTCGAGCGGTTCGAGCTCGATCCGACGAAGAAGGCCCGCACCTACTCGAAGGGCAATCGGCAGAAGGTTGCGCTCGTGGCCGCATTCGCATCGAACGCCGATCTCTATGTCCTCGACGAGCCGACGTCTGGGTTGGATCCATTGATGGATTCGGTTTTTCGGGACTGTATCGGCGAGGTGTCGGGTGCGGGAAGAACCGTCTTGCTGTCCAGCCACATCCTCGCCGAGGTCGAGGCATTGTGTGATCGTGTGAGCATCATCAGGGAAGGGCGGACCGTGGAGTCGGGCACGCTGGCCGAGCTTCGCCACCTCACCCGGACGTCAGTTACCGCGGAAACAGAGAGGCCGGTGACCGGACTGGATTCGGTGACCGGTGTATTCGACGCGCGGGTGGACGGGGTGCACGTGCGCTGCGAGGTGGAGACCAGCGAACTGGACGGTGTGCTGCACTACCTGCTGACCTTCGGGATCAGATCGCTCACCTCGGCGCCACCGACCCTCGAGGAACTGTTCCTTCGACACTACGGCGACGAACTCGCACGCGAGGGCCAGAACCATGGGCCCGCCGAATCGAAGTTGCACTGATGAGTGCGCAATTCGCCGGAACCGGTCGGCTCGTGCGGTTGGCGCTACGGCGCGACCGGATCCAACTTCCGGTTTGGCTGTTCGCCCTCGTCGTGCTGCAGGCAATTTCGGTCTCGAGCGTCCTGGGGCTCTACCCGACGGAGGCTGATCTCCTCAGCATCGCCATCGCGACCGCGCAGTCGCCTGTTGCGCTGGCCACCAACGGAATCATCTCCGGATACACCGCGGGTGCAGTGGTCGCGAGCCAGATCGTCATGCCGCTTTCGCTGGGGGCCGCCCTGATGAGCATCTTGCTCGTGGTTCGCCACACCCGGCAGAACGAGGAGACGGGCAGGGCGGAGCTTGTCGAGGCCGCGGTCGTGGGGCGGAAGGCGTTTCTCACCGCTGCCCTGACGGTTGCGGTCGCGGCGAACGCGATTCTGGCAGCGTCCAGTGTTGTGGTCCTGATGGCACAGGGGCTGCCCCTGGGTGGGTCGTTGGCGATCGGACTTGCGATTGCCGGCGCGGGAATTTCTTTCGCGGGCATTGGGGCAGTCACCTCACAGGTAACGGAGGGAGCGCGAGCGGCCAACGGGCTCGCAGGCGCCGCCCTCGCGGCGGCTTTCGTGCTGCGTGCTGTGGGTGACATGTCCGGAACCGTCGAGGCTGGAGGCACGCGGGTGGTTAGCGGCTTTGCCTCATGGCTGTCGCCGATCGGTTGGGCAGAGCAGATTCGACCCTACGACGACAATGACTGGTGGGTGCTCGTACTGCCGGCCCTGTTCGCGCTCGGAACCGTAGCGCTCGCGTTCTTCTTAACCGAACGACGAGATCTCGGCGCCGGATTGGTCGCCACCAGGCGCGGGCCCGCCCGCGCATCGCGATCCCTGCCGACACCGCTCGGATCGGCCTGGCGGATCCAACGAGGCGTTCTCTTCTGGTGGGCGGTGGGTGTCGGATTCATCGCACTCGTCTATGGAGGGGTTGGCGAGCAAATCGACGACTTCCTCGGTGAGGGCGACCAGGTGTCCGAGGTGATGGGGAAACTTGGAGGCACCTCCGACATGGTGGACGCCTACTTCGCGACCATCTTCGGCACGATGGCGATTGCGGTGGGCGCCTATTCGGTTCAGGCACTGCTGCGGATGCGTGCAGAGGAGGCGGCGGGGCGGCTCGAGCCAGTCCTGGCCACAGCTGTGGGGCGCCCCCGCTGGCTGTTAGCCCACTTGGCGGTGGTGGTGGCCGGTGTGGTTGCGCTGCAGCTACTCACCGGTGTCGCCACGGGGCTCGCATACGGTCTGGTCACAGCGGATGTGGTGGGCAATGTAGCCGATCTGAGCGCGGCAGCGTTGGTCTTCGTGCCTGCAATCCTGGTGGTGGTAGCCATTGCTGTTCTGCTCTTCGGCGGCCTCCCCTTGTGGGCTTCGGGGCTTTCCTGGACCGCACTCGCATTGTTCCTGCTGTTCGGGTTGCTCGGTCCACTGCTCGGATTGCCCGATTTCATTCGCAACTTGTCGCCGTTCAGTCATGTCCCGCCCGTCCCCGCCGCTGACGTGACGGGCACGCCGCTGATGTGGATGGTGGCGGTCGCCGTCGTCCTGGCGGCGGGGGGAGTCGCGTTGTTCCGGCGGCGGGATCTGGCCATCTAGCTGTCTCGGTACCCACCGTCCGGTGAGGTGGAGTCCGCCGTACCGGTCTCGGTTCTTCCCGGACGCGCCCTGGCATCCGGTGAGCTGTCTCTGTATTCGAGGTCTCGGTCGATGCGGCCGAGGGTCAGCCCAGTTGGTTGGCCGTTCCGGCACGGGCCGCAGGTGAAGAAGCAGATCCCGGCAGTGATACAGCTCGTGATGCTCGAAACAACGTTCGTCGGCGACACCGCCGCGATCTGGACGTCGCGGGAGCCGGACGGCAAGGAGGTGCTGAAGCGGTTCGGGCGCTCCCCGGATACCGGGACCAGAAGGCGCGGATCGTCTTGGCGCTCTTGGGTAAACAGATCCGCGTGCAGTGCCCGGGTGGCGTGAGGCGGCGGGCGCCTACGGCGACGAGGGCGCCCGCCGGTCGATCGCTGACGTCGTCGACCGGCAGACGCTCCTCGAGGTGCGCGAGTTCAGGGCAGGCCGCCAAGGCCGCGGTGAGGCGGCCAAGGGGAACTAGCCCGGGACGATCAGACCCCGTCTTTCTCCGATTCCGGACGCTGACGCGGCTGCTCGTGCTCGTGCTCACGCGAGAACAGGCCGTGCTGCGGACCGTGTTGCGGGCCGTGTGCGAGGACGGCGTGCTCGTAGGCCGACTCGGCGTGCATCGCCAGGTCGATGCCGGAGGTCTCCTGTTCGGCGGTGACGCGGAAGCCGATCACACGGTCGGTGAGCTTGCCGATACCGAACGACACTCCGAAGGCGTAGAGGCCGACGACGACGATCACGAGAATCTGCTTGCCGAGCAGGGCGAACCCGCCGCCGTACAGCAGCCCCTCCACACCGCCGGTCATCACCTGAGCGGCGAGCAGACCGATCAGCAGCGTGCCGACGATGCCGCCGACCAGGTGCACACCGACGACGTCGAGGGAGTCGTCGTAGCCGAAGCGGAACTTCCAGCCCACCGCGAACGAGCACACGGCGCCGGCGAGGATGCCGATTACGGCGGCACCGACCATGCTGACGTACCCGCACGACGGGGTGATGGCAACCAGACCGGCGACGACACCCGAGGCGGCACCGAACGTGGTCGGGTGGCCGTCCCGCGTCTTCTCCACGAACAGCCAGCCGAGCAGACCGGCGCAGCCGGCGACGAGGGTGTTGAGGAACACTGCTGCAGCGATGCCGTCCGCGGCCAGGGCCGAGCCCGCGTTGAAGCCGAACCAGCCGAACCACAGGAGGCCGACACCGAGCAGGACCAGCGGGAGGTTGTGCGGACGCATCGGGTCAGTGCGGAACCCGATACGCGGGCCGAGCACGAGGGCAAGTGCCAGCGCCGATGCGCCGGAAACGATCTCGACGACCAGGCCACCCGCGAAGTCCAGCGCCCCGAGCTTGGAGATCCAGCCGTCCGGGCCCCACACCCAGTGGGCGACGGGAGCGTAGACCAGCAGCGTCCACAGCGGGACGAAGATCATCCATGACGAGAACTTGGCACGGTCGGCGATTGCACCGCTGACCAGCGCGGCGGTGAGGATGGCGAACGTCAGCTGGAACGTCGCGAACAGGAACTCGGGCACCCCGGACGTTGCGGTGTCGGGGGTGATCCCGGAAAGGCCGAAGTGTTCGAGCCCACCGATCAGTCCGCCGCCGACGTCGTCGCCGAACGCGAGGCTGTACCCGACGAACAGCCACGCCACCGTGACCAGGGCGATCGCGATGAAACTCATCATGATCATGTTGAGCACGCCCTTGGAGCGGACCATGCCGCCGTAGAACAGCGCGAGGCCGGGCGTCATCAGCAGGACCATGGCCGTGCAGACCAGTAGCCACGCGGTAGTCGCGGGATCGATTGTCTCGAGCATGTGAACTTCTCCTCACCGGCGGGTCTCACCACACGCGAGCATCGACCATCGCGTCTCCTGGTTTCCGGCTCGCGGCAACCATGTTGCGTACATGTTTCGTAGTTCTCTCCGCGCTCGGGTTGGAGGCGACGCGTGGGCCGCGACGCCTGCCACGAACTGTCGGTGATCGCCGGTAGTCTTTCGCCGTGGCCCTGTACCGGAAATATCGACCGGCTTCGTTTGCGGAGGTGGTGGGTCAGGAGCACGTCACCGAGCCCCTGAGCACCGCGCTCGACGCCGGACGCATCACCCACGCCTACCTGTTCTCCGGGCCGCGGGGATGCGGCAAGACGTCGTCGGCCCGCATCCTCGCGCGGTCGCTCAACTGCGTACAGGGGCCCACGTCCAGCCCGTGCGGGGTGTGCGCGTCGTGTGTCGCGCTCGGTCCCGGTGGTGCCGGCAACCTGGACGTCATCGAACTCGACGCAGCCAGTCATGGTGGTGTAGAGGACACCCGCGAGCTGCGTGACCGCGCGTTCTACGCCCCCGCCGAGTCTCGGTACCGGGTGTTCATCGTCGACGAGGCGCACATGGTCACCACGGCGGGATTCAACGCGCTCCTCAAGATCGTCGAGGAGCCGCCGGAGCACCTGATCTTCGTCTTCGCGACCACAGAGCCGGAGAAGGTGCTTCCCACCATCCGGTCCCGTACGCATCACTACCCGTTCCGGCTCCTGGCACCGTCAACCATGCGCGGGCTGCTCGAGAGGATCTGTGCACAGGAGCACGTTCCGGTCGAGGATGCGGTGTATCCGCTCGTCATCCGCGCCGGCGGCGGTTCGCCGCGGGATTCCTTGAGCCTGCTCGACCAGCTCCTCGCGGGCGCGGGCGACGAGGGTGTGACGTATGCGCGGGCGCTCGCGCTGCTCGGGGTCACCGACGTCGCGCTCATCGACGAGGCCGTCGACGCGCTCGCCGCGAACGACGGAGCCAGCCTGTTCGGCACCATCGACAAGGTGATGGATGCCGGTCACGACCCGCGCCGCTTCGCGGTCGACCTGCTCGAGCGCCTGCGCGATCTGATCCTGATGCGTGCTGTCCCGGACGCGGCCGAACGCGGCCTGGTCGACGCTCCCGGCGACGTTCTCGAGCGGATGCGCGAGGAGGCCGAGAAGATCGGGTCCGCGACCCTGGCCCGTTACGCCGAGTTGGCGCACGCAGGTCTCGGTGAGATGCGCGGTGCTACCGCGCCCCGCCTGCTGCTCGAGGTGATGTGCGCCCGGATGTTGCTGCCGTCGGCGACGGACGCGGAATCGGCTGTGTTGCAGCGACTCGAGCGGCTCGAGCGGGGAGTTTCGGCGGCCCCGGCTGCGCCCCCGTCCGCAACGTCCCCGTCCGTGCCGGCCGCATCCCCCGCCGCTCCTCGCCCCGCTCCCGCCGAGCCGCCATCGGCCGGGCCTGTCTATCAGCGTCCTTCCCAGCGCCGCACGGCCGAGGTCGACGGCGCCGCTGGGGAAGCGGCGCGGACCGCACCCGAGCCCGAGTCGGCCTCCACGCCGGCTCCGGCTCCCCCTCCCGCCCCGCGGCTCGAGCCCGTCCGTCGGCCAGATCCGGAACCCGCTCCAGTGCAACAGGTTTCGTCGGACCGTCCCGACGCAGCCGCGATCCGCGCCGTGTGGTCCGAGGTGCGAGCGAAAGTGCGCGAGCGTAGTCGCACGGTCGAGGTGATGCTGTCCGGCGCGACGGTGCGGACGGTGGACGGCTCGCGGGTGGTTCTGGGCCACGACTCAGCTCCACTGGCAAAGCGACTGGTCGAACCACGCAACGGCGACGTCATCCGGGCGGCCCTGCATGAGGTATTCGGCGGCGACTGGGAGGTCACCTGCGAACATGGCGCCGCCCCGGACGCGGCCAGCCCGGCGCAGGACGCACCGGTGGTTGCCGCGCCACAGCAAGCGAAGGCGCCTGCCGCTCAACGCTTCTCCAGGCCCAGTCAGGCGCGCGCGGTCCCGCCGCCGGGGACACCCGTGCCGGAGCCAGACGACATTCCGCCGCCCGAGGCGCCCGACTACCCGGATGATCCGGGTCCGCCTCCCCCCTCGGCCGTCGATGACGGCTACGCCCCTTCCCCGCCTCCGACCACGCCGGAAGACGAGGAGGAGATGATGGCGGAGGCCGCGGTCCCGGTGGAGGAGGCAAGTCGGGTCGACCCCGACGACGCGGCCGGTGAACTGCTCACCGAGGTCCTGGGCGCGCGCCAGATCGACGGCTGACGCTCACGTTCAGCCGACGCTCTCACCGGGTGCGGTACCTGATCGACGAGAATGTCTACGGTGACGAGCGTGGGTCACGCGAACCCGGGCGTCAAAGCTAGTGTCGCAGGATGTTTGGGGTGACCAGATGCCCGCCGACTGACCTCGAGGTCAACTGGATCGACGGTTCAGAATCGGCAGATGAACCGGCTCCTCGTGTCCGATGCGTGCGGTAGCTTCGGCTGGTCGGCGTGTGTGACGAGGTGAGGAGTGGGTTGTGGCGGTCAAGGTTGTCTTCCTGCACGGCATCGGGGACGGGGATCCGCAGGCCGGTTGGCTGGAAGGGCTCAACCGGGGGCTGACACAGGCGGGCCACGACCCTATTGCCCGCGCGGAAACACTCGCTCCCCGTTACAGCGCGATCCTCTCCACCGATGGGATCGGAGCGAAAATGCCCCAGGCGACCTATCGCGCCAAGGACGATGCGAAGGCCCGCTTCGCATTCGCTCGCCGCCAGGCCCGGATTCAGCGGAGTCTGGGGCTGGCGGCGGCACCATCGGGCATGGGCATGCACTTGATGCCGGAGGGTCCGCTGAACGCGGCCCAAGGGTTCGCAGTCGGGCACGTTTCCGCCTATGACCTCCCTCAGGTTCGGCGATATGTACGAAACGATCCGCTGCGCGGTGCCGTGCTTCGCTACCTCCTGGACCACGACTTCGGCAACGAGATCGTCCTGATCGGTCACAGCCTCGGCAGCGTCATCGCGATCGATCTGCTTCATCACCTGCCGGAGAATGTCCACGTCCGGCGTTTCGTCACAATAGGTAGCCCAGCGGCCGCGCCCTCGCTCCACGAAGGCAGCGAGCGGCTGCTGAAGAAGTTCCCTTACGCGCGGGTCGACGACTGGTCGAATATCTTCAATCCCGGCGATCTGGTTACCGGGGGCCGCGGACTCGCCTCGATCTTCCCCGCCGCACAGGATTTCGCGGTCGACCTCGGAATGCTCGAGCACGGGGCAAGTACCTACCTCGGGCATCCGGCGGCAGCGAGTCTCGTCGCCGACATCGTCTACCCGAGCAAGAGCCCCGTCCTGGCGCGATCGGGAATCGCCGTGCGCCTGACCGACACCCAGGCCTCGGTCCTCCTGCTGCTTCACTACGGTCACGCCGTCGCCCGGCATATCAAGGACCAGGAGGCTGCCGCCCGCTACACCGGCGCTCTACGCGTTCGGCAGGACCAGGTCGTTGCCGAGATCGAGGAGCTTGCGACCGTCGGGCAACAGCCCCTGGCTGCAGAACTGCATCAGCTGGTCGACGGGGATCTGCCGGCGGTTCCGCAACGGTGGGAGCTGCACGAGGCTGTAAGCGAACTTGCTGTTCTTGCACTGACGAACGCGGTCGATCCGTACGAGATCGACGTAGAGCGGGCGCCGATGCAAGCCCTTCCCGAGACTGCGGTCGCGCTCGGCTTCAGCCCCGATGTGGGGGACAAGGTCGCCCGCGCGATCGAGGAGGTCCAGAAGGTGCTGAATCGCCGGGGCGGGGCGCCGTGGGGCAGAGTGCTGACGGCGGCAGCCGGGGTGGCTCTGCTGGCGGCGGGTCCGGTCGGGTTGCTCGCTGCTGCCCCGGCCACGGCTGCTGGTGCGGCCGCGATCACGGGTGGGCTTGCCGCGTTCGGCCCGGGTGGAATGGTGGGCGGCCTCGCGATGCTCGGGGGGCTGGCGGGTACAGGTGCGGCGATCACTGCCACGGCGGTGGCTAGCGGAGGCGGGGAAGAGCGCCCGGTTCTCGATCTCAAGGCCCTGGTGCTGCGGGTGACCATTGAGCATGCCCGCAAGATGCTGGATCTTCCGTTCGATCGCAACCTCTGGTACCAGCTCGCGGATGCCGAGACGCAGGTGTGCGCGCAGATCAACCGACTCGAGGCGTTCAGTGGCCCCAAGTCCACGAGCCTGACCACGCTGCGTGAGATCAAGGACTCGCTCGGACGGCTGATGCGGTTCGTCATCGAGAAAGAACTGGCGCCAGTGGCAATTGCCGGCGGCGATGGAAGCGAGCGGACGGGGACGAGCTGACCTAGGCCGCGATCGGCTGAGGGCGGTCAGTCTGTAGCCCGGGGGCGAGCATCGTCGATGGACTGCTGCATGTCGGTCAAGAACCTGTGGATGGCGTTCAACTGCCGTTCGCTGTATGCGCCGATGGCGGTCGTCGCGTTCTCGATCACAGGACCGAAGAACGACCAGCCCAGCTGTACGGCTTCGGGGGTGACGTGGATCAGTACTTTTCTACGATCTTGATGGTCCCTTTCGCGCCGCACATGCCCGGCCTTCTCCAGGCGATCGACGAGCGCTGTCACCGATGCCGAGTTGAGGTGAAGCCTTTCCCCCAACCATGTCGGGGTTGCCGTGCGGCCACCGCGCTCGGCGTCGAGCAGGTAGATCAGTGCTCGCAGGTCGGTGGCGTGCAGGCCGTGGATGCGCGCGAACTCTGCACCGAACAGGTGTAACTCGACTACCAGGGCGCGAAGCCGGTGCACGGTGGCCAGTGGGTCCTCGGCCATCTCGTTTTCGGTGTCCATCAGGGTCTCCTGTGGTCGACAGCGCTACCCGGACAACCTACTATCTCGACAGACAAAGTATCTCGATAGATCGAGCTAATTTCTCGGGGGGGTTGGATGTCAACGTTGTCGCCTACCGATTTCACCGCCACCGCCGAAGGTGTTGCCTTCTACCGTGCCTACGATCGCGTGCTCGCGAAGTGGCCGGTAGATGTCACCAGTATTGATCTGGCATCTATCTACGGCACGACCCACGTGAACATGTGTGGCCCGCTCGATGCCCCGCCTATAGTCCTTCTACCGGGTGCGGGAGCGACTTCTACTGTTTGGTTCCGAAACGTCGCTGCCCTGGCGACCCGATACCGGGTCTACGCGATCGATCTGATTGGTGATTCGGGCCGAAGCATCGCCGACGGTCAACGGCTCCTGTCGGTCGATGACCTGATGTCCTGGCTCCATGCCGTCACAGAGGCTGCCGGCCTGATGAACTTCGGTCTCGTCGGGCACTCGTACGGCGCGATGATCGCGCTCTCGTACGCACTGCGCGAACCGGATCGCGTCAGGAAACTGGCGCTGCTCGACCCCAATTCCTGCTTCGCTGGAATGCGCGCGTCCTACCTCGCCCGTGCTGTGCCATTACTGGTACGCCCCACCGAGAAGCGTGAACGAAACTTCATCCGATGGGAGACGAACGGGCAGCAGATCGATGAGGACTGGCTCGATCTGCTCGCCTGTGGAGCGGCGCACTTCCCGAAGGCGAAGACCATTGTTCCTAAGCGACCCAAGCGAAGTGAACTCGAGGACCTAGCTGTCGACACGACCGTGATACTCGCAGGCGGCAGCAAGGTGCACGACAGCGGACGGCTCGCAACCGACATCGGGGAGTCGATCCCGCGACTACGCGCAACCGCCGTCGACGGGGCAACGCACCACACCATGCCGATGAGCCCTGCGGCCGAGTTGAACGAAGCGCTGATCAAAGCTCTCTCAACGTGAAGGACGCTCGGCCCTTTCCCTTTGCTCCTCCACGTTGCAGCATGGAGGTATGGCGCAGTTCGAGGCCTGCGTGAACATCGACCCCATGTGTACGGTCCTCACGATCCGTGACGCGACGGGGAGGGTTGTGCACCGCGAACGGAAACCACCTCGGTGGGGGCTCATGCCGCGTTGCAACGATTTCGACTTCGCGGCAATCGATTCGGCTCTCCTCGGTGCCGGGTTCTGTCGGCCCACCAGGGCCGAATGGGTGTCCGGGCACTGGTCGGTTCATACCGTCGTGCACGAGACCGCAGCGTCGGGGGCGGATGCCGGGGCGCGCTGACCACGCCGAAGGGGGCCCTGCAAGAACGTCTCCGACCTGGGCGGACTCACCCGGGGTCGGTCGGTGGTCGTTCGATCGGGAGTCCCAGCGACGTGCGCTCGCACACGCGGCGCAGGTCGGTCGCCGTGACGATACCGACCAGGCGACCACCTCCGTCGACGACCGCGAGCAGGTCCAACCCCGGACGCAGCACAGCGGTCGAGATCACGGTCTCGACGCGGGCGTCCGGATGAATGCGTGCCGAGTCGGGTAGCGGGCGCGCGAGGCCGCCGATCGGGCCTGCACGATCGGCGGCATGGGTGAGATCTTGGAGCGAGAGCACGCCCACGGGCCGGTCCCAACGGTCGACCACGGGGAAGGTGCGGTGACGCAGGCGCGGCAAGACGTCGGTGACGAATATACGGATATCGTCGTCGGCGTGGACGACAGTCGGCGTCGGGGTCATGATCCGCCCGACCTCGAGGTCACCCAGCTGATGCCGCATGGATGCGTTCATCAGTTCGACGTTGGCGGCGTTGCGCAGGAACCAGCCGAGCAGAATCAGCCACAGTCCGCCGATGTTCTGCGTGAACAGGACCTGGATTCCGCCGAGCGTGATCAGGATCAGCCCCAGGACTCGGCCGCTGCGTGCGGCGCCGGCAGCGGCCGCCAGGCGGTCTCCGCTGCGCCACCACAACACCGCGTGCAGTACCCGGCCGCCGTCGAGGGGTGCGCCCGGCAGCAGATTGAACACGGCCAGAACGACATTCGCGATCCCGAGCCAGGCCAGTGACCCGGTGACGACCGGGTCGGCCACGTCGCGGAGGAACACGACGAGCAACAGCGCCGTGATGCCGATCGCGAAGCTGGTGAGCGGGCCGGCGAGGGTGATCCGCAGTTCGGTGCGCGGGTCGTTCGGCTCGCTCTGCAGCTCGGACATTCCACCGAGCAGCCACAGCGTGATCCGGCGGACGGGCACCCCGTCATGCACAGCGACAACCGAGTGTGCCAGCTCGTGCGCCGCCAACGACAGCACGAACACCACAGCCGCCAGCGCGCCGACCGACCAGTACTCCGCGATAGACCGTCCGGGATACGCGGCGGGCAGAATGGACCCGGCCAGCAGTGCGGTGATCAGGGTGAGCGTCGCCAGCAGCGACCAGTGCAGATACAGCCGGATCCCGAATACCCGGCCGACCGGAATCGACCACTTCAGCATCGGTCACCTCATCCGGCTCGCACGCCAGTGTCACCTGTATTCCATCGCCGTCCCGAGCCGGACGCGAGGGCCGTTGGTCATCTGGCTGCCGAATCTCGACGATCCCGCGCTGAGCGGGTGACGGTCAGATCGCGGCTGTCGAGGTCGTCGGCAGGAAGTGGAAACCGAACCCGACGTTGGCGGTGTTGGTGGGATCGGGACCCGCACCGGGTGTGGTGACCTGAACGCGCGGGATGTCACGTGTGGCCGGCGCGACGGTCGGGGCCTCGAGCAAGTCGGGCCGGGCGGCCTGGAGTTCGAGCACGATCTCGATGAGCGTGCTCTCGTCCCAGGGGCGGCCGCCGACCTGGACGCCGAACGGCATGCCCGTTGCCGCTGACCGTCCTGCGGGGGTGCTGATCACCGGCGCCCCCGTGCGGTTGGCCCAATGGACGTTTCCGGTGACTCCAGCGAACACCGGGATCCCCGCGATCTCGCTGCGCTTGGCGCCGTCGGCCTTCGCACCCGGAACGAGGATTGCGTCGAGGTCGTGGTCGGCGAACATCCGGTTGTATTCGTGCTGGTAGATCAGTCGATCGCGTGCTGCGGTCATGTAGTCGATCGCCGGCCACGCCAGCGCGGCGATCGCCTTTGTAGCGGTTGCGGCGTTGTCGAGCCGGTACAAGCCCAGGCGGTCCTTGAACTGGTTGTGGTAGCTGCCCATCTCGACGGTATCTCCGTCGATCAGCTCGGGCGGCAGTACCGGAAGTTCGACATCGACGGTGGTGCCGCCGAGGCGTCGGACGAGGTCGAGGTATTCGTCGAAGAGCGTGCGGGTGGCGTCGGGCAGTGCGTCCACGTCCGATCGCACGACGCCGAAGCGCTTGCCGGACAGTGGTGTGGGGCCGCCCTTCGCGGACAGGGGGTAGCCCCCGTCGGGTACTGCCGGGCCTGCCGCGGTGCTCGGGTCCTCCGGGTCCGCGCCTGCCATGAAGCCGAGCATCAGGGCCGCGTCGGCGACGCTGCGTCCCATGGGACCGGCGTGGTCGCGGGTCCAGGTCAGTGGGATGACGCCGCGGACGCTGCAGCGGCCGAAGGTCGGCTTGATCGAGGTGATTCCGCAGGCGCTGGCCGGCAGTCGCAGCGAGCCGCCGGTGTCGGTGCCGGTCGCGAGGGGGACGAAGCGCGCGGCGAGCACCGCGGCGCTGCCGCCGGAGGAGCCGCCGGGGGAGTACTCGGTGTTCCACGGGTTGCCGACCTGTTCGGTGGCCACGCCGATCGCGAACTCGTCGGTGTGCGCGTGCCCGAGCAGGACCATGCCGGCGTCCTTCAGCCGCCGCCATACCGTCGAATCGCCGGCCGCGATGTTGCCCTCGAGAACGCGGCTGGACGCGGTCAGGGGCAGGCCGGACACGGCGAACAGGTCCTTGAGGGCCAGAGGGAGACCGCACACCAGCGGGGCGGGTCCGTTGGTGCTCACGCTCTGCTGTGAGAGCCGTTGCGCCGCAGCGTCGGCGGCCTCGTACGCCATCTCCGGGTAGATCCGGATCCATCCGCCGATCTCGCCGTCGAACTCGTTGCTGCGGGTCAGGCAGGCGTCGAGCAGTTCGCGGGGATGTAGCGCGCCGGACTGCAGCAGGCTCGCTGCCTGCACCGCGTCGAGGAAGGCCGGATCGGTGACCGTGATCGAGTCGGGGCTGGGGAGTCCGTTCGCGGGTGCTTGGCTGCGCAGGCGGGTGCGGGCGCCGGCGCTCGGAACGCCTGCGCCGAGCGTCGCCGCGCCGGCCGCTCCGAATGCGGCCGCGCTCAAGAACCCGCGCCGTGACATTCCGGACCGCGACAGGCCCCCAGCTTCGCCCATGCTTGAATCCCCTCTCGAGTCCTTCTCGAAGTCCCAGCTGCCCCCGGCAGGGTAGCTGGTCCCGGCAAAGTTCGCAGAAAGGACACGTTCCGCTGTACGTGATCGCCTGGGTCACAGACCCGGATCGGTTCGGTCCCTTACGGCCACCCCTGGCTGCAGAGTCTGCAAGCGACCGGGCTCGGCGGGTGAGGTCAGATCGCGGCTGTCGAGGTCGTCGGCAGGAAGTGGAAACCGAATCCGACGTTGGCGGTGTTGGTGGGATCGGGACCCGCACCGGGTGTGGTGACCTGAACACGTGGGATGTCGCGTGGGGCCGGCGCGACGGTCGGGGCCTCCAGCAAGTCGGGCCGGGCGGCCTGAAGTTCGAGCACGATCTCGATGAGCGTGCTCTCGTCCCAGGGTCGGCCGCCGACCTGGACGCCGAACGGCATGCCCGTTGCCGCTGACCGTCCTGCGGGGGTGCTGATCACCGGCGCCCCCGTGTAGTTGGCCCAACCGACGTTTCCCATTACGCCGCTGAACACCGAGATGCCCGCGACCTCGCTGCGCTTGGAACCGTCGGCCTTCGCACCCGGAACGAGGATCGCGTCGAGGTCGTGGTCGGCGAGCATCCGGTTGTATTCGTGCTGGTAGATCAGTCGGTTGCGTGCCGCGGTCATGTAGTCGATCGCCGGCACCGCCAGGGCGGCGATCGACAGGGCAGCGCTGCCGGCGTGGCCGAGCCGGTACAGGCCCAGGCGGTCCTTGAACTGGTTGTGGTAGCTGCCCATCTCCGCGGAATCGCCGGTCGTTATGTCCGACGGCAGTCTGGGTAGTTTGACGTCGACGGTGGTGCCGCCGAGGCGTCGGACGAGGTCGAGGTATTCGTCGAAGAGCGTGCGGGTTGCGTCGGGCAGTGCGTCCACGTCCGATCGCACGACGCCGAAGCGCTTGCCGGACAGTGGTGTGGGGCCGCCCTTCGCGGACAGGGGGTAGCCCCCGTCGGGTACTGCCGGGCCTGCCGCGGTGCTCGGGTCCTCCGGGTCCGCGCCTGCCATGAAGCCGAGCATCAGGGCCGCGTCGGCGACGCTGCGTCCCATGGGACCGGCGTGGTCGCGGGTCCAGGTCAGTGGGATGACGCCGCGGACGCTGCAGCGGCCGAAGGTCGGCTTGATCGAGGTGATTCCGCAGGCGCTGGCCGGCAGTCGCAGCGAGCCGCCGGTGTCGGTGCCGGTCGCGAGGGGGACGAAGCGCGCGGCGAGCACCGCGGCGCTGCCGCCGGAGGAGCCGCCGGGGGAGTACTCGGTGTTCCACGGGTTGCCGACCTGTTCGGTGGCCACGCCGATCGCGAACTCGTCGGTGTGCGCGTGCCCGAGCAGGACCATGCCGGCGTCCTTCAGCCGCCGCCATACCGTCGAATCGCCGGCCGCGATGTTGCCCTCGAGAACGCGGCTGGACGCGGTCAGGGGCAGGCCGGACACGGCGAACAGGTCCTTGAGGGCCAGAGGGAGACCGCACACCAGCGGGGCGGGTCCGTTGGTGCTCACGCTCTGCTGTGAGAGCCGTTGCGCCGCAGCGTCGGCGGCCTCGTACGCCATCTCCGGGTAGATCCGGATCCATCCGCCGATCTCGCCGTCGAACTCGTTGCTGCGGGTCAGGCAGGCGTCGAGCAGTTCGCGGGGATGTAGCGCGCCGGACTGCAGCAGGCTTGCTGCCTGTACCGCGTCGAGGAAGGCCGGATCGGTGACCGTGATCGAGTCGGGGCTGGGGAGTCCGTTCGTGGGTGCTTGGCTGCGCAGGCGGGTGCGGGCGCCGGCGCTCGGAGCGCCTGTGCCGAGCGTCGCCGCGCCGGCCGCTCCGAATGCGGCCGCGCTCAAGAACCCGCGCCGTGACATTCCGGACCGCGACAGGCCCCCCGGTCCACCCATGCTCGAATCCCTTCCAGAAGTCCCGGCTGCCCCCGGAAGGGTAGCGGGCTACGGCAAAGTTCGCAGAAAGGACAGGTTCCGCTGCGTGTGATCGCCTCGGTCACAGACCCGGATCGGTTCGGTCCTTTCCGGCCACCGGAACGCTTCCTAAGGTGGATTTGTCGAAATCTGTGCGTTGCACGAGTTGCCGTGACGGCACCCGAAGTGTGCACGGCAGACGTGAACAGGAAGGAACACCGTGACCACAGAGGCATTCATTTATGAAGCCATCCGAACCCCACGCGGCCGGGGAAAAAAGACCGGTTCACTGCACTCGGTCAAGCCGATTTCGCTGGTCACCGGCCTGATCCAGGAACTGCGCAACCGATTCCCGGGGCTCGACGAGGACCGCATCTCCGACCTGATTCTCGGTGTCGTCTCGCCTCTCGGCGATCAGGGCATGGACATCGCGCGCATCGCGGCCACCGACGCCGGCATGCCCGACACCGTCGGCGGTGTGCAGATCAACCGTTTCTGCGCCTCGGGTCTCGAGGCCGTCAACATGGCCGCGCAGAAGGTGCGGTCCGGCTGGGACGAGATGGTCGTCGCCGGTGGCGTCGAGTCGATGTCGCGCGTGCCGATGGGTAGCGATGGTGGCGCGTGGGTCAACGACCCCGCCACCAACTACGACAACTACACTGTCCCGCAGGGCATCTCGGCGGACCTCATCGCCACGATCGAGGGCTTCTCCCGTGACGACGTCGACGCCTACGCCGTCCGCTCGCAAGACCTGGCTGCGAAGGCGTGGAGCGGTGGCTACTTCGCCAAGTCCGTCGTCCCGGTCAAGGACATCAACGGCATCACCGTCCTCGACCACGACGAGCACATGCGGCCGGGGACCACGGCCGAGGGCCTGTCCGGCCTGCAGCCCTCGTTCGCGACGATCGGCGAGATGGGCGGCTTCGACGCCGTCGCGCTGCAGAAGTACCACTGGGTCGAGAAGATCAACCACGTCCACCACGGCGGCAACAGCTCCGGCATCGTCGACGGTGCCGCGCTGCTCCTCGTGGGCAGCGAGGAGGCCGGCAAGGCCATGGGCATGACCCCGCGCGCCCGCGTCGTCGCGACCGCGACCTCCGGTGCCGACTCGACGCTCATGCTCACTGGCCCGACCCCCGCCGCCAAGAAGGTGCTCGCGCAGACCGGACTGACCCTCGACGACATCGACCTGGTCGAGATCAACGAGGCGTTCGCCTCGGTCGTCCTCAAGTTCCAGAAGGACCTGAAGATCCCGGACGAGAAGCTGAACGTCAACGGCGGCGCCATCGCCATGGGTCACCCACTCGGCGCCACCGGCGCGATGATCACCGGAACCATGATCGACGAGCTCGAGCGCCGCGGCGCCAAGCGAGCCCTGGTGACGCTGTGCATCGGCGGCGGCATGGGCGTTGCCACCATCATCGAGCGCGTCTGACGCTCACAGGACAGACAGGAGAGACGAGAACAGTGAGCGATCAGAACATCATCGCCTGGGAGCAGGACGCCGACGGCATCGTCGTGCTCACGATCGACGACCCGAACCAGGGCGCGAACACGATGAACGAGCGGTATCTCTCTTCGATGCGGGCCACCGTGGACCGCCTCTACGCGGAGAAGGACTCGATCACCGGGGTGGTGCTGACGTCGGGTAAGAAGACGTTCTTCGCCGGCGGTGATCTCAAGAACATGATCGAGGTCGGACCCGAGGACGCCGAGCAGATCTACGAACACTCCAACACCATCAAGTCGGACCTGCGTCGGCTCGAGACGCTCGGCAAGCCCGTCGTCACGTGCATCAACGGTGCAGCCCTCGGTGGCGGCCTCGAGATCGCACTCGCGACCCACCGCCGCATCGCGGCCGACGTCAAGGGCGTCAAGATCGGCCTGCCCGAGGTCACCCTCGGCCTGCTTCCCGGCGGCGGCGGCGTTGTGCGCACCGTCCGCATGTTCGGCCTGATGACCGCTTTGACTCAGATGCTGCTGCAGGGTCAGCAGCGCGCGCCGCAGCAGGCCAAGGAGGTCGGACTGGTCGACGAGCTGGTCTCCTCCGTCGAGGAGCTGGTGCCCGCCGCGAAGGCGTGGATCAAGGCCAACCCCGAGTCGGGCGTTCAGCCGTGGGACAAGAAGGGCTACAAGATCCCCGGCGGAACCCCCGCCACACCGGCCTTCGCCGCGAACCTGCCGGCCTTCCCGGCGAACCTTCGCAAGCAGATCAAGGGTGCCCCGATGGAGGCCCCCCGCGCGATCATGGCCGCTGCCGTCGAGGGCAGCCAGGTCGACGTCGACAACGCCCTGCGCATCGAGTCCCGCTACTTCACCAAGCTCGTCACCGGTCGGGTCGCGAAGAACATGATCCAGGCGTTCTTCTTCGACTTGCAGGCCATCGGGTCCGGCGCGTCGCGGCCGAAGGATGTTCCCAAGCGGGAGATCAAGAAGGTCGGCGTGCTCGGCGCCGGCATGATGGGTGCCGGTATCGCGTACGTGGCCGCGAAGGCCGGATTGCCCGTGGTCCTCAAGGACGTGACCCTCGAGGCCGCTGAGAAGGGCAAGGGGTACGCCGAAAAGCTCGAGGCCAAGGCCCTCTCGCGCGGCAAGACCACCGAGGAGAAGTCCAAGGCCCTGCTCGACCGGATCACGCCCAGCGCGGACCCGGCCGACTTCGCGGGCGTCGACTTCGTCGTCGAGGCCGTCTTCGAGTCCGCCGATCTGAAGAAGAAGGTCTTCCAGGAGATCGAGGACATCGTCGAGCCGGACGCCCTGCTCGGTTCGAACACCTCGACGCTGCCGATCACCGACCTCGCGACGGGCGTCAAGCGGTCCGAGGACTTCATCGGCATCCACTTCTTCTCGCCGGTCGACAAGATGCCGCTGGTCGAGATCATCCGCGGCGAGAAGACCTCGGACGAGAGCCTGGCCCGCGTCTTCGACTTCGTGCAGGCGATCCGCAAGACCCCGATCGTCGTCAACGACTCGCGCGGCTTCTTCACCTCGCGCGTCATCGGCACCTTCGTCAACGAGGCGATCGCCATGGTCGCCGAGGGCATCGAGCCGGCGACCATCGAGCAAGCGGGTATGCAGGCCGGCTACCCGGCTGCACCGCTGCAGCTGTCGGACGAGCTGAACCTGACGCTGATGCAGAAGATCCGCGCCGAGACGAAGGCCGCGGCGTTGGCCGAGGGCAAGGAGCTTCCGGCGGACCCGGCGGGCGACGTCATCAACTTCCTCGTCGAGGGCAACGACCGCAAGGGCCGTCTCGGTGGCGCCGGCTTCTACGACTACGAGGACGGCAAGCGTGTCGGGCTGTGGCAGGGGCTGCGGGACAACTTCAAGTCCGGCTCGAACAAGGCGCCGATCCAGGACCTGATCGACCGCATGCTGTTCATCGAGGCGATCGAGACGCAGAAGTGCTTCGACGAGGGTGTCATCACGTCCACCGCCGACGCCAACATCGGCTCCATCATGGGCATCGGCTACCCGGCCTGGACCGGCGGTGTCAGCCAGTTCGTCGCGGGCTACCCGGGCGGTAAGGCCGGCTTCGTTGCGCGTGCCGAGGAACTTGCTGCCAAGTACGGTGAGCGCTTCACTCCGCCGGCGACGATGAAGGGCTGACGAAGCACCGAGAGCAACGGCTCCCGACGAGAAACGGCTCCCGACCGGAACCACCGGTCGGGGGCCGTTTCTCTGTCTTCAGGTGTTTGTCTTGCGGGTGTTTCCTGGATCAGCCCTTCCACCACGGGCGCAGCGGCACGCTGGCCTCACCGTTGGGTCCGAGCTTGACCGCCAGGACTTGGTGTAGCTGAACGACGTTGCGCTCGAAGCCGAGTCGCGAGCCGGCCATGTACAGACCCCACACCTTCGCGGTACCCTCGCCGACCTCGGCGACGCATGCGTCCCAGTTCTCGACGAGGTTTCGGCACCACCCGGCCAGGGTGAGCGCGTAGTGCTCGCGCAGGTTCTCTTCGTGGCGCACCTCGAGGCCTACGTCCTGCATCTCGCTGATGATGCGGCCCGATCCGGTGAGTTCGGCGTCGGGGAAGATGTACCGGTCGATGAAGTAGCCGGCTCGGGCGTTGCTGCGGTTGCCGGGGCGCGTGATGCAGTGATTCAGCAGTCGGCCACCTGCTCGCAGTTTGTCCTTCATGAACCCGAAGTACGACGGGTAGTTGTGGACGCCGATGTGTTCGGTGAGGCCGATCGACGAGATGGCGTCGAACCCGGTCTCCGGTACGTCGCGGTAGTCGGAGAACCGGACCTCGGCCAGGTCGGACAGCCCTTCCGCGGCGATTGCCTTCCGTGCCCACTCGGCCTGCTCGCGCGAGAGGGTGACGCCGATGGTCTTGACACCGTGGCGGGCGGCGTAGCGGACCATTCCGCCCCAGCCGCAACCGATGTCGAGCAGCCGGTCGCCTTCCTTCAGTCCGAGCTTGTCGAAGACGAGGCGATACTTGTTCTCCTGTGCGTCCTCGAGGCTCATGTTCTCGGACTCGTACGCGGCACAGGTGTAGGTCATCGACGGGCCGAGCACATACTCGTAGAAGGCGTTCGAGACGTCGTAGTGGTGGTGAATCACCTCGGCATCGCGAGACTTGGAGTGCCGCAGGCCCTCTGCGAACCGGCGCCAGCGTGGCCGGTGTTCCTGCGGCGGGGGAGCGATGGGGAGCAGGTTGTCCCAGCCGATGGACCTGGTGATGGCCGCGATCTGCTTCGCCGAGGGGCGCCGAAACTGCAGGTCGGTCATCGCCCCGAGGATCTCGTACGGGTCGCCCGGATGCACCCCGACGGCCTCCAGGTCGCCCGCCACGTAGGCGCGGGCCATGCCGAGGTCGCCGGGGGCGGTGGCCAGGTAGGTGGTACCGCGAGTCGAGTTCAGGCGAAGGCCGTAGGGTGCGTCCTCCGGCCCCGTCGCGCTGCCGTCGTACGCGGTGAACCGCAGGGGGATCTGACCATCGGAGACGGTTTCGAGAATCTGAGCGAGGCTGAGCTTCTGAGCAGAGTCGGCCTTCGTTTTGAGAATCGTCATTTTCGTTGCACCGCCTTTGAATAGAGGTCCAGCAGTCGTGAATCGGGGTCGTACCGTTTCTTGATCTCGGTGTAGTGGTCGCCGCCGTACAGCAGCGCGAACGCGTCCGCGTCGTAGAACGCGTCGGAGTACAGGGACTTGTGGCCGTCGAGTTCGGCGACCTTGTTCTCGATTCGGCGGTTCGCGGCACCGACGGGAGCGCCGGGCTCGATGGGCACCGACGACCAGAAGCCGACGTTGACGTAGGTGCGATGCGGTTCGAGCGGATACAGCGGCCACGGCCGCGGTGCGGCCGTTCCATCCTGCCGCGGTGCGGCCGTTCCATCCTGCCGCGGTGCGGCCGTTCCATCCTGCCGCGGTGCGGCCGTTCCATCCTGCCGCGGTGCGGCCTTTCCGTCCCGCCCTGCTTTGGCCTTTCGCCGTGACCGCGGTCGCTTCGAGCCGGTTCCCTGCGGACCTAGGTCGCGAAGGCGCAACGGACACAGCCACAGCGGCTCGATCGGGATCTCCTCGAGGAACCAGCTCAGGAACTCCGAGGTGCGGTCGAGGGGGACCTCGATGTCCTGCACCACGCGCTCACGCGGCGGCAGCCCCTTCCTGGCCTCGAGGCGGTCGCCGATGTCGTACTTCCGGTCCAGCGCGATGAGCTTCCAGTAGAAGCTGCTGCGCCGGTAGCGTTTCGGCCAGAACCGTCGGATCTTGGGGTTCTGTGTCCCGAACGCGCGCGAGCACCAGAACCAGTCGGTGTCCCACCGCCACAGGTAGTCGTGAGTCGTCAGTCGGTCCGTCTTGGGGTGGTTGATCGATTCGTGTTGTATGGACCGGTAGTAGATATCCATGTCGGTGTAGTCACTGACCGGTCCGGGCTCGTCGGTCTGCACCCCGAGGGTCAGGTATGCCTCGTTCGCGGTGAAGACGACACCGTCGAGGTAGTCGACGGCGATGCCGTCCCACATCCGTTCCTCGACGATCCGGTCCATTGACTTCTGGAGCTCATCGAGGTCGGTGAACCGCAGGTGCCGCAGGGCCACGAACCGTTTCACCGGCTCGAGCTCGATCCGGAGGCGGGTCGAATAGCCCAACGTTCCATAGGAATTCGGGAACGCACGGAACAGGTCCGAGTGCTCGCCGTGGGGGGTCGCGGTGACGATACTGCCGTTGCCGGTAAGGATGTCCATCTCGAGCACCGACTCGTGCGGCAGTCCGTTGCGGAACGAGGTGGACTCGATGCCGAGGCCGGTGACTGCGCCGCCGAGGGTGATGGTCTTCAACTGAGGCACCACCATTGGGGCGAGCCCGTAGGGAAGCGTCGCGGCCACGAGGTTCTCGTAGGTGCACATTCCCGCGACATCGGCGGTGCGGGCTTCGGGATCGACCGAGATGACCCCGTCCAGCCCGGATACGTCGAGACCCGGTGCGCTGCTTCGCGTCCGCGCCCGGAACAGGTTGGAGGTCTTCTTCGCAAGTCGGACGTTCGCATCAGGCGGGATCGCCCGGTAGCTCGACAGCAGGCGCTGCACTCCCGCACGATGCACGGCAAGCCCGGTTTCGCGGATACCAGTGTAAGAATCGGCCACACCCTGACGCTATCGCTACTCCGACCGCTCGACCATCCATATCCGTGAAGACCCAGGCATCTGCCGGAACTAGCGGGTGTGAGCATGGCGCCGATCTCCCATGTTCCGCGAAATCAGGACACCCACGAGTAGAACAGTTCCGACGACGGCAATGAACCAGCCTGTGCGGTGTAGGCCTTCGTCGCCGATGATGCGACCGGAGGTGGTAGCCAGCACAACGGCGGCGAGGTTCGCTCCGATGTACTGCACGGTTCGGTACATTCCGATCGCGGTGCCGACTTCCTCGAGAGAGGTGACCGAGCTGACCAGATTCTGATTGCCGATGTTGTTGAACCCATTGGGAATTCCCAGCACTACTGCTACCAGGAGAAGCACAAGGATTGGGGCCGTACTACTTTCCACCGAGGCCAGGAGCAGACCACCGATGAGAAGTGCTCCCGTGCCGACGGCGAGTGTTCTGCGCGCTCCGTGACGTGCGTATGTGTGTGAGGCGATCAGCGTGGTGAGGGCCCCGACCGCGGCGACCGGAAGCATTGTCAAGCCGGCCTGCGTGGCGCTCATCCCGCGGGAGTACTGCAACCATTGGGGAACACCGAAGTAGACGCAGTAGAACGCCGAGTAGGTGAGCAGCGTCCGGGTGAGCGTCGCACTGAGCGCACGGTTTCGGGTGAGGGCCCGAACGTCGATGAACGGCTCGTCGGCCCGCCGTTCCCACTGGATGAACGAGGCGAGCGCCATCGCCCAAAGGGGAATCAACCACCAGATGGGGTCGGTGGTGAGCGATAGCAGGAAGAGCATCGTCGACGAGATCAGTACGAGAAGCAGCAGCGCTCCCACCACATCGAGCGAGCGCAGCAGCTCACGGCGCCTCACGGACGTGATTCGGGCGGAGCCGACTCTCGCGAATCTTGTGACCAGGACGGCACTGAACGCGGCGACGGGAAGGTTGATCCACATGATCGAGTGCCATCCGAACGCCCCCACCAAGAGACCGCCGAGCGTCGGACCCAGTGAGACGGTTGCCTGACTGCAAACGGTCAGGGTCGTGATCGCGCTTCGAGGCTGAGCCCGATGGCGCTCCGCGTACTCCCGAATCATCGTCATCGCATTCGGGTATTGGGTGGCAGTTCCGATTCCGATAAGTACGCGGGCGAAGATCAGCCAGCCGACGGTCGGTGCCAGGATGCCGACGATCGAGCCGAGCGACACGATGGCGAGTCCTGCGAGGTATACCTGCCGAGCACCGAGCAGAGCGCCGAGCCTACCCGCCATCGGGGCCGTTACGGCTGTCGCTATGTACAGGCCCGAGATCACCCACGCGATACCGGACGACGAGCCGAACTGCGCGGCAATACCGACGATCGCGATGGCGATCATCGACGAGTTCAGAGGCTGCAGAATACTTCCGGCAGCAATCGAACCGCTGACCCGAATCGGGATGCGCCGACTCTGCCGTCCACCAACCGAATCCTTGACGAGGACGCTCATGAGGCCACCACTGACCGCGGTTGCAGTGCCGACTCCGGAATGTGGGCGAGTCGTCGCAGTAGCTTGCCGGCGATGAACAGCAGTTCGCGCTCGGCGTCGGTGCACTCGGCGTCGAGGGCCGCCGAGAGCCATTCGCTTCGCCGCGCCCGGTCAACCTCGAGGGTCTGTGACCCGAGTGCGGTGATCGCGACGATGCTCGCGCGGGCGTCCTGGGGGTCCGCGGTGCGCGAGACCATCCCCGCGTCTTCGAGCAGCGAGACTGTCCGGGCGATGGACTGGGGGGCGACCTGCTCCAACCCGGCCAACGCCCGAGCGCTCATCGGCCCTTCTTGGTGGAGGTGGGCCAGCGCATGCAACTGCGTGGGCGTGAGTTGGTGGCGTGCCCTCTGACTCCGGATTCGCCTGCTGAACAGAACGACGTCTTCGCGGAGTCGATTGACCTTCTCGTCCATTTCGCACCCTCTCGTCTAGTTCTCAGCCTCTCGCCCCAGCTCTATAGTTAGACAGTCTAGCTGTCATAATTCTTGGAACCAAGCCCTGTTTGCGCGCGATATAGCACACAGTTCGAGATTATTGACCAGTATTGCTGCCTAATACGCCGCTAGCCCGAGAAGGGTGCGGACCCATCAGGTTGTGCCGCGCCGGCAGCGGCTACCGCTGCGTTCATCGGTTCGTCAGTTCACCAGGGACTCCCGCTGCGGCACCGGCTCCGGGGTTGCGGCGAGGCGTCGCAGCAACTGGCCGGCGATATACAGCAGTTCGCGCTCGGCGTCGGTGCACTCGGCGTCGAGGGCCGCCGAGAGCCATTCGCTTCGCCGCGCCCGGTCAACCTCGAGGGTCTGTGACCCGAGTGCGGTGATCGCGACGATGCTCGCGCGGGCGTCCTGGGGGTCCGCGGTGCGCGAGACCATCCCCGCGTCTTCGAGCAGCGAGACTGTCCGGGCGATGGACTGGGGGGCGACCTGCTCCAACCCTGCCAACGCCCGAGCACTCATCGGCCCTTCGCGGTCGAGGTGAGCCAGCGCTTGCAACTGGGTGGGCGTGAGTTGATGCCGCGCCTTCTGACTCCGGATTCGCCTGGTGAACAGAACGACGTCCTCGCGGAGTCGATCGACTCTCGAGTCCATGTTTCACCTCACTACACACGGGCACGCTGATTAGCACACACAGACAGCCAATTAGTCAGTGTAGCTGGGCATTGTTGGCTGCTCATAGCGCTCGAGGACGGGCAGACACCGAACAAGACGAAGCGGCATTCACAAGTAGTGCAACGCAATAGCATCGCTCGGGTCATGACCGAACACCCGAAACGGCTGAATGGCAATCCGTCAGCAACCCTGCCCATCGGACCGGGTGCCCGGATACCGGCCTCACCAGGCAGCATGTGGATGGGGTCGATTAACTGCATTCTTGCGGATCATCATCCGGGAAGGCTCAACCTCCCGCAGTGCACGAATTCTGACCACTGATGGAGGTGCTTGATCGCGATCATTGCTGGTGGGCGTGCAGGATAGACAGGTGGACCCCGAAACAGGGAGAGCTCACCAGTGGCACAGGTCAGCGCGAGCAGTTCCGTCAATACTGCCGCGACTGCGGAGCAGGCGCTTGCCGCCTTGTCGGACCAGGAGACCGTCCGGCGGCGACGCTCGCGAACCTACTGCGTGAACTGGGCTGACGTGGGCGACGGACTAGGCTGACCAAGCAACTTCAGAAAGGACAAGCCAAGTGCAACCAGGTGGACAACCCGACATGCAGCAGCTCCTCGCGCAGGCGGAGCAGATGCAGCAGCAGCTGATGGCCGCGCAGGCGGAGATGGCTCAGGCAGAGATGACCGGGCAGGCCGGCGGAGGTCTGGTGACCGCCACGGTCAAGGGCACCGGCGAGATTGTCGGCCTCACGATCGACCCCAAGGTCGTGGACCCGGACGACGTCGAGACGCTGCAGGATCTCGTGATCGGTGCGATCGCGGATGCGTCGAGCAAGGCCCAGGAGATGGCGGCGAGCAAGCTCGGCCCCCTCGCCGGCGGCATGCCCGGGCTTCCCTTCTAGAGGCGCGCCTTGTACGAAGGCCCCGTCCAGGACTTGATCGACGAGCTGGGCAAGTTGCCCGGTATCGGGCCCAAGAGTGCCCAGCGCATTGCGTTCCACCTGCTCTCGGTAGAGCCACCGGAGATCGATCGATTCCAGGCGGCGCTGCAGAAGGTGCGCGACGGCGTCCAGTTCTGCGTGGTGTGCGGCACCGTTTCCGAGGAGGAGAAGTGCCGCATCTGCTCTGACCCGCGCAGGGACCGCACCGTGGTATGCGTCGTCGAGGAGCCCAAGGACGTGCAAGCGATCGAGCGCACGCGCGAGTTCAAGGGGCGCTATCACGTGCTCGGAGGCGCGCTCGATCCGCTCAGTGGTGTCGGCCCGGACCAGTTGCGGATTCGGGAACTGTTGACACGCATCGGAAATCAGGAGGACGGCGTCGACGTCACCGAAGTGATCATCGCGACCGACCCCAACACGGAGGGAGAGGCGACGGCGACGTATCTGGTGCGGATGCTGCGCGACTTCCCAGGGCTGACGGTGTCGCGGTTGGCCTCGGGGCTACCGATGGGCGGTGACCTCGAGTTCGCCGACGAGCTCACTCTCGGCCGTGCACTGTCGGGGAGGCGCACCCTGTAGCTGCGGCTACTGATCGTCCGGTGTGCCCCTGATCTGCAGCGGCGCTCTCAGGGGCACACCGCTTTCCGAGGTAACCGTCTGCCGCAGGGACTCGACGAGGCTCGCGATGCCGGGCGTGCGGGAAGCCCCGGTGCGGACGACGGCGTTGACGGGCACCCGCAGTCGGTTGTTCCTCTCGCGCATCACGCAAAGTCCGGTTCGCGGGACCTCCGCGACGGTACTGGCGTATAGGACCGTCCACGCGCGCGGATTCGTGATGATGTCGAGGATCGCCGTGTGGTCGCGCGCGATGGGCGGACCCAGTTGGACGCGACGGCCGACGTCGACGAACGCGTTCTCCACGACCGTGTGGATGAGGACCTGGCTCTGCCGGGGCGGCAGGAGCAGTGGATATGGAGCCAGTTCGCTGAGTTCGACGGTCGAAAACGCCGATACCGGGTGCTGATTGGACGTCGCGATCATCAGGTCCTCGACGCCGAGCTCGAGGGTCTCGAGGCCTGGCCGGTCCACCTCGCCGCGGATCAGCGCGATATCGGCGTCGCCGGACGCGACGGCCTCGACGCGGTCGGTGAAGTCCTTGATCACGAACTCGATGTCCAGGTGAGGGTGCTTCTCGCGCACGTGGGCGATAGCGGCGAGGTTCTGCGGGGCGAAGCTCATGCTGGCGGTGATCCGGATGCGGTTGCGGGGCTCCTTCGCGACAGCGAACGCCTTGACTTCGAGGCTCAGCACCTCCTGAGCGATCGGGACCAGACGAGACCCGGCCGGAGTGAGCTTGACGGAGCGGGTGGAGCGGTCGAACAGCGATGTGCCGAGCTCCTGCTCCAGCTTGGTTATCTGATGGCTGATCGCGGACTGCGAGATGAAGGAGCGTTTCGCCGCGTTGCTGAAACTCAGCTCCTCGCTGACGGCGAGGAAGTAGCGCAGCTGCCGGAAGTCCACGGGACGACATCCTACTTATGAGCGATCGAGATAACTGTTCTTCGAATGTCCTCGCCAGCTGGCGGAAGGTTCGTTAGCGCTCCTACGGTGTCTCTTGTACATCTCAAAGAGGAGGTAGCCGTGGGACAGATGGGCGCAGCAGTAGTGGACCGGACCGAAGTCGTCATCGTCGGATCCGGATTCGGTGCCCTCGCCGCGGCGAAGAAGCTGGCCAAGGCCGGCAAGCCGTTCGTTCTGATCTCGGAGACCACCGAGCACCTCTTCCAGCCCCTGCTCTACCAGGTGGCAACGGGTGTCCTCGCCACCGGCGAGATCGCCCCGTCGGTGCGTGCGATCCTCGCGAAGTATCCGCATGCAGATGTTCGGCTGGGCCGCGTCGTCGACGTGAACCCGGAGGAGAAGGAACTCGTCTACGAGGCCGCCGGCCAGCGTCATACGCTCGGCTACAACTCGCTCGTCGCCGCCACCGGCGCACGGCAGTCGTACTTCGGCCGTGACGAGTTCGCCAAGGTCACCTACGCGCTCAAGACCGTCGACGACGCCGAGCGGCTGCGTGACCAGATCGTGCGCTGCTTCGAGGAGGCGCACACCACCAGCGACGTCGAGCGTCGGAAGAACCTTCTCAGCTTCATCGTCATCGGGGCCGGCGCGACCGGCGTCGAGCTGGCCGGCCAGATCAAGGAACTCGCCGCACGCTACTTCGAGCAGTCGATCCGCGGCATCACCGCCGCCGACGTCACCGTCACCCTGGTCGAGGGTGCAGGTGTCGCGATGCCCGCCTACGGCGGCAAGCTCAGCGAGTACACCAAGGCGTCGCTCGAGAAGTCGGGCGTCGAGGTGGTCCTCAACACCCTCGTCACCGACATCGACGACCACGGAGCGACCCTCGTGTCGCACGGCAGCGAGAGCGGCGAGCGTCGCACCGCCGAGACCATCATCTGGTCGGCGGGCGTGCAGGCCAACGACTTCGCGGCTGTGCTGGCCGAGCGCACCGGTTGCGAGACCGACCGCGCCGGACGCCTCCTCGTCAACCGCGACCTCACCGTGGGCGGCCGGGCCGACATTTTCGCGGTCGGCGACATGACGTCGCTGGACAACCTTCCGGGACAGTCGCCCGTGGCGATGCAGGGTGGCCGCTACGTCGCCGACACGATTCTCGGAAAGGTCCAGCGCGGCACGCCGTTCAAGTTCCGCGACAAGGGCTCGATGGCGATCATCAATCGGTTCCGCGCCGTCACCAAGGTGAAGAACATCGAGCTCACCGGGCCGATCGCGTGGGTGCTGTGGCTGGTGGTGCACATGGTGTACCTGGTGGGCTTCCGCAACCGCTACGTCGCGGTGATGTCGTGGTTCGGGTCGTTCCTCGGTAACCGGCGTCCGCACTTCTACTACGCGCAGGAGGTCGGTCCGATCGAGGTCCCGGACACCCGCATCCCCGAGAGCAAACCAGCCGAACCAGCGACCGTTGCCGCGTAGCTGACGCACGGCTGCAGTGATCCCAGGCTTCCTTCGAAGCCTGGGATCACTTGAATACTCGGTTCACTCGAATACTCGGATCACTGCACCCCGAGGTCTCGGGGGCGGTAGCCGACGGGGTATCCGGGGTAGGTTCGGTTCCCCGGGTCGCCGGCACCGGCGGACACCCGCCGCTTGGGGAGTACACGCACAATCGCAGATCGGGCACGCAGTCCGGTCTCGACGGCGGTGCGCACCCGCGGCGAGCCCGTCGGGAACCCGAACGCGGCGGACATCCGATCGTCGATCAGCGCATACACCGCGGCCGCGACGGGGCGTTCGAGCAACCTCGGGTACCACGATTGGAACAGCCGCAGGGTGTAGGTGCCGATGCGATGGTTGTCCTCGCTGTAGACGAAGTGGTCCCGTTCGTAGTCCATCTTGAAACGTTGGAAACCCTGGTACGAATCGGGAATATCCTTGATACCCATCCGGATTCCGACCTGACGATAGAAGTGGTACGACGCGAGCCGCTCGTTGGGGTGCAAGCGGCGCCAGCCGTACCTGTCGATCCAGTCGATCGGGTCGTACACGAAGGTCGACAGCACGTAGCGCATGTCGTCGTTCGAGATCGTGTACCGGCCGTGCATGCGGTTGATATTGCGCAACGACTCGCGTCCTCGCTCGGAGTCGTAGCCGTGCTCGACTAGTTCGCCCATCAACAACGCGGTGTCGTCGTAGCGTTTCTGGGGGCGATGTTCGAACTCGCCCGTGCGGGCGAGCAGTGCCGAGATCGACGGCACGCAGTACGTACGGAACAGGGCGAATTCGAGCGATCGCTGGTAGTCCCAGGGGAATTCGTAGCCGGCGGTGATGCGGATGATGTCCTGGTGCCGGCTCTGTGGGTCCAGCCCCTCGATCACTCTCACCCATCCCATCCGGCCGGGACCGGCGTGCGGATCGCGCTCCGGGGTTGGGAAGGTTCGAAAGGTTTTGCCTCGGTGGGAAGCCGAACGTTGATCGGAACGCGAACTCACCGAATTCGTGGGTGACACACGCTTACCGCCCATGCCGGGCCTTGAGCAGCCACGCAGAGGCCTTCATGTCGCGGGCGGATCGTTCGAGACTGAGCAGCTTCAGCGGGGCCGGGAACCGCTGGACGGTGACGGCCTTGGGGCGGCTGAATTCGCGGAGACCGTCGGCGCCGTGGATCCGGCCGAAGCCTGACTCGCCGATGCCGCCGAACGGCAGTGAAGGAACGCCGACGAAGCCCAGCACCGAGTTGACCGACACCATGCCCGCGCGCAGGAGTTCCGCGATCTCGCGGCCGCGGGACCGGTTGCGGGTGAACACCGACGAACCCAGACCGTACGCGCTCGAGTTCGCCCGTTCGACACCCTCCTCCAGGTCGCGCACACGGTTGACGACGACGGTCGGGCCGAACGTCTCCTCGCGCACCTCCGATGACTCCTCCGGCACGTCGGTGAGGATCACGGGGTCGACGAATCGCTCATGGACGGAGTCGATTCCGCCGACGACCGCCCTGGCGCCCTTGTCGAGCGCGTCGGCGATGTGGTTGCGGACGACGTCGACCTGGCTGGGGAGGGTCATCGGCCCGTACGAGTCCTCGTCGGACCCGCCCGGACGTACCCGCTCGACCGCGGAGGTGAACTTGTCGAGGAACTGCCGGTACACCGGTTCGGCGACGTAGATGCGTTCGACGCCGACGCACGTTTGGCCGGCATTGCCGAATGCGCCGAAGGCGGCGGACTCGACGGCCTTGTCGAGGTCGGCGTCCTCAGCGACGATCATCGCGTCCTTGCCGCCGCACTCGGCGACGAGCGGCGTGAGCGACTCGGCGCAGATCGCCATGACCTTGCGTGCGGTGGCGCTCGATCCGGTGAAGGCGACCTTGTCGACACCCGCCCGGCACAGGGCGGCGCCGGTCTCCCCGAAACCAGTGACCACCTGCAGAACGGGCTGGCCGGGCGCGAGCGAGTTCCATTTGGTCTCGAACCACTTTCCGACGCCCGGCGTCAGTTCGCTGGGCTTGAAGACGATCGCGTTGCCCGCCGCGAGGGCGTAGGCGAGCGACCCCATCGGCGTGTACACCGGGTAGTTCCACGGGCCGATGACGCCGATCACTCCGAGGGGCTGGTACCCGACGCTGGCGGACTGGTTCGCGCTCACGAGGCCGGGGGACACGCGACGCGGCTTGAGGATCTTCTTGGCGTTGCGGGCGGCCCAGTCGAGGTGCTCGACGGCGAGCATCACCTCGAGTAGGGCATCGTCGTACGGCTTGCCGGTCTCGGCGGAGACTGTGCGGGCGAGGTCGTCGGCATCCGACGCGATCGCTCTCTTGAACTCGAGCAACCAGTCGCGACGGCCGCGGAAACCCTGCGCCCTCCACCAACGCGCCGCACCGCGCGCCCGCTCGACCGCGGCGGCAACGTCCCTGTCGGTGGTCACCGGATACTCGGCGAGCACCGTCCCGGTCCGCGGATCGAGGCTCGCGAAGGTCGACGGGGCGGCGTCCGGCGATGAGTCGGGGCTCGTGTCGCGTAGTTCGCGGGTCATGTCGAACTCCCTCAGCTGCGAGGACAGTGGCGAGAAAATTTGCTGTGACTTACTGTGATAACGCTCACATTATTAGGGCCACCGAGCGCGGACAAGCCGATACGCCGCCTCGGCTCGTCCCCTGGATTCCAGTCGACCCCGGGATTCCAGTCGATCTGAGGATCCCCGGGAACTGCTCACTCGGCTCTTCGTAGGCAGGAGTGTATCGATGACCATCGATTTCACCCCCGAGCAGCGGGACTTTGCGCGCGCGGTCGCCGCATTCTGTCGCAAAGAATGCGGAACCCGTGAGCAACGCGACGCCCTCACCGGCCACGGCAAGCACAGCCACAACCAGGCCCTATATCTGAAGATGGCCGAACTCGGCTGGCTCGGGATCACGGTCCCCGAGGAATACGGCGGCTCCGGCGGCACGGCGGTCGACATGTGCATCCTGCTCGAACAGGTCACCCGCGGCATGGCACCGATCGGGGGACTAGGAACGACGCTCATCACCGGCGCGGCGTACGAGAAGTTCGGCACCGAGGCGCAGAAGCGGACCGTGCTCGGCGGCATCGTCCGTGGCGCGTCGGAATCCATCTCGATGTCGGAGCCCGAGGCCGGCTCCGACGTCGGCAACCTCAGTTGCCGGGCCGAGAAGATCTCCGGCGGCTGGCTGATCAACGGCCAGAAGACGTGGTGCTCCAACGCCCACTTCGCCGAGAACATTCTGCTGGTGGCCCGGACCGACCGCACCGGCGCCAAGCACGAGGGCCTGACGATGCTCCACCTGCCGACCGACACGCCGGGGCTGAAGATCAGCGCTATCGAAACGATGGGCGGCAGGGAGGTCAACGACCTCTACCTCACCGACGTTCGCCTGCCCGACGAGGCCGTGATCGGAGCTGTGGGCAACGGCTGGACCCAGTTGATGACCGGGTTGAACATCGAACGGCTCATCATCGGTGCGATGATGCTCGGCACCGCACAGCGGGCGTTCGACGACGCACTCGAATTCATCACGCAGCGAAAGCAGTTCGGGCGGCCGGTGGGTACCTTCCAGGTACTCCGGCACCGGGTCGCGGACCTCGCCACCGAGATCGAGTGCACCCGGCTGCTCGTCTACAACACGGCCAGGCTGGTCGACGCGAACCCGTCGAAGCTGTTCCCGCGTGAGGCGTCGATGGTCAAGCTCAAGGCGACCGAGACAGCGAAGAAGGTGGCGCTCGAGGGCATGCAGATGATGGGCGGCTACGGATACGCCACCGAGTTCGACATGGAGGGGCACGTCCGAAGGACGCTGGTCTCGTCGATCTACGGCGGTACCAACGAGATTCAGCGCGACATCATCGGCAAAACGTTCGGGTTGTAGGGGCCGTCACGGCTAATTGATCGATCCGGACCCGAAAACGCGCAAAAAGTGTAATCTGCCTCACATCGATCCGCGGGTTCGGTGAATTCGGGAGGACCCGCACCGCGTGAGAGAGGAACCCTCGATGGTCACTTCCGCCGCCGTCCCTGCCAGTTTGCTCGAGGCTCAGCGGTCCCGTCGCAACAACTGGAACAGCCAGGTCGCGCGGCACGCGCAGATGATCCCGGACCGGATCGCCCTGCGGTTTCAAGGTGCGTCCGTCACGTGGTCCACGCTGCACACCAGGGTCGAGAAGTTCGCCGACGCCCTCTCGCGTCGTGGCGTCGGTTTCGGCGACCGTGTCCTGATCCTCATGCTCAACCGTCCCGAGTATCTCGAGGTGGTCCTCGCGACCAACGTTCTCGGTGCGATCGCCGTTCCGGTGAACTTCCGAATGACGGTCCCCGAGGTTGCATTCCTGGTGCGCGACAGTGGCGCTCGGGCGGTGGTGGCGGACACGACGCTGGCGCCGCTCGCCGCCGGGGTGCGCTCCGAGGTCGGCGGGCCCGAGCTGTCGATCGTCGTCGGCGGCCCAGCCGACGGAGACGTTTCCGGCGACGCCCTCGGCTACGAGGATCTCATCGCCGAGGTGGGGGCCACGCGTCCCGGGATCGACGTCCCCGACGACACACCAGCGCTGATCATGTACACGTCCGGCACAACGGGACGTCCGAAGGGAGCTGTGCTTACGCACAGCAACATGGCGGCGCAGGCGCTCACCTGCATCCGGGCCTTCCAGTTGAACCGCACGGACGACATCGGGTTCTGTGCGTCGCCGATGTTCCACATCGCCGCGCTGGGAGCGATGACACCGAACCTCATGCTCGGGCTCACGACGGTGATCTACCCGGTCGGGGCGTTCGACCCGAACGCGCTGCTGGACGTGCTCGAGGAGGAGCAGGCCACCACGGTGTTCTTGGTTCCGGTCCAGTGGCAGGCGGTATGCGCGGCGCAGCAGGCACAGCCGCGAAAGCTGAAGCTGCGCGTCATCTCCTGGGGTGCGGCGCCGGCATCGGACACCGTGCTCCGGGCCATGGCCGAGACCTTCCCGGACGCGGCGAACGTCGCGGTGTTCGGGCAGACCGAGATGTCGCCGGTCACGTGTGTGCTCGATGGGGAGGACGCTCTTCGCAAGCTCGGTTCGGTAGGACGTGTGCTTCCGACCGTGCTGGCCCGTGTCGTCGACGACGACATGAACGACGTCGCACCGGGTGAGGTGGGCGAGATCGTCTACAGGGGTCCCACGACGATGCTCGAATACTGGCAGAACCCTGAGGCCACTGCGGAGGCGTTCCACGGCGGGTGGTTCCATTCGGGCGACCTGGTACGCGTGGACGACGAAGGGTTCGTCTACGTGGTCGATCGCAAAAAGGACATGATCATCTCGGGTGGTGAGAACATCTACTGCGCCGAGGTCGAGAATGTCCTCTTCTCCCACCCGAAGGTTCTCGAGGCCGCGGTGATCGGGCGACCGGATCCCCGGTGGGGTGAGGTCCCGGTCGCGGTCGTCGCCCTGCGGCCCGATGCCGGTGGTGACCTCGCTCTCGAGGAGTTGCAGCCGCTGCTCGACGAAACGCTCGCACGGTACAAGCACCCGAAGGCGGTGATCCACGTGGATTCCCTGCCGCGCAATGCGAGTGGCAAGGTCCTCAAGGGAGAGTTGCGAGGCGGAGCCAGCGCTGTCGTGCAGGGTTGACCACACCCTCAGGGGTGGCATCGAGTGCTCGAGGGCCCCGCTAGATGAGCTCGAGTAACGAGCCGGGCATCTCTGGAATGAACCGGTCACAACTCGGAAAATTCGCGCTCGAGACGTTGCGGGGGCCGCGCGCGGGCGTACTATCAATGGTGCGGATCAAGTGAGTAGTCGGTAACGGTGAAAAGCTTGTGATGCAGAGATGCGGCCGGTAATGCGAAAGCAATACCGGCCACACCCCTGTTTGGGGCCTTTCGGCCTCGAAGATCAGCGCCTCCGCAGTCGCTCGCGGCGCAGCAGATCCACCTCTGGCAGATCCAGCGGCGGCAGTTCTGCGATACCTAACCCTGTGTCACACCCTCGAGGCCGTTGCTCACGCCGTCGCCGACACCGTGCGCCACCCCCTACCGGTCTGGCGCCGGGGGCGGAGAGTCGCGTGTCGCCCACGCTCGAGCGCCCCGGTGGATGAGTTCTGGTAGGCACCGGGGCATGTCTGGTATGAACCGGTCACAACTCGGAAAATTCGCGTCCGAAATATTGCGGGGGCCGCCCGCGAGCGTATTATCAATGGTGCGGATCGAGTCAGCAGTCGCTAACGGTGAAAAGCTCGTGAAGCAAGGATGCGGAGCAAGTGAGTAGACCAGTCGGGTGAAAAGCTTGTGACGCAGAGATGCGGCCGGTAATGCAAAAGCATTCCCGGCCATATCCCTGTTTGGGACGTTTTCTAAAAGGCGTGCCCGGGGTCAGCGCACCCGCAGCCGCTCGCGGCGCAGCAGATCCACCTCGGGCAGATCCAGCGGCGGCAGTTCTGCGACACCGAGCGCTCGCTTCAACAGCAGGTCGGCGAGTTCCGGGTTCCGCGCCAGGACGGGACCGTGCATGTAGGTGCCGATCACCGAACCCTGCGTCACACCCTCGAGCCCATCGCCGACGCCGTTGCCCACACCGTGCGTCACCCGCCCGACCGGCGTGGCATCGGGGCCGAGAGTAGTTCCGCCCCGGTGGTTTTCGAATCCGGACAGCGGTGCGGTGAGGCCGTCGAGCAGCGGTGTGGTGATGACCTCGCCGATCGATCGCGTCTCCTGCGGGGACGTGGTGGCGTCGAGCATCGACACCCCGTCGACGCGCTCACCGCTCGAGGTCTCGTACCAGTGCCCGAGTACCTGGATCGCCGCGCAGATCGCCAACACCGGCGCACCCCGCTCCGCTGCCCTCTGAAGTCCGGGGTAGGTCTTCAGGTGCCGGGTGGTTGGCTCGAGCGCCCCGGTGGATGAGTTCTGGTAGGCACCGGGGCATGTCTGGTATGAACCGGTCACAACTCGGAAAATTCGCGTCCGAAATATTGCGGGGGCCGCCCGCGAGCGTATTATCAATGGTGCGGATCGAGTCAGCAGTCGCTAACGGTGAAAAGCTCGTGAAGCAAGGATGCGGAGCAAGTGAGTAGACCAGTCGGGTGAAAAGCTTGTGACGCAGAGATGCGGCCGGTAATGCAAAAGCATTCCCGGCCATATCCCTGTTTGGGACGTTTTCTAAAAGGCGTGCCCGGGGTCAGCGCACCCGCAGCCGCTCGCGGCGCAGCAGATCCACCTCGGGCAGATCCAGCGGCGGCAGTTCTGCGACACCGAGCGCTCGCTTCAACAGCAGGTCGGCGAGTTCCGGGTTCCGCGCCAGGACGGGACCGTGCATGTAGGTGCCGATCACCGAACCCTGCGTCACACCCTCGAGCCCATCGCCGACGCCGTTGCCCACACCGTGCGTCACCCGCCCGACCGGCGTGGCATCGGGGCCGAGAGTAGTTCCGCCCCGGTGGTTTTCGAATCCGGACAGCGGTGCGGTGAGGCCGTCGAGCAGCGGTGTGGTGATGACCTCGCCGATCGATCGCGTCTCCTGCGGGGACGTGGTGGCGTCGAGCATCGACACCCCGTCGACGCGCTCACCGCTCGAGGTCTCGTACCAGTGCCCGAGTACCTGGATCGCCGCACAGATCGCCAACACAGGCGCACCCCGCTCCGCTGCCCTCTGGAGTCCTGGGTAGGTCTTCAGGTGCCGGGTGGCCAGGCGCTGCGCGGAGTCCTCCGCCCCACCGAGCGCATACAGGTCCAGCGACTCGGGTACCGGGTCGCTGAGGGTGATGTCGACGATCTCGGCGTCGTAGCCGCGCATGCGCAGACGCTGACGCAGGACCAAGGCGTTGCCGCCGTCGCCGTAGGTGCCCATGACGTCGGGCAGGACGAGGCCGATGCGGACCGTGGACTCAGACATCGCGCTTGTTCTCCTTGGCGATTGCGGTGTTGAGGTCACGGAAAGCCGTGTAATTGGCCAGCACCTCGACGCGTCCGGGTGGGCACGACGCGATCGCGCGCATCGGATCGTGCTCGAGGGTGTGCTCGACGCCCGCGTACGTCAACCGGACGGCGAGGTCGGTGCCCCGTTCGCCCGCAGCGACCACCTTGACGCCCTCGAAGTGCTCGAACCGCACGTCCCACAGCCACGACAGGTCCTCCCCGTCGGGCACTTGGCCGTTGACGGCGATCACGAGGCCGTCGACGCTGTGGTCGATCATCGACAGGGCCTCCTGCCAGCCGGCCGGGTTCTTCGCGAGCAGCAGGTGCACGGCGTGCGGTCCCACCTGGACGGTGCTGTAGCGGCCGGCGACCTCGTCGACGGCCGATGCGGCGGCGACGGCGTCCTCCGCCTTCGCGCCCATCGCCACGGCCGCAGCGACGGCCTGCGCCGCGTTGCCACGGTTGGCCTTGCCCGGCAGCGTCAGTTTCATCGGGATCACGAGCCCGCCCGGGCCGTGGAGATTGTCGTCGTCGACCCACCAGTCGGGCGTGGGGCGCGCGAAGTCCGACCCAGTGCTGCGCCAGTTCGGCCCGTCCCACACGATCGGTTCTCCGGTACGCGGGCAGCTCACGGAGTCACTCGCCCAACCACCGCCGGCGGCGACCCACACCACGTTCTCGCAGTCATAGGCGACGGAGGTCACCAGCACGTCGTCGCAGTTCGCGACCACGATCGCTTCCGGGTGCCGCTCGAGTCCGGCGCGAAGCTTGCGCTCGATCATGTTTATCTCGCCGACCCGGTCCAGCTGGTCGCGGCTCAGGTTCAGCAGCACGACGACCTCGGGGTCCACGGCGTCGCACACATGCGGGACGTGCAGTTCGTCGACCTCGAGCGCGGCGAGCGGCGCGTCGACGCGGGCGGTGAGCGCGGCGACGATGCCCGCGTCCATGTTGGCGCCGTCGGTTTGCGTGGCCACTTCGCCGAGTGTCGAGAGAGCCGCCGCGGTCATCCGGTTCGTGGTGGACTTGCCGTTGGTGCCGGTCACCACCACCGTCCGGCGACCGTGGCCGAGCTGCTGCAACAGTGTCGGATCGATCTTCAGCGCGATCAGGCCGCCGATCATCGAGCCCTTACCGCGTCCTGCCTTCTGCGAGGCCCACGCGGCTGCGGCGGCCGCCCGCAACGCGAGCCGGCCCCGAAGTGTCATCCGAGGGGTCGTCCGAGTGCTTGTTCCCACGTGATGAGTTTTCCACAGGCCGCTGCGTGAAGCCGTGCCGCGTTGCGGCCGTCACGTCCGGAAACGACGGTGCCGCGCTCCCGATGGGAGCACGGCACCGTGATTGATCCTGCAACGACGCGGGTGGTGCGACTCAGCCCGCGCCGCGGGAGGTGCGACTCAGCCCGCGCCGCGGGAGGTGCGACTCAGTCGCCCAGCGCCTTGGCCTTGAGTGCAGCGAACTCGTCCTGCGTGATGGTGCCCGCATCGAGCAGTGCCTTGGCATCGGCGATCTGCTCCGCGCCGGACTTTCCGCTGGCAACCTGGCGGATGTAGGCGTCCTGCGCGTCCTGCACCTCCCGGGCCGCCCGGATCGAGCGCTTCGTCATGTCATCACCCTTGACGATCAGGTAGATCAGCGCCGTGATGAACGGGAGGATGATCAGGAAGACCACCCAGATCGCCTTCACCCAGCCAGAGGTCTTGTGGTCCCGAAACAGGTCGGTGATGATCGAGAACAGCAGGATCAGGTACGCGATGAACGCGAAGCTGACGAGAATAACCCAGAGAAAATCCCAGAAAGAGTCCATCGGTGGCTCCATTCACGTGTTTCCGTAGCGGGTGCACCTGACTTTGGCACAATCTGTGGCCCAATTTGGTCATTCTGGGCCGCTGAAATCCAAGTCGCAACGAACATTCCGTGAACCGGCCATGATTGACGGGCACGACCAGCGTGGACGACCTTGCGATAGGGGACTTGACCATGACTGTTCCGGCAGATGCCACACCGGAGATCGCAACGGCCAATGTGCGATTCGCCGAGACCCTGCCCGATGGGGACGATGTAGACGCCCAGCGGGGGTTCATCGCGACCCTGACCCCGGGTGTCGTCCGAGCAGCAGACGGAACCGTCGTGTGGGACAACGACGCCTATTCGTTCCTCGACGGTGAGTGCCCGCCCACGGTGAATCCGAGCCTGTGGCGGCAGGGCGGCCTCTGTGCCAAGCAGGGGCTGTTCGAGGTGTGCGAGGGGATCTACCAGGTTCGTGGACTGGACCTTTCGAACATGACGCTCGTCGAGGGCGACACCGGGGTCATCGTGATCGACCCGCTGATCTCCACCGAGACCGCCGCGGCGGCGCTTGGGCTGTATCGTGCGCACCGCGGCGACCGTCCGGTTACCGCGGTCATCTACACCCATTCGCACGCTGACCATTTCGGCGGTGTCAAGGGCGTAGTCGACGTCGCATCCGTCGAGGCTGGACGTTGTCCAGTGATCGCACCGGCCGGCCTCGTCGAACACGCGGTCGCCGAGCATGTCTACGCCGGTACCGCTATGGCACGGCGGGCCGCTTACATGTACGGGGCGGCGTTGCCGCGCGGTCCTCGGGGATCGGTGGGCGCGGGCCTCGGTCAGACGACGTCGACGGGGACGGTCTCGCTCATCTCGCCGACACTGTCCATCGAGCACACAGGGCACACGGAGGTAATCGACGGGGTCAGGATCGTGTTCCAGTTGACACCAGGCACCGAGGCACCGTCGGAAATGAACTTCCACTTCCCTGACCGCCGCGCTCTGTGTATGGCGGAAAACGCCACTCACACCCAGCACAACTTGCTCACGCTGCGTGGGGCACTCGTGCGGGATCCGCACGTATGGGCGCACTATCTCACCGAAGCGATCAATCGGTACGCGGTCGACTCGGACGTGCTGTTCGCGTCGCACCACTGGCCCACATGGGGGACCGAGCGCCTCACCGAGTACCTCGCACAGCAGCGTGACCTCTACGCGTACTTGCACGACCAGACGGTGCGTCGGATGAACCAGGGCTGCACCGGAATCGAGATCGCCGAGGAGATGATGCTCCCGCCGGCGCTCGCGCAGGCGTGGCACGTGCGGGGCTACTACGGTTCCGTCAGCCACAACGTCAAGGCGATCTACCAGCGCTACATGGGGTGGTTCGACGGCAACCCGGCCCACCTGTGGGAGCATCCGCCCGTCGAATCGGCGAAACGGCACGTCGAGTTCATGGGCGGCGCCGACGAGGTGCTTCGGAAGGCACGGAAGTCTTTCGCGGACGGTGATTTCCGGTGGGTTGCCCAGGTAGTGAATTACGTCGTATTCGCCGACCCCGCCAACGTCGAGGCGAAGGAGCTGCAGGCCCAGACACTCGAGCAGCTCGGGTACGGAGCCGAGAACGGCACGTGGCGTAACTTCTACCTGACTGGCGCGATGGAACTGCGCGACGGGCCGGTCGGCACCCCTACCGACGTCGCGTCGGCCGACGTGGCGCGGGAGTTGTCTGTCGAGCAACTGTTCGACGCGGTTTCTTTGCGCGTCGACGGGCCCAGGGCCTGGGACGCCCGGATGGTGATCGACTGGGACATCGCCGACGAGGCTCGGGTGCACCGGATGGAGCTGCGCAACGGCGTGCTCGTGCACTGGGATCTCGATGGCACCCGGTCCGCGCCCGAACCGGATGCGCGATTCACGCTCACCCGCTCGCTGCTGCTGGGCGTCCTGCAGGGTGCGGTCGATCTGTCCATGGCCATCGCCGACGGGAGCGTCGACGCGCAGGGCGACTTGGCCAAGCTGGTGGAGTTCGTCGGCTACCTCGACCGCCCGGATCCGGGCTTCGCGATCGTCACGCCGTGACGGCGGATGACGCAACCGACCTGCGGGGTTCGTCGAGGCGAGTGCGACCGAGGAGGGGAGGGAAGGTGGCCGATTCTACGAGGTCGTCAGGTGTGTCCTGGGCGGGGATGGCGGATTGGCTGGTCGAATCGCTGGCCGACAAGCCGGTGGCCTTCATGCTCGAGATGGGTCCGAGCGGATACCGCACGCGCGACGAACTCGACGAGATCGTGTGCGCGCAGATCGTTGTGCTCGCGGACGAGGTGTTGATGCTCCGTCGGTCCCGCGCGTTCCTCGAACAGTTGACCTTGGCCGACTACTCGACCAACGGGCTGATCCTGGAACGCTGGTTCTTCGACGACCACTTCGAGGACTGCACCGACGGCTACCTCTTCACCCGCGACGCCAGGCTGGTCGCCGACACCTGCGTCGCCTGGTTCCGAGACGAGTGGGGGGCCGAATCCACCGACGACCTCGGCTGCGATTACCGCTTCCCGGACGAGTTGCCGGGCCATATATAGCCGGGCCACCCATAGACAATGGGCGCAATAGTCTGAGCGCCCATTCCCTGCGCCGGGTCGCGGAAACCCGCTCCGGAGGCGAAGGAATGGGCGCTCAGGCCGAAGGCGGTCAGTGCGCCCGGTTGACGGCCGACACGACGGCGCGCAGGGACGCGGTGGTGATGGAGGTAGCGATGCCGACACCCCATACGACCTTGCTGCTGCCGTCCGGCAGGGTCACCGCGCACTCGACGTACGCCGCGGCCTTCGCGTCGTCACCGGCGGACATCGCGTGCTCGGAGTAGTCCAGGACGCGGACGTCGAAGCCGACATTGCCGAGGGCGTCGACGAACGCGGCCAGCGGTCCGTTGCCGGAGCCGGAGATCTCCTGCTCTACGTCATTCACCTTGACGACCGCAGTGATCGCGTCGATCCCGCCGTCCACCTCGGCCGCCGTCACCTTCTGACGCATCCGCTCGAGCGGGACGATCGGGGCCAGGTACTCCTCGGAGAAGACGTCCCACATCTCCTTCGGCGAAACCTCGCCGCCCTCGCCGTCGGTGATCTTCTGGACGGCCTGCGAGAACTCGATCTGCAGGCGCCGCGGCAACGCCAGGCCGTGGTCGGCCTTCATGATGTAGGCGACGCCACCCTTGCCGGACTGCGAGTTCACGCGGATGACGGCCTCGTACGTGCGGCCCACGTCCTTGGGGTCGATCGGCAGGTAGGGGACCTCCCAGACGATGTCGTCGACCGCGGCGTCCTGGTCGTCCGCCGCGAACTTCATCGCGTCCAGACCCTTGTTGATCGCGTCCTGGTGGCTGCCGGAGAACGCGGTGTAGACCAGGTCGCCGCCGTACGGGTGACGCTCGTGGACCGGTAGTTGGTTGCAGTACTCGACCGTGCGCCGGATCTCGTCGATGTTGGAGAAGTCGATCTGCGGGTCGATGCCGCGGGTGAACATGTTCAGGCCCAGCGTCACGAGGCAAACGTTGCCGGTGCGCTCACCGTTGCCGAACAGGCAGCCTTCGATGCGGTCGGCACCGGCCTGGTAGCCCAGCTCGGCGGCCGCGACACCGGTGCCGCGGTCGTTGTGCGGGTGCAGCGACAGGATGATGCTGTCGCGCTGGGCCAGGTTGCGGTGCATCCACTCGATCGAGTCCGCGTACACGTTGGGCGTCGCCATCTCGACCGTTGCCGGCAGGTTGATGATCACCGGGTTCTCCGGCGTGCCACCCAGGGTCGCGACGACCGCGTCGCACACCTCCTTGGCGTACGACAGTTCGGTTCCGGTGTACGACTCCGGCGAGTACTCCCAGCGCCAGTTGGTGTCAGGGTGATTCTTCGCCTCCTCGACCACCAACGCAGCGGCGTCGGTGGCGATCTTCTTGACCGTGTCCTTGTCGGCGCGGAACACGACCCGGCGCTGCAGGATCGACGTCGAGTTGTAGAAGTGCACGATCGCGTTCCTCGCACCAGCGCACGCCTCGAAGGTGCGTTTGATCAGCTCGGGGCGTGACTGGGTGAGCACCTGGATGGTGACGTCATCGGGAATGGCGTTTTCCTCGATGATCTCGCGGACGAAATCGAAGTCCGTCTGGCTCGCGGACGGGAATCCGACCTCGATCTCCTTGTATCCCATCCGGACCAGAAGCTCGAACATGCGGCGCTTGCGGGCCGGGCTCATCGGGTCGATCAGCGCCTGGTTGCCGTCGCGCAGGTCCACCGCGCACCACTGCGGGGCGCGGTCGATCACCTCGTCGGGCCAGGTGCGATCCGGCAGGGATACGTGCTCGACCTCTTCGCCGAACGACCTGTAGCGGAAGGTCGGCATCGACGAGTTCTTCTGCGTGTTCCAGGCTGGCTGGTCGGCAGGCGACGGCTTGGATGGCGGCGTGATGGTGCGAGATCCGGCAGTGAAGGCGTCAGCGGGGGACATGGGATTGCTCTCCAGGTTTGAGTGTGGACTGCACGAGTCCGACAACGGAGTCGACCGGCGCACGAGAAAACCCGCGACGGGAGGCCAGTCTGGATCAGACCCCGCCGCGGCACCCAAGAAGGAGCGCGCGCTGCATACGTAGCACTGTACCCCGGTGTCCGGGGGGCAGGTGAGGAGTGGGGCGCAAATTTACCCCTATGGGGGTGGTGCGTGATCAACTGTGCGCATGACAGCACAGCTCGAAGCGGCCCGAACGTATGTGGCCGCGCTGCTCAGCCACGACGGCGATTCCGTACCCTACGCGCCGACCGCGGTGCGTTACGAGATGGGCATCAAGACGGGTCGATCCGGAAACCACTTGCGGCGCAGCCTCTCGCGAGGTCCCCAGTTCCGGGTCATCCGCGCCATCCGCGACGAGAACTACAGGGTGGAGGGCGACGAGGTGGTGGCCGACTACCTGATCGACGCCGGCCTGTTCGGCCGCACGCTGGTCACCGCGCATGTTCACGAGACGTTCCTGATTCCGGCCGCCGACCCGCGCATTCACCGGATCGACGCCAAGATCAGGCTGGTCGGTCGCTAGTCACCATCGCTCAGTCCGGAAGTCGGCGCATCTCGACGAGGCTGAGGCCGAGGGCGTCGAAACGGGCGAGCATGCCGCGCAGCTCGGTGTTGTCGCGGACAGGCCCGTACAGCGTGGTGTGGGCGTGAGCCGTCTCCGAGACCTGCAGCTCCGGGAAGGCCGCGAGCACCCGCTCGGATAGTTCGCCGCCGACGAGGAAGGCATACCGCACAGTGGTGGGTCGGCCCGGGTCGGAAGTAGCCATGACTTCTCCCTGTGGTTCTCTGTATTGCCGAGCAGCGCCGTTGCCTATCAGCGCAGTCGCCGAGCAGAGCCGTCGCTGAGCAGAGCCGTCGCCGGGTGCGCTTGCCAGATGCTCGTACCCGTCCATCGAGGATCTCGCGGCGGGCCCGCGGACGCTTCACCCGTCGATGGTGAACCTCACCCGGTGATGGTGGGTCGGAGGCTCACAGCAGCCCGTGGCTACGTGCCGCGGTGACGGCGTCACGCCGGGTGGTCACACCGAGCTTGCGGTAGATGCCACGCAGGTGTGTCTTGACGGTGTTGACGGACACGCACAGGTCGGCCGCGATCTCCTCGGCTGTACGCCACGTGGGCAGTTCCGCAAGGAGTTGAAGTTCACGCCGGGTGAGTTTCTCGGTCGTGGCGACGGCCGTCTTCGGGAGCGAAGCCCACACCCGATCCGCGAAGGATCCGCGGGACCCGAACCTGCCGCGGCTGGCCGACAACAGTTCCCGGCTGGCCGATGGCATGTAGTGGAAGGGCCTGAGCACCCCCTCGGGTTCGGCGAGCCGCAACGCCTCTCCCAGTGCGTCGTGGATGCGGGCGTCGTGGAAGCGGCGTCGGGAAAGTTCGGCCTCCACGAGCCAAGCAGTCACCATGTTGGTCGCCGCGGCACACGGCAGGTTGCCCTCGAGGACCGGACGCAACGCGGCCCGGGCCCGCTCGAGCTGATTGGCGTACAGGAGCAGGACCGATTCGAGGAGCGCGACGTCACCGGATTGGCCCAGCACGGCCGCAGCGGAGGTGAACAGCTCGCGGGCCCAGGTCGTCTCTCCGATGTGAAGGTATGCGAATTGGATCGATGGGAGCGTGACCGCGATCAGCCCAGGTGGTCGGTGGGCGGCCCTTCCGGACGTGGTGGCCGCGTGCAGGGCTGATACCGCTGCACGGCGGTTCGGGGCGGTGTCGAGGCCGAACAGTTCAGCCGCGACCGCGATTTCGTGCGTGGCCGATGCGTTGGATGCGTATGGGGCACCCGCGACTTCGACGGCCCGCTCGGTGTCGTTGCGCAAGTAGTGGCAGAAGGCCTCGAGTAGGGATGTCCATTGGCTGTCCGCCGACTGGTTGGCCACCTGCAAGAATGGATGGCCATTCGTCGCCCCGGAGCGGCCCGCCGCGGCTGTCTTGGATTGGCGGCTCGCGGCTGCTTTGGATTGGCGGCTCGCGGCTGCTTTGGATCGGCCGCTCGCGGCCAGCAGCAGTGCGTCGTCGAGCAGGCCCCGGCTCAATGCGACGACGCCGAGTGCCGTCGAGGTCTGGGCCTCGATGCTCGGCGAATTGATCTCACGCGCGTGCGTGCGCGCCCGGTCGAGGTTGTGCTCCGCGCGTCCGAGACGGCCGAGGTGCAGGTGACCGAGTCCGCGCTGAAGGGCAGCGAAGGCGTCCAGGTGGGGATCGCCCGACCAGTCGCCATCCGCTGCCACCGGACGTGTGCGAGCGTACTCGAGGTCGCCGGTGTGCACGGCAAGCTGCAGACGCAGTGTGTCTGCGAGGAGTGTTGTCCGGAAAGCACTCTCGTCGCCGCCATGGTCGTCGAAGGTACCGCCATGGTCGTCGAACGTACTGAGGAGCGACCCCGCGATGGTGGGGTTGTCGGCGCGCAGATGCGCGGCCACGCGGACGAGTCGGGCGATCGGCCGGTCCCGGATCGGGCGGGGGGCGTCCGCGAGGAGCCGGCCGACGGTCTCGGCGTGACCGTCGAGGACGAGTGCCAGACCCGAGTCCGACAGCACCGATTCGACGTCGGACACGGCGTCGGCTGCAATGCCGTGCTCGAGGGCCGGCAGCGCGTCACCGAGTCGGGCGTACCAGCGCGCAGTGACGTGTTCGAGTTCCGCGACCGCCTGCCGACCCAGCAGACCGATCTCGGCGCGCAGATAGCTGCGCAGCAGCGGGTGGTACCGGAACTGGGTGGGGGAGGTCTCGATCCTGCTGATCAGAAAGTTTCGGTGTTCGAGCACGTCGATGATCGCGTGAGCGTCGGCGCGCCCGGTGAGTTCCTCAGCGAGCGCGGCGGAGAACGTGGCCGGCACGGACGTCTTGACGAGGAACTGCCGGACCTCCTCGCTCTGACCGTCGAGGACCTGCTCCATCAGGTAATCGGCGACCGCTCGCTGGCACCCCGTGAAGTTCTCGAGGAGCGATGCCGGATCGTCATGCTCCGCGAGTGACATGCCCGCGAGTCGCAGACCGGCGGCCCAGCCCTCGGTGCGTTCCATCAGCGCCGACAGGTTGTCGGGATCGAGTTCGACATCGTGTTCGGCCAGCAAGGCCGTGGCTTCCTCGGGGGTGAAGGCGAGGTCGTCGAAGGTCACGTCCACCATTCGGCCGTCGAGGCGCAGCTTCTGGAATGCGAGTGGAGGTTCGAAGCGCCCGCACACCACCACTCGCACGCGTTCCGGTGGGGCCCGCAGGAGCACCTCCAGCTCCGAGAGCACGACCGGGTCGTGTAACAGGTGCGCATCGTCGAGGATCAGCCAGACAGGCTCGGTCAATTCCGTCAGTCTGCTCGCGAGGGGGAACGGTTGTACGGGTGTCGGATTCGCGATCTGTTCGCAGATCTCCCGGACCTGGTGATGCTCCGTTCCCCGAAGGGCCTGGACGAGTTTGGATTGCAGCGACGGTCGTTCGTTGTCCTGCTCGTCGACGGTGGCCCAGGCGATCGCTGGACGGCCGGGTTGCGCACGCGTGCGGTGCGCCCAGTCCGCGAGAAACGTCGTCTTTCCCGCGCCGGCCGGGGCGCAGACCAGGACCACGGATGTCCCGTGATCGGAGTCGGCCAAAGCGCGATCCAGCGTTTCGAACAGGCGGGTGCGGGGCACGACACGATCGCTGCGGAACACCGGAATCTTAGCGCTCGCAGCGAAACTTCCGTTCTGCGCGATCGACACCCGAGATGCCTCCCACATAGCGAGTCCCCGCCCGGGCTGGATCGGGTGAACCGCTTGCAGCGGGAGAGTCTAATCCGCGCAGTCGGTTCGCACCTCCGGAACGCGGACGCTGTCTGCTGGATCAGCTCCGCAACACCCGGCGGTTCTCGGCGAAGGCGAGCGTCTCGTAGGTGATCAACGCCAGCAGGACGGCGGTGAGACCCCCGAGTGCGAGCATGACCACCCCGATCACCATCGGCAAGTGGGCGTAGCTGTAGCAGCGCTGGGCAATGTCTCGGACGATCAGTCTTGGGCGATTGGTCGGGCGAGGCGATTGGTCGGGCGAGGCGATTGGTCGGGCGAACTGTTGGCGCGGGCGGACGCCCTGCGCTGCCGGTGACGCACGTCGGTAAGCTCGACAGCCGGACTGGCATCAATCCAACTATCCGGAGGTACACACGCGTGGCTCTCGTCGTCCAGAAGTACGGGGGATCCTCGGTCGCGAGCGCCGAGCGTATCCGACGCGTCGCTGAGCGGATCGTCGAGACCAAGAAGGCGGGCAACGACGTCGTCGTTGTGGTGTCGGCGATGGGCGACACCACTGACGAGCTGCTCGACCTCGCGGAGCAGGTGTGCCCGGTTCCACCGGCTCGCGAGATGGACATGCTTCTCACGTCGGGTGAGCGGATCTCGAACGCGCTCGTCGCGATGGCCATCCACTCGTTGGGCGCGGAGGCGCGCTCGTTCACCGGTTCGCAGGCCGGCGTCATCACCACCGGCAGCCACGGCAACGCCAAGATCATCGACGTGACGCCGGGTCGCGTCCGCGCTGCGCTCGACGAGGGTTCGATCGTCCTGGTTGCGGGCTTCCAGGGCGTGAGCCAGGACAGCAAGGACATCACCACCCTCGGTCGGGGTGGCTCCGACACCACCGCCGTTGCGCTGGCCGCAGCCTTGAACGCCGACGTGTGCGAGATCTACACCGACGTCGACGGCGTCTTCACCGCGGACCCGCGCATCGTCAAGGACGCCCAGCGCCTCGAGACTGTTTCGTTCGAGGAAATGCTCGAGCTCGCTGCCTGCGGCGCCAAGGTACTCATGCTGCGCTGTGTGGAGTACGCCCGCCGCTACAACATGCCTGTGCACGTCCGCTCGTCATACACCACCAAGCCCGGAACAATCGTGTCCGGATCGATGGAGGACATCCCCGTGGAAGAAGCCCTGATCACCGGTGTTGCGCACGACCGCACCGAGGCCAAGGTCACCGTCGTCGGCTTGCCCGATACGCCGGGCCACGCCGCCAAGCTCTTCCGTGCCATCGCGGAGGCCGAGATCAACATCGACATGGTCCTGCAGAACATCTCCAAGGTCGAGACCGGCAAGACCGACATCACATTCACGCTGCCCAAGGCGGACGGCCCGCGCGCTGTGGAGAAGCTGACCGGCCTGCAGGCCGAGATCGATTTCACCCAGATCCTGTTCGACGACCTCATCGGCAAGGTGTCGCTCGTCGGCGCGGGCATGAGGAGCCACCCCGGCGTCACGGCCACATTCTGCGAGGCACTCGCCGACGCGGGCGTGAACATCGACCTGATCTCGACGTCGGAGATCCGCATCTCGGTGCTGGTCAAGGACACCGATCTCGACGACGCCGTGCGCGCGATCCACACAGCATTCGACCTCGGCGGCGATGAAGATGCCGTCGTACACGCAGGAACGGGACGGTAACCGTAATGGCTGGTGAGACGAGCGAAGCGACGAAGAAGATGGTCAGTGAGACGAGTGAAGTGACCAGGGATGTCACGGTCGCCGTCGTCGGTGCGACGGGCCAGGTCGGCATCGTGATGCGCACCCTGCTCGAGGAGCGCAACTTCCCGGCCGCCAAGGTCCGGTTCTTCGCGTCCGCTCGTTCGGCCGGAAAGAAGCTGCCGTTCCGCGGTGAGCAGATCGTCGTGGAAGACGTCGCCGAGGTCCCCGATGCTTCCCTGAAGGACATCGACATCGCGCTGTTCTCGGCCGGTGCGACACTCTCGCGCGCGCAGGCCCCGCGGTTCGCGGCCGCCGGCGCGATCGTCGTGGACAACTCGTCGGCGTGGCGCAAGGACCCCGAGGTACCCCTCGTCGTCAGCGAGGTGAACCCGGAGAAGGCGAAGAACCCGCCGAAGGGCATCATCGCCAACCCGAACTGCACCACGATGGCCGCGATGCCGGTGCTCAAGGTTCTGCATGACGAGTCCGGCCTGCAGCGTTTGATCGTCAGCAGCTACCAGGCGGTGTCCGGCAGCGGTGTCGCGGGCGTCGAGGAGCTCGTCGGCCAGGTCCGCGCGGTTGCCGACGACGCCGACAAGCTCGTGCACTCGGGTTCGGCGGCCGACTTCCCGGCCCCAGACAAGTACGTCGCGCCGATCGCGTTCAACGTCGTCCCGCTCGCTGGTGCGCTCGTCGACGACGGTAGCGGTGAGACCGACGAGGACCAGAAGCTCCGCAACGAGAGCCGCAAGATCCTCGGCCTGCCGGACCTTCTGGTGTCGGGCACGTGCGTGCGTGTCCCGGTCGTCACCGGCCACTCGCTCTCGATCAATGCCGAGTTCGAGCGCCCGCTGTCGGTGGAGCGCGCCAAGGAACTGCTCGCCGATGCGCCCGGCGTGGAGCTGGTGGACGTGCCGACGCCGCTCGCGTCCGCTGGTGGCGACGTGTCACTGGTCGGCCGGGTTCGACAGGACCCGGGTGTACCCGGCGGGCGCGGTCTGGCGTTGTTCCTTTCGGGCGACAACCTTCGCAAAGGGGCTGCACTCAACACCATCCAGATCGCCGAGCTGCTCCTCTAGATCCGTTTTCAGATCCGTTTTCCACGCAGACGCGGCTGCAGACTCTCGGGTGTGCAGCCGCGTACGCGTCGTTTACGGGTGACGTCGACGGGGTTTCGACAGGACAGGTTTCGACAGGACAGGTTTCGACAGGACAACGGTACGTGCGAGTCCAGCGCAGTACGGGCGCCGGGCTCCTAGCCTTCGAAGAAGATCGTTTGGAACCGCGCGTTCCGTTCGGTGACTCGGAGGCTGTCTCATGTTTCGACGCATCCTGTTGTCCGGCGCGGTCGGCTTGCTCGTGGCGGGAAGTGTTGCGGGGACGTCCTCGGTGGCGCCCGCAAGAGCGGAGGTGCTGTCCGGATCGGTGCGAGGCGCGGAAGGTCCGCTCGCCGGATACGACGTGGCGGCATGGGCGGCGGGTGACGGATCGACGGGACCGCGACTGCTCGGCAGCTCACGCGCTGACGAGCAGGGCCGCTTCTCCATCGTTCCGTCGGAAATCGGTCCGGACGACATCGTGTACCTGGAGGCCCGCGACCTCTCTCGGGTGGACACGGCGCTGGCCTCGGTACTCGGCTCCGATCCGCTTCCGGCGGAGGTCGTCGTCAACGAACAGACGACGGTGGCATCGGCGTTCTCGATGGCGCAGTTCGCCACCGATGCCGGGCTCAGTGGTTCCGCGCCGGGGATCGGCAACGCTGCGGGGATGGTCCGGAACTTCGTGGACGTCGAGAACGGATCATTGTCGCCGGTTCTCACGAGCTCGCCCAACGGATCGGAGACCTCGACGGTCGCCACGTTCAACTCACTGTCGAACATGGTCGCCGCTTGTGTCGCTCGGGCCGCCGACTGCGCGAGGCTGCTCGACGGCGCCACGAATGGAGGCGGGCCACGTCCGGGCGACACCTTCGAAGCGATGTCCGCGATCGCCCGAACCCCGTCGCTCCATGTGGTCGACCTCTTCGCCGTCGCCGCGTCTGCACCGCATCCGTACACGCCGGCCCGTAACCTGCCTCCAGCGGCGTGGACCCTCGCCCTGCGGTTCGATGGCGACGGACGATCGTTGTCCGGTCCCGGGAACTTTGCGATCGACCCGGACGGGAACATTTGGGTCAACAGCAACTACGAGTACAACGCGGACCCCAACGTCCCCGTATGCGGCAGCGACATGCTCTTCAAGTTCTTGCCGTCCGGTCAGTCAGCGCCGGGATCCCCTTTTCGCGGTGGTGGTTTGAGCGGGGCGGGGTTCGGGATCGCCCTGGATCCGCAGGGCGATGTGTGGGTGGGGAACTTCGGTTTCGCGGCGCAGCCGCCGGGTTGCCCTCAGGAGCTCCAACCACCGCACAACAGCGTCTCGAAGTTCACCCCCGAAGGCGTTCCCCTCTCGCCCGAAACCGGTTTCACCGAGGGGGAGATCGACTGGCCGCAGGGAACGATTGCCGACCGAGACGGCAACATCTGGTTGGCGAACTGCGGTTCGAACACCCTCACCCGCTACCCGTCGGGCGATCCGAGCCGCGCACAGACGCTGCGCGACACCGGACTCGAACGGCCCTTTGCTCTGGTGGACAACGGGCGGCACGTATTCGCCACCGGTACGGGGAACGATCAGGTCGCGGTGTTGGGCCGGGACGGAACGGTCCGACCTAACTCTCCGATCGCCGGCTTCGACAACCCGATGGGTATCGCGGCCGATGCGGACGGGAACGTGTGGGTGGCGAACTCGGGGATCGTGCAACTACCCTGCCCTGACCTGCCGCCACTGAGCCCAGGTTCAGGTTCGGTCGCGTTGCTCGATCCGGAAGGAACCCCGGCGGGACCGACATTTCGAGGTGGTGGGCTGACAATTCCGTGGGGCATCGCCGTGGACGGTGACGGGAACGTATGGGTCGCGAATTTCGCTGGCAAGAGACTTTCGCACTTCTGCGGCACCGACCCGACAACCTGCCCGGCAGGCAAGTCGACCGGTGACGCAATATCGCCCGACGGCACCGGATACGCGTTCGACGGACTCGAGCGCAACACGGGGGTGGCCGTGGATCCGTCCGGCAACGTGTGGCTGGCCAACAACTGGCTCGAAGTGCCGGTTCAAACCAATCCCGGTGGGCACGAGATCGTCGCCTACGTGGGCATCGCTCCGCCCGTCGTTCCGGACGCCCCGATTCGATAGAAGACCCCTGCTCAGCGTCGTTTCGGATCGACGGTTCGGATCTCCGACAGCACCACGGTACCGCCGGTCTCGGGTCGAGGCGTAACGTCAGTCCCGGCTTGAGTCGAATGTCCGACCTGGTTTACCGTGCGGAAATCGGACATAACGCCGGAGCCGCGGAACTGTTTGACGCGAAACCCGGACGCAGGCACACGTCGCCTGCCGTGTCCCGTGTCCATCGAAACGGAGGGAAGCGCGTTGAGATCTGCGCGAGAAGCCTGGCGAGGTGTGCAGAAGCCGGTGTTCGTACCGGCTTCGCTGGTGATCCTTGCGATGATTGTCTTCGCAGTCGTCTATTCGGGAACCGCGAGCGACGCGTTCTCGCGCCTGAATACCGCCATCACCGACGGGGTCGGTTGGTGGTACATCCTGGTGGCGACCGGTTTCGTCGTATTCGCGCTGTACTGCGTCTTCTCCCGGGTCGGCAACATCAGGCTCGGCGGTGACGACGAGACCCCGGAGTTCGGTCTCCCGTCCTGGTTCGCAATGCTCTTCAGTGCCGGCATGGGAATCGGTCTGGTCTTCTACGGTGTCGCGGAACCGCTGAACCACTACGTGAACCCGCCCGAGGCGGGTGGTGTTCCGGGATCCACCGATGCGGCCGCGGATCAGGCCATGCAACTGACGCTGTTCCACTGGGGCCTGCATGCCTGGGCGATCTACGTGGTCGTCGGTCTGGGTCTGGCCTACATGACTTACCGCAAGCGTCGACCGCTGTCGATCCGTTGGCTGCTCGAACCGCTGCTGGGACGTAAGCGGATCGAGGGTCCGATCGGACACGCGATCGACGTGGTCGCGGTCGTCGGCACCGTGTTCGGCATCGCGACGTCGCTCGGATTCGGGGTGCAGCAGATCTCCGCGGGATTCGAGTACCTCGGATGGGTGGAGCCGAACAACTGGTTCGTCATCGGACTCATCGCCGTCGTCACGGGACTGGCCACCTTCTCCGTCATCACCGGCGTGACGAGGGGACTGCGCTGGCTGTCGAACATCAACATGGGCCTGGCGGCGGGCCTCGCCCTGTTCGTCCTGCTCCTGGGCCCCACGATCTTCCTCTTGGAGGCGTGGGTGCAGAACATCGGCGGCTATGCCCAGGCGTTGCCTCAACTCATGCTGCGCACCTCGCCGTTCGCGGAGGACGGATGGGCGGGGGCCTGGACGATCTTCTACTGGGCTTGGTGGATGAGCTGGGCGCCGTTCGTGGGTATGTTCATCGCGCGGATCTCACGCGGCCGGACCATCCGCGAGTTCGTGTTGGGTGTGCTGCTTGCTCCCACGCTCATCGGTTCGCTCTGGTTCACGATCTTCGGGGACTCGGGACTCCTGCGCCAGCGCAATGACGGCGACATGCTCGGTGCGGGCGGGTCCGTCGACACCAATACGACCCTGTTCCAGCTTCTCGACGGGTTGCCGGTGGCGACGCTGACGAGTCTGCTCGCAATCGCCGTCGTGGTGTTCTTCTTCGTCACCTCGTGCGACTCCGGATCGCTCGTCATCGACAACCTGTCTTCCGGCGGCACCCTCGAAACACCCAAGGTGTCCCGTACCTACTGGGCTGTGCTCCTGGGCGTCGTGGCCGCCGTACTTCTGCTAGTCGGTGGATCAGGGTCATTGACTGCCCTGCAAACCGCGTCGATCGCGACGGCTCTGCCGTTCTCGATCATCATGGTGCTCGCTTGTGTGTCGATGTTGAAGGCGTTCCGCTACGAGATGGCAACCGCGCCGCGCTATCTCCGGGTGTCGACACGCGCCGCCTCGGACGGCACCGGCGACGTGAGCGAGCCTTCTCACCACCTGCTTGATGAGGGTGTGTCGGCGACGCTCGCGGGCCTGCCGCCGGCCACGCGTGGCGAGGTTGCGGATCGCGACGGACACTTCGTAGTGGCGGTCAACGAGCTACCGGCCCACGCGGTTGACGTGGATCCCGACACCGGAACGATGAAGTACTCTCGAAAGTCGCACGCACGAGATCCACTGCGGGAATGACTGGTGGGGGCAGTTCCCGGAGCGTTGACCGAGGCAGGGTAACTGGAAAATGGCGGCATGGGCGCGAACCTTCTGATCGTCGAGGACGACGACCGCGTACGGGCCTCTCTGAGGCTGGCTCTCGAGGACGAGGGATACCAGGTCGAAGAGGCTGAGGATGCCGAGAGCGCTCTGCAGCACCTCGAATTCCACGGCGCGCCGGACGTGATGATCGTCGACTTGATGCTCGGGGACATGGACGGGTTCACCTGCATTCGTCAGATCCGCTACGAGCACGACGTACCGATCATCGTCATCAGTGCTCGCGACGACACCCATGACGTCGTGGCAGCTCTGGAAGCTGGCGCCGACGACTACGTGACGAAGCCGTTCGAGATCAAGGAGATCACCGCGAGGATGCGGGCACTTCGGCGTCGCGCGGGTGGGTTCAGCGAGCGCCCCGGACCCTCGGATGTCGTTCTCGACGCCGATCCGCAGGCGCCGCTCATCCTGTCGCCCGGCAGCGGCACGGTCCGCCGGGGCGACGACCAACTACACCTGACTTTGACCGAGTTCCGCCTGCTCTGCGAGCTGGCCGAGTCGCCCGGACTCGTCCTCAGCCGTCGTGCGCTGCTCGAAAGCGTCTGGGACCGCGGTTTCTTCGGAGACGAACGGATCGTGGACGTGCACGTGCGGCGGCTGAGGACGAAGGTCGAACTCGATCCTTCCGATCCGCAGCTCGTGGTCACGGTGCGCGGGCTGGGGTACCGGCTCGATGTCCAGCGGTAGGCGCTGGCATGCGCCTGGTCTCCGTGGCCGGGTGATGCTGTCCTTCGCGATCGGCGCGAGCTTGGTGTCGATCCTGCTGGCGGTATCGGTCTTCACGATCAGCCGCAGCTACATGGTCGCGCAGCGAGAAGGTTCGGCGGAACGGCAGACGTCGATCCGAGCCGAGTACGTGCGCAACGTCCTCGATGGCACAGACCTGCCGCCGGCGGCAGTGGTGAGCGATCTCGAGCTGCCAGCGGAATCCGCGGTTCTGGTACGGCGCGAATCGCAGTGGTTCGCCTCGGCGGTCGGGCTCGCGGCCGAACCTGTTCTGGCCAAGCTGGGTGGCGCGGACGTCGCCTTGGACGACGGCACTGTGCGACGCCATGTTTCGCTGTTCGGCGAGCCATACTTGGCGATCGGGGTGCCGTTGAACGACGACGGCGATGTGCTGTTCGAACTGTCCCCGCTCAGCGAACTCGAGTCGGCACTGAGGGTTCTGAAACTGGCCTTGGTGTCGTGCGCGGTGCTGACGACGTTGGCGGGTGCGCTGCTCGGTCTCTGGGCGAGCCGCCGGGTGCTGCGACCGTTGCACGAGGTCGCCGGAACCGCGGCGCAGATCGCCGGGGGACAGCTCGACACCCGGCTGACGGAGACCCAGGACACCGATTTGACCACCATCGTGCAGGCCTTCAATGCCATGGTCGACTCGCTGCAACTGCGGATCGACCGTGAACGCAGGTTCTTCGGTGACGTCAGCCACGAGTTGCGCACGCCGCTGATGACACTGATCACGAGCGTTTCGGTGCTCGGCCGCCACGAGCAGGACCTTCCCGATCGATCGCGCCGTGCACTTGTGTTGATCAACGCAGAACTCGAGCACCTCCGGCGGCTGCTCGACCACCTGCTGGCGCTGGCGCGAGCGGAAGCCGGACTGCACAAGGACGAACTCGAGCCACTGTCCCTCGCCGAACTGCTCGAGCACACCCTCGCGGAGTCCAAGCGCTCTACCGATCTGCTGGTGGTGGAGACCGACTGCGTTGTCGAGGGGCGCAAGCTCGCGCTCGAGCGCGCTTTCCGGAACCTCATGGACAATGCGGACAAACATGGTGGCGGGCTGGTGGAGATCACCCTCCGGGAGGTCGGGGGGATGGCGATGGTGGTCGTCGACGATGCCGGACCCGGCGTCCAGGTCAGCGAGCGCACACGGGTGTTCGAGAGGTTTGTGACCGGGAATCCGAGCCGGAAGAGAACGACCGGAACGGGTACCGGTCTGGGGTTGGCGCTGGTCGCGGAAACGGTCAAAGCGCACGACGGGCGGGTGCGTTGTGTCTCGCGTCCGGGAGGCGGTGCCCGGTTCGTCGTGGAGTTGCCGCTGCCGCAGGCGGGTCCCGATCCGATCGAGGCGACCCCGTCGAACCGGCGCCGCGACGGCGTCGCTCCCCGTTGGTCGAGCCGCCTGAGAACGTGACGGATCGCCCGGGGTCTGTAACACAACCGCAAAGTAACGGACCTAACCATCTCAAAGTTGTCTCGGCAGGCTTGAATTCATAGCCGAGTGCGGATGGAGCCGTGTGAATGAGTCCTCGATCGCCGTTGCTGAGCGTCGTCTCCCGTAGGGAAGGCGCTCGGATCGGCCGGCTGGTCGTCACCTGCGGTGCAGGGGACCGCAGGTGACGACTGCCTCGACAACACGGTTGCGTGCTCCCGAGATCTCAGACGGTGCTCGGATCTGGGAGATCGCGGGGCGGTCAGGGGAGCTGGATCTGAACTCCAGCTACTCCTACCTCATGTGGTGCCGAGATCATCGGGAGACCTCGATCGTCGCAGAAGTCGACGGTCGGACGGTCGGATTCGTCACTGGATACATCCGCCCGACCGCGCCGCAGACCTTGTTCGTCTGGCAGGTAGCAGTAGACGCCGAGTACCGCGGCCGCGGCATCGGCGTGGCCATGCTCGGCGGACTCGTCGACCGGCTGCGCGGGCGCTCGATCACCATGCTCGAGACGACCATCACGCGTGACAACGCGGGGTCGATCGCGATGTTCTCGGCTCTGGCCCGCAGCCGCGGCGCCGACATCGGCAGGAGTTCGCTGTTCGAATCCGAGGACTTCCCGGACGGGCACGCTGCCGAAGAGCTCTACACCATCGGACCCTTCCCCCGGATTGGACTCTCATGACTACTACGACCCTCCCTGACACTTCGATCTTCGAGACTCTCGAGTCGGAGGTCCGGAGCTACTGCAGGAACTGGCCGACCGTCTTCGACAAGGCTCGCGGGTCCTGGATAGTGGACGAGAACGGTCGTGAGTACCTTGACTTCTTCGCTGGTGCCGGTGCGCTCAACTACGGACACAACAATCCGATTCTCAAGCGTGCCCTACTGTCGTATCTCGAGGGCGACGGCATCACCCACAGCCTCGACATGTCCACCACCGCCAAACGCCGCCTGCTCGAGACGTTCGAGGACACGATCCTGCGACCGCGCGGGCTCCCGTACAAGGTGCAGTTTCCCGGGCCGACCGGAACCAACGCGGTCGAGTCGGCGCTCAAACTGGCGCGCAAGGTGACCGGTCGTTCGGCGATCGTCAGTTTCACCAACGCCTTCCACGGCATGACGCTCGGCTCGCTGTCGGTCACCGGAAACGCGATGAAGCGCGCCGGGGCCGGCATCCCCCTCGTCCACGCGACTCCCATGCCGTTCGACAACTATCTCGACGGCAGCACCGAGGATTTCGGGTGGTTCTCGCGCCTGCTGGATGACGCTGGATCAGGACTGAACCGACCCGCAGCGGTGATCGTCGAGACGGTCCAGGGCGAGGGTGGCGTGAACGTGGCTCGGCCGGAATGGCTTCGTGCGCTTGCAGATCTGTGCAAGGAGCGCGACATCCTGCTCATCGTCGACGACGTCCAGATGGGTTGCGGCCGCACCGGACCGTTCTTCTCCTTCGAGATCGCAGGGATCGAACCCGACATCGTCACGGTGTCGAAGTCGATCAGTGGGTACGGACTCCCGTTGGCGCTCACGCTCTTCAAGCCGGAACTCGATGTCTGGTCTCCCGGTGAACACAACGGAACGTTCCGCGGTCACAACCCGGCTTTCGTCACGGCTCAGGCGGCGCTCGAGCAGTACTGGTCGGACGACCGCCTCGAGAGGGCGGTGCTGGCCAAGGGTGAGATGCTGCACCGCGCATTCGACGAGCTGTCGAGCCGCTTCCGTGGGCTGTCGACTCGCGGCCGGGGCCTCGTGCGTGGTCTGGTCTTCGACGACGCGTCACAGGCCGGCAAGGTGGCCCAGTACGCCTTCGAGCACGGATTGCTCATCGAGACTGCAGGTCCACAGGACGAAGTGGTGAAATTGCTTCCTCCCCTCACCATCGCCGAAGATGAACTACAGCACGGCCTGGGCATCCTGGTCGATGCGACCATTACCGTATGCGCTGGACAGGAGGCCTGAGACGCATGATCGTCCGAACGACCGACGAGATCACGGACACCGACCGCGACGTAACCAGCCCGAACGGAAACTGGCGAAGCAAGCGAATCGTGCTCGCCGCCGACGGAGCCGGATTCTCGTTCCACGAGACCACCATTACCGCCGGAACCGTCAACGAGTTCCACTACGCGCACCATGTCGAGGCGGTGTGGCTCGTCGAGGGTGAGGGGACGCTCACCGACCTCGAGACGGGGCAGGTGTACGAGCTCGGTCCCGGGTCGATGTACCTGTTGGACGGGAACGAACGGCATCGTTTGGAGCCGCGGACGCAGATGAGAATGCTGTGTGTGTTCAACCCGCCGGTGACCGGCAAAGAGGTCCACGACGAGAACGGTGTGTACCCGCTACTGACTGCGTGAATCGTCGCGGCGTCGACTGAGGCGTGACTCCTCGGACAGTATCTCTGACACATTCGGGAGTGCTAAAGTTGCGGTTGATGAGAGCCGGGATCGATCAGTACGCGACCCGTGTGGAGGGGGAGCCCGAGATCCGGGACCGGATGGACCCGTGTGTGTGGGGTCTTCCATCGACGCCCGAACTCGAGGGTTTTGCCGAGCGGGGTTACCTACAGCGCTACGGTGTTATCTCTTCGGCGACGGTTGAGGCATGCCTCGCCGAGATCGAGCGGGTCCAAGAGGATCCTCGGCTCGAGGGCGATGAGCGGATCATCCGCGAGGAGCACAAGACCGCCGTGCGGTCGATCTTCGACATCGATCTCCTCAGTACCGTTGTGCGGGAAGCCATCTCGGAGTCGGGTGCGGAAGAACTCGCTCGGGAGATCCTCGGTTCGGAGGTCTACGTTCACCAGAGCCGGCTGAACTACAAGCCCGGCTTCCAGGGCGGTGCGTTCTACTGGCACTCCGATTTCGAGACCTGGCACGCCGAAGACGGAATGCCGATCCCACGGGCCGTGAGTGCATCAATCGCGTTGACGCGCAACGAGGCGTACAACGGCCCACTGATGATCATTCCTGGTAGTCAGCGCTTGTTCGTGCAGTGCGCAGGCAAGACTCCGGTGAATTACCATCGGCGGTCCCTTGTGACGACCACGCCACAGATCGGGGTGCCGTCGCAGGACGTGGTCACCGAGCTGTGGAACTCTTTCGGGATCGACATGCTCACGGGACCTGTCGGTTCGATGACGATGTTCGACAGCAATGTCATGCATGCGTCCGGCGGCAACATCACGCCGATTCCCCGGGCGAACATCTTCGTCGTGTTCAACAGCGTGGAGAACCGGCTCGGACAGCCGTTCGCCGCCGGAGCGACTCGCCCGCCGTACCTCGCGCGGCGCGGTTAACCGGACGAGTTGGGGTGCGGGAAACTATCATCCGAGAGTGACCTCCTCAGCGGCGTCGCTCGTCAGCGTTGAGAACCTCACCCGACGGTTCGGCTCTCGGCGGGGAATCATCGATGTCGACTTCGACATCGATGCGGGTGAGGTGTTCGGCTTCCTCGGGCCGAACGGTGCCGGGAAGTCCACGACGATCAGGATTCTGCTCGGCCTGTATCGTCCGACGTCGGGGCGGGTGCGGGTCTTCGGCCTCGACCCTCGTCGTGAAGCGTCGCGTATTCTCCGGCGGGTGGGCTACCTGCCCGGGGAATTGGCGTTGCATCCCAGGCTCACCGGTGCGCAGCTCCTCGACCGCTTCGCCCGTATTCGAGGGTTGACCGATCGAAGGTACCGGGACGAACTCGTAGACCGCTTCGGCGCCGAACTCGACAGGCCGGCACACGCGCTGTCGAAGGGGAACAGGCAGAAGATCGGTCTCGTGATGGCGTTCATGCATCGACCCGATCTCTTGGTGCTCGACGAGCCGACGGGTGGGCTCGACCCGCTCATGCAGGACGAGTTCGCCGATCTAGTGCGCGAAACGGTCGCCGACGGGCGGACGATTCTGCTCTCGTCACACGACCTCGACGAGGTCCAGAGACTCGTCGAGCGGGTGTGCATCCTGCGAGAGGGACGTGTCGTGGTCACCTCGACCGTCGACTCTCTGCGCAAGAGTTCGCCACGTTCGATCACACTCCGATTCGATCGCAAGGCTCCCCAGGAAGCTTTCGCCCGTCTCGACGGCGTCCAGGTGCGATCTCGCGACGGTGAGCAGATCACCCTGTCAGTCACGGGACCGATTGCGCCACTGCTACGGACGGCGGCCGACGAGGGCGCAGTGGACATCACGGCTCGACGCGCAGACCTCGACGAACTGTTCCTCAGCTACTACCGCGGAGACGCCGACCCGGGAGGTGTCCGATGACGGCTGGCCTCGTCAGGCTCGACCTCCTGCTGCGCCGCCGCTCGCTCGTGGGGTACTCACTGGGTATAGGCGTCTACGCCTTCGTCATCGTCGCGCTGTATCCGGCATTCCGGAACGAGACGGGTCTCGACCAATTCACGTCGGAAAATGCTACTCTTGCAGCACTTTTCGGCATTACTGAGCCATTGTCGTCGTCTTCAGGGTGGTTGAATGCGAATCTGTACGCGAACTTCCTCCCATTGATCGTCCTGTTGATCACCATCGGCTACGGCGCGGGGTGCATTGCAGGCCAGAACGAGGAGGGCACCCTCGGCTTGGTCGTGACGCTGCCGCTGACCCGGAACCGGATCGCGCTCCAGAAGGTCGTCGCGATGTGCCTCGTGGCTGTGCCGGTCTCGGCGGTGGCCGCCATCGTCGTGTTCGCGGGGCGCGGATTCGATCTGCAGGTCGACACGGGCGCGCTTATCGGTGTCACGATCGCGGTGCTGTTGCTGGGCATCGGATTCGGAGCGCTAGCCCTGCTGATCGGCGCCCTCACCGGCAGTCGCGCGACCGCGCTCGGCATCACGGCGATGGTGGCCGCAGCCGCGTACCTGGTCAACTCGCTGGCACCCGTCGTGAGCTGGATCCGTCCCGCACGGCTCGTCTCCCCGTTCTACTACGCGGTCGGCAACAACCAACTCATCGACGGTGTGTCCTTCTCCTCGTTCGTAGTCCTCATCGGCATCGCCGTCGTGTTGTCGTGCGGAGCCGTGATCGCCTTCCGTCGCCTCGACGTCGACTGACCAGTAGTCGACCGAACCGTATCGAGACGCCTGACAAGCGGCACAAACGGGGCGGCGCCGACACCCGTGTGGGTGTCGGCGCCGCGTCGGAAGTTAGCTGTTCAGATTACGTGACCTGCGATCACTCGCCTCCCATGCCTCCCAGCAAGTCGGCCAGCAACTCGGCGATCACGTCGACGTCGATCGCGTCCACCAGCTTCTGGACGCTGCCGGCGAGCGCATCCTGATCCGGGCCGCCGGGATCCGGGTTGTCGGGATTCGGGTTGTCATCCGGGTTGTCGGGAATCAGGTCGCCGAGATCCAGGTCGCCCAGGCTGCCGAGCGCGTTTTCACCGACCGTGACCAGTTGCTGCGTGCCGAACACTGGGGTCGGGTTGGCATCCGAAATGCACTCGCCCATGACGATGTATGGGCCGTCTTCGAGCTCCACGGTGTAGGCATTCGCGGTTCCCGGGCCCACTCGTTCGGTTTCGGGGCTCCGCCAGGTCAGGAATCCCTCCTCGTCGATCTTGGTCGGATCGTCCATGAGTTGGGTGATCTTGGCGTTTTCGAGAACGAATACGCTGCAAGTGCTGGAGGGATCGATGTTCTGGTTCACGATGGTGATGGTCAAGGTGCCGGCCTCGACGCCGGTCGTGACGGTCGGGCCTGCCAATGCGTTGGTCGCCGTGACCAGTTCCTCGGTGCCGAACAGGGTCGGGTTGCCGTCCGAAACGCATTCGCCGACAACGGCGTACTCACCGGCGGCGAGGTCGACGGTGAAGGTGCCCTCGGCTCCGGCGGCCACGCGCTCGGCTGCGTCGGTCCGGAAGGTCAGGAATCCGGGCTCGTCGATCTTGGTCGGGTCGGCCTGGAAGTCGGGCAGCTTGGCGCTCTCGAGGACGATGATGCCGCAGGTGGCGGTCGGGTCGACGTTGGTGTTGGCGACGGTGGCCGTCAGCACGGTGTTCTCGACGGCGGTGGTGAGGGTCGGGGCTTCGAGGGTGTGGGAGCTGGTGACCAGTTGCTCGGTGCCGAACAGGGTCGGGTTGCCGTCCGAAACGCATTCGCCGACAACGGCGTACTCACCGGCGGCGAGGTCGACGGTGAAGGTGCCCTCGGCTCCGGCGGCCACGCGCTCGGCTGCGTCGGTCCGGAAGGTCAGGAATCCGGGCTCGTCGATCTTGGTCGGGTCGGCCTGGAAGTCGGGCAGCTTGGCGCTCTCGAGGACGATGATGCCGCAGGTGGCGGTCGGGTCGACGTTGGTGTTGGCGACGGTGGCCGTCAGCACGGTGTTCTCGACGGCGGTGGTGAGGGTCGGGGCTTCGAGGGTGTGGGAGCTGGTGACCAGTTGCTCGGTGCCGAACAGGGTCGGGTTGCCGTCCGAAACGCATTCGCCGACAACGGCGTACTCACCGGCGGCGAGGTCGACGGTGAAGGTGCCCTCGGCTCCGGCGGCTACGCGCTCGGCTGCGTCGGTGCGCCAGGTCAGGAATCCGGGCTCGTCGATCTTGGTCGGGTCGGCCTGGAAGTCGGGCAGCTTGGCGCTCTCGAGTGCGAAGGCGCCGCAGGTGGCGGTGGGATCGGTGTTCGGGTTGGCGACGGTGGCCGTCAGCACGGTCTCCTGCACGGAGGTCGTGACGTTAGGAGCTTCAAGCGGGATAGTTTGGGCGGACGCGAGACTTGGTGCCGCGAGCGCCGCCAAGGCGACGGTCGCGGCACCACCTACCACGCGAGTAAGGGCCTTCCGTTTACGTAACTTCACATGCATCCCCTTTCAATCAAGAACCACCGGAAAGTGATCCGGTTGTTTGCAGGTGCGAGACGAAGATCACGTGTCCGCCATCGACGCTGGTCAGTCGAGCTTCACCAAGCGAACCCGGGCGAAATGGAATGGTCGGACATCGGGTCACGTTACAGTAACGACGTTTACTGGTCGATGGTTCAGCTGTGACTAAATCGGGAACTTCTGTTCATACAGAACCAGCTGGCCCGTTTTGGTGTCCGGTGTGACTGGGTAGATCGGGCAGGCCTGTCCGGTGGGCGGTTCGGATGCGCTCGTCCGGGTCGATCCGGGGCAGTACGGTGTCAGTGCGCACACGCCGCGCCGTCGACAACGCCGGAGGCACCGTTGGACGGTATCGAACATCCGCCGACGCGAGTGATCGCGCGCGACGCCGCCCTCGCGCTGGTCCTCGGTCTCGGTTGCGCGGTGGTTCCCCTCTTCGTTTTCCTCACGGTGCGTGGCGTCACCGATGTGCTGTACGTCCGAGTACCGGAGGCACTCGGGTTCGCACCCGACTCTCGAGCATGGATCTTCGGCGTGCTCACGGTCAGCGGGATCGCGGTCGGGACGGTGGTGTGGTTGGTGCCGGGTCATGGTGGCCGCGACTCCGCGACCGCGGGTTTGATTGGGCCGCCGCCGCCCCTCCGGGCGTTGCCAAGCCTGCTGCTCGTGCTCATTCTCGCGCTCGGCGCCGGCGTCAGTCTGAGCCCGGAGAATGTCCTGATCTCAGCGAACTCGGCGCTGGCGCTGTGGATCTTCGCACGCGTGCGGCCGGATCTGGCGTCCGAAAGGATCATCGCTCTGTCCACTGCAGCGACCATCGGGGTCCAGTTCGGGACGCCTGTGGCCGCTCCGCTCGTGTACCACGAACTCACCGGGCGTCCCGTGCGCGGAAATGTGTGGGACGCACTCTTCGCGCCCTTCGTTGCGGCGGGTGTCGGCACGCTCGTGATGCAGGTCCTGGTCCGCCGCACGTTGTCGGTCGATGTTCCTCGGCACTCGTGGCCGTCGATCGGTGACGTGCTCGGCGCCGCCGTCGTGGCGACCGGAACGGCCGTGTTGCTGCTCGGTGTGGTCTACGTGTACCGGTGGCTGCACGGGATCTTCCACCGGATCAACAATCCTGTCCTCATGACCGGGATCGGTGGTGTCGTGTTGGGAGTGCTCGGTGCCCTGGGCGGCCCACAAACCATGTTCAAGGACGTCGAGGCCATGGAGTCCGCCGTCACCGAGGCGTCAGGCACTAGCGTGGCGCGGTTGATGTTGCTGGGTGGGTGCAGCTTGGCGGCCTACGCGGTAGCGGCGGCGAGCGGATTCCGCGGAGGACGTGTCGTCTCCGCCGCCGTCATCGGCGTTCAAGTCGGCGTGTTCGCGCATGCCGTGGTGCCTGCACTCCCCGGGCCCGTTGCGGTCGCATCGGCCGTGCTCGGAGCCGTCACGGTCGCGGCCCGCAGTGGCTGGCTCGGCCTCTTCCTCCCGGCGGCCGTGGTCGGTTCGGTCGCGCTGCTACCCGCGCTGGCCGTCGCGATGATCCCGGTGTGGCTGCTGGTGGCACATCGACCGACGATGACGATTCGTCCGGCTCACCCGGAACCTCCCGGCACATCCGGATAGATTCCTCCAAAGCGCCAGGGCAGCAAGCAGTTACAGCGTAGCGTCGTGTGCGCGCGTGCCCAGGTCGACCACAGGGAGTACGAGTGACATGAGCGGAGGGATCTCGAGGCGCACCTTCAATCGCGGACTCGCGTGGACCGCCGGGGCGGTAGGGCTCGGTGCCGCGAAGTCGGCCACAGTGGGTGCACAGGACCTCGGCGACTTCGGCAGTATCGACCCCTCGAGCCCGCTGCTCTTCGCGTCACCGAGACTGGAGCCGTTCGTGGATGAGCTACCCCTCTTGCCTGTGATCACCGGATCGGAACTCGAGCTACGCGCCGCCAGCACCGTGCACCGGTTTCACCGGGACCTGGATCCCTCGCCGACCTTGGCGTACGGCGGCATGGACTATCTCGGCCCGACGATCGAGGCGCACAGCGGCGACCCACTGACCGTCGCGTACCGCAACGAGATCGGAGTGCACCCCCTCGCGGGCGACTTCGACACCTCCCTGCACGGCGTCACCGAACAGGACCGGACAGCGGTGCCGACGTCGATGCATCTGCATGGTGCGGTGACACCGCCGGAGCACGACGGACACCCGGCCTTCCTGCAGCGCCCCGGGCAGGGGCATGTACACCGGTACCCGAACGTCCACGAGGCCACCCAGTTCTGGTACCACGATCACGCGATGGGGATCACCCGCCTCAACGTCTACGCCGGACTCGCCGGCCTGTATCTGTTGCGCGACGAATTCGACACGGGCACAGCCGCGAACCCGTGGGGATTGCCGTCGGGCGAGTTCGAGGTGTCGCTCGTGCTGCAGGAGAAGCGCTTCACCGCGAACGGGCACCAGAGCATCCGGGCGACCCCGCTCGTGCCCCAGGGACGGTGGGACGCGGGAACGCCTGGTGACGTCGGGGTGGTGAACGGCAAGATCTGGCCGGATCTCGAGGTGGCTAGGGGAATGTACCGCCTGCGCGTGCTCAACGCCGCGTCGTTCAGCGTGTGGAATCTGTTCTTCGGCAATGGGATGCGGTTCTGGATCCTGGGAATGGAGAGTGGAATGCTGCCGGCACCGGTTCCGGCCACGCGGGTAAGGCTGGCTCCCGGCGAACGTGTCGATCTATTGGTCGATTTCGGTGCGCTCGAACCGGGTTCGACGGTGGAGTTGCGCAACGACGAGCCGCCGCCGCTGGGAGCGTTGCAGCGTGGGGCGGGGGCGATGCCGCTGTTCTGCCGATTCCGGGCGGCCGGTGGCCGCGGCGTCTCGGGTACGGTGCCGGAGATCCTCCGCGGTGGACGCGGCCGTCCCGCCGATCTCGCGCCCATCGCGACACCCCAGGTGCAGCGGACCGTCAGCGTGATGCAGTTGCCCGACCCGTCCACCGGTGGGGTACTCATGTCACTGAACAACCTGTTGTTCGGGGACACCGACATCGAGATGCCGCGGCAGGGCACCGTCGAGCAGTGGAACATCGTCAACATCACGCCCGAGCCCCATCCGATCCACCTGCACCTGGTCAACTTTCGAATCCTCGGGCGCCAGACGATCGATGTGCCCAGCTACACACGGCGGCATCCGCCCCCACCTGTCGGTACCAGGTGGGCGCCGCCGGTCGACGAGTTCGTCACGTCCCCGGTGGTGCCGCCGGAACCGTGGGAAGCCGGGCCGAAGGACACCGTCGTGACGAATCCGGGGACCGTCACCAGGATCGTCGTGGTGTTCCCGACCGCAGACCAGCTGGGCTTCGACCCGGACGCGACCTTCGCCGCCGGCGCGGCCGCGCCATCACCACCGGCGCTGCCCCCTCCGCTGCAGGGCTACGTGTGGCACTGCCACATGCTCGACCACGAGGACCACGACATGATGCTCGGATACCGCGTCGTGGCAGAGTGACTCGCCGGCCTACCGGCTGTCGCGCTCGGCCACGTCGGCGCCGTCGTCGACCGCGATGACGCGGCCGGTCACGTGGGAGTTCTCGGGGGAGATGAGCCACGCCAACAGGGGCGCGACCTGCTCGGGCCGGACACGGCCGCGCAGTGCCGACGGGATGCAGTCGTCGATCGCTTTTCGTCCCACCTCGGTATCCAGCAGGGCGTCGATCATCGGCGCTACCAGCATTCCGGGAGCGATCGCATTCAGCCGGATACCGGCGCCCGCCCACTCGGGTGTGACGGCGGTGCGGTGGACCCAACGTGCGATCGCCGCTCTCGAAGACGAATACACCTGAGCGCCGTCGCCCTGCGTCACTGCCGTGCGGGCCGCCTCCACGGCCGCGTCCTCGTCGCCGTCGAGCGCGGCGTCGACGATCGCCGGATCCGCCGGGTGCAGTGACGCGGCCGCCGAGATCACCACGGCACGCGGATCCGTGCCGGCCGCGAGTAGCGAACGCAGGCCCTCCAGAGTGGCCACGGTGCCGAAATAGTTGACCTTGATCGTGAGGGGATCGAACAGCGCTACACCGGCGCACGCAACGACGCCGTCGAGGTGTCCGCCGCTGTGTTCACGCGCCTGCGCGACGAGCGCGGCCCGGCCCTGCCCGGCGCCGAGGTCGGCGGTGATGTCGGCGTCGCGCAGGTCGGCGCCGATCACGTGAGCGCTCTGATTGACCAGCAGTTCGGCGGCCGCGGCACCGACCCCGGAGGCGCTACCGGTGACAAGGTAGGTACGGGGCATGGTCCTGCACTTTCGGGGTCGGGGGAGCCACGGGCACGGGCGTCCGGTGCCCGTCTGTGCCACATGGCCAGTGTGTGCCAATCGGCGCCGTGACGGCTACGCCGGACGCCAGTGGACGCTCAACCGCAACCCGGAGAACTTCCTACCGGAGGAACATGGGCTGGAGGAACATGGGCTGGAGGAACATGGACGCCGAACTCGGTAAGAAGTCAGGAAGATGCGCGCACTGGGTTGAAGTAGTCAACCAACCACTGAGGGCCCGCTGCGGATCGTGTCCGGACGGGTCCCCGGTCTTTCATTGATCGTCAGGGAAGCAGACCCCACCAGTAGACGAGAGTCGCTGCCACCCACAGAAGCAAAGTGTCCATCACCGCATCACCGCCTCCCCGGTAGTGGACGCCTCTTTCCATCATGCGCCCTCGGCACGGGAGAAGGCGACGGGTGTCGGCTGACGGGTGTCTCGACTGAACAGCCGATGAGGTGACGATCCGGACGTTGCGAACATCCGAGCCGACGTTCGACGCGAGTTGGTCGGGTTCAGGGCTCGAGGAAACGCGCGAGGAACTCGATCAGCAGCCGTTCGGCGACCGGGGCCGGCAGCTCCTCGACCAGTGCGAGGATGTCGGCCTTTGGCCCGTCGAGCCCGACCTTGGGGTCGAGCCCCGCCAGGGCGAGGACACCCGCGCTGATCTCACTGGTGAGATTCGCGGGGTCGATGTTTGCCGCTGCTGCGACGAACTCGGTCGGTGCGCTCGCGCCGGCGACGCCGCGGGTGCGGTCGGCAGCCTTGGTCAACGAGGCCACCAGGTCGTCGACGACGGCCTCGGTGACCGGTGTGATCGTCAAATGGGTAGTGCGGGGCAGCACTGTTCCGTCGGACTGGACGTGGCGCGGCTGCGGCTGCAACGCCCAACCGTCGTCCCCGGCGGCGTCGGACCAGCGGTGCGGATCCACGCGGCGTTCGGCGGGCACCTGCTCGTCCGCAGCAACGGCCAGCAGGGGGCCGACCGGGTCGCCGACAACCCTCAGCCCCTCGATCCGGTCGAACGCCTCTCGGATCCTGCCCGTCGCGCGAACCATCGGAGCCACCAAGTCCCGGAAACCTTTCTGGCCCAACGCCTGTGCAACCGCCCAGCCGGCCGCGATCGGCATCGCGCTGCGGGATCCGAGCAGGGTGGGGTTGACCACCGCGTAGCCGGGCCAGCGGGTGGTCGCGAACCAGTGCGTTCGGTGCCGGTCACGGTCGCGAAAGAGCAGCAGCGAGACGCCCTTGGGGGCGTAGCCGTACTTGTGCAGGTCCACGGACAGGCTCGACACCCCCGGCACCGTCAGATCCCAACGACGGTTCTCCGAGTCCGGCCACCACGGCAGCACCCAGCCGCCGATGCAGCCGTCGACGTGCAACGCGACCTCGCGTGCCGCACAAACGGCCGCGATCTCGGCGATCGGGTCGAGCGCGCCGTGCGGATACGACGGGGCGCTCGCGACCACGAGCGCGACGTCGGGGGACAGGTCCGCGGCGACGTCGTCCGGGCGCAGCCGCGCGGTGATGGGATCGACCGGCAGCACTTTCAGGCGTAGATCGAGGTGGTACGCCGCTTTGTGGAACGCGGCATGGGCGGTCGACCCGATCAGCAGTGTCGGGCGGTGCTCGGCACCGGTACGGGCTCGCCAGGTGTCGCGCGCGGATTTCACGGCGAGCATGCAACTTTCGGTGCCGCCACTGGTGACGCTGCCGATAACGTCCGGGTCGCCGCCGGCGAGCACGTCGCGACCGAGTGCCACAAGATCGCGCTCCATCGCCGCAATCGACGGAAAAGTGGTGGGATCCAACCCGTTCAGTGGTTGCGCCCGGAGTGCGGCAGAACCCGCTAGGTCGGACAGTTCGGCAATGCCGGAGTCGTAGACGTACGACAGCAGCCGGCCGCCCGACGTCGGGGCATCCGATGCGCGCAGCCCGTCCAGGCGGGAGAGGATTTCGGTGGGATCGAGCTCGAACTTCATCGGTGGTTTCCGTTCTGTGCGTGAGCGTCCTCGGCGGCGAGTCGGTAGCGCAGGAGTACGACGATGCTGAGGGCGGTGAGGATCGCGGGGGCCACAGAGAAGGCGAGGACGATACCGTCGAGGGCGGTATCGGACTGGACCACGTCTTCATCGCCGGTGGAGGAGACGAACCCGGTGACGGCAAGTATCGCGAGCACCAGGGCGGGACCGAGAGCGAGACCGACGGTTTCGACAGCCGTCCACACCCCGCTGAACGCCCCGGCGCGGGCGGTGCCGGACTCGGAGCGCTCGTGATCACTGATGACGTCCGGCAGCATCGACATCGGCAGCATCTGCATGCCGGCATATCCGACACCGGCCAGGGCCACCACCGCGTACACCCACCACCCGCCGCCGGTCATCAGGCCCAGCAGCGCGACGGCCGCGGCGAGGAAGAGCGTCGATGCCAGCAGGTACGCCCGGCGCTTGCCCCAAGCCCGAACGCTCTTGGACCACAGCGGCATCACCGCGACCGCCGGCCCGACCAGCGCCGCGAACAGGATCGACACCGACCGCTCATCGCCGAGCACATACGTTGCGACGTACTGTGCTCCGGCGAGCATCGTCCCCGTCGCGAGCGCCTGGAGTGCGAACGCGCCCAACAACACCCGGAAAGGGCCGCTGGACCGGACGACGCGCAGAGAAGCCGCGAACGGCACGCCCCCACCGACGACGGCCGTGCTCGCCGGACGGGAGGGCGCAACCCGTGAGGCCGCGAACATACCGAGGCCGAGGACGATCCCCGCGACGACGCCCATCACGAGATAGCCCCAACGTCCGCCACCGCCGAGTTCACGCAGTTCGGGTCCGCCCGCACCGAACAGCAGGATCGCGACCCCGAGGACTGCCACGCGCCAAGCCATCAGGCGGGACCGCTCGTGGTAGTCGTGGGTCAGTTCGGCCGGCAGCGCGATGTACGGCACCTGGAAGAAGCTGAACGCCATCGCGGAGGCGATGAACGCGACCGCCACCCACACCGCGCCCGCCGCGGTACCGAGGCCGTCGGGCACGGCGAAGGTGAGGGCGAAGAAGATCGGCAGCAAGGCCGCGCCGACCACGAGGAACCGCCGTCGGCTGCCGGTCCTATGGGCCGATGCGTCGCTCCACGACCCGATCAGGGGATTGAGCACCACGTCCAGGACCTTGGGGAGGAACACCACGACGGTCGCCGCTGCGGCCGCGACACCGAGGGTGTCGGTGAGGTAGTAGGCCAGCACCAAGCCGGGCAGGGTCGCGAAGCCACCGGTACCGACCGACCCCAGGGCGTAGCCGCGAATCGTCGCGGAGCTCAGTCGGGCGGCCGCGGATGTGGAGGCGGTCGTGGCCGTCATCGAACGCCGCCCGAGAAGCCCCCGGCTTCAGCCGTGGGGAGGTAAGGGCGGTCGGGTGCTGCGTTCGGCACTGGCTACTCCTTCTCGAGTCTCTGGTGTCGGTTGGATTTCCGGTCGTGGATACAGTCGCGGATACAGAGGTGGTGCGCTACCCGTATCGGCTGCGCCCCGGCGTGCAAGCCGAGCGCGCACTGCTCGACGAATGGCACCGTTGCCGGTTCTTGTGAAACGAAGCCGTCCACCAACAGAAGTCGGGGAACAGGCCGACCTTCGGGAGGCTATCGAAGCTCCTCACCGACGCGGGCAAGAACAGTGAATGGTCGCGGACAGGTTCTCGAGGTGCAGTCCGAGCTGAAGCTCCCGGCTTCAGCCGTGGCGAACAATTAAGTGAGGTCCTCTACGCACGTTGACGCCCCAAAATCCGTTGCTATTGTCGTGAGTTGGGGCTTCGACGTTCGGATCGTGGCGAGGATGACGTAGAACATGGTGCTCATACCGACGACGCCAATTGGTCTCACGCTCTGTCGAAACTCTCGGATCAGAACCTCGACGCCGGTTCGCTTCAGCGTTTGATGACCGGACGGCACGACATCCCCATGCTCCAGACTTCTCCGCCACGGGTCCGAGCCCACCATGGCCACGGCGATGCCGGGGTTGATGTCGCACAGCATGTTGCCCGTGCCGTGGGCCGAGCCGACCGATATCAGCATTGCCGTGCTGTTCCTCGGCAGTGACGAGGCGCGGTACGTCACCGGGGTCACCTTCCCCGTCGATGCCGGAGCGTGCATGAAATAACCGGCACGCTCGTTCTGGGGGTGGACGACAACGAGGATCTCTGCTGGGTGCGCGCCGTGCTTCCACTCTGATCCGCACAACACCTTCAGGAGGTTTTGCGAACATGTCAGGTCGTGTAGAGGGCAAGGTCGCATTCATTACCGGTGCCGCGCGGGGGCAGGGGCGTAGTCACGCAGTGCGGTTGGCGGAGGAGGGAGCGGACATCATTGCGGTCGACATCTGCGAGAACATCGACACGGTCACGTCGTACTCCCTGGCCACCGATCAGGAGTTTCAGGAGACCGTCGCGCAGGTGGAGGCGCTCGGCAGGCGGATCGTGGCCGTCAAGGCCGATGTGCGCGACCTCGCCAGTCTCCAGAAGGCCTTCGATGCGGGGATCGAGCAGTTCGGCCGCGTCGACATCGTCGTCGCCAACGCAGGCATCATCACCTACGGGCGGTCGTGGGAGCTCACCGCGCAGCAGTGGCAGGACGTGATCGACGTCGATCTGACCGGTGTGTACAACACGGCCAAGGTCGCGATCCCGAGCATGATCGACGCCGGACGGGGTGGGTCCATCCTGTTCACCAGTTCGATGGCCGGGCTGAAAGGGTTGCAAGGGGCAGGGCACTACGTAGCCGCCAAACACGCAATTGTCGGTCTGATGCGAACCATGGCCAACGAGCTGGGGCCGTACAACATTCGGGTGAACACCATCCACCCCACCAACGTCGACACCCTCATGATCCACAATCCGGGCGCGTACTCGATCTTCTCGGCCGGCGAATCCGAGCCGTCTGAGGACACGGCGATGCCGGGGTTCATGTCGCTCAACACGCTGCCCGTGCCGTGGGTCGACCCGGCCGATGTCAGCAATGCCGTGCTGTTCCTCGGCAGTGACGAGACGCGGTACGTCACCGGGGTCACCTTCCCCGTCGATGCTGGAGCGTGTGTGAAGTGACTCGCAAGCCCTGGCCCACACAACATCTTCAGGAGGTTTTGCGAACATGTCAGGTCGTGTGGAGGGCAAGGTCGCGTTCATTACCGGTGCCGCGCGGGGGCAGGGGCGTAGTCACGCAGTGCGGTTGGCGGAGGAGGGAGCGGACATCATTGCGGTCGACATCTGCGAGAACATCGACACGGTCACGTCGTACTCCCTGGCCACCGATCAGGAGTTTCAGGAGACCGTCGCGCAGGTGGAGGCGCTCGGCAGGCGGATCGTGGCCGTCAAGGCCGATGTGCGCGACCTCGCCAGTCTCCAGAAGGCCTTCGATGCGGGGATCGAGCAGTTCGGCCGCGTCGACATCGTCGTCGCCAACGCAGGCATCATCACCTACGGGCGGTCGTGGGAGCTCACCGCGCAGCAGTGGCAGGACGTGATCGACGTCGATCTGACCGGTGTGTACAACACGGCCAAGGTCGCGATCCCGAGCATGATCGACGCCGGACGGGGTGGGTCCATCCTGTTCACCAGTTCGACCGCAGGGTTCAAGGGGATCCAGGGGTCCGGGCACTACGTGGCCGCCAAACACGCAATAGTCGGCCTGATGCGGACCATGGCCAACGAGCTGGGGCCGTACAACATTCGGGTGAACACCATCCACCCCACCTGTGTCGACACCTGCATGATCCGGAATCCGGACATGTACGCGACAATGTCCAGCGAATCCGAGCCGTCCGAGGACACGGCGATGCCGGGGTTCATGTCGCTCAACACGCTGCCCGTGCCGTGGGTCGACCCGACCGACATCAGTAATGCCGTGCTGTTCCTCGGCAGTGACGAAACGCGGTACGTCACCGGGGTCACCTTCCCCGTCGATGCCGGAGCGTTGGTGAAATGACCCGCAAACCCGTTCTGGGGGTGGATGACAACGTGGGCCCCCGCTCGGCGCGCGGCGCTGCTTCCCACTGATCCACAACATCTTCAGGAGGTTTTCTGAACATGTCAGGTCGTGTAGAGGGCAAGGTCGCGTTCGTTACCGGTGCCGCGCGGGGGCAGGGGCGCAGTCACGCACTACGGCTCGCGGAGGAGGGTGCGCACGTCATCGCGGTCGACATCTGCGAGAACATCGAAACGGTTACGCCGTTCTATCCTCTTGCTACCGATCAGGAGCTGCAGGAGACCGTCGCGCAGGTGGAGGCGCTCGGCCGGCGAGTCGTGGCCGTCAAGGCCGATGTGCGCGACCTCGCCGGTCTCCAGAAGGCCTTCGATACGGGCATCGAGCAGTTCGGCCACGTCGACATCGTCGTCGCCAACGCCGGCATCATCTCCTTCGGACGCTCGTGGGAGCTCACCGCGCAGCAGTGGCAGGACATGATCGACGTCAATCTGACCGGCGTGTACAACACGGCCAAGGTCGCGATCCCGAGCATGATCGATATCGGACGCGGTGGGTCCATCCTGTTCACCAGTTCGACCGCCGGGCTCAAGGGGATGCCAGGAGCCGGGCACTATGCGGCCGCCAAACACGCGATAGTCGGTCTGATGCGGACCATGGCCAACGAACTGGGGCCGTACTGCATTCGGGTGAACACGATCCATCCCGGTAGTACCGACACCTTGATGATCCAAAATCCGGGCATGTACGCGAAGATGTCGCCCAATGAATCCGAGCCGTCCGAGGACACGGCTATTCCGGGGTTCATGTCGTACAACACGCTGCCCATCCCGTGGGCCGACCCGACCGACATCAGTAATGCCGTGCTGTTCCTCGGCAGTGACGAGGCGCGGTACGTCACCGGGGTCACCTTCCCCGTCGACGCCGGGCTGGGCGTGAAGTGACTCGCAAACCCTGATCCACACAACACCGCCAGGAGGTCTTGCGAACATGTCAGGTCGTGTAGAGGGCAAGATCGCGTTCGTTACCGGTGCCGCGCGGGGGCAGGGGCGCAGTCACGCGGTACGGCTGGCGGAGGAGGGTGCAGACGTCATTGCGGTCGACATCTGCGGGAACATCGACACGGTCACGCATTACTCTCTGGCCACCGATCAGGATCTGCAGGAGACCGTCGCGCAGGTGGAGGCGCTCGGCCGGCGAGTCGTGGCCGTCAAGGCCGATGTGCGCGACCTCGCCGGTCTCCAGAAGGCCTTCGATACGGGCATCGAGCAGTTCGGCCACGTCGACATCGTCGTCGCCAACGCCGGCATCATCTCCTTCGGACGCTCGTGGGAGCTCACCGCGCAGCAGTGGCAGGACATGATCGACGTCGATCTGACCGGCGTGTACAACACGGCCAAGGTCGCGATCCCGAGCATGATCGATATCGGACGCGGTGGGTCCATCCTGTTCACCAGTTCGACCGCCGGGCTGAAGGGGTTGCGGACGATGGCGCACTACGTGGCCGCCAAGCACGGAGTCGTCGGTCTGATGCGGACCATGGCCAACGAGCTGGGGCCGTACAACATTCGGGTGAACTCCATCCATCCCGGCAGTGTCGACACCGCGATGATCCATAATTCGGGCATGTACGGGAGGATGTCGCCCGGTGAATCCGAGCCGTCCCGGGACAGTGCGATTCCGGGGTTCTTGTCGTGCAACACGCTGCCCATCCCGTGGGTCGATCCGATCGACATCAGCAGTGCCGTGGTGTTCCTCGGCAGTGACGAGGCGCGGTACATCACCGGGGTCACCTTCCCCGTCGATGCCGGGCTGTGCGTGAAGTGACTCGCAAACCCTGATCCACACAACACCGTCAGGAGGTTTCCGAACATGTCAGGTCGTGTAGAGGGCAAGGTCGCATTCATTACCGGTGCCGCGCGGGGGCAGGGGCGCAGTCACGCGGTACGGCTGGCGGAGGAGGGTGCAGACATCATCGCGGTCGACATCTGCGAGAACATCGAGACGGTCGCGCACTACTCCCTGGCCACCGATCAGGATCTGCAGGAGACCGTCGCGCAGGTGGAGGCGCTCGGCAGGCGGATCGTGGCCGTCAAGGCCGATGTGCGTGACCTCGCCGGTCTCCAGAAGGCCTTCGATACGGGTATCGAGCAGTTCGGCCACGTCGACATCGTCGTCGCCAATGCCGGCATCATCACCTTCGGACGGTCGTGGGAGCTCACCTCGGAAGAATGGCGGGACGTGATCGATGTCAATCTGACCGGTGTGTACAACACGGCCAAGGTCGCGATCCCGAGCATGATCGACGCCGGACGCGGTGGGGCCATCCTGTTCACCAGTTCGACCGGCGGGCTGAAAGGGCTGCAGATGATGGGGCACTATGTGGCCGCCAAACACGCAATAGTCGGTCTGATGCGGACCATGGCCAACGAACTGGGGCCGCACCGCATTCGGGTCAACACCATCCATCCCGGCAGTGTCGACACCGCGATGTTCCAGAATCCGGGCACGTACTCGGTGTTCTCGCCCGGAGAATCCGAGCCCACCGTGGATACGGCGATGCCAGCGGTGATCGCGCAACACGCGCTGCCCACACCGTGGGTCGATCCGATCGACATCAGCAATGCGGTGTTGTTCCTCGGCAGTGATGAGGCGCGGTACGTCACCGGGGTCACCTTCTCCGTCGATGCCGGAGCGTGCGTGAAATGACTCGCAAACCCTGATCCACAACACCTTCAGGCGGTTTCCGAAGGCGTCGATCCAGGTCAGGGTTCGGTCGGAACCGACCGCTCAGATAGCGTGTCAGGGGCCGTTGCTACCGTCTGGCGGGGGTCCGAGATCGAAGCATCGGATCACTCGCGTATTCATGGTGTGCTTGTTGGTCCTCGAAAGGTGCTGTCCCCCATGGTAATGGGTGCTACCCATGCAATGTCCGGTGCCGCCGTCGGTCTTGCCGTCGCAGACGTGCTGCCGAAGGACTGGGGTGGCCCCACCTCGACTGCCGAAGCGTTCGCATTCGCGGGGGTGTGCGCGGGGGCCGCGCTGCTCCCGGACCTCGACACCACGCAGTCCACGGTCGCCCGCTCGTACGGCCCGGTCTCCAAGATGCTGGCCTCGGGTATCGGCGCGCTGTCCAGGGGTGTGTACCGGGTGACCAAGGGTCGCAAGGACTCCAACCGGCGCGGCGGCCACCGCACGTTCACGCACACCGCGTTGTTCGCAGTCGGGATCGGTGCGATGACCTCGGCACTTGTGGGGCAGCTCGGCCGCCCCGCCATCATCGCCACGCTGTTCGTGACGCTGGGTCTGGCGCTGCGTGGGCTGTTCGGGGACTGGGCGCGAGACAAGGGGTGGTTAATCGTCACCGCGGTCTCGGCGTTCCTGTCGATCCTGGCCTGGCAGTGGTTCCCGGACAAGGTGGGCTCGACGGGACTGGGCGTCGCGGTCGCGCTCGGCTGTGTTGTGCATTGTCTCGGCGACATGATCACCAAGGAGGGAGTGCCATTCCTGGCGCCATTCGTTCCGATCAGAGGTGAACGGTGGTGGGAGTTGAAACTGCCTTCGTTTCTTGCGATCCGTGCCGGAGGTGGATTCGAGCGAGCAATCCTGGGTCCGTTTCTGACCTTCGTGGCCGTCGCGCTTGCGGTGCTGGCCGTGGACGGTGCGCCGGCAGCGATTACCGATGCGCTGCGGAACGCGGTGTCAGCGGATCCGACTACCGGTCAAATGTGAGTGAAGGCTAGGGCACGCGCTGTCCGAGATCTGGACGGCGCCTCACGTCCGTTGCAGGCTCGCGACTGCGTGTGCCTTCGGTGAATACCCAGGTGTACCGAATACCCAGGTGTACCGGGATTGTGATTGTTAGCCTCTTTTCGGCTGGTGTCCGGGTCGGGCGTCGGTTGTCGCACTGTAAGGCCTGTCCGTTCTGTTCCTCTACGGTAGGAGAGAAATGTGAATTGGCTCAGTGATTTTCAAGGCTACCCGGTTGGGAAGCGCGCCACGCGTCTGATGGTCGCGGTGGCAACTGCTTCCGCGATGGCTATGGGTTTGGCCGGCGTGGGGGCGTCGGCCGCGACAGCGGACACGGTCATAGGCACCATTCCGGTCGGAAACGCCCCCGACGGGGTGGCAGTGTCCCCGTCAGGGTCCCGTGCCTACGTCGCGAACTCCAGCGACGGCACTGTGTCGGTGATCGACACCGCTACGAACGCGTTGGTCGCCACAGTTGGGGTCGGGAACAACCCACGAGGGTTGGCAGTGAACCCGGCCGGGTCCCGTGTCTATGTCGCCAACGCCAGCGACAACACAGTGTCGGTGATCGACACCGCCGTGAACACCGCGGTCGACACTGTTGCTGTCGGGATCACCCCGGTCGCGGTGGCAGTGTCGCCGCTCGGGTCCCGCGTCTACGTCACCGACCGTGCCGACGGCACGGTGTCGGTGATCGACACCGCTACGAACGCGGTGGTCGACACCATTGCGGTCGGGAACGGACCGCGAGGGGTGGCGGTGAACCCGCTGGGGTCTCGTGTCTACGTCACCAACCGTATGGACGGCACGGTGTCGGTGATCGACACTTTCGCCAATGCGGTGGTCGACACCATCGGGGTCGGAAACAATCCCGATGGAGTGGCGGTGTCCCCGTTCGGGTTTCGTGTCTACGTCGCCAACCGAATCGACGGCACGGTGTCGGTGATCGACACCTTCACGAACACGGTGATCGACACCGTTGCGGTCGGGAGCACTCCGAGCGGGGTGGCGGTGACCCCCGATGGCTCCCGCGTCTACGTCACCGTTGTCAACGCTGACATCGTGTCGGTGATCGACACCTTCACAAACACGACGGCCGAAACCATTCCGGTTGGCGATGGACCGCGTGGGGTGGCGGTGAGGCCGGACGGGTCGCGTGTCTACGCCACCATTGGTGGCGACGGCGAGGTGTCGGTGATCGCGGTCGAGAAGTGCCCTGGGTCGTTGTGCTTCGGCGCTGGTTCGTTGGCGGGTGCGGGTTCGTCGGCGAGCGGCGGTTCGAGTGACACCGGCTCACTGACGGGCGTGGGTTCGTTGGCCGGTGGTGGTGCGACGGGCAGCACTGGCAGCTGACCGGCGCCCACTCGAAAGGCGGGTGGCAGCGTCGCGCTGGTCCCGACGCACCGAGGATGAAGATGTGGAAAGAGGCCCTACCGAATTCCTCGGATAGGGCCTCTTTTTGCTCTGACACTGGTCGGGGTGGCGGGATTTGAACCCACGACCTCTTCGTCCCGAACGAAGCGCGCTACCAAGCTGCGCCACACCCCGGTGTTGAACCTCCGATAGCCTACATGACCGACTCGTAGGGGGTAAATCGGCTGGTCAGAGGCCTGAAACGGTGGTTTCCACGGCTGCGGATCCGCGGCCGACGGTGGTGTCGTGGTGCGGTGCCGGGACCAGCGTGAGCAGCGTCGCCTCGGGTCGGCAGCAGAATCGGGCCGGCGCGTACGGCGACGTTCCGACACCCGCGGAAACATGCAGCCGCGTGTGTGCACCCCAGCGCGACGGCCCCTTCACCCGGGAGCGGTCCAACTGGCAGTTCGTCACGAGCGCGCCGTAGAACGGAAGACACAGCTGACCGCCGTGCGTGTGCCCGGCCAGGACGAGGTCATAGCCGTCGTCGGCGAAGCGATCGAGTACCCGTGGCTCGGGGGAGTGCGTGACTCCCAGCTTGAGCTGTGCCAGGGGGTTCGGCGGGCCGGCGATCGTGTCGTAGCGATCGCGACCCAGGTGCGGGTCGTCGACGCCGGCGGCGGCGATGCGCACGCCCGCGACCTCGATTTCGCGGTGTACGTGGGTGACGTCGAGCCAGCCGCGCTCGTTGAACGCGGCCCGCAGGTCCGCCCACGGCAACGGGGCACCCAGTACCCGTCGCCGGTTCCTCCTGAAGTACTCGAACGGATTCTTCGGCTTGGGCGAGAAGTAGTCGTTGCTGCCGAAGACGAACAGGCCGGGGCGGGCCAGCAGGCCGCCCAGCGACTGCACTACAGCCGGTACCGACTTCGGGTGCGCCAGGTTGTCGCCCGTGTTGACGACGAGGTCGGGCTCGAGGCGGTCCAGCTCTCGCAGCCATTTCTGCTTGAGCTTCTGGTTCGGCATCATGTGCAGATCACTGACGTGCAGCACTCGCAGGGTCGCAGAGCCCGGTGCTAGGACCGGCAACGTCGCTTCCCGCAGCGCAAACGCATTGCGTTCGATCAGTGAGGCGTAACCAATGCCCAGGGCGGCGGCTCCGGCGGTGGCGAGCGCGGCTCGGTTCATGGCGCTGCGGTTCGAGGTACGGCTAGACAGATCAGACACCGTTTCAGAATACGGGCAATGCAGGTGCAGGACACGGCCCCGGGCGCGTACCGTTCGGCGCATGGCCGATACCACTCCCACGCTCAAGTCCAAGCTCCGCGCCGATCTCACCATCGCGATGAAGGAGAAGGATCAACTGCGCCTGTCCACGCTGCGCATGATCCTCTCGGCGGTCCAGAAGGAGGAGACGGCCGGCAAGGAGGCCCGCGAACTCGACGACGAGGAGATCCTCAAAGTCCTTGCCAAAGAGTCGAAGAAGCGTGGCGAGGCTGCCGAGGTCTACACCGCGGCCGGGCGGGGTGAACTCGCCGCCAACGAGCGTGCCGAGGCGCAGGTGATCGATTCCTACTTGCCCACACCGTTCACGGACGCCGAACTTGCCGACGTTGCCGACACCGCCATCGCGCAGGTCGCCGAGGAACTGGGTGAGCGCCCCGGTATGCGGCAGATGGGTCAGGTCATGAAGGCCGCCACCGCGCTCGCGGCGGGCAAGGCCGACGGATCGCGAATCTCGAAGGCAGTCAAGGATCGCCTGTAGTCCGCCCCCGCTTGTAGTCCGCGCGCCTGCGACCCGGCCCGCTGTCTTCCCAGCGGACTGAGACGGTGCGGGGCCCGTAAGTAGGTTGCTCAGCGTAGGTCGGTCGTCACTGTGTTCTACCGCTCAACAAGTGGCGATGGCCATTCCCTTCATGTGTCTCGGTGTCGGTGTCGACATCGGCGAGCACCGGATCGAACGCGGGGCCATCGTTCGAGGCTGTCATCTCGAGACCGGCGCCCTGGCCATAGACGAGATGCTGGCCCAGCGCGCCGCCGAACCCGACTGCCCCGAGGGCGGTTGCGGACAGCGCGACGGCCATTCGGTCCTTTGCGCTCGGGTCCTGTCGGCGACGGCGGAACGATGCGAGCATCAACGTGATTCCCACCCCGTTGGCTGCGACGTGCAGCAGGCCGACTCGCCGCTGGCGGACGTCGCGTTCGCTCCAGTCCGCCCAGCCCGTCGCCAAGGTCGGCGGAAGGGCGAGCAATCCCACACCGATGAGCCGACGCGCCCCGCGGTGGTCGCGCAAGCAGACGTCGAAGATCAGGGAACTTGTCCACGCTCCGATAGGTACGGCGACGAGACCCGGATGCACCGGGTGCCCCAGCCAGCCGCCGCGGAGGCGATCACCGATCGGCGTGCGGCCCAGCCCGGCCTGGATGCGGTGCTGCAATGTGGCGCTGAGTCCGTCGAGGAAAGACGCGGACTCAGCGCGGTTGTACAGGTGACGAAGGTTCATGCACCCCGACTACCCGACTCCGGGCCAGACGAAACCCGACGGGTTCAGCCGGCAGGCGTGGTCGTCGTCGGGGGCGGCGAGGTCTGCTCCGGCGATTCCGCATCGGAATCGGAATCGGAAGGCGGGGCGGTCACGGAGCCGTCGCTGACGTAGACCGTGATGGTCGACCCCGGAACCGCCAGGCCCGACGGTGAACTGGCGGTGACATTGCCCCTGGGCTCGTGGGACTCGGTACTTACCGCGCTCGCCGCAAAACCGGCGTCCTTCAGGGCGGCGACCGCGGCGTCCTCAGTCATACCGACGACGTCAGGCACCCGGGCGTTCTGTGATCCCGTGACGTACCTTTCGGCGACTTCCGGCAGCGTGGTGGGGCCGAAGTCGCCGACAATCGGCATCATCGCCTGGAACCATGTGCGGGCCGGTTCGTTGCCGCCGTAAAGGCTGCCGCTGCTACACGGCCGCAGTGGGGATGAGCAGATCTGACCGGGCGACGTGGAGTCACCGTAGACAAGCGCAGCGGCCGCAAGGTTGTTGGTGTACCCCAGGAACCCAGAGGACATGTTGGACTCGGTGGTGCCTGTCTTGCCTGACATCGGAAGGTTCCAGCCAGCCGAATTGGCGGCCGCGAAGGCCGTGCCGCCCGGGGCGTCGTCCTTGCTCAACGCCACCGACAGGGTGTCGGCCAGACCCGGATCGACCACCTGCTCACACGCCTGCTGAGTGATCGGGACGGGCTTGCCCAAGCGGTCGGTGATGGAGTCGATCGGCGTCGGTGGGCACCACTTGCCTTGAGAGGCGAGGGTCGCGCCGACGTTGGCGAGCTCGAGCGGATTGACCCACGTGGGTCCGAGGGTGAACGAGCCGAGGTTCTGCTCTTTCTGCATCTCGGCCATGCTCTGGTCTCCGAAGCCGGACGAGCCCGGGTCCGTGTACGACCGCAGGCCGAGGCGCACGGCCATGTCGACGGCGGCATCGACACCGGTCGACTGGAGCAGCTTCACGAACGCCGTGTTCGGGGACTGAGCGAGCGCGTCGGTGACCGACAGCCTCGGGGCGTAGTTCCCTGCGTTCACGACACAGTACGTGGCCGGCGGACAGCCCCGGGCGCCGCCGTTACCCATGCCGCGGGCCTCGAAGCGAGCAGGAACATCGAGGATCGCGCTGGTGCCCAGGCCCTCCTCCATCGCGGCGGCCGTCGTGAAGATCTTGAAGATCGATCCGGCGCCGTGCCCGACGAGAGAGTAGGGCTGGGGCTGCACGGTCTGTTCCTCTGAGGAGTCGAGTCCGTACGTGCGGCTGGAGCCCATCGCCAGCACGCGGTGCTCGTCCTGGCCCGGCTCGACCACGTTCATCACGTTCGCGATGCCGTTCAGCTTGGGGTCGGCGTTGTTCACCAGCGCCGACTGGACCGACTCCTGTACGTCCGGGTCGAGCGTCGTCTTGATCGTGTAGCCGCCGCGGTTGATCTGGTCCCGGCTCATACCCGAGGCCTCGAGGTACTGCAGCGCGTAGTCGCAGAAGAACCCTTTGTCACCGGCCGAGATGCAGCCACGCGGGAGGGTATTGGGCTCGGGTAGCACCCCGAGGGGTTCGGTCTTCGCAGCGCGGATCTCGTCGGCACGGTCCGGGATGTTCTCGATCATCGTGTCGAGCACGGTGTTGCGACGCTCGAGAACCCCGTCCGGATTGGTGTACGGATTCAGTGCGGAACTGGACTGCACCATGCCGGCAAGCATCGCCGCCTGCGTCAGGGTCAGGTCCCTGGCATCGATACCGAAGTAGGTCTGGGCGGCATCCTGCACGCCGAACGAGCCGTTGCCGAACGGAACGAGGTTGAGGTAGCGGGTGAGGATCTCGTCCTTGCTCAGTTCCTTGTCGAGCGCGAGTGCCATCCGGATCTCTCGGATCTTGCGTGCCGGCGTGGTCTCGATTGCGGCGCGGCGTTCGGCCTCGTCGCGGGCAACCACCAGCAGCTGGTAGTTCTTGACGTACTGCTGCTCGATGGTCGACGCGCCTTGCTGGACCTGACCGCTCGTGGTGTTCGTCATGAACGCGCGCAGGGTGCCTTGCCAGTCGACACCGTCGTGCTCGGCGAAGCGCTTGTCCTCGATCGAGACGATCGCCAGTTTCATCTCGTTCGAGATCTGGTCGCTCGGAACCTCGAACCGGCGCTGCTCGTACAGCCAAGCGATCGGATTGCCGTCGACGTCGGTCATAGTCGTCACCGCGGGAACGATGCCCTCGACGAGTTCGGCCGATGCGTTGTCGACGGCGTCGACCGCGCGGTTGGAGGCGAACCCGAATCCTCCCGCCAACGGAAACAACACACCTGCGACAAGGACACCGGCGAGTGCGGTGCAACCCGCGAGCTTGGCGATCGTTTTGGCTCTCGACACGTCCAACAGAGTACGTGTACCGCCGAGCCCACCCGACAGCGAGAACTGGACGCTAGTTCGGCGACGAAGAAGCGGGTGGGACTCGGTCAAAGGCGACGAAGTATGCACGCCCGTACCAGAATTTCTGGCTGTGATCTTGCGCACCGGACTTCCTTTACCTAAATTGACTCTCGTCGGTGTGATACAGCTAACACTGAATTAGGAATGTGGTGCAGTCCTCGCGTGCTACCGGGGGCTGTGGGAACATCCTGAGCGCCGTGGGGAACGGCGTTTCGACGAAGGGGAACCGAATGCACATGACCAGCCCCGCCACGCGGCTCGACTACGAACAGGCGGAAGCCCGGATTCAGTGGGTTGCACAGGCACGATGCCGTGAAATCGACCCCGATCAGCTCTTCGTACGTGGTGCGGCCCAGCGCAAGGCCGCAACCATCTGCCGGCACTGCCCGGTCCTCATGCAGTGCGGAGCCGACGCACTCGACAACCGGGTCGAGTTCGGGGTGTGGGGCGGCATGACCGAACGCCAGCGTCGAGCACTGCTCAAGCAGCACCCCGAGGTCGAGTCTTGGGCGGACTTCTTCGAGGCGCAGCGTCAGCATCAGTCCGCGGTCTGAACAGCAGCCCGGGTAGGCCTTTTTCGGAGAAGTAGCCCGACCGGAATCGCCTGACCGGAATCGCCACAGTCTCGTCGATCTCGTTACGGCGCAGCCCCGCTACCGCTTTCGTTTGCCGGGGCTGCGCTTATGACGCTCTATGACGCTGATGGGTTGGAACCGGGTGTGTTTCAACCCCGGCGAGTCAGCTGATCCCCGACCGCACGCAGCGCCGTGAGGTCCGAGACCTCGAACGGCAGCGACGGTACCCCGACGATCGGTACATGGGGGTGCGAGGAGGTGAAGCGGCTCAACAGCCGCACCTCTCGTTTCGCGGTCACCGCGCGATGCGCGTGGACCCGCAGGACGGCGGAGGTCAGTCGATTCGCTGCGTCCGTCGGGTCGCCCTCGTCCAGCAGATCGGCGCCCGTGAGGGCGTGATCGGCGGGCAACGAGCACAGCGTGGGGTGGGTGCGGTTGAGGATCAGGCCTGCGAGCGGCATCCGGTCACCGGACAGCCGGTCGACGAAGAATGCTGCTTCCCGCAGTGCGTCGGGCTCGGCGGACGCGACGACGACGAACTGGGTGCCTTCGCGGCGCAGCAGTTCGTATGTGCGAGTCGCCCGCTCCCGGAAGCCCCCGAACATCGAGTCCAGCGACTGCACGAACGCCGATGCGTCTGCGAGCATCTGGCTGCCCACCACCGTCGACACACCCTTGAGGGCCAGCCCCATCGCTCCCGTCACGAGGCGGCCTATGCCCCGCCCGGGCGCGGTGAGTAGACGGATCATGCGGCCGTCGAGAAACGCCCCGAGCCGCTGCGGGGCATCGAGGAAGTCGAGCGCGTTGCGTGACGGTGGTGTGTCGACGATTACGAGATCCCAGCGGCGGTCTGCGGCGAGCTGGCCGAGCTTCTCCATCGCCATGTACTCCTGCGTTCCGGAGAACGACGTGGCGACCGTTTGATAGAAGGGGTTCGCGAGGATCTGCTCGGCCTTGCCGGGTGGGGAGTGTTCGAGGACCATCTCGTCGAACGTCCGGCGCATGTTGAGCATCATCGCGTGCAGCTCCCCGGTCGACCCGAGCGCGAGGTCCACGAGTTGGGGTTCGTTGTCGAGGTCCTGGACTCCCAGAGCCTGCGCCAGCCGGCGGGCTGGATCGATCGTCAGAACCGCGACCCGTCGACCTTGCTCGGCGGCGCGCAGTGCCATGGACGCGGCCGTCGTCGTCTTCCCGACACCGCCGGCGCCGCAGCATACGACGATGCGGGTACGCGGATCGGTGAGAACCGCTTCCAGGTCAAGGGCCGGGGCCGTGCGTGGCAGATTCATCGCACACCCTGCGCGCTCAGCCGCTCGGCGAGTTCGTAGAGGCCCCCGAGATCGGCGCCGTCCACCAGCGTGGGCAAGTACATGCGGGCCACCTTCACATCGTCGAGTTGCCTGGCGCTCTCGTCCTGCGCAGCCAGGGTGGCCGCATGCTCGATCACCTCGGTCAGCAGGCCCGCGAAATCGTCGTCGGACAGCGTGATGCCTGCGGCCGCGAGCCCCTTGTGGATTCCTTCGGCATCGATCCGTCCGTTCGCCGCGTCGTCGAGTGCCTCCTTCGGCAGGTGCGCGGAGTCGGTGCGGTTCACGATTACCGCCCCGAGATGCAAGCCGGCGGACTGGAGTTCAGTGACCGCGTCCGCCGTCTCCTGCACGGGCAGCGCCTCGAGCAGCGTCACCAGATGCACGACGGTCTCCTCCGAGTGCAGCAGTCGGACGACGCCCAGGCTCTGCGAGTGGATCGGCCCGCCCTTCGCCAGATCTGACATGGCCCGGGTCACGTCCAGGAACTTTCCGATACGGCCGGTCGGTGGCGAGTCCACCACCACCGCGTCGTACACGCGGCGACCGGACTTGTCGGTGCGTACCGCGCACTCCTTGATCTTTCCGGTGAGCAGCACGTCACGCAGTCCCGGTGCGAGGGTCGTCGCGAACTCGACCGCGCCGATCCTCTTCATTGCGCGTCCCGCGAACCCGAGGTTGTAGAACAGGTCGAGGTATTCGAGGAACGCGGTCTCGAGGTCGACGGCGAGGGCGAACACCTCGCCGCCACCCTCGGCAGTCGCGATCTTGGTTTCCTGCGGCGGCAGCGGTGGGACGTCGAACAACTGCGCGATACCCTGCCTGCCCTCGACCTCGACCAGCAGCACCCGCCGTCCTCCGGCGGCGAGTGCAAGCGCCAGCGAGGCAGCGACGGTGGACTTGCCTGTACCACCCTTACCGGAGACGAAGTGCAGTCGCGCCCGGTCGGCGCTCTGCGGCCACCTATGCGCGGCCGAATCTGTCGGTGCTGCCACGGCCACGAGCCTATAAGTCGCGGGGCCGGTATGCGTGGGGGATAGGCTCGGCGGCATGAGTGAAATGACTACCTGGGAGTATGCGACCGTGCCGCTGTTGACGCACGCGACAAAGGCGATTCTCGACCAGTGGGGTGGCGACGGCTGGGAGCTGGTGACCGTGCTCCCCGGACCGACCGGCGAACAGCATGTGGCCTACCTCAAGCGACCCAAGGGCTGAGGCAGATGGCAGACGTCACACAGTCCTGGACCGCGCGCCTGGCCGAGCTTGGTATCGCTCTGCCACCGGTCGCGGCTCCGGTCGCTGCCTATGTGCCGGCCGTCCGCACCGGTAGTCACGTTCACACCTCGGGCCAGCTGCCGTTCGTCGCCGGGACCCTGTCCCTGACCGGCAAGCTCGGTGCGGACGTCTCGGAGGCCGACGGGAAGGCTGCTGCCCGCACTTGCGCGCTGAACGCGCTCGCCGCAGTGGACGCGCTGGTCGGGTTGGACTCGATCGTGCGCATCGTCAAGGTCGTCGGCTTCGTGGCCTCGGCCGAAGGATTCACGGGCCAGCCCAGTGTGATCAACGGTGCCTCCGAGTTCCTCGGCGAGGTGTTCGGAGACGCCGGCATCCACGCCCGCTCGGCCGTCGGTGTCGCCGAGCTGCCGCTGGGCTCACCCGTCGAGGTCGAACTGATCGCGGAGGTGCGTTAGTCCGAGGTGCATTAGTGGGGTGCATTAGTGAGGTGCATTAGTACGGAGGGACCATGAAGCGATTCGAAGGCCGTCGAGTGCTCGTCACCGGTGCGGGGTCGGGCATCGGGCAGGCGGTAGTGGCCCGCCTACTCGAAGAGGGCGGCATCGTCGCCGGAGCGGACGTGTCCGAGCGCGGGCTGGCGGTGACGCACGAGCATGCCGAGCAGGCCGGTGTCTCCGACCGCCTGCGCTCGGTCGTCGCCGACGTTGCCGATGAGGCTTCGGTCCGTGAGAACGTCGGCGACGCGATCGCCGGCCTGGGTGGCCTCGACGTACTGGTCAACGCCGCCGGCATCCTGCGTTCGTCGCACACCCACGAAACCGACCTCGGATCCTGGAACGAGGTCATCGGCACCAATCTGACCGGCACGTTCTTGGTCACCCGGCAGGCCTTGCCCGCGCTGCTCGAGACCGGCAAGGGCGTCGTGGTGAACTTCAGTTCCACGTCGGCGCAGTTCGCGCACCCGTACATGGCGGCGTACGCAGCCTCGAAGGGCGGCATCCAGTCGTTCACCCACGCGATTGCGCTCGAGTACGCCAAGCAGGGCCTACGCGCAGTCGCGGTCGCGCCCGGCAGCATTGCGTCGGGCATGACCAGCAACCCCGGCTTCCCGGAGGGTGTCGACACCAGCCTGATCGGCAAGCTCTATCCGTGGATCGGCGAGGGTTTCGCGAGTCCGGAGACCGTCGCCGGCGTCGTTGCGATGCTCGCCTCCGACGACGGCGCCTTCGTCACCGGGACCGAGATCCGGATCGACGGCGGCACCCACATGTGATTGCGTTGCGCCACACCGTACATGGGGTGGACGGCAGGAAGCTCGAGGTAGTCGTCGTACAGTGATGCTCGGTTCCGTGATGCCCGGTTCCATGACGCTGGTTTCCGCCGAACCTGCTGTCCACCCGTCAGGAAGGTGCGTCGATGACGCTTCACCACCCCGCGTACGCCCAGCTGCGGCAGGTAACTCCGGTCGCGGCCGTGATGCTCGAGAACAATCCGAGCATGTACGCGCTCGAGGGCACCAACACCTGGATCCTGCGTGCGCCCGGCAACGACGAGTGCATCGTGGTCGATCCCGGTGACGACGACCCGGCGCACCTGGCGCGGGTTGCGGGTGCTGGGACAGTGGCGCTGACGTTGATCTCGCACCGCCACCACGATCACACGGGTGGCATCGACAAGTTCGTCGAGCTCACCGGGGCGCCCGTACGTGCGGTGCGGGAAGAGTTGCGTAGGGGCGGCGGCGCAGGTCTGGAACACGACGAACTGATCGAAGCGGCGGGCCTCACGCTACGGGTGCTCCGTACTCCGGGGCACACGGCAGACTCGGTGTCGTTCGTGATCGAGGACGAGGGGTCCGTGCTCACTGCCGACACCATCCTCGGCCGGGGCACCACCGTGCTCGACGCCTCGGACGGCAACCTGGGTGACTACCTGGAGTCGATGCGGGTCCTCATCGGCCTCGGGGCGGGCCGGATGGTCCTGCCCGGGCACGGGCCGGAGCTGCCCGACCTCGAAACGGTTGCCAGGCGCTACCTCGCGCACCGCGAGGAGCGTCTGACGCAGATCCGGGGAGCGCTCGACGCCCTCGGTGCTGACGCGGACGTACGGGCGGTTGTCGAGCACGTCTACACCGACATCGACGAGACACTCTGGCCCGCGGCCGAGCAGTCGGTCCGGGTGCAGCTGGAGTATCTCCGCGATTGACCGAGCGGTCAGCGAGCGCGTCGGGCCAGACGCTCGGAGTCGGAGATCAGCACGCTCTTGCCCTCGAGACGCAGCCAGCCGCGGTGTGCGAAGTCGGCCAGGGCCTTGTTCACGGTCTCGCGGGAGGCACCGACGAGCTGAGCGATCTCCTCCTGCGTGAGGTCGTGCGTCACGCGGAGGGACCCGGCCTCCTGGGTGCCGAAACGCTGCGCGAGCTGCAACAGTGCCTTGGCGACACGACCCGGAACGTCGGTGAAGATCAGGTCGGCGAGGTTGTTGTTGGTGCGACGCAGGCGACGTGCAAGCACGCGCAGCAGCTGCTCCGCGATCTCCGGGCGCTGGTCGATCCACGACTTGAGGGCGTCGCGGTCCATGCTCACGGCGCGCACCTCGGTGACGGTGGTGGCCGTCGACGTGCGCGGACCTGGGTCGAAGATCGACAGTTCGCCGAACATGTCCGACGGACCCATGATCGTCAGCAGGTTCTCACGGCCGTCCGGCGAGCGGCGGCCGAGCTTGACCTTGCCGGAGACGATGATGTACAGCCTGTCACCGGGTTCGCCCTCGTTGAAGATGACGTGCCCGCGGGGGAAGTCGACGGGCTGGAGCTGCTTGACCAGCGCAGCAACCGCCGAGGGCTCGACTCCTTGGAAGATGCCCGCTCTGGCAAGGACCTCGTCCACTTGCGCTCCTCTTGGAAAACTGTTCGTCAATTGCAGATTGCTGCACGGGGACTTAGGTCTCATGCAACCGGTACGCGAACAGAGTCTACTTGGCGCAGCTGTGGGACGAATCACGGACACAGTGCGGGATTCTGCACCACCGTGAAGAAATCTTCACAAATCCACGCGTTCCGGCGTTCGGCGTCTCGTGCGGTCTGTCCACCACCCGACATCGGCCCTGCCGGCGCGAATCAGCTCGCGCGTCGGGGGCTCTGGTCGTCCTCGTCGGCGCTGACGGTGTCCGGAGCGTCGCGGCGCCCCCGCCTGCGTCGACGGTTGAACCGGGCCAGCGCGTTCGGGAACCCATCGGCGGCGAGCGTCGCGACCTCGTCCTGGCTCGCCTGGTCGAGAAACTCCTCGACCTCCTGCTCGCGGACCGTCAGCCGCCGGAGGCGGAACTCGACGCGCTCCATCGCGAGTGCGAAGAGCATGAGCAGCACAGGGAACAGCACGACAGCCAGACCTTGCATAAGGGTGAAGTAAACACTGTGAACGTCTCAGAAGAAACACGGCGGGGGATCCGGCCGGCGGGAGGGTCCGTAGAGTTGTCGAGGTGCACGCCGCCACAGCAGACGACCGCAGCCCGGGTTCGGTGACCACTCCCACCGGAGAATCACGGCTGGCTCTCGTGCGCCGGGCGCGGCGGATGAACCGCCGCCTGAAGGAGGCCTTCCCGCACGTCTATTGCGAACTCGACTTCACCACTCCGCTCGAGCTCACGGTGGCCACCATCCTGTCGGCCCAGTGCACGGATGTGCGAGTCAACCAGGCAACTCCCGCGTTGTTCGCACGCTATCGCGACGCTCGCGCCTACGCCGAGGCGGACCGAACGGAGCTCGAGGAGTACATCCGTACAACCGGCTTCTATCGCAACAAGGCAAACTCGATCATCGGTCTCGGGCAGGCGCTCCTCGAGCGCTACGACGGAGAGGTTCCGAACAGGTTGCGTGATCTCGTGACGCTGCCCGGCATCGGCCGCAAGACCGCGAACGTTGTCCTCGGCAATGCGTTCGGTGTGCCCGGAATCACCGTCGACACGCACTTCGGCCGATTGGTCCGACGATGGAAGTGGACCGACGAGACGGATCCGGTCAAGGTCGAGCACGCGGTCGGGACACTGATCGAACGCAAGGAGTGGACGGATCTGTCGCACCGAGTGATCTTTCACGGCCGTCGGGTCTGCCACGCGCGCAAGCCCGCGTGCGGGGTGTGCGTCCTGGCTAAGGACTGCCCCTCCTACGGGATCGGCCCGACCGACAAGGTCGCCGCGGCGAAGCTGGTGAAGGGCCCGGAGACCGAGCATCTCCTCGAGCTGGCAGGTCTGTGAGAGGTATGCGTATTTCGGGTGCAGCGCGGTGGAGTTTGGTCGCGCTCGTGGTGGTCGTTGCGCTGATCGTCGCCATCTGGCCACGGGACAACGACAGCGACGGAGGGGTTGCGGCCTACCCCGGAGCGAACCGTTCGACTTCGCAATTGGAGCGCCGAGACGCCGATACCGCAGAGGCACTCGCCCCGCTGCGCGCGGACGCGGCACTGGCGGAGTGCCCCACACCGGCCGGCCCGGCCCCGGCCGGCTCGGTACTCGAGGGCATCACGCTCGAGTGCATCGGTGACGGCAGTCGCGTCGACCTCGGGGCAGCGCTCGCCGGTAAGCCTGCGCTGCTGAACATCTGGGCCTACTGGTGCGCTCCGTGCCGTGAAGAACTGCCATACCTCCAGCAGTACTCGGATCGGGTCGGGGACGCGGCTACCGTTCTGACGGTGCACACCGATTCCAACGAAGCCAACGGGCTCCGCTTTCTCGCCGACGTCGACGTCCATCTGCCGGGTGTGCAGGACGGATCGGCGCGGGTGCAGGCGGCCGTCGGGGCTCCGCCCGTGCTGCCGGTAACGGTACTGATCCGCCCGGACGGCACGATCGCGAAGATCCTCCCGCAGCAGTTCCGCAGCGTCGACGAGATCGCCCAGGCCGTCGAGCAGCATCTCGGTGTCGCCGCATGAGCTTCCACCCTCATCCCCCGTTGAACCCGGACGCCGCACCGGAGTGGCTGCGCGCGATGACGCGCACACTGCCCGCGGATCCGAACCGCGTCAACCCCGTCCTCAACCGCCATTCCCCGGAAGACGCCCAAGCGCGGCCAGCCGCCGTGCTGGTGTTGTTCGGCGGGTCTCCGGAGTCTGATCCGCTCGCCGTCGGTGGACTTCCTGCTGATGCCGATGTCTTACTGACGCAGCGAGCGTCGACGATGCGGCAGCACAGCGGCCAGATCGCCTTCCCCGGCGGCGCCGCCGACCCTGAGGACGAGAGCCCCGTCGACACTGCGCTCCGCGAGGCGGAGGAGGAGACCGGACTCGTCCGCGACGGTGTCCAGCCGCTCGCGATGCTGCCCGAGATCTTCATTCCGCCATCCGGGTTCGACGTCACCCCGGTCCTCGCCTACTGGCGCGATCCCAGCCCCGTCCGCGTCGTCGATGCCGCGGAGGCCGAACGCGTCGTGCGGGTGCCTCTGCGCGAGCTGATCGACCCCGACAATCGGTTCCAGATCCGGCATCGCGCCGGTTTTCAGGGCCCGGCATTCGAGGTGGACGGGATGCTTGTGTGGGGGTTCACCGCGGGTGTGATTGCGGGCCTGCTGGCGGTGTCCGGCTGGGAAATCGAATGGGACCACCGCGATGTCCGGGACCTCGACGTAACGCTCACCCGGGTTGAGACCGGCGTGGAGGAGAGCGAACTGACCAGCGATTTCGGGCACCGCGCGGCGCGAGGATTGGGGGAGCTTTGAGTGGATCCGGTTGGATCGACCTGGCGGTAATCCTCGTGGCGTTGCTGGCTGCCTCCTCGGGGTGGCGGCAGGGCGCGGTGGCGTCGGCGCTCGCGTTCCTCGGCGTCGTGCTCGGTGCGGTGGCCGGCATCCTCATCGCGCCGCACGTGCTCGTCCATGTCGACGAAGGGCGGCTGCGGTTGCTCGCGGGCATCGCGCTGATCGTCGTACTGGTGGTGATCGGCGAAGCGGCGGGCATGGTGCTTGGGCGTGCGGCCCGCGGCGGTATGCACAGTCCCGTCGCCCGGGGCGCGGACAGCACGGTGGGCGCAGGTCTGCAGTTCGTCGCGGTGCTGGTCATTGCATGGCTTCTCGCGATACCGCTCACTTCGTCCGCACAGCCCAACGTCGCGACGGCGGTGCGCGGTTCCAAGGTGCTCAGCACCGTGGACGATGTCGCCCCCGACTGGCTACGCCGGGTGCCCAGCGAGTTCTCGGCCTTGCTCGACACATCGGGCCTGCCCGATGTAATCGGCCCGTTCGGTCGTACCCCCATCACGAACGTCGAGCCGCCCGACGCCACGGTGCTCGCCAGTCCGATCGCGCAGCAGCTGCACCCGAGCGTGCTCCGGATCCGAGGGTCTGCGCCCAGCTGCGAGAAGGCGCTCGAAGGTTCGGGCTTCGTCGTCGGCCCGCAGCTCGTGATGACCAACGCGCACGTCGTGGCCGGCACCTCCAGAGTCATCGTCGATACCGCCGCGGGGCCGCTGGACGCCCGCGTCGTGGTATTCGATCCGGCCGTCGACGTAGCAGTGCTCGACGTACCGGGCCTCACTGCGCCGCCGCTCGCCTTCGCTTCGGGGCATGCCGACACGGGGGACAACGCGATCGTCCTCGGTTACCCGGGTGGCGGCCCGTACACGGCCAGCGCCGTGCGCATTCGAGAGGTTCTCGACCTCCAGGGCCCGGACATTTACCGGTCCGGCACGGTCGAGCGCGAGGTGTACACGGTGCGCGGCCTGGTGCAACAGGGCAACTCGGGGGGCCCGCTGGTTGACGAGCAGGGCGATGTCCTCGGTGTGGTGTTCGGGGCCGCTGTAGACAACAGCGACACCGGATTCGCGCTCACCGCGGACGAAGTGTCCAAGCAGCTCGACCAGGCCGAGCAGTCGAGCGCCCCGGTGGGCACCGGGGTGTGCATCGTCTGACGCCCAGCGCCTCGACGTAGGACGGCACCGCCGTCGGGCTGCCGGCCGCGCGGTCAGCGGGACGCCGACGCGAACCGGATCAGTTCGGCGGTGACCTGGTCGGGCGACTCCTGGTGCGCGAAGTGGCCGACATCGGCGATCCGGTGCAGCTGTTGTCCGGGCGCGTGCGCGGTCGACCGCTCGACCGTTCCGGCCAGAACGTAGGGGTCCAGGTCGCCATGGATCTGCAGCACCGGGATCTCGAGTCGACGATCCATCGCCGCCATGAAACGGTGGCCCTCGGGGCGGAACTGGCTGCGGAACGCCCAGCGCTGGTACTCGAGCGCGGAATGCGCAACCCGCGGGATCTGGATCGCCGACCGCAGCCGGGCGGCGACCTCACGGTACTCGTCGGACCGCGGCCATCCAGGCCCGGACCGAGCCCGCAGGAGGCGTTCGACCTCGGCGCCGTTGTCGCGGACAAGTCGTCGCTCCGGCCGCCACGGCAGCTGGTATTCGAGGAAGGTCGGGAGAAGCGCCTGGCGCTGCCGATGGTCCCGGAGGACGGATTGCTTGAGCGCAATCGGGTGCGGTGAACTGATCAGCCCGATCGACTTCACCAGCCGTGGGTGTAGCAGTGCTGTCGCCCAACATACGAGGCCGCCGTCGGCGTGCCCGATCAGGGCCGCGTTCGAGTGACCCATCGCGCGGATCAGCCCGGCGATGTCGCCGGCGAGCGTCCAGCCGTCGTAGCCGCGAGGCGGGGTGTCGGTGTCGCCGTACCCGCGCAAGTCGACGGCTACCGTCCGGAACCCCGCGTCGGCGAGGGCGGGAAGTTGGTGGCGCCAGGACCACCAGAGATCGGCGAAGCCGTGCAGCAGGACGACCAGGGGGGCGTCGGGTCGCGACGGGCCGGCCTCCGAGACGTGGATGCGGATGCCGTTCGCGTGGATGTCACGATGCGTCCACGGTCCGTCGTAGCGGACCGTGGACGGGTCGGGTTGCGTCACGGGACGAGCCACCGGGGCTTAAACCGGGGCTTCAACCGGCGGTGGCCTCTCCCGTGCCTGCCGGCGAGGTGGCGTCCGGACGCTGTCCGGGGAGAACCGTCGCGGTCTGCTTGAGCGAGTTGATCGTCTTGTTCGGGGCGTGCAGTCTGCGGAACCGGGCGTAGCCGAGCAGCGCGAGGACACCGGTGACGACGAGCATCAGCGCGAACACGATCAGGAACGAGGCCCACCGATCGAGCCACACGCTGAGCAGCTCTGCGAGGAAGAAAAAGAAGAAGAATGCGCTGAAGGTGAGCACGGCGAGCGCCAGGACGAGGAACGCGCTGCCTTGCAGGCCCTTCTTCGCCTCTCTGGTGACCTCAGCCTTCGCAAGTTCGACCTCGGCGCGGAACAGCGTCGAGATCTGCGCGGTCGCATCGCGCACGAGGGTGCCGATGGACGCAGTCTGCGGATCGTGGAGGTCTGTGAGCGGAATCGAGGAAACCGTCGTCGGGACTCCGTCCCCGGTGAACCGATTGCTGTCTCCTGCGGCTCCGTTGCCGTTGGTGAAACTCACTTCTCGACCCCTCCAGGTTCTCTTGGCGCGCTGATACCCCGATAAGCGAGTGCTCTCACGAATCGGTGGCAGCGGCGCGGGCCTGATGGACCCGTCCGCGCCGTAACAGTAACGCCGATCCGATCAGTGACGCAGCCAACGATGTTATGAGCACCGCGGCCTTCGCGATCTCCGCTTCGCTGCCGTCGCCGACACCCGCGAGAGCAAGATCGGCTACCAGAAGGCTAACGGTGAACCCGATCGCGCCGAGCATCGACAGCGCGAACATGTCGCGGAACCCGAGCAGGCGCGGCTTGGTGGCGATGCCGAGACGGATGGCCAACCACGAGATCCCGAAGATGCCGACGGTCTTGCCGACGAGCAGGCCAAGGATGATCGCGAGCGAGATCCGATTGGTGAACAGTTCGCCGAGAACCTGCCCGTTGATCGGGACACCCGACGCGAACAGCGCGAACATCGGCACACAGAACCCGGCGGACCAGGGTTGGATGCGGTGCTCGAGCCGGGTTGCCGGCGCTTCCTGCTCGCCCGGATCCGTGCGTACACGGGTGAGCAGGCCCAACGCGACACCCGCCAGCGTGGCGTGAACACCGGCCTCGTGGACGCTGTACCAGGTCAGCAGGGCGAGGGGGACATAGAGGAACGGGGTCGTGATGCGCCGCTGCTGCGCGAACCAGTAGACGAGCAGGCACGCAGCAGCGGTCAGGAGCCACAGCATCGCGATCGACGCCGTGAACAGCACCGCGATCAGGATGATGGCGAGCAGGTCGTCGACCACAGCGAGGCTGAGCAGGAAGACTCGTGCGCTCGCGGGTACTCGGGATCCGGTCAACGCGAGGACGCCCAGCGCGAAAGCGATATCGGTGGCGACCGGAATCGCCCAGCCGCCCTGGTTCATGCCCGGGGCGCCGGCACCGACCACGGCCGCGATGACCGCCGGCACCAGGACGCCGCCGAGGGCGGCGATGATCGGCAGCAGCGCCTTCTTGCGGTCGGCAAGCTCGCCGACGACGAGCTCACGCTTGAGTTCGAGACCGGCGACGAAGAAGAAGACCGCCAGCAGACCGTCTTTCGCCCAGGTACCGAGGCTGAGATCCAAGTGGAGGGGAATGGGGCCGATCTCGCTGGGGCCGACCTGCCAGTCGCGCAGCGATGTGTAGGAATCCACCAACGGTGAGTTCGCCCACACCACGGCGATGGCGGCGGCAATGAGGAGTACGGATCCGCCAACGGTCTCGGTGCGAAGGAAACGGGCGAGCTCAGAACGTGTGGCGGGAATCAAGAATGGCCTCTCACCTGGGATTTGGGTATGACTGATCGGCGCCGACCAGGCTTCCCGGCACACCGTATGGAATCTTAGCGCGACCTTTGCGACCGTTCAGTCGGGGCGTCCCCGGCCGCTGGCGAAGCGTACGAAACGTTCAGTTCGACGCCCAGGTAGGCGGCTTGGGAAAGGTGAACCGGGAAGGTGAACCGGGGAGGTGAAAGGTGGAGAGGTCGAGACCGCGGCGGAGGGCGACGGCGGGGCAGGGGTGAATCGCTCGGCAGGGTCCGACGCGACCTCGATCTGGGGTTGGAGAGTGGATATGGGGTTGGAGAGTGTCCGACGCTCAGCGGGTCTGCTGCAGCACGAACATCGGGTAGGGCTCGCCAGGGATCATGTGGTGGTAACGGACGCGGATTGGTGCCTTCCCGTTCGCATCGGGCGCGCCGGCGATCCACGCGTACGTCCACGGACCTTCGTCGAGTGCGACGATCGCGATCGTGTGCGGGACGCAATCGTTGGACGTCCGGCTGGCGAAGACTTCGACCACGGTCCACGAGACGATCGATCCGTTCCCGCCGGTACTCGTCCGGCTGATCTCGGCGCTGTGGCAGGACGAGCAGACTGCCGCGTCAGGGGAGAGGAGCGTCTTGCAGCAGTCGCAGCGGCCGATCGTGAAGTCGTCCTGGATGGTGGTGCCTGGGCGTTGAAGCTGAGCGTGCATCAGGAGACCTCCACTGCGTGAATCGTTGGTGGTGAATCGTTGGTGTTCGAACTCACACACTTCCAACCACGGCGCCATCACACGACGGTAGAACTACCGGTGCAGATACCTGTCTTCGATCCAGGTACCTACACAGGCCGGTGAAATCCCAGCTCAGACGGCATCGTTGCGGGCGGCTTTGCCCTGTTCGATCACCCAGGCAGCGATCTGAGTCCGCGAATTGAACGCCAGTTTCGCGAGGATGTGCTCGACGTGGCCCTGAGCGGTGCGCTGCGAAATGACGAGTTGGTCGGCGATCGCCTTGTTCGTCATGCCCCGTGCCACCAGCTCGGCGACCTCTTGCTCGCGGGGCGTCAGGTCGGTCGAGGAGCGCTCGGCCGACGACTCCTCCGGAAGACGGTCCTCCACGGCGAAGGTGACGATCTCGCTCAGCGCGAGCCCAGCTCCCAGATGCACCGCAGACTCGAAAGTTCGAGGGCCGAGAGCGCGAAGGAGTTGAGTGCGCGACTCGCCGCGATTCGAATGCAGCTTCTTGATGCCCATGCTCTCGTATCCGACAGCCAGCCAGAGAGATTCGGCCGCGCCGAGGAGGACGGCGGCGCGCCAGTACTCGTGCTGCAGGGTGGTCGTCCACGCCAGTCCTTCGGTACCGATGGCCACTCCGAGGAGGTCATCGACACCTTCGCTGAGCTGAAGCGCCTGCCTGAACAACGGCACCGTATCTTCAGGGTCGTCGCGCCACAGTGCAAGGCCGCGGAAGCTCAGAGCGTACGACCGGTAGATCGACTCACCACATTCAGTGGTGATGGCGATGACCTCGTCGGAGTACTCGACGGCCTCGCGACGTTCGCCCAGGACGGCCGCGCCCATCGTCAGAGCGAGAAGTGTCTGGATGTGAAGTGGGCGATCCGGACCGGCTCGGACGGTGTCGAGGATCTTGTGGCTCAGCTGCATCGTCTTCTGCGTTTCACCGCTGAAGAGCGCCAGAATCGCGTCTGCGAGGGCAACGACGACCTCGATCTCGGAATCCTCGAGTCGGGCCGCGATCTCGTACGCCTCGGCGACCAGTACCTTTCCGGCAGCGACGTCGCCCTGGTTCGCAGCGAGGCTGATCGCGGCGAACAACGCCTTCACGCGATCGGCGGTCGGTTCTCCGCCCTGCGCGGCGAGTGTGCGGTCGAGCCACAAGCGCCCCTCGTTGAGGAGGCCGCGGGAGCCCCAGAACCGGTACATCGAATAGGCAATGCGCAACCCGTCCTCGGCCTCACCCGGTTCCGTCATGCAGTACTCGAGCGCGTCATGCAGATTGGGCCGTTCGCGGTCGATGCGTCCGATCCACGCCGTCTGATTAGGTCCGATCCACTCGTGATCGGCCTTCCACACCAGGTCCTGGTACCAGTCCCGGTGTTGTCTACGAAGGTTCGCGTACTCACCGGCTTCGTGGAGGCGTTGGCGCCCGTAGTCGCGCAGGGTCTTGAGCAGTCGATACCGCACGATGCCGTCGTGTTCCTCGCGGATGAGAATCGATTTGTCGACCAGGGCAGCGACGACGTCGAGCAGGTAGGTCGGGGTCAGGTCAGGGGCGGCGATCGCCTCTGCGGCATCGAGCTCGAATCCGTGCGAGAAAATCGACAGCCGTCGCCACATCTGCTGTTCGGTCGGCGTGCACAGATCGTGGCTCCAGTCGATGCTCATCCTCAGTGTCTGCTGACGGTCGGGTGCGGCGCGGCTGCCCCCCGTCAGGAGACGGAAGCGGTCCGTGAGCAACTCCAGGATCTGGTCGATCGACATGGCCCGTAGTCGGGCTGCCGCGAGTTCGATGGACAGTGGGAGCCCGTCGAGTTCGGAGCAGATCGCGACCACCTGATCTCGATTGCTCTCGTTCAGCTCGAACCCGGGGACCGCCGCCGCGGCGCGCTCGGTGAACAGATTGACCGCCTCGTACTGGGCCAGCGCACGGGGTTTCGTCGCTTCTTCGGACGTGGGGAAGGTTAGTGGAGGCACACGCAGAACGGCTTCGCCGCCGATCGCGAGGGGCTCGCGACTAGTCGCAAGGATTCGCAACTCGGGGCTCGCGCGGAGCAGGGTTTCGGCGAGCTTGGCGATGGCGTCGATCAGGTGCTCGCAGTTGTCGAGGATGAGCAGTGTGTTCCGTGTCGACATGTAGTCGGTGAGGAACTGCATGGTCGGGACGGCCGATTGCTCCCGCAGACCGAGAGCTGCCGCGACCCTTTCGGGGACCAGTTGTGGTTCACGCCGCTCACCGAATTCGACCAGCCAGACACCGTCATCGAAGGCCCGCTGCGCGTCGGTGGCCACGCGGAGCGCGAGGCGGGTCTTACCGACGCCGGCGATGCCGGTGAGCGTCACCAGACGGGACGAGGCGAGTAGCCGTCTCGCCTCCGTCACCTCACGTCGCCGACCGACAAAACTGGTTAGATCCTGAGGTAGGTTGCCGACTTTGCCTCGCACGGCATGCGCCATCGATGACCCTCTTTCCGTCTCCATCGGACACGGTACGCCTGAGCGCGGTCTCTAGGCATTGACCTGCAGATTCGGTACAGAAGGGATACCGGGAGGGGCAGGGATGTCGGCACGTGTGGCGGGCCGGGAGAACGTGCAGCAACGGGTGGCCTGCTGCCCCGGAAGGCATGCAGGCACCCGTTCGTTCCCGGCTACGTTTTTCTGCTCTGGTTGCCGCCCCTGTGTCGAGTGGGCGTCTCTAGCGACCGCGGATCGCGTCGAACACCTTCGGATCAACGAGCGTTGAGGTGTCGCCGAGGTCGCGGCCCTCTGCGACGTCGCGCAGCAGACGGCGCATGATCTTGCCGGAGCGAGTCTTCGGGAGCTCGGGCACGACCGTGATCTGCCGCGGCTTGGCGATCGGGGAGATCTCGGTGGACACCTGAGTGCTCAACTCCGATACGAGTTGTTCGCCAGTGTTTTCCATGCCTTCGCGCAGGATCACGAAGGCCACGATCCCCTGGCCGGTGGTCTCGTCTGCCGCTCCGACGACGGCAGCCTCCGCGATCGCGGGATGCCCGACCAGTGCCGACTCCACCTCGGACGTGGAGATGCGGTGCCCGGAGACGTTCATGACGTCGTCGACTCGGCCGAGGACCCACAGGGCGCCGTCCTCGTCGTACTTGGCGCCGTCACCGGCGAAGTACCAGCCCGCTTCTGCGTACCGGGACCAGTAGGTGTCCCGGTAGCGGGCCATGTCGCCCCAGATCCCACGCAGCATCGACGGCCACGGCTGGTCGAGGACCAGGTACCCGCTGCCGCCGGCGCCGAGTTCGTGGCCGTCGTCGTCGACGATCTTCGCGGAGATACCCGGCAGCGGGGCCATTGCCGAGCCGGGCTTGGTTGCGGTGACACCGGGCAGCGGCGAGATCATGATCGCGCCGGTCTCCGTCTGCCACCACGTGTCCACGATCGGAACCCCGCCGCCGCCGATGACATTCCGGTACCAGCGCCAGGCCTCCGGGTTGATGGGCTCGCCCACCGAGCCGAGGAGGCGGATAGAGGACAGGTCGTGCGCATCCGGGATCTCGCGGCCCCATTTCATGAACGTGCGCACCAGCGTCGGCGCCGTGTAGTAGATAGTGACGCCGTACTTCTCGATGATCTGGAAGTGGCGATGCTCGTCGGGGGAATTGGGAGTGCCCTCGTACACAACCTGCGTCACGCCGTTCGACAGCGGCCCGTAGACGATGTAGCTGTGCCCGGTCACCCAGCCGATGTCGGCAGTGCACCAGTAGATGTCGTGCCCCGGCTTGTGGTCGAACACGTTGTGGTGCGTGTAGGACGCCTGCGTCAGGTAGCCGCCGGACGTGTGGATGATCCCCTTGGGCTTGCCGGTGGTGCCCGAGGTGTACAGGATGAACAGCGGATGTTCGGCGTCGAACGGCTGTGCCTGATGTTCCGCCGACGCCTTCTCCACGGTGTCGTGCCACCACAGATCCCGGCCATCGGTGAGGGCGATATCGGTGCCGGTTCGCTTGACGACCAGCACGTTCTGGACGGAACCGGCGCCGGCGTCCGCCGCGTTGCCGGCCAAGGCCTCGTCGACGGCGGGCTTGAGCGGGGCGGCCTGGCCTCGGCGCCACTGCCCGTCGACGGTGACGACGAGCTTGGCCTGGGCGTCGTCGATGCGCGAGCGCAGTGCGGTCGCGGAGAATCCGGCGAACACGACCGAGTGGGTCAGGCCGAGTCGGGCACAGGCGAGCATCGTGACGATCGCTTCGGGGATCATCGGCATGTAGATCGCGACCCGATCCCCGGAGACCAGGCCGAGGTCGGTGAAAGTGTTTGCCGCACGGCTCACTTCGGCGAGGAGCTCGCTGTAGGTGATGTCGCGGCTGTCGCCCGGCTCTCCCTCGAAGTGGATTGCGACACGGTCGCCGTTGCCGGCGACTACGTGCCGGTCGACGCAGTTGTACGCGACGTTGAGGCTGCCGCCGACGAACCACTTCGCGACGGGAGCGTCCGACCAGTCGAGGACCTCGGTCCACGGCGTCGCCCAGTCCAGGCGTCGGGCCTGGGCGTCCCAGAAGGCTAGGCGGTCGCTGTCGGCCTCGGTCTGCAGTTCGGGGCCTGCGTTCGCTGCGGCCGCGAACTCCGCGCTGGGCGGGTACACCTCGAGGGCGTCGGAAGCACTGCTCGTCATTCGGCTGCCTTCTTTCCGGTCAAAATAGACATTCGTGGCACGTGTGAGCGTAGTCACAGATGGCGGACGCCGCAGTATACGCTCCCGGGAGTGGCCGTTGGGCGTGGTGTGCTTCATGTTGCGAACGGGACTCGAAAAGGTGCCGATCCGAGCCGGGAGTCCAGGACCCACGCGGCGGGCTTCGGGTGTGTCTATCGTCGCTAGCACCATCCGGCAAGTCGGGAGGTGGGTCGTGGCTGTTCGGTGGGGTATCGCGCGCGCTGCGACCGCCGTGGTGGTGCTCGTGTTCGTGTCGATGCTCGCGGCGTGCACCAGCGGTACGACGTCGGGCACGGGAATCGTCTACGCGTGGAGCGGTGAACCGCAGAACCCGCTGATTCCGACCGACACGAGCGAGAACACCGGTGGCCGTGTGCTCGATGCACTCTTCGCGGGCCTCGTCTACTACACCGCCGACGGCAGCACCGAGAACGAGGTGGCCGAGTCCATCGAGACCTCGGACGGGCAGCACTACACCGTGACGCTCGAGGACGGCTGGACGTTCACCGACGGAACCCCTGTCACCGCAAAGTCGTTCGTCGACGCGTGGAACTACGGTGCGCTGTCGACCAACGCGCAGCTGCAGTCGTCGTTCTTCGACCCGATAGCGGGCTACGACGAGGTCGCGGCAGCCAACCCGACGGCGCAGACGATGTCGGGGCTGAGCGTGGTCGACGACCGCACTTTCACTATCACGCTGAAGCAGCCGGAGTCCGCGTTTCCTAAGCGCCTGGGCTTTGCCGCCTACTATCCGCTGCCGCAATCGGCGTATGCGGACATGGCTGCGTTCGGACAGCACCCGATCGGAAACGGCCCGTACCAGTTGGCGAACGACGATGCCTGGCAACACAATGTGCGGATCGACCTGGTGACGAATCCGGGCTATCGAGGCAATCGGGCGGCACAGAACGAGGGTGTGACGTTCGTGCTCTACAGCAACCTGGACACTGCTTACACCGACCTGCTGTCGAACAATCTCGACGTGCTCGACGGGGTGCCGTCCAGCGCGCTCGACATATACGAGAAGGATCTGCCGGGGCGCACCGTCAATCAGCCTTCCGCGACGATCGAGACCTTCACGATCCCGGAGCGACTGCCGCACTTCGGCGGCGAAGAGGGGCGACTGCGTCGGCAGGCGATCTCGTTGGCGATCGATCGCCAGCAGATCACCGAGCGACTGTTCGCGAGCACTCGGACCCCGGCTCGGGACTTCACCTCTCCTGCTGTCGAGGGCTGGACGCCCGACCTGCCCGGATCCGACGTCCTCGACTTCGCAGCCGACCGGGCACGGGCATTGTGGGCGCAGGCCGACCAAATCGCACCGTGGTCGGGCACGTTCCAGCTCGCCTACAACTCCGATGGCGGGCACCAGGACTGGGTGGACGCGGTGAGCAACAGCATCCGCAACACGCTCGGCATCGACGCGCGCGGCGCACCGTATCCGACGTTCGCCCAGCTGCGGACCGAGGTGACCGAGCGGACGATACAGACGGCGTTCCGCTCGGGATGGCAGGCCGACTACCCGCAGCAGTACGGATTCCTCGCGCAGAACTTCCAGACGGGAGGCAGCTCCAACGATGGCGGGTACTCGAACCCCGAGTTCGACCGTCTGCTGAGGGCGTCCGCCGGGGCCACGGACCCCGTCGAGTCCCAGCAGCTGATCGACAGGGCACAGGAGATCCTGCTGCGCGATCTGCCGGCGGTTCCGAACTGGAACCGCAATGCGACCGGCGGTTGGTCCGAATACGTGACGAACGTGCAGATCGGCTGGGACGGGGTGCCGCTGTACTACCTGATCGAGAAGAAGTGACCCATGCTCCGATACACCGGCCGCCGTGTGCTGCAGATGATCCCGGTGTTCCTCGGTGCCACGTTCCTGATCTACGCGCTGGTCTTTCTGCTGCCGGGTGATCCCGTCGCAGCGCTTGCTGGTGACCGGGCGCTGACCCCGGCCGTCACCGAGCAACTCCGGGCCCGCTACCACCTCGACGAGCCCTTCCTGGTGCAGTACTTCCAGTACCTGAAGGGGATCGTGACGCTCGACTTCGGCACGTCGTACTCGGGACGACCGGTCGGTGAGGTTCTGGCGCAGGCATTTCCGATCACACTCAAGCTCGCGGTGATGGCCGTGGCGATCGAGACGGTACTGGGAGTCGGGGCGGGTCTGATCGCGGGGCTACGCCGGGGCGGGATCTTCGACTCGACGGTGTTGATCGTGAGCCTGGTCCTGATTGCGGTTCCGGTTTTCGTGATCGGATTCCTCGCCCAGTTCTTCATCGGAATCCGTTGGGGGCTTGCCCCACCCACGGTGGGCGCGGACACGAGCTTCGCCAGACTGCTGTTGCCGGCCTTCGTGCTCGCCTCGGTATCGTTCGCGTACGTCCTTCGCCTGACCCGCACTTCCGTCGCTGCGACGCTGACGGCAGACCATGTCCGCACCGCGTCCGCGAAGGGGCTGTCCCGACCGAGAGTCGTGGGGGTGCACGTGCTGCGCAACTCGCTGATCCCGGTCGTCACGTTCCTCGGGGTCGACCTCGCCACGTTGATGGGCGGAGCGGTGGTCACCGAGGGCATCTTCAATATCAATGGGGTGGGGGGCACGATCTACCAAGCCATCATCCGTGGTGAGGCGCCCACTGTCGTCTCCTTCGTCAGCGTCCTCGTGGTTGTGTACCTGGTCGCGAATCTACTCGTCGACCTGTTGTACGCCGCCCTCGATCCGAGGATCCGCTATGGCTGATGTGGTTCGGGCACAAGGGATGTGGTCGTCGGCGTGGGGGCGGCTGCGTCGGCGTCCGATGTTCTGGGTGGCCGTCGCGATCCTGCTGGTGGTCGCCGTGGCGGCGCTGTTCCCGAGGATGTTCACCGATCTGGATCCACGCTACTGCAACATCTCCGACAGCCTCGCGCCTCCAAGGTCGGGGCACTGGTTCGGGTTCGACCGTCAGGGTTGTGATGTCTTTGCGCGGACGGTGTACGGGGCGCGGCCGTCGATCACGGTGGGGGTGTGCGCGACTGCGGCGGTGCTCGTGATCGGTGTGGTGTTCGGTTCGTTGGCCGGCTACTTCGGGGGGTGGGCCGATTCACTCCTCTCCCGCGTCACCGACATCTTCTTCGCCATCCCGTTCATCCTCGCGGCGATCGTGCTGATGCAGCTGTTCGCCGAACGCACCATTTGGACGGTGGTCTCGGTGCTGGCGCTGTTCGGCTGGCCGCAGATGGCGAGAATCGCACGCGGATCCGTCATGTCGGCCAAGTCGAACGACTACGTCCTCGCCGCCCGGGTCGTCGGGATGTCACATCCGTCGATCCTGGTGCGGCACGTGCTGCCGAACGCGCTCGCACCCATCATCGTCATGGCCACGATGTCGCTCGGCACGTTCATCGTCGCCGAGGCGACGCTGTCGTTTCTCGGGATCGGATTGCCCCCCACGACGGTCTCATGGGGCGGCGATATCAGCACCGCTCAGGTCACGCTGCGGAGCGGATCGATGATTCTGTTCTATCCCGCGGGCGCGCTCGCGATCACGGTGCTGGGCTTCGTCCTCCTCGGCGACGCCCTGCGAGACGCGCTCGACCCGACCACTGCGAGGCGAAGATGACGGGCCCGCTGCTCTCGGTCGACGGACTCGACGTCTCGTACGGGTCGGGTGCGGCCGAGGTGCGTGCGGTGCAAGACGTCCACCTGGCGATACGGCCGGGACAGACGGTCGCGGTCGTCGGGGAGTCCGGCTCCGGCAAGTCCACGCTTGCGCATGCGATCATCGGTCTGCTGCCGGGGGACGGCCGGATCACCGGCGGGCGGATCAAGTTCGGGGACGCGGATCTCGTCGGCGCGACGGAACGGGAGTTCGTCCGGATCCGGGGCAGTGGGATCGGATTCGTGCCGCAGGATCCCGCGACCAACCTCAACCCAGTATGGACGGTTGGCTTCCAGGTTCGGGAAGCTCTGGAAGCCAACGGGATCGCCAAGGGGCGCGCTGCCCGCAGGCGCTCCGACGAACTACTCGAGGAGGCCGGGCTCGCCGGCGCCGCGGACCGGTCCACGCACTACCCGCACGAGTTCTCGGGCGGCATGCGTCAGCGGGTCCTCATCGCGATCGGGCTCGCAGCACGACCGCGTCTGCTCATCGCGGACGAGCCGACGTCTGCGCTCGACGTGACGGTGCAGCAGCGTGTGCTCGATCATCTCGCTCACCTGACGGGCGAGCTGGGCACAGCGGTCCTGCTCGTCACTCACGACTTGGGCGTGGCGGCAGAACGTGCGGAGCATGCCGTCGTCATGCACCAGGGGCGGGTGGTCGAGTCCGGTCCCGCGGAGCAGATTCTCACCGACCCGGAGGATCCGTACACGCGCCGACTCGTGGCTGCGGTGTCGCCGCTGTCGGCGGTTCGATCCCGACCGCGACCCACCCCCGCGCCGAGCGCCCAGCCGCTGCTGGCCGTCGACGGTCTGCGCAAGGTGTTCCGACGGCGCGGAACCAAGATCGGTCGGCACGTCGACGTCACAGCCGTCGACGATGTCTCGTTCTCCGTCCTTCGGGGCACGACCACCGCGATCGTCGGGGAGTCAGGATCGGGTAAGTCGACCGTCGCCAGGATGATCCTGGGTCTGCTGCCGCCGGACTCCGGGTCGGTCGTGTTCGACGGCGCCGATATCGCAACCCTCGGACGCGGGGAGAGGAGGTTTCGGCGTCGGGTCCAGGCGGTCTTCCAGAATCCGTACGGCAGTCTGGACCCCACCTACTCGGTGCAGCGGATCGTCGAGGAACCGCTGCGCGTGCACCGTGTCGGCGGCCGCCGCGAGCGCGCCGAGCGGGTCCGCGAACTGCTCGACAGGGTCGCCTTGTCGACTGACGTCGCGCGGCGATTCCCGGCCGAACTGTCCGGAGGACAGCGCCAGCGGGTCGCGATCGCGCGGGCCCTCGCACTCGGACCCGACCTCGTCGTGTGCGATGAGGCGGTGTCCGCGCTCGACGTCGTCGTTCAGGATCAGATCCTCCGACTGCTCGACGAGTTGCAGCGCGACCTCGGGCTGACCTACGTCTTCATCAGCCATGACTTGGCGGTCGTGCGGAGGATCGCTGACCAGGTAGTGGTGATGCACGGCGGCCGGGTGGTGGAGTCCGCCGATGCGGAGGAGGTATTCGGCAAGCCGCGTCACGAGCACACGCGTCGTCTGCTGGATGCCATACCGCGCGGTCGGCGACACTGAGCCGGTCGCGGCGGTCGGCGACACTGAGCCGGTCGCGGCGGTCGGCGACGCTGAGCCGGTCGCGGCGGTCGGGTGGGTGACCGGCGGCGGGTAGCGTCTGGGCCGTGAGTGTTCCCGTAACTGATCCCCTGCGGCCGCTGTTGGATCTGCCCGGTGTTCTCGACGCGGCGGATCGCGCGCGCGACGCACTCGGCGAGGTTCATCGGCACAAGGCCAACCGTCGAGGGTGGCCGCAGACGGCCACCGAGGCATCGGTCCGCGCGGCACGCGCGTCGGCCTCGATCGACGGCGGCTCAATGGAACTGCCGACTCCCGGCACCGTCGGTGATCCTGTGCTGTCCGGGGCCCTGCGCGTGGCGCAGGCTCTCGACGGTGAGGCGCTGACAGTCATCCTCCCGACCTGGGAGCGGGCGCCGCTCCAGGTGCTCGCCCGGCTCCACCTGCTCGCCGCGGCCGATCTCGTCACCGACCAGGCGACGCTGGGCCGACCGCGGGCCGATCGCGGTGTCGGCGAGCGACTGGACATGCTCTCGCAACTCGTCACGGGTGGCACGAAGGCGCCGGCACCCGTACTCGCTGCCGTCGTTCACGGAGAACTGCTCGCTTTGCAGCCGTTCGGGGTGGCCGACGGGATCGTCGCTCGAGCTGCATCCCGACTGGTTGCCACGTCGACGGGGCTCGACCCGCACAATCTCGGCGTGCCGGAGGTGAGTTGGATGCGTCGCATCCCCGCCTACCGTGACGGACTCGAGGGATTCGCGGCGGGAACGCCGGAAGGCGTGGGAAGTTGGGTGATCCTGTGCTGCGGCGCCTTGGAAGCGGGCGCCCGCGAGGCGATGTCGATCGCCGACGCTGCCGCGAGTTGATACTGCCGGGATTGAACACCGGTTCACGGGCCACGCACATACGAAGCGGGTGGTGCACCGACCGTGACCGATGTCGCCACCCGCTAGCACGGACTGCCAGGTTACCAAGCGTGCAAGGTGGGTTGTGTGTCAACGGCCTCGGCGTAGGCTCGTGCGGTGCCGGTTCGTCTCCGCAACCAGTGCGGAGTCCTTGCCGTCATCATTCGAGTCACGCAAGCCCACAACGCTTCTGCCCTTATAGTGGCTTGTGCTCTGCGTGGGTTCCTGGTGTCCGTGCTGGGAAGTCCGTGCGGGGGGATCGGCCCTTCTCTTCCGGAGCGATCCTGTCTTTCCGGGCTTCCGTAACTCCTTTGTACCCTGTGCTCCAAGCCACTTCAAGTGGCAATTTTCCTTTGTGGCAGACGCGCGTTCAGCGTTTTCGACGGCGCCGGCCGTAAGTGAAGGCGCCCGCCACCGCGGCGCCCGACATCACCGCTGCGGCCGCCGCGACGGTCGTGCGGGACTGCGTCTGGAGTCGGGCACGAAGCGACACCGGGTTCGAGAAAGACAGTATGGGCCAACCGTTCTCGGATGCGGCACGGCGCAGGGCTCGGTCCGGATTGACCGCGGTGGGATGCCCGACGGCCTCGAGCATCGGTAGATCGGTCACCGAGTCCGAATACGCGTAGCAGTGGGCGAGGTCGTACCCCTGGCTCTCGGCGAGCTCCTGCATGGCCTCGACCTTGCCCTTGCCGTAGCAGTAGAACTCGAGGTCGCCGGTGTACCTGCCGTCCTCAATCACCATCCGGGTGGCAGTGCTGTGTGTGGCACCGAGGGCTCCGGCGATGGGCGAGACCACCTCTTCGCCGGAAGCCGACACGATCACGACGTCGTGCCCGCGGGCCTTGTGGTCGGCGATGAGGTCAGTGGCTTCGGCATAGATCAGAGGCTCGACGATGTCGTGCAGCGTCTCGGCGACGATGGTGCGGATCTGCTGGACGTCCCAACCCGCCGTCATGCGGGTCAGATGGGCGCGCATCCGCTCCATCTGATCGTGGTCGGCGCCTGAAAGGAGGAACAGAAACTGTGCGTAGGTGCTCTGCAGTACCGACCGGCGGGTGATGAGGCCTTGTGCGAAGAACGGCTTGCTGAAGGCGAGGACGCTGGACTTTGCGATGACGGTCTTGTCCAGATCAAAGAACGCGGCAACGCGGCCGCGTTCGGTCTGTGCGCTCGGATGCCCGGTCACAGGAGAAAGGATAGGGGAGCGGGGCGCGTTCGTGGCGCACCGCGCGCAAGTCGGGAGATCCGACGTTCCGGACTCCAGGGGGAGCGCAGGAGGGTCGGTGGATGTACTTGCAATTGGTCCCCGATGTAGGTGTAGTATCCCTTTTACCTGGACGCGGTCCAGGCGTGTTCAGCCCGACCCCCCGGGGCTGAACTCCGACGACCCCCGCCTCCTCCCCCCCTGGCGGGGGTCGTCTCCTTTCCGGCCCAAAACGCAGACCCGCTCGGGTCCTGCTCGGCCTCCCGTCTTCACCGAGCGGCTGGCGCCGCCGACGTCGTCTCCAGGTGTTCGGACCACCATCGTGCCCTCAAATTGGTACGGCTGTACAGAAATTCATTCACAGGGTTCGAATCTGTCCACATTCGTCCGTCGCGGGTTCCGCGCTGCAGTTCCGGGCCGCACGCTGACGGCATGAACATCGACCGCTCCGACGGGCTCGGAGTCTTGGGCGTGGTGAAGGCGAACAACGTCGTCGAGTGCCTCCGATCGATCGCGGCAGCAACCGACCAAACATTCGTCGAGGCTTCGACGTCGGTCGGGAGGATCGACTGGGCCTCGGCCGACCTCGTGGTGCTGGACGCAGACGCTGCACGTGAGTGTGCCGCACGACTGCCGCGCCGAGATCGGGTTGTCCTCGTGTGCGACGGTGCGCCCACCCTTGCGGACTGGCAGTCGGCGACGGTGGTCGGGGCCGATCGCGTGCTCGGGATTCCCGACGACGAGGCGACTTTGGTGGCAGCATTCGGCGAACGTCGAACCCGAAGCTCGGCCGATGGTGCCGTGGTCGCTGTTGTCGGTGGCTGCGGCGGAGCGGGAGCCTCGAGTCTGGCGGCCGCTATTGCCATGGAATCTGCCCGGCTCTCTGCCGAGGCGTCGGCGCGCGCTGCCGGCGACGAGAGTCGTGCTCGGTGGACCCTGCTGGTCGACGCGGATCCGCTCGGCGGCGGGCTGGACGTGCTCCTGGGCATAGAAGGGAAGCACGGCTTGAGGTGGCCGGGCCTGGCCGTCGAAGGTGGGCGTGTATTCGCCGACGCCTTGCGAGCGGCGTTGCCGTCGCACGGGAAGGGGCTCAGCGTGCTCGCGTGTGGTCGCGGGAGCGGCGAGCCCAGTGGACCGGCTCCGGCGGCAGCGACCGCTGTCGTCGAGTCCGGTCGGTCTGCGGGAGGTGTGGTGGTCTGCGATGTTCCCCGAAACCTCACCGCGGTTGGAGAGAGCCTGCTGGACGGTGCCGACCTCGTCGTCGTGGTACTTCCCGCAACAGTCCGAGGCGGATTGGCGGCCGAGCGTGTGCTGGCCCGGATCTCCGAGCGAAACCCCAACCTGGGAATCGTGATTCGCGGACCCGCGCCGGGTGGGCTGCGGAGCGGCGACCTGGCCGAGAGCCTTCAGGTCCCGCTGCTCGCGTCCATGCGCCCGGAGCCGAGGATCGACACGATGCTCGAGCACGGAGGGCTCGATCTCGGTAGGCGGTCACCGCTCGCGGTTGGTGCCAGAGCGGTCCTCGATGTGCTCACCGCCCGACCGCACCGTGGACGGAGGCCGGCTTGAGCACCATCGCCTCGCCGGATCTCCTCGAGCGGGTACGCGAGCGGCTCGCGCTCACGGAAGGTGAACTCACCCCTGCAACGGTCGCATCGGCGATCCGCGCTGAATCGGGTGGGGTCCTCGGTGACACAGACCTCCTCACCGCGTTGCGGACCCTGCAGACCGAACTCATCGGAGCGGGACCGCTCGAGCCGTTGCTCGGTGTCCCAGGCGTCGCTGACGTCCTCGTCACCGCACCCGACGCGGTGTGGATCGACCGTGGTGCCGGACTCGAACGCACGGCGGTTTCGTTCCCCGACGAGGCCGCGGTGCGGCGACTCGCCCAGCGTCTGGCGCTGTCCGCGGGTCGGCGTCTCGACGACGCACAACCCTGGGTGGACGGTCGCCTCGATGGAATCACGCACGGCAACTTAGGAATTCGGCTTCACGCGGTTCTGGCACCGGTCGCTGAGGATGGAACGTGCGTGTCGCTGAGGGTTCTTCGGCCCGCGACGGATGAACTCGATGACCTCGTGGGTCGCGGTGCGATCCCTCCCGACGCAAGGGATCTGCTCGAGGAGATCGTCCGAGCAAGGATCGCCTTCCTCGTGACCGGCGGAACCGGCGCAGGAAAGACGACGATGCTCGCGGCAATGCTTGGTCGGGTCGATCCGGCAGAACGGATCGTCTGCGTCGAGGATGCCGCCGAGTTGGTTCCCTCCCATCCTCACGTCGTGCGACTCGTGGCGCGTGCGCCCAACGTCGAAGGAGTCGGTGAGGTGACGGTGCGGGACCTGGTCCGGCAGTCCTTGAGGATGCGTCCGGACCGCATCGTCGTCGGGGAGGTGCGTGGAGCCGAGGTAGTCGACCTCCTCGCCGCGCTCAATACCGGGCACGATGGCGGCGCCGGGACGGTGCATGCGAACTCGCCCAGAGAGGTTCCGGCCAGACTCGAGGCTCTCGCTGCGCTGGGTGGCATGGATCGTCGTGCGCTGCACAGTCAACTCGCAGCCGCCGTACAGGCGGTCCTGCACGTGCGCCGCGATTCGTCCGGCCGCCGTGGCTTGGTGGAGATCGGAGTCCTCGAACGTGATTCCACAGGTGTGGTGGATATTGTTCCCGCTTGGACCAGCGAAGCGGGCCCCGGTCCCGCGCTCCGGATATTGCGTGACTTGCTGGACCGAAGGATCGTGCGGTGACCGCGGTCCTGCTCTTCCTGGCGTCCGCCCTCCTGGTGGCGCCCAAGCGCGGTGCGCGCGCCCGACTACGAGCAACCAGGCCCCATGCGGTGTCCCGGCGGGGCCTGGTTGCTCGCGGGAAACGGTGGGCACTGCGTCGTGGAATGTCACCGTTCGACCTCATGTTCCCCGCGTGCGTGCCGCTCGCGGCAGTGGGCGCGGTGGGCCCGGCTGTTGCGACCGCGATCGCGGCGGCTACCGCCCGTCGGCGCCATCGGCGGCGGCTTGTATCCGAGCGTCGGGATCGGGAACGTCGCTGGGTGCTCACCGGGCTGGACGTAGTCATCGCAGAACTGCGAGTGGGAGCGCACCCGGCCGTCGCGTGCGAAACCGCGGCGGCCGACTGTGATGGTGCTGCCGCCGAGGCGTTCCGCTGTGCAGCCGCCCGAGCACGACTCGGGGGTTCGGCAGCGAGCGGGTTCTCGGCGAACGACGGCGGCGTCGACGACGACTTGCGGCGAATCGCGAACGCGTGGGCGGTAGCCGAGAAACACGGCCTCGCGCTGGCCGAGCTCTTGCACGCTGCGCGTTCGGACCTCGTGGGCCGCGTCCGGTTCCGTACGCGCGCAGAAGCAGGGCTGGCGGGAGCACGTGCGACAGCCGCTGTCCTGGCGGCCCTTCCGGTGCTAGGAGTTGGTCTGGGACAGATGATGGGCGCGGCGCCGGTTCGAGTGTTGCTCGGAAGTGACCTCGGCCAAGTGTTGCTCGTGATCGGCACGGTCCTGGTGGCGAGCGGACTGTGGTGGACCGACCGCATAGTCGACAGCGTGGTGGCGTGATGTGGTTGTCCCTGATACTTGTCGCCGGGTCGGCGCTCGTGGCTCCCGTCTCGACGAAGGCGCACCGACGTCTTCGAGGGTCGGCGATCTCGACCTCCGACCGACCGCCGGAGACCGATACTGCCTCGGAGACCGCGGATCCGCTGGCCGTAGCCGGCACCTTCGATCTCTTGGCGGCATGCCTGAAGGCGGGACTTCCGATGTCCGCGTCCGCGTCCGCTGTCGCCGCCTTCGCGCCGCAGCCGCTGTCGGAATCTCTGGGCCGAACGGCCCATCTGCTGGCGCTCGGCGCCGATCCTTCGACGGCGTGGGATGTCGTGGCCACCGAACCGGCAACGGAGGCGTTGGCGCGGATGGCACGGCGCTCTGCGCGCTCCGGTGCGGCGCTGTCGAGCGCGATCGAGGAACTGGCGACGCAGCAGCGCACCGATGCCGAGGACTGCGCGGTAGCCGCGTCCGAGCGGGCGGGCGTGCTGATCAGTGGCCCGTTGGGTCTGTGCTTCCTACCCGCGTTCGTCTGCCTGGGGATCGTCCCGGTGGTGATCGGGCTCGCCGGTGGGGTACTCGCGGGAGGACTCCCGTGACCGGCACGGGGAAGCCGGTGCGGAAGAGCCGTACCGGAACCGAATGGAGGGGAAAAGTAATGTGGTCGAAGAAGTTCCAAGAAATCCAGTCCCGGCTCGTCGTTGCGGCGGCCGCCGACGACGGGATGTCGACCGCCGAGTATGCGATCGGGACCATCGCGGCGGCGGCGTTCGGGGCGATCCTGTACACCGTCGTGACCGGGGATTCGATCGTCTCCGCGCTCACTGGAATCATCGACAAGGCGTTGGCCACGTCAGTGTGAGTGGTCGGCCTCGGGCGGGCAACGACGACGGATCGACCACGGTCGAGGCGGCGATCGCAATCGCGTCGATAGTGACCGTTGTGGCCTTGTGTGTCGGCGCGATCGCGGCGGCGGCCGCGCAAGTGCGGTGCATCGACGCGGCCCGGGAGGCCGCCCGTCTCGCTGCCCGCGGTGACCGCGCCGATGCGATCGTCGTCGCGGAACGGGTCGCGCCGCGCGACTCGGACATCGAGGTGCGACAGGACGGCGCGTTCGTCGTGGTAACCGTCCGAGCAACTGTGCCGTTGCTGCCGTTGGTTCGATTGTCGGCGGAGACAGTCGCTGCCCGCGAACCCGAGGCGGGGTACGGGTGACAAAGTTCCTCCGGGACGAGTCCGGCGGCGCGACGGTGTTCGCTTGCTTCGCGCTGACCGGCCTCGTCGCGGTGACCGCCGTCCTGCTCCACCTCGGTGGGGCCGTCGCGGCGCGACATCGTGCTCAGGCTGCCGCCGACCTGGCAGCGCTCGCGGCGGCGCAGTCGCTAGTCGGTGGGGAAGAATCAGCCTGTAGTACCGCGGCTTTGCTCGCGCAGCGAATGCAGGTTGAGGTCAGTGAGTGCCGCGTCGAGGACTGGGATGTCGTCGTGTCCACCGAGGTGTTCATGGGACCGTCCCCATTCGTGCTCGGCTCCGCCACCGCTGTAGCACGAGCGGGTCCCGCCGGCTGACGGGGTCAGGCAGCTGACTGCGTTGCCTCGGTTGACTGCGTTGCCGCGAATCGGTGCTTCACCCTGCGAACCGGGGTTCGGGCAGCCCGCGCACGCCCAGGCCATGCACTGCGAACACGCTGCCGGGTTGGGGATGTTGTTTCAATTCCTCGGGGGCTGCGAACGCCTGCTGCGAGGTGACAAAGAGTGTTTCGTAGTCGGCGCCGCCGAACGTCACGCACGTAGGCGTGCGGACGGGCATGTCGATTTCTCGGTCCAGGCGCCCATCGGGTGCCACACGGAGTATCTTGCCGCCGAGGTTGAGGGCGAACCAGTAGAAGCCCTCGGCATCGACCGTGGCACCATCGACGATCGCGGGTGCGGGTGCGTAGTCCGCGACAGAGAAGAAAGGTCGGCGGTTCTCGATGCGGCCCTCGTCGATGTCGAAGTCGAACACGTAGATCATGCCGCCCTTGGTGTCGCCAAAGTACATTCGCGTATCTTGCGGATCGAACGCGATACCGTTGCTGCAGATGAATGCGAAGTCCTCGGCCACTCTCCGGCAAGAGTGATCAGCGTCGAAGCGATACAGGAAAGACGACTTGTCGGTCAGCTTGCCGTCCATGCTGCCGCACCAGTACCGGCCGCGGCGATCAATCTTGCCGTCGTTGAGCCGATTGAACGGCTTGTCTGGCTCCGGGTCGAAGATCCGCTCGAAGGTGCCACGTTCCAAATCGATCGCGCAGAATCCCGAGTTCGAACCGGCGATCAAACCGCCCCGTTCGCGGAACCCGAACGAACCGACCTGTTCGGGCATGGGCCACACCGTACGCTCGCGGGTCGCGAGGTTCAGCCGACGAATCGACGGCTTTCGCGCACCGTTGAGGTCGATCGACGGACCCACGTGGTCTGCCCAATAGAGCGAGGATTCCTCGGCGACCCAGATCGGCGTTTCGCCAAGTCCGTCATTGCATTCCCACAAGCACTCGATCTCGACCATGGCCGCTCCCTTGTCCAGTCCGATCAGGCCAGTGTTTGGTGGCGCCTCCAAGTGCACTATCACACGATTGACTTCGACCCCTTGGCGATTCGTCAACGGACCTTGGTCCGACCCGAGCTCGCCTGTAGCCCAAGTGATGTCGATACCGCCGAGGGCCGAGCATTGCTACACCAACCGACGTCGGACGGCGGCAGCCGTCTCGGTTGGACGCGCCAACGGCACCATGTGCTTGCATTCGACGTCGATGAGTTCGAAGTCCGAGCCCAGATTGCTCTTCAGTGCGGCGACCAGCGCGGGGGTGACGCAATGTGGGTCGGTGCGGGTCGATCGAAGAAGCGTTGTTCGAATTCTGTTCTGTGGCACTACTAGCGGCCGCGCCAGCTCACTCCAATAGCTGACCATCGCCGGCAGGCACACCCGCCAACCGACGCGTCCTGCGGGCCACGGGATGAGATGTTCGTCGAGTTCGGACTGCAGCTCGCCGGCGGGTACGTCGCTCCACAAGCCGGTCGCCTTGTGCTCGCGAGCCTCGTCGCGGTCGGAGTAGTCTGGCGCCTCCAACAGCTCCTCGGCGCTTTGGCGCATCCAGTGCCCATCCAACCCGATCGCTGGATCGAGCAACACCAGCGAGTCGACGAGATCGGGCCGCGCCGCGGCCAGATGCAGCGCCAACCCGCCGCCGAGTGAGTGCCCGATTACCATCACCGGCTGATCGGAGTCTTGTTCTACCAATGCGGCGAGCGCGGCGACGTTGGCCTCGAGCGTCCATGGCGCAGCCCACGGCGAGCGGCCGTGACCCAGCAGATCCGGCGCGACCAGCGTCAGATCGTCAAGGTACTGCCGGGCCAGGTGCCGCCAGCGTTCACCGTGCCCAGCCAGTCCGTGAATGGCCAGGACTCGGGCGGGTCCGGCCGGGCCGTAGCGGTGAGCATGCAAAACCGCGGTCACTGTCCCGATGTTTCCAGACCTGTCGGCGTCAGTTGCTGATACCCGCTAACCCGTTGGGGTCGCCGGTTCAGCAATTGCCACATTCCGAATGAACCACCGTTCGAGCCAGCGGGCCAGCGTGGCCGCGTCGGCTGAGTGGCCTGCGGCGGCGAGGTAGCCGTCGGGCCGTAGCAGCATCCAACCGGGCTGGGCGGCCAACTGCTCTGCGATCTGTACGTCGCTGCCTCGCAGTCGTGGTTGATGGGTCGCGATGCGTACCCGGTGGACGGTGATCAGGTCGCGGAACGAGTGGTAGGAATCATCGATTGCGGCGTTGGTGTCGGTGATGAACAGCGTCAGCGCGGACAGGTCTTGCATGTCGTAGAGATGTCGGCGCTCTTCGGTTTTGGTTGGCTCGTCGTTCGTTGACTCAGCGTTGGTTGGGTCGTCGCCGACTGTGTACAGGTCCATATCAGGGACGCGGTCACCGGCGTGTAGGTCGCCATTGCGTCCCGCATGCCTGGCAATTGGGCAGCTGCGATAGGTCGCGGCGAGCTGTCCGAGCCGGGGCGTCACTTTGTCCTGGGTGGCTGATCTGGTGAGCAGCCGTGGTGCGAGGCGAGTCAGTGCCGAATGCACGATCGGATTGGTGGAGTTGACGACTCTGGTCATTCTTCGGGTCATCCGGACCACCTGCTTGATCACCGGGAGCCGATCGGTTTCGTAGGTGTCGAGCAATTCGGGTTTCGCCTGTGTATTGAGCACCATTGCCAGCTTCCACGACAAGTTGATCATGTCCTGAATTCCGGTGTTCATGCCCTGCCCGCCGGCTGGGCTGTGGACATGGGCGGCGTCGCCACCGAAGAACACTCGCCCGGCGCGCAACGTGGACATGTGGCGGCTGTTGATCCGGAAGCGTGAGCTCCAATTCAGGTTGTGCAGCGTTGCCGGAACGTGAGAGACGCGATCGTAGAGGCGCTGAATATCCTTCAGTGTCGGTTCGGCCGCCTCACCGGCAATCCCGTCGGGGTCGGTCGCGGTGAACCGGAATCGCCCCTCGCCCATCGGGAACACCGCGATGAACCCCCTGGGTGCCAAGAAGACGGACATCTGGTCTTCGGCAAGATCGCCGTCAAGATGCAGGTCGCCCAAGGCGTATTTCTGGGTGAACGAGGTGCCCTCGAAGGTCAGCCCGAGCGCCTTGCGGGTGGGGCTGTGTGCGCCGTCTGCGGCGATCAGATACGACGCCTCAACTTGTTCGTCGGTTCCATCGGCCCTGCGCAGCACCACCTTCACCGTGTTGCCATCGTGGGTGTTGCCAGCGTCGTGATTCTGTGTGACCGAGACCAGTTCGACACCACGCTCGATCTTCACGCCCTGACGAGCACACTGATCGGCGAGGATGCGTTCGGTTTCCGACTGGGCGAGCAGCAGAATGTAGTTGAACTCGCTGGGCATCCGGTGCAGCTCCACATCGGCCAGTTTGCGGCCCTTGGCGTACAGGGTCGTTGCACTCACCGGATTGCCCAGTCGCAGCAGTTCCTCGCCGACTGCGCGGGGCCGCAACAACTCGACCGTGCGCGCCTGAATGGCCAGCGCCCGTGATGTGTCTGACGGCTTGGGCGCCTTGTCGACGATGCGCACATTGATTCCGAGCCGAGACAGCTCAACTGCGGCTGTCAGCCCAGTTGGTCCAGCTCCGACAATCAACACCGGCACCTTGTCTTCGGCGCGAATCATCTGCGACTTCATGGTCCCGCTCCTTGGCCCCTAACCAAGTCAACAGTTGATGACTTAAATCTAGCCTCGCCGACCAGCTGATGTCAACCGTTGATGACTTATGCTGGGCACATGACTGCCGCCCGGCCTCGCAACGCCGCGGGAACCCGCGCCGACATCCTCCGTGCTGCACGTGTTCGCTTCGGTGCCGACGGCTACGAGCGCACCACCCTGAGAGCGGTTGCAGCCGACGTCGGCGTGGATGCGGCCTTGGTCATCCGCTATTTCGGTAGCAAGCAAGATCTCTTCGCCGCGGCCGCCGACTTCCGCGTCGAACTGCCGGACCTGAGCGACACCGATCCCGAAGACGTGGCCGAAGCGCTGTTGCCGAAGTTCTTCGCGGTATGGGAGGACGAGACCACATTCGTCGCCCTCTTGCGCGCGGCGATGACCAGCCCCACCGCCGCCGAGACGATGCGACAAGTCTTCGCCGAGCAGATCGCACCCAAGCTCGCCCCGATCACCCCCGATCACGCTGCTCAACGCGCCGGCTTGATGGGCGCTCTCATCATCGGTTTGGCCACCACCCGGTATGTGCTGGCCAACCCCGCAGTGGCCAACTTGAGCCACGACGAACTCGCCGCCTGGATCAGCCCGCTGATACGTCAACTATTGGTCGGCCCCGCTCCCGAGGAAGCCAAGCCCAAAACGGGGCGTCGCCGGCGGCCGCGTACAACCGACATCTGATGCGTGGCGCCCGAGGTGCCGTGCGAACAGGGCCTGCAGCCTCGACGCCGCGTTCGACGTTGCTCGGTCTGCGTGTCGCCCCTTTTAGTCATCATGCGTTGACATATCCAGGACGGCATGCCAGCATAGTCAACAGTTGATGACTTATTGGTGATCCCGGAGGTTCGCCATGACTGTCAAAGTGCTGCAGACTGGCCTCGACCCAGACCTGATCGACTTCACCTCACCTGATTTCGCTCAATTCGAAGGTCTGACCCGAGAGGCGTTGCGCAAGGCCAACGACGACAATGTCGCGGCATTGCGTGCGGCTGGATTCGATGTCGACAACGTCCTGATCGATTTCGGTGAGACCGCCGTCGACGTGATCCGCGATGCGATCACCGCCACTCGATACGACGCCGTTCTGATCGGCGCGGGCGTGCGGCTGGTACCGAGGAATACCTTGCTCTTCGAGTCGTTGGTCAACCTCATCCATACCGAACTTCCCTCGGCGCGTTTCGTTTTCAACTACGTTCCGAGATCGACACCCGACGATATCTACCGCTGGTTCGACTCGCCTCGAGCCACCGAACCCAAGAAGTGATGGCGTGCACGGCGTAGTAGCCACTCATCGGTGGTAGTGAATCAGCTAGTGCCACAGCATCAGACCTCGCAAAGCCCAAAGGCAACTGACTCCGGAGCCGCCGTGGCGAGTACCGCCGAAAGGACACCGATCGAGTCGTGATTCGCGATGCGATGACCACTACCCGATGAGATGCTGCTCCGATCGGCGCGGGAGTAGGGCTGGCAGCGAGGGACGTATCGCTGACCGAATCACTGGTAAGCCTCCTCGATACCGAATGCCATTCGGCGCGTTCTATTTTCGGATAACCTTGAAATCGACACCGGATGACATCGAGAATGCAGGGCAGAATGAGCGAGATGAGCGACACCAGTAAGCAGGGCCCGGGCGACGAAGGTCTGACGGGGTCCTCCAGTCACGAGGCTGGCTACGAGCCGCGTGGAGTGGGCAGCTACCGCTACCACGACTCCGGCGAGATCGTCGCCGGTGAGATCTGGAGCCAGGGCCCGTTCCATCGCACCTTGTGGGTGCTCGGGCCAGAGGGGCCAGTCGTCGTGGACGTCCACGGCCACCAACGGATCCCCTACGATCTCCCGACCTACTTCCCCGAGACGCACTTGTGGGGCCGGTCGAGCGGCTACGGCTACCGGCCGATTGACTTGCGTGGACGCCGACCCTCGGTCACCGCCGAGCGATGGGCTGCCCTCACCGAGGGCGCCTTCGAGGTCCGAGATGACTCGGCCGGCACTCGACGAGTCACCGAACCCAAGAAGTGATCGCCTGCAACACGCGGATGTGATCGCGGTGGGGCAGCCCCCGGGAATAGGCCCCGGGTCATTGCGGAAGATGCAAGGTTCCTCCGGGAGCCCGGCGGCGCGAAGTCGGGCTCAAGCAGTTGACTCCGGAGCCACCGCGGCGAGTACCGCCGAAAGGACACCGATCGCGCCATCCTTGTCCAGCGGTTGGTTTCCGTTGCCGCACTTGGGGGAGTGCACGCACGACGGGCAGCCGGCGGCGCACTCGCACGAGACGATCGCCGATCGTGTCGCGCTGAGCCAGCGCACCAGCTCGGCGTGACCTCGGTCGGCGAATCCCGCACCACCCGGATGACCGTCGTAGACGAACACGGTCGGCAGTCCGGTGTCGGGGTGCAGGGCGGTGGATACGCCGCCGATGTCGCCGCGATCGCACGTCGCAACCAGCGGGAGTAGCCCGATGGCGGCGTGCTCGGCCGCATGCAACGCGCCGGGGATGCGGTCGGTGCCGATGCCTCCGTTTGCGAGCATTTCGGGGGTGATGGTGTACATCACGGCTCGGGTATCGAGTGTCTGAGCGGGCATGTCTAGTTCAACGGAGTCGAGCACCTGTCCCGACGCCAGCCGACGCAGGTACCCGACCACCTGGTGGGTGACCTCGACTTGCGCCAGCGCAACGTCGACTTCGCCGTATCGCTTGTGTACCGATATGTCACCCACTGCTATGTCGGTGATTTCTCGCGCGGAGGTGGTCCACTCGGGTTCCTCGGCATGGACGATAGCGATGCCGTCCTCGAGATCGAGATGGTCGACGACGAACGACTCACCTTGGTGGATATGGACTGCGCCGGGATGGATGGTGGCGGGCGCCCGGCCTGCGTCGACGGTGCCGAGGAGGCGACCGGACTCGCCGTCGACGATCGCGACCTGGCCGCCAATTCCGCCCCGGATATCGAGCGATGAGTGCGGATCGCTGTCCGCGGCGATAAACCAGCCTTGTGAGCGCCGCCGGATCAGACCTCGAGCCGAGAGGTCGGCGAGCACCTCCGCCGCATCGAGATCGGCCACTTCGGTGTCGGACAGGGGCATCTCCATTGCCGCGCACAGCAGCTGTGGACCCAGTACGTAGGGATTCGTCGGATCGGTCACGGTCGCCTCGACTGGACGATCCAGCAGGGCGGATGGATGGTGCACGAGGTACGTGTCGAGCGGATCGTCGCGGGCGACGAGCACGACCAGCGACCCCTCGCCCCGCCGACCCGACCGCCCGGCCTGCTGCCAGAAAGAGGCGACCGTGCCAGGGAAACCGGCGACCACGACGGCGTCGAGACCGGCGATATCCACGCCCAGCTCGAGGGCATTCGTCGTCGCGGCTCCGAGTAGTCGACCATCGGCGATGGATGCCTCTAGGTCGCGGCGGTCCTCCGCGAGGTACCCGGCACGGTAGGCGGCCACCCGTTCGGCCAAATCGGGTTCGATCTCGGACAGGATGCGACGGGCACCGAGCGCGGCTAGTTCGGCGGCGCGGCGGGAACGGACGAACGTCAGTGTTCGCGCGCCCTCGACGAGCAGATCCGCCATGATCCGGGACGCCTCCGATCCTGCCGATCGCCGGACCGGGGCACCGTTCTCTCCGGTCACGGACTCGAGCAGCGGCGGCTCCCAGAACGCGATCGTGCGGGGACCGTGTGGGGAACCGTCTTCCGTGACTTCCGCGCACGGGGCCCCGATCAGCCGTGATGCGGCCGCACCGGGCTCCGAGGTGGTAGCGCTCGCCAGCACGAACACCGGGCTCGCGCCATACCGTGCGGCGATCCGGCGTAGTCGGCGCAGTACCAGCGCAACGTTCGATCCGAACACTCCGCGATAGGAGTGGCACTCGTCGACGACGACATACCGAAGATTCCGTAGCAGCCGTGCCCACCGTTGATGCGAGCGAAGGATCCCGATATGCAGCATGTCCGGGTTCGTGAAGATCCATCGTGAGTTCGCCCGGGCCCACTGCCGACCCTCGGTCGAGGTGTCGCCATCGAAACCGGCCGGGTGGATAGACGACAACTCCGGCTCCGACTCGGTCAGGGCGGTCACGGAGCGAAGTTGATCGGCACCGAGCGCCTTCGTCGGAGACAGATAGAGCGCCGTGTCGTGCGAGTCGGCGAGGGCGGTCAGCACCGGAAGCTGGTACGCCAACGACTTGCCCGACGCCGTACCGGTCGCGACGACGACATGCTCGCCCTCGGCGGCGACGGATGCGGCCTCTGCTTGATGCCTCCAGGGTTGCGGGATTCCTGCCGCACGCAACGCGCTCACAACAGCCGGATGTGCCCATTCGGGCCAGTCCGCGAATCGCGAGACCCGGGATGGGAGGTCGGCGGCGAAAATTAGAGGCTGTTCCCCAGGGGGTGTGCCGGCCAGGACACGAGTGAGGAGGTTCTGTCCATACGAGTTGTCGCCGGTTTCGCCCGGATACTGTCGGTCGGCGGCGACATTCACGGGAGCCTCTTCCGGAATTGTTACATCTGAGTGTTTTGGTCGTGTCCTCGCACTATCACAGGCGCTGGACCTGCGGGTTTGATCCTAACCGGGGTTACGTTGGACGGGAAATGTGGGGTGTACTGGACAGTAACTGAAGTGTCACCGCGTGCAAGATCAACTATTTGCTGGTTTTGTTTGTCTTTTGACTGTCGCAGCTAAGTTCGACGTGGTTGACTATGACCTGGTCGCAGCTTCTGTGTTCGGTGAAACGCCCGCAGGATCGATGTTGCGAGCGCGGTGCTTACGCGTTCCTGAGGGGGAATCGAGAAAGTACAGCGGTCGGAACCGGCCCGGTGGACTGCAAGTGCTGTCCGTCGAATCCGGTGTAAGAAAGAGAAGGAAAAGCATGGCACAGGGCACTGTGAAGTGGTTCAACGCGGAAAAGGGCTTCGGCTTCATCGCTCCCGAGGACGGCTCCGCCGACGTCTTCGTCCACTACTCGGAGATCCAGGGCAGCGGCTTCCGCACCCTGGAAGAGAACCAGCGCGTCGAGTTCGAGGTCGGCCAGGGCACCAAGGGCCCGCAGGCCACCGGCGTTCGCGCAATCTGATCCGTTCACCAGCTGAACGATGGGCACCGCGGTCCTATGACCGCTGCCCAGCTCGTCCCCTGCTGTCCTCGTCGGGAGCAGGGGACGAGTAGGCTCACGGCCTGGTCGCGGTATGGCTGCGCGTTCACTCGCGTGGCGGGTTCGTGGACCCGACGTTCACGATCCTGACGAACGAAACTCGGTTTTGGCCTACTGTCCACTTTGTGGGTCAGCTTTCGTTCTTCTCCGCCGAATCGGTGCCGCCTGCGGTGACCGATCTGGGTGGGCTGCTGGCTGCGCAGGGACAAGTGGTCGTGTCGGGGCGAGGGGCCCGCGTCTCCATCGTCGTCGAAGCCTTCTGGCGCGCCGAGGCGATTGCCGAGCTGATGCGGGAAGCCGGCCTCGACGCCGAGATCGGTAGGTCGGACGAGGGGCGTCCACTGGTGCGAACCGCTGTGGTCCCTCAGTTGATGGACTTGGCGACGCAATGGACCCGAGGAGCGGTCAAGGCGGTGCCTGAGGACTGGATCCCGGGGCCCCGGGAACAGCGCGCCTGGGTGCTCGCCTCCGGCCGCGTCGAACTCGACGGCCAGCGGTATGTCCTCGGATTGGATCCCCACGCCCCAGACACCTACGCCGCGCTGGCCCAGTCGCTCATGCGAGCTGGGGTCGCCCCCACAATCGTGGGCGTTCGAGGATCCGTCCCGGGATTGCGCATTTCCGGCCGTCGTCGTCTCATGCACCTCTCCGAAAACATCGGGGAACCACCCGACGATCCCGACGCTCGACGCAACTGGCCGCACATTTGAGCGAATCGAGCGGGATGGACGCACACGGTCGTCTTGCTCGTGTGACACCCTGTAATCGACCGGACCCGGTATAACGGTGGCGGAGACGAGATATTCGCGTCAGATGCGCAACAGCACTGATCGAGCAGGAAAGGTTGCGGACAGACTGGTGGCATCACGGGAGAAGAGCACGGCGGACGGAGCGCCTGCGATGCGCCGCCTCGTCATCGTCGAGTCACCGACGAAGGCCAAGAAGATCGCGCCCTACCTCGGCAAGGACTATGTAGTGGAGGCGTCGGTCGGACACATCCGTGACCTGCCGCGTGGCGCCGCCGACGTGCCCGCGAAGTACAAGGGCGAGCCGTGGGCCCGCCTCGGGGTGAACGTCGACCACGACTTCGAGCCGCTGTATGTCGTGAGCCCCGAGAAGAAGTCGAAGGTCACCGAGCTCAAGGGTCTGCTGAAGGACGCCGACGAGCTCTACCTCGCCACCGACCCCGACCGTGAGGGCGAGGCCATCGCCTGGCATCTTCTCGAAACGCTCAAGCCCAAGATCCCGGTTCGCCGGATGGTCTTCCACGAGATCACCGAGCCCGCGATCCGGGCGGCGGCAGAGGACACCCGCGACCTGGACAATGACCTGGTCGATGCGCAGGAAACACGTCGTATCCTCGACCGCCTCTACGGTTACGAGGTCAGCCCGGTTCTGTGGAAGAAGGTCATGCCGCGACTGTCGGCAGGCCGCGTTCAGTCCGTCGCGACGCGCGTCGTCGTGCAGCGCGAGCGCGAGCGCATGGCATTCCGGTCGTCGGAGTACTGGGACATCTCGGCCACGCTCGACGCCGGCGCCGACGCCAGCCCCCGCACCTTCGGTGCACGCCTGGTCTCGATCGACGGGTCCCGTGTCGCGGTCGGACGTGACTTCGGTCCCGACGGAAATCTGAAGACGTCGGGTGTCACGGTTGTCGACGAGGCGTACGCACGTCGACTCGCGGAAGCCCTCGAGAGCGTCGACCTGGTCGTTTCGTCGGCCGAGGACAAGCCGTACTCGCGCAAGCCTTACGCGCCGTTCATGACGTCGACCCTGCAGCAGGAGGCCGCGCGCAAGCTGCGTTTCTCCTCCGAGCGGACCATGCGCGTCGCCCAGCGTCTGTACGAGAACGGCTACATCACCTACATGCGAACCGACTCGACCACGTTGTCCGAGTCCGCCATCGCGGCGGCTCGGGCGCAGGCCACCGAGTTGTACGGTTCCGAGTTCGTGCACGCGAGCCCGCGTCAGTACACCCGCAAGGTGAAGAACGCTCAGGAGGCGCACGAGGCGATCCGCCCGGCCGGCGACGTCTTCCAGACGCCTGGTCAGTTGCATGCGCGTCTCGACAACGACGAGTACCGCCTGTACGAGCTCATCTGGCAGCGCACAGTCGCCTCCCAGATGGCCGACGCTCGTGGCACCACGCTGACGTTGCGCATCACCGGCACCGCAGGTACGGGGGAGGAGTGCACGTTCTCCGCCTCGGGCCGCACGATCACTTTCCCCGGCTTCCTCAAGGCGTACGTGGAGAGCGTCGACGAGGAGGCCGGCGGGCAATCCGACGACGCCGAGTCTCGGCTCCCGGTGCTGACTCGCGGCCAGGGCGTGACCGCTACCAAGCTCGACCCGGACGGTCACACCACGAACCCGCCGGCGCGCTACACCGAGGCGAGTCTCATCAAGGTGCTCGAGGACCTCGGGATCGGCCGTCCGTCTACGTACTCGTCGATCATCAAGACCATCCTCGACCGCGGCTACGTCTACAAGCGTGGCAGCGCGCTCGTCCCGTCGTGGGTGGCATTCGCGGTGATCGGCCTGCTCGAGTCGCACTTCGGAAGGCTCGTCGACTTCGACTTCACCGCCGCGATGGAAGACGACCTCGACGAGATCGCCGGGGGGCGCCAGGCCCGCGGCAACTGGCTCTCGGGCTTCTACTTCGGCGATGACCGAGCGGCCGACGACTCGATCGCGCGGTCCGGTGGTCTGAAGAAGATGGTCGGCGAGAATCTCGAGGGAATCGACGCCCGCGAGATCAACTCGATCCGCCTGTTCGACGATGCAGAGGGCCGCGAGGTCCACGTGCGGGTCGGCCGCTTCGGTCCCTACCTCGAACGGATGCTGCCCAACCCGGACGACCCGGACGGCGAGCCGATCTCGCAGCGCGCGAACCTGCCCGACGACCTGCCCCCGGACGAGCTGACTGCCGAGTACGCCGAGAAGCTGTTCGCGACGCCGCAGGAGGGTCGCAAGCTCGGTGTCGACCCGCTGACCGGGCACGAGATCATCGCGAAGGAGGGCCGCTTCGGCCCGTACGTCACCGAGATCCTGCCCGAGCCGGAACCCGAGCCCGAGCCGGACGTCGTTCCTGTGGAGGCCGACGGCACCGTCAAGACCAAGGCGAAGAAGGCGCCGGCGAAGAAGGCCGCGAAGAAAGCTGCAGGCCCGAAGCCGCGTACCGGTTCGCTGCTCAAGTCGATGGACCTGGCGACCGTAACGCTCGAGGACGCGTTGAAGCTGCTGTCGCTTCCACGGGTTGTCGGCATCGACCCCGAGTCGAAGGAAGAGATCACTGCGCAGAACGGCCGTTACGGACCGTATCTGAAGAAGGGCACCGACTCCCGCTCGCTGGCGACCGAGGAACAGATGTTCACGGTGACGCTGGAGGAGGCACTCAAGATCTATTCCGAGCCCAAGCGGCGCGGACGCCAAGCATCGGCGGCTCCTCCACTGCGCGAACTCGGTACCGATCCGGTCAGCGGCAAGCCGATGGTGATCAAGGACGGCCGCTTCGGCCCGTACGTGACCGACGGCGAGACCAATGCGAGCCTTCGTAAGGGCGACGAGGTCGAGGCCATCACCGACGATCGGGCTTCCGAACTACTGGCAGACCGCCGTGCCCGCGGGCCAGTGAAGAAGAAGGCGGCTGCCAAGAAGAAGCCGGCCAAGAAGGCCCCGGCCAAGAAGGCAGCCGCGAAGAAGACTGCCGCCAAGAAGACCCCGGCCAAGAAGGCGGCTGCGAAGAAATCGACGGCCGAGAAGCCGTGACTTCGGTCCACGGCAGGGTCGTCGGTGGGGCTCGGTAGGGTCGGCGCGTGGCGGGTGTATTCGATCGGCTGGTCGGCCAGGAGCACGTCGAGGCGGAGTTGACCGATGCCGCGACGGCGGCACGCGGAGGCGAGACCGGCTCGCGGATGACGCACTCGTGGCTGTTCACCGGTCCGCCCGGATCCGGCCGCTCCGTCGCGGCCCTCTGCTTCTCGGCGGCGCTGCAGTGCACGTCCGACGGCGAGCCGGGCTGCGGTGAGTGCCAAGCTTGCACGACGACGATGGTGGGCACGCACGGCGACGTCCGCCGCATAGTGCCCGAAGGGCTCAGCATCAGCGTCAGTGAAATGCGCGCGATCGTGCAGACGGCGTCGCGGCGGCCGAGTACGGGCCGCTGGCAGATCGTCGTCATCGAGGACGCCGATCGGCTCACCGAAGGTGCGGCCAACGCGCTGCTCAAGGTCGTCGAGGAACCGCCGGACCGCACGGTGTTCCTCCTGTGCGCTCCGTCAGTCGACCCGCAGGACATCTCGGTGACCTTGCGGTCGCGGTGTAGGCACATCCCGTTGGTGACGCCGTCGGTCGATGCGATCGAGCGGGTCCTGCGTGATCGGGATCAGCTGGACGCCGCGACCGCAAGGTGGGCCGCGTCGATTTGCGGTGGTCACGTGGGTCGTGCCCGGCGGCTGGCGAAAGACGAGGACGCCAGGACCCGACGCAGCCGTGCACTCGCGTTCGCGAATGCGGCAATGCGCCCTGGCACGGGCTATGCCGCTGCGGAGGAACTCGTTCAGGCCGCCGACCTCGAGGCCAAGGAATTGACGGCGGAGCGAGACGAGCGTGAGACCGAGGAACTTCGGACCGCGCTCGGCGCCGGTGGGACTGGCAAGGGCGCCGCGGGGGCCCTCCGCGGATCGGCCGGCGTGCTCAAGGATCTCGAGCGCCGACAGAAATCACGGGCGACCCGTACGGGTCGGGATGCTCTTGATCGGGCACTTGTGGATCTCGCCGGGCTCTACCGCGATGCACTGGCTCAGGCGTTCGGTTCTACAGCGGCGTCGAGCCACCCGGATATGGCCGAGCAGGCTACGGAACTGGCCTCCCGAACGTCCCGGGAGGGGTTGCTGCGCTGCATCGAGGCGATCCTCGACTGCCGTGAGGCACTGGATATGAACGTCAAGCCCAAGTTCGCCGTCGACGCCCTCGTGGCGCGGATCGGTGCCGAGTACAGGTAGTCCGACGATCGATTTGCATAGGAGGCGGGGGTTCGAGCTAGACTCGCGTGCGCCGAAAGGCACGCTGCCTTAGCTCAGTCGGTAGAGCATTTCACTCGTAATGAAAAGGTCGCGAGTTCGATTCTCGCAGGCAGCTCTGGGAGACCCGAGGTGGACATGGTCCACCTCGGGTCTTTCTCGTTTCTGGACAGGCATCGGTGCTTTTACTCCGATTACCCTGGACAATGGGGTTGGGTGGGGTTGTTCTTACGGAAGGAGAAGACAACGTGATCTGGCAGATCTTCTGGCTGATCCTTGCGGTCGGGGCTCTCGTGATGCTCATCCCGGTCGCGCGGCAGGTCTTCAAGCGCTACGAAGATGACTGACCGTTCCGATGACGATGGTCTGCTTGCCGAACGCTCGACAAGGTACGTCGGGAGCGGCCATGCTCTCAGAGTGAGCGATTCACTCAAGGCCCGCGTGCGAGAGAAGTTGCTCCGTCAACTTGCCGAGAACGGCGGGCACCCGGTCGAGGAGTTCGAGGGCGACGATCCGCGACTCGTAGCGATCGACGGTGATCTCGCCGCGCTCGACGAAGTCGCCGATGATGACCCGTTGGTCGAGAAGTTGGCGGCCAAGTACTGGGTTCCCTAGCCGATTCGGCCGGCTCCCTCCCGACTGGTGAGCCGCCTTGGCGCCGTAGGACTGGATTCGTCCGCGTTGACCTGGCGATTTGGTAGTTCTGTGGGGGTTCGCGTAACTTATTCCGGGTCAGAGCGACACGGACACCGACCCGGACGCGATCGTTGGTTGATCGGCGTGGGTAAACGAGGTTGGACGGGGAGCGCCTGATTTTCCCGGTTGGTTGGATCGCTCTCACTTGTGTGGGGGTGGTGGTGGCGTGCCGGGGTGGTCTGGCTCGAGGGTTGGGGTTTGTGTCCGGTTCTCGGGTGGGCTAGAATGGAGCGGTTGCCCCGGAGCGAGGGACCTTGTGGGTTTCTGGTTTTGGTGTGTGCGTGTTCTTTGAGAACTCAACAGTGTGTCGATGAATGTCAGTGCCAAATTTTTTTGTTTGGTGGCCTGCATCCTTTTTTGTGGGGGTGTGGGTGTTGCTGGTCGTCTCGTTTCTTCCGTCCGGGGCGGCTGGCGAAATGCTAGTTTGAGTTTTTCATGCTGGTGATTTGACTCGATGTCGTATGGCTGATTGCCGGCTGGTCCGGTTGATCGAGAGTCTTCAACGGAGAGTTTGATCC
>NZ_RKLN01000007.1:0-142496 GCF_004011835.1 Rhodococcus spongiicola
GTGCGGCGCGGGATCGGGGGCGTTCGAAGGATCAACCGGAGGTTCCGGAGGATCAGCCGGAGGTCGGGGCCGGCACTTGAGCACCAACCGGATCCGAACACGCGGTTCGGATCCGGTTGGTGGTCAAAAGATCACGTCAATCGATCACGTCAATCGATCACGTCAATCGATCACACGGAAACGCTCGGCCGGGAGATTCCGGACGAGCGTTCCTGCGTGCACGGCTACCGGCACCGATCCCACATCACCGGCCCCCTGACGGGCGACCCCCGACTCGAGGCTGTGTGCCCCCATCCGGGACGACACCGGCAGGGACCACAAGCTCACCCGGAAACACATCGGTCGCCGCAACTCCCACCAACCAGGAGCCGCGACGACCGCTGCAGGGTGTCCTACTTCGCGTACAACGCGGTTATGTCGTCGGCGAAGCTGTCGTGCACCACGTTGCGCTTGAGCTTCATCGTCGGTGTGAGTTCACCAGTCTCCTCGGAGAAGTCCACCGGCAGGATGCGGTACTTCTTGATCGCTTCGGCCTGCGAGACGAGCTTGTTGGCCTCTGTGACAGCCTCGTCGATCTCCGCGTTGAGATCGGCATCGGTCAGCAACTCCGCGACGGTGGTTGCAGCGGGCTTGCCGTGGCGCTCGTTCCAGCCCGGCAGGGCCTCGGCATCGATGGTGATGAGGGCGCCGATGAACGGCTTTTGGTCGCCAACCACGATGGCCTGGCTGATGAGCGGGTGCGCCCGCAGATGGTCCTCCAGTTGCGCCGGCGCTACGTTCTTTCCGCCCGCGGTGACGATGATCTCCTTCTTACGGCCGGTGATGCTGACGTAGCCGTCGGGGTCGACTGTGCCGAGGTCGCCGGTGTGGAACCAGCCGTCGTCCTCGATTGCCTCCTTGGTCGCGGCCTCGTTGTGCCAGTACCCGGAGAACACGACCGGACCGCGGAGCATGATCTCGCCGTCCTCGGCGATGCGGACAGCGTTGCCTTCCAGCGGCCTTCCGACCGTGCCGACCTTCTGCTTGCCGATCGTGTTGACGGTGACGGCGGCCGTGGTCTCGGTCAGGCCGTAGCCCTCGTAGATCGTGATACCGATCCCGCGGAAGAAGTGGCCCAGCCGGGCGCCGAGCGGCGCACCGCCGGAGATCGCGAGCTGGCACTTGCCGCCCAGCGCGGCCCGCAGCTTCGAGTAGACGAGCCTGTCGAACACCGCGTGCTTGAGGTTCAGTAGGAGGCCCGGCCCGCCCTTGTCCTGCGCCTCGCTCCACGCGACAGCCGTGGCTGCGGCCGCGTCGAAGATCTTGCCCCTTCCCTCGCTGGTCGCCTTCTCCCGGGCACTGTTGTAGACCTTCTCGAAGACACGCGGGACCGACAGGATGAAATCGGGCTTGAACTCGGCGAAGGTGGGGACCAGGTTCGGGATGTCACTGGTGTGGCCGACGACCGCACCAGCATCGAACGCGGCGATGCTGACGGCCCGGGCAAGCACGTGTGCGAGGGGCAGGAACATCAGCGTGCCCGCACCCGGCGTGGTGAGCAGATCACCGAGTGACGACGCGATGATGCTCTTGGACTGGGCGACGAGGTTCGCGTGGGTGAGCTGGCAGCCCTTCGGTCGGCCGGTCGTGCCGGAGGTGTAGATCAGCGTCGCGGGATCGGCGGCCTTCAAACCCTGCACGCGGGCCCGGACCTCGTCGTCGGAGACGTCGGTGCCTCGCGCGGTCAGGATCGCGACGGCGCCGTCGCTCGGCGCCAAGGTCTCGATCTGGAGAGTGGTACGCAGATCCGGTGCAGCCTCGGCGACTTCGGCCACCGTCTTGGAGTGCTTGTCGGTCTCGACAATCAGGACGACCGCTCCGGAGTCCTCGAGGATCCAGCGCACCTGGTCGGCCGAAGACGTTTCGTAGATGGGCACCGTGACCGCGCCGGCCGCCCAGATGGCGTAGTCGATCAGCTGCCATTCGTAGCGCGTCGCGGACATGAGCGCGACCCGGTCGCCGGGCTGGACGCCGTCGGCAATCAAGCCCTTCGCGACGGCGGTGACCTGATCGGCGAACTCGCGAGCGCTGACGTTGGTCCAGGAACCGTTGACCAATCGCCGGTAGACGATGTGCCCGGGCTTCGTCTTCGCGTGCTCGAAGACGGAGTCGACCGCAGAAGCGTCCTCCGGAATGGTGAATGTAGCGGGAACGCTGAACTCGGACACGACGACCTCCGGTACTGCAGATACTGACGAGTAGGGTTTTGCTGGTCCTCACGATAGACCGCCGCGTCGTGGTGTGCCTCACCGCCACCTACCTGCAGGTTGTCGAAATCGGCGCTCACCGAGGTGTAGTCCAGATCACCGCCGCCGGTCCGGTGTGTGAAGCTATGGGAGTGAGCAGCATTCAGGTCTCCGACCAGACTTTCGTAGCCGCAGCCCCGGAGAAGGTGGCTGCCCGCGTGTCCGTGCCCGCTCGTTGGCGTGCCTGGTGGCCGGACCTCGCTCTCGACGTGCGCGAGGATCGCGCGGAGAAGGGGATCCGATGGACCGTCGCTGGGCCGCTGACCGGAACGATGGAGGTGTGGCTCGAGCCCGTCATGGACGGCACGATCGTTCACTACTTCCTGCACGCCGAACCGACCGGAGTGAGCCCTCACGCGCTGGCGTCCCTCGACCTCGCTGCCATGAACCACGCTCGGCGCGTCGCAGGCAAGGTGATGACCTTCGAACTCAAGAAGCAGCTCGAGGCCGGTCGTGCCGCGGGCGAGCCGCCCCAGTAGTGGAGAGACGACCCGCCCGAGTAGAGAATTGTGCGTTCCGCCCCGGAATCGTGTGAGATGAAGGTGCGGTGAGACGCCCGCTGCGTCGCTCCCGCTCGCTGCGAGCTGTTCTGAAAGGAAGCGTTCGAAGTATGGCCGAGAAGACCAAGCGGTCGATCACCATCGACGCACCCGCCGAGCGGGTGATGGGTGTGATCGCCGACTTCGACTCCTACCCGCTGTGGGTGGAGGCGGCGAAGTCCGTCGAGGTTCTCGTGTCCGGTCCCGGTGGGCGGGCCGAAGAGGTCAGGTTCGTGCTCGACGCCGGCATGGTCAAGGACACCTACGTTCTGAAGTACCGATGGGCACCGGACGGGATGTCCGTCCGCTGGGAGCTTGTCTCCGGTGAGATCCAGAAGGCGCAGTCGGGTTCGTACACGCTCGAGCGCGAGGGTGACGGTGGAACGAGGGTGACGTACGAATTGACGGTCGACCTCACGATCCCGATGATCGGGTTGTTCAAGCGCAAGGCGGAGAGGGTCATCACCGACACGGCGCTCAAGGAGTTGAAGAAGCGGGTGGAGGGCTGAACGCCACAGGTCCCGCCCACGACGCGCAGGTTCGGCTGTTCGTCGGTAAGGGCGGCGCGGGCAGGACGACAATGGCAGCGGCGACGGCTGTCGCGCTCGCCGAGCGGGGTCGAAGGGTCCTGTTGGCATCGGTCGATCAGGCGCACTCCCTGTCGGAAGTCCTCGACTGTTCTGTTGCACGCGGCACCGTGACCCGGGTGGGGGCGGGACTCGACGCAGTCGAGATCGACACGCTCGCGTTGCTCGAGGAGCGCTACCGCGGGCTCGTGATGCTGCTCGCGCTCGGCGGGGCCCACGCTCACGGTGTCCAGTTCACGGACCTTGCCCCCGAGGAACTGACGGGGCTGCCCGGTGTCGAGGAGTTGTTGGGCCTGGGGGAGATCGTGCGGCTCGCAGGGGAGGGACGTTGGGACGTCGTCGTCGTGGACTGCCCGCCGACCGCGGACGCGTTGCGCGCGTTGACGGTTCCCGAATCGGTGTGCGGCTATGTCGAGCGGGTCTGGCCGCAGCACCGCCGGGTCACCGCCGCGACGGGCTCCGATGCCCGATTGGCGTTCGTCGTTGCCATGCTCGACCGATTCCTCGACGCGACCGCGGCGGTGACGACACTGTTGACCGACCGGTCCCGGACCGCTGTGAGAGTAGTGACCTCCGCCGACCGCATCGGATTTGCCGAGACACGGCGCGTCCTGTCCGCGGCAGCGCTCGCGGGCCTGCGGGTCGACGCGGTTGTCGTGAACAAGCTACTGCCGCAGCTGGATTCAGATGGCATCACGACGGGTGTCGCAGACTGGTATCGCACTCGCCGATCGGCCCAGGAGGCCGCTCTCGCCGAATTTCGATCCGTGTCGGCTGGGGTTACGGTGCTCTCGGCCGACGATCTGCCGGCAGAGCCGATAGGGTGGGATGCTCTCGGCACTGTCGCGCGGACGGTCTACCCGGCCGCGGTCGATGTGTCGGAGGTCTGCCGGAGCGACCGCGCGCCGGTGCTGGTCGCGCTCGAATCGGGTTCGGGTGACCGGGAATCGGTGTACACGATGCGGATGCACCTTCCGCTCGTCGACTCCGGAACATTGACGTTGGGACGAGTGGAGGACGACTTGTTGGTGGGGGCCGACGGCAGACGCCGTCGCGTGCGCCTGGCATCGGTGCTGCGCCGGTGCGTCGTGCGGGACGCGGTTTTGGACGGGACCGAACTGGTCGTGCGCTTCGTCCCCGATCCGGCGGTGTGGCCTCAGTGACCGAAGAACACACCGAACTGGTCGCCGAGTTGCGCGCTCTCGCGGAAACTGTGCTCGACCGGCTCGACCCGATTCTGGAGAAGGCAGCAGCCGGAGCGGTCAAGGACAACGCAGACCCCACCGGCTCCGACGCCGAGTCCAACAGCAGCGTCTGCTCGTGGTGTCCGTTGTGCGCGCTTGCTGCGCTGATCCGCGGTGAACAGCACGATCTCGTCACGCACGTTGCGGCCCAGGCGTCGATCTTTCTCGCGGAGCTGCGCGACGCGCTCGAGGCCCACGCCGCCCAGGCCGCCCAGGCCGCCGACGATGGGCCCACGTCCACCCCGGGCGAGGCGGCGGCACCCGCGTCGCCCTTCGTGCCGATCGACGTGACGATCAAGGGTTCGTGACGATCAGAGGCTCGCGACGATCAAGAATGCCGGACACGCGGTACCCGGCGTAGCCGCGTCTCGATGCGGCTGGGCACAATCTACAGCGTGGACAGCGCCGGATTTCTCACCGTGGGTGTCGACATCGGGGGCACCAGCATTTGGGCATCCGTCGTCGATGATGACGGGCAGGTGCTCGACTCGGCTCATGCGCCGACTCCACACTCTGCCGATGCCCTCGAGCGGGGTGTCGAGCGTGCGGTCCGTGAACTCGCCCAGCGCCATGAGGTCGCGGCAGTTGGTCTGGCGGTGGCCGGATTCATCGACTCCGATCGCACTACGGTCCGCTTCGCCCCGCACCTGCCGTGGGTGGACGCGTCCGTCGCGCGCTCGTTAGAGGCACGGCTCGGCCTGCCCGTCGTCCTCGAACACGACGCGAACGCAGCCGCGTGGGCGGAATGTCACTTCGGCGCGGCCGCTGGTGGTCACAACGTCGTGATTGTCGCGATCGGCACCGGTATCGGTGCGGCGCTCCTGATAGACGGACACCTCTATCGTGGAAGCTTCGGCGTGGCACCGGAACTGGGGCACTTGCAGGTCGTCCCCGACGGTCGCGCCTGTCCGTGTGGCAAGCGGGGGTGCTGGGAGCGCTACTGCAGTGGGACCGCACTGGTCGAAACAGCGCTCGAACTGTTGGCCGCGGACCCGTCTGCGTCGACGGTCCTCGCTCGTGACGTCGCGGTCGATCCGGGGGCGCTGACGGGACGCCGGATCGCGGCCGCGGCGGAAGACGGAGACCCGCTGGCCTTGGCAACGTTCGCGGACTTCGCGAAGTGGCTCGGGGTTGGACTCGCCACGGTTTCCGACGTGTTCGATCCGGATCTGATCGTGATCTGCGGCGGCGTGGGCAGCTCCGCTCCGCTATTCCTCGACGCCGCCCGTGAGCACTATGCCCGGCTCGTCACCGGGTCGGGTCACCGCCCGCTTGCCCGGGTCCGGCACACCCTCCTCGGAGAGGCCGCCGGCATGATCGGGGCAGCGGATCTCGCCCGTGCGTCGCAGTTGGATCTTCCCGGTGGTCGCTGAGCACCCGGCAGCTTCGGCTGCGCGACGGCAGGGTGGGGCGCCGTGTGGCAGCGCCAGAGACTGCTGAGTACAGTCTTGAACAAAGGAGAGCCTGGGACGAACCCTGGGTAGACCCGGGGGAACAGAGCTCGGACGGAAGGGCACCATGTGGTACTGGCTGTTTAAGTACGTGTTGTTGGGTCCGGTGCTGTGGCTGCTCGGTCGTCCGAAAATTGAAGGCGTCGAGCATATTCCGGCAGACGGTCCGGCAATTCTGGCCAGCAACCATCAGGCTGTGCTCGACTCATTCTTCTTTCCGCTGCGAGTCAAGCGCCGCATCACCTTCCTGGCGAAGAGCGAGTACTTCACCGGCAGAGGCCTCAAGGGCGCCTTCCAGAGGTGGTTCTTCTCCGTGGTCGGCCAGGTGCCGATCGACCGGACCGGAGCCGACGCCGCAAAGGACGCGCTCGACGCCGGCCTGCGCGTGCTGTCCCAGGGCAAGCTCCTAGGTATCTACCCCGAGGGCACCCGTTCGCCCGATGGCCGCCTGTACAAGGGCAAGACGGGTATGGCGCGGCTGGCACTGGAGTCGGGCGTAAAGGTCATTCCCGTCGCGATGATCGGGACCGCGAAGGTCAACCCGATCGGTTCCAAGATGTGGAGGCCGGCGAAGGTGACCATCCGTGTCGGCGAGCCGATCGATTTCTCGCGGTTCGAGGGCATGGGTGGCAACCGGTTCGTCGAACGTGCGGTGACGGACGAAGTCATGTACAAGCTGATGCGCCTTTCGGGTCAGGAATACGTCGACATCTATGCAGCGACGCTCAAGAACCCGGCACCGGAGAGGGAGCAGGCAGCCACCGATGTGACCCGCCTGCCGGACACCCGAGCCGGCTGATGTACCGGGCCCTGCGGGGGCGCCTTGACGAGGCTGTCCGTCGCGGCCGATAGGATCCCGGTCCGCAGCGCGGGTTCAACTACGGTGTCCGCGCCGGCCAGTCCGGGTGGGCGACGGTCGACGTCGGTGAATACCCCTGCGTTCGAGTAGCCGGTCTACCCCAAGACGGTGGCGGACGTCAGACGGTGTCGGAAGTCAGACGGTGTCGGACGTCTTGCGTCGACGGAATCCGAAAGGTGCATCACCATAGGCGGATTCAGTGTCCGCTGTGCTCGCTCGAGCGCGCGTCCGTCGGCCGAGGCTCACGGCGACAATTGCCATCAGGACGACAGCCCACCACACGTACGCCGATGCGAGGAACTGGTCCCACAGGGGCCAGTCGGTGCCGTCCCAGCGACCTTCCCCCAGGCGCCAGTGGGGTGCGATCACGAACATTGCCCAGCTTGCCAGTCCTCCTGCCGCGAGGAGTGCGCTGCGGCGCCGATACGCCTCGACCCCGACCAGTAGCAGCAGCGGAGCCACCCAGACCCAGTGGTGGGACCACGAGACGGGCGAGACGAGCAGTGCGGCGAGGGCATTGACACACAGGGCCAGCGCGGTCGCCCCCGCGGCGAGCGCGCGGTGCATCGCTACTGCCGCGAGCACGAGGACCGCGGCGCTGAGCCCCAGCCACAGCAGGCTGCGCAGCGACGGGTCCACGCCCAGGCGGGCAAGGACGCCGGTGATGCTTTGATTCGGCGGGTACGCGGCGCGGCCGATTCGCCCGGAGTCGAACAGGGTGTGGGTCCAGTACTGCCAGGAATCTGCGCGGGTGATGGCGAATCCGACCGCGCCTGCCGCGACGAAGCTCAGTCCTGCCGTCACCGCAGCGCGGAAGTCCTTGCGCACCAGAAAGAACAGAACGAACGCAGCGGGCGTCAACTTGACTGCGGCTACGAAGCCGATCAATACGCCGCGTGGCCACGGGGTCTTCTTCAACAAACAGTCGGCCGCCACGAACGCCATCAGCAGAATGTTCACCTGGCCGTAGTCGAGCGTCGAGTACACGGGCTCGAGAGTCAGAGCGGCCGCGGCAGCGGCGAGTGCGGTCCAGGTCAGCATCGCGCGAGGTGCAACGCCGACCGACGCGAGTGTGAGGGCGAGGGTCGCCAGCAGCGCCAGCAGCGAGAGCGTGGTCAGCACGATCCCGGCCGCCTCGAGCGAGATCACGGACATCGGGCTGAATACCACGGCCGCGAGCGGGGGATAGGTGAACGGTAGGCCGATGCCCGCAAGAGTTGGCGGCATCGCCCCGTACAACGCACCTCCATCGACGAACACCGATCCGCCCAGCCGGTAAACGTCCAGGTCGATGCGGTAGTAGAAGCCGATGTCACGCAGACCCGGAACCCCGATCAGGTGGTATGCCGCACCGAACGCGGCGGACATCACGATCACGACACGGGCGAGGATGCCCAGCGACGACCGGTCGGACACCTCCGGTGTGGGGCCTAGGCCGTCGGTGGGTATCCGGTCGGCAGACTCTGGGGAGCGGGTGCGCACCAGACCATCTTTCTACGAACAGGGGGCGCAGTGTCCAGTGACCCGCCGCCCGGGGCGGTTTCGAGAGCCCCGACCCGGGGTCGTGTCGAGAACCCCGGCACCTGGGCATAGGCTCCCACCGTGCGTTACTTCTACGACTGCGAGTTCATCGAGGATGGTCTCACAATCGACCTGGTCTCGATCGGTGTGGTTTGCGAGGACGGACGAGAGTTCTACGCCGTGTCCACCGAGTTCGCTCCTGAGCGGGCCGGAAAGTGGGTGCGTCGCAACGTGCTGCCGAAGCTGCCACCGCCATCGTCGCCTCAGTGGAAGAGCCGGTCGCGAATCCGGGACGATCTGGTGAAGTTCCTCGTCCCGAGGCCCGGAATCGAACCCGAGCTGTGGGCCTGGGTAGCCGCGTACGATCACGTCGCGCTGTGTCAGTTGTGGGGTGCGATGACCGAACTGCCGTCGTGCATGCCCCGTTACACCCGCGAACTACGCCAACACTGGGAGTACCACGGGTACCCGCCGCTGCCGCCGGTTCCGGACGACGCGCATGACGCGCTCGCCGACGCCCGGCACAACCTCGCGAAGTTCGAGGCGATCGAGGCTTTCCGCACGGTTCGGTGACGAGAATCACGCACCGGGACCGGGCAACGATTCTCTATGAATGAGGGCCTTCGCTCACTCGGGCTCGACGAGGCGAATATCCTGGAGGCGTGAACTGGACTGTCGACGTTCCGATCGACCGCTTGCCCCAACTGCCGCCGCTGCCTGCAGCCATGCGGACCCAGCTCGACGCCGCGCTCGCAAGGCCGGCAGCGCAGCAGCCGCAGTGGCCCGCCGAACAGGCCGCGGCCATGCGCACTGTCCTCGAGAGCGTGCCGCCGATCACGGTGGCCAACGAGGTCGAGGCGCTGTCACAGAAGCTCGCTGAAGTGGCACGCGGTGAAGCCTTCCTACTGCAAGGGGGTGACTGCGCGGAGACCTTCGCGGACAACACCGAACCGCACATCAAGGGGAACATCCGCACGCTCCTGCAGATGGCCGTCGTGCTCACCTACGGAGCGAGCCTCCCGGTGGTCAAGGTCGCGCGCATCGCCGGTCAGTACGCCAAGCCGCGTTCATCGAACACCGACTCGCTCGGCCTGCCGTCGTACCGCGGGGACATGGTCAACTCGCTCGTCGCCGACGAGGCGGTCCGCGTCCACGATCCTTCGCGTCTGGTGCGCGCGTACGCCAACGCCAGCGCCGCGATGAACCTCGTCCGGGCGCTCACGGGTTCCGGGATGGCCGATCTGCACAAAGTCCACGACTGGAACCGCGAGTTCGTCACCTCCTCTCCCGCCGGAGCCCGTTACGAGGCCCTCGCCGCCGAGATCGACCGCGGCCTGCGATTCATGGACGCATGCCGTGTCACCGACCCCAACCTGCAGTCGGCGCAGATTTTCGCCAGTCACGAGGCCCTCGTGCTCGACTACGAGCGTGCGATGCTGCGCCTGGACAACAGCGACGACCACCCCAAGCTGTACGACCTGTCCGCGCACTTCCTCTGGATCGGTGACCGAACCCGCCAACTCGACGGTGCACACGTCGCCTTCGCGGAACTCGTGTCGAACCCGATCGGTCTCAAGATCGGTCCGACCACGACTCCTGAGCAGGCCATCGAGTACGTCGAGCGCCTCGACCCGACCAACAAGCCGGGCCGTCTCACGCTGATCGCCCGCATGGGCAATCAGAAGGTGCGCGATCTTCTGCCGCCGATCATCGAGAAGGTGCAGGCCACGGGCCACCAGGTGATCTGGCAGTGCGACCCGATGCACGGAAACACCCACGAGTCGACCACTGGCTACAAGACCCGCCACTTCGACCGCATTGTCGACGAAGTGCAGGGCTTCTTCGAGGTTCACAACGGACTGGGTACGCACCCGGGTGGGATCCACGTCGAGATCACCGGTGAACACGTCACCGAGTGCCTCGGTGGCGCGCAAGATATCTCGGATGTCGACCTGTCCGGTCGCTACGAGACCGCGTGCGATCCGCGGCTGAACACCCAGCAGTCTCTCGAGCTGGCGTTCCTGGTCGCGGAGATGTTGCGCGATTAGATCAAAGTAGCGAGGTGAGGGTGACCGTGCTCCCGGGTGGGACACGGTCACCGGCGCCGGGGTTCTGGGCGATCACGAGCGACCGGTCCGAGCTGACCAGCTGGCGCACCTGGTAGTTCAGCCCCAGCTGATCCAGCTCGCTCTTCGCCGATTCGACCGAGCGCCCCAGCAGAACCGGCACTTTCACCGCGTTGGACACCTGGAGGACCACGCTCGACCCGGCCTTGACGTTTGCGCCTACGGCCGGGTCGGTGCCGATCGCGTCGCCGCCGTCGACGTCGGGGTTGAAGACTTGCTGCACATCACTCACCGAGATCCCCACCGCGTCGAGCGCGCCTCGTGCCGCATCCTCGGACATCCCCGAGACATCGGGCACGTCTACCGGTGGCGCGCCCTTGCTCAGGATCATCTGGACCTGCGAGCCGACATCGAGCTCCGTGCCCGGTGCCGGTTCCAGGGCTGCAACGGCGCCGACCGGGACGTCGACGCTGAACGCCTCACCACCCTCGACCGGCACGAACGTGCGCTCCTGCAGAGCCGCCTCGACCGTCGCGACGTCCCCGCTACCGGTTACCTGCGGGACGGTGGGCCGCCCCAAGGACACGAGAATGGCGACCGAGGAGCCGCGCGTCACCTTCGACCCGGCGCTCGGGTCGGTCCCGAGGACGGAATTCACCGCAGCGGTGTCGGAGTATTGCCCCCTGGTCTGCGCCGTCAGACCCGCAGCCTCGATGGTCGCCGCGGCCGCAGCCCGGTCCTGACCGTCGATCACCGGAACTGCGGCGTAGCGACCGGAACCGAGCCACCAGCCGCCGAATCCGACCGCGGCCGCGATCAGCAGTACCGCCAGGAGCCAAACGAGAACCGTGCGCCGGGATCGACGCAGTCGTGCCTCGACATCTCCGAACGGATGGGCGGCCGGGTCATCGGCCGGGGGTGGGGGCTCATCATGCGGGAGACGCGTCGTAACGGTCGTCACGACCTTCGTGTGTTGGAGGCCGGATTCCGGTTTCGACGCTGCCGGCGCCGTCGGCACAGCCTCCGCGGCCAGCACCGCTGTCGGATCGTGGCCACTACTGTGATCTGACGCGGGAAGTGTCGGGTGCGCCGCGACGGGCTCGTTCGGTGTCCGTGTAGTTGCATCCATCGACGTGGTTGCATCCATCGACACAGGTGGTTGCTGGGGGACACGGCGCGGCGCCGGAACCCGGTAGGCCGGCAGCTGCAACTGCGCGCTGACCGAGCGCAGCTGCGTTGCCATCGCGCCGGCGTCGGCGAAGCGCTCGTCGGGGTCGCGTTCGGTCGCCCGGACGACGAGTTCGTCGAACTCCGGCGGCACCCCCTCGATGAGCCCGCTCGGCTCGGGAACGTCGTGGTCGATCCGCTGGTAGGCGATCGACAGCGATGTGTCGCCAGTGAACGGAGCGTTGCCGGTAAGCATCTCGAACAGCAGCACACCCGCGGCGTAGACGTCACTGCGCGGGTCGGCTGTGCCGGTCGTGACCTGTTCGGGGGAGAGATACTGGGCCGTGCCCAGAATCACGCTGCGTGACGTCGTGTTCGACGCGGCGATCGCCCGCACCAGACCGAAGTCGGCGATCTTGACATCTCCAGCATGGGAGATGAGTACGTTCTCGGGTTTGATGTCACGGTGGACCAAACCGGCGCGGTGCGCGACGGCGAGGGCGTCGAGGACGGGCCCTGCGACAGCAGCGACGGCGTGGGGCGGCATTGGTCCGCGTTCACGGAGCAACTCCCGAAGCGTGCCGCCCTCGACGAGTTCCATGACGAGAAACGCGTGTGCACCGTCGCTGCCCTGATCGTGCACGCCCACCAATCCCGGGTGGTTGAGCCGAGCCACCGCGCGCGCTTCGAACTCGAAGCGGGCGAGGAACTGGGGGTCGGCCGCGAACTGCGGGTCCATGACCTTGATCGCGACCGGACGGTCCAGCCTAAGGTCCATGCCGCGGTAGACGATGGACATTCCACCGCGTGCGATGGGTGCGTCGATGCGATAGCGCCGGTCCAGCACGACACCGATCAACCCTTGACCTCCGGGATTCAAGCTCGCGCCCTCTCGTTCGGCGTGCATGGATTCTTCTCGATCGTAGTCAGCTCGAGCCGCAGTTCCGTCACCGCAGCGCCGACCGTGGTCGTACCAGCGGTGACCGGATAACGTAGCGAGAATGAGCGCGATCCCCTACTGCGATGACGTATTGGACCCGTCGATTCCGCTGCTGCAGCTGGCAGACGTGTCGAAGGGGATGGGTCTCGCGGTTACGCGCGTGCATCAGTTGCTGCGTGACCACCATCTGATCGCCGTCAAACGCGACGGCGTTCTCGGCATCCCCGAAGCATTCTTCGGGGAGGACGGACACCCCGTCCGGTTGCTGTCCGGGTTGATCATCGTACTGCGCGATGGCGGCTACGAGGATGTCGAGATTCTGCGCTGGTTGTTCACCGAGGACGAAACGTTGCCGGGATCCCCGATCGACGCCATGCACGGTCATCAAGCGCGCGAGGTCGTCCGACGCGCCCAGGCGATGGCATTCTGACCGGCCCCCGCCGTATCTCACCGTGCTCCAAGGAGTGACCAGGACCCGACGATCGAGCAGGCGAGCAGGGGTAGCGCCACCGTCAAACGGCGGTGCCGTGGAACCGCCGCACGTCGGTCGAACACCCGGAAGCCGCTCTTCTCGATCTCGTCGAGGATTTCGGCGTACAGGATGTACGCGGCACGCATGCCGGGCCGAGCCCGGGGCTCGAGCATGTCCAGTCCCGGCTCGGCGCGACGGTAGACCGAGCGTGCGACGGCGACGAAATGGGCCAGTGCCCGGCGTAATCGCCTGTCGATGGTCCCGGTCCGACGGCAGTGCTGAACCAGTTCGATGTCGACGCCGAATGCCTCGAGTTCGTCCGCGGGCAGGTACACGCGTCCGCGATCGAGGTCCTCACCGAAGTCGCGCAGGAAGTTCGTCAGTTGGAAGGCCTCGCCGAGCGCGGCCGCGTGCGGTTCGGCTTCGTCGACAGGCACGGTGGTACCCAGGATCGGCAGCATCTGCAGCCCGATGACCTCGGCTGACCCGTACATGTATCGCTTCAGTGCTGCCATGTCGGGGTAGGTGGCGCGGAACGTCGGGGTACCCGGGATGTCCATGCGCATCGAATCGAGGAACGCGCAGAAGTATTCGACTGGAATCGCGTACCGGCCGATGGTGTCGGTGAGGGCGGGGAGCACTGGTCCGGCGCACGAATCGTCGACCGGGCGGCCCGCGAGCGCGTCGTTCAACTGTGCCTCGACAACGTCGAGCATGGCGGCGCGCTCCAGGGGGGTCCGACCCGAGCAGTCCACGTCGACGATGTCGTCGACGGTGCGCGCGAACCCGTACAGGGCGTGCACTCCGGGACGTCGCTCCGCGGGCAGAAGCCGGGTGGCCAGGAAGTAGGTCCGGCCGTGTTCGGCCGCGAGCTGTCGGCACCGACGGTACGCCGAGGCCAGATCGTCGCTCGGAACTGGACGGGTCACAGCGCTCGTCCGGTCACAGTGGCGACGAATGCCGCTCGGAAGTCGCCTGAGTCGCCTGAGTCGGTTGTTCGGCGATCTGTTCGGTCGGAGCGTGAGTCTTCTCCGACACCGATCGCAGCCGCAGCGGGTCCACCGTCCTGACTGACACTGCCGCCACGATTGCGGCGACAACGGCGAGGGCAACGTGGAAGAACGTGTACAGGCCGATCGATCCGTCCGGCTGGAACACCAGCATGAGCCAAGTCGACAGGCCGACGAGGATCTGGAGCGTCCGCGTCGACATCGCGAAGCCCGCAGCGATGGCGAGCGGCCACGAGTAGTACCACGGCAGGGCCGCCGGTGACAGGATCACGATCGCGACCAGGGCAAGGAGGATGCCCATGACCGCATCGCGTTCGGTCTTCCTGGACCGCCACCAAATCCACACGAGCAGGCCCACGAGCACGACTGCGCAGATCGTGCGAGTGACGTCGAGGACAGGCTCGAGCCGAAGACCGGTGAACCATCCGGTGCCGACCGTCACGATGTGCGCCATGATCGTCGGCAACGACAGCCAGTTGACGATCTTCGCAGAGCCGGAGAGCGCGGTCAGCCAGCCGAGGCCGACGCCGGCCACCGCCGACGCGGCCGCGAAGATCGTGCCGAACACCGCGACCCCGGCTCCCGCCGTCCGGACGAACAACGCGAGTGGTGTCGCGGGCTCGCGGTCCTCGGCCAAGGCGCGTTCGCGCTCATGGATCATCCAGATCCACACGATGAATGGCAATGCGATCGCGGCCATCGCCTTGACAGCGACACCGACAGCGACGATCGCGACGGCCGCGACGTGCCGACGGTCGAGAGCGACGGTGATGCCGGCGACCATCAGGCCGACCATGAGGAGTTCGTTGTGGACACCGCCGATGAGATGGATCAGCACCAGCGGGTTCAGGACGGCGAGCCACACTGCGATGGTCGGCCTGCCGCCGAGCTGGCGGGCCAGGCGCGGCAGTGCCCACACCAGCAGCATCAGCCCTGGCAGCATCGTCAGGCGCAGCAGCAGGGTTCCGGCGATGACGTTGTCGCCTGTGATCGTCGTGATGCCCGCGCCGAGCAGCAGTGAGATCGGGCCGTACGGCGCGGTGGTCGTGGTCCAGACGTTGCTGACGTTGTCGAGCAGGATGCCGGGGTTGACCACCGGTCCCACCGCGTAGGGGTCGAAGCCGTCGCGGAGCAGGGCGCCCTGCGCGAGGTACGAGTACGCGTCCCGGCTGAACATCGGGACCGCGAAGAGCATCGGGGCTGTCCAGACCGGAACGGTCCACGACAGGGCGTTCAGGCCGACGTTGCCCTTGATCGCGGAGCGACCCAGGCGCACCCACGCGATGATCATTGCGAGCACGCCGCCCCAGATGATCAGCGTGGAGAGGGCGTAGCCGTGGCCGAACCGCAGCCACGACAGCCGCATGTCCTCGAGGAGGGGATCGTAGCGGCGCACGCTGCCGGCGCCGAAGCCGCCGAATGTGAGCATGAGCGCGCCGACGAAGCCGAGAATCGTCGCATGCCCCTCGGGAGTCCGCAGATAGTCGGAGCTTGCGCGCAGCCAGGACCGTCGGTCCACCGAGGAGTCGAGGGTTCCGGGACGGGCCGACATCGGTGCAGGTTCCTCCCCCGGAAGGGTCATTGGGTAGTGCCTGCAGGGGTCATGGGCTGCCGGCAGCATAGGACGGCTAGCAAGTTTATCGGGTCGTCGACGATCACCGGGCAAGCCCCGTCTACAGGGGACCGCAAATGCGCTCTGCGGCCAGTTTGCCCGAGATCAAGACCGTCGGGACGCCCACACCTGGCGTCGTCCCCGAACCTGCCAGAACGACGTTCGTGTCGGGTGAGGCCAAGTTGCGGCGCCGGAAGGGGCCGGTCTGCCGGAAAACGTGTGCCGGCGCGAAGGGGCTGCCAGCCGCCATCCCACGGTTTGCCCACGTCAGTGGTGTGTCGATGTGGTCAACGACATAGTCGGAGACGATCCCGCGATAGCCGCGGCGCTCGAGGGTTTGCAGCAGTTCGCGGCGGTAGGCACTGGCCAGCCGCACCCAGTCGAGTGGCGCACTCTCGAGGTTGGGACAGGGGGCGAGTATCGACAGGGGTTCGTGTTCGACGTCGTCTCGGCTGACAGCGAGTCCGGGATCGGTGACTGCCGGTCGAGTTATCAGCAGCGACGGGTCACTCATCAGTCGACCGCGTCCGCGACGTGCAGCAATCTCGGTGAAGGTGTGTTCCCATTCGGCGCCGAAGTCGATCGTGTGGTGACGTGCCTCACCCCAGTGGGACGTTGTCGCACGCGGGATCGTTCCGTGCAGCACGACCGCCGACGGGGAGATTCGTTGCCGTCGTCGCCGTCTGCTCCGCAGAAGATCGTCGACGACCGGCAGGTCCGGGGTGAGTACCAGCGCGTCGCAGGGGAAGGCTCGACCGTCGGCGGTGTGCACCGCCTGCGCCCGCTCGCCCGATCGTTCGATTCGAACGACATCGGCCCCGAAGTGCAGGTGCCCGCCCGCCGAGGTGAACGCGTCGGCCATCGCCTCGGAGATGACGTGCATTCCCCCTTGGGGAAACGACACCCCTAGCGAGGTGTCCATGTGGGCTATCGCGCCGTACACCGCGAGCGCCTTTGCCGGCGCCACGCCCGCGTACAGCGCCTGGAACGTGAAGATCCGTCGAAGCCGGGGATCGGTGATCCGGCGGGCCACCTGCCGTCCGAGCCTGCCGAAGCCGCCCGCAGCGATCAGCCGCAGCAGGCCGAACGCCGACTTCCCGGTCGAAAACAGATCCAGCGGTGAATCGAAGTTGGCGTCGATGAACGTGTCGAACTCGGCGTCGAATACCCGGGCCAGCCAGCGCCGCAGTTCGAGGTATCGGCGCGCCTCCGCCGGACCGCACACGCGCGATATCTCCGCGACCATCCGCCCCGGATCGGAATGCACGTCGATGGTCGATCCGTCTGCGAACCGGGCGTGATATGCCGGATCGAGGTGATGCAGCTCCAGAGGGGGCGTGGTCGTGCCGAAATCCGAGCCGACGGCGCCCAGAGCGTCGCGCACGAGTTCCGGCATTGTCAGAACGGTGGCGCCGTTGTCGATGACGTACCCGGGTCCCTCGTAGGACCCGACGCGGCCGCCTGGTCGGTCGTCGCGCTCGAGCAGGGTCACGTCGCGGCCGCTGCCACGCAGATGCAGAGCCGCCGACAGTCCAGAGAGCCCGGCGCCCACGACCACGACCCGGTCGGTCCGGCCGTGAACGGTCCGCACGGCGATCAGGCGTCCCGGCGGGTGGCTGCGATCGCCATCTCCCGCAGTAGACGCTTGCCCTCTTCGGTGGCCGTGCTGGTGTCCAGTGCGGCCAGGGCGCTGTCGGTGAGCTCGGCGATGCGGCGCTCGGCGTCATCGACCGCGCCGAGATCGGTGATGACCGATCGCAGTCGCTCGACCTGTGCCTCCGAGAGGTCGGTGCCGATCGACTCACGCAGCAGTGTCGCAGCTGTCGGATCGGTTTCGTCGGCCCTCCGGAGCGCGACCGCGAACAATACGGTTCGCTTGCCCGCACGCAGATCGTCCCCGGACGGCTTGCCGGTTACGTCGGGATCCCCGAACACGCCCAGTAAGTCGTCGCGCAACTGGAACGCGATCCCGACGTCGGTACCGAAGCGCCGATACGCATCCACGAGGGAGGAATCGGCGCCCGCCATCACCGCACCGAGGTGCAGTGGCCGCTCGATGGTGTACGCGGCCGTCTTGTACCGGTTGACCTGCAGGGCCGACGCTACGGACTCGTCTGCCCGCACCTCGTTGCTGATGTCGAGGAACTGGCCGCCGAGCACCTCGGTCCGCATCGCCGACCAGACGGGCGAGATCCGGGCGAGCGTATCGCGGTCCAGGCCCGAGTCACGGACCATGTCGTCGGCCCACGCCAGCGCCAGGTCGCCGAGGAGAACCGCGACTGCGTTGCCGAACTCCGCTGATCCGCCGCTCCATCCCTGCGCGCTGTGTTGCTTGGCGAATTCGACGTGCACGGTCGGGAACCCACGCCGGGTGGTGGAGGCGTCGATGATGTCGTCGTGGATGAGCGCACACGCCTGCACGAGTTCGAGGGCCGCAGCGGTGCGGAGTGCGGCGGGCGCCTGCGGACCTTGCGGATCGGCGCCGGCCCCGAGCCAGCCCGTCCAGGCGAACGCCGGCCGAACCCGTTTGCCGCCGCGCAGTACGAAGCTCTCGAGCGCAGCGACGGCGGTGGCATAGCCGCTGCCGACGGCTTGGATCGTGTCGGCGCGGGACGAGAAGAAGTCCCGGAGCGCCTGCTCGATGAGGACGATGAGTGGCTGGGTGGGTCGGGTTGGGCGAGTGGACTCACCTGCTCCAGCGGACAGGACTGCCTCCAAGTTGGGTGGGGAACTCGATGCCGGGGGCGGATTGCTGCGCGGCGGTCGTGGCTCGCGCTGAAAGCCTTGTTCCCACCTTAGTGGTCGGTTCGTGGTCGCCGGTGGTTGCCGCCGATGGTTGCTGAGGAATCGGCTCCCGGGGCCGGAGGGCCCGACGTGATGCGGAAGGGTGATGCCCATCAACCTATGCTTGGCTGGTGACATTCGATGCAGTTCCGCCACGCAACAGCGCGGCTCGGGTCACTCAGACCCCCTCGATCGTGGACCGGATCCGCTCCTCCGCGAGCGGTCGGATCCCCTTCTCCGTCGAGTTCTCTCCACCTCGCGATGAAGCTGCCGAGGCGCGGTTGTGGCGTGCCGTCCGTGAGTTCGAACGGTTGAATCCGGCATTCGTGTCCATGACCTATGGCGCCGGGGGTTCGACCCGGGACCGTACCGTGCGCGTCACCGGGCAGATCGCCGAGGAGACCACCCTGTTCCCCGTTGCGCACCTGACGGCGGTCGGGCACAGTATCGACGAACTGCGCGCCATGTGCGGTGCCTACGCTGACCGTGGGATCAGCAACATCCTCGCGCTGCGCGGCGATCCGCCGGGCGATCCTCTCGGTGCATGGGTCAAGCACCCCGAGGGTGTCGAGTACGCCGAGGAACTCGTGCGCCTCGTCCGCGACATGGGTGACTTCCACGTCGGTGTTGCATCGTTCCCGGAAGGGCACTACCGCGCCCCTGACCTCGAACACGACACCAGATACCTGGTGCAGAAGTTGCGCGCCGGCGCCGAGTACTCGATCACTCAGATGTTCTTCGACGTCGAGGACTACCTGCGGCTCCGAGACCGGGTCACTGCGTACGATCCGGAACAGGGTGAGAAGCCGATCATTCCGGAGATCATGCCCATCACGTCGCTGCGTTCAGCCCGGCGAAGTCTCGAGCTGTCCGGCTCGCACCTGCCGAGCGTGTTGGACGAACGTCTGCGTCGCGCCGCCGGCGATGGCCCCGAAGAAGACCGTGCTGCGGTCCGTGAGGTCGGCATCGAGGTCGCGACCGAGATGGCCGAACGGCTCATCTCCGAAGGCGCGCCGTGCCTGCACTTCATCACCCTCAACTTCGCCCGCGCGACCAGCGAGGTACTCGCGAACCTGGGAATGTCGACCTCGGCCAGGGTCTGAAGTCTTCAACCTTCGGGTCGCCTCCCGCTCCCGTCGAGGTCGCGACCCTTCCACCTCAGTCGGCCGCGTCGCCGGCGGAAGTGGGACGCTGCGGTCAAGTGGATCAGCCCCAGGACTGAAGCCGGATGGGTGGCCGCATCCGCCAAGTCCCGTAGACGTGGGCGACCGCCTGTCTCCGCCGCGCGCGCCATGAGTCGCGACGCCGCGGCGGCTGCATACCCCGCCGCGCCCCATCCCCGGGTGCGGCCGCGCCCGAACAGCAGGGCCACCGGTGGTAGTACATACGTGACCGTGGCGAGGGTCGATACAACTATGGACCCGACCGGGGAGCCGAAGGCCGTCCACAACCATCGTGTGTAGCCTTCGCGCAACTCGGTCGGATCGGTGTACATCCGGCACGACGCCAGATCCCGGGCGGCGGCAACGATCGTGCGCTCGCCCCGACGTCGCAGCGCGCGAGCGATGTCGAGATCCTCGGTGAGTTTGTCCGCGACAGCGGCGTGGCCGCCGATCCGGTAGTAGGCGGCGGCGTCGAACACAAGAAACTGGCCACACGCCACTGCCATTGACGGACGGGTGTTGCGGTTGGCTGCACCGATGGGCAAGGTCGCGAACCACGACCAGCACAGCAGCGGCTGAACCAGGCGTTCGACGGGTGACTCGGCCTCCTGCCGGGGCCATGGTGACACGAGGGCGGCGCGGCTACGACGCAACTCGGCCGCCGCGGCGGCAAGGGCGTCGGGTGCCAGGCGGACATCGGCGTCGAGGAACACCAGGACGCCTGGGCGTTGCGGATTCATCAGGCGACTCGCGTGCTCGGCGGCTCCGTGGCATGCAGCGGTCTTTCCGAGCCAGCCCGGCGGTGGTGGCTCGGTGTTGCGGATCAGCGCGAATCGGCCGTCACCGGCGAATGCACGCCGGGCGACGTCTGGTGTCCCGTCGGAGGATTCGTCATCCAGGATGAGAACCCGAAGGGTGCTCAGCCCGCGCTGGGCCCGCAAGTCTGCGATGAGCGCGGTGATCCGGTCGGCCTCGTTACGGGCCGGCACGACGACCGTGACCGGGTCGACGACCGTGACCGGGTCGACGACCGGCTCCGATCGCGAGCGGGGCGGCGTCAAGCGAGGCAGCGCAATGGCGTTCGCGGCTGCGATTACTGCGCCGCCGACCGCGAGTCCGGCGCCGATACGGGTGACGACGCCGAGGGGGTGGAGCGGTGGAAGCACGGCTGCCGGTTTACTGCGACGACGATTTGAGCGGAGTCTTCCGCCGCGGACCAGGAGGCGTCGGGCGGTTCCGTGTAAACCACGCCATCACAGCGACGATCGCGGCGACTGCGATCGCAACACCGGCCGCCATGCCGGCCCAGCCGGCGAAACTGCGGGTGTCGGGGTCGGGATACCGGACCTCGGCGCGCAGGGTGCTGACCTCACCGGCCGGGAGCTTCCACGTGACGGTCGAGTCGCCCTGGCGTACACCGTTCGTGGTCGCGACTCTGGCAGGGAAGGCGACCGTGAACTGCACGTCGGCGCCCTGCGCAGGAACCCTCTCGAGGTCGATGCGGCCCTCGAGGCTCACCAGGTCGCCGGACCGCCGCAACGCCAGCTGCAAGTCGGTGCCGGTCTGGCTGTACATCGAACCGAGTTGCTGGACCTCGCCGAAGGAGAGCTCGTTGAAGAAGGCCTCCGTACCGACATAGCCGTCGCGGCGGTACTCCTGCACCCGAACCCGGTTTGTGAGGCCGGACGGCGGCGTGAGCTGGGGTCCTTGATCGTTCTCATCTGTCGGGACAGTTGCCGCGACGATCTGCCCTGACACCTTGTCGTCGGTGGAAATGCCCATGGACACCTGCACCCGGAGGCATCCGGCCAGCAACGGAACGACGAGCAAGGCGAGGGCCGATGACGCTAGCACGCGGCGCCGGCGGGAGTGAAGGAAGAGGCCAGAAGTGGACGGCTGCACAGCGGACATCGTGCCAGGCACCGCCATTCGTGTCAGGCAGCGGGGGTGTCGTCCAATCGGGCACGGATTTCGCCGCGGTACAGGCGGATGAGCCGCCGCAGCAGTGGCGCCCCGACCGCACCCATCACGACCAGCCCGTAGACAGCGGAGTACCGCAGTTCCGGTGCGTTCAGGAAGACTGTGTGCGCCAAAGCTGAGCCGAGCCACGTCCACAGGAACAAGGCAATCGGCACCGCGTCGCCTCGCGCCGACCTCGGCCCCGGATTCACCCGGCGATCCAGCTGGTCGACGAGGATCGCCATGACAGCCGCCACGAGGAACCAGCCTCCGTAGTTGGTCAGCGGGACGTGCGCGATCCCGGGAAGTCCGGCGTCGGTTACACACCAGCGCCACTGCCCGTCGGCGACCATCTGCGGATCGAGATACAGGTCCCAACCGACGACGCCGATCGTCACGAGGGCGAAGCGAGACAATTTGCTGGATGTGACCAGCGACGCAGCGCACCACACCGGGTAGAAGCCGGCTGTCCAGGCGAACGGCACCACCAGCGGAACATCTGCGATCGACCACCCCAGTCGTTCGGCCGCGTACTGGTAGCAGCCGTACGGGATTCCCGTCGCGGTCCCGACGACCTCGGACGTCAGGCCTATTCCGGCGGTCACCAACACCATGCCGCTCGTCCACCGGCCGCCACGGGTGGCGACCGAGTGCACGATCGACGCGGCCGCCAGGGATGTGACAACCGCGACCGTCACGACGTCGCGCGCCCGACCCTCGACCAGCGGATAGACGATCTGGGTCACGATTGCTGCGGCCGCGATCACCGCGGACAGCCGCACGAGCGATTTGGAGGCAGTCATCGCAGGGTCGTGCGGAGGATACGACGCAGGCGTCCACCGTGGGCGTCCGCGAGGGCGATCCGGGCCGCGCTGCGCCCGCTCGCTCCCGAGACCCCGCCGCCGGGATGCGTCGACGCACCGGTCAGGTACAGGTTGTCGGCGTTCGGGACGCGGTGCGCCGACAGTTCCGGGATCGGCCGCCACAGCATCATCTGGTCCAGTGACATCTCGACGTGCATCACGTTGCCGCCGAGCAGGCCCATCTCGTGCTCGATGTCGGTGGGTGTCTGTATGTATCGGTGATGGATGCTGTCGGCGAAGCCGGGTGCGAGGCTATCGACACCCGCGACGACACGGTCGGCCTCTTGCTCGCCGAGGTCGGCCCAGTTCCGTCCGCCGGACAGTGTGTAAGGGTGCCACTGCGACCACAGCGTCACCTGATGCTCGCCGGCGGGAGAGATAGTGGGATCGATGCCACTGAAGCTCATCGCGAGCACGGCGGGTTCCGGTGGCAGTTCCCCGGCGAGGGCGGCGCCGTGCGCCGCCCTCAGGTGAGCGCGGTCGGAGACGAGCAACTGCAGACCCGACGTGGTGATCACGTCAGGGGGCGCGCTCGGGTATGACGGCAGGGCGTCGGTGCCCAACCTCAGCACCATGCCGATGCCTGGGCCTACCCGGATCCGTCGGCGCCACCCGCTCAGCGTGTCCCGGTCGTAGCCGCCGCGTTCGAGGAGGTCCAGGGTGGTCAGCACGTGACAGCCGGCGACGACGGCGCGGCTCCGGACCCGGCGCCCGGACTCGGTGACGACGGTCCATCCGGCGCTGTCACGACGCAATTCGATGACACCGTCGCCAAGGGTGACCGTGCCGCCGTCGGATTCGAGACGCGAAGTCAGAGCGGACGTCAGCGCGCCGCTGCCGCCGACCGCGCGGCCCGGGGGCAGCGTGTGCATCAGTGCTGCGAAGCCGACCATCGGCGCGGTGCCTGGCTCGGACATCGGCGGTCCCGACTGGGCACCGAACCATGAGAGTGCGGCCTTGAGCGGTTCGCTGTCGAAGTACTCGTCGAGCAGTGCGTCGCCTGTCGAGAGGAACTCGCGGGAGAGTGCGCCGCCACCACTGGAGGCGTCCAGGCCCCAGAAGGAACGCAGGAGGTGCGCGCCTGTCGGTGGTGCCGAGAACGCCCGCATGACCCTTTCACTGCGTGGGCCCCATGTGTACACGAAGCGGCGGTAGGCGTCTGCGTCGGCGGCTCCGCACGCCTCTTCGATGGACCGGCACGTCCGGTCGAGGCTGCGATGAAAGACGATTCCCGGTCGGTCCGAAAAAGCCCTGGCGGGCGCGAAGGCCCACGGGTCGCAATCGATGTAGCGCAGCCCGTGAGCGGCGAGGTCGAGTTCCTCGATGATCCCGGTGTGCCGGATCATGATGTGTGCGGACGATCCCCGGTCCACCTTGTGGCCGGGAAATCTCTCGACCGTCGAGACGGCGCCACCGAGCACGGTGTCTCGTTCGAGGACCTCGACGGATTGGCCCGCGCGAGCGAGATAGCACGCGGACACCAGAGCGTTGTGGCCGGAGCCGACCACGACGACGTCGGCGCTCGCAGATGCGCCGATCACAGTGGCAAACCCCTGCCCAGAACCGCGAACGGCCGCCGGTCACCGGCGAACGCAAAGTGCCGGACGACGTCTCGGAATCCCATTCTCCGATAGAGTCGCCACGCGCGATTGTCCTCCTGCTCCACTTCGGGAGTGGAGAGCAGAACTCCACGCTCGGGGCGATCGGCCAGGAGTCGGCGCAGCACTTGTTCACCGATCCCGTAGCCCTGCGCACTCGGGTGGACGTGCAACTCGGTCAGTTCGAAGTAGTTGCCCAGGATGTATTCGATCTGGTCTCGACTCCACCCCGTTGCCTGCATGCCCCGGCGGACTTGTTGGTGCCACCATTGATCGGGCGCACCGCGGTAGCCGTACGCGATGGCGACCAGGGGAGCGTGCCGGTCTATGTGCTCGGGGTCGGGTTGCACGGCACCGACCGCCCGCCAGCCAGAGCGGCCGGTGTGTTCGGTCCACATCGGGGCGCGGTGGGACTCGGTGCCGCGTGGGTAGCCCATCGCTGCGACGTAAATCGCCAGCGCCTCGGGCAGCCGGGCGCGCATCTGGGCCTCCGACAGGTCCATGACTACAGGAATGTCCTGGTTCGCGGTGCGGCCCTCGCAGGGGTTGGCGCCTGGGTTCGCGCCGGTGCTGTCCATGCTCGCGCTCGCCCTCTTTTCTTGACGACGTGTCAGTGGGTCCAGCTATATTGAATATGTCGAACGTGTGTTCGACACCGGCGATCCGGTGATGTTCGAGGGAAGCGAATCATCACCGGATCCCCGGGCCTGCACTCGGGAGTGGTGGAAGGTGCGCGGAGTCATGTCGGAAGTCATGCGGGGGATGAGTTCACGGTCTGTATCCAATCTGTCTGTATCCAATCTGTCTGTATCCAATCTGTCTGTATCCAGTCCTGCATCCAGTCTGTCGGGGATTGCGGCCGGGTGCGCGACGCCAATGAGGTCACCGAGGTCAGTGTCCGTTCGAGCGACGACGCTGTTGCGCCGGGCAGATGGCTTGCTGTCGGAGGCGGTGGCGGCGGGGGAGGCCGGGGAACGTTTCCGATGCTCCTATCTCGGCGCCCTGAAGGGTGCTGCAGCGGTGCTCGCGGGGGTGGACAGAAATGTCGGTTCGGCGGGTTCTCGGCGGCCGCGGTCGCGAAGCGCATGGGTGCTCATGGCGCGGGCTGTACCGGAGCTCGCCGATTGGGCCGGCTATTTCGCGGACCACTCCACGCTGAGAGCCTCGATCGAGGCCGGTGTAGCGCAGACGGTTTCGGACGCAGATGCAGACCACTTCTACTTGGAGGTGGGGCGGTTCCTGACGGCGGTCGAGGACTTCCTCGCCGAGCCGGGCCGGAAAGGTGACCTTCCAGGGTTCGCGGTGCGGCATCCAAGGGGTGATTCCGGGCACGCTGGTGCTGCTGTGAACGGAGATATCCGGGATAATCACTGATTCGTCGGGAACTCGTCGGTGGAGTAGGTGGTATGGAAAGGGTGCACCTCGTATTATTGAATTCAGGTAGCCGCCAGTGAGTTACCCACCTTCCCGCATCGCGGGTGAGGTGCCGTTTCTTTAGTGCCGGGGGAGGTACCGTGCCACTCTCCGAGCACGAGCAGCGCATGCTCGACCAGATCGAGAGCGCGCTCTACGCTGAGGATCCAAAGTTCGCGTCCACAGTGCGGGGCGGGCGCATGCGTGCCCCTACCGCAAAGCGCCGATTGCAGGCGGTGGCCCTTTTCGTGCTGGGTCTCGTTCTCCTTGTCGCAGGTCTGGCGATACCAGTGAGGGTCTTGGAAGTATTTCCGATCATCAGCCTGGTCGGGTTCGTCGTGATGTTCGGTGCCGGAATTCTCTTCCTTCTCGGTGGAGGGAAGGGTCATCTGGCGGCAGTCCCCGACGGGGAAGGCACTCCGAGTGAGTCGGGCGGATCGCATCCGCGCAAGTCCCAAGGTGGCAAGAAGTCCGGCGGGTTCTCGTCTCGCATGGAGGATCGCTTCCGGCGGAGATTCGAGCAGGAGTAGATCGCAAGAGCTCGAAGCGGCGGTGGCGCGACCGAGTACGGTCGCGCCACCGCCGCTTCAGGCTTTTGTTGTCTTGAATGCCAGTTTCGGACCGCTTGCGCCGGCCGACTGAGTCTCGTGTGCTGCGTTGCGTCCGATCGAGGTTGCGTCCGATCGAGGTTGCGTCCGATCGAGTCCCCACGGCGCCCCACTCGCACGCCCCACCGTTCCCCACCGGAGTCCGACCACGGATTCAGTCTCCGGTGCGGGTGGGCCGATACCGGTGGTTGCGGCATCGAATGTGAGTGCACTGGACAGACCTCGGTCGATCCTGATGCGAGTCGGTTGATCTAGATATGCACGGTTTGGGCGAAACGTGTTCGCCGTCACGTGCATGATCTACCCACTTCTGTCCCCGCCCTGACCTGCAGTTATTGGCCGAGATCTGCCAAGGTGAAGATCAAATCGACTGGGATGTGGGGGAGAGTGGGGTAAAGTGGCGGACAGTGGATCGGGGAGGTGATCCACTGAAAGTGGGGGGGTACCGACCGGTATCGATCCCGACGTTCGCTACAGGCTCCGGCGGGAGGTGTCGAGATGTTCCTCGGTACCTACACGCCGAAGCTGGACGACAAGGGTCGGCTCACGCTGCCCGCGAAGTTTCGGGACGCATTGGCGGGAGGGTTGATGGTCACGAAGGGTCAGGACCACAGCCTCGCGGTGTATCCACGCGAGGAGTTCACTGCGCTCGCTCGTCGTGCCGCAGCGGCATCTCGTAGCAATCCGCAGGCTCGCGCCTTCGTGCGAGGGCTCGCGGCGGGAACGGATGAGCAGCACCCCGACGCCCAAGGGCGGATCACGTTGTCCACGGACCATCGACGCTACGCGGGGCTGTCCAAGGACTGCGTGGTCGTCGGATCGGTCGACTTCCTCGAGATCTGGGACGCCCAGGCATGGACGAACTACCTCGGGGAGCACGAAGAAAGCTACTCCCAGGCCAGAGACGAGGCGCTCGAGGGGATCTTCTAGCCCACCGACGCCGCGAGTGCCGCGAGGCCTCTGCCCGAGCGTGACCCTGGCGCACTTCCCCAGCGCCAGGTTCACCACCGGGACCCTGACGCCCTTCCCCAGCGCCAGGTTCCCTGATCGGACAGGGACCTCGAGGCATTCGCCCTCCACCACCCGACGACGCGCAAGCACCAGAGCATCGAGCAACAGCCGGAGGAAAAATGGTCGACGGCGAGGACGCCACCGAGTTCGCCCCGGGCGACTTCGGTCATGTCCCCGTCCTCCTGCGCCGCGCGAATGAACTCCTGGGCCCTGCTATCACCGCCGAGAACACGCGAGGCGACGGTGCCGTGATGATCGATGCGACACTCGGGCTGGGCGGACACTCCGAACATTTCCTGCGTGCATACCCCGGTCTACACCTGATCGGCCTGGACCGTGACCCCGCGGCACTGCGGATCGCGTCGGATCGACTGGCGTCATACGCCGACCGCACCACATATGTGCACACCCGCTACGACGGCATCGTCGATGCGCTCGAACAGGCTGGGCTCGACCCGATCGGTACCGTCAACGCCATCCTGTTCGACCTCGGTGTGTCTTCGATGCAACTCGACGAGGCCGAACGCGGGTTCGCGTACTCCGTCGACGCGCCGCTGGACATGCGGATGAACCCGACGGTGGGCATCACCGCTGCCGAGGTGCTCAACACATACAGCCGCGGCGAGTTGACTCGCATCCTCAACGCGTACGGCGAGGAACGCTTCGCCAGCCGCATCGCCTCGGAGATCGTGCGCCGCCGTCAGAAGCAGCCGTTCACGACGAGCGCGGCGCTGGTCGAACTCATATACGACGCCATTCCGGCCGCGACTCGCCGGACGGGCGGGCATCCCGCGAAGCGGACGTTCCAGGCGCTCCGGGTCGAGGTCAACGGTGAGTTGGATTCGTTGAGGGCCGCTATCCCCGCAGCCCTCGACTCCTTGATGGTCGGTGGACGCGCCGTATTCATGTCGTACCAGTCTCTCGAGGACCGCGTCGTCAAGCAGGAACTGACCCCGCTCGCGAAGTCCAAGACGCCCGAGGACCTGCCCATGGAACTGCCGGGCATGGGACCGGAGCTTCGGATCCTCACGCGGGGTGCAGAGCGTGCGTCGGAGCAGGAAATCGAGGACAACCCCAGGGCAGCGCCTGTGCGTCTGCGTGCAGCGGAACGAATCGCGAGGAGGACGACAGCATGACTGTTCAGGTGGCTCCCACCGAAAGGGTCCCGCGGTCCACAGCGGCAAACCGGGCGTACAAGCGCCGTCACCAGCGCTCCTCGACCATCGACGGCCACGCTGCTGCGGTGATCTCGCAGGGCACCTCGCCCCGGACGATTGTCGCGCGAATCCCGTTCGTGGCCATGATTCTCGGCCTGCTGGGGCTGGGACTGGCCGCGACACTGCTGCTGACGACCCGCGCAGCCGAGGATTCGTACGAACTCGCAGACGCCCGGGCACACAACGAGAGCTTGCGGCAGCAGGCAGCGACACTCCAGCGGGACGTCATCGCAGGCAACTCTGCTCCGGTCTTGGCTGTGAAGGCGGCCGAGCAGGGACTCATTCCGGCGAAGGACCCGGCGCGGCTGGTCTTGGATGCGGACGGCACTGTCCACGTGATCGGTACTCCCACACCCGCTCAGGGCGAGCCGGTCGCGCCGCTGGACCGGACCCCATCACCGGCACCAGAGGCACCGGCACCCGAGGCACCGGCACCCGAGGCGCTGGCACAGCAAGTGCAGACGGCGCCGCCGTCTGAGACAGTGCAGCCTTCGCCGCGGCCGAACAATGACGGGAGGATCCAGGCTCGTGGTGAGCGCCTGACGCCGGTGGCGGTCGTCACTCCACCATCGGCCGGTGCACAGCAGTGACGTCCCCGCGTGGACGCCACCCTGCCCCACGCCGGCGTAGGCCGACTGCACCGCCCCCGCGATCTGCGCGGGGGCGGAAGTCGTCGTCGCGCCGGACCGATTCGTTCGCGTTCCGCCTCCGGTACGGCCGCGCGGTGATGTTCGTGGCGCTCGGTGTCGCGGCGCTTCAGCTGCTGTGGGTGCAGGGTATCGACGCGCCGCGGCTGTCGGCGGAGGCTGCCAACCAACGGACCACCAAGGTCACGCTTCCCGCCGTGCGTGGTGAGATCCTCGATCGCAACGGCAACAGGCTCGCCTACACGCTCGACGCGAAGGCGCTCACCTTCCAGCCGGTCCGCGAGCGTAAGAACATGGAGGACCTGCGCGCCAAGGACGCCTCCCTTCCCGATCCTGAGACCCGGTTGAAGGCGATCGCGAAGGCTATCCACGACAGGCTTGGTGATACCACGAGCGAGAGCGACCTCCTGACGAAGTTGCAAAGCGACGAGACGTTCGTCTATCTGGCCCGCAATGTGGACCCGGCGGTGGCCGCCGAGATCGCCGACGAGTTCCCGGAGGTGGGACTCGAGCGGCAGGACGTCCGCGAATACCCGGGCGGTTCTCTCGCCGCTAACATCCTCGGCTCGACCGGCTGGGACGGGCACGGCCTGCTCGGGCTCGAGGAGTCGATGGACTCGACCCTCGCCGGCGAGGACGGTTCCAAGACCCACGACCGCGGGTCCGACGGCGCCGTGATTCCGGGTAGCATTCGTGATCTTCAACCCGCGGTCGACGGTTCGGCGGTAGAGCTCACGATCGACTCGGACCTGCAGTATTACGTGCAGCAGCAGACGCAGCAGGCGAAGGATCTGTCGGGCGCGCAGAACGTCTCCGTCGTGGTGCTCGACGCCAAGACCTCCGAAGTGCTCGCGATGACCAACGACGGGACCTTCAACCCGGCGATCGGCGTGGGGAACAACCCGGAAACCGCGCGGTTGGGCAATCTGCCGGTCAGCTCACCGTTCGAACCCGGATCCGTCAACAAGATCGTGACCGCTGCCGCCGCCATAGAGTACGGGCTGACCACGCCGGAGGAGGTGCTTCAGGTACCGGGTTCGATCCGGATGGCCGGGGTCTCGGTCAGCGACGCGTGGGCGCACGGGCTCGTGTCCTACACCACTACCGGCGTGTTCGGGAAGTCGTCGAACGTCGGCACCCTGATGCTGGCTCAGCGTGTCGGCGAGGAACGATTCGCGGACATGCTGCACCGGTTCGGCCTCGGCCAGGCTACCGGCGTCGGGCTCCCGGGTGAGAGTGCGGGCAGCGTTCCACAGCTCGACGATTGGTCCGGGGGTACGTTCGCGAACCTGCCTATTGGCCAGGGCCTTTCGATGACGCTGCTGCAGATGACCGGTATGTATCAGGCGATAGCGAACGACGGCGAGCGCATCTCGCCGCGGATTGTCAAGGCGATCGTGGACCCGGACGGCACCCGCACGCAGACGCAGCGGCCGGAACCCATTCGGGTCGTCAGCGAGCAGACCGCGCGCACTGTGCGCGACATGTTCCGGGCGGTTACTCAGAGGGATCCGATGGGCTATCAGCAGGGGACCGGTCCGCAAGCCGCTGTCGACGGCTTCCAGATCAGCGGCAAGACGGGGACCGCGCAGCAGGTGGATCCGGCGTGCCTGTGCTACTCGAATTCCAATTACTGGATCACGTTCGCCGGAATCGCACCCGCGGACGATCCACGTTACATCGTCGGCATCATGCTGGACGCGCCAGTTCGTGGCATCGATGGTGGCGGGGGGACGTCGGCGGCGCCGCTGTTCCACAACATCACGTCGTGGCTGCTCCAGCGCGACAATGTGCCGCTCTCACCGGACCAAGGCCGGCCGTTGGTTCTACAGCCCGACTGAGCAGTGCGCCGGGGACTGTGTTTTCTCCGCTTGGTTCTCGGCGAGGTTCTCCGCAAGCGTGCGTCCCATGAGGGGGTGGCGACTCGTATGTCAGGTGCCGACGCCGGTAATCTGACATGTCGATCTTGGCCGCACGATTCGGCGATGGTCCCGGCACACTCGACCACGACCGACTTGTTCGTCCCACCGACATCCGACCGATAGAGAGGACCCGCTGCCCGTGCTTCCGAGTCCGCAGCCTTCCACGCCAGGCGCGGCGCCGGAGAGCGGTCTTCGCCCGAGCAACCCGCCGCAGACCGATCTCGTGGATCTCGTGGCGGGGATCGACGCGCGCCTCGAGTGGGTGGGGCCGGAGCGACCGCACGAAGATGCGAGGATCACCGTCACCGGAGTCGAGTTGCGAGCGCAGGCAGTGCGGTCTGGGGATCTGTTCGCTGCGCTACCGGGAGCGCACACCCACGGCGCGCATTTCGTCGTGACGGCTCTCGAGGCCGGGGCTGTGGCAGTGTTCACGGACAACGCCGGCCTGGCTGCGGTCGGCGAGTGTCTCGTCGATGCAGGTTCGAGTATGTCGGTGCCGGTCCTCGTGCATCCCGATCCGCGCGGTGTTCTCGGTGAGGTTTCCGCAACGATCTACGGCAGGCCGTCGGAGCGGATGCAGGTGATCGGTATCACCGGGACATCCGGCAAGACGACGTCCTCGTACTTGATCGAAGCCGGTCTCGCCGCGGCAGGACGCAGCACCGGGTTGGTCGGCACCATCGAGACGCGCGTCGTGGGTCGCCGCGTGCCGAGCGCCCTCACCACGCCGGAGGCTCCGCAGCTCCATGCCTTGTTCGCAGCGATGCACGAACGCGGCATCGACACCGTCGTCATGGAGGTGTCGAGCCACGCGCTCGCGCTCGGCCGTGTGGACGGTATCCGGTTCTCGATCGGTGCGTTCACCAACCTGTCGCAGGATCATCTCGACTTCCACAAGGATTTCGACGACTACTTCGCCACCAAGGGTCGATTGTTCGCGGCGGACTCGACGGTCCGTGCCGATCGTGCTGTGATCTGCGTGGACGACGAGTGGGGCGTGCGCATGTCGGACATCGCACGCCGCGCGCATCCTGATCAGGCTGACGCGGTTGCCACGATCGGCACCTGCCCGGATGTTCAACGAGAGCGGGATGAGCCGCCCGACTGGATCGCCGGTCCGAGCCACACCACGAAGTCGGGCAGGCAGGTGTTCGCGTTGACTGGTCCGGACGGGGCCACGCGCGAGGTATCGCTGCGCCTGCCCGGCCAGTACAACGTCGCCAACGCTGCGCTTGCAGCGGCGGTGTGTGCGACTGCCGGCGTCGACGTCGACGTCGCTCTGGCTGGTATCGCCGATGTGGATGTTCCGGGACGGGTGCAGCGTGTCGACCGAGGGCAGGACTTCCTGGCTGTTGTGGACTACGCGCACAAGCCGGCAGCGCTCGAAGCCGTCATCGCAACGCTGCGTGGACAGGCGTCGGGGCGGATCGTGGTCGTCGTCGGCGCCGGCGGTGACCGCGACACAGGTAAGCGTGCGCTGATGGGGGAAGCGGGTGCCCGCGGTGCGGATCTGCTCGTAATCACCGACGACAATCCGCGTACCGAGGACCCGGCCACCATTCGAGCCGCACTCGCCGCGGGAGCGCGGGCGGTTCCATCCGCGGAGCGGGGCGAGGTCCGCGAGATCGGTGACCGCGCCGAGGCTATAGGGGTTGCGGTCCGGTGGGCCCGCCCCGGCGACGTGGTCCTGGTGGCCGGCAAAGGACACGAGGCCGGCCAGGAGATCAACGGGGTGAAGTACCCATTCGACGACTGCGAGGTTCTGGGAGAGGCGATCGACCGGATCGCCTCCGGTGGCGGACCTGCACACGGAGGAAACGCATGATCCCGATGACGCTCGCCAAGATCGCACAAGCGGTCGGCGGGACGCTGCACGATGTCGACGATCCATCGGCCATGGTCACGGGAACGGTGGAGTTCGATTCCCGCGAGGTCACTCCGGGTGGGCTGTTTCTAGCGCTGCCCGGAGCCCGGGCCGATGGCCATGACCACGCCGGTGACGCTGTCGCCGCCGGCGCGGTGGCGGTCCTCGCGGCGCGGCCCGTCGGCGTCCCGGCGATCGTCGTCGAACCGCTCGGTGCGGCGGGGAGCGGAGCGCTCGCGCTCGAACACGACATCGACGGCTCGGGTGCCGCGGTGCTCGGGGCCCTCGCCAGGCTCGCGCGGGCGAGCACCGACGCGATCGTCGAGGAATCGGGAATGGCGGTCGTCGGTGTCACGGGATCGTCAGGCAAGACCTCCACGAAGGACCTGCTGGCGGCGGTCCTGGCACCGCTCGGTTCGGTCGTCGCGCCGCCCGGATCGTTCAACAACGAACTCGGCCACCCGTGGACCGCGCTGCGCGCCGACACCGACACCCGATTCCTGGTGCTGGAGATGTCCGCTCGTAGGCGTGGGAACATCGCAGATCTCGCGAAGACCGTACCGCCGCGCATCGGTGTGGTGCTCAATGTCGGCACCGCCCACCTCGGCGAGTTCGGATCGCGTGAGGCGATCGCGCAGACCAAGGGTGAACTTCCCGAGTCGCTGCCGTCGGCGGCGAACGGCGGCGTCGCGGTGCTCAACGCAGATGATCCCTTGGTCGCTTCCATGGCCGAGCGCACCACGGCTCGGGTCGTGCTGGTCGGGCTGTCCGGCAACGCCGATGTCCGCGCGGCCGACGTGCGCCTCGACGACCAAGCTCGCGCGAGTTTCACGCTCACGTGCGGGGCCGGCAGCGTCCCGGTCACCCTCGCCGTACACGGAGAACATCACATCGGCAACGCCCTCGCAGCCGCGGCCGTCGCGCTCGAGTGCGGTGCAACGCTCGAACAAATCGCCAGGGCCCTGGGCGGTGCAACGCCGGTGTCCGCGCGCCGCATGGACGTCCAAGACCGCTCCGACGGCGTGACCGTCGTCAACGACTCGTACAACGCCAATCCCGACTCGATGCGCGCCGCGCTCAAGGCGCTGGTGTCGATGGCGCGTTCCGGCCGTGGTCCGGCACGCCGGAGTTGGGCGGTCCTCGGTGAAATGGCCGAACTGGGGCCAGAATCAGTGGTCGAGCACGACGCGATCGGACGGTTCGCGGTGCGCTTGGACGTGTCCAGATTGATCCTCGTCGGACAGGGCCGTCCCGTCCGCGCTATGTATCAGGGAGCGGTGATGGAAGGTTCGTGGGGTGACGAGGCTGTCCACGTACCAGACATCGCGAGCGCAATCGCCTTGCTCGAACAGGAACTACAGGCCGGGGACCTCGTGTTGGTGAAGGCTTCGCAGGCGATCGGCCTGTGGGAGGTCGCGGACGCTGTGCTCGCGGGGCCGACTGCAGGTTCGGTCACGACGGGCAGTGGGACGACGGGCAGTGGGACGACGGGCAGTGGGACGACGGGCAAGGGGGCGTCTCAGTGAGGCAGATTCTTTTCGCTGCGGGCATCGCGCTCGCGGTGTCCATCCTGTTGACGCCCGTTCTCATCAAGATCTTCTCCCGGCAGGGCTTCGGACAAGAAATCCGCGTCGAGGGTCCCGAAAGCCACCAGGCCAAACGCGGTACTCCGACGATGGGTGGCGTTGCGATCCTCGTAGGCCTGTGGGCGGGCTACTGGGGTTCACACCTGATCGGCATCGGCTACGACGCGGACGGCCCGTCGGCATCGGGTCTACTGGTGCTCGGTCTGACCACCGCGCTCGGCGTTGTCGGGTTCCTCGACGACTTCATCAAGATACGGAAGCAGCGGAATCTGGGCCTGAACAAGACCGCGAAGCTCGTCGGTCAGTTGGTGGCCGCGGTCGCCTTCGGAATCCTGGCGCTGCAGTTCCGCGGCGGGAACGGCTTGACGCCCGGCAGCGCGCATCTATCGTACGTGCGTGACATCGCCACCGTGAGCCTTGGCTCGGTCGTGTTCATCCTCTTCGTCTACCTGCTGGTCAGCGCCTGGTCGAACGCGGTGAACCTGACCGACGGCCTCGACGGCCTCGCGGCAGGGTCGATGAGTCTCGTGCTCGGTGCGTACGTGATCATCACGTTCTGGCAGTTCCGCAACGCGTGTACCTCGGGTCCGGGCAGCCTCGGTCCGGCCAAGGGATGCTACGACGTCCGAGACCCGCTGGACCTGGCCTTGTTGTGTGCGGCCGGTGCCGCCGCATGCATCGGTTTCCTGTGGTGGAATGCGGCCCCGGCAAAGATCTTCATGGGAGACACCGGATCACTGGCACTCGGCGGCATGCTCGCGGGTCTGTCCATCACCACCCGTACCGAGCTGCTGATGGTCGTGATCGGTGCGCTGTTCGTCGCGGAGGCCGCATCGGTGGTCATCCAGGTTGCTGTGTTCCGGTCGAGCCGGCGACGCGTCTTCCGGATGGCGCCATTCCACCACCACTTCGAACTCGGCGGGTGGGCTGAGACTCAGGTGATCATCAGATTCTGGTTGCTGGCGGCGATCGCGTCCGCGGTCGGTCTTGCCCTCTTCTACAGCGAGTACCTCGCCGCGATCGGGGACTAGGGCAATGCAATCAGAGGAGCACTACCTCGTCGAGTCGGGTCTGAGTCGGCTAAGGGACGCTGACGTCCTGGTGGCCGGTGCGGGTGTCTCCGGCCGGGCGGCCGTGGCACCTTTGCTGGACCTCGGTGCACGGGTCACCGTCACCGACGCCAACGCAGAGGCCCTCGCATGCTGCGCCGACCTGGGTGCTTCGACGATCGGGATCGACGAGCTCGTGGCCGTCTCCGGGCGGGTGGCCGAGTTCGCCCTGGTGATCGTCAGCCCCGGTTTCCGGCCCGACGCACCGGTCGTGTCGGCCGCCGCCGTTGCGGGTGTGCCCGTCTGGGGCGACATCGAGTTTTCGTGGCGGGTCGATCAGGCACAGATCTACGGGCCGCCGCGACGCTGGCTGGTCGTGACCGGCACCAACGGCAAGACCACCACCACCTCGATGCTGAACTCGATCCTCGAAGCGGCGGGGATTCCGTCGGTGGCTTGCGGGAACATCGGGCTTCCGGTACTCGACGCGCTGCGGGAACGGCGGCCTCGCTCGGACGTCCTGGCGGTCGAGCTGTCATCGTTCCAGCTGCACTGGGCGCCTTCGGTGCGGCCAGCGGCCGGCGTCGTCCTCAACATCGCTGAGGATCACCTGGATTGGCACGGGGGCATGCAGGGATACATCGACGCCAAGGCACGGTCACTGACGGGCGATGTCGCAGTCGTGGGTCTGGACAACGCCGCGGCAGCCTCGCTGGCGGAGCGGCCGCGGGACGGGCGCACCGTGGGCTTCCGCATCGGAGTGCCCGGTCGCGGTGAGCTCGGCGTGATCGATGGCATGCTGGTCGACCGCGCATTCGCAGACTCGGAGACTCTGCTCCCAGCCGACCAGATCAGCCCACCGGGGCCGGCGGGGGTCTGCGACGCCCTCGCCGCGGCCGCGCTGTCCCGCGCGATCGGTGTGCCTGCGGATGCAGTAGCCACTGGGCTCCGTGCCCATCGCGTCGGCCCGCATCGGGCACAAACGGTGCGGGAGGTTGCGGGTGTCGCGTTCGTGGACGATTCGAAGGCGACCAATCCGCACGCGGCGCGATCGTCGATCATCGCGCGTGACTCGGTCGTGTGGATCGCCGGCGGCCAACTCAAGGGCGCGCGGGTGGACGATCTCGTGGCGGAAGTCGCGGGCCGGTTGGCCGGCGCGGTCCTGATCGGGCAGGACGCGGACCAGATCGCGGACGCGCTGGCGCGACACGCCCCGGAGGTCCCGGTGGTGCGCATCCGATCGGGAGACGATGAATCCATGGGTGCGCGAAACCCCGGCACAGTGCTACTCGGTGCCGTTGAATCCGACGCCGACGCGCTGATGGCCGCGGCGGTGCGCGCCGCGGCCGCTCTGGCCTCTGCGGGCGATTCCGTACTGCTCGCGCCTGCGGCCGCGTCGCTCGACATGTTCGAGTCGTACGGTCACCGCGGACGCAGCTTCGCCGAGGCCGCGCAGGGACTGTCGGCCGAGCAGATCGGGTCGACGACGGCTGGGCCGTCAGATGTGACACCGGCTGGGCCGTCAGATGTGACACTGCCCGAGCCGCCGGATGTCACCGGGGAGTCCGGGCCTCGCTGATGAGAATCGAGACCGAGCGCCGCACCGGCAGGGCCGACCGTGGGCCCCGGACCCGGATCGGCGCGTGGCTGGCGCGTCCGCTGACGTCGTTTCACCTGGTCGTCACGATCGCGATGTTGCTGACGGTGCTGGGGCTGGTGATGGTTCTGTCGTCATCGAGCGTCGAGTCCGTGGCGCAGGACGGGTCGGCCTACGGGAGGTTCGTCTCCCAGGTGATCTTCGCGGCCGTCGGACTCGTGATCTTCTACGTCGCATTGATGATCCCGATCCGGGTGGTTCGGGAATGGGCGTTACCGGCCGTCGCTGTCACCGCCGTGATGCTCGTGTTGGTGCTCATCCCGGGCATAGGCACGGAGTCGCAGGGTACTCGCGGATGGTTCGTGATCGGCCCGATCTCGCTGCAGCCATCGGAACTGGCGAAGATCGCGTTCTCGGTCTGGGGCGCGCATCTGCTGGCGACGCGTCGGCGGGACAATCCGCAGCTCAAGGAGATTCTCACTCCGCTGGTTCCGGCGGCGATTATCGTTTTGGCGCTCGTCGTGCTTCAACCGGACTACGGCACCGCCGTCTCCCTCGCGATCATCGTGCTCGCGCTGCTGTGGTTCGCGGGACTGCCGCTCAAGATCTTCTTCGCCATCCTCGGTGCGGGCGCGGTCGCGGCGGTCACCCTCGCCATGACTGCCGGCTACCGATCCGCGCGCGTCCGGGCGTTCTTCGATCCCGAAGCGGATCCGCAAGGAAGCGGCTACCAGGCTCGACAGGCCAAGTACGCCCTTGCGGACGGCAGTCTGTTCGGTGAGGGACTCGGGCAGAGTTCTGCGAAGTGGAGCTACCTGCCCAATGCCCACAACGATTTCATCTTCGCGATCATAGGCGAGGAACTCGGGTTCATCGGTGCGGGCGCGGTGATCGGCTTGTTCGGTCTGTTCGTATACACCGGCCTCCGGATCGCCCGGCGCTCGGCCGACCCTTTCTTGCAGTTGCTCACAGCGACTGCGACCGCTTGGATCACCGGGCAGGCCTTCATCAACATCGGCTACGTGGTCGGTGTGCTGCCCGTGACAGGTCTCCAGTTGCCGCTGGTGTCTGCGGGTGGTACGTCGACGGCGACGACACTTCTCATGTTCGGTCTCATCGCAAGCGCGGCACGGCACGAACCGGAGGCGGTCGCGGCATTGCACGGCGGCCAGGACGGGCGTCTCTCCCGTCTGCTTCGCCTGCCGAAACCGGCACCGTACATCCCGCCGCGCGCGCCGCGCCGGAGGGGTGCTGCCGCGGTCCGGAGAACGCAGTCGAACCGGGTCCCGCCCGACCGCCGCGAGCGGACGCCGCGGCGGAACCCTCGAGCTGTGCAGGACGAGCCTCGCAGAGGGTCGTCGAACGCAGACGCGCGGGGCGGAGACAATCGAGGACGGCGGGGACACGACCCTGCTTCTGAACGTCGGCGGGCGACACGATCACGTGGTCCCCGTCCAGGAGAGCGAGGAATGCGTAAGTGAACGGCGACAACCGCGAGAATGCGGCCCTGAGCGTGGTGGTGGCCGGAGGCGGAACCGCAGGTCACATCGAGCCGGCGATGGCCGTCGCGGATGCGATCCAAGCTCTCGATCCGTCCGCGGTGGTGACGGCACTCGGTACCGAGCGTGGACTCGAGACGGCGCTGGTGCCGAAGCGGGGATATGTGCTCGAACTGATCCCTCCGGTGCCGCTGCCGCGGAAGCCGACGATGGATCTGCTCCGGTTGCCCGGACGGATACGGCGCTCGGTCGCCACGACCCGTGCCATCCTCGACCGGACGAACGCGGACGTGATCGTCGGGTTCGGCGGCTACGTGGCACTGCCGGCGTACCTGGCGGCGGGCTCGGGTCTGTTTGGTCGGCGGCGGAGAATCCCCATCGTTGTCCACGAAGCGAACGCCAGCGCCGGGATCGCCAACAAGATCGGTGCGCGTCGTGCCCGCCGAGTGTTGGCTGCCGTCGCGGGTTCGGGCGTCGCGGCGCGGGGTCACGAGGACGCGGAAATCGTCGGTGTCCCCGTGCGCTCGTCGATCACCGGACTCGATCGGGGGTCGCTGCGGGCGAAGGCTCGTGAACACTTCGGCTTGCCCGCCGAGGGGCCGGTGCTGCTGGTCTTCGGAGGCTCCCAGGGTGCTCGCTCGCTCAACGAGGCGGTCGCGGGCGCGGCACAGGAGTTAACGGCTGCCGGGATCTCGGTGTTGCATGCGTACGGTCCCAAGAACTCTGTCGATGTCGAATCCCATCCAGCCGCACCGTACGTCGCGGTGCCCTATCTGTCGCGGATGGATCTGGCCTATTCGGCGGCGGATGTGGTGATCTGCCGGTCGGGCGCGATGACGGTCGCCGAGGTGTCGGCCGTCGGGCTGCCCGCGGTATACGTGCCGCTGCCACACGGAAACGGTGAACAGGAACTCAATGCGCGACCGGTCGTGGCAGTCGGCGGAGGGATGATGGTGGCGGACGGCGACCTGACGCCGAAGTACGTGGCCGAAACCGTGGTCCCGTTACTCCGTGATCATGCACGTATCGAGGAGATGAGCCGAAACGCCGCTGGGGCCGGGCACCGCGATGCGGCAGCCTTGGTGGCACAGATCGTTGTCGAGGTAGCAAGGGGAAGGCGATGAGCGCGCAGTTGCCCGCGGGTCTCGAGCGGGTACACATGGTCGGCATCGGAGGTGCCGGAATGTCCGGCATTGCGCGGATCCTGCTCGCGCGTGGCGGGCAGGTGTCGGGCTCCGACGCCAGGGAGAGTCGTGGGGTGCTCGCATTGCGGGCCAGGGGTGCGATCGTCCGGATCGGGCACGACGCGAGTGCGCTGGATCTGGTGCCCGGCGGCCCGACCGCGGTCGTCACGAGCTTTGCGGCGATCCCCAATGACAACCCTGAACTCGTCGAGGCGCGCCGCCGCGGGATTCCCGTGATGATGCGCCCCGCCGTCCTGGCTTCGTTGATGCGGGGACACCGTACGTTGTTGGTGTCGGGTACCCACGGCAAGACCTCGACCACCTCGATGCTCGTCGTTGCGTTGCAGCATTGCGGGTTCGATCCTTCCTTCGCCGTCGGCGGCGAGCTCAACGAGGCTGGAACCAACGCGCACCACGGTTCGGGTGAGGTCTTCGTTGCCGAGGCAGACGAGAGCGACGGCTCACTGCTGCAGTACGACCCGGATCTGGTGGTGGTCACCAACATCGAGGCCGACCATCTCGATTTCTTCGGTAGCAGCGAGGCATACGTCCAGGTTTTCGATGACTTCGTCGCGCGCATCGCGCCCGGTGGCCTCTTGGTGGCGTGCCTCGACGATCCGGGGTCGGCGGCACTCGCGTGCCGCACCGTCGAGTCCGGTCGTACGGACGTGCGGGTGCTCGGCTACGGCACCACAGAAGCCGTCGGTGCCGCCGCAGGCATTCCGGTCGGTGTGGAGTTGGTGTCATGGGAGGCGTGTGATATCGGAGGTGTTGCGAACATCCGGATCTCCGGTGAGGCTGACGAACGCGCCCTGCGCCTGGGTGTGCCCGGAAAGCACATGGCACTCAACGCGCTTGCGGCGCTGCTTGCAGGTCTGGATTCCGGCGCGCAGATCGATGAGCTCCTGGAGGGCCTGGCCGGTTTCGGCGGCGTCCACCGCCGCTTCCAGCTGACCGGGCGCGAGCGCGAGGTCCGGCTGTTCGATGACTACGCCCATCACCCCACCGAGGTGCGTACCGTGCTCGGTGCAGCCCGCGAACTCGTCGTCCGAAGTCCGCGAGGTCGAGTAATCGTGGTGTTCCAGCCGCACCTGTACTCGCGGACCGCGACGTTTGCGCGCGAGTTCGGTGAGGCACTGGACGTTGCCGACGAGGTGATGGTCCTCGACGTCTACGGCGCTCGGGAGGAGCCGATTCCGGGGGTCAGTGGCGCGCTTGTTGCACAAGGAGTCACGAAACCCGTTCACTACCAGCCCGATCGGTCCCAGGTCCCTCGACAGATCGCGGAGATAGCAGAGCCGGGCGACATCGTAATCACGATGGGTGCGGGCGACGTGACGATGCTCGGCGGGGAGATCCTCGACGCGTTGCGGGCGCGCCCGAATCGGGCTCGTCGTTCGGGTGCGGTGGGATCGGGTCCGGAGTCGCGATGACGGCCGACGGTCAGGACCGGCCCCACCGTAGGCGTCGGGGCATGCGGCGGGACCGGGGTTCACGAACGCGAACTGACCGTGAGCGCCCTGGGTCGGCCGAGAGCCCGGGCTCGGCCAAGAGCAATACGGGACGTGGGTCGGTCGACCGTGAACGTGCCCGATCCTTGCGGCGCAAGGTATTCCTGATCACCGCGGCGTCTGTGACCGCGATCGCGGCGTTGGTCGGGGTGCTGTGGTTCAGCCCGTTGATGTCGGTGCGGCAGGTCGAGTACGTCGGCGACGGACGGGTGACCGAGGAGGAGGTGTTGCGGGCCCTCAGCGTCGCGGAGGGGACGCCGCTCCTTCGGGTCGACACCGGCGCCGCGGCGCGTCGGGTCGCCGGCATTCCACGCGTCGCGGAGGCTCGGGTGCAGCGACAGTACCCGTCCACGGTGAGGGTCACCGTGACGGAGCGGGTTCCCGTGGTGTTCTTCGATTCCCCGCAGGGCCAGCACCTGATGGACGCGGGCGGCGTCGACTACGCGATCGAGCCACCCCCGCCCGGTCTCGCTCGGCTGGTTACGCCGACTCCGAGGCACGATGATCAGGTGACGCAGGCCGCTTTGGCGGTGCTCGAGGGGCTGCCGGAGCCGGTTCGCGTTCAGGTGTCCGAGGTTGCGGCGCCAACGATTTCGAACATCTCGGTTACGCTGGACGACGGCCGCGTCTTGGTGTGGGGCAGCATCGACGATTCCGAGAGGAAATCGGCGGTGGTCTCCGTGCTTTTGACACAGCCCGGTCAGGTCTTCGACGTGTCGAGTCCCGAGCTGCCCACCGTGAAGTAATGGCAATCGGGTGAGCGGCGCTGAGAACGGATCGGGTTTGAAGCCCCGCAGAAACTTTGGCGGGTGTCGGCGCGCCTGCTGGCGGATCGCTGTGACACTGCATAGCGTTTCGTTGTAGCAAACCACTTGACATAACCTCGACCCTGTGGTTGAGGTTGAGGGTTTCCCCCTCGCTAGTACCAGCGCGAAATCCACTCACGGAAGGCGAGAGCCTATGACGCCCCCGCACAACTACCTCGCCGTCATCAAGGTCGTCGGTGTCGGCGGAGGCGGCGTCAATGCGGTCAACCGCATGATCGACCAAGGACTCAAGGGAGTCGAGTTCATTGCGGTCAACACGGACGCGCAGGCACTCATGTTGTGCGACGCCCATGTCAAGCTCGACGTCGGGCGGGAGTTGACCCACGGACTCGGCGCGGGCGCCGACCCGGACGTGGGCCGCAAGGCTGCCGAGGACGACAAAGACGAGATCGAAGAGGTCCTCAAAGGCGCCGACATGGTCTTCGTGACTGCGGGCGAAGGCGGTGGCACGGGCACCGGCGGCGCGCCCGTCGTGGCGAGCATTGCCCGCAAGCTCGGCGCTCTCACCATCGGCGTCGTAACGCGCCCGTTCACGTTCGAGGGTAAGCGTCGCGCATCGCAGGCGGACTCGGGCATCACCGCGCTACGTGAATCCTGCGACACTCTGATCGTGATCCCGAATGACCGGCTGCTCCAGCTCAGCGACGAGAATATGAAGCTGACGGACGCGTTCCAGAGCGCCGACGAGGTGCTCCTCAACGGCGTTCAGGGCATCACCGATCTGATCACCACTCCGGGCCTGATCAACGTCGATTTCGCTGACGTCAAGAGCGTCATGTCCGGTGCCGGCAGCGCGCTGATGGGCATCGGGACGGCGCAGGGCGACGGCCGGGCTATCAAGGCCGCCGGGTCGGCGATCAACTCGCCGCTGCTAGAGGCGTCGATGGACGGTGCGCGCGGCGTCCTGATGTCGATTGCCGGTGGCTCGGACCTGGGTCTTTTCGAGATCAATGAGGCGGCCTCGCTCGTTCAGGAAGCCGCGCACGTCGACGCCAACATCATCTTCGGAACCGTCATCGACGATTCTCTCGGCGACGAGGTCCGTGTGACAGTGATCGCGGCCGGCTTCGACGGTGGCGCTCCGGCCAAGCGCCCGATCGATGTTCAGTCCGCGCTCGGACGAGGGAACATCGGTGCCGGACGAGCCGGTGAGGTCGGTCGACCCGAGCGTGCCGCGTCCACGCCGTCCACTACCACTCCAGCACCGCATGTGGCTTCGCGTGAGGTCGGAGCACCAACCGGGGGTTCGAGCTTGCCCCCGCTCGGCGGCAACTCTGCTTCGCGCGCTGTGCCGGCGGGCGACGACGAGGACGATGATGACGATGTTGACGTTCCCATTTTCATGAAGCGTTGAAGAGGGCATTGGTAAGTGGTCTACGGGTCCGGCGGGTCGTCACGACCCGGGCCGGAGGTGTGTCCGCAGCACCGTACGACTCGTTCAACCTCGGTGACCACGTCGGTGACGACCCCGCCGCCGTCGATGTCAATCGTCGGCGGCTTGCCGAGGGCATCGGGCTGCCGTTAGAGCGTCTGGTGTGGATGGAGCAAATCCACGGCCGAAACGTGACGGTGGTCGACGGTCCTCGCGCTCCCGCGGACGGTCCGGTGCCGGTGACGGACGCACTCGTGACCAAGGAGCCCGACCTTGCTTTGGTAGCGCTGAGCGCGGACTGTGTGCCGATCCTGCTCTCCGATGACGAGGCGGGTGTGATTGCAGCCGTGCATGCCGGTCGCATCGGAGCCCGGGTCGGCATCGTTCCAGAGGTCGTCGGCGCGATGATCAAACTGGGCGCGCGTCCGGAGCGGATCGGGGCCTTCCTGGGGCCGGCCGCCAGCGGACGCAGGTACGAGGTTCCGGCCACGATGCAGGCCGACGTCGAGAAGTTCCTCCCCGGCAGCGCGACTCGCACCGTGAACGGCACTCCAGGACTGGACCTGCGTGCGGGGCTGCGGCGGCAACTGCTGGCAATAGGCGTTTCGAGTGTCGCAGAGGATCCGCGATGCACGATCGAGGATCCGACGTTGTTCAGCCACCGCCGGGGCGCTCCAACCGGCAGATTCGCGTCGGTGATCTGGCTGGATTCATCAGGACAAGATTGACGGAGACGAGTTGACGGTCGGGATGGGCAGGCGCGACGACACAGCTAGGCGCAACGACATAGCATCGGCACTCGCTGCGGTCCGTACGAGACTCGACGCGGCGTGCCGGGACGCGGGGCGTGATCCTGCGGAAGTCGTATTGCTTCCAGTGACGAAGTTCTTCCCCGCCTCGGACGTGCGGACCCTCTATGATCTCGGCTGCCGCGAGTTCGGCGAGTCGCGCGAACCGGAGGCGAGTACCAAGATCGCGGAGTTCCGAGCCGATTCCGGCGTCGTCGACGTCGTGCGGTGGCACATGATCGGCAGACTTCAGCGGAACAAGGTCAGGTCCGTGGTGCGGTGGGCGGACACGGTCCACTCGGTGGACAGCGTCCGGTTGGCCGATACCCTCGATGCGGCCGTCGGTGTCGCGCGTGACGACGGGACCCGTTCCGGTCCACTCGAAGTGCTGCTCCAGGTGAGCCTGGACACCGATCCGGCGCGCGGTGGTGTCGCGGTGGAGGAAGTGGACGCTCTCGCGGCGCACGTGGCAGCGTCGCCGAATCTGGCTCTCCGTGGGCTGATGTCGGTGCCACCGGTCGATTCCGATCCGGACCAGGCCTTCGCCTGGCTCGCTGTTGTCCACGCCGGTGTGCTGCGTGACCACCCGGCCGCAACCGTGTTGTCCGCAGGGATGACTGGTGATCTGGAAGCGGCGATCCGCCACGGATCGACCTGTGTGCGTGTCGGAACCGCGATCCTCGGTCAGCGTCCGATAATCTCGGCATAATCACCAGTCACATCGTGAACATCTGCCACACGCAAAGATCGTCAGTCCACCACGAGCGGTGGCTCTGAGACCGCTCATCCTATTTAGATCTATGCTGATCTATGCGGTCGGCCGCAGCTTTCGCAAAGTACCCGATCGCCGCGCCCAGGAAGGTCGATCAATGAGCACTCTGCACAAGTTCAAGGCATACTTCGGCATGGTTCCCCTCGAAGACTTCGAGGACGACTACATCGATGAGCCCGGGCCGCCGCACCGTGACTACTCCGAGCCGGGGTACCCCTCCACTCGTCGCGACGAGGTAGACGATTTCGATCGCTACGGCGCCGCGTCACGTCAGCCGACGCCTGTCGAGCCGATGCCGACGCGCCCGACTCGTCCGATGCCCAGCGCCGGCGCACGGGGAACGACCCGCGGCTCGCTGGCCGTCGACTCGCGTATGGACCGACTCGAGGGCCGGCGCTCACTCGTCGACGAAGGCGGCCCACTGTCGAAGATCACGACGCTTTGTCCTCGTGACTACGGGGAGGCCCGGACGATTGGCGAGCGGTTCCGCGACGGCAACCCCGTGATCATGGATCTCGTGGAGATGAGCAACGCCGATGCCAAGCGGCTGGTGGACTTCGCGGCAGGCCTCGCTTTCGCGCTCCGGGGATCCTTCGACAAGGTTGCGACGAAGGTATTCCTACTTTCGCCCGCCGGCGTCGATGTCTCGGCCGAGGAGCGTCGTCGTATCGCGGAGACCGGCTACTACAACCAGAAGTAACCGCTGCGGTCGAGGAGTGCGCGATCCGGCCCTGTGGGTGTGATGCGCGCCTCTGCTCGGCGGATGGTTTTGATCGACCGGTTGTTGTGAGGCAGAGTGAAGGTGTGGCCGTGTTCTCGGTGATCTACGTGATCTTGTTCGTATTCTGGTTGTTGCTCATCGGACGGATCATCGTCGAGTTCATCCGGGTCTTCGCCAGGGATTGGCGACCAACGGGTTTCGTCGTGGTCGTGCTCGAGGTGATCTTCACGGTTACAGACCCGCCAGTGAAGCTCCTTCGCCGACTCATTCCGCCGATATCCCTCGGCGGGGTTCGTCTCGATCTCTCGATCATGGTGCTGTTGTTTCTGCTGTTCATCCTCATGCAGGTGGTATCCGGGCTGGCGTCACCTCCAGGTTTGGTGTGACAGAATGGGCTGGCAGTTAGTGTGTGACAGGGTAACGAAATGGTTAAGAAGTACGCGCAACGCGCTAGAACACAATGCGTGCTAGACCGCCAATTGACGCGTGAAGGGATCCTTCCATGCCGTTAACTCCAGCCGATGTGCACAACGTCGCGTTCAGTAAGCCCCCGATCGGGAAGCGTGGATACAACGAGGATGAGGTCGACGCCTTCCTCGATCTGGTCGAGCAGGAGCTAGCGCGACTCATCGAGGAAAACACCGATCTTCGTCAGCGCGTAGGTGAGCTCGATCAGGAACTGGCCGACGCGAAGAAGGCGCCCCGCCCGGCTGCGGCAGCTGCGGCGCCGCCGCCCGTTCCCAAGCCGGAGCCGGAACCGGTCCGGGTCGTCGAACCCCAGAAGGGGGCGCCGCACCCGACCGAAGACGCCAACATGCAGGCGGCCAAGGTCCTGGGCCTCGCTCAGGAGATGGCGGACCGGCTCACCGGTGAGGCCAAGCTCGAAGCCGAGCAGCTGCTCAGTGATGCTCGTGTCAACTCGGAGCGTCTGGTAACAGAGGCGCGCACCAAGTCGGAGACGATGGTCGGCGAAGCCAAGCAGAAGTCCGAGTCGCTCCTGTCCGACGCTCAGACGCGGTCGGAAACCCAGCTGCGCCAGGCCAAGGAGAAGGCTGACGCCCTACAAGCCGACGCCGAGAAGAAGCACACCGAGATCATGGCGACGATCAACCAGCAGCGGTCGGTTCTCGAGGGTCGGATCGAGCAGCTCAAGACCTTCGAGCGCGAGTACCGTGTGCGCCTGAAGTCATACCTGGAGTCGCAACTCGAGGAGTTGGAGCAGCGTGGCTCGGCTGTGCCGGTCGACGGTGGCCAGGACGCCTTCGGCCAGTCCGGTTCACAGTCCGGTTTCAGGCAGTCTTTCGCCAAGGGAAACAACTGACCGAGCCGACGCCGGCGGCTCTCGAACAGAGGGTGAATTGTGCTGGTCACGACGCTGCTTCTCGCAGCAGTTGGATTCGCGATGCTGGTGATCGCTCTGACGACGGGATCCGTCGTCTGGGCGTGGGGAAGCATCGCGGCCTGCATCGTGGGTGCCGTCCTCCTACTGGTCAGTGCGTTGGCGGACAAGAAAGGCACGCCCGTCGACAAATCCGGCGATTCGAACAACTCGGCCGGGTCGAGGCACCGGGACACCTGACCAAGGCCTCACGTACGGACCCGGCTGATACCGTCCCGAGTTCGACTCAGGGCTAGACTGAAACGCACATATGGCGACGATCCGGCAATCACCGGGGAGCCTTCGGAAGAACGGTTCGATGCGCTCACTTCACGTGACCACCATCGGGCCTACTAGACCCGAACGGGTGGGCCCGTCACAGCCTTGATCGAGTGGCTCGTCGCGCACGCGTGATGGGCAAGCGGGGTGGTACCGCGGTAGCGGCGCACAGGGCGTCGCCGTCGTCCCCGTGCCGGTAGATGGGCACGAGGAGCCACGCGTTGACCAGTAACGAATCCACCTCTCCCCAGGCGAACGACGCGTACCCGCGGGTCGATCTCTTCGGTGGCCGGGCAACCGGTGCTGTCTCCTTTCCGGACCTCGAGAAAAAAGTGCTCGCGGCATGGGAGGCGGATGACACCTTCCGGGCCAGCATCGCGAACCGCGAGGGAGCCGAGGAGTTCGTCTTCTACGATGGTCCACCGTTCGCGAACGGCCTGCCGCACTACGGTCACCTCCTCACCGGGTACGTCAAGGACGTGGTCCCGCGGTTCCAGACCATGCGTGGGAAGAAGGTCGATCGCCGGTTCGGCTGGGACTGTCACGGGTTGCCCGCCGAACTCGAGGCGGAGAAGCAGCTCGGCATCGTGGACAAGTCGCAGATCGACGCTATGGGTCTCGCCGAGTTCAACGCGTACTGCGAATCGTCGGTGCTGCGTTACACCGACGAATGGCGCAACTACGTGACGCGGCAGGCGCGCTGGGTGGACTTCGACAACGACTACAAGACCCTGGATCTGGACTTCATGGAGTCCGTCATGTGGGCGTTCAAGGAGCTCTACGACAAGGGCCTGATCTACCAGGGCTTCCGGGTATTGCCGTACAGCTGGTACGAGCAGACGCCGCTGTCGAACCAGGAAACCCGCCTCGACGATGCGTACAAGATGCGTCAGGACCCGGCGGTGACGGTCGACATGGTGCTGCACGCGCCGGGCAGCGAGTTGGACGGCGCCAACGCGTTGATCTGGACCACGACGCCGTGGACGCTGCCGTCGAACCTCGCGATTGCGGTCCACCCCGACGTCGACTACGTGCTCGTTGTCGGCGCCGACGACAAGCGGTACGTTCTCGCGGCAGCGCGGATCGGGCACTACGCACGCGAGCTCGGAGAGTCTCCTGCGGTGCTCGGCGAGTACAAGGGCAGTGACCTCGTCGGGCTGTCCTACCAGCCGCCGTTCGACTTCTTCCACGGACCGGGCAAGGGCCACGAGAATGCGCACCGGGTGCTGGCCGCGGATTACGTGACCACCGACTCCGGCACCGGCGTGGTGCACCTCGCCCCAGCCTTCGGTGAGGAGGACATGGAGTGCGCTACGGCCAACGGCATCGGGATTGCCCAGCCACTGGATGCGGGTGGCAAGTTCACCTCCATGGTGCCGGACTACCAGGGTCTCCAAGTCTTCGATGCAAACCCGGTCATCATCAAGGACCTCAAGGCGGCGGGCAAGCTGCTGCGCCACGAGACGATCGAACACTCGTACCCGCACAGCTGGCGCTCCGGGCAGCCGCTGATCTACATGGCGGTGCCGTCGTGGTTCGTCGCGGTCACCAAGTTCCGTGACCGCATGGTCGAACTCAACCAGGAGATCACCTGGGTACCGGAGCACATCCGCGACGGCCAGTTCGGCAAGTGGCTCGAGGGTGCGCGTGACTGGAACATCAGCCGAAATCGCTACTGGGGCAGCCCGATCCCGGCGTGGGTGTCGGACGATCCAGCTTACCCGCGGGTCGACGTCTACGGCTCGCTCGACGAACTCGAGCGTGACTTCGGGGTTCGTCCGACGGATCTGCACCGGCCGATGATCGACGAGTTGGTCCGCCCGAACCCGGACGACCCGACCGGGAAGTCGATGATGCGCCGGGTTCCGGAGGTGCTGGACTGCTGGTTCGAGTCGGGCTCGATGCCCTACGCGCAGGTGCACTATCCGTTCGAGAACAAGGACTGGTTCAACTCGCACTACCCGGGCGACTTCATCGTCGAGTACAACGGGCAGACCCGTGGCTGGTTCTACACGCTGCACGTCCTGGCGACGGCGCTGTTCGACCGCCCAGCATTCAAATGTGTTGCGGCGCATGGCATCGTCCTCGGCGACGATGGCCTCAAGATGAGCAAGTCCAAGGGCAACTACCCGGACGTCAAGGAGGTCTTCGACCGCGACGGCTCGGATGCCATGCGGTGGTTCCTGATGTCGTCACCGATCCTGCGTGGCGGCAACCTGATCGTCACCGAGCAGGGCATCCGGGAGGGAGTGCGTCAGGCGCTGCTACCGCTGTGGAACGCGTGGAGTTTCCTGCAGCTGTACGCGTCCAAACCGGGGCAATGGCGGACCGATTCGCCGAACGTGCTCGACAGATACATCCTGGCGAAGCTCGCCGCGACGCGGAACGCGATCAGCGAGGCACTCGAAGTCACCGACATCGCGGGTGCATGCGATGAACTACGGACCTTCAGCGATGCGCTCACCAACTGGTACGTGCGCCGCTCACGCAACCGGTTCTGGGACGAGGACCGCGACGCGATCGACACGCTGCACACGGTTCTCGAGGTTGCCACTCGCCTGGCAGCCCCGCTGCTGCCGATGGCGACGGAGGTCATCTGGCGTGGACTCACCGGCGGCCGCTCGGTGCACCTCGCCGACTGGCCGGCCGAGAGCGAGCTGCCGGCGGACTCGGAGCTGGTCGCCGCGATGGACGACGTCCGTACGGTCTGCTCGACGGTGCTGAGCCTGCGAAAGGCGCAGAACCTGCGCGTGCGCCTGCCGCTGCCGGAGGTCACCGTCGCGGCACCCGATGCGGAGAAGATGCGACCGTACCTCGGGCTGATCGCCGACGAGGTCAACGTCAAGAAGGTCGATCTCACCGAGGACGTCGACGTCCACGGCAGATTCGAACTCGTGGTCAACGCCCGCGTTGCCGGTCCGCGTCTCGGCAGGGACGTGCAGGCGGTCATCAAGGCGGTCAAAGCGGGTGACTGGACCGAGAAGCACGGGGTCGTCACAGTCTGGCCGGGTCGCTCCGCAGGCTCCGACACGGTGCAGCCGGGTCGCTCCGCAGGCTCCGACACGGTGCAGCCGGGTCGCTCCGCAGGCTCCGCTCCTGCCGAGGGCATCGAGCTGCTCCCAGAGGAGTACACGCAGCGACTGGTCGCCGCCGAGCCCGAGTCGACGGCGGCTCTGCCGGACGGGGCGGGCCTGGTCGTGCTCGACTCGCGGGTCACCGAGGAACTCGAGGCCGAAGGCTGGGCAAAGGACCGGATCCGTGAGCTTCAGGACGCGCGGCGTAACGCGGGACTCGAGGTGTCCGACCGGATCTCGGTCAGGCTGCAGGTGCCGACCGAACGGCTCGGGTGGGCGACACGGCACCGGGATCTGATCGCAGGCGAGATCCTGGCGACCACCCTCGAGATCGGCGACGTGAGCGGAGAAGCCGTCGTCGACCTCGGCGAGGGCGTGCGCGCCACCATCGCCAGGGCCTGAGCCACGAGTCACACGCCGGTCGGGCGGCGCAGGTCTTATGTCGTCCGTCCGGCGTATCTTGCATCCGTGAGCACTGCCGTCCCCGACCCCACGCGCAGTCGGCGGTGGGTCCTACACCTCGACATGGATGCGTTCTTTGCGTCGGTCGAGCAGCTGACCCGGCCGACGTTGCGGGGCCGTCCGGTGCTCGTCGGGGGACTCGGCGGTCGCGGAGTGGTCGCCGGTGCGAGCTATGAGGCGCGGGCGTTCGGAGCACGATCGGCGATGCCGATGCACCAGGCCCGCCGGTTGGTGGGTCAGGCTGCTGTCGTCCTGCCTCCACGGGGTGCGCTGTACGGGCACATGAGCCGCCAGGTGTTCGACGCTTTGCGTATGAAAGTGCCTGTACTGGAACAGCTGTCGCTGGACGAAGCATTCGGAGAACCTGCTGAACTCGCGGGCGCGGGAAAGGCTGAGGTCGAGCGCTACTGTGAGGATCTGCGCGCGCTGGTGATGGCCGAGACCGGGTTGGTGGCCTCGATCGGGGCGGGTGGGGGCAAACAGGTGGCCAAGATCGCGTCGGGCCTCGCCAAACCGAATGGGGTCACGGTCGTCTCCCCGGACGTCCAGCAGGAACTGATGGGCCGACTGCCGGTCCGGAAGTTGTGGGGCGTGGGTCCGGTTGCCGAGGAGAAGCTCAGACGACTTGGGATAGAGACCATCGAGGCGCTGGCGAACCTGCCCGATGCCGACGTGGTCTCGGTGCTCGGGGCGACGGTCGGCCCCAGTCTGCAGAGACTCGCTCGCGGAATCGACGACCGCCCGGTCGCGGAGCGAGCGGACGCGAAGCAGGTTAGCGCGGAGACCACGTACGCGCAGGACATCGTCACGATGGGGCAGTTGCGGCGGGCGATCGAGGCCCTCGCCGCCGCAGCGCACCGACGACTGGATCGGGACGGTAGAGCCGCCCGAACCGTCGTGCTGAAACTACGAAAGGCGGATATGAGCATTGTCACACGCTCGCTTACGTTGCAATACGCGACGACGGACCTGCAGATCCTCACCGCGGCCGCGCTGCGCCAGGCGATCGATCCGCTCGAACTCGGTCCGGTCCGCTTGGTAGGCGTGAGCTTCGGCAGTCTGACCGCGGCGAGTCAGGGCTCGTTGTTTCCGGAGCTCGACCAGGGTGTTCCAGAATTGGAAGACGATGGGACGGCAGAGGATCGGTCCTACGCCCCTGCCTATGGCAGTGGGCTGCGATGGACGCCGGGGCTCGATGTCTCGCACCCCGCGTACGGCCACGGATGGGTGCAGGGTGCTGGGCACGGTGTGGTGACGGTGCGATTCGAGACACGCAGCACAGGACCGGGGCCGTCACGTACATTCGACGACACCCACTGTGACCTGGTTGCTGCTGATGTCGTGGACAGCCTGAGGTGAGGGAAGCCTCACTAACGGTACCCTTGCCGTGAACCTGCGCCATGGCTGGGACGTGGACCGTGCGTCAGCCGGGTCTCGCACGATGTTCGACCGTGAATGACAACGAGAACGAAAAGGAAAAGCACTTGAAGCTCCGGAAGATGACCATCGCCGGTGTGGCGCTCGCAGCCGCGCTCACCATTTCCGCCTGCTCGAATGGTGGCGCCGAGACCACCGAGCGCACGACGGCGATGCAGACGACGACCGCGGCCGCGCCTGAGGTGGTCCCACCGACGCCGGCGGACCTGAACGCGAACCTCGCGAAGGTCTTCGACGAGAGCATCCCGCTCGAGGAGAAGGTGTCGCTGGTCCAGGGGGCCGAGCAGGATCCTGAGCTCATCAACCAGGTGGTCGGGGCAGCGAAGCAGAACAACGCGACCATCGAGGTTATCGACGTCACTCCCACCGGGCCCGAAACCGTGACGGCCGGTGTGAACCTGGTCATCAATGGTCAGACGAATCCGGCGACCGTGGACTTCGTAGCGGAGGACGGTCAGTGGAAGATGTCGCAGCAGTACGCGTGCCAGCTGGTACAGCTCGCTGAGCTCACCTCACCGGCCTGCCCTGCCGCATAGTTCGAATCTTCACGACGACGCCGGCGCCACTCGACAGGTGGCGCCGGCATCGGCCGTTTTCGGGGAGGGTGCCGAGAGTCCGTGCTGAGAGTCCGTGCTGAGAGTCACTGCCCCCACTGAACCCGCTCACTGGTGGTCTGGCGCAGTTGGATCGTGTCCGAGGCATCGCTGAACGACTGGGAGCCTTCGATAGTGATCGAGCCGTCGACCGGGAGCGGGGAGCGCAGATCGATGGCCACGGTTCCCGAACCCTGCATTTCGTACGAGTCGATGTCCAACGTGCCCGTTCCATTGGGTAGTTCGAAGACCGGTGTCTGGGGGAACTGCTCCACTCGGACGTCGACGGTGAGTCGGTCACCATCGCGTTCGACGAGCGTCGCGGTCGTCACCTGATCGAGGGCGATCGCGCTTGTGACCCGCTGGTGGATCTTCCAGACCGCGCCCACCCCGATCGGCTGTTCCGGAAACGCGACGGCTCGGTAGACGGCCTGGAAAAAGGCCTGTTCGATCATCGACCTGGCCTTGTTCTGAGCGTCGGGATCCGGCCGCAGCCGCAGGGCCGTCATCGCACCCGAGCGGTTCATGGTGAAACCGGCGTGCGAATCCGTCGCCGGTTCGAGGAGTTCGTTCGTCGCGTCGTCCGGGGTGGTGAGGGTTCCCAGGGTGAGTTCGATCGTCGTCGCGGGTGTTGCCTCAGTCGCGGCCTGCGTGACCACCGCGGCGAGCGGCATCGTCAACGGTGGGTCGGAGTGATCCTGCGGTTCCTGCTGGTCGATCTGCTGGTACACGGTTGCGGTCGTCACCAGCTGCGCCTCCTGGCGGGTGCCCTCCGCGGGCTGGAGTTGCACCACGGCCCTCGGCTCGGCGCCCGCGTCTACGATCTCGGTCGTGGCGGCCGTTACCGGCACAGTGACCTCGTTCGTCATGGCCCCGATCGCGTCGGGACTGGCTTGACCACTCGAGCTACAGGCGGTGGTGAGCACCGAGAGGGAGAGTGTCGCCGCGACTAGCGCGGTTCCGGAGTGAAGGAGCTTCGACGACAGTGGCACGACGAACAGGTTAGTCGGCCCGGGTGGGGTAACCGGTTTGTCCGCCGGGTAGGGGATGATGGCGGGGTGAGTGAAGATCGCGCCGATCGTGCCGTGAGAGGTGAACCGATTTCCGAACCAGTCGTACCCGAACCCGATCCCACTGGGTCAGATCCCACTGGGTCAGATCCCACTGGGTCAGATCCCACTGGGTCAGATCCCATCGGGTCACAGTCGGACCTGCCGTCATCGGTGCCGCAACGGATGATGCGGATGCTCGTCGCGATCGCTGCGGTGATACTGGGGTTCGATCTGTTGACCAAAGCCCTGGCGGTCGCGTTCATCGATCCGACTGATCCCGTGCGAATCATCGGGGACACGGTCACCCTGACTCTCGTCCGCAATCCAGGTGCAGCGTTCTCGATGGCCACCGGCATGACGTGGCTGCTGACTCTTGTGGCGGTCGGTGTCGTGATCGGCGTGATCCGGATGGGCCGCAGTCTCGGCTCACCGTGGTGGGCGCTGGGCCTGGGGCTGGTTCTCGGTGGCGCACTCGGCAATCTGGTCGACCGGATCTTTCGCTCACCCGGCCCGTTTCAAGGCCACGTGGTGGACTTCGTCTCTGTCGGCTGGTGGCCGGTGTTCAACGTGGCCGACTCGGCGATCGTGTGCGGGGCGATCCTGTTGGTAGCGCTCACGCTGTTCGGCGTCGAACCGAGCGGCTCCAGGATCTCAAAGCCCTCGGGAACTCCGCGGAAGGGGGACGCGGCATGAGGGAAACGCGTTCGATGCCCGTTCCCGACGGACTCGACGGCATGCGGGTCGACGCCGGCCTGGCCCGCCTGCTCGGGCTGTCGCGTACCGCGGTGGCGGCTCTCACCGAGGAAGGCGCAGTCCGGGTGGATGGCACGCCGGCCGGTAAGTCAGATCGCCTGGCGGCCGGCACGTGGCTGGAGGTCGAGCTGCCTGAGCCTCCTCGCCCCCTGACCATCAACCCCGAACCCGTCGAGGGCATGGAGATCCTCTACGCGGACGACGATGTCGTCGCGGTCGACAAGCCGGTCGGCGTCGCGGCCCACGCGAGTGTCGGTTGGACAGGTCCCACCGTGATCGGCGGGCTGGCGGCGGCCGGGTTCCGGATCTCGACCTCCGGAGCGCACGAGCGGCAGGGCATCGTGCACCGACTCGACGTCGGCACTTCCGGTGTGATGGTCGTCGCGACCTCGGAGCGGGCGTACACCGTGCTCAAGCGGGCGTTCAAGCAGCGCACCGTCGACAAGCGCTACCACGCTCTGGTTCAGGGGCATCCGGATCCGAGCAGCGGCACGATCGACGCTCCGATCGGCAGGCACCGCAGCAGCGACTGGAAGTTCGCCGTCACGGCCGACGGCAAGCCGAGTATCACCCACTACGACACCATTGAGGCCTTCCGGGCAGCGAGCCTGCTCGACATTCATCTCGAGACCGGACGGACCCATCAGATTCGCGTCCACTTCTCGGCCTTACGGCATCCATGCTGCGGGGATCTGACATATGGCGCCGATCCGCGCCTGGCCGAGAGGCTGGGCCTCGAGCGCCAGTGGTTGCATGCGCGTTCCCTGGGGTTCGCGCACCCTGCTGATGGGCGCTGGGTGGAGATCACGAGCGAGTACCCCAAGGACCTGCAGCACGCCCTGGCAGTCCTGCGAGGCAACTGAGATTCGAGTCACGTGAAATTGGGGTCGCGTCGGTGGTCGGTTGTCCTCGCGACGGTCGTCCTGGCCGGCGTCGTCGTGGGGTTGGGGGTGGCGAATCCGGTCCCGGCGGCCAGGATTTCGACCGACCGACTGGGACCGGACTCCGGTGAGCAAGTGTCCGAATATCTCGACCGTGCTCACAGGACGCTGGAGGCCGACCCGGACGCCGACCCCGAGGCCGAGCACTGGGCACTGGTGTCCCTGGACACGCCGATCGCGCCGACGCAACTCGTCGAGGTCGCAGGCGACCTCAGGATCGCGCAGGTGCTGTTCAGGGTGCCGTTGGATCGGGTGCAGACGCCGCTGGAAACCGTCCCCGTCGCGGCGAATCCGACGGCGGTGTTGCGTGCCCCGACGGTGGCCGCGGCGCGTCAGCAAGCATCGGTTGTCGGGGACGACCGGCAGTCGCGAGTCATGGCGTACTCGGCCGCGCAACTGGCCGAGGGCTGTGCATGCGTCGTGGCGGCCACGGTCCGCGGTTCGCTGGAACAGTTGCAGAACCTGGCCGGCCGCCCCGGAGTGCGGGCGGTGGAGGCGCTTCCCGCCGATGCGGTGGCCGGTGCATTCGCGGTCAGCCCGCTGCTGCCTACCCAGACGAGTTCGGTCCTGCCGGGGCCGGACGACGGGCCGGTGCCTGAGATGGGCTGACGGGACGTCAGCGCGAGCCGCGTGGTTCGGTGCCGGGACTATCCTGGCGGAACGTGAGACCCCCGCGGAGCTCGGGACCTCGGTCCCACTCAGACGAGTCCACCGGAATGCTCTCCGGAGTGGGCGCCTACCTGATCTGGGGAATCGGCCCGGCCTTCTTCGGTCTCCTCGATCGCGCGGGCTCGCTCGAAGTACTGGCCCACCGGATGCTGTGGACGGTGGTCCTGATGCTCGCCCTGCTCATGGTGCTGGGAAGGCTCGGCTCGCTGAGGGGAATGGGTGCGCGCACGTGGGGCCTGGTGGCGGTCGCGACCTTCGCGATCGCGATCAACTGGGGCGTCTACATCTATGCGATCGCCTCCGGTCAAGTGGTCGAGGCCGCACTGGGGTACTTCATCAACCCGCTCGTCAGCGTCCTGCTGGGAGTCGTGCTGTTCCGGGAGCGGCTGCGTCCGGTGCAGATCGTCCCGCTGGTACTGGCCGCGGTTGCGGTGGCCGTCATCACCATCGACTACGGACATCCGCCTTACCTCTCGCTGGTATTGGCGCTCTCGTTCGCGTCGTACGGAGCGATCAAGAAGGTGATACCGCTCGATCCGCGGACCAGCCTGACGGCAGAGGGGGTCGTCGCGGCACCGTTCGCGATCGCCTACCTGATCGTGCTCGCCGTCGCGGGCACCGGCTCGTTCTTCGGCACCGGCGTCGGGCACAGCTTGTTGCTTCTCGCCGCCGGGCCGTTCACGGCCTTGCCGATGCTGCTGTTCGGGATAGCGGCGCAGCGGATTCCGTTGACGACACTCGGCGTCCTTCAGTACCTGAACCCGGCGATGCAGATGGTGTGGGGCGTGGTCGTGATGCACGAGGTGGTGCCGCCGTCTCGGTGGGTTGGGTTCATCTTGATCTGGGTGGCACTCGTCGTGTTCACCACCGACGCGGTGGTTCGGGCACGGCGGGAACACAGCGACCGGCCGCGGCACGCCAAGACCGTCGGTGCGAGGGCATAGACTCAGGCACTGCCGGATCCGCCGGTGCTCCCACCGTGCTCGAACACAGGGGGCCCATGTACAGAGAGGTACGCGTGGCTGACTCGTTCGTTCACCTGCACAATCACACCGAGTACTCGATGCTCGACGGTGCGGCAAAGGTCGGCCCGCTCTTCAAGGAAGCCGAGCGGCTCGGCATGACCGCGGTCGGCATGACCGACCACGGCAATATGTACGGCGCCAGCGAGTTCTACAACATCGCCAAGAAGCACGGCATCAAGCCGATCATTGGCATCGAGGCGTACGTCGCGCCCGAGTCGCGGTTCAACACCAAGAGGGTGCTGTGGGGCGATCCCAGCCAAAAGTCCGACGACGTCTCCGGCAGCGGCGCCTACACCCATATGACGATGGTCGCCGAGAACTCGACGGGTCTGCGGAACCTGTTCAAGTTGTCGTCGCTCGCCTCGATCGAGGGGCAGCTCGGCAAGTGGCCGCGTATGGACGAAGACCTCATCGCCGCTCACGCCGAGGGCATCATCGCGACCACAGGGTGCCCGTCCGGTGAGATCCAGACGCGTCTGCGGCTCGGTCACGAGCGTGAGGCGCTCGAGGCCGCCGCGAAGTGGCAGGAGATCTGGGGTCGGGACAACTTCTTCCTCGAGTTGATGGATCATGGCCTGTCGATCGAGCGTCGGGTGCGTGAGGGTCTGCTCGAGATCGGCAACAAGCTGGGGATCCCGCCGCTGGCAACCAACGATTGCCACTACGTCACCAAGGACGCCGCCGAGAACCACGAGGCGCTGCTGTGCATCCAGACCGGCAAGACCCTCTCGGACCCCACGCGGTTCAAGTTCGACGGTGACGGCTACTACCTGAAGTCGGCCCAGGAGATGCGGGCGATCTGGGACTCGGAGGTTCCCGGCGCGTGCGACAACACGATCCTCATCGGTGAGCGGGTACAGCCGTACGAGGACGTCTGGCAGCACCGCGACCGCATGCCGATCTTCCCGGTGCCAGAGGGGGAAACGCAGGCCAGTTGGCTGCACAAGGAGGTCATGCGGGGACTCGACCGGCGCTTCCCGGGTGGGCCGTCGCCCGAGTACGTCGAGCGTGCCCAGTACGAGATCGGCGTCATCAACCAGATGGGCTTCCCGGCCTACTTCCTGGTCGTCGGTGACCTGATCAACCATGCCCGCGAGGTCGGCATCCGCGTCGGGCCCGGTCGAGGCTCGGCCGCGGGTTCGCTCGTCGCATACGCAATGGGCATCACCAACATCGACCCGATCCCGCACGGCCTGCTGTTCGAGCGGTTCCTCAACCCTGAGCGGGTATCGATGCCCGATATCGACATCGACTTCGACGATCGCCGCCGCGGTGAGATGGTGCGCTATGCCACCGAGAAGTGGGGCAGCGACAAAGTCGCCCAGGTCATTACGTTCGGCACCATCAAGACCAAGGCCGCCATCAAGGACTCGGCGCGGGTGCAGTTCGGCCAGCCCGGTTTCGCGATCGCCGATCAGATCACGAAGGCGCTGCCGCCGCCGATCATGGCCAAGGACATCTCGGTGTCGGGCATCACCGACCCCGAGCACGAGAGGTACAAGGAGGCCGCGGAGGTCCGCGCGCTCATCGAATCCAATCCCGATATCGCGAAGATCTACGAGACTGCCAAGGGACTCGAGGGCCTGATCCGCAACGCCGGTGTCCACGCGTGCGCGGTCATCATGTCGTCAGAACCGCTCACGGACGCGATCCCGGTGTGGAAGCGCCCCCAGGACGGGGCGATCATCACCGGCTGGGACTACCCGTCGTGCGAGGCCATCGGCCTCCTCAAGATGGACTTCCTCGGCCTGCGCAATCTCACGGTCATCGGCGACGCGATCGAGAACATCCGGGCCAACCGAGGCATCGATCTGGACCTCGACACCCTCCCGATCGACGATCCGGCGACGTATGAACTGCTCGCGCGCGGTGACACGCTGGGCGTGTTTCAGTTGGACGGCAGCGCCATGCGTGACCTGCTGCGGCGCATGCAGCCCACTGGTTTCGAGGACATCGTCGCCGTCCTCGCGCTGTACCGGCCCGGTCCGATGGGCATGAACGCGCACAACGACTACGCCGATCGCAAGAACGGCCGGCAGGAGGTCAAGCCGATCCACCCGGAACTCGAGGAGCCGCTGAAGGACATCCTCGAGGACACTTTCGGCCTGATCGTCTACCAGGAGCAGATCATGCAGATCGCTCAGCGGGTGGCCGGATACTCGCTCGGAGAGGCCGACCTCCTGCGCCGCGCGATGGGCAAGAAGAAGAAGGAGATCCTCGAGGAAGCCTATGAAGGCTTTCAGCAAGGCATGCTCGAGAACGGTTTCTCGCAGCCGGCGGTCACCGCGCTGTGGGACACTGTTCTGCCGTTCGCCGGGTACGCGTTCAACAAGTCGCACGCGGCGGGCTACGGCCTGGTCTCGTTCTGGACCGCGTACCTCAAGGCGAACTACCCGGCCGAGTACATGGCCGGCCTGCTCACCTCCGTCGGTGACGACAAGGACAAGGCCGCGGTCTATCTGTCGGACTGCCGGAAGATGGGCATCACGGTGCTCCCGCCGGACGTCAACGAGTCACGGGTCGACTTCGCATCGGTCGGTCAGGACATCCGGTTCGGGCTCGGGGCTGTGCGCAATGTCGGCGCCAACGTGGTGTCGTCGATCATTGCCGCCCGTGAGGAGAAGGGGAATTTCACCGACTTCTCCGACTACCTGAACAAGATCGATGCGCTGGCGTGTTCGAAGAAGGTCACCGAATCCCTCATCAAGGCAGGCGGATTCGATTCGCTGGATCATCCGCGTAAGGGCCTGATGCTGGTGCACGCCGATGCGATCGATGCCGTGATGGGCACCAAGAAGGCCGAGGCGATGGGCCAGTTCGACCTGTTCGGCGGCGATGCCGACGAGTCGATCGCCTCCGTGTTCGACGTCAAGGTTCCCGAAGAGGAATGGGACGGCAAGCACAAGCTGGCCCTGGAACGCGAGATGCTGGGTCTGTATGTGTCCGGGCATCCCCTCAACGGCATCGAGCACGTACTCACCGCGCAGTCCGACACCTCGATCCCCACCATCCTGGAGGGCGAGATCAAGGACGGTACGCAGGTGACCATCGGCGGCATTCTGGCGTCGGTCAACCGACGGATCAACAAGAACGGCCTGACCTGGGCGTCTGCGCAGCTCGAGGACCTCTCCGGTGGCATCGAGCTGCTGTTCTTCCCCCAGGCGTACTCGGTCTACGGCATGGACGTCGTCGAGGACTCCGTGGTCCTGGTCAAGGCGCGGGTGTCGGTTCGCGACGACCGGGTGTCTCTGATCGCCAACGACCTTGCCGTACCTGATCTTTCGGCAATAGGTGTTGCCAAGCCCGTTGCCGTCAGCCTCCCGGTCCGGCAGTGCACCAAGGAGAAACTCGGCGCGCTCAAGCAGGTCCTCTCGCGCCATCCGGGAACCGCGGACGTCCACGTTCGGCTGATCGGATCGCGAGGGACGTCCGTGTGGAAGGTCGACGAGGTGTTGCGCGTGGAACCGTCCTCGGCGCTGATGGGCGACCTCAAGGAGCTGTTCGGCCCGAGTTGCCTGACCGGCTGACGACCGAACCCCGCCCCGTCAGAGCCCGCCGAGATCGGACAGAACCTGCAAAGCCGTGTCGGTGGTGCGCCACAATCCGTCGATTTGCTGCTCCGTCGCCGTTCGCGCCTGCGGGTTCTGCAGGGCGAATCCGTGCGCGAGTGTGATCGTGTTGTAGCCGCTGTCGGCCGCACGGAGCAGCGTCCGCGACGGTTGATCGTTGCCCGCCAGTAGGTCGAGTCCCTCACCCACGAAGTAGAACCGCCACAGTGGTCCGAGATCGCCGTCGTAGAGCGACTTGGTGAGCGTTACGATCGAATCACCCTTGACGGCAATCGAATCGACGATCCGGTAGAACTCGGGGATGTTCTCGGGGTTGGTACCAGAGGAGTCGACGGCGTGCGCGAGATCGACGGTCAGGTGGGCGTTGTAGCCGGCCATCGCGACACGTGCCGGGCTCGACGAACACTGCTTGGTCAGGGCGAAATAGTTCGCCCACGCTGGGTCGGTCGGCGCGCCGGTGAACTCGGCGTGGACGTTGCGGAGGTACCGCGCGAGCAGGTCATAACTGACCTCCGGTGACCAGGTGCGGTCCGGGAGAGCCACCGGGTCGCGCTGCAGCGGTAGTACCGCTTCGTATTCGACCGCGTTCAGGCCGATCGAGAACAGTCCACGCCAGTCTCGGTGCGCGACAAGGATCTCCGTGATGCGGCGGTGCCGGTCGACGGCAGCCTCGAGCCGCACCAGGCCGGAGCCGGTCAGGGTGGAGGTATCGCTGAGCTCGACCACTTCGTCAATCGCGTTGGCACTCAGTGGTGTTCCGCATGCAGCCGCCCTCGTGGTATCGGGAGCCGCGTGGCCGGGGGAGGCGGAGACATGGCCGGGGGAGAGGAGGGCGAGGGCGGTGATGGATACGATGGCCGTTGCGCCACCGGACAGGCGGGCCCTCATGCGACCCGCATGCCGGCTGGGAGCCGGCCCATCGGGGTTCGCAGTCGGCGGCGACCGGCTGCGATCGCGACGGCGACCACGGCGCCTTGGACGCCCAAGCCCAGTGGCCAGATCGGTCCAGGTTGTGCCTCGGCGTCACCCGACCGGGGCAGGCACGGCAGGCCCTCGAGGCCGCCGCGCTGCGCATCGCGAACACGCGAGCTGATCGTGCCCATTACGCCGAAATCATCGGAGACACCCGGTGGACCTGGAACGGCGTCGGAGACGACGACGAACGGATTCGCAGCCAGCATCCAGGAGGTTCGTTCGGTGTGCATGAAGGTTTGCGACGTCGTCTCCGTCTGACTGCACACGTACTGACCGCCGTCGGGCCCCGGGGACCATCCTTCCACCCGTGGAAGTCGAATCTCGTCAGCCGACAGGGCTGAACTCAAACCGAACGCGATCGGGGTGCCGACGGTGAACGCCGCAACCAGCAGGTACGTCGCCGTCACCGCGAACAGGGGGCGGTGCGAGCGAGCCGAGATGCCGACCCCGATCGCGCACATCAGCCCCAACTCGACGGCCACCATCAGCACGAACACAGGAAGGCTCGCGATGTGGACGCCACCCCGACTCATCGCCCATACGAGTGCGGGCAGGGCGGCCGCGAGAAACGCCAGGGATACGGCCCATGCTGCGATCCACTTGCCCCACAACAGTTGTCCGGGGCGCAGGAGGGTGTTCTGCAGAATCGCGAGCGTTCCAGCTGCCCGGTCACCACTGATCGAGTTGGCCGAGAAGGCCGGGACGACGAGGAGGGCGAATAGCAGTACGAATCCGACGACGAGCTCGAAGACGAACTGGCCCGCCATGTCATTGGCAGCTGTGGTCGCGTCGGCGAGGGCTGCGACGGCAGAGATGAGTACGAACCAGGCCACGAGGAGCACGTACCATCCACGGGTGCGCAGACGCTGCCGGAACTCGAGCCCGAACACCGTCAGGACACCGTCGAGGTAGTTCGGTGAGGGTCGCGTGCTCGTCACAGGCTTTCCTCCTGCATGTTCAGGTACGTCTGTTCCCAGGTGCCGGTCGACGGGCCGAAGGAGGTAACCGAGACACCTGCGGCCACCAGGTCGCGCAGCACGGTGGCTGCCTCGGATTCGTTCTCGACAACGATCACGCGGTCCCCGGGGCGCCTCTCGGTGGAGGTATCGAGCCTGCGTGCGTCCCGCTGCAGTACGGCGTCGAGTGCTTCCGAGTCCAACGCCCTGACGGTGAAACGTCGGACCTGGGCGCCGGCTTCGGCGACCGTCTGGGTGCGCACTGTGCGCCCGTCGGCCACGAACACAGCGCGGTCCGCGGTTTCGTCGAGGTCGGCCAGGACGTGAGAACTGACTACTACCGTGCATCCCGCGGCTGCCAACCGGCGCAGCAGAACCCGCAGTTCGATGCGGCCACCCGGGTCGAGGCCCGACGCGGGTTCGTCGAGCAGCAACACTCGCGGGTTGTTGACCAGCGCGCGGGCCAGGGAGAGTCGTTGCTGCTGCCCGCGCGAGAGAGCGCGGGCGGGGGCGTCGGCGAGGTCTTCAAGGTTGACGGTGTGAAGTAGATCGTCCGCCCGCCGCCGCGCCCCCGCGGGCGCGATTCCGTAGAGACGGCCCATGGCGACGAGAATCTCGCGGGCGGTCAACGACTCCCACGTCCCGAGTGTGTCGGGCATCCAGCCCAACACGGCTCGCACCGCGGAGGTATCGGTGAGCGGGTCGAGACCACAAATCTCGATCGTGCCGTGGTCGGGGCGCAGGAGTGAGGCCAACATCAGCAACAGGGTCGTCTTGCCGGATCCGTTGGGTCCGATAAGTGCGGTGACCTCACCGGGCTCTGCGACGAAATCCATTTCGTGGACGGCTTGGACGTTGCCGAACGCGCGGGCCAACCCCCTAGCGCGGATGCCTGTGTCGGTGGTCGGTGCGATCACCGACCGAACACTACTGCCTCTTGGAGAGTCAGGACGATTGCGACGCGGATTCGGGCTTGCGATCCGCGAGCACGACGCGACGCACCCACCACACGACGACCGCCGCGCCGGCCGCCGTCAGCACGGCGGTCTGCAACACCTGGGTCGAGGCGAGGACAAGGACGAAAACAAGGAATCCGGCGGCGATCGCCTCGAGCTTGTAAAGCGGCCATGCGGTACCGGCGACATCGACGGTGGCGTACCCGTCGGGGCGGGCGCGCCGGGAGAGTGCCGTAGTGGTCATTTCGTGCACCTCTCTCGCGCATTGTTTCGGTACGTCCGGTCGATCTGTTCAGAGTAGCGATACTGACAAGTTCGGTCCACCGAATACCCGGATGCGATTGGGGGAAATCACTCTATTGGGACATCGGGTAGTCCAGACGTCTTGCAAGGTGTTGACTCGATGCCATGCCAATCATCGGTGAATACGAACCCAGCCCGTCGTCGTGGTCCGCGAACCAGGTTGACCTCTACGAACGTTCCGGTGGTACGGAGGGAACGACGCTGGAGGGCCAGCCGGTTGTCATCCTGACCACCAAGGGGGCCAAATCCGGCAAGGTTCGCAAGACCCCGCTGATGCGCGTCGAGCACGACGGTCAGTACGCGGTGGTGGCGTCTCTGGGCGGTGCCCCCAAGCATCCGGTCTGGTACCACAACGTCGTTGCGAACCCGCTCGTCGAGCTGCAGGACGGCCCGGCAAAGCAGGACATGACGGCGCGAGAGGTCACCGGAGACGAGAAGGCCGAGTGGTGGGCGCGCGCGGTCGAGGTGTGGCCTGAGTATGCGAATTACCAGAAGAAGACCACACGAGAGATCCCAGTCTTCGTGTTGACACCGAAGAAGTAGAGGGTCGACCGCGGTCGGCGACGCGGCGGGTCGGTTGCGCGTGGGCGCGCGCGTAGTGGGAAAATGCGTGGGTGCCAAACTCGCCGGAACTCGCAGAACTGAAGGTAACCCCGTCCGCGCTGACCGCGGACGAGATCGATGCCGCCGCCGAGCGAATTGCGCACATTATCGACGCGACGCCCCTCCAGCTCAGTGAGCGGCTGTCGGCGCTGACCGGAGCTCGGGTCTACCTCAAGCGCGAGGATCTGCAGGTGGTCCGCTCCTACAAGCTGCGCGGCGCCTACAACTTGATCACACAGCTCAGCGGTACCGAGCGCGCCGCCGGAGTCGTCACGGCCAGCGCGGGCAACCACGCTCAGGGTGTCGCGTTCGCGTGCCGCACGATGGAGATCCAAGGACGCATCTACGTCCCGGCCAACACCCCGAAGCAGAAGCGCGACCGGATCATGGTGCACGGTGGCGACTTCGTTCAGCTCATCCCGACCGGGGAGACGTACGACGCCGCCGCGGCGGCGGCCGCCGCCGACGTCGAGCGGACCGGGGCGACGATGGTCCCGCCGTTCGACGATGCCCGTACCGCCGCCGGTCAAGGCACCATCGCAGCCGAGATCCTCGAACAGTTGGGGCAGACGCCCGACAGTGTCGTCGTCCCGGTCGGTGGCGGTGGGTGCATCGCAGGCATCGCCACGTACCTGCGCGAGCGCGCACCCCGGACCGCGATCGTCGGTGTGGAGCCGGTTGGCGCGGCGTCCATGACCGCGGCCCTGGTGGCCGGCGGTCCGGTCACACTGCCCGACGTCGAGCCGTTCGTCGACGGCGCCGCCGTCAGGAGGGTCGGAGACCTGCCGTATGCGGTGGTGTCGGACCTCGGCGCAAGTGTCGTCTCGCATGCCTCGCTGCCGCTGGTGGCAGGTACGCGTGCGGGCCGCCTGCCCGGAAAGGGGTCTGCGAACTTCGTGATGACGCAGGTCGACGAGGGGGCGATCTGCACCGCGATGCTCGAGCTGTATCAGAACGAGGGCATCATCGCCGAGCCGGCGGGGGCGCTTTCGGTCACAGCGCTCGGTCAGCTCGACCTCGAACCGGGCAGCATCGTCGTGTGCCTGATCTCGGGCGGCAACAATGACGTCTCCCGCTACGGCGAGATTCTCGAGCGATCGCTCGTGCACCTAGGGCTCAAGCACTATTTCCTCGTGGACTTCCCACAGGAGCCGGGGGCGTTGCGCGGGTTCCTCGACGAGGTGCTCGGGCCGGACGACGACATCACCTTGTTCGAGTACGTCAAGCGCAACAACCGTGAGACGGGTGCGGCGCTGGTCGGAATCGAGCTCGGTTCGGCCGACGCCCTGCCGGCTCTGCTCGATCGGATGAGCAATTCGCGCATCCAGGTGGAGCAACTCGAGCCGGGGTCGCCCGCGTACCGCTACCTCACGTAGCGGGGTCGTCGCCCTCGGGCTGGTTGGTTCCGAGCAGACGGTTCACCACCTTGCGGTGGAGGTCCCGGTCCGGCTGGGGCAGTCCGAGCAGAGCGGCGAGGTAGATGCCGTCTCCGACGAGCCGGACAATCTCGGCCTGGACTGGGTCGTCGATTTCAGCGGCAAGCCCCGCATCCCAGGAATGCATCACGTCCGCGACGGCCTGCTGGACCTCGTCGTGTCTGCCGTCGGCGCTGCGCATCGCGGCGAGCATCGAGCGGAACAGCGCGATCTCCTCATCCGACTCGGTCTCGGGGCACTGGAGGTAGATCTCGGACACGGTGCCTCCCCTCGAGACGGCGTCGGCCAGTTGTCGGTCGGAGCGTTCGCCGAGTCGACGCACCATTGATGCGAGCAGGGATTCCTTGGTGGGGAAGTGGTACAGCAGTCCACCCTTGGAAACCCCTGCCGCTGCCGCGACGCCCTCGAGGGTGACCTGGGCGACACCGACGTCGAGCAGAAGTCGTTCGAGGGCGTCGAGGATGCGATCACGTGTGTCGGAAACCATATCGTGCACTGTACCGGCTGGACGGTCGGCTGCTAAGCTGATCCGCAACTGTACCGGCCGGACGGTGAAGATCCTGATGCTTCGCGTCTATCGATCAGGAGTAGGAAGTGGATGCATGTCAGTGAGCATGGTGCGGGACCGTCACGAGGTGACGGCGAGTCGGAAGGACTGGCTCGGGCTGGTCGTGCTCGCCTTCGCGGTCCTACTCATCGCGGTGGATGCCACCGTGCTCGACCTCGCGCTGCCGTTCATCAGCGAGGACCTGACACCGAGCAGCACCCAGTTGCTCTGGATCATCGACGTCTACTCCTTCGTCCTCGCCGGTCTGCTCGTCACGATGGGTACCCTCGGCGACCGCATCGGTCGTCGGAAACTGCTGCTCATCGGTGCTGCCGGGTTCGGCCTGGCGTCCCTGATCGCAGCATGGGCGTCGAGTCCGGAGATGCTGATCGGAGCCCGTGTGCTGCAAGGTGTCTCGGGCGCGACACTCATGCCCGCCACTCTCGGTCTGATCCGCGCGATCTTCGTCAACCCGCGCCAGCGCACCACCGCCATCGGTGTGTGGGCTGCCATGGCCGGCGGCGGCGCAGCGGCCGGGCCGCTGATCGGCGGCTGGCTGCTCGAGCACTACTGGTGGGGTGCGGTATTCCTGATCAACATCCCCGTGATGATCGGCCTCGTGGTCCTCGGCCCGCTCGTGATCCCGGAGTCCAAGGATCCGAGGCCGGGTCGATTCGACCTGACCAGCGCGGGACTCGCGATGCTCACGACCGTGCCGATCGTGTACGCGGTCAAGGAAACGGCGGTGCACGGCCCAGACTGGGGACTGACCGGGATCGGGGTCATGGGCGCGATCGCGGGCTGGATCTTCGTCCGACGCCAGCGGACGCTCGACCATCCGATGATCGACCTGTCGCTGTTCGCCCGACCGGCCTTCTCCACGGCGGTCCTGACGAATCTTCTCTCGGTCTTCGCTCTCGCCGGCATCCTGTTCTTCGGCTCGCAGTATCTCCAGCTGGTGCTGGGATATCGCCCTCTCGAAGCCGGATTGCTGATGCTCCCGGGCATGGTGGTCAGCGCATTCGCCTCGCTGGTTGCGGCGTGGCTGGTGCGATGGTGGGCGCCGGGGCGCGTGCTGGGGGCCGGCCTGGTGGTCGCCGCGTTCGGTGCGGCCGCCATGATGATGCTGCGTCCCGACGGCGGACCGCAGGCGTTCGTCGTGGGGTTCGTACTGGCTGGTGCGGGTGTCGGAATCGCGCTCACCCTGACGAATGACCTGGTGGTCAGCTCGGTCGAGCCGGCGCGGGCGGGCGCGGCATCCGCGGTCTCGGAGACGGCCTACGAACTCGGCATCGCTCTCGGTACCGCAGTACTCGGCAGCGTCGTGCTCGGGATCTTCCGGCGCGGCATCGACATCTCGGGACTGACGCCCGACCAGGCGCACGTCGCCCAGGACACCCTCGGCGGCACGGTCGGGCTGTCACACTCGCTTCCGCCGGACCAGGCCACCGCCCTTGTGGATTCGGCACAGTCGTCCTTCGTGGACGGTATGCATCTCGCGGCCGGGTCCACGGCGATGGTGCTCCTCGTGACCGGAGTCCTGGTGGTGCGGCTGCTTCGGCAACGCTGAGGGTCTGCGGGTCCCCTGGTGGGTCGGTTCAGCTGGTGGTGACGGTCAGTCCGAGGTTGATCACGGTGACGTCGACGTCGAGGTCGTCGGCCTGGTCGAGCAGTGTGGTCACGGTCAACTGTGTCAGGTACTGGTGGGGTCCGTCGTTGACGACGGTGTAGCGGGTGGTGGCGGACAGCGTCCACTGCTCGACCGTGTAGACGCCCCGGACGAATACCGATGGGTGGCCCTGATAGGGAACGTGATTCGACTCGTATTCGCGCCAGTCGGGAAGGCGTCGGGAGTCGGCGAAGGCACAGTTCAGCAGTTGTTCGGCGTCGACTGTCGTGGAGAGTTTGCCGTGTAGGAGCACCGCGTTGGGACACCAACTGTCTTTGATGTGGGTGGGATTGACGAGGGCGGTGTAGGCGCCGGGTACCGCCTCGGGTGGGGCTGGGACCCATCCAGGGAGTTGCGGGATCGCCACGGTCACCGGCGCGGTGGTGTCCGGGTGACATGGGGTACAGGTCACCAGTTGGGCCTCGAGGTATTCCTGCACGGTCATCGTGTCCGACCCGGTGGGAAATTCAGGCATCGGGCGCCGTCTTCTTTGCCAGTCTTGCGGCGCGGAATCGTTCGCGCAGCGGTGGGGGCGTGAGGAGTTCGCGGGCGTCGGGCCGGGCGACGATTCCGCGTTGGTCGGGGTTGTCCTTCAGGAAGCGAAGCAGGGCGAGGAGGGTGTTCGGCTCGGCGACGAGTTGATAGGCCATCAGGGTGATCTCGTTCTCGCCGTCGAATTTCAGTTGCTGCCCGGCGGGAATGCGCGTCGACGACTGCAGTGTGATCCGGGGGTTACGTGCCTCGGTCCATCCGGCCCCGGTGACCAGTTCGTCGGCCGCAATGTGTGCGATGTCCTCCCACCGGAGGAAGGCGTCGTAGGTCTTGAAGGAGAGTCCGCGCCACTGCCGGACGTGCCGGCGGACGCCGGTCGGGTAGATGCTGACGGTGGTAGGCAGTCGAATGGCCAGGAGAAACAGGGCAACGACTAGTGCGACGCCACCGCAAATCCCCATGTAGTTGGCCCCCGAGTTGGTCTCGCGGCCAAAGGGCAGCAGCGTTTCGCCGATCCCCAGATACCAAGCGACGGTGGTCGACAGCCCGCCCACCGCGGTACCACCAAGCATGGTGATCATTGTCGCGTACTGGAGACGTTCCTTGGGGATCCGAATACCCTTTCCGTATCGGACATCGCGGCAGGCTGCGATTCTGCTCGGCAGTCCGATTGAACGAAACCCAGTACGGCCCAAGTACCCAACGGTCACTGCCGCGAACATTATCGTGAGTACCGTGAATCCGACGACCAGTGTGGGTTGGTCCTCATTGGCGGCCTTTACCGAAGCGAATACCCCGAGACAGGCGAACGCGGCAAGGAATACGGCTACGAGGAGCTGTCCGTATCGAAGGGATTGTGGCCACTGCCACTCTGGATGACCGCTGGGTAGTTCTTGCCTGATCGTGGGGTTGTTGCTCAAGTTTCTCATTCCCATCCTTGGACATTCTCGAACGACGCCATTCCGTATGGAACGTGAAGTTTCCGAGCCGGCAGCGCCCGGATACGGCACTAGTCCCAGGCCCACTGGAGAAGCTTCGACCCACCCCATGCCGCGAACCCGCCAACGACCGCTCCCGCAACCAGGCCGACGGCCGTGCCTGCACCTGGAACTACCGATCCTGCAGCGCCTCCTGACATTGCGCCGGATGCAATCGAGCTGGCAATGGCACCGAACGCGAAACCTGCCGCTGCACCGGCTCCTTCGGTGACGACGGCCTTGGTCGGATCCATTCCGCCTTTGATGTCATTCGCGATGGCGGGAACGGTGCCGATAACGGCACCGAACGGGCCCAGGCCGCGCCCGATCGTCCGCGCCACGTCGTCCGCCGAGGCAGCTGCGGCGCTGGTTAGGGCCGTACCGGTCTTGTCGGCCACCACCCCGATCGTGGATGCGGCGACGGTGGCCGGCCAGTCCGGTTCCCACGAGAACCCGCCGTCGTCTCTGTCGACGACATTGCCTGGCATGACCGCCAGCCCCGCTTGTTTCAGCCCATCGACTGCGGTCTGGATGCGAGCGGCCGCGTCGACCGCAGACTCGTCTGCCTGCCTCAACGCATCGGCGACGACGAGGGTGAGTTCGGCGGCCTCCTGCAGGATTCGCAGCCGGACAGCCTCTCGGCTGTGCTCCGGGGCCAACACAACCCAGGCGACTTTGCCGGTCGGGTCGACCCACCCGTCGTCCTCGACAGCGAATCCGCGTGCGCGCGCATCCGCGACGACGGAAACCAGATGTGATCGCGCCCCGTCCACGATTGCCGCCGCTTCCCGAAACTGCGCGGCCACTTCCTCGAGAGCGCCGGCCACGGCCCGGCCCAACGATTTCTCCTGCACCACCCGTTCGGCCGCGACGGTGGCCGCCGCGCCGTGCCAGGTTTCGGCGAGCGCATCCTGTTCGGCGGCCACGGAGTCGAACTGTCCGTCCAGTCCGGTGACGATCGCGTCGATGCCCTCGGCCGTCGTTCGGAGCGACTCGGGCGTCCAGCCGGTGACCTCGGAGACGGTCAGGCTCACGCCGGAACGTTCATCGCGTGCAGCATGCCGGTGAAGTCTGCCTCGGAGACTTCGTACTCACCGGCTGTGCCGTGCGCGATCTCGGAGATCTCAGTCAGCCGGGAATGGAGGTTGCCCAACGCTGCGCCGGTCGCCTCGAGGCCGGCGACGCACACCTTGGCGAACTCGGTCCCCGGCAGCGCGGCCTCGGAGTCCGCGAACGGAGTGCTCACATCGGTGCCGATGATCGTGTCGGCCACATCGGTGATCGCTGTAGCGAACCGCCGCAGCATCTCGGCATCGACGTTCAACGAACTGCCCCCCTCGAATGAGTCACTCAGCCAGACAACGTAGCAGTGCTGTGTACCGGTGGGCGGGCACGGCCCCGGGACCGGTGGACAATGCACCCTCCAACCAGGCGCCCCCACACGCGTCGTCACCGACGACTTGTACCCACCCGGATAGGGGCAGCGTCGAGCACGGCGAACGAGTGACCGGGCAGCACGATTGCCGACGCCGTCTCGTCGACCTCCGGTTCGTCCCACCACAGCAAGGGGACGCCACCGACCGGTACCGTCACCGAGCCCGGGCCCAGGTTGCACACGATCCGTAGGTCCCCCCGGATCAGCGCGATCCAGCGCTCGTCCTCGTCGTACTCCACCTTGAGATGCTCGAGCCACGGGTCGGTGAGGTCGGCGCGGCTGTGCCGCAGCGAGATCAGCCGGCGATAGCAGTCGAGCAGTCGAGCGTGGGTCGGTTGCTGCGGCTCGGTCCAGTCGAGCTTCGACCGCAGGAACGTTTCGGGGTCCTGGGGATCGGGGATGTCGTCGGTGCTCCAGCCGTGCTCGGCGAACTCGCGTCGTCGTCCCTGTGCCGTGGACTCTCCGAGTTCGGGCTCGGGGTGGGATGTGAAGTACTGGAACGGTGTTCGTGCACCCCATTCCTCGCCCATGAACAGCATCGGTGTGTACGGCGAGCACAGCACCAGCGCTGCCTTGACCGCGAGCTGCCCGCTGGTGAGGTACTCGCTCGGCCTATCGCCGGTCGCGCGGTTCCCGATCTGATCGTGGGTGCATGTGTACGCGAGCATTGCGTCGGCGGGAATTCTTCGAATGTCTATGGGGCGACCATGATTGCGACCTCGGAATGTGGAGTAGGTTCCGCTGTGGAAGTAGCCGTGGAGGAGGGTGTGCGCCAGCGCCTGAAGGGAGCCGAAATCGCCGTAGTATCCCTGACGCTCGCTGGACACCGCGGCGTGGATCGCGTGATGGACATCGTCGTCCCACTGCGCGCTCAGTCCGTACCCGCCGGCAACCCGGGCCGTGATGATCTTGGGGTCGTTGAGGTCGCTCTCCGCGATGAGTGTGAGCGGCCTTCGTAGGTGCGTCGACAGGGTGTGGACCTCGATCGACAGTTCCTCGAGCAGGTGGGTGGCGCTGTTGTCGACGAGCGCGTGCACGGCGTCCAGGCGAAGTGCGTCGATGTGGAACTCGCGGAACCAGCGCAGGGCGTTCTCGATGATGAACCGGCGGACCTCACCGCTGTCCTTGTCGGACAGATTGATGACGCGGCCCCATGAGGTCGCGCCGTCGGCGAGGTACGGCCCGAACCTGTCGAGGTAGTTGCCGGAGGGTCCGAGATGGTTGTAGACAACGTCCAGCACAACCGCGAGACCACGGCCGTGGCACGCGTCGACGAACCGTTGCAGACCGTCGGGTCCGCCGTATGCCTCATGGACCGCGTACCAGAGGACGCCGTCGTATCCCCAGTTGTGGGTGCCGTTGAACGCGGCGACCGGCATCAACTCGACGAAACTCACGCCGAGTTCGACGAGATGATCGAGTTTCTCGATCGCGGCATCGAACGTGCCTTCCGAGGTGAACGTCCCGACGTGAAGTTCATAGACGACGCTGCCGGCGAGTTGGCATCCCGTCCACATGGTGTCGGTCCACCCGGCGGGATCGAGGTCGTGCAGTTGCGAGAGGAGGTGCACGCCCTCGGGCTGGCGCGGCGACCGCGGATCGGGGAGCACCGTCGGGGACTCGTCGAGCACGAAACCGTACCGCGCCCCCAGTTCGGCGTCGACATCGGCACGCCACCACCCGTCGGGTGAGCGGCTCATGTCGTGTTCGGTCCCATCGACATGGACGCGGACCGATCGGGGAATCGGGGCCCAGACCTCGAATGTGTGCACGTGATCAGCATGCACCGAGTGCATGCATACCGCACCGGTCTGAGCGGGTGCGGTTTCGGTCACAGGCCAGGTGCGGTTTCGGTCATTCGGAGGACAATCGACGATGGACCGAACCGGAGCCGACGACGTTCCAGAGTCGACAAGGTTCGACAAGGTTGAGGAGATGCTGCAATGAACCAACCTCGTGGAGTGGGCGTGACAGCGGTCTTCGTTGCCGCGGCGCGCGCCCTCGAGAGCGCGCGAGACGATCGATTGTTCAACGACCCTTGGGCAGGCGAGTTCGTCCGCCATTCGGGTTGGAATCCACCGACGGACGAGCTTGACGACTCCAGTCGCGATGAGTTGGCAACCTGGGTGGCCGTGCGCACGAAATTCCTCGATGACTTCGCGCTGGATTCCGTCGACACCGGATGCGGGCAGGTGGTTCTACTCGGGGCTGGACTCGACACACGCGCGTTCCGACTGCCATGGCTTCGGCAGGTCAACGTCTACGAACTCGACACACCCGACATGGTGGATTTCAAGGCAGCTGTGCTGGGTGACACCACCCCGGAGGTGGCAGTACGGGTAGTCGTGCCGGTCGACCTCCGCGAGGACTGGCCGGCGGCGCTCCGCGACGCAGGATTCCGGTCGGACATCCCGACGGCGTGGATCCTGGAAGGGTTGCTGCTGTATCTGCCCGACGATGCGGTCGCCACGCTGATGGACGGCATCGGCAAGTTGTCGGCTCCCGGGAGCGCAATAGGCGCGTCGATCACCAACGTCGACCCTACGGCGACGATGAGTGACGCGCACGTGGTTCGTGACACCTTGATCAGTCGGGAAGGATGGCTGTCCTTGCTGCACTGGAACGGTCCTGAGGACCCAGTGGCCTGGTTCGGCTCCCACGGCTGGCGTGCGACCGCGTTGCCGACCGAGGAACTCGCGCAGCGGTACGGGCGGACGATGCCCGACAAGTCCGTGCTGACACAGGTGCGGCCCGGGGTCCGGTGGTTGGTCTCCGCCGTGCGGAACCAGGACTAGGAAAACACGACTAGGAAAATACCCAGAGTCGCCACGTCGCACTGTGACGCTCACGGGCAATCCAGTCGGACCAGTAGAGCAACCGGCAACCGATCGAACACCTTCGACAGCGGGGTGGATCCGGAGTACAGCTCGCCGGTGAGGCGATCGAACCAGCTACCAGTGGGAAGCGCGACGCTCGAACTGCCCCAGCCGGTCTCGTGCAGGCTGACGCTGTGCCGGGTCGCCAACGCGATGACGTCGGAGGCCGTGTCTGCGGGGCCCCTGGCGAATCCGAGTAGGTGGTCCCGGGCCGACCCGACGCCGAACACCGGCCGGTAATGGCCGCCGACGAAACTGTCCGGACGTTCCCGGCGCAGTCGGAGCGCCACACGCGTCACTTGCATCTTCGTGGCCCCGGAATCGTCGATCGGTGGCACCTCGACACCGGGGGTGTCCAACGACTTGAGCAGGGTGCGGCGGAGCTCATAGTCCACGGGTCGACGATTGTCGGGATCGACCAGCGAGTCTTCCCACAGCTCGGTGCCCTGATAGACGTCCGGGATGCCAGGTCCGCAAAGTTGCAGGAGTTTGCGGCCCATCGCGTCCGACCAGCCGTGCGGCGCGAGTTGGCGCGCCACGAGCCCGATGCTGCGACCGACCGGACCGTCGAGCACCCGGTCGACCCATCCGTGCACGGCGTGTTCGAAGTGCCGGTCGATCTCTGTCCACGACGTGCGAGTCCCGGCTTCACGAATGGACTTCTCGGCGAACCGGTGCAGCCGGTCACGGAACTCGTGCGAAGGGGCCTCACCGGCGTCGTCAACTGGCCAGATGCCGAACATGTTCTGCCACAAGAACAATCCGGTCACGCCGTCGGGGCTGGGCGTCGACATCTCCCAGTCGGCGACGCAGCGCACCCACAGTTCCGGCACCTGGGAGAGCACGCCGATTCGGGCCCGGACATCCTCGCCGCGCTTGGTGTCGTGCGTCGACAGGGTGGTCATGGTTCGTGGCCACCGGCGGGCCCGTTCGGCGGCCCGCACGTGGAACTCGGCGGGCGCGATACCGAACCGGCCCGGGTCGCCACCCACTTCCTGGAGCGACACGAGCCTGGCCGTGCGGTAGAACAGGCGATCTTCGACGGCCTTCGCGGTCACAGCGCCACATACCTGCTCGAAACGCGTCCGCGACTCCGTACCCACGATGAGTGCGCCGGCAAGTGTCGTCATGGCGGCTTCCCACTCGGGATGAGCGTCGAGGACGTCCGCGATCATGCGGGGCAGGGCGACGGCGAGCGTTGAGTAGTCCGTGCGGTATGCCGGTGCCGACGCCAAGAGCTCGGCGAGTGCGTCGCGCAGTGCGTCCGGGTTGCAGAAGGCCGGTGAGTCTCGCAGGATCGCGCGCGACAGTCTCCGCACCTCGGGTGCCAGGTCGGTGCAGGCCGCCAGTCTCCTCAGGTCAGTTTCGTTGCTGTGCAGCCACTCCCGATTCCCTGGTGCGCCCGCACGTGCGGCGAGTTCCGTGAGAGTCGCGGCGCCGGACCGATCGAGGAAGACGCCGTCGTACTCGGCGAGCGCGTCGTAGCCGGTGGTCCCGTCCACCGGTAACGTCGGATCCAGGGGTTCGTCCGCGGCGAGGATCTTCTCGATCACCAGTAGGCGGTCAGGTCCGATCAGCCCGCGAAGGCTCGTCAGGTATTCGGCGGGGTTGCTCAACCCGTCCGGGTGATCGACGCGGACGCCGTCGACGAGTTCGTCCCGGAGCCAGGACGAGAACTGGTGATGAGTCGTGTCGAAGACGCGTGGATCTTCCTGCCGAACCGCGGCCAGGTCGTTGATCGCGAAGAATCTCCGGTAGCCGACCTTCCCGTCGCGCCATCCGACCAGTCGATACGACTGACGGTTGTGCACCTCTCGCGGGTCTGCATCCTCGGTCCCCGGGGCGATCGGGAACCGCAGGTCGCCGACGGCGAGCAGGGGGGTGCCGTTGGTCCGGTCGATCCGCAGCGTGTTCAACTCGGAAACGTCCGCGAGCACCGGCAGCGCGATTCGACCATCAGCACCGTTGTCCTCGCGCCAGTCGACGTCGAAGAAGCGTGCGAAGGGTGAGCGTTGGCCGTTCGTCAGCACGTCCCACCACCAGCGGTTCTCGTTCGGCTTCGAGATGCCCATGTGGTTGGGCACGAGGTCGACGATCAGCCCCATGTGCCTCTCACGTAGTTCCGCGGACAGGGCCACCAGCGCTGCGCGGCCTCCGAGTTCCGTCGAGACGGTGGTCGGGTCGGTGACGTCGTAGCCGTGCGTCGATCCGGATGTCGCGGTGAGGATCGGTGACAGGTACAGATGCGAGACGCCGAGGCGGTCGAGATAGTCGGCGAGGCGTCGGGCGTCGTCGAGCGTGAACGAATCACCCCGCAGTTGGAGTCGGTAGGTAGCGGTGATCGGCTTCATGTCGCTCTGTCCCGACACAGTACCAGCAGAGACCGGGACGGGACCGAGAGTGTCTCATCCGATGTCGTCGCGAGATCTGTTGCCCCGGTGGGGGAGTCGGTGTCGAGCACGCCTACCCATCGGGTGTCGGAGTCGTCGAGGGGAACGGTGAATTCGAGGTCCTCGTCGTGGGCGTTGAAGAACAGCAGGAACGAGTCGTCCACCACTCGATTGCCACGCCGGTCCGGTTCGGGGATCGCGTCACCGCCCAGATACACGACGAGGCCCCTGCCGAACTCGCTGCCCCAGTCCTCGGCGGTCATCTCCCTGCCCGACGGGGTGAGCCACGCGATGTCGCGGCGGTGCTCGCCGTGAGTCGGGCGGCCCGCGAAGAACCGGCGTCGCCGGAACACCGGGTGCGCGGCCCGCAGTGCGGTCGCCCGCCGGGTGAAGGCGAGCAGATCGGTGTTCGACTCGCGGAGCGACCAGTCCATCCACGACAACGGCGAGTCGTGGCAGTAGGCGTTGTTGTTGCCGTACTGGGTGCGGCCCATCTCGTCACCGTGAGCGAGCATCGGGGTGCCCTGACTGAGCAGCAACGTCGCCAGGATGTTCCGCCGCTGGCGGGCCCGCAGCGTGAGGATCCTGGGATCGTCGGTGGGGCCCTCGACACCGCAGTTCCAGGAGCGGTTGTAGCTCTCGCCGTCTTGGTTGTTCTCGCCGTTGTCCTCATTGTGCTTCTCGTCGTACGAAACGAGGTCGGTGAGAGTGAACCCGTCGTGCGCGGTGACGAAGTTGATGCTCGCACCGGGGCGGCGTCCGGTGGCCTCGTACAGGTCCGACGATCCGGTCAGCCGGGATGCGAACTCACCGAGAGTGGACGGTTCGCCGCGCCAGTAATCGCGAACGGTGTCGCGATACTTGCCGTTCCACTCGGTCCACAGACCTGGGAAGTTGCCGACCTGGTATCCGCCCTCGCCGACGTCCCACGGCTCGGCGATCAGCTTGACCTGACTGACCACCGGGTCCTGTTGAACCAGGTTGAAGAACGCGGAAAGCCGGTCCACGTCGTGTAGTTCACGTGCCAGTGTCGACGCGAGATCGAAGCGGAACCCGTCGACGTGCATCTCGGTTACCCAGTAGCGCAGCGAGTCCATGATGAGTTGGAGTGTGTGCGGATGACGGGCGTTCAGGCTGTTTCCGGTACCGGTGTAGTCCTTGTACAGGGCCGGATCGTCGTCGTCGAGTCGGTAGTAGGCAGCGTTGTCGATACCACGGAAGACGATCGTCGGGCCGAGGTGATCGCCTTCGGCGGTGTGGTTGTAGACGACGTCGAGGATGACCTCTATCCCGGCCTCGTGGAACGTGCGGACCATTGTCTTGAATTCGGTGACCACCCCACTGGGCTTGGTCGCCGAGGAGTATTCCGTGTGCGGCGCCAGAAATCCGACGGTGTTGTAGCCCCAGAAGTTCCGCAGCCCTTGGTCCAGCAGGACCTTGTCGTGCATGAACTGGTGCACTGGCATCAACTCGATCGCGGTGACGCCCAGCGATCGCAGATGACCGATCACCTCGTGATGGGCCAGTCCGGCGTAGGTGCCGCGCAATTCTTCCGGCAACTCTGGATGCGTCGCGGTCATGCCCTTCACGTGCGCCTCGTAGATGAGAGTCTCGTGGTAGGGCGTGCGTGGCGGCCGATCCGCACCCCACTCGAAGAAGGGGTTGATGACCACCGTCGTCATGGTGTGGCCCAGGGAGTCCTCACCGTATGTGTAGAGCGACGGATGGTTGTCGAAGGTGCCGTCGAATGCCTTACCGTACGGGTCGAGCAGCAGCTTCGACGGATCGCAGCGCAGGCCGGCCGACGGGTCGTACCGACCGTGCACTCGGAACCCGTAACGCTGTCCCGGGCCGACCGACGGCAGGTACGCATGCCAGACGTATCCGTCCACCTCGTCGAGTGGGAGTCGTGTCTCCGCACCGTCCTTCGCAATCAGGCACAATTCGACCGTGTCAGCCACCTCGGAGAACAGCGAGAAGTTCGTGCCACCGCCGTCGTAGGTGGCGCCGAGGGGGTACGCGCTGCCCGGCCACACCTCGACCCGCGGGCTTCCCGACGGATCGTTGCGCTCCATGCTGGGAAACCTTAGCCGTTCGGTGACCGGTTCTCTTGCGGGACGAGATCGGCGGAATCTCGTCGTAGCGTTACCGTGGGAGAACGTACACATACAGACCCGAGAGGTGGGGACGATGCCTTCGATCGGCAACGTACGGAGGGTCGCTGCAGTGGTCGGACCTGCCGCGATCGGCATCGCGGCACTGGTCGGCAGTGCGGGCACGGCGAACGCCGAGGAAACCCCGGCAGCCCCCGGGATCCTGGAAATCGAACTCGACTTAGCGGACGGAGGACCCACCGCCGAAGTCGAGTTCGTCGACCTGGAGGGCGCACATCGCGAGATCCAGGTCGACCTCCAGACCGGTCAAATCGTCGAGGAAGAACCCGAGGACGATTGAGTTCCACTCAGTCGGAATAAGTTCTGCGATCAGTTCGGCGATGAAGGGGCGTACGCCCTCCTCGAACCCGAGGATCAGCGGGCCGCCGAAAGCATCACCGGCGCGCGCCATTCTGGACACCGGTGCCGCGCCGAACGGCGGTGCGCAAGCCGGCGACCATAGCAGGCCCCCTCCGGTAATATCGTTCGCACGGACGCGTCGACGTGATGACGCGACGGAAGCGTCATCGTGGTTCCCGGACGCGCGCCGATGGGAGCGTGGGACGTGAGTGAACGCGAGGTCATAGGTATTCCCCGGCTGCCCAAGTCTGTCCGGTGGGTGCTGGTCGCGTTCCTGATCGTCGTGGTAGCGACCATCGTTCTCCGGTTCGCCGTCGGTGTGTACATCGATTGGCTCTGGTTCGGTGAGGTCGGATTTCGCCAGGTTTGGCTGACGGTTCTCGCCTCGCGCCTGTTGCTGTTCGTCGGGTTTGGCCTGCTCGTCGGAGGGATCGTCTTCGGGGCGATGTGGCTTGCCTATCGGCACCGGCCACCGCTGTTCGCCGCGTCCCGGGCGGCGGGCCAAGATCCGGTACAACCCCTGCGCACGGCGATCGCGCGACGGCCCTTGCTGACAGGACTCGCGGTAGCCGGCGCCATCGGCGTCATCTGCGGCCTCGTCGCACAGGCCAGTTGGTCGACCCTGCAACTGTTCCTGCGCGGCGGGTCGTTCGGGCTGACCGATCCCCAGTTCGGTCACGATGTCGGGTTCTACGTCTTCGACCTGCCGTTCTACCGAATGGTGGTCAACTGGCTGTTCGTTGCGCTCGTGTTGGCATTCCTCGCCTCGCTCGCGGCTCACTACGTGTTGGGTGGTATCCGATTCTCCGGTAGAGAGACCGGCTTGACCTCTGCCGCGCGGGTCCAGCTCGCGATCCTGGTGGGGAGCTTCATCCTGGTCAAGGCCCTCGCGTATTGGCTCGACCGGTACTCCCTGTTGTCGAGTCGCAGCAAGGAGCCGACCTTCGCCGGCGCGGGTTACACCGATATCAACGCCGTTCTTCCCTCCCGGCTGATTCTGTTCGCGATCGCGGTGCTCTGTGCCGGCGTCGTCTTCACCGCCGTCGTGGTCCGGGACCTGCGAATACCTGCGATGGCCGTCGCGCTTCTGGTGTTCTCCTCGGTGCTGGTCGGTGGGCTGTGGCCTTTCGCGATCGAACAGCTGTCGGTGCGACCGAACGCCGCCGATATGGAGCGCCCGTACATCGAGCGAAACATCGCTGCGACTCGAGATGCCTACGCGGTGGGACCTGACCGTGTCGAGTATCGCGACTATCCGGGCGTGGGCACCGAACCCCCTCCGGAGGTGCCCGCCGACGTCGTGACGATCGCCAACACCCGGCTACTCGATCCCAACATTCTCTCCCGTACCTTCACGCAGCAGCAGCAGCTCAAGAACTTCTACAGTTTTCCGCCGACGCTCGACATCGACCGGTACGAGATCGACGGGCAACGCCGTGACTTCGTGGTCGCCGTGCGCGAGTTGACGCCGGACGCACTCAGTGACAACCAGCGGCACTGGGTCAATCGGCACACCGTTTACACGCACGGAAACGGGTTCGTGGCCGCACCGGCGAACCGGGTCAATGCGGCGGTTCGTGACACGGGGGGCGATACAGCCAGCAGCAACAGCGGCTATCCGATCTATGCGGTGAGCGACATCGCGACCCAGGCATCGGGGCAGCAGATGATCCCGGTCGACCAACCGCGCATCTACTACGGCGAGGTCATCGCCGAAGCAGACCCGGACTACGCCATCGTCGGTGGCGGCGACCAACCGCGCGAATACGACACCGATACCTCGAAGTACACCTATTCGGGTGCTGGCGGAGTGCCCATCGGTTCCTGGCCGAACCGGCTGGCCTTCGCCCTGAACTACTTCGAACGAAACATCGTGTTCTCCAGAGCGATCGGACCGGATTCGAAGATTCTCTTCCACCGGGATCCCCGTGAACGCGTCGAACTGGTCGCACCGTGGCTGACCACGGATGACAACCCGTACCCGGCCGTCGTCGACGGAAGAATCGTCTGGATCGTCGACGCCTACACCAGCATTGACGGCTACCCGTACGCCAAGCGCAGCACGCTCGACCTGCGTGCGATCGACGAGCAGGAAACCCTGACCCCACCCAACGAGATCTCGTACGTCCGCAACTCCATCAAGGCCACCGTCGATGCCTACGACGGCACCGTCAAACTCTTCCAGATCGACGACAACGATCCGGTGCTCGAGGCCTGGATGAAGGTCTTCCCAGGCTCGGTCGAACCGCCGGAGAGTATCAGTGACGAGCTGCGTTCACACTTCCGGTACCCGGAGGGCCTCTTCGCCGTCCAGCGTGAGATCCTCGCGAAGTACCATGTCGAAGAGCCTCGAGAGTTCTTCACCACCAACGCATTCTGGTCCGTTCCCAGTGACCCGACCGACGAGACGAACATCCACCAGCCACCGTTCTACGTGCTGCTTGGTGAGCCGGGTAGCACCCAGCCCTCGTTCCGGCTGTCGGGCGCGATGGTCGGATTCAACCGGGAGTTCCTGTCCGCCTACATCTCGGCGAATTCCGATCCCGAGAACTACGGCGAAATAACCATCTTGCAGCTGCCGACCGACACCCTCACCCAGGGCCCCCAGCAGATCCAGAACTCGATGATCTCCGATACCCGCGTCGCGTCCGAACGTACGCTTCTCGAACGATCGAACCGGATCCAGTACGGAAACCTCTTGACGCTTCCGATAGCCGAAGGCGGGGTTCTGTACGTCGAACCTCTCTTCACGGAGAGAATCCAGACAACACCAAACGGGTCGACGTTCCCGCAACTTGCGCGAGTGCTCGTCAGCTATCGCGAACCCGGAACCGGTGGCGTTCGAGTGGGTTACGCGCCGACCCTCGCGGAGGCGCTCACCCAAGTCTTCGGTCCAGCAACGGGTAACCTGGCCACTCCGCCCGGCGGGGGTCCAGGCACTCCTCTGGCCAGTCCAGAGATCACTGAACCTGTCGCGCCGCCCGCTGCTTCTCCTTCGCCCGCCGTGGAGCCCGGGACGCTGGAACAGCTGAACTCCGGACTCAACGCCATTCAGGCGGAACTCGAGCGCCTGCAACGAGCGATCGACGAGTTGGAACAGTCTGGCGGATAGGCCAGGAAGCGACGATCGCCACCCGAGCCCGAGATGATCCGTGTTCGACGATCAGCTCAGTGATCGGTTCACCCAGTTATGGTCGGGCCAGCCTTGAATCGCCGGGTGCTTCCTCGACGGGCTGCTCGGTCGAGTTGGGCCTGCTTGCGTGGAGACGGCACGCCGTTCTCCACGTAGTGCGCCAGGTCCGCCAGCACTCGCCGACCGGCGCGTCGAAGCATGATCAGCATCCACCAGCCTGCCAGTAGGCCGAACACACCTCGGGTGGTGACGAGGGCGTCGTAGCTGACCACACTATGTTGCTCGTCCACGGGAGTGACGGTCCAGCTGTTGCGTGCGACCGACAGGAAGCGCGGCTTCTGCTCGGCCTCATAGGTCAAGCTTCGCGCGGAGTCGTCGTAGGCAACGATCGCTTCGGTCACGTACGGGGCTACCCGGATGCCAGTTTGGCAGACTCGGCCCGCGACCGGTGCCTCGTCCACGGTCGGGGCAGAACCCGGGATAGCCGCGGAGGCGGGAACGTCGGTGGCCCACTCGCCGATCTTGTCGAACCGACGGCCGATGACGTCCCAGACGGCCTCGACAGGCGCTACGATCTCAGCATTGTTGGACAGCTTCATGTCTTCGAGCATGGTCTCGTCTCGCCGGCAAGTCGATTCCTTAAGAGGGAATCGGCGAATTTTCGTGCACCTGAAACGCTGATGTCATGACTCGTGGAGAGCCCGGGACCACCAGCCCTTTCGGTGCTCAGCTGCGGCGCTGGCGAGGCAGTCGCGGACTCAGCCAGCTTGCGTTGGCGGCGGCGGTGGGCTCCACGTCGCGTCATATGTCGTTTCTGGAGACGGGTAGGTCGCGTCCCAGCGAACAGATGGTGATGCGGCTCGGCGAGGCGCTCGGAATTCCTTTGCGTGAACAGAATCGGCTGCTCGAGGCCGCCGGCCTACCCGCCGCCTATCCTGAGGTGGCGCTGGAGGATGCCGATCTGGCGCCGTTTCGCGCCGCGATCAACCAGCTGCTGACAGCGCACATGCCCTACCCGGCCGTCGTCGTCGATGAACACTGGAACGTGTTGCTCGCCAATCGAGCGAGCGCTGCATTCTTCGGTGACGCGCTGGTCGGTAGCAACCTTGCGCATCGATACTTTGCAGACCCAGCCGCCGCCGAGGCGATCGTCAACTGGCCACAGGTGGCTTGGGCCGGCATGGACCGATTGCGGCAGCAGCTTGCACTGAGACCGTTCGATGACACACTGCGCGAGCTTGCGGTGCTCGCTGAGCGGGCCACTGCGGGTCTGCCTCGCCCGTCTCCGCCGGCAGAGGGATTGGTGGTGTGCCCGTGGTTTCGGGTTGGCGGGCAGGTGATTCGGACGATCGGGATGGCCGCCCGGTTCGATACGACGAGCGCGGTGACGCTGGAGGAGCTTCGGGTCGAGTTGCTGTATCCCCTCGATAGCGATGCGGAGCGGTTCTTCCGGGAGGCGGGGACGACGTAACCGGCGGACCATGACCGCCACCAGGAGTCGTCCGGTATCGCCTACCAGGGTTGGTATTCGCGGGTTTTGCGCTGGATGTCGGGGTTGGGGGAGCTTGGTTTCCAAGCGTGGGGAGGTGGTATCCAGAAAAACCGTTGCGGGACAACCGAACAAGACAAGTCAAAGGGACGAACTCTGCAAGATGCCAGGGGGACGACAATCAGACATTCTCGACGCCCGCGAGAACGGGATCGCGGTGGTGCCTTTGAGCCCAATCGATTCAGGGGGCACCGAGAGTATCGTGGGAGTTCCGTCGACCAAACAATGAGCCGCGTCACCTGTCGTCTACCTGTCCGGACTTCTAATGCCCAGCGGCACAACAATATCGATCAACAAGGACGTCGACGGACGAAAACAGAGAATGGTGTGATTGTTGTGGGTCAGTACGTGGATGTGACCAAGCAGTCCGGAGAGTCGTTCGCTGCCTACCTGTCTCTCCCCACACAGGGCTCAGGGCCGGGGCTGATTCTGCTCCAGGAGATCTTCGGGATAAACGACTACATGCGTGCCATGGCGGACCGGTACGCCGAAGAGGGCTATGTGGTAATGGTGCCCGACCTGTTCTGGCGCTCCGGGCCTCGACAGGAGCTCGGCTACGACGAGGAGGGATTCAAACGTGGCCTGGCGCTCCGGAATGAGCTCGTGGAGGATCTCGTCGTCGAGGACATCGGAGACACGGTTCGTGCCCTCCGCGCGCGGGGCGAACACGCAGGCGGAGTGGGTGCGATCGGCTACTGCCTCGGCGGACTCTTCGCATACCTGTCCGCTCTGCGTCTGGACATCGATTGTGCGGTCAGCTACTACGGCGTAGGCGTCCAAGACGCCCTCGGCGAGGCGGGTCTCCTGAAGGTGCCCATGGTTTTCCATCTCGCGGAACTTGACAAGTACTGCCCGGACGCAGCACGGAATGCGATCAGGGCGGCCTTCGAGGGCAACGATTTGGTCCGCATCTACGACTACGCCGGCGTCGATCATGCCTTCGCCACTCACGGCCGGGACGTGTACGACCCGGCTGCGGCAGGGTTGGCCTATTCGCGGACGCTCTTGGTGCTCCGGGAGACGATAGGTCCGCGGTACGACCTTTCGGCGCTCTGGGACAGTCACACGTACTACGAGTTCGAAGCCCGCGACGTGCCTGCGACGATGTCAACGATGGTCGACGAACCCTATGTCAACCACATTCCGACGATGACCGGCGGTGTCGGGCAAGAAGACGTCGCCCGCTTCTATTCGCATCACTTCATTCCCGGCATTCCCGAGGACACGAAAATGATCCCGATATCTCGCACTGTCGGGGCGGACCGGGTGGTCGACGAGATGCTCTTCTGCTTCACCCACGACCGCGAGATCGAGTGGATGCTGCCAGGAGTTGCACCCACTGGACGTTACGTCGAGATCCCGCTGGTTGCCGTAGTGACCCTGCGCGGCAACAAGTTGTACAACGAACACATCTACTGGGATCAGGCCAGTCTTCTGGTGCAGATTGGCTCACTCGATCCCGAGCATCTTCCGGTCACGGGAGTCGAGCAGGCGAAGAAGTTGGTGGACAAATCGCTGCCATCGAACGAACTGATGCCGAGTTGGCCCGCCAGCAAAGGAAAGCCCGTCGCATAGGGCGGGCGCTCACGCCCCAACTTCGGTCAGTGTGCTGTGCCGATGATCGTGCGAGGAGGAGGTCGAGGTGTGGTTATTCATCGAGTCGCCCGGCGTTCTGATGGCCACGTGTCATGCGCGTACCAGACAACCCAGTAGACCGGGAAGAAGACGACCGCACCTACCGACACAAGCTTGCCGGCGCCGCGTCGACGCTGTCCGATTGCTGTGAGCACGCCAAAAGAAAGATAGGTGCCTACTGTCAGGAATAGGAAGAGCGCTACGAGAAGCCACAGCACCTGTCTGAACATACCGTCGACTGCGGATCGCAAGTGCCAATTTGAGATGGCGGGCATCCCGCAAGGACGTCGTCGATAGCCTCGAACCGCCTGTTTTGCCGATGGCGCCACCTCTCAGTCGACCGAGGTGCCGTCCGGCATGGTGGCCTCGGTGATATCTGCGCCGTCCAGGACAGCGGTGATGATGTTCGCCCCGGTCAGGTTGGCCTTCCCCAGGTAGGCGCTGATCAGGATGGCGCCGGTCAGGTCGGCGTCACCGAGATAGGCGCCGGTCATGTACGCGCCGGTGAGGTCCGCTCCAGCGAGGTCCGCGTACCCGAGGAAGGTTGACGTCAGATACGCCATCGTCAGGTCAGCATCCCGCAGGCGGGCCCGCGTGAGGTACGCGCCGGTGAAGTTGGCATCGTGGGCGATCACGCCGGTGAGATCGGCTCGTGCCAGGTCGGCGCCGACGAGCTCGGCCGACGTCAGATTGGCGCCCGCGAGGCCGGCATCCGTAAGGTCCGCTCCCGACAGGTCGGCGCCGGTGAGGTCCACACCCGCCAGGTTCGCTCCCGCCAGGTTCGCGCCCGCCAGACCGGCGTCGACGAGGCTGACGTTCCCCGAGTCACCCAGCGACCGAAGGGAATTCCAAGCGGTGACATCAGAGCGGAGCAGGTCGAGAGGCTGCGCGTGTGCTGTCGATGTCATCGAACCCCCGAATGGAACGAACACTGGTGGCTGTCCACCATCTGCCGAGCCAGTTGGCACTACCCAACGTCAGGTTGACGGCGTCAACCTAGCAGCGAGTTGTTGACAGCGTCAACCTCCTCCTATTCTGCGGAGGTGAAGGAACAGACCGGGGACACGCGTCGTGCTCTCATCTCCGCCGCCAGTGATCTCCTGGCGCAGGGCGGACCGGCTCACGTCACAATGCGAGCAGTCGGCGCCGCCGCCAACGTGTCGCGGACCGCGCCGTACCGCCACTTCCGAGACAAGGACGACCTCCTGAGCACGGTCGCCGCCGAGAACCTGGCCTTCGTGAAAGCAGAGATGCAGCGCGCAGCTGCGAACCCCACGACAGCCTCCACACCGCTGTTCCGCGCCTGCCTTGCCTACGTCCGCGTCGCGTGGGAATACCCGAACCACTACCGACTCGAATTCGGAGGCGACTACGCGTTCAAGCCGAGCCAGGCGCTGGAAGAGGCCGCCACTGATTTCAACGGGTACTTCAATGAACTCGTCGTCGAGTCGCAGCGGAGCAACACCCTCATCGCCGACGATGTCCGAGACGTCGGCCCACTGCTCTGGGTCTTGCTGCACGGACTGGCCATGTCCAATCACCTGGTCGCTCACCGGGCGTGCGACACCGAGACCGGCTATGAGACCGGCGATTTGTCGCGTGTACTTGGTCTGGCTCTGCGGAACCTGGCCCCGTACTGACCTCACCCTGCCGGGACCAGATCGAACCCAGAACGGATCAGGTTTACGCCTGCTCGGCATTCAGGTCCGTACATATCCGGATAGTTCAATACCTTACTGTCCCAATAGAGCTCAGTTGTTTGAGCAAGGTCGTCGAGTTGAGGCCGTGCGTTGGTGGCGTGGAAGCGAGTCGCACTCAACTTCCCTTGTACAGGCGCGTCCGGCGTGCGGTGGCAGGTTCCTACCGCTTCGCGGGCGGAATGAATCGGTCGATGATTCGTTGAGGGTCTACGGCTTCCGGTCGAAGTCGCCGGAGCAGTGCGTCGAGCACCATGCCGTCGAGCGCGGTTGCCAACAGGGCAGCATCGGCGTGCGACAAGCCGTGTGCGCGCAGAACTGCAACGAGGCGCTCCCTGCCGTGAACCATTACCGCAGCGAGTTCTGCGTCGTGAAACGAAGCGACGATAAGTTCGTAGCGGGCGCGGGTTCTCCCCGCCTCTGAACCGAGCCACCGTGCAACCTGCTGTTGCGGGGTTTCGCCTGGTGCTGGTAAGTCCCCGTCGAGTAGGTGACGGACCATCTCCAGAACGAGGCCACGCTGGTTCGTGAAGTGGTGTCGTGCGCTGCCGTGTGGGACGCCGGCCTCGTCTTCGACCCCTCGCATCGACCAGCCTCGGAACCCGACTCTGCCGAGTAGCTCCAAACCAGCATCGAGTAGGGCCTCCCGCGTGGACTTCTCCATGTGGAGAGTTTATCGTGATCCAGTCCTCTCCACGTGGAGAACTTCTTTGGATCGGAGCATCTGATGGTGATCTTTTTCGACATCCTTCTTGCACTCGCTATAGCCCTGACGCTCTGGTTCTCCGGCTATGTCGTCTACCGCTCGGTATTCGGGGAATCGCGCCGGGGGTAAGCCGTCGCGGCTCACCCTCGAACTCGACCGTGCCGCGTCGCTCCGCGCCATGCTCCCGATGTGTCCAGAGGTGCGGCATCGCACTTCGGCGTCGTGCAGGAAGTCCTTGGCCGATCCGGGAAGTCGCGGCATCATTCTCCAGCGCGAATTCTGGTTCCGCGCTATGGGTTTCGCAGACGCGACCCCGTGTTTACCGGCCATCTGGGTAGCAGGATCTGCTCAGGGTGTTACCTCGAGCTCGGCCGCATCGGGTCCGATGCAGGAGAGTTGACCGAGGCGACTCCTGATTCTCCCCATGTCGAGGGGGAGGTGTGCACCGTTGGTGAGGAAGTCCAGGGTAGTACTGGCGAGGAACACGGGGGTGACGTCGCGGTCGTAGAGTACGTCGATGGCGTTGGCGAACCGCTGTGCTGGTTCGCGGCCTGCCGTGCGAAGGTCAGGTATGTCGCTGATCACCCACTTCTGGAACTCCCCGGCCAACGCGAGGTAGTCGACCGGGGCAGTGGTCCGTCCGCACAGGTCGGTGAATTCGATCCACAGCCATCCGTCGGCCGCGCGGCGAACGTGCACGGGGTGTCCGGCCGGCGCGAGTGTCGTGCGTTCGTCTGGATCCGGTGCGCTGAGACCGAGGTGTTCGACCTGACTCGGAGATCCCGGGCTGACCCAGAATCCGGCGGCGAACCCGGCCTCGTGGCTCGAGATGGTGCGGTAGTCGACGGGGCCGTCGACGGCGACGATAGTCAGGGTCCGTTCGATCAGCTCGATGGTGGGCACGAAGTCGTCGTGGAACAGCGGATTGGGCAGCAAGGATTGTGGTGGGTAGTTCGAGGTCAAGATGACCCGGATCTCCCGATCGAGGAGCGCGGGAAGTAGTCGGGCGATGAACTTGCCGTCCGCGGGATCGTGAACGTGGAACTCGTCGAAGCACACGACGTCCAGCGCGCCGAGGAGATCACCGAGGGCCGCACTGAGATCGTTGCCGTTTCTCCGGATAGCCAGGTGTAAGTCGCCGAAGAACTCGTGGAAGTGAATCCGCCTCTTCCGGCTGGTCGGCAGCGCTGCGAAGTACGTCGCCATCAGCCAGCTCTTTCCCCGACCCGCGGGTCCCCACAGGTACAGATTCCGATCTGCAGTCGCGAGGGCTGCTACGGCTCGCCGCTGCGCATCATCGAGCGTGAATCCCAATTCCTCCGCTGCCGTGACGAATACAGCAGGATCCAGCTGTAAGGGGCGGCTTGATTGTGAAGCTCGACGACTCCAACGCATGGCGAAACTCTACTATCCTAGAGGCTTGAGAGGATCGAGACATGTCTCACCGTCGTTCACGCCGTGACCTCATATGCGATGCCGCGTTGGATCTCGCTGCCGAGGGCGGGAACCACGCGCTCACTCACCAGGGAGTCGACGCACGACTCGACTTGCCACGCGGTTCGACCTCGTACTACTACCGCACCCGCCGCGCCCTGGTGTCCGCCGCTATCGCGCACCTGACGTGCCGGTCGAGCGAGCAGTTCCGCGACGCGGCACCATCAGTCCCTCCAAAAACGACAAGGGAAGCAGCGAGCCTGATCGCGGCCCAGTTCGAAGCGCTGTTGGGAGACCGCCGTCGAGACGTGCTCGCCCGATACGCACTCATGGCAGATGCAGCAGGTGATGACGAACTACGCGAGGGTCTGGCATCGTGCCTGTTCTCACTTCCAGCAGCGACGGCACTGATGGATTCCCTGGGTGCATCCGACCCCAAGGTTGCCGCGCGAGATCTGATCACCCTGCTCGAGGGGTTGGTTTTCGACTACGCCTTCGGGGCGAGGACGCTGAGCGCGGACGCTTCCCCCGTCGATCGAACCGAGACGCTGCGGACTTCCGTTCGCCTCTGGATCGACGCACTCGTTGCGAGCCGATGACGAGTTGCGGGACGAAAACCGGCATGCCGCATAGGGTTGGTCCGTGACAGTTGTGGACGAAGTAGCACCCAACGTGTTCCGTGCTTCCGGGACAGACGTGAACGTAGTGATCCTGCGGGACGGTGGCGACCTGACCCTCATCGACGGCGGCTATCCCGGTGATGTCGGCGCCGTGGAAGGTGCAATCCGGTCGCTCGGCCGAGGTCCGGAAGATGTGCAGGGAATGTTGCTCACCCATGCGCACATCGACCACATGGGCGCGATCGTCGCCTTCCACGAACGCTACGGCATTCCAGTGTTCACGGACCCAACCGAAGTCGCTCATGCGCGAAGGGATTACCTCGAGCAGGCAACGGGTAAGGACTTCGTCCCGATGCTGTACAAGCACGGCGTGCTGCCGTGGTTGCTACGCGTCGCCCGCGCCGGAGCAACCCGGTCGCTCTCGGTCGACGACGCCCAGGCGTTCGCGGCGAGCGGCCCCCTTGACCTGCCCGGTACTCCAGTCCCGGTGGCTACCCACGGGCACACGTCCGGACACAGCGCATATCACGTCTCCCACCACGGTGTGGTCATTACCGGTGATGCACTGGTCACGGCGCATCCGCTGTCGAAAGTTCGTGGCCCGCAACTGCTCCCGAAGGTCTTCGACCACGGGAAGCAGGACACCGTCGCGGCTCTGGATCACCTTGCCGTTCTGGACGCCGAGACCATCGTGCCCGGGCACGGTCCCGCGATGTCCATGCCCATCGCCGAGGCCGTCGAGCAAGCACGTGAGCGAAGCCGGTGAGTGCCGCAGCGGACCGATCTCCTACGCTCACGCCCGTAGGGGGTCGCCAGCTCCCTGACACGTAGTCGGGAACTGGCGACCCTCATCTAGTGGGCTACGACCCGAAGAACGATGTGCCGCCGTTATCAGGCGCTGGGTTGGGGGTCGGCTGCGGGTTGGGGGTCGGTTCCGGGGTTGGGGTGGGCTCCGGGTTCGGGGTCGGTTCCGGGGTGGGAGTGGGTTCCGGGTTGGGGGTCGGCTCCGGGTTAGGTGTCGGCTCCGGAGTACCGGGCTCCTCCCCACCACCGTCACCTGGGTTGGCCGCGAACTCCGTCAGTGTGATCGTCCACGAGGTCGGGGCGTGGTCCTGGACGTACGAAGCGAAGTCGCTGACGTCGTCGAAAGCGAACCCGTACGCATGGCCGTTGACGGTGTTCTCGTGCATCGCCCGGGAGTAGTGGCTGGTGATCTCGTTCTTGTAGAAGAGTGAGGGGTCGAGGACGGGCTGATCGGCGTAGTCGAGCAGCGTCGACCGGTTGAGGGCCGAGCCCAGGATCGCGGCAACCGGCCCGGAGAGGCCGTCGTTCGGGGCGATCAGGGCGCCGTCACAGAAGAACACGTCCTTGGTGCTCGGTTTCCTGACGGGTGCAACCCCACCGTCGAATTCGAGTACGTCGCCGCGGACTCGACCGGTGTAGGTGACGCCCGTGAGGTGGTTGGTCACTCTCAAGTCGGTGGTGGCGTACTTGCGCCACACCTCGTTGACGTACTCGTCGTAGTAGGTGGGAGAGAACATTCCGGAGTTGATGCCGTGACCAGGCGCGATCACCCGGAAGTTGTCGCCGACGATGAGCGACGCGAATTCGGGGCGACTTGCGAGGTCGGCGAAGATCCTCTCTCGGCCGCCGGGGATCAGGGTGCCCGTGGTCTGGGAGCGCTCGCCTTCCAACTGGATCGCCAACGGCACGCTGAACTGGTCGACCATGGTGGTGTTGCAGAACATGCCGAGGTCGTTGAGGGTGAACTCGACCGAGTCGTGTAGCACCCTGAAGGCCGGGTCGCTCTCCACCCAGCCGGCCGGGTACTGCAATGCCTTTCTGCCGGCACCGTCGGTGACCGCTTTGAACTCCAGTTCGCCGTCGATGGCGAAGTAGATTCGTCCCGACATCTGTGGGATTTCGAAGGTCGTGTCTCCGCTGTTGGACAGCGGGATTCCCATGTCGAGGACGCTTCCGTCAGGAGCGTCCGCGGGGACCGGCGTGAAGACCCCGCTGCGGTTGACGAATCCTTGCTGACCGGAGTGGTTCACCCCCGGGATGTACATCGTGATCGCGCTGTTACCAAAGGCGCCGCTGGCGTTGACTACTTTCGTGGTGAGGTTGGTAGCCGCCCGCGCGCGGGGTGTTAGGGCTGGGACGAGGGACGATAGAACCGGTGTTCCCAGGGCCGCCGCACCGATTGCGGATCCGAGGAAGGCTCTTCTGCTCAACATTGACTGCACTCCGGGTTCGAGATGTTACCGAGCTGTTATCTCGGAGGTGCGCGAGTTTTACACGCCTCACGGAGGAGCGCAACCGAACGGACGCTTGTTATAGTGTGAATCCTGCAGGAATGCATCCAAGCCGCGGGGTCGACGTCACCGAGGGTGTGCGTCGGGCGCAGTCACCGAGGCTGTGCGTCGCGCACTGTGGACATCAGCTCGGGGAGGTTCCCGGCGTTGATCAGCTCGAATGTCTTGTCCGCGACGAGCAGGATGTCGCTGTGGGACAGACCGCGACAAGCGTTGAGCTCGAACTTCGTAGTCAGCTCCTCGTCGGACAGGGGGTTCTCGGGACCGCCGCGGTTGTGGCTGACCCGAGATTCGTGCCATCGCCCATCACGAGTTCTGACCCGAAGCACCGCCGGAAACTGGTGCGGGTACAGCTTGTTGCAGCTGTCGTCGTCGTGGCAGGTCGCGAGCGCCGCCAGCGCGAGGGTCCTCGGGTCGCGTGCCGCCTCGTCGGTGAAATCGGTGTGGCCGATACCGAGCCCGCTCCCTCCGAGGAGTGCGCGCGCGACCGTGTAGGGCCCCGAAAAGGCTGCGTGGTAGCCGGATTCAGGTGCCGTCTTGGCCGCCGGGGGCTCTGCGATGGTGCGCAGAACCGGTGCTGGAACGCCGAGGTCGATCTCGAGGATCTCGTCCGGATCGACCCCTCGGGAACGCAGGTCCCGCGCCGCATCGATACCGGCGTGCGTGAAATGGTTGCAGGGGTATGGCTTGAAGAAAATTCCCGGCAGTTCCCAGTGCTGTCCGAGGCGATCGACAACCTTGTCGACGTCGGCACGGTCACCGCAGAACGCGTGCAGGAAGCCGAATCGACCCTCGATGACCGTGGGCGGCCCGGTGAGGCCGTGACGCGCCAGCTGTGCTGCCCCCACACCCGAGTGCGCTGCCCACCCGCAGTGAGCGCGTTTGACAGTGCCCCCGGTCCGGTTCGCCTCGAGCAGGCCGGCACCGAAGCTGGCGGCGATGCCCATCGCGTCTGCGATGCCCCTGCTGTCGAGTCCGTAGAGCGAGGCAGCTGCCGCGGCGGACCCGACTGCGCCGCAGATCGAGGTCGCGTGCAGGCCGCGCTCGAAGAACTCCGAGTTGCCGAGATCCTCGTCGTAGCCACCCATTCCGAGCCGCACCGCGATCTCGATTCCCACGCCCGCGGCATCCAGGAGGCTCGGTCCGTCAGCCCCAACGGCCTCGGCGACTGCGAGTGCGGTGGGGACGACGGATGCGGACGGATGCAGCACCGAGGGCAGGTGGGTGTCGTCGGAATCCATCGAATGTGCGAGAGTGCCGTTGACGAGTGCGGCCGTTGCGGCGGGGAACCGGGAGCCGGTTCCGATCGCGGACGCCTCCTCCGTTCCGGACCACTCACGGGCGACGGCCGTGGCAGCCGTGGCGGACGGCTGGCCTAGCGCGGCAATGGAGTTCCCGAGAACATCGAGGATTCGTCGGGCGACGTCCCTCCTCAGCGTCGAGGGAAGCCCGTGGTCCCGCGTCGTCACGGCCAGATCGGCAAGCCTGCCGACGACGGTCTGGTGAGCGTTCTGCCGGCTCATCGGCCGACCAGCGCCACCGGGCGCACCGGCGAACCGGTCCCGCCCGTGATACGTAGCGGTGCCATCACGAACGTGAATTCGGTGAGCCCGCGCCGCGACGCGTCCTCGAGGTTCAGGTGCTCGATGATGTGAATTCCGTTGTCCACGAGCAGTACCCGGTGCACTGGTAGTACGCTGTGGCCTTTGCCGGGTGGTATGTGCTCGAACGCTGTCGTATCGGCACCCGCGGCGACGATTCCTGTGGCAGCGAGCCAGTTCGCCGCGCTGACGTCGGCACCCGGGACGCCGTCGGTCTGGCCGAGATAGCGGTCGGGCGTGTCGAAGTGTCGTGCCCATCCTGTGCGAATCAGCGCGACGTCGCCTTGCTCGGGTACCACACCGGCGAGCTCGGCGGCGTTGCGGAGGTCGCCTTCGGTCACGGGCTGCCCGGCATCGAGCACGTCCACACCACGTACCCGCGCCACGTCCAGCAGAACTCCGCGTCGGATGAGAAACGGGATCGATTCGGCGCCCAACTCGGCGAAGCGCCCACCACGTTGTGCTTCCTGCGCGTCGATTCCACCGTGCAGCTTGCCCTCGTGGCTGACGTGAGAAAGCGCGTCGACGTGGGTTCCGACGTGACCGCCGGTGATGATGATCTCGTTCGATGCGGAGCCGCCGTCCGGCCGCACCATGTCCCCGTGCCGGCGGATGAGGATCATGCGGAAGCCGGGGTGATTCGGCGAGCACGGCATGCCGGTCGAATGGGGGTGGCCGAGTTCGACGACATCGAGTCGACTCGACGCGACGGCGTCGAGGAGGGAGTCGGTGCGCTCGGTCGTGGCAGCGTTCTCGGTCATGCATTTCTCCTCGCGTGTTCGTATCGTTCGGCCCGATCCAGGACGACGCGCGCGTTGGCGATCACGGCCGGGTCGATGAACCGGCCATCGGTGTCCAGCACGGCGGATTCGCCGTTGCATTCGGACCGCGTTGCACTGCCGACCACGCGTCGAGCCGTTTCGACCTCGGCGGCGTCGGGGGTATAGGCGGCATTGACCGGCGCGATCTGGCTTGGGTGCACGACCGACCGCCCGAAGAATCCCTGGGTGAGTCCCAGCCGCGACGACTCGGCCAACCCGTCGAGATCGGCGACATCGGTCCACACACTCTGCACCGGCGAGCCGAGTTGGGCAGCGCGCGCGGCGGCGACGATCCAGCCGCGAGCCCACACGAGCCCGTCCGGCCTGACCCGCAGGTCGGCGGCCAGGTCGGCTTCGCCGAGTGCGATTCCGGTGACCCGAGGGTGGCACCGAGCTAGTTCGGGGGCGCCCAGCAAACCGGCCGCGGACTCCACGAGTGCATGGACCTCGAAGCAGACCCGTTCTGCGATCGAGGCGAGCACCGCGGGAACCTCCGCCTTGGGCACTCGAATGCCCGCGGGCCGGGCGTCGGCATGCATCAGCGCGTCGACCTCCGCCTCCGCGCATGCTCCGCTTCCGGCGCTGATTCGAACCCAGATCGTTCGATCCGGGTGGGCCTCTAGAGCATCGAGTGCATTCGCGAGGGCAAGGGTTTTGGCGTGCACGGGAACTGCGTCCTCGAGGTCGATGACCACGGCGTCGGCCGGGCCGGCAACCGCCTTCTCGATCCGGTCCGCGCGGTGCCCCGGCACATACAGCCAGCTGCGGGGGGTCATTCGACTGCTGCCGTGGAGGGGACGTCGGCGGGATATCCGAGGTTGCGTGAGATGCGTGACGCGGCGTCCTTCAGTGTGCCCTCGTACGCGGTGCACGCCTCGGGCGTCATCCGGTAGGCGGGGCCGCAGACCGACACCGAGCCGACAACCGTCCCGTCGGCTCCGAACACCGGGGCCGCGATCGACCCGGCCCCCTCTTGCCGCTCACCGACGGATCGACACACACCGTGCTCACGCGCTTCTCGGAGGGTGTCGCGGAGAAGGTCCGGCTCGATGATCGTCGTCGAGGTCAGCCTGCCGAGCGGTTGAGCGAGCACGTCCTCCTGTTGCTGTAACGGGAGGAACGCCAAGATGATTCGGCCGGACGAGCCGGTGTGCAAGTCGAAGCGACGACCGAGTTCGACGGTCATCTTGATCTCTCGGTCGCTTTCGACTTGATCGAGATAGACCCGCCCTCCGGGGACGCGCGCGGAGACGGTGGCGGTTTCGCCGGTAGCCCGCTGTAGGTCGAGGAGCGCATCCTGCGCGGCGCGGCGCAGCGGCGAGACGTCGATTGCCCGCGCACCCAACGTCGCCGCGGCCGGGCCCAGAAGGTAACGACGTGTTGCGGTGTCGTACAGGAGCAGACCGCACTCGACGAACGTCGTGAGGATGCGGTGCGTGACGGCTTTGGACAGGCCGGTCGAACGGGCGATCTCCGATACCCCGAGGGCGCTGGCGCTACGGCCGAATTCCAGCAGAACCTCGGCCGCCCGCGCTGTCGCGACAGTTCCTCCGGTGGAGGTCTCCATGCTGTCTCCATTCTCCGATCGGCCCGGGAACACCCCCTTCGTGTGTACCGCGCAGCGGAACAAATGTCTAGGGGGTTTCCATGCCATGTACCGGGTGTCGTTCCGCTATCAAATCGTATAGCAGGTCTTGTGCGTCCATTCGTGGGAGTGCATAGTGCAATAGACCACACTAAAGTGGTCCGCTAAGCGGAACGTTTGGTCTAGTGCAACGTCTAATCCAAAGCGCTGACGCGGAGCACGAGGAGGAACCATGGACGGTCCGGATGTCGACTTGGTCGTCGCCGGTGCAGGCGGCGGATTGGTCGCCGCGCTACGTGCTGCCGAAATGGGCGCGAGCGTTCTCGTCGTGGATGCCGACGCAGACTTTCGGCGCGGCAACAACACCTCGATGTGCACGGCGATGATCCCGGCGGCAGGAACGCGCTGGCAGAGGGTGGCGAACGTTGACGACAGCCCCGACAGGTTCCTGGGGGACATCGCTCGCAAAACGAAGGGCACGGCGGATCTGCGGTTGGCGCGAGCACTCGCCGACGTGAGCGCCCCCATGGTTACCTGGCTGGCGGACTCCCTCGGCTTGGACCTGCACCTGGTCACCGATTTCCGCTATCCGGGTCACAGCGCGGACAGGTGTCACACCATCGCCGGACGACACGGGTCGCAGTTGCTCGGCCATCTCGTGGATCGGACTCGCCGGCACCCGGGGATCGAACTGATCGCACCGATGAGTCTGCAGAATGTCTCGACGGAGTACGGCAGGGTCACGGGTGTCGAGATCGCCAGCCCCGACGGTGCCGGCGAGCACGTCACAGCCGGAGCAGTGCTCCTCGCCACCAACGGATTTGGCGCCGACGCCGGCCTGGTGCGGCAATGGATACCGGAGATCGCCGACTGCCACTACCACGGCGGTCAGTACAGCCGGGGGGACGCGCTCCGCATAGGACGAGCCCTGGGCGCGGACACTGCTTTCCTTGACGCCTACCAGGGGCACGCGGCCTTGTCGTCGCGCTGCAAGACACTGGTGGGATGGGCGACGGTCCTGCACGGCGGGATCATCGTCAACAAGGAAGGCCAGCGGTTCGCACCGGAAACGACAGGCTACTCGGAGTTCGCCGCCTTGCTGGCCGCACAGCCGGAAAGTGCCGGCTGGATCATCATCGACGAACACATCGCCGACCTGTGCAGCACCTTCGACGACTTCCGCGCGGTCACAGAGAACGGTGCACTGGTCGAGGCAGCGAGCGCGCACGAACTCGCGGAACGACTGCACCTGCCCGCCGACGTTCTCGAAGACGAGATCTCGGCGTCGCACCGTGCCGCCGCCGGGCTCGAGCCCGACCGGCAGGGGCGAATCGACGACCGACACGCACTCACCCCGAACTACATCGGGATCGGCATCACTCCCGCCCTGTTCCACACACAGGGCGGCCTGGTGGTCGATGGTTCGGCTCGCGTCCTCGACGAACGTGACCACGCGCCGATAGAGGGGCTCTACGCCTCAGGCGGCGCCGCCACCGGGATCTCCGGCAAAGGAGCTGGCGGATACCTCGCCGGCAACGGTCTCATCACCGCGCTCGGGCTCGCCTTCCTGGCGGCAGAAGACGTGGGGCAGCAGAAGACGTGGGCAGCCGGGTCGGCGTCCGGTTCCCGTGCCATCAGTTGACCCCCACAGGACAAAGGCCCAGACACGACAGAGGCCCAGGAGAAGGGCCAAGACAGGAGAAGGGTAATGAGCAGCTACCTGATCAAGAACGGCACCGTGGTCCGTGGCGGCCGTTCGGGTCCCGCGGAAGGCGAGCACAGCGACGTCCTCATCGAGGACGGGAGGATCTCCGCCATCGGGCCGGGCCTGCGTGCCGACAACGCCGAAATCGTGGATGCGACAGACAAGCTCGTCTTCCCCGGCGTGGTCGACGCGCACCAGCACTGGGGTATCTACAACCCGCTCGCCGAAGACACCGTCACCGAATCCCGCGCCAGCGCACAAGGTGGCGTCACCACTGCACTGACCTATATGCGGACCGGTCAGTACTACCTCAACAAGGGTGGCGCATATTCCGACTTCTTCCCCGAGGTGCTCGACGCCTCGAACGGGCGGTCGTACGTCGACTACGCATTCCATCTCGCGCCGATGTCGAAGCAGCACATCGACGAGATTCCCACACTCGCCGCAGACCAGGGCGTGACGTCGTTCAAGATCTTCATGTTCTACGGCAGCCACGGGTTGCACGGACGCTCGACCTCGCAGAGCGACTTCCTGATGATCCCCGAGGACGAACGGTACGACCTCGCTCACTTCGAGTTCGTCATGCGGGGAATCCAGAAGGCCCGCGAGCAGATGCCCGAACTGGCGCCCCACATCTCGTTGTCGCTGCACTGTGAGACCGCGGAGATCATGACCGCGTACACCAAGCTCGTCGAAGAGGAGGGGAAGCTCACCGGACTCGCCGCGTACAGCGCGTCACGGCCCCAGCACTCCGAGGGGCTCGCGGTGACCATCGCGTCGTTCCTCGCCGACGAGACCGGGCTGCCGAACATCAACCTGCTGCACCTGAGCTCCGCGAAGGCCATGAAGGCAGCGATGAAGATGGCGGAGGCCTTCCCGCACGTCGACTTCCGACGTGAGGTGACCATCGGCCACCTCCTCACCGACATCGACACCGCAAATGGGCTCGGGGCAAAGGTCAACCCACCGATCCGTCCCCGCGAGGACGTCGAGGCGCTGTGGGAGCACATGCTTGCCGGCAATGTCGATTGGGTGGTCTCCGATCACGCCTGCTGCAAGGAGGAGATGAAGTTTGGCGACAACCAGGACGACATCTTCGCTGCGAAGTCGGGGTTCGGGGGCACGGAGTACTTGCTCGCCGGGCTGGTGACCGAGGGCCGCAAACGCGGACTCTCGCTGCGTCGCATCGCGCAATTGACCGCCACCGACCCGGCCGACCGCTACGGCCTGCCCGGAAAAGGCCGGCTCGCGGAAGGCTTCGACGCCGACATCGCGATCGTCGACCCGAATCGGACGTGGACGGTGCGGGCGGAGGATTCGGAATCCACCCAGGAGTACACGCCGTTCGAGGGCTTCGAGCTCACAGCCGCGGTGACGGACACCTTCGTGCGGGGCCATCGCGTTCTCGCGGGCGGCACCGTGACCGGCGACCCTGTCGGCCACTACCTGTCGCGGCCCTACTGAGGATCGAATTCGTGACCAACACAACTGATTCCGGGCGCGTGGCGGGACCACTTCGGGGCTTCCGCGTCATCGACGTCTCGACCATACTCGCGGGGCCGCTCGCCGCCCAGATCCTCGGCGACTTCGGTGCCGAGGTGATCAAGATCGAGCATCCGCGAAAGCCCGACGGCATGCGCGGCCACGGTCTCGACAAGGACGGTGTGCCGCTGTGGTGGAAGATGATCAGCCGCAACAAGCAAACGGTCACCCTTGACCTCAGCACCACAGACGGGCAGGGCATCTTCCGGGACCTCGCGGCCACAGCAGACGTGGTGATCGAGAACTTTCGGCCCGGCACGTTCGAGCGATGGGGTTTGTCGTACGACGTACTCTCGGCAGTCAATCCCGGTTTGATCTTGCTGCGCGTGACTGGTTTCGGGCAGAAGGGGCCGTACTCCAAGCGCCCGGCGTTCGGCACCCTGGTCGAGTCGATGAGCGGCTTCGCGCACCTGACCGGTCCGCCCGACGGTCCGCCGACGCTTCCCGCGTTCGGCCTGGCCGACTCGATTGCGGGTATCGCCGGATCGTCGGCGGTGTCCATGGCTCTGCTCGAACGCGAGCGAAACGGGGGCACCGGCCAGCAGGTCGATCTCGATCTGCTCACCCCCATCATGACCGCGGTCGGCCCAGGCGTGATGTATGCCGATCAACTCGGAATCGATCAGGAACGCACCGGAAATCGGTCGCAGAACAACGCGCCTCGAAACCTGTACCGGACCAAGGACGACCAGTGGGTCGCCATCTCCACGAGCGCACACGCGATCGCGGAGCGGGTCATGCGCATCGTCGGCCACCCCGAAGTGATCGACGAGGACTGGTTCGCGACAGGGCGGCAACGGGCCCAGCACGCGGATCTACTCGACGCCTACGTCGGCGACTGGATCGCCGAGCGGACACGCGACGAGGTGACCGAGGTCTTCGAGGATGCCGGTGCAGCGGTAGCTCCGGTGTACCGCCCGAGCGACCTGCTGCGTGATCCACAGGTGGTCGACACCGACATGATCACCGCCGTGGACGACGAGGAACTCGGTCCGATGCGAATGCAGAACGTGATGTGGCGGATGGGTGGATCGCCGGGCTCGATCCGTCACACCGGCCGGTCGGCGGGAGCGGACACCGATCGCGTCCTCTCCGCACTGGGTCGAACACCCCACGACCTCGACGACCTGCGCGAGCGCGGCGTCATCTGACAGGGCCACATCAGCGGTTACATCATGCAGGGGAGCAAGCCTTGAAATCGCGTTGGTTGACCATCGGCATCGTCCTCGGGCTGGTGGTGGTGAACTACATCGATCGCAGCGCGATTTCCTACGCGGCGAGCGATCTACGAGACGAATTCGGGATCAGCGCCGGGCATTACGGTGTGATCAGCTCCGCTTTCTCGATCGGGTACATGCTGTTCGCACTGCTGTCCGGCCCACTGGTCGACCGCTTCGGACCACGCCGGGTGCTCATTGTGGGCATGTTCATCTGGGCGGCTGCTACTGCCCTGACACCGCTTGCCGGCGGGTTCATCGGATTGGTCCTGCTGCGCATCTTCCTCGGCGCCGGGGAAGCTCCGTGCTTCCCGGCTGCGACCCGCATCGCCAGCCGTTGGCTTCCGATCCAAGAACGAGGCAAGGCGCTCGCCCTGATCGGTGGCGTGGCGGTATCCGGCAGCCTGTTGGTGGGCGGACCCATCCTTACCCAGCTGATCGCATTCACCGGCTGGAAGGGCATGTTCGTGATCTTGGGGGTCGCCGGTGTCGCGTGGGTGTTCGTTGCGCTGCCCTGGCTGAAGAACTCACCGAGTGAGGCATCCTTCGTCTCAGAGGAAGAGCTTCGCTACATCCGTGAGGGTCAGGTGGAGGGCGAGGATACCGGCCACGAGTCGAAGGCTGAGTGGGGAAAGGTCCTCCGCAACCGCAACCTGTGGGTCGTGGGTCTGGGCTATTTCGCTTGGGGGTTCATGTTCTGGGTGTTCATGTTCTGGCTCCCGCAGTACCTCGAGCACTCGTTCGGACTCTCCATCCAAGCTATCGGCGCGTTCTCGGTTGCGCCGTGGGCGGCAGGTGTCGTTGGCGCGCTCGCCGGCGGGATCATCGTCGACCGTGTCTACAAGCGCACCGAGAGCATTCGGTCGCGGTTCGTCATCATCGGTGTCGCCCTGCTGCTCGCCGGAGCGTCAGTGGCACCGATCCTGTTCGTGCCTGGCAACTTGACGGTTGCGCTGATCTGCATTTCGGCGGGTGTCGGTTTCGGCTTCATCACCGGGGGCATCTGGTGGGTAGCTTCGATCGACGCGGCTCCGACACAGCCGGGCACCGCTGCAGGCTTCGCCGACGCGTGCTTCGCGCTGGCGGGAATCGTCGCACCGACCGTCGTGGGCTTCATCGTCAACCAGAGCGGAAGCTACGACGGCGGATTCGTCGTGATGTCAGTTCTGTGTCTCGTAGGCGCTACCGCGATGCTCTTCTTCACCGAGGAGCAGGAAAGGCACCCCACCGACTCCGCGAATCCTCCCGATGAGTCCGCAGACGTGGAAGTGTCCGATAGGACGGTAGGTTGACCGGTTCGGGTTGAGCGGGCCAGGTGGACCGGTCACCACCACCCGGTCGCTGGACCGAGGGCAAGCCCGAGGGGAGGCGCAAGAGTCCGGGAGTACGTCGCGGTGAGGTGGTTCGAGTCGCGGTAGATCAGAACGTTTCCCTCGATGACCTGGCAGCGATCGGTGCGGCAAACAGCGTCGGACAGATCGAGCAGCCGAACGTTCGGCAGTTGCGCGGCTGCGGTCGGCGCGGGGTCGACCGGTGACAGGACCGCGTCGCGGTCGATACCGCACGATTCGGCGTTGCCGCCTCGTCCGGCGAGGCAGTCCGAGGCCCGGTACTCGACGCCATCGCGTTCGAGCCATGGTGTGTCGCGTATCGCGACCACCGGGAGCTGCCGATCGGCGAGGGCCTGCCACAACGCGACGTAGCCGGCGGGGGTGTAGTCGCCGGGACCGTCGGGCCGCGGGCGGGTCGAGGTGCTGAACACGACGTCGGGGGGCATCGCGTCGAGCGCGTCGATCACGCTATACGTCCACTGCTCGCATTCGCCGATTTCCGAGTCGGGTCCGGGTGGCAACACCGCCGGGCATCCCACCTTCAGGTAGGTCTGCACTCGAAAGTTGTGTTCTCGGCCGAGGATGTCGAGGGCTGGTTGCCAGTTCTCGGCGTGTGAGCCTCCGATGAGTGCGAGCGTGCGGGCACTGTTGGGGTCACCGTACGTGCAGGTGCGCGCGAACGTCTCACCATCCTGCGCCAGGCAGCCGTCGGGCGTGGAGTCCGGGAGGTCCGCATGAGCGACGAACCGCGACGGTTGTTCTCGCTCCGGAGGTGCGTCGGCGCCTTCTGTGAGTGCCGCGGCGCCGGGATAGATCAGCGGGTCGAGTTCGGTCTGTTGTGTGGACTCGTCCGCCCTGCGGTCGATGAACGCGGTCAAGGACACTGACCCCCCGGCGATCGCGACCGCGACCACGGAGACGGAGGCGATCAGCACCGTCTTGGTACGTCCCGATCCGGAGGGTCGACGAATCGGTGTTTCGATCAGTCTGGTGGTCGCCTCCGCGAGCACCAGGGACAGCCCGATGACGACGAGACCGCCCGTGAATCCGGCGTCGGGCTTGTCGAGCAACACGAGATACCCGATCAGGAGCGGCCAGTGCCACAGGTACAGCGCGTAGGCCATGTCTCCGAGACGGTGCAGCGGGCGAGTCGTGAGCAGACGAGTGACCGGGTTGTCAGTGCCGTTGTCGGAGTCGGACCCGGAATATCCGGCCATGATCAGGGCCAGGGCCGCGCCCACCGGAACCAGAGCCCACGGTCCCGGGAACTGGTTGCGGCCGTCGAGAAACACCCCGCACCCGATAAGGACCGCGAGACCCGCGAAGGACAGCAGGATCCGCGTCGATCGGGGGAAGCGCAACCACGGCGCGACGCACGCCAGGAGACCGCCGGCCAGCAACTCCCACATGCGTGCGCCGGTGTCGTAGTAGAGCCAGGTCTGCGGCATCGAACTGGTCGCCGCGTAGATGAACGAGGCTGCCGTGAACACCGCGAGCAGGACCGTGAGCGGCAGCCGAACCGGATAGCCCCGTGACCGCAACAACCACGCCACGCCAAATACCACCGCCAGTGCGGCTAGATAGAACTGGCCTTGGACCGAGATCGACCACAGGTGCTGCAGCGGACTGACGGACGGATCCGCAGCCAGATAGTCGCTCGCCGTATCGGCAAGGTGCCAGTTCTGTAGGAAAAGCAGCGATGCCGTCGTCTGTCTCGCAGTGTCGTACCAGGCCGTCGCGGGGTAGTGGAGGATCGTGAACGCAGCGACCACCGCGAGGATCAGTACCAGCGCAGGTGCGAGACGGCGGGTAACGCGCCGCACGACCGGGACCGGATCCAACGGCTTCATCGACTCGGCGGTCCGCAGCAGAGAGCCTACGAAGAAGAATCCTGACAATGTGAGGAAGATGTCGACGCCGCCGGAGACGCGGCCGAACCACACGTGGTAGACCACGACGAGGGCGATTGCCAGACCGCGAACGCCATCGAGGTCGCCCCTGCGAACTGTGGGGACGCGGTTCGCCGAGCCCAGCTGCCCGGTGGATCTATCGGCGGGTTGGAGGAACACGCAATCCTCTTCGGTGTGCTGGGTGGGGCTGAAATCGGGTCGACGCGCACCGCGGACCGAGAGTCGACGGCACTTCCCTCACGTTACCTGTTGCAGCGAGCGATCAGCTGGGCGCCTACAGTCGGGCGGCGTGAACTCCGTGCGCATGCCCTCCGATCGGATCGTCGAAATCGACACCAACCACTTGTGGCACCCCTATGGAGCATTTCCGGCCTCGACCGGCCCGCTCGTCGTCGAGTCGGCGGAGGGCGCTCGGCTGACCTTGGCGGACGGCACCGAACTGGTCGACGGAATGAGTTCCTGGTGGTCGGCTATCCACGGCTACCGCAACCCGGTCCTCGACGCCGCCGTCACCGACCAGCTCGGCCGCATGAGTCATGTGATGTTCGGCGGGCTCACCCACGCGCCCGCTGCCCGCCTCGCGGAGCTGTTGGTCCAAATCACACCGGAAGGTCTCGACAAGGTGTTCCTTGCGGATTCCGGTTCCGTGTCGGTCGAGGTTGCCATCAAGATGTGCCTGCAGTTCTGGAGGAGCACGGGCCGACCAGAGAAGCATCGCCTACTGACCTGGCGGGGCGGCTATCACGGAGACACGTTCGCACCGATGAGTGTCTGTGATCCGGACGGCGGCATGCACTCGATGTGGACCGACGTCCTCGTCCAGCAGGTGTTCGCGCCTGCGCCTCCGCGAGACTTCGACCCTGTCTACGTCGCCGAATTCGAACGAATCGTGGTCGAGCACCGCGACGAACTAGCCGCGGTCATCGTCGAACCCGTCGTTCAGGGCGCGGGCGGCATGCGTTTCCACCACCCCGACTACCTGCGGGAGCTACGCAGGATGTGTGACGAGCACGGCCTACTCCTGGTGTTCGACGAGATCGCGACCGGTTTCGGCCGCACCGGCGAACTGTTCGCCGCCGACCATGCCGGAGTCACGCCGGATGTCATGTGCGTCGGCAAGGCGCTCACAGGCGGCTACCTCACCCTCGCCGCGACCCTCTGCAAGGAGTCGATAGCGGAGACGATCAGTGCGGGCCCGGGCGGCGGCATCATGCACGGTCCGACGTTCATGGCGAACCCGATGGCCTGCGCCGTCGCGGCCGCTGCGGTGGAGTTGCTGCTCGCGCGGGACTGGCGCGCCGAGGTCTCCGCGTTGAACGAGGGTCTCGAACGTGGCCTGGCTCCGGCACGAGATGTGCCGGGTGTCGCGGACGTGCGGGTCCTTGGCGGAGTCGGAGTAATCGAACTCTCCGATCCCGTCGACATGCAGTCCGCGACAGATGCGGCCGTCGCTTCCGGAGTGTGGCTTCGACCGTTCCGGAACCTGATCTATGCGATGCCCCCGTACGTGTGTTCCGTCGACGAGGTCGACCGCATCGCGGCCGGCATGGTCGCGGCCGCCCACAGCCAAGTGCGACTATCCGCGCTGCCTCACAATTGACGCTGCCTCCCAATTGAACGGCGTTCAAGTCTGCTTGTATCGTGCTTTGGGTGGGTATCGAACGCACCGGCGGCGCTGTATGTGCTGCATTGTCCTGGCTGGACGACGTCGAGAGAGAGCGGCAAGCGGCCGGTCTCCGGCGTGAGCTGCGTCCACGCAGTGTCGCCGACCCCCTGATCGATCTCGCCTCCAACGACTACCTCGGGCTCGTTCGGCATCCGGAGGTGTTGGCAGGCGCCGTGGATGCCCTCAATCGTTGGGGCGGCGGAGCGACCGGTTCTCGACTGGTCACCGGCACGACATCCGATCACGAATTGCTCGAACGTGAGCTCGCCGAGTTCGTCGGCTCCGAGGCCGGTCTGGTGTTCGCGAGCGGCTATGCGGCCAATCTCGGCGCGGTGACTGCGCTTTCGGGCAAGGGCTCACTGATCGTCTCCGACGCCGGCTGCCACGCGTCCCTGGTCGACGCGTGCCGCCTCTCCGGGGCGCGGGTCGTCGTCGCTCCCCACGCCGATGTCGCGTTCGTCGCCCGGGCACTCGCCGAGCGCACCGAGGAACGCGCGCTCGTGCTTACCGATTCGGTTTTCAGCGCTGACGGCGATCTCGCCCCGCTGCTCGAACTCCACCGCGTGTGCCGGGAGCATCGAGCAGTCCTGCTCGTCGACGAGGCGCACGGTATCGGCATCCGCGGTCACGGCGGCCGTGGGCTCGTCGAGGAGGTCGGCCTGGCCGGAGCGCCGGACGTCGTCGTCACCGCGAGCCTGTCGAAGTCGCTGGCCAGCCAGGGTGGCGTGGTGCTGGCATCGGCCAAGGTACGAGCCCATCTCGTCGATGCCGCCCGCACGTTCATCTTCGACACCGGCCTTGCCCCGGCTGCGGTGGGTGCTGCCCGGGCGGCGTTGGCTGTGCTGATCCGGGAACCCGAGCGCGTGACCGCAGTACTCGACCGGGCGGGGCAGCTCGCCCGGATCGCTGGAAGCGACGAGCCCCAATCGGCTGTGGTGTCGGTCATCCTCGGTGATCCGGACCTAGCGTTGGCGGCGGCCACGGCATGTCGGGAGCGAGGGCTGCACGTGGGCTGCTTTCGTCCGCCCTCCGTGCCGGCCGGTACCTCGCGTCTGCGTTTGACGGCGCGTGCGACGATCGACACGGAAGAGATGTCACACATTGAATCCGTTCTGTCCGAAGTGCTTTGGGACCGGATGGTGGCGGCTCCGGCATGAGCGTGTTGGTTGTGTCGGGGACGTCAACGGATGTAGGCAAGACCGTCGTCACCGCCGCGCTCGCGGCAGCACTGAGTGCGGCGGGCCGTTCGGTCGCGGTGTGCAAGCCCGCGCAGACCGGTGTCGGTCCGGATGAGCCGGGTGACATGGCAGAGGTGACGCGCTTGAGCGGCGTGAGCACGACAGTCGAGTTGGCCCGCTTTCCCGAGCCGCTCGCCCCGGACACCGCAGCACGGCGCAGTGGGATACCGCTGGTGACCCGTGCCGAGGTGTTGTCGGCGGTGAGAGAGCTCGACGCCCGGCACGACGTCACGCTGGTCGAGGGCGCCGGTGGGTTGCTGGTACGCCTCGGCGCCGGCGGGTTCACGGTCCGCGATCTCGCCGTTGACCTGGACGCTCCCGTTGTCGTGGTTGCGGCTCCGGGTCTGGGCACCCTCAATCACTGCGCGCTGACGGCGGAAGCGCTCGCCTCGGCGCGCGTCAAGTGCAGTGGATTCGTCGTCGGTTCATGGCCGCGACACCCCGACCTTGCGGCTCGGTGCAATCTCGACGACCTTCCGGTCGTCACCGGGTCGTCACTGGTGGGACGTGTTCCGGAAGGGGTCGCGGGACCGGACGCGTCTGGGTTCGCAGCTGCCGCGGCCGGGTGGTTCGATCCCGACTGGCTCGAAACGCTGGCATCCTGACAATCCGCGCACCGAGGCGGTGCTTCACGTACTGTGAGTGCCATCACATCGTGTAGGCGGAGCGGGTGGCGGACCGACAGTTGAGCCGCCGCGCCGATCCGACTGAGTACTCGACCAGTGCTTTTCGGAGGTACGGATGACCACCACCGAGGTGATGGAGTTGCAGCGCACCATCGGCCATCTCCGCCAGTGCGTGGGGTCGCTGCGAAACATCTACGGCGATGCGACTGTCGTGCGCCGACTCGCCAACGACGTCGACCGTCTCGACATCGACGCCAGCGAACTGGACGAATCGCCGCCGCGCCCGACAGCTGGCGTCACTACCGAGCGTGTGCAGGTGCCCGACACCCCGTACGACCGTTCGCTGTGGCAGGGCGCGGACGACGAGGGTCTCGGCGGCAACCCGCACGAGAACGCGTGAGGGCGCCGCGCGTGGCCGAGATCGGCGTTCCGTCGCCGGCTCGGGCGGCGATTGCTGCGCGCACACTGCGCACCGACCGGTGGTGGCTTGCTCCGCTGCTCACCACTCTCGGGCTGACGGTGTTCGTCGTGTACGCGACGATCCGCGCGTTCGTGCGCACCGCGTACTGGGTGGACGAATATCACTATCTGACGCCGTTCTACTCGCCGTGCGTCAGCGCGTCTTGTGTTCCCGGTGCGAGTCACCTCGGCGTCTGGGTCGGCGAGCTGCCGATGTGGATCCCGCTCGCCTTCCTCTCGCTGCCGTTCCTGCTGGCTTTCCGGCTGACCTGCTACTACTACCGTAGGGCCTACTACCGTTCGATCTGGTTGGCGCCACCCGCGTGTGCCGTCGCCGAACCGCACGCTCGCTACACAGGTGAGACGCGGCTACCGCTGATAATTCAGAACGCGCACCGCTACTTCTTCTACTTCGCGGTCGTCATCTCGCTGATCAACACGTACGACGCTATCCGTGCGTACCAGGGGCCGAACGGTAGTTTCGGTCTCGGTCTCGGCACGCTGATCATCACGGCGAACGTGATCCTGTTGTGGGCGTACACGGTCTCGTGCCACTCGTGTCGCCACGTGACGGGTGGTCGCCTCAAGCACTTTTCTGCACACCCGGTCCGCTACCGGCTATGGACGTGGGTGAGCAGACTCAACACTCGGCACATGCAGTTCGCGTGGATCACGCTGGGGACGCTCATCCTCACCGACTTCTACATCATGCTGGTTGCGAGCGGCACCATCTCGGACCTGCGACTGATCAACTGAGTTCCGACCATTCCGGCGTCACGGAACGATCCGGCGTCACGAAGCGATTCAGCGAGAGGGGCAGTTTGCATGGCCGAGGTCGAACGACACCGCTACGACGTGGTGGTCATCGGCGCCGGTGGCGCGGGTCTGCGAGCGGTCATCGAGGCGCGGGAGCGGGGGCTCTCGGTGGCCGTGGTGTGCAAGTCGCTGTTCGGTAAGGCGCACACCGTCATGGCCGAGGGTGGCTGCGCGGCCGCGATGGGAAACGCGAACGCGAAGGACAACTGGGAGGTCCACTTCCGGGACACGATGCGCGGCGGCAAGTTCCTCAACAACTGGCGGATGGCCGAGTTGCACGCACGCGAGGCACCCGACCGGGTCTGGGAACTCGAGACGTACGGCGCACTGTTCGACCGCACCGAGGACGGCCGCATCAGTCAGCGCAATTTCGGCGGGCACACCTACCCGCGTCTTGCGCATGTCGGCGACCGCACCGGACTCGAGCTGATTCGCACCATGCAGCAGAAGATCGTCGCTCTGCAGCAGGAGGACTTCGCCGCGACCGGTGATTACGAGGCCCGTGTGAAGGTGTTCGCCGAGTGCACGATCACTGAACTACTCAAGGACGGCGACCGAATCGCCGGCGCGTTCGGCTACTGGCGCGAGTCGGGTCGCTTCGTGCTGTTCGAGGCGCCCGCCATCGTCATGGCGACCGGTGGCATCGGCAAGTCGTTCAAGGTGACGTCCAACTCGTGGGAGTACACGGGGGATGGACATGCGCTCGCACTTCGCGCCGGGGCGAGCCTGATCAACATGGAGTTCGTCCAGTTCCATCCGACCGGCATGGTCTGGCCGCCGAGCGTCAAGGGCATCCTCGTCACCGAAGGCGTTCGTGGCGACGGAGGGGTCCTCAAGAACTCCGACGGTGAGCGGTTCATGTTCTCGTACATCCCGACGGTGTTCAAAGGGCAGTACGCGGAGACCGAGGAGGAGGCTGACCGTTGGTACTCCGACCCTGACAACAATCGGCGTACCCCGGACCTACTTCCGCGCGACGAGGTCGCCCGCGCCATCAACTCTGAGGTCAAGGCCGGCCGGTCAACCCCGCACGGCGGCGTCTACCTCGACATCGCGTCCCGAATGCCCACGGACGAGATCGTGCGGAGACTGCCGTCCATGCATCATCAGTTCAAGGAGCTCGCCGACGTCGACATCACCAAGGAGCAGATGGAGGTCGGTCCCACCTGCCACTACGTCATGGGCGGTATCGAAGTCGATCCGGACACGGGATCGTCCACGGTGGCAGGCCTTTTCGCGGCGGGTGAGTGTTCGGGTGGCATGCATGGATCCAACCGGCTCGGGGGGAACTCGCTCTCGGACCTGCTCGTGTTCGGTCGGCGTGCGGGGCTTGGTGCGGCCGATTACGTCCAGTCGCTCGAGGCGCGCCCGGTCGTCGTCGAGGCCGACGTCACAGCTGCCGCCGGTGCGGCGGTCGCACCGTTCGACTCGGCGGACACCGGCGCGGGCGAGAACCCGTACACGCTGCACACCGAACTGCAGCAGACGATGAACGACCTCGTCGGCATCATCCGCAACGAGGAGGAGATCGAGCGAGCCATCGCCAAGCTGGAAGCGATCAAGGCACGTCTTACTGGGGTGAGCGTCGAAGGGCACCGGCAGTTCAATCCGGGCTGGCACCTCGCGCTCGACCTATCGAACATGGTGCTGGTCAGCGAGTGTGTCGCACGCGCGGCACTGATGCGTACGGAGAGCCGCGGAGGCCACACCCGGGACGACTATCCGGACATGGACGCGCAGTGGCGCTCGACGTTGCTGGTGTGCAGCACGGTGTCCGGCGATCGGGAGTGGAGAGAGGCTGCCGTTGTCCCGGATGTGATCGTCACCCGCGAGGAGCAGCCACCCATGCGTTCGGACCTGCTGGGACTGTTCGAAGTCGACGAACTGGAGAAGTACTACACGGATGCCGAGTTGGAGGGGCACCCGGGAAGGGCGACGTGACATGGGTTACGAGGCGAAGTTCCGGGTATGGCGGGGCGATGCTTCCGCCGGTGACCTGCGGGACTACGCGGTGGAGGTCAACGAGGGCGAAGTCGTCCTCGACATCATCCACCGTATCCAGGCCACCCTGGCTGCGGATCTGGCCGTGCGGTGGAACTGCAAGGCCGGCAAATGCGGCTCATGCTCAGCAGAGATCAACGGCCGCCCCCGATTGATGTGTATGACGCGGATGTCGACGTTCGCCGAGGACGAGACGGTCACGGTGACGCCGCTGCGCACCTTTCCGGTCATCCGTGACCTCGTCACCGACGTCTCGTTCAACTACACCAAGGCCCGCGAGATCCCGTCATTCACCCCGCCGCCCGGGCTGGCGCCGGGGGAGTACCGGATGAAGCAGGCCGACGTGGAGCGCTCGCAGGAGTTCCGCAAGTGCATCGAGTGCTTCCTGTGTCAGAACACATGTCATGTGATTCGTGATCACGAGGAGAACGAGGAGGCGTTCGCCGGCCCGCGGTATCTCATGCGGATCGCCGAGCTCGAGATGCATCCGCTCGATACCGCTGATCGCCGCGACGCTGCCCAGGACGAGTTCGGACTCGGCCTGTGCAACATCACCAAGTGCTGCACCGACGTGTGCCCGGAGGATATCCACATAACCGACAACGCCCTGATCCCGATGAAGGAGCGGGTGGTCGGCAAGCGATACGACCCGATCGTATGGCTCGGCAACCGGCTGTTCCGACGAGGCGGCCACTGACCACGTCGACGTTCCGGTGACCTTGTGCGCCAGTCGGATTGGTGCACGCTCATACACAGTGAACCCCAGTCGGATCGGTTGGCACTCGCTCTAGGTGAGTGCTAATTTTGGAATGCACAGTTGATCTGCTGCCCGCCGGGTGGCGGGCACCGTGGATGCTCAGGAGGTGTATTGCTGTGCTGCGCTTCGATCCCTTCACAGACGTCGATGTCCTCACTCGAAGCCTGTTCTCGCACGCCATGGGCACGTCCCGTGTCCCACAGTTCATGCCCATGGATCTCTACCGCGTCGGCGACCACTATGTTCTCCACGCCGACCTGCCGGGCGTCGATCCCGGATCGGTCGATGTCAACGTCGAAAACGGCACCTTGACGCTCACCGCTCACCGCAGTGCGCCGTCCGAAGAACACGTGCAATGGCTCGCGTCCGAGCGATTCAGCGGAACCTATCGTCGGCAGCTGTCCCTCGGTGACGGTGTGGATACCGAGAACATCTCTGCCACTTACGAAAACGGCGTCCTGACCGTGATGATCCCGGTTGCCGATCGTGCGAAGCCGAGGCGGATCGAGGTCACGCGGCTCGCGTCCGAGGCACCCCGCACCATCGAGGCCGGGAAGGGAGAAACAGCCAGCAAGGGAGAAGCATCGGGCTGACGCGGGGCCGACGCAGTTGGCTGGCCGCCCTACCGGGCAGGGGCCTTCCCGCCGGTCGGGGTGTGCACGCGGGCGTGTTCTTTCTCCTCATCGTTGCGTCTCGCAATCGACAACAGTGATCGACACAAAATCGTCACTCGCCGCGCAACAACGATTCGTCGTATTGTTGGTGCAATGACAACTATCGACCCAATTCCCGTGTCGCGGAGCGCTTCGAGCGTTCGCGTACGGAGGATCGGCTAACACAGTCCCCGCTGAGTTGTCGGTATCGGGTGAACGCCCGAAGTGTCCGACCGAGCGGCCGCACATACAGCGATCCCGCTCGTGGAACTGCCATTGCTCATGGAACTGCCATTTCGAGTCGATGCGGCGCCCGGCATAACGGACGCCGGGGACAGTCTGCCCGAACTGAATGATCCGACCGCCGGATACTCCCGGCCGATCCCGCTCACGCCCGCGCAGATGGGACAGTGGTTCGCCCAGCAACTCGACCCAGACGTTCCTATGCTGGTCGCGCAGTACGTGGATATTCGGGAGACGGGGGCGCGACTCGATGTCCGACAACTGTCTCGGGCAACTTCTCAGGCGGCCCGTGAGTTCGGCGCGGGCCTGGTTCGCCTGGTTCTGGTGGATTCCCAGCCCCACCAGATCATCGACCCGAGAATCGTTACCGACACGAGGGTTGTCGATCTGCGTGACGAGCCGGACCCCGAGTCGGCGGCACGGGAGTGGATGCGATGCGATGTGGCGGCCCCGCTCGATCTGGTGCGGGACCGTCTCGGTGTGTCCGTGCTCCTCCGGATCGCGGATGACCGATGCTTCTGGTACTCGCGTGTGCACCACGTCGCGCTCGACGGCGTCGGGGCCGCGTCCATGCTCTACCGGGCCGCAGACCTCTACAACGCCGCCGTCGAGGGACGCGAGCCGGCACCGAACCCCGCATCCGACCTCGACTCGGTATATGCGGCCGAAGCCGCCTACACCGGATCGAAGCGGTGGCACACCGACCGCGACTACTGGCTCGAGCGGATGTCGGGCATGCCCGAACGGTGCAGCCTGGCGGAGCGATCCGCACCGGCTCACGCGCTCGGGCGCGAGGTCGGCGAATATCTCGCGCCGGAGACCGCGGCGGCCCTGGAGGATGCTCAGGAACGGCACGGCGCGAGCGTCGCGGCTCTGGTCGCGTCAGCGATTGCTGCGTATACCGCCCGCCACACCGGTGCCGAGGACATCGTCCTGAGCCTGCCCGTCTCGTCGCGCACCACAGCCGTCCTGCGACGGTCCGGAGGAACGCTCGCGAACGTTGTGCCACTGCGGGTGTCGATCGGCGGCGGCACGACCGTCTCGGAACTGGTCGCGGACGTGATGGGCGCGTTGTCCGGCGCATTGCGACACCAGCGGTATCGACACGAAGAGCTGCGACGGGACCGCGGTGATCGGGGAGCCGGTCGCGGATTCGCGGGCCCGCTGTTGAACCTGATGATGTTTCCGACGGAGTTGCGGCTGGGCAAGACACAGACCTCGCTCGAGGTGGTCTCGTCCGGGCCGATCGAAGACTTGCTCTTCAACGTCTATCGCTACGGCCCTTCGGGTCCGATTCGCCTGGACTTCAAGGCCAACCCGCAGCTCTACGACGATGAGACCCTGCACATGCACTACGAGCGGTTCAGCAGGCTCCTGCACGGTTTGCTGACCGCCGACCCCGACGCCCCGGTCGGGGACCTGCCGATCGTCGACGACGTCGCGCTGGCGGCGCAGTTGGCGGACTGGTACGTGCCTGCCACGCCGGCTTACGAGGCGCAGAGAACACCGGCGCAGAGAACACTGTCGGCCCTCGTCGCCAGGTGGGCGCGGCGCACCCCGGATCGGGTTGCTGTCGTGTCCGATGGGTACAGGCTGACGTACGACGAGTTGACGACACGGGCGAATCGGCTTGCGCGGCATCTCATCACACTGGGAGTCGGTCCGGAGACATCGGTCGGGGTCGTCCTCGACCGATCGGCGGATTTGATCGTGGCGTTGGTGGCGATCGTCACCGCGGGCGGGGGATACGTCCCGGTCGCGACGGCCACGCCGGCGTCGCGCCGTGACTACGTGCTCGCTGATGCGAAGGTGTCTTGTGTTGTGACCGCGGCGAACTCGGCGGTCGAATTGGACGGCTGCGCTTGGCCGTTGGTGGTGCTCGATGATCCCGGGACCGGCAACATGCTGGAGTCGCTGTCCACGACCGCGGTGACCGACGCGGAGAGGGTGCGTCCCCTGGGCGGCGAGCACCTCGCGTACACGATCTATACCTCCGGGTCGACCGGGCGCCCCAAGGGCGTTCAGGTGAACCACCAGTCCGCGACGGCGCTGCTCGAAAGTGCCAAGACGGCGTTCGGAACGGCTGACGGCGCCGTCTGGACGGTGTTCCACTCGTACGCATTCGACTTCTCCGTGTGGGAGATCTGGGGTGCGCTCACCTCCGGTGGGACCCTCGTCGTGGTCGACCAGGACACGGTTCGCACGCCGGACGCGTTCGTCGAGCTGTTGCGGGGCGAACACGTGAACGTACTGGGCCAGACCCCAGCCGCCTTCTTCCAGTTCGCCGACGCCGAGCGTGCCGCCGGCCGACCACTGACCGAGCTGCAGCGGCTGCTCGTCGGCGGGGACGACTACGACCAGCACCGGATGGTGCCATGGCTCGAGAGGCATGAGGGCGATGGTTCGGCTCTCGTCAGCGTCTACGGCATCACCGAGACCACCGTCTTCCTCACGGGAATCCCGATCGATGTGGAGCGCGCAGCGACTCCGGGCAACCTGGTCGGCCGCGGCCTCCCGGGAGTCCGGCTGTATCTCTTGGATCGCCGGCTCCGGCCGGTCCCGGTAGGGGTGGTCGGGGAGATTTACGCGGGTGGTCCGCAGGTGGCTCGCGGCTACGGCGGGCGGTCCGGGCTGACGGCCGAACGGTTCATCGCGGATCCCTTCGCCGCCGACGGTACCCGAATGTATCGTTCGGGAGATCTCGCTCGATGGGACACTGACGGTCGACTCGCGTTCCTCGGCCGCAGTGACTTTCAGGTCCAGGTGCGCGGATTCCGAGTGGAGCCCGGCGAGATCGAATCGGCGCTCGTCGCATGCGACGGCGTCGCGCAGGCCGTGGTGGTGGCGCGGCGGGCGGAAGGTGAGCCCGCGAGGCTGGTCGCGTACGTGGTGCCGGAGACGGGTGTGATCCTCGACCCTCGTGCGGTGCGAACGGAAGTCGGGGGGATCCTGGCGCCATACATGGTTCCGGCGGCCGTCATGGTACTCGAACGCCTTCCGCTCACCGCGAACGGCAAGGTGGACCGCAAAGCGTTGCCGGAACCGGACTTCGGCACGTCGGCCGGGTCGGGCCGCGCGCCGGCCGGACCGGTCGAGGAGACCATCGCCGGCCTGTTCGCGCAGGTTCTCTGCACTGCCTCGGTCTCCGCGGAGGATTCGTTCTTCACGCTGGGCGGCGACTCGATCATGGCGATCCAGTTGGTGTCGCGGGCCAGGGAGGCCGGTCTGTCGTTCACACCTCACGACGTGTTCGAACGACTCTCGGTGGCGGGCTTGGCGGCCGTGGCTACCCCGGCCGAAGAATCCGCCGCGACCATCGAGGAACTGCCCGGTGGTGGTATAGGCAGGGTGACTGCTTCGCCGATCGTGCGGTGGCTCCTCGGCCGCAGTGGTCCGTGGTCGAGACTGTCGCAATCCGTCTGCGTGACGGCGCCGGCCGGGCTCACCCGGGCCGACCTGGACAGTGCGCTCCAAGCGGTACTCGACCACCACGACATGCTCCGGGCCCGATTCGATTCGGAAACAGCCGAATTCGATGTTCCGCCACCGGGGTCGACCGTGGCGGCCGATCTGGTCCGAAGAATCGCTGTGACGGGGCAGACCGATCTCGCCGCGGTCCTCACTGCGGCACGAGACGAGGCCGCCGATCGTCTCGACCCCGAGTCCGGAGGCATGGTGCAGGCCGTGTGGTGCGATGGCGGCACCGACCGGCCCGGTCGTCTCCTGCTGGTGATCCACCACCTCGTTGTCGACGGGGTGTCCTGGCGGATTCTGCTACCGGATCTGGCATCCGCGTGGCAGCAGGTGCGCGCAGGTGACGCGCCGTACCTGCCGGCGGTCGGCACGTCGATGCGGACATGGGCGGACGCACTCACCGAATGGGCTCGGGCGGATAGCCCTGAGCACACTGCCGAGATCCGATACTGGCGAGAGGTGCTCGAGCAACCGGATCCGCCGCTCGGCCCCCGTGCTCTCGATCCGGGACGTGACCTCGCCTGCACCGTCTTGTCGCTGTCGGTGGACCTTCCCCCGAGCGCCACGGTGGCGATGTCGACCACAGTGCCCGAATCCGTTCACGGCAGCATCGACGACGCGATCCTCACCGGGCTGGCGATGAGCCTGGCGCAGTGGCGTCGTCGCCGCGGAACCCCCGCGACAAGCTTCCCGGTGATGCTCGAGGGGCACGGTCGTGAGGAGCAGGTGGTGCCCGGTGCCGACCTGTCCCACACCGTCGGCTGGTTCACCGCCACCCATCCGGTCCGGCTCGACCTGTCGGGTGTCGACGTCGACGCCGCGTTCGATGGCCGGCCTGCGGCGGTGGAGACGCTCAAGATCGTCAAGGAGCAACTGCGGGAGGTGTCCGACCACGGGATCGGTTACGGCGCACTGCGGTACCTGCGCGATGCCTCCGGCAGTCCCCTCGACGACCTGCCCCAGCCGCAGGTCAGCATCAACTACCTGGGCCGGACGGCCGTGGCGCAGGGTCAGGACGGCGATTGGCTTCCGGTCGACGAACTCGGCGACCTCGGCTCGTCGGTCGACCCCGAGATGCCCGTGGAGGCGGTGCTCGACATCAACCTCATCACAGTCGATACCCCGTCGGGCCCGATGGTGCGTGCGAACTTCGCGTACCCCAGCGGAATCCTCGACGCCACAGACGTCCGCGATCTCACGGATCTGTGGCAATCGGCGTGTCACGCGCTTGCAACCGCGGCCGGGAAGCCAGGTGCGGGCGGACTGACGCCGTCGGACATCCCGCTGGTCCGACTCGACCAGGAGGCCATCGAACGTCTCGAGGAGACGTGCCCGGGGATCGTCGAGGTGTGGCCTCTGTCGCCGCTGCAAGCTGGACTGCTGTTCCAGAACGAGATGTCGGGCGAGGGTGCCGACCCGTACGTGGTCCAGTTGGCGATGGACCTGCGCGGGCACGTCGACGCCGACCGGATGCGGCGGACGCTTCAGGAACTGTTGGATCGCCACGAGATTCTGCGGGTCGCGTTCACCACCGGGCCGGGCGGTGATCCGCTGCAGCTGGTTCTGCGGCATGCCGAACTGCCCTGGGTGGTCGCGGATCTTCGTGATGAGGCCGAGGCCGACAGGGTGCTGGCGGAGGACCGAGCACGCCGTTTCGACATGGGAACGGCTCCGCTGTTCCGGGCGCTGTTGATGCGCATGGGGGACGACGGGTACCGACTCGTGCTCACCTACCATCACATCCTGCTCGACGGATGGTCGATGCCGCTGCTGGTGCGTGAGCTGTTGGAGCTCTACGCAGCGGAGGATTTCCGGACTGTTCCGGTCTCGGCGTCGTTCGCGAACTATCTGGCCTGGCTGGGAACGATCGACCTCGAGACGTCGACCAAGCGCTGGGTGGACGCCTTGGCCGACATCGACGAGCCGACCCTGCTCGCACCGTCCGGACGCGGCCGACTGTTGCCCACCGTGCCGCGGGCCGATCGACTGCACTTCACCGAGACGGAGACGGCCCGACTCGACACCGTCGCCCGCGAGCGCGGCGTCACGCTCAGCACGATCGTGCGGGCCGCATGGGCAATCGTGTTGGGGGCATGGACGAGACGGGACGACGTCGTCTTCGGCGCGATCGTCTCGGGTCGGCCTCCCCAGATCAATGGCATCGAGGACATGGTCGGGTTGTTCATCAACACGATCCCGATCCGGGTGACCCTCCGCCCGGCCGACACATTGGGGGAGTTGCTCGATCGCGTACACGCTGACCAGGCAGCGCTGCTCGATCACGAACACCTAGGTCTCGCCGACATCGAGAGCGCGATCGGGTCTTCGGGACTGTTCGACACCATCACAGTATTCGAGTCGTACCCGATCGACCGCGGCGGCCTGACCCCCGACACCGACATTGCCGGCCTACGGGTTTCGGACATCGCGGTCAATGACGCCACGCATTACCCGTTCGCGCTCGCCGCGATGGTCGACGGCGGGTTGCAGATCCGCATCGACTACGCGCCCGCACTCTTCGATGCGCAAGAGGTCGACGCCGTCGCAACCCGTCTCGAGCGCGTGCTGCACGCGATCGCTGCCGATACGGATCAGACGTTGGCGGAACTGGTGCTGTTGCCGGATGCGGACTACCGTCGCCTGGCCCCGGTCCGCGGCCGGCCTGGACGACGGCACCGGACGCTGCCCGGGATCCTGGAGGACGCGGCTCGGATCGATCCGGATGCGGTGGCGCTGTCGTGCCAGTCAGGTTCGATCCGAACGCTCACGTACCGCGAACTCGACGAGCGTTCCACAAGGATGGCGCGACAACTGATCGAGGAGGGCGTCGGTCCCGAAGATGTCGTGGCTCTGGGCCTGACTCGCTCGATCGAGTTCGTCGAGGCGGTCTGGGCGGTCGCGAAGACGGGGGCCGCGTTCGTGCCGGTGGACCCGACGTACCCGCTCGAGCGAATCGATCACATGCTGGGGGATTCCGAAGCACGAGTGGGCCTGACCGTCGAGCGGTGGCGAGAACAACTGTCCGGCAGTGCCGCCGGAGTGTCCTGGCGCGCTCTCGACTCCGACACCTATCGGACCGAGTGTTCGAGGTACCCGGCGCGGCCGATCACCGACGCGGATCGTCGCGCGCCCCTGCGGATCGACAACCCTGCCTACCTGATCTACACCTCGGGTTCGACGGGCATTCCCAAGGGCGTCGTCGTCACACATCGGGGGCTTGGGAATCTTGTCGCGTCGGAACGTGAACTTCTCGCCGTGACCTCGGATGCCGTCGTCTCGCAGTTCGCCTCACCGAGCTTCGACGCCTCAATGTTCGAGATGGTCATGGCATTCGGATCGGGTGCACGTCTGGTGATCGCGCCCCCGGACGTCTACGGAGGCGAGGATCTGGCGCGTGGGCTCGCCGACCAAGGGATAACCCACGCGTTCTTCACCCCCAGCCTCCTCGGGTCCCTGCGCCCCGAGGGCCTGGACGGATTGCGGTCGGTCGTGGTCGCGGGTGAGGCTTGTCCTCCGGAACTGGTGGGACGATGGGCCCGTGGGCGCAGACTGGTCAACGGGTACGGGCCCACCGAGAGCACGGTGATGTCCAGCATCAGCCCCCCTCTCGCGCCCGACGACCCCGTCACGATCGGCGGGCCGGCGCCCGGATTCGTCCAAGTGGTGCTCGATGCCCGCCTGCAGCCCGTGCCGATCGGGATGCCGGGGGAGTTGTACCTCGGCGGACCGGCTCTCGCCCGCAGCTACCGCCGGCGCCCCGGGCTCACCGCCGCACGCTTCGTCGCGAACCCGTTCGTCGCCGCGACCGAGCACCCGACCGAAGCAGATGAGGGAACGATTCCCGGCGACCGGCTGTACCGAACCGGTGACATCGTCCGGTGGCGCGACGACCTGACGATCGAATACATGGGTCGTAACGACTTCCAGGTCAAGGTGCGCGGCTTCCGGATCGAATTGGGCGAGATAGATGCGGCCCTGATGGACCACCCGAGTGTCGAGTTCGCCGCCACCCTCGGCCGAACGGCGCCGTCGGGAGAGACCGTGCTCGTCTCCTACGTTCGCGGTGACGATCCGGCAATCGATCCTGGCGAATTGATCCGTCATCTCACGGATCGGCTGCCCTCGCACATGGTCCCGGCATTGATCGTGCCGATCCGTGAGGTGCCGATGATGCCATCGGGCAAGCTCGACCGGAAGGCTCTGCCGGCACCCGATTTTCCGAGCCTCGTCGACGTCAACGGCGTTGCGGTGCTCACGCCGGTCGAGGAGATCGTTGCAGAACATCTGCGCGCCGTACTCGGTATCGATCGGATCGGACCGGACGACAGCTTCTTCGATCTGGGCGGGAACTCGCTCATGGCCACCCGGGTCACACGACGACTCGACGCGGCGCTCGATGCCGACCTGGACGTCCGTGCGATCTTCGAAGCGCCCACCGTCCGAACCCTCGCCGCGCGGATACGTCTCGGTAGCGGGGACGTGCACCGTCCGGTGCTGCGGCCCTACGACTGGCCCGAGGTGCTGCCGGTGTCGTCGGCGCAGCTGCGGATGTGGTCGATCAACCAGCTCGACACCGCGTCGCCGGCCTACAACATCGTCATGGCCGTGCGGCTGCGCGGCGATCTCGACGAGCAGGCACTGATCGCCTCGGTCGGCGACGTCGTTGTCCGCCATTCGACCCTGCGCACGATGTACCCGGTGGTCGACGGCAGCCCCACCCAGCTGATAGTCGACCCCGAAGACATCCCACGGACCGAGCTGGTGACGGTGCCCGGCGCCGACGTTCCCGGGCATCTCGAGCAGTTCGCGTCGACGGGATTCGACGTGAGCCGAGAGGTTCCGCTGCGGGCACAACTGCTGCGGGTCTCCGGAACGGACCACGTCCTGGTGGTCGTCGCTCACCACATCACCGCCGACGGATTCTCGATGGCGACGCTCGCTCGGGATGTGGTGCGCGCCTACGAAAGCCGTCGACAGGGGCGGGCACCACAGTGGGCGCCACCGGCGGTCCAGTACGTCGACTTCACTCTTTGGCAGCACGACCTTCTCGGCGACCCCGACGATCCCGACTCGATGTACCGCCAACAGCTCGAGTTCTGGCGTGCGAACCTCGCCGGCATACCCGAGATCGTCCCGCTGCCCACCGACCGTCCGCGTCCGGCCCGGCAGTCCTTTCAGGGGGGCATCGTCGGGTTCGACGTCGATGCCCGTACCCACACACAACTGGCAGAGCTTGCCCGGCACGCAAACGCAACCATGTTCATGATTGCGCACACGGCGCTGGCGGTACTCGTCGCGCGGTTGTCGAGCAGCGACGACATCGTGATCGGGACTCCGGTGTCGGGGCGTGGCGAGGCCGGTCTCGACGACGTGGTCGGCATGTTCGTCGGTACCCTCGTGCTCCGGACGCCGATCGACCCCGGCTCGGGATTCGAAGCCCTGCTCAGCACCGTCCGCGAGGTCGACCTGGCGGCGTTCTCCCGCACGGATATCCCCTTCGAGCGCCTGGTCGACGAACTGGCACCAGCCCGCTCGACGTCGCACGCCCCGCTGTTCCAGGTGCTCGTCGAGTACCGCACCGACATGTCCGGCTACCTGCGTCTTCCCGGGTTGGAGGTCGAAACGATCGACCACGACATCGGCGTCTCCAAGTTCGATCTGCAGCTGAGCGTGTCGGAGTCCTTCACACCGGACGGTGGACCCGCTGGGATGCGCCTCGAACTCACATATGCGACCGATCTGTGGGACCGGGCGACAGTCGAAGGATTCGCCGACCGGCTACGCCGGATCCTCGACGCAGGCGCAAACGACCCACGAGGTCCGGTCGGGGACATCGGGCTGCTCACCGCCGCCGAACTGGCAGCGATCACCGAGAGTGCGGTCGGAGAGGACGCATCGGGCGCGACTCTCGCGACCATGTTCCGCCGCGCCGTCGCCGAGTGCCCGGATTCGGTGGCAGTGGTGGACGGGCAGACCCGGGTGACGTACGCACAGCTCGACAGCGATGCCAGACGGCTCGCGTCGCTGTTGGCCGCCCGGGGCGTTGCCGCCGAATCCATTGTGGCGCTGGCCTTACCGCGATCCGTCGACATGATAGTTGCGATAGTCGCAACCACCCTCGCCGGCGCGGCCTATCTGCCGATCGATCTCGGCTCGCCACCTGAGCGCATCGCGTTCGTGCTCGACGAGGCCGCACCCGCCTGTGTACTGACGACCACCGCCACGCGGGGGTTGTTCCGCACGATCGAGTCGCCGATCCTCGCGCTCGACGACCCGGGGTTCCGTGTCGAACTCGCCATGCAGTCGGAGGCGTCGACATCGGCCGACTTCCTCGTGGCGCCGCGGCCGGACAGCGCCGCATACGTCATCTACACGTCCGGCTCCACCGGCAGGCCCAAGGGGGTCCTGGTGTCGCACCGCAGCGCCGTGGCGCTGCTCGCGAACGCGCACGCCGAGTTCGATCTCCGGCCCTCCGACACCTGGACACTCTTCCACTCGTTCGCGTTCGACGTGTCGGTGTGGGAGGTGTGGGGTCCGTTGTCCACCGGTGCGTCCACGGTGATCGTGGATCCGATGGTCGCCCGGTCGCCCGACCATTTCGTCGACCTGCTGCGCCGCGAGTCGGTCACCGTGCTCAACCAGACGCCCGCGTCGTTCTACCAGTTGGTCGACCACGCGACCAGCGAGGACCTTCCACTGAGGTACGTCTTCGTCGGCGGCGAGGAACTCGCGCTCGAACGAGTCCAGGACTGGTACTCACGCAGACCACCGGACGCCGACCAGGTGGTCGAGATGTACGGGGTCACCGAGGCCACCGTGATCGACACCGACTTCGTCCTCGAACGAGCGACGCTCTCGCGGACGTCGGCGTCGGTGATCGGCGCACCGCTCCCCGGGGTCCGGGTCGACGTCCTGGATCCGCGCCTGCACCCCGTGCCCGCCGGGGTGGTCGGCGAGATCTACGTGTCCGGTGACGAGGTCGCGCGTGGGTACGTCGGCCGTCCGGGTCTGACGGCGTCGCGTTTCGTCGCGGCACCCGGAGGTGACGGGCGACGCATGTACCGCACCGGCGACCTCGGACGTCACGCGACCGACGGTCGACTCGAGTTCCTGGGACGCAGCGATTTCCAGGTTCAGGTGCATGGCTTCCGCATCGAGCTCGGGGAGATCGAATCCGCTCTCATGCGGTGCGATGGGGTTGCGCGGGCGGTGGTCACGTCGCGCCGCTACGATCCCAGCGCCGACGACCGATTGATCGGGTACGTCGTTCCGGAAGCCGGATGCGCACTCGACCCCCTCCGGACCCGTGACGAGGTCGACCTGTTGCTGCCGTCGTACATGGTGCCCGCGGCCGTCGTGGTGCTCGACCAACTGCCGGTCACCTCGAACGGCAAGATCGATCGAAAGGCGCTTCCCGAGCCCGACTTCGCGGCGTTCGCGGGACGGGGGCGGAGCCTATCCGGACCACTCGAGGAGCATCTCGCCGAGTTGTTCGCCGCAGTCCTCGACGTGCCGGCGGTCGCGGCCGACGATTCGTTCTTCACTCTGGGCGGAGACTCGATCACCGTCATTCAGTTCGTCTCCCGCGCCCGCGAGGCCGGAATCGCGCTCGACCCGCAGGACGTCTTCGACCATCCGACTGTCGAGCGACTCGCCATGGTCGCGCTTCCCGGTGGCGGAGCCGGGCAGCCGGACAGCGAGTTGGTGTGCATGCGTTCCGGAAACAGCGTGCCGCCCCTGATCTGCGTGCACCCGGCGATCGGACTGACCGGATGCTACGCGGGGCTGATCCCGTACGTTTCCGACGGCAGAGCGGTGTACGGGATCCAGTCGCCGGGCATGACCGATGGAGCCGATACTGCCCCCACGCTGACTGACCTGGCTCAGCGGTATGTCGACCTGATCAGACGGGTACAGCCCCACGGGCCGTACCACCTGCTCGGGTATTCGGTCGGCGGAGCGATCGCCCATGCGATGGCCGTGCGTCTGCGAAACCTCGGTGAGGAGGTCGGTGCACTGATAATGCTCGACACCCAGACGGCCGAGTCCACTCCGAATGCGGGCGCCCCCTTCACGCCGAGCCTCGGGATGCTCTTCGCCGAGTTCGCCGGCGTCGACCAATTCGAGGGCGGTGGTGACCTGACCCCGGAGCGTGCGGCGCAGTTGCTGCACGACGATGGTGGCCCCTATGCAACTCTGACGGCCGCCGAAGTGCGGCGCCTGTACGACGACTACGTGCACACGGTCCACCTCAGCCAGGAGTATCGGCCGGAGGCGTTCGACGGCGACCTCGTGTACTTCGCGGCCGTGGACGAGACGGGGGCGCCGAAGACAGGGGCGCCGAACATGGGGGCGGGGAACCGAACACCTTGGGAACCATACGTTTCCGGAGCGGTCCGGGTCCATCCGGTGAACAAGACACACAACCGGCTGACGACGCCGGACGCGCTCGAGGTGATCGGCCCGATCGTCGGCCGATACCTGAATGGCCGTGTCCGATGAGCCGAAGGGGAATCCATGTCCATTTCGTTGAACCACACCATCGTGCTCGCGCGGGACAAACAGGTGTCCGCGTCTTTCCTCACGACACTGTTCGGCCTGCCCGACGCCGTTCCCGTCGGTCCGTTCTTGGCCGTCCACCTCGACAACGACGTGACGCTGGACTTCGCCGATCCGCCGGTCGAGGTGCTGCCGCAGCACTACGCCTTCCAGGTGACCGAGGAGGATTTCGACGTCATCTACGGGCGCATACTCGAGCGAGGGTTGGAGCACTGGGCGGATCCCCACAACACCCAACCGGGCGAGATCAACAGGAATAACGGCGGTCGCGGTGTCTATTTTCGTGATCCGGCCGGTCACAACCTCGAGATCCTCACCCGCCCCTAGGAGTTCGGGGCTTCGCGGAGTGGATGTGGCGCAGGTATGTACGCATCCGGCTTCTTCGCTTCACGGCAAGTGGTGACCGGAGCATGGATCGTCACCGATGCGAGTTCCGGATCTACGGGGAGCTGAACGACTTCCTGCAGCCCCGGCTGAGGCGACGGAGTATCCCGCACGAGTTCGACGGTTCACCGTCGGTCAAGGATCGGATCGAATCGCTCGGTGTTCCCCACACCGAGGTCGACCTGATCATCGTCGACGGTGAACCCGTCGGGTTCGACCGCCGACTCTCCGGTGGTGAACGAGTTGCCGTCTACCCCACCTTCCGGTCCCTGGGGCTGGGCGACATCGCCCCGCTGCGTCCACCTTTGCCGGAACCACGGTTCGTGCTCGACGTTCATCTCGGCCGGCTCGCTCGCTACCTGCGGCTACTGGGTTTCGATACCGCCTATACGAACGACCGTTCCGACGACGAGCTTCTCGCGTTGTCGCGGGACGAGAGCCGAACCCTTCTCACGCGCGACGTCGGCTTGCTCGAACGCGCTGCCCTCGTTCACGGCGCCTTCCTGCACGAGACCGACCCCAGACTCCAACTGCGCGAGGTGATCGACCGGTTCCAGCTGCTCGAGCGCATCGCCCCGCTCACCCGATGTGCACGCTGCAACGGGCTGATTGGTCCCGCGGCGCCCGCGATGGCCCGGGCCCGCGTACCCGTCGGCGTGCTACGCGAGCACAGACTGTTCAGCCGTTGCTACGACTGCGGGCAGGTGTACTGGCCGGGTGGACATCTGAAGCGTCTGCGGACGCGACTGGCCGAGATCGGCATCTGGTTCTGACCTCGCCCGTTCGTCACTCGGCCGCCAGGTGGCTGACTGTTCAGCCGCTGCTGCCACTGAGCGAGGACTGAGCGCAGTTGTATTCGCCGGGTGGACACTCGAAAAGGTCACCCACGAAGGCGGTGGCGTCCGGTAGCGCGTCGAGCTGCGTCTCGAGATGGCCGCCCGGATACCTCCGGAACGTGACCGGTTGCCGGTTGATTGCCAGGTCGGCGGCCAGCTTCAGGGCCAGTGGTGCCGGCACCATCAAGTCCGTCATGCCGTGGCCGAGGAACACGGGGCGGTCGTACCCGCTCACGGGTACCGCGAGCATGTCGTCGAGCGCCGCCAGCATGGCCGGATCGTCGACGTCGCGGACCACGAGGTCACCGATGGAGACGTCCTCTAGCACGGGGGCCATGTCGGCGTAGCACTCGGACTCGGCGGCGTCGACTGCGGCGCGGCCGACGTCGGACAGGTAGCCGTTGACATCGAGATCAGGGCGTGCCGCTCGTAGTCCGGCGAGGATGAAGGAAACGAAGACCGTGGTGCCGGTGAACGGGAGCTGCGGGAAGTCCGGTCCCACCAACGGGGCGAGGGTCTCGAGGTTCGCCGGAGTGCCGGTGGCGACGGCGCCCAGGAAGTCCAGTTCCGGCGCGTATGTCGTCGCGCGAGCCGCCGTCACCATCGCGGCATGTCCGCCCTGTGACTGGCCGAGCGCCACCCAGCGTGGCGACAGGCTCGGCTCGACTGCGCGACCCGCGCGCACCATGTCCGTCACGCTGTGCGCGGCAGACTTGCCGTCGAGATAGGGATGCACACCCGGGGTTCCCAGCCCGAGGTAGTCGGTCGCGACGATCGCGTATCCCTCCGACAACCAATGAGCGAGATAGGAGCGGCCGTACGTTCCGGCGATGGAGGGCGCGCAGCGGTCGGCGATCCCCACCGTGCCGTGGGCCCATGAGATCACCGGCCAACCATCGGGTGGGGGCGTACCGGAAGGCATGAACACCGCGCCGCTGCTCAGGGCCGGCTGGTCGAGTGGGCCGGTGGTCCAGTAGGTCACCTTGGTGGCGCGGGCGGTGCCGGGTATCCACATCGCGCTGTCCAGTTCGACCGCTTCGACCACGGTGCCGGGTGCCGAACTGGTGGGCGCCGCTGCCGCGGGCACCGCGCCCAGGGCCAACCCGATTGCAAGAACTGACGCGCCGACGAGCCGTCCGATCATCGTGCCACCCCCGTTGCCCTGAAGCCCGGTGTCTGTGTTGTTCATTGTGCGTGCAGGTGACCGCGCTCACGCGCATTTGACCGTGAGGCGTGGCGGCGCCACGGATCGAGACGCCGGAAGGCTGGTCCGCTCCGCGGCGCGCTGTCCCCGCAGATCGGCTGTGGCTGCATCTGCGGACGAGGCCAAGTGCGTTGTGGTGGAGTCGAATCAACGATCATGGTGGAGAAGGTGTCGCTCGCGGAGAGGGTGGCCCGTCATTTCGTGGGGGTACTGTGGATGGCCCGCCCGATAATGCCGACGGAGGCCCACTGTGTCGGAACGCGCGAATTCCCCGACGATCGGTGTAGAGGAAGAGTTCCTCCTTGTCGACCCCGTGACCGGGCGACTCCGAATGGAGAACGAAGCCGTCGGCGCCGAGGCGAAACGGATCGGGATTGATCTCCAGCCCGAGTTGGGCGCGTGTCAGGTCGAGACCGCGACCGGGGTATGTCGAGGAGTGGACGACCTGCGCCGTGAGCTGATCGCATTGCGCTCTGGTCTGGCGGAAGCTGCCAGGCAGCGAGAGTGTCGGCCGGTGGCGGTCGGTGTACCGGTAACGGGTCCGCCGGAACAGGAGGTCAGCGACGTTCCCCGATACCGGGCCATGGAGCGCCAGTTCGGGATACTGGCTCGCCAACACGGCATCTGTGGCTGCCACGTCCATGTCGCGGTGCCCGACCGTGACGCCGCGATACAGGTCGGCAACCGGTTGCGGCCGTGGCTGCCGTCGCTGCTGGCGCTCACCGCGAACTCGCCGATTCACTATGGGGCGGACACCGGGTGCGCCAGTTGGAGATCGATCTTGTGGAGGCGGTGGCCGGCCACGGGGCCGCCACCAGTGTTCGCCGACGCGCAGGAGTACGACCGCGTGGTGATGTCGATGATCGACTGCGGTGCGATTCTCGACGAGCGAATGGTCTATTGGGACGTCCGCCCGTCCGGCCGCTATCCGACCGTCGAGATCCGGGTGAGCGATGTGCCGGCGACTGCCGACGAGACGGTGCTGCTGGCGCTACTGGTGCAGGGACTCGTGGTCGCGGCACTTCGTGACGCCGCCGAGGGGCTCCCCGTGACGAGAGTGCCGGAACAGCAGTTGGAGGCCGCCTACTGGCGGGCTGCCCGTGACGGGCTCGAAGGCTTGGGTGTCGATCCGTTCTCGGCCCGGTGTGTTCCCGCCCGCGTCCTGGTCGAGAAGATGGTCGAGAGTATCCAGGACGCACTCGAGGAGAACGGCACTCGCACCGCTGTCGTGGCGGGCCTGAGGAAGCGGATCGTGGAGGGATCCGGGGCCCGGCGTCAGCGCAGGGCGCTACGGCGGGCCCGCGCAATCGCCGATGTCGTCGCAGATGCCGCCGACCGGACGATGCAGGGGTGCACCGTCGCTCCTACAGTCAGAGAGCCCACTCCTGCAGTCGGGGAGTCTGCTCTTGCCGTCGGGGAGTCTGCGCTTGCAGTCGGGGAGTCGGGGGGCGGACCCGTGGGATCGATCGAGGTCCCTGCCTCCGCGCCCCCTACGGGCTGATCGAGACGGCTGACCGAGACGTTCGTGGGTCAGGCGCGTGTGGCGGGAAGGCCCGCACGGGCCCGCATGCCATCGATGAACAGCGCCAGGCCGAAGTCGAACCGGACCCGCGGATCACCGTCGAGGAGGTCCTGGTCCGAGCCGAGATCGGCGGCGGTTTCGGTGTCGGGTGAGGCGGGAGTGCGGGTGAGTGCACCCACCGCCTCCATCTGGGCCCGCGACTGCTCGTCGACGGTGTGACCGAGGACGAAATACAGCAGGGTGTACGCCGCCAACTCGGCGTAGGGCCGCGGCAGGCCCGCCCGGACACCGGCGCCGACGAAGCCCTCCCGGGCGAGGTTCGACGTCATGCGGGAGGCGTAGGTGGCGGCCACCAACTCAGCCCCGTCCCGATGGGAAAGCAGGGCGTCGCGTAGTCGGTGGGCGAGTTCGGCAATACCGTCGTCCCACCGCTCCGACGTCACCGGGCCGTCGACGCCGACGAGTATCCGGTCGGCCATGGCGCCAAGCAGGGTCTGCTTGTTCGGGAAATGCCAGTACAGGGCTCCGGGTTGGACACCCAGCGAGGTAGCGAGTCGGCGCATCGTCAGGTCGGCGAGTCCGTACTTGTCGAGGATCGCCATCGCGCCGTCGAGGACGTCACTGCGTCGTAGCTGCACCGACCTTCTCCTCACGTGTGTCTGCTCGGCCGTGTTGTCCGCTCCGCTGTGTCGTCCGCTCGGCTGGGGCGGCCACAGCGGCTTCCGACTTTGACACTAGTTCAGCACGGTTCTAACGTGAACGCCGTTCAAGTTGTACGGCGTTCAGGTTTGTGCCGCCCATCCTAGGAGTTGCAGTGACCCAGGCCCCCGACATTCTCGCAATCGCCCGTGACCAGGTTCTAGAGCGTGGCGAGGCGCTGAATCAGGAACAGGTCCTCGAGGTCCTGCGCCTCGGCGACGACCGACTCGAGGACTTGCTCGCGCTCGCCCACGACGTGCGCATGAAGTGGTGCGGCCCCGAGGTGGAGGTCGAGGGCATCATCAGCCTCAAGACCGGCGGTTGCCCCGAGGACTGCCATTTCTGCTCGCAGTCCGGCCTGTTCCAGTCGCCGGTCCGCTCGGCATGGCTGGACATCCCCAGCCTGGTCGAGGCGGCGAAGCAGACCGCCAAGACCGGCGCCACCGAGTTCTGCATCGTCGCCGCGGTTCGTGGTCCCGACGAGAAGCTGCTTGCACAGGTTGCGGCCGGCATCGAAGCGATCCGCAACGAGGTCGACATCCAGATCGCGTGCTCGCTCGGGATGCTCACCCAGGAGCAGGTCGACCAGCTCGCCGCTATGGGAGTGCACCGCTACAACCACAACCTCGAAACGGCCGAGTCGTACTTCCCGAACGTCGTCACCACCCACACCTGGGACGAGCGCTGGGACACCCTGCGCATGGTGCGCGAAGCCGGCATGGAGGTGTGCTGCGGCGGCATCCTCGGCATGGGGGAGACCCTCGAGCAGCGGGCCGAGTTCGCCGCCAACCTGGCGGCGCTCGAACCGGACGAGGTGCCGCTGAATTTCCTCAACCCGCGCCCGGGCACCCCGTTCGGTGACCTCGAGGTGCTGCCCGCGAGCGAGGCTCTCAAGGCCGTCGCCGCGTTCCGCCTCGCGCTGCCGCGCACGATGCTGCGCTTCGCGGGTGGTCGCGAGATCACCCTCGGCGATCTCGGAGCCAAGCAGGGCATCCTCGGCGGTATCAATGCCGTCATCGTGGGCAACTATCTGACCACCCTCGGCCGACCCGCGGAGAACGACCTCGATCTGCTGGTCGATCTCGAGATGCCGATCAAGGCACTCAACGCAACGCTGTGAGCGTGACGGCGATGGCAGAGGAGCGCTACAACCCGTTTACCGGCCGCCGAGTGGTCGCCGGGGTGGGCGACTCCACGCCGGCGGCGGCGCGGTTGGGCCTCGAACCTCCCAGGTTCTGCGAGCAGTGCGGACGCCGGATGGTTGTCCAGATCAGCCCGGACGGGTGGTGGGCCAAGTGTTCTCGTCACGGCGTGCTCGACTCGACCCAGCTCGGGCGCAGGTAACGTCCGACTTGTGACGACGCCCCACCGCCCTCGGCTGCTGCTTTCACCCGCAAGACTCGTGTCGTCCCTCGTGCTACTAGGGGCGGTTTCGGGCATCGTCTGGGCGTTTCTCGCGCCCGCGGAGCGGTTGCTCGTCGTGGCAGAGGATCAGGGTGTCGTGCTCACCACCGAAAGCCTGCACCGGTTCGACGCCGTCGCCATATTCGTCGGCATCGGACTGGTACTCGGTGTTCTGTCTGCTGTCGCCGTGTGGGGGATACGCAAGTCTCGAGGCCCGGTCGCGGTCGCTGCTCTGGTAGTGGGATCGGGGCTGGGTTCCGGCGTGGCCGCACTCGCCGGGATGGGCGTCGCGCGACTGCGATTTCCGCGGGAAGACAACCCGTCCGTCGGGTCGATCGTTGCCATGGCGCCGGGGCTGTCGACTCCGATGGTCATGGTGGTGCAACCTCTCGCTGCGGCACTGGTCTACTTGCTGCTCGTGTCGCTGAGCCCACACGACGACCTCGGAGTCGGCCACGGTGACCGGGACGAGGTGGTTACCGGTGATGAATCGCCGACGGTCGACGCCGACGGCCGCCCTTGATGCTCAGGGGTCAGCGATGCTCAGGGGTCAGCGATGCTCAGGGGACAGCGACGCTCGGGGGTCAGCTAGGTGGTCGGAGAGCCGCGAACTCGTCGGTGACCCGTAGGTGCGAGTCGGTGAACTGGTAGAGCGCCGCGGGACGGCCGCCGGTTCGTCCCGACCGCGCGGTGTTGCCAGTGGCGGTGATGACTCCGCGGCGGGTCAGCACGCGCTGAAGGTTGGTTGTGTCCACTTCGTAACCCAGGGCAGCGCAATAGAGTTCACGGAGTGTGGACATCGTGAACTCGTCCGGGGCGAGCGCAAAGGCGATGTTGGTGTAGGACAGCTTCGCGGCAAGTCGCATGCGTGCGTACTCGACGACGGTGCCGTGGTCGAACGACATCGGCGGTAGCTCGGAGGCCGGATGCCATGCCGTATCCGGCGGGATCTGAGGATCGGCTGGCAGGGGAACGAGGCCGAGGTAGGTCGAGGCGATCCGGCGGACGCCGGGGACCCGATGCGGATCACTGAACACCGACAGCTGCTCGAGGTGCGCCACCTCGCGAACGTCGACTTTCTCGGCCAGTTGACGACGGGCCGACGTCTCGAGGTTTTCGTCGTCGCCGAGAGTTCCCCCCGGCAGCGACCAGGTGCCCTTCTGCGGATCGAGGGCGCGTTGCCACAGGAGCACCATTAGTTCGTTCGTTTGGCACCCGTTCGGCTCGAGAAGGCGGTCACCTGCGGTGACGGGGCTCACCGTGGCCCGAACCTGGAACACCGCGGTGAGCACTTCGTGGACGGTGTTACCATGTGGCATGTTTTCGATTCTAAGTCGAAAACCTGGATTTCGTAAATTCGGGCCAGTCAGCCCGGGTTGTATTGACGGAGCTGTCGAGGAGCTCCGAAAGAAGGAGGCGCCATGACGTCGACGTTGTGGGCGAGTGCTACCCGGACGATCCACGACGGACCCGGTGGGTACACCGGCGTCTCAGCCGGACCCGAGTGGGCGGCCGAGGTGCGGAGCCTGGCGAAGGAGCGGGGTGCGACCCTCCTGGCGCACAACTACCAGCTGCCCGAGATCCAGGACGTCGCGGACCACGTCGGTGACTCGCTCGCGCTGTCGCGGATCGCTGCCGAGGCCCCGGAGGACGCCATCGTCTTCTGCGGAGTTCACTTCATGGCCGAGACCGCCAAGATCCTCAGCCCGGAGAAGACCGTCCTGATCCCGGACGAGCGGGCCGGGTGCTCGCTCGCCGACTCGATCAACGCCGACCAGCTGCGAGAGTGGAAGGCCGAGCACCCCGACGCGCTCGTGGTGTCCTACGTCAACACCACCGCAGAGGTCAAAGGCCTGACCGACATCTGCTGCACGTCGTCCAACGCCGTCGACGTCGTCGCCTCGATCGATCCCGACCGCGAAGTGTTGTTCCTGCCCGACCAGTTCCTCGGTGCACACGTCAAGCGCGTCACCGGCCGGGAGAACATGCAGATCTGGGCTGGTGAATGCCACGTCCATGCTGGCATCAACGGTGACGAGCTCACCGCCAAGTCACGGTCGCATCCGGATGCGGAACTGTTCGTCCACCCCGAGTGCGGGTGCGCGACGTCGGCGCTCTATCTCGCCGGGGAGGGCTTCGTGCCCGAGGAGAAGGTCAAGATCCTCTCGACCGGCGGCATGCTCGACGCCGCCCGTCAGAGCGGTGCGAACCAGGTCCTCGTCGCCACCGAGGTCGGCATGTTGCACCAGCTGCGCAAGGCCGCGCCGGGTATCGACTTCCAGGCCGTCAACGACCGTGCATCGTGCCCCTACATGAAGATGATCACGCCGGCCGCGCTGCTGCGCTGCCTCGTCGAGGGTAAGGACGAGGTCGACGTCGCCCCTGACGTCGCCGAGCGGGCGCGAAAGTCCGTGCAGCGCATGATCGAGATCGGAAACCCCGGCGGCGGCGAGTAATGGTCGCTGCTCCCCGGGATGGCGGCGTCGCGTGGGAGGCGCGCGCGGATCTGGTCGTCGTCGGCAGCGGAGTGGCCGGGCTGACCGCGGCGCGATCCGCCGCCGAGCGTGGACTCAGGGTGCTCGTGGTGAGCAAGGGCGGCCCGACCGACACCGCCACCCAGTACGCCCAGGGTGGCATCGCCGTCGTCGGAGATCCGCGAGTCGATTCCGTCGACTCGCATACCGGCGACACCTGCGTCGCGGGCGCCGGCCTCTGCGACGAGGTCGCCGTCAGGTCGATCGTGTCGGCCGGCCGGGAGGCGCTCGCCGCGTTGACGACGTTGGGCGCCGTGTTCGACGTCGGCGCCGACGGCGGCGTGCTACGCACCCGCGAGGGTGGGCACAGCACCCGGCGGATCGTTCACGCCGGGGGTGACGCCACCGGCGCCGAGGTGCAGCGAGCTCTCAACGCAGTCGGGATGCCGGTTCTGTTCGGCGCAGCGGCGGCCCGGGTGACGACCGATCGGCGTGGCGTGACCGGGTTGATCGTGGTGTCCGACAAGGGGCTCGGGGTCATTCATGCTCCCGCTGTGGCGCTGGCGACGGGTGGGCTCGGTCAGCTGTACTCGAGCAGCACCAATCCGGAGGGGTCGAGCGGCGACGGGATCGCGCTGGCACTCGAGGCCGGTGCCACGGTCGTCGACCTCGAGTTCGTCCAGTTCCATCCCACTGTGCTGTTCGCTCCCGGCGCGGTCGGTCGGCGTCCGCTCATCAGTGAGGCCGTACGCGGTGAGGGTGCCCGGCTCGTCGACGGGGAGGGGCGGGCGGTTACCGAAGGCGTGCACCCGAAGGGTGATCTGGCTCCCCGCGACGTCGTGTCACGGGCGATCGCCCACCGACTGGGGGAGACCGGGGCCGATCACGTGTATCTCGATGCGCGGCACCTGTCGGGATTCGCGACGCGATTCCCGACGGTCACCGCGTCATGCCTTGCAGCGGGTATCGATCCGGCCGACCAGTTGATTCCGGTGGCGCCGGCGGCGCACTACTCGTGCGGCGGTGTCGCCACGGACGTGCACGGGCGTACCGCGGTACCGGGGCTGTACGCGGTGGGGGAGGTAGCCCGAACGGGTCTGCACGGTGCGAACCGGTTGGCGTCCAACAGCTTGCTCGAGGGGCTCGTGGTAGGCGAGCGCGTCGGCATTGCCGCCGCCGAACGTTCCGGACTGCCCGTCGAGGCCGACGATCTGTTGCTGCCGTTCCGGCAACGGGCGCCGCGCGAACGTGTGCAGGAACTCATGACCGCACATGCCTCCGTTGTCCGTGACGGTGACGGGATCGACAGTGCTGCAACCGAACTAAAGGGCAGTGAAGTCGTGGTCGCAGGGAACGGGCGGGCGCTCGAGGACACGGCGCTGACCGTAGTGGCGTCGGCGCTCGTGTTGGCGGCGTCGGTGCGGAAGGAGAGCCGCGGATGCCATGCGCGTGCCGACTACCCGGAGACGTCGGACAAGTTCCGTCGCAGTATCCCGGTGCACATCGGACGCGACGGTGAACTGGAAGTACCCGAGATGCAGGCGACAGGAGCACGATGAGCACGAACGACCGGCCTGATCCGCAGGAGACGCTCGAGTTGGTGCGTAGAGCGCTCGACGAGGATCTGCGGTACGGGCCCGACATCACGTCGGTCGCGACGGTCCCCGAGGGGGCGGTCGCGAAGGCATCGGTGGTGTCTCGCTCGGCCGGTACCGTCGCGGGAATCGACGTGGGCCTGATGGTGCTCGACGAGGTGATCGGCAGCGGCAACTACGAGGTCGTCGACCGCGTCGCGGACGGTGCGCGCGTGCATCTGGGCGACGCGGTGCTCACCGTCAACGCTCCGACTCGGGGGTTGCTCACCGCCGAGCGCACGATGCTGAATCTGATGTGCCACCTGTCGGGCATCGCCACTACCACCGCGGCGTGGGTCGACGCGGTCGAGGGGACGAAGTGCAAGATCCGGGACAGCCGTAAGACCCTGCCTGGTCTGCGGGGGCTGCAAAAGTATGCGGTGCGTGTCGGCGGCGGCGAAAACCACCGGATGGGTCTCGGGGACGCCGCCCTCATCAAGGACAATCACGTGGCTGCGGCCGGTTCCGTGGTCGGCGCACTTCGCGCGGTGCGCGCGAGCGCACCGGACATCGAGTGCGAGGTCGAGGTCGACACGCTCACCCAACTCGACGAGGTGCTGGCCGAGGGGGTCGACCTGGTTCTGCTGGACAACTTTCCGCTGTGGCAGACGCAGACCGCGGTGCAGCGCCGGGATACGGTCTCCCCGCGCACCCGACTGGAGTCGTCGGGGGGTCTGACGCTCGACGTCGCGGCGGACTTCGCCGCCACCGGTGTGGACTACCTGGCCGTCGGTGCCCTCACACACTCGGTGACGGTGCTCGATCTCGGCCTGGACATGTAGCCCTGCACCTGCAGCCCGGGACATCTGACTCAGTCGTCGCGCGCGGTTCGACCCGGCCACCCCCACGGTGGCCGGGTCGACTGACGTCAGCGTGCACTGCGGGCGGCGACCGCCCGCCTCGTATCGTCGGCCACGAGATCTGCGTTGATCATCGCGGCCGCGTTCAGTCCGGCGGCGGCTGCGACGATCACCTGGGCACGCACGTCGGCGACGTTGCCGGCGACCCACACGCCAGGAACAGCGGTGGCGCCGGTCGGATCGGCGGGAATCTGGCTGCCGATCACGTGCCCGCCCATCTCCACGGGGGTGGGCTCGATCCCTAGGCTCGACAGGACGCCGGCGCGCGGCGCCAATTCGGTAGCGACCACGACAGCCCGCAGTGGAACGGTGTGACCGTCGGACAGGGTCGCCCCGGTGAGGCGGTCACCGGACACCTCGAGGCCGGCCACCTTCCCGTCGACCACGCCGATGTTGCGGGCGGCGAGTTGCTCGTACTCGTCCTCGGTGGGTTCGGGACCGGTGTGCAGGAGAAGCGTCACGTCGTCACTCCATTGCCGCCACAGCAGCGCCTGGTGCACTGCGAGTGGTCCGGTGGCCAGGATCCCGATCGGCTGATCCCTGACCTCCCACCCGTGGCAGTACGGGCAGTGAAGTACGTCGCGACCCCACCGGTCTGCGAGACCCGGTACGTCGGGGAGCTCGTCCACCAGCCCGGTGGTCACCAGCAGCCGGCGCGACAGTACGGTCTGGCCGTCCTCGAGCTCCACGCGGAAGGTGCCGTCGCCGCGATCGTGTGCCGAGACGGCGGTTCCGGTGGTCACCTCACCGCCGTACGACTCGACCTCGCCGCGGCCGACGGCCAGGAGCTCGGTGGGCGGTGTGCCCTCGCGGCCCAGGTAGTTGTGCATGTGTCCCGCGGGCGCGTTTCGCGGCGAGCCGGCATCGATCACGAGCACGGACCGCCGCGCTCGTGCGAGGCTGAGCGCCGCCCCGAGCCCCGCAGCTCCGCCGCCGATTATCGCCACGTCGTAGGTGTTCGCCACAGGTTCCTCCCTGTTTCGTTAGTGCTTGTTTCGTTCCGAACTTCGAGAACGACTGTCACCCACCCCGGGAAATAGTGGCAAACATCGTTGCCGTAATGGCAAGGTCATCTCCATGACCGACGATGCCGCCGTAACCGCTGATGCGCAGGGCCTCGAGGGGGTGCTCGATGCAGTTGGTCCACGTCTCAAGGAGATTCGACGCCAGCGGGGGGCGACCTTGGCCCAGGTGTCCGAGGCCACCGGAATCTCTGTCAGCACGCTGTCCCGTCTGGAGTCCGGTGGGCGCCGACCCACCCTCGAACTCCTGCTCCGGCTGGCCCGCGCTCATCAACTGCCGTTGGACGAACTCGTCGGGGCACCCGTAACCGGTGACCCTCGAGTTCACATGCGCCCGCTCCATCGGCACGGCATGACGATTGTTCCGCTGACCCGCCGGCCAGGCGGAATCCAGGCATTCAAGTTCATAATCCCGGCTCGCAATCCGGCGGGGGAGCCCACGCCCCAAGTCCACGAAGGCTATGAATGGCTGTACGTGCTCTCCGGGCGACTTCGACTGGTACTCGGCGAGCACGATGTCATCCTCACCCCGGGTGAGGTGGCCGAGTTCGACACTCGCGTCCCACACTGGTTCGGCAATCCGGGCCCCCAGGCCGCCGAGATCCTGAGTCTGTTCGGACCACAAGGCGAACGGGCCCACGTCCGCACCCGTCCCCGTCGGTCGCGTGAAGGAGAAGGTCGGTCGCGTGAAGTGGAAGAGTGACTGCTCGAAGCGCAGAAGAGTGGCCAAAACGGTGTCCGCGGTGCGCAGATTAGGGGATACTGGTCAGTAGGACTACTCGCCAGTAGGGGGTACGGCATGGTCGACACGTCAATCCCGAAGGTGACCGAGGAACAGGCGCGGGCGGTCGCCGAGGAGGCTCGAGAGTCAGGCTGGGACAAACCGTCCTTCGCCAAGGAACTCTTCCTCGGGCGTTTCCGGCTGGACCTGATTCATCCGTTCCCGAGACCGACCCCCGTATCTGCCGCGAAGGCAGAGGAGTTTCTCACGCGCCTCCGCGACTACTGCGCGGGGCTCGACGGCTCCGTTATCGAAGCCGAATCGAAGATTCCGGATGAGTACGTCCGTGGCTTCGCCGAACTCGGCTGCTTCGGTCTGAAGATCCCGGAGGAATACGGTGGCCTGGGCCTTTCACAGGTTGCCTACGGCCGAGCGTTGATGCTCGTCGGGTCCGTCCACCCGAGCCTGGGCGCACTCGTGTCAGCGCACCAGTCGATCGGTGTTCCTGAACCGCTCAAGCTCGCGGGCACGCCCGAGCAGAAGCAGGCGTTCCTCCCGCGCTGTGCCCGGGGCGCGATCTCCGCGTTCCTGCTCACCGAACCCGATGTCGGATCCGACCCAGCACGGCTCGCATCGACTGCGGTGCCGATCGAGAACGGCGCAGCCTACGAGCTGGACGGCGTAAAGCTGTGGACCACGAACGGCGTCGTAGCCGAGCTGCTCGTCGTGATGGCTCGCGTACCGAAGAGTGAGGGACACCGAGGTGGAATCTCGGCGTTCGTCGTCGAGGCGGACTCGCCCGGCATCACCGTCGAACGGCGGAATGCGTTCATGGGGTTGCGTGGCATCGAGAACGGCGTGACCCGTCTGTACAAGGTGCGGGTACCGAAGGAAAACCTCATCGGGCGTGAGGGAGACGGCCTCAAGATCGCCCTGACCACCCTCAACGCGGGCCGCCTCGCCATCCCGGCGCTGTGCGCAGGAGCCGGCAAGTGGGCGGTCAAGATCGCGCGGGAGTGGTCCGGAACCCGGGTGCAGTGGGGCAAGCCGGTCGGCGAGCACGGGGCTGTCGCGAGCAAGTTGTCGTTCATGACGGCCACCACCTACGCCCTCGAAGCGGTGCTGGAATTATCGGGGCAAATGAGCGACGAGGGCCGCAACGACATCCGCATCGAGGCGGCGCTCGCGAAACTGTGGGCGAGTGAGATGGCGTGCGTCATCGGCGACGATCTGATCCAGGTACGCGGCGGTCGCGGATACGAGACCGCGGCCTCGCTCGCCGCCCGCGGCGAACGCGCGGTGCCCGCCGAGCAGGTGTCCCGGGATCTGCGGATCAACCGAATCTTCGAAGGTTCGAGCGAGATTATGCGCCTGCTCGTCGCCCGCGAGGCCGTTGACGCTCATCTCGCCGTGGCGGGCGATCTCGCCGATCCGCACGCCGACAACGCGGCCAAGGTCCGGGCGGCGGCGAAGGCCAGCGGCTTCTACGCCAAATGGCTTCCGCAGCTCGTCACAGGCAAGGGGCAGGTTCCGACGTCGTTCAGTGAGTTCGGTGTCCTGGCCCCGCATGTGCGGTTCGTCGAGCGGCACTCTCGCAAGCTTGCCCGGTCCACCTTCTACGGCATGGCGCGGTGGCAGGCGGCGCTCGAGAAGCAGCAGGGATTCCTCGGACGGGTGGTCGACATCGGTGCCGAGCTGTTCGCGATGGCGGCGGTGTGTGTGCGGGCTCAGATGCAGCTCGAGGACGACCGGTTCGAGGGTGAGACCGCCTACGAGCTTGCTGACGCGTTCTGCCGTCAGGCCACACTCAGGGTGGAGAAACTGTTCGACGGACTGTGGAACAACACCGACGACTCGGATCGTCGACTCGCCGCCGGGATACTCGAGGGTCGGTTCACTTGGCTCGAACGCGGGGTACTCGACCAGAGCGACGGCACGGGTCCGTGGATCGCCGAATGGGTCCCGGGAGCCTCGACAGAGGTGAACATGGCTCGACGATTCCTCCCCTCAACGCAGTCCTGACGGGCCCAGCACGCACTCCTGACCGCCTGCCGGTCCTCGAAACCGGCCACCGGTGGACGCTAAACGAATTGTGTCGGCCGGTGGAACCGGCGCACCCTTGTCGATGGATAATCAGTGTCGAGCCCCTGCGGTCGACCAATAGGTCGCCGAACGGATCGGTCGCCAAACGGCCGCGGGTTCGCCCCATCCAGTGCCCACCGCCGCAGAGAGGACCCCTCAATGCTCGCCCGCACCGACCTTCGCGGTCGTACCCCTTCCACGGCCGAACTTCGTGCCGCACTTCCCCGAGGTGGAGTGGACGTGGACGCGGTGCTGCATCAGGTTCGCCCCGTGGTCGAGGACATCCGCGACCGCGGGGCCGAGGCGGCTCTCGAGTACGGCGAGAAGTTCGACGGCGTCCGCCCCGATCGGGTGCGCGTGCCGCAGGCCGAGCTGGACCGTGCGCTCGCCGAGCTCGCCCCCGACGTCCGGGCCGCACTCGAGGTCGCGATCGAACGCGCCCGCAAGGTCCACGCCGATCAACGCCGCACTGACACGATCACCGAGGTCGTTCCGGGTGGGACGGTCACCGAGCGGTGGGTGCCGGTCGAGCGGGTCGGTCTGTACGTGCCGGGTGGCAACGCTGTGTACCCGTCGTCCGTCGTGATGAACGTCGTCCCGGCGCAGGCCGCGGGCGTCGACTCGCTCGTGGTCGCCTCCCCGCCGCAGGCGGCGTTCGGCGGTCTGCCGCACCCGACGATCCTCGCAGCAGCCGCGCTGCTCGACATCGACGAGGTGTGGGCCGTCGGCGGCGCCCAGGCCATCGCGCTGCTCACCTACGGGGGAACCGACACCGTTACCGCCGACGACACTGCCGAACTTGCTCCCGTCGATCTCATCACGGGACCCGGCAACATCTACGTGACCGCCGCGAAACGGCTGTGCCGCGGGCTCGTCGGTATCGACGCCGAGGCCGGCCCCACCGAGATCGCGATCCTCGCTGACCACACGGCCGACCCGGTGCACGTGGCCGCCGACATGATCAGCCAAGCCGAGCACGACGTTATGGCGGCGAGTGTCCTCGTGACCACGTCCACCGACCTGGCCGACGCGGTGGACCGGGCGATAGCCGCGCAACTCGAGCTCACCAAGCACCGCGAGCGCGTCGAGACCGCGTTGCGGGGCAGCCAGTCCGGCACCGTGCTCGTCGACGACATCGAGGCTGGTCTGAGGGTCGTCAACGCGTACGCCGCCGAGCACCTCGAGATCCAGACCGAGAACGCGTCCGAGGTCGCCGCGAAGGTGCGATCCGCGGGTGCCGTCTTCGTCGGACCGTGGGCGCCGGTGAGCCTCGGTGACTACTGTGCGGGCTCCAATCACGTGCTGCCCACAGCTGGTTGCGCCCGGCACTCCTCGGGCCTGAGCGTGCAGACGTTCCTGCGCGGAATACACGTCGTCGACTACTCGGAGTCCGCACTGAAGGAGGTCTCCGGTCACGTCATCACGCTCGCAGAGGCCGAGGATCTTCCGGCGCACGGCGAGGCCGTCCGGCTGCGTTTCGAGGCTCTGCGGTGACCGCCGCAGACGTTCCCGGCGCGCGAGCCGGCGTCGACGCGCTGCCGATTCGGGAGAACCTGCGTGGCAAGTCCGCATACGGCGCCCCGCAGCTGAGCGTCCCCGTGCAGCTGAACACCAATGAGAACCCGCACCCGCCGACGAAGGCTCTCGTCGACGACGTCGCCGAGTCGGTGCGGGAGGCGGGGCGTGAGCTGCACCGGTACCCGGACCGGGATGTTGTGGCGCTGCGCACCGACCTCGCCGCATACCTGGCCCGTCAGACCGGGGTGCCCGTCACTATCGACAACGTGTGGGCGGCCAACGGGTCCAACGAGATTCTGCAGCAGTTGCTGCAGGCATTCGCCGGCCCCGGGCGCAGTGCGATGGGCTTCGTGCCGTCGTATTCGATGCACCCGATCATCGCGGACGGCACCGATACGGAGTGGCTGCCGATCTTCCGCCGTGAGGACTTCGCTCTCGACGTGGACGCTGCGGTGGACGCGATCAATGGGCACCGGCCCGACGTCGTGTTCGTGACCAGCCCCAACAACCCGACCGGTCACAGCGTGGCGATCGCGGAGTTGCGCCGGATCCTCGATGCCGCACCCGGCATCGTGATCGTCGACGAGGCGTACGCCGAGTTCTCAGACGCCCCTAGTGCTCTCACGCTGATCGATGAGTACCCGACGAAGCTGGTCGTGACACGGACGATGAGCAAGGCGTTCGCGTTTGCCGGCGGCCGTCTCGGATACCTCGCTGCGGCACCGGCATTCATCGAGGCGCTGCTGCTCGTCCGTTTGCCGTACCACCTGTCGGTCGTCACCCAGGCCGCGGCACGAGCCGCGTTGCGCCACGCCGACGAAACGCTCGGCAGCGTCGCGCAACTCGCCGCTGAGCGGGACCGGGTGAGCGCCGCACTGACCGCGATGGGGTACACCGTCGTCCCGAGTGACGCGAACTTCATTCTGTTCGGGTTGTTCGAGGATGCCGCCCGCACGTGGCAGCATTACCTCGACGAGGGTGTGCTGATCCGCGACGTCGGTATCCGTGGGTACCTGCGCGCCACGATCGGGCTCGTGGCCGAGAACGATGAGTTGCTGCGGGTCAGTGGCAAACTCGCTGCCAAGGAACTGACCGCAACGGACGAGTCGGCTGCAACGGAAACGAAGGGATCTCGATGAGCGATCGGATCGCGCGTGTCGAGCGCACTACCAAGGAGTCGAGCATCGTTGTCGAGGTGAACCTCGACGGCACCGGAATCGTGAACGTGTCCACGGGGGTGCCGTTCTTCGACCACATGCTCACCGCGCTCGGTGCGCACGCAAGTTTCGATCTGACCGTCGAGGCGAAGGGCGACGTCGAGATCGACGCCCACCACACGGTGGAGGACACGGCTATCGTGCTCGGCCAGGCGTTGGGACAGGCGCTGGGCGACAAGCGCGGCATCCGCCGCTTCGGTGACGCCTTCATCCCGATGGACGAGGCGCTGGCACACGCGTCCGTCGACGTCTCCGGGCGCCCGTATTGCGTCCACACGGGGGAGCCGGAGCACATGCTGCACAGCGTGATCGGTGGCTACCCGGGCGTGCCGTACTCGACAGTAATCAACCGACACGTCTTCGAATCCATCGCGCTCAACGCGCGGATCGCGCTGCACGTCCGCGTGCTCTACGGGCGGGATCAGCACCACATCACCGAGGCCGAGTTCAAGGCCGTCGCGCGGGCGCTGCGCGAGGCCGTAGAACCGGACCCGCGGGTCAAGGGTGTCCCGTCGACCAAGGGCGCGCTGTAGTGGACATGAGCCGAGCCTGCGGAGT
>NZ_RKLN01000007.1:142596-249160 GCF_004011835.1 Rhodococcus spongiicola
GAATCAGTGAGCAGTCGTATGAGCGGAGCCTGCGGAGTGAATCAGTGAGCAGTCGTATGAGCGGAGCCTGCGGAGTGAATCAGTGAGCAGTCGTATGAGCGGAGCCTGCGGAGTGAATCAGTGAGCAGTCGTATGAGCGGAGCCTGCGGAGTGAATCAGTGAGCACAGTCTTCATTTACGTCCTCTTCCTGGCTGCGGGCTTCGCCATCGGCGGCGCGTACGCGATGTGGAAGGTCAACAAGCTGGCCTCGGGTGTGCTCGTGGCACTTGCGATCCTCGCTGGAGCGTCAGGGGTCCTGCGGCTGATCTGACGCGCGAGCGTCTGCGAGTGTTGCCGCCATGGGGAGATCTCCGACGGCTACGGAAGTGTGGGAAACCCCGAACTATCGGCTACTTCTCACTGTGTTCCCCTCTCGTCTACCGCACAGCCATGACCCGCGGGGTCCACGGGGCCCGGCTGTGCGGAGCCGGGGATGGCTAGCTGGGAGTGACCTTGGTGACGCCGGACAAGGTTCCCAGAATGTAGAAGTCGCCCCCCGGGCGCCAACGACAGTTGCGCGTACCAGTTGTTGAATCGAGCTGTACCGTCGCCGACCTTCGCTGCTCTCTGGACCTCGTGCAGGTCGGATGCGTATAGCGCGGTCAGATACCGAAGACCACCATCTCGAGAGAAGCCGCACCATCTACGTTGTGCGAACCCGCGTATTCGCGTTGACGAAACCGCATCGCCCGCAACAGCTGACTACACACGCGGGAAGCCGAGCTGCATGGCGAACGAACGAACAAGGGCCCGAACATGCTTCTGGCCCTACACCGTGATGGTGCCGGGCCAGGAAAGGGCGGTCAGGAACTGCCGAGGGGAGAGCACAACGCGTGGAGTGACGCGGCCCCCGGCGGCGGAGGATTGTCGTCGGGGCGCTCGGCTTCGAACATGCATGCTTCCACAGAAGCTGTGAGTATGAAGGGGAGTGCCAAGGACAGCCCCACGGAGCCGAAGACCATTTCGACCGAGCTGAGGCCGGTGCCTGCGCCGGTGTCAGCGACCGGTGCTGGCGACGCCATAGCGGACACCGCCTGGACGCTCGGCTCGACCGTCGCGGTGTTCGCCTGGGCGATGCCAGATCCGCCGGCGACGAGTCCGGACGTGACAGCGACGACGGCCATCGCCTTCCGAATGAAACCCATTGTGAGATCCCTCCCTAAAGTGAACCGGACCGAGACCCGGTAGAGCTGCAGTGAATTGGCAACCCTATGGAAGGCTATCGACCCATCGACAGGCGGCGTTAACAAAGGCATTTCGGGCACCCCGCGAGATCCCGAACCAACACAAAACAGCTTGCCCGAATATGCTTCTGGCCCGACACCGTGATGGTGCCGGGCCAGTAAGGGACGCTTAGGAACTGCCGAGGCTGCCGAAGTCGAGGCTGCCCCTGCCGCCATCGTCGGTGCCGCCGTCGTCGGTGCTAGTCGGGATGGTGAAACGAATCGGGTCGGCTGTCTTGGTGTAGCCAGGTTGCGAACCCGTCTCCCAGGACTCGCCGCCGCTCAAACGAAACCGTGCGGTGACAACGCGATACGACAACTTCTTGTCCGTTACACCGCAGCCGTCCGTATCGCCGCAATCAACCTGTGGCTCAACTGAACTGCTGACTATTGAGACACGGCCTGCCAACCATCAAGCGTTTGTGCTTTGGTGGAAGGTGAGGTGGAACCCGTCGGAGGGGCAGGGTTATGTCCATGTCATTCAGAGGTGTCGCCAATCTCGACATTCGTGATTCGATTCCGGACTGGGGGCCGTACGAGCAGCCGAAAGCCGAACCAGGTTCGCCGAACATTCTCTACATCGTGCTCGACGACGTGGGCTTCGGCGCACTCAGTTGCTACGGCGGACCGATCGAGACTCCCAACATCGATCGGATCGCCGCGAACGGACTGCGTTACGGGCAGTGGCACACCACGGCGCTGTGCTCACCGACCCGTGCCTGCCTGCTCACCGGACGGAACCACACCACCAATGGCATGGGGTGTATCAGTGAGGCCTCCACTGGTTTCCCCGGATCGAACGGGCACGTCCCACCCGAGTGTGCCACGCTGGCCGAGATCCTGGTCGATCACGGATACAGCACGGCAATGGTCGGTAAGTGGCATCTGTGTGCACAGGACGAAATGAATCTGGCCTCCAGCAAGCGTAATTGGCCGGTCGGTCGCGGTTTCGAGCGCTTCTACGGTTTCCTCGGTGGGGAGACCAACCAGTGGTATCCCGACCTGGTGCACGACAACCATCCCGTGGAGCAACCCTCTACCCCTGAGGAGGGCTATCACTTCGGCGTCGACATCACCGACAAGGCTCTCGAATACATCGGCGACGTGAAAGCGATTGCCCCGGACCGTCCGGTGTTCCTGTACTACTCCCCGGGATGCGCGCACGCTCCGCACCAGGTGCCCCACGAATGGTCAGACCGGTACCGGGGCAGGTTCGATGAGGGCTATGAGGTGATGCGTGAGCAGATCCTGGCCCGGCAGAAGGAAATGGGCCTTGTCCCCCAGAACACCGAGCTACCCCCGCTCAACCCGATCGGAACATTCGAGACCCGCAGCGGCCCGGACGGCCAGCCGTTCCCGCCCCTGGACTTCACTCGCCCCTGGGACACCCTCTCTGCCGACGAGAAGCGCCTCTTCGCGCGCATGGCCGAGGTGTATGCGGGTTTCCTCTCGCACTGCGACGACCAGATCGGCCGTCTCCTGTCGTATCTCGAAGACATCGAGCAACTCGACAACACCATCATCGTCGTCGTTGCCGACAACGGCGCCAGTGGCGAGGGGGGACCGAACGGTTCGGTCAACGAGAACAAGATGTTCAATGGTGTTCCAGACGACCTGGAGGAAAATCTTTCGCAGTTGGACGAACTGGGCAGTACCACAACGTACAACCACTATGCGAATGGGTGGGCGATGGCCTTTTGCACCCCCTTCAAGTTGTGGAAGCGGTACACATTCAACGGCGGGACTTGTGATCCGTGCGTCATCTCCTGGCCTGCCGGGATAGAGGCCAGGGGCGAGACCCGCGACCAATACCACCACGCCGTAGATCTGGTTCCGACACTTCTCGACTGCCTCGATATCGAACTTCCAGAGACGGTCAAGGGCTACACCCAGCATCCGCTTCAGGGCGTGAGCATGCGCTACAGCTTTGATGCAGCCACCATCCCGACGGCCAAGCACACCCAGTTCTACTCGATGCTCGGCAGTCGGGGTATCTGGCACGATGGCTGGAAGGCCGTCACCACGCACCCCACGCTCAGCGGGTGGAGCCACTTCGCCGACGACGAGTGGGAGCTCTACCACACGGATGTGGACCGCGCCGAATTGCACAACCTCGCCGCCGAGGAACCCGGCAAGCTGGCCGAGCTCGTCGGATTGTGGTTTCACGAGGCCGGCGCCAACCAGGCCTTCCCGCTCGACGACCGCGCACCTGTAGAGATCCTCACCGCCCCCCGCCCCCAGCAGGTGGCCCCGCGGAACCGCTATGTATACCGCCCCGGGGGCGCACCGTTGCCGGAATCTGTAGCGGTCAGCGTTCGCAACCGCTCGTACTCGATCGGTGCGCTCGTCGATGTTCCCGACCGCAGCATGCTCGGTCACCTTCTGGAAGAAGGTCCGTCCGGGGTTCTGTTCGCACAGGGCGGACGATTCGGGGGGCACACGCTCTATGTCAAGGATGGTCGGCTGCACTACGTCTACAACTTCCTGGGCATCGAGCAGCAGACGATCAGCGCGACCGAGGACATGCCGACAGGGGAGAACCTGATACTGGCCGCGTCGTTCGACAAGCAAGGTGAGGATCCACCTGGTACCGCGCGTGGGACTCTGGCCCTCTACTACGGTGACCGCAAGGTCGGCGAGGGCATGATCAGGACCCAGCCCGGCCCGTTCGGTCTCGCCGGTGCGGGACTCACGGTGGGCCGCGGCGGCGCCGATGCCGTTACAGACGACTACTCCGGCGATGCGCCATGGACGTTCACCGGGGGCAAGTTGAAACGAGTGGTGGTCGACGTCAGCGGAGAGCCTTACGTCGACCTCGAACGTGAAGCGGTCGCGATGCTCTCGCGTGAATAGCAGCCCCCGGGGTCGGGGCTCCGCCGTGATTGCCTCGGGCGGACGACGTCAGCGAGGGGAGTGAGTGATGGTCGGTGACGGGGGAGAGAGGCAGTTTCGCCAGCTGACGACCCCTCGGTCTGCAGCGGTCGCGGGCATCCTCTTCGCTCTACTCTTCGCGGCCAGCCTGGTCTTGCTGCGCACAGCTCTCCCTGCAGACCCCTTTGTGGAGCCGACCTGGGTGGGACGCAGCGAGTCGAGAATCGGCGCCGCACTCGTGCTGGCTCCCTTCGCGGGCATAGCGTTCCTGTGGTTCATCGGCGTTGTTCGCGATCGGTTCGGGCAGCTCGAGGACCGATTCTTCTCGACAGTGTTCCTTGGCAGCGGACTGCTGTTCCTGGCATGCGTTTTCGTCTCGATGGCAGTCGCAGGCGGTGTCTTAGCCGTCGGACGGTACTCGAGCATTCCTCAGGACGGCATCGTGCACTTCGGACGTGAGGTGATGCTGCAGATCAACAATGTCTACGCGGTACGCATGGCCGGGGTCTTCATGATCTCGCTGGGAACGATCTGGCTTCGCACAGGTCTGATGCCCCGGTGGCTCGCGGTGACGACGTATGTGCTCGCACTGACGCTGCTGCTGGTCGTGAGTCTCAGTCTGTGGGTCACCCTGGTGTTTCCCGCGTGGGTGTTGATGATCAGCGTCTACATCCTGGTCGTCCGTCGCCAGGAACTGCACCAATCAGGCTGATGATTCGCGGGCGAGGCGATCGGCACCCCAGACTTGTCCCCGACACGGACTCTCATCATGGATACACACAAATTCTTCGAGCTGGCGACACAGTCCTTCGAAGTGCTCGGTGTCCTGGCGATGGTTCTCGGATTCGTGTTCGCGTTCTTCCTGGCTGGACGAGCCTGGAGGCGCACAAGTGATGGTGGTCGGGCATTCAAGACTTTGCGCGAGTCTCTCGGGGGAGCGATTCTGCTCGGTCTGGAACTGCTGGTGGCGGCCGACATCGTCAAGACGGTCACGTCGACCCCATCGCTGACGGATGCGGCTGTGCTGGGCTTGATCGTGCTGATCCGCACGGTGCTGAGCCTGTCGATCCAGATCGAGATCGAGGGCGTTGCACCGTGGAAGAAGGCTCTGGTCACCGGTCCGCAGGTGCTTACTCGCGCGGCCCGCAAACCACTCCCCCCGGAAACGGATTCGGGTCGGTGAGAAGGAGGGCAGGTCGCCTACCGCAAGCTGGGTATGTGGCGGGATCCGGGACAGATCGCCAGGCTGGACAGAGACGCTATTGTAGCTCGCGGTCTGCGGCCGCTGGGCTCTCGGTAGAGTCTCCGCGTCAGTGTCCTTGCGCACGGCCGTGACCCGTGGGGTCCACGGGTCACGGATGTGGGGAGCTGGGAACGGCTACCTGGGAGTGACCTTGGTGACGCCGGTCAGGGTCCCGAGGATGTAGAAGTCGCCCCCGGGTGCCAAGGACAGTTGCGCGTACCAGTTATTGAATCGGGCTGCGCCGTCGCCGACCTTCGCTGACCACTGGACCTCGCGGAGGTCGGATGCGTTCAACGCGGTCAGATACCAGCCGTCGACCCGCTTCTCGTAGGTGATGATGGAGTTGTCGGCCGCGTTGCCCTTCGACACGATCGACGGCACGCTGATCGTGTGGTTGGCCGGCAACACTTCCACGCGTCCGTCGCTCCAGACTTCGATACCGCCGAAGCCCCCGACCGTGGTTTGTGGTCCCAGCGTGGACTGAATGCTGTCGTTGCCCCAGTTGTTCTCGGCGTAGATGCGGACGCTGTCCGGCGTAGAGCCCGGGAGGACGATCTCGGAATTCTCGTTGCTGATGTCGGTGCGGTCGCCGAATGGCGCGGCCTGTGCCAAGACTCGCTCCTCGCCTGGGCGCAGGTTCTTCTCGGCGCGATAGACGACGATGTTGGGCGTGACGGCGTTGTCGAAGATCGTCACGAATTCGCGATCGCCGATCTTGAAGTACGACGGTGAGGTGCCTGAGCCCCAACTGGTCTGGCCGGATTTCTGCCCGGTACCGCGGTCGTAAGGGGCCTTCCAAGCGATCTCCGGGCTGCCGTCTGGCGCCATGTCGAACCGGTACATGAAGTAGTTGGTTTGCTGGAAGGTGGACAGCCCAGCCACGGGGTGCGACTCCGAGATTCTCTCCTGCACTGTCCCACCGTTGAAATCGTTGACGTTCAAGGACTTGATGCAGTCTGTCGCACAGGGCTCGGGTGCCACCGTGCCCACCGAGCCCTCCGAGGTGGTGAACCAGATGTGACCCTCGTCGTTGGGGACCAGCGCGTAGAAGTTCTCGCCGGCGAGCGGTCCACCGCTGCCGGTCACATTGATATCGCGTGCCATGACGTAACGGTCGACGCTACTGACAGGCGACGGCTGACGCTCCCACGCGACGATGTGTCCATTGGGCATGCCCATGACGACGCGATAGTCGTTGTCCTGATAGAAGTATCCGATCCCACCGAACTCCGTCAATGCGGCCGTCAGATCCGTGAACTCCACCGCGAAGCTCTTGTAGGCGAGCAGGTTCCCGTTCATGTCGATCGTGATGATGCTGCGGACGAACTCGTTCGTCAGCGGGTTCGGGTAGCCACCGCAAACGGTCTGGAGATTCCCGTTGCGGTCATATGTGTGGGCGGGGCACTCACCTGTATTGACCGTGATCTGTTGCCCGGTATCGGGATCCTGGAACGTGTAGTCCGAGAAGATCTGGACGTCGACGTTCGGTGACCCAGCGGGACCGGGCATGCTGTACGAGTCGGTGAACGCGGCATCGTTGTGAATGTTGTTCCACGGGTTGGGAGACATCCACGGGTTCTGTGAGACCCAAACGGGTGCGGCGCTACTGGGGGACCATCCGAGTACGACGATGGCGATCAGGGAAAGCACCGTCAATGTTCTCCATCGACCCAGAGCGGGAGATCTTCGACGTTCCGTGGTATTCGACGCTGCGTTGGTGTTCTGCATCGGGAACCCCCAGTTCCGAACGAGCTTCGAGGTGGATCGACGTTGCACCCCGGCTTCGATTCGCAGTCAGTTGCCATTGTCGCACCGTCGCCTCGAGCGTCGAGGCGTTCTCCGCACCAGACTTCCTACGGGCAGGTGATTCGAGCAAGAATGTCCGGTGCCTGTTCGCGTCGGCTTTGCCGCCATTCACCCGAGGCGCCCGACAAATCCCCGTAAACTGCTGGCGGCCAACAGTTCTACAACCATCCGGAATAGCCAGCTCACCCAATTCCGCACCAAGTAGGCCACCGAGTCGAGAGTGCTCGTATACCGCCGCTTGAAGGTTCGACCGAATCGTGCAGACACGCAAACATCTATGTCACCGACGCGACCTACGGGATCTTGCCGTGGTGGACGCAGTCAGGCGATGAAACCTTCGGACTGTTCGACGGGCAGGGCGCGCGATGGCGACGGCAGTGGCGCTCGACCTGCCCGACTGCCGAACTCTCAGCTGAACCCTCGTAGCTGCAGGTCCAGCGACTGAGCGTCGCGATCCCGAGGCGCTAGCCCCCTGACCGCATGGGCTCCTCTATCAGTCCGAGGACTCGCTCGTTTCGGGCTCCGGTTCGGGCTCCGGTTCGGGTTCGGGCTCCGGGTCCGGTTCGGGCTCCGGGTCCGGTTCGGGTTCGGGTTCGGGCTCCGGGTCCGGTTCGGGTTCGGGCTCCGGGTCCGGTTCGGGTTCGGGCTCGGGTTCGGGCTCGGGTTCGGGCTCGGGTTCGGGCTCCGGTTCGGGTTCGGGGAGCGGCTCGGGGTCCGGTTCGAGTTCCGGTGAGGGCGGGTTCACTGGCGCGGGCGCCGGTGCGGGCGCGGGTGCGGGTGCACGCACTGGTGCACGCACTGGTGCGGGCGCGGGTTCTGGTGCCGGTGCGGCGCCGTCCTCCTCTGTGTCCTCGAAGTCGGCGAACGTCGTTGTGGTGGGCGCTGGCGGCTCCGAAACTTCGGCGGCGTCCGGCGTATCGGATGAGGTCGGCGCAGGCGCAAGAAGGCCGCCCATGAGCATGAGTCCGAACGCGCCGGCAGTAACCACTCCAGCAGGCTTGCGACCGGGGATCGGGGCCCAGGCCCAATCCAGGCTGCCTCGAACCAGTGCGATCACACCGATGACGAATGCGACAACACCGACGATGAATGCGATCAAACCAACGAGGCTGAATAGCGTCGACAAGCGAGTTCCTCCGGACATACGGGGAGAGCGGGCAAGTGTTCACGGTATTCAACCATGTGGTCGTACTGACTAGTACGTTAAGGTTGAAGGAATCGGTAGCGCACGGAATCGTTCGATACTCCGAATATGCGAAGTGGTTGTTGAACAGGATCGCCGGATGCTCAGACGAAGTGGGTGGGTACGACCGTTGCCTCGCAGTAGGACGGTGCCGAGGGGACGATGCGCACCTTCCTGGGAAGGAAGGTGCGCATCAGATCCCGGACGGTTGACTGCCCTCGAAGCCTATGAAGGGTCTATTGGAAGCACCCCGCGTAGCCCTCGTTGTCGAACGTCTCGGCCGAACAGTACGTAACCACTGGGTAGTACTCGCCCATAGTCGCGGCGGGATCTGCACCATCGGCCTGCGCGGCCTGGATCGACATCGGGTAGAAGGTGTCCGTCGGCAGCATGTTCCGCCAGATCAGCACCTTTCGCTCAACATCTGTCGAGCCCCATGGCAGCACAGTGACCGACGAATCGGCATTCGACGGGACGTCTTCCGGTGCGGCGACGACGTAGGTGTACCAGCCTTCGGCGTCGAGTGCGGTCTCGAAGTCTCCGGCGCAGGCGACCACCGGGAAGGGAAGAACGAGGTCGTTCTGACACATGGACCAGTACCTGAGCTGCTGGTCGGGATCGAGCGGGGATTCGCCCGCGCTGGTGTTCGGGAACGTAGGTGCCTTCCCGCGGATTACGGCAATGCGCCCGGGCTCGTAGGTCAGTTGCGCGCTGATGTACTTGTTGTCGCCGTTCGGGAAGAGGCCCGCGGTTCTCTGGGGGTTCGTGAAGGTTGCCTCGGGTGCGTCACCAAGCAAGGAGTCCAATAGCGACGGTCGTCCCTCCGGTCGCAGACCGGTCATAAGACCGGATCCCCCGGAAGCCTGATACCCGAACGGCTCGGAGCACGGCTGTATGGGCACTTCGTTTCCCCTGATGTTGTAGCGCACCTCCGGAAGTGGGACGCCGCCACTCTGAGACGCCGCGTCGTCCGGCACATACACGCGATAGATGAGGAATCCGACCGGACCACCGCCGGGCCGGAGCGCCTGGATCTCATTGCGGGCGTGGTCAGCCGGCCCCGACACCAGCGTCGCGGTCCACTGGCGCTCGTCGGGGGAGAGGTTCTCTGCCGGCGAATCGGAGAAGGGATTGCTACTCCCAGCGTCAGGGGAAATCAGCGCATCGCGGAGAGTGTCGATCGTGTCGAGCCCGGTGCCATACGTATTGAGCGAAAAGTAGCGCGCCGCAGGGTAGTTGCCGGATAGCTCGATCGAGGTCTCGGGACCGAGCGCGTAGGGAAGCACCCAGTAGGTTGCGTTCGTGTCGGGGAAAGCGATGTTCCCGACCTCACCGTCGGACATGAACCGCCAGGCACACATACCGCGGTCGGATGTGTCCACGGCCTCCGATGACTGCGCGAGAGCCGATGGGGCGACAAGCATGGCGGACACTGACGCGGCCGCCGCCGCACAAGCTAAGAGGCTGCGCCTGATTGATCCAGAAGGTTTCCGCACTGGTACTCCGATCCTGTTCTTGTACTCGACCGCGGTGGTTCCGTGGAGTTGATCTGAACCGCCCCTGTATGTCAAGAGACTGTCTCGAACGGCAGCTCAACGGGTCGCCGGGATGTGTCGCGACCGAAGTAAGCGTCCTCGAGTTCGACGCTGAACCACTCGGGGCTTCCGCCCTTCAGCGATGGGGGTTGCCCCACCCTTGTCGCCGTTCACCATCGCCGCCCACGTGGTGTGGGGTGTCCGGGAGTCGGTCTCGGTTGCAGCGGCGCAGGTTGCATCGTAGGTGGGTGGCTCGAGCGCCCGGTGTTCGAGCCTCCCTTGGAGACGGGGGTGACGTGGTCGGCGCTGGCGCTCATCGGGTCCGGGTAGGACAGGTCGGGGTCGATCCATTGACCGCATAGGGCGCGCACTCCCGAGGTGCGCAGGATCCGCTCGCGGTGGCGGCGGTATGTGAGATGTCCGGTGCGACTCATCGCTTCAGCCGCGCCCACCCGCGCGGCTTTGGTTCTTCATCCGGGTCGTCGTCGGCGATGTGGAGGTGGATGTGGATGTCGCCGCTCGGCTCACCGTCGGGCCCGTTGCCGAGGATGGGGTTGCCGATGCGGATCAGGACGTGACCGGTGATGTCTGTGATCGCCTTCACAGGATCCATGCCGCCTACTTGGTGTAGCTTGCTTCACGCCCGGGGGGGATTGCTCGCGTTCTCTCGAGATGCCACCGGTGCACCACCAGATACGGAGAACGAGGGAAGAGAATTCCTTGATCAAGTCAGTACGTGCCGTTGCCACCGCAGCCCTGGCCGCCCCGCTCCTGGCCGCCGTGTTCGCCGCGCCAGCCAACGCCGCACCCGGGGAAGTCAACCTCTCTGCTGAGGTCCAGGGCAACGACGTTTGGGTCACCATCAGCAACGACAACCAGTTGCCGGTCCTCTGCAATTGGGAGGTAACGAACGGCGATCCTGAGGCCTTCTTCGCCCCGATCCTCCTGCGGCTGGTCGAACCGGGCGGTGAGGATCGCGTCGGGCTGACCTTGGAGGATGGCAACTATCACGTCACCTGGAACTGCACCAACCTCTTCGAGGAATGGGGGACGACGGTCGAGAACGGGCCCGCAACAGCCGCCCCATTCCCGTTCACCATCCCGGCTAGTACCGACGACGGCAACGACGACAGCGCCGACACCGGCAGCCTCGGCAGCCTGGGCAGTGCCTCTGGAAGCCTGGGCAGCACGTCCGGCAGCTTCGGCAGTTCCTAACCGCCCCTTCGTGGCCCGGCACCATCACCGTGTCGGGCCAGAAGTCTGTTCGGGCGCGCTGTTCGTTCGCTCGTGTTGGTTTGGGTCCGCCTCACGGCATACTCGCAGGCCAATTGGTTGTGTTGCCATGGAAACCAAGCGTCGCGCACCGCGTTCGGTGTGAGGAGGTAGCCGCCTGGGGTCTGCGCGGCTATCAGTACCTCCCTACCTGATTGGACGGGGTGCCCGAAATGACTTTGTTATCGCCGCCTGTCGATTGGCCGATAGCCTTCCATAGGGTTGCCAATTCACCCCAGCCCTAACGGGTCTCAGCCCGGTCGACTTCAGGGAGGGATTCTCACAATGGGTTTCATTCGGAAGGCGATGGTCGTCGTCGCTGTCACGTCAGGACTCGTCGCTGGCGGATCTGGCATCGCCCAGGCCAACACCAGAGCAGTCGACCCCAGCCTCCCGGCGTGGTCGACGGGCTCCTGGATACCGGCAGGATCGCTCATCGACATCATCACAGACCCCGACGCAGGCCCGCTCGAATATGCCGCATTCTCCGTAGTGTTCCCCTTCGCGTTCACAGCTCATATGGTGGTCTGCTTGAGCGTCCCTAACGAGAACCTTTCTGTGCGGGGGGTGTTGGGGTGCGACTAGCTAGTTCCTTCCGGTCCGGAAGCTGCAGACTGGCAGTTCCTAACCGGCCCTTCCTGGCCCGGCACAATCACGGTGTCGGGCCAGAAGCATGTTCGGCCTACTCGACCGTGGCCAGGTAGACTTCATCGATCGTCTTCCGTGGCTAACGGTATTCGGTGGCTCATATTCTGCGGCCGTTGGGTTTTCAGTACTGGTGGCGGGAACACGTCTCGTGTCGGTCTCGTTCAGTCGAACCCAGTTCAGCAGCGTCTACGTGTTAGTGTCCTTGCGCTCTGCAACTAATCAGATGAATGAGGGGGACATGAATACACGCACCACCATTCGCCGCGGGCTCTCGACGGTGGCCCTTGCCAGTACGGCAGCCCTTGCAATCCCAGGCACAGCATTCGCTGTCGAGGCACCAAACGTCACCGTCGCAACCGGGATCAACACTGCGACATTCACCATCACGGCCCCGGAATCGGCGTTGGCGGGCTGCCTTGGCCCGTGGATCCACACTGAGGCAGACGCGATAGCGATACTGAACAGTCCCACGCTCGATGTCGCGAACAATCCTCTGAACTGGTTGGTAGGGAATCCGGTGTCGCCGATCACCCCTAACGGCGACCGCAACTCTGATGGGTCTCTGAACTACGTATACCCCGAACCCGGTCAGACGGAAGTCGCCAAGATTCCCTACATCGCTGACGGAGAATACGTCGCCGGCTCTCTTTGCATGGGGTGGGACGGTGCGGCCACCTGGGCCCTGACACAGACACCGTTCACCATCGGTAGCCCGGACTCGAGCCCTGGACCCGGCGGATCTGCAACCGGCAGCCTCGGATCGCTGTCGTTCGGGTCGTAAGGCATTCGATCTCTTGATCTAGTCGTGCCGAAAGAACGGAAGATGGCCGCCCGGCCGCCGGTCGGGGCACTGGGTCCGGGTGGATAGAGTGCTCCCATGAGTTCCGTCGCCCTCCTCGACTATGGATCCGGGAATCTCCACTCGGCCGAGCGTGCCCTCGCCCGTGTCGGGGCGGATGTCACCGTCACCTCCGATCCCCGGATTGCGCTCGCGGCCGACGGCCTCGTGGTTCCCGGAGTCGGCGCCTTCGCGGCCTGCATGGAGGGGCTGCTCGAGGTCAAGGGTGATCGGATCATCGGTCAGCGGCTGGCCGGTGGGCGCCCTGTTCTGGGTATCTGTGTCGGCATGCAGATTCTGTTCGAGCGTGGCGTCGAGTTCGGCGTCGAGGCTGAGGGCTGCGGCGAGTGGCCCGGCACCGTCGAACGACTCGAGGCCGACGTTCTGCCCCACATGGGATGGAACACCGTCCAAGCTCCCGACGACAGCGTCCTGTTCGCCGGCATGGACGCCGACACGCGCTTCTACTTCGTGCACTCGTACGCGGCGCGCACATGGGAGTTGCCGCCGTCCGATCACATCGCTCCTCCCAAACTGACGTGGGCCGAGCACGGCGACCCGTTCCTGGCCGCCGTCGAGAACGGGCCCTTGTCGGCGACCCAGTTCCATCCGGAGAAGTCCGGTGATGCCGGCGCGCATCTACTGGAGAACTGGGTCCGCAGTCTGTGACTAGGTGACCGGCGTCTCCAAGACCCGGCGGCCGCGACCCGGCACCTGGCCAGCGGCAGTGACCCGCTAGGATCGGCGCAGTGAGCCTGGTCCTTTTGCCTGCTGTAGATGTCGCCAACGGTGAAGCTGTTCGCCTCGTTCAGGGAGAGGCGGGAAGCGAGACCAGATACGGTGCGCCCCGTGAAGCCGCCCTCGCGTGGCAGAACGACGGTGCCGAGTGGGTGCATCTGGTCGATCTCGACGCCGCGTTCGGCCGCGGATCCAACCGCGAGTTGCTGGCCGCCGTCGTCGGTGAACTCGACGTCAAGGTGGAGTTGTCCGGCGGTATCCGCGACGACGATTCCCTCAAGGCCGCCCTCGCGACCGGGTGTGCGCGGGTGAACCTCGGCACCGCCGCCGTGGAAAACCCCGAGTGGTGTGCCCGCGCCATTGCCAAGCACGGCGAGCGCATCGCCGTCGGCCTCGACGTCAAGCTGATCGACGGCGACTATCGCCTGCGTGGTAGGGGCTGGGTGTCCGACGGCGGTGACCTGTGGGAGGTCCTCGAGCGCCTCAACCGCGATGGCTGCTCCCGCTACGTCGTCACCGACGTCAGTAAGGACGGCACTCTGACCGGCCCCAACCTCGAACTGCTGAGCGCCGTATGCGCAGCCACCGATGCGCCGGTCGTCGCCTCCGGTGGTGTCTCCACGATCGGCGACCTCGAGGCCATCTCGGGTCTCGTCGACGAGGGAGTCGAAGGGTCCATTGTCGGCAAGGCGCTCTACGCCGGACGGTTCACACTCCCCGAGGCGCTCGCAGCGGTCTCACGCTAGGACGGCTGCCGCGATGAGCCTGCCCCGGGAGCCGCTGGAGTTGCTCGCGATCGCCGGCGACGTCCTCGACGGTGCGCGGGACCGGTTCGTCGCGGGCCTCGGTGCCCCCAGCGCGGTGCGCAAGGGCCCGGCAGACTTCGCTACCGCGGTCGATCTCGAACTGGAACGGCTGATCTCCGCGGAACTCGAAACCCGCACCGGTATCGAGGTACACGGCGAGGAGTTCGGTGGCCCCGAAATGTCGGTCGGCGATGTGTGGATCCTCGACCCGATAGACGGGACGTACAACTACTCGGCAGGCCTGCCGATGGCAGGGATGCTGCTGGCGCTGTTGCGGGATGGGGATCCCGTCCTCGGTCTGACGTGGCTGCCGCTGACCGGTGAGCGGTTCGCGGCTGCGCAAGGCGGGCCGGTGCTGCGAAACGGGATCGCGTTGCCGCCATTACAGACCGGCGCACTCGCGGACGTAATGGTCGCGTTCGGGGCCTTCAACATCGACAGCCATGGACGAATCCCCGGACAATACCGGTTCGACCTGCTCGGCGAGCTGAGTAGGAGGTCGTCGCGTGTCCGCATGCACGGATCGACGGGGGTCGACCTCGCCTATACGGCGGCCGGAATACTCGGCGGTGCAGTGGTGTTCGGCCATCACGCGTGGGACAACGCGGCTGGCGTCGCGCTCGTCCGCGCTGCCGGTGGTGTCGTCACCGACTTGCGTGGTGCGCCCTGGCAGGTGGGCTCGCGGTCAGTATTGGCGGCCGCCCCCGGTGTGCACGACGAACTGCTCGACATTCTCGACTCTCTGGGAGACCCGGAGAACCGGCCTGAAGGAGGGCCACAACGATGACTTTGGCTGTTCGAGTGATCCCGTGTCTGGACGTCGATGCGGGCCGCGTCGTCAAGGGCGTCAACTTCGAGAACCTGCGTGACGCAGGTGATCCCGTCGAGCTTGCCGCGACGTACGACGCTCAAGGTGCGGACGAGTTGACGTTCCTCGACGTCACCGCATCGAGCGGTGACCGCGACACCATGCTCGACGTCGTCACCCGCACCGCCGAGCAGGTCTTCATTCCGCTCACAGTCGGCGGCGGCGTGCGGACCGTGGAGGACGTCGATCGCCTTCTGCGCGCCGGCGCCGACAAAGTCAGCGTCAACACCGCCGCCATCGCGCGCCCCGAGGTGCTGCGGGAGATGTCCGAGCGGTTCGGTTCGCAGTGCATCGTGCTCTCGGTCGATGCCCGCATCGTCCCCGAGGGCCAGCAGCCGACGCCGTCCGGGTGGGAGGTCACCACGCACGGCGGAAAGCGAGGCACCGGTATCGACGCAGTGGAGTGGGCGCAGCGCGGCGCCGAGTTGGGCGTCGGCGAGATCCTGCTGAACTCGATGGACGCCGACGGCACCAAGGTGGGCTTCGACTTGACGATGATCCGCGCAGTCCGTGCAGCGGTGCATGTGCCGGTCATCGCGAGCGGCGGAGCCGGCGCCGTCGAGCACTTCGCCCCGGCCGTCGAGGCGGGCGCCGATGCCGTGCTCGCCGCGAGCGTGTTCCACTTCGGAGAGATGACTATCGGTGACGTCAAAGCAACTATGCGAGCAGAAGGGATCACAGTCCGATGAGCCTCGATCCATCGATCGCCGCCCGCCTCAAGCGCAACGACGCCGGCCTGTTCACTGCTGTTACGCAGGAACGCTCGACCGGTGACGTCCTCATGGTCGCCTGGATGGACGACGAGGCCCTCGCCCGTACCCTCGAGACGCGCAAGGGCACGTACTACTCCCGCTCGCGGCAGCAGTACTGGGTCAAGGGTGAGACGTCCGGCCACATGCAGTACGTCCACGAAGTGCGCCTCGATTGCGACGGTGACACCGTCCTGCTGATCGTCGAGCAGGTCGGCGCCGCGTGTCACACCGGCACCCACACCTGCTTCGACGCCGACGTCCTTCTGCGCCCGGAGTCCTGAACGGTAAGAATGGTGGGATGCCACTCATCCAGATCAGCCAGACGCCCGGCCTGACGGCCGAGCAGAAGCGTGCCGCGATCGCCGCCGTCACCAAGGCCTACGCGGAGGCGACCGGCAAGAATGCGTCCAAAGTGTGGGTCACCATCACCGACGTGCCGCGAGAGAACTGGGGTGTCGGAGGCGAACCACTGGGGTGATCGGGCGGTATTCACCGCGATCGTGTAGATGCTCACCCAGCGGATGCGGGTGAGCGGTCGCTGCTACCCACGTTCCGGGTCTCACGGTCTCGACCGCGCACTGACGGTTCACGCCTGGCAGCGGCCCGGGTGTTCGACCGTTCGAAGATGATCCGAACCCGAGCTGGAGGCCGGGGCGTCGGGAACCGAGGACTCCAAGCCCTGATCGAATACCTCCTGATCGATTATCTTTGAGGCATGTAACCGACCAGCTACCCGGTGGGGTGGCTTCTCCTTCGGAAGTCCCGGCGACGAGGAGCAGCGAATGGGCGGCAATCACATCACCGTGTTCTACAAGTGGACGGCACAGCCAGGGAAGCTCGCGGAACTCGCGTCGATATACGAGAACGTGACCACAGCCATGGAGCAGAACGAGCCGGGGGCCGAGGCCGTCCACGTATACGTGTCCGAAGAGGACAACGCCGTGTACGTTCGCGACGAGTTCGTCGACGCAGCAGCGATGGGCTTCCACCTGCAAAGCACCGCGGCAGAGCACTTCCCCCAGCTGCTCGAGATCGCCACCCCCGGACCGTTCTTCTTCCTCGGAAACGTACCCTCCGAGCTGAAGCAGGCAACCCATCAGATGCAGCTTGGTGCCGAATTCAGCACTCACGCAGCAGGATTCGACCGATAGATCACACCGCGATCATCAGATGTGAGCCGTACTTTCTGCAAGAAGTGTCTCCATCGCGAGGTGCTCGACCGACTCGGAGAGCTAGCCACGACAGCTACGGATCGCGGCGACCTTGCGGTTCATGACGTGCCGGATCACCGTCCGGAACATGAGGTTCCGAACCCCGGTGAGGTTGGTCCCGTGCTTGCGGTAGAAGTCGTCAGGGTCTTCGTACGTGCCGAGGTCGCGGTTCACTCCGGTCTTCTGAATCGCGGTGTCGGTGCCGGTCCACGCCACCGGTGGATCATCGATGTTCTCAGTGCCCGCGCCGTACCCGAGGAATGCGCCATCCGAGGCGACCTTGTTGCGTAATCCGGACAGGTAGTCGGCGTCCAGGATGACGCCTTCCAGATCGACCCACCGGTCTTCGAACCGGACCTCCGCCCAGCTGTGAAGGATGTCTCGCGGGGCCAGGCGGTAGAGGATTCCGTCCACGACGCCCTTCTGCAGGCGCTTGTCGATGGTTGCCCCGTGGAACCGGCAGGGCACGTCGACGGCCCTCAGTAGAGCCATCAGGAGTGAGGTCTTCGTGTTGCACTGGCCGTATCCGTCGGCGAGCACCTGGGAGGCGGCCAGTTCGTCGGATGTGTTGTATCCGAAGCCGATCTCGTTCCTGACGAAGTCGTAGACCGCGCCGATGCGGATTCCGTAGGGGAGATCGCGCCATCCGCGCTTTGCCACGAGCGCCTGAACGGAAGGGCGGTCGTAGTCGAGGATGGGGGTGGGCCGTAGTTGAACTTCCATGAACCGAACGTATGCATAGCGGGCGACGGAGGCTTGAACTTTGCGGCTGACCTTCCGGATGGTGCCCGGTCCGATCAGTTGGTGCCTTCGGGCCACACGTCGGGGTCGAACCTCATACCGAGGAGGGCCGACGGGCTGAGGCCGAAATTGCTCTTGAACACCCGACTGAGGTGCGAGGAGTCGCTGAAGCCGGCCGCGACAGCAGCGTCCGTCAGGTTGTCACCGCCCGCCACTCGCTCGGCCACCGTCCGTAGACGCAGCCACAGTCCGTACCGCCGGAAAGGGATACCCACTTCTCGGGTGAACAGGTGAGTCAAGCGTGACGGAGAAATGTGGGCCTCGGCCGCCGCCCGCGCGAGAGTGGGCCGTGAACCGGAGTTCTGCTCCAAGTACCGCAGCGCGGAGCGCACCGGTTCGGACAGCTGGGCAGGCAGTTTCGGCGCTTGCGGGGTGACGGCCCGAACCAGACAGTCGATGGCGGTCACGGTGTTCGACTCTTCGGAGTGCTCGGTGACGATACGTGTAAGAGCGTCCTCGAAGTCCTGGCCACGGCTACGTTCGCCCACGACGCTGAGTCCCCGGCCACGCGGGCCGAAGGGCTCGACGAGCACCAGGAGCAGGCTGTGAGAGTTGCAGCGCAATCGGTGCCGTAGCCCGCTCGGAACGACGGCGGCCGAGGCGTGAAGGTCGTCGTCCTCGAACTCGAGGACGAACGGCTCGTCCAGGGTGACCATTACCTGCACGGCGTGGTGGGCGTGGAGACTCGCATCGCCGCCGGCACCACGGTAGAGAACCGCCCCGGGGGTCAAGGTGAGCGTTCCGCTCCACGGGAAGCGGGCAGGGGTCACCGGTTCCGCCGACATGGCAGCCGCCAGCGATCCGTGCCGGATCAGGCGCGGTTGCGGACGAACTCGAGCGCGCGGTCCGCGTGCAGATTGGCCCGCATCTCGCTCGAGATCACCTCGAGCACCGTGCGATCGGTGTCGATGACGAAAGTGCTCCGCTTGACCGGGGTGATCTTGCCCAGCAGGCCACGTTTGACGCCGAACTGCTCGGCGACCGTGCCGTCCACGTCGGCCAGCAAGGGGTAGTCGAACGACTGTTCACTAGCGAAGCCGGACTGCTTCTCGACATCGTCGCGGCTGATCCCGGCGACGGACGCCCCTGCCTCGGCGAACTCACTCGCGAGGTCCCGGAAATGGCACGCCTCGGCCGTGCACACCGGTGTAGATGCCGCGGGGTAGAAGAACAGCACGAGTGGTCCGTCCGAGAGCAGTGATGTCAGGGTGCGGCGGGTGCCGTCCTGGTCGGGAAGTTCGAATTCGGGTGCGCGCTCACCTGGCTTCATGAGCGCTGACGCTACCCGCGACCGCGGCCGAGATCGATGTCCCTGGGATGATGGGTGCATGCGCGGCGAGTCCTCCACCATCCCAGCAGCCTCCTCGGCCGCCCCGAACCAGGGGCTCCGGCACGATTCGACCACCACCCGTGAGCAGTTCCGGACGCTGGCGGCGGAGCATCGTGTGGTCCCCGTGATCCGAAAGGTGCTTGCGGACGCCGAGACTCCGCTGTCGGCCTACACCAAGCTGGCGGGCAACCGTCCCGGCACCTTCTTGCTGGAGTCGGCCGAGAACGGGCGGTCGTGGTCGCGCTGGTCGTTCATCGGGGCGGGCAGCCCCGCCGCCCTGACGGTGCAGGACGGTGAGGCCGCGTGGTTCGGCAACGTGCCCGCGGGTGCTCCGTCCGGCGGCGATCCATTGGTGGCCCTCGGTCGGACGCTCGAATTGCTGCGTAGCGAGCGACTGCCGGACCTGCCGCCACTGACGGGCGGCATGGTCGGTTTCCTCGGGTACGACGCCGTGCGCAGGATCGAGCGGTTGCCCAGCCACGCTGTCGACGATCTCCGTATCCCGGAGATGGTCATGTTGCTCGCGACCGATCTCGCCGCGGTGGATCACCATGAGGGCGCGATCACACTGATCGCCAATGCGGTCAACTGGGATGGCTCCGACGACCGTGTCGATGAAGCCTACGACGATGCCGTCGCCCGACTGGACCGGATGACCAATGCGCTCGAGGCGCACGCCCCGTCGACCGTGTCGACGTTCGCGAGGCCGCAACCCGAGTACCGTCGGCAGCGGACTACCGAGGACTATGGTTCGGATGTGCTTCGACTCGTCGGGGAGATCGAGGCGGGCGAGGCCTTCCAAGTCGTGTTGTCCCAGCGTTTCGAAATGGATTGTGCCGCCGAACCGATCGATGTCTATCGGATGCTGCGCGCATCGAATCCGAGTCCTTACATGTACCTGCTACAGGTGCCCGGTGAAGATGGCGGGACCGCCTTTTCGATCGTCGGCTCGAGCCCTGAGGCGCTCGTCACGGTCAAGGACGGCGTCGCCACCACGCACCCGATCGCAGGCACGCGGTGGCGTGGCGAAACCGAGGAGGAGGACATCCTGCTCGAGAAGGACCTGCTCGCCGACGAGAAGGAGAACGCGGAACACCTGATGCTGGTGGATCTCGGCCGCAATGATCTCGGTCGGGTGTGCGAGCCCGGTTCCGTCAAGGTCTACGACTACCGGCACATCGAGCGCTACAGCCATGTGATGCATCTGGTGTCGACGGTGACCGGTCGCCTCGTCGAGGGAAAGCACGCCCTCGACGCCGTTACTGCCTGCTTCCCTGCCGGTACTCTGTCGGGGGCGCCGAAGATCCGGGCAATGGAACTGATCGACGAACTCGAGCCGACACGACGCGGTGTCTACGGAGGAATCGTCGGTTACCTGGACTTCGCGGGCGACGCGGACACGGCGATCGCGATCCGCACGGCACTGATCAAGGACGGCACCGCGTACGTGCAGGCCGGTGCCGGGGTGGTAGCCGACTCGGACCCTGTCTACGAGGACACCGAGTCCCGGAACAAGGCGATGGCGGTACTCGGCGCGATCGCCGCGGCGCAGACGCTGCGGCCGTTCGGCGGTGGCACGGACGCGGGCGTCCAATGAACCCGGACGCGGGCGTCCAATGAACCCGGACGCGGGCGTCCAATGAACCCGGACGCGGGCGTCCAATGAACCCGGATGCGGGCGTCCAATGAACCCGGATGCGGGCGTCCAATGAACCCGGATGCGGGCGTCCAATGAACCCGGACGCGGGCGTCCAATGAACCCGGACGCGGGCGTCCAATGAACCCGGACGCGGGCGTCCAATGAACCCGGACGCGGGCGTCCAATGCTCTCGGAGGTGGGCAACCAGTGAGTGAGACCAAGTCCAGCACGCGTGCGACCCGGATCGCGGCGCTACTGCTGGCAGGCGCTGCCCTGTGCCTCTGGGCAGCATCGAGAATGACGTGGGTGACCGTCGCGTCATCGGACGGACTGGGTGAGGACCGGGTGACCGACTTGGACGGCGGGAACTGGGCGGCCGCGACGACGCCGCTCGCGCTCGCGCTCGTCGCCGCGATCGCCGCCGCGTTCGCAGTGCGTGGCTGGCTGGTGCGCGTGCTCGGGGTCCTCGTTGCGGTCGTCGGGGTGGTGGCCGCGCTCCCGGCGATAGGTCTGCTCGCCGGTGGTGCGTCGAACGATCGCGCCGCCGACATCGCCGGATTCGCGCGCGTTGCGACCCAGGTGACAGCCACCGAGGTCTCGGCCGGGCCGGCCGTGCTGGTGTTGCTCGGTTCGCTCCTTGCGCTTGTTGGTGCTGTCGTGCTGATTCGCAAACCCATTGCGGCGGGGGGACTCTCGTCGAAGTACGACAGCCCGGCCGCACGGCGCGAGGCTGCCGCCTCGCGCCCAGCCGGTGACGGGAAGCAGGAGCCGCAGACCCAACGCATGCTGTGGGACGCGCTCGACGCGGGGGAGGACCCGACGGTCGACGACGCCGATCAACGGTCTACCAGCGGTGAACCGAGGGCGGTGACGAATGACGCCACCGAGGACACCGGTCGTCCGGGTACCCGCCCGGAGAGCGACTGACCGCGGGCTCTACGCTGAGTCGAGATCCGATGATGTTGCTCACATCGGTTGACATGCCGGAAAGGACTCGAGCCACGATGACAGTTCTCGACTCGATTCTCGATGGGGTTCGCGCCGATGTTGCCGCCCGCGAAGCCGTCCTCGACCTTGCGGCGGTGAAGGCCGCCGCGGCAGCAGCCCCGCCGGCACTCGACGCGGCCGCCGCCTTGCGTGCCCCGGGTATCGGTGTCATCGCCGAGGTCAAGCGCGCGAGTCCGTCGAGGGGCGCGCTGGCTGACATCCCCGACCCCGCGGTGCTCGCATCCGCGTACGAGTCGGGCGGAGCGCGCGTGATCAGCGTTCTGACCGAGGAACGCCGTTTCCACGGATCGCTGGCCGACCTCGATACCGTCCGTCAGGCGGTCAACATTCCGATCCTGCGCAAAGACTTCATCGTCGGGCCGTATCAGATCCACGAGGCGCGGGCGCACGGCGCGGACGTCATCCTGCTCATCGTCGCCGCACTCGAGCAAAGTGTCCTGGCCTCGCTGCTGGACCGGGTCGAGTCACTCGGTATGACCGCGCTCGTGGAGGTTCACACCGAGGAGGAGGCGGACCGCGCTCTCGAGGCGGGCGCGAGCGTTATCGGCGTCAACGCCCGCAATCTCAAGACCCTCGAGGTCGACATGGACACCTTCGCCCGCATTGCGCCGGGGCTGCCCACTGACGTGGTCAAGATCGCCGAGTCGGGCGTCCGTGGCACCGCGGACCTGCTCGCCTACGCGGGTGCAGGCGCTGACGCGGTGCTGGTCGGCGAGGGGCTGGTGACCAGTGGTGACCCGCGGGCGGCGGTCGCCGAACTGGTTACCGCCGGCGCCCATCCGTCGTGCCCCAAGCCTGCTCGCTGAGCTGCCCGGGCCCTGGACCCGACCGTTCGTTCTCGTCGGAATTGGGGCAGACTGGTGAGGTGACTTCACGCAACGAGGCCCTCGTCTCCAAGGGTGGGAATCTGCCCACCGCCAGCGCCGGTCTGACCGAGCACTCGGGCCATGACCCCGATCCAGGCGGCCACTGGGGTGTCTTCGGTGGACGTCACGTCCCTGAGGCACTCATGGCGGTCATCGAAGAGGTCACGGCCGAGTACGAGAAGGCCCGCGCTGATAGTTCCTTTCTGGATGAACTGGACCGCCTGCAACGCGACTACGCGGGCCGTCCGTCACCGATCTTCGAGGCGACCCGACTGAGTGAGCACGCCGGGGGTGCGCGGATCATCCTCAAGCGAGAAGACCTCAACCACACCGGGTCTCACAAGATCAACAATGTCCTCGGTCAGGTGTTGCTCGCGAGTCGGATGGGCAAGACCAGGGTCATCGCCGAGACCGGTGCCGGTCAACACGGGGTCGCTACAGCGACCGCATGCGCACTTCTGGGAATCGAGTGCATCATCTACATGGGCGCGGTCGACACCCGGCGCCAGGCGCTCAACGTCGCCCGGATGCGCCTGCTCGGCGCCGAGGTCGTGTCCGTCGAATCCGGCTCGGCGACTTTGAAGGACGCGATCAACGAGGCTCTTCGTGACTGGGTAACGAATGCCGACCGCACCTACTACTGCTTCGGTACTGCTGCCGGACCGCACCCCTTCCCGATGATGGTGCGTGACTTCCAGCGCGTCGTCGGTCTCGAGGCGCGCGCGCAGGTTCAGGCCGCAACCGGACGTCTACCCGACGCCGTCGTGGCGTGTGTCGGTGGCGGTTCGAACGCAATCGGCATCTTCCATGCGTTCCTCGGTGATCCGTCGGTGAAGCTGGTCGGGTACGAGGCCGCCGGAGACGGCGTCGAGTCCGGTCGGCACGCCGCGACGTTCACAGGTGGTTCACCGGGGGCCTTCCAGGGCGCCTATTCGTACCTTCTGCAGGACGACGACGGGCAGACGATCGAGTCTCATTCGATCTCGGCGGGTCTGGACTACCCGGGTGTCGGCCCCGAGCACGCCTACCTCAAGGACACCGGGCGTGCCTCGTACGAACCGATCACGGACGCCGAGGCAATGGACGCTTTCCTCCTGCTCTCCCGTACGGAGGGCATCATCCCGGCGATCGAGTCCGCGCATGCTGTGGCCGGCGCGCTCGCGCTCGGCCGTGAGTTGGGCGACGGCGCGATCATCCTGGTGAACCTGTCCGGCCGTGGGGACAAGGACATGGACACCGCAGCGAAGTGGTTCGGGTTGGTAGACGATGCCGCGAGCAGTTCGAGCAAGGCCGCGAGCAATTCGAGCAAGAAGGGTACGACCAAGTGAGCCAACGAGAGTCACGCCTGGCGCCGACGTTCGCCCATTGCCGGGAGGAGAAGCGTGCGGCGCTCGTCGGCTATCTGCCTGCCGGCTACCCGGACGTGCCACGGTCGATCGAGGTCTTCAAAGCGATGGTCGATTCGGGCTGCGACATCATCGAGGTCGGCGTTGCGTACTCCGATCCGGTGATGGACGGGCCGACGATCCAGTTAGCAGCCGAGACCGCTCTGCGCAACGGGGTACGGGTTCGCGACGTGTTCACGGTCGTCGAGCAGATCGCCGCCGTCGGCGGTAAGGCCGTCGTGATGACGTACTGGAACCCGGTCCTCAAGTACGGAGTCGACGCCTTCTCACGCGACCTCGCTTCTGCCGGTGGCCTCGGCATGATCACACCGAACCTGATCCCCGAGGAGGCTGGTGAATGGATGGAGGCGTCCGAGCGCCACCATCTCGACCGCATCTTCCTGGTGGCACCGTCGTCGACGGAGGAGCGTCTGGTTCTGACGCTAGAGGCGAGCAGTGGCTTCAGCTACGCGGCGTCGACGATGGGCGTTACCGGCGCCCGGGACAAAGTCTCCTCCATGGCGCCCGAACTGACGGCCCGTATCCGCGCGCACTCCGACATCCCGGTCGGAGTCGGTCTGGGCGTGCGTTCTGGTGCCCAGGCGGCCGAAATCGCGTCGTATGCAGATGCCGTCATCGTCGGTTCAGCGATCGTCTCGGCCGTCGAACAGGGGCTCGGTGCGGTACGGGCGCTGACCGCGGATCTCGCGCAGGGAGTGCGCTCGGCTAGCGTAGCCTCGTGACCTCTACGCAGTTACTCGCTTATATCCCGAGTCCACCCCAGGGCGTGTGGCAAGTGGGTCCGCTCGCTCTGCGTGCGTACGCGCTTTGCATCATCGTCGGCATCATCGTAGCGATCGTTTGGGGTGATCGGCGATGGGTCGCCCGCGGCGGCGAGAAGGGAACGGTCCTAGACATCGCCGTCTGGGCCGTCCCGTTCGGTTTGATCGGTGGTCGCCTCTACCACGTGATCACGGACGCTCCGACGTACTTCGGTTCCGGCGGTAACCCCGTCGACGCGCTCAAGATTTGGCAAGGCGGCCTGGGAATCTGGGGTGCGGTGGCACTAGGTGCGGTGGGCGCCTGGATCGGGTGCCGACGCCGTGGCATCCCGCTTCCGGCCTTCGGTGACGCGATCGCACCAGGCATCGTGCTCGCGCAGGCGATCGGACGCCTCGGCAACTGGTTCAACCAGGAACTATTCGGACGTGAGACGACAGTGCCGTGGGGTCTCGAGATCTACGAGCGTGTCGACGCGTCGGGTCGTATCGACTCGCTCAACGGCGTATCGAACGGTGTCGTCCTACAGGTGGTCCACCCGACGTTTCTGTACGAATTGCTGTGGAATCTGCTCGTCGTACTGCTGCTGGTGGTGGTTGATCGACGGTTCAAGGTCGGGCACGGCAGACTGTTCGCGCTGTACGTGGCGGGGTACTGCGCGGGTCGCTTCTGGATCGAACTAATGCGCTCCGACTATGCGACCGAGATTCTCGGAATCCGGGTCAACTCCTTCACCTCGGCGATCGTGTTCGTCTGTGCCGTGGCCTACTTCGTTCTTGCAAAGAAGGGCCGGGAAGAGCCGGAGGAGTTGCAGCCGCGCGGCAGGAGCGGCGGGAGAGATTCGGACGGTGATGTTGTCGCGACCGTAGGTAACAATGACCCACACGAATCCGCTGATTCCGACCGGGCCGACACGGATCGGTCCGATGCGAAGGGGGAAGAGAGTTGATCGATCTCAGCAAGCCGGGCGGCCAAGAGCCAGATCCCCAGGAACCGGATCGTCCCGAGACGCCGTCATTCGGCTCACCCTTCGACTACGACGCGACGGCCGAAGCATCGCTGACCGAGTCGACGTCGGGCACTGCGGCGGTGCCGCCGTCGGGGGGAAACAGTGCGGGCCCGGGCTGGGACACGTATTCCGGGGTGGGGAACGGCCCCGGCTGGGGAAACGCGCCAAGTTACCCGCCGCCCGCCAGTGACCCCTTGGCATCCGCGTCGGGTCCCATCTACGGAACACCGCAGCCCGACTACGGCCAGCCGAGCGACAGCACGTCGCAGCCACCGCCTAGCTACCCTCCGGTACCGACGTATCCGGCAGCCACCGGGTACCCGGCCGGCGCCTATGGCGACCCGAATGCCCCCTTCGGACGCGATCCGGTGACCGGTGAGCCGTTCTCGGACAAGTCCAAGACCACCGCGGGTCTCCTGCAGATCCTCCTGGGGTTCATATCCGTCCCAGGGGTTGGCCGGCTCTACATCGGCAGTATCGGAATCGGCCTCACCCAGTTGCTGGTGTTCTGGCTGGGGTTGATCACAACCATCGTTTTGGTGGGGTTTGTCATCTTCCCTGTCATCTGGATCTGGGCCTTCGTCGACGGAATCTTGATGCTCACCGGCAGCGTCCGTGACCCCCAGGGCCGACCGCTGAGGAGTTGACCGCCAGGGCTCACGATTCTCCAGCACACCGCCCGCGCCGACCTTCGGCGCGGGCGGTGTGCATTCTCGCCATCGCTTCGGGTGGCCTAGGCGCGGTAAACTGACCCGGCCGGGTATGGAAACCCGGCAACCTTCACGGGTCGACAGCAGTGCCGGTGGACCCCGATCGATGCAGTCAGCACCCGTAGTTGGCGGCCCGCCACAATGGAGCCGCCGGAGAAGTGCGAGACGCGCGATGGTCCGCAGCAATGCTCTCCGCGGGCCGGTGTGGAGGTGATCGGTGCTGTACTCCCGGCAACCCAATTCACGCGGCCTCTATGTCCGAGATCGCGAGTCGGACTCGTGCGGTGTCGCGATGGTCGCGGACGTCCATGGCCGCCGCTCGCATCGGACCGTCGCCGACGCACTCCTAGCCCTCGAGAACCTCGACCATCGGGGGGCCGCGGGAGCCGAGGTCAACAGCGGTGACGGCGCCGGCATCCTGATGCAGCTGCCGGTCGAGTACCTGCGTGAACTGGTCGAGTTCGAGCTGCCGCCGCAATCTGACGGTGCGGAGACGTTCGCGGCGGGGATCTGCTTCCTGCCGCAGGACCCCGATCGACGGGCGTCCGCGCGTCTCCACGTCGAGGCAATCGCCGCCGAGGAAGGGATCGCGATCCTCGGCTGGCACGACGTCCACGTCGATGAGCTCGGAGCCGACATCGGGGCGACGGCTCGCTCGTGCATGCCGCACATGACCTACCTGTTCGTGACGGTGCCTCCAGTCGACGGTGTCCGGCCCGGCGGCGTGGACCTGGACCGACGCGTGTACGGGCTGCGCAAACGCGCCGAGCAGGTCACCCCGGCGATCGCCGATGCCGGCACCGGTGTGTACTTCCCCTCCCTGTCGAGCCGGACGATGACCTACAAGGGCATGCTCACGACCAGCCAGCTGGCCCTGTACTTTCCCGAACTACGAGATCCACGCATGATGAGCGCGATTGCCGTCGTGCACAGCCGCTTCTCGACGAACACCTTCCCGTCCTGGCCGTTGGCACACCCGTTCCGGTACATCGCGCACAACGGAGAGATAAACACCGTATGTGGTAACCGGAACCGTATGCGGTCACGTGAGGCGATGCTGGCGAGTGGCCTCATTCCCGGCGACCTCGAGCGGCTGTTCCCGATCTGCACTCCGGACGCGTCGGACTCGGCGTCGTTCGACGAGGTTCTCGAATTGCTGCATCTGGGTGGACGGTCGTTGCCGCACGCGGTGCTGATGATGATCCCGGAGGCGTGGGAGAACGACACGTCGATGACCGACGCGCGTCGCGCCTTCTACCAATTCCATGCCTCCGTGATGGAGCCGTGGGACGGTCCGGCGTGCGTAACCTTCACCGACGGCACCGTCGTCGGTGCCGTCCTCGACCGCAACGGGCTGCGTCCGGGCAGGTGGTGGCACACGGCGGACGGGCGCGTCGTCCTCGCTTCCGAGAGTGGGGTCCTCCCCATTCCGCAGTCCGAGGTGATTGCCAAGGGTCGGCTCGAGCCGGGTCAGATGTTCCTGGTCGACACGGCCGAGGGGCGCATCGTCCCCGACGACGATCTCAAGGAGCAGCTGAGCGAGCACGAGCCCTATCGGGAGTGGCTGCACGCCGGCCTGCTCGATCTGCGCTCCGTGCCGAGCCGTGGGCGGATTCCGCACGACCATGAGTCGGTCGTACGTCGTCAGCAGGTGTTCGGCTATACCGAGGAGGAGCAGCGCGTGCTGCTGGCGCCTATGGCCGCCTCGGGTGTAGAGCCGCTCGGATCGATGGGTACCGACACTCCGGTCGCGGTGCTGTCGCGGCGACCGCGGCTGCTGTTCGACTACTTCGTAGAACTGTTTGCGCAGGTCACCAACCCGCCACTCGACGCGATCCGGGAGGAAATCGTCACATCGCTCCGGCGGGTCATGGGCCCCGAGCAGAACCTGCTCGAGCCGACCGCGGCATCGTGCCGTCAGATCGTCCTGTCGTGGCCCGTACTCGACAACGACGAACTCGGCAAGATCATCGACGTCAATGCCGACGGCGACTGCCCGGGATTCGCAGCCAGCGTGCTGCGTGCGCTGTACGACGCGGACAGCGGCGGCGAGGGCATGGCCGTCGCGATCGAGGAATTGTGCGAAGCGGCGAGCGCGGCCATCGAGAACGGATCCCGGACCCTCGTGATTTCCGACCGGGACTCCGATCACCTGCGCGCACCCATCCCGTCACTTCTCGCAGTGTCGGCCGTTCACCACCACCTGGTTCGCACCAAGCAACGGACCAAGGTGGCGTTCGTCGTCGAGTCCGGCGATGCTCGCGAAGTCCACCACATCGCATTGCTGATCGGGTTCGGTGCAGCGGCTGTCAACCCCTACCTCGCGATGGAGTCGATCGAGGATCTCGTCGCCGAGGGGGAGTTGACCGGTGTCGAATCCTCGGTTGCCGTCCGAAACTACTTGACTGCACTCGGGAAGGGTGTACTCAAAGTGATGTCCAAGATGGGCATCTCTACTGTCGGATCATACACTGCTGCACAGTGTTTCGAGGCAATCGGGCTTGCGCACGGAGTCGTCGACGAGTACTTCACCGGCACCATGAGTCGACTCGGAGGGGTGGGGTTGGACGTCCTGGCCAGGGAAGTGGAACTGCGCCACCGAGCGGCCTATCCCGAAAACCCGTCATCCCTGGTCCATCGTCGCCTCGACGTCGGCGGCATCTATCAGTACCGCCGGGACGGCGAACTGCACCTGTTCACGCCCGAGACAGTGTTTCTGCTCCAACACGCGACGCGGACCGGACGTGAGGAGGTTTTCGAGCGCTACAGCGCGGAGGTCGACCGTCTCTCGGAGGAGGGGGGCACCCTGCGTGGGCTGTTCGCGTTCCGGCGGGGACTGCGCCCGCCGGTTCCCCTAGCGGAGGTCGAACCTGCCGAGGCGATCTTCGGCCGATTCAACACCGGAGCGATGAGCTACGGGTCCATCTCGGCCGAAGCCCATGAGACCATCGCGATGGCGATGAACCAGATCGGCGGGCGGTCGAACTCCGGCGAGGGCGGTGAGGACAACGACCGACTCTACGATCCGCTGCGCCGCAGCGCCGTGAAACAGGTGGCGAGTGGACGATTCGGGGTTACCAGTGCCTATCTCGTCAACGCCAGTGATATCCAGATCAAGGTAGCGCAGGGCGCCAAGCCCGGTGAGGGAGGCCAACTCCCGGCGTTCAAGGTGTATCCGTGGATCGCGCGGACGCGGCACTCCACACCCGGTGTGGGGCTGATCTCGCCGCCGCCGCACCACGACATCTACTCGATCGAGGACCTCGCCCAGTTGATCCACGATCTCAAGAACGCCAACGAGCAGGCGCGCGTGCACGTCAAGCTGGTCAGCTCGGTCGGCGTCGGTACCGTCGCTGCCGGGGTGAGCAAGGCCCATGCCGACGTCGTGCTCATATCCGGGCACGACGGCGGAACCGGAGCGTCGCCGTTGACGTCGCTCGAGCACGCAGGGCTGCCATGGGAGATCGGCCTCGCCGACACACAGCAGACCCTCGCGCTGAACGGTCTGCGCGACCGGATCACGGTGCAGTGCGACGGTGGACTGCGCACCGCGCGCGACGTCGTGGTCGCCATGTTGCTCGGCGCGGAGGAGTTCGGGTTCTCCACCGCTCCGTTGATCGCGGCCGGATGCATCATGATGCGGGTATGCCACCTCGACACGTGTCCGGTCGGGATCGCCACCCAGAACCCCGAGTTGCGTAAGCGTTTCACCGGCAAGCCCGAGTTCGTCGCGGAGTTCTTCCGCTTCGTCGCCGAGGGTGTGCGGCGCCACCTCGCCGAACTCGGGTTCCGCAGCGTCGACGAGGCTGTCGGGCACCCTGAGATGCTCGAAACGGCCATCGGGGTGGCGCACTGGAAGAGCCGCGGACTGGATCTGAGTCCGATCTTCTCGACCGAAGAGCCCGTGACCGGGGGCAGCCTTCCACAGCGCCGACGAGTTCGCGCCCAAGATCACGGCCTCGACATCGCCCTCGACCGCACGCTCATCCAACTGGCGGAGGGCGCGCTCGAGGACGCAATGCCTGTCCGTCTCGAGCTGCCGGTCAGGAACGTCAACCGTACTGTCGGGACGCTGCTCGGGTCCGAGGTGACCCGACGCTACGGAAGCGCGGGCCTGCCCGACGACACTATCCGTATCCAGCTCGAGGGCTCGGCCGGTCAGTCGTTGGGTGCCTTCCTGCCGTCGGGGATCACGATCGACCTCGTCGGAGACGCGAATGATTACGTGGGCAAGGGCCTGTCCGGGGGCCGCATCGTCGTCAGGCCGGCCGACGACGTGCAGTATTCGCCGGAAACGCAGGTGATCGCAGGCAACACTCTGCTCTACGGTGCGACCGCGGGGGAGGCATATCTGCGCGGACGGGTGGGCGAACGGTTCTGCGTGCGGAACTCGGGCGCGGTCGCGGTGGCCGAGGGGGTCGGTGACCACGCGTGTGAGTACATGACCGGCGGGAGGGTCGTCGTGCTCGGCCCGACCGGCCGGAACATGGCCGCTGGAATGTCGGGCGGCATCGCGTACGTGCTCGACGGCGATCCTGCGAAGATCAACCAGGCGATGGTGACCCTGCAGCAGCCCAACGGTGACGACTTGCAGTGGCTGCGGGTCGTGGTCGAGCAGCATTTGCGCTGGACCGGTTCCGCCGTCGCGGCGTCCGTCCTGGCCGACTGGCCGAGGCGGTCGGCGCTGTTCACGAAGGTCCTGCCGGTCGACTACCAGCGGGTGCTCGAAGCGACCAGGAAGGCACGCGCCGAGGGCCTCGACGTCGACACCGTGATCATGGAGGCTGCCCGTGGCTGATCCGCAGGGGTTTCTGCACACCTTCAAGCAGGAGGCGCGCAAGCGCCCGGTCTCCGAGCGTGTTCAGGACTGGCGAGAGGTCTACGAACCGCAATCCGCCGGCGAACGCGCCCGGGAGGTGTCCGAGCAGGCCAGTCGCTGCATGGATTGCGGCATTCCGTTCTGCCATTCCGGGAGCTCGGGCTGCCCTCTGGGGAATCTGATTCCGGAGTGGAACGACCTGGTGCGCCGGGGACGCTGGGACGCGGCGGCGGAACGGTTGCACGCGACCAACAACTTCCCCGAGGTGACCGGCCGAGTGTGTCCCGCGCCGTGCGAGACGGCGTGTGTGCTCTCGCTTGCGGACACCCACACGACCGGCAGCGTGACGATCAAGCGGATCGAGCAGGCGATCGCCGACATCGCTTGGGAGAAAGGTGAAGTGGGTCCGGTCCTGCCGGCACTCAGCACCGGTAAGCAGGTCGCCGTTGTCGGGTCCGGGCCGGCGGGACTGGCGGCGGCACAGCAACTGACCCGAGCCGGACACGAGGTGACGGTGTACGAGCGAGACGACAGGCTGGGTGGTCTGCTGCGGTACGGAATCCCGGCGTTCAAACTAGAGAAGTCCGTCCTCGATCAGCGACTGAGCCAGATGCGTGTGGAGGGAACCCGTTTCGTCACCGAGGTCGAGGTCGGGGTGGAGTTGCCGGTGTCCTCGTTGATGTCGCGGTTCGACGCGGTCGTCCTGGCGACCGGGGCGCTGAGGGCGCGGGACAATCGGGACGTCGTCGGACGAGACCTGGACGGCGTGCATCTGGCGATGGACCATCTCGTCGCGTCCAATCACGAGTGTGAGGGCGACGGGCCGTCACCGATCACCGCGCGGGGCAAGCACGTCGTGATCATCGGCGGGGGCGACACAGGTGCTGACTGCCTGGGGACGGCGCACCGGCAGGGAGCACTGTCGGTGACTCAACTCGACTACAACCCGGCGCTACCGGTCGAACGGGACGAGGCGTCGATGCCCTGGCCGGCGTGGCCGATGATCCTGCGGACCTCGCCCGCCCACGCCGAGGGTGGTGTGCGGCGTTACGAGGTTGCGGTTCAACGCTTTCTGGGAGATGCGGAGGGACACGTCAGGTCCATGATCCTGGCCGAGGTGCGGCTAGGGCGCGACGAAGCGGGAAGGCGTCAGATCGTCCCTGTCGGCGAGGAGATCGAATTACCGTGTGATTTAGCGCTGTTCGCAATCGGCTTCGAGGGAACGGAAACCGGACCGCTGCTCGATGGTCTTGGCCTCGAGACCAATCGACGGGGCACGCTCTCGTGCGGCTCCGACTGGCAGACCGCCACCCCTGGTGTTTTCGTGTGCGGCGACGCGCACCGCGGCGCATCACTGGTGGTGTGGGCGATCGCGGAGGGGCGATCGGCCGCACGCGGTGTCGACGAGTACCTGACCGGAAGTTCCGAGTTGCCCGCGTCGGTCCATCCGACAGCGTTGCCGCTGACCGCCGTGTGACGCTCACGCCCAGGTCATCGGGCCGCCGACTCGCCGATAGAGTTCGTTCCTCGAGTTGACTAGGCTTTCCCCGTGACTCGACGCACGAAAATTGTCTGCACCCTTGGTCCTGCAACCGCTACCGATGACCGCGTCCGTGAGCTCGTCGAGAGTGGGATGGACGTGGCGCGACTGAACTTCAGCCACGGTGAACATGCCGATCACGAGCACAACTACCGGCGCGTCAGGGAGGCAGCGGAGGCGACTGGCCGTGCAGTAGGAATCCTCGCTGACTTGCAGGGACCCAAGATCCGCCTCGGCCGTTTCGTCGAGGGCCGGACGGTGTGGGAGACCGGGGAACAGATCCGGATCACCGTCGCCGACTGCGAGGGCACCCACGACCGTGTCTCGACCACGTACGCGCAACTCGCCGAGGACGCCAAGCCGGGCGACCGGCTGCTTGTCGACGACGGCAAGGTCGGGCTGGTGGTCGAGCGTGTCGAGGGCAACGACGTCGTGTGCAGGGTCACAGAGGGCGGTCCGGTCAGTAACAACAAGGGGGTCTCACTGCCGGGCATGAATGTGTCGGTCCCGGCTCTGTCGGAGAAGGACATCGAGGACCTCGAGTTCGCGCTCGGTCTCGGAGTCGACTTCATCGCGCTTTCGTTCGTGCGCTCGCCCGCCGACGTCGAGCTGGTCCACGACGTGATGGACCGTGTCGGTCGCCGGGTGCCGGTGATTGCGAAGCTCGAAAAGCCCGAGGCGATCGAGAACCTCGAGGCCGTGGTGCTCGCGTTCGACGCCGTCATGGTCGCCCGCGGTGACCTCGGTGTCGAGCTGCCGCTCGAACAGGTCCCGCTGGTGCAGAAGCGGGCGATCCAGATCGCTCGTGAGAATGCGAAGCCTGTGATCGTCGCCACACAGATGCTCGAGTCGATGATCGAGAACTCCCGTCCGACGCGCGCCGAGGCTTCCGACGTCGCGAACGCCGTTCTCGACGGCGCCGATGCGGTCATGCTCTCCGGTGAGACATCGGTGGGTAAGTACGTGATGGAGACGGTGCAGACCATGGCACGGATCCTCGAGGCGGTCGAGACGGACCCCACCCGAGTGCCACCGCTCACGCACGTCCCACGCACCAAGCGCGGCGTCATCTCCTACGGTGCCCGTGACATCGGCGAGCGCCTCGACGCCAAGGCGCTGGTCGCGTTCACACAGTCCGGTGACACTGTGCGCCGCCTCGCGCGCCTGCACTCCCCGCTGCCTCTGCTGGCGTTCACCCCACTCGAGGAGGTGCGCTGCCAGTTGGCGTTGTCGTGGGGCACTGACGCGTTCCTGGTCGATCCGGTCGACTCGACCGACCAGATGTTCTTCCAGGTGGATCACGCGCTGCTGTCGCTGGGCCGCTACAACCGCGGCGACCTCGTGGTCATCGTCGCAGGATCGCCGCCCGGCACCGTAGGCTCCACCAACCTGATCCACGTTCATCGGATCGGGGAGGAAGACCACTAGAAACCGGCAAGGATGCAACTGGGAAGGATGCACCGGTGAACGACGTGCGGGCGGTGCCCGATCCGGCGAGGTCGTCCGACCTGGAGACCCTGTTGGCGCTCCTGGATCTCGAACGGGTCGGCGACGACACATTCCATGGCCGGCACCCCGAACAGGTCGGCAGTCGAACGTTCGGGGGGCAACTGGTGGCCCAAGCGTTCGTGGCGGCGAATCGGACGGTCGACAACGACCGCCCGATCCACGCGATCAACGCCCACTTCATTCGTGGCGGTGACGTCAAGGCTCCGATCGAGTACCGGGTCGAGCGGCACCGGGACGGACGTGCGTTCGCCAACCGCCAGGTCACGGCCTACCAGGGTGGCAACGTCGTGTTCTCGATGTTCGCGGCGTTTCAGGACGGAACCGGGGGCCTCGAGCACAGCGTCGAGATGCCACAGATCGAGCCGCCCGAGGGGTTGCCGTCCTTCGAGGACCACATCGCAGGCTACGAGGATCGGCTCCGGATCTTCGTCGACGCACTCAAGCCGATGCAGATGCGCTACGCGAACGATCCGACGTGGGTGCTCAAGGGCACCGGTGAACGCCTGAACCACAACCGGGTGTGGATTCGGACCGACGGCGTGTTGCCGGACGACCCGTGGGTGCACAGTGCCGCGCTGGCCTACTCGTCCGACACGACGGTGCTGGACTCGATTCTCACGACCCATGGTCTGTCGTGGGGGCTGGACCGAATCGTCGCGGCGACCGTGAATCACTCGATCTGGTTCCACCGACCGTTCCGTTTCGACGAATGGGCCCTCTACGCGACGGAATCTCCGGTGGCGTCCGGTTCGCGCGGATTGGCCACCGGGCACTTCTTCACACGCGACGGACAGTTGATCGCGACGGTGGTCCAGGAGGGTGTGATCCGCCACTTTCCGGCGCGGCGTTGATCGCGATTCGATGCTTAGCATCGGCAGTTTCCGCAAACCGTAGATAGAATTCGGGTTCTCCTTTACGGCACGCCATCGTCGATGGGGGAGTGATGCGGAACGACCCGTACGACTGGAATCAAGAGGTGGTCGCGAGCCTGCTCTGGACGACGAGAGCGTTCGCGATCGCCTTCGTGTGTTTGGTGATTGTTGGATACTTCCTGATCCGCTACACGCAGTGGGCACGGCAGTTCTGGATGATCTCCGGTTCCTACTTCTCGAGCCGCGACAGCTGGCGAGTGTGGTTGTCCGTCGCGGTGATGCTCTTCCTCACGGTGATGGGCGTGCGGATCACGATCCTCATCTCGTATCAGGGCAACGAGATGTACACCGCACTTCAATATGCCGCGCAAGGGTTCTCCAGCGGTGACGGCGCAGCACTGAACGAGGCGAAATCGGCCTTCTGGCGCTCGATCGTCGTGTTCACAGTGCTCGCGACGATCCATGTGGTTCGTTCCCTGCTCGATTATTACGTCGGTCAGGCATTCGTCATTCGGTGGCGGGTCTGGCTCACCGACCGGATGACGTCGGATTGGCTCGACGACCGCGCCTACTACCGTGGCCGGTTCATCGACAAGGGCATCGACAATCCCGACCAGCGCATCGAGACCGACGTGACCGACATGACCACGATGACGCAGTCGCTCTCGATGGACCTGGTCACGGCTGTGACATCGGTGGTGGCATTCACGAAGATCCTCTGGGATCTGTCGGGGCCTCTGACGCTCTTCGGGTTGGAAATACCTCGGGCGATGGTCGTGCTGGTCTACGTCTACATCCTGACCGCGACGGTTATCGCGTTCTGGATCGGTCGTCCATTGATCCGACTGAACTTCTTGAACGAGCGCTTCACGGCGAACTTCCGCTACGCACTCGTCCGTCTGCGTGACCGGGCCGAGAGCATCGCCTTCTTCCGCGGTGAAGCCGTCGAGAGGACCGGTTTGCTGGGTCGATTCGCGTCAGTCATCGCCAATGCTTGGCAGATCGTCTTCCGGACGGTGAAGTTCAATGGCTTCAACCTGGGGGTCAGCCAGGTGGCGGTGGTGTTCCCGATCGTCCTCCAGGCGCCGCGATTCTTCGCCGGGGCGATCACCCTTGGTGACATCACCCAGAGCTCGACGGCGTTCGGCCAGGTGTCGGATTCGCTGTCATTCTTCCGACAGTCGTACGACGACTTCGCCGGCTACCGGGCGAGCCTGATTCGGTTGAGCGGCCTGTTGAGTGCGGACGAACGATCCCGCGCACTCCCCGCAGTCCGCACCGAGCACCTCGACCGAGCGGTCGAACTGTCCGACGTACAGGTGAATCTTCCGGACGGACGGCCCCTCATCGAGGGTTTGGACCTGCGTCTCACACCTGGTGAGGCGCTGTTGGTCACGGGGGCGTCAGGCAGTGGCAAGACGACGTTGTTGCGGACGTTGGCTCAGATCTGGCCCTACGCCAACGGGACGGTGCGCCGGCCCACAGGCACCAAAGCGCTGTTCCTCTCCCAGTTCCCGTACCTGCCGCTCGGCGACCTGCGTGATGCTGTGGCGTATCCGGCGCGCGCCCTCGAGCTGGGTGATGATCGCATCCGAGACGTGTTGCGAAAGGTGGCGTTGGGTCACCTTGTCAATCGTCTTGACGAGCAGTCGGACTGGGCGTCCATCCTCTCGCCGGGGGAGCAGCAGCGGGTCGCGTTCGCGCGTATTCTGCTGATCCGGCCGCAGGTGGCGCTACTCGACGAGGCCACGTCCGCGGTCGACGAGGGGCTCGAGTACCAGCTGTATCGCTTGGTACGGGAGGAAGTGCCCGAGTGCATGCTCGTCAGCGTCAGCCATCGCAGCACCGTGGACCAGCATCACACGCGCCGACTAGAACTGCTCGGCGGCGGGCCGTGGCGGATGTCCGAAGTGGTGGTGAACTGAGGGAAACCCCCGGACCAGGGTCGAGACTCCGAATCAGCCAAAGCCCAAGGGCATTTCGCGCACAGCGATCTCAGGACGCCGATACGCGAAATGCCCTTGGAGTGGTCTCAGATGTCACAGATCTCAGATGTCACAGATACTGCCCGCACACCGGCCAGGCACCAACCCCCTGGCCGGCGAGGATGGACTCGGCGACCTGGATCTGCGTGGCTTTGGAGTACTGGTGTGGCAGGCCGGGGCCGCCCCCGAATGAGTGCCAGGTGGGCTCGCTGATTTGCAGACCGCCGTAGTAGCCGTTTCCGGTGTTGATGCTCCAGTCGCCGCTGCTCTCGCATTGTGCGACCGCATCCCAGTTACCTGATGCCGCATTCGCAGGTGCCACCGCGACGGCGAGCGGCGCCGCAACGAGTGCGATTGTCGTGGCAGCGGTGCCGAGCACGCGTTTGACGGTCAAATTAGACATGGGTGACTTCCTCTCCGGGTAGTAGAGAGCGAGGTTTTGGTACGCTTCGCGGCGTTGACGGGTCAGCCGGTGCGTGATCCCTCGCCGTGCGCCGTGCCCCTGAAAGGTCTTTGTGTGTCCGGTCCCGCCGGGGCATTCCAGCGGTCTTTTGTGGGCGGGAAGCCGGTGCCCGATGTGTCGAGCCGCACACGACGCTAGGACGGATCTAACATCCCGTCATCCCATGAATTTCTGGTACGGCAGTCCAGCAAATATCATGTATGTCAGATATTGGCGCAGGTGAGAGGCTCGATGCCGATTGGGTTTCGAAATTTGACCTCGATCCAATGTGTGACGAGGATCACATCTGCTGTGTGACATGGGTCACTTTCGAACCTTGCAAAGAGTACGGATGGTTCCCGATCCGATGCGTCAAATGCCCAGGTGGGGGCAGTTGATGTTCGAAGCCGACGACCGGGGTGGAGACGCAAACGCTCCCCACTCTCGAAGAGTGGGGAGCGTTTGCAGAAGCGTGAACGCGCGGCGGCTGGGTCAGGCGGCGGCGATCACCGACGAGCCGTGGCCGAACAGGCCCTGGTTGGCAGTGATGCCGATGCGAGCGCCCTCGACTTGACGCCCCTCGGCCTGGCCACGCAACTGCCAGGTGAGCTCGCAGACCTGGGCCAGCGCCTGCGCTGGAACCGCCTCACCGAAGCACGCCAGACCGCCGGACGGGTTGACGGGGATCCGGCCGCCGATGGTGGTGTCGCCGGCACGTAGCAGGCGCTCGGCTTCGCCGCGCTTGCACAGTCCGAGGTCTTCCATCCAGTCGAGTTCGATTGCCGTGGCGAGGTCGTAGACCTCGGCGACGTCGATGTCCTTCGGCGAGATGCCGGCCTCCTCGTACGCCGCGTGGCCGATCGACTCCTTGAACGTCAACTCGGGGGCGGGGACGGCCGAGGCGGACTCCGTGGAGAAGTTCGGCATGTCCATGATGGTTTGCGGGAAGGTCGGGGTTACCGTCGAGATCGCCTTGATCCGAACAGGATTGGCAATCCCCTTCTTGCGGGCGTATTCCATCGAGGTGAGGAGGACGGCGGCGCCACCGTCCGAGGTCGCACAGATGTCGAGCAGGTGCAGCGGGTCGGCGACCACCGGCGACGCGAGCACCGCTGCGACGTCGACCTCCTTGCGGTAGCGCGCGTATGGGTTGTTCAGGCCGTGCTTGGCGTTCTTGACCTTGACTGCAGCGAAATCCTCCGGGGTGGCCCCGTAGAGGTCGATGCGGCGGCGGGCGTTGAGCGCGAAGTACGCGGGGTTGGCCATGCCCATGAGACGGAATCGTAGCCAGTCCGGATCATCCCAGCGCTCACCGGCATTCGGAGCCAGGAAGCCCTTTGGGGTGGTATCGGCACCGACGACGAGGGCGACATCGGACAGGCCGGCGAGGATCCGAGCGCGTGCAGTGTCGAGGGCTTGCGCACCGGTTGCGCACGCCGCGTACGACGTTGCGACGCGCGCACCATTCCAGCCCAGAGCCTGCGCGAACGTCGCGCCGGCGACGTATCCACCGTATCCGTTGCGGACCGTTTCACCACCGACGATCAGATCGACGTCCTGCCAGTCGATCCCGGAGTCGGTGAGCGCCGCGCGGGCTGCGGCGACGCCGTACTTGACGAAGGGCTGTCCCCACTTGCCCCAGGCGTGCATGCCGACGCCGAGCACGGCCACATCGTTGTTGGTGCTCATGCCTGCGCCCCGTTCTCTGCTGCGACCGGCTTCCAGCGCCAGATGCTGCGCGCTCCGGTCTCGTCCGTGTAGAGGGTCTCGACGACGAGTTCGACCTCGTTGCCCACCTTGAGGTCGCCGACGCCGTAACCGTCGGCGACTTGGCCGAGGACGACCAGTCCCTCGGGCAGCTCGACCGCCGCGATCGCGAACGGAACGTAGGGATCGGTGTTCGCGATGTAGGGCGCCGGTGGCTTGTATTGCGCATCGGTGTACGACCACACAGTGCCGCGCCGCGACAGTTCGACGTCGTCGAACTCCTCCCCGGAGCAGGCCGGGTTCTTGCAGAAGGTGGTCTCCCGAGGGAAGGAGATGGTGCCGCAGGACCGGCACGAGGTGCCGATCAGGGCCGGCTCCGGCCCAGTGGTGAACCAGCCTTCGACGGCCGGTGTGGCGGTGTCGCTCATGCAAACCTCATCTGCTTGTCGAGCCTGTCCGGCCGCGCCGCGGCGACCGGAAAAGGAACACGTTGCAGTATTGCATGAGTTAACTGATTCGCGGTGTGCGATCCCATTGCACCGGACGGGTCTTGCCGGCGGGCGGCGTAGGGGCACGACCTCGACTGCACCGCGCGGCCGACCGGAAGGGATCGCACGTTGGCGGGGTGGAGTGATGCGAACAATCGACCGAAAGATACCGATAGGTCCGTGACCTGCGACGGCGGCCGGCTGGTGTCTGGAGACAGCGGCGCAAAGCAAACGCTTGAAAGTGTGCCAAGGTCGGCTGCTCGAGCGTTATCGTTGGTTCCGACTCGTCGGAGGTGCGCCTTGCCCAGAGTGACTACCGGGCTCGAGAATCGGGTGATCAGTCTGCAGGACGGTCGGTCGATGGGATTCGCCGACTACGGCCCGGCAGACGGTTTCGTTGTCATCAACGCACACCGCGGACTGTCGAGCCGTCTCGACATCAGGGCGGCCGCCCCGGCCGCCGAGGCTGCCGGTATCCGACTGATATCTCCCGACCGTCCCGGGATCGGTCTGTCCGATCCGAGTCCAGGGCGCACCGTCCTGGACTGGGCGGCGGATGTCGAGCAACTGATCGATCAACTCGGCCTCGAGCGGGTCGGGGCGCTCGGCTGGTCGATGGGCGGCCAGTACGCCGCCGGACTCGGCTACGCGCTCGAGTCACGTATCAGCCGGGTCGTGATCGTCGCGGGGGCACTGCCATTGACAGAGGACGGCGTCATGGCTGGGTTGACGCGCATGGATCGCTGGTCCACCCGCGTATCGCAACGCTGCCCTGCGCTGGCGACAGGCTGGTTTGGCACCATATCGGTCGTGGCCCGGCGGATGCCGAAAAGGTTCGCATGGTTGGCTGCCCGCGGGCTCGGTCCGGCGGATACTGAGGTGGTGCACAGGTTCCGGCAGGACTTCGCCGCGACCCGAGGGGAGGGGTTGCGTGCCCCTGCTGGTGTGGTGGAGGAGTATCGGGCGTGGGCCCGGCCGTGGGGGTTCGCCCCCGAGGATCTCGACGTGCCGGTGGACGTCTGGTGGAGTGACGCCGATCAGTTGGTTCCCCGGGAATGGCCCTCCGAACTTGCGAGTCGAATTCCAAAGTCCACCTTGAATATCGGTACCGGTGGCCACTTCATGGCGCACCTGCACTACCGTGCGATCCTCGACTCGTTCTCCGAGGCGGCGTGACTGACTGAACTCCGTTCGATGCTGCCGTGCAGCAGCCACGGTCATTGTCGAGCGAAGTTGTGGTGGCCGGTGATGGGAGGCAGCAGGCGTCGCCCTTCCAAGCGTTCAGGCCCTCCTTGGCCGCAATGGCGGCGATGACGAGGGCGGCGATCGGGTCGGCCCAGGACCAGCCGAGGAGGCTGTTGAGCAGCAGGCCGACCAGCAGCACAGCGGACAGGTAGCTGCACAGCAGTGTTTGCTTGGAGTCGGCGACCGCGGAGCGAGAACCGAGCTCGCGGCCGGCGCGGCGCTGCGCCCACGACAGTGTCGGCATGATCGCGAGGCTGGCGGCCGCAAGGGCGATACCGACGGTCGAGTGTTGTGCTTCACCGATCCCGAACAGGGCTCGGGCGGCGTCGACACTCACGTAGGCGGCGAGGCCGAAGAAGGAGAAGGCGATGATCCGCAGCGCGATCCGCTCCCGATCCCGTGGGTCCTTGCCGGAGAACTGCCAGGCCACGGCCGCTGCCGAGGACACCTCGATCACCGAGTCCAAACCGAACCCGATCAGGGCGGTCGACGATACCCGCGCGCCTTCCGTGAGGGCGACCGCGGCCTCGATGACGTTGTAGCTGATAGTCGCCGCCACGAACCATCTGATCCGGCGCGACAAGATCTGCCGCCGTCGGGCGGTCAAGGGCGGACTGCCTACGGGCGCCTCGAGTTCGGCCCCCATCAGCAGCACCCGTCGGTGTCGGCGTCCGGACAACAGGACGGATCGACGGCCAACACCAGCCCGATCAGATCATCGAGCGCACGCCCTATCCTCGGGTCCGCCAACTCGTAGCGGGTCCGCCGGCCTTCCGGGGATGCGACGACCAGCCCGCACCCCCGCAGGCAGGCCAGATGGTTCGACAGCGTCTGCCGGGACACCCCGATCTCCTCAGCCAACTCCGACGGATACGCGGCCCCCGACCGCAGGGTCAACAGGACCTGGGTGCGCGTCGTATCCGACAGGGCATAACCGAAGCGGGTCAACGCATCGCGATGAATCAACGTCTCCACACCCAGATAGTACAGCGAAAGCTGTATTCAGAATGTGGTGAATCGAGGTCCGCTTGGGAGCCTGCCGCCGGACCCGGTCTTTGCGACCGTCAGAGAACTGCTCGCCGTCGCGCGAGGCGACGCCGGCGAGCGGTCAAGCGGGTGCCGACGAGTCCATGCCGTGGGCTGAAGAGGTAGACCATCGCGAAGGCGATTCCTTGGGCCAGCACGACCATTCCGCCTGATGCGGTGTCGAGGTGGTAGCTCGCATACAAACCCACCACCGAACACACGGCCGCCAGGATCGGCGCTATGACGAGCATGCGCCCGAACCGATCCGTAAGTAGGTAGGCGGTGGCGCCGGGGATGATCAGCATCGCGACGATCAACACGACACCGACCGCTTGTAGTGCGACGACCGCGGTCAGCGCGAGCAGGCCGAGCAGCGCCGCTCCGAGCAGGCGCGGACTCAGGCCGATCGCGTGGGCGTGGGTCGGATCGAATGCGTACAACGTGAAGTCTCGACGTTTGAGGGTCAAGGCCGCGAAGACGATTGCGGCCAGGATCGCCACCTGGATCAGGTCCGAGCGGGAGACACCCAGCAGGTTTCCGAAGATTATGTGGTTCAGGTCGGTCTGGCTGGGTGTCACCGAGATCAATACGAGGCCGAGTGCGAACAGGGTTGTGAAGACGATGCCGATCGCGGCGTCCTCTTTCACACGGCTGGTGTTGTGAACGACGCCGATCAACGCGACGGCCAGGAATCCGAAGATCACCGCCCCGAGCGCGAAGGGTGCTCCGGCGATGTAGGCGAGCACCACTCCGGGCAGTACGGCGTGCGAGACGGCGTCGCCCATGAGGGACCATCCGATGAGCACCAGCCAGCAGGAGAGCATCGCGCACACCACCGAGGCGATAACAGTGGTGGCAAGCGCGCGGAGCATGAACTCGTAGCGCAGGGGATCGAGGAAGAAGTCGACGACGCTCACTGGTGGCTCCGATCGGGCTCCATGACGTCCAGTCCGAAGGCGCGTGCGAGATTCTCGGGCAACAGGACCTCGTCACAGCTGCCATGCATCAGGACGGTATTCATCAGCAGGACCGCCTCGTCGGCGAGCTGCGGCAGCGCATGCAGGTCGTGGGTGGACACCAGGACGGTGGCGCCGCCGGCGGTCAGTTCGCGCAGCAGCCGGGTGATCGTCGCTTCGCTGCGTTTGTCGACCCCGGCGAACGGTTCGTCCAGCAACAAGATGGCGGCGCCCTGCGCGATGCCACGCGCCACGAAGGCGCGCTTCTTCTGTCCGCCCGAGAGTTGACCGATCTGGCGATCCGCCAGATCGGTCAACTCGACGCGCTCGAGAGCGTGGTCGACGGCGTCGCGATCGGCTCGGCGAGGCCGGCGCGTAAACCCCATCTGCCCGTACCGGCCCATCATCACCACATCGCGCACCGTCAGCGGGAAGGACCAGTCCACGTCCTCGCTCTGGGGGACGTAGCCGATCACGCCGGATCCGCGTGCCCACGACGGGGATCGGCCATCGATCGTCACGGTTCCGGTGTCTGGCTCGACCAGTCCCATGATGGTCTTGAACAGGGTCGACTTGCCGGAACCGTTCATCCCGATCAGGCCACACACGCGGCCGTGTGCGACCGTCAGGGAGACGTCTTGCAATGCGAGGACCTCGCCGTAGTGGACGGTGACGTCCTGTACGCGGATCGCATCTGTCACTGCCGTTCCCCTCCGTTCAGCCCTGAGATGATGGTCTCGGCATCATGGCGGATCAGATCCAGATAGGTCGGGACGGGCCCACCCGGTTCCGAGAGCGAGTCGACGTACAGGGTGCCGCCGAACGCTGCTCCGGTGGCCGAAACGACCTGCTGCATCGGCGCGTCCGACACCGTCGACTCACAGAAGACGGCCGGAACCTGTTGCGTCCGAACGAACTCGATCACCGACGCGATCTGCTTCGGTGTGGCCTGCTGCTCGGCATTGACCGCCCAGATGTATTTCTCGGTCAGCCCGGCGTCGCGGGCTAGGTACGAGAAGGCGCCCTCGCAGGTCACCAGGGCGCGCTCGTTCAGCGGCAACGCACTGAGTTCGGTGACGAGGTCGTCTTGCACCTGCTGCAGCTGCACCTTGTATGCGGCGCCGTTCGCCTCGTAGGCCGGCGCATTCGCCGGGTCGAGGTCGCTGAATGCGGTCACCATGTTGTCGACGTAAGTCTGCACGTTGACTGGTGACATCCACGCGTGCGGGTTGGGCAGCCCCGCATAGGCATCCTCGGTGATGCCAACCGGCTCGATGCCCTCGCTGACGACGATGTGCGGTACGTCGAGGCCTTCGACGAACCGTGCGAACCACGCCTCCAGATTCAGGCCGTTGTCGAGGATCAGATCGGCCCGGGATGCCTTCTTGATGTCACCGGGTGTCGGCTCGTAGCCGTGAATCTCGGCCCCCACCTTCGTGATCGACTCGACCTGGAGATGCTCTCCGGCGACGTTGCCGGCGATGTCGGCCAGGACAGTGAACGTCGTGAGCACGACCGGCTTGTCTGCCTCACCGCCGTCGTCCGCAATCGAACAAGCAGAAAGCGACAGTCCCACGGCGACGACCAGCGCGGCGATCGATACCCGAGACTTGCGTTCCCGCACGGCAAAGTTTGGCATCCCGAAATTGTATGGTTCGGACAGGCGAACTATCAAATGGGGTACTTCGGTCAGCGTTGCATTCACAGTCCCCGAGTGCCGAGGGTGTTCCCGACGCGAGTGCACACCCGAGGGGGCGCTCGGGGTGCACCGACCCCCCTTCCCCGACGTCGATAGGTTCGACCAGAGCGCCGCGCGTAGCACCGACCCGCCTTGGCGTAGTCAGCACGGGCCGCCCCCGCGACGCGGCCGTCTCCGGCGCTGCCGACCAGCACACCGCGGTCGGCGGTCCCCCCGAGATCGTTGGCGTAGTTCTCCCAGTACCAGCCATTGCGGAGCAGCACGTGGGCGATGCCCGATTCCGCGAGCATGCGCTCGGTGGCCTGGTGCTCCTGTGCGAGTTGGAGTGTGTTGTTCGGGGCGTCAGGAATGGATGTGTACGCGACGAGACGGACGCCGGCACCCGTCGCGGCGTCGATGACGTTGGCGTGCTGCGGCACCCGACCGCCCACCTCGCTGCCCGAGATCATCAGTAGCTGGTCGACACCGGCGAACGCGGCCTCGAGTGCGGGACGGTCGAAGTAGTCGGCGGTCCGGACCTGCACCCCCAGCGTCGCGAGATCGGTTGCCTTGTCCGGGTTGCGGACGGCGGCGATGCCGGATGCGGGGGCACCGCGCCGGAGCAGGGCGTCGACGGCGAGACGACCGAGGTGACCGGTGGCGCAACGTCGAGTACCGCCTCACCCCGCTCGGCGAGGAGATCGCCGAGCGCGTCGCCGGCCTGGTCGGACTGTTAGAATCCCGCATGCCGGATATCACTGCAGCGCAGGCTCGGTACGACGCGCGCTGACCGAACGCGGCGCGACGGAGTGATCGTCGCCGACCCTGACCGGCGGGGCCATGCCGGTCTGAGTCGGGTTGGCCGGTGTGCACGGTGACCCCCGTGCGTCGCACCGACGACACGCGAGGTGGCCCCGCGCGATCCGTGGCTGCACCCGAGCGGACTTGGGGTAGCAGTTTGCTGACACTGGCGGTGCCGGCGCGTCACCCGATCTCCAGCAGAAGCTGATCATGTGGCCGGACCCGTCTGATTGACGAGTTTCGCAGCCGGTTTCGATGCACTTTCCCACGATTGGATGTCTCGAATCCCGAGATCTGGGAGTGATCGGATCCTTTCTCGCGGCAACCGTGGTTGGGATTCGGTGGCGTAGGGCTAGGACCGCGTTCCCAGGAACTGGCCGTGTAAGCCGGCCGGGATGTGGTGGGGGACGCTGGCTCGCGCGAGCTCGCGGAGTGTGCGACCGTCGAGCACGGCGAGGAATGAGGTGCCGTGTTTGGCGTCAAGCGTAACGGTCAGTACCAGGCCGTCGTCTTCCTCTCGCGCGTCGGGTGCCGCGACGAAGACCGGCTCGCCTGGGAAGCATGCCGGTTGTTCCCAGATCGTGGTTGTGCCGTCGACGACGTCGACTTTCGCGATCCGGTCGAGGAACCGGCCCTGCGGTGAGATGCTCGTGCCCCACGTGTATCGGTAGGGACGGGTGTTCACGCGACGGTAGTTGACCCGGGGAAGCTCGAGGGGAGTATCGGCCAGGTGCTCGCTGCGCACGCTGCCGACCTGCAGGTGCACACGCCAGCGGCGCAGGGTGCCGCGTGGAATGCGCGGGTCCTCCGTGCGCAGTCGGTCGAGGTAGGTTGAGCGGATGATCTCGTCGTCGTCGTAGACGCAGGCGTCTACGACGAGTTCTGGGCCGTCCTCGAACGCGTTCACGTGGTGGAAAGCAAAGCACGGTTCCGCCTCGAAGGTCCCGCGCAATGTTCCAGTGTGCCGGTCTATGACGATCAGGCGGGTGGGCCGGTCTGCGTGCCAACGGTAGTTCTCGATGAACGACTGGTTACCAAGCGCCAGGCGCAGCGGGTTCACCAGCAGCGGATGCTCAGCGAGGATCGCGTAGTGCTCGGTGAGCGCGAACGAGTGCATGTAGCCGGGCTCGCGCACGCCGATCTTCGCGATGGTGCGGTAAGTGTGGCCGTCGCGGCTCGCGTGCAGCCGGTAGGTCGTGCGCGGGCCGAAATGTACCGCATAGCTGATCATCTCGCCGGAGCGCGGATCGGCGTGTGGATGTGCGGTGACGTGATGGCCCGGAGACTTCTCCATGCCGAGGGTGGCGAGCGTCTCCGGGTCGAAAACGACCGGCATCGGAGTTTCGGTGAGCGCCAGGCATTTGTCGCCGAGGCGCACGAGATTGACGTTGGCGTTGTCGGTGAATTGTGGTGAGAACGCGGTCTGAACCCTGCCGAATATCGAGCGGCACGGATCGGTGGCGAACTCCGTGAGGCGGACTTCGCCCTTGTCCAGGGCCGCACGGCGCGCGCGCGTGTCCAGGAAACGGTTCGCGTAGGAGATGACGCCGTTGGCGAAGCCGAAGCGGTGCAGCATCGCGTGCCCATCGAACCAGTGATTGAGGGAGCGCGACCCGACCTCGTACTGTGCGGGTCCGTTGCGGATCAGCTCCCCACTCAGCCACGCGGGTATCTCACCGGTCACGGGCAGCGAGTCAATGCGCACTTCGTCGGTTAGTGACCGAAAGCAGGCGCGGTGGTCGGGTTCAGTGATCGTAGACACGGCGTGCCTTCTCTTCTGATAATTTGGATAGATCAACATATACCATCTACTTTGGACCATTGCAAATGATTCGACTGACGCCTACGTCTTACGTCGTCCTCGGACTCGTCGAGTCCAGCGGCGAGGCAACCCCGTATGAACTCAAGCAGCAGCTGGCCGCCGGTGTCGGCAACTTCTGGTCGCTGCAGCACGCGCAGGTGTACGGGGAGCCGGAACGCCTCGCCGGCGCCGGCTATTTGGAGGAGCACCGCGAGGAGGGTGGCCGCCGACGCAAGCGCTACAGGCTTACCGACAGTGGCCGCGAAGCACTTGCCGCCTGGCGTGAGGAGAACACAAGCGCCCTCTCGGAGTTGCGCGACCCGGGGCTGTTGAAGCTGTACTTCGGCGCCGACCCACACACGCTCGCCGTGGCGCAGCTTGCCGCGCACCGCGAGAAGCTCGCCGAGTACGAGCGCATCGCCGCGGCGGAACCCGACCCTATTTCTTTCGGCCCTCGGATGGCGCTGGAAGCCGGCATCGGGCATGAACGGGAGTGGGTCGAGTTCTGGGAGCGGGTCGCGGAGGAGGCGCCGAATCGCGCTTAAGCTTGGCCACTGCTGCACAGGCCAATTCAGGGCCGTCGTCGCAGCGCAGTACCGCTGGATAGGTACCGCGTTGGGCGGAGATCGAGATACGGCACGATCACCAAACCGTCACTGCCGCGGGCTGCAGAGAGCGTCAGCCGCGACAACTCGTCGTGATCGACGCCCAACATCGCCCGCGCCTGTGACGACTCTGCCGGCGCAGCCCGACGGGTCGCATCGAGGTCAGGGCCGGGTTGCTTGAAGGAACCACTGGTGACGCATCATCGACGCCACTCTTCCAACTGTGCTATTGCCGTATTCACCACCGCGACGGCTTCGTCCCGGTTGACGCGCGACAGGACGAGGGCGCTCACGGACAGTGACGTCAGTAGTCGGGCACGGTGCTCGAGGACGGCCGCCGGCATGTCCTGATCGACGGCGCGAAGGGCATGGGTGAGCGCGGTGGACAGCTCGTGCCGGTACGCGTCGACCACGGCACGCTGGGTGTCGTCGTGGGCCGCGAAGCCGGTGGCGCTGTTGAGGACCAGGCAGCCGCGGCCGGGGCAGTCGTCGTGGGGTTCTGTGAGGGCGTCCGCCAGACTCCGGTAATAGCGGACGGCATCGTCCGGATGCGAGGGCTCGTCGGTCAGGATGCGAAGCCGAGGGCGGACGACCCTGTCGAGATAGTCTTCCACCGCCGCGTCGAAGAGTCCGCGCTTGTTGGTGAACGCGTTGTAGAGACTCGAGCGATTCAGTCCAGTCACACGCTCGATGTCGGGTATTGACGTGGCTTCGAAGCCCTTGTCCCAGAAGAGGTTGCGAATCTTACCGATCACCTCGGCGGTATCGAAGTCCTGTGTTCGGGGCATGACGATCCTCACTCCCAGTTGTGAAACGGCCATTTCAGTTTATATTGAAACAGGCAGTTCAGAAAGAGAAGGATCGAAAGGAAGTACCGTGACCTCCAGCACCCAGATTCAGTTGATCAACCGGCCGGTGGGGTGGCCGACCCAGGACGACTTCCGTACGGTCGTCGTCGAGTTGCCCGACCTAGCACCTGGTCAGGTGCGTGTGGTCAACGAGTACACCTCCGTCGATCCCTACATGCGCGGACGGATGAACGAAGGGGAGTCATACATTCCGCCGTTCGAACTGGGAGAGACGATGACCGGTGGTGCCATCGGGCGCGTCGTCGAATCCAATGTCGCCACTCATCCCGTCGGTTCGGTCGTCATGCACGAGCTCGGTTGGCGAGACGTCGCGCAGGCCAATGCGTCGGCATTCCGCGTCGTGGAGGAGATTCCGGGCGTGCCGATCTCCGCGTACTTGGGGATCCTCGGGCTCACCGGTCTGACGGCGTATGTCGGACTGATGCACATCGCGAATCTGAAGCCCGGCGACTCCGTGTTCATCTCTGGTGCCGCTGGTGCGGTGGGAACGGCGGCCGGACAGATTGCCAGGCTCGAGGGCGCATCGCGCGTGATCGGATCCGCTGGCAGTGCGGAGAAGGTCGCGCTTCTCACTGAGAAGTACGGTTACGCCGCCGCCTTTGACTACAAGCAGGCCCCGGTGCGTGAGCAGTTGGCGGAGATCGCCGGCGAGGGCATCGATGTCTACTTCGACAACGTCGGCGGTGACCACCTCGAGGCTGCGCTCGATGTTCTACGCCCTGGCGGTCGTGTCGCGCTGTGCGGCGCCATCTCCATGTACAACGCCACCGACCGCACACCGGGCCCCGACAACATGGTGAACATCATCGGCCGCAGCCTCACCCTCCAGGGCTTCACGCTCGGTAACTACACACACCTCTTCCCAGAGTTCGTCGCCAAGATGGGCCCGTGGTTGGCGTCCGGCGAGGTGGTCCACGATGAGACCATCGTCGATGGAATCGAGAACTCGGTCGACGCGTTCCTCCAACTCATGCGCGGCGCGAACGTGGGGAAGATGCTCGTCCGCGTGCGCTGATCGGTCACGAGTCGGTGAGGTGGCGGACCTCGGAATATCGCTCGCGCACAGCGGGTGCCGGGTCCGCCTCTTCGGCGGTCTGATCTGGCTCCGAGCGTCCTGGCATCAGCTGGGTGGTCCGCCTCTTTTCCGCGCACGGCGGATGGTTCGGACTACCCGCGCCTTCACCGTGCGACTACGTCGGGCCTCGTGCGTTTCGATCAGTTCTTCGATGCGTTCCCAGGGCACAGTTCGCCTGAACGCTGCGCACTGGGAGGACAGGTTGCTGCCTGCTGCTTGGATAGCGGCAACTCCGGTTCGAAGGACCTCTGGGTCCTCCCCCAAGGCTTCCGCGAGCCAAAGCAGGCCGGGGGCGCAACGGAAGTGTTGGTAGAAAGCGCGTGCATCCCGGTCGTGGTTCTTGCGGCCGTAGGCCCCTGGCCCGTTGTACTCGGCGAGCCAGCCGGTCAGGTGCTCCTTCTGGGTGGCGTACCAGACGTTCCCGGAGCGGGGCGACTCGAACGCGTCTGTGATCGGACAGTGGGCGGGCAGCGTGAGGACGATGTCTCTGAGCTGGGCCGGTGTCATCGGTGTGTGAGCCTTGGTGGAGTTGTTCATGGTGTTCAGGTGCATTCCCTTGGCGTGCTGGGGGGGTGGCTCGAGCAGAATAGTCGGGCGACCGTACTGCCGGACCAGTGGAGCCGCGGTCCGGCTCCTCGGCAAGCCGAAAGTGCCCACATCGTGAGCCCAGTCGACGCGCTCCTCCAGGTCATGGAGGGGTGTCAATGCTGAGGCGATGTTCGTCCGCTCCCCATCAGTCAGGAGTCGGTGAGATCGCGGACCTTGGAATATCGCTGGCGCACAGCGGGTGCCGGGTCCGCCTCGTACCGCTCGGCAGGTGTCCGGCCCCAGTCGGGCGGTTCCACGGCACCGGCGAGTGCCCAGGCGGCCTGCCGAGCGGCGCCGATGGCGACATACTCCGCAGGCCTCGGCACCAGAACCGGTGCCCCGAACACAGTGGGAGCCAGTTCGCACAGTGCTCGCGACCGAGCGCCGCCACCGACCAGGAGTATGCGCCGCACCGTCACTCTCTGGGCAGCCAGGTGGTCGATGCCTTCCGCGAGCCCACACAGCAGCCCCTCGATCGCGGCGTGGGCGAAGTGCGCGGGTGTCGAGTTGGCGAGGCGCAGTCCGTGGACCGACGCTGTGGCGCGAGGGCGATTGGGAGTGCGTTCGCCCTCGAAGTACGGCACCATCACCAAACCGTCACTGCCGCAGGGCGCAGAGAGTGCCAGCCGCGATAACTCGTCGTGATCGACACCCAACAACGACGCCGTCGCGTCCAGTACGCGGGCAGCGTTCAGGGTACATACGAGTGGCAGTTGATGCCCGGTGGCGTCGGCGAAGCCCGCGACGAACCCTCCGGGATCGTTCGCGGGTATGGCCGACACCGCTGACACGACACCCGACGTTCCCACCGACACGACGACGTCACCCTCCCTGGCATCGAGAGCGAGTGCGGCGGCTGCGTTGTCGCCGGTGCCTGGGCCCAGTACCGCACCGGAGCGGGTTTCTCCGATCTGCTCGGCGGGTCCAGCCACGCGCGGCAGCTGAACCGTGCGCCCTCTCAACGCAGGTGACAGCAGATCGCGACGGTATGAATCCGTTGCGGCAGAGAAGTATCCGGAACCACTGGCATCGCCGCGATCCGTGGACAATGTGCTCGGATCCTGGCCGCCCGCAAGTTGCCAACCGAGCCAGTCGTGGGGCAAGCACACTGCGGCTGTCCGGTCGGCGTTCCGCGGTTCGAAATCGGCAAGCCAGCGCAGTTTGCTGACCGTGATCGCTGCAACTGGCACGACGCCGACTGCATCCGCCCACGATCCGGCTCCGCCGAGGTCGTCGACCAACTCCGCTGCAGCGTCGGCGGAACGAGTGTCGTTCCACAACAATGCCGGACGGACGACGGACGATGCGTCGTCGAGACACACCATTCCGTGTTGTTGTGCTGCGACGGACACTGCGGCGACATCGTCCAATCCGCCGGCCGTGGCCATCGCGGCGTCGAGAGCTTTCGCCCATTCCTGCGGTGCGACCGCGGTGTCATCCGGATGCGGCGCCCGACCCTCACGGACTGTTTCGCCGGTGTCGGACTCGCAGACGATCACCTTGCACGACTGCGTCGACGAGTCGATGCCCGCGACGAGGGTCATCGTGAACCAGTCAGTGGGTCGAGCGCTTCACCAGTGGGGAAGATCGGGGCCCGGTCGCGCCACGGCACGGCGCCGTCCGAACTTCGGCACTGTCTCGGAGTTGGGTGGCACCGGCGTGTTCTCATTCCTGTACGCGAACGACGGCCTTGAGACTGCCGGGTATCCGATCTGCGTTCAGTGCTTGCTCCGCTTCGGCGAGCGGAAATCGTTTGGTGACCATGGAATCGAGGTCGACCCGCCCGGACCGTTCGAGGGAGATCGCCGCCTGCCAGGTGTTGGCGTAGCGGAATACCCCGGTCAGTAACAACTCCCGGTGCTGGATTATATGGACCGGCAGCGTCATTTCGTCGGCGCCCATGCCGACAAGCACGACTGTGCCTGCGGGCCGAACGGCCTCGATACCAGCCGCTACGGCGCTGGGGGCGCCGGAAGCGTCGATGAAGGCGTCCACGTGGAGTCCGGTGACATCCTGCTCGCGCGGATCCAGGACGGCAGTGGCTCCGAACTCGGTTGCCATCTCACGTCGCCTGGGTTCGAGATCCGAGACGATGACTTCGGTGGCCCCGAACGCGAGGGCGGATTGCAATGTGGCGATGCCGATCGGTCCCGCACCCGCGACGAGAACGCGGGAACCGGCCGTTACTCGGGCCTTCCTGTTGGCGGCGATCGCCACCGACAAGGGCTCGCACAGAGCTGCGGCGTCGTCGGACATGTCGTCCGGGATTGCATGCGCGAATCCCGACCCGATGGTCACGTACTCGGCCAACGCCCCGTCGAACGGTGGCGCCGCAAAAAACTGCATGTGCGGGCACAGGTGGTAGAGACCTCGCCGGGATTCCTCGCTCGAAGGGTCAGGACGCTGCGGCTCGATGGACACCCTTTGCCCGATTCTGTGCGAGGCCACGTCGGCGCCGACCGCGACGATGGTGCCCGACGATTCATGGCCCAGTACGAGGGGCCGATCGACAACGAAGTCGCCTATGCGGCCCTCGCGGTAGAAGTGGGTGTCGGACCCGCAGATGCCCACCGATGCCACTTTCACCAAGACATCGCCGGGACCTGGGCTCGGGACCTCGCGTTCCTCCATCTCGATTCGACCGGGCTCGACGAGCACGCTCGCCCGCATCTTCGCGGGTATATTCGGCGGAATTGTTGCGGGGGTCACAGGCCGATGCTAGCTCCGCCGAGCGGATGATCGCATTGTCGAACTGACCTGCTGGGAGCGGGAGTCGATCTGGTGCCCTCGGTGAGACTCGAACTCACACTGTACGGGTTTTGAATCCGTTTCCTCTGCCAATTGGGATACGAGGGCGTGCGGGTAAACACTCTAGAAGATCACGAGGCGCAGTCAAAACCACCGGTACTCTCAAAGCGTTCGCGCCCCGTTCGGCGGGCGCCGACTCGAGGAGTGATGTGACCATGAACGCGACCCCCGCGCAGGGGACGGAACCCAAGTCGCGGCGCGTGGTGGTGGCGGAGGACGAGGCACTCATACGGTTGGACCTTGTCGAGATGCTCCGCGAGGAAGGCTACGACGTCGTCGGTGAGGCCGGCGACGGCCAGCGCGCCGTCGAGTTGGCGGAGGAGTTGCGTCCGGACCTGGTGATCATGGACGTCAAGATGCCGCGCCGCGACGGGATCGACGCAGCTTCCGAGATCGCTGCGAAAAGGATTGCGCCCGTAGTGATCCTGACTGCGTTCAGTCAGCGTGATCTGGTCGAACGGGCTCGTGACGCGGGGGCGATGGCGTACCTCGTCAAGCCGTTCTCCAAGGCAGACCTGGTGCCGGCGGTGGAACTGGCGGCGAGTCGGTTCACGGAGATCGCGTTGCTCGAACGGGAGGTTGCCAGCCTCTCCTCGCGGCTCGAGACTCGCAAGGTCATCGAGCGGGCCAAGGGCATGCTCATGCGGTCGCAGGGGCTGAGCGAGCCCGAGGCGTTCAAGTGGATCCAACGGGCCGCGATGGATCGGCGGACGACCATGAAGGCCGTCGCCGAGGTCGTCCTCGACACCCTGGGTGGCGGCAGCACGGGCGAGTGAGCGTGCATCGGCCTTTCGAGGGCCGACGCGCGGGGAGCAAGGACGTATCTGTCGGGCCGGCTCCCTAGACTGGACAACCGTGAGCCCCGCAACCACCTCCTCGTCCACCGCCCCCGCGACCGCCGACGTGTCCGGCGCCGACCGGCCGACGCTGCTGCTCCTGGACGGGCATTCGCTCGCGTACCGAGCGTTCTACGCCCTCCCGGCGGAGAACTTCAAGACGCACAGCGGGCAGACGACCAACGCGGTCTACGGGTTCACGTCGATGCTGATCAACCTGCTGCGCGACGAGGGGCCGACGCACATTGCGGCGGCGTTCGACGTCTCCCGGCAGACATTCCGCGCCGAGGCCTACCCCGAGTACAAGGCCAACCGCAACAAGACCCCGGACGAGTTCAAGGGGCAGGTCGAGATCACCAAGGACGTCCTCGGGGCCATGGGCATACCGGTGATGGCGATCGAGGGTTACGAGGCCGACGACATCATCGCCACGCTCACCACCCAGGCCACCGCCGGCGGCTATCGCGTGCTCGTCGTGACCGGAGACCGGGATTCGCTGCAGCTCGTCAGCGACGACGTCACCGTGCTGTACCCGCGCAAGGGCGTCTCCGACCTCACCCGGTTCACTCCAGAGGCGGTCGAGGCCAAGTACGGGCTCACCCCACAGCAGTACCCCGACTATGCCGCTCTGCGCGGCGACCCGAGCGACAACCTGCCCGGCATTCCCGGTGTCGGCGAGAAGACCGCCGCCAAGTGGATCCGCGAGTACGGCTCGCTCGAGAACCTCGTCGACGGTATCGACAAAGTGCGCGGCAAGGTCGGTGACGCGCTGCGCGCCAACCTGAACAGCGTCGTACTCAACCGACAGCTCACCGAGATGGTGCGCGATGTCCCGGTGCCGTACACGCCGGACCAGTTGGCCTTGGCGCCGTGGGACCGCGAACGCATCCACGCACTGTTCGACGACCTCGAGTTCAAGGTGCTGCGGGACCGGCTGTTCGCGACGCTCAGCTCCGCCGAACCGGAGGCCGAGGAGGGTTTCGAGGTCCGCGGACGGGCGCTGGCACCCGGTGAGGTCGCGGAGTGGATCGCCGCGCACGCCTCGACGGGGGAGCGGCACGGTCTGTCGGTCGTCGGCACCGGTGCGCCGTACGGTGGCGACGTCACTGCCGTCGCGATCGCAGCGTCCGACGGGGTAGGCGCGTACATCAGCACCACCACGGTGACTCCGGACGACGAGGCCGCGCTCGTGGCGTGGTTTGCCGACCCGCAGCAACCCAAGGCGCTGCACGAGGCCAAGCGGGCGATGCATGCGCTGTGGGGACGCGGGTGGACACTCGAGGGCCTCACCAGTGACACCGCGCTCGCGGCGTACCTCGTGCGCCCGGGGCAGCGCAGCTTCAATCTCGACGACTTGTCGTTGCGCTACCTCAAGCGGGAGCTGCGCGCGGAAGAGTCTGGGCAGCAACAACTGTCGCTGCTCGATGAGGAGGATGCCGCAGATGCGCAGGCAGCCGAAGGCGAAATCCTGCGTGCCCAGGCGGTGCTCGACCTCGCCGCTGCCCTCGACACGGAACTCGGCGACATCGCTGCCACTGGTCTCCTCGCTGACATGGAGCTGCCGCTGCTGGCGGTGCTGGCACGGCTCGAGGCGACGGGTATCGCGGTCGACACCAGCCACCTGAGCGATCTGCAGTCGACGTTTGCAGCCCGGGTCACCGACGCAGCGGATCGCGCGTACGAGGTGATCGGCAAGCAGATCAACCTCGGCTCGCCCAAGCAGCTGCAGGTGGTGCTGTTCGACGAACTCGACATGCCCAAGACCAAGAAGACGAAGACCGGGTACACCACCGACGCCGACGCGCTGCAGTCGTTGTTCGAGAAGACGCAGCACCCGTTCCTCGAGCATCTGCTCGCGCACCGCGACGCGACGCGCCTCAAGGTCACCGTCGACGGCCTGCTCAAGACGGTCGCCGACGACAACCGGATCCACACCACGTTCAATCAGACCGTGGCGGCGACGGGCCGGCTGTCGTCGACAGAGCCGAACCTGCAGAACATCCCGGTGCGCACCGACGCGGGCCGGCAGATCCGCGACGGCTTCGTCGTCGGAGAGGGCTACGAGACCCTCCTCACCGCGGATTACAGTCAGATCGAGATGCGCATCATGGCGCACCTCTCACGTGACGAAGGCCTGATCGAAGCGTTCAACACCGGCGAGGATCTACACAGCTTCGTTGGCTCACGCGCATTCGGGGTGCCGATCGAGGAGGTGACGCCTGAACTGCGCCGCCGGGTCAAGGCGATGTCGTACGGTCTGGCCTACGGTCTCAGTGCGTTCGGACTCGCCGCTCAGCTCAAGATCTCCACCGAAGAGGCTCGTGAGCAGATGGACGCGTACTTCGCCCGTTTCGGTGGCGTCCGCGACTACTTGCGCGAGGTTGTCGAACGCGCACGCAAGGTCGGGTACACGGAGACACTGTTCGGTCGCCGGCGCTACCTGCCCGACCTCAACAGCGACAACCGGCAGCGCCGGGAGGTCGCCGAGCGGGCCGCACTCAACGCGCCCATCCAGGGCACGGCCGCCGACATCATCAAGGTCGCGATGATCGACGTTCAGCGGGCACTGCGCCAGGCGGAGCTCGAGTCGCGGATGCTCTTGCAGGTCCACGACGAGTTGGTACTCGAGGTCGCCGCCGGTGAGCGTGACCAGGTGGAGCAGTTGGTGCTGGACAAGATGTCGTCCGCTATCGAGTTGTCCGTGCCGCTGGAGGTGTCCATCGGCACCGGACGCAGCTGGGACGCCGCCGCACACTGACGTGCGCGGGGCGTCCCAGTGGGTAGTGCCGCAGGGGGTGGTGCTACGTGAGCGGTTGCTCAGCTACCGGACGGCGCCTGAGCGATCTGCTTGCGAACCTCGTCCATGTCGAGGGCCTTGACCTGACCGATCAGGTCCTCCAGGGCGGCGGGCGGTAGCGCGCCGGCCTGGTTGAACACGAGAACACCCTCGCGGAACGCCATGATCGTCGGAATCGATCGGATGCCGGCACTGGCCGCGAGCTCCTGCTCGGCTTCGGTGTCGACCTTGCCGTGGACGACGTCGGTGTGCTTGCCCGAGGATGACTCGAACGTCGGGGCGAAGGAGCGACACGGGCCGCACCAGGATGCCCAGAAGTCGACAAGCACAATGTCGTGGTCTTCGATGGTCTGCTTGAAGTTCTGCTGGGTCAGGGTCTGGGTAGCCACAAGGGTCCTTTCTGTGCATCCGATCGGACGCGGTCGGCCGCGAGTCGGTCGGACGTCTGGTCGGTTGGCCATTGCAACGTTCCCATACGCGAATCTCTTCCCCAGGCCCGTCTCGGGAGGACTTCGGGTTACGGGCATCGGGTGATCCGCCACTCCCGCTTGGCGTCCGAATCCCAGCGTCGGACGCCATCGGAGGTGCCGACCACGTCGCGGTTGCCGGCGCGAGTCACCACCACCGCGGTGCCGAGATCGCTTGCCTGGATCCGCCGGGACAGCGTCACGTGGGGCGTCCACTCGCCCGGCATGATGTGCGGGGGAACACCCTCGCAATCCATCATCAGCTCGTAGACGATGCGCTGGAGCGTCAACAGCTCGGTGGTGGGTACGACCAGTCGGGCCAGGGTGAGGCGGCGGCCGCCGAACACGACTACGCCGCCCAAGCGGATCGGCAGCGGCCCGCACGGAAGCTCCCGTTCGAGCGCGTCCTCGACATCGGGCGGAATGTGACTGGCGACCCCGAGTGTGACGTGCGGCCGGTTGGACTCGGCCGTGATGCGATCCTGGCTGGGCAGGCGCGCCTTCGACAGCCGACGCCACTCGGCTCGTACGGTCGCGTCGACATCACTGTCGAGCAGCAACTCCACGGACTGGACCATCGTCAGCAATGATGGTCCGATGGGGAGCGCGAGTACAGGAAATTTGGAGAATCCACGGATCGGCCTGCTGCTTGGTGACGGGATCGGCCGCGAAATCGTGCCGGCTGCGCGGGACGTCGTCGATGCCGCGGTTGCGGCGGTGGGGTTGCCGGACGTCGAGTGGGTGCCGCTCCCCATCGGGTTCGAGGCGATCTCCACCTACGGCACTCCTACGCCCGAGCACACGCTTGTTGCACTCGCCGAACTCGATTCGTGGATCCTCGGCCCGCACGACAGCGCCGCGTATCCCGAGCCCTTCCAGATGCAGCTCACTCCGGGCGGAATGATCCGCAAGCGCTTCGACCTCTACGCGAACATCAGGCCGGCGCGCGCTCTGTCGGGGACGCAGGCCGTGTCACCACGAATGGATCTGGTCATCGTTCGGGAGAACACCGAGGGCTTCTATGCGGACCGCAACATGTTCGTCGGCAGCGGCGAATTCATGCCGACTCCGGACGTCGCCATGGCGGTGGGGGTCGTGACCCGGCAGGCGTGCGAACGCATCGCTCGTGCCGCGTTCGACCTCGCGCGCCGTCGACGCAAGCGGGTGACGGTTGTGCACAAGGCCAACGTGCTCTCGACGACCACCGGACTGTTCCGCGACGTGTGCCGTGAGGTCGGTCAGAACTATCCCGACATCGCTGTCGACGACGAGCACGTTGACGCCATGGCCGCGTACTTGGTCCGTCGCGGCGAGGACTACGACGTGATCGTCACCGAAAACATGTTCGGCGACATCCTCTCCGACCTCGCCGGCGAACTGTCCGGCTCGCTCGGAATGGCTGCATCCATCAACGCGTCAGAAACGAAGGCGATGGCTCAGGCCGCGCATGGGGCGGCGCCCGACATCTCCGGCCGTAATCGTGCCAACCCGACAGCGCTGATCATGTCGTCGGCGATGCTCCTCGAATGGCTCGGTGCGGCCCGCCAAGAGGCCGGGCTCGGTGCCGCGGCAGCGCGGATCCGCAGCGCGGTGGAACGGACGGTCGAAGCCGGCGTCGCCACTGCCGACCTTGGCGGGCTGGCGTCGACGGGTGAGTTCACCGAGTCGGTGATCGCCCGGGTGTTCCGGCGATGAACCCGTGTGAACGAACACCCAGCTGAATGAACACCCAGAAGGATGAAGGTGGACCGCTTGTCCAGCCCCTCAGCCGCCGAGCCAGTAGGGTTTCTTTCAGTCGGCCGTTCGGCGACGTAGGGAGCACGGGCGATGTCCGGACCAGGTGCAGGTATCCGACCTGATGCGCGCAGGAACTTCTTCCGCGCGGCTGTGGCGACGCTGCTGGCACTCATCGTTTTCAGTACCGCGGGGTGCGTCGTCAACAACGAGGGACTGGTGCCGGTGGTCACCGGCGTTGACGTCCACCGCGTCGACTCGATTGCCGATCAGCTTCCGCCGCAGATCGCCGCGTCCGGCCGACTCCTCGTCGGCACGAACCCTCCCTACGCACCCAACGAGTTCAAAGACGAGAGCGGGACGATAGTCGGTTTCGATGTCGACCTGATGACCGCTGCCGGTCAGGTTCTCGGGCTCACCGTCGAACTCCAGGAAGCCGACTTCGACAAGATCATCCCGGCGGTGCAGGCCGGGACGTTCAACGTGGGGGCGTCTTCGTTCACCGACACGCTCGAGCGGGAGAAGTCGGTGGACTTCGTCACCTACTACAGCGCTGGCGTGCAGTGGGCCCAGCGACCCGACGACGACATCGATCCCAACAACGCGTGCGGGCTGCGGGTGGGGGTCCAGACCACCACGATCGAGGACATCGAGGAAGTGCCGGCCAAGAGTGCCGCGTGCGTTGCCGCCGGCAAGCCCCCGATCGAGAAGATCAAGTACGACAGCCAGGATGAGGTCGCCAACGCACTGATCCTGGGTCGGATCGACGCGCTGTCCGCGGACTCTCCTGTGACCGCCTACGCGATCAGGCGCAGTGACGGCCGGATCGTGCCCGCCGGTGAGGTGTTCGACGCGGCGCCGTACGGCTGGGTGGTAGCGAAAGGTTCGCCGCTGGCTCCGGTGCTTCAGCAGGCGATGCAGTACCTGATCGACGGCGGCCAGTACCGGGCGATCGCCGAAGCGTGGGGTGTCGAGGCGGGGGTGATCGAGACTTCGGTCATCAACGGCGCCATGAGCTGATGTCGTGAGAGGCGGACAGCCATGTCACACAAAGAGAGCCGATCTTCAGGGGTTTCGACGGAACCTGAGCCGGAGCCGATCGAGGCCGTCCCACTGAGGCATCCTGGCCGGTGGATTGCCGCGGTGATCGTGCTCGTGTTGTTCGGGCTGTTCGTCTACGGGGCCGCAACAAACGAGGCGTTCCGCTGGGACATATACGGCCAGTACCTCTTCGACAGACGGATCACGGAAGCAGCATGGGTGACGATCCAGCTGACGGTGCTGTCCATGACGATTGCCGTCGTGCTCGGCATGGTGCTGGCGATCATGCGTATGTCACCGAATCCGGTGTTGCGCGCAGCAGCCTGGGTGTACCTGTGGGTGTTCCGCGGCACGCCGGTGTACGTCCAGTTGGTGTTCTGGGGACTGTTCACGGCGATCTACCAGACGCTGGACCTTGGGATACCGTTCGTGTACCAGTTCGCGCACATCGAGCTGCACGGTCTCCACGAGGCATTCTTGTTCGCGGTGATCGGTCTCGGTCTCAACGAGGCCGCCTACATGGCCGAGATCGTGCGGGCCGGCATCAGTTCAGTGAGCGAGGGGCAGATCGAGGCGTCGACGGCGCTGGGCATGTCGTGGGCGCAGACGATGCGTCGCACCGTCCTGCCGCAGGCCATGCGCGTGATCATTCCACCGACCGGCAACGAGCTGATCGGCCTGCTCAAGACCACGTCGCTGGTGTCGGCCGTCCCTTACACACTGGAGTTGTACGGCCGAGCGCGGGACATCTCCGGAGCGAACTTCCAGCCCATCCCGCTGTTGCTCGTCGCCGCCACCTGGTATCTGGCGATAACGAGCATTCTGATGATCGGCCAGCACTACCTCGAGCGGTACTACTCGAAGGGCGCCTCTCGAAAGCTCACCGCGCGGCAGTTGCAGGCCCTCGCGGACGCAGAGGGCCGGCCCGTCGTCATCTCGCCGGATACGGCGGGAGGAGAACGGCAATGACGCCGATGCTCCAGGCCGACCGGGTGTGCAAGAACTATGGTGCGCTGCAGGTGTTGCGGGGAGTCTCGCTCGAAATCGAGCGCGGCCAGGTGCTGTGCTTGGTGGGTCCTTCCGGATCCGGCAAGTCGACTTTCCTGCGCTGCATCAACCATCTCGAGCGGGTGAATGCCGGCAGGTTGTATGTCGACGGCAAGCTAGTCGGCTATGCAGAACATGGCGGCAAGCTCCACGAACTGACCCCCCGGGCGGCGGCCCGCCAGCGGCGCGAGATCGGAATGGTGTTCCAGCACTTCAATCTCTTTCCCCACCGCACCGCGCTGGAGAACATCATCGAAGCACCCATTCTCGTCAGGAAGATCCCGCGGGCGAAGGCCGTCGAGCGCGCGCGTGACCTCCTCGCCCGGGTGGGACTGGTCGACAAGGCCGATGCGTACCCGGCGCAGTTGTCCGGTGGGCAGCAGCAGCGGGTCGCCATCGCCCGTGCGCTCGCCATGGACCCGAAGCTCATGCTGTTCGACGAGCCCACCTCCGCGCTCGACCCCGAACTCGTCGGTGAGGTGCTGTCAGTGATGAAGCACCTCGCGCAGGAGGGCATGACGATGGTCGTCGTCACCCACGAGATCGGATTCGCGCGCGAGGTCGCCGATCAGTTGGTGTTCATGGATGCCGGTGTGGTCGTCGAGTCGGGGGAACCTCGGGAGTTGCTGGCCAATCCCCAACAGGATCGGACCAAGGCTTTCCTGTCCACGCTGCTCTGACCGGCTTTCTCGGCGGCTTCGCTGACGGCCTTCCCCAGGCCTCGCGGTTGTCGGCGCGTAGCTTCTGGCTCTCGCGGCGCAGACGCCGGACCTCACCGAGAGTCGGTGGCAGTTGACCACTGGACTTGTCGGCCCCGCCGTCGCTCTTGTCCGCCTCGGTGGCGGCCGGTGCGTCGGGGGTGGGCCTTCTTGCCGTTCGACTTGATGATCGAGCCGATCGGCTGCCCGTACTTCTTCGCGCCCGAAGCGGTTTGGACCTTTTGAATCCTCTTCTTAGGACGGGCGGCGGCTCCTTCGGCCAACAGAAAAAGCCCGTCGTAGCGGGTTCTTCTCGGGGGCTGAACAGCACTCGGCCCCTGGTTCCTGGCGGGGAAGCCAGGGGTAGGCAAGTGTGGGCGGGTCTACGGTTTGGGGTGTTCGGCGTGGAATGCGTCCCACGCCCGAGTCACCGCGTCGGCCCGGTTGTCGGTGCCGGGGTCGGTGTCCATGACCTCGATCAGCGTGCCCTCGATCTCGTCACTGATAGGGGTGGGACAGCAATAGTCGATGAGCTCGCCGTCCTCGGCGTGCGCGAGTGCAACTTCGAAGGTGCGCCGCCACTCCTCGTAGGTCGGTGGGGTATCTCGCCGCTTGTACACTCACTTCCTCCGCTCCCGGATTTGTTCGAGGACCTCGAGTGTAAGGCGCGGGAGGCCTCGCTGGCGTACATGCCGTTGATCTCGACGTCGAGTGTCGCCGGCCCTGCGATGAAGCTAGACCGCCCGTCACAGCTAGACCGCTCGTCGAGGAGCGTTCGATACTGCGGGTGAGGGTCGCGTGGAAGCGTTCGTCGGGATTGCCATGCCACGATTCGGCTAGGGAGCCAGTCGATTTCGGTCACTGATCCCGCTCCATGTGACGTGGGGATCGGTCAGGTATCTGGCGTCTAGCGGTTAGCTAATGCCAGGGAAGGAAGCAATTCCTCGCCGCTCCGCTCTAACTCCGTGTCGCTCTAGCGGAGAGCTGACCGGGGGTCTCAGGCGGGCTTGCGGGTGACGAAGATTGCGGTCCCCGGGAACAGCTGGCCGCGCAGCGGACTCCACTGGCCCCACTCCCGGTCGAGCCACTCGGGCCACTCCGGCTCGACTATGTCGCGCACTTCGAGGCCGGCTGCGACTGCCTCGCGGACGCGATCGCCCATCGTCCGGTGGTGTTCGACGTAAGTGGGAACGCCGTCGTCGTCGATCTCGACGTAAGGGGTGCGGTCGAAGTAGGGGAGTGTCGCCGTCAGGCCCTGTGGTCCGGGGTCGTCCGGGAAGATCCAGCGTATCGGATGGTTCACCGCGAACACCCACGACCCGCCCGGTCGCAGCACCCGTGCTACCTCTTGCATCACCTGTGCGGAATCCGCGACGAACGGAACCGCACCAAAAGCCGAACACGCCAGGTCGAAGCTTGCATCCGAGAAAGGCAACGCCTCCGCGCCGGCCTGGACGAGGGCGACTCTCGGTCCACCCCGTTCCATCGCTGCGACTCCCCGCTCGAGCATCCCCATCGAGATGTCGAGTCCGACGACGTCGGCGCCCTCGGCGGCGAGCCAGCGCGCGCACGGGGCCGACCCGCAGCCGACCTCGAGGACCCTCTTCCCGGCGACCTCGCCGAGCAGACGGACGTCGCCCTCGTGAAGGCCCTCCGGGCACCACACGAACTCGCCGTCCGTCGAGTCGACGCCGAGGAACTCGCCGTGGGTGCGGTGGTAGTCGTCGGCGTCGGCGTCCCACCAGGCCCGGCTAGCGCGCTCACTGGCCTCGGTTCCGATCCGTGTTCGGCTCACACCGCTGGTGCCCAGAGCGAAGATGGCGGCGGCGTGACGATCGTCGGACATGGTGGCCAAGAGTAGACCGAGGCTGGGTTTGCCCAGCTAGCCCGCGGTCACGTACCCTGTGGAACGCGAGTGTCTTCGATGCAGCTTCTAAATGCTGCGACCCGACACAGTTTCTCGACGCGGCTCCTCGTTGGCCGATGTACAGGCCGTGAGGATTGCGTGGGGTCTGTGGGTGGGGCGTGCGGGGGCTGCGGAACGGCCTCGTAGCGGGTCAGATGGCCAGACGACTGCGGAAACCACCGTGATCGGAGGTCCTTCGGCCCGCGCATCTGACAGAAGACCAACCCGACTTTCAACCTGTCCGGAGCAACCCAACACATGCCCTCCAACACCGTGACCTCGCCGCAGGTAGCCGTCAACGACATCGGCTCCGCCGAGGACTTCCTCGCCGCCATCGACGCCACGATCAAGTACTTCAACGATGGCGACATCGTGGAAGGCACGATCGTCAAGGTCGATCGTGACGAGGTCCTTCTCGACATCGGTTACAAGACCGAAGGCGTCATTCCTTCCCGCGAGCTCTCCATCAAGCATGACATCGACCCCAACGAGGTCGTCTCCGTCGGCGACGAGGTCGAAGCCCTGGTCCTCACCAAGGAGGACAAAGAAGGCCGCCTGATCCTGTCGAAGAAGCGCGCACAGTACGAGCGTGCTTGGGGCACCATCGAGGAGCTCAAGGAGAAGGACGAGGCCGTCAAGGGCACCGTCATCGAGGTCGTCAAGGGCGGCCTCATCCTCGATATCGGCCTGCGTGGCTTCCTTCCTGCATCCCTCGTCGAGATGCGTCGCGTCCGCGACCTCCAGCCGTACGTCGGCAAGGAGATCGAGGCGAAGATCATCGAGCTCGACAAGAACCGCAACAACGTGGTCCTGTCGCGTCGTGCCTGGCTCGAGCAGACCCAGTCCGAGGTCCGCAGCGAGTTCCTACACCAGCTGCAGAAGGGCCAGGTCCGCAAGGGCGTCGTGTCCTCGATCGTCAACTTCGGTGCGTTCGTCGACCTCGGCGGGGTCGACGGTCTGGTGCACGTCTCGGAGCTGTCCTGGAAGCACATCGATCACCCGTCCGAGGTTGTCGAGGTCGGCACCGAGGTCACCGTCGAGGTGCTCGACGTCGATCTGGACCGCGAGCGTGTCTCCCTGTCGCTGAAGGCGACCCAGGAGGACCCGTGGCGTCAGTTCGCCCGCACCCACGCCATCGGCCAGATCGTGCCGGGCAAGGTCACCAAGCTGGTTCCGTTCGGTGCGTTCGTTCGCGTCGAGGAGGGCATCGAGGGCCTGGTGCACATCTCCGAGTTGGCCGAGCGCCACGTCGAGGTTCCGGATCAGGTTGTGGCCGTCGGCGACGACGCGCTCGTCAAGGTCATCGACATCGATCTCGAGCGTCGTCGTATCTCGCTGTCGCTGAAGCAGGCGAACGAGGACTACAACGCCGAGTTCGATCCGTCGAAGTACGGCATGGCCGACTCGTACGACGAGCAGGGCAACTACATCTTCCCCGAGGGCTTCGATCCCGAGACCAACGAATGGCTCGAGGGCTTCGAGAAGCAGCGTGAGGAGTGGGAGTCCCGCTACGCGGAGGCCGAGCGGCGCCACAAGATGCACACTGCCCAGATGGAGAAGATGGCCGCGGACGAGGCGGCCGAGGCGGCTGCCGGTGCGTCCGGCGGCGGCAACTACTCCTCGGAGTCGGGCGCGGACGAGGCCGCGGCCGCGGCTGCCGAGTCCGCAGGTGGCTCGCTGGCGAGCGATGCCCAGCTTGCGGCACTGCGCGAGAAGCTGTCGGGCAACGCCTGACGCTTGATCACCGAAAGACCTCGGTCCTGCTCGCAGGGCCGGGGTCTTCGGCGTTCGTGGCCAACTGATGGCAGCCACCTGACGACAGTGGCCCCGCTCCCGTGCGGGGAGCGGGGCCACTGTGCATGTCGTACACGGTCGGTCAGTTCGCCACGGCCGGCACCCATCGGGTAGGCATGGTCGCCGTACGCTTCCGGACAGCGGCAAAGCTGTGGCGGGCGGGAGTCAGAACACGGTGGAACCAACTGCGCCGATGCTCTGCGAGTGCAGCCGCAACCTCTGGGATGAGGATCGCGTGAACGCCGTTTTCCATGCCGAGACGGTGCCGACCGGGACGGGTGGAAGTACTGCGCATCTGCGGGTTCTACTCGTATCTCGAATCGGCTGGTCGGACGGTCGAGGAAAGGTTATCCGACCAGGTCGTCGCACCGCCACATTTGATCCACTGATGATCTTCGGTTTGATTGGTGCGACACTGGTCGGCGTGTTGAGAGTGGGCCTCACGGGAGGTATCGGAGCCGGCAAGTCGACCGTATCGAAAGTCCTCGCGGACCTCGGAGCGGTCATCGTGGACGCCGACATCATCGCGCGGGAGGTCGTCGAACCGGGCACACCCGGTCTCGCGGCGCTCGTCGAGGCGTTCGGTGCCGACATCCTGCACTCGGACGGTTCGCTGAACCGGCCGGCCCTGGCGGAGCGGGCTTTCGGAAGCGACGAGTCGAGGCTGCGGCTGAACTCGATCCTGCACCCGCGGATCGGTCAACGGACCGCGGAGATCGTGAACGGTGCCCCTGCGGACGGCATAGTCGTCCAGGACATCCCGCTTCTCGTCGAGGGGCGAATGGGCCCGGCATTCAACCTCGTGATCGTCGTGCACGTCGATACGGAGGAGCGGGTGCGCCGCCTGGTCGAGTTGCGTGGGATGACGGAGGCGGATGCTCGGGCGCGGATTGCGGCCCAGGCCACCGACGATCAACGGCGGGCCGCCGCCGACGTCTGGCTCGACAACAGTGGAACTGTCGAGCAGATCGAAGAGCAGGTGCGGTCGCTGTTCACCGGCCGGCTCGTGCCGTTCGAACGCAACCTGCGCAGCCACACCGTCGTGACCGTGCCGCCGGTCCTCTGTGGACCCGACCCGGAGTGGGAGATGCAGGGCGAGCGGCTGGTCGAGCGCCTTCGTGCGGTGTGCGGAGAGCGCATCGTCCGCGTCGACCACGTCGGCTCCACCGCGGTGCCGGGAATGGATGCGCGAGATCTGATCGATATCCAGATCACCGTCCCGGACCTGGCCGCGGCCGACGCCCTGAGCGAACCTCTGGCGGCGGCCGGCTTCCCGGCGCTGGCGGAGGTGACCCGTGACGAGCCGATCCCGACCTACGGGGTCGGCGGCGAGGCAGACCCGGCACTGTGGGACAAGCGGACGCACGGCGGGGCGGACCCCGGACGACCCGTGCGGATCGACCTGCGGGTCGATCGCTGGCCCGGCCAGCGGTTCGCGCTGTTGCTGCGCGACTGGCTGCGCGCCGACGCCCAGGCACGCACCGAATTCCTCGAGTTGAAGCGAGGCGCGGCGGCCAAAGCCGCAGTTGACGCGCGCGAGGGCGATCCCACGGTCACGTATGCGGACGTCCTTGCCCCGTGGTTCGACCTCGGGTACCGGCGGGCATGGGCGTGGGCTGAGTCCACCGGGTGGGCGCCCGAGCGGTAGTCCTCAGCGGACTACACTCAGCGCCAACTGACGGGCATTCCCTTCGACGCGAGCCAGGCTTCCACGTCGTGGCCGTGGCGGGCGATCCCGTCCACGGCCGCCATTGCGCGCTGGACTGCCCGGTTGGCAGTCTGCGGCGAGATGTAGCCGTGTGCAGCTGCCGAGATCAGTTCGTCTACGTCGAGTAGTTCCGTATCCCGGCCCGTCCGAACGACGAGGTCGAGGTAGTGGTCCTCGGCTTTCCACACGTCCGAGCCCCGTGTGAAGTCGCCGATGTCGATGTAGTGGTCCTGATCGCGGTCGTGATACGGGTGGAAGTGGAAGATCGAGGCGCGGATACCGAGGTCCGGTATCAGCCAGGATTCCAGATAGTGGAATCGCATGTGGTCGGCCGTCCGGGCCATGTACAGCCCCCATGGTTCCAGCCGGTAGTGCTCGACAGGACGGACGAACCCCTTGGGGTCGGTGTTGGTGCGCTCGGTGACGTTGAAGTACTCGACCTTGGGTCGATGTGCCGGAACCATGTCGAGCGTCGGCACGTAGATAGGTGCCGGGGGTTGGGGCAGGGAGGCTTCGGCGGTACCGGGTTCGACGTTCTCCATATAGTAAGAAAGTACCGTCAAACGGTTGGTCGGTCATCGGGCGGCGACCCGGCCGCCGACAGCGTTATGAGAACTTGTCAGAAGGGGCGCATACCCTGGTCTCATGGCGTTCGCATCCGAGCACCCCGTGGTAGCACACTCCGAGTTCCGGCCGGTCAGCGAGATCGAACGTTCCGACGGCCGTTTCGAGGTCGTCAGCGAGTATCAGCCCGCGGGCGATCAGCCGGAGGCCATCGAAGAACTCCAGCGCCGACTCGGCACGGGGGAGAAGGACGTCGTCCTTCTCGGCGCCACCGGCACCGGCAAGTCCGCGACCACGGCGTGGCTCATCGAACAGGTGCAACGTCCGACACTCGTGATGGCCCCGAACAAGACGCTGGCAGCGCAGCTCGCCAACGAACTACGGGAGATGCTGCCCAACAACGCCGTCGAGTACTTCGTCTCGTACTACGACTACTACCAACCCGAGGCCTACATCGCTCAGACGGACACCTACATCGAGAAGGATTCGTCGATCAACGACGACGTCGAGCGGTTGCGTCACTCTGCCACCTCGAGCCTGCTCTCGCGGCGTGACGTCGTCGTCGTGGCGTCGGTGTCGTGCATCTACGGCCTCGGTACACCGCAGTCGTATCTGGACCGATCGATTCAGCTCGAGGTGGGTGTGGAGGTCGACCGGGACGCGCTGCTGCGGCTCCTCGTCGACGTGCAATACACCCGCAACGACATGGCGTTCACGCGCGGTTCGTTCCGGGTACGAGGCGACACCGTCGAGATCATCCCGTCGTACGAGGAACTCGCGGTCCGTATCGAGTTCTTCGGCGATGAGGTCGAGGCGCTCTACTATCTGCACCCACTGACCGGTGACGTGGTGCGCCAAGTCGACACGGTACGCATCTTCCCTGCGACCCACTACGTCGCCGGTCCGGAACGGATGGAGCGCGCGGTTCAGGACATCGAGGCCGAACTCGCCGAGCGGCTCGAGGATCTCGAGAACCGGGGCAAGCTACTCGAGGCGCAACGGCTGCGCATGCGGACGCAGTACGACCTCGAGATGATCAAGCAGGTCGGCTTCTGCTCGGGCATCGAGAACTACTCGCGGCACATCGACGGCCGCCCGGCCGGATCCGCGCCGGCGACGCTCATCGATTACTTCCCCGAGGATTTCCTTCTGGTCATCGACGAGTCCCACGTGACGGTCCCGCAGATCGGCGCGATGTACGAGGGCGACATGTCCCGCAAGCGGAACCTGGTCGAGTTCGGGTTCCGCCTCCCGTCGGCCACCGACAACCGGCCACTCACCTGGGAGGAGTTCGCCGGCCGGATCGGGCAGACCGTCTACCTCTCGGCAACGCCCGGAGCGTACGAGCTGGGACGGACCGGCGGGGAGTTCGTCGAGCAGGTCATCCGCCCGACCGGACTTGTCGACCCCGAGGTGGTCGTCAAACCGACCAAGGGGCAGATCGACGATCTCGTCCACGAGATCCGTGAACGCTCCGAGCGCGACGAGCGCGTCCTCGTCACGACACTTACCAAGAAGATGGCAGAGGACCTGACCGACTACCTGCTCGAGCTCGGCATCCGCGTGCGCTACCTGCACTCCGATATCGACACGCTGCGCCGCGTGGAGTTGCTGCGGCAATTGCGGTTGGGCGAGTACGACGTTCTGGTCGGCATCAACCTGTTGCGGGAGGGCCTGGATCTGCCGGAGGTGTCACTGGTCGCGATCCTCGACGCCGACAAGGAGGGCTTCCTGCGCAGCACCACCAGCCTGATCCAGACCATCGGCCGCGCGGCGCGCAACGTCTCCGGCCAGGTTCACATGTACGCAGACAAGATCACCGACTCCATGCAGCAGGCGATCGAGGAGACCGAACGCCGTCGCGAGAAGCAGATCGCGTACAACCTCGAGAAGGGGGTCGATCCGCGACCGCTCCGGAAGAAGATCGCCGACATCCTCGACCAGGTGTACGAGGAGGCCGAGGACACCGAGGTCGAGGTCGGCGGTTCGGGCCGCAACGCCAGCCGTGGTCGCCGCGCCCAGGGTGAGGCGGGGCGCGCGGTCAGCGCGGGCGTCTACGAGGGCCGCGACGTCAAGGCGATGCCGCGGGCCGAACTGGCCGACCTGATCAAGGAACTGACCGACCAGATGATGAACGCGGCGCGCGATCTTCAGTTCGAACTGGCGGGCCGGCTGCGTGATGAAATCGCTGACCTGAAGAAGGAACTGCGCGGGATGGACGCGGCGGGCCTGAATTGACGTCCTCCCCGGCCTGAAGGCGGGGGATTCCCTACCGTGCCCCTCACGCGGCACCTCGGCGGGTTCCTGCTTCACTGCTGACCGCTTCGGTGGACCGAAGTCTTCCGTCTGCTCCACAGGCGTTTAGCCTCTCCGCGCGTCCCGCGGCGAGTATGTTCTTGGCTGCGTTGATGTCCCGGTCGTGGACGGCTCCGCACGGGCAGATCCACTTCCGAACGTGCAGCGGCTTCTTCGCCCCGGCCGCCCCGCACCCCGAACACAAGCGGGTAGACGGGAACCAGCGGCCGATCTTGACGAACGTCCGCCCGTGCCGCTGCGCCTTGTACTCGAGCATCGCCGTGAAGCTCGACCACCCGGAATCGTGAATCGACTTCGCCAGCCGGGTACGAGCGAGGCCGTTCACGGACAAGTCCTCGGCGTACACCGCTTGGTTTTCGCGGATGATCCGTGTCGAGAGCTTGTGGTGGAAGTCTCTGCGCCTGTCGGCCACCCGGGCGTGCGCGCGGGCCACCTCGAGGCGTGCCTTCTCCCGGTTCCTCGAGCCCTTCTGCTTCCGAGACAGGGCTCGTTGCGCCTTCTTCAAACGGCGTTCGGCCTGCCGGAAGTACTTCGGACTTGCGATCACCTTGCCGTCACTCGACACCGCGAACGAGGTGAGTCCGAGGTCGATGCCCACCTCGGTGTCGACCTGGGGCAGGGTCTCGTCGTCTCCGGTCTGTACCACGAACGAGGCGAAGTACCGGCCGGAGGCATCCTTGACGATCGTGACCGAGGACGGTTCCGAGGGCAGATCACGGGACCAACGGACCGCCACGTCCCCGATCCTCGGAAGACGCAGGCTCCCATCCTCGAGTACCTTGAACCGAGCGTTCTTGGTGAACCGGATCGCCTGCCGGTTGTCCCTGCGGGACCGAAACCGCGGCCGGGAGACCTTCGGCCCCTTCCGCTTCCCGGAGATCGAGGAGAAGAAGTTCCGGTAGGCGGTGTTCAGGTCCGCGAGAGCCTGCTGCAGGACGACCGCGGAGACCTCACCCAGCCAGGCACGCTCCTCGGTTTTCTTCGCGTCGGTGATGAGCTGCTTGGACAGCTCCTCGTCCTTCGGATACGGCAGCTGCTGCTCGAACGCCGACAACCGGACCGCGAGGGCGTCGTTGAAGACCACCCGCGCACACCCGAACGCCCGGACCAGCGCCTGGCGCTGGCCCGGGGTCGGGTAGACCCGGTAGTTGTATCGAAGCTGCACCAGAACAGACTAACCTGTCGGTTTATGGGAGAGCTCGATTCGATACGAACTGGAAGACAGTCCGTTTTGCTTCTCCATGCCCACTTGGTTTTCGTCACCAAATATCGGCACCCGGTCTTCTCGGACGTCCACCTGCGACGAATGGAAGAGGTCGTGCAGAACGTGTGCGAGGACTTCGAGTGCGAACTGGTCGAGTTCAACGGCGAGTCGAACCACGTGCACCTGTTGGTGAACTTCCCGCCCAAGGTCGCCCTGTCCAAACTGGTGGACAGCCTCAAGAGCGTCTCGCCTCGACGGATGCGGCGGGAGTTCCCCGAGCGGGTCGAGCACTACTGGCGGGCGCATCGGCTTTGGGTCGGTTCCTACTTCGCCGGTTCGGTAGGTGGCGCACCGATCTCCGTGCTCCGCCAGTACATCGAAGCGCAGGACCGTCCTGTCTAGGGCACGCTCGGGCAGGAGAGCCCTCCCGCGTGTGCCTTAACCACCACCCTGAAGGATGGAGCACTGGCGCACACCACGGTAGCGCCCGCTAACGTCTTCGAGCATGGATGCACGTCTGGCCGGTCGCACCGCCCGCTCTCTCGAACTGCTGCACTCGCTCTGCTACTTTGCGCCTGAGGTCGAGTCCGAGCTGGTCGGTGTCGGGCTGGAACCGCGAAGGATGACCTACTTCGCTGGTCGCGCTGCCCCGATGGGTGCGGTCGGAGGTGGTGTCGTTGCCGCTGCGTTCTACAACTTCAACCCGGAGTTGATCGCGGGGTTGATCCCGCGAGCCTGGAAGCTCGCCGACCCCGTCGAGATCACCCGGGCGAGGTACCGCGGCGTCGATGCCGCGTACCGCCAACTGTTCGGTGACGGCGTGTCCTCAACTGCCATGGCCGAAGCCGCGCAGCTGGCGGCGATCGCGGCACAGGCCATTCCCGGTGTCGACGGGCGCGCCTTGTACGCGGGGTACGCCGGCCTCGATTGGCCCGAGGAACCGCATCTCGTGCTGTGGCATTCGCTGACCCTCCTGCGGGAGTACCGCGGCGACGGTCACATCGCGGCTCTCCAGACCGCCGGGCTCAACGGGATCGAGGCATTGATCACACACACCGCGACTGGAATCGGCTTCGAGAAGGATTTCGCCCAGCGGCGACGCGGCTGGGACCAATCGGAATGGGACGCCGCCGCGGCCGGTCTTCGTGATCGCGAACTCCTCGACGAGCACGGCGACCTGACTGACGATGGATGCGAATTACGTGAGGTGGTAGAGGATCTCACCGATGAACTGGCTGCGGCGCCCTGGGTCGAGCTGGGGGAGGACGGTGCGGCACGACTCGTCGAAGTCTCGGAACCGTGGCGAAGGGCCGTGCGTGAGTCTGGTTTGTTCCCGCGCTCACTGTTCGGCCCGCGGTACGGTGAAGCACGCTGATGCTCGACTCCAGCGGTGTCGCCCGTGGTGAAATGGTTGTGCCGCAATTCCACCGGGCTGTGCTCTGAGGCTAATGTCAGCGCAGCGAGGTGTCGTCACGGTCGAACAGGGCACCAAAGCCGTTGTTCGCGATCAACGCACACATGGAGGGATCAATGAGCGCCTACGGGACCGTCGTCGTCGGAACTGATGGATCGGACTCTTCGTATCGAGCGGTGGACAAGGCGGCGGCACTTGCCAACGACGCCGAGGCCAAGCTCGTGATCGCGTGTGCGTACTACCCTGCCGATCCCAAGGACACCCAACCCGCCCAGGACGTGCTCGGCGAGGACGCCTACCAGGTGAGCGGATCGACCCCCACGTACGAGATCCTGCGGACGGCACGCGAGCGAGCTCTGGCTGCCGGTGCCAAGAACGTCGTCGAACGCGCGATCGTCGGCGAGCCCGTCGACTCGCTGCTCGCCCTTGTCGACGAGGTCGACGCAGATCTTCTCGTAGTCGGCAACCGCGGTCTGAGCACGCTGAGCGGACGCTTACTCGGTTCCGTGCCGTCGGATGCAGCGCGCAAGTCGACCTCCGACGTCCTGATCGTGCACACCGTGCCCTGATTTCAAGTTCGCGCCTGATTTCAAGTTCGCGCCTGATTTCAGGTTCTCGACGGAACCACGGACGCGTCGAGCGAGGAGAGGACGGTCGGTAGCGGTCGGGCGTGCACGATTCCGAGCCGTTGGGTCGCGCGGGTCAGCGCCACGTACAGATCGTTGATACCGCGCGGCGAGCCATCGAGCACATCCTGCGGCTCGACGATGATCACCGAATCGAACTCGAGCCCCTTGGCGTCCTTGACGGTCAGAACACTTACCGTGTCCGAACGCAGGTCTGCTAGGCGCTCGACCTGGTCGTGCCCCGCGAGAACGGCTGTCAGCCCGGGACCGGTCTCCTCCGCGACCCGGCTCCGGACCACATCGAGGAGGTCCGACGTGTCCACAAACTGTGCCCACGGGGCAAACCCGGATTCGCGAACCGATTGGGGCACGGTCTGATCGGGGTCAATCTCCTCGAGCACCCGGCGCGCAAGGTCCATGATCTCCGACGGTGTCCGGTAGTTCACAGTCAGTTCGGTCAGCTTCCAGCGCTGAGCCACATAGGGCCCGAGCGCGTCCTGCCACGACGAGCTGCCCGCCGGATCACCGGTCTGGGCGGTGTCGCCGACCAGCGTCATCCACCGATTCGGGATGCGCCGCATGAGCATTCGCCACGCCATCTGCGACAGCTCCTGTGCCTCGTCGACGATGACATGACCGTAGGTCCACGAGCGGTCTGCGGCCGCCCGCTCGGCGGTCGTGTACTGGTGGCCGTGGTCCTGGCGCTCGGCGAGCTGGCTGGCATCGATCAGGTCATACGCCATGAGGATCTCGGGATCGAGTTCATCCTCGAGATCCTGCGGAGCCGAACCGGTGAGAATGTCGAGCGCGCCCTGTGCTTCGGCGATCTGGGCCCGCCAGCGACGCTGCGCGCGTTCGCGTTCTGCGGCGTCGTCGACTCCAAGCAACTCGGCCAGCTCGTCGAGCAACGGTGCGTCGGCCGCACTGAATCCGAACCCCGCGCGCAGCAACGTCGTTCGCTCGTCCTCACTGAGATCAGGCGCAGCCGACGCGAGTCGTTCGGGGGAGGCGAGCAGGTCGGTGAGCACCTGCTGGGGTGTCAGGTCGGGCCACAGCGCGTCGAGCGCCTCCATGATCGCCGCGTCCTCACGCATCTCGTCGCGGATGTCGGCGATGTCGCCGCGGCTGAGCAGATTCCCGTCGTCGACGATGTTGGCGCCGAGTGTCGAGGCGAACTGCTCTGCCAGTGCCTCGATCGCGGCGGCGACGAAGATCGGGCGCGCCAGGTTGTGCGGACGCCGGGATGATCGGGCGCGCCCCCGCGCGCGGGTGACGATCTTCCGGTCGAGCGTGATCGGATAGGTGTCGAACCGAAGCTCGAGTGGTTTGCTCGGTACCTCCTGCCGATCCCGGACGGCCTTCTTCAGGACATCGATCATCGAGAGTGATCCCTTGAGTTCGCTCGCCTCGAGTGAGTCCTCCCGAGTGGCCCGCACCCCGGGGTAGAGATCGCCGATGGTGGACAGGAGTACTCCGGTCTCTCCGAGCGACGGAAGGACCTGGCCGATGTAGTCGAGGAAGGTCTCGCTGGGACCGATGATGAGCACGCCGGACTTCTCCAACTGCTGGCGATACGTGTACAGCAGGTAGGCCGCGCGGTGCAGCGCAACCGCCGTCTTCCCGGTGCCCGGTCCACCCTGCACGACGAGGACACTCTTGTGGTTCGAGCGGATGATCGTGTCCTGCTCGCTTTGAATCGTTTCGACGATGTCCCGCATGTGACCCGTGCGCGCGGCCTCGAGCGCAGCCAACAACGCACTCTCGCCCGCGACGCCGCCGGCCCCGGTGTCGCCGCCGTGCGCCTCGGCCGCGGCCAGGTCCAGGTACTCGTCGTTGAGTGCGGTGACCTGCCGGCTGCGGGTGCGGATGTGCCGACGGCGGGTCACACCGTCGGGCGCGGCCGGGGTAGCAAGGTAGAACGGTCGAGCGAGGGGTGCCCGCCAGTCGAGCAGCAGCGTCTCGTAGTCGTTCACCTCGTCGAGGATCCCGATCCGGCCGATGTAGCGCGGTTCGGTGCCGTCTTCGACGTCGATCCGTCCGAAGCACAGGCCGTTCTCGGCGGCGTCGTAGCGCGTGAGATCCTCGCTGTACATCCGGGTGAACGAGTCGCGTTCGCTCCGCGCCTGCGGCGTGCCGCCGGACTCGAGGAGAACCTGGCTGAGCCGCTGCTGCGCATACGAGCGCAGGTGATCGAGGCGCTCGTACAGCGCCGACACATATCTCTGCTCATGCTCGAGATCGGGGTGCACACGGGCGTCGGGCAAAAGGACTCCTCGGTTGGATGGGCCGGCAGAAAAGTGCCCGAGAAGTTTAGTGCCAAGTGCCGATATGTGCAGGGTGCCTGGTGAGGCGGTCGCCTGAATCCGGCGTCGCGGTCTCACAGCGACTGCACGAACGAGAGCGCAATGTGTGGTGCGATACTGGCGCGCGATGAAGAGCGGCAGGATCAACCGACGGGCGTGGATAGCACTTCTCACGCTCGGTCTCGTCCTCATGCTCGGTCTTGTCACTGCATGTTCCGCGGAGGAACCGGTCAACCCATACTCCGATGCCTCCGCGGCGGTCTTCTCGAGGAACGGCGATACCGGTCCACGGGACCTGCCCGAGGTACCTGAGCTCCCCACTTCGACGGTGCCGGGTGCGAGATTCACGCTCGACGGTCTGTGGTCCGGCACGGCGGTCACCGACGATCCAGCGGATCTGTCGTGTGGCTACGACACCAGGGACAAGAGGTGGACATACAGTGTCACGACTGAGGCGATGAAGCAGTTCTCCGGTGTCGACAACTATCCGACCGAGGACTTCTATGCCCTCCAGGTGGTCGTCTCCGATAATCCACAGTTCGAAGGCGAGGTCGAATGGACCGCGCAGGCTGTGGTGCTCTTCGCGGATTCGACAGGCACGTACGTCCGGATGGCGGCACCCGACCCCGACAGCATCGTCGCCTACGCCAACGAGGACAGATCCGCGGTCGCATTCTCGATGATCAATGCTGCGGAGGACGATCGAGGTAGGGGGTCGCCGACCACGGTGGTCGGCACCATCACGTGTCCGGCCCCGTGATTGCCGCTACAGTTCGACGGCCCGACGAGGCGTCGGCTCGGGGCTCGGCTTCGGTGCCGTCACCAGCCTCGCTCACGCCATTCGGCGAGGTGCGGACGCTCGGCACCGAGGGTGGAGTCCTTGCCGTGGCCGGGGTAGAAGGCGGTGTCGTCGGGGAAGCGGTCGAACAACTTGGCCTCGACGTCGTCCATCAGTGACGTGAAGTGCTCGGCATCGGGGGTCTTGCCGACGCCGCCGGGAAACAGCGAGTCGCCGGTGAACAGGTGGACACGTCCGTTCTCGTCCCGCTCCGTCAGTGCGAGTGTGATGCCACCGGGCGTGTGCCCACTCAGATGGATCACTTCGAGCACGAGATTGCCCACGGTCACCGTGTCCCCGCCCTCGAGGCTGCGCGCCGGCGAGACCGACAGGATCGCCGAGTCCAGCGGGTGCGCGGCGGTGGGTACGCCCGTCTTCTCGGCGACTTCGGCGAGTGCGAACCAATGGTCGTGGTGCTGGTGGGTCGTGACGATAAGTTCGAGCTGGGGGGCCTGTTCCTCGACGAGTTGCAGGATGCGGGCGGCGTCGTTCGCGGCGTCGACGAGCACCGACCTCCCCGTCTCGGAACACGTGATCAGGTACGTATTGTTGTCCATAGGGCCGACGGACATCTTGATGATCGTGGCGCCGGGAACGGTCCGCCGTTGCGCCGCGTCACTGTCGGAGAGGTCGCCGGTGTAGTCGTCGTCGATGGTGATGCGCTGCTGCTCCATGATCGGCAGGCTACCGTCGATTCGCGGTGCCGACGGTCACGGCCGCCCTCGCGAGCTCTGCTGGCAGGCGAGTTTGTCGGTGCCCGCGCCTACGATGGCTGCGCTCGGTCGACTGTCCGGGCGATGGCCGAACCGAGAAGGGAACAGTGTGGCGGACCGCCTGATCGTGCAAGGTGCACGCGAGCACAATCTGCGAGGGATCAACCTCGATCTGCCCCGGGACAGCCTGATCGTCTTCACTGGTCTGTCGGGGTCCGGCAAGTCCAGTCTCGCCTTCGACACGATCTTCGCCGAGGGACAACGGCGCTACGTCGAGTCGTTGTCGGCGTACGCGCGCCAGTTCCTCGGTCAGATGGACAAGCCCGACGTCGACTTCATCGAGGGGCTCTCGCCGGCGGTGTCGATCGACCAGAAGGCGACCAACCGCAACCCGCGCTCGACGGTCGGCACCATCACCGAGGTCTACGACTACCTGCGTCTGCTGTACGCCCGGGCCGGCACGGCGCACTGCCCGGTGTGTGGGGAGCAGATCGCCCGGCAGACGCCGCAGCAGATCGTCGACCAGGTCCTCGAGATGGAAGAGGGGACCCGGTTCCAGGTGCTGGCGCCGGTGGTTCGCACCCGCAAGGGCGAGTTCGTCGACCTGTTCGAGCAGCTCAACACCCAGGGGTACTCCCGGGTGCGCGTCGACGGCGTGGTGCACCCGCTCACCGACCCGCCGAAGCTGAAGAAGCAGGAGAAGCACGACATCGAGGTCGTCGTCGACCGTCTCACGGTGAAGGCGAGCGCCAAGCAGCGGCTGACCGACTCGGTCGAGACGGCCTTGCGGCTCGCCGACGGAATCGTCGTCCTCGACTTCGTCGACCGCGAGGAGGATGCCCCGGATCGCGAGCGTCGGTTCTCGGAGAAGCTCGCGTGCCCCAACGCGCACCCGCTGTCGATCGACGATCTCGAGCCACGCTCGTTCTCCTTCAACTCGCCGTACGGTGCGTGCCCCGAGTGCACGGGCTTGGGCATCCGGAAGGAGGTCGACCCAGACCTCGTGATCCCGGATCCGGAAGTGTCCCTCGCGGACGGTGCGATCGCGCCGTGGTCCATGGGCCAAAGTTCCGAGTACTTCGGTCGCCTGCTGTCCGGGCTCGGTGACGTCATGGGCTTCGGCATGGACACGCCGTGGAACAAGTTGCCCGCGAAGGCGCGCAAGGCGATCCTCGAGGGCAGCACCGAGCAGGTGCACGTGAAGTACAAGAACCGCTACGGCCGCACCCGCTCGTACTACGCCGAGTTCGAGGGCGTCATGCCGTTCCTGCACCGTCGGCTCGAGCAGACCGAGTCCGAGCAGATGAAGGAACGCTACGACGGCTACATGCGCGACGTCCCCTGTCCCGCATGCAACGGTGCACGTCTACGTCCGGAGATCCTGTCGGTCATGATCTCGTCGGAGACGTTCGGGCACAAGTCGATCGCCGAGGTGTGCGAGCTGTCCATCGCCGAGTGCTCGGCGTTCCTGAACAGCTTGACCCTCGGTGCCCGCGAAGAAGCCATCGCCGGACAGGTCCTCAAGGAGGTCCAGGCACGCCTGGGGTTCCTTCTCGACGTCGGACTGGACTACTTGTCGCTGGCGCGTGCGGCCGGCACCCTGTCCGGAGGCGAGGCCCAGCGCATCCGTCTCGCGACACAGATCGGGTCGGGATTGGTCGGCGTCCTTTACGTCTTGGACGAGCCGTCCATCGGGTTGCACCAGCGTGACAACCGTCGCCTCATCGAAACCCTCACGCGCCTACGTGATCTCGGCAACACACTCATCGTCGTCGAGCATGACGAGGACACCATCCGAACCTCGGACTGGGTAGTCGACATCGGCCCGTTCGCGGGCGAACACGGTGGCCGTGTGGTCCACAGTGGACCATACGAGGAGCTGCTCGCCAACCCCGAGTCACTCACTGGCGCATACCTTTCCGGTCGGAGCACGATCGAGGTCCCCGCGGAGCGTCGCGCCGCCGACCGCAAACGGCGGGTCACCGTCGTCGGTGCCCGCGAGAACAACCTGAAGGGGATCGACGTCACCTTCCCGCTCGGGGTGCTGACCGCGGTCACCGGTGTGTCGGGTTCGGGTAAGTCGACCCTCGTCAACGACATCCTGGCCACCGTGATGGCCAACAAACTCAACGGTGCCCGCCAGGTGCCCGGTCGGCACACCCGAATCAACGGACTCGACCAGCTCGACAAGCTGGTCCAGGTGGACCAGTCGCCGATCGGCCGGACGCCTCGCTCCAACCCGGCGACCTACACGGGCGTGTTCGACAAGATTCGTACCCTGTTCGCCGCCACCACCGAAGCGAAGGTCCGCGGCTATCAGCCGGGCCGGTTCTCGTTCAACGTCAAGGGCGGGCGTTGCGAGGCCTGCTCAGGCGACGGCACACTCAAGATCGAGATGAACTTCCTGCCGGACGTGTACGTGCCGTGCGAGGTGTGCCACGGGGCTCGCTACAACCGTGAGACGCTCGAGGTCCACTACAAGGGAAAGACCATCGCCGAGGTCCTCGACATGCCGATCGAGGAGGCAGCAGAGTTCTTCGAACCCGTCACATCCATCCACCGCTACCTGGCGACGCTGGTGGAGGTCGGTCTCGGCTACGTCCGCCTCGGGCAGCCGGCGCCGACGCTCTCAGGTGGTGAGGCACAGCGCGTCAAGCTGGCGGCTGAGTTGCAGAAGCGGTCGACCGGGCGAACCGTCTACGTCCTCGACGAACCCACTACAGGCCTGCACTTCGAGGACATTCGCAAGCTGCTCAATGTGGTGGGCGGGCTTGTGGACAAGGGCAACACGGTCATCGTCATCGAGCACAACCTCGACGTCATCAAGACCTCCGACTGGATCATCGACATGGGTCCCGAAGGGGGCTCCGGCGGAGGCACCGTGGTCGCCGAGGGCACGCCGGAAGATGTTGCAGCCGTTCCGGACAGCTTCACCGGGCGGTTCCTGAAGGAGGTTCTGCGGGCGCCTTCGGTCTCCGGGAACGGCGCGGTCTCTCAAAAGATCCCGGCGGGCAAGCCCGCCACCGCACCGCGCAAGCGGGCCAAGAAGGCGGCCCCGGTCGGATAAGGGCGGCGCGGCCGGCGAGTAGCCAGGATGGCTGCTAACTCAGTACACCGGTAACTCAGTACACCGGTAACTCAGTACACCGGGCCGGTGTACTTCTCGCCGGGACCCTTGCCGGGCTCGTCTGGATGGGCGGACGTCTCGCGGAACGCGCGCTGCAGGGCCTGTAGTCCTTCTCGGATCGGCCCAGCGTGCGGGCCGAGGTACTCGACGGATGCGGTGACGAGGCCGGCCAGCGCTGTGATGAGTCGGCGCGCCTCGTCGAGGTCGAGGTGGGGGCTGTCCGCGGGGTCGGGATCGGACAAGCCCAGTTTCTCGGCGGCCGAACTCATGAGCATGACAGCGGCGCGACTGATGACCTCGATGGCAGGTACGTCGGCGAGATCTCGCACGTCGGCGAGGTCGGCGTCGGCGTGCGCTGCGGATTCGGGCGGGTCTGGGTTCTGCGTCATGCTGCCAGGATTGCACCGTGATCGTCCGCCGAGGCGGCCGGGTGGCGGGGGCGGCGGCGATTCGATGGCCGGGTCGACAGATGTTAGGCTAGACGTCACGACCGCCCTGGACTCTGGCCAGGGCAGCAAAGTGGAGTCCGACTCCCACCTCTGCGCGGCACCGGATGGTGCAGTTCAGTGGTCCGGTCGCCACCGGGGCTCTTGCTCCGGATGGCTCCTTCGGATGAAGGGATGGCAGGTCCGAACCTGGGATCTGGCATCGTACCGGTCGACATCGGGCCCCGCACGGTGAGTTCTCACCGACGCGGGGCTTTCTTGTTGGGGATGCCGGACGCACGGGCTGCGGCGCGGTCACAACTGGACTGCACCGCACTACTTAGGAGGCCCCATCAGCACCGAGACCCGCATCAACGAGCGCATCCGAGTTCCCGAGGTTCGCCTCATCGGACCGGGTGGTGAGCAGGTTGGGATCGTGCGTGTCGAGGATGCGCTTCGTGTCGCACTCGAGGCCGATCTGGACCTGGTCGAGGTGGCCCCCGATGCCCGTCCGCCGGTCTGCAAGATCATGGACTACGGCAAGTTCAAGTACGAGACGGCGCAGAAGGCGCGTGAGTCGAGGAAGAACCAGCAGCAGACCGTCATCAAGGAGCAGAAGCTCCGTCCGAAGATCGACGATCACGACTACGAGACCAAGAAGCGGAACGTCATCCGCTTCCTCGAGGCCGGATCGAAGGTGAAGGTCACGATCATGTTCCGCGGTCGCGAGCAGTCCAGGCCCGAACTCGGGTTCCGGCTGCTGCAGCGCCTCGGTGCTGACGTCGCCGACCTCGGATTCGTGGAAACCTCGGCGAAGCAGGACGGCCGCAACATGACGATGGTGCTCGCTCCGCACAAGGGTGCGAAGACGCGCGCGAAGGCTCAGGAGGGCGCGCGGACAGCACGGCCGAAGCCCGAGGCGGGTGACGGCGACGCCGCTCCGTCGTCGAGCAGCTAGACCGATCACCGCACGCAAGACCGAAATACGCAAAACACAAGAACTGAGGACCCATGCCCAAGTCGAAGACCCATAGCGGCACCGCGAAGCGATTCAAGGTGTCCGGTAGTGGAAAGATCCTGCGCCAGAAGGCCGGACGTCGCCACCTTCTCGAGCACAAGAGCTCGCGGGTGACTCGTCGCCTCGACGGCAAGACCGTCGTCAGCGATCAGGACGTTCCGCGCATCAAGCGTCTGCTCGGAATCTGAGCTCTTCCCCTACTTGACCGCAGGGGTGCGTCCGGCGCCCCGAGATTGACAGGATTTTGCAGTGGCACGCGTAAAGAGGGCGGTCAACGCCCAGAAGAAGCGTCGTTCGATTCTCGAGGCCTCGAGCGGCTACCGAGGACAGCGTTCGCGCCTGTACCGCAAGGCCAAGGAGCAGCAGCTCCACTCGATGACCTACGCCTACCGGGACCGTCGTCAGCGCAAGGGCGACTTCCGCAAGCTGTGGATCGCTCGCATCAACGCCGCGGCTCGCGCCAACGACATCACCTACAACCGCTTCATCCAGGGCCTCAAGGCTGCGGGTGTCGAGGTTGACCGCAAGATCCTCGCCGAACTGGCGGTTTCCGACGCCGAGGCGTTCGCCGGCCTGGTGGCCGTCGCGAAGGCAGCTCTGCCGTCCGACGTCAACGCTCCCGCCGGGGAAGCAGCCTGAGTCAGCAGTTCCGGATTCGACCCGTGGACCCGTTCACCGAGCGGACTCCGCGGGTCGTTTCTGCTGGCAAGCTCCTGCGCGGCGCAGAGCGCAGGAAGGCGGGGCGCTTCCTCGCCGAGGGGGAGAATTCCGTCCTCGAGGCGCTCGCGTCCGCGACGGTGCACGAGGTGTTCTACACAGAGTCCGCAGGCGGGCGGTACCAGGAGCTGATCGGTACCGCGCGCAGGGCAGGGATCGCGGCGTCGCTCGTCACCGAGCGCGCGATCCGGTCGATGAGCGACACCGTCACCCCGCCGGGGGTCGTGGCTGTGTGCGATCTGCTGGACGTTCCGCTCGAGCGGGCACTCAGCTCGGGGGTTCGCCTGCTGGCCGTGCCCGTCGCAATCGCCGAACCGGGCAACGCGGGGACGGTGATCCGAGTGGCCGATGCGGTCGGCGCCGACGCGGCTATTCTCGCTGGTGACAGCGTCGATCCCCACAACGGCAAGTGCGTGCGGTCGTCCGCGGGAAGCCTGTTCCACCTACCGATCGTGCGTGAGCGCGACACCGACGCCGTCCTCGATGCGCTGACGGGGTCCGGGATCCAGATCTTCGCGACGGCCGCCGACGGCGAGGTGAGCCTCGATGAGGCCGATGACCTGCTTGCCGCTCCCACTGCGTGGCTGTTCGGGAACGAGGCGCACGGTCTCGATGCGGCGGTGGCGGCGCGGGCCGATCACCGGGTGCGGATCCCGATCCGGGGCCGCGCCGAAAGTTTCAACCTGGCCACCGCCGCGTCCATCTGCCTGTATGCCAGCGCCCGCGTCCAGCATCGACGCTCGTGACCGGTCCTGTCGAGCGTGGTCGAATCGCCCCGAGCCGATCGCCTAGGATTCGAGTGTTGTGCCCCGTGCGGTAGGGCATTGGTAGCTAGTCGGACTGATAGCGAGATAGATGAGGAGTTGCACCGGTCGTGGCTAAGAATGAGGGCGGTGTCCCGCCCACTGTCGATTCGAACGCGCTCACCGAGGAGGCGCTGAACTCGGCGGCTCTCGCCGCCGAGAAGGCGTTCGGGGCGGCTGCGAATCTAGACGAACTCGCCACGGTCAAGATCGAGCATCTCGGTGACAAGGCGCCGATCGCGCTCGCCAGGCGCGGGCTCGGTGCGCTTCCGAAGGAGGAGCGGGCCGAAGCCGGTAAGCGGGTCAACGTCGCCCGTACCCGCGTCACCACCGCGTTCGATGCCCGCCGCGAGATCCTGCTCGCCGAGCGCGACGCAGCGGTGCTGGTCGCCGAAGCCATCGACGTGACGCTGCCGTCGGACCGTCGGCACGCAGGTGCCCGCCACCCGATCACGATCATCTCCGAGGAGGTTGCCGATGTGTTCGTCGGCATGGGATGGGAGGTCGCGGAGGGCCCCGAGGTCGAGACCGAGCACTTCAACTTCGACGCCCTGAACTTCCTGCCGGACCATCCCGCCCGGACGATGCAGGACACCTTCCACATCGCGCCCGAGGGGTCGCGTCAGGTGTTGCGCACCCACACGTCCCCGGTGCAGGTACGCACGATGCTCTCGCGGGAGATCCCGATCTACGTCGTGTGCCCGGGGCGCACTTTCCGCACCGACGAGCTCGACGCCACTCACACACCGGTCTTCTCCCAGATCGAGGGTCTCGCGGTGGACAAGGGCCTGACCATGGCGCATCTTCGTGGCACGCTCGACGCTTTCGCCCGCGCACTGTTCGGGCCCGAGACGCGGACGCGTATGCGCCCCAACTACTTTCCGTTCACCGAACCGTCCGCCGAGGTGGACGTGTGGTTCCCGAACAAGAAGGGCGGCGCCGGCTGGGTCGAGTGGGGTGGCTGCGGCATGGTGAACCCGAACGTGCTGCGCGCGTGTGGAATCGACCCTGACGAATACTCCGGCTTCGCCTTCGGTATGGGCCTCGAGCGGACGCTGCAGTTCCGCAACGGCATCCCCGACATGCGCGACATGGTCGAGGGCGATGTGCGTTTCACCCTGCCGTTCGGCGTGCAGGCCTAGGCGTGGAGCCTGCCGAGCGGACCCGGACCTGAGTCCCGACTCACGAGCGAGAGAGCTGAGTAGACGTGCGAGTAGCGCAATCGTGGTTGACCGAGATCCTGCAGCGGGCCACGCCCGACTGGCAGGTGACCGCCGACGAACTCGACGCCGGGTTCGTCCGTGTCGGGCTCGAGGTCGAGGAAGTCGATCCGCTCGAGCCCGTGACCGGGAGCCTGGTCGTCGGTCGGGTCGTCGAGATCACCGAGCTCACCGAGTTCAAGAAGCCCATCCGCTTCTGCAAGGTGGATGTCGGTGCGGGCACACCACAGGAGATCGTGTGCGGCGCCCGGAACTTCGCCGAGGGGGACCTCGTCGTCGTCGCTCTGCCGGGCTCCGTGCTGCCAGGCGGCTTCGCGATCTCGTCCCGCAAGACGTACGGCAAGGTCTCCAACGGGATGATCTGCTCGGTGGCGGAGCTGGGCATCGGCAAGGACCACTCGGGCATCCTCGTCCTCGAGCCGGACACGGCCGCGCCGGGGACGGACGCGAACGAGGTGTTGGGGCTCGACGACACCGTGATCGAACTCAACATCACGCCCGACCGTGGCTACTGCTTCTCGGTGCGCGGTCTGACCCGTGAGCTCGCGTGCGGATTCGATCTCGAGTTCGCCGACCCGGCCGTCGTGCCGGAGCTGCCGTCCGACGGCGGTGAGGCGTGGCCGGTCGAGCTCGTACCGGAGTCCAAGGCGACTCGTTTCACCGCGCGCAGGATCACCGGCATCGATCCGAAGGCCGTCAGCCCGTGGTGGCTGCAGCGTCGCCTGCTGATGTCGGGTGTGCGCCCGATCTCGCCCGCCGTCGACGTGACGAACTACGTCCTGCTCGAGCTGGGCCAACCGTTGCACGCGTTCGACGCGGCCAAGGTTCAGGGCGCACTCGTGGTACGCCGCGCGAAAGCAGGGGAGAAGCTGACCACCCTCGACGAGGTCGAGCGTGCCCTCGATCCCGAGGACGTCGTCATCGCCGACGACTCCGGCGTCATCTCGCTGGCCGGCGTCATGGGTGGTGCCGACACCGAGGTCCACGACGGGACCACCGACATCCTCCTCGAGTCGGCCACGTGGGATCCGCTCGCGGTGTTCAAGACCTCCCGACGCCACAAGCTGATCAGTGAGGCCAGCAAGCGGTACGAACGCGTCGTCGATCCCGAGATCGCCCTGCCGGCGCTGGACCGTGCCGCCGCACTGATCGTCGAGATCGCCGGCGGCACGATCGAGCCCGTCCTCACCGACGTCGGCGGCGTTGCGCCGTCGGGGCAGATCCGGATGGACATCGACCTGCCGGACCGGGTCGCCGGTGTGGCCTACCCGAACGGGGCCGCGGCGCGGCGCCTGACGCAGATCGGCTGCACCGTCGAGGTCGGCGTCAGCGAGACCGGGCACGGCCAACTGGTCGTGACTCCCCCGTCGTGGCGGCCTGATCTGGTGCAACCGGCCGACCTGGTCGAGGAGGTGCTGCGGCTCGAAGGTCTCGAGCAGATCCCCTCCGTGCTGCCTCACGCACCGGCCGGTCGTGGCCTGACCCCTCAGCAGCGTCGCCGCCGCGCCGTCGGCCGCATGCTCGCCGCCTCGGGCTTCGTCGAGGTCCCGCCACCGGTGTTCCTGCCGCACGCCGTGTTCGACACCTGGGGTCTCGACGCCGAGGACCCGCGTCGCGACACCACCAAGGTGCTCAACCCGCTCGAGTCGGATCGGCCGGAGCTGGCGACAACTCTGCTGCCGGGGATGCTGGAAGTGCTGGCGCGCAACGCCTCTCGTGGTCAGCGCGACCTGTCGCTGTACGGCATCGCGCAGGTGGTGCAGCCGGGGCCGGACACCAAACCGGTCGAGGTGCTGCCGGTGGATCGTCGTCCGTCCGACGAGGAGATCGCGGAGCTGCTCAGGTCGCTGCCCGCACAACCGCTGCACTTGGCCATCGTCCTGTCCGGCCTGCGAGAGCCGTCCGGGCCCTGGGGGCCTGGACGTCCGGCTGACACGACGGATGCCTTCGCCGCGGTCCAGACTATTGCCGCTGCCGCCGGCGTCGAGCTCGAATTGCGGGCGGCGCAGCACCTCCCGTGGCACCCGGGCCGGTGCGCGGAGGTCGTGTTCGACGGCACCGTCGTCGGGCATGCCGGTGAACTACACCCGGCGGTGCTCGAGCGTTCCGGTCTGCCGGCGCGCTCGTGTGCGGTCGAGATCGATCTCGACGCCCTACCGGTCGTCGAAGTCCTTCCGGCCCCTCAGATTTCGCCGTTCCCTGCAGTCCTGCAAGACGTCGCCGTGGTTGTCGATTCTTCGGTGCCGGCGGCCGCGGTCGAGGCGGCGCTGCGAAACGGTGGCGGTGAACTCCTCGAGGACATCCGCCTGTTCGACGTGTTCGAGGGCGAGCAGGTCGGCGAGGGGCGCAAGTCCCTTGCCTTCGCACTGCGGTTCCGTGGTGTCGACCGAACGCTGACCGAGGACGAGGCCAGTGCGGCCCGTGACGCCGCAGTGGCAGCAGCGGCGGAGGCCGTGGGGGCCGTCCTGCGCGGATAGTCCGCGACAGCGGGTCGTGAACGACCGATGAGGGGCTCTCTCGGTAGCCTGGAAGGTGCCACCGGGAGGAGCCCCTCATGGTCGATACGGGAAGTGGATCAGGTGACGTGCTTGCGCGGTTGCGTCAGCTCACCGATGCGGACCTGCTGGCAATCGTGCTGGTGGTGACGGCCGAGCGTCCGGGTCTGTCGCCGGTGCACGCGGCCGCTGCCGCGCTGTCGGCGGGCGGGCTCGGCCCCGACTACCCTCCGGACCCGACGCGGCCAGCCGTCCCGCCCGAGGTTCCGCCACCGCTGACGACGGCGAGCGGACCCGTGACCGGCCCCGACCGCACTGTCTCCGACTACACCGATGCCGGTGTCCCGACCTTCGAGCGGGTTCGAGACCGTATCGAGGAACGTTTCGGGACGGCCCTCGGCTCGGAGGAACTCGAACGAGGCAGTCGGGCCGGGCGGGACCTCGACGAGAAGTGGCAGGCGCGGGAGAAGGCTGCGCACGAAAAGCTCGACGAGATCCGCCGGTCGATGAAGGACGACGGCTAGGGTCGCCCCCGACCCTCACTGCCGTTCGACCCTCTGTGCTGTTCGGGGGATCAGTGTCGTTCGAGGATCGCTGCGAAATCGGTTCCGGCGGGCAGGGATCCGTACTCGAGGTCGCGGTCGGCGCCGAGTCGCGCGCCGATGAACGCCTCCGCGACCGGGTTCGGTGCCCATCGCAACAGGAGCGAACCCTGTAGGCCGAGAGCCATCGCGGCGGCGACGGGACGCGCCCGCAGCTGTGCGGCGGCGGGCTCGAGCGTGGCGAGTTCGGCGAGCATCGCACGCACCCGATCCAGGTGGGCGTCGAACAACGATGACGCGCCGCGGGCCAGGTTCAGTTCGGCGTCGAAAGCCGCCACCGTCTCGGGTTCGCGGGTCATCGCGCGCAGGACGTCGAGGGCGATGACATTGCCCGACCCCTCCCACACCGCCATGACCGGCTGCTCCCGGTACCGGCGGGCCAGCGGGAACGCCTCCGTGTATCCGTTGCCGCCGAGGCACTCGAGCGCTTCGTAGGCGTGGTGCGGTCCGCGCTTGCAGATCCAGTACTTGCTCACCGCCGTGGCCAGGCGGCGGAACGCCTTCTCCGACTCGGAGGCGTCGTCGTCGTGGGCGCGGGCCAGGCGCAGGGCGGTCGCCGTCGCCGCCTCCGATTCGAGAGCCAGGTCCGCGGCGACGGCGGTCATCGCGGGCTGATCGACGAGCGTCGCGCCGAACGCGGACCGGTGCCGCACATGCCAGAGTGCCTCGGCGACCGATTGACGCATGCCCGCCGCCGATCCGTAGACGCAGTCGAGCCGGGTCCGGGCGACCATCTCGATGATCGTGCGCACGCCCCGTCCGGGCTCGCCGACGAGGTGGCCGATCGTCCCGTCGAGCTCGATCTCGGACGACGCATTCGACTTGTTGCCGAGCTTGTCCTTGAGCCGCTGAATCCGGAAGACGTTGCGGGTGCCGTCCTCGAGCACGCGCGGCACCAGGAAGCAGGACAGCCCCAGCTGTGCTGTCTGGTCGCTCCGCTCGTGTCTCCGGTCGCTCCGCGGGCTCCGCTCCTGCGTCTGCGCGAGGACGAGGAAGGCGTCGGACATCGGTGCCGAGCAGAACCACTTGTGTCCGGTGAGGACATACGTGCCGTCCGAGAGTGGTTGGGCCGTAGTGGTGTTCGCGCGGACGTCGGAGCCGCCCTGCTTCTCGGTCATCGCCATCCCGAACAGCACGCCGGGCTTGTCGCCGGGTGTGGCGAGGGTGCCGTCATAGCCCCGCGAGTACACCCGGGGGAGCCAACGCTCGGCGAGCTCCGGCGCGAGCATCAGTGACGGCACCACGGAGTGGGTCATCGAGATTGGGCATGCATGACCCGGCTCGATCTGTCCGAACAGCATGAACGTCGCGGCGCGAGCGACGTTTGCGCCGGCACGGGGCTCGGCCCAGGCGGACGTGTGTGCACCGTGCCTGACTGCGGCCGAGATGACTCGGTGGTAAGCGGGGTGGTACTCGACCTCGTCGATGCGGTGGCCGTAGCGGTCGTGCGAGTGGAGCCGGGGGAGTTCGGTGTTGGCGAGTTCGGCGGCGTGCTGGAACTCGGCGGTGCCGACGAGGGCGCCCACCTCGGACAGGTGTGCGACGGCCCACTCGGCGTCGTACCGGGCAGCCCCCTCGACGAGCGGTGTGTTGCTCGTGAACTCGTTGACGTCCACCCGTGGGGGCGCCTGATTGAACACCTCATGCGTTCGGTGGCCGCGTGGTGTGGCGCCCCTCTGGTCGCTGACTGTCGTCATTCTCGAGCCCTTCCGCAAAGTAATGAATCAGAATTCACCGCTTGCTGGTGACAGTAGAACGGGACAGTGCGAAGGGCAACGGAACCCGTAACACCCGGGGTACTCCCCGGGGATGAATTAGTTTGCATGATGGTGCATAATCATCCGCATGGGTACTTCTGCAGACTCTGGTGCTTCGGCGGCGGGCAGCCGGTTGCCGATCAAGGTCGCGCTCGCAGGGGCGAGCGGGTACGCGGGCGGCGAGATCCTGCGCCTGCTGCTCGGTCACCCCGCTTACCGCGACGGCTCGCTCGTGATCGGGGCGCTGACCGCGGGCGGTAACGCCGGCACCACGCTCGGCTCGCATCATCCGCACCTGCTGCCGCTCGCGGACCGCGTCCTCGGACCGACCGACATCGAAACCCTATCCGGCCACGACGTGGTGTTCCTAGGGCTGCCGCACGGCAACTCCGCGGAGATCGCCGAGCAACTCCCGGAGTCCACCGTCATCATCGACTGCGGCGCCGACTTCCGGCTGACCGACGCCGACGACTGGGAGAAGTACTACAAGAGCGCCCACGCAGGCAGCTGGCCGTACGGACTGCCCGAGTTGCCGGGCGGACGGGACAAGCTCGTCAGTGCCACTCGGATCGCGGTGCCCGGCTGCTACCCGACGGTGTCGTCGCTGGCGCTCGCTCCGGCGGTCGCCGCGGGCATCGTCGAGCCGCGGGTGAACATCGTCGCGGTCAGCGGAACGACCGGCGCCGGGCGAGCACCCAAGGCCGATCTGCTCGGCTCGGAGGTGATGGGCTCTGTGCGGGCCTACGGCGTCGGCGGCGCCCACAGGCACACCCCCGAGATCAAGCAGAACCTGTCGGCGATCGCCGGCGCCGACGTTACGGTGTCGTTCACACCGGTTCTGGCGCCGATGCCGCGCGGCATCCTCGCGACGTGCACTGCTCCCACCACCGCGACCGTCGACGAGATCCGGGCGGTTTACGAGAAGGCTTACGCGGACGAGCCGTTCGTCCACGTGCTGCAGGAGGGACAGCTGCCGCAGACCGGTGCCGTCGTCGGATCCAACGTCGTGCAGATCGCCGTCACCGTCGACACCGACGCAGGACTCCTCGTCGCGATCGCCGCGATCGACAACCTCACCAAAGGCACCGCCGGGGGTGCCGTCCAATCCATGAACCTGGCCCTGGGCCTGCCCGAGACCGATGGTCTCTCGACTGTGGGAGTTGCTCCGTGACCACCGAATCCGCATCATCTGCCACGGCCGAGCCCGGTACCACCGAGATCGCCGGCGGTCGGCTGCTCCGCACCCAGGGTGTCACCGCCCCCGCCGGATTCCGCGCCGCGGGCATCGCGGCTGGGATCAAGGCCAACGGCAACTCCGACCTCGCGCTCGTCTTCAACGAGGGCCCCGAGCTCGCTGCCTCGGGCGTCTTCACCTCCAACAAGGTCAAGGCGGCTCCGGTCCTGTGGTCGCAGCAGGTGCTCACCACCGGACGCCTGCGGGCCGTCGTCCTCAACTCCGGTGGCGCGAACGCGTGCACGGGGGCTCCCGGCTTCCAGGACACCCACAAGACGGCCGAGCACGTCGCCGCGTCGCTCAGCGACTGGGGCACCGAGACCGGGGCGATCGAGGTGGCCGTGTGCTCGACCGGACTGATCGGCGACCGGCTACCGATGGACAAGGTCCTCACGGGAGTCAGCGAGATCGTGCACGAGCTGGCCGGCGGGATCTCCGGCGGCACCGACGCCGCACACGCGATCATGACCACGGACACCGTTCCGAAGCAGGCCGCGCTGCACCACGCCGCCAAGTGGAATGTCGGCGGCATGGCGAAGGGCGCGGGCATGCTCGCGCCGGCTCTTGCCACGATGCTCTGCGTCCTCACCACCGACGCTGTCGCCACCGCCGAACAACTCGACGAGGCGTTGCGGCACGCGACGCGGATGACATTCGATCGGCTCGACGTGGACGGCGCGGCCTCCACCAACGACACCGTGCTGCTGCTCTCGTCCGGCGCCAGCAACCAGACGCCGTCGCAAGACGAGCTCAATGCCGCCGTGCTCGCGGTCTGCGACGACCTCGCGGAGCAGATGATGGCCGACGCCGAGGGCGTCACCAAGCGGGTCCGGGTCACCGTCAACGGTGCCGCGTCCGAACAGGACGCCCTCGTCGCGGCTCGCGCCGTCGCCCGCGACAGTCTCGTCAAGACCGCGCTGTTCGGTTCCGATCCCAACTGGGGTCGCGTGCTGGCCGCCGTCGGCATTGCACCGATCACTCTCGACCCGGACCGGATCGCGGTGTCGTTCAACGGCAATCCGGTCTGCATCGACGGCGTCGGCACGCCCGGCGCTCGCGAGGTGGACCTGTCGGGCGGCGACATCGACCTCACCATCGAACTCGGCATCGGCGAACACACCGCGTCCATCCGTACGACGGACCTCTCACACGGGTACGTCGAAGAGAACTCGGCGTACTCGTCATGAGCAGCGACATCGGCACAGCGCCGAGCACCGGGGAGTCGAGCACCGGGAAGCCGAGCATCGAGAACCTCACGGCGAGCCAGAAGGCGCACGTTCTCGCCGAGGCGTTGCCGTGGCTCCAGCGCTTCCGCGACAAGATCGTCGTCATCAAGTACGGCGGCAACGCGATGATCGACGACGGACTCAAGACCGCGTTCGCGGCGGACATGGCGTTCCTGCGAACCATCGGCATTCATCCGGTCGTCGTGCACGGCGGTGGACCGCAGATCAACGCCATGCTGAAGCGACTCGGCATGGAGGGCGAGTTCCGGGGCGGCTTCCGCGTGACGACACCGGAGGTCATGGACGTCGTCCGGATGGTGCTGTTCGGTCAGGTCGGCCGCGAACTCGTCGGCCTGATCAACACGCACGGGCCGTACGCCGTCGGCATTTCCGGTGAGGACGCGAAGCTGTTCACCGCCACCCGTCGCACGGTGCAGGTCGAGGGCACGGCCACCGACATCGGACTCGTCGGCGATGTCACCGCGGTCAATCCCGCGGCGGTGCTCGATCTCATTGCAGCCGGACGCATCCCGGTCGTGTCGACGATCGCGCCCGACGAGGACGGCGTCGTGCACAACATCAACGCCGACACCGCGGCTGCCGCGCTCGCCGAGGCCATAGGCGCCGAGAAGCTAGTCGTCCTCACCGACGTCGAGGGCCTCTACACCGACTGGCCCGATCGCTCGTCGCTCACGACCCAGATCGCCACTCCCGAGTTGCGTCAACTGCTCCCCAGTCTCGACGCCGGCATGGTCCCCAAGATGGAGGCCTGCCTGCGCGCCGTGGAGGGTGGCGTTCCCACCGCGCACGTCATCGACGGCCGCGTCGCGCACGCAGTCCTGCTCGAACTATTCACGGGCGAGGGCATCGGCACCATGGTCACGCCGGCGCGCGGCCTCGACGCCCGGAACCCCGACGCCCGGAACCCCGAAGCCCGGAATCTCGAAGACGGCGAACTCGACGGCCAGAACCTCGAAGGCCTGAAAGGACAACCATGACCACCACAGCGGATCTCCAGCAGCGCTGGTCCGGCGCGCTGATGAACACCTACGGCGTGCCGCGGGTGGCCCTGGTCCGCGGCGAGGGTGCGGTCGTTACCGATGCCGACGGCAAGCAGTACCTGGACCTGTTGGCCGGCATCGCGGTCAACATCCTCGGCCACGCACACCCGGCGATCATCGAGGCCGTCACCCGGCAACTGTCGACCCTCGGCCATGTGTCGAATCTGTACGCCAGTGAGCCGGCCGTCGCCCTGGCCGAGCAGCTCCTCGCACGCCTCGGCGCCGGAGACTCCGGTGTCTCCGGTGTCTCCGGGGGCAGCGTCACCGGGCGGGTCTTCCTGTGCAACTCGGGCACCGAGGCCAATGAGGCCGCGTTCAAGCTGGCGCGGGCAACCGGCAGACGGAAGATCATCGCCGCCGAGAGAGCGTTCCACGGCCGGACGATGGGGGCGTTGGCACTCACCGGTCAGCCCGACAAGCGGGCCCCGTTCGAGCCGATGCCGCCCGGCGTCGAACACGTGCCCTACGGCGATCTGGAGGCGCTCGACCGTGCGGTCGACGACGACACCGCCGCGGTGTTCCTCGAGCCGATCCTCGGTGAGTCCGGCGTCGTGGTTCCTCCCGAGGGCTACCTCACCGGCGCCCGCCGGATCACCGCCGAACGCGGCGCCCTGTTGGTCCTCGACGAGGTGCAGACCGGTATCGGCCGCACCGGGTGGTTCTACGCGCACCAGGCGGTTGGCATCGTGCCCGACGTCATGACACTCGCGAAGGGGCTCGGCGGCGGTATGCCGATCGGCGCCTGCATCGCGACCGGCGCGGCGGCGGAACTGTTCGGCCCGGGTAAGCACGGCACCACATTCGGCGGTAACCCGGTGTGCGCGTCCGCCGCACTCGCGGTCCTCGAGACGATCACAGCCGACGATCTACTCACCCGCGCCGACATGATCGGCAAAGTGCTCGCGACGGGCATCGAGGGCCTCGGGCACCCGCTCGTCGACCACGTCCGTGGGGCGGGTTTGCTGCTGGGCATCGTGCTGACCGAGGACCTCGCACCGGCCGTCGAGGCAGCAGCCCGGGACGCGGGCTACCTCGTGAACGCTGCCCAGCCCGGCGTGATCCGTTTGGCACCCCCGCTGATCATCACCGAGGAGCAGGCGGAAGGATTCGTCGCGGCGCTGCCGGGAATCCTCGATGAAGCCGGCGCGGGAGCAGGAGGCAAGTGAGCAGATGACCATTCGACACTTCTTGAGGGACGACGATCTGACCTCGGCAGAGCAGGCCGAGGTGCTGGCGCTCGCTCGTGAGCTCAAAGCGGATCCGTTCTCGCGGAAGCCGCTCGCCGGTCCGCGAGGCGTGGGCGTCATCTTCGACAAGAACTCGACCCGCACACGGTTCTCGTTCGAGATGGGCATCGCGCAACTCGGTGGCCACGCCGTCGTGGTCGACGGCCGCAGCACCCAGCTCGGCCGAGACGAGACCTTGCAGGACACCGGTCGAGTGTTGTCCCGTTTCGTCGACGCGATCGTGTGGCGCACGTTCGGCCAGGAACGGCTCGAGCAGATGGCCGAGGGCGCGACGGTACCGATCGTCAACGCGCTGTCGGACCAGTTCCACCCCTGCCAGGTGCTGGCCGACTTGCAGACGCTCGCCGAGCGCAAGGGCGAGCTGAAGGGCTTGAGGCTGACCTACCTCGGTGACGGCGCCAACAACATGGCGCACTCGCTGTTGCTCGGTGGCGTCACGGCCGGTGTGCACGTCACTATCGCAGCTCCGGTGGGGTTCGCCCCCGACCCCTCGGTCGTCGACGCTGCACGCGTGCGCGCCGAGCAGACCGGCGCGATGATCACGCTCACCGACGATCCGCAGGCCGCGGTCGTCGGGGCCGACGCGCTCGTCACCGACACCTGGACGTCGATGGGACAGGAGGACGACGGCCTCGACCGTGTCGGACCGTTCCGGCCGTTCCAGATCAACGCGGACCTGCTCGACAACGCTGCACCGGACGCGGTCGTGTTGCACTGCCTACCAGCGCATCGCGGCGAGGAGATCACCGACGAGGTGCTCGACGGTCCGCAGTCGGCAGCGTGGGACGAGGCCGAGAATCGGTTGCACGCGCAGAAGGCGCTGCTCGTGTGGCTACTCGAAAAGGGATCGGGGGGAATGTCGTGACTTCCGTCCCAGGGGACGGCAGCGCCCAGCCGACGGTGCCGGTGGCAAACACGCGCGCCGGACGGCAAGCGCGGATCGTCGCGCTCGTCGCCGAGCGGCATATCCGCAGCCAGGCCGAACTCGCCGCGCTGCTCGCTGCAGAGGGCATCGACGTCTCGAACGCGACGTTGTCGCGCGATCTCGAGGAACTCGGCGCGGTGAAGCTGCGCGCCGCGGACGGCGGTCCCGGGGTGTACGTGGTGCCGGAAGACGGCTCGCCCGTGCGGGGCGTCTCCGGTGGCACCGACCGCCTGTCCCGGCTTCTGGGGGAGCTGTTGGTATCGACCGCCGCCAGCGGCAACCTCGCGGTTCTGCGAACCCCACCGGGAGCCGCTCACTACCTGGCCAGCGCCCTGGACCGGGCGTCGCTCACCGACATCGTCGGCACGATCGCGGGCGACGACACCATCCTCGTCGTGGCGCGCGAACCGCTCACGGGAGCAGAGCTTGCCGCCGAGATCGAGCGCCTGGCCTGACCACTAGACTCACCCCCGAACACTTCGAACTCTAAGGAGCACACTCACCATGGCTGATCGCGTCGTACTCGCCTACTCGGGCGGGCTGGACACCTCCGTGGCCATCAGCTGGATCGGCAAGGAGACCGGCAAGGAGGTCGTTGCCGTCGCGATCGATCTCGGCCAGGGCGGCGAGGACATGGAGGTCGTGCGTCAGCGTGCCCTCGACTGCGGTGCAGTCGAGTCGGTCGTGGTGGATGCCCGCGACGAGTTCGCCGACGAGTACTGCCTGCCGACGATCCAGGCCAACGCGCTCTACATGGACCGCTACCCGCTGGTCTCGGCGATCAGCCGTCCGCTGATCGTCAAGCACATCGTGAAGGCCGCCCGCGACCACGGCGGCACGGTGGTGTCCCACGGTTGCACAGGTAAGGGCAACGACCAGGTGCGCTTCGAGGTGGGCTTCGGCGCCCTCGCGCCCGACCTCGAGGTCATCGCTCCGGTCCGCGACTATGCCTGGACCCGCGAGAAGGCCATCTCCTTCGCCGAGGAGAACAACATTCCGATCAACGTCACCAAGCGCTCGCCGTTCTCGATCGACCAGAACGTGTGGGGCAGAGCGGTCGAGACGGGATTCCTCGAGGACCTGTGGAACGCCCCCACCAAGGACGTCTACGACTACACCCAGGACCCGACGCTCAACTGGAACAGCCCAGACGAGCTGATCATCAGCTTCGAGGGGGGCAAGCCGGTTGCTATCGACGGCAAGTCCGTCACCGTGCTCGAGGCGATCCAGGAACTCAACAAGCGTGCTGGAGCGCAGGGTGTCGGCCGTCTCGATGTCGTCGAGGATCGTCTCGTCGGTATCAAGAGCCGTGAGGTCTACGAGGCCCCGGGCGCGATGGTGCTCATCAACGCGCATCAAGAGCTCGAGCACGTCACCCTCGAGCGCGAACTGGGCCGCTACAAGCGTCAGATGGAGCAGCGGTGGAGCGAGTTGGTCTACGACGGCCTGTGGTTCTCGCCACTCAAGACCGCGTTGGATGCGTTCGTGCAGAAGACCCAGGAGCGGGTCACCGGCGACATCCGCCTGTTCCTGCACGGCGGAGCGATCACAGTCACCGGCCGCCGCAGCTCCGAGTCCCTGTACGACTTCAATCTGGCGACCTACGACGAGGGCGACACCTTCGACCAGTCGTACGCCAAGGGATTCGTCAACATCCACGGCCTATCCTCCAAGGTCGCGGCAAAGCGCGACCTAGGCCTGTAGCCGTGTCCGGACAGGGCTATACCGGGGGCGCTTCCCACGAAGGCGCCACCGTCGAAGGAGCGCTGTGGGGCGGGCGGTTCGAGTCCGGGCCGGCCGCCGCTATGGCGGCCCTGAGCAAGTCCACCCACTTCGACTGGGCACTGGCCCCGTACGACGTCCGGGCCTCGCAGGCGCATGCGCGCGTGCTACACAAGGCCGGGTTGCTCAGTGACGCCGACCTCGCGAGCATGCTCGACGGACTGGCGCGGCTCGCCGACGACGTTCAGAGCGGGGCATTCGTTCCTGCCGAGTCCGACGAGGACGTGCACGGCGCACTCGAGCGCGGACTGATCGAACGTGTCGGCCCGGAGGTAGGCGGCCGGTTGCGCGCAGGTCGTTCCCGCAACGACCAAGTGGCCACACTGTTCCGCATGTGGCTGCGTGATGCCCTACGACGCATCGCCGACGGGGTCCTCGACATCGTCGACGCGCTCGCCACGCAGGCCGCGGCGCACCCGGAGGCCGTGATGCCCGGTAAGACGCACCTGCAGGCGGCGCAGCCGGTGCTGCTGGCGCATCATCTGCTCGCGCACACCCATCCGCTGCTGCGCGACGTGGAGCGCCTGCGGGACCTCGACAAGCGGGCCGCTGTGTCACCGTATGGGTCTGGCGCGCTGGCCGGGTCATCGCTGGGGCTGGACCCTGACGCGATCGCGGACGAGTTGAGCTTCGACTCGGCCGCGGACAACTCGATCGACGCGACGTCGTCGCGCGACTTCGCTGCCGAGGCCGCCTTCGTCTTCGCCATGATCGCAGTGGATCTGTCTCGGATGGCCGAAGAGGTCATCATCTGGAGTACACCGGAATTCGGCTACATCACGCTCTCCGACGCCTGGTCGACGGGATCGTCGATCATGCCGCAGAAGAAGAACCCGGACGTGTCGGAGCTCACCCGGGGCAAGGCGGGGCGGCTGATCGGCAACCTCACCGGACTGCTCGCGACGCTCAAGGCCCAGCCCCTTGCATACAACCGCGATCTGCAGGAGGACAAGGAGCCGGTCTTCGATTCGGTGGCTCAACTCGAACTGCTCCTGCCGGCCATCACCGGTCTCGTATCGACCCTGGAGTTCCACACCACTCGTATGGAGGAACTCGCTCCGACGGGCTTCACTCTTGCGACCGACATCGCGGAATGGATGGTGCGGCAGGGCGTCCCCTTCCGCGTGGCGCACGAAGCTGCAGGTGCGTGCGTGCGGGTCGCGGAGGCGCGCGGTGTGGGTCTCGACGAGCTCAGCGACGCGGAGTTGGCAGGCGTCGATCCCGCACTGACTCCCGCGGTCCGCGAGGTACTCACCGTGCACGGTTCGATCGCGTCGCGGAGCGCGCGGGGTGGTACGGCCGGGGTCCGGGTCGCCGAACAGTTGGGTGGTGTCCACCGCTCCGCGAATGCGTTACGTGAGTGGGTGCGCGCGTAGCTTCGAGACGAAGACCATTCGGGCAACCGCAACCGCCACTTACGCAGTAATGTGAAGGCTCATCGAAAAGGATGTGACGCAAAGTCACGATGAGTTGGTGGGGGAGTGCGCTCGTGGGTCTCAGCTCCGACTACTTGGCGGCTTCGTTGCGGCGGGTCGTCGCCACGGCACAGAACGGTCTCGAGGTGGTTCGTCTCGGCGGTCTGGAGACGGGGACAACACCGTCCCCGTTCCAGGTCGTCGAACGCGCCCCGATGTACCGGTTACGACGGTACTTCCCGGATATCGATCCGGCCGATGCCGGTCCACCGATCGTCCTCGTCCCCCCGATGATGATGTCGGCGGATGTATACGACGTCACCCGTGATCACGGCGCGGTGGGCATCCTTCGCAGGATGGGGATCGATCCGTGGGTGGTCGACTTCGGCTCTCCGGACACCGAGGAGGGCGGTTTCGATCGCACCCTCACGGACCACATCGTCGCCATCAGTGAGATCGTCGACATAGTCCATGAACACACCGGCCGCGACGTCCACCTGTCCGGCTACTCACAGGGCGGCATGTTCTGCTATCAGGCGGCGGCTTACCGCCGGTGCCGGAATGTTGCCAGTATCATCACGTTCGGTGCGCCGGTGGATACCTTGGCGGCGCTTCCGTTCAACATCCCGGCATTCGTCGCCACCAGAGGCGCCGACCTCCTGGCCGACCACGTCTTCAATCGCTTGTCGATAGCCGGTTGGATGGCTCGCACCGGTTTCCAGTTTCTCGATCCAATGAAGACGGCGAAGTCACGTATCGACTTCCTCCGCCAACTGCACGACCGCGAGGCGCTCCTTCCGCGGGAGCAGCAACGTCGTTTCCTCGACCAGGACGGCTGGGTGGCCTGGTCCGGTCCGGCTGTCGCGGAACTGCTCAAGCAGTTCATCGTCCACAACCGGATGATGACCGGCGGCTTCGTCATCAAGGATGCTGCCGTCGGTCTTGCCGAGTTGTCGTGCCCGATCCTCGCGTTCGTAGGTGAGGTCGACGACATCGGGCAGCCTCTCGCGGTGCGCGGTATCAAGCGGGCGGCGCCCCACGCGGACGTATTCGAGTCGACGCTGCGCGCAGGACATTTCGGTTTGGTGGTCGGATCGGCCGCGGCCTCCCGTACTTGGCCCACCACCGGTGAGTGGGTGCGCTGGAGAGAAGGGATGGGTAAGCGTCCTGGGCCGGTGGACGCGATGATCTACGACGAGCCCTCCGGGCGTGACAGCGGTGTCAGTTTCGCGGACCGAGTCACCCACGCCGTCACGTCGATCGCCGAGGTAGGCGTCGGTGCGGGCAAGGGAATCGTCGACTTCGCGACCGACACCGTACGCACTACGCGTGAAATCTCGATCGAGGCGGCCCGTGCGCTGCCGCGACTGGCCCGTCTCGGGCAGTTGCAGCCACACTCACGGATCTCGCTCGGACTGCTGCTCGCCGAACAGGGACGTCAGGCACCGCGTGGCGAGTTCTTCCTGTTCGATGACCGCGTTCACACGAACGCCGCCGTCAACACGCGGATCGACAACGTCGTGCGCGGCCTCATCCATGCCGGCGTCCGGCCTGCAAGCCACGTCGGTGTCCTGATGGAGACACGCCCGAGTGCGCTCGTCGCGATCGCCGCGCTCTCGCGACTAGGCGCGGTGGCCGTCCTCCTGCCACCCGGCGGTAGCCTCGACCAGGCGGCCCGTCTCGGCCGCGTCGACCGAATCGTCGTAGATCCCGACAATCTCGAGGACGCCGTTGCCACCGGCAAAAAGGTCCTCGTTCTCGGAGGCGGCGAGTTCCGGGGGCTCCCGGTCGAACTCGGACCGGACGTCATCGATCTCGAGCAGGTGGACCCAGGTTCGGTGGAGCTCCCCGGGTGGTACCGCCCCAACCCGGGCCGTGCCGGTGAACTTGCCTTCGTGATCTTCAGTGGGTCGTCGGGAAGCCTCGAAGCGAAGTTCATCACAAACCACCGGTGGGCTCTATCGGCGTTCGGCACCGCTTCGGCTGCGTCGCTCACTCGTGGCGACACCGTGTACTGCCTTGCCCCGCTACATCATTCGTCAGGCCTCATGGCGGCCCTCGGCGGCGCGGTCGCGGGTGGCGCTCGTATCGCGCTCTCACGTGGACTCGATCCGGACCGCTTCGCAGAGGAGATCCGCCGTTACGGCGTCACCGTCGTCAGCTACACCTGGACGATGATGCGGGACATACTCGACGCCACGCTTCCGCTCGAGGACGGGTATCCAGTCCGGCTGTTCATCGGATCGGGCATGCCGCCGGGACTCTGGCGTCGCACGACCGAAAGGTTCGCCCCTGCAGGAGTGCTCGAGTTCTACGCATCCACAGAGGGTGATGTCGTCCTCGCCAATGTGTCGGGTGCCAAGGTCGGTTGCAAGGGTCGGCCTCTGCCCGGCAGTGCAGAAGTCCGCCTCGGCGCGTACGACCCGATCGAGGGTCGCTTGATCGAGGATGAACGGGGCTTCGTACGCGAGTGCAAGGATGGCGAGGTCGGCCTGCTACTCGGCCGCCCGGGTGCCCATGCGGAGTCGGTACCCGGCGTGATGCGCGGAGTGTTCGAGGCCGGTGACGTCTGGGTGCCCACCGAGAACCTCTTCCGCCGCGACGCCGACGGCGACTACTGGCTGGTCGACCACAAGCGCGCCGTGGTGGACGCGGTACGCGGTCCGGTCTTCACGCAGCCGATCGTCGACGTGCTCGGCGAGATGCCTCAGGTCGATCTCACGGTTGCCTATGGTGTGCCGGCAGGGGAGCGACAGGTGGCAGTCGCCGCCTTCACGGTGCGCGACGGCCGCGCGCCCAGGGCGGCGGAGATCACCGCCGCGCTCGGGCAGTTGCCCGTGGCGGAGCACCCGGACGTCGTCCACGTCGTCGAGCAGATTCCGCTGGGAGCGTCGTACCGGCCCAGTTCCTTCGCGCTGCAGGCCGCGGGTCTGCCGAAGCCGAGTGTGCGTGCGTGGTACCTCGATCCGGATACCGGTAAGTACAAGCGATTCACCAAGGCGGTCGCGGCACATTTCGAAGGGGTGCCCGCATAGCGGGGCAGGGTCCGGCTTGTAGCCTGGTGGACCAGCGGCGAACCCTGACGGCCCGAGAGGACTGAAGTGGCTATTGATTCCACCCTGCTCAGCATTCTGGCCTGCCCGCAGGACAAGGGTCCGTTGCTGTTGGTCGGTGACGAAGTGCTCTACAACCCTCGGCTTCGCCGCGCCTACCCGATCGAGAACGGCATACCCGTGCTGCTGATCGACGAGGCCCGTGAAGTAGCCGACGCGGAGCACGAGGATTACGTCGCACGCGGTATCGCGTCATCCGTCGACTGATCGGGTTGGTCCAGCGGTCCGGTGAGATACCGCTGCAGCGTTGGCGCGATGAGTCGGGTGACCTCTTCGGTGTCGAGGTTGCTGAGCGCGTCGATCCTCAGGAGATGCCGAGTCAGGAAGAGCCCCGTCATCTGTGACGCGACCAGAGCGGCACGCAGTTCGCCGGTCCCTTTCGGCGAGTCGACCCGCGGGATGATGTCACGCAGCACAACGTCGAGTAGGGCGCTGCGGATCAGGTCTTCGCGGCCACCGGTGAGAACCGAGCGCGCTGCTGCGACAACTGCCGCTTGGTGTGCAGAGTCCCAAACTCCGATGACGGTGCGCGCGAGCGCCTCACCGAGTGCGTCGACCGGGACGGCGACGAGCGGTTCCAGGATCGATACCGGATCCCACGGAACTGCGATCGCTTCTACGAGCAGGCGTTGTTTGGTCCCGAAGTAGTGATGCACGAGCGCGGAGTCGACGCCGGCTGCGGCCGCGATCGACCGCACTGTGGTGTGCTCGAACCCCTTGTCAGCGAACTGATTCCGAGCGGCCTCGAGGATCCGCTCGCGCGTCGGGGCCGAGCTGGGTCGACGCTCGTGTCGCGTCGGCGGGGTCGTGGGACCGGTCATCAGGGTGTACGTCGGCGGAGCGTGGCGGCCGCTAGGACCAGCGACACGATCACATACAGCACGACGATGCCCAGGTCGCGCAGCATCAGTGCCGTAGGACTGGGGTGCATGGCCACCTGCTGGAGCGCTTCGACCGCATAGCTGAGCGGGAGTGCGTTGCTGATCCACTCCAGCCACTGGGGCAACTGGCCTCGGGGTACCAGCAGACCGCACAGCAGGAGTTGGGGAACCGCAATGACAGGCATGAATTGCACGGCCTGGAACTCGGTGCGGGCGAATGCGCTGGCCAGCAGGCCGAGCGAGACGCCGAGCACCGCATTGACCACTGCGATGAGGATGACCCAGGCGACATTGCCCTCGGTGGTCAGGTTCAAGAACCCGAACGCCACGCCACAAGCAAGGGCTGCTTGGGCGGCGGCGCCTATCGAAAAGGCAGTGCCGTAGCCGCCGAGCAGATCCAACTTCGACAGGGGGGTACTGAGTAGTCGCTCGAGCGTTCCGGAACTGCGTTCTCGTTGCATCGCGATCGAGGTCACCAGGAACATCACCACGAAAGGAAGGATCCCGAGCATCGTGATCGCGATCCGGTCGAACAGCGGGATTTGGCCAGGGGTCGTCGGCACGTTCTGATACATGAAGTACAGCAGCACCATCAGCAACGCGGGCACGAGCAGGATCATGGCCACCGTGCGGTGATCGTTGCGGAGTTGCCGCAGGATTCGGATGGTGCTCGACGCGTAGATGCGGGGGTTCATGATCATTGGTCGACTCCCACCTGTTCGTCGCGGACCAGTGCAAGGAAGGCCTTCTCGAGGTTCGACTCACCGGTTCTGCTTCGCAGTTCGTCCGGTGGCACGTGGGCAAGGAGGTGTCCCTCACGTAGGAGGAGGAGACTCTCGCAGCGGTCGGCTTCGTCCATGACGTGACTCGACACGATCAGCGTCACTCCTGCTGCTGCGAGGGTCGAGAAGTGCTCCCACAGCTCGTCCCGCAGAACAGGGTCGAGACCGACGGTCGGTTCGTCGAGCACGAGTAGTTCAGGTCTGCCGACGAGAGCGCACGCGAGCGACACCCGGCCGAGCTGGCCACCGGACAGATCGCCCGCCCGATGGTGGGTGTGGGTGGACAGGCCTACGGCCTCGATCGTCTCCGCCGCAACGTCATGTCCCTGTCCATAGAGGGAGGCGAAATATCGCACGTTGTCTCGGATCGTGAGATCGAGATACACGCTGGGCGCCTGCGTCACGTAGCCGATCCGCCTGCGCAACGCCGCTGATCCTGCAGGTCGGCCCAGTACGGACACCGAACCGGACTCGACGATCTGGCTCCCGACGATGCATCGCATCAGCGTGGTCTTGCCGCACCCGGACGGCCCGAGTAAGCCGGTGACGGCGCCGAGGGGAATCGACAGGCTGACGTCGCGCAGAGCGTGGATGCCCCCACGGAAGACATTCAGCCCCTGGACCTCGACTGCAGGTGCGGCTTCGGTCGGGTCCGCCGTGAACTTCCCAGGTTTGCCGGTCATGTCGATCTCGATTCATCCGCTGATGAAATCATCACATGATGAATTATTGGCCCCTTGGGTGCTGACGTCAATAGGTGGCCGGTCAGGTGGTCGGTCGCAGGATCACCGAGACGAAGGCGCCGAGATGGAGAATCGGAACCGTGATCGATTCGGGACGGGAGATCTTGAGAGTCGCCCAGCATCCGCTCAGCGCTGCGCGGGCGATACTCGGAGGGGTGCTTTCCGTCGGCACGGTCCGGGCCCGGATCGTCGAGGTGGAGGCCTACGGCGGCGATCCGTCCGGCCCGTGGCCGGACCCCGCATCCCACTCCTATCGTGGCCGGTCCCCACGGAACGCGGTGATGTTCGGCGAGGCCGGGCACCTATACGTGTACCGCAGCTACGGGATGCACTTCTGCGCGAACGTGTCGTACGGACCCGATGGGGTGGCCGGCGGCGTACTGATGAGGGCGGCGGAGATCATGCAGGGCCACGACCTCGTGGCGTCGCGGCGACCTGGGGTGCGCCGACCGGCCGACGTCGCCCGCGGACCGGGGAATCTCGGATCGGCGCTCGGAATTTCGCTTGCCCACAACGGCTTCGACCTGTTCGGGACCGACCCGGGCCTGCGCCTGGAACTGGGAGACGCAGCGGACTACCGGAGTGGACCCCGGGTCGGAATTGCCGTCGCGGCGGACTGGCCTTGGCGGTTGTGGCTGCCGGACTCGTCGGCGGTGTCGGCGTATCGCCGCAGCCCGCGCGCACCCGACTGAAGTTGGCGGTGGGATGATCGAGAGGTGACTGAGAACATCCTTGACGAACTGACCTGGCGGGGGCTGATCGCCCAGTCGACCGATCTGGAAGCACTGCGTCGGGAAGTGGAGGCCGGTCCAGTCACGTTGTATGCCGGGTTCGATCCCACCGGACCGAGCTTGCACGCCGGTCACCTGGTTCCGTTGCTTGCGCTCAAGCGTTTCCAGCGGGCGGGACACCGTCCGATCGTTCTTGCCGGCGGCGCCACCGGCATGATCGGTGACCCCCGCGATGTCGGCGAGCGCTCCATGAACTCGGCTGAGACGGTCGCGGACTGGTCCGATTGCATCCGCTCGCAGCTCGAACGCTTCGTCGACTTCGACGATTCACCTACCGGCGCCGTCATCGAGAACAACGCGAACTGGACGTCGAAACTCACCGCGATCGACTTTCTGCGGGACATCGGTAAGCACTTTTCTGTGAACGTGATGCTCGCCCGCGACACCGTCAAGCGGCGTCTCGAATCGGATGGCATCTCGTACACCGAATTCAGCTACATGTTGCTGCAGGCCAACGACTTCGTTCACCTGAGGCGCAACTACGGCTGCAGGCTCCAGGTCGGCGGCGCGGATCAGTGGGGCAACATCATCGCCGGCGTCGACTTGAACCGAAAGCTCGACGGCGAGGCGGTGCACGCGCTGACCGTGCCGCTCGTGACCTCGGCCGACGGAAAGAAGTTCGGCAAGTCGACCGGCGGAGGCAGCCTGTGGCTCGATCCCGAGATGACGAGCCCGTATGCCTGGTACCAGTACTTCGTGAACACCGGTGACGCCGACGTCGTGCGCTACCTGCGTTGGTTCACCTTCCTCACCCGGGACGAGCTGGCCGAACTCGAGGTTGCGACCGCGGAGCGTCCGCAGGCGCGCGAGGCGCAGCGACGACTCGCGGCCGAGATGACGACTCTCGTTCATGGTCAAGCCAACACCGACGCGGTCGAGCTTGCGAGTCAGGCACTTTTCGGCCGCGCCGAGCTGTCCGATCTCGACGAGCCGACTCTCGCATCCGCGCTGACCGAGGCATCGGTTGCCGAGGTACGTGCCGGTGACAGCAACACGATCGTCGAGCTTCTCGTCGCGAGTGGGCTGTGCGAGAGCAAGGGTGCTGCTCGTCGGGCTGTGAAGGAGGGCGGCGCGTACGTGAACAACAACCGCATCCCAGCCGAGGACTGGGTGCCGGAGACGACCGACATGCTGCATGGTCGGTGGTTGGTCCTCCGTCGCGGTCGCAAGAACTTTGCCGGCATCAAGGTTCTGCTGGGCTGACGTGTCGGGCGTCACAAATTGTTTGTTTGTTGATGCATTACCGGATGTTGGTCTGTGACCTGCGTGTATGTGGTCAATGTGGTTGGCCACCTGGTGGTTTGACGGTGGGGAAACGCTGGCGTAACTTGGTTCGGGTCAGAGCGACACGGACACCGACCCGGACGCGATCGTTGGTTGATCGGCGTGGGTAAACGAGGTTGGACGGGGAGCGCCTGATTTTCCCGGTTGGTTGGACCGTCCCTTGTTGTAGGGGGTGGTGGTGGCGTGCCGGGGTGGTTTGCTTCGAGGGTTGGGGTTTGTGTCCGGTTCTCGGGTGGGCTAGAATGGAGCGGTTGCCCCGGAGCGAGGGACCTTGCGGGTTTCTGGTTTTGGTGTGTGCGTGTTCTTTGAGAACTCAACAGTGTGTCGATGAATGTCAGTGCCAAATTTTTTTGTTTGGTGGCCTGCACTCTTTTTGTTTGGGTGTGGGTGTTGCTGGTCGTCTCGTATCTTCCGTCCGGGGCGGCTGGCGAAATGCTAGTTTGAGTTTTTCATGCTGGTGATTTGACTCGATGTCGTATGGCTGATTGCCGGCTGGTCCGGTTGATCGAGAGTCTTCAACGGAGAGTTTGATCC
>NZ_RKLN01000008.1 GCF_004011835.1 Rhodococcus spongiicola
CGGAAGAAACGAGACGACCAGCAACACCCACACCCCCACAAAAAAGGATGCAGGCCACCAAACAAAAAAATTTGGCACTGACATTCATCGACACACTGTTGAGTTCTCAAAGAACACGCACACACCATCACAAGGAACCCGTAGATTCCCCACTCCGGGGTACGCCCGGCACAGTACAACCACCCCCACACAAGGGAGGGCGATCCAACCAACCGGGAAAATCAGGCGCTCCCCGTCCAACCTCGTTTACCCACGCCGATCAACCAACGATCGCGTCCGGGTCGGTGTCCGTGTCGCTCTGACTCGGAATAAGTTACGCGAACCCCCACAGAACACCAAATCGCCAGGTCATAGCGGGCAAATGGCGTATTTCTTCGAACTTTCCGTCAGGGCATCTCCATGGTCTCGGCCCGCGCAATTTCGCCGATTGCCGCACGGAGATATCCCTCGGAAACCGTGTCGGCGGCCGCTAGGAGATCTGCGATGACCAGAACGGCGCCACGGAGGTAGTCCACCTGCCCGATCTTCTGGGCGTCCTCGCTCATCTCCGTGAGTCCGAGCGAACCGGTGAGGACGACGGCGAGCGCCTCGACGTCGAGGTCCGGTAGCCAAGCGATCGCCGAGCCGGCGACATGGGTGAGTCCACGCTGGATGTCCTCCCCGGAGAGACCGTCCGGGTGGAGCTCTTCGAGAAGCACCCGGACGACGCCGGCGTGGACGATCGTCACCTGCTCGAAGGGCAGATCGATCAGTTCCTCCACCGCCTGGCTCAGATCCTCACGTGAGGCCGCGCGGGCAGCGGTTATCGCGTCGTCCGTGGCGACGGCGATCTGGCGAGCGGTCGTCGGCCAGTCGGCGGGCCAGCTGCTCCCGCTGGGCGGTGTGGAGACCATGCCTGGGATTGTGCCCTAGGGGCGTGCTCCCTGGGCGAGGAGTTCGGCCAGGTGAACGCCGCTTCTCCGGGCGAGATCCGCGATCTGGGTCCGGCACGAGTAGCCGTCCGCGAGCACCACCGTATCCGCGTCTGTCTGGGCTATCGCCGGAAGGAGCTGGTGCTCCGCGACCGCGACCGAAACGTCGTAGTGTCCCCGCTCGACACCGAAGTTTCCGGCCAGCCCACAGCATCCGCCGAGCCGCTGCACACGGGCACCGGCCCGTCGCAGCAGCTCGGCGTCGGCACCCCACCCCATCACGGCATGGTGATGGCAGTGAGGCTGGGCGACGACAGTCGTGCCGGACAGGTCCGGCGGATTCCAGCCGTGACGGTCGGTGAGCAGTTCGGCCAGGGTCCGAGTGGAATCGGCGACCGCCCGTGCGGCCTCGGTACCGAGCAACTCGAGGCCGTCGGCGCGGAGGACGGCCGTGCACGACGGCTCCATGCCCACGATCGGCGATCCCTCGGCCGCCAGCGCGGAGACGGTGCGGCCGAGGATGCGGCGGGCGGCGTCGAGCTGACCGGTGGTGATCCACGTCAGTCCGCAGCACTGCCTCTTCGGGGTGAGCCGCGGCCGGTAGCCGGCATCCTCGAGCAGCCGAACCATCGCGATTCCGATCTCGGGTGCGAAGTGGTCGGTGAAGGTGTCGACGAACAGCACCACGGGATCGCCGGTGGTGCGGCGCTCGGCCGCGGTCGAGGCGTACCAGCGTCGGAACGACGTCGGCGCGAACTGCGGAACGCGGCGTCGCCGATCGGCACCGCCGAGCGTCAACGCGGCAGGGGCCACGCCGGGAAGCCGGGTCAAGGCGTTGACCAGGCGGGGCGCCCGGCCCGCGAGCGCCGCCCACCGCGGCAGCCACCCCAACGAGTAGTGCGATGCCGGACGCAGACGCCGGCGGTAGCTCTGATGCAGCACCTCGGACTTGTAGGAAGCCATGTCGACACCCGTCGGACAGTCCGAGGCACAGCCCTTGCACGACAGGCACAGCTCGAGCGCGTCGTGCACCTCCGCGGATCGCCAGCCCGAACTCACGAGGCTGCCGTTCACCATCTCCTGCAGGACGTGGGCACGCCCGCGCGTCGAGTCCTTCTCCTCCCGCGTCGCCAGATAGGAGGGGCACATGACGCCCCCGGTGCCGGCGGTGTCGGCCCGGCACTTTCCGACGCCGGTGCAGCGGTGCACGGCCTGCGCGAAGTCGCCGTCGTCGTCCGCGTACGCGAGAGCCAGGTTCGTTCGCAGTGGCGAGGTCTGTGGAACCCGCAGGTCGGCGTCCACCGGACGGGGATCGACGAGCACGCCGGGATTGAGGATGTTGTCGGGGTCGAACACGTGCTTGACGGCACCGAACAGCTTCAACGCGTCGGGCGAGTACATGATCGGCAGGAGTTCGCTGCGGGCCCGGCCGTCGCCGTGCTCGCCGGACAGCGACCCGCCGTATCGTGCGACGAGTTCGGCAGCCGCGACGAGGAACCGCCGGAAGACGTCGACGCCGTTCGGTCGGTCCATCGGCAGGTCGAGTCGGATGTGCAGGCAGCCGTCGGCGAAGTGCCCGTACGGCAGGCCGGTGATGCCGAAGTCGGTGAGCAGGGTGTCGAAGTCACGCAGGTACGGACCCATCTGGTCGGGCGGTACCGCGGCGTCCTCCCACCCGGCGTAGGCGGGCTTACCGGCGGGGCTACGTCCGGCCAGACCGGCGCCGTCCTCTCGGATTCGCCACAGTGCGGCGATCCTGGCCTGGTCCTCGACGACGAGCGCATCGATGGCACCGCATCCCCGTGCGAGGGCGGCCGCTCGCTCGACGACCTCGCCGGGCGAGTCACCGGCGATCTCGACGAACAGCCATGCCGCGCCCCGCGGCAACGGTGGTGCCGCCTGCGGTCCTCGGCGTTCGCGGACGACGTCGACCACTCTCGAGTCGATGCCCTCGCAGGCCGTGGGGCCGAATCCGAGGACCGTCATCGAGTCGTCGCCGGCTGATGCGATGTCTGGGTAGCCGAGCACGACCAGCACGCGGTGCGCCGTATCCGGTACGAGACGCACCGTGGCCCGGGTGATGATTCCGAGCGTGCCCTCGCTGCCGACGAGGAACCGGAGGGCGTCGAAGCCGTTCTCCGGCAACAGGTGCTCGAGTGCATACCCGGACGCCTGGCGGCCGAAGCGACCGAACTCGGTTCGGATGGTGGCCAACCCGGTGTGGGTGACGTCGCGGAGGCCGTCGAGAACAGGGACGCTTGTCGGAGTCGGTAGCGACAGCGCTTCACCTGCTCCGGTCAACATGTCCACACCGACGACATTGTCGGAGGTGCGACCGTAGCCGAGAGCCCTTGCGCCGCAGGCGTTGTTGCCGATCATGCCGCCGATGGTGCATCGGTTGTGCGTGGACGGGTCGGGGCCGAATCGCAGCCCGTGTGGTGCGGCGGCGCGCTGCAGTGCCGCCTGCACGACGCCCGGTTCGACGACGGCCGTGCGCTCGACGGGGTCGATCTCGAGCACCCGGTAGAGATAGCGACTGAAGTCGAGGACCACACCTGGGCCGACCGCGTTGCCAGCAACGGACGTCCCGGCGCCGCGCGCCGTGATCGGGATCCCCTCGGCGCGGCAGACGTCGAGCACCGTAGCGACCTCGTCCGGCGAACGCGGGCACACCACCACTTCGGGCGGCACCCGGTACAGCGAGGCGTCGGAGGAGTACAACGCCCGCGTGGTGCGGTCGTCGCGGACGTCGCGGATCCCCGCGCGCCGCAGCGCGACGGAGATCGGCGTCCGATCCGGCATACGTGCAGCCTAGTGCCGCGACGTGAGCACCACCGGGCCGTCGACGGTGATTGCCACGGTGTGCTCACTGTGCGCTGCGCGGGCGCCGGTACGCGTCCGCAGTGTCCAACCGTCGGCGTCGTGGTGGTAGTCGTCGGTGCCGTCGGCGATGAGCATCGGCTCGATCGCGAGGACGAGACCCGGCCGCAACCGCATGCCTCGGCCTGCTCGGGCCTCGTTCGGCACGTCCGGATCCTCGTGCATGACCCGGCCGATGCCGTGGCCGCCGTGGTCGGCGAGCAGTCCGTAGCCGAGACGTCGGGCGTACTCACCGATAGCGGCACCGATGTCGCCGAGACTGTTCCCGGGTTGCGCGGCTGCGATCCCGCGTCGGAGCGCCTCGTCGGTCGCCGCGATTAGGGCCCGGTCCGTGGGATCCACGGCACCGACGACGAAACTGATCGCCGCGTCGCCGCACCATCCGTCCAGCGTCGCACCGCAGTCGATGCTCACCAGGTCGCCGTCACGCAACCGGTAGCTCGACGGAATACCGTGCACGACAGCGTCGTTCACGGACGCGCAGATGACCCCGGGGAAAGGGCTCGGCGCCCAGTTCGGGTGATAGTTGAGAAACACCGGGCGGGCGCCGGCATCGGCGATGGTTCCCGCGGCGACAGCGTCGAGTTCGACCAGGGTCACCCCCACCTGCGCATGCTCGCGCACCGCGGCGAGGGCGTCGGCGACCACCCCACCCGCCGCCCGCATCGCGTGGATCTCCGCCTCGGTCTTCAACTCAACCACGATCAGCCCTTCCAACTCGAATAACTATACCGGTATTACTATATGGGTCATGGTGCGTGTGCCGCTGACAGCGGAGGAACAGGAGCGGGGACAGCGGCTCGGTGAGTTGCTGCGATCCGCGAGGGGCGAGGCGAGCATGGTCCAAATCGCTCTCGACGCCGGCATCTCCGTGGAAACCCTTCGCAAGATCGAGACCGGACGCATCGCGACGCCGGCATTCTTCACGATCGCCGCCGTCGCGCGTGTCCTCGACATCTCCCTCGACCGCATCGCCGCGGCCCTCGACACGGGCGCGGCCACCCCGGATCGGGCGACTCGGCGCGCATCCTGACCCGCTCCGGACGGCCACTCTCTGCGACCGGGATGCCCTGCTCGTCCGGATTGCCCCGCCCGCTTTGACCGCTGCCCGTTCCAGGACGGTCTCTGTCCGCAATTACCCCCAGTTAGCTGCGGTATTCTCGCGTCTGGCCACCGGCGGTCGGGTGGCGTCCTGCCCCGCCGTCCTGCGAAGCGGAAGGGGGCGATGTGTGAGCGAGACCCTGAATCTGGCCGACGGGAAGCCCTCAGCCTCGCCGCCTACGGCTACATCGGCGCCGACTCGCGCACGTCGAGTCCGACTCACCTGGGCCGATGTCGTCGCCCCGGCGTCGTTCGTCGCGCTCGCGGTGTTCGTGCTCTGGCGCCAGTGGCGGCATCTCGGTGACGGCTACCTGATCACCAGCGGCCAGGACCAGACGATGTGGGAGTGGTTCTTCGCGGTCACTGCACACTCGCTGACGCATCTCGAGAATCCGCTGTCGAGCACGCTGCAGAACTACCCGCTCGGCGTGAACATGATGGCCAACACCGCGATGTTCGGCGTGAGCATCCCGCTCGCACCGATCACCCTGCTCTTCGGGCCTACCGTCACGTTCGCCTTTGCGCTCACGCTCGGACTGGCCGGCACCGCTACAGCTTGGTACTGGGTGCTGTCCCGGCACGTCGTCGCCTCCAAGTTCGCCGCCGCCGTCGGTGGCGTGTTCTGCGGCTTCGCGCCGGCAATGATCTCGCACAGCAACGGTCACCCCAATTTCGTCGCACTGTTCCTGCTGCCGTTCATCGCACTGTTGGTGATCCGCCTCGGCAGTGGCGAGCGTCCCGTCCGCAACGGTGTCTTGCTCGGGTTGGTTGTCGCGTACCAGATCCTTCTCGGCGAAGAGCCGCTGCTGATCTACTCGATCGCGTTCATCGTCTTCGGAATCGCCTACGGCGCATCACATCCCGGCGAGGCGGTCAAGGCGGCTCTCCGCGGCGTCAAGGGACTGTGCGTGGCCGGTGCCGTCGCACTCGCGATCGTCGCAGTTCCGCTGTGGTGGCAGTTCTTCGGACCACAGAGCTACCGCGTGATCGAACACGGACCGGTGGGCAACGACGCACTCGCGTTCACCCGCTTCCCCACCCAGTCACTCGCCGGTGACCCCGGATCCGCTGCCGGACTGTCGATGAACGCCACGGAAGAGAACGCGTTCTTCGGCTGGCCGCTGCTGCTGCTCGTCTCGATGACCGCGGTGTGGCTGTGGCGGCTACCGATGGCACGCGCCGCGGCCGCCACCGTCGCCGTCATGGCCGTGCTCTCCATGGGCGTCGAACTGACCGTCGCACACAACGACACCGGGATCACCCTCCCGTGGTCGTGGTTCGCGAAGCTGCCGCTGCTCGAATCGGTCCTCGAATCCCGGTTCGCGATGGGCTGCATCCCGGCCATCGCGATCCTGCTCGCACTCGGCACCGACCGCGCGATCGCCGCCGGACGCATCGGACAGCGGCCGACGACCCTGCTGTGGGTGGGCTGGCTTGTCGTGGCACTGTTGCCGCTCGCGCCGACGCCGGCCGCGCTCGCGCACCGCGCCCCCGCCCCCGACTTCTTCGCCGTGGGCACCTGGCGCTCGTACGTGTCCGACGGCTCCGTCGTGATGGTCCCGCCGACCCGGCCCGAGGAGGCCAAGGCGCTGCAATGGCAGGTACAGCAGAACTTCGGGTTCCCCATCGCCGGCGGCTACTTCGTCGGCCCGGCCGGCCCCGAGGCCAAGGGTAAGTACGGGCCCGACGACCGCCCGACCTCACTGCTGCTGGGCAAGACCCAGCAGAGCGGAGTCGTCCCACCCGTCGACAGCGCCGCCCGCGCTGACGCGCGGGCTGATCTGGAGTTCTGGGACGCCGACGTCCTGGTGCTGCCACCCGGGAAGAACGACCGAATTCTCCGCGCCACCGTCAACCAGCTCCTGGGCATCGACGGCACACACGTCGATGGCGTCTGGGTCTGGGACGTGCGGAATCTGACCTGATCCGTCCCGCTCGCATAGAGTCGATGAACGTGCCCGACGTCCTGACCGCTCCAGCCCCGGCTGCCGAACGCGCCTCCGCCAAGGACGTGCGAATCGCCCGCCTCGTCGCCATCGTCAGTGGGCTGCTCGGCGTGATCCTCGCGCTTGCGACGCCGTTTCTACCCGTCAAGCAGGACGTCGCCACCCTGAGCTGGCCGCAGAATGGTGACCTCACGAGTGTCGAGGCGCCGCTGATCTCGTATACGCCGCTGCAGTTGCATGTGACGATTCCGTGCACCGCCGTCGGGCAGCTCGCCGATTCGGGCGGAGCGCTGATCGCGACCGCCCCGCCGCAGGCGGGCCGCGCCGAGGCCGACGGCCTGGTAATCAAGGTCGACGCCGCCACCGGAAGCGAACCGGCGACGCTGCGGGCGATCCTGCGTGACACCTCGCTGCTGTCGGCGCCGCTCAGCGAGCTGCAGGGCTGCACCGACATCTCCGTAACCTCGGACGCCCAGAGCACCACGGCCACCGTCGCCGGACTCCCGGACGAGCAGACCACCACCATCACCGGCGACGTCCGGCCCCAGATGGTCGGCATCTTCTCCGACCTGCAGGGCACCCCGCCGGCGGGCCTGGACGTGCGTGCCGACCTGGACTCCCGGTTCACGTCGTCCGCCACCTCGATCAAGATCGTCACGATGATCTTCGCGGCACTGTTGACGATCGTGTCGTTGGTCGCGTTGCACCGCCTCGACGGCGTCGACGGCCGCCGCGCCCGGCGCTTCCTGCCCGCCCACTGGTGGAAGTTCACCGCCGTCGATGGGGTCGTCATCGGCGTCCTGCTGCTGTGGCACGTCATCGGCGCGAACACCTCCGACGACGGCTACCTGCTCAGCATGGCCCGCGTCTCCGAGCACGCCGGGTACATGGCCAACTACTTCCGTTGGTTCGGCGTTCCCGAGGCCCCGTTCGGCTGGTACTACTACGTGCTCGTGCTGTTCGCCCAGGTGAGCACCGCGAGCATGTGGATGCGCCTGCCCGCTCTGATCGCCGGCATCCTGTGCTGGATGATCATCAGTCGCGAGGTGATCCCGCGGCTGGGGACGATGGTGCGCCGCAGCCCAGTCGCGATCTGGACGGCCGGCCTGGTGTTCCTGGCGTTCTGGCTGCCGTACAACAACGGTCTGCGCCCCGAACCGGTCATCGCGCTCGGCGCGCTGCTGACGTGGTGCTCGATCGAACGTGCCATCGCCACCGGGCGCGTGCTACCGGCCGCGATCGCCGTCCTGATTGCCGCGTTCTCCCTGGCCGCCGGGCCGTCCGGCCTGATCGCCGTCGCCGCGCTCGTCGCCGGCGCGAGATCGATCGTGCAGGCGATCGTCCGCCGCAGCCGCGAGGTCGGCGTCCTCGGACAGATCGCACCGATCCTCGCCGCCGGAACCGTCGTCCTCGTGGCGGTGTTCGCCGACCAGACGTTCGCCTCGGTCCGAGAGGCCACCCGTGTCCGCACCGCGGTCGGGCCCAATGTCCCCTGGTTCGACGAGCGGGTGCGCTGGGATGCGCTGCTCAGCATCTCCCCCGACGGCTCGCTTTCCCGACGCTTCGGCGTCTTCGTCATGCTGATGTGCCTGGTGGTGTGCGTGATGATGATGCTGCGCCGCGGTGGCCGCATACCCGGCACCTCACCCGGGCCGTCCCGCCGCATCCTCGGCATCGTCTTCGCATCGCTGCTGCTGATGAGCTTCACACCCACGAAGTGGACCCATCACTTCGGCGTGTACGCGGGCCTCGCGGGCTCGCTGGCCGCGCTCGCCGCCGTCGCGGTGGCCGGTGCGAGCCTGCGGTCGAAACGCAACCGGACACTGTTCGCCGCCGGCGTGCTGTTCGTCCTCGCAATGTCGTTCGCCGGACCAAACGGCTGGTGGTACGTCTCGAGCCTCGGCGTCCCGTGGTGGGACAAGGCGCCGTCCATCGGAGGCAAGGGCTTCTCGACCGCCCTGCTGGGACTCACGCTGCTCGCCTTGCTTCTGGCAGCCTGGTATCACATCCGCGAGCCCTACGAAAAGAACCGGGCTGCCGGCAACGGAAATGGCAACGGCGGTCGTCGCGCGCGGATCAGACGCTGGTCGCCCGCGCCGCTCACCCTTGCTGCCGCCGGCATCGTGCTGTTCGAGGTGCTCTCGCTCGTCAAGGGTGCGGTCGCGCAATACCCGGCCTACTCCATCGCGCTGTCGAACGTGCGCTCGGCGACCGGGAACAGCTGCGCCCTCGCGGACTACGTGCTGGTCGAGAACGATCCGAACGCGTCGATGCTGACGCTGTTGAACCCACCCACCAATCAGTCCGGCGCCGCGGCCTTCGGCGCCACCGAATCGACCGGGTTCACGGCGAACGGCGTGGCAGGCGACCTGACCGCCGACCAGGAGAGCAGCACGACCGGCTTCGCCACCGGCACCGACACCGACACCGACTCGCAGACGACCTCGACCGGTGGCCGCGCCGGCACCGGCGGCGGCACTGCAGCCAGCGCCGGCGTCAACGGCAGCACAGTGTCGCTGCCGTTCGGGCTGGATCCGGCGACCACACCGATCCTCGGCAGCTATCAGGAAGGCGCGCAAGAAACCGCCGATCTCGTCACCGGCTGGTACGGACTCCCCGAACGTAGTGACGACGCCCCGATCCTGTCGATCGCCGCCGCCGGACGCATCTACTCCGTCGACGCCGACGGAATCGTCACCGACGGACAGTCACTGGAAGTCGAGTACGGCACCCGCACCGCCGATGGCAGCGTCGATGCACTCGGCCGGATCACCCCGATCGATATCGGCCCGGCACCGTCTTGGCGAAACCTGCGGGTGCCGCTCGATCAATTGCCGGCGGATGCGAATGCCGTCCGCCTGGTCGCGTCCGACACCGGCCTCGCACCCGACCAATGGCTGGCCGTCACCCCGCCGCGCGTGCCGCGCATGCAGACCCTGCAGGAAGTCGTCGGCAGCGACGCCCCCGTGCTGTTGGACTGGGCTGTGGGCCTGGCATTCCCGTGCCAGCGTCCGTTCGATCACCGTGACGGTATCGCCGAGGCGCCCGAATATCGGATCCTGCCGGACCGACCCGGCGCCGTCGGCACCACAGCGGTGCAGGACGCCATCGGCGGCGGACCGCTCGGCTGGACCTCGCTGCTTCTCAGGGCGCAGACGATCCCGACCTATCTGGCCGGCGACTGGCGCCGCGACTGGGGCTCGCTCGAACGGTTCACCCCGATCGCGTCTTCGACCCGGCCGGCGACCGTCGACGTCGAGCAGACCACTCGCTCCGGTTTGTGGTCGCCCGGTCACATCCGGAACGCGCCTCCCGCCTGAGCATTCTGTGAACTAGCTGGGAGCGGCCGCTTTTTTTCAGATGACGATAAGGTCTCGCTACTATCACAGCCGTGGCAGATGTAGTAACAGCCCCGGCGCCCGGCCCTGAAGCCCGCGCTCTACCCCCGGCTTCGACGGTCTCCGACGCGGACTTCCGCAGGGCTCGTCTGATCGCCACCGTGACCGGCCTGCTCGGTTTGCTGCTGGCAGTGGCGACCCCGTTTCTGCCGGTCACCCAGACTGCCGCGACGGTGTCATGGCCCGAGAACGGGATCGCCGCGAACGTCGAGGCACCGCTGGTCTCGCAGGTCCCGGTCTCACTGTCGGCGACGATCCCGTGTAGCGCCGTCAACGAGCTGCCCCCCGAGGGCGGCATGCTGCTCGCCACCGCGCCCGCACAGGGCGAAGGAGCCGCGCTGAACGCGATGTTCGTGCGCGCCTCGGAGGAGTCCGTCGACGTCCTCGACCGCAACGTCGTCATCGCATCGGCGCCGCGCGCGGACGTCGCGTCCGGGCAGTGCTCGGAGATCGTCATCACCTCCGACGTCGGAAAGACCAACGCGGAGTTCGCGGGCATGACCAACGACGACGGTGAGACCGTCGGCGGTGGGCTCGTCCACGACTACCGCCCGCAGGTTGTGGGCATCTTCTCCGATCTCGCCGGCAAGTCCGTGCCGGGTCTGAACTTCACGATGGACGTCGACTCGCGGTTCTCGTCGAGCCCGACGCTGATCAAGCTCGTCGCGATGCTCGGCGCCGTCCTGGCGACGACCGTGTCGCTGGTCGCACTGCACCGCCTCGACGGGGTCGACGGCCGTCGAGCCCGTCGGTTCCTGCCGACCCGCTGGTGGAAGCTCACCGGCGTCGACGCCGTCGTCGTCGGCACCCTGGTCGGCTGGCACTTCTTCGGCGCCAACACCTCCGACGACGGCTATCTGCTCAACATGGCCCGCGCCTCCGAGAACGCCGGGTACATGGCCAACTACTTCCGTTGGTTCGGCGTTCCCGAGGCCCCGTTCGGCTGGTACTACGAGGTCCTCGCCGCGATGGCGAAAATCTCCACCGCGAGTCCGTGGATGCGCCTGCCCGCCCTGATCGCCGCGGTCCTGTGCTGGATGGTGATCAGCCGCGAGGTGGTGCCGCGTCTCGGCCGCGCGGTGCGCACCAACGCCGTTGCGCTGTGGACCGGCGGTCTCGTGTTCCTCGCGTTCTGGTTGCCGTTCAACAACGGTCTGCGCCCCGAACCGATCGTCGCCGTCGGAGCTCTGCTGACCTGGTGCTCGATCGAACGCGCCATCGCCACCGGGCGCCTGCTACCGGCCGCGATCGCGGCCCTCATCGGGGCATTCACTCTCGCGGCGGCGCCGACCGGCCTGATGTGCGTCGCGGCGCTGCTCGCCGGACTGCGCCCGATCACACGGATCATTGTGCGCCGCAGGCACCAGATCGGCACGGTGTCACAGCTGTTGCCGCTCGCGGCAGCCGGCACCCTCGTCCTCGTCGTCGTGTTCGTCGACCAGACGTTCGCCGCGGTCATGGAGGCCACCCGTGTCCGCACGATCATCGGCCCGAATCTCGAGTGGTACCAGGACTTCCTGCGCTACTACTACCTGTTCGTCCCCACCACCGACGGCTCACTGACCCGCCGGTTCGCGTTCCTGACGATGCTGCTGTGCCTGTTCACGGTGCTGTTCGTGTTCCTGCGCCGCAGGCGGGTCCCCGGCGTCGCCACCGGACCTTCGTGGCGACTGATGGGCATCGTCTTCGGAACGATCTTCTTCATGATGTTCAACCCCACGAAGTGGACCCACCACTTCGGGGCGTACGCGGGCATCGCCGGCTCGCTGGCAGCGCTGACGGCCGTCGTCGTGTCGGCCAGCGCGCTGCGGTCGCGCCGCAATCGCACGGTCTTCGCGGCCGGGCTGCTGATGGTGCTCGCGCTGTCGTTCTCCGGCATCAACGGCTACTGGTACGTCTCGAGCTACGGCGTGCCGTGGTTCGACAAGACCGTCTCCCTCAACGGCCGCGAATCCAACACCCTGTTCCTGGCGTTGTTCGGGCTGTCACTAGCTGTGGTGGCATGGCAGTACCTGCGCGAGGGCTATGCGCCCCCGCCTGCCAAAGCGGGCACCGCAAAGGGGCGACGAATCCGCAAGTTCGCCGCCGCCCCGTTGACCGTCGTGGCCGGCGTGATGGTGCTGTTCGAGGTGCTGTCGATGCTCAAGGGTGCGGTGTCGCAGTACCCCGCATACTCGATCGGTCGCTCCAACGTAGAAGCACTCGCCGGCAACACCTGCGGCCTCGCTGAGGACGTACTGGTGGAACAAGACCCCAACGTGGGCTCGCTCACTCCGGTCTTCGATCCACAGAACCCGCTCGCCGATCCGAACGATCCGCTCGCGGGCGCCAAGCCCGTCGGCTTCACCCCCAACGGCGTCCCAGGCGACCTCACCGCCGACTACATCGAGGTCCAGGCCGGCATGGGCAACACCGACAACCAGAGCGTCGGCCCGGCGTTCGCGACCGGCGCGGGCGCCGGGACCACCGGGGGTCAGGGCGCCCGCGGCATCAACGGCAGCACCGTCAAACTGCCGTTCGGCCTCGACCCTGCCCGCACGCCGGTCCTCGGCAGCTACCAGGAAGGCGTCCAGCAGCAGGCGTCCGTCGTCTCCAGTTGGTACAAGCTGCCCGAACGCAGCGACGATGCACCCCTCATCGTGATCTCGGCGGCCGGACGTATTTGGTCCGTCGACGACACCGGCAAGGCCACCTACGGGCAGCCACTCGACCTCGAGTACGGCAAGCAGCAACCCGACGGCAGCGTCGAGATTCAGGGCACCTACCTGCCCCGTGACATCGGACCCGCCCCGTCGTGGCGCAACCTGCGCATCCCGCTCGACGAACTGCCCGCCGACACCGACGTGGTGCGGATCAACGCGTCCGACCCCAACCTCACCGGTGACCAGTGGTTGGCCTTCACGCCGCCGCGCGTGCCGAAGCTCGAGACGCTGGGCAACGTCGTCGGCACCGAACAGCCCGTCCTGCTGGACTGGGCCGTCGGATTGCAGTTCCCGTGCCAACGCCCGTTCGATCACCTCAACGGGGTCGGCGAGATGCCGAATTACCGGATCCTGCCGGACCGTCCGCTTGCCGTCAGCTCCACCGACACCTGGCAGGCCCTCGAGGCCGGCGGGCCCCTCGGCTGGACGGAAATGCTCGCCGGTGCCACCACCGTCCCGACGTACCTGAAGAACGACTGGGCGCGCGACTGGGGCTCCCTGGAGCGGTACAACCGGCACTACCCGGACGCCGAACCCGTCGCCATCGAAACCGAGCAGGTCAACCGCTCGGGGCTGTGGTCGCCGGGAACGATGCGGGTGTACGAGCCCTAGAACTCGGGCGGCGTTGTCTGTAGGCGGCGCTGTCTGTAGGCGGCGCCGTCCATGGGCGGTGCCGCCTGTGGGCAACACGGTCTATGGGCAACACGGTCTATGGGCAACACCGGCGCGATCGTCCGGATGCCTCTAGCGTCGTGACCATGTTCACCACCGAGATCGAGATCCGCACCGGTTCCTCACCTGTCGTGCGCGACTTGACGCACGAGATCGAGAAGTTCCTCGCGGCGGCGGGCGAGAACAGTGATCTGTTGCAGGGCCTGTTTCACGTGTGGGTGCCGCACGCAACGGCCGGGTTGGCCGTCATCGAGACCGGCGCCGGAAGCGATGCCGACCTGATCACGGCCATCGACGAGCTCCTGCCGCGCGATGACCGCTGGCGGCACCAGCACGGCAGCCACGGGCACGGCCGCGACCACGTCTTGCCCGCGTTCGTGCCGCCGTACGCGTCGGTGCCGGTCGTCGACGGGACCCTCGCGACGGGGACGTGGCAATCCATCTGCCTGGTCGACACCAACATCGACAACCCGGTTCGGCGGGTTCGGTTCAGCTTTCTGCCGGGCTGAACGCCGTGTTTCTGCCGGGCTGAACGCCGTGGGTTTCGGCCGGGTTGAACGCAGCGGACCCGAAGCCCGAGCGACCCGCCACTACCCATCCTTCGGCGGCGTCATCTCCAACCGCACACCGAGGAGACGCACCTCGCGGGTGTGGTCGAACCGCGCCACGAGCGCGGCTGCCGCGTCGGCGATCACATCCGCGTCGAACGTCGGTGTCGGGAAGGCTTTGCTGGCGCTCCGGGTGGTGAAGGGCGCGTAGCGCACCTTCACTGCGACCCGCACCGCTGGGCGCTGCTCGGCGACGATGTCTTCGAGTACCCGGGCCGCGAGCCGTCTGATCTCGACAGTGACGGCGGTCCAATCGTCGAGGTTCTCCTGGAACGTCGTCTCGCGACTGTGGGATCGCGCGACCCAGGGTTCGGCGGTCACCGGCGAGTGGTCGATTCCCTTGCCGAGGCGGCCGAACCACGGACCCATCGTCGGACCGAATCTGGCCGCCAGATCCTCATCGGCGGCCGACGCCAATTCGCTCACGGTGTTCAAGCCCAGTGCCGCAAGCTTATTGGCGGTCTTGCTGCCAACACCCCAAAGCTCACGAGTGTCGCGGTCCCCCATCACCTCGAACCAGTTCTCCGCCGTCAGCCGGAAGATGCCCCGCGGCTTACCGAATCCGGTCGCGATCTTGGCGCGCAACTTGTTGTCGCCGATGCCGACCGAGCAGTGGAGGCCGGTCGCGTCCAAGACCGCCCTCTGGATCCGGCGGGCGAAGGCGTCGGGGTCCTCGGTCTCGACTCCCAGGAACGCCTCATCCCAGCCCGCCACCTCGACGACAGCGTCCATCCCGCGGAGCGTGTTCATCACGACCGTGGACGCCTCCCTGTATGCCTCGGCGTCGACGGGCAGGAAGACCGCGTCGGGGATTCTTCGTGCCGCCGTCCGTAGCGGCATCCCCGATCCGACGCCGAACTCACGCGCCTCGTAAGACGCTGTCGACACGACGCCGCGCTCGCTGGGATCGCCCCGACCACCAACGATGACGGGACGTCCGCGCAGGTCGGGGTTGCGCAGCACCTCGACAGCAGCGATGAACTGATCGAGATCGACGTGCAGCACCCACCGACGACCCGACGGAGTGCCCATCGGATCAGTCTGCCGCAACAGGTCGCCAGCCCGGTGACGAAACCCGCAGGTTCCGTCGCCGGAGCCGGATCAGAACGGGAGCAAGTGGTGCTTGCGCGGGTTCTGGAAGACCTTCTTGTCGCGGAGCAGGGTCAGCGCCTTGCGGATCTCGAGGCGGGTGGCCGACGGCTCGATGACGGCGTCGATGTAGCCCCGCTCGGCTGCGATGTAGGGCGTTGCGACGTTCTCGTTGTAGAAGTTGATGAGCTGCGCGCGGACAGCCGCTGCATTGTCACCGGCGGCCTCGATTTGCTTGCGCCCGATGATGTTTACGGCGCCCTCGGCACCCATGACCGCGATGCGAGCGGTGGGCCACGCGAGGTTGACGTCGGCGCCGAGCTGCTTGGAACCCATCACCGCGTAGCCGCCGCCGTACGACTTGCGCACCACGACCGTCACCTTCGCGACGCTCGCCTCGACATAGGAGAACAGGAACCGGCCGCCACGCTTGATGACACCGACCTTCTCCTGCTCCACACCGACGAGGAAGCCGGGCGTGTCGACGACGAACACCAGCGGAATGTCGTATGCGTTGCAGACCCGCACGAAGTGCGCGGCCTTGTCCGACGCCGCCGCGTCCAGCGCACCGGACAGGTGCAGCGGCTGATTGGCGACGACACCGACCGGGCGGCCGTCGACGCGGGCGAACCCGGTGATGATGTTCAGCGCGGTCTGACCGCGGACCTCGAGGAACTCGCCGTCGTCGAAGATCTTGATCAGGATGTCGTGCATGTCGTAGCCGGCGTTGTCGGCGTCGGGCATGAACGAGTCGAGCGAGAGATCGTCCTCGGTGACCTCCGGCTCGAGGCCAGGGTTGATGACCGGGGGCTTCTCCGTGCAGCTCGACGGCATGTAGCTCAGGTACTGACGCGCGTACTCGAACGCGGACTTCTCGTCCGGCGCGACGTGGTGCACGTTTCCGTATTCGGCCTGGTTGCGGGCGCCGCCCAGCTCGTCGAGGCTGACGTCCTCACCGGTGACGGACTTGATGACGTCCGGCCCGGTGACGAACATGTACGACTCTTCGGTCGCAATCACGATGTCGGTGTTGATCGGCGCATACACCGCTCCGCCGGCGCACTTGCCGAGGATGATCGAGATCTGCGGGCACATGCCCGACAGCGGTTCCTGGCGACGGCCCATCTCCGCGTACCACGCGAGTGAAGTCACCGCGTCCTGGATGCGGGCACCCGCGGACTCGTTGATGCCGACGACGGGGCAGCCGATCTTGATCGCGAAGTCCATGATGGCCGCGACCTTTCGGCCGAAGATCTCACCGGCCGCGCCGCCGAAGACGGTCTGGTCGTGCGCGAACACGGCAACCGGACGTCCGTCGACCAGGCCGTGACCGGTGACGACACCGTCGCCGTACGGGTTGGACTCGTCGCCTGGTTGACGGGCGAGCTGCCCGGTCTCGACGAAAGTGCCCGGATCGAGCAGCATCGCGATCCGCTCGCGCGGCGTCGGCAAGCCCTTTTCCTGGCGCCGCTTGATCGCCTTCGGGTTGCCTGGGGCCTTCGACTTCTCGAGCTTGTCGTGCAGTTCCGCGAGCTTCTGCGCGGTGGTGGTGCTCACTCGGTGCTCCGCTCCTCGATGTCGGCCAACTTGTTGGACAGGTCCGCGCCGACCTTGGTGATGTACGGCTCGTCGACGATCTGAATGTGGTCGCCCCCGATGTAGACGACCTCCAGGTTCTTCGCCGCGTCACCCCAGCCGCCGTCGGGCTGCCGGGTGCCGAACGCGGGCTCGAGAGCGATGGCGTCGTCGTGGTAGCTGTCTGCCATGTACAGCACGACGTCACCGTCGTACGGCTTCAGCTCGGCAGTCTGGATGGCCCGGTTGTCGAGCCAGGACGTGCGCTGGTGCTCGATGATGCCGCCGGGGATTTGGGCTCCGCTCAGCTTCATCAGGTCCATGAGGAGCTGGATCTGCTGCTCGTCACTGCCCGCCGCCGCCAGCTGATCGAGCGGCAGGGGTGCGTCGATGCCGTACGTCTTCTTCGCGAACGCCGCGTAGCGCTGCCAGCGTGCCCGGATCTCCTCCGGGGTGTCCTCGACCTTCTCTCCCGCCATGACGGTGTCGATCAGGCCGACGAGTCGGACATCTGCACCCTGTTCGCGGAGCAATCGCGCCACCGCATAGGCGAGCACACCGCCGAGTGACCAGCCGGCGAGCACGTACGGCCCGTCCCCCTGGATCTCGCGCAGCAGCGGCACATATGCCTTGGCGCGCTCGTCGATCGGGCCCTCGACGCGCTCGAGGCCGTACACCGGTGTGTGCGCGGGCAGGCGCCTAAGCAGCGGTTCGTACGCCACCGTCGAGGCTCCGGCCGAGTGGAACAAGAACACCGGCACGGCATCCGAACCCTCGGCACGCGGCCGCAGCGTGCGGACCAGCCCATCGATCCTCTCGCCGTCCTCGAGGTGTTGACGCACCTTCTCGGCCAGCTGCTCGATGGTCCCGGCGCCGCCCACGTCGTCAACGGTGATCTCGCCACCGGCACGCTCGGTGAGACGTGCGGCCATCTTCTCGGCGGTCTCGTCGTCGAGGGTCGGCAAGGTCGCGAAGATGCTCTTCGCCGACTTGCCGGTGACGACGGCCCAGGTCGCGAACGTCAATCGCTCGGACGCATCGCGGGGCGGCACGTCGACGTCACCGGATTGGGCGTCACCGGATTCGGCTGGCGCGTCGATAGTCGCGGCGGGCCCGGGTGCGGGGAGGTCCCCGGACTCACCGGCCTGCTGCTGGTCGGCCAGCGCCTGCACTTCCTCGCGGTTCTCCACCGCGTAGCGCAGGTACTTCGCGACATCGTGCAGGCTCGCGTCCTTCACCGCCGTCAACTGAAGCTGTGGGACGTCGAACTCGTACTCGACGCGGTTCTTGATCCGCACCGCCATCAGCGAGTCCAGACCCAGGTCGATCAGGGGAATCTCTCCAGGCAGGTCCTCCGGCGCGTAACCCATGGACTCCGCCACGATCAGCGTCAGACGATCCTCGATGCTCTGGGAACCCTCTGGGTCCCACCGGTCCCCGTGGCTCTCAGCGGGGTCGTCTTGGACCTCGTCCGACACGCTCGGCTTCGCGGGGACAGCGGCGACCACCGGCTCGGGCAGTGCCTCACCGGAGGACACGACCGCGTCGTAGAGCAACGCGAACGCACTGCTGTGAGAACTCCCCGTCGCTCCGCTCGCCCGGCCCTTGGCGTGGACCTGGACGGAGGCACCCCCGAGATGCGGCACCAATGTCGTGGTCAGCGTTCCCGTCGACGGCACCTCCCCGTGCGCGACGGCGCCGGTCAGTGCGACATCGGCGAACAACTGCGACGCTGCCGCAGTCACCAGGGCGCCCAGGTCGGACACGGCGGACGCCTGCACCTCCCAGGCGTGCCGGCCGTCCGGAAGTGCGACATGTGCACCCGGGACGCGGGTGTTACCCGAGGACGACACCCGCACATCGATCCAGTGCCGCTTGCGCAGGAACGCCGTCCGTGGCAGCTCCGCGAAGGCGCCGGCCGGCAGCAGCGACGGCAAGTCGACCGGATGACTGTGGACATACAGCTGCGCGAGAGCGGTGAGTACCCCGAGCGGCTCGTCCTCCTTGCGCTTGAGGGTCTGGATCAGCTGCGTGTCAGCGACGCCGGCCGCCCACGCGGTGGCGGCGACGGACATCAGCGTGACCGGGTTCGGCGCGAGTTCGACGAAGGTCGTATGTCCGGCGTCGACGGCGTTCTTGACGCCGTTCGTGAAGTACACGCTGTGGCGCAGGCCCTTGGTCCAGTACTCGACCGGATGGATCGAGGCGTGCCCCGCCGGGTAGAACGCGTCCTTGTCGACCGACGAGTAGACGCCGACCTTCAGCTTGTGCGGCTCGATACCGGCCAGCTCGGCCGCCAGCTCCCCGAGCAGCGGGTCGACCTGAGACGTGTGGCTCGCGCCCTTGGTCTGCAGCACGCGGGCCATCTTCTCTGCGGCCTCGGCGCGCGCGACGATCGCGTTCACCTCGGCCTCCGGACCACCGATCACCGTGTGGGTGGGCGCCGCGTAGACGCACACCTCGAGGTTCGGGAAGTCCGGCAGCACCTGCTCGATCTCGGTGGCGCTGTATTCGACGAGCGCCATCAGGCGGATGTCGTCGCCCGAGAGCAGGCCCTCGGCCTCACCCATGATCCGCGAACGCGCGGTGATGACGCGGACGGCGTCCTCGAGTGAGAGGCCACCCGAGACATAGGCCGCGGCGGCCTCGCCCATCGAGTGGCCGACCAGCGCGGACGGATTCGCGCCGTGGTGGCGCAGCGTCTTTGCCAGTGCGACCTGGATGGTGAAGATGCCGACCTGCGCCGTCTCGACGTCGTACTCGACCGAGTCGTCGAGGAACTTCTCCTTCATGGAGTAGCCGGTCTCGAACTCGATCAGCGCGTCGACCTCGTCGACCGCGGCCGCGAACACCGAGTTCTCCAGGTACAGCTGCTTCGCCATCTTGCGGTGCTGCGAGCCGAAGCCCGAGAACACCCAAACCGGCCCCTTCGTGGCGGGCGCGTCGGCGGTGAGCACTCCCTGGGCGGGCTTGCCCGCGGCGACCGCTCGCAGCCCGGTGACGGCCTCGGCGTGGGTCTCGGCGATGACGACGGCCCGAGACCGGCCGTGGCTGCGCTTGGCGAGGGTACGGGCGACGTCGGCCAGCGGCGTACGGCTGCCCTCCTCGGTCTCGAGCCAGTTCGCCAGATCCTCCGCGGCGCGGCGGCGGCGCGACGGCATCGCCGCCGATACCGGCAGCAAGACGGTGGTCGGGGCAGCGTCCGCCTCGGTGAGCCCGACCGACTCGGCGGCATTGGCGAGCATCCGCGCGGCCTCGGACTCGATCGTGGTGCTCTCGTAGTCGAGGTCGATCCCGGCGGCCTCCGGGGTGTCGACAGCGGGTGTCGGATCCGGATCCTTGCGGTACTCGCGGACCACGACGTGCGCGTTGGTGCCACCGAAGCCGAAGCCCGACACGCCCGCAACGGCCTTGCCCGTGTAGCGCGGCCACTGCGTCGCCTCGGGGATGACCTGCAGATGCGCCTTGTCGAACTTGATGTACGGGTTGGGGCCCGCGTAGTTGAGTGACGCCGGGATGACGTCCTCCTGCATCGCGAGCACGACCTTGATCAGGCTTGCTGCGCCGGCGGCCGCCTCGAGGTGGCCGAAGTTGGTCTTGGCCGAGCCCAGCAGGGCCGGCTTGTCGGCCTCGCGACCGCGGCCGACAACGCGGCCGAGCGCGTCCGCCTCGATGGGATCGCCGAGGATCGTGCCGGTGCCGTGCGCCTCGATGTAGTCGACACCGGACGGCACGATGCCCGCGTCCCGGTAGGCATGCCGGAGGCAGTCGGCCTGCGCGTCCGGGTTGGGCGCGAGCAATCCGTTGGACCGGCCGTCCTGATTGACAGCGGAACCGGCGATGACAGCGAGGATCGTGTCACCGTCTCGCTCGGCGTCCTCGAGCCGCTTGAGCACGACGACACCGCCGCCCTCGGCACGGACGATGCCGTCGGCGTCGGACGAGAACGCCTTGATCTTGCCGTCCTCGGTGAGGACACCGCCCTGGTCGAAGCCGAGCGTGGCGGGCGGGGCGATCAACATGTTGACGCCGCCGGCGAGCGCCACTTCGGACTCACCCGTGCGGAGACTGCTCACCGCCTGATGCACCGCGACCAGCGACGACGAGCAAGCGGTGTCGAGCGCCACCGACGGACCCCGGAAGTCGAAGAAGTACGAGACGCGGTTCGCGACGATCGAGGTCGACGTGCCGGTCAGCGCGTACGGATGCGCGGTCGACGGATCGCTCACCGCGAGCAACTGGTAGTCGTTGGCCGACGAGCCGAAGAACACGCCGACATCGCGGCCCTTGAGCTCGTTCGCCGGCATGTGGGCGTGCTCGAGCGCCTCCCAGCTGAGTTCGAGCGCGAGTCGCTGCTGGGGGTCCACGTTCTGGACCTCGAGCGGCGACATCGCGAAGAACTCGGCGTCGAAGCCTTGCACGTCGTCGAGGTAGCCGCCCTTGGTAGCGGCCTTCTCGATCGCGTTGGCCACGTACGGATCTGCGGCGAATTCGCTCCAACGACCCTCGGGGAGGTCGCTGACCCCGTCGCGGCCCTCGATCAGCAGGTTCCACATCTCCTGTGGGGTGTGCCCGGCGCCCGGAAAACGGGTCGCCAGTCCCACGATCGCGACGTCGTGCGACTGCCCGGTCGGGACGCCGCGGTAGTACGCGCCGTCCTCGCTGTCCTCGGGCGCGTCCGGTTCCCCCTCGATGATGCGGGTGGCCAGCGAGGCGATGGTCGGATGCTGGTACACGACCGTGGCCGACAGTGTGACACCCACGAGATCCTCGATCTCACCTGACAGCGCGACCGCGTCGCGGGAGGAGAGGCCGAACTCCTCCAAGGGTCGATCCTCGGATATCGCTGAGGCCGGTTGCCCGGTGGCCTCTGCGATCCAGTTACGCAGCCATTCGCGCAGCTGCGCGACCGTCATCTCGTGTTCAGCCATCAACTCACCAAGATCTCCGTTTAGGAAATGGACTCAGTCGGAAACGCTATCCGGGAAAGCGGTCTGGGCGTGACCACCACGCAGCGTCCCCTCGACGTAGGCCGATTTGCATGCTCGACGAGCAAGCTTGCCACTGGAGGTGCGAGGAATCGAGCCGGCCGGCACCAGCAGCACGTCACGGGCGGTGACGCCGTGACGCGACGAGATGGCCGCACGGACGGTGTCCGCGATCGGTTGCGGGTCGGCCTTGCCGGCGCCCGGTGCGCGCTCCGCGACGATGACGAGCTGCTCGGACGCGTCGTCCGCATCGAACTCCAGCCCCGAGTGCGAGTTCTCGAACACCTGTGCCGGCAGCTGGTTCGCCGGCACCGCGAACGCGGCGACGAAGCCGGGGCGCAGCGCTGAGCTCGCCTCCTGCGCCGAGTACTCGAGGTCCTGCGGGTAGTGGTTGCGGCCGTCGACGATCACCAGGTCCTTGACGCGGCCGGTGATGTACAGATCACCCTCGAAGTAGACGCCATAGTCACCGGTGCGCAGCCAGTTGGCGTCGTGGGGCGCACCATCGGCGTGCGAGGTCCCCGGGAGACGCTCGAGCAACTTGTTGTGGAACGTCTCGGCCGTTTCCTGCTCACGACCCCAGTAGCCCTGTCCGACGTTGTCGCCGTGCAGCCAGATCTCGCCGACGTGGCCGTCGGGCCGCTCGGACGCGGTGTCCGGATCGACGATCGTGGCCCACTGACTGCGGGCGACCGAACCACACGCGACCTGCGCAACGGCGCCAGGTGCGTCCTGATCGACCGGCATCATGCGGCCGTCGTTGAGTTGGTCGCGATCGACGTAGACGACCTTGGCTTCTTCGTCGGGGTGCGTGGTGGAAACGAACAGGGTCGCCTCCGCCATGCCGTACGACGGCTTGATCGCGGTCTTGGGCAGACCGTAGGGGGCGAAGGCCTCGTTGAACTTGCGCATGGACGAGACGGTCACCGGCTCGCTGCCGTTGATCAGACCGATGACATTGCTCAGGTCGAGGTGCTCGCCATCCTTCGGCAGGCCACGGGCCGCGGCGTGCTCGAAGGCGAAGTTGGGTGCCGCGGCGTAGGTGCCGGCTCCGTCGGAGATCGCGGCAAGTTCGCGGATCCATCGGTACGGCCGCTGCACGAACGCACGGGGGCTCATGATCGTGATGTACTGGCCGCCCAGCGCGGGCAGGATCACCGTCAACAGGCCCATGTCGTGGTAGAGCGGCAGCCAGGTCACGCCGCGCGAATCGACGGTCAGCCCGAGCGAGTCGACCATCTGCAGAACATTTGTCGCGACACCGCGATGGGTGATCTCCACACCAGCCGGTGTACGCGTGGAGCCGGACGTGTACTGCAGGTACGCAATGTCGTCGAGGCCCACCTCCGGGCGCACCCACGAATCGCCGACACTGTCCGGGATGGCGTCGACAGCGATGATTCGGGGCCGCTTGGCGGCTGGCAGCGAACGGAAGAACTGACGCACCCCGGCCGCGGACGATGTCGAGGTGAGGATCGCGGCCGGCACACAGTCACCGAGGACTGCGCGCAGACGGTCCGTGTGTCCGGGTTCGTCCGGATCGAACAGCGGCACCGCGATTCGACCGGCGTGGATGGCGGCGAAGAAGGATGCCACGTAGTCGAGACCCTGCGGGGCGAGGATCGCGACCCGATCGCCGTACTCGGTGACCTGCTGCAGCCGCGCCGCGACGGCACGAAGGCGGAGACCGAACTGACCCCACGTGAGCTCGTGCACCTCACCGTCGCGCTCTCGCGAGTAGTCGACGTAGCGGTACACCAGGTCGCCTGCGTTGTTACGCGTGTGGTCGTCGACATAGTCGACCAGCGTGTGACCCGGGATGAGCCGGATCTGTCCCTGTTCGTCGAGATAGTCGTCGAACATCGCGATCATTCCTTCTCCTGTAGAAGCGATCACACAACCATCAGCCAACATGATTGCGCTCCAGACTTCCTTCGCCACGAGGATTCATTTGCATTGTCACTTCTCCGTCGGTATTGCCTGCTATTCGGTACTGCCTGCTGTTCTTGCTGTTCGTCCCTGCGTGTGCCCCGTTGCAGCGACACTCAGCCGCCCGGACGCAGACAAACCACCTACGAATCAGTCCATCGGCTCGAAACCAGCAACATGTTACAGATGCGCATCGGCCCACTCGCCCCGCAGCAGAGGAACTGCTGGCGCGAATGCGTCGACGCGGACGCCTGCAACTGGGTCGGGAACACGCCCACATATGACATCGACGTCTTCTCCCGCCCGTTACGGATCTCGTCCGAGATTTGTTCATATGTACCGATTGCCGGATAGGGCGAGTTCAGAATCTGCTCGACCGACGACTGGACTTCCACCGCGATATTCGTCGGGAAACCCTGCTCGAGGGCTGCTGGCACCGTCTCTACTGCCTGCTCGCGGTCGTCGGTAGCCATGATCATCGTGATGGTCCAATTGAGCTCGATGTCTTCGAAGCGATCGCCGGCGGCGTCACGGATCCATTCGGCGCGCTTGCTCGTCCTCTCCTCCATAGTGACGCCTGACGGATAGTGGCGCTTGACGACGCCGTACTGCCATCGGTGGCGGTCTGGGGCGCCACCCGGCGTACTTGGCCGCCAGTGGAACTCATCTGAGCCTTCTTCCTCATTTCACGCATGCAGAGGTGGGTGACGCCTTGCGGGCGCCAACCCACCAGCATAGGACCCGCTCGTGCGCCCGTCGTCGAGCTGCGAGGTCGGACATTACCGTCCACGCATAGCTCGGGTAGCGGCTTTCAGCAGACTCCGAGCTGACTCGGAGCGCACTCCGAGCAGACTCCTAGCGGAGCGCAAAAGGGAGTCGCGCTGAGTCGCGCTATTCGTGCGCAGGGGTCGGGGCCTTGTCGATCTTCTCGGCCGCCCAGTTCGTGACCCACTGTGTCGCGGTCGTCCCGTTGCCGTCGACGACGAACGAGTTGTACTTGGCGTGGGCCGGGTTGTTGTAGTACTCGCCGAGCCGGGCCGCACTGCTGAGCCAGTTCCCAGGCTTGAGGGCCTCGACAGGTGCATCACAGATGCCGTCACTCGGCGCACAGATCTGAACGACCCTGTCCGTGAGCGCACCGAAGCCTCCAGGCCGGGCACCGGTCATCGTGATGCCCGGGAGCTTGAGCCCGTCCAGCGAGAGTTCGGCACCGACACCGACGACCGGAGGCCCGATGGTCGGTGCAGCGGCCGGGTCACGCCGTCCGTCCGCGATCAGGCCCACACCGAGTACCAGTTCCGACGAAACAGGACCGTCTCCGGCGCCGATCCGGGCCGCGACATCGCCAGCGATCACCGCGCCCTGCGAGAACCCGGTGAGCAGGTAGGTCGTCAGCGGGCACTCGGCGTGCCGGCGTTCGATGACGTCCATCGTCGCCGCGGTACCGGCAGCGCGGGAGTCGTTGTACGACTCCTGGCCGTCCGGCGGAAGAGCGACCGGGTTCGAGAACTGCGCCACGTACGGAACCGTGTAGACGTCGGCGCGTTGCGGCGAGAACCTCTCCTGCAGTGGCCGCGTGACATTGAGCATGAGCGACGCCGGGTTCGCCGAAGGGTCGTGCGGGTCGTCGGTGGCGCTCGATTCCCAGGTGCCGGGCACCGAGATCACCTGCACGTCCGGGCAGTGCGCCGGCTGTGCGCTCGGCGGCGGCGGTCCCGGCGGTGTCGGGGGCGTCGGTGGCGGAACCCGCCCCGCCATCAGGTACCAGATCGCCAGAAGCAGCAGGACGAGTATCAGGATCGCCACGACGACGATTCCTGAGCGCCTACGCCCCCTGCTGATCCTGGACTTCCGTGTTCCGCTGACAGTCATGCGAACTTACTTGTTGCAGTATTCGGACTTCGCCAAACGGATGTAGATCTCGGCGTTCTCACCGGCCTGCTCCGGCGTCAGTTCCTGCCCCGCCGCGCTGGCCTCGCTGCCGACCGCTGCGGTGACGAACGTCGTGACTGCGGCGTCCGAGCCGCCCTGCTCCTGGGCCGCGCAGATGTAGTCAGCCGTGGACAGAGCGATGACGCCGTCCCCGGCGGGCGTGATGCCCTCCTGCCTCAGCGCGTCCAGAAATGCCTGACCATTCGAAGAGACCGCGATCTCGGTGGGGCCGGGGAAGTCGCTCGGCAACGCCTGCGGCTGCTCGTCCGACGCCTCGTTCATGGACTGCTCGTCCATGGACCCGTCGTCCATGGACCCCTGGGCCTCGTCCGTCATACCGTCCGTCTCCGGCGCCGTCGAGGGGCTCTGCGCCGCTGCCGTGGTCGTCGGGGACCCCGTAGCCGACGAGTCGTTGCCACAGGCGACGAGCAGGCCACCGGCCACGAGGCTCAGCGCGCCGACGGCCAAGTTGCGGGCCAGCGCAGATCGCGCGGATTTGGGGCGGGGGAAGTGCGACATATCGGTCCTCGGGATTGCTGTGTTGTGTCGTATCGGAACAAGTACTGATTTCGGACTCTGGAAACAGGCTACAGATGACGGGCGGGCGGTGACCGGATCGTGAGATCCGGCACCGCCCGCACACGTCAACTCACGGTCAATCGATCGACGGCACGCCGTCCCTGATGGTGATCACACCGAACTGGAAGTTCTGCTGAACCCCACCAGGGATGTCGAACTGGTCGGAGATCGGGTAGCCGAGGCGACCGTTCTCGTAGCCCTCCGAAGCCCAGGCGTCGAAGATGGGCCCGTTTTGGACGGCCCAGGCGCCGGACGCGGGACTCCAGTAGATGTTGCCGTTCTGGAACCGGTTGAAGCGGCCGTTGTCCTTGATCGGGATCTCACTGGTCAGCGGGAAGCCGAGCCAGCCGTTCTCGAAGCCCATCTCGGCGTACTTCCCCATGATCAGACCCAGTACCGCGTTGGCCCCCGTGTCCTCGCTCCAGTACATCGCACCGATGTCGAAGCCCTGAACCAACCCGTTCATGCTCGCAGTCTTGGCCTGCTCGGCTGCCGGGTAGCCCAGTGGGCCGTTCTCCCAGCCCTGCGCGGCCCACTCCTGGCGGATCGGGCCACTGACAGCGTGGGCGCCGTTCTGCGGGGTCCAGTAGATCGAACCATTCTCGAAGTGGTTCAAGCGACCGCGCCCGTCAGCGAGTGCGATCTCGCCCGTGGTGGGGAGACCGAGAACACTCGGGCCGCCGGCCCGCTGGTACTCGCCGCCGATGCCACCCGCCACCGCGTGCGCACCATTGCCGCCCGAGTAGAAGATGCGGCCGAAGCGGTAGTCCTGCGCGACACCACCGGGCACCGAGTACTCGCCAGTGACGCAGTCGCCGATCCAGTTGTTGCCGTTTGCGACCGGTGCAATGGCGCCACCCGGGCCGCACGCCGGCTTGCCGGCCTCGACACCGATCGCGTCCGCGAGTTGCGGCCACAGCTGGTGCAGCTCGAACTCCCAGTACGGCCAGGAATGCGTGCCCGACGGGCGGAAGTTGACCGTTGCGGGGATATCCAGATTGCGCAACTTGGTGATGAACGTCTGCGACGTCAGGCGCGACAGGATCTCGAGACCCATACCCGCGTAGTTGGTGCTGATGCCCGGGATGCCGGACGGCTGGTCGTACTGACCGGTCGTGCCACTACCACTGGAGATGTAGAGGCTGACACCCTCGAGCTCCTCAGCAAGCAAGTAGGGATCGTGTGCCTCCCACGCGTCGTTGCGGGGGCTGCCCCACATCGCGTCGGCGTCGAATCCACCGGCATCCGCCATTGCGAGCGCGATGGCCTGCGGCATGCCGAGCGTGGTGGTCGTGAGGATGCCGGACAGCGAGCCGGCGAACTGGAAGAAGCCCGGGTTGCGCGCGGCGAGCATCATCGCCGAGGTGCCACCCATCGACAGGCCCACGACCCCGCGGGTCTGCGTGCTGCGGAAGTCGTTCTCGAGAATCGGCGGGAGTTCCTTGGTGAGGAAGGTCTCCCACATGTAGTTCTGACCGTTGTTCTGGTCGATCCAGTCCGAGTAGAAGCTGGACTGACCACCGATCGGCAGCACGACATTGACGTTCTTGTCGGCGAAGAAGGCCTCGGCGTCAGTCTCGAGGGTCCAACCGTTCTCGTCGTCCCGTGCGCGCATGCCGTCGAGCATGTAGACGACCGGGAACCTCGCGTCGGGCTGGGCATTCCAGTCCCGGGCCAACAGCATTTGGACCTGGATCGGGACGCCCATGGACGGAGAGTTGACCCAGATCGCGACTCGACGGTCCGTGAGCCAGTCGACACGGTCGACCATGCCGGGCCCCGACTGCACCTCAGCCGTCTCCGTCGACCCGCCCGGCGTACCGAGCGACTGTGCCCCGGCGGCCCCGGCCGATGTGAGACCGGCGGCTATCGGCAGTACGAGTGCGGCCGCGGCGACACTCAGCGCACGTTTACGCCGCCCGCCACTGGCGCCGCCGCGGCGCCCTGGCCGCTCGAGACCTAATCGCATCCGGATAACTCTCCTTCGTGATTGCGTAGACACCCTGCTGCACCAGGGCATCCGTTCCTTGTTACACGAAACGGATGCCCAGGTGCGGTTGCCACGCTGGTTGGATGGTGAATTCGTGAAGTCAATCTCGGACGGAGTGATCCGTCCGTGCCGTCCAGGCCACCGTCGCGGTCAGGTCACCGCGCGTCGAGGACATCCAGAATCTGTCCCCGGGCCTTCCCCAGCTCTGTCGACCAGTAGGGCCACGAGTGGGTGCCGGTGTCGGGGAAGCTGTATGTCGCCGGAATGCCGAGCTCCTGCAAACGTTCCTGGAAGGCGCGTGTGTTGGAGTATGCGATCGCCTCGAGGCCCGACGCGTTCTGGGTGTTGAAGTACTCGATCGCCCGCTCGGGGTTGTCGTAGTCGCCGGGCTCGCCGCTGGCCGCCGAGATGTACATCGACAGGCCCGCGAGGCTGGGGGCGAAGACCATCGGGTCGTTGCGCTCCCACGCTGCGCTCCCCGGCGGGCCCCACATCGCGTCGACGTTGTAACCGCCGGCATCGAGCATCGCCACGCGGATCGCTTGACGCATGCCGGGCGCATTGATGTCCAGGTACCCGGAGAGCGAGCCGGCGAACTTGAACTGGTCGCGGTGGTAGGCGGCGAGAGTGAGGGCCGCCGAGCCGCCCATCGACGGGCCGATGATGGCGTTGTTGGTCCGCGAGACACCGCGGGTCTCCAAGTAGGCGGGAAGCTCCTGGGTGAGGAACGTCTCCCACTTGTAGGTGATCTGCTGGCCGTTAGTGCTGCTGGGCCGGTACCAGTCGGTGTAGAAGCTCGATTCACCGCCCACCGGCATCACCAAGGTGACGTTGTCGTCGCGGAACTGCTCGAGAGCGTTGGTCTCGAAGCTCCAGGCGTTGCGATCGTTACGGGCGCGAAGTCCGTCGAGCAGGTAGAGAGCAGCGTTGCCGCCCCGGGCGGCCCACTGGATCTGGACCTTGATCGGGCCCATGCTCGAGTCGACAGAGACCTCCTCGTAGCCGCCTGCCGGCGCCTGCTGCGGGAGGGGTGCGGCCGATGCGGTGGTCACGCCAGCGACCCCGACGGCCAGTGGTACGGCCAGCGCAGCGGCGGAAATGCCGAGTAAGCGCTGCTTGAGAAGCTGCGGCAGCCTTGGTCGAGCTAAACGCATGAAACTGCTCTCTTTCTTCATCTCCGGCGTCCGTCGTGCGGCCCGGTGGACTCCGTCGGCGGGCAGATCACCCTGTTCACCACCCCGTTCAGGGCGGCGGACAGTCTGCACCAGTCACACTGCGCGTCGTGGACTGTATGCGACGGACCGGACTGTGACAAACAGTCCGATTCCGCTGCCGGGTGCCTTGGCGCCTACCCAGACATCGGTGCGCACCTCGTCGTCGTTACAGATCCGAGATCAATGATCCATGAACGGTGATGGGTGTGCGACTCGCTGGAGATAGGCGGGAGCCTCAGCCTTCCGGGCACGAGTTTCACGGATGGTCGCAAGCATTCGTTCGCGATACCGGGACGACCCCTACCGGCCGGCCGGGGCCTCGGGCATCTCGAGATCGCAGCGTTGGATCTCGTACTTGGGCACGCGGTCGAATCGGTAGCCGGCGTATTCGAAAGCGTTGAGCAGATTTCGCTCGAACAGTGGCCACGTCAGCTCGGCGCGGTACGACTCCTTCAGTTCGACGGTCTCAGGGCACGTGAGTGCCACCTGTGCCTGCCTGACCCATTTCTCGTCGAGGTACCACGGCAGCCACGGATGGACCGGCACCATTCCGGTGTCGGCAACCACCCAGTCCGGGTAGAGCACCTTGTCGTGGCCGATACGGCCGCCGTCCAGCCGCTCGGTGTGGGCCGCGATCGGGTAGGCGAGCCCCATCTGGTCCAGGACCTTCACGTCGAGGCCTACGTTCATGCTCGTCATGCCGAGATTGAGGAAGTAGACGGTGTGCCCGACGCCTCCCTCGGGGATCGGCAGCGGCGGGGGGACGATGTCCCAGCTGGTGAATGCCGGCGTCGGGAGCAGCAAACCGCCGTCCGGGGTATCCGCGATGGTCTCGACCATCGCACGCATCCGCGGGTAGTCGAGGTAGTCCTCGGCACGGATCGGGTGTTGGCGCCCGGTGTTGAGCGAGTAGAACGCGCGCTCGTCCACGATCCCCGACTTTCCGACGACCGCCCCGTCGGGCATCCCGACAGTGTTCGCCGCAATGACCGCCCAGCCCATCGTCGCCGTCCACGCCACCGTGGACACCCCGAATACGAGCGTTGCATTGTTCCGCCCCCATTCCGAGCGCCGGAGAATACGCACCGGCACGACCGAAATCGGCACAAGGAGGCAGAATAGGGACGGGAGAAGAACGCGGCCGTGCATGAAGTCGCCGCCGACACGTATCGAATAGATTGCGAGAATCAATCCGCAAGCGAGGATGAAGACGACGATCCCCGCCGGGGTATGCAATCGACGAGAGAAGCGCCCCCACGCACTTCCGCCACTGTGATCCACATCACTCATCGGGTTGGGGGTGGGTCGTGGTGACTTGCGCCACCATGCCATCGCAACTATGACAGCCACCGTGAGCAGCGGAAGCCACAGCAGGTAGGGGCCCACCAGGTTCCAGAGGTAGGCCAGTCCCTGAGACCACTTGGCACCGCCCGCGTCCTTGGAGACGGCGGTGTTCGGGTAGGGCAGGCCGTAGTAGCCCATGCGCCAGATCTGGTAAGCGACCGGGACGACGCCCGCCGCCGCGACGATCCACGCTCGCAACTTCCAACTGATGGGCGAGAAGAAGATCAGAAGTAACGCAAGCCCCCCGACGATCGCCATCTCAGGCCGGACGAGCGGTCCGAGACCAGCCACGAACGCGAGCAGCAGGACAGAGCGCCACGACGGCGCTGGGGTCTGCGCCCAGCGGACCAGCAGCAGCCACAACAGCGCGATCCAGAAGATGACCAGGCAGGTCTCCAGTCCAGAGGTCGCGAAGTCCCGGGCGGGCGGTACCGCGATGTAGACGATCGCGCCGGCCGGAAGAAGCAGTACTGCACCGCCGCCGAACCGAGCTCTATAGAGACGGGCGGTGCCGATCATGGTCATGACCACGGCGGAAACGGACAAAACGAGCGCCAGTCCCAGCACGACGTACTCGAGCCGGGCTTGGGTGAGCCAACTGAACGCGTAGACGAGGTACGTCCACAGCGTGCTGGTGTTCGTCTCCACCCGTTCGCCGGCGTTGAACACCGGACCATTGCCGGCAAGCAGGTTCCGCACCGTGCGGAGCACGATCAGTCCGTCGTCGGCGATCCACCGTCGCTGCCATGTACCCCACGCGAAAAGCAGCGCCGTGAGCACGACGCCGCCGACGAACACTGCACCAGAGATCCGGGCGCCCCGCGGGCGCGGCTCCACGATGCGTTCGTCGATTGTGCGTGTCGGATCAGACCAGGTAGACAGCGACACCTACCACTCCGATCCAGGCTATTGCGAGGAACTGGAGCACCCGGTCGCCCAAGGCAATCTCTTCCGGCTCCCCCGCCTCGCCCCCGTCGACATCAACCGCATAGCGCAGGATCGCGATCGTGAAGGGCACCATGGAGATCGCGAACATGGTGGTGTCATTGGCGCGATCCTGCTCGAACGCCCACAGTCCGTAGCAGATGACGACGGCGGTAGCCGACAGCGTCCACACGAACCGCAGGTATGTGCCGGTGTAGTACTGCAACGACTTACGAATCTTCGCACCGGTCCGCTCGGCCAGCTGCAGCTCGGCATACCGCTTGCCGGCCGCCATGAACAGCGACCCGAACGCCATGATCAGCAGGAACCACTGCGACAGAGGGATCTCGGCGGCGACACCACCGGCGATCGCCCGGATCAAGAAGCCCGACGAGACGATGCAAATGTCGAGAACCGCTTGATGCTTGAGGCCGAAGCAGTAGGCCAGCTGGATCGCGACGTACACCGCCATGACGACGGCGAGTTGCCAGTTCGCCACGAACGACAGCAGGATCGAAGCAGCCAGCAGGACGGTCGCCAGGCCGTAGGCGATGTTGACCGGCAACACCCCGGCCGCGATCGGCCGGAACCTCTTGGTCGGGTGTGCCCGGTCGGCCTCGACATCCATCGCGTCGTTGACGAGGTAGATGCCCGACGCCGCCATGCAGAACACGACGAACGCCAGCGCAACCGGCAGCAGCACATCGCCTTCGGTGACGGACCCGGCCGCGAGCGGTGCGGCGAGCACGAGCACGTTCTTGACCCACTGCCGTGGGCGGACGGCCTTGACGATGCCGCCGGCCAGGGTTTTCGGGGGTCCGGTGACGACCGCCGGCTCCTCGCTCATTTCACTCCAAACTTCTGCTCAGCCCGCAGCACCGCAGCCGCGGACACGGCGCCGAGCGCCGACCCCGCGAGCACGTCGGAGGGGTAGTGCACTCCGAGGACGAGGCGCGAGAGCAGCATCGGCGGGACCAGTACCGCAGGCAAGGGTAGTCCCGTGAGTCGACCGAGGAGCACCGCCGCCGCGGTCGTGGAGGTGGCATGCGACGAGGGGAAGCTCAATTTGCTCGGCGTCGACACGTTCACCTGCACCGACGGATCGTTCGGGCGGGGCCGGCGCACGACACGCTTGATGATGATCGACGCGGCGTGGGCGCCGACGGCACCGGCGGCGACACCGGCCCAGCGACGCCGGCGCGGCTTGTCGAGTACCGCACCGGCTCCGGCGACCGCGACCCAGCCGAGCGCGTGTTCACCGAAGTGCGACAAGCCGCGGGCCGCGCGAACGACGACGGGCCTGGAACCGACGGTTCCCTGGACGGTCTGCAGGACCCGGACCTCAGATGCCGAAGACACGTTCCCACCTCTCTTTGCTGGTCAGCTCTGGCACCGCGGCACGGTACTCGCGCCTCAGATCCGGGAAGCGCTCTGCGAGTTCGCGGCGCAGGCGCAGGGATTCGCTCAACAGCCGGGCAGCGATCCTCGGGTCCCGCTTACGGTAGACGACACCGCGCCCGTCCGCGGTGGTGACAGTCACCCCGTCCACCTGCGACAGCAGGAACCAGCGCGCGTCGAGTGTCGGCACGTTCAGCTGGGGCGTCTCGAGGTGCTCGGGCTTGGCCTTCTTGACGCTGTGGACCAACCCCTTGACCAGGCGGGTGGCGATGGCCACCTTGTTGGTCGGCAGGTCCACGTTGCCGACATCCGCGCGAGACGGCAGCGGCAGGCTCGTCGACGACGGCAGCACGACGGCGTCGGGGTACTCCTTGCGCAACGCGTGCACGGTGCCGAGGGCAGTCGGCAGCAGGTCGGCCACGTGCTCGGGTCCGGCCAGGAAGTCCTGGATCGCCAGGTTCTGGATCGCAACGGTCGAGTACTCGAGGCACAGCAGGTGCTTGGCCGTGGCCTTCACGGTGCTCGCGATCAGACCGGTTGAGCTTCCGGACATGTGCAGCGCTGCCACGACGAGCCGGTTGCGGAGGTGGAAGTACGCCTGCCAGTCGATGGCGTCGTCCTTGTCGCTCCACGCCATGTGCCAGATCGCGGCACCGGGCATGGTCACCGTCGGGTAGCCGGCTTCCTTTGCGCGCAGTCCGTATTCTGCGTCGTCCCATTTGATGAACAGCGGCAGCGGCTGCCCGATCTCCTCGGCGACCTGCCGCGGGATCATGCACATCCACCAACCGTTGTAGTCGACGTCGATGCGCCGGTGCAGCAGCTTGGACTTGCGGAGTGGCTTCTTGGAGAAGTCGTGGTCGTATTCGACGTTGGGGGCCGCGGTCCACATGAAGTTCTCGCGCTTGATCACCTCACCCATCACATGGAGGTGGCTGCGGTCCTGCAGATTGAGCATCTGCCCGCCGACGAGCATGGGAGTCTTGGCGAACCGCGACATCGCGAGCGCACGCAGAATCGAGTCGGGCTCGATCTCGATGTCGTCGTCCATGAACAGGATCTGTTCACAGTCGGTGTTCTTCAGCGCCTCGTACATGATCCGGCTGTAGCCGCCCGAGCCACCGAGGTTGCCCTGGTCGTGGATCGCGAGCTTGCCACCGAGCGCGGCCGCGGCCTCGTCGAAGCCAGGCTCGTCACGAACCTTGCGGGTGCCCTGATCAGGGATGATGACGTGCTTGACGACGTCCATCACCAGCGGATCCGACGCAAGCGCCTTCAGGGCTTTGACGCAGTCGGTGGGACGGTTGAACGTCGGGATACCGACCGCGACATTCGCCTCACCGGGCGCGTCGATCGGCGCGTACCACCCGGCACTGCGCAGTTCGACGTCGGTATCGGTGGTGATGTCGAACCAGATCCAGCCGCCGTCCTCGAATGGGCCGAGATCGACCTCGAAATCGAGTGCGCCTTCGCGGAACTCTTTGCCCTCGACGTGAATTCGTGAGCCATCAGCCTTGGAGCGATAGACGTCCACCCGGCCGTGCCCGGTCAGATCGATTCGCAGCACGACGGACTCGAGGATGCTCCACCGACGCCAGTAGCTCGCCGGAAAGGCGTTGAAGTAGCTGCAGAACGACACCTCGGACTCGGCGCCGATCGACACCGACGTGCGCGACGTGGCGTGCGCGCGACGCGCGTTGGTCTCGGACTCGTCCGTGTAGAGGCTCCGGACGTCGAGGGGCTCACCGGCACGGGGCAGCAGCACCCGCTGCAGCAGCGCGCTCACGCGAGGTCTCCGGCCAGGGGCTCACCCGACTCGAGGTGGGGCCGGAGCGTGTTGTCGAACATCGACAACGCGCTCGCGATCGCCATGTGCATGTCGAGGTACTGGTAGGTGCCCAGGCGGCCACCGAAGAGGACCTTCGACGACGCGGCCTCGGCCTTGGCGAGGGCACGGTACGCCTCGAGCTTGGCACGGTCCTCGGGAGTGTTGATCGGGTAGTACGGCTCGTCACCACTCTGCGCGAAGCGCGAGTACTCGCGCATGATGACGGTCTTGTCCTTGGGGTAGTCCCGCTCCGGGTGGAAGTGGCGGAACTCGTGGATGCGGGTGTAGGGGACATCGGCGTCGTTGTAGTTCATGACCGGCGTGCCCTGGAAGTCACCGGTCGCGAGCACCTCGGTCTCGAAGTCGAGGGTTCGCCAGCCGAGTTCGCCCTCCGCGTAGTCGAAGTAGCGGTCGAGCGGTCCGGTATAGACAACCGGGGCCGACGGGGACTGCCGACGCAGTTCCTCACGCACGTCGAACCAGTCCGTGTCGAGGCGGACCTCGATGTTCGAGTCCTTCGCCATGTTCTCGAGCCACGCGGTGTAGCCGTCGACGGGCAGGCCCTCATAGGTGTCGTTGAAGTACCGGTTGTCGAACGTGTACCGCACCGGCAGGCGGGTGATGTTGCCGGCGGGCAACTCCTTGGGATCCGTCTGCCACTGCTTGGCGGTGTAGTCGCGGACGAACGCCTCGTACAGGGGGCGACCGATCAGGGAGATCGCCTTCTCCTCGAGATTGCTCGCGTCCTTGGTGTCGATCTCGGTGGCCTGCTCGGCGATCAGGGCACGCGCCTCGTCCGGCGTGAAGTAGCGGCCGAAGAACTGCGAGACCAGACCGAGGCCCATCGGGAACTGGTAGGCCTGCCCCTTGTGCATGGCGAACACGCGGTGCTGGTAGCTGGTGAAGTCGGTGAACTGGTTGACGTACTCCCACACCCGCTTGTTGGAGGTGTGGAAGAGGTGCGCACCGTACTTGTGGATCTCGATGCCGGTCTCGGCCTCCGCCTCGGAGTACGCGTTGCCGCCGAGGTGGTGACGACGTTCGACCACGAGCACCCGCTTGCCGAGCTGTGTCGCAGCCCTCTCGGCGATCGTCAGACCGAAGAATCCCGATCCGACGACGATGAGGTCGAATCGATCTGGGGACGGCTCGGGCATAGCAGAGGAAGGGCTCGGGGAGGTCACGGAAGACAGGGTAGGCGAAAGAGACGGCTGGGCGCGTGCCCGGTGGCGCGAACCACCGGGCACGCGCGGCCCGCCTCTACTGCAGTTCCAGCGCGAAGGTCAGCATGGCATCTCGAACGAATGCGGCAGTTCCAGGGCCGTGGCGGTCGTACTTCTCCGCGAACCTGGGATCTGCCACATACATCTCGCCCAGCCCGGCGAACGCGTCCGCCGTGGGCCGGCGGCCCTGCCAGCCCTCGGTGACCCATTCGTAGTGCCGACGAGTGATCTTGCGCACGTCGGCGCTGTCCGGCGCCAGGCCCGCGGCGTGGGCACGCCCGTAGTCAGCCGCGATGTCGAGTTGCCGTTGCCGGTAGCCGGACTTGTCGCGGTCGGAGAGCGATCGCCACCAGGTGTCGCCGTCCCGGTAGGCCGCCTCGCCCCAACGCTCGATCACTTCGTCCTTGTAGCGGCTGTGATCGAATCCGTCGAACATCTCCTCGGCCATCAGTGGCTCACCTTTCCTCGTCTTCTCCAGGGTTGTGCGAACCGACGCGATCACCCGTTCCAGACGAGCCTGTTCCTGCTCGAGCAGCTCCAGATGGGTACCCAACGCGACCGCAGCATCGTTCGCGCCGTCGAGGACGGCCGCGATCGCGGTCAGTCCGAGCCCGAGTTCGCGCAGCAACAGGATCCGCTGGAGGCGCACCAGCGCCGCCTGGTCGTAGTACCGGTAGCCGTTGGCCCCGATCCTGCTGGGCTCGAGCAGGCCGATGCCGTCGTAGTGCCGCAATGCCCGGCTCGTCGTCCCGGCGGCTCGCGCCAGTTGCTGAATCGACCATTCCCCGGTTCGGGTCACGGCTCGCACCTCCTCGATCCTTCGTCGGTACCCCCAGCGTGCAGGTTGACGCAACGTCAAGGTCAAGGCCGGAACTGGCTGGCGGCGATTCCCGGAAGAGCAAAATCGGGCGCGCCCCGGTGAAGAGCGCGCCCGATTCCAATATCTGCCGGTCTATGTCGCGGGGCCGGCCTCCTCCTGTGACGTCTGCTGGGGCTGGGACGTCTGCTGGAGCACCACGCTCGAGTCGACGACTTGCACGCCCAACGTCGGCGTCCACACGATCGTGCCGCCCTGGTAGGTCCGGAACGTGCCCGAGTCGTCAGCCAGCACCAACTCCGGGCCGATCGGCTCACCGAGGCTTCCGGCCGGTCCGCCGAGCTCACGGTACTTCGCTTCGATCAGTGACTCGTGATCGGAGGAAAATGGCACGGCACCCGGATCCGCAATCGCCTCGGCGACCGGCAACGGCCCGCTCGACGCCAGCAGGGGCTGCAGGTCGGCCAACGACGGCAGCGGCGGTAGCGGCGGTAGCGGCGGCAAGATCGACTCGATCGAGCCCGGCGGGATTCCCGGGGGCAGCGGGATCAAGTCGAGCCAGTCCTCAGGCAGCGGCAAGCCCGGGATCGATCCCGGCGGCGCTCCCTCACCACCGACGGTGAACCAGTCCGACTTGAGACCGAGCTTCCACCGTGCGTCCTGGCCGGACGCCTCGACAGTGCGCTCCGATCCGACGACCCTGACCTTGGTCACACGGCCACCGTCGGCGCCCAGACCGTTGCGCCCGATGACCTCGAAGGAAATCAGTTCGCCGACACCGAACGCATTAGCGATGGCACCGGCCGTGACAGTTTTCGTCCAGTTCTGGTTCGGGGATACCACGTCACCGAGGTCGATAACCGCCGGGAATGTCCCGCCGGCGCTGTATCCCCCGGTCGAGGACGAGAACTCCGCGGCCATGATCTGGTTGCCCCGCTTTATCACCGTGCCGGCGGTCCTGTTCACCGCGTCGGTGGTCCGGTGGTCCTCCCGGGACGAGCCACCGTAGACCTGACAAGACTGGGTGTCGCAGGTCTGCGCGTAGGAGTATCGGTTCTCGGCCGCGGCGTAGGAACGTGCGGCTATTGCCTGGGCGCGCAGTGCTTCCCGCCCGCCGGTGTCGGCCCACGACGGGATCGATTCGGTCGGTACGACACCGTAGAGATAGTCCTCCATCAACACCCTGTTGACTGTCCGCCAGGCTCCGTTGCCGTCCAGCAGAGCCCCCATCGCGCCGCGATACGGGGCGCCGCCGTCGCACAGTCGCAGGTGCTCGCCCGCCGGTCGGTTCCCGTCGAGGTTCACCGGATCGACCCACGGAACATTGGTCCAAGTTCGAAAGAGCTCGCGCCCGTTGCACCCATCGGTGACAACCACTTCGGCCCCACCTGGTGTGGGAGTCAGGCGCGCGGCGGAGTTCGGCCCGAAGAATTGACCGGCGACATTCAGGCCAGTCTGCGAGTAGACCTCGAGTCGCTTGTCGTCACGGCCGACGAGTCGCACCTCGACCCAGGGGTCGTCTATCGGCCCGAGAGTGGTGTTGCCGTAGTAGTGCCCGACGATCTGTTCTGCCGACCAGCCGTAGTTCTTCGCGTAGCCGTAGGCGCCGTACTGCCCCATGCCGCGGCCGTGCCCGTAGCCGCGGCCGTTGATCGTGATCGGGGTGCCGGCTGCTACCGCGGGCGCGATGCCCGGGTCCACGCCACGGTCCACGGCACGCAGACCGACGGCCACACCCACCGCGAGGGCCGGGGTGAGACCCAGCGCGATGGCCTTGGTGAAGGACGTCGACGGACCCGCGGTGAATCGTCTCCGATGGGTCCGGACACCACGATTCACGATCGCGCGGAGGCGGGTGTTCGCCATACGGCACTCCTCATCACTGAAGTCCGGACGTCGTTTGAGCTCCGGGTTGACAGGGGTCGGACGGCCACGAGGAAGCGAACAGAGCGGTCGTCGCCCGGACGCTCCACAAAAGACTCAATCTAAGGTTGAGAGTTAAAGTTGGTGGGGCTAGTGTGACAACAGTGACTGATGTTAGCAACACGTAAACCAAAAACACCTACAGTCACGTTGGTAACATAGGCATCACAAGTTGCAGACATCCTCGGATGATCTATGGACTCCCTCCCGGGGCGGCACCGAGGATTTAGTCCGAACCCCGACCCTGCCGGGATCGGTTCAGCCGGAAGGTCGCTCGCAGCGCACGAAGAACGCCCCGTGCACGAACTCGAGGAGAACCCGCCTTGCCGCACCGTCGACCCAAGAATTCGATCGTCATAGCCACAGTCGCCGCAGTGGCTGTTGCAGCGCCCTTCGCCGTCCAGACCCTCGGCAGTGACTCGATTACCGTCCGCTTCATCAATGGGACCTCGCCGTCGATCCCGACAGAGATTGCCGAGGTCTTGCTTACGTCCGTTCCCGAAGTCGTCGTTCCGCTCGCGGAACTCGAGGCAATCACCGGGCTCGACATTCCGGACATCGACCTGCGCAATCTTCAGCTGCCGACCGAGATCCCACTGCCCGGAGGTGGTTCGATCCCGCTGTCGCCGCTGACCTCACCGGCCATCCCCGGTGACCCTGCAGTCCCCGATGTCCCCGCAGCCCCCGGTGACGTCGCGGTCCCCGCACCGGCGTCCGAAACGGCAGTCCCATCCCTGGCCGATCAACTCGGCGCCACGGTCAAGGAGATCACGCGTGACGAGCCGTTCTCCATGGTTGCGCTGACCTCCGCGGACCTCGAGTCGGTGGTTACGAAGCTCCGCGTGAAGCTGGAAGACGGGACGTGGGGCGAGTGGTTCGCTCCCGAGGGAATAGACAGCCAAACCGCCGACATGGCGACGGTGTCCGGCAAACAGGGCAGCGATCCTGTCTACGTCGGCGAAACCAACGCTATGCAGATACTCGTGGCACCCAAGGATTCCGGTACCACCGGTCAGACCGCGCCGGGCGGGGAGGGAGCCTCGGCGGCACAGACCCCCGCGCCTGCCAACTCGCCGGCGCCCGAGACCTCGCAACCGCTCGGCTACGCCCCCGCCGCTGTGTCCAACCCGCTGCCCGCAGCTGTGTCCAACCCGCTGCCCGCAGCTGTGTCTAACCCGCTGCCCGCAGCTGTGTCCAACCCGCTGCCCGCAGCGACCATCACCGCCGACGACATCTCCGCAGTGCTCATCACCCCAGGCACCGGACCGCAGGATTCGAACCTCGCCGACATCGCCACCCCCGCGTCCGTGAACGGCATCAACATCATCTCGCGCAGCGGGTGGGGAGCCGACGAGAACATCCGATGCTCTGACCCGATCTATGACGATTCTCTCGGTGGCGCGACCGTGCACCACACCGCCGAGAGCAACAACTACACCAAGCGGGAGTCTGCGGGCATCGTGCGCGGCATCTACGCGTATCACGCGCAGACCCTCGGCTGGTGCGACATCGGCTACAACGTGCTCGTCGATCGGTTCGGCCAGATCTTCGAGGGTCGCTACGGCGGTCTCGACCGCCCGGTTCGGGGCGCACACGCCGGCGGCTTCAACGAGAACACCATCGGCATCGCGATGATGGGCAACTTCCAGAACGTGGCGGCCCCGGCCGCGACGATCGAGTCCCTCGGAAAGTTCCTCGGGTGGCGACTGAAGCTCGCGAACCTGAATCCCAAGGGCTGGACGACGATGTACTCCGAGGGCACCTCGTACACGAAGTACCCGAAGGGGCAGGCGGTGAACCTTCCGATCATCTTCGCGCACCGTGACGTCGGCTACACCGTATGCCCGGGTGACTCCGCCTACGCACAGATGGACCAGGTCCGCGACATCGCCGCGGGCAACTGGAACGCAGGCAGCGTACCGGCTCCCGCCCCCAGTCCGGGCGGAGGGACCAGCCCCGATGTCGGGGTGAACGTCGGTTCGCTCGACCTGGACGCGCAGATCCCGGCCGCCATCGACAGCCTGCTGTCGATGGCCGATTCCAACCCGATCGTGCGCGAGTGGCTCGCCCTCGGCGGGGACAGCGGCATGCTCGGCGACGCCATCACCGGCCTGCTGACCACCGCGGCGGGATCGCTGTACGCGTTCTTCGAGAACGGCGCGCTGGTCACGTCCCCGAACGGTGACGTGGTGACGATGCTCGGCGAGATCTTCAACGCCTGGCAGAACGCCGGCGGGGTCCTGGCCGACATCGGCCTGCCGGTCACTGACGAGTACCGGGTGGACGGGGGCTTCCGCAGCGACTTCGAGAACGGCTCGATGCTCTACGACGAAGCGACCCAGCAGATCACCACGGTCGTGACCAAGCCGGCCCCAGGCGCTGCCTCCGCTCCAGCCCCGACAGCTCCAGCCCCGACAGCTCCTTCACCGACGGCTCCGCCTGGTGAGACCCCGGTGCGGATCAACTGATCCGCACCGGGATCCGAACGAACGCCTCTGTTCCGCCGGGAATCACCCATTCCAGGAATCGCCTTTCCAGGAAACACAGGGGAACAGAGGCGTTTCGTTCTCTCAGCTCACCCAGATCCGCTCGAGGACGCGGGCGACGCCGTCGTCGCTGTTGGTAGCCGTGACCTCGTCCGCCGCCGCCTTCGTATCCGGGTGCGCGTTCTCCATCGCGACGCCGTGTCCGGCCATCGTCAGCATGGCGATGTCATTGGGCATGTCCCCGAAGGCGAGAACTCCCGACTCGCTCACGCCGAGCCGCCGGGCGATCAGCCTCAGCCCCGACGCCTTGGTCACGCCGGGCGCGGACACCTCGATCAGGCCGTTGTTCGTCGAGTAGGTCAGATCCGCCCGTTCCCCCAACAGCGGCCGCAGTGTCGCGACCATGGCGGCACTGCTGGCGCCGGGGATTCGGATGAGCATCTTGATCGCCGGTGCGGACAGGATGTCCTCCGGTGCCATTTCGACGTGGTCGGGGTTGAGCCAGGCATGCTCGTACCCTGGTGCGCTCACGAACTGCGGGGTCGCGGTGTCGTGCGCGGTGGAACCGACGCGCTCGGCCGCCAGGCCCGCCCCGGGCAGCTCGTACTCGATCAGATCGGCGATCCAGGCGAGGGTGTCCACCGACAGCATCGCGGCCTCGAGGACCCGATCGGCTTCGGCGTCGTAGAGGACCGCGCCGTTGGCGCACACCGCGAGCGGTGCGAATCCGAGTCCATCGACCACCGGGTCGAGCCAACGTGGAGGGCGCCCGGTAGCAAGGACGAACGGCGTGCCGGACTCGACGACGGCGCTCGCCGCCTTGCGGGTCCGGGCGGTTATACGCTCGGCGTCGTCGATCAGGGTGCCGTCGACATCGCTGGCGACGAGGCTGGGAAGTTCGTGGTCCACCGGGTCATTCTGCCCTGTCCGATGACATCCGAGGAACGAGAACGCCTGGATGCGAGGCAACTCACGACGCACGGAAGCGACGCGCGCGGGCTTCGTCCTCGTCGAGCTTGGTGGCCTCGGCGAGCGTCGGCGCCGTTCCCCCGAGACGCCGAGGTACCCACGGCTCGCCAACCGGATGAGGGTAGTCGCGCTGCGCTTCGGCGAGCAGGGCCGCCATACGCTCGTGCAGGGTCGCCGTGAGCGACTCCGGTCCGCCGTCGGGAGCGATCGGCTCCCCCACCACGACCGTGACGGGGATGCGGTGCCGACCCAGGCGCAGCGGTTGCCCCTTGGTCGCGATCCGCTGGGCGCCCCACACGATGGACGGCACGATCGGCACTCCGGCCTCGAGCGCCATCCGTGCTGCACCGGACTTGAACTTCTTGAGTTCGAAACTCCGGCTGATCGTGCCCTCCGGATAGACACCGACCAGCTCACCGGCCTTCAGCGCCTCGACCGCCGAACGATACGACGCGGTGCCGGCGGCGCGATCCACCGCGATCGTGCGGGTATTACGCATCAGAAACCTCAGAACCGGATTGTCGGCGAGTTCTGCCTTGGCCATGAAGCGGATTCGACGACCCCGACTGCGTGCGGTGAGCCCGATCGACACGAAGTCGAGGTAGCCGGTGTGGTTGATGGCCAGCACCGCCCCACCATCACGCGGCAGGTTCTCGACGCCGACGCGCGTGAACCGAAGGCCCTGAAAGGTGCTCATGCCTTGCGCGGCCCACTCCACTGCCGCATAGACCGGCTCCACGACTACTTCCCCTCGGTCTCCTTGCTGCGTCGTGCAGCCTTCGCTTCGGCGTCCGCCGCATCCATTGCGTTGGCTTCCTCGAGGGTCGGCGCCCCACCACCGAGTCGCGCCGGCACCCAGTATTCGTCCGCCGGGTGCTCATAGCTCGCCTGCACGCCGCGCAGCAGTTCTTCCATCCGCGTGTGCAGAAGCGCCGTCATGTCCGACGCCGGCTCGAACGGCGCGATCGGCTCCCCGACGGCGATGGAGATCGGAGTGTTGGTCCGGCCCAGACGCTTCGGGTAGCCCTTGGTCCACACCCGCTGCGAGCCCCAGATAACCATCGGGACCACCGGGGTCCCCGATTCGATCGCCATGCGGGCAGCACCGGACTTGAAGCCCTTGAGTTCGAAACTTCGGCTGATAGTCGCTTCCGGGAACACGCCTACCAGTTCACCGTCCCGCAGCGCCTGCACCGCGGCCCGATAGGACTCGCCACCCGCGGCTCGGTCGACGGGGATGTGCTTCATCGCGCGCATCATCGGGCCGGAAATCTTGTGAACGAACACCTCGTTCTTCGCCATGAACCGGACATAGCGCTTGACGGCGCGGGCCGGCAGACCCGCGTAGGTGAAGTCCATGTAGCCGGTGTGGTTGATGGCGATCACCGCACCTCCCGTCGCGGGAATGTGCTCCTCGCCGGTGACGGTGAACTTCAGCCCCTGGCCTGCGAACACGGTGCGGGCTAGGCCGATGATCGTTCGGTAGAAGGGTTCCACAGATTGAAGCCTAGTCGGCCGCTCGTGGGCGAGACACTTCCCGACCCCTGCACGGACGAACAGACGAGACGAGGCCCCCGGCGTGCACGCCGGGGGCCTCGAACTCTTCGCTACGTCAGATCGGGGAGGCTGCTATGCAACCGCGCCGATCCCTCAGGACCCGAAGGGAAGTCCAGCCAGGCTACCGGTACCGGAATCGACAGAAACGACGTCGAGCGTCCGAGGCTCCGAGGTCGAGCCCTTCAGCCCCTCCGCACCCGAGTAGACCGCGGTGATCGAGTGAGCACCCGTGGTCGAGAACGCGTAGTCGAGTGTCGCGGTGCCGTCGACCAGATCGACCGTCTCTCCGATCGGGGTCTCACCGTCGAAGAACTGGATCGTTCCCTCGACCGGCACGGACGACACCACCGACGCCCACAACGTCACGGTGTCATCGGCCACTGCCGACGCGGGCACGGTCAGCGCCGTCGCGGTGTCGACGTCGACCACTGTCGGCCTCGACACGTTCACGTGCCGAGTCACCGTGGTGGAACCGTCGTGCGCTTCCGTGCCGGAGAACACCGCCGAGATGGCATGCGTGCCAACTTCAGTGAACGTGTGCGGCAACCGCGCGACACCGTCGCTCACCGCTACCGGGTCACCCAGGTCCTGGCCTGCGGTAAGGAACTGGACGGTTCCTCCCTCGACGGGCTCCCCAGCGGCGTCCAGGACGGTCACCCACAGGTCGACGACCTCATCGGTCTTGGCCTCTCCGGGAACACTGAGCAGGGTCACGGTGTCTCGGGGAGCCACCACCGGGTCGGTGACGGACACGGACTGAGCGGGTGCGGTCGAGGGCGCGAAGCCTGCCGTTCCCGAGTAGTAGGCGGTGATCTCGTGGCTTCCGACGGACGTGAACGTGTGCTCGAGAATCGCGGTTCCGTCCGTGAGCTCGACGGGCGCACCGATGTTGGCGAGGCCGTCCTTGAACTGCACGGTTCCACCCGTCGGCGTCGGACTGATCGACGCCGAGAGTGTCACGGGGTCACCGGTCCGCGCCGCCTGGGGCGCGGTGACGGCCGCGGTGGTCTCCGCATCGGTCACTACCACCGTCTGCGGCGCTGCGGTCGAGTTCGTGAACCCAAGCCCGCCGAAGAACTCCGCGGTGATGCTGTGCTGCCCGGCGGTGAACGTGTACGGCAGGGTCGCCGCCCCGTTCACGACCTCAACCCGGTCCCCGATCGGAGCCCCGTTGTCTGCGAACTGCACCGTGCCCTGCGCGTCCGTCGGCGACAACTGCACGGTCAGATCGACCGCCTCACCGGCCACAGCCGTTCCGGGGACCGACACGACGACACCCGTCGACACGGGTTCGTTCACCTGCACCGTCTGCACGGCCGACTCCGACGACTTCGCCGTAGCGGTGGAAGGGAACTTCGCCTGGACCGACCGGGCGCCTGGCGGGGGCGCCCAGTCATACGTCGCCACACCCGACGCATCCAGCTCGCTGGAACCGATCCTCGTGTCCCCGTCGTAGAAGTCCACCGGATCACCCTGCGCGCCACCGGTCACCGTGGCGGTCAACGTCACTACCTGACCCACTACCACCGGGTCGGTCGTCGCGGACAGTGATGTCGTGGTGGTGTCCTTGGCCACCGTGACCGCCGGACCCTTGGTCTGGAAGTCGTTGGCGCGAATGCCGATGACGTAGCCCATCCCGTTGTCCAACGGAGTGTCGCGCTCGCATTCGGCGGTCACCCGATACTCGAACGTGAAGGTCTGCGAGTTCGGGCTGAGGTTCGGCCAGACAGTCCACGACCCCCGCACCCGGGTGTAGGTCTCCTCCACTATCGGGTTGGACCGGTTGCTGCTCACGAACTCCCAGCACGCCGGACGGAAGTCCGTAACCTCTGAGAGGGTCACGACGGAACCGGTACGTTCGATCTTCGTCTTCACCTCGATGATCTGACCCACCGACGCCGTCGTGTCACTGATCGTGCGGGTGAAGTGGGTGGAGGCGTCCGACCACGACACCGTTTCCGATGCCGCACTGGCCACACCCGGACTGAATCCTCCGAGGAGGGTTGCTGACAGCGCGGCCACGGCCGCACCGGCGGTCAGCCGCCGACTCGTCCTACCAGTCATCCCGATCGCCCGTCCTTCTCGCGCTGTCGCTGCCTTCGAAATTTCCTGTCGCATCGTCATCTCCGCTCACGAACCGAACATGGTGCCGAGCGAGCTCGAGACCTCGTTGATCACAAGGGTTCCGGGGACGGATGTCGACTCCGTGAATCCAGCTGCGCCGCTGTACTTTGCGGTGATCTCGTAGGATCCGGCCTCGGCGAACGTGTGCGTGAGGCTTGCGTATCCATCGACGAGTTGCACTGCCTCGCCGAGCGGCTTGTCACCCGCGAAGAACTGAATGGTGCCGTTCGGGGTCTGTGGGGCGACGACGCGCGCGTCGAGGATCATTGGCTCACCCTCAGTACCGACTGCCGGCAATCCCAGTTCGGTTGCCGTCGCGAGATCAGCGGCCGACGGCACTGTCACATTGATGTCCTGAGAGTCGGTGGTCGAGCCTTCGAAGACACCCACTCCGCTGAACTCTGCCGAAATCGTGTGTACGCCAGTCGAGTCGAAGGTGTGCGTCAGCTTGGCGAAACCGTCGACCACGGGAACCGGGCCTCCGATGAGAGCCCCGCCGTTACGGAACTGCACCGTGCCCCCCTCGGGTACCGGGGCTCCGTCCCACAGGTCGAACGCGCTCGCCCACAGGTCCACCGGCTTGTCGATCTTCGCCTCACCGGGCGCGTTGAGCAACGTGGCGGTGCCGATGTTCGTCGCCGTTACTTCCACGGTCACTGGAGTAGCTGTCGAACCCAGCGAACCCACACCTCCGCTGTAGACCGCGGTGATGGGGTGCGATCCGCCTCGGATGAAGGTATGCGAGAGACTCGCGACGCCGTCCACGACCAGAATCGGTGATCCGAGATTCGTTGCGCCGTCACGGAACTGCACGGTGCCGTCGACGGGGGTCGGGGAAACGGTGGCCGAGAACGTCACTTCCGCACCGACCTCTGTGGTGGCGGGCGCGGTGAGTTCAGTGGTGGTCGCCACGGCGTCCGGTAGCGGCTCCGAGACGGCTACCACGCGCGCACCCGAGGTCGACGGCGCGTAGGCCGCACTGCCCGAGAAGGCCGCGGTGATGCTGTGGTCACCCGTCGTCGTGAAGGCATGCGAGAGCGTCGCGATACCCCCGGCGACCGGAACGGGATCCCCGATCTCGGTGTCACCGTCCTTGAACTGCACCGTTCCGTCGACGCCGGGCGGGGTCACTGCCGCGACGAGATCGACAGCGAGACCACTGGTCGCGGTCGGCGGCACCGTGACCGACGTCGTGGTCGCCACGGCGGGCGGCGTCACCGTCACTGTCCGTGCCTCCGACGTCGACGACGCGAAACCCGTTGTGCTCGAGAACTCGGCGGTGATGCTATGGGCGCCGAGGGTACCGAACGAATGCTCCAGGGTCGCGGTGCCGTTGGACACGTGAACCGGTGCGCCGATCGCGTCGCCGTTGTCCTTGAACTGCACAGTGCCCGATGCGTCGGCCGGTTCCACCGTCGCACTGAGCTGCACGGAGGTGCCGGTCGGCGTGGTGTCCGGGACGGTCAGCGTGGTGGATGTCTCGATGGCGACGATCTCGATGGTTGCCAGCGGCCCTGCCCCGGCATTGAGACCGCTCGACGCCGAGTTGCGGGGGCTGCAGCGTGTCGGCGTCCACTGATCGCCGAAGATCCCCGCATCTGCGAGCGCCAACTGCGTGCTGAAATTCTTGTCGTTGTCGAACTTGCCCGCGTCTCCGCTCGTGCGGAGCTTCGGCTCGATGACGCCGGACTGACCGGCCACCATGGTCACTTCGATAGCCGGCATCCGGAACCAGGAATCACCGTTCGAAGTCGGGTTGCCGTCTAGATCCCTCTTGGTCTTGGTAGCGGTGATCCCACCCTTTTTGCTCTTGCTGTTCGAGGCACCGTTGGCAATCACCTCGTTGTTGCCGGAGATCCGCAGAATGTTGCCGTTCGCGTCGGGCAGTCCGTCGTCGTTGACCCGGATCACACTCGGCGGTACGCCCTCCAAATGGATCCCCGTGTTCGGGACGATCTCCGCACTGACGAAGGTGGCGTTCGCGGGGATCTCGTAGTCGTTCTTGAGCCGCGTCAGATACGTCGTCGTCGCAATGGATTCCGTGTCGGGGTAGAACTGGCCGCCGGTCTGCAACCGGAAGGAGAAGGTCTCACCCGGCGCCACGGTCGTAGGCGCATCGACAGTGATCGCAGTGTCTCGAGTCTGGTCGACCGGACTGACGATACCGGGGGTAGCCCTACAAGTGTTCTTGAACTCGAGAGTGGACGTTTCCGCACCCGCAGGGGCGGCGACCAGCATCACGCCCATCGTCAGGGCGGCACCTGTGAGCGCTGCGGCGCAGCGCTTCGCTAAAGAGGGATTCACCGGACTCCTAAAAGAACAATCGAAAAGTGCTCAGCGGGTTCAACACCCGTGCCCGAGCACGATAGCTGGCAAAACTGGAACGTGTGTCAACTTTTCGGACAAAACGCTCAGTCGCTTTCTTTTGCGGATGAGCGGAATCAGGGAGTTTCAAGGACCCAGATGCTCGTGTGTCCATGAAGGCTGTGGGCCCCTGCCCGGGCAGAGGCCCACAGCCTGTTCATGCGTCAGCCGTCAGGACTGTGAATCAGTCGCCCAAGCTGCCCAGGACGCCCAGGATGCCCAGGACGCCCGCGATATCCGCGATGTCCAGGCTGCCCAACGAACCTTCACCCGAGTCACCGGACTCGGTGACGTCGAGCACCTGCACCTGCGAGGTCGAGCCCTCCACACCCGGGCCACCGGAGTAGACGACGTGGATCTCGTGCGGTCCAACGGAATCGAAGGTGTACACCAACTCGGCCACAC
>NZ_RKLN01000009.1 GCF_004011835.1 Rhodococcus spongiicola
GCGGCGGCCGGAAGGCGTTGGTGGCCGGTCCGCGTCCGGACCGGATCCCACTCTCGCTCGCGCAGCAGCGGATGTGGTTCCTCAACCGTCTCGAACCCGAGTCCGCCGCCTACAACATCCCATTCGCATTGCGGCTTACCGGACGGCTCGATACAGACGCACTGCAGGCTGCGCTGCAGGACCTCGTGGTACGGCACGAATCGCTGCGGACGTACTATCCGGAGGACGCCGACGGCCCGCACCAGGTGATCGTTCCCGCGGACAGCGCCGACCTGGATCTCGCTCAGGTCGTCGTCGAGGGCGAGGACGACCTGCGTGCCCGGATGATGGACCTGCTCGGCCGTGGGTTCGACGTGACAAGTCGAGCCCCGTTGCGGGCTGGCCTGTTCCGGCTCTCGGACGACGTCCACGTCTTCGTCTTCGTGGTTCACCACATCAGCGCGGACGGGCTGTCCATGGCACCGACGGCGCGGGACCTGATGATCGCCTATGCGGCCCGCTGCCAAAGCGAGGCTCCGCAGTGGTCGCCGCTCCCTGTGCAGTACGCGGACTACGCGCTGTGGCAGCGGGAGGTTCTCGGCTCTGCCGAGGAGCCGGGTACGGTCGCTGCCGCGCAGCTCGAATACTGGGAACGAACCCTGGCCGGTGCACCCGAGGCGCTCGAGCTGCCGACGGACCGGCCCCGCCCGGCTGAGCCGTCCATGCACGGAGCCGAGATCGCCTTCACGATCCCCGTCGACCTCCACTCCGCGCTCGAGTCGCTTGCCCAGGAGCAGGGCTCGTCGCTGTTCATGGTCGCGCACAGCGCACTCTCAGTGCTGCTGGCTCGGCTCAGTGGAACGTGGGACGTCACCGTCGGCACACCGGTCGCGGGCCGGGGAGAGGCCGTACTCGACGACCTGGCCGGGATGTTCGTCAACACGCTCGCTCTGCGCACCGAACTTTCGTCGGCGATGACGTTCGCGGAGGTCGTTGCAGTGGCCCGCGAGACGGACCTCTGTGCGTTCTCATACGCGGACGTGCCTTTCGAAAGCGTCGTCGGGGCCGTCGCGCCGGCCTCGGCCCGCTCGACCGGACGACACCCGCTCTTCCAGACGGTGCTCTCGTTCCAGAACCAGCAGCGGGCGAGCCTCGAGCTGCCGGGCTTGACGGTCGACGTCGTTCCGGACGTCGATTCGGTAGCGAAGTTCGACCTCCAACTCACCCTCATCCCGACGCCGCTCGGGGAGTTGGAAGCGCTGGTGACCTACGCCACGGACCTGTTCGACGAATCGACGGCGGTCACATTCGGACAGCGCTTCGTGCGCGTGCTCGAGGCTGTCGCCGCGGACCCGTTGGCAGTCGTCGGCGACATCGAAATCGCCTCCGACGAGGAACGAGCACAGCTGCTGGGCGAGCCGGTGGCCGATGAGACATCGAGCGACACCGGGGATGCGGTGCTACCGAGCGACAGCACGGTGCCGCAGATCCTGGCATCGGTCGTCGAAGCCGACCCCGAGGCACCCGCGCTCTCCGACAACGGAGAGGAAACCACCTACAGCGACCTCGCGCAGCAGGCGGCACGCCTGGCTCGGGTCCTGATCGCGGAAGGAGTCGGTCCGGGCCACCGCGTGCCTGTCGCCGTGCCGCGATCAGCGGACATGGTCGTCGCGGTGTGGGCCGTGCTCGAGTCCGGCGCGGCGCTCACGCTTGTCGAAGCGGAGGACGCTGGCCCTGCTACGAACTCGGAGACTCTGACGTTCGAGCTCGAGGCGAAGGTTGGCATCACGACCACGGCCAACGTCGCGGCGCTTCCCGACGGAGTTGCGTGGATCGTGCTCGACACGAGCCGCGCTCAGATCGACGCGCAGTCCAGCCGACCGGTCACCTATGCCGAGAGGATTACGCGCCTGAGGCCCGAAGACCCCGCTGTCGTCGGACTCGACGGCACCGTTCTCACTCACGGGCACATCGTGGCCCTGGCCGACCGGGACCGCGCGCGCTTCGACATCACCTACGAGTCGCGCACGGCGTGCACCGAAACCCTGAGCAGTAGTTGGTCGGCCATGGAACTGCTCTTGGCCATGACTGCGGGTGCGGCGACGGTCGTCACCGGGGTAGCCGAGGGTGAGATTACCGACCTTCTGGCGGACGAATGGGTTACCCACGCGTTCATGCCGGAGCAGCAAGCACTCGGCCTCGACCTGGAAGAACTCGAAGACCTCGAGGTTCTGATATTGACCGGTGGCCAACAGTCCGGGCAGATGCCGAACATCGCGCGGGTGATTGCCGACACAGAAACGTGGACGGCCTGAGGCGATAATGGCGGATTGTCCGCCGAGCGATGTAGGTGCTAGGGGAAAGAGCCACCGTGGTGCGTAGTGAAATGCCGACGAGCGATACACGAGGTGTCAGGTCCGCATGAGTGATCAGGGTTTGGAGTCGAGCGCAGTGGACAGTGCGGACAGCGGCGAGGGCAAGCGGACCAGACGTCGGCGTCCCGAACGCAGAGAACGGCCGGCACGCCGGAGCCGGTCGAGCGCGACGACGCTGCCCCAACTGTTGGCAGCCGCTGTCGAACGCGACCCCTCCGCCACCGCCCTTGTGTGCGGCGACCGCAATCGCTCGTACGAGGATCTCGATGCCTGGTCCTCACGACTGGCCCGAGTGCTGATCGAACGCGGTATCGGACCCGGCGACCTGGTCGCCGTCGCCATTCCTCGCTCCATCGAATCGGTGTCATCGGTGTGGGGTGTAGCGAAGGCCGGCGCCGCCTTCGTCCCCGTCGACCCGAACTACCCCGCCGATCGCGTCGCACACATGGTCACCGATTCCGGCGCCGTCATCGGAATCACCACCTCTGAGGCACGGGCTTCGCTCCCGGACGGCGTCGAGTGGCTCACCCTCGACGAGGAATTCGAAAGTGTCCTCGCCGCGCACTCGGCCGATCCGATCACGTTCGCCGACCGCACACGCACGCTGACCGACGCCGATCCCGCCTACGTGATCTACACGTCGGGTTCGACGGGTGTGCCCAAGGGTGTGGTGGTTACGCACACGGGGTTGGCGGCGTTCGCGGCCGAGCAGGTGGAGCGGTATGGCCTCGAGGCGGGTGCGCGGACGTTGCATTTCGCGTCGCCGAGTTTTGATGCGTCGGTTCTCGAGTTGCTGATGGCGTTCGGGGCGGGTGCGACGATGGTGATCGCGCCGACGTCGATTTACGGTGGCCACGAGTTGGCGGAGCTTCTTCGGGTGCAGGGGGTCACGCATGCGTTCGTGACGCCGGCGGCGTTGGCGTCGGTTGATCCGTCGGGTCTGGATGCGCTGCGTGTGGTGGTTGTCGGTGGTGAGGCGTGTTCGGCGGAGCTGGTGGCCCGGTGGGTTACTGGTGGGCGGCGGATGTTCAATGCGTACGGTCCGACCGAGGCGACGGTGGCGTCGAACATCTCCGATGCGTTGGTGCCGGGCGAGCCTGTGACGATCGGGCGCGCCATCCGCGGCGCCATGGCGTACGTCCTCGACGAACGTCTGCGGCCCGTTCCCGCAGGAGTCCCGGGCGAGCTGTACCTTGGCGGCGCCGGCATAGCCCGCGGCTACCTCGGGCGCCCTGGGCTGACCTCGGAACGCTTCGTTGCGAACCCGTTCGGAGATGCCGGTACTCGGCTGTACCGCACCGGCGACGTGGTGCGCTGGAACTCGGACCGACAGATCGAGTACGTCGGACGTTCCGACGACCAGGTGAAGATCCGCGGCTTCCGCATCGAGCTCGGCGAGATCGACGCCGCGCTCGCCGCTCACGACGACGTCGACTTCGCCGCAAGCGTGGCCCACGAGTCATCAACGGGTAGCAAGGTTCTCGTTTCCTATGTGCATCCGGCATCCGGTCGTGAGATCGACACTGCCGCGCTGATCGACTTCGTCGGGCGTTCCCTGCCGCGGCACATGGTGCCCGCGACCGTGATGGTGCTCGACGAGATCCCATTGACTCCAGGCGGCAAGCTCGACCGGAAGGCGCTGCCGGAACCGGTGTTCGAAGCCAAGGAGTTCCGCGCCCCCATTACCTCGACCGAGGAACTCGTCGCCGCCGTGTTCGCCGAGGTCCTCGACACCCCGCGGGTCGGACGGGACGACGACTTCTTCGAACTCGGCGGAAACTCCCTGATGGCGACGCAGGTCGTCTCACGACTGTCGGCGACCGCGGGTGCCCAGATCCCCGTCCGCGTCGTGTTCGGAGCATCGACCGTCGAGGCACTGGCCGCGCACATCGACAACGCCTCCGGTGACGATGCCTATCCGGACCTTGTCGCAGGTCCACGTCCGGATCGGGTGCCGCTGTCGCTGGCGCAGCGACGGATGTGGTTCCTCAACCGTCTCGAACCCGAGTCCGCGGCCTACAACATCCCGTTCGCGATCCGGTTGTCGGGCGGTTTGGATGTGGACGCGCTGCGGACGGCCATCGTCGATGTCATCGGCCGGCACGAGTCGTTGCGGACCCGGTACCCGGAGGTCGACGGCATCGGCTACCAGGTGGTGCTGTCGGTCGAGGAGGCGCTGGCGGGGTGGGATCTCGGTCCCGAGCAGGTCCCGGCCGACCAGGTCCGTGACCGGGTGATCGAGGTCGCCACCACACGATTCGACGTCACGGCCGAGGCGCCGCTGCGGGTGCGGCTGTTCGAGGTGTCGCCGACCGAGCACGTGCTGGTGTTCGTGGTGCACCACATCTCGTCGGACGGTGTGTCGACCGGCCCGCTGATCCGGGATGTGATGACCGCGTACACGGCGCGGACCGCCGGGGCGGCTCCCGGCTGGGAGCCGCTTGCGGTGCAGTACGCGGATTATGCGTTGTGGCAGCAGGAGGTGCTGGGTTCGGAGGACGACGCCGAGTCGGTGATTGCGCGTCAGATCGGGTACTGGCGTGGGCAGTTGGCGGGTATTCCGGATCAGTTGGATCTGCCGGTGGATCGTCCGCGTCCGGCGCAGCAGTCGTATGCGGGTGCCACGGTCGCCGCAGAGGTGGATGCGGATACGCATCGGGCTTTGGTGGAGTTGGGTCGGGCTCGGGGTGCGAGCTCGTTCATGGTGATGCATGCGGTGTTGTCGGTGTTGCTGGCGCGGTTGTCGCGGTCGCGGGACATCGTGGTGGGCACCCCGATCGCCGGTCGTGGTCAGCCGGCACTCGAGGACCTGGCCGGCATGTTCGTCAACACCCTCGCACTCCGGGTGCAGGTGGATCCGGCGGAGTCGTTCACGGAGTTGTTGTCGCGGGTGCGTGAGGTGGATCTGGATGCGTATGCGCATGATGATCTGCCGTTCGAGCGTCTGGTGGAGGTGCTCAATCCGGTTCGGTCGGCGTCGCGGCATCCGTTGTTCCAGGTCGGGTTCTCGTTCCAGAACATGCGGATCGGTGCGCTCGAGTTGCCTGGTCTCGAGGTGGCGCCGCTCGAGGTCGAGACGGATCTGGCGAAGTTCGATCTGCATGTGACGGTCGTCGACAGTGTCGACGAGACCGGGAATCCGGCGGATCTGGCAATCGAATTCACTTATGCGACGGATCTGTTCACCGAGGACACCGCGCGGCGGTTCGCGCGGATGTATGCGCGGATGTTGCGGGCGGTGGTGGCCGATGCGGCGACACCGGTCGGGGATCTCGAGATGATCGACGCCGACGAGCGTGGTGTGGTGCTCGAGGGTTGGAACGAGACCGGGCGCCGGGTGGATGGGTCGGCGACGTTGGTGGATCTGTTCGATGCGCGGGTCGCGGCGGCGCCGGCGGCGCCGGCGCTCGTCGCCGGTGAGGAGCGGCTGACGTACGGGCAGTTCGATGCGCGGGTGAACCGGCTTGCGCGGCTGTTGATCGCCGCGGGGGTGGGTCCGGAGTCGCGGGTGGCGTTGGCGATGCGGCGGTCGGTGGAGTTGGTCGTGGGTATGTACGCGGTCGCGAAGGCCGGTGGCGCGTATGTGCCGGTCGATCCGGATCATCCGGTCGAGCGGGTCGGCTACATCCTCGACACGGCGGATCCGGTGCTGGTCCTCTCGACCACCCGGGACGGGTTCGATCCCGGCTCCGATGTTCCTGTGGTGCATGTCGATTCGTTCGACGAGACCGGCCTGGTTGATGGTCCGGTCGCCGACCTCGAGCGGGTGGCGCCGTTGCGGGCGTCGAACACGGCGTATGTGATTTTCACGTCGGGGTCGACGGGGCGGCCGAAGGGTGTGGCGGTTGCGCATGCGGCGATCGTGAATCAGCTCGAGTGGAAGCGGGTGGAGTTCGGGCTCGGTTCGGGTGATGCGGCGTTGTTGAAGACGGCTGCGACGTTCGATTTGTCGGTGTGGGAGTTCTGGTCGGCGCTCACCTCGGGTGGCCGGTTGGTGGTCGCGGATGCGGACGGGCATCGGGATCCGGGGTATTTGAACGCGGTGATGCGGCGTGAGTCGGTGACGACGTTGCATGTGGTGCCGTCGATGTTGCAGGCGTTGTTGGTCGAGTCGGGTGATCGGTTGCCGGGGTCGTTGGTGCGGGTGTTGGCGATCGGTGAGGTGTTGCCGGTCGATACCGCGGCGCGGTTCGCGGGGGCGTCGTCGGCGCGGTTGTTCAACTTGTATGGGCCGACGGAGGCGGCGGTGTCGGTGACCGCGCAGCTCGTCGGGGAGGTGTCGGGGTCGGCGGTGCCGATCGGTGGCCCGGAGTGGAACACGCGGCTTCTGGTGCTCGATGACCGGTTGCGTCCGGTGCCGGTGGGGGTGCCGGGTGAGTTGTATCTGGCCGGGGCCCAGTTGGCGCGTGGGTATTTCGCGCGGGCGGGGTTGACGGCGGACCGGTTCGTCGCCGATCCGTACGCCGCCGGTGGTGAGCGGATGTATCGGACCGGGGATGTGGTTGCGTGGCGGCCGGATGGGACCCTCGATTACGTCGGCCGCGCCGATTTCCAGGTGAAGGTGCGTGGGTTCCGGATCGAGCTCGGTGAGATCGAGGCGGCGTTGCGTGCTCAGGACGCGGTCGCGGAGGCCGCGGTGACGGTGTGGGCGGACGAGGTGCTCGGTGAGCGTCTGGTCGGGTACGTCGTCGCCGCCGATGCCGGGGCGCTCGATGTGTCCGAGGTCGAATCGGTTCTGGCGCGGGTGTTGCCGTCGTACATGGTGCCGTCGGTGTTCGTCGTGCTCGATCGGCTTCCGCTCAACGTCAACGGCAAGCTGGATCGGCGGGCGTTGCCGGCGCCGACGGTTCAGGCCCGCGAGTTCCGGGCTCCGACGACGCCGGTCGAGGAGATCGTGGCGGGTGTGTTCGGGGAGGTTCTCGGTGTCGAGCGGGTCGGTTTGGATGACGACTTCTTCGCTCTGGGTGGTAATTCGCTGGTCGCGACGCAGGTGGTTTCGCGTCTGGGGGCTGCGTTGGATGCGCAGGTGCCGGTGCGGGTGTTGTTCGAGGCGCCCTCGGTCGGCGCGTTGGCGGTCGCGGTCGAGCGGCATGCCGGTGGGGGTGCGCGGAAGGCGTTGGTGGCCGGTCCGCGTCCGGATCGGGTGCCGTTGTCGTTGGCGCAGCAGCGGATGTGGTTCCTGAACCGGTTCGATCCGGAGTCGGCGGTGAACAACATTCCGATGGCGATCCGGTTGTCGGGGTCGTTGGATGTGGCCGGGTTGCGGGCGGCGATGGTCGATGTGGTGGGCCGGCACGAGGCGTTGCGGACGGTGTTCCCGGAGGTC